>NZ_CP035914.1 GCF_004209775.1 Synechococcus sp. WH 8101 | reverse complement strand
TCTGAGCGGCTCCCCACGGTTTCACAGGCCAGGGCGAAGCGCAATCGCCCCAACCGGTTGGCGCTGAACGTTCGACTCATCTGCTGCTTAATGGATTGATTGTTTTTTTAAATCAAATCAATAGTCGTAGGAGGTGCTGGGGAAAGCGTGGAAAACCCTGCCAATCCAGCTCCAGCAGCTTGTTTTGCTTTTCACAGGGCTGTGCAGATGGCGGCGCCGGGTGCGGAGAGGGTGCCGGTTTGCACAGTTTCAACAGGGTGTGGAGAGGGTGGGGCTAGTCCGTGTGGGCGGGTTGTCCTCGTTTTCCACGGCCTTGAGTCCGGGTTCATCGCGGTTGTCCGCAGTCAGTTCATGGGTTGGTTGGTGCGATCGGGCATCAAAAAACCCCTCCGCGGAGGGGTTGAGCCGTGGTGATGAACGGTGGGGAGAGCGGTGATGGGCCGGATCGCTCAGAAGCCCATGACGCGGGCCACGGTGCCCAGATCCGGATCCAGGTCGGTATGGAAGGCGGCATCGTTGTTGTTGATGGCGCAGTCGGGATCCTTCAGGCCATTGCCGGTGAGCACGCAGACCACGGTTGCTCCGGCGGGAAGCTCCTCCTTGCGTTTGAGCAATCCGGCCACGGAGGCGGCGCTGGCCGGTTCGCAGAACACGCCCTCCTGGCCTCCCAGCAGTTTGTAGGCCGCCACGATCTCCGCGTCGGTCACATCGAGAAAGGCGCCGTTGCTGGCGGTGCGAGCGGCGATCGCTTTCTCCCGGTTCACGGGATTGCCGATGCGGATCGCCGTGGCGATGGTGTGGGGATCCTCCACCGTGGTGTTGCTCACCAAGGGGGCAGATCCGCTGGCCTGGAAGCCCATCATCCGTGGCAGGGTGCGGCTACGACCGGCCTGGTGATACTCCTGAAAGCCCATCCAGTAGGCGGTGATGTTGCCGGCGTTGCCCATCGGGATACAGAGCCAGTCCGGCGCATCACCCAAGGCTTCGATCACTTCGAACGCCGCGGTTTTCTGGCCCTGCAACCGGTAGGGATTGACGGAGTTGACCAGGGTGACCGGATAGCGGTCGGAGGCTTCACGCACGATGTCGAGCGCACGATCGAAATTGCCCCGGATTGCCAGAACCTCGGCGCCATACACCAGGGCTTGTGCCAATTTCCCCTGGGCCACGTAGCCATCGGGGATCAGCACGAAGGCCCGCATGCCGGCGCGGCGGGCGTAGGCGGCGGCAGCGGCTGAGGTGTTGCCGGTGCTGGCACAGATCACCGCTTCGCAGCCCGCTTCCTTGGCCTTGCTGATCGCCATGGTCATGCCGCGGTCCTTAAAGGACCCGGTTGGATTGAGACCGTCGTATTTCACGAACACCTTCACGCCCCGCCCGATCCGCTCGGCGATCGATGGAACGGGAATCAAGGGGGTGGCGCCTTCGCGCAAGGTCACCACCGGTGTGGCATCACTGACCGGCAGCCAGCTCCGATAGGCCTCGATCAGGCCGGGCCAGTCCTGCATCACAGGGGTGCTGGTCAGCCGTCTGCGCAGGTTCTGGAGCAGAGACACCGGCAAAACGCATAGGGCCCCAGGAATCTATGCGGCTGGGTTGAGAGGCGTCGGCACTTCGCTTCAGGAGTCGCCGTTTTTCAGCCCGTCCAGGGGCGACTCAGAGAAGAATTTCACCAGGCCAGCGATCGATTCGGCTTTCTGTACCACCGCCATCAGGGCCGGGATGTTCACCTCCATCACCTCGGCGGGATAGGCCTCGAGAAAACGGATGGCATCGAGGCCGCCACTGCCCATCTGCAACCCGTTGATCACCCCGGCCCGGATCGCTGGAACGCTCACGGATGGAGCCGGCACCTTGAGGGGATAAATGATCGTGGCCACTCGCCGGATGATCACATCACCGATGCGGGTCGACATCAGCCGACTGGTGAGCACCAAGGGAAGGTCCAGTTTTTGGTTCAGGAGCTTGGCCACATCGGCCGGGTCCTGACGACCGAGTTTGAGAATGTCAGCGAGCAGCCCTCGCGCTTTGCCGGTTTCGGCCAGATAGGCGAGATCCGCCACTGAAATCGAGCGTCTGAAGGCGCCGCTCACGAAGGCCACCTCCTTGGCCGCTTGGGCCGGAGCGATCAGGCTGCTGATGCTCAACCCGAGACCCGTGGCCAGGGCCAGCAGGGCACGGCGTCGCGAGCGCTTCGGTGTGGACAAAACCATGACCTGTTCCAAGCGCCCGGAATCTAGGCAGGAACACCAGCGGCGACGCGCACGAGGCGGACAACTCCTCGTTCGGCCAGTCCCTTGGCCACACTCAGGCCCATGGTGCGCGCTCCAGGTTCACGCATCAGACGGGGCAGGCGTCGCAGCACCAGCTCCGGGCGGAATCCCGGCAATTGCTGCAGCACGGCGACCAGTTGACGGATGGGTTCGAGATCGAGCATCTCGTCGTCGGCCGTTTGCCAGGACGCCGATGCCATAAGGCCCGGTGGTTGCAGGCGCCGTGGCAGCTGCCGGCTGATCCGACGCATTGTGAACCAGCCGAGGGCATCGAGGCGGTCGACCACCGCGTCGACCAATTGATTGCGCAGCATGCCCCCGTTGGGAGAGAAGAGGAAATCGAGCACCTGGTCGAGCAGGGTGTCGAGGTCCAGCTGGGCTTGACTCGCCGCACTGGCCACCAGATTTTCCAGGCGGGTCCAGCGGAAGGCGTCACCGTCAAACAGCATCTCCTTAAGGCTCTGGCGGAGTTGCGGATCGGGATCCTCCATCAGGCGACGGGCGAAGTAGGGGTAGGCCGCACCGAGGATTTTGAAGTCGGGATCCACGCTCAGGGCGATCCCCTCCAGGGTCACCAGGGAGCGGATGATCAGGGCGTAATAAGGCGGCACCCGGAAGGGAAAGCGATACATCACGCCCGACATGTCATCGGTGACGCTCTTGAAGTCCATCCGATTCACGCCCATCTCCAGTGCCTGGCTGAAGACGCTCTCGAAGGCGGGAACGATCGGTTCGAGATTCACGTCTTCGGCTAGGAAGCCGAGGGTGACGAAGTCCTTGGAGAGCTTGCTGAAGTTGCGGTTCACCAGATGCACCACCGCCTGGATCAGGCCCGTGCGTGACTCCCGGCTCACCTCGCTCATCATCCCAAAATCGAGGTAACACAGCCTTCCGTCCTCGAGGGCCAGCAGGTTGCCCGGGTGGGGATCGGCGTGAAAGAAGCCGTGTTCCAGCAGCTGCTGCAGGCTGCAGTTCACACCCACTTCCACCATGTCGTCCGGATCGATGCCCATCGCCCGCACCGCATCCAGGTTGGTGAGTTTCACACCATCGATCCATTCCATCGTCAGCACCCGCCGACTGGTGGCATCCCGATAAATCGCCGGAACGGCAATGCGTGGATTGTTGCGGTGCAGCTCCCGGAACCGTTCGGCATTGGCGGCTTCGTTGAGATAATCCATCTCTTCGAACACCCGTTGCCCTAGTTCATCGATCAGGGCCACAAGATCGCTGCGGATTAGGCCGATGTTGCGGTTCAACCAGGCGGCGATGTTGCGCACGATGTAGAGATCGAGCGTGATTTGTTCCCGCAGCCCCGGCCGCTGCACCTTCACGGCCACCGGCTGACCGCCTTTCAGCACGCCTCGGTGCACCTGACCCAGGGAGGCGGCAGAGATCGGCTCGCGCTCCAGCGAGTCGAAGTGTTCATGCACGGGCACCCCCAGATCCTCTTCGATGCAGGCCATCGCCAGGTCACTGGAGAATCCGGGTAGCTGGTCCTGCAGTTGCGCCAGTTCCTCGAGCAGCACCGGTGGAACGATGTCTGGTCGGGTGGAGAGGGCCTGCCCCGCTTTGATGAACGCTGGCCCGAGGTCCACCAGCAGTTCGGCGCATTCCCGCGCTCGGCGTCGGGCCCGTTCCGGCGTCCTCAGCAGGCCCAGCATCCAATCGCTGCCGATACCCAGCAGCAGCAGACTGATCGGCACCAGGGTTTGCCAGAGGCGTCGGATCAACCGCTGGGGGTGACCGGCATAGATCCGGGTGATCGCCGCTGGGTCGTAGGCCATCAGGCCTGACGCTTCGATGAAATCCCCGAGTTCCTGTTCGATCACGGCCGGCCTTGCCAGTGCACCCCTTCTAAACGAGCTGGGCTGCCGCTACGGTCAACGCGACCACCGGGAGCTGCCGTGCTGACCGGGCTGCGACTGCAGAACATTGCCCTGATCGACAGTCTGGAACTTGATTTCCAGCAGGGTTTCACCGTGCTCACCGGTGAGACCGGCGCCGGCAAGTCGATCCTGTTGGATGCGTTGGATGCCGTGCTGGGCGGGCTGCAGGGTACGGCGGCCCAGCGGTTGATTCGCCGCGATGGCGATCGGGCTGGTATCGAAGCGCGGTTCACTGTGCAGGCGGGACTCCGCGCCTGGTTGGCAGCCCATGATCTCCCCCTCGATGACGACCAGGAACTGGTGGTCAGCCGCGATTGGCGTCGTCAGGACGATCGGCTCAGCAGTCGCTTCCGCGTCAATGGGGTGGTGATCAATCGGCAGCAGGTGCTGTCGTTACGGCCTTTGCTGATTGATCTCACGGTGCAGGGGCAGAGTCAGCAGTTGTCCAGGCCCGGTCTGCAACGGCGCTGGTTGGATCGTCTTGGCGGGCCGGAGCTGGAGGAGCTGCTGCAGCGGGTGCGTCAGCATTGGCAGCACTGGCGGTTGTGCTTCGAGCGGCTCGAGCAGGCCCGTGCCGATCATCAGCGTCTGCAGCACGACTGGGGCGAGCGCCAGGAGCTGCTGGCGGAATTGGAGGCTGCCGCCTTGGAGGATCCGCTGGAGATTCAGGTGCTCACGGCTGAGCAGGATCGGCTGGTGCACGGCGTTCGCCTGCAGGAGGGATTGGCTGAATTGGTGGGTCGCCTTCAGGACGGAGCGGATCAGGCCCCTTCGGCGGTGGATCACCTGGTGGCCTGCTGCCATGAACTGCAGCAGATGGTGGCCCTGGATAGCTCCCTGCAGCCCTTGGCGGAGCGTTGCCTCGATCTTGAGGCCACCGTGCGAGATCTGATCAAGGATCTGGAGACCTATGGCGCTGCCCTGGAGAGCGATCCGGATCGGCTCCATGTCTTGCAGGATCGTCTGGCTTTGCTGAAACGGTTGGAGCGCCGCCATGGTCAGGATCTCGCCGGCCTCTGCGAGCTCCGCGATGCCCTGCGCGAACAGCTGGAGCCTGGTGGTGCGGATGGGGCCGTGCAGGCTTTGGAGCTGGAGGAATATCAGGCCCGATTGCAGCGTGATCAGAGCAACGGTGTGCTGACGGAGCGCCGCCATCGGGTGGCCCGTCAGCTGGAGCAGGACTTGCTGGCCCATCTGCGGCCGATGGGTCTGGCCAATGTGCGGTTTCAGGTGGCGGTGGATCCCTCAGAGCCCGGCGAGGCTGGTGCTGATGCTGTGTCGTTTCTGTTTTCCGCCAATCCCGGCCAGCCCCTCGCTCCTCTGGGGGAGGTGGCATCGGGTGGGGAGATGTCGCGTTTTCTGCTCGCGCTCAAGACCTGTCTGGCAGCCGTGGATGGCTCCAGCACCCTGCTGTTTGATGAGATCGACACGGGCGTGAGTGGGCGTGTCAGCGGGGCGATGGCCGATCTGCTCCGTACCCTGTCGCGCCACCGTCAGGTGTTCTGTGTGACCCATCAACCGCTGGTGGCGGCAGCGGCCGACCATCATTTCCGGGTGAGTAAAGCGGTGGAGAACGGCGAGACCCGTTCGCGAGTGTCCCACCTGCGGGACACTCAGGCGCGTGAGCAGGAACTGGCGGAACTGGCCGGTGGCAATCTGGGTGAGGCGCGCGCCTATGCCGCGAGCCTGTTGGAACAGCGTGCAGCCTGAGCTGGATCAATCTCCGTAGACTCTGGTGCTGCCGAACGCTGCCGCATGGGGCGCCCCGCTCCGAAGCCGAAGGATCTGTCGCATGCGGCGGGCCCGATCAACCTCAGCGGTGGTTCGCTCGAGGATGTGATCCGCGTGCGTGGAGCGCGTCAGCACAACCTCAAGAACGTCGACGTCACCATTCCCCGCAACAAGCTGGTGGTGTTCACCGGTGTGAGTGGCAGCGGCAAGAGTTCCCTGGCGTTTGACACGATCTTTGCTGAGGGTCAGCGCCGTTATGTGGAGAGCCTGTCGGCCTACGCCCGTCAGTTTCTCGGTCAGGTCGATAAGCCGGATGTCGATGCGATCGAGGGGCTCTCACCGGCGATCTCGATCGATCAGAAATCCACTAGCCACAACCCTCGCTCCACCGTCGGCACGGTCACCGAGATCCAGGATTATCTGCGGCTGTTGTTCGGCCGCGCCGGTGAACCCCATTGCCCCCAATGTGATCGCCCGATCCGACCCCAAACCATCGATGAGATGGTGGATCAGATCCTCACCCTGCCGGAGGGAACTCGTTATCAGTTGCTCGCACCCGTGGTGCGCGGCAAAAAAGGCACCCACACCAAATTGATCAGTGGCCTGGCGGCCGAGGGGTTTGCCCGGGTGCGCATCAATGGTGAGGTGCGTGAGCTCGCCGACAACATTGAGCTCGATAAAAACCATTCCCACAGTATTGATGTGGTGGTGGATCGCCTCGTGGCCCGTGACGGTATTCAGGAACGTCTCACCGATTCCCTGCGCACCGCTCTCAAGCGCGGTGATGGCCTTGCCGTTGTGGAGGTGGTGCCGAAAAAGGATGAGGCGTTGCCGGAGGGGGTCGAGCGGGAACGGTTGTATTCCGAGAATTTCGCCTGCCCCGAACATGGCGCTGTGTTCGAGGAACTTTCACCTCGCCTTTTTTCCTTCAACAGCCCCTACGGAGCTTGTGAGGACTGCCATGGCATCGGCCATCTGCGCAAGTTCACGCCCGAACGGGTGGTGCCAGACCCCTCGCTTCCGGTGTATGCCGCTGTCGCCCCCTGGGCGGAGAAGGACAACAGCTACTACTTTTCCCTGCTCTATTCGGTGGGCGAGGCCTTCGGCTTTGAGATCAAAACCCCCTGGAACCAGCTCACTGATGACCAGCGGGATGTGTTGCTCAACGGCAGCCGCGAGCCCATTCTGATCCAGGCCGACAGTCGCTATCGCAAGAGTGCGGGTTATCAGCGGCCTTTTGAAGGGATCCTGCCGATTCTTGAGCGTCAACTACGCGATGCCAGTGGTGAATCGCAGCGGCAGAAGTTGGAGAAGTTTCTTGAGCTGGTGCCCTGCGCCACCTGTGCCGGGCAGCGACTCCGCCCGGAAGCGCTGGCGGTGCGCGTGGGTCCGTTCCGGATCACGGAATTGACTGCCGTGAGTGTGGGGCAGACCCTGGAGCGGATCGAGCGTTTGATGGGGGTGGGTGCCGCAGAGGGGGCAGAGCCGCTGCTGACGTCGCGCCAGATTCAGATCGGTGATCTGGTGCTGCGGGAGATCCGCATGCGTCTGAGGTTCCTGCTTGATGTGGGGCTTGACTACCTGAGCCTGGATCGACCGGCGATGACCCTGTCCGGCGGTGAAGCGCAGCGCATTCGTCTGGCCACGCAGATCGGTGCCGGACTCACCGGTGTGCTGTATGTGCTCGATGAACCGAGCATCGGCTTACATCAGCGCGACAACGATCGTCTGCTCGCCACCCTGGAGCGTCTGCGCGACCTGGGGAACACCCTGGTGGTGGTGGAACACGATGAAGACACCATCCGCGCGGCCGACCATCTGGTGGACATCGGCCCCGGTGCCGGCGTGCATGGCGGCCATATCGTGGCGGAGGGGTCGCTCGAGGATCTGCTGACCGCGGAGCAGTCCCTCACGGGCGCTTATCTCAGTGGTCGCCGTTCCATTCCGACGCCGCCCGAGCGTCGCAACGCCGGCAGTCGCAGTCTCAAATTGCTTGATTGCGCCCGCAACAATCTCAAGAATCTGAGCGTGGAGTTTCCGCTGGGGCGGCTGGTGTCGGTCACCGGGGTCAGCGGCAGCGGCAAGAGCACCCTGGTGAACGAGTTGCTCCATCCCGCTCTGGAACACGGCCTCGGCCACAAGGTGCCCTTCCCGGCAGGTCTCGCCGAGCTGCGGGGTCTGAAGTCGATCGACAAGGTGATCGTGATCGACCAGTCACCGATCGGTCGGACGCCCCGCTCCAATCCCGCCACCTACACCGGCGCCTTTGATCCGATCCGTCAGGTGTTTGCCGCCACCGTGGAGGCCAAGGCCCGGGGCTACCAGGTGGGTCAGTTCAGCTTCAACGTCAAGGGCGGCCGTTGTGAGGCCTGTCGCGGTCAGGGCGTGAACGTGATCGAGATGAATTTCCTGCCCGATGTGTATGTGCAGTGCGATGTCTGTAAGGGCGCCCGTTTCAACCGGGAGACGCTTCAGGTGACCTACAAGGGTCACACCATTGCCGACGTGCTTGAGATGACCGTCGAGCAGGCGGCCGATGTGTTTTCAGCGATTCCCCAGGCGGCGGATCGGCTGCGCACGCTGGTGGATGTGGGTCTGGGCTACGTGAAGCTGGGGCAGCCGGCGCCCACCCTCTCCGGCGGTGAAGCGCAGCGGGTGAAGCTGGCCACGGAGTTGTCACGCCGGGCCACCGGCAAAACGCTCTATTTGATCGATGAGCCCACCACGGGCCTCAGTTTTTATGACGTCCACAAGCTGATGGATGTGATGCAGCGGTTGGTCGATAAGGGCAATTCGATCATCTGCATTGAGCACAACCTTGATGTGATCCGCTGTTCTGACTGGATCATTGATCTCGGTCCGGAAGGCGGCGACAAGGGCGGGCAGATCGTTGCCACCGGCACGCCAGAGGAGGTGGCGGCACACCCCACATCCCATACGGGGCGCTATCTACGCAAGGTGCTCGAGCAGCACCCGGCCCCGGAGCTCGCCGCCGCCTGATGCATTCCGCATGACCTTTTCTTTGTCGCATCGCCTCGTTGCTGCAGCCGTTGCCTTCGGCAGTGCCTGGTGCATGCCCGGTCTTACTGCCACTCCCGCTGCAGCGGTAGAGCAGTTGGACCTGCGCCTGCCGGTGATGGACATGACCATCCAGCTGCAGATCGGTGAGTCGCGCACGGCCGCCGATTTGATTCGAGCCAATGTCGACCTTCAGGAGCTCGACCGGGCCGGTGATGGTGCGGTGCAGCGCCTGCTCGAGCAGTTGCTCACGGCTCCTTTACCGGAGCAGATCACCGGGGTGGTTCAGCAGTCGTTGGGTCAGCCCTTGTTCGAACAGGCCTTGCTGGCCGCCTCTGAACTGGTGGAGGTGGAGGGCCTGCCGCCCGAGGGGCGCGGGCCCGTGATTGCGGCAGCGCTGGATGCGGCCTATCGCGCCGGTGAACCCCACCTTCTCGGCTTGTTGCGCCAGGTTCCCGGGGAGCGCATCACGCTCAATCTCCAGGCGCTTGCGGCCTATGCCCAGCGGCTTCAGAACAATCAAGATGAGGCCAGGCGCCTTTTGCGTCAGGCCACTGCCGCGACGCCTGCGTCGGCTTCGATCGGCACCCTTGATCCATCGGCATGGCGGCGGCAGGAGGTGACGCTGCCTGTGCCGCATCGTCCTGAGCCGCTCACGCTGATCACCTATCAACCCCAGCAATCTGCCAATGGTCGTCTGGTGGTGATCTCCCATGGTCTCTGGGACGATCCCGCCAACTTTGAGGGTTGGGCTCGGCTGCTGGTGATGAACGGGTACACCGTGGTGCTGCCCAGACATCCCGGCAGTGATTCCGCTCAGCAACAGGCGATGTTGATGGGTGATCAGCCGCCGCCGGGACCGGAAGAAATGCGTTGGCGTCCGTTGGATGTCAGCGCGGTGCTGGATGGGGTTGCAGCTGGCCGCTTGTTGCCGGGCTCCGGGGTGACCCCATCCCTGGTGGCGGTTGTGGGCCATTCCTGGGGTGCCACGGCGGCGCTGCAGCTGGGTGGACTGAACACCACGAGCAGCAAGTTGAAAGCACGCTGCAACGACCCCGCCGATCCCGAGCGGAATCTCAGTTGGGTGTTGCAGTGCAGTTGGCTCGAGGGTTCGGACCAGGGATCGCTTGCTGATCCGCGTGTGCAGGCTGTGGTGGCGGTGAGCCCACCGCTGAAGCTGTTGTTCGATCAGAGCCGTGTTGGCGAAGCCCAGGCCCGCACCCTGATCGTCAGCGGCACCAGCGATTGGGTCGTTCCTCCGGATCCCGAAGCGGTGAGTCCTTTGCGCCAGGCCGGGATCGGCCCCTTGGGCCATCGCCTGGTGCTGGTGGAGGGAGGAGACCACTTCAACCTGCGCGCCCCAGCCGATGGGGCCTCTCCCGCCGTGCTCGGTCCTTTGATTCTGGCCTGGGTGAATCAACAGTTGGCTGTTCCTGCCGCCATCACCTTTCAGGGCGGTGGCTGGGGCAACGCCGAGTACGCCCTGGTGGATGTGACCCCATCGTTGTCGTCACCTCGTTAAGACAGGACCCCCGGGCGAATCAAGCCCTGAATCGTTTGCAGTTCCACATGAAGGGCACGGAGTGTTGGCTGCACGATGCGTGAAAACGTCAGTGTGGGTCTTGCTTTTTGGCGGAAATCGTCGATCGCCATCTTTAGATCTCAGGATCTTTTCATCTTTGTTGATGGATGCTTCCCCTAACAGTTGATCAAGGCAGTCGATCGATTGCTGCGATGTGTGATCGGGTTGGGTGATGGGGTTCAAGCTGCTGCATCTGCATCTGCACGGTCTGTTCCGGTCCCATGAGCTTGAACTCGGGCGTGATGCCGACACCGGTGGCCAGACCCTCTACGTGCTCGAGTTGGCTCGAGGACTGGTTGCCCGTCCGGAGGTGGAGCGGGTTGAGGTGGTGACTCGCCTGATCCAGGACCGACGCGTGTCGAGCGATTACGCCCAGCCCCAGGAGACCATCGCCCCCGGCGCCACGATTCTTCGCCTTCCCTTTGGACCGCGTCGCTATCTGCGCAAGGAACAGCTCTGGCCCTATCTCGATGAGCTGGCCGATCAGCTGGTGGCACGCCTCCAGCAGCCCCAGCATCGCCCCGACTGGATCCATGCCCATTACGCCGACGCCGGGTATGTCGGTGCCCTGGTGAGTCGCCGGCTTGGCATTCCGTTGGTGTTCACAGGCCACTCCCTCGGTCGTGAGAAGTTGCGTCGGTTGTTGGCCGCCGGTGGGGATCACAAGCAGATCGAGCAGTCGTTTTCGATCAGCCGCCGCATCGATGCGGAGGAATTGGCTCTGGCCCATGCCGATCTGGTGATCACCAGCACCCGGCAGGAGGCCCAGGAGCAGTATTGCCGCTACGGACGCTTCCGGGCCGATCAGGCGGAGGTGGTGCCGCCAGGTGTGGATGCCAGTCGTTTCCATCCCCGCTCCATTCCTGCTGAATCCGAGGCTGTGGACGGGTTGCTGGATCCTTTTCTGAGGGACCCGTCTCTGCCGCCTCTGCTGGCAATTTCCCGGGCGGTGCGACGCAAGAACATCCCCGCCCTGGTGGAAGCTTTCGGTCGTTCCTCGCTCCTGCGTCAACGCCACAACCTGGTGCTGGTGCTGGGCTGTCGTGAGGATCCGCGCCAGCTGGAGAAACAGCAGCGGGAGGTGTTTCAGCAGGTGTTCGACCTGGTGGATCGCTACGACCTTTACGGTCAGGTGGCCTACCCGAAACAGCACCGGCGCGCTCAGATTCCGGCCATCTATCGCTGGGCGGCCCAGCGGCGCGGCCTGTTTGTGAACCCGGCGCTCACCGAACCCTTCGGGCTCACCCTGCTGGAGGCCGCGGCCTGCGGCATGCCGATGGTGGCCACCGATGACGGTGGGCCCCGCGACATCCTGGCCCGCTGCGATAACGGTCTGCTCGTGGACGTGACCGATCTGGAGGCGCTTCAAGACGGTCTGGAGCGGGCCGGATCCGATCCCGAGCGCTGGCGGCGTTGGCGCGACAACGGCATTGAGGCGGTCAGCCGCCACTTCAGTTGGGATGCCCATGTCCGCCATTACCTGGCCCTGATGCAGCGCCGCATCGAGCGAGCGCAGTCGCTGGCCCGGTCCCAGCCGCGTTCGCTGCTACTGGAGCCGCGGCCGCTGGCCGATCGCCTGCTGCTTCTCGACCTCGACAGCAGCCTGGAACAGCCGGAGACCGAGGCGCTCCAGGCCCTGCGTCAGCACCTCAACGCACCGGAGGGGTCCGCCACGTCATCCGCCGGCAGTCTGGGCGTCCTGACCGGACGCTCCCTGGCGGCGGCTCGTCAGCGTTTCGCTGAGCTTCACTTGCCGCAGCCGGCTGTCTGGATCACCAGGGCTGGCACGGAAATTGTTTATGCCGATCAGCAGGATCCCGACCCGCTCTGGTCGGAACGGATCGGCGTGGATTGGCAGCGTCAGGACGTGGAGCAAGCCCTGGCTGATCTCAGCGCCCATCTGGAACGCCAGGACCCTGCTCAGCAGGGTCCTTTCAAGCTCAGTTTTCTGCTGCGGCAATCAGGTGAAGCGATCCTGCCCCTGGTGCGTCAAAGGTTGCGGCAGCGGCGACTCGCCGCCCGTCCCCATCTGCGTTGTCACTGGTTTCTCGATGTGTTGCCGCTGCGGGCCTCCCGCAGTGAGGCCATCCGATTTCTCTCCCTGCGCTGGCAGCTTCCACTCGAGCGGATTCTTGTGGTGGCCAGCCAGCAGGGGGATGGGGAACTGGTGCGTGGCCTTCCCGCCACGGTGGTTCTCGCTGACCACGACCCCAGCCTGGAGTGTTTCCGTCAGCAGCAGCGGGTGTTCTTTGCCAGCCGTTCGCGCCTGTCCGGCCTGCTGGAGGGATTGCAGCACTACCGCTTTCTCTCGCGGCGTTAGGTCTCCAGCACCTGGATGCAAGCGGCGGCCTGATCGGCTCGGCGGCGGGCCGTGTCCAGATCGTGACCCTGCGCCAGGGCCACACCCATGCGCCGGCCCGGCCTTGCACTGGGCTTTCCGAACAGCAACACCTCGGTGTCCTCGAGCTGGAGGGCAGCGTGCAGGCCGGAAAACCGCACGGTGCTCAGATGTTGCTCGGCCAGGATCACCCGGCTGGCGGAGGGTTGGCGGCAGCGGATCGCCGGGATCGGCAGGCCGAGCACGGCCCGGAGGTGCAGGTCGAATTCGCTCAGGTTCTGACTGATCAGGGTGACCAGTCCGGTGTCATGGGGTCGGGGTGACAGCTCCGAGAAGATCACCTCGTCGCCACAAAGGAAGAATTCCACACCGAACAATCCGGCGCCCCCGAGATTGTCGGTGACGGCCCGGGCCATGGCCTGGGCCTGCTCCAGTTGTGCGTTGGAGAGGGCTGCGGGTTGCCAGCTGCACTGATAGTCACCGCCGCTCTGTTCATGACCGATCGGTGGGCAGAACAGGGTGGTGCCATCCAGTTGGCGGATGGTGAGCAGGGTGATTTCCAGATCAAAGCGCAGGAATTCCTCCACGATCACCCGGTCACCACTGCCGCGGGCTCCGGACACGGCCGTCTGCCAGGCTGCGGCGAGGTCGGACGCAGCCTGCACCACGCTCTGCCCTTTGCCGGAGGAGCTCATCACCGGCTTCACCACCACAGGCCAGCCGAGAGGTGCTGCAACCTCTTGCAGCTCTTTCAGGCTGGAGGCATAGGCAAAGCGGGCTGTGCGCAGGCCGAGGCTGCCGGCGGCCAGGTCCCGAATCCGGTCGCGATTCATGGTCACGGCCGTGGCCCGGGCTGTGGGGATGACCCGGATCCCTTCGGATTCCACAGCGGCGAGCGCATCCACCGCCAGGGCTTCGATTTCCGGGATCACCACATCGGGCTGGTGTCGTCGCACCACGGCCTGCAAAGCTTCTGCGTCGGTCATGGTGAACACCTCCGCTTGATCGGCCACCTGCATGGCCGGTGCCTCGGCGTAGCGGTCGCAGGCGATCACCCGACAGCCCAGCCGCTGGGCTGCAATTGCCATCTCTTTTCCCAGTTCGCCGCTGCCCAGCAGCAGCACCGTTTTCGGAAACAGGGTCATCGTTGGGGGCAGGGCAGCATGGGGTGATCTTCGCGCTCTGCCGGCTATGCCCTTCGTTCTTGCCTTATCCACGGCCGGGGATGCGGCGGATGGACTGCTCTTCGGTTGGGAGATTGCCAGCTTGCAGAAGTGGGCCCTGATTTATCTGGGTGTGTCTTCCCTGGCCTTTGTGATCGTGTGGATCGTGGGGGCCCTCAGGACCAGGCCATGAAGGCTGAGGGGGTGATCAGGGTTTCGACCAGCTGTTGCAGGCGGGATCCAACGTAGCCGGGGATTCTGCGCAGCAGCCTCAGGATCCAGAGCCAGCGTTCCTGTCCTTTCGGCAGGGTGGTGGCCTGGTTCTGCAGCGCTGCCGGTAGTGGTGTCAGCGGGCTTGTGCGGGGTGAGTTCCGGCGCTGTCGCCAGCGGCGGATCAGCACCAGTGCGCCCACACCCGCCACGACGGGGGCTGAGATTCCAAGCAGCGACGCCAGTTCCAGTTCGAGCATGATCCTCAGAGCAACAACGACCCAAGCCCCATCACTCCGTAGAGAGCAACAAGCTGGACTCCTTCATACCAGTCGAGTTCGTTGTTTTCAGTAATCCAATGCACGGCCAACACCGTAATGGTGGTGCAACCCAGAGCGACCAGGGGGATGCTCAGGTGCAGGAAGCGACCCATCGGCCATCCCAGCAACACCAGCACCGGCAGCACGAACATCAGCAACTGGCCGCTGGATTCCAGGGTGCTGGTCACAGCCAGATCCATGCGGCCGCGGGAGGCGGCGCTGATGGCGATCACGCCTTCGGCGGTGCAGCCGAACAAGGGCAGCAGAAACAGACCGATGAACAATTCGCTGAGATGGCTCCCCTGCACCAGGGTTTCCAGGGCATCCACCAGGGGCTCGGAAACCAGCACCACCAGCACACTCACCACGGCCATGGCCGCGAGGATCGCGGGCAGACGGGGCAGATGGCGCCGATCGTTCTCGGCTGCTTCGACGCCATCCGCTTGCAGGATGTCATCCGCCTCAGCATTGAAGAAGGTGCGATGGGTGCCGAGCTGGAGCAGGAAGGACAGCAGGTAGTAGCCCAGGATCAGCAGCGCCACGATCAGGGAATAGACGGCAAAGCGATCGAGGGCGTTGGTGCCCGACATCGGTTGGATGCCTTCACCGATGCCGAAGACGGTGGGCACCGCAAGGAACAGCAGGCTGAGCAACAGTTGGCGCGCCTGCAGATTGGTGCTGTGTGGCCTGATCTTCACCTTTTTCTGGCGACGACCGGCCCAGATGGTGCTGACTCCCAGCACCAGCAGGCAATTGGTGATCACGGCGCCGGCCACCGACACCACCACCAGGCTGTAGAGACCGCTGCCCAGGGCGGTGATCGAGATCACCAGCTCCACCAGGTTGCTGAGGCCCACGCTCACCACACCGCTATAGCGGTCACCCAGGTGCTCACTCAGCTCATCCACCAGGATCGAAATCATCCGGGCCAGTGGCACCAGGGCCACACCGAAGCCGAGAAAGCGCACCGCTTCCATCCCGGCACCTTCCGGCTGCAGAGGAGCGGTCAGCACCAGGGTGAGTGCTGGCAGCAGCAGCAGCGACCACCGCGTCAGGCCGTGATGGCGTAGGAGTGTCGCGGTGTCGCGCAGGGTGCGGTGCATCAGCCCCGGGTCATGGGTCGAGATCGTTGATCAGGGTGAGTTGCCGTTCAGGCGAGGCTTCGTTGATGAAACCCCAAGCGGCGAAAACCTCCGGATCGCCATGGGTGATGCGCGGTTGACCGTGTTGATGCTCGAGGCTGAAGCCCTCGGCAGCCATCCGTCGCATCAGGCTGGCCGCCTCTTCAAACCGTGCCGCCATCGCTTCCAGACTGGCGCAGTCACTGGTCAGACCGGCTTCCTTCCAGGTGAAGTAGTGCATGGTGGTGCAGTCAGGTGGGGCGAAGAGCCAGACCGATCAGCACCAGAGCGGCAGTGATCAGCCAGAAGCGGCGCACCACAGTTTGTTCGCTCCAACCGCTGAGCTCAAAGTGATGGTGCAGGGGGGCCATCCGGAACAGGCGTCTGCCTACCCCATCGGCTCCTTTGGTGGCTTTGAACACCCACACCTGGAGAATCACCGACAGCGATTCCGCCAGGAACACGCCCCCCATCAGCAGCAGAGGCCAGAGGCTGTTGCTGAGGAGTGCCACGGCGCTGAGACAGGCTCCCATCGCCAGCGATCCGGTGTCACCCATGAACAGGCGGGCTGGATTGCGGTTGTGGGCCAGAAAGCCGAGCCAGGCTCCTGCCATCGCCATGCAGAAGCCAGCCAGGGCCGGATCACCGCTGTTGCCTCGCAGCATCAGCTGCAGGGCCAGGCCTGTGAACACAAGAGCACCGCAGCCGGAGGCCAGACCATCGAGACCATCGGTGAGGTTCGTGGCATTGCTCTCCGCCAGGAACACAAACAGGGCCAGGGGCCAGATCAGCCAGGCCAGGGGCAGGGCGAGGTTCCAAGGCAGGGCGATGCTGCTGCTGATCCAGCCCTGCCAGGCGGCGACCGCCAGGAACAGTGCCGCGATGAGAGCTTGGAGGAGCAGTTTTCCCCGTGCCGTCAGCCCCTTGTTGGTCTTTCGGGTGAGGCTGCGCCAGTCATCGATGCCGCCAATCACCATGTAAGCCAGGGTCACGGCCGCAACAGCGAGCAGGCGGTTGGCATTGTCTTGCCCCACGGCGCTGAGGGAGCCGATGATCACGCCCACCGGCACCACGAGCAGGCCACCCATCGTGGGCGTGCCCCCCTTGCGCAGGTGGGCCTGGGGCCCGTCCTCCCGGATCACCTGGCCCATTTTCAAAGCACGCAACCTGGGTACACCCCAGGCGGTGGTGACGGTGGCGATCAGGGTCGCCACCACCAAGGGCACACTCAACAGGCTGTTGGGGATCCAGCGATCCGCGGCGAAGGCTGCAACAACGATCACAACCGCCAGCACCAAGGCACTGATGCGGCCCACCACCTGGTTGGAGCGATTCGCCGATGGCGATGGCGCCGAAAGGTCGCTCACGGCAGGCAGGGCGCAGAGACGGGCCGAGGATAGGGCGACCCAGACGTCCGGGATTCAGTCTTCCCAGTTCTCTTCGTTCTGCTCGTCGGCGGCGTTGTAGTCCTCCTTTTCGCCCATCAGTGCCGAGAGCTCTTCCTCTTCCACCGTGCTCACTTCCGGTGAGGTTGATTCCTCATCTTCCACAAGACGGCCACTGGTCTCCAGCCAGCTCAGCAGATCGGGCTCTTCCCGCAGCGGCAGCACCGGCGCCGGCTCCCGGCGCCCGTAACGGGTGAGGGCCGGGTTGATGCTGTCGAGGGCACTGCTCATCGCGGAGGACAAGTCCAATCAGTCCAATCCACCATCATAGAAGACCGCTTCCCAGCCTCCCGTGATCGATGAATGGATGCGTCTCGGCGCCGTGTGGCTGCTGGCGCTGCTGATCAGCCTTGCACTGCGGGTCTGGGGTGCGACCCATCCCGGCCCTGTGGCGATCGGCTGGCTCACGGTGCCGGTGCTCGTGTTCGGCCCTGCCCTTGTGCTGGCGGTCTGGCTGCTGCTGGCCCGGATCGGCTGGGATGGAGAATCAGACGATCGTGATCTGGAGTCCAGTTGATGGGGCGCGCGAAGAAGGTGGTGCTCGCCTATTCGGGTGGGGTGGATACCAGCGTTTGCATTCCCTACCTGAAACAGGAGTGGGGCGTCGAGGAGGTGATCACCTTCGCTGCCGATCTCGGACAGGGGGATGAACTAGAGCCCATCCGGATCAAAGCGCTGGAGGCCGGGGCCAGTCAGTCGCTGGTGGGCGATCTGGTCGATCCCTTCATCCGGGAGTTCGCGTTTCCGGCCATCCGTGCCAATGCGCTTTATGAGGGGCGCTATCCCCTCTCCACCGCCCTGGCCCGTCCCTTGATCGCCCGCCGGTTGGTGGAGGTGGCTCGGGAGGTGGGTGCCGATGCGGTGGCCCATGGCTGCACCGGGAAGGGCAACGATCAGGTGCGGTTTGATGTGGCGATCGCCGCCCTGGCTCCAGACCTCAAAGTGCTGACTCCGGCGCGTGAGTGGGGCATGAGTCGTGAAGAAACGATCGCCTATGGCGAGCGCTGTGGCATCCCGGCACCGGTCAGCAAAAAGTCGCCCTACTCGATCGATCTCAATTTGCTGGGCCGCAGCGTTGAGGCCGGTCCCCTTGAGGATCCGATGGTGGCACCTCCGGAGGAGGTGTTCGCGATGACGCGTCCGGTGGCCGAGACCCCCGATGCCGCTGAGGAGATTGAGATCAGTTTTGAGGCCGGCAACCCAGTGGCCATCAATGGCCAGCGTCTCGATCCAGTGGCGCTGATCCGGGAGGCGAATCGCCTTGCCGGCCTTCACGGCATCGGCCGTCTCGACATGATTGAGAACCGGGTCGTGGGGATCAAGAGTCGCGAGATCTATGAGACCCCGGGGCTGTTGTTGTTGATCCAGGCCCATCAGGAGCTGGAAAGCCTCACCCTGGCGGCGGATGTGTTGCGCACCAAGCGCCAGCTGGAAATGCAGTGGGCCGATCTGGTGTATCAGGGGCTCTGGTTCGGACCGCTGAAGGAAGCGCTGGATGGCTTCATGGATCGCACCCAGGAGCATGTGCACGGAGTGGTGCGGCTGCGACTGCACAAGGGCTCGGCCATGGTCACCGGTCGTGCCTCCTCAACCAGCAGCCTCTACGTACCGGCGATGGCGTCTTACGGCAGCGAAGACCAGTTCGACCACCGTGCTGCCGAGGGGTTTATCTACGTGTGGGGCCTGCCGATCCGGCTCTGGGCCGCAGCGCGTCGGCGTTGATCGGCGTTCAGGCTGCGTCCTGTTGTGAGGCGGCATCCGGGGTGCGGCGGCGCCAACGCATCGCCGCCTTGAGCAGGGGTGGCGTGGAACTGTGCAGCAGGGTCTGGGTTCTCGCCAACAGCCGATAGCGTTCCAGCAACGGTTCCAATCGTTGCTGGAACTTGCGTTCAAACAGCTCTGGAAGTTCAGCCAGCAGGGCTTCGTAGTCGTCGAGCTGAGCTTCCAGCTCCCGCACGCGCTGCCGGAGCTGGATCACTTCAGAGCTGGGGGATGGCGCTGTGGCTTGATCGTCGCTGGTTGTGCGTTGCAGCCAGAGGGGCGCAGGGGCCTGATGGAACTGGGAGGGCTCATCCATGGCCGGACGCTATCGCCAGGCCACGGCGGGCACAATCCCTGGTCCGGGACTGGATCAGGCCGGGGCGGCGGCTTCGCTCTGAGCAGCAGCGGCTTCGCTGCCGGGCATGACGCGCGGTGCAGGCAGAGGACCGTCCTGCTTGACGGTGAGGTAACGGATCACGTCTTCGCTGAGCCGCATCGCTTTTTCCAGCACGGCCACCTGTTGCCCGTCACCGTTGTGGCTCAGCTGCACGTAGATGCCTTCCTTGTGCTTGGCGATTGGATAGGCCAGGCGACGTTTGCCGCGCATCTGGTTGTCGAGCACCTCGGCACCCGCTTCCACAAGGATGTCCCGATATTTGGTCAGGTGCGACTCAACTTCCTCCTCCGGGATATCCGGACGGAGGATGTACATGGTTTCGTAATACGGCTGCAAGGTCATGGAATCCGATCCGACGAGGACTGAAGGCTCACCAGGGTGAGCGACGGATCCACCACCTTATCGCCCGGGGGGTTGACCGTTCAGTAGAGCTGCATCCGCACCGCCTGGCTCAATCCGGGCAGATCCGGTTCCCGACCGCGCACGCATTCGATCACCGCAAAGATCACCACCGCCAGCACAGCGATCATCACTGTGCTGGACAACGTGCGCAGGATCAGACCGCCCCCCAGAGGTTGCAGCAGGATCGCGAAGGCATAGCCCAGCAGCACCACGATGATGTCCACCAGCAGGGCCTGCAGGGTGTTGAAGCGGATGAAGTAGGGAACGTTGGGATTGCGGACCACCGCAAGAAACAGCAGGAAGAAGACCAGCAGATTGCCGAAGGGGATCCCCCGTTCCAGGAGCACCAGCGGCAAGGAAGGCAACGTCAGCCATTGCAGCCAGGGGAACTGGCCCATCAGGTGGCCGCCGAAGGGGATCGCATCACTCCAGGGCAACAGGTAGACCAGCAGCCCGAGAAGCCGCTGCCAGACGGGAGTCGTCATCGAGGGTTGGTGATTTGGGTGACGCTAGGCGGTCAGCCCCGATCAGCCAGGGCCGCTTCGGCGGCGTGGCGCATCACGGCAACGGGCACGTCGCTTCGCTCAGACCAGAGCCTCAGGGCAGCAGCCCCTTGTTGCACCAGCATCTCCAGTCCATCCAGCGTGCGGCAGCCATGGGCGGCCGCATCGGTGAGCAGTCGGGTCGGTCGCGGCGTGTAGATGATGTCGTAAACCCAGCACTCGGGCTTCAGTCGCTGGATGTCGCCAGGGGTGAGGGGGCTGGCGAGGACAGCGTCGGGGTTGTGGGGTGAGGCCATGCCCAGTGGCGTGGTGTTCACCACCAGATCGGCCATTTCCAGAGCCTGCTCCAGAGCCGCCTGATGGCGCCAGTCCAGGCCGGTGAGACTCGGTGCCCAGGCGCCGCAATCCTGTTGGAATGCCGCCAAGGCGTCGGGACGCCGTCCGGCGATCTGGATCTGCTCACAACCCAGGGTGGTGATGGCGGCCACGATCGCCCTGGCGCTGCCGCCACAGCCGAGCACCAGGGCTTTGCGACCTTGCCAGTCGGATTGGGCCTCCCGCAGCGGTGCGATGAATCCCTCCACATCCGTGTTGGTGCCAAACCAGCCACCGTCGGCGCGCGGCACCAGGGCATTGACCGCGCCGAGGCGCTGGGCCAGGGGGCTGAGCTCGGCGCAGAGGGGCACCACGCTGTGTTTGTGCGGGATGGTCACGTTGAGGCCGCGGCAGCCCACGGCGCGCAGGCCTCGCACCACGGTTTCCAGATCGTTGGCCTGGGTGGGAAGCGCCAGAAAGATCCAGTCGAGCCCCATCGCTTCCAGGGCGGCGTTGTGCATCACCGGTGAGAGGGAGTGGTGCACCGGATCACCGAGCAGACCCACCAGGGCTGTTCGAGCGTTGGCTGTCGTTGGGTTGGTCATGGGGTCAGTGTCCAGGATCGACCGGCCTGTCTGTTCGGGAACCACACCTCGCCTGCAGGGCTCACCCCTGATGAGGATGCAGAGGTTCAAGACGGACTGTTTTTAGGAGGTGGGCATCGATGGGCAAGGTTGTCGGCATTGACCTTGGAACCACGAATAGCTGCGTGGCGGTGATGGAGGGTGGCAAGCCCACCGTGATCGCCAACGCGGAAGGGTTCCGTACCACACCATCGGTGGTGGCCTACACGAAGAACCAGGATCAGCTGGTGGGGCAGATCGCCAAACGTCAGGCGGTGATGAACCCTGACAACACGTTTTATTCCGTCAAGCGGTTCATCGGTCGTCGTGTTGATGAAGTGAATGAGGAGTCGAAGGAGGTCAGCTATTCCGTTGAGAAAGCTGGCTCCAACGTCAAGGTCAAGTGTCCGGTGCTCGACAAGCAATTCGCCCCTGAGGAGGTGAGTGCCCAGGTGCTGCGCAAGTTGGCTGAGGATGCCGGCAAATACCTGGGAGAAACAGTGACCCAGGCGGTGATCACCGTTCCCGCCTATTTCAACGATTCCCAGCGCCAGGCCACCAAGGATGCCGGCAAGATTGCCGGCCTTGAGGTGCTGCGCATCATCAACGAACCCACCGCCGCTGCTCTCGCCTACGGCCTCGACAAGAAGAGCAATGAGCGCATCCTGGTCTTCGACCTCGGTGGCGGCACCTTCGATGTGTCCGTGCTCGAAGTGGGCGATGGCGTGTTCGAGGTGCTCTCCACCTCCGGCGACACCCATCTCGGTGGTGACGATTTCGACAAGGTGATTGTGGATCACCTGGCCGACAGCTTCAAATCCAATGAAGGCATTGACCTGCGTCAGGACAAGCAGGCCCTGCAGCGCCTCACGGAAGCGGCCGAAAAAGCCAAGATCGAACTCTCCAGCGCCACGCAGAGTGAGATCAATCTGCCCTTCATCACCGCGACCCCTGAGGGCCCGAAGCATCTCGACCTCACCCTCACCCGCGCCAAGTTCGAGGAGCTGGCCTCCAAGCTGATCGATCGTTGCCGCGTGCCTGTGGAGCAGGCGCTCAAGGACGCCAAGCTCTCCGCTGGTGAACTCGATGAGATCGTGATGGTGGGTGGATCCACCCGGATCCCCGCCGTGTTGGAGCTGGTGAAGCGGATCACCGGTAAGGACCCCAACCAGACCGTGAACCCCGATGAAGTGGTGGCCGTGGGCGCCGCCATTCAGGGCGGTGTGCTCGCCGGTGAGGTTAAGGACATCCTGCTGCTTGATGTCACCCCCCTGTCTCTCGGTGTGGAGACCCTGGGTGGTGTGATGACCAAGATGATTCCGCGCAACACCACCGTTCCCACGAAGAAGTCGGAGACCTATTCCACGGCGGTGGATGGTCAGACCAATGTGGAAATTCACGTGCTCCAGGGTGAGCGCGAGATGGCCAGCGACAACAAGTCGCTTGGAACCTTCCGCCTCGACGGCATTCCCCCCGCTCCCCGTGGCGTGCCTCAGATCGAAGTGACTTTCGACATCGATGCCAACGGCATTCTGAGCGTGACCGCCAAGGACAAGGGCAGCGGCAAGGAGCAGAGCATCTCGATCACCGGTGCCTCCACACTCTCCGAGCAGGAGGTGGAGAATATGGTGAAGGATGCCGAGGCCAATGCCAGCGCCGATAAGGAGAAGCGTGAGCGGATCGACCTGAAGAACCAGGCGGAAACGCTCGTGTATCAGGCCGAAAAACAGCTGGGCGAACTGGGTGACAAGGTGGACGCCGAGGCCAAGGCCAAGGTGGAGGAGAAGCGTACCCAGCTGAAGGAAGCCACGGAGAAGGAAGACTTCGACAGCATGAAGTCTCTGCTCGAGCAGTTGCAGCAGGAGCTCTACGCCCTGGGTGCCTCGGTGTATCAACAGGCCGGCGCTGATGGCGCTGCAGCCCCCGGCGCCGATGGCGCTCCCGGTGCAGCCGGATCTGGCAGCAATGCTGGTGATGATGTGATCGACGCGGAATTCACCGAATCGAAGTGATTCACGTCTGAGTGTTGGATCGCGCTAATATCCGCATGAAGAAAGGGGGGCCCTAAGGCCCCCCTTTTTGTTGTCTGACGCATCAGACGGTTTGGGTTCAGAGGATCACTTGCTGATCTGGGCCACAGCGGCTTTCGACTTCTCCACCACACCGGCGGGAAGCGACACATAGCCCAGTTCCGGAGCCTGGCTCTGCGACTTCTCGGAGAGCATGAAATCGAACGCTTTTTTCAGCAGCTCGGTCTTCTCACCGTTGCCTTCCTTGTAGGCCAGGATCCAGGTGAAGGTGACGATGGGATAGCCCTTGGGGGGATTGGGGTTACCACCGATCAGCTCGGGGCCGAGGTCGATCGAATCGAGGGCGGTGCTCTCGGATTCGTTGGTGGGCTTCACCTGCTCACCGGACGCGTTGGCAAGGGCGGCAGCCTGGAGATTGCCTTTCACGTAGGCCACTTCCACGTAGCCCAGACCACCCTCAATCTGATTCAGCTGGGCTGCCACACCCTCATTGCCCTTGGCACCAACACCGGTGGGCCAGGCGACTGTCTTGGCTGCACCAGGGCCGTTTTTCCAGGCTTCGCTGATGGCGGCAAGGTGCTTGGTGAAGTTGTAGGTGGTGCCGGAACCATCGGAACGATGCACGACAGAGATCTTTTTGTCGCCGCAGCCGAGCTCGTTGTAGTTGGTGATCTTGCCGAGGAAGATGCCGGCAAGTTGCTCTTGGGTGAGCTTCAGTTCACAACCGGGGTTGTTGTAGGCCACCGCGATGGCACCGGCGGTCATCGGGATCTGGAGCACGCCGCGGGCCACTTTCGCCACTTCATCGGGCTTCATCGGCGCATCGGAGGCGCCGAAGTCCACGGTGCCGGCGGTGAACTGGCGGACACCGGCGCCGGAGCCGACTGACTGATAATTGACGTTGACTCCTTCAGGAGCGAGTTCCTGGAACCAGCGGGTGTAGATCGCGGCGGGGAAGGACGCACCGGCGCCGCTCAGGTTGCCCTTGACCTGATCACCACCACCACCACCGCCTCCGAAGGAGCAGGAGGCCAGGGTCAGGGTGGCGGTCACGCCGGCAGCTGCGGTCAGCGCACGGTTGCGGAGGGTTCGACGCATGTTCTCGACAGAAAGGGGTCGGTGGAGTCAGGTCCACCTGGAAACCCTATGCAGAGCAAGCGAAATCGAGTTTAAGACGACGTAAGGCTCGCGCTTCACAGCCGCTTGGCCTGGGTGCAGGCCCATTCCGCTGTGGCCGGTGCGAGCAGCACACCATTGCGGTAGTGACCGGTCGCCACCATTAGACCGGGTTCGAGCACCTCCAGCAGTGGTGCCGGCCGGTTCAGCGGTCGCGCTCTCAGGCCCTGCCAGCACTGGATCACTTCAGCGGCTTGCAACCAGTCGGGGGCTTGGCCTTGCAGGGTTTGCATGGCGTTGAGCCGGGCAGGGTCCGCCTCTGCGCCGGGTTCGAGTGTGGCCCCGAGCCAGAGTCGGTTGTGGCTGTGGCGCACCAGATTGAAGCCCTGGCAGACGAGCACCGCTGGCCAGTCGGCTCCTGGCCTGATCCCATCCGGCAGTTGCAGATCGAGCACCTGCCCCAGCACCGGCTCCATCGGCAGATCGTGGTTGAGTTGCCGCAACAGGGTCTGGCTGGCGAGAGCCGCGCAGATCAGCAGTTGCTCCACCTGCAGGCTCTCACCCGTGTCGAGCTGTAGCTGCCAGGGTTGGGTTCGGCCCGCTGTCGGTCGTTCGATTGCGGACACCGAGGCGGCGATCTGGCGCACACCGCGTTGATGCAGCGCGTGCCTGAGGGCTCCCAGCAGGGCGAGCGGATCGATCCGACCATCACGCTCGGATTGCAGGGCGCCGTGGTCAGCACCGGGCCAGTGCGGATGCTGACGTTTCAAGGTCTGGGGGCTCAGGAAGCGCAGGCCCAGGTCAGCTCGCTCCGCCGCCAGCTGCTGCTGGCGTTGGCCTTCTTCGGCACTGGCGGCCATCTGCACCAAAGACGTCTCGAGTTGCAGCGGACTCTCGGGCCGGTTCAGCTCCTCGGCCCACTCGGGCCAGAGCGCCATGCTTCTTTGGCGCAAGCGCCAGGCCCTGCCGCTGGAGCGACGGAACACCAGCCCCATCAGGATGCCGAGGGAGGCCATCGTGCCGTTCAGACCATGTCTGGCTGGGGCAGGGCCGCCACTCTCCGGTTGGCGTGAGAGGGGCGCCTGAAGGCCGGGATCGATCAGGGTGACCTCGAATCCCTCGCGCACCAGGCGCCAGGCACAGCCGGCACCGACGGCGCCGGCTCCGATCACAGCAATCGATCCGGTCAGCTGAGCGCCTGCGCCGGAATCACCTTGGCGTAATTGGAGAAGCCGGTGGCCACGTCCACATAGGCCTTCTGCAGTTTGGTGCCGTCCTGAAGACGGGCTGCTTCATCGAGTTCGGCCAGGGAACTCTTCAGGCTTGCGGCGAGCGCCTCAGCATTGGCGCGATCCTGGGGGAGCAGGCGCTGGTTGATGTAAAGCATCTCGCGGCCCACCTCCTGCATGGGGCCATGAATCAGGTTGCGGGTGAAGGTCCAGTCGCGCTGGTTCACCAGCGTGGCCAATTCCGGCAGTCGCTCCTGAGCACTCAGGAATCCCTCCGCCTGGCGGCGGATCACGGCCATGTCGTCGGGGCTGATCGTGATGGGCTTGGCTTTGGCATTGCCGCTGCAGGCCGCGAGGCCGAAGCAGAGGACCAGACAGAGGCAGAACGCAGCGAGGCGACGCAGAGCGCTCAGCATGGGATTCGAGACAAGGTTTGGCGACTTTAGCTGCGTTCCGCGGAGGCCTTCCTCTGGATCCTGCAGGGTCAGAATCGAAGCGTCCCCACGCTCCAGCCGTGTTGTCCGCTTCGGTGATTCTTCAGCTGATCTGTCCGGATCGGCCCGCCTTGGTGAGTGAGCTGGCGGGCTGGGTGGCGGCGAACGGCGGCAACATCCGCCATGCCGATCACCACACCGACGCTGGCGCCGGCTTGTTCCTCAGCCGGATCGAATGGGGTCTGGAGGGGTTCGGGCTGCCCCGCGAGGCGATTGCCCCCTCCGCAGCGGCCCTGGCCCAACGGCTCGACGGCGAGGCCCAGCTCCATTTCTCCGATGAACATCCCCGGGTGGCGATTCTCGCCAGCAAGCAGAGCCACTGTCTGCTTGATCTGCTCTGGCGAGCGCGCAGCGGCGAACTGCCGATGCAGGTGCCGTTGGTGATCGCCAATCACCCTGATCTCGAGCCGATCTGTGCCGATTTCAACATTCCGTTTGTGTGTGTGCCTGTGGAGCGCAATCGCAAGGCGGAAGCGGAGCAGACCATGCTGCAACTGCTCCGGGAGCACGACGTGGAACTCGCGGTGCTCGCCAAATACATGCAGGTGCTGAGCGCCGATTTTCTGGAGCAGTTCCCCACCGTGATCAACATTCACCACTCCTTCCTGCCCGCCTTCAAGGGCGCGCAGCCCTACCACCGGGCCTGGGAGCGGGGCGTCAAATTGATCGGTGCCACCGCCCACTATGTGACGGAGGACCTGGATGCCGGACCGATCATCGAGCAGACGATTGCCCACGTGAGCCATCGCGATGAGGTGGAGGATCTGATCCGGAAAGGGCGCGATACGGAGCGTCTCGCTCTGGCCCGGGCGCTGCGACTGCATCTGCGTCGCCAGGTGATGGTCTATCGCGGCCGAACAGCCGTGTTCGCCTGATGGCCGGGCTGCCATGACGATCGCTTGGGTGCTGTTCCAGCTGGGTCTGTTTCTGTTGCCTTCTTCGGCGCTGCTGGCGAGCCTGCTGTTGTTCCCAGCCCTGCTGGTCGGCAGCGTCCGTCGTGAAGGTCCCTTCTGGGCGGATCCCTGGAATGCCCCACTCCTGTTCGCCGCAACGGCGATGCTGCTGGGGTGCTTCGGTGCCTATTCCGGTTCCCTCGCCTGGGCCGGTCTCGCCAACTGGTTGCCCTTCTTCTGGGGGTTCTGGGGGTTTCAGCCCTTTGTCGCCGATGCTCGCGCCCGTCGCCGTGCCGGACTCTGTCTGGTGGCCGGCACCGTGCCGGTGCTGGTCACGGGGTTGGGTCAGCTGTGGTGGGGGTGGCAGGGCCCCTGGCAGTTGTTCGGTGGGCTGATCATCTGGTTTGTGACCCCCGGCGGTGAGCCGAGCGGTCGTCTTTCGGGGCTGTTTGATTACGCCAACATCGCCGGGGCCTGGTTGGCGATGGTCTGGCCGTTCGCCCTCGCTGCCTTGGTGCAGCCCGGTCTCAGCGTTCGTCGGCGTGCCGTGGTGGTGATGTTGGCGGCGGCGCAGGTGGCGGCGCTCCTGCTCACCGATTCCCGTAACGCCTGGGGGGCCCTGGTGCTGACGGTGCCGGTGGTGCTGGGCCCTCCGAGCTGGCCCTGGTTGTTGCCGCTGCTGTTGCTCGCCCTGCTCCCCGTGCTGTTGGCGGTGCTTCCCGGTGTGCCGTTGCTCTTGCAACAGCCGGCCCGTGCCCTGGTGCCCGACGGCATCTGGTCGAGGCTCACCGACAGCCGCTACGGGGCGGAGCGGGCCGTCGCGTCGACGCGCCTCAGTCAGTGGGGGGTGGCTCTGCAGCTGATCAGTGAACGCCCCTGGCTCGGTTGGGGCGCCGCTGCGTTCTCCGTGCTCTATCCCCTGCGCACCGGCAAGTGGCATGGCCATGCCCACAATCTTCCCCTCGAGCTGGCCGTGAGCCATGGCCTGCCGGTGGCCCTGGCCGTGATCGGCCTGGTGTTGGCGTTGTTGATCACGTCCCTGCGCCTGGGCCTGCGCGGACTGTTCGAGCGGGCCTGGTGGGCAGCGGTGTTGATCCTCGTGGTGCTCCATGGCACCGACATGCCTTTTTTCGACAGTCGTCTCAACATCGCCGGCTGGATCCTGCTGGCCGGTCTGCGCTGTCAGATCAGGTCAGGCCGAGAGCCTGCCGGCGATGCCCCTGCAGCGTCTCTTGGTTGAGGGGGCCGTCGAGATGGCTCCAGGGCAAGGTCCGCTCCTCGCTCCAGGTGTCATGCACCACCTCCTCCCAGGGCGGTGGCAGGGGCAGCTCCACGCCGGCACTCCGGGCTGGTGCCAGTTCACCGGCGCGGGCTTGGCGGTAGGCCTTTTTCCACCCCCCCAGGCTGTCCTGGGAGCCCCGCACGGCTGCGATCACGGGGGCGAGGCGGCGATCGCTGCGTGACAGCAGGGCCTGGATCACACTCCAGCCATAGCTTTCCGGGCGCAGGTCGATGCCCTTCGGTTTCAGACGCTTGGCCAGCAGTTTCAGCCGCTTCTCCGCTTCCGGCCTCACCCCCTGCCACTGGAATGGGGTCTGGGCCTTGGGCACGAAGGTGCTCACGCCCAGCGTCAGGCGCAGACCCGGTGTGTGCTGTTTCAACTCCAGCAGGAGCTTGGCCGTTGCCTCCACATCGTCGTTCTCCTCCTGCGGCAGTCCCACCATGCCGTAGAGCTTCAGCCCGCTCAGCCCCCCCTCCTTGGCATGGCGAGCCGCCGCTTCAATCTCCGCCGTGCTGAGCTTCTTGTTCACCAGCTGGCGCATCCGTTCGCTGCCGCTCTCGATCGCGATCGTGAGGGATTTGCTGCCGCGCCGGGACAGGGTGCTGGCCAGCTCAGGGGTGACCGTGGCCGCGCGCACCGAACTGACGCTGACCCGCAGGTCGTTGAAGCGATCTTGGTTCAGCCATTGCAGTAGCGCCTCGAACTGGGGGTGCTGGGTCACCGATGCCCCCAGCAGTCCCAGGCGGCGCGTGGCGGTTAAACCCTGTTCCACCGCCGGGATCAGGCCGTCCTCCAGTGAGGGGGTGCGGAAGGGAAGGGTGAGGTAGCTGGCCAAACAGAAACGGCAAAGCTCCGGGCAGCTGCGCACCACTTCCACCATGTGGATGTTGGGCCAGGCCGCCTCGGGTGTGATCACGGTGGAGTGGCTGAGGCTGTTGCCGCGCCAGGTTTGTTTCGCGATCCGCGGCGGAAGCGACGCCTGGGTGGCTTCGATGGCGCGCAAGTGGCCGTTGCTGTCGTAGCGGGGGGCATAGAGAGCCGGCACGTAGACCCCTGGCACCGAGGCCAGATGCTGCAGGCGTTCGCTGCGGCGGCCATCCCGACAGGCCTGGAGAGCATCGATGAAGCGGGGCAGGAGCTCTTCGCCGTCGCCGAGCAGGATCACATCGAAGAAGGGAGCCAACGGCTCCGGGTTGGCGGTGAGCACCGGCCCACCACCGAACACCAGCGGATCGGTGTCGCCGCGATCGGCACTCCAGATCGGAATGTTCTGCTGCTCCAGCAGATCGAGCAGCACCGGACCATCCAGCTCCCAGCTCAGGGAGAGACCGAACAGATCGCAGTGGCGATGCTGGGGGTCGCCCTGATCGGTGAAGAGGCGGCGCACATCCAGATCGGCGCGCATCGCCAGGCTGGCCCACACGAGTTGGAAGCCGAGGCTGGTGATGCCCACGGTGTACGTGCTGGGAAAGGCAAGCACCACCTTCAGGGCACCGGCCTCCGGCACCGCGGGCTCAAACAGCAGGGTTTCCTGGTTCAGCAGGACAATGGCATCACCCTGTCATCCTGCAGGGTCGTCCGGCGATCGGGCGGTCCGGCCAGGGGGCTGGGGGGGCTGAAAGGCACGACGGCGCACCGAACCATCCCAGGCATGGTGAATGCCGCCGCGCCGTTCCCGTTGGGCCTGCAGATGGCTCTCCACCAGCAGCTCCATCCCCATCTGGCGTTCATAGATTGAACGGTGATCAAACAGCCGTGCCACGAGAAAACTGGCCAGGCACGCCACCAGGATCGGTTTGAGGATCAGCAGATCCTTGGTGAGGGCAAAGGCCAGAAACATCGCTGTGATCGGCGTGCGGGAACAGCTGGCCACAAAGGCGCCCATGCCGGCAAACACATAGGTGCTGGGCACGTGGCCGGTGAGCGCCTCCACCCAGATGCCGCAGGCCAGGCCGATGGCTCCTCCCAGGGTGAGCATGGGAAAGAAGAGCCCGCCCGGCGCTCCGGATGAGGCCGCCAGCCCCGTGCTGAAGAACAAGACGGCAAAGGTGCCCAGGGCCATCGGGATGTCGGCCTTGCCGTCGGCGATCAGATGCTGGAGGCCTTCGAGGTTGTGAAACGGTTCGGGCAGGAAGGCATAGACCCCTCCCAGCACGCCACCACTGATCACCATGCGCAGCACGAGTCGGTCTCCGAACCAGGCATTGCCGCGGCGCTGCATGGCCAGCACATAGCGGCAGTAGAGCTCTGCGAGCACTCCGACGACCATGCCTAGCGCGATCAGATAGCCGAGATCGATCGGTAGAAAATTCACCAGCGGTGTGTATTCCCTTTCGAGTTGAAAGCCTTCGGTGGCGTCAAGTCCGCCGCTGCTGGGACTGAGGCCGGCCAGGCCCAGGACGTCGGCCCAGGCATCGGCCCAGAAGGTGGTGACGATCACCAGCAGCAACACCACCGGCCGGGCGGAATGCAACAGTTCCTCCACCGCATACACAAAGCCACCGATCGGTGCACTGAACACCGCGGCGATGCCGGCGCCACCGCCGGCAGCCACGATCACTCGGCGGAACGCCACCGGGGCCTTCAACCAGCGCGCCATCTGCCACGCCACCGAGCCACCCATCTGGACGGCAGGACCTTCCGGGCCGAGGGGAAAGCCGCTGCCGATGGCCACGATGCCCGCCACCAGTTTCACCAGGCCCACCTGGAGGCCCATGGGCACGGCTCTGTGTTTGAGAAAGCCCATGATGTGGGTGATGCCGGAGCCGCCAGCGGCGGGCGCCAGGTTGGACACCATCAGGCCTGAGATCAGCCCCCCCAGGGCGCCAAGGGCGGGGAGGACGGCCCACGCCGGCAGGCCTGCCAGCAGATCCAGGCGCCAGCTGCCCAGAAGCTTGATGCCGGCTTTGAACAGCACCCCGGTGAGGGCGGCCCCAAGACCGGTGAGCATCAGGGCCAGCACCACCACCCACCAGCGCCGTTCCAGCAGCCGGCGGATGCTGCGACTGGAACCGAGTTGGTGGCGGCGTTGTTTCAGTTCACTCAGAACAACCATGGAGGTGATCGGGGTCGGCGTCAGACCCCGGCCATCACCTCCGCCTGGTCACTGGCGCTCACGACCCGTCCCGCATCAGCAAAGCCTTCGATCTGATCGAAGTTGAGATAGCGGTAGAGCTCATCGGAGAGGGGATCGATCTTCTCCGCAGCGATGCGTCGATACTCCTCCGCTGTGGGGATCCGGCCGAGCAGGGCACACACGGCAGCCAGCTCGGCACTGCCCAGATACACCTGGGCACCCTTGCCCAGGCGGTTGTTGAAGTTGCGGGTGCTGGTGGAGAACACGGTGGTGTTGTCCTCCACGCGCGCCTGATTGCCCATGCAGAGGGAGCAGCCCGGCATTTCCATCCGACTGCCCGCCGCCTCGAAGATGGCGTAGTAGCCCTCTTCCTTCAGTTTGTCCTCATCCATGCGCGTGGGCGGGCAGACCCAGAGGCGGGCCTGGTTGCTGCCAGCCCCTTCCAGCACCTTGGCCGCGGCCCGGTAATGGCCGATGTTGGTCATGCAGGAGCCGATGAACACCTCCTGCACCGGATCACCGGCCACTTCGCTGAGCCGTTTCACGTTGTCGGGGTCGTTGGGGCAGGCCAGCACCGGTTCGGTGAGTTCATCGAGGTTGATCTCGATCACCTCCGCATACTCGGCATCGGCATCGGCGCTGAGCAGGCTTGGTTTGGCCAGCCAGGCTTCCATGGCCTTGATCCGGCGCGCCAGGGTGCGGGCGTCGGTGTAGCCGCGAGCAATCATGTTCTTCATCAGCGCCACGTTGCTGCGCAGGTACTCGCTCACGGTTGCTTCCGAGAGTTTGATCGTGCAGCCGGCGCAGGAACGTTCGGCGGAGGCATCGGTGAGCTCGAAGGCCTGCTCCAGCTTCAGGTCTGGCAGCCCTTCGATCTCCATGATCCGGCCGTTGAACACATTTTTCTTGTTCGCTTTCTCCACGGTCAGCAGACCGCGCTGGATGGCCACCCAGGGGATGGCGTTCACCACATCCCGGAGCGTGACGCCCGGTTGAAGCGAGCCGCTGAAGCGCACCAGCACCGATTCGGGCATGTCGAGGGGCATGGCGCCGATGGCGGCGGCGAAGGCGACGATGCCCGAGCCACCGGGGAAGGAGATGCCCAGGGGGAAGCGGGTGTGGCTGTCACCGCCAGTCCCCACGGTGTCGGGCAGCAGCATGCGGTTGAGCCAGCTGTGAATGATGCCGTCACCGGGACGGAGGGCGACGCCTCCCCGCTCAGCGAAGAAATCGGGGAGCTCCTTCTGGGTCTGCAGGTCCACCGGCTTGGGATAGGCGGCGGTGTGGCAGAAGCTCTGCATCACCAGATCGGCGGAGAAGCCGAGGCAGGCCAGCTCCTTCATCTCGTCGCGGGTCATCGGCCCGGTGGTGTCCTGGCTGCCGACCGTGGTCATCAACGGCTCACAACTGGTGCCGGGTCGCACTCCCGGCAGACCGCAGGCTTTCCCCACCATCTTCTGGGCCAGGGTGAAACCCTTGCCGCTGTCCGCCGGCGCAGCGGGACGGATGAACAGATCGGAGGGGGGCAGTCCGAGCTGGGCGCGCACCTTGTCGGTGAGGGCGCGCCCGATCATCAGGGGGATGCGTCCGCCGGCCCTGACCTCGTCTTGGATCGTGTCGGGCTTGAGTTCGAAACGGGCGATCACCTCGCCGGCGTCGGTCTCCCCCGCCGCCCTTTCGATCGTGCCGTTGTGGGGACGGATCGTGATCACGTCGCCGGTGTGCAGGGCGGAGACGTCGCATTCGATCGGCAGGGCGCCGGAGTCTTCCGCCGTGTTGAAAAAGATCGGTGCGATTTTGCCGCCCAGGATCACGCCCCCGGCCTGTTTGTTGGGCACATGGGGAATGTCGTCCCCCGTGTGCCAGAGCACGGAATTGATCGCTGATTTGCGCGAGCTGCCGGTGCCCACCACATCGCCCACATAGGCGACGGGATGGCCCTTTTGCTTCAGCTCAGCGATCAGCTCCAGGCCGCCGGGCATGCGGCTTTCCAGCATGGCCAGGGCGTGCAGGGGGATGTCGGGGCGCGTGGTGGCGTGGGTGGCCGGGGAGAGGTCGTCGGTGTTGGTTTCGCCCTCCACCTTGAACACCGTCACGGTGATCTCCGCGGGCAGCTCCGGCTTGGCGGTGAACCACTCGGCGCCCGCCCAGCTGTCGACCACCTGCTTGGCAAAGCGGTTGGAGCTGGAGAGCTCCATCACATCGTGGAAGGCGTCGTACACCAGCAGCGTGCGGCTGAGCCCTTCGGCGGCAGCCTTGGCCAGTGCGTCGTCGTGGTGTTGCAGCAGCTCGATCAGGGCGGCCACGTTGTATCCGCCCACCATCGTTCCCAGCAGACGCACGGCGTCCAGGGGCGATACCAACGGGCTGGTGGTACTGCCCTGGGCAACGGCGCTCAGCCAGGTGGCTTTCACATAGGCCGCTTCATCCACCCCGGGCGGGATGCGTTCGCTGAGGAGGTGCAGCAGCTCCTGTTCTTCACCGGCAGGAGGCTGTTCGAGCAACTGGGTGAGGGCCTGCGTCTGCTCCGCGGTGAGGGGCAGGGGCGGGATCCCCTGGGCAGTCCGTTCGGCGGCGGCGGCGCGATAGGCACTCAGCATGACGATGGCTCAGGCAGCGGTCTTGACATCCATTCTTCTTGTTGGAGCGCACCGGCCGGGTGTCGGTTGCTGCCGGGATTGTCCGTAATCTGGGTTTTTCCGGTTGAGGGGCATGACCACCACCTCCGATCTGCATGTGGTGGAGAACCGCCCACTGGTGGCTCCAGCTCTCTTGCACGCGGATCTCAGAACCGATGCGGCGGCTACAGCCACGGTGGTGGGCACCCGCAGGAAAATTCAGTCCATCCTTCGCGGCGACGATCAGCGTCTGCTGGTGATCGTCGGCCCTTGCTCGGTGCACGATGTAGAGGCGGCGCGGGAGTACGCGCGTCGTCTGGCGCCGCTGCGTGAGCGGCATGCCGCCGAACTGGAAGTGGTGATGCGGGTGTACTTCGAGAAACCGCGCACCACCGTGGGTTGGAAAGGGCTGATCAATGATCCGCATCTCGATGGCTCTTACGACATCAACACCGGCCTGCGTCTGGCGCGCTCTTTGCTGCTCGACCTGGCCCGCGTCGGCATGCCGGCGGCCACGGAGCTGCTCGATCCGGTGGTGCCTCAATACATCGCCGATCTGATCAGCTGGACGGCCATCGGCGCCCGGACCACCGAAAGCCAGACCCACCGCGAGATGGCCTCAGGCCTGTCGATGCCGGTCGGCTACAAAAACAGCACCGATGGCAGTGTCACTATCGCCATTCACGCGATCCAGGCGGCCTCCAGGCCCCATCATTTTCTGGGTATCAACGGGCAGGGCATTGCCTCGATCGTGAGCACCACCGGCAACCCGGATGGCCACTTAGTGCTGCGAGGCGGCAGCCGGGGAGCCAACTATCACCTGGATGCGGTGCAGGAGTCGGCGGCGGCCCTGGCGGCGGCAGGCCTGCCCGATCGTTTGATGGTGGATTGCAGCCATGGCAATTCCAATAAGGATTACCGTCGCCAGGGTGAGGTGCTGGAGGCGGTCGCCGCCCAGGTGCGGCAGGGTTCTGATCATGTGATGGGCGTGATGCTGGAGAGCCATCTGGTGGAAGGCAATCAGAAGCTCAATGCCGATCGCACGGCGATGACCTACGGCCAGAGCATCACCGATGCCTGCATCAGCATCGACACCACCGAAACCCTGCTGGAGCAGTTGGCAGCGGCGGTGGCGGCGGGCCGGCCGTTGGCACTCTCGCGGTAAGAGTGCCAGCTTGCTTGAGGCGCAGCATCTAAAAGTGTGAGGCTTAAGAGATGCGTTCAATCTGAACTTCTTCCTCTTTGTTAATGCCTACATTGGCGCCATCTGTTCAGGAGGTAGGGCGCTGATGGTGTTTTTGCATTTCTTTGGATTCGGAGATTCGCTGCGCTTGTTTGAACTCGAGCGGCAAACCGGGCTTGTCTTGCAGGGCTTCCGCCCCCTCCAGCTGGATGGGGTGTTGCAGTGGAGTCAGGCGGCGGCGGCCCAGCAGCATTGGGATGGCGAGCTGCTTCAGCAGCAGGTGATGCGTCTCTGGATGGAGAAGGCGGAACAGATCCGTGTCTGGCAAGCACGGTTGCGTCAGCTGCCCCAGGAGCAGGTCCTCGTCGCCGGTCTTGGCAGCCACGGCGACTGGGGCCGGCACTGGGAGCATCTGTTGCGGGTTTAGGTCAGCCAGCGCCAGCAGAGGGCCACGCCGATCGGCACACTGAGATTGTCCAGCCCCCAGCCACTCAGCTGTTCCAGCGCTGTTGCCAGCAGGCTGATGCTCACCAGGGTGATCCACGCCACCGGCTGAGCCGTCAGTGCGGCGAGGCTGCTCAGCACGATCAGGCTCACCAGAGCCATCGTGAGCGTGCCCACCACTGATTTTCGTTGACCCCACAGGCTCCAGCTGGCGGAGGGAACAGCCCGACCCATCAGTCCGGCGAGGCCATCCCCGAAGGCCATCACCAGCACGCCACTGCACACCACCGCAGCGTGGTCTGGCCAGAACATGATCAGCAGCAGGCTGATCGCCAGTCCGTAGGCCACGGTTCCATAGCTGAAGCGCTGCACATCTTCCACTCCTGGCAGCAGGCGCCAGCGGTGGTTGATCAGGGCGATCAGGGTGGCCAACAGGGCCGTGGGCACGGCCAGCATGGCTGGAATCTGCAGCCACCAGGCCAGGAGCACCACCGGACCTGTGCCGATGTGCACGATTTTGCGGCTGAGCTCCTTGCGTTCGGGCCAGCGTTGGGACGTCAGCACGGCACCGATCAGCACCAGCGCCATCCAGGCGGCAATCAGCAGCAGGGAGGGCACCGGCGCGATCAGGCCGCTTGTTGGTGGTTGCTCATCATGCGCAGCTTCAGGATCGCTTTCGCTTCCAGCTGTCGCACCCGTTCACGGGACACGTTGATCTGGCGTCCGATTTCCGCCAGGGTCAGTGGCTCTTCGCCGTCGAGGCCGAAGCGCAGGCGCAGGATTTTCTGCTCCCGGTCATTCAGCTGGGCCAGCCAGCCGCCGAGGTGTTCCTTCTGGATGCTGCGGTCCATCCCTTCCATCGGTTCATCACCGTTGGGATCTGGGATCAGTTCGCCGAGGGTGCTGCGGTCTTCTTCCCCGCGGGCGTGGGCATCGAGGGAGGCGCAGGGGGCGCTTTGGGAGATCAGATCCTCGAGATCCTTGGGTTCGATCCCCATCGCATGGGCCAGTTCGAGCCGGTTCGGCTGGCGGCCGAACCGGTGCGACAACTCCCGGGAGATGCGCCGCATCTTGGAGAGCTTTTCGCTGATGTGAATCGGCAGTCGAATCGTCCGGGCGCTGTTGTCGATCGCCCGGGTCATGCCCTGGCGAATCCACCAGTAGGCATAGGTCGAGAACTTGTAACCCATGGCGGGGTCAAACTTGTCGACAGCTCGCTCCAGGCCGATCGCCCCTTCCTGCACGAGGTCCAGCAGTTCCAGGCCCTGGTTCTGATACTTCTTGGCAACGCTCACCACCAGCCGGAGGTTGGCGGCCATCATCCGGTCGCGCGCCCGTTTGCCCATCCGGATTTGGTGGCGCTGCCGAGGGGTGCGCTCAGCTTCGGGCAGCTCTAGCAGCTGCTTCATGGCCTGCACATGGTGGGCCAGCTCGATCTCTTCAGCCGCAGTGAGCAGGGGCACCCTGCCAATGCTGCTTAGGTAATAGCCGATCGAGTCGGTGGAAAGACGCCCACTGGATCGCGTGGAGCGATTGGATGGCGACAGTCGTGCACGTGTGTTGCCGCGAGCACTGGATGTGTTCGGCAACGCAGGTTCCATCGAAGTGGAGTTTTTGGCTCCCCCCGTGGATTCCAGAGGGATCCCCATCACCCTGGCCTCCTGAAATTAGATTTGGGCGAAATTTAGCACCGCCGCTCGGGGGTGGTGGCGCTGAATCGGAAGTCTTTCAGGAGCTCCAATCGTTGCGATTCAGTGCTGGCCTGTCATGGAGAAAGTTTGCGGATTCAGGAATTTTTGTGAGTCGCGGTTACTGGGTTTTAAGGAGCAATCGCAAGGGTCAAGATGTAGCCAACGCGACGTTTTTTAATCCCACTCTCTTGTTGTCTCAGTGATTTTCAGCTTTGTTCCGTGATGCCGTTGCGCCAGAGGTCGATCAGCTGCAATTGGGAGCTGCGTGGCTCACCCTCGCTGCAGCGGCGGCGGAAGCTGCCGTCGCTCTGCATATCCCAGGAACCCGCATCATCAGCAAGGTAGAGCTCCAGCAGCCGTTCCAGTTGCTGGCGCAGGGCCGGTTCTTCCACTGGAGTGACGGCCTCCACCCTGCGGTCGAGGTTGCGGGGCATCCAGTCGGCACTGCCGATGAACACCTCCGGCTGGCTGGCGTTGGCGAACCAGAAGATCCGGGAGTGCTCCAGAAACCGTCCCAGAATGCTCACCACGCTGATGGTCTCGCTGAGTCCTTTGCGTCCTGGATAGAGACAGCACATGCCTCGAATGATCAGCTCGATCGTCACGCCAGCCTGGGAGGCCTCGTAGAGCAGGGCGACGATGCCGGGATCCACCAAGGAATTCATCTTGGCGCGGATGTGACCACCACGACCTTCCTGGGCGTGCTGAATCTCGCGGCGGATCAGTTGTTCCATTCCCTTGCGCAGCGACACGGGTGCCACCAGAAGCCGTCGGAAACTCTGCTGCTTGGAGAAACCGGTGAGGTAGTTGAACAATTCCACCAGGTCCTGCCCGAGTTCGGGGCGGGCCGAGAGGAGGCCAACGTCGGTGTAGAGCCGCGAGGTTTTTGAGTTGTAATTGCCGGTGCCGATATGCACATAGCTGCGCAGCCGCTCTTTCTCCCTGCGCACCACCAGCACAATTTTTGTGTGGGTCTTCAGGCCGAGCACGCCATACACCACGTGCACCCCGGACCGTTCCAGGTGCTTGGCCCACTGAATGTTGTTGTCTTCATCGAAGCGGGCCTTCAGTTCCACCAGGGCCATCACCTGCTTGCCGTTTTCGGCCGCTCGAATCAGGGCAGCGATGATCGGTGAATCCTTTGAGGTGCGATAGAGGGTCATCTTGATCCCCATCACCAGGGGATCATCGGCTGCCTGGTTGATGAATTCCTCCACGGAGGTGGAGAACAGGTCGTAGGGATGGTGCAACAGCACATCCCGGCGGCGAATCACCGAGAAGATGCTTTCGAACTCCTCTTCTTTGATCGAGCCGTCCTCCAGCATGCTGCGCTGAGCTCGGGTCAGCAGGGCCGGGGTCTGCCCGTTGTGGCTCGGATCCTTGAGCTGGGGCAGGGGAATCGCCAGCAGACCGAAGAGATCGTCGAGGCCCAGGGGCCCGCCGATTCGATAAAGATCTTCTTCTTCCACCGACATGCCTTCCATCAGCATCTCGATCACGTCCTGAGGCATTTCGTCGGCCACCTCGAGGCGCACCACCTCACCGCCCATGCGGCGTTTGCGCAGGCCCTGCTCGATCGCGATCATCAGATCGTCGGCTTCGAGATCACGCAGTTCCAGGTCGGCGTCGCGGGTGACGCGGAAGAAATAATGCCCTTCGATCTTCATGCCTGGGAAGAGCAGGCTGAGGTTGAAGGCCACCACCTGCTCCAGGGGCACTGCGGTGTAGAGCGGCTCGCTGTCCATGCCACTCAGATCGGTGGGGATCGCCACAAAACGGGGCAGGATCTTCTGGGGAACCTTCACCCGTGCTAGCTGGCGTTGTCCGGTCTGTGGGTCAAGGATCAGGGCAGCGACGTTGAGGCTGAGGTTGCTGACGAACGGAAACGGGTGGGCCGGGTCCACCGCCAGGGGGGTGAGAACGGGGAAGATCGCGGTCTGGAAGTAGTTGTCGATCCAGAGGCGCTGTTTTTCGTTCAGTTGCTCATAGTCGAGCAGGTGGGCGCCGTGATCGAGCAGCTGGAATTTCAGCCGGTTCCGGTAGTGCTCCTGCTGTTGTTCCAGCACCGGGGTCAACCGATCGCGGATCGCATGCAGTTGCTCCATCGGGGTCAGCCCGTCTTCGCTGCGGCGGCTGATCCCAGCCTCCACCTGACTCTTCAGCGAGGCGACCCTGACCATGAAGAATTCATCGAGGTTGTTGCTGAAGATGGCGCTGAATTTGGCCTGTTCCAGCAACGGGGTGCGTGGGTCGAGCGCCAGCTCCAGAACCCGTTCGTTGAACGCGATCCAACTCAGCTCCCGATTGATGTAGAGCTCCGGGGCCAGGTGGTGCGCAGACATTGGAAAAGCCTGGTGGGCTGATGCCCGCGCAACGTAGCAATCACAGTCCGGCCCGACGGTGTTCTGGATGTCCGGCTTCGGGCGAGCCTCCCGCCGTCACCAGCAGGATCACCAGAGCGAGTAGCAGGCCCCCGCCCACAAAGGGGCTTGAGGCGCCAATCAGGTCGTAGCTGAGGCCGGCCAGCGGTGGTCCGAGAAAACTGCCCAGACTCTGCAGTGCCTGCAGGCTGCCGAGGGCGGCACCCTGCCCTTCGCCATCGAGACGACGGGACACGAGGCTGCGCAGGCTGGGGGTGACCAGGCCAGTGCCGGTGGCCAGGATGGCGACGGCGCTGAACACCCCCAGGCGGGCCCGCTCCGGATCGGTGGCGGGGATGAGCAGGCAACCGGCGATCACCAGTCCCAGGCCGATCAGGGTGAGGCGCCACTCTCCGAAGCGTTTCACCAGGGGACCGATCAAACCGCCCTGCACCAGGGTGGCGACCACGCCCACGATCAGGAAAGCCGTGGTGGCGAGTTCCGGCCCCCAGTTGAACCGCTGCTTGAAATAGAGCACCAGGATGGCGGTGAAACCGTTGAAGGCCAGGAAAAAGAGAAAGAAACCCAGGCAGAGTCGACCCACCGCCGGGTTGCCCATGACGCGGGCGATTTGTGCGAAGGGATTGAGGTCCCGTTTGCGCGGCATCTGCCGGCGGGCGTCTTGGGGGTGGGTTTCTGGCAGCAGTAGCAGCACGACCACCAGGTTGAGCAGGGCGAACCCCGTGGCGACCCACACCGGCAGGGTTACGGTCAGTCGCGCCAGCTGTCCCCCCAGGAAGGGGCCGATGATGAAGCCCAGACCGAAGGCGACGCCGATCAGGCCGAAGGCCTGGGCGCGCCGTTCCGGCGGCGTCACATCCGCCAGAACGGCGCCGGCTGTGGCTGCGGTGCCCCCACTGACACCGTCGATCAGCCTGGCTCCAAACAGCAGGACCAGGGGCAGGCCGGACCCGGCCGGCCAATCCAGGCTCACCGTGACGGCAAACAATCCGAGTCCCAGCACAGAGCCGCTCACGCAGGTGGCGATCACTGGCCTGCGCCCGTAGCGGTCGCTGAGCGCGCCGATCAGGGGTGTGACCGTGAACTGGGCCAGGGCATAACTGCCGGCGAGCAGGCCGAGGGTGCGGCCATCGGCATTAAACCCCGCCAGCAAAAAAGGCAGCAAGGGAAAGACGATGCTTTCGCCCAGCCGATCATTGAGCAGCGTCAGAAAGGCGCTGAACAGGGTGGGTACGTGAAACCGTCGCAAGGCGGGAACGCCAGGGAGATTCCCCCCTCATACCGCAGCGCGCCAGGCGATCAGCTCCTGGAGCTTGGCGTCGGCTTCACCGTTCTGCAGACACGCTGTCGCCTGCTCGAGGCCGGCTTCGAGGCTGGCGCTGATGCCGGCGAGCCAGAGGTAGGTGCCGGCATTCCAGCGGAGGGAAGCCGCCAGGGGGCCCTGGCCCTGAAGCGCTTCTCGGGCCTGCAGGGTCCAGATGTCCAGGGTCTGCCATTCCGGATCCGGCCCGAAACAGCCGTGGTCACGCGGGTGGAGGATCAATCGCTCAGCGCTCATGCCGTTTGCCATCCGGGCCGTGATGCAGGCCCGGCCGATCGGCAGGTCGGTGCTGCCCTCCAGCCCCTTCACCGTGATCACATCCTTTTCCTGCAGCAGGCGCAGGGTTTCCCAGGCGCGGCTTTCGGTGGGGGGATGCACGAATCCGCTCACCAGCAGATGGTCGCCGCGATGGGCGGTCCAGAGCAGTTCAGCGCTGGCCACCGGTGGGCGTTTTCCCAGGTCATCGCGATGGCGGATCAGGTTGTCGGCGAGGGGAAAGTGATCGGGTTGATGGATCAGGGCGAGGCCATGGGTCTGGAAACCGCTCTCCAGCGTTGATAGGTCGAGCCCTTCCAGGGCAAGGCCAAGGGATCCGAACAGCTCCACGGCGGTGACGCCGTATTTCACCGGCATGCGCGCACCTCCCTGAAGCAGCACCGGTTGGCCGGCTGCGAGCAGCACCAGAGCCGTGAGGGGATAGAGGGGGGCCGTGCGGGTGCGTCCGTCGTAGGGCATGCCGACACACAGGGGGCGGCGCTGGCCAGCGCCACTCCGCAGGCTTGGCCCCCGATCTCGGTAGACATCCACCATGCCTGCCAGTTCCTGGGGCTCCGGGCGACGAATGCGATGGGCGATCAGGAAGGCACCGATCTGGGTGTCGCTGGCACCGCCGGTGAGCATCAGTTCCAGAGCTTCGGCCGCCTCCGCTCGACTCAGCCCCCGGCTGGTGTGTTCGCCGCTGCCCACTTTGCGCAGCAATGCTTTGAAACGGCTGCGGGGGTCGGTGGGTGGAGACGCCAGTTCAGGCAAGGGGAAAGTGAATCGAATGGAGCCGATCGTTCTTCATCGCTTCACCCCTTGGAGGTAGCAATGGTTACCAATGGGCCAGGCCGGTTTGTTGCCCATGCAGGGGATGGTCGGGGTGGTGGCGACCTTCGGCGTAGTACAGCCGCTCCATGATCAGGTTGGGGAAAGGGCGCGGCGCTGAGGGTGATGGGGCGGAGGGACGGCCCTGTTGCCACGCTTTGAGTGCGTTTCGGATTCTGGACATCATGGTGAAGCAGAACGTCCTACATCGAATTCAGTTTGAGGGTCTGCTGGTGATGATTCCGTCGCATCGACTGCGGAATCATCAACGCGATCTTGATGTTTGGTAGCCGATGCTTCAGTCGGGCCAGGCGTGGCGCGAGAGGGTGACTTCACTGCTGAGACATCTCTCGCGAGATGCTGATTTTGAGGCAGTGCACACCCTCACGTTTCAGCATGACGGCTTCCACATTGACCCCCACATTGGCGGCTCCTTCGCAGGCCACCATTACCGCCACGTTGATGGCTGCAAAAAAAGCCAAAGGCATGAGCTTTGCAGACCTGGAAGCAGCGATGGGGCTTGACGAGGTCTGGATCGCTTCACTGTTTTATGGCCAGGCCACCGCATCGGCACAGGAGGCTGAAAAGCTGGCCTCCCTGCTGGATCTCGATCCGGCCATCACGGCCGCCATTCAGGAGTTTCCCACCAAGGGAAGCCTGGATCCAGTGATCCCGACGGATCCCTTGATTTATCGGTTTTATGAAATCATGCAGGTGTATGGCATGCCCCTGAAGGATGTGATTCAGGAGAAATTTGGTGATGGCATCATGAGCGCGATTGACTTTACCCTGGATGTCGACAAGGTGGAGGATCCCAAGGGCGATCGGGTAAAGATCACCATGTGTGGCAAGTTTCTTCCTTACAAGAAATGGTGAGTTGCCACTGACCAGCAGTGGTGCTGACCAGCAGTGCTTGGGTGAACAGGCGGAACATGGTCAAGCCCGGCATCATGCCGGGCTTTTTTGTTGGCCAGTGTTCACATGTCCAACTGCTGCTCAAGCTGGCGCATTGCCTGGCGCTGTCTTTCCCCTGGCGGAAGCTCATCGGCAAGCGCCTGCAGCAAGGCTCGGCTGTGGGGTGTGGCGATGCAGCCCAGGGCTTTCAGGGCAGCCTGGGCACTGGCTTCCGATCCGTGCCTGCCGATCTGGGCCAGGGCCTCACTGATGCTGGGGTCATCGCGGCGTTGCAGCAGGCGAATCGCCGCAACCGTGACCGGATCACGCCAATCCTCCAGGCAAGGGGCACAGAGGCTCAGCAGCGTTGGTGCATCCAGTTGATGGGCCTTGAAGCGGAGCAATCGCAGCCCCGTGAGGCGCATGGACTGGGATGGTGCCTGCAGGATTGGGGTGAGTTCGCTCAGCGTCAAGGCGGCACCCCAGCACTGCAGGGCATCGAGCAGGGCGGGATCGGCATGGTGGCTTGCGGCCTCGTTCTGCCGCAGTTGAGTCAGCAACCAGTCGCGAGCCGGCTCCTGATGGCAGAGGCCGGCGGCATGTACCAGATCCGGGCTAGGGCCAAAGCGTTCGATCAGGGTGGCGATCACGGGCCAGCCGCGGCCTGCCATGAGCCCGAGTTGTTCGCTGATGGCTGCCCGCAGTTCAGCAGAAAGGCTGGGGGAGTAGGTCTCCCCCAGCCAGGATGGATCGAGTGGATTCCGGCGGGATTGCGAGAGCCGCTCCCAGAGAGCGGCCTCATCGATCACAGACACAACGCGTAGATTCAGCGGGCGCCGAGCTCGGCAGCCAGTTCACGCTCCAGTTTCTCATCATGCTCTTGGGGCAGCACGTTTTCGATCTTGGTGCGATGGGTGCTGTAGAAGAGCATGCCGATGAACACCATGCCACCGATGATGTTGCCGATCGTGACGGGCAGGAAGTTCCAGAAAATCACCTTGTAGAAGGGAACGCCGGAGCCCAGGATCGGCCCTGCCGTGTGCAGAAACTGGTTCACCACGATGTGTTCCATGCCCATGGTTTGGAACGCCGTGATCGGCAGCCAGCAGGCCAGCAGTTTGCCGGGAACACTCTTGCTCACCAGGGCCATGGTGACGCCCAGGCACACCAGCCAGTTCGCCACCATGCCGCGCAGGATGGCCAGGAAAAAGCCAAGACTTCCCAGCGCTTCGTATTTTTTCTCGACATTGGCGATGTTGAGGCTGATGATCTTCTGGGCTACTTTCTGCCACACGCCACCATCGGCTGAAGGATCCACCGTGCCACCGCTGGTGAGGCTGATGGCCATGATCACGGCCACCAGCAGGGTGCCGATGAAGTTGCCGATCCACACCCAGCTCCAGTTGCGGAATGTGGCACTCCAGGAGCTTTTCCCTGCCCAGGTGGCCATGGGCAGCAGGGCGAAATTACCGGTGACCAGTTCCATGCCAAAGAGCACGATGCTGGCGAACCCGAAAGGGAAGAGAACGGAGCCGAGGAAGGGCAGTTTGCTCTGAATCGCCACGGTGAGGGCGAGGATCACGGCGAGTCCAAGGATGGCGCCGGAATAAAAACCACGCAGCAGCAGATTTTTCACGCTGACGGTGGCTTTCTTGCCGCCAGCGGCGATCATGCCGTCGACCAGCTCATTGGGCAGGACGTAGTCCATCTGGGAGGCGGAGGCACTCATGGAATCGGGGCAGGCAAGGGTGGGTGGAGGAGAGAACGGAACGGATTTGGATCGACTTTCAACCGCTGATGCGGTTCATCAACCTGGAGAACAGATCCTGTTGCTCTTGGGGGCGTGAAATCGGTGCTTGATCCGCACCGCAATGGCTGAACCAGTTGATCAGTCGGGAGAAGAGATCGTTGGAGGGGCGCATCGCAATCGTTGGCAGGAGGTTGTTGGAATCAAGTTGTGAGGGGCCATGGCTTCAGAAGGTCAGCGCCACGCTCCCGCGCCGGAGTGGGTCAGTGACGGGGCCGGGCGCCGAAGCGCTCGATCAGCACCTGGCGCAGAACCGACTGGATCTGCTCGGCGGGAATGGCTTTTTCGGCAACGGAGCCGATCTGTGGGTCAGCACCCTGGGATCCCCCCAGGGTGAGGGTGTAGCCCTCACCCATTGCGCCGTCGGCGTTCTTGGCCTTGGTGCCGGTGAGACCGATCGCCCCCATGTAGGCCTGGCCGCAGCTGTTCGGGCAACCGGTCCAGTGGATCTTCAGCTCTTCGGGGAGCTCCAGCTCGGCATCCAGAGCTCGGGCAGCTTGCAGGGCCTGATCCTTGGTGTTGGTGAGGGCAAAACCGCAATAGGTGCTGCCGGTGCAGGACACGGTCCCAGCGGCGACACTTCCGGGAGCGAGGGGGAAGCGTTCCAGCAGCGGATCCGCTTCCAGGGCGCTGAGGCGATCGGTCGGGATCCCTGGAAGGATCACGTTCTGATCTTCGGTGAAGCGAACTTCTCCGCAGCCATGCTCGAGGCTGGCGTTCGCCAGATCGTGCAGGTCCTCCGCCGTGAGTCGTCCGACCGGAATGTGGAGGCCGGCGAAATGGAGGCCGTGTTGTTTCTGCGGATGGATGCCGTAATGGGAACGGGGTTCGGCGTCAAAGGTTGAGCCCGGATCGGGGGTGAGTGGCCCGAAGCGCTCCTCCACCATGGCCCGGAACGGCTCCAGCCCCACCTGATCGAGATAGAGGCGGAACCGTCCTTTTGGTCGCTTGTCGCGTTCACCGTTGTCGCGCCAGATGCTGATCACGGCATCGGTGATGGCGCAGAGTTGATCAGGCTTCACCCAGGCATTGAGCGGCAGCGCATAGGCATTCATCTGGGAGGAGAGAATGCCACCGATCCACACACCGAACCCGAGCTCGCCATTGTGCTCGACCGGATGAAACACGATGTCGTTGTGAAGTAGGAAGTGATCCTTCGAGCCGGCGACAGCCGTGTTCCATTTGCGCGGCAGGTTGGAATAGTCGCTGTTGCCTTCGGCGTTGTTGGTGAGGAAATCGTTGAGAGCTTGGGTGTAGGGGCGGGTGTCGACGATTTCGTGGGGATCGATGCCGGCAAGGGGATTGCCAGTGACGTTGCGGGGATTGTCAAACCCTGATTGGATTGTGCTCAGGCCGGCAAGCTTGAGGCGCTTGAGAATGTCCGGCAGGTCACACAACACAACACCGCGCAGTTGCAGGTTCTGCCGGGTGGTGATGTCGCAACTGCCATGGTCGCCGTAGCGCTCCACGATCGAGGCGACCACCCGCAGCTGCGCGCTTGTGAGCACGCCATTGGGGATGCGCAGGCGCAACATGAACAGCCCCGGCGTTTTCGGTCGCCAGAACATGCCATACCACTTCAGGCGCAGTTGAAGATCGGTTTCATCAACCTCTTCCCAACCGATCCTGGCGAAGTGCTCAAGTTCTGATCCCACCAGGAGGCCATCCTTGGCGGCTTTGTTCTGCTCAATTTTGTTGAGCTTTTTGCCTTCCAGGTATGGCCTGGAAGGTGAGCTTGCGTGCATGATTGTGTTGTGAAGTGCGGTCGCTCCAATCCGGAGCGTCGGTGCAGCACTTCAGAACGAAAGGCGCGCTGCAGGAGTTGTTTAGCGGTTGGCCCGGGGATCCATCGGTAGCGGTTGGAACCAAACGGCTAAGGGATGCGAGCCCGCGATTTTGTCTGTTTCGCTACAAGTGAGTGCGACGCCTTCTGGCTGCATGGCAGCATCTTGATCCATGGGAGTCCTGGTCAGTATTGACGACCGATTTCACCCAGCATTCGCACGGCGCCCTGCCGGATCATCCACCAGACTCTTGCCATCGCCGCCAGGTCACGATCGAGCTCCGACCGACTCTTGGTTGGCATCCGTTCGTGCCGCCTGCGGTGGGATTTGACGCTCGGCCGTGGGCGTTGTCTGGTCATGATGCGATGGCTCTCGATCAGTTCAATCTGACTTCATCAGCGCTTGCTCGTTTTGATCCGTGGCGGTTGTTACGGAAATCCGGTTCCTGCCAGCTCTCTGCACTTCGCTTGGTGGTCCATGGCCGCAGTGGCGGCGTGATTCCATCGTGTTGGCTCGAGTTGGCCGATGTTGTGGCGAGGCGTCGCCAGGCGCCAGTTCTGCTGGAGGCGCTGACAGCGGCTGAACCAGTCCCGGCCGGGGTGATGGTTCCGGGATCCAACCCCGAGCACCAGTGGCTTGTTCCCTTACTACTTCTGCCCGGCAGTCATGTGCGTTCCGATCTGCCACAGATTCGTCAGCGTCTACGCGAGACCGGGACATCCACCACTCTGCTGCCCTTCCTCGGTGCCTGGCCCCACTGGCGTGACTTGCTGGGTCGCTGGCTGACATCTGCGGATGATCTGGCTGCGGCATCTCAGGCTGTGGTGCATCACCCCGTGCGACCGGGGCCTGCCGATCGCTACTTGAACCTTCTGGCAACTCAACTGGGTTGTCCGTTGGTGCCGGCGGATCAGTGGGAGGTTTTTGAGACCGAACATCCGGGGTATCAGCCTCGGCCACTGGCGCTTGCGCCGAACCGGATGGCGGAGGCCCTGCGGCAGGCTGGAGGATCGCCTGCTCTGCTGGAGGTTCCTCTGGTGCGCTCTGGTCTGATCGATCTCCTTGCTGCCCTGCCGTGACCATTGCAACTGCGCACGAATCCAATGTGGGAGACGCAACGGTGGGAACTGTGTATCTCGTCGGTGCCGGTCCGGGGGATCCCGACCTGCTCACGGTGAAAGCGCATCGGCTGCTCCAGGGCTGTGATGCGGTCGTCTATGACTCTCTGGTGCCGCGGGAGGTGCTTGACCTCGTCCCCGAGGGTTCTGAGCGCTATTTCGTCGGCAAGCGCCGAGGGCATCACTCCGTGCCTCAGCCCAGCACCAATGCGGTGCTCGTGGAGTTGGCCCAGCGGCATCGCTGTGTGGTGCGTCTCAAAGGGGGCGACCCCTTCCTGTTTGGCCGAGGCGGTGAGGAAGCGGCCCATCTCGTCAGCCATGGGGTTTCCGTGCAGGTGGTGCCAGGCATCACATCAGGGATTGCCGCACCGGCCTACGCCGGCATTCCCGTCACTCACCGGCGAGCAGGATCGTCGGTGACGTTCGTCACCGGTCATGAGGAGATCGACAAAGTCCGACCCAGTGTCAATTGGCAGGCGCTTGCGCTGGCGAGCGATGGGCTGGTGATCTACATGGGCCTCCATAACCTGCCTCGTATCGCCGCTGAGCTGATTCAGGGTGGTCGACCTGCAGAGACGCCCGTCGCCGTCATCCAGCAGGGCACGGTCTCCGGCCAGCGCTGTCTCAAGGCCACGCTGGCCACGGTGGCCGACCGGACTCGCGATGAGGCGTTGGCTTCGCCTTCGATTGTGGTGGTGGGTGATGTGGTGGCAGAGCAGATCGAGGCTTGTGCGCCTCAGCCGGCGGCGGTCACGATGCCGATTCCCTTTTGAGCTGCTTCGGCGCCTGACGGTCAGCTGCCTCTCGCAACCGGGGGATGAGCTGCACGAGATTGCAGGGTTGGGTCGTTGCATCGAGTTGAGCCTGGATCAAGCGATCCCAGGCGGTTTCGACTGCATCGAGGGAGCCAGGAAGAACAAACACGATCGATCCATTGGCCACGCCCGCCAGGCAGCGACTCTGAAGGCTGCTTGTGCCGATCGTTTCAAACGAGAGCACCCGGAACAGTTCGCCGAAACCGTCGATGCATTTGTCGAGCAGCGGCTCAATCGCTTCCGGGGTGCCGTCTCTCCCCGTCAGTCCGGTGCCGCCGCTGGTGATGACCACCTGCACAGTGTCATCGGCGATCCAGGCGCTGACGCAGGCACGGATCTTGTAGCGATCGTCGGGGCAGATCCGGCGCTCCGCAAGGCAATGACCAGCAGCCTCCAGCCGCCTCTGCAGGGCATCACCAGCACGATCCTCCGCCAGGGTGCGGGTATCGGAAACCGTCAGCAGGGCAATCGAAAGAGTCAGTGCAACATGCTTTGCAGGCGTTGACGCTAAAACCTGCACAGTCGTCGTGGTGGACAAGGTGTCGCAAGGAGGTTCTGAGCAAGTGGCTTCCGAAACCGTGCAGGTGCGGCTCTTCGCGCTGCTGCAGGATCGGGCCGGTTGGTCTGCAAGGGAGTTGCCGCTGCCGGCAGATTCTTGCCTCTCGGCCCTTGATGTGTGGAATCGGCTGAATCTCGGTCCCTGGAGTGCCAGCCTTCGGGTTGCGATCAACCAAAATCTGGTGGAGCCTCAGCAACGGGTGCATGCCGGTGATGAGCTGGCCTTCCTGCCTCCTTTCACCGGGGGGTGATCCGAGTGTTCCGACTGACTCAGATCGCTGACGCTGGACCCATGCACCTCAGGATCGCACTGCGTGATCAACCTTTTTACCCATTCAGCTGCCTCGAGCAATGGCACCGACAGCTCCACGATCAAGGTCATTCCGGTAGCGCTGCCGAGGCCCTATTCATTGGCCGCGTGCGAGGAGAAGCCGCTGATGGCAGTGATCTGGAGGCTCTGGAGCTGGAGCATTACCCCGGCATGACCGAGCGCTCTCTCGAGCAACTGGCTCAAGCCTGTGGCAGGCGCCATCAAGCACGCAGCTGCCTGATTCAGCACCGCGTCGGGCGCGTGCTCCCAGGCGAGCCGATTGTGCTCGTGGCGATCGGTGCCGACCGCCGCGGCCCTGCCCAGCGGTGCTGTCAGGAGGTACTGGAGGCGCTGAAGCATGACGCTCCGTTCTGGAAAAGGGAATGGCACGTCGACGGCAGCAGCAACTGGATCACGGGGAATACACCGCTCTGAGCTCACAGCAGTGGTAGACGCAGCAGCTGAGCCCATAGCTCTGTGCCCGCTTCGAGGGCTCCTGGTTCAGCCGGAATTTCCAGGAGCAGATCTGCCCCTGTCAGTGAACCGATCCGTGAGGAGGCTTGGGACCCCTCCACCCTGGCTTGCAAGGTGCCATCAGCCGCCACCCTCAGTCGAGCCCGCGCCAGCTCCGGCCGGCCGGAACCACGGCGCAGGGGTGCCTCCAGCCTTACCTTCAGCCGTGGCAGCAGCTCAACCTCAGCTCCTTCCAGGCGTTGCAGCGCCGGCCACAGCAGTTGCAGCGCCGTGATCGCTGCCGCCACCGGATTGCCCGGCAGTCCGAAGAAAGGCACCCCCGCCACCTGCCCCCAGGCAAAGGGGCGTCCGGGTTTGAGGAACAGCTTCCAGAAGGCCACCTCCCCCAGCTCGTCCACGAGGGGCCGGATCCAGTCGCTGTCTCCCGCCGACACGCCACCGGTGCTCACCACCACATCACAGGTCGCTGCCAGTTCCAGCAGGGCTTCGCGCAGTGGTTCCGGCGCGTCAGCCACTACCAGCTGTTTGGTCACCGGGTAGCCAAGGCGCTGGAGCAGAGCGGACAGCAGTGTGGAATTGCTCTCCCAGATCTGCCCTGCTCCCCGCTCCTGCCCAGGTGGCACCAGCTCATCGCCGCTGATGAGAAGACCAATGCGTGCGCGATTCGTCAGCTGAAGCGTCTGCACCCCGCAACTGGCCAATCGCCCGAGGTCGGCCACCCCCAGGCGCCAGCCCGATGGCACCAGGATCTGGTCAGGAGCGGCTTCCTCCTCCGGCGGCCGGATCCAGGGGTTGGTCCCGCAGGGTTTCAGTAACTCCATCTGATCACCCGCGGCAGCCACCAGCTCCTGGGGCAGCACGCGTTTGCTCCCTTCCGGCACCACCGCACCTGTGAGGATGCGCACTGCCTCACCAGCTGCAAGCTTGGCGCCATAGGGCGCACCGGCTGCCGAAGTCCCCACCAGACGCCAGCGGGCACCTGGCTCCGGTTGTTCCGCACCGGCGATCGCGTAACCGTCCATGATCGAGGCGCGAAACCCCGGCACTGCGGCCAGCGCCTGCACCGGGCTGGCGGTGGTGCGACCGAGGGCCTGCATCAGGGGTAGAACTTCGGTGCGGCCAAGGGGTTGCAACGCTTCGAGGATCTGCTCGCGCGCCTGCTCCAGCGGCAGCCCTTCGCGGCCGTAAGGTTCAGCCGTCATGGCCTGCCGATGCGACAGGTTCAGCCTCGCGGTGCCAGCTGCCATGGCGCCCGCCATGCTTTTCGATCAGACCAATCGACTCGATGGTCATGCCGGGGTCCACAGACTTGAGCATGTCGTAGAGAGTGATAAGCCCGATCGAGACGGCGGTGAGTGCCTCCATTTCCACACCGGTCTGCCCAGTGGTTCGGCAACACACCCGCAGGCGTAGCCCAGGCAGCTCTTGGTCAGGCTTGATCGCAACCTCGATGCCGCTCAGGGGCAGGGGATGGCAGAGGGGAATCAGCTCGGCGGTGCGTTTGGCGGCCTGGATCGCGGCGACTCTGGCCACGGCCAGCAGATCACCCTTGGGAGTGTTTCCCTGGATGACCCGCTGCAGGGTGCTGGACTTCATGCGCAGGCACCCTTCTGCGACAGCCTCCCTTCGGCTGACGGCTCGATCGCCCACATCGACCATGTGCACCTCTCCTTGGCCGGAGAGGTGGGTGAGACCATCAGCCATCGGCTTGTCTGCGTCTGGGTCCAACGCTTTGGATTCAGCGCTCGCCGAGCACCGACCAAAGGCTGGCCTGGGAAGGAATCACGGGTTTCACGGCCGTCGACCTGGATCCCTCGGCATTCACAGGATGGATCGCGATCTGGCTGAGTACCATCTGAACGGCCAGGGAGCCGACGATGAAGGCACCGATGAAACCGGCGGCGATGCTGATCGGGCTGCGGGTGCTCGTTGCCGAAACGTTGCTGGTTGCCATGGAGGCAGTGCAAGGGATGAAGATCCCACTATGGAAAAGCACTGAATGATTCGCTACCGAATGACCGATTCAGCCCCGGAAATGTCATGGTTCTTTCCGGATTGATGGTGAACCAGTCGGAGGCGTGACCCTCCGAGACCAGCCAGCCATGAGTGACGCCCATCAGCATGCCAAGACAGAGAGCGAGACGCATGATCACTTGTGCGACGATCGCACAGAGCTTGCAGGCGGCCGCCGGCCCAGTTGGTGATCAGATACACCGTTTTCGGCTAAAGAAGAAAGCAGGGTTGTTGTTGATACCAATGTCGGAACGCGTTATCGATCAGGCCCGCCATTGCTTTGCCTTTGAGCAGGATTTCATCGGCAACTGGCGCTGCATTCCTCTGTGTGTTCGGCGCAAACTCGATTTGAGCGGTGTGAAGCTGAAGCTCAACCACTGGCTTGGCCTCAGTCAGCAGCAACGTCAGGAGCTGGTGGATTGGGCCGATGATCCCAAGGCTCTTGACCTGTTTCGGGATCATTTGCGCCTCTGCACCGCTGCGATGGCCGACGGCATGGTGACCGACCTGCCTGTCGCCATTGCTGAGCCCTGGCAATGCCCTGACCAGCTGCCGGACCTGTTGTTGGAGGCTGCCCAGCGGAGGCGGATTCCCCTCGTGCTCGACCGTTGGGCTGGGCTGAGTGAACTGGAGCGCTTCGCGCTTTGCAAGCTGGCCCGGCCCGGCCACGATCATCACAACCTGGAGGCAGCCTTCAGCGAAGTGCTGGCCTGAGCCAGCGTCGCAATGGCTCCAGACGTTGGCTGTTCTGTTCGATCGGTTGGACCACCGACACGGCAGGGGCCACCACGACGGCAGTCGCCTTCAGTTCCGGTTGTTTGGAGATTGGGCAGGCCAGCTCATGCATCAGAGCGTTGGCTTCACAGGCATGGTCCTGACTGAATCCCCAGTGCATCGGCAGAAACACCGACCCCCTGCGAATCTGCTCTGTGATCGTGACGCGGGCGGTGAGGGTGCCCCGCCGTGAACTGATCGCCGCCAGGTCATCGGCTTCCAGGCGGAAGCGGGCTGCGTCTTCCGGATGGATTTCCAGGCGCGGTTCCGGATGCATCGCCCGCAAGCGCTCCACCTTGCCGGTGCGCGTCATGGTGTGCCACTGACCGAGGTAGCGGCCCACGCTGAGCACCAGCGGGTACATCTCGCAGGGGGGTTCGGCCAGGCCAAGGGGATCTTCGGCGTGAAACCGGGCCCGTCCACTGCTGGTGGGGAAGCGATGGTCGCTGTAGAGCCGTCGGGAGCTGTTGCTCGGTAAGCGTCCGGCTTCGAAGGGCCACTGCTGCGGCCCATGCTGCGCCAGGAGTTGATGGCTGAGCCCCGACATGTCGCACACCCGGCCTGCGGTGAGCGCGGTGAATTCCGCATACACCTCCGCAGAGGAGGCGTAGCTGAACTGCTCGATGAATCCCAGGCGTCGCCCCAGCTCGGCAAACACCTCCCAGTCGGGACGGCTCGCACCGTGGCGGGGCCGGAAGGCGGGGCAAAAGGTCACGCGTCGCTCTGAATTGGTCATCGCTCCAGCCTTCTCACTCCACTGCGCTGCGGGCAGGAGTAAGTGGGCGTAGTGGGAGGTCTCCGTGTCGGCGTAGGCCTCACTCACCACCACGAGGGGGCAGCGCTGCATGGCTGCCTTCACCCGCTTCAGGTTGGGCATGCTCACCAGGGGATTGGTGGCAGCTACCCACCAGAGATCCAGCTCGCCCCGTTCCATCGCCTCCACCTGCTGCCAGGCGGTCAGGCCCGGGGTCGGGTGGATCGAGCCCTCCGGAAGACCCCAGGCCCGCTCCAGTTCGGTTCTGTGTTCGGAATTGCTCACCAGGCGATATCCCGGAAGCAGATGGGCCAGGCCGCCGGCCTCTCGCCCCCCCATCGCGTTCGGTTGGCCAGTGAGCGAGAAGGGTCCGGCCCCTGGCTTGCCGATCTGCCCGGTGAGCAGGTGCAGGTTGATGATGCCGCTCACAACGGCGGTGCCCTCCCGCCGTTGGTTGACACCCATCGACCAAAGGCTGAGCACCCCCTGACTGCGACTCCAGAGCCTGGCGACCTGTCGCAGTTCCTTCTCGCTGATGCCGCAGAGTGCGGCCACCTTGGCGGGAGTCCAGGCCCTGATGGTCTTCGCGTAGGCGGCGAAGCCTTCGGTGGCTTCATCAATGAAGTCGCTGTCGAAGCCGTTGTCCTGAACGATCAGTCGGGCAAGACCATGCAGCAGGGCAAGATCGGTGCCGGGGGCAATCGCCAGATGGTAATCGGCGATCCTGCTTGTATCAGTCGCCCGGGGATCGACCACCACGATCGTGAGGCCCTTGGGGTCCCGTTTCTTGCGCTTGAGCAGACGCTGAAACAGCACTGGATGGCACTCAGCCGTGTTGGTGCCGATCAGGACGGCGACCGAGCAGTGGTCGAGATCGTCGTAACAGCAGGGGGGGCCATCTGAGCCGAGGCTGCGGCTGTAGCCGGCTACCGCTGAACTCATGCAGAGACGGGAGTTGGCATCAAAGTTGTTGGTGCCCAGGGCCCCCTTCAGCAGTTTCTGCGCGAGGTAGTAGTCCTCGGTGTGGAACTGGCCTGAGCCATACATGGCGATCGCCTGGGGCCCCTTGCCAGCGAGGCTGCTACGAATTCGACCTTCAAGCAGATCCAGGGCCTGATCCCAGTCGATCGGCTGAAAATCCTGGTCGAGACTGGCGCGATAGAGAGGTTGATTGAGTCGACCTCGGGCCAGGGTCTCCCCGACCGTGGCCCCTTTGATGCAAACCTGCCCGAGGCTGGAGGGATGGTCTCGATCACCGCGGGAGCTCCACATCGGTGTTCCATCGGCATCACGCTTGACGGCCTTGCCGGCTTCCCCGGGAGGTAGAAGCTCAAGACCGCAGCCAACACCGCAGTAGGGACACTGGCTGTGTTGGCTTGTTAACGGCTCGGCCATGGCGAGAGAGGGAGATTGGCGCAGGGAGCATCAGCGCTGGAAAAGGGTGATTCAGATCCTTGCCAGCGCGACCTCATCGGCATGCTCTTCAGCAAAAGATCCCTTCGGTTCCTTCAGAAAGAAGAAGCAGAGGAAGCCCACGATCAGGCCGGCGATCCCCAGCACCTGGAAGAAGGCACTGTTGGAGGCTGCCACGATTTCGGGTGAGGGATCCTTGGCATCGCCACCCATCCAGATGGGCAGAAGGCTGAAGATGGTCAGATAGGCCACAGCTCCAACGTTGCCGTAAGCCCCAACCATGCCGGCAACCTGGCCGGTGACCCGCTTTTTCACAAGTGGCACCATGGCGAAGGTGGCACCCTCACCGGCTTGCACAAAGAAGGAGCAGGCCATGGTGAGCAAGACAGCGATGGCAATGCCGGCACTGCCGCTGAAGGTGCCCGGTTTGATCAGACTCATCACCAGATAGCCAATGCCCAGGCCGATGGTGAGGAAACCCATCGTGCCTTTGCGGCTTCCAAGGCGATCGGAGATCAGACCGCCGCCTGGACGGGCGACGAGGTTCACGAAGGCAAAACAGGAGGCCAGGATGCCAGCAGTGGCCTTGGGCAGATCGAAGGTGCTTTCGAAGAATGCAGGCAGCATCGACACCACGGCCAGCTCGGAACCGAAGTTGACGATGTAGGTGAGTTCGAGGATGGCGACTTGCTTGAATTCGTAGCGATCTTCTTTGGGATAAGTTTGGGTGCCTAGGATCAGCTCACGGTTGGTGCGGATGATTCCCCAGGTCTGAAAGGCGAACCAGATCAGCACCGCAAGCAAGGCCAGGGGATAGGTGTCGTCATTCAGAAAACCGACTTTTTTGAGGCGCCAGCAGAGCACTGAGAGGATGGCGGCGAAGGGCACATTCATGCCAAGCAGACCCCAAAAGTCCTTCATCGAGGTCACTTCCAGGCCGGCTGATTTGACAGGCTTCTGGTAGGTCTTGCCAGGAGGTGTGTCGCTGACGCTTGCGTAATAGATGAAACCGTAAACAGCCGAAATGATGCCCGTGAGTGCAATGGCGCCACGCCAGTTCAGGATTTCGCCATTGGGAAGCTCAAAGCCACCGGAGAAGGAAAGCCAGCCGGCCACAAGGACGAGTGTGAGGGCGGAAAAGGCGGAGCCAAAGTTGCCCCAACCACCATAGATCCCCTCCGCTAGACCGATTTCCTTGGGAGGGAACCATTCGGCCACCATGCGGATCCCGATCACGAAGCCAGCGCCCACAATGGAAAGCAGCAGGCGAGCGACGACCAGCTGATTGAAGTCTTGGGCAGCGGCAAACATCAGGCAGGGAACGGCCGAAAACACCAGCAGAGTGGAGTAGGTGATCCGCGGTCCGAATTTGTCGAGCAACATCCCGATCAGGATGCGAGCAGGCACGGTCAGTGCCACGTTGCAGATCGCCAGGGTTCGGATCTGGGGAACACTGAGGCCGAAATCTGCTTTCACTGTGGTGGCCAGAGGAGCCAGATTGAACCAGACAACAAAAGTGAGAAAAAAGGCGAACCAAGTAAGATGGAGCGTTCGATATCTCCCTTGGAACGACCAGAGATCGCCAAGCATGGGGTGATGAATGAGGAGGGATCAAACCCCGGCTTCAAAAAGCAGCGTCCAGGATTTCCGTTGCGGCGCGAATGCTGACCGCAGTTTTATTTCACCACTTCCTGGCCACCTCTTTGGTCGCTGTTGTTACGGAATCTCCCCTCTGCTGTGGTGCTAAGTGATGAAGTTCCGGGTCAGTGCTGTGCCGCGACTGCTACGTGCCTGTGTGCTTGCCGGTGGCGCCAGTCGTCGCATGGGTTCTGACAAAGCTCTGCTGCCCCATCCCAGAGGCGGCACCTGGCTGGACAACACCGTGGCCTTGGCGATGGCCCTCGAGTTGCCGGTGCTGGTGCTTTCTGGTCATGCCAGTCATCAGGAGTATTTAGCTTCCCGGTCCCCGCAGTTGCGTGTGCTGTCTGAGCCTTGGCCGCCTGCCGGGCCTCTGCAGGCTTTCGCCGCTGTGTTCTCGGCTCGGAGCGATGAGGCCTGGTTGGTGCTGCCGATCGATTTGCCTTGCCTCACCTCCCCTGCGCTGGACACGCTGTTGGCCGCCTGGCGGGAACAGGAGCACGCGGCCTTGGTGGCGCATGACGGCGAACGGCAGCAGCCCCTGCTTGGGATTTATCCCGGTATGGCTTGCTCCCACGCTGCCCTCGAGCGGCAGTTAGGTCGCGGCTGCCATCGCTGGCACGATTGGTTGCACCAGATTCCCCACCGATCCTTTTTTCTGCCTCCAGAGCTGCTGCTCAATGCCAACCATTCCGCTGATCTGGCAGCGTTGACTGATGGTGAGTTCTGAGTTGGTGACGGACCGCAGGCAGCGCCCTCTTCAGGTGTTGCGTCTGTCGTTGACGGCCCGTTGCAATCTCGCCTGTTCCTATTGCCAGCCCGACCACAGGGAGGTGAGCGGGTTGCTGAGTCAGTCGCAGCGCCTGGCGCTGATCGAGGCCTGCTGTCGCCTTGGTGTTCGCTCCCTGCGCCTCACCGGTGGTGAACCCTTGCTCAGTGACCAGCTGGAGCCCTTGCTTGAGGCGATTCGCCTGCGGCGACAACAGCCAGGCGATCCACTGTCGCAACTGGAGGAGGTGGCTCTCACCAGCAATGGCTTGCTCCTGGATCAAGCCAGGGCTGAGCGTCTTCGGCGAGCTGGTCTGGATCGGATCACCCTCAGCCTCGATGGCCTCGATGCCGCCGTGGTGGCCGCCATGGCTGGATTGCCGGAGGTGGGCGAGGCGGGTGCCCGTGCTCTTGCTGCGGTGAGGGAGGCGATTGTGGTGGCTCGTGAGGCTGGCTTTGACCCTCGTTTGGGTGCACTCAAGCTCAACAGCGTGATCCAACGGGGTCGCAATGAGGATCAGCTGCTGCCCTTGGCGGCCTTTGCCCGTGACCAGGGGCTGGAACTACGCCTGATCGAGTTCATGGATGTGGGGCATCGGAACGGCTGGAGCGGCGATCAGGTCATGCCGGCGGCGGAGATGCTCCGTCAACTGCAAACGGTTTGGCCCCTGGAGCCCCTGGGTCGGCCAGTGGGGGGTACGGCCCGGCGGTGGCGTTACCGAGATGGAGCCGGCGTGGTGGCGATGATCGCCTCTGTGAGCGAGCCGTTTTGCTCTGATTGCAATCGGGCCCGGATCACCGCTGATGGCCAGCTGTTCACCTGCCTCTTTGCCTCGACGGGTCTCAACCTTCGGCCGTGGCTCGAGCCATGCAACGACCCTGAGGCTCTCTGCGCAGTGCTCCGTCAGCACTGGAGAGCACGAACCGACCGTTACAGCGAGGAACGCGGCCTGAAATCGGGACTTGTGCCTGAGCGTGCGGAGATGGCCTATCTCGGTGGCTGAACGCCGGTTGGTGGATTCGGTCGCATCGGTCACCGACGCTGCCAGGGCTGACTCGTACAACGGTGGTTGCCACGGACAGGATGCCGTCTCAGTGTTCGAACTGCTCTCTTATGAACGCTTTCGGGATACGCCCTCTGTGCGCTTTTTTGATGTCACGGTCAACGGCTCCAATGCCCGCGATCTGGTGATCCACAGCGGTCCGGCGGTCAGCCCCCCCAATGCCCCCGACACCGGCGCCTGGCAGTTCTATCTGCATCCCCATCAGGAAGACAACCTGCTCGCCGCCAGCGGCGGACGCACGTTTTACCTGGTCAATCTCAGCTGGACAGAGCCGTTTCACATCGTGCGGCTGGAGAGCGGCGGCGACATCCTGCGCATTCCCAGGGGCACCTTTCATCGCTCCGTGTCCGATCCGGAGGGTTCGGTGGTGCTCAACCAGGCCCTTCGTGATCCAGGTGCTTCTCTCGTGCGTGAATTCCGCGTTTACAACAGTGAGCGGATTCCGCGGCTCTATGCCGTCACCTCCACGGCGGCGCCACGCCCCAGGTTGCATGGCCTGGCGCCGCTGGTTCAGGCCGCCTGAACCTGCTTGGAGACAGAGTCCTTTCCCTGGTCGCCTCGGAGCAGCAGGCCGTCGCCATCAATCTCCGCCTCGATGCTCCAGTGCAGTTCACTGGCGGTGTTCGGCGGGCCGCTGAAGCTGCCGGTTACCGCGGCTGTGAGCTCAGGCCTGGAGGAGCTGGCCACCACGATGTAGCGATCATCGATGGCGCCGCAGCCGCTCGGATCAAAGCCCCGCCAGCCGGCCCCCGGCAGATACACCTCCGCCCAGGCATGCAGGTCGTACTGCTCCGGCGCCGGATCCACCAGGTGGTATCCGCTCACGAAACGAGCCGGCAGTCCCACGCAGCGGCAGCATTCGATCATCAGCATCGCCAGGTCGCGACAGGAGCCGACCCGCTCCCGCAGGGTGCGACCGGCAGGCCAGGCCGGGCCGATGTGGCGTTGGGTGTACTTGACCCGATCCTGGATCATCTCCACCAGTTGGCGCAGGAAGGGCAGGGCCTGCTGATTGCTGCCCATCAGGGCGTCCTGGGCCAGTTCCACCGCTGAGGGGTCGTGCTGTCCATCCGGCAGCCAGCCCTCAAGGGCGCCCTGCAAGTCTCGGTTCAACAGGCCGCGCGGATAGGGCAAGGAGGGTTCCATGCCGCTGAAACAGTCTTCCAGCGGTGGTGCCTGGCGCGTTTCCACCAGGCTGCGCGCCACGAAGCTGAGTCGGTCGGTGGCGCCGAGAAAGCGCACCCGACAGATTTCATCGCCACTGGAGGCCACCAGTTCGTGGCGATGGAGCGGGTCAGGGGTGATTTCAAGCTGATGGCTGATCAGGCGCTGAAATCCCTGGCCGCGCGGCCGCAAACAGAGGCGATGCTCGCCCAGGTTCACCGGCGCCGCATACCGGTAGGAGAGGCGATGGATCAGCTGAGCGCGCATGCGGGATCGGCGGGAATGGAACGGAGATCGGCGAGGGTGAAATAGCGCTCGTGGATCAGTTGATGCAAGCGGTTCAGGTCGGATTGGAGCTGGTCGATCGCTTCATGCAGGCCGCTGCCAATCAGGGCGTCGATGCGCACATAACTCCAGCGCGCCAGCAACTGGCCCCGAAGACACTCCAGATCATCCGGTGGGCCTGGCACCGGCTGGCGCTGGATCTGTTGCAGGGTGTCGCTGATGCCCTGCAGACAGCAGCGCACCGAGCGGGGAAAGATCGGATCGAGCAGCAGGAAGGAGGCTACGGCGCTGGGGGCGATCGCCTCCTGCATGCTCTGGCGGAACATCTGATAGGCACCGGCGGATCGCAGCAGGGCAATCCATTGCAGTTCATCCAGCACGCCCCCCACCTCCTCTGGTGAGGGCAGCAGCAGGAAATACTTCACATCGAGGATCCGGGAGGTTTTGTCGGCCCGTTCGATCAGGCGACCCAGCCGGCTGAACAGCCAGGAGAGGTCGCGGCTGAGGGTGGCATCGGTGATGCCATAGAAGAGCTGGCAACCTCGCCGGATGTCGCGCAACTGTTCCTGTTCCGGCTCCTGCCAGATCGCTTCGCCATCCTGCAGGCTCCAGTAGAGACCGTTGATCTGCTCCCACATCTCGGTGGTGATCACATCGCGGATCTGGCGCGCGTTTTCCCGCGCCATGGCGATGCAGCTCACGATGCTGTTGGGGTTCTCGTGATCCGACACGAGGAAGCGGATCACATCCTTCGGGTTCTGGCCGCCCGCCTGACGATCGAATAGGTCGCGATCACCACTGGCATCCACCAGGGGCAGCCAGGGCTCAGCGCTGCCTGGCGGGCAGTCGAGGGCCATCGCTTCACTCACCTCCACAAAACGGGAGATGTTCTCGGCCCGCTCCACGTAGCGATTGATCCAGTAGAGCGAATCGGCAACGCGGCTCAACATGGCGTGTTGTCGCTCACCACCTGGCTGTCGCTCACCACCTGGCTGTCGCTCACCACCTGGCTGTCGCTCACCACCCAGGTGTCCTTGCAGCCGCCGCCCTGGGAGGAATTCACCACCAAGGATCCCCGCTTCAGGGCCACGCGCGTGAGGCCTCCCGGACTCACCCAATTGCTCCGCCCGCGTAACACATAGGGACGCAGATCCACATGGCAGGGGTAGAGCACACCTTCACTGAGGGAAGGCACGGTGGAGAGTTCAAGGGTGGGTTGGGCGATGTAGTTGCGGGGGTTGGCCTGAATGCGCACGGCAAAGGCCTCGATCTCCTCCCGGCTGGCGTGGGGGCCGATGAGCATGCCGTAGCCGCCCGCTTCCGCCACCGACTTCACCACCAGCTCCTCCAGATGCTCCAGCACATACCTCAGATCGTCGGGTCGGGAGCAGAGGTAGGTGGGCACATTGGCGATCACCGGCTCCTCGTTGAGGTAATACCGGATCATCTCCGGCACGTAGGCATAGATCAATTTGTCGTCGGCGACGCCGGTGCCAGGGGCATTGGCGATCGCCACCCGCCCCTGACGCATCACCTCGATCAAGCCGGGAACACCCAGCATCGAATCACGCCGGAACACCTGGGGATCGAGGAAGTCATCATCAATGCGCCGATAAATGACATCCACCGGTTCGAGGCCGCGGGTGCTGCGCATCCACACGCGCCCGTTCTCACACACCAGATCCCGACCTTCCACCAGGCCGATTCCCATCTGCTGGGCCAGATAGCTGTGCTCGAAGTAGGCGCTGTTGAACACGCCTGGTGTCAGCAGCACCACCCGGGGTGTGTCGGTCCAGGGGGCGAGTTCCTTGAGGGTGCGAAGCAGGTGGGAGGGATAGTCATCGATCGGTTGCACCGTGCGTCCCTCGAACAGGCTGGGGAACAGGCGTTTCATCACGCGCCTGTTTTCCAGGAAGTAGGCAACACCGGACGGGCAGCGCAGGTTGTCTTCCAGGACGCGCCAGTTGCCCTGTCCATCACGGATCAGATCCAGACCGGAGATGTGGCACCAACGGTTGAGCGGCATGGTCATCCCCTGCATCTGGGGGCGCCAGCCCTGGGAACTTTCCACGTCGTCTCGGGGGATCACCCCATCCCGGAGGATCGCCTGGTCGCCATACACATCGGCCAGGAAACAGTCGATCGCCTCCAGGCGCTGCAGCAGACCGCGCTCGAGGGTGCTCCATTCCGAGCGGCTGATCAGGCGCGGCAGGGGGTCGAAGGGAAGAATCCGTTCGCCGCCCTGTTGACCGGAGTCATTGAGGCGGAAGGTGGCTCCGAGGCGCCGGAGCAGGTTGCTGGCGGAGGCATGGGAGCGATTCAGTTCATCGAGCCCGATCCGACCCAGGGAGGAGAGCAGGGGCAGCAGGGCGCTGCGCGGTTCGGCCTGCTCGCTGCAGAAATATTCGTCGTAGCCGCGGCTGGGTCTGTAATCCGTGAACATGAGCCGTGAACAGGCTGGGCCCATCCAAGGCTTCCGTCCTGCCGGGGCAGGTCGCATTCGTTACCGAATCCAAAATCCTGGATCGGCCCTGTCCGGATGTTGTCAAGCGGGCGGGAATCGGAGAAGGTGCTGCGAGTGAAACGAGTTCTTTATGCGTGCGCTGCTTCTGAAGCTGATGACCGCCGTCACGGGCGCCCTCGCTCTTGCGCCGGCGGCAGACGCGGCAGAGCGCATTCGCTTTCAGTTCGGTGAGTTTTCCCGTGATGTTTCGGTGCCATCGCTGGTCACCTTCACGGAAACGGGTCAGGTGAATGAAGACCTGCAGACCTATCTCGATCTCCTCAACCCACAACAGCAGCAGTCGCTGCGCAAGCTGCTCAATCAGAGCCTGCCAGTCACCGATGTGATGGCATCGAACTTCCTGAGCACCCCCCTCGGTCAACGCTCCCTGCAGCAGCTGGTCAAGGTGCTGGTTCAGCCCGCCGCGATCGCTGAGCCCGCTCTGTCGTCCGCCTTAATTCTCGGTGCGGCCAAGTCGGGTGAGTTGCGCCTCATCGATGTGTTGGAGGCCTATCCCACCCAGATCCTGCCGGTCAATGTTGCCGCAGTGTTGTCTCTCGCTGATTCGCTCACCCAGCAGTTCAACCTGCAGAACAAGCTGTTTCCTCGCATCGCTTCCATTCAGGGAGCACCGGCCCAGGGTCCTGATCTGGCGACGCTGGCCGCCAAGGGCGAGGAGCGTTTCACGCAGACCCCGTTTCAATTTCAGGGCCGCCTCGGTACCACGATCAGCGCGATCGCCTATCTCCCCAGTAGTGCCACCAGCGCCCGCCCGGCCCGGCTTGTGGTGATCGCTCCCGGCCTCAACACCGACATGAATGCCCTTCTGTATGTGGGCAAGCAGCTGGCGAGCCATGGGTATGCGGTGGCGTCGCTGGATTTCCCCTTCACCAGCGCCAACACGATCAAGGCGGTGATTCAGGGCACGGGCACGATTCCGCCCCCGAATGCCTGGTACAGCCAACCGCTCAGCGTCAGTGACCTGATTGATCAGATGCAGCAGCGCTACGGCAATCGGGTGAACACCCGCGAGGTGGGCGTGCTCGGTCAGTCGTTGGGTGGGTACACCGTGACGGCTCTGGCCGGTGCCGAACTGGATTGGCCCCATCTCATCAAGGGATGTGCTGAGCTGAATGACCCCGACAAGGTGGTGCTCAATGCCGCGGTGGTGTGGCAATGCGTGGCGCCCGGCCAGGTGGTGCAACGCAAGAGTTTCCGCGATCCGCGCGTGAAGGCGGCGGTGGCCGTGAATCCGGTGACCAATCCGATCTTCAGCCCCACGTCGCTGAAGGCGATCGCCGCACCGATTCTGTTCGTCTCCGGCACCGACGATATTTTCGCGCCGCCCATCTCCCAGCAGCTGATTCCCTTCACCTCGATTCAGCAGCCCGGGTCGTTGTTGGCCTTGCAACACAACGGCACCCATCTGTCCTTTCTCGATGGCAGCGCCAAGCTGCCCCCCTTCGTGATCGGCCCGGATCAGCCCCTGGCGCGAGAGGAATTGAAGGGGATGGCCCGCGCTTTCTTCGATCAACACCTCCGCAACACCCCATCCGCGCCGCCGTTGCTAGCACCGACGGCCACATCCGGAGTGTTCAGTGGCAGCGAGCCGCTGCGGTTGCTGATCAGCCCCCGCTTCAGCCGCGACCAGCTCAACCAGGTGGATCCCGGCCTGAAGCAGTTCCCCTAAAGCAGCAGGTAGCGCTGGGCCAGGGGCAGCACCTCGGCGGGCTCGCAGGTGAGCAGCTCACCATCGGCAAACACTTCGTAGGTCTGCGGGTCGACGCTCACCTTGGGCAGGGCGGCGTTGAGCTTGAGGGCGCCTTTCCCCACACTGCGTGTCTCCTGCACCGGCACGCAGGGCCGTTCGAGGCCTAGCTCCTGGGGGATGCCGGCGTCCATCGCCGCTTCGCTCACGAAGGTGAGACAACTGGGGGCGAGGGCTTTGCCGTAAGCGCCGAACATCGGCCGGCCGTGCACCGGCCCGGGCGTGGGGATCGAGGCGTTGGCATCGCCCATCTGGGCCCAGACGATCGAACCACCCTTGAGCACCAGCTCCGGCCGGATCCCGAAAAAGCCGGGTTTCCAGAGCACCAGATCGGCGAGTTTGCCGGTTTCGATCGACCCCACCTGGCGGCTGATGCCGTGCGCCAAGGCCGGGTTGATCGTCACCTTGGCGATGTAGCGCTTCAGCCGGTGGTTGTCGTTGCGGCTCGAGTCTTCCGGCAGGGCACCCCGTTGCACCTTCATCTTGTGGGCCGTCTGGAAGGTGCGGGTGATCACTTCTCCAACACGACCCATCGCCTGGGAGTCGCTGGCGATGATCGAGAAGGCGCCGAGGTCGTGCAGGATGTCTTCCGCGGCGATCGTTTCGCGACGGATGCGCGATTCGGCAAAGGCCACATCTTCCGGGATCTTCGGATCGAGGTGGTGGCACACCATCAGCATGTCGAGGTGCTCCTCGAGCGTGTTGCGGGTGTAGGGCCGGGTGGGGTTGGTGCTGCTGGGCAGCACGTTCGCCTCACCGCAGATCCTGATGATGTCGGGGGCGTGGCCGCCACCGGCCCCTTCGGTGTGGAAGGTGTGGATCGTGCGGCCGCCGATGGCGCGGATCGTGTCTTCCACGAAGCCCGCCTCGTTGAGGGTGTCGGTGTGGATGCACACCTGCACATCCATGCGGTCGGCGACCGACAGGCAGGTATCGATCGCAGCCGGTGTGGTGCCCCAGTCTTCATGCAGCTTGAGGCCGCAGGCGCCGGCCCGCACCTGTTCCTCCAGGGCTTCGGGTGTGCTGGCGTTGCCCTTGCCGAAGAAACCGAGGTTCACCGGCAGGCCTTCGGCGGCCTGGAGCATGCGGCCGATGTGGAAGGCGCCGGGGGTGCAAGTGGTGGCGTTGGTGCCGGTGGCGGGGCCGGTGCCACCTCCGAGCAGGGTGGTGACGCCGCTGGCCAGGGCGGTCTCGATCTGTTGAGGGCAGATGAAGTGGATGTGGGTGTCGATGCCACCTGCGGTGAGGATGTGCCCTTCCCCGGCGATCGCTTCGGTGCCGGGGCCCACCACGATCGTCACCCCGTCCTGGATGTCGGGATTGCCGGCTTTGCCGATCGCCACGATGCGGCCGTCTTTCAGGCCCACATCCGCCTTGACGATGCCCCACCAGTCGAGGATCAGGGCATTAGTGATCACCGTGTCCACCGCGCCATCAGCCCGGCTGGTTTGGGCCTGGCCCATGCCGTCCCGGATCACCTTGCCGCCGCCGAACTTCACCTCGTCGCCATACACGGTGAAGTCCTGCTCCACCTCGAGGATCAGGTCGGTGTCAGCAAGTCGCAGGCGGTCGCCCGTGGTGGGTCCGTAGGTCTCGGCGTAGGCCTGGCGGGAGAGGTGAGTCGGCATGGCGTCAGGCGTCGAGGGGTCCGTTGATCTGGCCGTTGAAGCCGATCACCCGCCGGGCACCGGCGAAGGGGATCAGGTTCACGTCGCGGCTGTCGCCCGGTTCAAACCGGATTGCCGTGCCGGCGGGGATGTCGAGGCGCTGGCCTCTGGCGGCCTCGCGGTTGAACTGCAGGGCGGCGTTGGCTTCGGCGAAGTGGAAGTGGGAGCCCACCTGCACCGGCCTGTCGCCGCTGTTGGCCACCGAAATCGTGGTGACGGGGCGACCGGCGTTGAGTTCGATCTCCCCCGGTTCGGGCAGCAGTTCGCCGGGAATGAGGTTGCCGGGGATGGAGGGGGCCATGGCAGGGATGGGAAGGGGTGGGTCAGCGAATCGGGTCGTGCAGGGTCACGAGCTTGGTGCCATCGGGAAACACCGCTTCGATCTGCACCTCATGCACCAGTTCCGGCACACCCTCCATCACCTGATCGCGGCCCAGCCAGGTGCTGCCCTCCTGCATCAGTTCGGCCACGCTTTTGCCGTCGCGGGCTCCTTCCAGCACCAGGAAGCTGAGCCAGGCCACGGCTTCGGGATGGTTGAGCTTGAGGCCCCGTTGGAGCCGCCGTTCCGCCAGCAGCGCTGCGGTCACGATCAGGAGTTTGTCTTTCTCCTGGGGGGAGAGATGCATGGCGGGCATGGTGATGGGTGTGACGCCTGCACACCCAGCCTCAACCTTTGCAGCGGGCCGGCACTGTTCTGGTTCGTGGTGAACACTTCATCGCTCCATCCAGCAGGTGCTCAGTGGTTCCAGCCCACCAGTGGGTCTTCCTGCAATGGCCACACCCGGGGCCATTGCGGTGCTGACAGCCTGCGCGCCCGGCGGATCAGCCACCACACCCGACTGAACCAGATCCGGGCGTCCCGGCTGGATGGGCCGAGGTATCGGGCGACCAGGCCCTGATCGAGCGCATCGCAGGCCATCGTTCCCGTCAGGCCGTTGCGGGCCTCCCGGCCCTGCGCCAGCAAGGCGACGAGCGTGTCGGCGTCTGATGGCTCCGGTGCAGCCCAAACCAGTGATCCGAACACTGGTTGCTGTTGCATGCCATGGGCTGAGCTGAGGTCATGGCCGCCCAGTTCCAGCCGGTCCACCAGTTCCCAGCGGCTGTTGCTGCCATCCGATCGATGAATCTCCAGGCTGGAGCGCCAGCACCCCGCCCCCACCGTTTCTCCGGCGGCGGTGCGGCCCAGGCGCACCAGTTCTCCGCCGAGATAGGAGGCGCCTGGGCCGAGCTCCACCTGCATGGTTTGTTCATAGAGCCCGCCTTCAAACAGCACCAGCTCCTGGGGCAGCCATTCCAGATCGCTGCCGGGCGCGAGCTTGAAGCGGCAGGTCTGCCGGGCCCAGGCGCCAGCGGGATGCAGCCGGCTGCGCCCGACGCTTCCATACACCTTCTGGGCGGCCACGCTCGTGATCAGGCCGCGGCTGCCCCTGTCGGCCTCCAGCTGGATGGTCAGGGCATCACCGCCCACCAGACCTCCGGCGGTGTGCAGCAGAGGGAGTTGGCAGCGACCATCGGCGCCCCGTTCGGCGCGCATCAGTTTCAGCGGAGCGCTGCAGCCGCCCTGATGGATGGTGACCCCCCGGCGGTGCAGCAGATGGAGGTCGCAATGGCCATGCCACGGTTCGGTTGGCTGTTGGCAAAGAGTCTGTTGGGACGGAGCCTGTTGGTACGGAGGCTGCTCTGAGGCTTGCATCGCCTCACCCTGCGCCGCATCGGTCTGATCACTCTGTAGCGGTTCACACCAAAGCCGCTCCGCTCCCCTGGGCAGGCTGGATCCCAACGCACAGCAAAGGCACCGCGATGGATGGGGCAGGGGAGTTGGTGGAGCTCTGTTCTCGTCATCCCGTTGAGGGCGGCGCTGCAGGCTCCGCTTTGCTGCTGCCCCTCAGCGCCGAGGAGCGCACCCGTCTGCGCGGACGGCGTCGCACCGCCTGTGGCCGTGCGGTGTTGCTTCAACTGCCCCGCACCGAGCCGCTGCAGCCGGGCGAGGTGCTCAGCGATGCTTGCCACAGCCTGGAGGTGAAGGTGGTGGCGGCACCGGAACCCCTGCTGGTGGTGCGTGCGCCCTCGCCGTTGGCCCTGCTTCGGGCGGCTTATCACCTGGGCAACCGCCACGTTGCCCTGGAACTGCAGGAGGGGGAGCTGCGCTTGTTGGAGGATTCGGTGCTGGCGGAGATGTTGCGGCGTCGAGGTCTGCAGGTGGAGACCGGTTGCCTGCCCTTTCATCCCGAGGGGGGCGCCTATGCGGCGGCCCATGGCCATTCCCATGCTGACCCCCGGCCATGAGCCGATCGCTCGCCCTGCTGCAGTTGGTCAGTCCGGCGTTGCCGGTGGGCGCATTCAGTTATTCCGAGGGGCTGGAACAGCAGCAGCAACAGGGGGCCCTGCCGGATCAGCAGGCGCTGGAAGCCTGGCTGCGGGCCGAACTCGAGCGTGGTGCCGTGCGGATCGACACCGCCGCCCTGGCACCACTGCGCCTGGCCTTGCAGCAATGGAGAGATCAGTCGTCCCATGGCGTTGCTGATGACGAAGCCCGCCAGCGCCTGCTCGACCTCGATCGCTGGTTGCTGGCCCAGCGGGAGGCGCCGGCGATGCGGGTCCAGCAGCGGCAGATGGGTCGCTCCCTGCAGCAGTTGCTGGCCGACCTCGGCCATCCGTTGCCTTCGCCCTACGGCGACAGGGTGGAGCCCGCGCTTGCATATCCGGCTGCCTTCGCCTGGGCGGGGCTGGTCTGGGAGTTGGGCCCGCTGGAGTTGGCCGAGGGCTATCTCTACAGCTGGGTTGCCAATCAGCTCAGCGCCGCCGTTCGGTTGGTGCCTCTGGGCCCCAGCCGGGCTCAGCTGCTGCAGCGCCGGCTACTGCCCCTGATCGCTGCCCAGGCCGCGTCGTTGCAGAATCAGGATCCGCGCCAGCTCTGGAGCTCCGGGGTGGGTGCTTCGATGGCCCAGCTCTTGCATGCTGAGCTGTATTCAAAACTGTTCCGAAGCTGATGGCCGGCAGCAAATTGAGGCTTGGCGTTGCCGGGCCGGTGGGGTCTGGAAAAACGGCTCTGGTGGAAGCGCTCTGCCGCCGCCTGCGTGATCGCCTTCAGCTGGCGGTGGTCACCAATGACATCTACACCCAGGAGGACGCCCAGTTCCTGACCCGCGCCGGTGCGCTGGAGCCGGAACGGATCCGGGGGGTGGAAACCGGCGGTTGCCCGCACACCGCGATTCGGGAGGACTGTTCGATCAACCGGGCGGCTGTGGCGGAGCTGGAGGCGGCGTTCCCCGATCTGGATCTCGTGATGGTGGAAAGCGGTGGCGACAATCTGGCGGCCAGTTTCAGCCCGGAACTGGTGGATCTCTGTCTGTATGTGATCGATGTGGCGGCCGGCGACAAGATTCCTCGTAAAGGGGGGCCGGGAATCACCCGCTCTGATCTGTTGGTGATCAACAAGATCGATCTGGCGCCGCTGGTCGGGGCGGATCTGCAGGTAATGGAACGGGACACCGTACGGATGCGAGGTGCGCGTCCTTGGTGCTTCACCAACCTCAACAGCGGCGAAGGTCTGGATGAGGTGGAGGCGTTTGTGTTGCAACAACTACCGAATTGAGGAGTTGATCGCCAGGCGCCTGCAAAAGCGTTGCCATTGATACCCGCGCTGGGCACAGGCGCTGGGAGGGTAAATGTGCCGCTTTGACAAGCGCGCGACTCACGAATTTCCAGATGCACAATGACTCAACCATTGTCAAAGCGGTTCCTAATTGGGCTCGCAGCTGTTTCCCTCGGTGTGTCGGTCACGGCCTGTGGCGGTGGTGAAAAAACGGCAGATAGCGGCCAGTTTGATGATTCCGTCAAGGTGGGCATCCTTCACTCTCTGAGTGGCACCATGGCGATCTCGGAAACCACCTTGGTGGATACTGAGAAGATGGCCATTGAGGAAATCAATGCCGCGGGTGGCATTGAAGTGGATGGCAAGAAATATAAAATCGATTACATCGTTGAGGATGGGGCGTCGGATTGGCCCACCTTTGCCGAAAAGTCCAAGAAGCTGATTGATTCCGACAAGGTTGCGGTTGTGTTCGGCGGCTGGACTTCAGCAAGCCGCAAGGCGATGCTGCCGGTCTATGAGTCGAAGGATGCTTTCCTCTATTACCCGATTCAATATGAGGGGCAGGAGTGTTCCAAGAACATCTTCTACACCGGTGCGACTCCGAATCAGCAATCGGAGCCAGCCACCGAGTTCATGTATCTGAAGTCGCCGGCTGCCGGGAAACCCTTCTTCCTCGTGGGCTCTGATTACGTCTTCCCCCGCACTTCGAATACGATCACCAAGGCACAACTGGCCGTGCTTGGTGGCAAGGTGGTGGGTGAAGACTATCTCCCTCTCGGCAACACCGAGGTGGCGCCAATCATCGCCAAGATCAAAGAGGCTCTCCCTGATGGTGGTGTGATCATCAACACTTTGAATGGCGACCAGAACGTAGCTTTCTTCAAGCAGATTCAGGATGCTGGCATCACGCCCGAGAATGGCTATTACGTGATGAGCTACTCCATTGCTGAGGAGGAAATCAAAACGATTGGACCCGAGTTCCTCAAGGGCCATTACGGCGCCTGGAACTACATGATGTCGATCGATACGCCGGCATCCAAGACCTTCGCTGCCAACTACAAGAAGTTCACAGATGATCCCGATGCCGTGGTGGCTGATCCCCAGGAGTCGGCCTACAACATGGTCTATCTCTGGAAGAAGGCGGTTGAAAAAGCCGGCAGCTTCGATGACGACAAGGTGCGGGAAGCTTTGATCGGTGTCAAGTTTGATGCTCCTCAAGGGCCGATCGAAGTGCGTCCCAATCACCACATCTCTCAGATTGCCAGGATCGGTAAGATCACTCCCGCAGGTCAGTTTGAGATTGTGGCTCAGTCGGATAACCCGATCGATCCCCAGGCCTGGAACCAGTTTGATCCTTCCTCTAAAGGCTTCGCCTGCGACTGGAGCGATCCCAGTAAGGGCGAGAAATACAAGCTCTGATCACTGGCTTTAATACTGCGGGAGTGGATCGACACTCCCGCTTCTTTTTCACTCTCTGATAATTGCCAGTGGAGCTTCTTCTTGAAAGCCTCTTCAATGGTCTGGCGATTGGTTCTGTGCTGTTGATTGCAGCACTTGGCCTGGCCATTGTGTTCGGTCTGATGGGTGTGATCAATCTCGCCCACGGTGAGCTGATCATGCTTGGTGCTTACACCACCTATGTGGTGCAGCTGATTTTTAAGCAGCCTGCGCTTCAACCCGTCTACGGCATCTACTTGATTGTTGCTCTGCCGATTGCCTTTGTGGTGAGTGGCGTTGTTGGCATTTTGCTGGAGCGCACGATCATCCGCCGTCTTTACGGCAACCCTTTGGAGACGTTGCTCGCCACCTGGGGTGTGAGTTTGATTTTGCAGCAGTTCGTTCGCAGTGTGCCCCTCGCCTACGGCGCCGGACTTGTGCTAGCCCTGCTGATCGGTTTTCTGCTACCGGCGTTGCTGCCGGAGCGGCTGCAGCTGCAAGCGACTTCGCGTTGGCTTCGACTAGGCAGTTGGGCCATTGGCGCCCTCGTTGGTGCGTTGTCGGCCGGTGGATTGGCCGCAGCCATCCGCAAACTCTCTCGCCCGGATGCACGCAATGTGGATGTCACCGCGCCTGCCTGGATGCGTGGCGGGATCGAGTGGATGGATGTCACCTTTCCCGTGCCCCGTTTGGTGATCATCGTGATCACCGTGCTGGCCCTGGTGGCGATCGCCTGGTTCCTCAATCGCAGCGTTTGGGGCCTGCGCATTCGGGCCGTTACGCAGAACCGCTCCATGAGTGATTGTCTGGGAATCTCCACCGACACCGTGGATGTGCTCACCTTCGGCATCGGTTCCGGCCTGGCAGGCATTGCCGGTGTGGCGGTGTCGATGCTGGGTTCGGTCGGCCCGAACGTGGGTTCGTCTTACATCGTGGCCTGTTTCATGGTGGTGGTGCTTGGTGGTGTCGGCAACCTGCTCGGCACCGTGATCGCCTCCCTGGCCATCGGTGTGCTCACCGATCTGATCGGCGCCGGCCGTCTGCTCACGCTCTGGCCCGAGATGCCAGCGCCATTGGAATCCACCGTGCAGTTCTTTGCCACTACGAGCATGGCGCGGGTGCTGGTGTTCGCCCTGATTGTCGTGTTCCTGCAGTTCCGACCCGCCGGTCTCTTCCCTCAGAAGGGCCGGATGGTGGAGGCCTGAATGATGACCCGTCCTCGTTTTCCTTGGTCATGGCTGCTCTGGGCCGTCGTGATCGTGGCGGTGCTGCTGGCGCCATCGGTGTTGCCTGTGTTTCGCCTCAACCTTCTCGGCCGCTATCTGGCCCTGGCGATCGTGGCCCTTGGGATTGACCTGATCTGGGGGTTCACTGGTTTGCTCAGTCTGGGCCAGGGGATTTTCTTCGCCCTCGGTGGTTATGCCGCGGCCATGTTTCTGCAGCTCGGCAGTGCATCGGAGGCGGCCCATGGGCTGCCGGAGTTCTTCAGTCTCTATGGCGTTGATCAGCTGCCCCTGTTCTGGGAGCCCTTTCGATCGCCCTTGTTCACGCTCATCGCCATCGCCCTGATTCCTGCGCTGGTGGCGGCAGGCCTCGGGTATCTCGTGTTCCGCAACCGGATCAAGGGGGTGTATTTCTCGATCCTGACCCAGGCAGCCCTGCTGGTGTTCTTCAATTTCTTCAACGGCCAGCAGAAGCTGATCAATGGCACCAACGGTCTCAAGACCGATGTCACCATGCTGTTCGGTCAGATGGTGGGCTCCGAAGGCATGCAGCGGGGCTTTTTCTGGCTCACGGCTGCTCTGGTGATCGTGAGCTGGTTGTTTGTGCGCTGGCTGGTGCGTGGTCGCTTCGGTGATGTACTGATTGCGATTCGCGACGATGAACCGCGCCTGAGGTTCACGGGTTACAACCCGACCCAGTTCAAAACGATCGTGTTTGCCTTGGCCGGCGCTCTCGCCGGTGTGTCGGGTGCTCTCTACACGGTGCAATCGGGCATTGTCTCGCCCCAATACATGACGGTGCCCTTTTCGATCGAGATGGTGATCTGGGTCGCCGTGGGTGGACGGGGCACCCTGCTCGGGGCCGTGTTGGGGGCCGTGTTGATCAACTACGCCAAGAGCCTGGTGAGTGAAGCGATTCCCGAATCCTGGATGTTCATTCAGGGCGGTCTCTTCATCCTGGTGGTGACTGTGTTGCCGGAGGGACTGCTGGGGTGGTGGCGTAGCGATGGTCCGCGCAATCTCCTGCTCCGGCTCGGTGTGCCGAGACGTTTGGCCACCTATCCGCGTTTGGAGCTGGATGGTGATGAGGAGGTGCAGCCATGACGGCCTCGACCCATTTGATCGAGTTGCGGGCGATCAGCGTCAGTTTTGATGGTTTTCTCGCCCTCAATGATCTCAACCTCTGCCTCAAGCCCGGTGAGCTGCGCGCCGTGATCGGCCCGAACGGGGCCGGGAAAACCACCTTCCTGGATGTGATCACCGGCAAGGTGCAGCCAACCCGTGGCGAGGTGCTGTTCAAGGGGTGCAGCCTGCGGGGACTGCCCGAACACCGCATTGCCCGTTTGGGCATCGGTCGCAAATTTCAGAGCCCCCGGGTGTTTGAGCAGCTCACGGTGCATGAGAATCTCGCCCTGGCGGTGAGCCGTCCGAAGCGTCCCTGGCCTTTGTTGATGTCTGGGTTGTCGACGACGCAGGACGAGAAAATCAACCAGTTGATGGCGATCGTGAACCTGCAGAGCCGGGCCCAGCAGGCTGCTGGCTCCTTGTCGCATGGTCAAAAGCAGTGGCTGGAGATCGCCATGCTCGTGGGACAGGATCCCGATTTGCTGTTAGTCGATGAGCCGGTGGCGGGTCTCACCGATGAGGAGACGGAACTCACCGCCGATTTGCTCAGGTCACTGGCGGGTGATCACACCGTTCTGGTGATTGAACATGACATGGAATTCATCCGTCGGCTCGACAGCCCGGTCACGGTGCTGCATCAGGGCCATGTGCTCTGTGAAGGCTCGATGGATGTGATTCAGAGCGATCCCAAGGTGATCGAGGTGTATCTGGGCAGCGCTGATGAGGAGCACGCATGACACTGCTGGAGATTCAGGGCTTGAACACCTATTACGGCGAGAGCCATATCCTCCGGGATGTGGACCTGTCGGTGCAGGCCGGAGAGATGGTCTGCCTGATCGGACGCAACGGCGTTGGCAAGACCACCTTGCTCAAGTCGTTGATCGGTTTGCTGAAACCCCGCAGCGGTGATCTGCTGTTGGAAGAGCGGTCCTTGCAGCGCCTGTCGCCCCACCAACGGGCCCGGGCCGGGATTGGTTACGTCCCTCAGGGGCGGGAGATCATTCCCCAGCTCACGGTGGAGGAGAACCTGATGCTCGGCATGGAAGCCCTGCCGGGTGGCCTGGCGCGCAATCGCCGGATCGATCCCCTGGTGTATGAGTTGTTTCCGATTCTGCGGGAGTTTCTGCCGCGCAAGGGTGGGGATCTCTCCGGGGGGCAGCAGCAGCAGCTGGCCATCGCCCGTGCCCTACTCGGTCGCCCCAAATTGCTGTTGCTTGATGAACCCACCGAGGGGATTCAGCCCAACATCGTGCAAGACATCGAGGCTGCCGTGCGGCGCATCATTGCCGAAACAGGCATCGGTGTGCTCCTGGTGGAGCAGCATCTGCATTTCGTGCGCCAGGCCGACCGCTACTACGCCATGCAACGGGGTGGCATCGTTGCCAGTGGCCCCACCGCCGAACTCAGCCAGGCGGTGGTGGATCGTTTCCTCAGCGTGTGAATCTCAGACGTGTCTGAGCGTCAGACCAAGGTCACCGTGCCGCTGCCGATGTCGAAGTAGCCCACCACGATCTCGAGGTTGCCATTGTTGACAGCAGCCTCGATCACGTTGCTGCGGCTGATCAGCTGCTGGGCCGCCTCGCGGGCGTTGGCTTTGATCGCCGCTTCCAGATTCTGATCGGGGCTGATCGCGGCGCGGATCGGCGTGAGCAGTTCCGTGAGCAGCGGGGTGGGGGCATCGCCGGAGCGTGCCGCCGTGACGGCACCACAACCGCTGTGGCCCATCACCATCACCAGGGGTGTGGCCAGTTCCAGCACACTGAATTCCACCGAGGCGATCGCGGCGGCGAAGGCGGTGTTGCCGGCGCTGCGGATCACAAACAGGTCGGCGGGGGCGGCATCAAAGATCCATTCCGGTGCCACCCGTGAATCGGCGCAGGTGAGGACGCAGGCCCAGGGGGCCTGGCCCTGCGTCAGCACGCTGGCCGGCAGAAAACAGTGCCCGCTCCAGAGTGCAGCCATCCGCTGGGCGCGGGCGTCGGCGCTGCGGGCCTCGTCCGCTTGCTGCCAGGCGGCGGCGAAGCGGGCGTTGCCGTCGCGCAGGGCCTGGAGCGGGTTGGTAGGCCGGCAGCTGCGGGGTGAGGCCGGAGCGGCCGCTTGAGCCGCGGTAGTGCGCCCTGCCCCCCACAGACCGATGCCGCTGAGGCCGGCCCCCAGCAAAAAGGAGCGTCGATCGAGGAGCAAACCGTTGCGGCGACGGCTCACCAGTCTTGAGGATCAGGTTGCGGGCTCGGTTTGTCCGAGATCGGTAAGGGCATGGGGCGAGATTTCGGGCAGGGCACTGTTCACCGCCAGGGGCAGGATCAGCAGCGACAGGCCCGCCAGAACGAGCATGTGCAACAGCGCCGGCAGCTCTAGCGGCTGCCCATTGCTGAAGAGCTCCATGTCGAGCAGAAGCACCCCCAGATAGAGCGCCCACCACAGACCGGAGCGCAGGTCGATCGGTTGGCGCTGGCGCCAGCGATTGATGGCATAGATCAGGGTGGGGATCAGGATCACGGTCACCGCGCCTTCGAGCGCCTGGCGACCGCACCAGCTGGTGGCCCAGGTGGCCATCACAAAGGCGATGCTGCACAGCAGGGTGGCCTGGGGAATCCGGAACGGCCGCTGTTCCGCGGGCAGTTGCCGCCTCAGGCTGAGCAGGCTTACCGGCCCCATCGCCAGGGCAATCACCAGGGTGGAGGTGAGAAAGCTCACCACGGTCTGCCAGCTCGGCCCGATCCAGAGCAGGGCGTAGCCCACCACCAGGCTGCTGATCAGAGCCCAGTGGGGAACGCCGCGACTGTTGAGTCGTCCGAGCCCCTTTGGCAACAGGCCGCACTCCCCCATCATCCAGCTCACCCGCGCTGACACCCCCACAAAGGTGAGGGCCGTGGCGCCTGGTGAGATCACCGCGTCGATCAGCAGCAGGGTGGCCACCCAGCCCAGGCCAAGCCCGAGGGCGAGGGCCACCATCGGGCCGCCATGGGCTGTGAGGGTCAGTGCGGTCCAGCCGCTGTGGAGATCGGCCGGGGGCACGCTCACCAGGAAGGCCAGTTGCAGGATCAGGTAGATCACCAGGCACAGGCCCAGGCCAACCCCCATCGCCAGGGGCACATCGCGCTGGGGGCGGCGCGCTTCACCGGCCAGATCCATCGCCGTACGGAAGCCCAACAGGCTGAAGAGAATGCCGCCGCTGCCGATCGCATCCACCAGGGCACCTTGCCCCATCGTCACTTTCACGCCCAGATTGCCCCAATGGCCCGAGAGCAGCATCAGGGTTACCGACACCAGAATCGGCACGATCAGTTTCCAGATCGTGAGGCTGTCGATCCAGCGGGCGAGTCGGCTGACGCCCGCCAGGTTGATCCACGTGAACAGCACCAGCAGGACCACAGCCACCAGTTGACCGGCGCCGCTGAGCACCTGCAGGGTGCCCTGGTCGCGGGTGAGCCAGGGCAGGCTGCTGGCCAGGTACTGGAGTAGGGCGAGCACCTCGATCGTGGGGAGGGACACATAGGAAATCCAGGCGCTCCAGCCGCCAATGAAGCCGGAAAGGCGTCCATGGCTGAGCAGGGGGATCTGGGCCAGGGCTCCGGAACTGTTGACCAGGGCGCCGAGTTCGGCGAACACCAGAGCCAGCACGAAGGCCATGGCGCCACCGGCGACCCAGGCCACCAGACTGGCCGGCCCGGCGCTGCGGGCGGAGAAATACGGCGCGAAGAGCCAGCCCGATCCGATCGTGCTGGTCACCACCGCCAGGATGAGGGTGCTGACCCCCAGATCCCGCTTCAGTTCCATGGGTGTCGTTGGCGTCCCCCCAGGATTGACAGAACTGGCGGATCGCGCCACAGGGTCATCCCTGATCGTCCTGATCGAGAAGGCTGGTCCAGAGGGCGTGCGCTTCCACCTGGGCGTTCAGGGGATGGCCATCAACGCTGCGCAGGGGGCGGCAGCCCAGGCTGTTGATCAGCAGCCAGGAGTCGTTGGGATCGGGCTGGGGGTCCAGGCGTTGTTCGCGCGCGAGTCCCAGTGCCAGTGCCCGGCCGCGCATCACCCCCGGCAAACAGCCGCTGCTGAGGGGTGGCGTCCACCAGGTTCCCTTGCGTTGCACCAGCAGATTGGCCGTGCTGCCGCAGCAGAGCTCTCCTGAGGTGCTCAGCAGCAAGGCCTCATCGGCACCCTGCTGCCTGGCTTCTCGCCGCGCCTGGATCGCCTGGCCGTAGGCGAAGCTTTTGCAGCTGCTCAAGCGGCTGGAGGCGTTCCGGCGTTCGTGGCGACTGATCCAGGCGGCCACGGCGCTGAAGTGTGGTGTGTGGGGGTGCAGGCTCAACCAGAAGCGGTGGGAGTCGGCTGAGGGATCGCCTTGCGGTAGGTCGATGCCGCGTTCCGGGCCATCCCCTCGGCTCCAGTTGAGCCGCAGGGCGCCGCAGCCGCTGCCGATTCCGCTGCGGGCCACCGCTTCTGCGATCAGGCCTTTCAGCCATTCCGCCTTCGGGGGTGCCGCCATGCCGAGCTGGGCGGCACTGGTTTGCCAGCGCTGCAGGTGCGCGTCCAGAAGCCTGGGGCGGCCGCCCTGTATGAGCACCGTTTCAAACAGGCCATCCGCCAGCTGCAGGCCCCGGTCACTGAGCGGCAGCATCAGCTGCTGGGTGCCGCCCCAGGCGCCGTTGCACCAGCTGATGGCGCCAACTTGCCCGGGGGGTTGGGGGGGGAAGCTCATCCCAGGGCCTCCAGCAGGGGCAGCAGCTTCCAATCCAGTTCGTCGGCTTCCGTGGCTGGATCGGAATCGGCAACGATGCCGCAGCCGGCATGCACCCGGAGCTGGTCGTGGCGGCGCAATACGGTGCGGATGAGGATGTTGCTGTCGAGCCGACCATCCCAATCGAGGCGTAGTAGTGAGCCGCAGTAAGGACCGCGCCCCACCGGCTCCAGTTCGCCGAGGCGCTGGCAGGCGCGCAGTTTTGGGGCGCCGCTGATCGAGCCGCCCGGCCAGCAGGCTTCCAGCAGATCCACCCAGTCGGCGCCGTCCTGGAGCTGACCGGTAACAACGGAGGTGAGGTGATGCACGCTCGCGTAGCTCTCCAGCCCCACCAGCTGCGGCACCTGCACCGATCCCGGTCGGCACACCCGGCCGAGGTCATTGCGCAACAGGTCCACGATCATCACGTTCTCGGCCCGGTCCTTGCTGCTGCAGATCAGTTCAGCCGCCAGATCCGCATCTCGTTCCGGATCGGGATGCCTGGGCCTGGTGCCTTTGATCGGGCGAGTCTCCACCCAACCGTCGGGCCCCACGGAGAGGAACCGCTCGGGTGATGTCGACAGAATCGCCTCACCGGCGGCGTCGCCCGCCCCCACCACCAGGCCGGCGAAGGGGGCGGGGCAGCGCTGGCGCAGGCGTGTGAACAGGGCCAGGTTGCTGATCGGCTTCAGCAGTTGGGTGCTGCTGCAGGCGGTGAGATTGGCCTGAAACAGATCGCCGGCGCTGATCAGTTCGCGGATGCGCTGCACTCCGGCCATGAAGCCATGGCGATCGCTGTGGCGTTGCCAGGGGCTGTGGATCGGGGTTGTGGCCTGGGCTGATGCAGCGGAGCGGGGCAGGGTCTCTAGCCAGTGCGCCATGGCGGCATGGCGGACCGGATCGAGGCCCTCGAGCCACAGCTCCTGTTCCTGCAGATCGAAGCGCAGCACCGGGTCGTGCCGGGCGATCCAGAGGCTGGCCATCGCATCGGGCCGCCAGGGTTGGCCCGGTTCGAGCCAGGCGGCCGCGTCGTAGCTGAGCCAGCCGGTCCAGTGGCCCGGGGGCAGATTGCGCAGGCTTTCAAACGGGTTCCGGGCGTCTGGATCACCAGGAAGGCCGCGGCAGCAACGTTGCTCCAGCGGTTGCACCGCCAGGGTGAGCCAGCGCCCCAGTGCGCTGCCGTCGCCATCGAGCCAGATCAGCCCCTCGTCGCCGTGGTCGCAGGCCAGGGCCTGGGCAAGCTGATCCGGTTCCCGCCATGGGCAGGCCTTGCGGATCAGCCCTGGGCAGCTGGCCATGCTGCTGCTCATGGTGTGCCGGGGCTGCACAGATCGGGGCGGCCGGCGGCCCTCAGGGCTTCATCGCGGATTCGGCAGCTGTCACACACTCCGCAGGGTTGGGCGCCGCCGCTATAGCAACTCCAGGTTTGCGCGATCGGGACCCCGAGGCGGAGGGCTTCCGCCACGATCCGTTGCTTGCTCCACTCCACCAGCGGTGCCCAGAGGCGGGGGCCGTGGCCTTCCCGCCCGGCGCGACTGCTCAGATCGGCCAGGGTCTGATAGGCGCTGAGATAGTCGGGCCGGCAATCGGGATAGCCGGAGTAATCCACGGCATTCACGCCCAGCACAAGCTGATCAGCTCCACGGGCTTCGGCCAGGCTGAGGCCGATGGCAATGAACACGGTGTTGCGTCCTGGCACATAGGTGCTGGGAATCACACCCTGCTGCACCCCCTCCTTGGGCAGCTCCTGGCGGCGATCGGTCAGCGAGGAGCCGCCCCAGCTGGCCAGGTTGACGGCGATCGTGTGGTGCTCATCCAGGCCGAGGCTGTCGGCCAGATGGCGGGCGGCCTCCAGCTCCCGGCGATGGCGCTGGCCGTAGTCGAAGGAGAGGCCGATCACTCGATGGCCGGCTTCCAGCGCCAGGGCCGCGGCGGTGGCGGAATCAAGCCCGCCCGAGAGCAGGGCAATCGCGAGGGAATCGGTCATGCTGGGCATTCTGTTGCCGCGGGGTGATGACCAGAACGTGGAGCCAGACGGTGGGGCGGCGAGCATGGGCGGCAGCATTGTTGATCAGCGCCCTGGGCGCTGCTGCTCCCACCAAGGCGATCCCCCGCCTCGATCTGAGTGGGTATCCCGCACCGGCACCTGGTCTGAAGCGTTGGGTGATTCAGCCCTCCGGCCTGCTGCCGAAGAGCTCGGATCCCAGGATTTCTGCCAACCCGATCGATTGGCGCATCCAGCTGATCGTGGGCCGGGAGGTGATGCTGGATTGCAACCTGCAGCGTCTGTCGGGGCCTGGCCTAACGATGCGCCGCCTGCCGCAGGCGTCCGGACGGGCCCTGTTTGAAGTAAAAGGTCCTGTGATGGTGGTCAGCACCCGCAAGGCCTGCCCGCCGGATCAGAAGCCCGAGCCTTCCTTCCTCTCCCTCGGCAAGCAGCCCTATCTGGTGCCTTACAACGCCTCCTGGCCGATCGTGGTGGATCTGCCGGCCAATCTGGATCTGCGCTGGCGTCTCTGGAAGGCCGAGACCCTCCAGCAGCCAGCGGTGCAGCTGTGATCTGGGTCGATTCAACGCACCCCTAGCCACTTGTGGCTCTGGAGGCTGAGGCGCCAGCGGCTGTTGCCGCGGGCCATCGCGATGGCCAGCTCCTGTCCTTCCTCGCTGCTCCATCCCGGTTGAAGCAGCCAGGTGGCCTGTGGTGCCTGGGTCGCCACCACCTCGGCAAAGAGCAGATCCGCCGGCTCGTGCACCACCACCTTGAGTTCATCACAGGCCTGCAGCAGCTCGGCGCGCGGCGGGCTGTGGCGCTTCGGTGAGAGGGTGATCCAGTCGGGTGCACCGCTGAGGGGATCCACGCCACTGGTTTCCAGATGCACTGGAAGGCTGCAGACGCCACGGATTGCCGTGGTGAGGGCGTCGAGTTGGTGATGCAGCGGTTCGCCGCCGGTGATCACCACAAAGGCAGCCCCTGCACTGGCCGCTTCTGCTGTGGCAGTGGCGAGGCTGTTGACGCTTCGTTGCGGATGGGCCTCCGCCGGCCAGGAGTGTTTGGTGTCGCACCAGGGGCAGCCCACCGTGCAGCCCCCGAGGCGGAGGAAGAAGGCACTGCGCCCGGCATGGAGACCCTCACCCTGGAGTGAGTGGAAGGTTTCCACCACGGGCAGCGTCTCGCTCATGCCAAGCGCTGTTGGGCCGCCTCGATCAGACCGCGGAAGAGGGGATGGGGGCGCCCAGGCCGGGAGAGAAATTCGGGGTGGTATTGGCAGGCGGTGAAGAAGGGATGATCCGGCAGTTCGATCAGTTCCACCAGGCGTCCATCCGGGGAGGTGCCGCTGATTGCATAGCCCGATTCCAGGAACAGGCTGCGATAGGCGTTGTTGAATTCGTAGCGGTGGCGATGCCGCTCATACACCACCTCGGCGCCATACAGCCGCGCCGCCATCGTGCCCGGCGCCAGACGGCAGGGATAGACACCGAGTCGCATCGTGCCCCCCAGATCCACCACATCCTGTTGTTCGGGCAGCAGGTGGATCACCGGATGGGTCGTGCCTGGGTCCAGCTCGGCGCTGGAGGCGCCGCTCAGCCCCGCCTGGTTGCGGGCCCACTCGATCACGGCGGTTTGCATGCCAAGGCAGAGGCCCAGGAAGGGCACCCGCTGTTCACGGGCCCAGCGGATCGCCGCCACCTTGCCATCCACCCCCCGGTTGCCGAAGCCCCCGGGCACCACCACCGCATCCATGCCCTGCAGCAGAGGCTCGGGCCCGCGGCTCTCGATCTCCTCAGCGCAGACCCAGTGCAGATCCAGGGAGGCATCCTGGGCCAGGCAGGCGTGGCGCAACGCTTCCACCACCGACAGGTAGGCGTCGTTGAGCTGCACATACTTCCCCACCAGAGCCACCTTCACGGCGGGGCCGGGGTTGCGCAGTTTGTGCACCAGCTGGGCCCAGCCGGTCATGTCGCTCTCATGATCGGTGAGTTGCAGCACATCCAGCACCTCGCGGCAGAGGCCCTCCTCCTCGAGGGTCAGGGGCACGGCGTAGATGCTGTCGGCGTCGAGGGAGGGAATCACCGCTCGCTGCGGCACTCCGCAGAAGCCGCCGATCTTGCGTTTGAGCTCGTCGTTGATCTCCCGGTCGCTGCGGCACACGAGCAGATCGGGCTGGATACCGATGGAGCGCAGCTCCTTCACCGAGTGCTGAGTGGGTTTGGTTTTCAGTTCGCCCGAGGTGCCGATGTAAGGCAGCAGGGTCACATGGATGTAGGCCAGGTCATGCCGGCCCACATCGCCCCGGAACTCTCGGATCGCTTCCAGAAAAGGCAGCGATTCGATGTCGCCCACGGTGCCGCCGATCTCGGTGATTACCACATCGGCGCCTGAGTTGGCGGCGACGCGATGAATGCGTTCGCGAATCTCGCCGGTGATGTGGGGGATCACCTGCACCGTGCCGCCGTTGTAGTCACCCCGCCGTTCCTTGTTGATCACCGATTGGTAGATCGAACCGGTGGTCACGCTGTTGAGCCGCGACATTGCCGTGTCGGTGAAGCGCTCGTAATGGCCCAGGTCGAGGTCGGTTTCGGCGCCGTCTTCTGTGACGAACACTTCGCCATGCTGAAACGGACTCATCGTGCCCGGATCCACATTCAGATAGGGATCCAGCTTCAGGATCGAAACGTTGTAGCCGCGGGATTTGAGCAGGCGTCCCAGGCTGGCGGCCACAATTCCCTTGCCGATGCTGGAGACCACTCCACCGGTGACGAAGACGAACTTGGCCATGACCCCCCGGGCGACTCTTCAATGTACCGAGCGCCCTCTGGGGATCACGCTTCCAGAAGGCTGCGCAGCATCCAGGCCGTTTTCTCGTGAATCTGCAGCCGCTGCGTGAGCAGATCGGCCGTGGGTTCATCGCTGGCAGCATCGGCCAGGGGAAACACACTGCGGGCCGTGCGGGCCACCGCTTCATGGCCTGCCACCAGTTCGCGCACCATATCGAGCGCTGCCGGCTGCTGATCCGCTTCCTGGATTGAGGCCAGCCCGGCCAGGGTGCTGCCGCCATGGGGAGCGACCACGCCGAGGGCGCGGATCCGTTCGGCGATTTCGTCGAGGGCGTTCCAGAGCTCGGTGTATTGCTCCATGAACATCAGGTGGAGCGTGTTGAACATCGGCCCGGTCACGTTCCAGTGAAAGCCGTGGGTCTTGCCATACAGCACATAGGTGTCGGCCAGCAGGCGGCTGAGCCCGGCGGCAATCTCTTCACGCTGGCTGGCGGCAATGCCGATGTCGATCGAGGGAGCGCTGGCCATGTCGGGTGCGACGGTCTGAGTCCTTGTTAGCGCCGCTGGGCCGCTTCCGCTCAGGAATCCAGACCCTGGATGTAATCGCGCACCTTGCAGCGCCGCTGGGGCTGGCGCAATTTGAGCAGGGCCCGGGTCTCGATCTGTCGCACCCTTTCGCGCGAGAGGGCCATCGTTTCACCGATCTGCGCCAGGGTGCAGGGGGTGTCGTCTTCCAGTCCGAAGCGCAGCCGGATCACCGCCGCTTCCCGGTCGGTGAGTTCATCGAGCAGGTGCTCCAGATCGTGATGCAGGGCAGCGCGGGTCAGTTCCTGCTCCGGGGTTGCCTTGCCGTCTTCCAGCAGATCACCCAGCTGGGTGTCCTGTTCCTTGCCCACCCGCATCTCTAGAGACACCGAGCGCGGCACACGCATCAGGGTGAGGCGCACGGTCTCCTCGCTGAGCCCCAGCTTCTGGGCCAGGTCGGTGAGGGTGGCGATCCGGCCCTCCTGACTGGCGATCTCCTGTTGCACCCGCTTGATCCTGTTGAGCTTTTCCGTCACATGAACCGGCAGGCGGATCGTGCGGCTCTGGGTGGCAATTGCCCGGGTGATGCCCTGGCGAATCCACCAGTAGGCATAGGTGCTGAAGCGGAAACCGCGGGTGGGATCAAATTTCTCCACCGCTCGCTCCAGGCCCAGGGTGCCCTCCTGCACCAGATCCAGGAGCTCAAGACCCCGCTGCTGATACTTCTTCGCCACCGTCACCACCAGGCGCAGGTTGGCGGCGATCATCCGGTCGCGCGCGCGGCGTCCATCGCGCAGCTGGGCTTTGAGCGTGCGTGGCTCCAGGTCGATCAGGCGGCTCCAGGTGCCGTAGCCCTCGTTGAGGATCGTTTGCAGCTCGGCGACGCTCATCCCTGCCGCCCGGGCCCATTCTTGGCGGGTCGGCCAGTGGCAGTGGTGATTGGCTTCCCGCTGCTGCAGTTCCTCCAGCTCCAGCAAACGGCGCAGAACCGGATGCGCTTCAGCCAGCTCCCGTTCCTGCCGCAAGAGCTGCTCCCGGCGTTGCACCTGCCGGGCCAGCAGCACCTCCTCCTCATTGCTGAGCAGGTTCACCCGGCCGATGTCCTGGAGATACAGGCGCAACAGGTCGTTTCCGGCACCGGCGCGACTCCGGCTGACGCCGGTCGATCGTTCGCTTGTGGTCAACAGCCGTTCGCCTGAATGCCTTCAGGGTTCCGCTGGATTGTTGCCAGTGACTGGAATGCGCGGAATCTATTCGGGATCCACCCAGGTGCTGGCCACGTGCAGCTCCTCGAGCTGGCGCTCGGAGACGCTGGCGGGTGCGGCGGTCATCAGGCACCGTGCCTGCTGGGTTTTTGGGAAGGCGATGGTGTCGCGGATCGATTCCTCGCCAGCGAGCAACATCACCATCCGATCCAGGCCGAAGGCCAGGCCTCCGTGTGGTGGCGCCCCCATGTCGAGGGCGTCGATCAGGAAGCCGAACTGCTCCTTCGCCTCGGCTTCCGGCAGGCCGATGGTCTGCAGCACCTGGCGCTGCAGGGCTGAATCGTGGATGCGCAAGGAGCCGCCGCCCAGTTCGAGGCCGTTCAGCACCAGGTCGTAGGCCTGGGCGCGGGCGCCGGGGAGGGTGTCGGCCCAGGCGGCCGGATCGCTGCCGAGATCGTTGCCGTTGGGCGCGCAGAAAGGGTGATGCAGCGCTTCGAGCCGGTTCTCATCGGCGTTGAACTCGAACATGGGGAAATCCAGGACCCAGAGGAAATTCCACTGATCGTTGTCGCGATCCGCTGGCACCAGGCCCAGCTCTCTGGCCAGGTACTGGCGCACCCGATCCAGGGCTTTGTTCACCGTGGCGGTGTCGCCGGCGCCGAACAGCAGCAGGGTGCCGGCCTCGGCGCCGGTGCGCTGGAGCAGCTCCTGCTTTTGCTCTTCAGAGAGGTTGTCTTTGATCGCGCCGATCGTGTCGATCTCGCCGCCTTCGCGCACTCGGATGAAGGCGAGACCGCCGGCGCCCGCTTGCTGGGCCTCACTGAACACATCGCCACCGGGTTTGATGCGCACATTGCTCACGGCGTCGTTGCCACCGGGCACGGCGATGCATTTCACCGAACCGCCGGCCTTGACGGCACCGCTGAACACCTTGAAGCCCATGCTGGCCACGATGTCGCTCACATTGGTGAGCTCCATGCCGTAGCGGGTGTCGGGCCTGTCGGTGCCATAGCGCTCCATGGCGTCGTGCCAGGTCATCCGCGGGAAGGGGCGGGGCAGCTCCACGCCCTTCACGGCCTTCCAGATGCTGCAGATCAGGCGTTCGTTGAAATCGAGGATCTCGTCCTGATCCATGAAGCTCATCTCCATATCCAGCTGGGTGAATTCCGGCTGCCGATCGGCGCGCAGGTCTTCGTCGCGGAAGCAGCGGGCGACCTGGTAGTACCGCTCGATGCCACCCACCATCAGCAGTTGCTTGAACAGCTGGGGCGACTGGGGCAGGGCGAACCACTCACCGCCACACACCCGACTCGGCAGGATGTAGTCGCGAGCGCCCTCCGGGGTGGAGCGCGTCAACACCGGGGTCTCCACCTCGATGAACCCCTCGTCTTCGAGGAAGCGCCGCGCGGTTTGGATGGTGTGGGCGCGTAGGCGCAGGTTGTCGTTCATGCGCTTGCGGCGCAGATCGAGATAGCGATGGCGCAGGCGCAGCTCCTCGCGGGTGTTTTCCTCGTCGTGAATCGACACCGGGAAGGGCAGCGTGCCTTTCACACCATTGAGCACGGTGATGCTGCTGGCCAGCACCTCCACGTCACCGGTGGCGAGGCGTTCATTCCTCGACTCTTCTGGTCTGGCGCGCACCGTGCCGCCCACCTGCAGCACCGATTCGCTGCGCAGATGTTCCGCCACGGCAAAGGCTTCCGCGCCAAGGTCGGGATCCACCGTCACCTGAATGGTGCCGCTGCGGTCGCGCAGGTCGATGAAAATCACACCACCGTGATCACGACGACGGTCTACCCAGCCGCAGAGCTGCACCTGGTCGTCGATCTGCTGCTTGCGCAGGTCGCCGCATCCGTTGCTGCGCATGGGGGCCGTTGATGGTGGGAGAAAAGCGAGTTTCCCACAGGGCCCCCACCCGGTCCTGGCTCAGCCCGGGCGCCGATAGAAGGGTCGCTTCACCACCGTGGCGGGTTGATGTTGGCCTCGGATCTCCACGGCCAGATCGGTGCCCACGCGGGCCAGAGAGCGGCTCACGTAGCCGAGACCGATGCCCGCTTCCAGCGTTGGTGACCAGCCGCCGCTGGTGATGGTGCCCACGGGTTGGCCGTCGTGCAGGATCGGATAGCCATGGCGTGGAATCGCCCGTCCCTCAAGGCGCAGTCCCACCAGGCGTCGCTCGCTGCCCTGTTCAACCTCTCGCTCCAAGGCATCGCGGCCGATGAACGGCACCGGGTTCTCCAGGTGCACCAACCAGCCGAGCCCCGCTTCCAGGGGGCTGGTGGTCTGATCCATGTCCTGTCCATAGAGATGCATCGCCGCTTCCAGGCGCAGGCTGTCGCGTGCACCCAGCCCGCAGGGGCGCACACCGCGCTCTAGGAGCTGTGACCAGAGGGCCCGGCCTGCTTCGCGCGGCAACAGCAGTTCAAAACCGTCTTCACCGGTGTAACCCGTGCGCGCTGCCAGCACCCGGGTGGGCTCGGGTGTCAGGCCGTTGATCTGTAGCCAGCGGTGGCCGAAGCGCGGCAGTTCCTGCAGATCGTTGCCGGAAAGTGCTTCGAGATGTTCCCGGGCTTCCGGTCCCTGCAGGGCGAGCAGGAGGCCCTCCCCTTTGGCATCGCTGAGGTGGATCCCGGCCGGTTCTAGGTGTTCGCGTAGCCAGGCGGTGTCACTGGCTGCGCAGGCCGCATTGATTACCAGGAGAAGGGCGCCATCCTCGAGGTCGTACACAATCAGATCGTCGAGAATGCCGCCGTTGGCGTTCAGCAGCACGGTGTAGCAGGCCTGGCCGGGTCCGATCCGATGCAGGTCGCTTGGCACCAGCCCTTGAAGCGCATCTTTGGGGTTGGCCCCGTCCAGACGCACCACGCCCATATGGGAGATGTCGAAGAGGCCCGCCGCCTCGCGGACAGCCCGGTGCTCCGCCAGCAGACCGGAGAATTGCAGAGGCATCTCCCAGCCCGCGAAGGGAACCATGCGAGCCCCGGCCGCCAGACAGAGGTCGTGCAGGGGCGTGCGCTTCAGGTCCATGCAGCCGTAGATGCGGTGTGCGGCGATCCTATGGATCGCCGCAAGCTGGCGACTGAAAGTGGAAGCAAAGGCGCAGATTTGTGGCTTCAGCTGGTTCGCTTTTTTGACCGTCCTTACCCTGGGTGCTCCCGAGCCTTCTGTTTGGCTGACGTCTGCTGCCACAGCTGTCTCCATTGCGCCGCCAGCGGGTTGGCTGCGGCGGCGGAGGGGGGCTGGTGTCGCTTGCGGCGGTTGCCGGTGCATGCGGAATTGGCTCGCGTGGCCTGGTGTCATCACTGGACGGCCAGGCCCCCTGAATTGCCCCGGTTGCAGGCGTTGGAGCCACCAGGTGTTCGGGCTGATGTGCAGCTGGAACTCGACCAACGCCCCATGCCGGTGGCGGCTGGATTGGATGGATGAGTCGGAATTCTGAAGAAAAGCAAAAAAATTGATGGACCGTGGGGCTCTGTGCTCCATGCGACCCCGCCCAGTCGGCGCGTTCGTGAGGATAGGGGTTCGCCCGTGAACCCTGACGCGTTGATCGCCACCAGCACCCTGCCATCGCCGGTGGAGTTGATCGCCGAACACGATCACGCCGATCGGCTCACCTTTCCCACCGGCGGCGTACTTTTCCGTCGTGGCGAGATGGTCAAGTCCGTGTATGCCCTCGAGCAGGGCCTGGTGGAGTTGTCCGCACCGCTCGATGGGCGGCTTCGTTACAGCCGCGGCGAGATGTTCTTTTTCGAGGATCTGGCTCGCCAGCGGCTGCATCACAGCCGCGAGGCCAGGGCGCTGACTCCCATTTCAGTGGTGCGTCTTCCTCGCAACACCTTTCTGGAGCTGATTCACCGCCACCCCACCATGGTGATCAGCCTGCTGGAGCGGCAGCACGCCCGCTTGCGGGAGCAGCGGCTCGATGCCTGCCACTACTACTGATGCAGCAGCATGAGCAAGCTGCGCACCACTTTGCTCGCCAGCACGCTGCTCACGCCCGAGGGATCCAGCTGGGGAGCCAGTTCCACCACATCGGCGGCCACCAGGTTGTGGTGACGCAGTTCCGCCACCAGCTCGGCGAAGTCGCTCCAGAGGAAGCCGCCGGGTTCAGGGGTTCCGGTGCCGGCCATCACCGCTGGATCAAACCAGTCGAGATCGACAGTGAGATAGAGGGGAATCCCCCGCAGCGGTTGTAGGGCCTCGAGCATCCGCTCGCGGGCGATCAGTCGGCCGGTCTGACGGAGCTCCAGGAACTCCTCACGGGTGCCACTGCGGATGGCCATCTGCAGCAGCTGCTGACTCGGCAGCACCTCGAGGCAGCGGCGCATGGCGCAGGCATGGCTGTGGTGGGCACCCAGCCAGTCGTGGCGCAGATCGGCGTGGGCATCGAGCTGCACCAGTGCCAGATCGGGATGCTTGTCCGCCACCGCCGCCACGGCGCCGGAACTGATCGAGTGCTCACCGCCGAGCATCAGCGGTTTGAGCCCTAGGGCGAGCACGGTGTCGGTGGCCTGCTTGACCGCCTCCACCACCGGTTCCGGATCGCCGACGGGAATCTCGACAGCACCCAGATCGGCGAAGGCCATGGCCTCCAGGTCCAGATCCAGTTGGGGGCAATAGGTTTCCAGGCCCGAACTCACCTCCCGAATGGCGGCCGGCCCGAAGCGGGTGCCGGGGCGGAAGGAGGTGGTGCCGTCGTAGGGCACACCGAACAGGCCGACGCGGCAGCCGCCAGGGTCGCGCCTGGAGCCCATGTAGATGGCGCCGTCGGTGTCGAAGCGTGTGTGGTCGGTCATGGCGTCAGGCGTTGAGCGCCCGCTCGATCGCGGCGGGAATCGCATCAAATGCGCCGCGTTGCCAGCGGGGGCTCCAGATCTCGCAACCCTCGGCCACGGCTGCGGCGCGGGAGGGATCCGGATTGACGTAGCGGCGACTGTCGGTGGCGGCAAAGGTCCAGCTCCACCAGCCGCTCGGATACATCGGTACCCAGCCGTACATCGGATCGGCGTGGCCGAACACGTCGCGGATCACCGTCACAGTGTCGATGTGCACTTGGCGGAAGGCTTCCGGTGACTCGCTCTGGGTGGCAAACACGCCACCGGGTTTGAGGATGCGCCGGCATTGCTCGAAAAAGGCGCGGTTGAACAGGCCCTCGGCCGGACCGGCGGGATCGGAGCCATCCACGAGCACCACGTCATAGCTGGCGGTTGAAGCGTTGGCGGCCCAGGCGATGCCATCGCCCACGGTGAGGTGAAAGCGGGGGTCCTGCCAGCAACCGCCACCGATGGAGGGCAGGTGTTGCTGACTCAGTGCCACCACCCGTCCATCGATTTCCACCATGTCGAGGTGCTGAACGCCCGGGTGGCGCAGGCACTCGCGGGCGGTGCCGCCATCGCCGCCGCCGATCACCAGCACCCGTTCGATCTGGGCGGCGCTGCAGAGTGCGGGGTGAACCAGAGATTCGTGGTAGTGCCGTTCCTGGCGCTCCGCTGTCATCCAGCAGCCGTCGAGCAGTAGGCCCTTGCCGTAGCGCAGGCTGTCGATCACGGTGATCCGCTGGAAGGGGCTCTGTTCCTCCACCAGCACCCGGCCTTCCAGGCCGTAACGCACGCCGAGGTGGTGCTCGTCGATCCAGCCTGGGGTGGATTTGGATGCCGCGGCATCGTGGGTCATACAGGGGGTGGCAGGGTCCACATCCAGCTAAAACCGTCAGGAGGTCTCCTGTCAGGTCAGAGATCAGCCTTCAGGAGTAGAGGGTGTCCAGGCGCACATCAAAATGAATCATGCCCTGGGCATCGTTGTCTATTGAAACGATGACGTCATCTGGCACGCGAATGCCGTAGTCCATCAGAATACTTTCGTGATTCTGGATGAATTCAGTTCCCGAGACTTTTAAGACAGGGCACTTGAGAATGCGCTGATTGTTTTGGCGCATGTGCCCAAGCGATCCTGCTGTGTTGTTCGTCATTTTGGGGATAGAAGCGCGAAACCAAATCTGCTGATTGTTCTGGGTAATTGTGATTTGGATGTCGCTTGGAACGCCAACGATTTCCTCCATAGCTTCCCTTGGGTGGGAAAGAAAAAAGGCTCTTTTCTCGGCTGTGCTGTTGAGCCAGGGCGCAAAGAACTCCTTGAGTTGAAAGGCCATCGAACGCACCGCCAGGCTCTTCTCTAGATTAAGTGCACCCGCCGGAGGTTGGGTTGTCATGCTGTCGTCTTGGTCCAGCTCAGTTCTGATCCCTTGAACTGCATCGTCAACGAGCGGTTGGTTATCCCGGCGGCGGAGCTGCAGTGGCGGTTCTCTCGCGCTTCCGGTCCCGGTGGTCAGGGAGTGAATACCACGGATTCTCGTGTGGAGCTGGTGTTTGACCTGAAGCAGTCCCGCGTGTTGGGGCCCTTCCGTCGCGCCAGGCTTCAGGATCGCCTCAAAACTCGCCTCGAGGGCGATTGTCTGCGTGTTGTAGCGGCTGAGGAACGCTCACAATGGCAGAACCGTCAATTAGCCCTGGGGCGTCTTGCGGCTCTGCTGCGCGAAGGGCTCAGGCCACCCCCTCCCCAGCGTCGTTCCACCCGTCCCGGACGGGCGGCAGTGCAACGGCGCCTTGAGGCCAAGGCACAGCGCAGCCAGCTCAAACGGCGTCGGCAGGGCAGGCCTTCGCTTGAGGATTGACAGAGGTTTTCCACTGTTGCTGACAGTGCCGCTCGGTCTTCCTACGGTCATTCGATCGGGCGGTTTCTCCCATGCGCATTTCTCGTGATTCGGTCGGGCTCACGGTTGAAGGCAGCCTGATGCGCCTTTATGTGGCACAGCCTGTGACGTCGGGTTGCTGGCCAGGGATTGTTTTTTTCTCCGATATCTATCAGCTCGGTGCCCCCATGACCCGCCTGGTGGATCGATTGGCTGGTTATGGCTATGTGGTGGCAGCACCAGAGATCTTCCATCGTCGAGAACCGATCGGAACGACGATCGAGCCCGATGCGCTCGGCCGGTTGCGGGGAAATCACAATGCTCGCAACACTCCGATTGCTGCCTATGACGCCGATACCGTGGCCACACTGGCTTGGCTTGGTGCTCAACCATTGGTGGATGCTCGACGGCTTGGGGCTCTCGGCTTTTGCATTGGTGGTCACCTGGCCTTCCGGGCTGCTTTTAGAGCCGATGTGCGAGCGTGCGTCTGTGTATATCCCACTGGTTTGCAGGACGGGACGTTGGGCTTGACTCCCGCCGACAGCATCCAGAGGGCAGGGGAGATCAAAGGTGCCTTGCTCACCATTTTTGGCAGCTTGGATCCCCACGTACCGGCAGACGCGCGGGCTGGAATTCTTTCGACTCTCGAGGCCTTGCCCGATCTCTGTCATCGGACACTTCTGTATGAAGCCAATCACACATTTCTGCGCGATGACGGTGACCGTTGGGATCCTCAGTTGGCTGATCAGGCTTGGGGTGAGGTGATCAGTTTTCTTGATCAGGAACTTGCCGGATCAGTCGGCTGCTAAGGAGGCCTCTTCGGCCCGGATCTCGGCCTTCGCCTGCTGCCACAGGCCTTCCAGTTCCTGGATTCTGCGGCCCTGCAGGTCGCCGTCGAGGGCGGCCTCCACGCGAGAGAAGCGATCGAGGAAGCGGCGGTTGGTGCCGGCCAGGCCGGCTTCCGGGTCGATGCCGCACCAGCGGGCCACATTCACCAGGGTGAACAGCACATCGCCGAGTTCCTCCTGGGCGTGGGCTTGGTTGCCGTTGGCCACCGCCTCCTTGAGCTCATCGAGTTCTTCGTGCACTTTGTCCCACACGCCGGCCATGGCGTCCCACTCAAAGCCGGCGGCGGCCGCCTTTTTGGAGATCGTCATGGCCCCCGCCAGAGCGGGTTGGCCGCGCACCTTGCCCGCGAGGCGATCGCTGAGTGGGCTGGATGAAGGTTCCGTTGCCTTCTCTGCTGCCTTGATTGCCTCCCAGTTGGCCTTCACGGCATCGCTGTCGGCCGCTTCGGCACCGGCAAACACATGGGGGTGGCGGCGAATCAGCTTCTCGCTAATGCCTGAGGCGATCTGAGCCAGACCGAATCGGCCCTCCTCCTGGGCGATCTGGGCATGGAGCACCACCTGCAGCAGTAGATCACCGAGCTCTTCTTTGAGGTGGGCGTCATCGCCGTGACGGATCGCATCGGCCACTTCATGGGCTTCCTCCAGCACATAGGGCACCAGGGAGGCATGGGTCTGTTCCAGATCCCAGGGGCAGCCCCCTTCTGGGTTGCGCAGCTGGGCCACCACGGCGATCAGCTCGTTTAGGGCTGTGCTGGTGGCGGGATCGGCGGCCATGGGCTGGCATTCAGGCGGTGGCGCCACCCTCGCACCGCTCAGCGTCGTGGCCTCGTTCGGTGGTGGTACTTGCGGCGTTGGCGGCGCAGTAAGCGAGGCAGGTGTGGCATCGGGTCGCCGTCCTGGATCAAATGCAGCCAGGCGCTGGCTTCCAACCCACACAGCATGGCCAGGCTCGTGGCGCGCTGGTCTTGCCACAGCCTGCTCAGTGCCGATCCCAGCTCCCCGGGGCTGGGGGTCCCCCAGGGTTGGAGCAGCCAGGCCAGCCCGGCGATCAGGCCGGCCAGATACAGCAGCCGACCGGCGCTACCGAGCACCGGGGAATGGGAGATCAGGGAGCGATGGCGCAACAGCCGTTGGTAGGGCCACCAGAGCGGGCGCAGCGGTCCCCAGCGCTGGAAGGCGCGGGAGTGGGTGTCGAGGTCGGGAGAGAGCCAGAGGCCGCCGATCAGAAATGTCAGGCCGCCCAGCGCAGCCGCTCCGTTTCCGAAGATCGGCATCAGCAGGAGTGCCAGCGGCAGGCTTGCGATCGTCGTGGCACGGTCATGGTCCCTGCCGGAGGCCATCAGAGGGGAAAGCGTTGGACCCAGCGTGCCGCCCTCAGGCACAATCGGCAGCAAGGGCGATTAGCTCAGCGGTAGAGCACCTGCCTTACAAGCAGATTGTCGCTGGTTCGATCCCGGCATCGCCCATGCCCTTCATCCAGCGGTCTCCTGCTGGCTCTGGCAGTGCGAACAGAGTCCGAAGAACTCGAGGGTGTGGAAGAGCAGCGCGAAATCCTGCCGCTGCTCCTTCGGCACCGTCAGATCGTGAATCGGGCATTGCGGTAAGACGCGGGTCTGGCCGCAGCTGACGCAGGTGAGGTGATGGCGATCGCGGCCGAGTGGGGCATACATCGCTTCGCCATTGGGCAGGTGGCGACAGCGCACCAGTCCCTGTTGCTGCAGCAGGCGCAGGTGGCGATACACCGTGGCCAGTCCCATCGGTTGGTTGCCGTCCTGCAGCACGCGATGCAGCTGTTGGCCGCTCATCTCATCGCCGCAGTGCTCGAGTTCGTCCAGCAGCCGCTGTTGTCGCGCATTGGCTGAGGTGGGACGGATAGCCATCGGTGGTGTCGCTCCGGAGGTGGTCTAGCGGAGTGCCGGGCCGGCTTCGATCAGCTTGAGGCTGAGGTCCCACAACCGCTCTCGTTGCTGGGGGTCCTCGGCGGCGGGAGCCACACGTTGGCGTTTGGGGTAGCCCCGCAACCCCCCCAGGCGGCTTGGGCCGTAGTGCTGCCCGCTTTGGGCTGATCCGGCAGTGGCGGCATGAAGCTGGGGGAGAGCTCCCATGGCGGCAGTCTGGAACAGGGGATCCATCAGGCGATAGGCCTGGGCTTCCAGCCGGGAGCCATTCGCCGAAACCGACGCTGGTTGCAGGTTGGTGCGCGCCAAGCCGGGATGGGCCGCCAGGGAGCGGATGCTGCTGCCTCGATCACGGAGTTGCCGGTCGAGTTCAAGTGCGAACATCACATTGGCCAGTTTGCTCTGGCCGTAGGCCTGCCAGCGGTCGTAACGCTGCTCGCCATTGGGATCCTCCCAGGCGATCCGGCCGAAATACTGGGCTCCTGAGGTGACGGTGACCACCCGTGCATCCGGCTGTCCCTCCATCAGTGGCAGCAGCGCTCTGGTGAGCGCCATGTGGCCGAGATGGTTGGTGGCGAACTGCAGCTCGTGACCCTGCCGGCTGCACTGCCGGGGCGGAGCCATCACTCCGGCGTTGTTGATCAGCAGATCAAGGCGGCCAAAGCGCTGGCGAATCGTTTGTGCGCAGCGATCCACACTCTCCAGATCGGCCAGATCGAGATCCAGCAGCTCGATGCCACCTTCCATCGAGACGCTTTGGTCGGTCAGGATCCGGCGTGCCGTTTCCCCCCGCTCGCGGTTGCGGCAGGCCATCAGCACGGTGGCGCCGTGGGCGTGCAGGGCCCGGGTGGTTTCCAGGCCGAGGCCGCTGTTGGCTCCGGTCACCAAGACGAGGCGACCCCGTTGATCGGGGATGTCGGCTGCGGACCAGCCCATGCAGGGATTCAGTCTTCCGGGAACAGCAGGCTGGCCAGCTCATCGGCATCCACGTCGTAGACGCGGGCGAGGCTGGTTTCGATCGCGCTGGTCACTTCACCGGGAAGGAAGCGCATCGCATTGAGTGCATCCTCGGTGATCTCTTCAGTGAGCAGCTGGTCCTCGCTGTCCAGCTTTTCGTCATTGATCACCGCCATCACCCAGCTTTGGTAGGCGTAAACAAGGTCGGAGAACTCGAGTTCGGGATCGTTGAGATCCAGGGTCATGGCCTTGGCGGTCATCTTGACGACAGTCTGACCTCTGGAGGGGAGGATGGCAGGCATGACGCAGCGCTCCAGCCAACAGCAGCCCGGCGAGTCCCGGCCCACAGAGGCTCAGCTGCAGGCCACATTGGTGGATTTCGCCCTTTTGGAGCTGATCCGCCGGAATCGGGACAGCTTTGAGCCTCTCTGGACCGCAGATAGCTGGGCCAAGTTGCTGATCTGGCTGGCCCTGAACTGCGGGCTGTCGGGAGAGCGGGATGCCCTGGAAGACTTTGCGGCGGCCCTTGGGCCGCGGCTCACCGGTCGGTTGCGGCGGGTGTTCTTCGAACGTGACCTCACCGATCTGGAGCTGCAGGTGCTCGCGGATCCAGCGGAGCAGCAGGTGCTGATCTTGTCGTTGGCACCTCAGGATTCCTCGGTTCTGGAGCAGGAGCGTTTGGTGGTGGCTTTGGAGCGGATCGGACTGTTGGATCAGGTCACGCCGGATCGGGAGCGTTGGCAGCGGCTGGATGCGGTGGTGGCGATTCCATGGACCTGATCGCCCGCTACAGCAATGCCGGTTACGGCGCTGTCGCCGATGGGGTGATGGCGTTCTTTGATCGTCGCCCTGATCTGCAGCGTCCTGGAGTGGCGTTTGGGCCGGCGGATGCCTCCGAACCCGCCAAGGTGAGCACCGATATCAGCCTGGTGGCGATCGATCGCAGCGATCCTGAAGCCTTCGCTTTAGCTGAGGTGATCGTTCGTGGCGTCAGCGCCGCCCTGGATCGCTATTTGCAGGAGCGACCGTTGTTCCGCCAGGTTTGCCCCGATCAGGAGTTGTTTGTGCTGCCGATTTTCAATCTGCAGCGATATGCGCCTGGTGAAGGGTTCCGGCAGTGGCACTGCGACTGGACGATTGGTGATGAGGCCACCGAGCCGGTGCATCGGGTGCTCGCCTGGATTCTCTACTGCAACAGCGTGCCTGAGGCGGGCACGGAATTCCACTGGCAGCAGCACCATGAAGACGCGGAACGGGGCAAGATCGTGATTTTTCCTGCCGGTCCGAGTCACATTCACCGTGGTCGGGTGACTCAGGAGCAGAGCAAAACGATTGCCACCGGCTGGATCAATGCGGGCTCGAGAGATCGCTATCTTCAGCGTCTGGCTCGTGCGTGAGCGTGGGCCAGTCACGAATGGTGTTCACGCGTTGTGGCAATGGGATTTCAATGCCTTCGTGTTTGAAGGCGATCCAGATCGCTTGATTCACTTCGCTGATGATGCCGATGTTGTCCATCGGATTGGCGATCCAGTAGCGCAGGGAATAGGTGATGGCGTAATCGTCATAAGCCACCTGAAGCGCACGAGGTGCTGGTTGATTCAGCACGCGCGGAACGCTGAGCGCAGTCTGTTCCAGTAGAGCTAGCACCGTGCGTGGATCATGGCGATAGGCAACGCCAATGCGGATTTCGCTCCGGCGCATCCGATCACTGGCGGTATAAGTGGTGGCCTGATCGGTGAAGAACATCTGATTGGGGATCAGTAGTTCGGCGTTGTCTCGGTCGCGCCAGAGCAGGGTGGCGCGCAGGCCGAGTCGGCGCACTTCACAAGGATCCCCATCCACCATCAACACTTCCCCGGGTCGCACCGAGCCTTCAAACAACAGCCAGATCCCGCTGATGAAGTTGGAAAATACTTCTTTGACGCCAAAGCCCAGGCCCACCGATAAGCCACCGGCGATGGCCACCAAGGCGGTGGCATTGAGGCCAATTTGCATGCCAACTGCGGTAATGCCGATTCCCACGACGACATAACGAATGATCAGCTCCAGCGCCTTGCGGCTGCCGTCGCTGTAACCGATCAGTTTCTGCATCACCCAGGCGAAACCAGCTGCCGGTGGGCCGCTACCGATGAGCAGCAAATAGCTGATCAGCAAGGAGCCAAAGAGTTTGCCAAGGGTCAACTCAGCGCCAAAGAACTGGCCCACGCCAATGACAGCCAGATCCTGAAGACTATCCAGTCGGTTGATCAACAGCAGAACGATGAGGAGCAAATAGAGTGGTCTCAAAAGACGGCTTAGCAGTTCATGCACTCGTTGGGCCGGCAGCACCCGAAGCAGGCCTCTTTCCAGCAGGAGCAGGAGTGCCCAGCCGAGCCAGGCCGCTGAGAGAAACCACATCAGGCCGTTGGCGTGCTGGTGTTGTTGAAGAATCAGCACCACAAGGCCAGCGACGGCTGGTCCGATGAAGGCCCTGAGTAGACGCGGCAGCCTTCGGGTCAGAGCTGGTCTGTGAAGAGAATGGCTGCCGATGGCGATGATGATGATCAGAATGATCTGGGCGCTGACCTCTGGTCTCTCGAGGTAGCCCAGCCAGCCGAGCACTTCCTGAAACAGCTCATTCATGATTTTGATTGCCTTAGAAATGTAATCAGCTCATCCGTGCTTTCTTCTGGCGTTTTGAGGCCGAAGATCAGGGGGGTCAGGATGTCGGTCATGCCATCCCTCAGGCTTTGGTTCAGATTGAAATGGTTGAGAAAGGTTGACGAGGCATCTGATTGTTGCCTTGATGTCACCATAGCTCGCAGCGTTGAGGAGCTCTTGATGGGTATCTTGACGTGTTTGTTCGTGGGTAGAAATGACAGGGTTTGAAGGGTGAAGTTGCGCTGTATTTGTGGTTGAAGCATGTAATTCAAGAGTTTGATGGCTGCCTCTCGCTGGCGGTCGCTTGAGTTTTCTCCCAGGCTGATCACTCGTAAGCGGTTGAATGGGCTTGCCGCATGGCGAGGGCCGCGTGGCAGTGACGACACGCCGAGGTCTTGGCCGAGGCTGGCGCGTAGCTCGGCAAGATTGGAGCTGCCGCATGTGATCCAGTCCAGTTCTCCTTTCAAGAGACCTGTTTTGAGCTCATTTTGATGAGCGAAGAAGGCGACGCGCTGTTGTGCTGCGGCTTGCTGAAGCCATGCCAGCCAAGTGGTGATGGCGCGTCGATCGTCTGTCTTGATGAGCTTCTTGCTGCTGATCTGATTCAGGGAATGCAAGGCGCCGAGACTGCCGGCCGACCAAAAGATTTGTGCTGCGTCGTAAGACAGTCCGAAGTTTTTGCCGGCGGCGCTGATTTCGAGAAGCTCCTGGGTTGTTTCAGGGGGGCGAGGAATCTTGCGGCGGTTGAAGCATGCGATTTGCATGTAGACAACAAATGGTTGTCCGGCAATGTTTTGTTTTGGTGTTGTGACCCGCTGCAGCAGGCTGGGGAAGATGTTTTTCTGAAGCGCCTTTGCATCGGGGATCGCCACGGTCAGGTGACGCTCAAAAAGCTCCCTTGAGATGAAGGCATCGGTGAGGATCAGGTCTGGACCAAGATCAGCCTGATTGCGTTTTTGGATCCGGTCCAGCAGCGAGCTTTCTGGATAGAGAGCCACCTGCACGTGAATGTTGGGGTTGATCTTCCTGAATTCGTTCACCACAAGTGAGACGCGATCCCTGAAAAAGCGGTGGCTTTTTTCGCTGATCACCGAGGAGTCTTCGAGGCCGATAGCCAGATAGAGGTTGATCGGCAGGTTGCTGTTGATCTGGCTGCAGCCCGTTAACGCCAGAGCGAATCCGGTGATGGCGGCAAGGCGGCGACAGCTGGACACGTGAAGATCCAATCCTGCGGATTCTCGCTGCTTTTCGGCGTTTTGCGAGCATGGCGCCGCTGTGTGGAGGGCTTTCGTGTCTGACTTGGCCAAGACCTATGACCCGGTGGGTACGGAAGCCCGTTGGCAGCAGGCCTGGGAGACCCACGGGGCGTTTCACCCGGATCCGGCTGCGCCGGAGGATCCCTTCTCGGTGGTGATTCCGCCGCCGAACGTGACCGGCAGCCTGCACATGGGCCATGCCTTCAACACAGCCCTGATCGACACGATCGTGCGCTTCCAGCGCCTCCAGGGCCGCAACGTGTTGTGTCTGCCCGGTACCGATCACGCCTCGATCGCGGTGCAGACGATCCTGGAGAAGCAGCTCAAGGAGGAGGGCAAGACTCGCCACGACCTCGGCCGCGAAGCGTTCCTGGAGCGGGCCTGGCAATGGAAGGCCGAAAGCGGCGGCCGCATCGTCGATCAGCTGCGTCGTCTCGGCTATTCGGTGGATTGGCAGCGGCAGCGCTTCACCCTCGATGAGGGGCTGAGCGAGGCCGTGAAGGAAGCCTTCGTGCGCCTGCATGAGCAGGGCCTGATCTACCGCGGCGAATACCTGGTGAACTGGTGCCCCGCCTCCGCTTCAGCGGTGAGTGACCTGGAGGTGGAGATGAAGGAGGTGGATGGCCACCTCTGGCATTTTCGCTATCCCCTCAGCAGCGGTGAGGGCTATCTGGAGGTGGCCACCACGCGGCCGGAAACGATGCTCGGTGATGTGGCGGTGGCCGTGAACCCCACCGACGAGCGTTATGTCCATCTGGTCGGTGAGACCCTGACCCTGCCGCTGGTGGGGCGGGAGATCCCCGTGATCGCTGATGAGCATGTGGAGAAGGGGTTTGGAACCGGCTGCGTCAAGGTGACGCCCGCCCACGACCCCAATGACTTTGCGATCGGTCAGCGCCATGGTCTGCCCCAGATCACGGTGATGCGCAAGAACGGCAGCATGAATGCCCATGCCGGACGTTTCGAGGGACTCGATCGCTTTGAGGCACGCAAGGCAGTGGTGGCGGCGCTGGAGGCCGAGGGATTGCTCGTGAAGGTGGAGGAACACCGGCACAGCGTTCCCTACTCCGACCGGGGCAAAGTGCCGGTGGAGCCTCTGCTCTCCACCCAGTGGTTCGTGAAGACCGAGCCCCTGGCTGCCCGCTGCCGGCAGGCCCTGGCGCAACAGGATCCCCGTTTCATCCCCGAGCGTTGGGAGAAGGTGTATCGCGACTGGCTCACCGACATCCGTGATTGGTGCATCAGCCGCCAGCTTTGGTGGGGCCATCGCATCCCCGCCTGGTTTGTGATCAGCGAGACCGGCGGCAAATACACCGACACCACGCCTTATGTGGTGGCGCGCAATGACGCCGAGGCCCTCGAGAAGGCCCAGGCGCGCTTCGGTGCCGATGCCGTGATTGAGCAAGACGAGGACGTGCTCGACACCTGGTTCTCCAGCGGGCTGTGGCCTTTCTCCACCCTGGGGTGGCCCGATACAGCCAGCGCTGATCTGCAGCGCTGGTATCCCACCAGCACCCTGGTGACCGGCTTCGACATCATTTTCTTCTGGGTGGCCCGGATGACGATGATGGCCGGCGCCTTTACCGGCGAGATGCCCTTCAAGGACGTCTACATCCACGGCCTGGTGCGGGATGAGCAGAACCGCAAGATGAGTAAATCAGCGGGCAATGGCATCGATCCCCTGCTGCTGATCGGTCGCTATGGCACGGATGCTCTCCGCTTTGCTCTCGTGCGGGAGGTGGCCGGCGCCGGTCAGGACATTCGCCTGGATTACGACCGCAAGACCGACACTTCCGCCACCGTGGAGGCAGCGCGCAACTTTGCCAACAAGCTCTGGAATGCGACCCGGTTTGCGTTGATGAATCTGGGCGGCGAGACCCCCGCAAGCCTTGGCGAGCCTGAGCCTGCGGCCCTGCAGCTGGCGGATCGCTGGATTCTCTCGCGCCTGGCCCGGGTGAACCGTGAAACGGCAGAGCGTTATGGCAGCTATGGCCTCGGTGAAGCGGCCAAGGGGTTGTATGAATTCGCCTGGAATGATGTGTGCGATTGGTATCTGGAGTTGAGCAAGCGTCGGCTCAATCCAGGCGAGGCGCCTTCTCCTGAGGTGTTGGCCGATCAGCGCACCGCCCGACAGGTTCTCGCCAAGGTGATCAGTGAGATGCACCTGATGCTGCACCCCTTGATGCCCCATCTCACCGAGGAGCTCTGGCACAGCGTCACAGGGGCCGGGGAGACCACCTTCCTGGCCTTGCAGCCCTGGCCGGTGCTGGATGCAGTGGCATTGGATGACGCGCTCGAAGCAGCGTTCTCCGAGCTGATCGCGGCGATTCGGGTGGTGCGCAACCTTCGGGCCGTGGCGGGGTTGAAGCCATCCCAATCCGTTCCGGTTCGCTTCATCACGGGGCGCGGTGATCTGGCGGCGGTGCTGGGAGAGACCACGGCCGATATCACTGCGCTCACGCGCGCTGAGAGCGTTGATGTGATGACGCCGGAGCAGGCGGATGCGGCCCCGGTGGCCAAGGCGCTGGCGGGTGTGAGCGGTGAACTTCAAGTGTTGTTGCCGATCGAGGGCCTCGTCGACCTCGACGCCCTGCGCGGACGCCTCGAGAAGGACATCGCCAAGGCCGACAAGGAGATCAAGGGACTGAGCGGCCGCCTGGCGAATCCCAACTTCACCGATAAGGCACCGGCAGAGGTGGTGGCGGAATGCAAAGCCAATCTGGCCGAAGCTGAAGCTCAGGCCGAGCTGGCGCGCAAGCGGCTGCTGGATCTCAGTTGAGCCGGATTGGCCCTGACGTCAGGCCGCCTGATTCCGGCGAGGGATCAGGTTGGCCAGTGTGGCTCCATCCGATTCCGGCGCTGGATACAGCGTGGTGCAGTTGAAGGCAAAATCAGCGCCGGAGCGTTGCACGATGGCAGCGATCTCCAGGAAGATGGACTGTTGAATGTCGAGCCATTCTCGCCACACCGTTGTTTTGGTGAAGCAATACACCATCATGTTGATCGACGAGGCATCCCATTCGTTGAAGTTCACCAGAATGGTCTGCCTCTGATCGATGTCGGGATGCTGTTCCAGAAGCTGGCGCACGTCGGTGGTGATGCCGGCGATGCGGCCGAGGTCTTCGTAGCGCAGGCTGATATTGGCCAGGATTCTGCGGTTGTACATCTGGCCCGGATTCTCGATCGGGGTTGTTGCAAACACCGAGTTGGGGATGAAGAGAGGTCTGCGGTCAAAAGTTTGCACCCTGGTGTAATACCAGCCGATTGTCTCAACCGTTCCCTGAAACGAATCGGCGCAGATCCAGTCGCCTTCTTTGAAGGGGCGATTGAAGAACAGCATGAAGCCAGACAGGAAATTCTGACTCACCTGCTGGGTGGCAAAGGTGATGCCGATGCCAGCGCCGCCAAGCATGGTGGCGATCGCAGCTGAGGGGATGCCGAAGTTCACCATCAGCGCCGCTGCGGTGAACAGCAGCACTAGAATGGTGTAAAGCCTCCCCATTAAGTTGATCAGCATGGCCTGATCCTTGGGGTCTTTCATCTGCAGCCAGCGGCGCATTTGCCCCGAGCGGATGAAGGCATGGCCCGCGTTCAGGCTCGCCCAGCTGATCGTGCTGATCAGCAATGTGAGTGAAAAGCGGTTGAGCATCTGTTGACTCACCAAGGCGACTTCGCGGTTGATGAGCTGGGTCAGCCAGGTGGCGTAGAGGGTGATGCCCAGGCCGATCAGCACTGGACGGCGCAGGGTCAGGGCGAGTTTGTTGCCGAGGTTGCGGCCATGCCGTCCGAGAAGCTGCAGCATCAACCACAGGCCGCCGAGCAGGGCCGTGCCGGTGAGCAGACCTGAGGTGGTCTGCAGGAACTCCACGTTGTGGATCGCGGCGGTCTGTAGATCGGTGATGAGACGGTTGCGACTGAGGGGTGACCCTATCGGTCAGCAACGCCACTGGCAACGGATCGCTCCGGGCCTGGCAGCGTGGGAGGGTTTCCCTGTCGCACCGTGGCTTGTTTCCCCCGCTTGGAAAGCCAGTGAGTATGCAAGCCGCCTCCTTGGTCGAGAGCTTTCAGGCGCTGCTGCCGGCCTTGCAGTCTCCTGCCGGTGCTGTTGCGTTCGTGCCCCTCTACGCCCTTTGGGTGACGCTGCTGTTGCCGGGGGTGTGGGCGTCGATGCTCGCGGGTGCCCTGTATGGCACCTGGTGGGGGAGCCTGATCGTGTTCGTGGGCGCCTGCCTCGGAGCGCAGGTGGTGTTTCTGCTGGGGCGCACCTGGCTGCGGGCGTGGGCGCAGCGCCGCCTCGCCGGCCTGCCGAAGCTGCAGGCGGTGGAACGGGCCGTGAGCCGTGAGGGCCTGAAGCTGGTGCTGCTCACCCGCCTCTCGCCCGCTTTCCCCTTCTCGCTGCTCAACCTGGCCTATGGCCTCAGTGAGGTGAGCCTGCGCGATTACACGCTTGGTCTCATCGGCATTTTGCCGGGCACGATCCTGTTCTGCGGGTTGGGAGCGCTCGCCGGGGATGTGGCCCGTTTCGGCGAGGTGCTCAGCGGCGAGGCCGATCCCGCCACCTGGGCGCTGCGCCTCATCGGCATCCTGGCCACAGTGGCAGTGGTGTGGCTGGTGGGGCGAGCGGCTCGGCAGGCCCTTCAGGATTCGGAGCCGCCGGGGTGATTGCTCAGAGGCCAGTCGCGCAACGCGGCGATCAGCACAAACCAGCCAAGGCGCAGGCGTGCCAAGGGGCCCGGCCTGGCTGCCAGTTCGGCGTACTTCGCTCGGCCACACTCGGTTTTGATCCAGCGGTGGATGGCGGGTTGTTCCATCCCGCCAGGTTATGGATGGTGCGTTGTTCCTGCCGCGGCCAGGATGGAGATTGCTGTGATGTTGAGGTCTGGATGGGTTGGTATGGGTTGTTCGCCGGTGCATTGGCCGGCCTGAGTGTGTTGGCCGCCAGTCCGCTCAAGGCTGCGGTGGTGTGCACCGGCCCCGGATATCCCCCAGGTTGTGTGGAGGTTGAGCCAGTGGGTGTCGACGCCCGTCCGGGCGGACCGGTGGTCAATCCTTCCCCTGGTGTGGGCTACGGAGCGCCAGGAGCGGGATTGCGTCCTGCTGCCGGCCCAGGAGTGGGGCCGAATGCCGGTGGTCCGGTGAACCGCCCTGGTTATCGCTGAGGCGCGAGGGGCTGAGGGCTTGAGTTTCAGCTTGCAGCCAGCAAAGCCTGCAGCCCTGCCTCATCCAGCACCGGAACCCCAAGGTTTTCGGCCTTGCTGAGTTTGCTGCCGGCCTCCTCGCCGGCTACCACGTAGCTGGTTTTTTTGCTGACTGAGCCGCTCACCTTGCCGCCGGCGGCTTCGATCAGCTCCTTGGCCTGGCTGCGGCTCAGGCTGGGCAGGGTGCCGGTGAGCACGAAGGTCTGGCCGTTGAGCTGGGCGCTGGCGGTGCTGCGTTCTGCGGCGGCCTGGAGTTCCTCTTCACTGCTGGCGAGGCTGAAGCCCAGGCGTTCCAGTTCAGATAGCAGGTTCAGGTTGGCGGGGGTGGCGAACCACTGCTGCAGGCTCTGGGCGATCTCGGCGCCGATGCCGAACACGGCGGTGATCGCGTCGGTGTGATCAGCGGCGGCCGTAGCCAGATCCGCGGCACTGGGGAAGGTGGTAGCGAGAGCTTTGGCGTTCACCTCCCCCACATGGTGAATGCCGAGCCCATAGAGCTGCCGGTGCCAGGGCTGCGCTTTGGAGTCGGCCAGGGCGGCGACGAGGTTGTCGGCGCTTTTCTGGCCCATGCGCTCCAGGCTGGAGAGCAGGGCGGCATCGAGCCGGTAGAGATCGGCGATCGAGCCCACCAGGCCCCGATCCACCAGCTGCTCGATCAATTTGCTGCCGAGCCCATCCACATCCAGGGCCGCTTTGCTCACCCAGTGGCGCAGGGCGCCGCGCAGGATCGCTGGGCAGCTGCTGTTCACGCAGCGGGTGGCGGCTTCGCCCTCTTCACGCACCAGTGCGGAGCCGCATTCCGGGCAGGTGTGGGGCAGTTCGAGTCGCCCTGCATCCGCTGGCCGCAGCTCTGTGAGAACCCGCACCACCTCGGGGATGATTTCGCCGGCCTTGCGCACCACGATCGTGTCACCGGCGTGCAGATCCAGTTCCGCCAGGCGATCGGCGTTGTGCAGGGTGGCGCGGCTGACGCTCGTGCCAGCCAGCGGCACCGCTTCAAACTCGGCCACCGGCGTCACCACCCCGGTGCGTCCCACCTGGCAGGTCAGACGCAACAGCTTGCTGGGGGCCTCCTCGGCCGGATACTTGAGGGCGATCGCCCAGCGCGGTGCCTTCTGGGTGAAACCGGCCGCATCCTGCAGGCGTAGGTCGTTGAGTTTCACCACCACGCCGTCGGTGGCGTAATCGAGGGCGTGGCGGCCCGTGTCCCAGGCGGAGAAGAAGGCTTCTACCGCTGCCAGATCCGGCAGCAGTTCGGCGTTGGGGTTCACCTTGAAACCTGCCCGCCTCAGCCACTGCAGGCTTTCCCATTGGCTGCTGGGGCGGGCCGGGTCGCTGCCTTCCGCCTCCCAGTCGTCGGGTAGGTGCAGGGTGTAGGCGAAAAAATCGAGACGACGCGCTGCCACCACCTTCGGGTCGAGCTGGCGCAGGGTGCCGGCACAGGCGTTGCGCGGGTTGGCGAACAGGGCCTCGCCGCGGGCCTCCCGTTCCGCGTTGATTGCGCTGAAGGTGCCATCGGGGATGAAGGCCTCGCCGCGCACTTCCAGCCAGTCCGGTGGATGTGTGAGCTGCAGGCGCAACGGCACGGCGCCGATCGTGCGCACATTGGCAGTGATGGCCTCGCCCTGCTCGCCGTCGCCGCGGGTGGCGGCCCGCACCAGAACGCCCTGCTCGTAGCTCAGGGCCAGGGCATTGCCGTCGATTTTCAGTTCCCCCACCATCGGCAGCGCCGGCAGGGGGTCACCGGCGCCAGGCTCGCGGTCGAGCACCCGGATCAGCCGGCCGTACCAGGCCTCCAGCTCGCCGATGTTGAACGCGTTGTCGAGGCTGAGCAGGCCGATGCGATGGCGCACGCTCTGGAAGCCCGCGGCAGGTGGCCCGCCGACGCGCTGGGTGGGGCTGTCGGGGCTGAGCAGGCTGGGATCCGCCTGCTCGAGCTCCACCAGTTCCCGGTAGAGCCGGTCATACACCGGATCCTCCATCTCGGGAGAATCCAGCACGTAATAGGCGTGGGCAGCGCGATTGAGCAGGGTGCGCAGCTCCCGTGCCCGTTCCCCGGATGGGCGCGTCATCGTTGCCGGATCAGGCCTTCACCGGGTTGATCCGTTCGATGCGCCACGACTCCTCCACTTTGGTGAACGTGAAGTCGAGGGGGAGTTCCTCCTTGTTGTCGGCCAGCAGTTTCACGGTGAGGATGATGTTGCCTTCCTGCATGCGCGGCCGGCCCGATTTCAGGTTGCGGAATCGATTCAGCTTCAGTCCGGCGAGGAAACGAATGAACTGTTGACGGTTCACGTGCTGGCGGTAGGTCTTGGTGGTGAGCAGATAGGCGGCATCGATGCGTCCGGCCGCCACCTGGGTGAAGAACTGCTTGATCAGAGGATTGATGCCGCGGGCGCTGAGCACCAGCTTCACCGCCGTGATCGTCCAGTAGAGAAGTAGGGCTCCAGCGCCGGCCAGCAGGGCCTTGCTTCCGAGTTCCCGAACCAGAGCCAGATCCATCCGCGGCACGCAGTTGACGATGCGCAGTGAGTCTGACTGACTGCTGACCACCGGTGCCGTCCTGTCTTGTGTCCCTGGAGCCCCTGCTCCCCCTATTTCATCGTCTGAACCGTGAGCACTTCGACGGGAGCCTGGTGCGGGGGCCGCACCCTCTGTTGGCCGTGCGCTGGAGTGATGGACGCATGACCCGCACCGCCGGCTTGTATCGCCGCGGCCCTGCGGTGGCACCCCCCTTGGGTCGCGAGATTGTCCTGTCTCGGCCCTTGTTGGAGCCGTTACCGAGGGCGGCCACGGAAAGCACGCTTTGCCACGAGATGATTCATGCCTGGGTGGATCTGGTGTTGGGCCGACGCGAGAGCCACGGACCCCAGTTCCGGGCGCGGATGGCTGCGATCAACGCTGCACAGGATCGCTTCGTGGTGAGCATCCGCCATCGTTTTCCCGTGCCGGTCACGCCGCCCCGCTGGCTTGCGGTCTGTCCCCGCTGCGGTCATCAGCTGCCCTATCGGCGTCGTTTGCATCAGGCGGCTTGTCGCCGCTGTTGTGAACGTCACTATGGCGGCCGCTGGCATGCCAGTTGTCTGCTTCGCTTTGAGCCCTATGAGGGTGGGGATCCAGCATCTGACCAGGCCGTCGAGTGCCGGCATGGCTGAGATGGATCTGTTTCTCCTGGTGCTGCAGTGCGGAGGAATCAGCATCGCCCTGGTGGGTTGGCGACGGGAGTGTTGGTTGCGTCGCCGGCGTCGGTAACGTCAGGGCATGGATGCAAGACGGCAACAGGCGCAGCGCCTCGATCAGTGGCTTGAAACCGGACGGCAGTTCGTGGACGGTGTCGCTGGCACACGCCCCGGTCGACGCTCCGGCAGGGGGACGTCGGCCCGACTCGATGCGGTCGGTCGCTGGGTGGGCGACAAGATCGACTGGCTGCTCGATGAAGAGGATGACGGCGGCGACGTCTGGCAGTCCGATGCCTCTCTACCGACGTCAACGCCACCGCAACGATCGATGGCTTCGCCGTCCAGAGCCAAACGTCCGCTGGAGGCGATTTCCAGGCGACAACCCGCCCGGATTCCCCCCACGCCTCAGTCGCTTCAGCCAGCTGTGACCCGGGATGACGCTTGGCCGGATGACGCCTGGCCCGAGGAGAGCGACTTCCGGGTGGATCGCTGGCAGCGGCCCGTCGAGCGTTCCCAACCCCGACGGGCTCCGGTGGAGCCGGCGCCTGCCAGTCGTCGCTCCCTGCCCCGGTCGAGTCGCCGCCGCGACTGAGCAGTCTCTGTTGGTGTGCTTAGTCTTCGGGCACCTGCGTTGGGCCTGATGAGCAATCTTGTGGTGGTGGGCTTCCCCAAGGTGGAGGAGGCCGAAGACGTCCGGCGTGAGCTGGTGGGCATTCAGCAGGAGCACCTGATTGCGCTGGAGGATGCGGTGGTGCTCGAGCATGCCGAGGATGGTCATGTCCACCTGCGGCAGGCGATCAACCTGGCGGCCGCCGGTGCGGTGGGCGGCAGCTTCTGGGGCATGTTGGTGGGTCTGCTTTTCGCCAATCCCTTGCTTGGTCTGGCGGTGGGAGCCGGCGCTGGTGCCGCCTCGGGAGCCCTCAGCGATATGGGCATCAATGATCAGTTCTTGCGCGATCTCGGTGAGACCCTGCCGAAGGGAACGGCGGCGCTGGCCCTGCTGGTGCGTGAGGCAACGGCCGATCGGGTGATCGAGAAGTTGCGTCGCCATGCTCCCCACGCCCGTCTGATTCAGACGAGCCTGAGCCATGCCGATGAGGAGAGCCTGCGGGAGCAGTTGGAGAAGGCCCGTCAGCAGGCGGAAGCCCTGCGCCTGGCCTGATACGTGCAGCCTCGCTGACTGAGCTGGGCATTGACGTCGTCGACCAGCTCAGCGGGGAGATCCTCCGCCATCTGATCGGCGGTGGCATTGATGGCGGCCGATCCCTCGTTCATCGCCTCCAGAAGAGCCACCCACTGCTTCACGTGTTGATCACGACTGACCGGCTTGTAGCCCCGGGTCATCAGCAGGTCACGGCAGACCTCTCCATTCCAGCGACAGCCGCGGGGATGACATTGGGGTCCCTGAAGCGAGGCGGCGCCGGCTTCGATGGCGGCTGGGGTGGGCCGGCCATGGCGGTCGAGCCAGCCCGCCTGGTCGAGGGCTCGTTCACAGTGACGGGAGGAAATACCGAAGAGCTGCCCCAGTTCGGAGAGGCTCAGCCAGGTGCGGTGTGCCATCGGATCGGGTGGGCGGTTGCCACCATGATGGGGGCAGCATATTTACCCGCAAGTTGTCAAGAGGAAAACGGGACAATCCGACCCATTCCTTCATGACGCCAGGTGAAGTGCGTCCCGTGGCGCTGGGCCCAGCCACTGTTCCAGAGCAGGGCTGAACACCTCCCGGATCACCGTCAGCTCCCGACCCTGGCGAAAGAAGCGGTAGTGGCGGCTCCAGAACGGTCCGGTTGCAGCGAAGCCCGTCTCCAGCCAGGGGCTTTGCACCAGGGCGAGCCCATCCACCTCGCGGAACAGTTCCGAACGCCCCTGGGTGAGGCTCAGCCAGATCGGCAGATTGCGGTCCTGCAGGTGCTGGTCGGCCTCGGTCTGATTCCACCAGCTCTCGGCCCAGGCCAGGGTCTGACCGCCGCAGGCGAGCCACACCTGGCGACGCAGGAGGGGATGACGCAGCTCCCGCACTTCCCGTGGGGCCCCTGCCATGGTGACATCGGCCTCCATGGCGATCAGGCGCACGGCCACCGGATGACCTGTGAGCAGGCGTAGATGGCGGGTGGGGCTGCCGTCTCCTAGCAACAGCAGGCGCCAGGGCCCGGGTAGATCCCAGGGGCCGTCGCCGCCGATCACCGCCGCGGTAGCAGCGTCCCAGAGTGGTTCCGGTGAGGGCAGCAGGGCTGAGGCGTTGCTCAGAAGGCGCCTCCCACCGTGAGGTTGCGCTGCTGGCCCTGGCGTTCAATCACCGCACCACTGGCCTGCACGGAGTGGAGGCGCCAGCCGCTGTTGCCGATCAGCTCGCCGGGGGTGGCCGAGAGGGAGAGCTGGTCGAGCCGGAAAATCGCCGAGCCCTTGCCACCTCCCGCATGCACCACCCCCACCAGCAGCGGTTCCGGTGCAGCAGCCGGTAGCGGAGCGGTGTCAGTGCGCGGAGTGGTGGCGACTGACGGGCTGGCTGTCACCGGGCTTTCTGCCGCCGGGGCTTGGTCGCTGGGAAGGGGACCGGCCGGCAGTGGAATCATCACCGGCTCCAGGCTGGCGGGGAGCTGGATGGGGTCGCCGGCGGTCGCGGCGGTCGCGGTGGCAGGTTGGGGCTCCGCCGTGGTGGGCGGTAGGTTGCGCACCCGTTCGATCAGCTGCAGATCCCGTTCACGATTCAGGGCTGCCTGTGTGGTGTGCCAATTCCGGGCCAGCCAGAGGCTGATGGCCACACTCGTGACCGTGGGGACGGCAAAAAGCAGCAGTAGCAGCCGTCGGTGCCACCAGCCCGTTGTTCTGGATTCAGGGGGTGTGTGTTCTGTGGGTTCAACGTTGAGGGGCGCAGGATCCACCCGCACCTGCACCGCCTCGAGCGTTCGCTCACCATCGCTGAACACCCGATCCATCACCTGCTCGGCACGCAGGTTCCAGTAGGCCCTGGAGGTGGAAAGGCGTGGTGGCACCGCAGACCATTGTCTGCTGCAACGCTATCGAGAGGCTGGCGTGGAGGCGAGGTCTGACGCGCCAGGCTGGCGACGGCGTTGCTGCAGTTCCAGCCACACCAGGAGAGCGGTGAGGTCGGCCTGGCTGACGCCTGGGATCTGGCTGGCCTGCCCCAGGGTGATCGGACGCACGGCCGCGAGTTTTTCCCGTGCCTCCCGCGAGAGGGTGCCGATGTTGGTGTAGTCCAGATCCGCCGGCAGGCGGCGTTGTCCTTGGCGCTTCACCTGATCGATCTGCTGTTGTTGCCGTTGCAGATAGCCGCTGTATTTAATGTCGATCTCGGCGCCTTCGCGCACCGGCAGGGGGAGGCCGGCATCGGCCAGGCCGTGGCGCACCAGATCGGCGCTGTGCATGCCCGGGCGACGCAGTAGATCCGCCAGGGTGATCGATCCTTTGATCGGTGCGCCGGTTTCCGCTTCCACCGCAGGCGCCACCGGATCGCTCACCTTGAGCCGCTGCCGTTCCAGGCGTTGTGTTTCGCCCTCGAGCGCCGCCAGTTTCTCCTGGAAGAGGTGCCAGCGGCGGTCGTCGATCAACCCCAGCTCCCGGCCCAGAGGTGTGAGACGGCGGTCGGCGTTATCGCCGCGCAGCACCAGCCGGTACTCACTGCGGCTCGTGAGCACCCGGTAGGGCTCGCGCAGATCTTTGCTCACCAGGTCATCGATCATCGTGCCGATGTAGCTGCCTTCCCTGGGGAAGTGCACCGGCTCCTGGCCGCGAATGCGGCGGGCGGCGTTGAGACCGGCCACCAGGCCCTGGGCCGCGGCTTCCTCGTAGCCGGTGGTGCCATTGAGCTGGCCGGCGCTGAAGAGGCCCTCCACCCGCTTGGTTTCCAGCGAGGGCAGCAGCTGGGTGGCCGGCAGGTAGTCGTAATCCACCGAATAGGCCGCCCGCAGCATCACGCACTGTTCCAGCCCCGGCAGGCTGCGCAGCAGTTGCAGTTGGATCGGCTCGGGCAGGCCGGTGGAGAAGCCCTGCACGTAGATCTCCGGGGTGTCGCGTCCCTCGGGCTCCAGGAAGATCTGGTGGCTGTCTTTATCGGCAAAGCGCACGATCTTGTCTTCGATTGAGGGGCAGTAGCGCGGGCCTTTGCTGTCGATCACGCCGCCGTAGATGGCGGTGAGATGCAGATTGTCTTTGATCAGCTGGTGGGTGGCGGCTGTGGTGCGGGTGATGTGGCAACTCATCTGTTCACCGCTGACCCAGGCCGCCGGGTCAAAGGAAAAGAAACGGTCGGCGGCATCGCTGGGTTGCTCTTCGAGTTGATCGAGGGCAATGCTGCGCCGGTCGACGCGGGCGGGGGTGCCGGTCTTGAGGCGGTCGGTGTGGAAGCCGAGTTGCTGGAGCGCTTCGGTGAGACCTTCGGCGGCCTGCTCACCGGCGCGGCCAGCCGCCATCGATTGATGGCCCACCCAGATGCGCCCCCCTAAGAAGGTGCCGGCCGTGAGCACGACGGCCTTGGCGCCGTAAACGCTGCCGAAATAGGTGCGCACGCCGGTGATGCGCGCGGCCGGTCCTTGCCGCGGATCCCAGTCGTCGCCACCGCCTGCGGGATCGCCTTCGATTTCCAGGCCCGTCACCATCGCTTCGCGCAGGGCCAGATTGGGGGTGTGCTGCAGCAGTTGCAGCATCTGACGGGAATACTGGCGCTTGTCGGTCTGGGCGCGCAGGGCCCAGACGGCCGGGCCGCGACTGGCATTGAGGATGCGTTTCTGAATCGCCGTGGCATCGGCCAAACGACCGATGACGCCACCGAGGGCATCCACTTCGTGCACCAGCTGGCTCTTGGCCGGTCCGCCCACGGCCGGATTGCAGGGCTGCCAGGCGATGCGGTCGAGGTTGAGGCTGAACAGGGCCGTGTTCAAGCCCAGCCGAGCGGCGGTGATGGCGGCTTCGCAGCCGGCATGGCCACCCCCCACGACGATCAGGTCGAAGACTTCAGTGGGGGCTGGGCTGGGCGTCATCCCACCAGTATCGGAAACGACTCACGCCGCCAGGTTGCGGAAGCGGGTGAACTGGGGCTCGAACAGCAGTTTCACCGTGCCGACTGGGCCGTTGCGGTGCTTGGTCACGATCACTTCGGTGATGCCCCGGTCGGGGGTTTCCGGGTTGTAGTACTCGTCGCGGTAGATCATCAGCACTAGGTCGGCGTCCTGCTCGATTGAGCCCGATTCGCGCAGGTCGCTGAGCATCGGTCGTTTGTTGGTGCGCGACTCCACGCCCCGGCTGAGCTGGGAGAGGGCGATCACCGGCACGTTCAGTTCCCGGGCCATCCCCTTCAGCCCCCGGGTGATCCGCGAGAGCTCCTGCACCCGGTTGTCTGGGGTCGATCCCTCCATCAGCTGCAGGTAATCGATCACCACCAGCCCCAGATCCCTGCCCTGTTCCGCCATGAGTCGGCGGCAGAGCGACCGCATCTCGAGCACGCCCGAGTTGGGCTTGTCGTCGATGTAGATCGGCAGTTGGCCGAGGGTGTTGATGCCCTGGCCCAGCAGGGGCCACTCCTCCTGTTGCAGACGACCGGTGCGCAGGCGCCCGGCTTCGATGCCCACTTCCATCGAGAGCAACCGGTAGGTGAGCTGCTCTTTGCTCATCTCCAGGGAGAACACGCACACCGGCAGGTTGTGCAGCTGCGCCACGTTCTTGGCCAGGTTGAGCACGATCGAGGTTTTGCCCATGGCCGGCCGTCCCGCCACGATGATGAGGTCACTGCGCTGCAGGCCCTGGGTCATGGCATCCAGGTCGTAGAAGTTCACCGGGATGCCCGCCACCGAGGTGCCGAGGGAGCGGCTCTCGATCTCGTTGAACGTGCTGGTGAGGATCTCGGCCGTGGGCGTCAGCCCCTTGGATGGCTTCTCCTGGCTGATCGCAAAAATTGTTTGTTCGGCCTGGTCAAGCACCTGGTCCATCGGCAGGCTCTGGTCGAAGCCGAGCTGGATCACCTCATTGCCTGATCGGATCAGCTGGCGGCGCAGGAACTTGTCCATCACCAGACGGGCCACCTGCTCGATCGATGCTGTGGTGGCCACCCGTTCCACCAACTCCACCAGCCGGCCGCTGCCGCCCACTTTCTCCAAGGCGCCGGTATCCGCGAGCCAGGCGGTCATGGCAGTGAGATCGGTGGGTTTGCCCTGGCTGTGGAGCATCACCGCTGTGCGGTAGATCTCCCGATGGGCACCGAGATAAAAGGCTTCCGGCTGCAACACATCGGCCACACGACCGATGGCATCGGGGTCGAGCAGGATGCCGCCCAGAACCGCCTCTTCCGCCTCCAGGTTTTGGGGTGGAATCGAGTCGGGCAGCGCTTCGAAATTGGGTTCATCCCTCCTTCGCCCCTGGCCGAAGCCACGGCGCCCCCCTCCGGCGGACTCGCCGCCTGGTTCGTTGAGGGGAACGCTCACCATGGCGTTGTGGGCTCAAAAGCGAAAGCCCACTCTGACGCACCCTCGGATCAGTAGCTGACCACTTCCAGGTTGATTTCAGCGGTGACGTCGCTGTGGAGCTTCACCTGCACCTTGTAGGAGCCGGTGCGGTGGATGTCGGGCACGCTGATGTCACGACGATCCACCTCTTTCTTGGTGGCGGCTTCGATCGCTTCGGCCACATCGCCATTGGTGACGGTGCCGAACAGCACATCGTCTCCACCGGTCTGCTTCTTGACGGTGAAACGACCGATGGTGTCGAGTGCCGTGCGGAACGCCATGGCCTCCTGCTTGAGGGCGGCCTGACGTTCTGCTTCCTTGGCGCGGCGGTGCTCCACCTGCTTCATCACGGCCGGCGTCACGGGAACCGCTTTGCCGAAGGGGAGCAGGAAGTTGCGGGCGTAGCCGGGGGCCACTTCCACCAGATCCCCATCCCGACCGAGGCTGAGAACGTCCTCATTCAGAACGACTTGAACGCGCTTGGCCATGGCTATCGGTTGCGGACGGGGACAGATGAGCGATCGATCAGCTTAGGACGCGACCGGCAGGCGGATTTTGGTGGCGAGGCCAAGGGCCCGCATCAAGCGAATGTGCTGCCAGGTGAGGTCGATCTGTCCGGGTTGGAGACCGTGGCGTGCGGAATGGGGGAAGGCGTGGTGGTTGTTGTGCCAGCCCTCACCAAAGGTGAGCGCGGCCACCCACTTGTTATTGCGTGAGGCGTCGCCGCTCTCGTACACCACCTCACCCCAGCAGTGGGTGGCGGAATTCACCAACCAGGTGATGTGATACACGAGCACCAGTCGGAGGGGGATGCCCCACAGCACCAGGGCCCAGCCGCCGGCACCGGTGACCGTGCCAATCCAGAAGAGCAGGCCGGCCAGGGGCAGTTGCAGCAACAGGAAGTTGTTGTTGAGCCAGCGGTAGTAGGGGTCGCTAGCCAGATCACCGGTCATCCGTGGCACGGCCTGCATGGCCGGGATGGGCTCGAACATCCAACCCATGTGGCTCCACCAGAAGCCGCGATGGCTGTTGTGGTGATCCGCATCCGTATCCGAAAACTTGTGATGGTGGCGGTGCAGCCCCACCCAGTCGATTGGACCGTGCTGGCAGCTCAGGGCGCCACAGGTGGCGAAGAAGCGCTCCAGCCAGTGAGGTACGCGGAAGGAGCGGTGGGAGAGCAGGCGGTGATAGCCGATCGTCACCCCCAGACAGGCGGTGACCCAGTAGAGAACGAGCAGGGTGGCGACCGCTTGCCAGCTCCAGAATCCGGGCAGAAGGGCGACGATGGCGAGCACGTGGATCGCGATCATGAAGCCCATGGTTCCCCAGCGCTTGCCCAGATCAAGGCTGACGGGTGCTTCGCCTTTGCGAGGTTGGTGCAGGGCGGCCGCTTTCTTGAGGGCAACGGCCGGCGCGGCTGGTCGGCTCGGCGGTGATGGCGTTGTAATCACGCTGGAGACCATGGCTTGTTCCTTTGACTACCGATAAGCTACAGGCAATCAGTATCCGTATCAAGTGGTCGAAGCTGATCTTTATCCTGACTCTGTGACCAATGGTTACCGAGAGCGTTTGGCCCAGGGGCGCCGGGCGATGGCGCACCTCGTGCACGTCTGGCATGAACGCAATGGTTGGTCGCACAAGGTCTTGCCTGCCCTGGCCGAAACCCTGGATCTCGGTCGGGTGCACAACTCCCAGATCTCCAATCTCCGCAACGGCAAGCTCGCGTCGCCCGGCCCGGAAGTGTTCCTCGCCCTCGGCCAGGCCAACGCGGTGCTTGAGGCCGGCCTGGAGCCGCTTCGGGAGCATCTGCAGGAGGTGCACCCGGAATTGCTGCAGGTGCTGGAAGCCGGGCGGGAACCGATGCGCAACAGCGCCGGTCGGGCGCTCGGTGCCGGCGATCTGCTGGAGATCTTCGTGGGGCTGGCACCGCTGCCTCCTGGGTTCGACTGGCGGATCGATGCCCGGGAGGGCGTGGCCCTCAGTGCGGCCCTCGCCGATCTGCTCTGCAGCGGGCAGTCCTGGCGCCAGTGCCGCGATCAGGTGATGCAGGCCTATCCCCCCAGCAAGACGCAGCGGCGCGAGCGTTTCGCGGCCGTGATGGCCGGTTTGCGTGATTACTCCGCTGAGGAGCTCGACGGGGAACTCCTCGACCTGCATGCCACCTATGAAAGGCTGGGTGGATCCAGTCAGCGAGGGGCCGAGGGGTTTCTGGCCCAGCTGCGGGAGCGGGCTGCAGCGATGGACGCCAACGCTCAGGGCAGCTCTGAGGGCGCATAACGGGCCTGGCGGATGCGGTGGGCCAGGCGCAGTCGGCGCAGCAGGCGGATGTGCAGCCAGGTGATGTCGAGTTCAAACCAGCGCAGACCATGGCGGGCGCTGGCCGGATGGGCGTGATGGTTGTTGTGCCAGCCCTCGCCGAATGAGAGCAGGGCCACCCACCAGCAATTGCGGGAGAGGTCGGGGCAATCGAAATTGCGGTAGCCACAGGCGTGGGTGGCCGAGTTCACCAGCCAGGTGACGTGATAGACGATCACCAGGCGCAGCGGAATCGCCCAGAGCACCAACCCCAGGCCGCCACCATGCACGTCGGCCATCTGGCCGTAGGCGTAGAGGGCCAGGCCCAGGGGAATCTGCAGCAGCAGGAACCAGCGATCGAGCCAGCGATAGAAGGGGTCGGCCTGGAGGTCGCCCGCATAGCGGTCGATGTGCTCCAGAGCGGGGATGTCGTGCAGCATCCACTCGCTGTGACTCCACCAGAGGCCGCGGGCGGCGTCGTGGTGGTCGTTGGGTTGGTCGGAGAAGCGGTGGTGATGACGATGCAGGCCCACCCATTCGATCGGTCCGCTCTGGCAGGCCAGGGTTCCCATGATCACCAGGGTGCGCTCCAGCCAGCGGGGCACGCTGAGGCTGCGGTGGGCGACCAGGCGGTGCAGGCCGAGGGTCACCCCCAGCACGGTCATCCAATAGAGCACCGCCAGAGCCACAACGCCTTGCCAGCTCCAGAACCGGGGCAGGAGGGCGACGGTGGCCAGCACATGCATGGTGAGCATGAAACTGGTGGTGCCCCATTTGATGCGTCGCTGCCGGCGAGGCAAGGGGCCCCGGGGTGCCATCACCGCCGCACGCATGCGCAGCTCGCGATCGGTGGCGGCAGACGCCAAAGGGGTTGTGACCAAGGAAAACTCCACGAACCGAATCGTTGGTCGCTGCGGTGAATGCCGCGGCGATCAGGCGTTGGGTTGGAGCTGAGAATGTAGAAGAGCAACGGATGCAGCAGCGAGACGCAGCGATTGATGCTTTCAAGTTCCGATGCTTGGCCTTCTGGTTCGCCCGAGGCGCGGGCCCGCGCATTGGTGCAGCGTGTGGTGGCGCAACAGGCGCCCGCTGCCGCCGCCCGCACGGCCGGGGTGAGGTTGCGTCTGGAGCGGATCCTGGCGGCCTTCGCGGCGGAGCGGGTTGGCACCCAGCATTTCGCCTCCCTCACCGGGTACGGCCATGGTGATCAGGGGCGTGAGGTGCTCGATCGGGTCTTCGCGCGGGTGTTGGGGGCGGAACAAGCAGCGGTGCGCCTGCAGTTCGTCAGTGGCACCCATGCCATCGCCGCCGCCCTGTTCGGGGTGCTGCGCCCCGGGGATCGGATGCTGTCGATCACTGGGCGGCCCTACGACACCCTGGAGGAGGTGATCGGCCTGCGCGGAGAGGGGCAGGGGTCCCTGGTCGATTTCGGTGTCGATTACGCCGAATGCGATCTGAACCCCGATGGTTCGCTTGATCTGCAGGCGCTGGATCAGGCCCTGGACCAGCCCATCCGCCTGATCCTGATTCAGCGCAGCTGCGGCTACAGCTGGCGGCCGTCTGTTTCGATCGCTCAGATCGAGACGGTGTGCCAGCGCATTCATGCCCGCCAGCCGGAGTGTGTCTGCTTCGTCGACAACTGTTATGGCGAGCTGGTGGAGGAGCGGGAGCCGCCCGCTGTCGGTGCCGATCTGATCGCCGGCTCCCTGATCAAGAATCTGGGGGGCACTCTGGCGCCCACCGGTGGTTATGTGGCCGGTCGCGCCGATCTGGTGGAACGGGCCTGCTGTCGGCTCACCGCCCCTGGCATCGGCAGTGAGGGTGGCACCGGATTTGACCTGCACCGACTGATCCTGCAGGGGCTGTTTCTCGCCCCGCAGATGGTGGCGGAAGCGCTCATCGGCGCCGAGCTGGTGGCTGGCACCTTCGCGGCCCTGGGCTATCCGGTGCAACCCTCTCCGGGTGAACACCGCAGCGATCTGATTCAGGCGGTGCAGCTCGGTGATCCCGAAGCTCTCAAGGTGGTGTGCCGAGCGTTTCAGGCCTGCTCCCCGGTGGGCGCCTATCTCGATCCGGTGCCCGCGGCCATGCCCGGCTATGCCAGTGATCTGGTGATGGCCGGCGGCACCTTCATCGACGGCAGCACCAGTGAGTTTTCCGCCGATGCTCCTCTGCGGGAGCCCTTCAATTTGTATGTGCAGGGCGGCACCCATCGCAGCCATCTCGAACTGGCTCTGATCCGAGCGCTGGTGGCGCTCGAGGAGGCACGACTGGTGGATCTACCCCACACTGGGTGAAGTGTCTGCCCGCTTCTGGCCCGATGGCCTTCGATTTTCCTGACCAGTTCCGCTTCGCCGACAGCCATGAATATGCCTACCTCGATGGCGATCTGGTGCGGGTGGGCCTCAGTGCCTTTGCGGTGGATCAGCTCGGCGACATCGTCTTTGTCGATCTCCCTGATGTGGGTGCCAGCCTGAATCGCGGCACCGGGTTCGGATCGGTGGAGTCGGTGAAGGCGGTGGAAGACATGTATGCCCCCCTTAGCGGTGAAGTGGTGCAGCGCAATGAAGCGGTGCTGGCGAGCCCGGAAGAACTGCAGAACGACCCCCATGGGGAGGGGTGGTTGCTGGTGATTCGCCCTGCTGACACATCGCAGCTGGCTGAATTGATGGATGCGGCCACCTACACCACCAAGATCGCCGCTTCCTGAACGGCAGACGGTCTGCGGTTCCGTTCCCTACAGTCGCGCCTGCTGCTCAAAGGCCGTGACCCTTCTGGAACAGCGCTGCGCCGCGTCTGCAGAAGCTATTGAGCAACACAGGCTGTCGCCCTTTGTGGAGCGGCATCTCGGCCCTGATCCGGAGCAACAGCAGCGCATGCTCCAGGTTCTCGGCTTTGAGTCGTTGGACGCCTTTGTGCGGGCGGTGGTGCCCGCCGACATCCTCGATGCCGAGCCGCCGCTGCAGGCCATGCCCGAGGGTGTGGTTGAAGCACAGGCTCTGGCGGAGCTGCGCGAGATCGCTTCCGCGAATCGTCTGCATCGTTCTCTGATCGGACTCGGCTATCACGACACAGCGACGCCGGCTCTGATTCAGCGTCATGTGCTGGAGAATCCGGCCTGGTACACGGCCTACACCCCGTATCAGGCTGAGATTGCCCAGGGGCGGTTGGAGGCTCTTCTCAACTTTCAGACCCTGATCAGCGAGCTCACCGGGCTGCCGATCGCCAATGCGTCCTTGCTCGATGAGAGCACAGCCTGCGCTGAGGCGATGAGCCTCAGTTTGGCTGTGTGCAAGCGCCCGCAGGCCCGTCGCTTCCTGGTGGATGCGGCCGCCCTGCCACAGACCTTGGCGGTTCTTGAGACCCGGGCCGTGCCGCTGGGGATCAGCCTGGAGATTGGTGAGCCTGACGCCTTCCGCTGGGATGAGGACGTGTTCGGGGTGCTGCTGCAACTGCCCGGTCGCAACGGCCATCTCTGGGATCCATCGGCGCTGATCACGGCGGCCCATGCGCACGGTGCTCTGGCCACCGTGGCGATTGATCCCCTGGCCCAGGTGCTGCTCGCTCCCGTCGGCTCACTCGGAGCTGACATTGCCGTGGGCAGCGCCCAGCGCTTCGGCGTGCCCATGGCTGGCGGCGGTCCCCATGCCGCCTTTTTTGCCACCCGTGAGAGCTACAAGCGTCAGGTGCCCGGCCGGATCGTCGGCCAGTCGGTGGATGCGGAAGGGCGCCCGGCCTTGCGCCTGGCTCTGCAGACCCGTGAACAACACATCCGCCGCGACAAGGCCACCAGCAACATCTGCACTGCGCAGGTGCTGCTGGCAGTGATGGCGTCGTTTTATGCGATTCATCACGGCCCGGATGGCCTCGCGGCGATCGCCCGGCGCCTGGTGGGGCAGCGCATCGCATTGGAGCGGGGTCTGGTGGCCCTCGGGTATCCGTTGCCTCAGGCCCCCCGCTTTGATGGCTTCGATGTGGTCACTCCCCTGGCCCCCGCCGTGCATCAACGGGCGAGCGAGCGCGGCTTCAATCTGCGCGTGCTGCCCGATGGCGCTCCTCCGGAGCAGGCGGAGGGCTTTGGACTCAGCCTCGATGAACTCACCGAACCAGGCGAGCTGCAGGCGCTGTTGACCGTGCTGGCGGAGGCGGTCGATCAGCCCGTACCGGCACTGGATTCTCTGGCAACGACACCGGAGAGTGTCGATCTGGAACAAGCTCTTCCCGAGCTTCCCCTGCGCCGCGGCCGCTGGCTCCAACAGCCGGTGTTCCAGCGCTACCGCAGCGAAACCGAGCTGCTGCGCTACATCCAGCGGCTGGTGAGCCGCGATCTTTCGCTGGTGCACAGCATGATCCCCCTGGGGAGCTGCACCATGAAGCTCAATGCGGCGGCTGAACTGGTGCCGGTGAGCTGGCGCTCATTCTCTGGCCTGCATCCATTTGCGCCAGCGGAGCAGTGTCGCGGTTTGCAGCAGCTGGTCGACGATCTGGAAGGTTGGCTGGCTGCTCTCACCGGCTTTGCCGCTGTGTCATTGCAGCCCAACGCCGGTTCCCAGGGGGAGTATGCCGGTTTGCTGGTGATCCGGGCCTGGCATCGCTCCCGCCAGGACGCCCATCGCGATGTCTGTTTGATTCCCACCAGCGCCCATGGCACCAATCCCGCCAGTGCGGTGATGGCCGGCCTGCGCGTCGTGCCGGTGGCCTGTGATGCGCAGGGCAATGTGGATGTGGAAGATCTGCGGGCCAAGGCAGAGCAACACAGTGCCTCCCTGGCGGCCCTGATGGTCACATATCCCTCAACGCATGGGGTGTTCGAAACTCGGATCCGCGAGATCTGCGATCTCGTGCATCTGCACGGTGGTCAGGTGTATCTCGATGGCGCCAACCTCAACGCCCAGGTGGGTCTCTGCCGGCCCGGTGTCTATGGGGCTGATGTCTGCCATCTAAACCTGCATAAAACCTTCTGCATTCCCCATGGTGGTGGAGGTCCCGGGGTCGGTCCGATCGGCGTGGCGGCTCACCTCCAACCCTTTCTGCCCGGTCACCCCCTGGTGGCCTGTGGCGGCAACCAGGCGATTTCGCCCGTGTCCGCCGCACCCTGGGGAAGTGCGGGCATCCTGCCGATCAGCTGGATGTATCTGCGTTTGATGGGGCCCCGTGGTCTGCGGCGGGCGTCAGCTGTGGCACTGTTATCGGCCAATTACCTCGCCCATCGGCTCGGCGACCACTACCCGGTGCTGTTTCGCGGTGACGCTGGCCTCGTGGCCCATGAGTGCATTCTTGATCTGCGTGATCTGAAGCGTTCCGCTGGCCTGGATGTGGACGATATCGCCAAGCGCTTGATGGATTACGGCTTCCATGCGCCCACGGTGAGCTGGCCGGTGGCGGGAACGGTGATGGTGGAGCCCACAGAGAGTGAAAGCCTGCCGGAACTGGATCGCTTCTGCGACGCCATGATCGCGATTCGTGCCGAGGCGGCTGCGATTGAATCCGGCCAGATGGATTCCCAGAACAATCCTCTCAAGCGTGCGCCACACACCCTGGCTGCGGTGACCGCTGACCACTGGGATCGTCCTTATACGCGGACTGAGGCGGCGTATCCAATGCCCAATCAACGGGAGGCCAAGTTCTGGCCCCATGTGGCCCGGATCGACAATGCCTTCGGCGATCGCAATCTGATCTGCACCTGTCCGTCTGTTGAAGAGCTGGCGGCAGTCCAACCGGCAGGGTAAATTTTCACCGAAATCGGAAATAATCATTGCCGATTTCAGCCGCAGTGTTTGTGCATCACCACACTGTGCGGCATCAGCAACCTTGTCGAGGGGACATGGCCAGCAAGCGCACTCCAGCCACCACTCCAGTGACCAAAGTTCCGGAGCTACCGGATTGTCTCGAAGCGGCTCTTCAGCGGGGTCATACCCTGCAAGTGGAGGGCACCAACGTCGTGCGCGTGCCTTTCGGGGTGCGCCAGGCTCGCCGTGAGCGCCCCGGCCGTCCGGAGCGTTGGGCCACCCTGGTGCTCCCATTTCAGCCTCTCGGTTCGCCCACCCCGCCGCCGCAGGCCGCCTGAGGTAGCGCGTTGCGCTGACGCGTTCGGATCAGGCCGACCTGATCCGGCTGGTGCTTTCAGATAAACGCCAGTCCACTAGGGCCTTGACATCCTCCAACGAGCAGGTGGGTGTGCGAAAAGGCAGCAGTGTCATCGGACTGCGTTCGGGCCTCACCAGCCAGGTTCCATTCGCTTGTGTCAACAGAAGAAAGCCCCGGTAGCGCACCGCGGGTCTTGATTCTGTGGCGGTTCCCATCGCAGCGGGACAAATCGTGTCGAAGCCATTTCAAACCACCACATCTGGTGTGGTGCTGAACTTTCGATAATCTTCGGGATCGCATTCACGCGGTGTTGCGTTCCGTTGGCTTCAGGCCAGTGCAAACAGCAGCAGATCACTGGCCTCCAGAGCTTCCAGGCCGCTTCCAGGAATCGAATCGTTCGTGAAGCCGAGGCCATCACCGCGACGCAGCTGGGCAGGCAGCGTTGCTGCTGCTGCGTTCAGCGTGAGCTGACCGTCGATGACCTGAAGCCAGCCCGAACCTGTCAGGTCTATGGGCCAATCCAGCTTGTCGCCCGCCTCCACCTGAGCACGCCACAGCCGAACAGGGCGAGCGATCGCTAGGGCACCATCCTTGCGATCCGGGTCCAGCAGAAGGGTCCATCCCGATCCCGTTGGCATCGGCTGTTGCTCATAGGCGGGGCTGAGGCCGGTCTGGGTCGGCTCAATCCAAATTTGCAGCAGCCTGCAGGGATCGGGGCTCTGGTTGATTTCGCTGTGCACGATGCCGGTGCCGGCACTCATGCGCTGCACTTCCCCTGCCCGCAGCACGGCGTTGTGACCCATGGAGTCGGTGTGGGTCAGTTCCCCCTCCACCATCACGGTGATGATCTCCATGTCGCGGTGGGGATGCATGCCGAAGCCCCGACCGGCGGCGATGGTGTCGTCGTTGATCACCCGCAGTGGGCCGTAGCCCATCCAGTCGGGGTGGTGGTGGCCTGCAAAGGAAAAACTGTGCCAGGAGTCGAGCCAGTCAAGGCTGCTGTGGAAGCGTTCAGCGGCTGGGCGGAACAGCGGTTGTGGGGAGGGCAGCGCAGACACCATGGCTGGGTTCAGGGTGAGGGGCTCAGACTTGCAGAGGCTGTTTCTGGATCAGGCGTTGGAGCAGATCCTGGAGGCTGTCGTCCTTCGCCGGCTTGGCGTAGTTGCTCAGCAGTTGGCGTCCCACCACTTCGGCGCCGAGATGGGTGAGCTGGATGCGCAGGGCATGGAGCAGGGCCATGCCCCCGCCTCCCGAGAAGGTGGCCATGGCGATCGGCCGACCGTTGAACAGGGTGCGGAAGTCATCCCCCTGCACCGACAACCAGGCGATGGCGTTGGTGAGGGAGGGGGGGATGGATCCGTTGTATTCAGGGGCGCAGATCACCCAGCGCGGCGCCGCCATCAATTGCTCCTGCAGGGGAGCGACGGCTGCCGGCGTTCCCTTCTCCTGGGCCCGGGGGGTGTAGAGGGGCAGATCGAGGCTGGTGAGATCGAGCAGCTCGGCCTGTTGCCCCAGCTGTTGGGCCTGCTCCACGAAGCGCTGCGCCAGTTTGAGGTTTTCACCATTGCTGGCGGTGATCACCAGGAGATCGGGGCTGGTGGCAGACATCGCGTGAAGGGGTGCTGGGGCTGAAAATAGGCCGGGCTGCCGCGCGGACTCAGGCGACTTTCAGTTCGGCTTCCCGATAGGGAACGAAGCTGGCCTTGCGGGCGCCGCAGATCGGGCAGGTCCAGTCGTCGGGAATCGCTTCAAAGGGCGTGCCTGGAGCAATGCCGGAGTCGGGGTCACCCTGGGCGGGGTCGTAGATCATCGAGCACACCTTGCAGATCCAGAGGCCGGCCACCGGTTCATCGGCCTCTCCGGCCTCACCCTTGCCTTGCAGCGCTTCGAGGGCGACGCCGTAGCGCTCAGCATGATGCTGCTCGACCGGTGCAAGTAGGCCGAAATTTTTGGCGGCGGTGCGGAACATGCCGGCGTGTTCCTTGGATTCGTCGATCTGGTCGTTGAATTCAGCTTCGGCACCGCTATCACGATCGCTGCGGGCCTGGGCGGCGAACTCGGGGTACATGGTGGTGTACTCGTAGGTTTCACCTTCGATGGCCAGTTCCAGGCAGCGGGCCAGCATCGCCTGCTTGGCTTCGTCGCTGAGGCTGGCCGGATCGTCGATCACCAGCTCGGGGTGGAGCAGGCGGAAGTGGGCGAAGGCGTGCTCGGTTTCCTGGGCGGCGGTGTCGCGGAAGAGTTTGGCCAGTTCGGTGTTGCCGAGCTTCTTGGCCACATCGGCGAAGAAGAGATATTTGCGGTTGGCCATGCTCTCGCCACCGAAGGCGGCTTCGAGGTTGGCGTGGGTGGCCGCGTTGTTCAGGTCCATGACTGGGTGGGAAGCAACAGCAACAGCTTAACCGAACTCATAACGAGTATGAGTTGGCCTTCAGGGGCTGGTGTGGAGAGTGTGGTCCAGGCCGTCCCTCGGCTCAGTAGTTGGCGCCACTGCGACGATGGTGTACGGCGGTTTGTCCGTCGCTGTCCAGCACGCCGCCCTCTCGGACTTCGGCATAGATCAGCCAGTGATCGCCGCATTCCATCCGTTGTTTCACCTCTGCTTCGAGCCAGGCCAGGGCGTCCGGCAGCAGGGGCTGGTCCGCCGGACTGCTCGACAAATCCAGCCCTGCGAAGCGATCGTCTCCGGGCGCAAAGGGGCGCAGGAATTGCTTCATCGGTGCGCTTTCGCGCCCCTCCGCCAGCACGTTGAGGGCGAAGCGATCGCCCTTGTGCAGGAGCGCTTCCACGGCCCGATCCTTGGCCACGGCCACCGTGATGCCCGGTGGGGTGAAGCTGGCCTGGCTCACCCAGTTGGCCACCATGGCGCCGGTCTGGCTGGTGTCCGCTGTCCCCTTACGGGCGGTGAGCACACAGAGCGACCCCACCACCCGGCCCAGAGCCAGCACGGCCGGGTCGCTGCGGCTTTCGCTTAGGCCTCCGGCCGAGCGGCGCTGTTGCTTGCGGCGCTCTTGTTGCAGTTGCCTGGCGAATCGCGTGCCCGTCTCCTCCAGGGTGCGGACGGTGGCGGCATCGGGGCTGAATTTGATCCGGATCGGTTCGAAGCCGAAGCTGAAGCCGCCATCGCGCAGCTTGCTCTCAAGCAGATCGAGGGCTTCGCCACTCCAGCCGAAGCTGCCGAACACGCCTACCGGTTTGCTGCGATCCCCCTCCGCCAGCACGGTGCCCAGGGCGGAGACGATCGGGGTCGGCGCATGGCCCCCCAGGGTTGGTGAGCCGATCAGGATCGCGTCGGCTTTGCGGATCGCCTGCACCAGATCGTCGGCGGGCGTGAATTCGCAGTTGAGGCTGGTGACGCGCACGCCCGTGCGTCCGACGCCGCGGGCGAGGGCATCGGCGATTGCGGCGGTGTTGCCGTAGGCGCTGGCGAACAGCAGCACCACCGTGAGAGCTGCCTTGTGCTGGCGTTCACCCCAGCGGCGGTAGTCGCTGAGCAGGCTGCGCCAGCTGGCTTCGATCGCCGGCCCGTGGCCGGGCGCGATCGTGCGGATGTCGAGTTCCTCGAGCCGTTCCACCACGCTGTCCACCTGGGTGGCCATCGAGGCCATCAGGCAGTCGTAGAAGTGGCGTCGTTCTTCTTCAGTGTCGTTGCGGCTGGTTTCGGCCCAGGTGCTGGTGCAGAGGTGGGCGGCGAAGAACTTGTCGCTCATCAGCAGGCCGTCCGATTCCTCGAAGGCCAGGAGGCCGCCCGGCCAGCGCGGGGTGGGAGCGGGAAGCAGCAGCAGCCGGCGACCCTCCGCCAAAGGCAGGGTCGTCTCCTGGCGGATCACCCGCAGCGTGGGCAGCGCCGGCAGGGGGGGGCGGTGGTCGTCGTCCCCTGGAGGCAGGGGTTTGCGTTGATGCCAGAGCTCCTCCAGCAGCTTGGCGCCCGGGTTCGAACTGATCAGTTCCAACCCGGGGTAGTGCTCCGCCAACTTGTGCAGCAGGGCCACCCGGTTGGGGTTCACATGGCCCACTACCACCTGCAGCGCCTGGGTCTCTGCAGGGAGTGTTGTCGTGGAGAGGTGGCGGGCGAGGGCGGGCAGAAACACCTCGGCGTAGGCGACACCGGGTGGATGCACCAGAACGGCCGTACAGGGCTGCCCATCGGCGTCTGTGCCGGCGGCGTACAGAAAGCTATTGGCGGTGCTGCCGCGCTCGAGGGAATATTCGAGCTCGAAGCGCAGGCGCTGGGGGCTCAATCCCCTCAGGGCGACGAGGCCCCGGTCGAGCGGCAGGTCGATCACCTCCCTGCCGGAACTGTCTTGAAGGCTGGCGCTGGCAGTGGTCATTAGTAGTGGTTCCCCACTTTGCGGTGGTGAACGGCGGTGCGGGCGTCGGCATCTGCCACGTTCCCCTGCTCCACCACGGCGTAGATGATCCAGTGGTCAGGACCCTCCATGCGTTGGTCAACGCGGCAGCTCAGGTAGGCGAGCGCATCGCCGAGCACCGGGCCGCCGGCGGCCACGCCTTCCAGGGTGTTGACGCCGGCGAAGCGATCGGCACCCGGTGGAAAGCGCTTGAGAAAGTGCCGCAGCAGCGGTTGGTGGTTGTCGTCGCGCAGCACATTCAGCACGAAGCGATCGCCCACCTGCATCAGGGTTTCGATCGCCCGGTCTTTGGCGACAGCAATCGTCAGACCCGGTGGTGAGAAGCTGGCCTGGCTCACCCAGCTGGCCACCATGGCGCTGCGGCGGCGGCTGCCGTTCTCCCCCTGGCTCGCCGTCACCACGTAGAGGCCACCACTGAGGCGCCCCAGGGCTTTGTCGAGATCACCATCGAGGCTTTTCATTGCTGCGATCGCCTTGTCACGCGTCAGCAGCTGCCCCAGGTCGGTGCCGGCCTCTTCGCAGCGCTGGTAGTCCTGTCCATCGGGAAGCTGGCGGATGCGGAGCGGCGCGAACGCTTCCTTCTGGCCTTGGCTGCGCAGTTGGCTTGCCACGGCATCGATTGGTTCGTCATTGCCGCCGAAGGCGTCATACACGCCCACCAGCTGTTTGGGATGCAATGCCGCCAGCAGGGTGCCGATGGAGGCCTGGAGGTCGCTGTCGGCTTCCGCCGGCCAGGTGGGCACCACCACCGCTTTGGCATCACCGATCAGGGCCGTGAGTTCCTGGGCATCGGTGGCGCGCAGGTCCACCAGCTGCACCTGAGCTTCCGCCTTGCCGATGCCGTGGGCGATCGCCTGGCTGAGCCGGTCGCAGAAGCCGTATTGGCTGAGATAGCAAACGGCGGCGTAGCTCTCCCCCTGGCTGCGCACACTGCTCCAGTCGCGGTAATCGCTGATCCAGTGGCTGAGATGGTGGCGCAGCAGCGGGCCATGCCCCACGGCGATGGTGTGGATTTCCGGCAGGCCATCCATGCGCTTGAGCGCCTGCAACACGCTGCGGGCATTGGGGCCCATCAGACAGTCGTAATAGAAGCGGAAGTCCGGTGCGATTGCGCCTGGGTCCAGATCAAACACCTCGTCGGAGCAGTAGTGCAGGCCGAAGGCGTCGCAGGTGTAAAGGATGCCGGTGCCGTGATCGAAGGAAAAGATCGTGTCGGGCCAGTGCAGGTTGGGGGCGCTCAAAAACTCGAAGCGGTGCTGCACGCCGCTGGCCGGGTTGGTGCCTAGATCGAGCTCCTCGCCACTCTTCACCGCCCGGCTTTTGAAGGGGCGATGCACCTGGTTCTCCAGGAACAGGATCGCCACCTTCGAGGCCACGATCTCGATCTCGGGGTTGAGGTCGATCAGATGCCCGATCAGCCCCGAATGATCCGGCTCGGTGTGGCTCACGATCAGGTGATCGATCGCTTTCGGATCGATCTGCTCCTGCACCAGCGGCAGCCAGGTGCTCTCAAACTTGAGGTGGCTGCTGTCGATCAGGGCGGTGCGCTCACCCCGCACCAGGAAGCTGTTGTAGGTGGTGCCGTTGCGCAGGCCGAATTCGATGTCGAAGCGACTGCGGTCCCAGTCGAGCGAGCGGATCGTGGTGGTGTCGGCCCCGATCACCTCGCACTGCAGGCTGAGTCGGCCGGTGGCAGCTGCCATCCCATTGCGTGCGGCGAACGTTGACTGTAGAAACAGCTCCCGTTTTCAGACCTGGCCGACGCTCGCGCGTTACATCGCCGCCCAGGCGGCCTGATGGCGAGTGGTGGGGCGGCAACGGAAGATGGCCGTCCGTGCGCTGGCGATCATGACCACAACCGTTGACCGGGGCTGGCGCGGATTGCGTCAGAGCCTGGGGCCGGGAATTCTGCTGGCAGGGGCCTGCATCGGCGGCTCCCATCTGATGTCGTCCACCACCGCCGGCGCCCGTTTCGGTTTTGCCCTGGTGGGCCTGATCCTGCTCACCAACCTGCTCAAGTACCCGTTTCTGCTGGTGGGCAGTCGCTTCACGGCGGCCACGGGGCAGTCGCTGCTGGAGGGATTTCAGGCCCGCAGCCGCGCCTATCTGCCTTTGTATCTGATCGTGAGCTTGGTGACGGGCACGCTCACCATCGCCGCGGTGAGCTTCGTGGCCGGGCTTCTGCTCACGAATGTTCCGGTGCTTGCCGGCTTCGATCCCTATGGCCTGGCGATTGCCGTGCTGCTGGTCAGTGCGCTCCTGCTCCTCCTGGGGCATTACCGCGCCCTCGACCGGATCTCGAAAGTGTTGGTGGCGCTGCTCACCCTGCTCACCGGCGTCGCGGCCTTCACCCTGCTGCTCCGCGGGCCCGTGGCGGATGTGGCCAGTAGCTGGACCGCTGCCGATCCCAGCCCCTGGACCTGGGCCAACCTCGGTTTTCTGATCCCTCTGATGGGTTGGATGCCGGGGCCGGTGGAGATGTGTGTGTGGCCATCGCTGTGGATGTTCTCGCGCGCCCGCGACAGTCATCACACCGCCAGCCGCCAGGAGGCGGAATTTGACTTCAATCTGGGCTACGCCGTCACGGTGGCGACGGCCCTGTTCTTCGTGATTCTTGGTGCCTACACCATGTACGGCACCGGTGACGGCATGCTCTCCGGCAGTGGCGTGTCGTTTGCGCAGAAGCTGATCCGGCTTTACACCGAAGCGATGGGCGGCTGGGCCGCCTGGGTGATCATTCCGGCTGCGTTCTCGGCCATGTTCAGCACCACCCTCACCTGTCTGGATGCCTATCCGCGCAGCATTTCGGCGATTCAGGGCCTGCTCCAGGGCAAGGATCGGGGCGATTCGGCGCCGGGTCCTCAGCGGCGCCGCCTGGCGCTCTGGGTTGTGCTCCACTTCCTCGCCTCCGTGCTGGCCCTGTTGCTTGCATCCAGCGGTGGTGTGGGGGTCACGGATTTTGTGTTCGGAGCGATGACCGGCAGCTTTGTCACCGCCCCGCTGTTCGCCTGGATGGCGATGGACACGATGAACAGTGCCCTGGTGCCGCTGGAGCACCGCTACGGACCCTGGATGCGGGGGTTGTGCTGGCTGGGGCTGGTGTTCTTTGTGCTGTTCACGCTGGTGTTCATTGGCCACGACCTGCTCGGTGTTGGCCGCTGAACATCAGCGTGGGCCGCTGGTTTCTGCTCAGCTCTCCACCTGAACAGCAACCGCGGTGTGGCTGTTCACTTTTCCGGCACGGATTGTGAGCACACCATCGCGATAACTGGCCTGGAGTTGCTCACGGTTGAGTCCCTGGGGGAAGCGGAAACTGCGGCTCCAGCTGCCGTAGCGGAACTCGCTGAGCAGGGCGTTGTCAGCCTCCTCGGCGTTGTCGGGGTGCCGACGTTCCGCGGTCACGCTGATGCTGCGATCGGTGGCCTGCACGTCGATCGTGCTCTTGTCGACACCGGGCAGCTCAAGGCTGATCACATAGGCCTCGGCCGTGTCGTGGATTTCCGCTGCAGGAACCCGCTCGGCCTGGGACAGTTGCTGTTCCAGGCGCTCAAACAGATCGAAGGGAGATTGACGAAGGGTGATCATGGTTGTGTCCTCCAGAAGGTGGAAGTTGGGGGTGTTGGTTGTCACCCGCACAGCCAATCTGCGCCCTGTGCTTGGGCACCAACAGCAGGAGAACCGGCCGTTCAGGTTCGGTCTGGACCACCTGCTTCGGTTGCCCCCACTGCCGTGTCGTGACAACCGGCCCTCAGAGCCGTTTGTCTTTAGAGCAGCCACCAGTCGGCGAAGGCGGCCGCCTGACCGCAGGCGCGACCGTTCCCGTCCCAGAGGGTCCAGATGCGGGCGTTATTGATCACGAAACGACGCCCATTCCGGTCGATGCGGATGCCCCGATAGCCGCGAAAGGCATCGCGCTGTTGCGCGGTGTTGAGGGCCTGCGCCCGTTCCCGCCGCTCGCTCTCCGGTGCCGTGCGTCGGGAGGGCATGCCCACCATGGCGGACCAGGGCCGTTGCCACAACCGCAGGGCGGCGGCATTGGCATAGGTGAGTCGGGGCCCTTCGCCTGCGTCGAGAGCGGCGCTGTCGTGGGCGAGCACGGCCATATCGGCAGCGAAGATTTCCTGGCAGATCAATCGGCGTGCGTTACCGCTTCGGTCGCAGGCCAGCAGGGGTTGGCCGAAGGCGCGCTGGTGGGAGTCCAGCAGGAGCGTCACCAGGCCCTGTGTTGCCAAGCTCAGCCAGGGCGCTTCAGCCACCGGCGGCCATGGCGGCGAGCATCGCTTGTTGGGCGAGCGTTTGGCCTTGCTCGCGCAGGTGGGTCAGGAAGTGCTGTTTGGCCTCAGGGAAGCGTGGTTCCTCCGCCAAGGGCAGCTCACCGGCCGCATCCAGGCCTGTGTCGCCGTCCATGGCCGGGGTGATCACCACCAGATCGCCGTCGAGAGCGGCGTCATAGCGCCACCAGAGGGTGGGGTCGAGCACGGCGGGATGGGGTGGCGCCAGGGTTGCCGGGCTGTCGTCGGCACCCTGGCCTTCGTTTTGATTCGCTTCCGACGACTCCGCGAGCGCCTCCAGGGCTTGCCGGCGGTGTTCGGCCAGATCTTCCAGCAGCTTGGCGCGGGTGCGACCGCGCAGTTGGAAGAGCACAAACGGGTCTTCGCTGAACCGCTCCCCCATCAGGAAATACACGGCACTGATGTGTTTGCAGGGGTTGGCTTTATCGGGACAGCTGCATTCGCTGCGCACCTCCTGGAGCTTGAAGGGAAAGAGGCGTCGGCCGCTGGCCGCGAAGGCCCGTTCGATATCCGCCGGCATGATTCCCGCCAGCAACTGCGCCGACCAGCGCGCTTTCTGGGTCAGGGCTTCGAGCACATAGCCCCAGTCTTCGTCGCTGAGCACATCGAGCCAGAGCTTCACCTTGTAGGGGTCTTCGCCGGTGCCCTGCACGCGGGCGTGCACTCGCCGCCCTTCGAAGCGGATCGAGGTCACATGCCCTTCGCGGGCATAGGCCCAGGCGCGCTCCAACCGTTTTTTGAAGCGGTAGGAGTTGATCAGCTCCATCCACTGCTCCACCCACCAGGGCTGCTGCCCCAGCCCCTCATCGCCGAGGGAGGTGTTGATGCCGTTGCCGGGAGGGGTGAGGGTCATGCTGATAGTGATCCGTTGTCGTCGAGGCTCACCAGTTCCTTCAGCTGGCCCATGTCGAGCCCGCCGAGCCAATCTTCGCCTGAGCCGATGATGTCTTCGGCGAGGCGTGATTTCTCCCGGATCATCCGGTCGATTTTTTCTTCGACCGATCCACTGGTGATGAACTTGTGCACCATCACCCGGTTCGTCTGGCCGATCCGGTAGGCGCGGTCGGTGGCCTGGTTTTCCACCGCCGGATTCCACCAGCGATCGATGTGAAACACATGGCTGGCGCGGGTGAGGTTGAGGCCCACGCCACCGGCTTTCAGTGACAGCAGGAACAGCTGAGGCCCACGCGGGTCCTCTTGGAAGCGATCGACCATCGCCTGGCGTTCGCTCTTGCTGGTGCTGCCGCTCAGAAACGGCACTTCGCTGCGCCAGCGCCGTTGCAGGTAACCCTGCAGCAGATGGCCCCATTCAGCGAACTGGGTGAAGAGCAGGGCGCGGTCGCCGGCTTCGATCACTTCCTCGAGGATTTCTTCCAGGCGCTGCAGTTTCACGGAACGCTGCAGGAAGTCGTCGCCGGCAGCCTCCTCTTTTAGGGCCAGGGCGGGGTGGTTGCAGATCTGCTTGAGCTTGGTGAGCAACCCCAGCACCTGGCCATGCCGTTGTCCGCGGGGCGCCCGCGCGATCGCATCAAGGGTGTCTTCGACGGTTTTGGCATACAGCGCTTTTTGCTCTTTGCTCAATCCCACCCATTCGCTCAGTTCGACCTTTTCGGGCAGGTCGGAAATGATCGCTTTGTCGGTTTTGAGCCGGCGAAGAATGAAAGGTCCCACGCGGGATTTCAGATCCCGCAGCGACGACATGTCGCCGTAGCGCTCAATCGGCATGCGGTAGCGCTGCCGGAAGAAGTCCTCTTCGCCGAGCACACGCGGGTTGAGGAAATCCATCAAGGCCCAGAGCTCACTCACCCGGTTCTCCACCGGCGTGCCGGTGAGGGCAATGCGGAAGCGGCTGCTACGTCCTGGACGGGCCAGGTCCCGGGCCGCCATGCTCTGTTTGGCGCTCGGGTTCTTGATCGCCTGCGCTTCGTCGATCACCACCCCCTGCCAATCGAGACTCTCCAGCAGTTCGCTGTCGCGTTGGAGCAGGCCGTAGCTGGTGAGCACCAGATCCACATCCTTGAGGCTCTTTTTGAGCGCTGCCGGGGTGGAAGGGCGTCGTGGCCCGTAGTGCTCCTTCACCTCGAGCTCCGGCGTGAAGGCGGCGGCCTCCCGCTTCCAGTTGGTGAGCACTGAGGTGGGCGCCACGAGCAACACCGGCCGCTTCAGCTCCTGCTCGGCCTTCAGGTGCTGCAGAAAGGCGAGCAGCTGAATGGTTTTGCCCAGACCCATGTCGTCGGCCAGGCAAGCGCCCTGATCAAAGCGGTGCAGAAAGGCCAGCCAGCCGAGGCCCCGCTCCTGGTAAGGCCGCAGCTGGCCGCAGAAGCCTTCCGGCGCCGGCAGGGGATCGGGGGCTTTCTGTTGGTGGTACTGCTCGAGCACCGCCTGCAGCCGTGGGCCCGCCTCCAGGCGGTGCACCGGCATGCGCATCAGTGTGTCGCCTTCGCTGGCGGTGAGGCGCAGGGCATCGTCGAGGCTGAGATCGGGCTTGGCGGCGAAAAACCGCTCGGCATTCTTGAGATCGTTGGGGCGCAGCTCGATCCAGGCGCCTTTGTGCCGCACCAGGGGGCTGCGCTTGCCCGCGAGGCGCTCCAGTTCCCGCAGCGTCAGGGTGACGCCGCCGATCATCAGCTCCCAGCTCCAGTCGAGGGTTTCGCCCAGCGTGAAACCGCGGGATTTCTCCGGCAGCTCCGCCTGAATCGCCAGGCCGAGCCGGCTCGCCAGGCCCCCCGAGAGGCTGGCGGGAAGCTCCACGCCCACCCCCACATCGCGGAGTTCGCGGGCTGCGGTGCGCACCAGCACGAAGGCTTCGGCGGGGGTGAGTTGCATCCCCTCGGGCGTGGCGCTGTCGAGACCGCGTTCGATCGGTGGAAATACGGTGAGCGCCCGGCCCATGCCTTCCAGCAGCAGTTCGCCCGGATGCTCCACGGCGATTTCGCCGAGCTGGAGTCCCTTCGGTCCGGCCGCCCAGGCGAGGCCGGCCGGCACCTTGAGTGTGGGATCCGCCTCGGCCTGCAGTGCGAACCGCAGGGTCCAGAGATCGTCGCCGTCGTCGGGGGTTTCCAGTTCGAGGCAGGCTCGCGCCGCCGCCACAGTGCCGGCCACACCTTCGCGCCAGTGATGGCTGGCGGTGGCCAGACGCTCTGCGTCTTCATCGCCCAGATGGATCACGCCGGTGTCGCTGCCGAGGGCCTCTTCCCAGGCGGCAAGCAGGGGATCGAGCCCTTCCGTCTGGGCCGTGAAGCCCGTGCGCAGCTGGGCATCCACCAGGTCTTCGAGCAGGGTGGCGACGCGCAGTCGACCGCTGCGGGGGCGACAACAGGCCACCGGATTGGCCGCCCGCATCGCCTCAGGCCGCAGCCGGGTGGTGCGGTTGCTGCGCTTCCCGGTGGGTTCGCGCCAGGGAAGAGCGCAGGTGGCCACCAGCGGTAGTCGGGCCGCCATGTCTTCCAGGCGGCGGCGATCGTCTTCGCGATTGAGCAGGGGCACCCAACGGGCGCGGTGGGGGTAGCCCTCCCCTTTGCTCAGCTCCACCTGGGGAATCCAGCGACTGCGAGCAATCAGGCTGAGGGCCCAGCGCTGCATGTGGCTCCACCAGCGCAGCTCATCGGCGAGGTCGGGGTGTCGGCCGGAGAGGGGCAAGCGGGCCAGCCAGGCGGTGGCTGCACCGGGTTCGACCGCCAGGCCCTGCACTTGCCAGGGCCACCATTCGGTTTGCTTCGGAATCGGCTCCCCCGCCTGCAGGGGTAGACCCGTCCAGCCCTCATCCACAGGGGCGGTCTCGCCACGCTTCCGTTTCGGCTTCACCGTGCGGCTGGGCAGGGTGAGGCAAGCGGTGGCATCGATGATGCCGTCGGGCAGCAGGTCCCGTTCGCTCAACCAGGCGCGCAGGTCATCGGCGCTGAGGGTGAAGGGATGGGTGGCCGGGGTCACGCCGGGGCCCGCCGGCTCCGCCACACGCCAGGTGTCCGCCCACACCAGCAGGGCGGGACGCCCGGAACTGGTGGGTGTGCGGATGGCCGGGAGCCAGGTGGCGTGCAGCAGGCTCATGGCCGCGACGCAGACAACATGCGGTGGGTTCCGTGAAGCAGGAGTGCGCTGCCGATCAACGGCAACCACGCCAAGAGGAGTTCCTGCACCAATGATGCCAGGGCGTCAGGCCCCCCCAGGGGTGAGGGCAGGGGCATCCCCAGGCTGCGGATCCCGCACACTGCCCCCACAAGACCCGCCCGCAGGTGGGAATCCTCCGGATCAACCCGCTCGAGATGGAAGGCCAGTAAGCCATAGAAGAGTCCGCAGCCGGTGGACCGCACCGCCATCTCGGGGCCGAGAGGCAGGCTCATCAGTCCGGCGCAGGTGCCCGCCAGCAGAGCCCAGCCAAGGGAGCGCAGGCGCAGGCTGGCGCGACTTTCCGTTGGGGCCGCGGCGGCGGCGGGAGCGGTGGTGGCGGGAGGCGGGGCGGCCAACGTGTGCGGCGGCTCAGGGGCGATCATGGCTGCTGGACCTGCCTCCCACGCCCGAATCCGCCATGGCTGTTGCACGATCGTCGCGTCCGCAGGAGCCACGTCCCCGCAGCGGTGAGCAGATTCGCGAGGCCTTTCTGGCCTTTTATGAGCAGCGCGGCCACCAGCGCATCGCCAGCGCCTCCTTGGTGCCGGACGACCCCACAGTGTTGCTCACCATCGCCGGCATGCTCCCCTTCAAGCCGGTGTTCCTGGGGCAGCAACAGCGTCCGGCGCCCTGTGCCACCAGTTCCCAGAAGTGCATCCGCACCAACGACATCGAAAACGTGGGCCGCACGGCGCGGCATCACACGTTTTTCGAGATGCTCGGCAACTTCTCCTTCGGCGACTACTTCAAGGAGCAGGCGATCCAGTGGGCCTGGGAGCTGAGCACCGAGGTGTTCGGCCTCTCGCCGAACAATCTCGTGGTGAGCGTGTTTCGCGAGGATGACGAAGCCGAGGCGATCTGGCGGGATGTGGTGGGGGTGAACCCCTCGCGGATCATCCGTATGGATGAGGCCGACAACTTCTGGGCCTCCGGTCCCACCGGCCCCTGCGGCCCCTGCTCGGAGATCTATTACGACTTCAAGCCCGAAATCGGCGACGACGGCATCGACCTCGAGGACGACTCGCGCTTCATCGAGTTCTACAACCTGGTGTTCATGCAGTACAACCGCGACGCCGAGGGCAACCTCACGCCGCTGGAGAACCGCAACATCGACACCGGCATGGGCCTGGAGCGGATGGCCCAGATCCTGCAGGGGGTGCCCAACAACTACGAAACCGACTTGATTGTGCCGCTGATCGAGACGGCGGCGGGGTTGGCAGGGGTTGATTACCGCGGGCTCGATGAGAAGGGCAAAACCTCGCTCAAGGTGATCGGCGACCACAGCCGCGCCATCACCCAGCTGATCTGCGATGGGGTCACCGCCAGCAACCTCGGCCGCGGCTACATCCTGCGCCGGTTGCTGCGCCGCGTGGTGCGCCACGGCCGCCTGCTCGGCATCGACAAGCCGTTCCTCACGGCGATGGGTGAAGCCTCGATCGCGCTGATGCAGAGCGCCTATCCGCAGCTGGTGGAGCGAAAGGAGGTGATCCTGGCGGAGCTGCAGCGCGAGGAGGCCCGCTTCCTTGAAACGCTGGAGCGGGGCGAGAAGCTTCTGGCCGATGTGCTGGCCGCCAAGCCCAGGCAGATCTCCGGCGAGCAGGCCTTTGAGCTCTACGACACCTATGGCTTCCCGCTGGAGCTCACCGAGGAGATCGCCGAGGAGCACGGCCTCACGGTGGATCTCGCCGGGTTTGAGGCGGCGATGGAGGCCCAGCGCCAGCGGGCCAAGGCTGCGGCGGTGAGCATCGATCTCACCCTGCAGGACGCCATCGATCAGGTGGCGGCTGATCTGGAGGCCACCGCCTTCCGTGGCTACGAGCTGCTCGAACACAGCAGTTCGGTGCTGGCCCTGGTGGTGAACGGTGATCCGGCTGAGCGGGCGGTCGCTGGCGATGCCGTGCAGGTGGTGCTCGACACCACGCCCTTCTATGGCGAAGGCGGTGGCCAGGTGGGTGATCGGGGCGTGCTCAGCGGCGACGGGCCGGATGGCCATGGGCTGATCGTGGCGATCGAGGCGGTAAGCCGGAACCGCAGCGTGTTTGTGCACAGCGGCCGCATCGAGCGGGGCACGCTGAGCGTGGGTGATGTGGTGCATGGCCAGGTGGACCGGGCCTGCCGCCGCCGCGCCCAGGCGAACCACACCGCCACGCACCTGCTGCAGGCGGCCCTGAAGCAGGTGGTGGACCCGGGCATCGGCCAGGCCGGTTCGCTGGTGGATTTTGATCGCCTGCGCTTCGACTTCCACTGCCCCCGCGCCGTCACCGCCGCCGAGCTCGAGCAGATCGAAGCGCTGATCAACGGCTGGATCAGCGAGGCCCACAGCCTCGAGGTTCAGGAGATGGCGATCGAGACAGCCAAGGCCGCCGGCGCCGTGGCGATGTTCGGCGAAAAATACGCGGATGTGGTGCGGGTGGTGGATGTGCCCGGCGTGTCGATGGAGCTCTGCGGCGGTACCCACGTGGCCAACACCGCTGAGATCGGTCTCTTCAAGATCGTGAGCGAGAGCGGCGTGGCTGCCGGCATCCGCCGCATCGAGGCCGTGGCCGGCCCGGCGGTGCTGGCGTATCTCAACGAGCGCGATGCGGTGGTGAAACAGCTGGGTGAGCGCTTCAAGGCCCAGCCCGCCGAGATCGTGGATCGTGTGGTGCAGTTGGCGGATGAGCTCAAGGCCAGCCAGAAGGCTTTGGCCGAGGCGCGGGAGGAGTTGGCGCTGGCCAAGTCAGCGGCGCTGGCGGGGCAGGCGGTGGCGGTGGGTGCGCACCAGCTGCTGGTGGCGCGCCTCGATGGTGTGGAGGGCGGCGGCCTGCAGAGCGCCGCGCAGGGCCTGGCGGATCAGCTCGGCGACGGCGCGGCGGTGGTGCTGGGCGGTCTTCCCGATCCCGGCGATTTGGGCAAGGTGATCCTGGTGGCGGCCTTCGGCAAGGCTGTGATCGCCAGGGGGCAGCAGGCCGGCAAGTTCATTGGTGGAATCGCCAAGGTCTGCGGCGGTGGCGGTGGCGGCCGCCCCAACCTGGCCCAGGCCGGAGGGCGCGATGGTGCCGCGCTGGATCAGGCACTGGACACAGCGCGTGAGCAGCTTGGTTCAGCTTTGCTGTGAGTCTTCGCCTGGGGCGCTGGGCAGCTTCAGGTCCCGGCGCCACTCCTGCAGTGGACGCTCCCAGCCGTCTTCCAGTTTGCGGGCGATCACCAGATCCGCATCCAGGCCCATCTGGAACCCATGCGCCAGGGCGCGCAGAAGTGGGGCGAGCGATTCGTTGTTCTGCAGGGCGCTGAGCAGACCACCGAAAATCAGCATCACCGCCAGGGGCGACCGGTTCTGAGCCAGGTTGAACCCCTGGAGCCCGAGCTCACTGACTCCGTCGATTCCGAACCCCGTCAGCACGTGCACGATGTCGTGGGTTTCCTTAAGCCGATGCACCACAAACTCCTGGGCGTTGGTCACCGGAGAGGGATCGATCAAGGTGTCAGGAGTGATCCCTTGGCGGATCAGTTGATCCGCATACACCCGACCCAGGCTGCCCTCAGGCAGCTGTTGCAGCTGGTCGAGATTGATCGGCGCCGGTCGCCAGCCCTCGTCCACCAGCGATCGGAACTCGTTGTCAGCCAGCAGGTGCTGCACCATCTGCTCGCCCAGCGGGCTGTCCTTGAAGCTGGCTGCCACAGCGAAGACGCTGTCGAGCGAGCCGGGATTCTTGAGGAAGGTGGCGAGGCCAGCCACCATCTTCAGGCTCTGCAGCCGCTCCTTCAGGTTGAGCTTCATGGTGACCAGGCGGAGTCATCCCCCAGGTTGGCGCTGTTTGCTGCGGTTGACCTCGCGTTGTCTCTTAGCGTCATCCCAGTCCTGCTGCTGGTGTCATCAACGCTCTCAATCTGCTGATCCTCCTGGTGGGCGCTCATTTCGTGTGCGACTTCGTTCTCCAGAGCGATCGGATGGCGCAGGAGAAGCTGCCGGGGGCAGATGCCACGCTCAATTGGCGCTGGTGGTTGGTGGCCCATGCCGCCACCCATGGTTTGGCCGTGGCGTTGATCACCGAGGTGCCGCTGCTGGGTCTGGCTGAAACGCTGCTGCACGCGATCATTGACTGGCTGAAGGGCCGTCTGCGCTTTTCGCTTGGCCTCGATCAGGCATTGCATTTGCTTTGCAAACTGATCTGGGTGGGTCTGATCGTTCGTTTCTGAGTTCATGTCTGCGCTCACCCATGAGACCCTCGCTGCGATCACCCTCTTTGCAGATCTCAACGGCGACGATCTCGATCATCTGCTCGATCGTCATCGCCAGAGCGATCACCAGATCGATCAGGTGATTGTGATGGAACAGGACTGGGGCGAGTCGCTGTTTCTGATTCGCGACGGTCTGGCCAAGGTGCGCACCACCACCGCCGAAGGTGATGAGGCGATCATGTCGCTCCTGGGCCCGGGGGATGTTTTCGGTGAGATGGCGGCTTTAGATGGCGCATCGCGTTCGGCGGATGTGGTGGCCCTGACTCCCCTGCGTCTGGTGAAGCTGCGCTCGGCTCCCTTCGCTGCGCTGTTGCGGCAGCAGCCCGACTTCGCTCTGGCCCTGGCCCGCCTCGAGGCGGGACGTCTGCGTGATCTGAATCAACGCTTCGCCCTGCAGAGCGCCGACGCCACAACACGCCTGCTCGATGCCCTCGCTTACCTGGCCCGGAAGAGTTCCGGCCAGGATGATGTGGAAGCGCCGATTCCGCCCCTGGCCCAGAAGGAGATCGCGCTTCTGGCTGGCCTGGCCAGGGAAACGGCCTCGCGCACCCTCAGCAAGTTACGCAGCAGGGGCGTGGTGAGCGAGGCGAACGGCGGCCTGCAACTCAGTGACCTGGAACCGCTGCGCAAGCGGGGTCTGCTGGTGTGACAGCGGGATGGATCAGTTCTTCAGGTAAGTGCTCTGGCGCAGGCTGCTTTCCAGATGGTCCATCAGCAGGCGGGCGTCGCTGATGCGGAGAGCGCCGCGGCTGATCGCCTGTTCGCTGGCGATGCGCAGCCGTTCGAGCAACAGATCCGGCACATGCTCCATCGCCTGAAGCACATCCGCGTTGGTGTCGCCCCGCACCACATGGTCCACCTGGTAGTCGCCGCCGGGTGCAAGGCGGATGTGTACCGCATCGGTGCTGCCGAACAGATTGTGCAGATTGCCCATCACCTCCTGATAGGCGCCGCCGAGAAACAGGCCGATCAGATAGGGCTGGTCAGCCACCAGGGAGTGGAGCTCGAGCAGCGGTTTGCTGCGGCCATCGCTGATGAAACGGCTCAACCGTCCATCGGAATCGCAGGTGAGATCGGCGAAATGCCCCAGGCGTGTTGGCTTCTCATCGAGGCGATGCAGTGGCATCACAGGGAAGAGCTGCTGGATCGCCCAGGTGTCGGGAGCGGAACGAAAAATCGACAGGTTGGCGTAGTAGGTCTCCGCCAAAACAGCAGGCAGTTCCTTGAGATCTTCAGGCAGAGTGCCGTCTTCCGGTAAACGATCCAACAGGGCACGGGCACAGGCCCAGGTGAGTTGTTCCGCCAGGCTGCGGTCTTGCAGGCTCAGATAGCCGAGCCGGAAGGCAGCCAGGGCATCAGCTTTGAATTTGAGTGCATCGTTCCAGGCCTCCTGGAGCCGGGAGACATCGGCGGTTGCATCGGCGGGGAGGGTGTGGATGCCCGCCAGGGTGTCGCGCAGGTTGCGCACAATCAGCGGTTCTTCACCCGCCTCGGGGGGAGCGCTCTGCTGCAGGCCGCCACTGCCGAGCACATCGAACACGAGTACGGAGAAATGGCTCGCGATTGCCCGCCCGCTTTCGCTCACCAGCGTTGGCACGGCCACCCCGTGGGGGGCGCAGCCTTCCTGCACCGTTGCCACCACGTCATTGGCGTAGTTCTGCAGCGAGTAGTTGGTGGAGGCCGCCGTGGCCGTACGGCTGCCGTCGTAGTCGATCCCCAGGCCACCGCCCACGTCCAGGTAGCCCATCGGTGCGCCCAGGGCATGCAGTTCCACATAAATCCTGGAGGCCTCCTGCAGGGCGTCTTTCACCACGGCGATGTCATTGATCTGACTGCCCACGTGGAAATGCAGCAGCCGCAGTTCCTCCAGGAGGTTGGCTTCCCGCAGGGCTTCGACGGTGGCGAGAATCTCTGGCACCGGCAGGCCGAATTTCGCTTTTTCGCCCACGGAGCTGCCCCAGCGGCCTGTGCTGCGACTGGAGAGCCGGGCCCGGATGCCGATCAGCGGTGCCGCCCCCAGCGCCTCGCTGGCCGCGATGATGCGCTGCACCTCGTCGGCCTGCTCGATCACCACCACTGGACGGCGTCCGAGTCGGCGCGCCAGGATCGCCGTTTCGATGTAGCGCTGATCTTTGTAGCCGTTGCAGATCAGCAAGGCCTCCGGATCGTCGATCAAGGAGAGGGCGATCAGCAGCTCGGCCTTGCTGCCGGCTTCCAGTCCGAAATGCCAGCGTTTACCGCAGCTCACCAGCTCTTCCACCACGTGGCGCTGCTGGTTGCATTTCACCGGGAAGACGCCCTGGTAACGCCCGGCGTAGCCATACCGGGTGATCGCCCGTTCGAAAGCGCCATGCAGCCGTTCCAGCCGGTCTTCGAGAATGTCGTCGAAGCGGATTAGCAGCGGCAGGCCCAGATTGCGGTCCTGCAGACCTGCCACCAGGTCGATCAGATCGAGGCTGCCGCCGCGATCACCGCGTGGTTGCACGCTCACATGGCCGCGTGGATTGATTGAGAAGTAGGGCTCGCCCCAACGCTCCAAGCCATAGAGCTCGGCACTGTCGGCTGGGGTCCAGCCCTGGTGCTGGCCTGCGCTGGCGGAGGGGGCGATCACCACAGACTGCGGACGTGCGGGTAAGTCCTGATTTTGGAGTCTGCCGTCACCAAGGCGATGTTCAGATGGCGGGCCTGGGCCACGAGGAACCGATCAGCGGGGTCGGCATGAAAGGTTCCCGGGAGTCGGGTGGAGGCCACCGCGACTGCCGGGCTAAGGGGCAGCAGCTGCAGCCTGGGTACTGATACCACCAGGTTGAGCCAGCGTTCCATGTCGACGCTCAGACCGAGTCGCCCCCGTTCCACCAGCATGGCCACTTCCCAGCAGCTGATGGCCGACACCAGGCGTTGCTGTTCTTCCGCTTCGATCGCCGCGATCGCTGCAGAGGAGAGTCTTTCGTGCTCACCGTTGGCCCACCAGATCAACACGTGCGTGTCGAGCAGGATCACGCCAGGGCCTCCCAGTCACCCTCAGAAACGGGTTCAAACGGTTGGTCGAAGTAGGTGACGGACCCGCGCAGTGCATCCAGTGGATCGGCTGCATCGTTCTGCAGGGGCCGATAGGGCCGAACTTCCAGGGCCGGTCGGCCGTGATCCGTGATCACCAGCGGTTCCCCGCTGGTTTCGATCTCGCGGAAGAGGGCCAGAGCCTGGGCCTTGAACTGCGACTTGGAGACCTGACGGGGTGCGATGGCCATGGTCATCATCGAATCGTCTTGAGCCTAGTCACATGCCCATGGTCATTATTGGCTAGGGGGTTGTGCTTGCCAACCGGCAGCCCCGCCACGGACGATGGCCCGGATCTGACGCTTTCCTTCCATGGCCGAACGCACTTTCATCGCCATCAAGCCCGATGGCGTCCAGCGTGGTCTCGTGGGCGAAATCCTTGGTCGCTTCGAGCGCAAGGGATTCAAGTTGGTGGGTCTCAAGCAGCTCACCCCCAGCCGGGAACTGGCAGAGCAGCACTACGGCGTGCATAAGGAGCGTCCTTTCTTTGCTGGTTTGGTCGACTTCATCACCTCCGGCCCTGTGGTGGCGATGGTGTGGGAGGGCGATGGCGTCATCGCCAGTGCCCGCAAGCTGATCGGTGCCACCAAGCCCCTCGAGGCCGAGCCCGGCACGATCCGCGGTGATCTGGCGATCAACATCGGCCGCAATGTGATCCACGGCTCCGATGCTCCCGAAACCGCCGAGTTCGAGATCGGCCTGTGGTTCCAGCCCTCCGAGCTGAGCGACTGGACCCCGTCGGATCAGGGTTGGCGCACCGAGGGCTGATCGCTTCACCCAGGCATCAAGGCTCACGCGCTCCGTTGGGCTGGAGTCGATCTCTTGGCGATTTCAGAGCGTTGACGCCTTCGCTGAGTTTTCAAAGCGATCCCAGCGAAAGGCCTGCAGCAGCGTCTTGGTGTCGTTATCCAGTGGTTGGCCGGTGATGACGCCGGCCAACAGCTCTGCGGTCAGGCCCGCCATCAGCACGCCGTTGCGGTGATGGCCACAGGCCAGCCAGAGCCCTTCGATCGAACTCGCCCCTAGCACCGGCCCCTCATCGGGGGTGCAGGGACGGAAGCCCCACCAACGTTCCATCGGTGGCCAGTGCGTCGCCTGCGGCAGCAGGGAGGCGATCCCCGCCTGCAGGGTGCGCTGGCCCTGGGGGGTGAGGCCTTCGCTGAAGCCGGCCTCCGGCTCCGATGTGGCACCGACCACCACCAGCCCGTCCTCGCGGGGCACCAGGTAGGTGCCTGGGCCGAAGATCACTCGCTTGAGGGCGCCACGGGGTGCCTGCAGCGAGAGCATCTGTCCTTTCACAGGCGCAATCTGCAGCTCCGGCAACAAACGAGCACTCCAGGCGCCGGCGCAGAGCACCGCTTCGGTGCAGGCGAGCGTGTAGTCGTGTCCTTCGGCATCGCGAACCCGTGCGCCCTGCAGGCCGCCGCCGCTCTGCTCGAGGGCCAGCACATCCACACCCTCGAGGAAGCGCACACCCCGATCGGCACAGGCACTTTCCAGCGCCCGCATCAGCTGCCGTCGGTTGTCGATCTGACCATCCTGCTCAAACAGCAGCCCGGCGGTCCAGGCCTCGCCCAGGCCGGGCAGTTCGCGCTCCAGTTGTTGCCGATTCAGCGCTTGTCCGCAGGTGGCGGTGGGGTAGCGGTCTCGCGCGGCGGCCTCCTCGAAGGGCACGATGATGCCGCTGGTGCGGAGCCCGCAGGAGAGGCCACTGTCGGCTTCGATCTGGGCAACCCAGCTGGGAATGCGGTCCAGACTGCGTTGACCCAAGGTCAGTTGATCGCCAACGAGCCCTTCGGCGTGGGGGGCGAGCATGCCGGCGGCCACAAAGCCTGCTGCTTCACTGCGGCGCCGACTGAGCACGGTGACGGTGCGGCCGCGGCGGGCCAGCTGGTGGGCCACCGCCAGGCCGATCAGGCCGCCACCGAGGATCACAACGGGTTCGCCCGCCATCGCTGCTGTGGATCACATCCCTGACCCTACCGGCACCATTCCATAGGATTGATCGGCTAGCGAGACTCTGGGCGGATGGCTGTCAACGGGGCTGGAACGGGCGAGTGGGAAGCCGTGATCGGTCTGGAGACCCACGTGCAGCTGGGCACCGAGAGCAAGATCTTCACGGGTGCCTCCACGGCCTTCGGTGATGACCCCAACACTCACATCGACCCGGTGGTGTGCGGCTTGCCCGGCACCCTGCCGGTGCTGAATCAGAAGGTGCTCGAGTATGCGGTGAAGGCGGCGATGGCCCTCAACCTCAAGATCGCTGAGCACAGCAAATTCGACCGCAAGCAGTATTTCTATCCCGATCTGCCGAAGAACTACCAGATCTCCCAATACGACGAACCGATCGCCGAAGACGGTTGGATCGAGGTGGAGGTGGCGGAGAAGGGCAAAGAGACTTATCTGAAAACCATCGGCATTGAGCGTCTGCATATGGAGGAAGATGCCGGCAAGTTGGTGCACGCCGGCAGCGATCGCCTGGCGGGTTCCACCCATTCGCTGGTGGATTACAACCGCGCTGGTGTGGCCCTCGCGGAGATCGTGAGCAAGCCGGATCTGCGCACGGGTCGTGAAGCTGCTGAATACGCCTCGGAGATTCGCCGCATCATGCGTTATCTCGGCGTGAGCGACGGCAACATGCAGGAGGGATCCCTGCGTTGTGACGTGAACATCTCCGTGCGTCGCGGCCCTGACGCGCCCTTCGGCACGAAGGTGGAGATCAAGAACATGAACTCTTTTTCGGCGATTCAGAAGGCCTGCGACTACGAGATCCAGCGCCAGATCAAGGCCTACGAGAGCGGCGAAACGATCGTTCAGGAAACCCGCCTCTGGGATGAGGGCAAGCAGCTCACCAAGAGCATGCGTAGCAAGGAGGGAGCCAGCGACTACCGCTACTTCCCCGATCCCGATCTGGGACCGATCGAGGTGAGTGCAGACCAGCGTGAAGCCTGGCGTGCTGAATTGCCGGAGCTTCCCGCCGCCAAGCGTCATCGCTACGCAGAGACCCTGGGGCTGTCGCAGTACGACGCCCGCGTGCTCACCGACGAACGGCCGATGGCCGACTACTTCGAAGCAGTGGTGGCAGCCGGCGCTGATGCCAAGTTGGCGGCGAACTGGATCACGGGCGATATCGCCGCCTATGTGAACAGCAACCGCATCAACTACGCCTCGCTGCCCTTCCGCCCCGAACAGCTGGCGGAGATGGTGAAGCTGATCGATGGCGGCAAGATCAGTGGCAAGATCGCCAAGGAAATTCTTCCTGAGTTGCTCGAGAAGGGTGGCTCACCGGCCCAGATCGTCGATGAGCGCGGCCTGGGCATGATCAGTGATCCTGCAGCGATTGGTGCCATCGTTGATGAGCTCCTGGCTGCTCACCCTGAGGAGGTGGAAGCCTTCCGGGGCGGTAAGAACAAGCTGCAGGGCTTCTTTGTGGGTCAGCTGATGAAGAAGACCGGCGGCAAGGCCGATCCGAAGCTGGCCAATCAGATCCTTAGTCAGAAGCTGAAGGGGGGCTAAAGCTCCGTCTCAGTTGGTTTGCGGAGGGCCGTTGTACAGCTCGTTCAGCACCGAGCGGCCATCGGCAGCGATTTTGAGAATTGTCTGAATGCTGGGGGCGTCACCGCTCTGCTCCCAACCCGGTGGCCCCCCAGGGATGTTGAACACGAAGTCGTCATTCTCACGGCTGAGGCAGGGATTGCCCGTAGCGCCGGCGAACATGCAACTGGCGGGTCTGTAGACGCTGAGCCCACCGTTGAGCCGGATTGCTGTGTCGCGAGCCAGGTTGATGCTGCGTCGTGCGGCGAGGGGATCGTTTGCGCTGCTGCCAGGGATTGCAGCGTTGCCCGGTGCTGGAGCTTCACCTGGATCTGGTGCCGATGAACTCTCCGGTTCGGTGCTCGACGTGCAGCTCACTTGTGGTGTGGTCAGGTCGATTGTGCTGACAGCGACAAGGGCTCCCGATGCACGGTCATAACAGCGGAACGTGATTGCCTGTGCTTGGGCAGCGTTGCCGAAACTGATGCTGGCGGCGGCAAGGCTGCAGGCGCTCAAGCCCACGGCACTCAGATGGAGCAGGTAGTTCATTCCTGAATTCTGATGGACAAACCCAAAGCGTTGGATAAGCCCCGCCATGGCGGGGCACAGGTTCGGTGGTTGGTGTTGTCAGCGTGCGGTGCGGTTGGAGAGGGTGTAGGTCACCCGCACCGAGCTGCCCTCATTGGTGGGGAGGGGAACTTCATACCGACCGGTCTGCCCCGGGGCTACGGTCAGGATCTTGCGGTACATATAAGTGCCGATCAATCGACCTCTGCAGCTCGTTCCCTCGTAGAGCTTCACTTCGACACCAAGGTTGGCATTGCCATTGCGGTCAATCCAAACCTTGTCCCAGTCGTCGGATCTCACCTCTCTGTCAACACAGAAGCGGGTTTTGTTGGAGGATGGGAAAAAGGCGCTGAAACGTTCTCCGTTGTTTTCTGGTCGCTGAAGTTGCAGCGTTTTGGAGAAGGTGCGTTGTCCGGTTTCGTTTCTTGAGAGGCTATCGTGATCAACAATGTAAACGGTTTTTGTGAGTCTGAGCACCTGTTTGATCGCCCGATTGCTGGGGTCAGGATTTCCTTGATTGCAGCTGTCCTTGAGAGCGCGGGGCGGATTGTTGGTCGTTGACCAGCTCGTGTTGATGGTGGGTGATCCACTGAGCTTCACCAGTTTCCCGTTTCGGACTTCCAGTGTGATGTTGCCGGTTCGCTGGTCACAAGCGTTGGTCCATCGGCCGGTGATTCTGTTGCCACTGGTCCGTCCAATCAAGGTGTTCAGAAGTTGTCCGGAATTCGAGTAGCCGCGCATTCGAAAGTTGTTCTGGCCCGGGATTTCCTGGGTTTGCAGGATGTCGTAAAAACCATTGTTATTGCCTTTCCACCAGCCATTCAGGTTCTTAGGCGTCTGGTCTTGAGGTGGTTGGGGTGTGCTGCAGGTGGGGTTGGCCTGAACGTTGCTCGGACGTGCAGAACGAGACCATTGGCTGTTGGCGGTGGAGCCACTCATCCGGCGGAGCTGGCCGTTGCTGAACTCGAGCACGGCATTGCCGGTGCGGTTATCACAGAAGTTCTTCCAGGAGCCAGTGATGCGGTTGCCAGTGATGGTGCCGGTGAACAAGTTCAGGGCGGCGCCATTGTTGGAGAAACCCTTCATCTGGAAGTTGGAACCACTGGTTTGAATGGAGTAGTAGCCGCTGCGATCACCGCGCCACCAGCCGTTGAGGTTGATGGGCTGTTCGGGTTGGGGGTCAGGTTGTGGCTGAGGGTTGGGAGGTGCAGGTTGATTGAGTTGGCTGAACAGAAAGATGGTTTTGTCGCGTCTGTTGGGATTGTCGACGGAGGCCTTCAGCCTTTCGTCATTATTGACTTTGAGCCACTTGTCGTTTTTGCGGGATTGCAACGCCATCTGCCCGCCTAGTCCCGTTGCGATGAAAGTGGTGCTTTCCCGGTTTGACTTGCATTGGTAGGAGTCGAGCAGCACGGTTTCATTGTTGTTTTTTACGCGCCACCACTTATTGGGGTTTTTCACGCTGCGCAGGGCAAATGTGTTTCTGGAGGCGCCAGGCAGGTTGCTGACATCAAAGAGTTCGAAGACGCCTTCACTGCCGGGGGCTGGTTGGTTACGGAGTTTGGCTTTCAGAGCATCGTTGTGATGGCCGCCGCTCACATAGCGGTCATTCAACTTTGACTTGATCACAAACTGGCCGAGGGAGCGTCCGTTTTCGCAGTTCACACCGTTGTTGGCGGAGGCTGAGGGGGCTTGCAAGCTTGCGGCGGCCATCAGTGCGGAGGCCGTGAGGGTGCTGGTTGCTGTGCGGGCCTGCTTGAGGAGAGGCATGTCGTTTGCTTTTGGTTGGTGTTTGAAAGGTAGTGAGTGTGTTGGTTTTGACGGATGATTGAAAAATGTTTGTTGTGAAGCGACGTTCGGCTTAGCGGAAAAGATCGGCGATGCCTTGTCCAAGTAATTTGCCGAGGTGTTGGCCAACGGCAGAGCCGAGTTGATCGCCGGTGCTCATCTCGGGTGCAGGGGGTACTGCTGGATCGCTGAAATCTGGCTCAACAGCTCCGCCTCCCGTGAAATCCGCCTCGCTTGTGCCGATCTCAATCACGGGATCTGGGCTGGTTGGTGAAGGTGAAGTTTGGGCGGGTGTGGTGCTGGTGCCGGGAACGGGCAGGCAGCTCACGATGGGGCTGGTCATGTCGACGGCGCTGCGGGCAACGAGCTGACTGGTGGTGCGATCGAAGCAGTCGAAGGCGATGGCCATGGCATCGGCTTTGGGGCCGTGGGCGATCACCAGAGCGGTGGAACCGAGAGCGAGGGCAGAGAGGAGGGAGAGGGAGCGGTGCATGGGAGTGAGTGCTGGGGAGTGAGGTGCGATGAAGCAGAGCCATCTGCTGCCGATGAACCCAAGATCTCTGCGATTGCGGTGCCGCTTGTTGATGTCGGTCTCCTTGGCCTGTGAGCTTGATCACAGGAGCTGAGATCGTCTGCACCCCGGTCGATGTTCTTCTTGCTTCTCCCGATCAGGACCGGGTCTCAGAGCTTTGAATCGATCAGGGCGCTCCACGCTTCTGGCCGTTCACCGTTGTCAATCACCAGGTCTGCTCTGGCGCATTTGCTGGCGAGGGGCATCTGGGCGGCGATCCTGAGCCGGGCTTCTTCGACCGTCAGGCCGTCTCGGGCCATGAGTCGTTCTTGTTGCTGCTGTTCTGAGCAGGTCACGACCCAGATTTCTGTGCAGAGGCTCTCCAGGCCTGCTTCAAACAGCAGCGGAATCATCAGCACCACGATTGGCTCCTGCTGGAGCCTCAGCAGCTCCACATCGAAGTGATCACGCACGCGAGGGTGCACCAGCTGCTCCAGCCAGCGTCGCTCGTCTGGGTCGCTGAACACGATCCGGCCCAGGGCCGCGCGATCGAGACAAGCCTCCTCCCCTGTGGCGCCCTTGGCGCGCACCCGATCGCCGAAATGGGCGATCACTTGCCGGGTGGCTTCGCTGCCTGAAGCCAAAACCTCCCGCGCGACCTGATCGGCATCGAGCACGGGAATACCCCGTTGCGCCAGCCAGCGACCGACGCTGCTCTTGCCGCTGGCAATCCCTCCGGTGAGGCCAATCCGGCGTTGGCTGGGCATGGCGCGGGGTGAGGATGGATCCAGTGTCTCCCCTGCAGGCGTGATGGTGGCCAACAGCGGATCCCTCTCGCCCACTTGGGTTGCCGTGCCGGGAGGCCTCACGGCTCCGGATGGGTTTCAGGCCTCAGGCTTCACCGCCGGGCTGAAGGCTTCCGGGAAACCAGATCTCGCTCTGCTGTTGGCGCCGGAGGGAGCGGTGTGTGCCGGCACCTTCACCACATCGGTGGTGCGGGCGGCCTGCGTGGATCTTTGCATCGAACGGTTGCAGCGCCGTGGTGGCCAGGTGCGGGCGGTGCTCACCAATTCCGGTCAGGCCAATGCCTGCACGGGGGATCGCGGCTTGATCGATAGCCAGCGGGCCACCCAGGCGCTGGCGGATCGGCTGGGGCTGACGGCAGAGGAGGTGCTGATCTGCTCCACCGGTGTGATCGGGGTGCCGATCCCGATGGATATTTTGTTGGCGGGGATCGATCCTCTGGCGTCGGCCTTGAGCGGCGATGGTGGCGCGGCAGCTGCCACAGCGATTCTCACCACCGATCTGATCGACAAGCAGATCGCCCTGGAGGCCAATCTCGGCGGCCGGCGCGTGCGCATCGGTGGCATGGCCAAGGGGTCGGGAATGATTCATCCCGATATGGCCACGATGCTCGGCTACCTCACCTGTGATGCTGCGGTGCCCGCGGATCAGTGGCAGGCGCTGGTGCAGCGGGCGGTGCAGCGGTCGTTCAACGCCATCACCGTGGACGGTGACACGAGCACCAATGATTCGTTTCTGGCGTTTGCCGCCGGAGCCCCCTTGCCGCCGGATCAGCTGGCGGCCTTGGAAGAGGGTGTGACCCAGGTGGCTCAGCATCTGGCCCGCGCCATTGCCCGTGACGGTGAAGGGGCCACCTGTCTGATGGATGTGCGGGTGGACGGTGCCGCCTCGGAAGCGGAGGCGCAGCGGATCGCTCGCACCGTGTGTGGGTCGTCGTTGGTGAAAACCGCCATTCATGGTCGCGATCCCAACTGGGGCCGGATCATTGCCGCCGCTGGCCGCGCCGGGGTGCACTTTGACCCCGAGACCGTGGCGCTCTGGCTTGGCGAGCATCAATTAATGGCCGCTGGACAGCCCCTGCCTTTTGATCGTCCTGCAGCGTCCCGATACCTGCGCGAGCGAGCGGCGGGTGCCTACTTGCAGGACGACAGTGTGAGGATCCGGTTGCGGGTCGGTGATGGCCCCGGTCAGGGCCAGGCCTGGGGTTGCGATCTCTCCGATCAGTATGTCCGTATCAACGCCGACTACACAACATAGGTATTGTGATAAGTAGACTCTCTAGTCATGCCAAGCATTTTGCCTGCCTGCTGACTACATACCTTGCTGACCTGTGACAATAGTGTGATAATGCTACACACGAAATCTTTGTTACGCCTGTCGTGGCGAGACCATCCGAAGGCAAGTGGGTCCAGGAGAAGACGCTGGTGTTTCCTCCAGAGGAGGATTGCTACATCTACAAACGACCCAACTCAGGCACCTGGCAATATTTTCTGACTATCCCTGGTGAGGGTGTTGAGCGTAAATCTACGAAGAAGAAGAATCAGGTAGAGGCACTCCAGGTAGCTAGGGACAGAAAACTTGAAGTGATGATGAGACAGAAGCAAGGTCTCAAGGCACGGCGTGTCAAAAAGATGTTTGATTTCATAGATGAATATCTGGCATCTGAGAAGGAGCGTGTCGCTGACTACAACAAACCTAATCACATAACTTCTGAGACCTTCAGGATAAAGTCACATCATCTGAAGATGCTGAAGAGGTTTTATCATGATAGAAGTATTAGGTTAGAAGATTTAGATTATCCTAAACTACAGAAATATCCGACATGGCGTAGGACTAAAGATGAAACCTGGAATCCTTCACCACCTAAGACTCAACACACCATCAGGACAGAGCTCACAACCATAAAAGCATATTTTGATTTTCTATTTGAGAAAGGTCTGCTACCTAGGAAACCTGAGTTTGAGAAGGTTAGAAGTGAGTCGCTTAGAAATAACAGGCGTGACTACTTGTCACCACGCCAGTATCAGCAAACTATCAACACTATTAGGGCGTGGTCCAAGTCTAAGAATCTGACGCCATCTCAGGAATACAACCGCCAGGTTATCTACCAGGCGATTCTTGTGATGTCTAATAGTTGCCAGCGAGTGGGTGAATTGAGGAAGCTACGCTGGCGTGACCTAGACCCCAATACGAATTTGAGTAAGGAGGACCAGAAGGTTGGTCATCTGATTCGTATCAGACCTGAGGCAACAAAGACTGGTGAGTCAAGGACTATTCAGTCTCCTACTACTAAGCATTTTCAGACCATTCGTGAGTTATCTGGCATCCCTAAACACAGAGGTCCATTCCCACATGTCCCTCCCGATAGGTTGAATGATTTTGTTATTAGTAAGTTTGGTCACCCAGACCAACCCATGGGACAAGGCACATGGGACAGACTCTGGAAAGATATCAAGTCTGAATGTGCCGACCGATATTGGAATCAGAAAAATATAACTTGGTATAGCTTCAGGCACACAGGAATCAGTTTCGCTGTGAGTAGAGGCGTGCCGATGCTACTGCTGAGTAGGAATTGTGGCACAGGCACACGATACTTAGAAGATGTCTACTTTCATCATGAGAGTGAATCTAAGCAGACATGGGAGACACTTTCTCAGAATAGAGTCTTCTTCAATAAGTTGAAGCGACATGAAAATTATGTCCTGGTGGAGATTGAGGACATCATGGATGTAGACCCTAAGGATTGATAAGGTCCAGAAGATGACCATCGTCATCTACTAACCGAAAACGCTTGCCTGTCTGTCTAGCTCGTATGACAGCAGTTTTGTAAGCATTCTGCTGATGGTGGCATGTTTGATATCTCTTCCAGTAACCATGTTGGTCCTGATACTCAATCACTAGTTTCATCATCATGTGGGTAGCATCATGTCAACATTGACATGGTGACCACGAAAAACTTTTCATGACCTCAGGCATGTCTAGAAGGACCTAGAAGGTGCCTGTCAGGTGGACTAGGTGTCCTTGCCTCTATCAATTGAAGAATGACCTAGAGACTTGGTATTACCACTCGCCACGCTCTCTCTGGAAATCTCGTAGGAGCTTCAGGTGTTGGAGTGTCTGTCTCTGTTGTTGTGACTCTCTAAAGGAAGTGGCATCACTCTTCTGACTCTTTCCTCTAGGTCGTCTGTGTTTGATTCCATGCCACTCATTCTTAGGACGCCATCCCAAGGCATCACGCCAATCTGATTTGGTCTGGTGTGTAGCATATTCTTCCATCGCCATATTGAGAGAGATGGAATTCAATCCACAAGAGTCTCTCTTACATATCAGTCGGTAGTTGTCTCTACTCTCAGTTGGAATGAGTCCACAACACTTGGTGGACTTACATACAGGACACTCAAGATTGACAAACTTTGGCATTCCACCTTCTGTCTTTCTACTGATACCTTTCAACTCGGTAGCTAGTTTTGAGGCATGGACTGATAATTGGTAGCGGTCAAGTCTATTCATATTCAACTTACGGGAGATGGTTTACCTGGCGAAATTTTTCTGATAGCGATATGTTGGTTATGGCAAAAGGGTGTTATAGATTGTCATCCCTAGATGGGACCCAAATATAACAATCTGAATCGCTGTCTAATTGTACTCTAAAACTTAGGATTGTGATAGGCATCATATACAAGTTTCTCAATCATCTTCTCAGGTGTAAGTTTCTTTCTCTTTGAGATATCCTTCAGCATCTCAACAATAACTTGGTCCTTTACTTTAGTGAATGGATTCATCTTCTTCGTCGTTAGAGAGTGTGGATAGAAAGATTTTCATCTCTATGTCTAGGAGCTTCGCCTTTGTGATGTCTATCTCTTCGGAAAGATACATCATTTGGTGTTGGACTAATTCGTCTTCGCCTAGTAACTCCATCTTGGAATATAGGAATTCTAGTGTTGACTCAAGTCTGTCAAATTCTTTCTGGAGATTCATCTCACATCATCCTTTGTGCTAGGTATTCTTTACGGACTAATTGTTTATGAAGTTGACTTCTGTTGTAACCCATCTGATTCATCAACCAATCTTCCATCATTAGAATCTTGTCATCGTTGGTCCTGTAAGAGATGGACAACACAACAGGTGTGGAGTGAGATGTAGGTAGCATATTCAATAAGACTTCAGTAGGAAAACTTCTGGTGTAAATGTTGTCCCCATGACTTTCGGTCTAAGGCACACTTCCCACCTATGTTTATTTAGATATAAAAAATTGGTTTTGGGTGTCTTCATGCCCAGAAGATTCTCTAAGTAAGTCTCTAAAGGAAATCTCATCACATTCTATCTATAATAGTTTTACTGAAAACTTACGGAAGTGTCAGAAGATTGTAACAATCAAGATGGACTAATTGAATTTTACCCATGCCACCTGTGTCTCATAGTTTTTGGTGACGAAACCTAGATTGTAGTTTGTTTGATGTGATGACCAAGCGAAGGGATTGTTGACCTCTACAAACATTTGGTCCCACAGAGTTAGACCATGACTCTTGGCAATTGTCTGGAAGTGGTATGACATGTCTAGGATGCCATTCTCACCATCTCTAGCTGTGCCTAAGGTCATGATGATTGGATGGAAGATTCTATCCTTGTAGTTACTAGTCTTGATTAGTCTGCTGATGTTGCCGAAGAGGATATCTATCTTCTCTAGAAACTGAGGGAGTGGCATGTTAGATAGGTCTCTTTCATCTTCCGTGTTGTAGCTCTCAGCAAAATTGAAATACGGAGGACTGGTGTATATGGCATCCAAGATTCCGCTCTCGTTACGGAGACTTTCCATTTCAACGCCACACTCTTCATACAAGGTCCAGGAAGAGTCCTCAACCTCCATATGGGTAGTGATGACTTCTCTAGTCTTCCGTGCCGCTAGAGCGTTTATCTCAAACCCAATAAACCTTCTCTGGAGGTGGAGTGCCGTGACTGCTGTAGTAGCTCTGCCGTTGAATGGGTCACACACTAAGTGACCTGGACGAGTGTAGTAATCAATAGAGAATCTAGATTGGTCAGGATTCTGCTGATGTAGTCGTATCGGCATGTCACCAAAGGCAAGTGTCGCTTTTGTGTGCCTCAAGTCTTCTGTGTGGTTGACTAAGTTACATACCTTCCGTAAGTCATCTTCCACTCTCGGGAATTTCATCAACGACTTTGGCATTCCACCCCAACGCTCTTTGATGTTGAAGTCCACCTGAGGTGTGGTCTTCAACTTATGGTCCTTCATCTTCGCCTGGAAGAATGATTGTTTCCATGTCCTACATTCACCAGTAATAAGTAGGTTGGCGATTTCAATCTGAATGTGGTCTTCTTCTGATGATAGTTTTATAAGGTCTACAAGTGACTTAGCAAATTCTGTGCCAGATAGAAATGACTTTACCTCAGGATGTAGTTTATAAATCTGTTTTCGTTGTTGATACGACCTCTTGGATAGTCCAACGCTACTAGCTAATTCTTCTACGCTTACTTTACTTTCACCACTAGTGTGTTGATTGTCACCTGTCCTGTAGATAGTGCCGAGAGATGCCATCAACTCCTCTCGCCTTACTAGATGGTCTGCTTCCTCTATGTAATCCAACTCATTACGGAGAAGATTTTCATCAATCTCCAGGAGCTCGTTGAAGGTATCATTACTTTCTTCCTGGATGGTGGCAGGGATAGTCTCTTTACCTAAGGACTGGAATGCCAGTAGACGATGGTAACCAGCGATAAGGTTGTAGTTACCATCAATAGTGATGGGATTGATTAGTGTCCCAATATCTCTAATAGACTCTGCCAACCCTTCCACCTTTTCATCAGATGGTGTCCTCATTCGGACCCTAACCTTGATGGCATCAACTGGGACCTCTACTACCTTCACGCCTGTGACACCAAGACTCTTGGCGATAGTAGCTCAATCTGGAGGTCATGAAAAACTTTTCGTCATCCCTGACCTTGAAGTAACTTAGTAGCTATAACTTCCTTGAAACTGCTACAGAGTTATTCTACTCAAGTTATTGTATATTGTCAACCCCTGGATGATACTTACTATGTTGACAATAACTGTCATCAATATTATAATGATAGGATAATCAAACACCCTCCTTCACAAATAATTCTCTGTATTTGTCAAAGGTTTGGCGTCTGTCGCTATCCAGGTATTGTTGTAGAGACATCAGATTTCTGTGACCGCTGATATTCATGATTTCTCGTAGTGACCATGACTCCTCAATATGAAGATGAGTCAGGCGTGAGCGTCTCATGGAGTGTGTAGAAGCTCCTTGTATGCCAGTCCAGTCGTATGCCTTACGAAGGAAGTTGTCTACAGACTGAGTGGATACAGACTTCTCACCTGCCTTGAGTTTCATGTTTCTAGAGTTGGTGAAGAAGATGTAGTCATCACCCTTTAGACCATGACTACCTACCCATATGGATAAGTTGTCCAAGACTGATGGCGGTAGTGGCACCTGGCGGGTCTCTTTCGTTTTGGTAGAGGACTTCTCAAAGGTCACCAGACCATCCGTGAAGTTGATGTTGTTGACCTTGAGGTTGGTAACTTCCGAGACCCTGCCCGCTGAGTAGTAGAGAATCTCCGCCAATAGTGAATACTTCTCAGGTAGAGAAGCGAAGACCATCTCCAGCTGCCTCTTGTTGAGCACAGCAGACTTACCACTCCTGTTTGTCTTACACATGAATTTGGACTTAGAAGACTGATTAGTGGCGTGGGAGGTCACACAGGACCATCAACCTTGCCTCTCCATCATTCTAACTTTGTCTTCTGTCAATTTTACCAAGTATAAAAACAGGCTATGTCTTGATATCTGAGAATGAGCAATCTCAAGACGCCCATGGGATGATATTTGCTACAGATGGCTACGAGTTGATTTGCCTAAAGAGTCTTTATGTGGTATAGAGAATCTGATGTATAACCAGGGTCCTGGTGTTGTTGGCGGTTAGTGAGGATGGTGGCGTCATTCGCCTCCAATGCCTTTTTTAAAAAAGGATGATTACTTCACTATCGATGAACAGACTTTCAAGAGCAAAGCGTGTTCTTGGGGCGTATACGAATAGAGCTCACGAAGCCCTTTGTAGTAGTACGGATTAGTAACAGTGCTTCCATACAGGCTTCTCACTTGCTTTTGTGTTTCCTCCTTGTCGGGCACCGCTGATCCGAGGCAATATATATTTGCCCTTTTCCGCTTTGACTCTTTTCCTGTTGTCGTGTCTACACGATATATTTCAAATGTTGCTTGTTTGATTTGACCTTCCTCCCAGAGTTTTGAAATTGCCAAAGATGATTCGTACCGATAGGTCTGACCTGTTCTCTGGAATTTACGTAAAAGATCCCGAGATATCGGAAGACTGGATGAGAGGCTGGGAGTAAGGCTGTCTTTGGGAGTCTTTTTGTTGATCTCGAGATTCTTGGCTACTAAAATATCTCCCTCAAATTCGTCTGGAACTGAAACGCTGGATTGGGCGGCGAACCCACAGGAAAATAATAGAACTGACAAGGGTGTAAGTGATGTGATAATTTTCCTTATCATTGATCCGAGTGCTCTAAATATATTTTACCACATTAACATGATTGCTGGTTGTGTTTGGTGACTCCTGCCCAGTATTGGGTATCTTTCTTGAGGGCGCTTGTCGAGGTCTGGAGTTATGCCCACCTCTCCTCGTTGTGTGATCGCTTTGTGATGTCAGTGGCGATACACACCTGCCAATTCCCAGTCAGGGTGGCAAGTGTCGTGCCATGGCAAGGTTCCTCTACTGGCACATGTGATAATAATTTCCATCACTTGTGATAATTCTGTGATAACTGCCCTGTTGACCCAGCGTAGTGGTAGCAATCGTCTAGGGGTTAGGTGTGTATACTTATGAAGTGTCCGTGTGTATCAACGCCGATTACACGACGTAGGCGCTGACCGACCCTGTCAGAATCGCCGGTGTGGTGCGGGGGATTCGAAGCTGTGGCCAAGGCATCGGGGTCTGCACGCGAGGGAGAGCAAGCCAAGCGTCCACGTTTCTGGGTCGGCCCATTGGTGGCGGGAGGGTGTTTTGCGCTCGGTTACGGCATCACCCAGCGGATCATCGTGATGCAGGGAGCCCTGCAGGAGCCGCGTCGCGAAGCCTTTGCCAGCCAGGCGTTCCCGGGCGAGGGCCTCGAGGCCTTGCGCCGTCGCCATGGCGAGTTCTCCCGTGATCTCACGGCTGATGTGGCCACCAAGGAGGCGGAGCTGGCCCGGGAACGGGAGGCTGAAAAGTCGCGGCAGGAGGCGGAGCGCATCGCCGCTGAAGCCAAGCGCCGCGCTGAACAGCAGGCGCTGCTTCCGGCGGTGGCGCCGGAACCTGTGCTGCCCGAGCCAGCCTGGACACAGCCGGAGCAGGCGATGCCGGCACCTGTGCTTCCGAAGCCCGAGCCGAAACCGCAACCCGTTGTGGCTGAGCCCGCACCGGCACTGCCGCCCAGTCCCGCTCCTGTGCTGGCGGAGCCGGCTCCAGTGGCCGCTCCCTTCCCGGCACCGCCGGTGGCCCCTCCCAGCCCCTGACGCTGGAGCGACTGATCACGCGCCGCACTCGGGATCTGCCACAGTTTCCCCATCAGCTCTGCCGAGGCCATGCCCTCCCCCGATGCCCTGCTCAGAGCCACCGTGAACCGGCTTGCGGCCCGACTCGGCCATGGTCTGGCGGGAGCGGCCGCCGAAGTGGCTGTTCTTGCCCAGGACGCACCGGAGCGTCTGCGGCGCGAATGGGATCTGTTTCAGGAGGAAGTGAAAGCCGAAGCGGAACGGCTGGATTCGGACCAGCCAGAAGCGGCGGCGACTGAGGCGGCGTCGGCCACCTCGGCCACCACAGACGACCCTCAGCAGCAGATCGATCGTCTCCGTGCCCAGGTGGCTGAGTTGTGTCGGACCCTCGAGGAGTCGCCGTGATGGCCGGCAGGCTCGGTGGTGCCGTGGTGCCCAGCGCTCTGAGGGCTCTGCGCATTTGGCGCGCCGTGCTCACCTTGATGGTTCTGTTGTGGTGGGATGGTCGCCGCTGGACCTATCCGGGGGGTTGCACACCAGAGCGACGTGAAGCACGTCAGCAACGCCGGGCCCGCTGGCTGACGGCAGAGCTTCTCGCGCTGGGCTCAGCCTTCATCAAACTCGGTCAGTTGCTCTCCGCGCGTCCGGATGTGCTCCCGGCGGGCTGGGTCGCTGAGTTGGCCGACCTGCAGGATCGGGTGCCCCCCTTTCCCTTCGATCGGGCTCAGGCGGTGCTGGAGGAGGAGCTGGGCGCCCGTTGCGCCGAAATCATCGACCTGGATGAGCAGCCGCTCGGTGCGGCTTCGCTTGCCCAGGTGCATCGCGCCAGCTTGCGCAGTGGAAGGCAGGTGGTGCTCAAGATTCAGCGCCCGGGTCTGGAACGGGTGTTCCGGCTCGATCTTGAGGTGATGCAGCAGGTGGCCGCTGTGCTGCAGCGCCATCCCAGCTGGGGGCGCGGGCGCGATTGGGTGGCGATCGCCCAGGAATGCCGCCGAGTGTTGTTGCGGGAACTCGATTTCCGCGTGGAGGCCCAGTACGCCGCCCGTTTCCGGCAGCAGTTTCTGGAAGATCCGCGCATCCGTGTGCCTGGCGTGATCTGGGAATTGAGCAGCCGGCGGGTGCTCTGTCTGGATTATCTGCCGGGGACCAAGGTGAATGATCGCGAGGCCCTGTTGGCGGCGGGGATTGACCCGGCAGCCGTGGCGGAGATCGGTGCAGCCAGCTATCTGCAGCAATTGGTGCGTTACGGCTTCTTCCACGCCGACCCCCATCCCGGCAATCTGGCGGTGGCCAGTGATGGCGCCCTGATCTACTACGACTTCGGCATGATGGGCCTGCTGTCTGATGGTCTGCGCCGACGGCTTGGGGCCATGGTCCGGGCGGCTGCGACCCGGGATGCGTCGGCTCTGGTCAGTGAAATGCAGGCCGCCGGGGTGATTGCCGGAGGGGTCGATCTCGGCCCCGTGCGTCGTCTGGTGCGTTTGATGTTGCAGGAAGCCCTCACGCCTCCGTTCACTGCCAATGTGATCGACAAATTGTCGGGAGATCTCTACGAGCTGGTGTATGGCCAGCCGTTCCGTCTGCCGGTGGAGCTGATCTTTGTGATGCGGGCTCTCTCCACCTTTGAAGGGGTCGGACGCAGCCTCGATCCCAGCTTTAGCCTGGTTGCGATCGCCAAGCCCTACCTGCTTCCCCTGATGAGTGCCAGCGGATCCGGCCCCAATGACCTGTTCAACGAGCTCGGCCGCCAGGTGGGGGCGCTCAGCAGTCGGGCCGCAGGGATTCCCAGGCGCCTGGACGAAAGTCTCGAACGCCTCGAACAGGGAGATCTGCAACTGCAGATCCGCATGGGTGAATCCGACCGCCAGTTCCGCCGCATGGTGACGGCCCAGCATGCGGTGGGTCAGTCGGTGTTGCTGGGTTCTCTGGCGTTGGCCGCCGCCCTGCTCGGGGCGGGCCCGAGGCCTTTGTGGGCCCTGCTGCCTCTGGCAGCTGCTGTTCCGGTCGGGAGCGGTTGGTTGCGCTTGCAAATCAAGTTGCGACGCGATGGGCGATTGGAATCGTTCTCGTCTTCAGAGCGTTGATTTGTCGTTGAGAAGTTTCGCCCGAACAGCCTGGTGGAAAGCGTTGTCTTTGGCTGGATTGCCACTCAGGGTTGGCATGGCAGGGATCAGCCGATCGAACTCTCTTTTGAACTGACTGGAAAACTGACTTTTGTTAGCGACTTTGGGGATGGAGTGATGGTCGATGATCAACACAGTCTGGTGCTGGTTTGAACTGGGTGCTGTGGCGAGATGGGCGGTCGCGATCCAGTGTTGATAAGTCAGCCAAATGGGGATCCAGAAGCGAACCATCTCCTTCAACGTTGTTAAGGATGGAGGCATGGTGTCTGCCAGGGATGGGTCACTTGTGCTGACGAATTGCTGATAGCTCCGTTGCCATGTGTCGCGGAGCGGGTTCTGACGGTGTTGAAAGCTCCAGTTGGCGATACTTTGAAGCCAGGGTCTCAGGGAGCGGTTCAAGAAAAGGCGGCGGAATCCCCTGGCTTCCAACTCGGTGGTGGGAAGATCAGCCGTCAGCAGAAAAAGGCTGGTGCAGACGTCTGTTTTTCCCTTAAGCGTCAGGCGGCGATGATGAAGCCACTGCCAGCGGGCTGATGTAAAGCCTGGCTGATTGCGCTGAGCTGCCAGCTGTGGCGCTGAGTCCATCTCGAACTCGTGAATGGCATTGTTGAGTGATGCGCTCAACGCCGTTGAGCCCATCTTGGGTAGACATTGCACGAAGGTGTGTTCTGGCAGGAGGTGGTCATGCTTGCCACGCGTGATCTCCGCCGTGAAGGCTTCAAATGACACCATCAAAGAAGCGGATGTCGCTCGCCCTCGACGGGTTGGCCCTCGGCATTCGGGCCGAAGAGCGAGTGCAAGGTTGCGCGCCGCATCCGTGCTCCTGCAGGGCCTGAAAAGCCTTCGGGATCGGTGCAAAGCAAGGTTCCATGTTCAACGAAGGCCACGCCGAGAGCCCGACGCCAGTGCGGTGTGCTGTTGGCAGGGCCGAAGTGCCAGACGTGTCCTTCGTGGATGTCCACATCGCCAGGCTTCATCTCCGGCAGCCGCCGGAACGGTGAACCATGGTTCTCGAGCAGGCACTTGAGGCTTGCGGGGTCAGGCATATCTGTGCAGGTGGGGGCCATCGAGGCCGTACCTTCCGCGTACACCAGGGTGCAGTCCTCAGGGATGGGATCGAGGGGAATCCAGCAGGTGTAACTCTGCCGATCAATTGGAAGAAAATCGCGATCTCTATGCCAAGGGGTTTCAGGTGCTCCGGGCGCCTTCGTGAGCAGATCGAATTGGAAAGGGCGCACCATTGGGCATCCGCTCACCCGTTTCACCGCTGCGATCAGGGCGGGATCTGTCAGAAGGGCAAACAGATCCTCATCCAAGGATGATCGTGCCAGGTGGGAACCATCGGCCTGGATTCCGAGTAAGGCCTGGCGTCCTGATTGCAGCGTCTTCGAATCTGCCCGTGCAATCAGCTGATCACGCATCTTGCTCAACCGCTTGGGGTCAAGTAGTTGAGGGATCAGCCAATGACCGCCAGAATCCGCGGGCATCGATCGAAGGCGGTCAGCCTCGGCCGCGAGGCCCTTGGCCCACGGCGCCGGCGTACACGGCCTGGCTGCCCAGTTCGTCTTCGATGCGCAGCAGCTGGTTGTATTTGGCGACCCGTTCGCTGCGGCTGAGGGAACCGGTTTTGATCTGACCGGCCCGGGTGGCCACGGCCAGGTCGGCGATGGTGGTGTCTTCCGTTTCACCGCTGCGGTGGCTGATCACGCTCGTATAACCGCTGCGGCCAGCCAGATCGATTGCCTGCAGGGTTTCAGTGAGCGAACCGATCTGGTTCACCTTGATGAGGATTGAATTCGCTGTGTTGTTGTCAATGCCCTGTTGTAGCCGTTGGCTGTTGGTCACGAACAGGTCATCACCCACGAGCTGCACACGGCTGCCCAGGCGCTCGGTCAACAGTTTCCAGCCGTCCCAGTCGTCTTCTGCCAGGCCATCTTCGATCGAGACGATCGGGAAACGATTCACCAACGCCTCAAGCTGATCCACCATCTCGGCACTGCTGAAACTGCCGCCGCCGAAGGCGTAACGGCCATCGGCGTAGAACTCCGTGCTGGCCACATCGAGGGCCAGGGCGATCTGCTCACCAGGCTTGTAGCCGGCTTTTTCAATCGCCTGCACCAGGATGTCGCCCGCTTCGTTATTGCCCAGATCGGGAGCGAAACCGCCCTCATCGCCCACCGATGTGCTCAGGCCACGCTCCTGAAGCAGTCCCTTGAGGGTGTGAAACACCTCAGTGCCCATGCGCAGGGCCTCGCGGAAGCTGGGAGCGCCGTGGGGCACCAGCATGAATTCTTGGAAATCCAGGCTGTTGGCGGCATGCGCTCCGCCGTTGATCACGTTCATCAAGGGCACCGGCAGCAGGGAGGCCATCGGTCCGCCCAGATAGCGATACAAGGGCAATCCCACACCGTTGGCGGCGGCACGGGCCGTGGCCAGGCTCACTGCCAGGATCGCGTTCGCACCAAGCGTCGACTTGTTGGCGCTGCCGTCGAGCTCCTGCATCGCCGCATCCACACTCGCCTGATCCAGGGCGGAGAGGCCGCAGAGCGCCGGGGCGATGCGCTCTTCAATGTGATCCACCGCCTGTGTCACCCCTTTGCCCATGTAACGACTGCCGCCATCACGCAGTTCATGGGCTTCATGGGCACCGGTGCTGGCGCCGCTGGGCACGATCGCCCGACCGCTGGCACCACCCTCGAGCAGCACTTCCGCTTCCACAGTGGGGTTGCCGCGGGAATCGAGTACCTCCCTGGCCACGATGGTGTCGATGACGAGGTCTAGGGAATCGAACACGTGCTGTCGATCGGAGATCGGAGGATCTTATGGGTCTCCCCCTGACCCCTCTTGGTGTGCTTTGGCACCATGCTGGGAGAAGGGCTGGGAGTTGACGCCAATGCGCATGCTGCACACGATGCTGCGTGTGGGGGATCTGGAGCGATCGCTGCGCTTCTACACCGAGGTGCTGGGGATGCAGTTGCTGCGCCGCAAGGACTACCCCTCCGGCCGGTTCACGCTTGCTTTTGTGGGATACGGCGAGGAGAGCGATCACACCGTGCTGGAGCTGACCCATAACTGGGACACCGACCATTACGCCCTGGGTGATGGCTACGGCCACATCGCCCTCGGTGTGGACGACATCCATGCCACCTGTGCGGCGATTGCCGAGAAGGGTGGGCGCGTGGTGCGGGAACCGGGGCCGATGAAGCACGGCAGCACGGTGATCGCCTTCGTGGAGGATCCGGATGGCTACAAAGTGGAGTTGATTCAGCTCGCGTCCAGGGCGTCGTCCTGATCGCTTCGGCGCAACCGCATGCTCTCTGAAGACCGTCCCGCCATCGATTTCCCTGTCAGTCTCACGTCGGAGCCGGACCGGTTCAGCGACGAGGCCTGGGAGCTGCTTCTGGCTGGCCAGGATCTGGCGCGCCGCTGGCGCCACGGTGAGCTCGATGTGGAGCACCTGATGCAGGTGCTGTTCAGCGACAGGCGTTTTGCCGGCTCGCTGCGGGGGTTGTCGCTTGATGCGGACGACCTGCTCGATCAGCTGGAGGGCTTTCTGGCGGAGCAGCCCGTAGCCCGCAGCGAGGATCTGTTCATCGGTGAAGACCTCGAACAGCTGTTGGAGGTGGCTGACCGGGTGCGCGCCCTGTGGGGATCCCGCCTGATCGAACTATCCCACCTGTTGATCGCCATGGGGCGCGATCCACGCATCGGTGCCGATTGCTTGGCCAGCGCTGGATTGCCAGCCGACCGGCTCGAGTCGGAGTTGCGTCGCCAGAGGCCGACCGCAGCAGCTGCTCCGGTGTCGCCGCCGCCAGTGCCAGCATCGCCAGCGACCCCCACTCCAGCTGCCCCTGCGCCGGCAGCGACCCCGCCACCCCCATCGCCTGCCGCGGTGTCGGTCAGCGCCGAGCCGGAGGAACCGTCTGCGCTTCAGTTGTATGGGCGTGATCTGACTGCGGCGGCGGAGGCTGGACAGCTGGATCCGGTGATTGGCCGGGATGGGGAGATCCGGCGCCTGATCAAGGTGCTGTCCCGTCGCGGCAAGAACAACCCTGTGCTGATCGGGGCTCCGGGTGTGGGCAAAACGGCGATTGCCGAATGTCTGGCCCAGCGGATCGTGGCCGGTGAGGTGCCCGATTCGCTGCGGGGCCAGCGCTTGGTCGCCCTCGATGTGGGGGCGCTGATTGCCGGCGCCAAATTTCGCGGCCAATTTGAAGAGCGCCTCCGTTCCGTGCTGGCGGAGGTGAGTGATGCCGATGCCGGCGTCGTGTTGTTCATCGACGAACTGCACACGGTGGTGAGCAGTGATCGCTCCAGTGCTGATGCGGGCAGCTTGCTCAAGCCGGCCCTGGCGCGTGGTGAACTGCGCTGCATCGCCGCCACCACTCCAGAGGACTATCGCCGCACCGTTGAGAAGGATCCCGCTCTTAGCCGGCGCTTTCAGCAGGTGCCGATCCTCGAGCCCTCGATTGAACTCAGCATCGAGATCCTGCGCGGCCTGAAGGAGCGCTATGAGCTCCACCACGGGGTGACGATCACCGACGGGGCCCTCACCGCCGCCGCTCGGCTCGCCGATCGCTACATCAGCGACCGTTGCCTGCCCGATAAGGCGATCGATCTGATCGACGAGGCAGCCGCCCAGCTCAAGATGGACGTGACCTCCAAGCCCCAGGTGGTGGAGGACGCCGAAACCGAGCTGCGGCGGGTTGAACTGGCCTTGCTGGCGGCGGAACAGGCTCCGGAGGCGGAGCGGGTGCAGCTCCAGCGCTCCCGCCTGGAGGCCTCGGCCTGTCTTGAAGATTTGCGCGGTCGTTGGCAGGCGGAACGGGACCAGTTGGAGGAACTGCGTCAGTTGCTCCAGGAGGACGAAACCCTTCGCCATGCGATCGCCGAAGCCGAACGCAACGGTGATCTGGAGGAGGCGGCCCGGTTGGAATACGACCAGCTGCATCGCGTTCAGCAGCGCCGCACCGACCTGGAGCAGGTGTTGGTGGAGGCCCAGGAGCAAGGCACGGCCCTGCTGCGCGAGCAGGTGGAAGCCGGCGACATCGCCGATGTGGTGGCCCGCTGGACCGGGATTCCTGTGCAGCGTCTGCTGGCCGGTGAGCGTCAGAAGCTGCTGGAGCTGGAGACCCAGCTCCAGCAGCGGGTGGTTGGGCAGCCCGAGGCGGTGCAGGCGGTGGCGTCGGCGATCCGTCGGGCCCGGGCCGGGATGAAGGATCCACGCCGCCCCGTGGGCTCCTTCCTGTTTCTCGGACCCACCGGTGTCGGTAAGACCGAGTTGGCCAAGGCCCTGGCGGCCCTGCTGTTCGATGAGGAGGAGGCGCTCGTGCGTCTCGACATGAGCGAGTTCATGGAGCGCAATGCGGTGGCCCGTCTGCTCGGGGCGCCGCCTGGTTATGTGGGCTACGAGGAAGGAGGGCAGCTCACCGAGGCGGTGCGGCGTCGCCCCTATGCGTTGCTCTTGCTCGACGAGGTGGAGAAGGCCCATCCGGATGTGTTCAACGTGCTGCTGCAGGTGCTCGATGACGGGCGTCTCACCGATTCCCAGGGCCGCACCGTGGATTTCCGCCACACGGTGGTGGTGATGACCAGCAATCTCGCCAGTCGCGCCATCCTCGATCGGGCCCGCGAGGGACAGCAGCCCGATGCGGATCAGGCGGCCCTCGATCAGGCGCTTGCGGCCCGGGTGGATGAGGCGCTCGCCAGGCAGTTCCGGCCGGAATTTCTCAATCGCATTGATGAGGTGATTCGCTTCCGGCCTCTGGCGATCGAGGATCTGGAGCGCATCGTGCACTTGCAACTCGCCGAACTGGCCCAGTTGATGCGTGAGCAGGATCTGGAGCTGCGGGTCGATCCGGCGGTGGTGCGGGCGCTGGCGGAGCAGGGCTTTGAGCCGGAATACGGTGCTCGGCCCCTGCGTCGGGTGTTGCGTCGCCAGTTGGAGAATCCTCTGGCGACCCAGCTTCTCGAGGATCGCTTCAGCGGCGCGTCCGCCGTGCGTGTGCGTTGCGGCGACGGGGCCTTGGAGTCGTTCCTGTTCGCGCCAGAGGATTGAGCCTGTCAGGCATCCGGTAAGGTGACTGTTTGCCGACAGGTGTCATGCACGCCGACGGCAATTCCGGCTCCGAAACCGTGACCACCCCCACTTCCGAGGACAAAGCAGCGAGCAAGCCGCAGGCTCCTTCCGCCGAGGGTCGGAAGGGGGGATTTCTGGCAGCCACGGTCGAGGAGCTGAAATTGGTGGTCTGGCCCAGCCGTCAGCAGCTGTTCAGCGAATCCATCGCTGTGATCTTGATGGTGAGTCTGTCGGCGGCAGCCATCGCTGCGCTCAGTCGGTTCTATGGCTGGGCGGCATCCCAGCTGTTCCGTTGAGGCCAGGGCGAGGCCCTTCCCTTCGAGCTTTTCATTTCCGCATTTCTTCATCCCCCGCCAGTGTCTGACGTCGATCTCACCAGCGAGACTCCTGAAGTTCTCGATCTTCCCGCACCGAATGAGGGTGAGCAGGGCACGGCGTCGACGGCGGCCCGCACGTCCGTAGCCCGCTGGTATGCCGTGCAGGTGGCATCCAGCTGCGAGAAGAAAGTGAAGGCCACGTTGGAGCAACGGGCGGTCACCCTCGGCGTCAGCAACCGGATTCTGGAGATTGAGATTCCGGAAACACCGGCGGTGAAGGTCAAAAAGGACGGCAGCCGTCAGTCGACCGAGGAAAAGGTGTTTCCGGGGTATGTGTTGGTGCGGATGGTGCTCGATGAAGACACGATGATGGCGGTGCGCAGCACCCCGAACGTGATCAATTTCGTGGGTGCCGAAGATCGCCGCGCCACCGGGAAGGCCCGGGGGCACATCAAACCTCGCCCCCTCAGTCGCTCGGAGGTGGATCGCATCTTCAAGCGGGCGGCAGAGAAGAAAACCGTGGTGAAGGTCGATCTCACCGAAGGCGATCAGATCCTCGTCACGGCAGGTCCATTCAAGGACTTCCAGGGTGAGGTGATCGAGGTGTCCGGAGAACGGAGCAAGCTCAAGGCTCTGCTTTCGATCTTCGGTCGGGAGACACCTGTGGAGCTTGAGTTCTCCCAGGTCAGCAAACAGAACTGAATGGGCGGCGGCCGTCTCCCTGCGGAGGACGGCCTGAGGGATGCTTCGTCATCCCGCCGCACCTGGCCCACGGGTCAGGTGATCCGCAGATGTTCAACTCCGCTCGCCGATGGCCAAGAAAGTCGTAGCTGTGATCAAGCTGGCCCTTCAGGCCGGCAAAGCCAACCCTGCACCGCCCGTGGGTCCTGCCCTCGGTCAACACGGGGTCAACATCATGGCGTTCTGCAAGGAGTACAACGCCCGCACTCAGGACAAGGCCGGGTTTGTGATCCCGGTTGAGATTTCGGTCTTTGAAGACCGCAGTTTCACCTTCATCACCAAAACGCCTCCGGCGTCGGTGCTGATCACCAAGGCCGCTGGAATCGAGAAAGGTTCCGGTGAATCCGCCAAGGGCAGCGTTGGCTCGATCAGTCGCACCCAGCTCGAGGAGATCGCCAAGACCAAGCTGCCTGACCTCAACTGCACCAGCGTTGAGTCAGCCATGCGCATCATTGAAGGCACAGCCCGCAACATGGGCGTGGCCATCAACGACTGATCAGCGGTCGTCCACTCCGTTTCACCCAACTGTTCATTTTCGGGGGAGATCGCGCCGATCGTCTGCACCCCATCTCTGCTATGCCAAAACTCTCCAAACGTCTGGCCAGCCTCGTTCAGAAGATCGAGGAGCGTGCGTACGAGCCGCTTGAGGCGATTCAGCTCGTCAAAGACAACGCCACCGCCAAGTTCGACGAAACGATGGAGGCCCATGTGCGCCTCGGCATCGACCCCAAGTACACCGATCAGCAGCTGCGCACCACCGTGGCACTGCCGAATGGCACGGGGCAGACCGTGCGCATCGCCGTGGTGACCCGCGGTGAAAAGGTGGCGGAAGCCAAGGCTGCCGGCGCTGAACTCGCTGGTGATGACGACCTGGTGGAGACCATCGCCAAGGGGGAGATGGACTTCGATCTGCTGATCGCCACCCCCGACATGATGCCTAAGGTGGCGAAATTGGGTCGTGTGCTCGGTCCCCGTGGCCTGATGCCGAATCCGAAGGCCGGCACCGTCACCACCGATCTCGCCGGCGCAATTAAGGAATTCAAAGCGGGCAAGCTGGAATTCCGCGCTGATCGCACCGGCATCGTGCATGTGCGCTTTGGCAAGGCCAGCTTTGCGGCGGATGCGCTGCTGGAGAATCTGAAGACGCTTCAGGAAACGATTGATCGCAACAAGCCCAGTGGTGCCAAAGGCCGGTACTGGAAGAGCCTCTACGTGACCTCCACCATGGGGCCTTCTGTGGAAGTGGATGTGGCTGCGCTGCAGGACATCAAACAGGAGGGCTGACGCTCTCGTGTAGATTGATTGACTGGCTATTGCCAGACGGGCACGCGCCCGGCCATAGACAGCAGGTGACGATCACTCCTGGTTTTTTGAATCAAGAGTTGAACGCCATAAGTCCTGCCGAGGCAGACGCGACGGTTTTTCCCTGACGGGATTGGATCGACACGCGGCCTCCGCTCTCTCACAGGGGTGTTGATCGGCCGCGTGCCCAGCTTGTTCCCCTCGATCCGATCCAATTCCTATGGGCCGCACGCTGGAGAGCAAGCAACAGATCGTCGAAGAGCTCAAGCAGCTCCTCGGCGAGGCCGAAATGGCACTGGTTCTGGATTATCAGGGCCTTTCCATCAAAGAGATGTCTGATCTGCGGACGCGTCTGCAGGCCAGCAACGGTGTGTGCAAGGTGACCAAAAACACCTTGATGCGTCGTGCCATTGATGGTGACAGTGCATGGTCAAACCTCGACTCCCTGCTGACCGGCACCAACGCCTTCGTCCTGGTGAAGGGCGATGTGGGTGGTGCCGTGAAAGCCGTTCAGGCTTTCCAGAAGGACACCAAGAAATCCGAGACCAAGGGCGGCCTTTTCGAAGGCAAGCTTCTCTCTCAGGACGAGATCAAAGCCATCGGTGACCTTCCCTCCAAGGAAGTGCTCATGGCCCAGATTGCCGGTGCCATCAATGCAGTGGCCACCAAGGTGGCTGTTGGCATCAACGAGGTTCCCTCCGGTCTCGCTCGGGCGCTCAAGCAGCACGCCGAATCCGGCGACAGCTGATCGTCTTCGACCCGACTGTTTATTTGATCTGTTGCTGATTCCCAACCATGTCTGCAAAAACCGACGAAATTCTCGAATCACTGAAATCTCTCTCCCTGCTGGAAGCCTCTGAGCTTGTCAAGCAGATCGAGGAGGCTTTCGGTGTGTCTGCTGCCGCATCCGCTGGTGTGGTGATGGCCGCTCCTGGCGCCGCTGCTGGCGGTGGTGCTGAAGCTGCTGAAGAAAAGACCGAATTCGATGTTGTGCTGGAAAGCTTCGAAGCTTCCGCCAAGATCAAGGTCCTCAAGGCTGTTCGCGAAGCCACCGGCCTCGGCCTCGGCGATGCGAAAGCCATGGTGGAAGCCGCTCCTAAGGCCATCAAGGAAGGTGTGTCGAAGGATGAGGCTGAAGCCCTCAAGAAGGCCATCGAAGAGGCCGGCGGCAAGGTCACCCTCAAGTGATCGTCAGGGGCTGAGGCTCCTGCTGTTGCAAGCACTAGGCCGGCCCCCAGGGGCCGGCTTTTTTGATGGGGCGTCGTCTCTGCTGTCGCGGCGGTAACCCGTCCAATAAAAAAGACCCCGCCAAAGGCGAAGTCTTGAGTGGAACGCTTTGCAGGAGTCTGTCCTTGTTTCGACCCTGAAGAGGCGCTCGGCACTCCTCACATCACAAAATTAAGGTCGTGAATCGGTGGATGTGCTCCTTCAGGGGCGCTCCTGGAACTGTCCCTGCCCTCAGGGGCGGTAGGGGATCACCTCCAGCCGGATCGGTCCCTGACCTTGCAGGCGGCCGCCGCGGGACGCCAGTTGCGGCCCGCTGGGTGTCGGCGGTAGCCCCAGGCCTCGGAAGCGTTGGGGCGGTTCGCCGCCCCGCGCCTTGGCCAGCAGTTGGGGGGTGGAGTTCTGGTGGGCGAAATAGACATGGCTGAGGGTGCGCCCTTGGTAGGCCCGTCGCTCCAGGCTCCAGCCTGGATCCAGGTTCAGTTTCACGAAGGCGTTCCGGTCGCGACGCGGACGGTTGGCGCGGGCCACCGGGATCGGCACGCCCTGATCCGGATCAATCGCCATCAGCACCAGATCGTCGCGATCCTGCTGGAGCCGCAGCCGGAAGCTGCGGTCCATGTCTTCACCACCGGCGCGCAGGGAATAGCCGTTGCTGTCGAGATAGCGGCTGCAGATGCCTGTGAAGTCGAAGTCGTTCAGTGAAGGCTTCACGAGGCCATCGGCCCGATCCTCCCAGCAGAGCGGTCGCGCTTTGATCTGCTCCAGCACCAGCAACTTCCAGCTGTTGCTCCCCACGGCCTGGGCCAGCACGGCAAACCGCTCCTCGTCGAGGGGTTGGCTGTCGAACAGGCCGGCTGCCAGCAGGGGCAGGCCCGTGAGGCTCAGCAGCAGGCCCGCCGCCAGGCTTCCAGGGTAGGTTCGCGACATGGCGGTGTTCTCCTTGGCGGGGACGTCACCGTGTTGTATCGAACATGCCCCGAGGTGACCAATGGCTGAGCGCTCCGATGCTGATGGCCGCGGTCGGGTCGTGGCCGTGGCCACGGATGGGGCCTGCAGTGGCAATCCGGGCCCCGGCGGCTGGGGTGTTCTGATTCGGTTTGAGGATGGCAGCGTCGAGGAGTTCGGCGGCTTCGATCCGGCTACCACCAACAACCGGATGGAACTGCAGGCCGCGCTTGCGGCCCTGGAACGGCTGAAGGATCTCCCCAGGCACCCCGATCTGACTCTGCGCACCGACAGCAAATACCTGATTGATGGCCTTGGGTCTTGGATGGCTGGTTGGAAACGCAAGGGTTGGAAGACGGCGGCAGGCAAACCCGTGCTCAATCAAGACCTGTGGAAGGCACTCGACAGCGCCCGCTTGGCGGATGTGCCCTTGCGTTACGTCAAAGGGCACAGTGGGGATCCCGATAACGATCGCGTCGACCAGATCGCTGTCGCCTTCTCCCGTGGCACGGCAGGATCAGAGTTGCACTGACTGGGCGGGCTGATGGCCGAGCCGTTCTCCACCGGGAGCTTTTACCGCCGCTGGCTCGGTCCGGTGTTGGCCCGCGATGAGGGGCTGGATGCGGAGCAATTGAGTCGCTCGGCCCTGTTGGCTCTGGGTCAGGCCAGCCTCAGGCGCCAGTGGCCCGGGGTGTCGACGGTGCTGCAGGGGGTGGCCGGCGAACTGAATCGTCGTGATCTCCGCTTGGAGCAGGTGTTGTTTGGCTGTCGTTTTGCCAACCCGGTAGGTCTGGCGGCCGGTTTCGATAAGAACGGCGTCGCTGCCGGCGTGTGGGATCGCTTCGGGTTCGGTTTCGCCGAGGTGGGAACGGTCACCTGGCATGGTCAGCCGGGTAACCCCAGGCCGCGTCTGTTCCGTTTGGCGGCGGAACGGGCCGCCCTGAACCGGATGGGCTTCAACAACAACGGTGCCGAAGCGATGCGCCGCACCCTGGAGCGGCAGGCCCTGCCTCCTCCCGGACAGCGGCCGGCTGTTCTGGGCATCAATCTGGGCAAGTCCAAGGTCACGTCGCTGGAGCAGGCCCCCGACGATTACGCCTCTTCGCTGGAGCTGCTCGCTCCCCTGGCCGACTATGCCGTGATCAATGTCAGCTCCCCCAACACCCCCGGCCTGCGGGAGCTGCAGGATTCCGCCCAGCTGCGTCGTCTGGTGGAGCGCCTGCGTCGCCTGCCGGCCTGTCCGCCCCTGCTGGTGAAGATCGCGCCGGATCTGGAGGATGACGCGATCGATGGCATCGCCCGCCTCGCCTACGAGGAGGGTCTGGCTGGGGTGATCGCCGTCAACACCAGCCTGGATCGGCTCGGGCTGGAGCAGCGGCGCCTGGCCCAGACCGGCCGCACTCTGGCGGAGGAGGCCGGTGGACTCAGCGGTGCACCCCTGCGTCCTCGCGCCCTGGAGGTGATACGGCGCCTGCGGGCCACCGCCGGCCCTTCCCTGCCCCTGATCGGGGTGGGAGGGATTGAGTCTCCTGAGTCGGCCTGGGAACGGATCACCGCCGGCGCTTCCCTGATTCAGCTCTACACGGGCTGGATTTTTGAAGGCCCTGATCTCGTTCCGAGAATTCTGGAGGGTCTGTTGCAACAGCTCGACCGCCATGGCTTTCGCCATCTCCGCGATGCGGTGGGCAGCGGCGTGCCCTGGCAATAGTCGATACCCTTCCGGCAGCGGCGGTATGCCACACACCTTTGGAGCTGGCGGCACTGCGCGAACGGTTCCCGGCCCTGGAGCGGTCGATGCTCGCCTGGCGTGCCCTCGCCCGGCGCCAGACCGTGTGGCTCGCTCCCAACGATGCGCAGCTGACCCTGGCCTGGTGCCAGGGACGCGTGTGGGAGCAGCGGTGTGTGCCGTTGCCGGAGGACGTGTGCCGGGACGGTTTGCCCCTGCAGCGCGATGCTCTGGCGGATTTCCTCGCCGATTGGCTGCTGGAGAACGGGCTGCCGCCTCCGGTGGTGGACCTGGTGCTGTTGCTGCCGCTGCAGTGCTGCCATTGGCGCCTGGTGGTGCCCCCTGACGCTCAGGCCCCGATCAGCACTGAAGCCCTGCGCAGCCTCCAACCGGATCTGGGTTGGTCGCTTCCTTTGCCTGAGCTGGTGCTGGCTTTGGAGTCGTCTGGCCTGCCGTCGGGGTCGCAGCTGCTGGTGGGAGCGGAGCGGCTGCTGTTTCAGTCTTGGCTGGCTGTGATCGAAGCGGCGGATCTTCGTCTGGAGCGTGTGGACGGGCTGTTGCCCGCCGCCCGGCGGGGCTTGCTGGCGCGGTGCGAAGCGGAGGGGATGCCATTGAGCGGTGATCTGGCCTGGCTGCTCCAGCAGGGCAGCGCCTGGCGGTTGCTAGTGCTGCGGGATGGCTGGCCGGAGCTGGAGCGGGTGTTCTCCTCCGCCGATGCCCTGCGCAGCGATCTAGAGGCGCTGCTGCTGGCCTGGGAGCGCCATGCCGGTGCGTCATCGCCAGCGATGCGCTGTTGGATCACGGCGCCTGCGGAGGCGCGGCAGCAGCTGCAGGGGGGGCTGGGCGGTCGTTGGGCCGAGGAGGCGGGCGGTGCGCGCTTTGCGTCGCTCGAGAGCCTGGCGCTCCCCGACCCGGGCTCGGAGGCGGAGGCGCCGCCACCGGGGTTGGATCTGCTCGAGGAGCGCCGCCGGGAGCTGGGCCTGGCGGCATCGGTCGCCGGGGTTGGGGCTGGGTCCGGGGCGCCGCCCGCGCGGGCTCTGCTGCTGCAGGGCAGCCTCTGGGGCGGCGGCCTGGTGCTGGCGTCGCTGCTGTTGCTCGCCCTGATGGGCTGGCAGGAGGGGCAGCAGGCCCAGCAGCTGGCGCAACTGATGCCGGTGGAGCAGCGGGTGACGCGGGCGGAATCGCGCTTGCGTCGCCTGCGCGCGACCACGATGGCTCTGCGCAAAAACAACACCCGTTTGGCGGAGCAGCTGGTGGCGGTGCCCTCCGGTTCAGCGCTGCTGGAGCAACTGCGGCGGGTGACCCCCGCGGGGGTGCAGCTCCAGAGCCTGCGCGTGCAGGGGAATGCGATCGAACTGTCGGGTGAAGCGCAGGCGTCGCTGGATCCCGGACCCCTGGAGCGGATCAATGCCCTGGTGCTGGCCCTCGCAGCGTTGCCGATCAGCGAGTCCGATGGGGTAAAGGTGGTGAAGGTGACGCGCTCCGGCGATGACGGGGGGCCCGTGCAAGCGGTGACCTTCAGCCTCACCTGGGGGCTGGATCCGGCCGCTCGCCCCTCGTTGGCCACGCTGAAGGCCCTTGGGGCCGATGGGCTGGCGCGGCGCTTCCAGTTGCTGCAGCAGGCGGGGGTTGCCCTGTGACCAATCTCAGCCCGGATCAGCCAGCCTGGGCCCAGCGATTCACAGGAGAACGCCTCCTGTTCGGGCTGCCGATTCTTGTGGGGGGGCTGCTGGCTGCAGCCTTGCTGTTGATCGCTGGCTGGCCCCGCTGGGGGAGTCTCCAGCAGCAGCATCAGCGGCTGGAGGCCCTGCGCGCCAAGCAGTCGAGCCTGCCCCTGCTCGAGACGCAGCTGGCGAAGGCGGAGCAGCAGGAGCAGGCAGCGCGCGACCAGCAGGCCCTGCTTGTGGAGTTGTTGGCGGGCCAGGGCCAGATCCGCACCTTCCTCGCCGAGCTGAGCCGGGCGGCGCGCGCCACCGGGGTGGAGATCGAGCTCTATGAACCGGTGCCCGCCAAGCCCGAGGCTCCTGACCCTCAAGGCGCCGCGAAGCCCAACAAGGGCAAAGAGGAGAAGGCGGCGAAGCCGCCGAGCGATCCTCTGGAGGCGCTCGGCTACACCATCACCAGCGTGCTGCTCCAGGTGCGCGGCTCCTATCCCAACGTGCTGGCGTTTCTGCGGCGGATGGAATCGCTGGATCTGCTGGTGCGCCCCAGCGACCTGGAGCTGAACGGAGTGGCAAGCGCCACGGACGACGACGCAGGGGCTGATGAGGACACCGGGCCGGTGCTCACCGAGCTGAAGCTGCGTCTGAGCTTCTACGACACCCTGCCGCCCAAGGCCCAGAAGGCCAACGAGGCAAAGACCGCGACACCGCCGTCGTAGCGGGCTGGCTGGAGCCGGATCGGATCGATACCATCCGGCCAGCCTCTGCGTTGATCGGGCCTGGGTATGCGCTTGATTTCAACCCGCCTGATCTCTGCCTGTTGTCTGATCAGTTGTGTGGCCGCCGACGCTACGTGTCTTTTGGGCGGGCTTGGTCGTCGTTCTGTGATGGCCCAGAGTCAGGGGGTGATGTCTCTCGCCATGCGGCGCACGGCCAATGGCGTGGAGGTCGTGATCGCTGGGGTTGGAGAGCAGCCCGTATTGCAACAGCGGATCCAGGCTGGCCAGTGGCAGGGCCGTTTGCAGACGCGGGGTACCCCCGGTGTCCGGAATGGTCAGCAGCAGATCTCAGATCCCAGCCTGGGCTTGGCTCAGGTCAGTCTCTCCGGGGCGGGTTCCACCTACAGCGTCAATGTAGAGCTCGTGGAGGGGCAGCCCCTGTCTGAACCGGTCGTCAGCGCTGATGGTCAGGACCTGATTCTTCAGTTTTCTGGTCTGGTTCTTCCCCCAAGTTTGCAGACCGGGCGGTTGGATCTGAATACTCCGGGGCGCCTGCCTCAGCCGCGTTATGCACCACCGCTGCGTCCGAGAGCAGTCGCCCCCCCACTTGGTGATATGGCGGTGGGCACCATGGTGTTGCAGAACCGGAGTTATGTGAATGTGAGCGGCCCTCCGGTGACGCTCACGCTCAACAATGCTCCTGCCAAAGATGCCTTGATGGCGCTGGCCAGGCTCGGTGGCTACGGCTTTGTGTATTTGGGAGATGATGCCGCTTCTCCAGGTGTGACCACCGCGAATGCATCAGGAGCCTCGACGGCACCTGGGGCTTCAGGGGGTGGTGGGCGACCTGTGTCGATGGCCTTTCAGAACGAGTCGTATGCCAGAGCTTTGAACGGTGTTCTGCTGGCATCGGGTCTGCAAGGGAAGTTGGATGGGCGCACCCTGCTGGTCGGTTCGGCTGTTTCAGCAAAGACCTTCGGTCCTCAGGTGTCGAAGGTGTATCGCCTGAATCAGGCCAGTGCTGCTTCGGCTGCTGATTATCTCGCCAGCCTCGGTGCTTCGATCAGCAAGGTCAACACCACCAGCATCACATCGAGTGAAACCGCGTCCTCCGGCACACCTGCCAATAACACCGCTGCCAGCACTGCGACGACGTCTCAGTTGACCAATATCGAGACCTATGGCGCCTCTGTTGGGCCCCTGCGTGGCTTGAGCGGCACGACCGACTCGCGCTTGCAGACCATCACCCTTGTGGGTGACTCCAATCTTGTTGCAGTGGCAGAAAGTTATCTCAAGCAGATTGATCTCAGGCAGCGACAGGTTGCTCTTTCGGTGCGAATATTGGATGTCACGCTGGATAATGACGCTGCTATTAATAATAGCTTTGCTTTTCGCTATGGTAATAATTTTATTGTGAGTGACAGGGGTGAGCTTGTTGGCGCGTTTGGTAATTTGCTGCCGCCAAATAACAATAATTTTGACACGATCTCTGGGGAGGCTCAGAGTGGTAAGCCGGAGCGTGTTACGGCTTCCGGTGAAAATGCTCAGGTCGCTGACACGGTTCTCGATCCGATCGCCCCGGCGCGAATCAATCCTGGGACTGTTTATCCAAAAGATAATTTCTTTGATTTTGTTAGGGCGATGATTACCTCTAGTAGTACGAAAACACTAGCATCGCCAACGTTAATTTTGAGTGAAAATCCTTCGGAAATCTCCGGTGGAGCCGAAGTGTCTGTTTCTGGGGCTGATTCTGCCTTTAATGCGGCAACAATCGGACGGCCAAGGGCGAATGAGTCCTTCATCACGGTGGGCACGCAGGAAATCATTAGCTATACGGTTCAGGCTGGTCAGAATGGTGCACCCAATTCCTGTCAGCCCGAATTTGGCACTGCGGGCCTGACATTTGGGGCGAGAGTGTCCAAGATTGATGACAATGGTTTCGTCACATTTACGCTCTCGCCGTCCATCGCTGCTCCCACGGACCAGCAGCAAAGTGTGTCTGGATGCGGAAATGTCACGATTTTGAGCGTGCGTCGGCTTGATACGGGCAGTCTCCGTGTTCGCGATGGACAGACATTGATCCTCACGGGTGTGATTTCAGATTCGGATCTTCAGCGGGTGCGGAAGTGGCCCATCCTCGGTGATCTTCCTTTGGTCGGTCAGTTTTTCAGGGGTAGTGATGGCCAGCGGCAGAAGCGTGAACTGGTGATTCTTGTCACGCCACGAATCATTGATGATCGAGATGGCGGCTCTTATGGTTACGGCTATCAACCATCGTTGCCTGCCGCGCGTCAGTTACTGCAGGGCAATCTTTGACGGATTGTCAGTGTTTAGAAGCCCAGGCCCATCGGCACAAACGCTTTGATGGCCAGTGGTGCCAGAACCTGGGCTGCGGCGGTCATCCCGCTCAGAATGTGTCCGCCCCAGCCATTGCCCGGTGGTTGTTTATTGGTTTGGGTGCGACGTTTCTGAACAGTGTCGGCGGCCTGCCGTAACTGATCAGAGAGTGCTGAGTTGCCTTTGGATTGAAACAGCGACCCTGCATAGCGAAAATCGCTCGCTGCCAGATCATCCTTCGCTTGTTCGCTGCGCGCGATCCCCCTCGCGACCCAGCTCAACGGTTCTTTCGGCTGACGCATGATGGCTTCGCTGAACAAGTGTTCTGCTTCAGGCCAACGGCCATTCTGCGCAGCCTCAACGCCTGCATTGTGTAGGGCCGCATGGCTGCGTGCTTCAGTCGCAATTGCTTTGGCTCCCTGCCAGTGCGCTTCTTCAAGTGCATCATTGTCCAGCGTGGCACCTGCGAGGTCGGCGTCCCGCAGATCTGTTCCATAAATCTTGGCCCCCAATAGATTGGCGCCCCGTAGTGAGGCACCCCGCAGACTTGTGAAGCTGAGATCCGCACCGCTCAGATCCGCACCATCCAGTCGAGCCTGTCCAAGGTTGGCGCGTTGTAATCGGGCGCCTTTGAGATCTGCATCACGCAGATTTGCGTGCACAAGATCCGCATCCGCTAATCGACAGTTGGGGCACTGACGACTCTGTAGCAGTCGGATGAGGTCTGCAGCGTCTTCTGCTTTGAGCGGTGCTTGCTCAGCGATGACCGCTCCCATGGCCATGGCCAAACCAACGAGGCTGCAACGCAGCGTCACCACAGCACAGGGGATGAACCAGATGAGTTGTATCGGCTTCCGAGAGTCGTGTCGACTGCGTTCGCCTGTCCAGGATGGTGGCGGTCCCCTTCCGCTGCCGTTGTCCTGCCGTGCCCAGCACCGTTCCTCGCCATGGCGGCAACCTCAGTCAGGAAGCGGCCCGTCTGGGTTTAAGGCCTGAGCGGCTCCTGGATGCCAGCGCCTCGCTGGTGCCTTTCACGACGCCGCGCCCATTGCGTTTAGCCCTGCATCAGGCGGTGCACGGACGTGCTCTGCGCGATTATCCCGACCGTTCGCAGGCCGAGTTGCGGCACGCGATCGCTGCCTGGCACAGCGTCATGCCCGAGGCGGTTCTGCCCGGCAATGGCGCCGCTGAACTGTTCACCTGGGCTGCGCGTGATGCCGCCGCTGCCGGTGTGAGTGCCTTGCCCCAGCCGGGCTTCGCCGATTACGCCCGCGCCCTGCACTGCTGGGATGCCACCAGCGTGCCTGTGTCGCTGCCGCTCGTCTGGCCTGATCCGATCGATCCCCATCCGTTTCCGATTGGATCGAAGTCTCTGGAGCGCGCCTCGGCGGTGTGGATCACCAATCCCCACAACCCCACCGGGCAGCTCTGGAGCCGCGACTCGCTGCAGCCCCTGCTGGCGCGGCATGCCCTGGTGATCTGCGATGAAGCCTTTCTGCCCCTGCTGCCCCAGGGCGAATCTCAGTCGCTGATTCCGCTGGTGGCCCAGCACCCCAACCTGGTGGTGATCCGCAGCCTCACCAAGTTGTTTGCGATCGCCGGCTTGCGTTTGGGCTATGCGATCGCTGCGCCGGAGCGTTTGCAGCGTTGGAGTGCCTGGCGTGATCCCTGGCCGGTGAACGGTCTGGCGTTGGCCGCCGGTACGGCGGTGATGGCCGATGCCCAGGGGTTACGCCGTTGGCAGGCCCGCGTGCAGCGCTGGGTGCAGCAGGAAGGGGCCTGGATGCGGGCCCAGCTCCAGCAGCTGCCAGGCCTGGACCCTCGCCCCTCCCACGCCAACTATCTGCTGCTGGAGGGAGAACGTTCTTTACTGGAGTTGCGCGAACGGGTGGCCCGCCGTGGTGTGCTGCTGCGTGATTGCCGCTCCTTCGATGGATTGGGCGAGCGCTGGTTGCGCATCGGCCTGCAGAGTCGGCGCGGCAATCGCCGCATCGTGCGGGCGCTGCGCCAGGAGCTGGGTGTGTGAAACCGCCGATAGCCGGACTTCAGAGCAGCTGATCTTGTAGCACTTCCACCAGCCGCTGCTCGGCATCGCGCACCGCCAGCCGTTCCATCCCCTCAGCAAGCTGCAGCAGTGGATCCGCTGCTGGATCGCAGCCCCGCAGGCGTGGGCCGAGCAGGCGCCAGAGGGTGGTGCGCAGGGTGGAGTGCTCCGGTTGGTGTTGGTGCACGATCACCGCAGCGCCCAGAGCGGCGGCGCAGGCGGCATTGGCGTCCTGGTGCTGATCCGCCGCCTGGGGGAAGGGCACCAGCACGGTGGGGGTGCGGCACACCGACAGTTCACTGAGGCTGCCGGCGCCGGCACGGCTGATCACCAGATCGGCGTGTTGCAGCAACCCGGGGATCTCGTCGCTGAAGGGGCGTTCCACCAGCGCCGGGTGGTTGAGGCTGCCGGCTTCGGGGTCCTGGCTGCCACTGAGATGCACCACCCGGCAACCGGCGGTGAGCAGGTCGGGCAGCATGGCGCGCACCATGCGGTTCAGGCCCACGGCGCCCTGGCTGCCGCCCATCACCACCAGGAGCGGGCCATCGCCATGGGGTGCCCAGTCGGGCAGCGCCTGCGCTTCCAGAAACTCGCGTCGCACCGGCGTTCCGGTGACCAGGGCCTTGCAGCCCGGGATCCGCGCCGCTGCCGCCGGAAGGCCCACCGCCACCTGCTGGCAAAAGCGCCCCAGCAAGCGGGTCACCCGACCGGGAATGGCATTGGATTCATGCAGCACCACCGGAATGCCGCACCAGCGCGCCGCCAGGATCGCCGGTGCGGCGATGTAGCCCCCGGTGGTGAACACCACCGTGCGCCGCTCGCGTCGGATCAGGCGGCGCACGGCACCAGCGGCGGCGATCAGCTTCACCAGCTGCAGCAGCTTGCGCAGGCCCCGCCCCTGCAGTCCACCGGCCTGCACGGTCACCAGCCCGTAGCGTTCTGGCACCAGGCGGGTCTCCAGCCGGTCGGGCACGCCCAGCCAGCGCACGCTCCAGCTCTCTGGAAGTGCTTCGGCCACCGCCAGGGCTGGAAACAGATGGCCGCCGGTGCCGCTGGCAGCGATCAGAAGCCGAGACATGGCAACGGGCGGCTTGCGAAAGGCGCCTTAACTTAAGGGCAGTGCCGAAGAGATCCAGCCGCGTGCGTCGCTCCGCCCTTGCCGCCTTGTCGGCCCTTCTGGTGTCTGCCTCTGGGATCGCCGCTGCCCTGCCCGGCCGCGCCGCTGAGGCCAGCAACGCCACCGCCAATGCCACCGCTTCGGGGCTGGTGACGCGCCTGCAGCAGGCCCTCAACGCCCCCGACCAGAACGGTCTTGATGCCCTGTTGGCCCCGGATCAGCAAGAGTTGATCGGCCGTCGTTTCCGTCGTTTCGCCGCGGATTTCCCCGATGCGCGCTGGAGCCTGAAGGCGGGTCAGCCGATGGCGGATGGGCGTCAGACCCTGGCGCTCGCGGTGAGCGCCAGCCGTGAACTGGATGGCCAGCGCTTCACGCTGCAGGCGAGTCAGCAGCTCGCCCTCACGGTGGCGGGCGGTCGGATCACCGGGCAGGAGGTGCTGCAGGAAGAGTCGGTGCTCTCCAGCGCCAGCCAGCCCTTCCCCGTGAGCCTCCTGATCCCGGATGCGGTGCTCACCGGCAGTCGTTACGACGTCGACGTGGTGTTGGAGCAACCGCTGGGCGACGCCATGCTCGCCGGTGGCTTGATCGGTCTGACCCCGGAGCAGGTGGCCGCGCAGCAGAGCCCCGACATTCAGCTCGAGCCCCTCGGTGGTGGCGGCCTGTTCAAATCCGTGAAGGCGCCGTATCAGCCCGGCAGTCAGACCTGGGCGGCTCTGGTGGTGCATCCGGAAGGCGTGATTACGGTCACCAAGCGGGTGCGCGTGGTGAGTGACAAGAGCCAGCTCAGGCTCTGACCTCGTTGTCGGGGGGCTGGGGCAGGCTGCGGCGCAGGGCGGACACATCCGCCTCGCCCCACCCGTCCGCCATCAGGGCCGCCTCCATGGCCTGCACCCGCTGGCTGATCGGAAGCTCGAGTCCAACGCCGGCCGCGGCTTCTAGGGCAATGGCCAGGTCTTTGTGATGCAGGGCCAGTTTGAAACCGAGGGGATAGTGATCCGCAAGCATCGCGCCGGCTCGGTGAGTCAGCGCCCAGGAGCCGGCAGCGCCGTGGCGGAGTGCCGCCACCACCTGCTCCATCGGCAGCCGCAGGTGCTGGCCGAGGGCGACCGCTTCGGCGACGGCGGCATAACTACCGGCCACCAGCACCTGATTGATCGCTTTCACCTGCTGGCCTGCGCCCACCGCGCCGAAGTGGTGAATCGCGCTGCACAGCACCTCGAGCAGCGGCCGTGCCCGCTCGAGGTCGGCCTCGGCGCCGCCACAGAGCACGGTGAGGCTGCCGGCTCGAGCCCCTTCCGTGCCGCCGGTGACCGGGGCATCGAGGTAGCGCACGTCCCGTTCGGCCAGCCTCTGGGCCATCGCTTGGGCCGTGTCGGGTTTGATCGTGGAGCAGTCGATCACCAGGCTCCCCGCGGGCAGGGTGCTGCCGGCTCCGCCGGCTCCCCACAACACCGCCTCGACCGCCGCGTCATCGCTGACGCAAAGCACCAGGGCCCGGCAGTCTGTTGCGGCGGCGGCTGGTGAGGCGCAGGGCAGGGCTCCCGCCAGGTCGGGATGGCGCTCTGCCTCCCGGCTGCGCGTGTGCAGCCGCAGGGGATAGCCGGCGCGATGCAGGTTGATCGCCATCGGCAGGCCGAGGGCACCGAGGCCAACGAAGGCGAGTGGCGCCGGGGAGGTCAGGTCAGATCCGGTCATCGTTTGCGGCCATTCCAGTCAGATCCTGCCGCCGCAACCGGCGCAGCATGACGGAGTCCATCGACCCGAATCCCATGGCCCTCCCATTGCGTTGGCAACGTGCCCTGTTGATTCCCTGTGCCGCGCTTGCTGCCGCCGCGATCCAGCCCGGTCTTTCTTTGGCGGATCCGGAGCCGGGCCGTCGCGTGGGCGGTCGCGGGCCCGAGGCCAGCCTCACCGACAGCCAGAAACAGCAGTTGTTCCAGACGCGACGCGCCTGGGAACTGCGGAGCTACGACCAACGCCTGGCCATGCTGCGCCAAGGCCAGAGCTGCCTGCAGGGAGCAACCACGCTTGAGGCGTATCGAGGTTGCAAACAGGAGCAGCGTCAGGCCTGGCGTGCCCTGCAGGCGCAGGGCCGTGAGGTGATGAACGCGGAACGGAGCAAGCTCAGCTTACCGCCGATGCCGGAGCGGCAGGGCCGACCCTGGGGGAACGGCCCGCGCAAAGGCTGATCAGGTCGAGCAGCTGATCAGATCAAACAGCCTCATCGAGGGCGGCGACGCCGGGCAGCACCTTCCCTTCGAGCAGCTCGAGGCTGGCACCACCACCGGTGGAGATGTGCGACATCTTGTCGGCCAGGCCAGCCTTTTCCACCGCGGCCACCGAGTCGCCGCCACCGATGATGGTGCAGCAGCCCTTGCCGCTCAGATCCGCCAGGGTGGTGGCGATGGCGTTGGTGCCGGCGGCGAACTTATCGAACTCGAACACGCCCATGGGGCCGTTCCAGATCACGGTCTGGCAGTCGGCCAGTGCCTCCTGGAACACCTTCACGGAGTCGGGGCCGATGTCGAGGCCCATCCAGCCTTCGGGAATGGCATCAATCGCAGTCACCTGGCTGTTGGCATCGGGGGCGAAGTTGTCGGCGAGCACCACATCGGTGGGCAGGAGCAGTTGCACGCCCTTGGCCTTGGCCTTGGCCTCCAGCTCCTTGGCCAGCTCCAGCTTGTCCTCTTCCACCAGGCTCTTGCCCACCGCAAGACCGCGGGCCTTGTAGAAGGTGAAGATCATGCCGCCGCCGATCAGCACCTTGTCGCACTTGTCGATCAGGGCTTCGAGCACGCCGATCTTGGAGCTCACCTTGGAGCCGCCCACGATCGCCGCCAGGGGGCGCTTGGGCTCATCCACCGCACCCTGCAGGTATTGCAACTCCTTCTCCATCAGGAAACCGGCGACGGAGGGCTTCAGGAACTTGGTGACCCCTTCTGTGGAGGCGTGGGCGCGGTGGGCGGCGCCGAAGGCGTCGTTCACATACACATCGGCCAGGCCAGCCAGCTTTTCAGCGAAACCGTCGTCGTTCTTTTCTTCTTCAGCGAAGAAGCGCACGTTCTCCAGCAGCACCACGTCGCCGTTGGCCATGGCGGCCACCTTGGCCTCGGCATCCGGGCCGATGCAGCTGTCGGTCTTCACCACCGGCTTGCCCAGCAGCTCGCCCAGCCGGGCGGCCACGGGAGTGAGACGCATGCCCTCATTCACTTGACCCTTGGGGCGACCGAAGTGAGCGGAAAGGATCACCTTGGCCCCTTTGTCGATCAGATCCTTGATCGTGGGAAGGGCGGCACGGATGCGGGTGTCGTCGGTGATCGCACCGGCATCGTTGAGGGGCACATTGAAATCAACCCGCACGAGAACGCGTTTGCCGCTGAGATCGGTGCCGCTGAGGCTGGCCAGGGAACGCTTCGCCATGGGGTTGTGTCGTGCGGTATGAAAACGGGGAGAGATTAACCCGAGTGTCGCGGCTCCAGCGCTAAGACGTTCACAGGGCCCGAGGACAGGACGCGTCATGTTCAACACCGTTCTCTTTCCAATCGACCAGAGCCGGGAGGCGATGGAGACCGCCAGCAAGGCCTTGGAGCTGGCCCGCAGTCACGACAGTCGCTTGATCGTGCTCTCAGTGGTGCAGCCCGATCGGCCGGACATGCACGATCCGGCGGCGGTGGCCGGGCTGCTCGAGCAGGCCCGACAACGCTTTGTTGATGCCGGCCTGCCCTGCGAGGTGGTGGAGCGCGAAGGCAAGCCGGCCTTTGTGATCTGCGATGTCGCCGACGAGTTGAATGTGGATGTGATCGTGATGGGAACTCGGGGGGTGAATCTGGAGGACGACAGCGAGAGCACGGCGGCGCGGGTGATCCAGCTGGCCCCCTGCCCGGTGCTGGTGGTGCCGTGACCTCACCCCCGATTCAGTGGTATCCAGGTCATATCGCTAAAGCGGAGCAACAGCTCAGGCGCCATCTCGACAAGGTGGATCTGGTGATCGAGGTGCGCGACGCCCGGATTCCGCGTGCCACGGGTCATCCCCACCTCAACCGCTGGATCAACGGCAAGCAGCACGTGTTGGTGATCAATCGACGCGACATGGTCACGGCGGAGGCGCGGGACGCCTGGCAGCAGTGGTTCAAGGGGCAGGGCCAGAGCACGGTCTGGTGTGATGCCAAAGCCGGAACGGGGGTGAAACAGCTGCAGCAGGCGGCGATCCGCGCCGGTGATCAGCTCAATGAGCGGCGGCGCAACCGCGGCATGCGCCCCCGGGCGGTGCGGGCGCTCACGCTGGGCTTCCCAAATGTGGGCAAGTCGGCCCTGATCAACCGCCTGGTGAAGCAGAAGGTGGTGGCCAGTGCTCGCCGCGCTGGCGTCACCCGCACCCTGCGCTGGGTGCGCCTCGGGCAAGACCTGGATCTGCTCGATGCCCCCGGGGTGCTGCCGCCACGGCTCGACGATCAACGGGCGGCGCTGCACCTGGCCCTCTGTGATGACATCGGCCAGGCCGCCTACGACGGTGAGTGGGCCGCCCAGTCGTTTCTGCGTCTGTTGGCTGCCCTCGAGCCGCGTCAGGGTTCCGGGGTGTCGCTGTCTCTTCTGGAGACGCGCTACGGCATCCCCCTGGCAGGCGACACGGCCGATCCCGCCCTCTGGATCCAGGCAGCCGCAGAGCGGCATACCTCCGCCGATACGGCGCGGATGAGTCAGCGTTTGATGGATGACTTCCGCAAGTCGGCCCTCGGCAGCATTGCCCTGGAGCTGCCGGTTTGAGGCCACCGCTGCCGGAGGAGACCTTCACCCAGGCCTTCGGGGAAGGCGAGGGGGAGCTGGTGCAGCTCACCTACCCCAAACCGTTGCCGATGCGCCTCGATCGTTGGTTGGTGAGCCAGCGCAGTGAGCAGAGCCGGGCCCGGATTCAGAAGTTCATTGATGCCGGCTTTGTGCGGGTGAATGGCAAGACCGGGAAGGCCAAAACCCCCCTGCGCCAGGGCGATGCGGTGCAGCTGTGGATGCCGCCACCGGAGCCGTTGCCCTACCTGAAGCCGGAGCCGATGGATCTCGATGTGCTGTTTGAAGACGAGCACCTGATCGTGATCAACAAACCAGCGGGGCTCACGGTGCATCCGGCACCGGGCAATAAAGATGGAACCCTGGTGAATGGCCTGCTGCATCACTGCCCCGATCTTCCGGGCATCAGCGGCAAGCTCAGGCCGGGCATCGTGCATCGGCTCGACAAAGACACCACCGGTTGCATCGTGATCGCCAAATCCCAGGAGGCGCTGGTGAAACTGCAGGTGCAGATTCAGAAGCGGATTGCCTCACGGGAGTATCTGGCGGTGGTGCATGGGGTGCCGCGGGGCGACAGCGGCACGATCGTGGGCGCGATCGGTCGCCATCCAGCCGATCGCAAGAAATATGCGGTGGTGAGTGGCGAGAACGGGCGTTATGCCTGCACCCACTGGAGCCTGCAGGAGCGGTTGGGCGATTACTCGCTGCTGCGTTTCAAGCTCGACACCGGTCGCACCCACCAGATTCGGGTGCATTGCGCCCACATGAACCACCCGGTGGTGGGGGACCCCACCTACAGCCGCTGCCGCAAGCTGCCCGTGGAGCTGCCCGGCCAGGCCTTGCACGCCTTTCAACTCGGCCTCGACCATCCGATCACGCGCGAGCGGATGCTGTTTGAGGCGCCGTTGCCGGCCGTAATGGAGAAGCTTCTGGCGGTGCTCAGGCGTCGCTAGTCTTTCAGCCAATGCTGTTGCAGTTTGGTGTAGGTGCCGTCGTAGTAACTGCGGGAAATGGCGTCATCAATCTGCCGTGATCGTGGATCATCGTTGAAGTCGTTGGAGAAGGCAAAGGCCATGAACAGCGGCATCAGTTCTCCGGAAGCCGCCGCCACTTTCGGTGTGGCTGGCATGGTGGCGAGGGCGGTTTTCATGGTCTGCACATCATCAAGAATGGCGTTGACTTTTCCCTTTTGCAGCATGGCGATGCAGGTTCGCGCCACGTCGCAGTCGATGGTTTTGGCGCCATTACTCTTCAGGATCGAGGTTTGGATGTAGCCGGGGATCGCCGCAAAGGTGAACTGATTCAGAGTGTCCATCTGTACCTCCGGGGTGGTGTCGGCCTGGAACTCCAGGGCATCCTGGCTGGCCAGGCGCAGCACATACGAGGCGAAATAGGCCGTGAGCAACACACGTGCAAACAACGAGCCGATGGAGATCAGTCGCGTTTTGGTGCGTTTGGTGTGATCCGTGGAGAGCAGCAGGGTTTTCTGAAGGATGAAGATCAGTTGATGACGTTTGTTCAGATTGGCAAAGTCAGGGCGGTGGCGCTCTAAAAGCCACACCGGGATGGCAAACAGGCAGGCGATCAGGATCAGGCCGAGAAAGATCAACATCACTTCCTTGGAGATGATGATGTGCAGCAGCTGGAGTGCGACCGGTTCCTGGCGTTCCAGTGTGTAAGCCTTCAGATGGCTGCTCGCGGTTGGGAAGGAGAAGCGAAATTGTTTGCTGCGATTTTCGTTAATCAGCACGCCTGAAATGCCCACATCGGCCTCTCCCGAACGGATGGCCGCGAGCAATTCTTTGAAACTTGGGGCCCGTTGGATTTCGTAGGGAATCTGCCGCGTTTCGGCGATCATGCGCCAGAGGTCGATTTCCAGCCCCGATGGAACACCTTTGGCGTCCATGGCATAGGGAGGATTCGGGAACCAGATCACCCGCACCGGCGCAGCCGGCGGCCGCTCGGGCAGCCACTCCTGAGCCTGAAGGGATCCCCCCAGCAGGCTGAACGCCATGGTCCCGCAGCTCAGGAGTGTGGGCAGGCGGAATCTCCAGCCAGGCTGGGAGTGACGCGACATCACGGATCAGCCCTCCGGCAATCGCGGACATGCCGCCACCAGCTTTCGGGTGATCGCCGCATGGGGTGCAATCAGCAGCTGATCACCGGGGCCTTCCTCCACGATCTTGCCCTTGTCGAGCACGATCACCCTGTGGCAGAACCCACTGGCCACCGACAGGTCGTGGGTGATGAAGATCAGGGCCAGACCCAGGCGTTGCTGCAGCGCCCGCAACAGGCCGAGCACCTCCGCTTGAATCTCGGCATCGAGCATGCTCACGCTTTCATCACAGATCAGCACCTGCGGTTCGAGAGCGAGGGCACGGGCGATTGCCACTCGTTGTTGCTGCCCACCTGAGAGCTGTCGGGGCCGACGGTTCTGAAACTCTTCGGCTGGAGTCAGGCCCACCAGCTCCAGCAGCTCCCGGGCCCGTTCCCGGGCGGCTGCCGTGCTGGCCAGCCTATGGATCAGGAGCGGATCGGCGATCGCTTCCCCCACCGGCATGGCCGGGTTGAGGCAGGCGAGCGGGTCCTGAAACACCATCTGGAGGGAGCGTCGTGCCGCTCGTTCCCGCTCCCCTCGCAGGCGCAACAGATCCTCACCTTTGAGCCACACCCGCCCACCCCGAATCGGGTTCAGTCCCATGAGGGCGCGGCAGAGCGTGCTTTTGCCACAACCGGAGCCGCCCACCACCCCCAGGGATTCGCCGGCCTGGAGGGCAAAACTCACACCATCCACCGCTTTCAGCCAGGTGGGCGACCAGGGAGGTCCTCCCAGGTTGTGCCAGCAACGCAGGTTCTCCACACGGAGCAGCAGTCGGCTCTCTGGCGCAGTAGGTGTCTGCCCTCCCTCCCGCAGGCGCGCTGCCGCCACCAGACGCCGGCCCACGTCGGAGTGGGGCTGCGTCAGCACCGCCTGGCTGCTGCTGAGCTCGGTCACCCGGCCCTGATCCAGCACCGCCATCCGCTCGCACCAGCGGTGGGCCATGGCCAGATCATGGCTGATCAGCAGCAGGGCACTTCCCCGCTCCGCACAGAGGCCCTGCAGGACGGCCATCACCTGATTCGCCACGGCCACATCGAGGCTGGTGGTGGGTTCATCGGCGATCACCAGCGGCGGATCGAGGGCGATGGCCAGGGCGATCGCCAGGCGCTGTCGCATGCCACCGCTGAATTCATGCGGGTAGGCGCTGAAGCGCTCGGCGCCGATGCCCACCGATTCCAGCAACTGTTCCGCCCGTTCTCGCTTGGCGGTTGCCGACCATGTTGTCCGGTGGGCGCTGAGGGTGTCGGTCAGGTGACGTCCCACGGTCATCAGCGGGTTCAGCCGCGTCATCGGATCCTGAAACACAAGGCCCACCGCCTCACCGCGCAAGCGGCGCAGGGCGCTGCGGCTCAGCTGGCGCGGATCCTGCCCGCGCAGGCGCAGGCCACCCCGGCAAAGGCTGCCCGTTGGCAGCAACTGGAGCACCGCCCGCGCCACCGTGCTTTTGCCGCAGCCAGACGGGCCCACCAGAGCGAGCCGCTCCCCTTGCGCCAGCTGCAGATCCAACCCATCGAGGGTCCAGCGTTCGCTGCCCGGGTAACGCAATTGCAGCTGGTCCAGCTCCAGCACTGCTGCCGCCGGGGTGGACATCAGGGGGAGCACGGGGACACCTGAGTCAATACCATGGATTGACCCCGTCGGGTCGGATGCTGAACGTCACCTCTGCGCCGGAACAGCCCCAGGCCGATGCGGTCCGTGCTGCAGAGCCCTGCGACCAGCCGATGCAGCGCGTGCATCCGATTCGCACGATCGAGGATTACGGCATCGATCTGCCCGACTGGCTGCGGGAGTGCCTCACCCATGTGCCTCCCGGCGAGGGCTACAGCTGTCCAACCGATCCGGAGGCGTTGCTGGCGGCGGCCTTCGATTTTGCCTTCCAGCTGCATCAGGGCCAGTTCCGGGCCAGTGGTGACCCCTACATCGTGCACCCGGTGGCGGTGGCCGATCTGCTCCGCGACATCGGCGCCAGTGCGCCGGTGATCGCCGCCGGCTTTCTCCATGATGTGGTGGAAGACACCGACCTAACTCCTGCCCAGCTCGAAAGTCACTTCGGTGCGGAAGTGCGGGAGCTGGTGGAGGGGGTCACCAAGCTGGGCGGCCTCCACTTCACCAACCGCACGGAAGCCCAGGCGGAGAACCTGCGCAAGATGTTTCTGGCCATGGCCAGCGACATCCGTGTGGTGCTGGTGAAGCTGGCCGATCGGCTGCACAACATGCGCACCCTGGGGGCGCTCAAGGAAGAGAAACGCCAGCGCATTGCCCGGGAAACGCGGGAGATTTACGCCCCCCTGGCCAACCGTCTGGGCATTGGTCGTTTCAAGTGGGAGCTCGAGGATCTCGCCTTCAAGCTGCTGGAACCCGACGCGTTCCGCGAGATCCAGCAGGAGGTGGCCACCAAACGCAGCGAGCGGGAGGAACGGCTCGGCGTCACCGTCAAACTGCTGAGCGATCGTCTGGCAGCGGTCGGTCTCGACAGCTGTGAGGTGAGCGGCAGGCCGAAGCATCTCTATGGCATCTGGAGCAAGATGCAGCGGCAGCAGAAGGCGTTCCACGAGATCTACGACGTGGCCGCGCTGCGGATCCTGACGCCCAACGTGGAGAGTTGCTACCGGGCGCTGGCGGTGGTGCACGACACGTTTCGGCCGATCCCCGGACGCTTCAAGGACTACATCGGTCTGCCCAAACCGAATGGCTATCAGTCGTTGCACACGGCCGTGATCGGCCGGCACCGACCGATTGAAGTGCAGATCCGCACTCTGGAGATGCACCAGGTGGCCGAGTTCGGCATTGCGGCCCACTGGAAATACAAGGAGGGAGGCTCGCCGGCTGCGGGAGGTGACACCGAACGCTTCAACTGGTTGCGGCAACTGGTCGATTGGCAGCAGGAGGGTGGCGCTGATGACCACAACGACTACCTCGCCTCGATCAAAGAAGATCTCTTCGATGAGGAGGTGTTCGTGTTTACCCCGAAGGGGGATGTGGTGGGCCTTCGTAAGGGATCAACGGCCGTGGATTTCGCCTATCGCATCCATTCCGAAGTGGGAAATCACTGCCATGGCGTGCGCATCAACGATCGCCTCTCCCCGTTGTCGACCCCTCTGCAAAACGGCGACTTCATCACGATCCTTACCAGCAAAACAGCCCATCCCAGCCTCGATTGGCTGAATTTCGTTGCCACCCCTACCGCACGCAACCGCATTCGCCAGTGGTACAAGCGCAGCCATCGGGATGAAACGATCCAGCGGGGCAAGGATCTGTTGGAGAAGGAGCTAGGTCGCAATGGATTCGATGCCTTGTTGCACAGCGACGCGATGACGCGGGTGGCCGAGCGCTGCAATCTTCACAGCACGGATGATCTGTTGGCGGCCCTGGGGTTTGGTGCTGTCACACTGCATCAGGTGCTCAATCGCCTGCGGGAGGAAATCCGCCTGCAGACCGCGGCCGAGGCCCAGCCCCTCAGCAATGAGGATGTGGCGCGTCGCTTGGTGGAGCAGGCGGAAGCGTCATCTCCACGTTCATCCCAGGGATCCTCGGTGCCGATTCTCGGCGTCGAAGGACTCGACTACAGGCTCGGTGGGTGTTGCAGCCCCTTGCCGGGTGAAGCGATCGTGGGCACGGTGGCCCTTGGGAATCACGGCATCACGATTCACCGGCAGGAATGCGCCAATGTGGAGGCGATTCCCAGTGAACGTCGTCTGCCGGTGAGCTGGAATCCTGCGGTGGCCCGCCATGGTCAGCGTTTCCCGGCCCAGTTGCGCATTGAGGTGATCGACCGCGTCGGCATTCTCAAGGACATCCTCATGCGTCTGTCTGATGGTTCGATCAACGTGAGTGATGCTCGGGTGAAAACCGCTTACGACAAACCGGCTCGGATTGATCTGCGGGTGGAGATCAGCAGCGTTGAGCAGTTGCAACGCACCATGGCGCAGATCCGCTCCATGGCCGATGTGCTCGACATCGCCCGCACCGGGCAGAGCTGACTGCCGGGAGATGGGGCGTTGACCGATCAGCACACGAGTGTGGCGCTGGCCGTTTCGGAGGCTGAGCGGCAGGAGGTGTATCGCTTTCGCTACGCCGTGTATGTGGAGGAGATGGGCAAGTCTCCACCGGATGCCGACCATGAGCGCCGTGAGCTCACCGACCGCTTTGATGTTAGTGCCAGCCTGTATGTGCTCCGAGATGGAGACGGTGCCCTGGTCGGCACGCTGCGTTTCAATCGCCTCGCAGCCCTGGCGTCAGCTCGGGAGGCCTTGCGCCCGATTGCCCTGGAGCCTCTGCTGGAGCAGGCGCCCCTTGAAGCGCTGTCTTACACCTCCAGGCTCATGCTTCGCGCCGACTGGCGCGGCGGCGGCTCCCTCGGGTTGTTGTTCAACCGTTGTTTTGCCGATGCCCTCGATCAGGGCATCCGATTGGACCTCTGCCACGCCCATCCCGGATTGATCGAGCTGTATGAGCAGCTGGGGTATCGCCGCTTCTGTGCCGGCATCGCCTGGCCTGGTGTGGGCTATCAGGTGCCGATGTTGCTGGCCCTCCGCGATCGCGACCATCTGCGCCGGAGTCGTTCTCCCCTGATGCGTCATCCGGCGCTGGCGCGATGTGTTGATGCAGAGGGCGCCGCAGAGGCCGATGGGATTTGGCTCGATCAACAGTCTCAGAGGTATTGGGGCCTGAACCATCGCCTGGTGGATCCCGATCAGTTTTGGGAGCTGGCTGGCGAGGCCTTGCGTCGGCCGGGGCAGGGTCTGCCGCTTCTGCAGGGGTTGAGCGATGAGCAGTCCCGTCGTCTCCTGAAAACCGGCACCGTGCTGCAGTGCGCCGCCGGAGATCGCATCGTTTCGGAGGGGGAACCTCGGCAGGATCTGTTCGTGGTGATGGAGGGCTTTGCCGAGGTGAGTCGGCAGCATCAGGGACAACGGCTTGAGCTTGCTGTGCTCAAGCCCGGTGATGTGTTCGGTGAGATGGGCTTCCTCGGCCGCAGGCAACGCAGTGCCGATGTGGTGGCGGCCACGGACATGCGGGTGCTGGTGCTCACCCAGGCCTTTCTGAACAAGGCGCTGCGCACCCAACCGGATGCCATGGCGCTCGTGCTGCGTAACCTGGCGCTGGTGCTGTCGGAACGCCTCTCCAGCACAACGGAACGCCTACTTCAGCTCAGCTGGGATGCCCCCGATGACGACCAACCCCAACGCCGCCGGCTCCTATGACTTCACCGCCCTCGGTGATGCGAGCGGTGAATTGGAGCGGCTGCAGCTTCAGGCTCAGCGTTCGGCCCAGCTCGAACTGCAGCTGCTCGAGAGGATGGGATTGGCGGATGGTCAGGCGGTGCTCGATCTGGCCTGCGGCCCCGGTGTGATCAGTCGATTGATCGCCCAGGCCCATCCCAAGTCGCGGGTTACGGCCATGGATCTCAACGGTGCGTTGCTCGCCGCCGCCCGCGAGGAAGCGGCGACCGCGGGGTTGGCGTCGATTCGGTTTGTGCAGGGAGATGTGTATGCCCCTCCCCTGGAGCAGGGTCAGTTTGACTTCATTTATGCCCGGCTGCTCTTCCAGCACCTTGAGCAGCCGTTGCAGGCGCTGGAAGCAATCCGGGCCCTGCTGAAGCCCGGTGGTGTGCTGTGCATTTTTGATATCGACGACAGCTGGTTGACGTTGGTTCCAGAACCGGAAGGCTTCGCCACCTTCACGGCGGCTGCGGCTCGCGCCCAGGAGCGGCGCGGTGGCAATCGCTTGATCGGTCGCCAGCTCGGTCGCCTGCTGGAGGAGAGCGGCTACAACCCGGTCGACGTGCATGTGGAGACGGTGACGTCGCGACAGCTCGGGATGCGGGCGTTTCTCGATATCACGCTCGGATTCAAGCGCCTGTTGCTTGAAGGAGAGGAACTCGAAGCGGCTCGCGCCACCTTGGAGTCCGCCGATGCCCTGGTGGATGATCCCAGAGCCTGGGCCTTTGTAGGGGTGTTCCTCGCCCGGGGCGTGCGCCCCTGAGGCTGAACCGGCATGACCGCCTTGCGATTGGTTGCTTTCCTGGCGCTCGGCCTTCTGCTGGCCCTGGTGGAGCAGCCTTACCAGGCACTGTCTGCCCTCGGTTTTGAGTTGCAGCAGCGCTTCTGGGCGTTGCCTGGGCTGGTGGGGGGAGCTGCTGTACATCGGGGTGGTGGCGCCTTGCTGGTGTTCGCCGGTTCCTTCCTCACGGTGTGGCTGGCCTGGGGACCCTTGCGCGGAGCCCGTGGCGGCGGCTTGCCCCCCTTGCTGGCGCTGCAACAGGCGCCGTCGGCTCAGCAGGCTTCCCTGCTCGATCGCCTCGACCTGCGCACTCAGCTTCGGCGTCTTCCCTTGATGCTCTTCACCCACCTGGGCGGGCTCACGGTTGGGATCGAGTCGCCATCGGCTTCCCTGGGGGCGGCGCTGCTGTTGGCGATTCGACGCCGCTGGCCTGCCGCCCAGCCCCTGGCGGGTCTGTCGCTTCCCCTTGTCGCCGCCATCGGCGGCGGTGCCGGACTCGGTGCAGCGTTCCGCTCGCCTCTGCTGGGCACGGCCTATGCCCTGGAGGAGCTGAGCCGGCAGAAGGGGCTCGATCTCGTGTTGCCCACGCTGCTCCTTGGTGGCAGCGGCACCCTGCTCCTGCAGGCTGTACTGCCGCAGGCAGCGCCTGGGGGTCAGGCGTTCGTCGCGGTTCCGATCCAGTTGTGGGGCCTGGCTCTGGTGATCACGCTGATCGCTGCGATGGCCGGTGCTCTGTTTGTGAAGGTGTTGATCCCGCTCTCCGGCTGGTTGGCGGCTGGTCTGCGCCGGCAGCGCTGGTGGGGTTCAGCGCTGATCGCTCTGGCGCTGCTTCTGATTGCCCTCGGGAGTGGTGGTCTCAGCCTCAACGACGGTGGGCTGTCTCTGGATGCGGCGCTGGCGGGCAGATCGGGCGGAGTTCCGGCCACCGTTCTCTGGCGCACGCTCTCCTCCTGGTTGAGCATCGCGGCCGGAGCCCCCGGCGGGCTGATGCACGACACCATGACCCTCGGCTCCCTCCTCTCGGAGCGGGTGATCGCCTGGACTGGCGCCTGGCATGGGGTGATGGTGCCGGCGGAACGGGGGCAGCTGGCGGCAGTCGGGGCGACGGCCCTGTTTGCCGCTGCCTGCGGCACGCCGGTGTTCTGTGCCCTGTTTGTGTTCACGCTTCAGGGGGATCCGCAGATCTTGCCGTTGCTGCTGCTCTGTAGTGCCGTCGCTGTCGCTTGCGCTGCTCCCCTGCGCGGCACCGGCTGGAATGAACACGGCACCGAGGGGTTGTGCCGTGCGTTGACCTGACGGCGGTTCAGGGCAGGCAGCCGTCAGCCTGTGGCACCGGCCTTCCCCAGGCCGGAGCCTTCAGGTGGCTGTAGGGAGCGGCGAAGGCTTCCCGCACCATCCGGAAGCCCGTGGGGATGGGAGAGGGAGCGTTGTCATAGTCGATGATCCAGATCCAGCCGTAGGTGTCGTCGGGCCAGGTGTCGGGAACACCCTGCAGCTGATCGAGGTTCAGGAGCTGTCGCAGGGTCACCGGCTGATCAGGGAAGCGTTCGGCGAGTTGTTGGTTGGCAATGGTGCGATGCTCCCAGGCCATCACCACGGTGCCGCCCGCCCAGGTCGGATTGCTCAGCACTTGAGCGGCCGCTTCGCGGGTGCGTTGCTGCTGCAGCTGTCGCTTGGTGGCGGTCGACTCCCCTTGTTGGGGCACCTGGGAAAACATCACCACCGGCAGCGACCAGCTGCGCGCGGAGGGAGCGAGGGTTTCCAGGGTGTGCGGGGTGATCGCCAGGAAGGCGACCGGTTGTTGTCCTTCCAGCAGAGCCTGGCTGCGGGCGGAACGTCCCAGAAACTGATCGCGCAGGGCGAGGGAGCGTTGCTGCCCTCGTGTGCAGAGGGCATAGGCATTCGCTTTTTCGCCATGGCGCCCCAGGATGATGCGGCGGGGAACGGCTTCAGCCGTGGACATGCTGCCTGCGGCGATGGCCATGCACAGCGCCACCACGAAACGGTGCCATTCCCTTGAAGGCGGAGTGTGGAATCGGCCCATCTCAGTTGCTCACCTTGCGTTCACAGCTCGCTGGGTAATCGGCGGGCAGTGGGGCGCCCCAGAGGTTGTGGGGGAGAGCCTGGAACGGAGCTGAAAATAGTTGCCGTTGCAGCCTGAACCCTGTGGGTTGGTCGGAGATCTCCGGGGCATAGTCCACGATCCAGAGGTAGTCGTAGTTGTTGCCGGCCCAGCTCTTGGGCACGTTCGCGAGGGTGTCGAGGTGCAGCAGCTGGCGGAAGGTCACGGCTTCGCCCGGGTGTTCGCGTTCGAGCTTTTCGCGGGCAATGGTGCTGTGTTCCCAGGTGATCACCACGGTGCGGTCATGCCAGGCCGGGTTGTTCAGCACATCGGCGGCGGCGGTTTGCACGCTCTCGATTTCTTGCTCGCGTTTCACGTGTTCCGGGCGGCCCTCCATCGGCACCACGGCGTAGGTGGTGACCGGCAGTCCCCAACTCTGGGCGGAGGGTGTGGCCAGTTCCACCGTGTGCAGGGTCATGGCTAAGAAAGCTGCCGGGGATTCCCCGGGAGGAATCACGGATTCGGTGGCGTCGCGGCCCAGATAGGTGTCGCGCAGAGCGATGGCCCGTTGCTGGCCGATGCCGCAGAGGGCATAGGGATTCGCTTTTTCGCCATGGCGCAGGATGATCAGACGCCGGGGCACCGCCTGGAGAGGCCCGCAGCACAGGCTGGTGATCAGCAGCAGCACCGGGCTGATCAACAGAGCGCCAAAGCGGCGCTGCCGGAGGGTCGCCACTGAGAACGATCCGCGTGTCTCCCAGGATTTAGCAGCGATTGGCGTGTTCAGCTGTGTGAGCCGTTGCTGCCATTCGGCAGTGCCGCTGACTCTCGGGCGTGAAACACGGCGTAGGCCGCCAGGCCGAGCACGGCGCCGAGGACTGTGGCCACCACGGCTGAACCTAGAAGAAGGCGTCCGGTGAAGCCCCAGCCGTGTTCCCAGAGCGTGTTGGCGTTGATGGCGCCCATGATCGGGGCTGTGTTGTTCCCCAGCAGTGCTTCACCTACCCGGTAGTTGAACCAGTAGAGCGGCACATAGGTGAAGGGGTTGCTGATCAGGGTGGCGGCGGCGGCGAGCAGGTGATTGCCCCGCAGCAGCGACGCCACGCCCACGCTGAGGATGATCTGCAGCCCGAAGAAGGGAAAGCAGCCGCAGAAGACGCCAGCGCCGACACCCCGCGCCCTTTGACCGGGCGTCCCCTCCTGCTCCCAGACCCAGGTGATCGCTCGACTGGCTCTGGAGCGCACATCCTTCAGGAGCATCCGGGCCATGGCTGCTGTCCGACGCCTTCGGGATGGGAAAGGGCCTGTGATCGTAGAGAGGAGAGAGCTGGAACCGGTCTGACGCGCCCATGCCTGAGTGCAGCCCCAGTGGAGACACCATTGCAGCGATTGCAACGGCCGTGGCCCCGGGGCAGGGCGGGATTGCCGTGATCCGTCTCTCCGGCCCTGACGCGCAGCCCGCTGTTCGCACCATCACTCGCATTCCCGGCCGTCAGCCCTGGGAGAGCCATCGGGTGCTCTATGGCCATGTGCTCGCTGCTGACGGGCAGGAGCGGATTGATGAGGTGCTGGTGCTACCCATGCTGGCGCCCCGCAGTTTCACCGCCGAAGACGTGGTGGAGATCCATTGCCACGGCGGTGTGATCGCCGTGCAGCGGGTGTTGGCGCGGGTGTTGGCGCAGCCCGGGGTGCGCCGGGCTCTGCCGGGAGAGTTCAGCCAGCGCGCAGTGCTCAATGGGCGCTTGGATCTGACTCGGGCTGAAGCGATCAGTGATCTGGTGGCGGCGCGCAGTCAGCGGGCGGCGCAGCTGGCGATGGCCGGCGTGGATGGGGGGATTCAGCAACGGATCACGGCCCTGCGTGAACGCTTGCTCGATCAGCTCAGCGAGCTGGAGGCGCGCGTGGATTTCGAGGAGGATCTGCCCCCGCTTGATGGTGCGGCCTTACTGGAGGAGCTGCAGGCGGTGCGCCGGGATCTGCTCAACCTGGTGGCGGATGGTGAACGGAGCGCCGCCCTGCGTAGTGGCCTGCGGGTGGCCCTGGTGGGGCGTCCGAATGTGGGCAAGAGCTCCCTGCTCAACCGGCTCAGCCGCCGGGAGCGGGCGATCGTGACCGACCTGCCCGGCACCACCCGGGATCTGCTTGAGAGCGAGATCGTGCTGGAGGGGGTGCCGATCACCTTGCTCGACACCGCGGGCATTCGGGCGACGAACGATGCGGTGGAGCAGCTCGGTATTGCGCGCAGCCACGACGCTCTGGCCAGCGCCGATCTGGTGCTGCTCCTGTTCGACCTGAGCGCGGGCTGGACCGCAGACGATGAGGCGCTGCGGCAACGCATCCCTGACGTTGTGCCCCATCTGCTGGTGGGCAACAAGGCGGATCTGAGGCCCTCCGCTGGGTCGGGGGTGGGGGCTGCGGTGGCAGCCGACGTTTGCCTCAGCGCCAGCACCGGTGTCGGGGAGGCGGAGTTGATTCAGACCCTGTTGGCCCGTTGCGGTGCCCTCACCGATGGCTCCCTGCTGCTGGCCCTCAACCAGCGCCAGGCCGATCTGGCTCAGCAAGCGGCTGAAGCCCTCGCCCGCAGTGAGCAGGTGGCTGCCGAGGGGCTGCCCTGGGACTTCTGGACGATCGATCTACGCCAGGCGATCCAGAGCCTCGGCGCGATCACCGGCGAGGAGCTCAGCGAATCCGTTCTGGATCGCATTTTCTCCCGCTTCTGCATCGGCAAGTGAGGGCCGCTGGGCTCTCAGAATGAACATCCATCGCTCGGTGTATCCGGTGACTGATCCATTGGCTGGTCTCACCCCTGCCCAACGGGCCCAGTTGACGTTGCTGTGTTGGGTGGCGGGTGTGGATGGGGATGTGGCGGCCGAGGAGCGATCGCTGCTCAACAAGCTGTCGGCCCGGCTGCTGCCCCAGGTGGACCCAGAGGATGCGCTAGCGGCCTTGCAGGCGGAGGAGACCTTGGATCTCGAGGCCCAGGTGGCCCAGCTTCAGGGCAGGGACGAGCGCTTGGCGATGGTGTCGCTCGCCTTCCAGATGGCCTGCAGCAGTCAGGCACCGGATGAGGCCAGTGCCATCAATGCCGCCGAGCGGGTGGCCTACCGACGCCTGCTGGAGGCCCTCAACCTGCCCGAGTCCCAGGTGCAGGAGGCCGAATGGGCCGCCCGTCAGGCTCTCAAGGAAACGCCGGCCCTGATCGACCGTCTGAATCAGCTCCTGTTTGGCTGGGGGGCCTGGCCTTCGATCGAAGCCCTTGAAGCATCCGGAACCAGTTGGCTCTGATGGTGACTCCTTTGCCGATCACCCCGCAGCTCCGCGGGCAGCTGCAGGCCTGGCTGATGGAGGACCTCGGCCGCGGCGATCTCAGTGCAGCCGCCTTACAGGGTTGCGAGGGTGCGGCCCACTGGCTCGCCAAGGCTGAGGGGCGTTTTTGCGGGGGGGTGTTGCTCGAGCCCTTGCTGTGCTTGCTCGACCCTGCCGCCCGGGTGCGGCTGCGGGTGGCCGAGGGGGAGTGGGTCAGGCCTGGACAGCGGTTGCTGGAGCTGGAGGGTTCCGCCCAGGCCCTGGTGGCAGTGGAGCGCACGGCCCTCAATCTGGCCATGCGCCTCTCCGGCATCGCCACGGCGACCGCAGCGCTGATTGCCCAACTGGAGGGTTCGGGGGTGCAGCTCGTCGACACCCGCAAAACCACGCCGGGCCTGCGGGTTCTGGAGAAATACGCCGTGCGCTGCGGCGGTGGGCTGAACCACCGCATGGGCCTTGATGATGCGGCCATGCTCAAGGAGAACCATCTGGCCTGGGCCGGTGGGGTCGAGCCGGCGATCGCGGCAGTGCGGGCTTCGGCCCCCTGGCCGGCGCGGGTGATCGTGGAGGCGGAAACCGAGCAGGAAGCGATCGCCGCCGTGCGCGCCGGCGCCGATGGGGTGCTGCTGGATGAATTCAGCCCGGATGAGCTGGCGATGTTGGTGCCCAAACTCCGGGATGAGGCGCGTGCCCGTAGGGATGCGGCACCGGTGGTGCTGGAGGCCTCGGGTCTTCAGCCCGAGGCGCTCGCCGCCTACGCGGCCACCGGCATCGATCTGATTTCCACCAGTGCACCGATCACGCGCAGCAGCTGGCTGGATCTGAGCATGCGCTTCAGCCCCGCCGGGGGGTGATCCAGCGCCGAAGTTCCTCCTGGAAAGGGGAACGCTTCAGAAGCGGATCCAGCCCCACCAGCGTTCGCCAGTCCTGGAGTGGTCGGTCCCAGGCGTCTTCCCATCGCCAGGCCAGCAGGCAGCTGCTCCAGTCCAGGGCCAGATCGGTGGCGAAACGAATCCCTTTCCAGATCGATTCATGTTGATCGGGCGCCATCAGGCCATGGGTCATCCAGGCTGTGAGCACGGCAGTGGCCGAAGGGGATTGCAGTGCTGCGGCGTAGTGAGCCGCAGCGGCCGCTTCACCAGCCACCGTGGTCGGTAATCCGAGGATCAGGTGATGAATGTCGTGGGTGATCCGCAAACGGTGCATCAGATAGGTCGCATCGGAGCCCTCCGGCACAGCGGGCGGCCTCAGGGCAGGGAGCCCCAGAGCATCCGAACGCCTTTGCAGACAGGCTCCGAGACTGTCGGGGTGCAGGGAGCGCATGGCGTCGGGATCGGGCCATGGCGCGCTGTATCGGCTGATCACCAGCTCCCTTAAATCAGAGCGCTGCGCCTGTCGTGCAAAGCAGGCATCCATCAGCGGCGTCGCTGTCACCACATCCAGCAGCGCATACATGCGATCTGCGCGGCGCGGGTCCCGTGCGGTTTCGAGCAGGCTGAGTGCTGCGCGGAGAGCGTCACGGCGTAGACCGCCGTGCCCTGAACTCGCCATCGGTTTCGCTCCCCATCGGGGGCCTGTGGGTGAACCACTTCATGCTGCTGGTTCCACCCGCCGGGGGATGATCAACGCTTGGCTTCGCCCCATTTCTGTTCATGCTGCGCATTGCCCACACCCTGGAGAACCAGTTGCGCGGCGCGATGGACCGGGCGTTTCCAGACGCGGCAGCGCAAGCGCGTGAGGCTGGGCAGCCCCTCGATCCCCAGCTCGCCCCGGCCAGCAAGCCCGAATTCGGGGATTTCCAGGCGAATGGTGCCCTGCCCCTGGCCAAGCCGCTGAAGCAGGCGCCTCGGCAGATCGCCAGCGCGATTGTGGAGCAACTGCAGGCGGATCCCTCGTTTACCGCGCTCTGCCTGGAACCCGTGATCGCCGGCCCGGGTTTCATCAACCTCACGCTCAGGCCCGAGCGGCTCACGGCCGAGGTGGCTGAGCGCCTGGGGGATCCGCGCCTGGGGGTGCCATCGGTGCAGGGCAGCGCGCCGGTGGTGGTGGATTTCTCCAGCCCCAACATCGCCAAGGAGATGCACGTGGGCCACCTGCGCTCCACGATCATCGGCGACTCGCTGGCGCGGGTGCTCGAGTTCCGCGGCCACCCCGTGCTGCGCCTCAACCATGTGGGTGACTGGGGCACCCAGTTCGGCATGCTGATCACCCACCTCAAGCAGGTGGCGCCCGAGGCGCTCGACACCGCCGATGCGGTGGATCTCGGTGATCTGGTGGCCTTCTATCGCGAGGCCAAGAAGCGGTTCGACGACGACGACGCCTTCCAGGCCACTTCGCGGGAAGAGGTGGTGAAGCTGCAGGGCGGTGATCCCGTGTCGCTCAAGGCCTGGGGTCTGCTTTGCGACCAGAGCCGCCGTGAATTCCAGAAGATCTACGACCGCCTCGATATTCGCCTGAGCGAGCGCGGCGAATCTTTCTACAACCCCTACCTGGAGGGTGTGGTGGCCGATCTCGAGGCCGCCGGCCTGCTGGTGGTCGACGACGGCGCCCGTTGCGTGTTCCTCGAGGGGGTGAGCGGCAAGGACGGCAAGCCGCTGCCGGTGATCGTGCAGAAAAGCGACGGCGGTTTTAACTACGCCACCACCGACCTGGCGGCGATCCGCTTCCGCTTCGGCGGGGCCCCGGATGGCGATGGCGCCCGCCGGGTGATTTATGTGACCGATGCCGGCCAGGCCAACCATTTCGCCGGTGTGTTCCAGGTGGCGCGCCGCGCCGGTTGGGTGCCGGAAGACGGCCGGCTCGAGCACGTGCCCTTCGGGCTGGTGCAGGGTGAAGACGGCAAGAAGCTCAAAACCCGCGCCGGTGACACCGTGCGTCTGCGCGACCTGCTCGATGAGGCGGTGGAGCGCGCCGAGGCCGACCTGCGCCGCCGCCTTGAGGAGGAGGGCCGCAACGAAGACGAGGCCTTCATCCACCATGTGGCCACCACCGTGGGCCTGGCGGCGGTGAAGTACGCCGACCTCAGCCAGAACCGGATCACCAACTACCAGTTCAGCTTTGACCGGATGCTGGCGCTGCAGGGAAACACGGCGCCCTACCTGCTCTACGCGGTGGTGCGCATCGCCGGCATCGCCCGCAAGGGGGGTGATCTGGCGGCGGCGGGCACTGGTGCTGCGGCAGGCTCCGGTGCGGATCTCCACTTCAACGAACCGCAGGAGTGGGCCCTGGTGCGCGAGCTGCTCAGGTTCGATGCGGTGATCGCCGAGGTGGAGGAGGAGTTGCTGCCCAACCGCCTCTGCACCTACCTGTTCGAACTCAGCCAGGTGTTCAACCGCTTCTACGACCAGGTGCCGGTGCTCAAGGCTGAGGGGGCCACACTCCGCTCGCGTCTGGCCCTGTGCCGCCTCACGGCCGACACCCTCAACCTGGGTCTGGGTCTGTTGGGCATTGCCACCCTCGAGCGCATGTGATTCGTGCCCGCGACTAGCGTGAGTGGTGACGCCCCTCTCAGCCGACTGGCACAGAACCCCACCCGGCTTTGCGACACCGTGGCGATTAGAGCGATCTGAAGTCTTGAGCGCTGTGCACCCCCCCTTCCCCAAGCCCCGCCAAGAGGTGGAGGGTCTGCATGCCTACAGCGCTCCTCTGGAAGGACGTCGCGGCTTGTTGCGGCTGGATTTCAACGAAAACACCATTGGCCCCAGCCCGAAGGTGCTGGAGGCGTTGCGCGCCATTCCCGCCGATCACCTCGCCATCTATCCCGAATACGCCGGCCTGAGGGAGGCGGTGCTGGCCAACCTGGCGGCTGCCCCAGCCGGACTGGGCTGTGCCTTGAGCCCGGATCAGATCGGTATTTTCAACGGCGTGGATGCGGCGATTCACGCCGTGATCCATGCTTATGGCGGCCCCGGTGATGGTCTGCTCACCACCAGCCCCACTTTCGGCTACTACGCCCCCTGTGCGGCAATGCAGGGGATGGCGATCGAGGCGATCCCCCATGCAATGCCGGGTTTCGCCTTCCCATTCGCCGCGATCCGAAGGGCTCTGGATCTGACGCCACGGATCCTGATGCTCTGCAATCCCAACAACCCCACCGGCACTCGCCTGGCGGCGGATCAGGTGCTGGAGTTGGCGGCGGCCGCTCCCGACACCCTCGTGGTGGTGGATGAGCTGTATGAGGCCTTTACGGGCGACAGCGTTCTCCCCATCGCTGATTTCGAGGTCACGCCCAACCTGCTGGTGCTGCGATCCCTGGCCAAGACCGCCGGCTTGGCCGGTTTGCGCATCGGTTTCGCCATCGGCCATGCCGCCGTTGTCGATCGCGTCAGTCGGGTCACCGGCCCCTACGACGTCAACAGCGTGGCGGTGACGGCCGCCTTCGCAGCCCTCAGCGATCAGCCCTACACCGATGCCTATGTGGCGGAGGTGAAGCAAGCGCGCCGCTGGCTTCTGTCGATGCTTGAGCAACACAAGGTGAGGCACCATGCCGCTGGCGGCAACTATCTGCTGATCTGGCCGCAGCGGTCTGTTCAAGAGGTGGAGGCTGACCTGCGCACGGCCGGCATCCTGGTGCGTTCGATGGCCGGTAAACCCCAGATCGATGGCTCCCTTCGGGTCAGTATCGGCACGCTGGAGCAGATGCAATGGTTCTGGGAGGTGTATGTCTCCCTGGATGCACTGGCCTCGCTTTCCTGAGGGCTGGTCGAACATGAACGAGTGCTCCTCCCAGTCTCGCCCGCGGCTGCTGGTGCTCTGCACCGGTGGCACCATCGCTGGTGCGGGGGCCTCCAGTTGCGATCTCGAGACCTACAGCGCTGGCGTGCACAGCGGCGAACAGTTGTTGGCAGCCCTTCCGGAAGCCCGTGCCGTGGCGGAGCTCACGGTGGAGCAGATCGCCAACATCGACAGCGCCGACATGAGCCATGCACTCTGGTTCCGGTTGCTGCAACGGATTGATGCCGCCTTCAGGGCCGATCCAGACCTCACGGGGGTGGTGATCACCCACGGCACCAACACCCTGGAGGAAACCGCCTATTGGTTGCATCTCGCCCTGGCCCATGCGCGACCGGTGGTGCTGGTGGGGGCGATGCGACCGGCCACGGCCCTCAGTGCGGATGGCCCTCTGAATCTGTTGCAGGCGCTGCAGCTGGCGGTGGATCCCCAGGCGATGGGTCGGGGTGTGCTGGTGCTGATGGATGGCGTGATTCATGGTGCGCGGGAGGTGACCAAAGCGGCCTGTGCCGGCGTCGGTGCCTTCCGCTCGCCAGGTCACGGTCGCCTCGGCACGGTCGATGGTGATGGGGTGCGCTTCACCCGCACACCCAGTCATCGGCATACCGTGGCGTCGGCCTTGGCAGTTCGCGGCGCCAGCTTCGAGGCCTGGCCCGAGGTGAAGGCCTGGCCTTCAGTGGAGATCCTGTATGGCTACGTGCAGCCTTCCGCCACCTGGCTCGCCTGTGTGCTGCAAAGCGGCGTTGATGCCCTGGTTGTGGCCGGAACGGGGGCTGGTCAGCTCTCCTGTTTCGAGCGCGATGCCCTGGAGGAGGCCTGTCGGCAGCGGCAGCAGGCCGGTCAGGCGACTCCGGTGATCGTGAGGTCCTCACGCACGGGGAACGGCCGGGTGCCAGCCCGCAACGACGATGCCTCGCTCGGATTGCTGGCCGCCGATGACCTCAGCCCCCAGAAAGCCAGGGTGTTGGTGTTGCTGGCTCTGTTGCAGGGGATGGATCGCGGTCGGATCGCTGAGCTGTTGCTGACGCACTGACCCCACCAAGGGTGCTCAACGCATCACATCGATCACGGTGCTGTCACCCAGGCCGCTCGGGAGTGAGAGGGTGGCGCCGACCCGGCGCACCTCCGTGCCGGCCATCGCCTCCAGGAAAGGATCGACGCCGCCTTGATCGCAGCCGCTGGGAGCGTCCCCGTTCACGTATTGCACCGGAATCACACGACGGGGATTGAGTTCCCTCACCACCTTGGCGGCCTCCTCGCCGTTGTAGACCTTGGCGCCACCACCGACGCCGATGATCAGCACATCCGGGCGGCCCAGCAACACTTTGTCTTCGCCGCTCAGCTGCGCAGCGGTGCCACCCAGATGGGCGAAGCTCAGGCCACCCTGCTGCCATCGCCAGATCGTCGCCTGACCGAAGCGCCGCCCGCCAAGGCGGTCGTGGGGAGCTGCGAATCCCTCCAGTTTCAGGCCGCCGACCCGATAGGACCCGGGCTTCGAGAGAAAAGTGCCGCCGGCGATGCGCGCGCCCTCATCGGGCAACTCCGAACTGGCCAGCACCACCGTGGCGTTCAGCCGCGGTTCTCGCAGGCCTTGGGCGCATCCCACCGCTTTGAAGGGATTCACCAGAACAGTCTGTCCACCGCCATTGATCAGCAGAGCGCTGTGGCCGTAGCTGGTGATCGTGACGCCGCCGGCCCACATGGGCGCCGCCATGGTGCAAGCCATTGCCGCACCGAGGAGGGTTGCGGCGGGCCGCAGGGCCGGAACCATCGGACGGTCAGGCATGGAGCGGAATCCTGGTGGGTGTGGAAACTAGCAGCGGTGACGCCATCACTCCGCGTCACGCAGGAAGTTGGCCAGGAGCTGATGACCAGCTTCGGTGAGCACGCTTTCCGGATGAAACTGCACCCCCTGCAGATGGCGGTGGTTGCGGTGGCGCAGACCCATGATGGTGCCGTCCTCGAGCCAGGCCGTCACTTCCAGGCAGTCGGGCAGGCTGGCGCGATCCGCGATGAGGCTGTGATAGCGGGTGGCGGTGAGTGGTTGGGGCAGCCCGGCGAACACCCCTTCACCGGCATGCAGCACCGGGGAGGTTTTGCCATGCATCAGTTCCGAGGCGCGCACGACCCGGCCGCCATACACCTGGGCGAGGGCCTGATGGCCAAGGCAGACGCCCAGGGTCGGAACCGTGGGTGAAAGCTCCCGCAGCACCTCGAGGCAAATACCCGACTGGTCCGGATCGCCGGGGCCTGGGGAGAGCAGGATCGCGTCTGGAGTCAGAGCGCGAATCTGCTCCAGGTTGAGGGCGTCGTTGCGTTCCACCCGCAGCTCTGCGGCAACAGGATGCTCAGCGGCCAGCTCCCCCAGATACTGCACCAGGTTGAAGGTGAAGCTGTCGTAGTTGTCGATGACCAGAAGCATGGCGTCGATTATCCCTGCAGGCGCTCCATCAGAGGTGGCAGCAGCAGGAGCAGGGCGATCAGCAAGGAGCTGATCGCCGCCACCAGCACGGCCGCCGCGGCGCAATCCTTGGCGATCCGGGCCAGGGGGTGGAAGCGACGACCGATCGCCAGATCCACCACCGCTTCGATGGCGGTGTTGAGCAGCTCGAGCACGAGCACGGCGGCCACGGTCAGCACCAGAACAGCCATGGGCAGGGCCGCCAGCTGCAGCCACAGGCCGAGTGCGAACACCACCGCACCAATGATCACGTGAATGCGGAAGTTGCGCTGGCTGATGAAGCCGTAGCCCAGGCCTTGGGCGGCATAGCGGAAGCTGGCGGGGAGGTCGCCGGCAATGCGCCAGGCGCCGCGATGGGCGGCTCTTTGCCTGCTGGCCTGGCTGAGCTCGTCCGTCAAGGTCCGGTCGTCCTCAGAGTGCAGCAGTGATCCCATCTGTTGATTCACAGCTGATCTCACCGTGGGTTTGAACCTTACCGCTGATGGCGAGGAGACGCTCCTGACACTGGAGCATGGCGGTCAGCTGTGTTTCATCCGGGTGATCCCAGCCCAGCAGATGGAGCAGCCCGTGGCTGACCAGCCAGCGCAGTTCATGCACCAGCCCATGGCCATGCTCTTTGGCCTGGCGGCGGGCGGTGTCGACTGAAACGATGATGTCTCCCAATTCCACGCAGGGAGCGTCAGGCATCGGTCCATCCCCGTCCAAGGCGGCGAAGGAGAGCACATCAGTGGCCTGGGGTTTGTGGCGCCAGGTGCCGTTGAGGGTGGCAATCGTGGCGTCGTCACAGAACTGGAGCCCGAGGCTGATCGCCTGGGCCGTGCGCACCGGCCCGGGGCAGGTCAGGTTGGCATCGGCACACAGCAGGGTGAGCCAGGCGGAAAGATCGGCCATCCAGGGGGCCGGGTCGCTGAGACGTGCCAGCGTCGGAGGGTCGCCGGGTTCCGGGATCAGGCCTGCCGGGGCAGGGGCGAAGGCCAGATCAAGCTCGAACCCTGGGGTCATTGCGGCAGGGTGGGTCGCCCCAGCCAGGCGACCAGAAGGATGAAGCCGAGGAAGCCCACGGCGGTCAGGCCGAAGTGCACCAGGCTCTGGCGCCCCTTGCGCACCATGTTTCGCATCGCCTGCTTCACGAAGCTGGGTGGCGGTGAGGAGGGGGTCGGCGGAGTGGACTGGGGTTCGTCTTGCATGGTTTAGCCGTCCTCATCGCGTCCAGGACTGTCCACACCCTGGCGCAGCAGGGCCTGGATGAAAGGATCGAGATGGCCATCCATCACCCCCTGTACATCGGTGGTCTCCTCCTGGGTGCGCAGATCCTTGACCATCTGATACGGGTGAAACACGTAGTTGCGGATCTGGTTGCCCCAGGCCGCCTCGACGATGTCGCCGCGGATGTCGGCGATCTCAGCAGCACGCTGTTCCTGGGCGATCACCAGCAGCTTGGCCTTCAAAAGGGCCATCGCCTTTTCCTTGTTCTGCAGCTGGGAGCGTTCCTGGGTGCAGCGCACGGCCAGACCGGTGGGGATGTGCAGGATCCGCACGGCCGTTTCCACCTTGTTGACGTTCTGTCCACCGGCCCCACCGGAGCGGGACGTGGTGACTTCCAGGTCTTTGTCTGGAATGTCGATGTCGACCTCGTCATCCAGCTTGGGCATCACCTCCACGCCGGCGAAGCTGGTCTGGCGCTTGTCGTTGGCGTTGAACGGTGAGATGCGCACGAGCCGGTGCGTGCCTTTCTCGTTGCGCAGATAGCCATAGGCGTAGCGGCCATCAATTTCGATCGTGGCGCTTTTGATGCCTGCTTCCTCCCCCTCGGAGAGTTCATCCACGCTCACCTTCATGCCGTGATCCTCGGCCCAGCGCGTGTACATGCGCAGCAGCATCTGGGCCCAGTCCTGGGCGTCGGTGCCGCCCGCGCCGGCATTGATCGAGAGCACGGCGCCTTCCTTGTCGTATTCGCCGCTCAGCAGCCGTTCCAGCTCCCAACGGTCGAGGGCCTGGCGCAGGTTGGTGAGACCCTCCTGGGCCTCGCTGAGCATGTCGTCGTCTGGTTCGAGGTCGTAGAGCTCCAGGGTGGCCTGGGCGTCATCGATCGCTCCACGCCATTGCTCCAGTTGCTGCAGTTGGGCCTTCACCTCGTCAAGGCGGCGCATCTGCTTCTGAGCGTTCTGCTGGTCGTCCCAGAAATCCGGTTGGGAGGCCAGTTGTTCGAGATCCTGTTGCCTGGCTTTCAGAGCAGGAACGTCAAAGACAGTCCTGGGCATGGCCCAGGCGGTCAGTGAGCTCGGAGAGGTCGCGCTTGAAGTCGGTGAGGTCGAGCAACGGTTGCATAAAGGCAAGATTTTGAGACCTTATCTCAGCGAGTCATGGTGTCTTTCCATCCCCATGGGCAAGTCGGCCAGTCGCTCAAGGGCATCCGCGAGCAGCAGCAGGCGACTGGCCAGAAGAACTCTCCCCTGTTGCTCTGAATCCTGGAAGGGGCCTTCAGATCCCTGAGGCTGGAGGAGATCTGTTTCGATCGCCTGTTGCAGTTGACAGCGAACAAGGGGCCATTCGTCTTGCTGCACGGAGGTCCCACGACCGATCGCGCGCAGGCGGTGGCTGCCCAAGCGCTGCAATTCTTGCGTTGTTTTCGTCAGAGCAGGTGTCAGATCCCTCTGGCTCTGAAGCAAGGCACTGATGTCCCTGCAGCTGCTCATCACAGTGCTGCAGTGCTGCAGAACCGCCTGCGCCCAGAGAACAGCATCCTGATTGCTTTGTGTCAAAGATTGTTCAGCGACAAGCTGGGGGAGGCTGCGGCGCAGCGCATTGCGTCTCTCTCGAAGAGTCAGAAACAACGGATCCTGGTCAGGGATCACGTTGAGATGAAGCAGGGCATCCGCCAAATCTTCGGTCCAGCTGTGGCATCGCTCTCTCCAGTGACTCTCCGAGCGCTGGCTGTAAATGCGCTGGGACAAAAGCACGCCGATCAGAACTCCGAGGATGGTCATCAACGTGCGCCATGAGGCGTAATGCCACCAGGTGTCGAGATCGTGAAGGAGGCTGCCGGCCACCACATGGCCGCCCACGATGAAGCCATTGTTCAGTCCTGCGGTGAAGCCGAACAGGCGTACAAGAAGCAGGCCGCTGAATACCCGTGCCGGCAGTGGAAGTGCCGGAGAGATTCCCACGGTGATAACCACTGCAAGCAATCCCAAGATCGTTCCCGTAACTCGTTCCCGGCCGGCGATGACGCCACCACCCAGATCCGACTCAAGAACCGTCAGCATGGCGAGGGCGAGAAATAGCCCCTCAGGAAGACCGACCTGGTTCACGGCTGCTACGGCCAGCATCAGGACGAACCCGTTGCGCAGGATCAGGGCCAGTTGAGGGGTCGCCTTCACGCGATACCGCTATTCCGCTTGAGCTGACGCAGGGCTTCAAGGCATTCATCCGCATCGATGCTTACGAGCGGTCCCTTGACCCGTTGCCGAGCGACGCCATGGCGAACTGCCTGTTCCAGCCACTCTTGCCGTTGTTGGGATTCAGGAGTGCTGAGCATGGCGGCTTGACCGCTTCTCAGCACGATGCTGCGCAGGCTGCAGTGGGAGTCATACGCGCCGATTAATTCCAAGTCGCGTTGGGCCGGTGCCTGTTTCAGCAGATTTTCCAGTAGGGCGATCAGCGCCATTTCGCTTCTTTGCAGTCGCTTCAGCAGAGGACTGAACCAAAACAACCGTTCAACGGCCATGCCGAGCATCAGACCGATCAGATGCCAGCCAGTCCTGTACATCACGTACAGGCCCCCTAGCTCCTGGTATCCGGGCACGGCCACCAGCATCAACGCCATGATCACGCCATTCATCAAGGTGGCTTCATCCATGCCCAGACGCCGTCCCAGCAGTTTCACGAGGACGTAACCGATGCCCACGGCGGGCCAGTTGCTCACCGCTTTGATCAGCATCGCCACCACGAAGCCACCGAAGACTGTGCCTACGACCCTCGCCCTTGCTGCCTTCAGCGAGGCTTCAGGGGTGGGCAGCAGGCTGCGCGCTACTCCGTAAACCAGGTAAAAGGCATCGACGCGGAGGGCTTCGTCGCCAGCGGTCAGATACAGGCCAGTGGCCAGGAAGCCTGCGAACCCCACCTGGAAAGCGTTGCGGATTTGTTGGGCTGAAGGTGGGCGGAGAGCCATCACTCCGTTGCAGTCAGCTCCGCATAAAATCCAGATCCATAATGATGGGTTTATGCCGAGCGTCGAGATCTACACCTGGCGTTTCTGCCCGTTCTGCGTCCGGGCGAAACAGATGCTCGATCGCAAGGGTGTGGCTTACACCGAGTACGCCATTGATGGGGATGAGCCGGCGCGCGATGCGATGGCAGCCCGCGGTGATGGTCGCCGCAGCGTGCCGCAGATTTTCATCGCCGATCGCCACATCGGCGGTTGCGACGATCTGCATGCGATGGAACGGGCCGGAGAGCTCGACGCCCTGCTCGCTGGCGCCGCCTGAGGCTCCCCTTCATGCGTCACCTGTTCGTGCTGGATCCGCTCCAGCGCATCAATCCAGCCAAAGATTCCACTGCAGCCCTGATGCAGGCCGCCGCCAGAGCTGGCCATGAACTTTGGGCCTGCACGCCCGCCGATCTGATCGCCATGGGCGATGCCCCGATCGCGATGGCGGCGATGGTTCAGCCCGAGCCATGGCTCGAGGTCGGTGCTCTCGAACGCCTACCCCTCGAAGGGTTCAGCGTGATCTGGATGCGGAAGGATCCGCCGGTGGATGAGGCCTATCTCTACGCCACCCATCTGCTGGAGGTGGCGGAGCGGGCCGGGGTGCGCGTGCTCAATCGTCCGTCGTCCCTGCGGGCCTGGAATGAAAAGCTCGGCGCCCTCCGTTTCAGCCGTTGGATGGCCCCCACCCTGGTGGCCGGTCGTGTCGCCGAGTTAACGGCCTTTGCCCAGGAGCAGGGCGACATCGTGCTCAAACCCCTCGGCGGTCGTGCCGGTCTGGGTGTGATTCGGGTGGCGGCGGATGCGCCTGGCCTCGGGGCGCTCCTGGAACTGGTCACCGAGCAGGAACGCCTGCCGGTGATGGCCCAGCGCTTCCTGCCCCAAGTCAGTGACGGTGACAAGCGGATTCTGCTGGTGGACGGTGAACCGCTCGGCGCCGTCAATCGCCGCCCGAAACAGGGGGAGTTCCGCAGCAATCTCGCAGTCGGGGGCCATCCCGAAGCCACGGAACTGAGTGAGCGCGAACGGCACATCTGTGCGGCGCTGGCCCCATCGCTGCGTGCCGAGGGCCTGTTCTTCGTGGGGATTGATGTGATCGGCGGCATGCTCAGTGAGATCAACGTCACCAGCCCCACCGGCATTCGAGAGGTGGAGCGACTGATGGATCAACCGCTTGCGGATCAGGTGATCGAACGGCTTCAGGCTCAGGTGGTGAGCGGAACGGACTGAAGCTCCAGCTGATCGGCCAGCACGGTGAGTTTGAGGCCCACTTCCTGCAGTTCCCGTTCCGCCACCGAACCGCGCACGAGCCCGGCCCCCGCGGTGAGATCGAGCTGGCAGCCATTGGCATGGCCGCAGCGGATGGCCACACGCAGGTCGGCATCGCCGGCGTTGTCGATCCAGCCGATCGGTGCCGCATAGCCCCCGCGTTCAAAGGGCTCCAGGCTGCGCAGCCAGCTGATCGCCTCCCGCCGTGGCAGGCCGGCCACGGCGGGTGTGGGGTGGAGGGCCTCCGCGAGAGCAAGCGGTGCCCGCCCAGCGGCAGCGGCCGTGATCGGGGTGTGGAGATGCACCAGTTGGCCATGGCGCGCCAGCTGGGGGCGGCGCGGCCTGCGGGGGCTGAGCCCCTGGGCGCGCAGGTGGTCGGTGATTGCCTGCACCACCAGCTCGTGCTCGCGCCGATCTTTGTCGGAACGGAGCAGGGCATCACCGCGATCGCCTTGGCCGGCTGTCCCTGCCAGGGCATCGCTGCGCAGCTGATCGCTGCGCAGGCAGAGCAACCGTTCTGGCGAGGCGCCGAAGAAGCTGTCGTCGCTGTTGCGTTGCCAGAGGAACCGGCAGCTGCCGGCTTGCTGCTGCCGCAGACGCTGCAGGAGTGGCAGGGGGTCGAGCGGGGCCCGGAGCTGAATCGACTGGCGCACCGCCAGCACCAGTTTGTGCAGGTCGCCCCCATTCACCAGATCCAGGCCTCGGCGCAGAGCCGGGGCATAGCGCTCCTGCCAGGCTCCAGGCGTGGTGGTGCCACTGACGGCAGTTGACCACGCGGGCAAGGGGGCGTGAACACTCTGCTCCAGCCGTTGGGCCATCTGCCAGAGGGTTTCCGCCAGGTGGCGCACATCCGCACTCTGGCTGACGCTGCCATGCAGTCGCAGCCAGCCCTGGCGGCCATGGCGACTGAGTTGCCAGCGCGGCAGCACCGCCTGCACCGATGGCATGGCTGGTTTGGGGTGCTGTTCGCTGTTGCTCTCGAAAAACGCGAAGGCCAACAGGATTCGCGAGCGCGCCTGTGCCGGGGCCTCCGGCGTTGCATCGAGAATTCGCGACAGGGTTGTATCGCTGAAGCGCTGGGCCAGTTCAAACCGACGCGGGCCAGCCAGGTCGAGGTGATGGCAGCGTCCAGCTGCGGCCAGGCTCAGGCCTGGTGCGCTGTCCCACAGGAAGCGGAACGGATCGGCGGCACTCAGCAACGGCAGCTGGAGCAGGGGATCGACCCCATGCAGCGGCAAGGCCAGGCTGACCACCCCTTCCTCCCCCTGGCGCCCGCGCCAGGCCGTCAGGGCCTGATCCAGCAGATCACTGAAGCTGCAGACAGCGTGGGGATTGGCGGGCGCGGCCGTCATCCGGGCGGCGGGGAAAGGGATGCTGCTCAAATGTATGGGCCTTCATGCGGGCCTCAGGGGTCCAGTCCATGCCAGATCGCCAGGCTGTTGCATCCCTTCACGCCCCTGCAGGCGATCGCCGGCGGTTGTGGAAAGCCGCCATCAAGTGGCCGATGTATTCGGTGGCCGTGATGCCGGTGGTGCTGGCGGCGGGCTGGCGTCTCGGTAGTGCCCAGACGGTGCGCTGGGGCCAGTTTCTCGGCTTTCTGGTTGCGGCGGTGCTCCTGCTCCTCTGGGAGAACCTCAGCAATGACCTGTTTGATGCCGACACCGGGGTCGACACCGTCGCCAAACCCCACTCGGTGGTGGCCTTGCTCGGGCGGCGCCGTCCGGTGCGCCGCCTCGCCCATGGCGCTCTGCTCAGCGGTCTGATGCTGATGCTGGCCCTGGCCTGGCGCAGCAGCCCTGCCGTGCTGGTGCTGGTGCTGATGAGCTGCGGCCTGGGCTATCTCTACCAGGGGCCACCGTTCCGGTTGGGCTATCTGGGGCTGGGAGAACCACTCTGCTGGTTGGCGTTCGGTCCGTTCGCGACCGCGGCAGCCTTGCTTGTTCTCTCCCCTGCCGCGGTTGGCGCAACCGCTGGAGCTGCGGTGCCCTGGGGAACGGCCCTGAGCCTGGGCGCCGGCCCTGCCCTGGCCACCACCTTGGTGCTCTTCTGTTCCCACTTTCATCAGGTGGAGGAGGATGCGGCCCATGGCAAGCGATCGCCGGTGGTGCGGTTGGGCACGGCCCGCGCTGCAGCCCTGATCCCCTGGATGGTGGCCGGCACCCTCGCTTTGGAGTGGGCGCCCGTGCTGCAGGGCGACTGGCCTGTCTCCGCCTTGTTGGCGGCCGCAGGGCTGCCGGCCGGTGCCGCCTTGATTCGCCTGTTGCGGGATCACCATCACGTGCCGGAGCGGATCACCCAAAGCAAATTTCTGGCCCTGCGTTTTCAGGCGCTCAATGGCCTGGGTCTGAGCCTCGGCCTGGCCCTGGGGCCTGTGTTGGAGCCCGTGCTGGGGCTGGGGCCATCCGGTTGAAGCGATGACGCTGCGGCTGCAGATCCGGCCCTATCGCTTTGCGCTCCACAGGCCGCTGCAAACGGCCCACGGCTGTTGGCGGAAGCGCTCCGGCTGGTTGCTGCGCCTGGAGGAACCCGCGACGGGTCGGTTGGGCTGGGGTGAGCTGGCGCCATTGGATCCGGGGATGGGGCAACGCTGCGCTGCAGCCCTCGACGGGTGGTTGCAACCGGCTGCTGTGTGCTGTGATCGGCCGATGCTCAACGACCGGTTGCACCAAGGGCCACCGCCCTTGGCCTTTGCCCTTGGTGCTGCCCTGGCCGAACTGGATGGCGTGGTGGGATCTTCCGCCCGTGATGGGCAACCCTGGCTGCCGGCTCCCCCTTCGGCCCAGCTGTTGCCAGCCGGCGAGGCGATGCCAGCGGCTCTGGAGCACTGGCTGGCTGCAGGTCAGGCCAGGGAGGGGGGAACGCTGAAGTGGAAAGTGGCCGCGGCAGATCCCGCACGCGAGTGGGCGTTGTTGGCGGAGTTGCTGGAGCGGCTGCCGCCCCAGGTGCGGTTGCGCCTGGATGCCAACGCGGGGTGGGATCGCCCAACCGCTGAACGCTGGGCTGAGGCGCTGAGGGGTGATCCTCGGCTCGAGTGGTTGGAGCAGCCCCTGGCGCTGGATGACCTGCAGGGACTGGGGCAGTTGGCGGAGCGTGTGCCCGTGGCGCTGGATGAAACGTTGCAGGTGCATCCGTCCTGGCGGCAGCACTGGCACGGTTGGCAGGTGCGGCGGCCGCTGCTGGAGGGCGACCCCCGCCCATTGCTGCGGCAGTTGCAGGCGGGTGCCCCGCGGCTGATGTTGAGCACCGCCTTTGAAACCGGCATCGGTGCGCGGTGGCTCGCCTTGTTGGCGGCGCTGCAGCAACAGGGCCCCACCCCCACGGCTCCCGGCCTGGCCCCGGGCTGGTGTCCGCCGGGCCCTCTGTTCAGCCAGGATCCGCAGCAGGTGTGGAACGCGGCGGCGGAGAACGCCACGGTGATGGAGGGGGCATGACGGCTTGGCGTCAGTTGCGCTGTGATCCGCAGGCCTTCGACCAGGCGGCGGAACGCTTGACGCTGGAGCTCGCCGCTGGTGGCTGGCTGCAGCTGCTGGGCCCCCGTGCCTCGGCCGGAGATCCGGAGTTGGTGCCTCGGTCTGTGGATCTACCGCCCGGGCCTGGTCTGGTGCTCGCCAGTGGTGGCAGCAGTGGCGGTCGTCAGCACTGTCTGCAGCCGATCGCCCACTGCGATCGATCGGCTGCCGCGACAGGTCGCTGGTTGGAGACCCTCGGCCTCACCCCTTCGGAGGTGCAGATCTGGAATCCGTTGCCGCTGCAGCACGTGAGCGGCCTGATGCCTTGGTGGAGGGCGCAGCAGTGGGGGGCCGGTCATGGTTGGCTTCCTCCGGCCCTGATGAAACAACCCCGTGCGCTGCTGGAGTGGTGCCATCAGCAGCGCCGCTGGCGCGATGGGCCGATGCTGCTGTCGCTGGTGCCCACCCAACTCGCCCGTCTGTTGAAGGATCCCGCTGGCATCGAGTGGTTGCGTGCCATGACGGTGATCTGGGTCGGGGGTGCCGCCTTGCCTGACGACCTGGCGCAACGGGCTCGGCAGGCCCGGCTTCCCCTGTCGCCCTGTTATGGCGCCACGGAAACGGCGGCGATGGTGGCGGCCCAGACCCCGGCGGCGTTTCTCAGGGGTGACGATGGCTGTGGTGCGCCGCTGGATGATGTGGAGCTGCGGGTCGATGCCCAGGGGGGCCTGGCCGTGCGTTGTCCGCGCCTGGCGCTGGCGCGTTGTCAGGCGGATGGGTCGCTTGAGCCCCTGGCGGATGGGGGTGGCTGGTGGCGCTCCGGTGATCTGGCGACGCCGCGTGAGCTCGAGGGGCGTGTGAGCTGGCGGATCCTCGGACGTCTGGATGGCGCGATTCATTCTGGCGGCGTCACGGTGTTCCCCGAGCAGTTGGAGCTGCGGCTGATGGCATCGGTGCGGGCGAATCAGTTGCCTGTGCAGGCCCTGCTGCTGCTGGGGGTCAGAGATCCGGAGTGGGGCGAGCGGCTGGTGGCGTTGGTGCGCTGGTCGCCGGGATCTGGTGATTCTGGTGATGGCGCCATGGAGCGGATGCGGGCGTTGCAGGCTTTGGTGGCTGACTGGTTGCCGGCGGAGCGGCCGATCGCCTGGCATGGTTGCCCCGATCTGGCCCCCACGGCGGCTGGAAAATGGCAACGGTCGCGTTGGCAGGCCTGGCTTCAGTCGCTAGAAGCGGAACAGCCCCGTGCTTGTGATGACCAGCCTGTCCGAGACGGAAATCAGCAATAAGAAGTTGGCCGCGGGTTTGCTGGGTGTCTTTCTCGGTTCGTTTGGGGTGCACAAATTTGTGCTCGGTTATCACAATGCCGGCATCATCATGCTGGTGGTGAGCATTGCCGGTGGCGTTGTGACCTGTGGGGCAGCGTCGTTTGTGATGGGTGTGATCGGTTTGATCGAGGGAGTGATTTATCTCACCAAAACGCCGGAGGAATTCCGGGAGCTGTATCTCGATGGGCAGAAGGCCTGGTTCTGATGCCTCGCTCTCGATTGGCGCGCCCCGCAGCGACCATCCTGTTGCTGGGATGTGCCACCTGCAGCGCTGCTGCGATGGGTGGCAACCTCTCCGAGGGCTCGCAACTGTTTCTGCGTCCCGTCTTGGCCTGTCTGTTGCCCCTTCAGTTGGCTGCCTTGGTTTGGGTTTGGATCCATCAGGGCCGATCGCCCGCAACTCCACCCTCTGAAAGTCAACCGTCTGAAAGTTCTCCGATCTGACCGAGGCCTGAGGCTTCCAGCCAGCGATCAATCGCTTCCGGCAGGCGGCAGCGTTGACGCGAGACAGTGCTGATCGCCACCTGACGGATCTGGCCGCGGGCCACATCCTGGTGGTTGAGCAGAAACCGATAACGCACGGCAAAGCTGCCCGGGTCGAGACGCTGGGGCTTTAGCTTCACGGTCAGGTGATCGCCGCCATGCACCGGGCGCAGAAAGTCGGCGCTGCAATGCACGACCGGTAAGGCCACTTCGGGCCAGCGCTCCTGCTGGCGACAGCCGGGAAACACCACGGCGGCTTCAACGCCATAGCGCTCCAGGCTCTCCTCCCATGACTCATGGCACCAGCGCAACAGTTGATGGAAATGCATCACGCCAGCGGCATCGGTATCGCCGAAGCGCACCGTTCTCGACAGGGTCAGCCAGCTGGAAGCGTCAACGATCAACGGATCCCATGATCACGTCGATGGAGCCAAGAATCGCCATGATGTCGGCCACTTTGTGGCCCTTGAGGATGTGGGGAAGGATCTGCAGGTTGTTGCTGTCGGCTGCGCGGATTTTGAAGCGCCAGGGGGTCACATCGTTGCTGCCTTGGATGAACACACCGATCTCCCCTTTGCCGGATTCGAGCCGGGTGTAGAGCTCTCCTTCCGGGATCTTGAAAGTGGGCGCCACCTTTTTGGCCACATATTGATAATCGAAACCGGCGAAGTCACTGCTCTTGCCCTCGGCCATGCGCCTGGCCTCAAGGTTTTCGGTGGGGCCGCCGGGGATCATGTCGCAGGCCTGGCGCAGGATCTTCAGCGACTGGCGCATCTCTTCGATGCGCACGCGATAGCGCGCGAAGCAGTCACCCTCTTTTTCCCAGGCCACATCCCAATCGAAATCGTCGTAGCACTCGTAGTGATCCACCTTGCGCAGATCCCAGGGCACGCCTGAAGCACGCAGCATCGGCCCGGAGAGGCTCCAATTGATCGCTTCCTCGCGCCCGATGGTGCCCAGCCCCTCGATCCGGCGACGGAAGATTGGATTGTTGGTGATCAGTTTTTCGTATTCGTCGATCTTCGGGCCGAACCAGTCGCAGAAATCACGGCACTTCTCCAGCCAGCCGAACGGTAGATCGGCTGCCACACCACCGATTCGAAAATAATTATTGTTGATCAGGCGTTGGCCGGTGGCGGCTTCCCAGAGGTCATAGATCATCTCCCGCTCGCGGAAGATGTAGAAAAATGGCGTTTGCGCCCCCACGTCGGCCAGAAAGGGGCCAAGCCAAAGCAGGTGATTGGCGATGCGGTTGAGCTCCAGCATCAGCACCCGGATGTAGCTGGCCCGCTTCGGCACAGGGATGTCGGCTAGCCGCTCCGGCGCATTGACCACGATCGCCTCGTAGAACATGCCCGCCGCGTAGTCCATGCGGCTCACGTAGGGCACGAACATCACATTCGTGCGGTTTTCGGCGATCTTTTCCATGCCGCGGTGGAGATAGCCGATCACCGGCTCGCAATCCACCACGTCTTCGCCGTCGAGGGTCACCACCAGCCGCAGCACGCCATGCATCGAGGGGTGATGGGGGCCGAAGTTGACCACCATCGGCTCCGTGCGCGTTTCCAGCTGCGTCATGGGGCCGTGGCAAAGCAATCGCATCTGATCTTAGGAAGGACCCATGCCGGATCAGCCCTCAACGTCCGCCCACGCCTTCAGCCACGTTCCCGTGTTGGCCGACGTGCTGCTGCAGGCGTTGCAGGAGCACGCCGATCCACGCTGGCAGCAGGGCCTCCTTCTCGACGTCACCCTCGGCGGCGGTGGTCACAGTCGCCTGCTGCTGGAGCATTACCCCGGTCTGTACCTGATCGGGCTCGATCAGGACAGCACAGCCCGCGCTGCAGCGGCCGAGCATCTGCTGCCCTGCGCGGAGAGGGTGCGCATCGTTGCCACCAACTTCGCCACCTACCGGCCGGAGGAGCCCGTGGCGCTGCTGCTGGCGGACCTCGGCGTCAGCAGTCCCCAGCTCGATGTGGCGGAGCGGGGGTTCAGCTTTCGCCACGACGGTCCCCTCGACATGCGCATGAATCCAGAGGGTGGGGCTGAGACGGCGGCGGAGTTGATCGCGCGGTTGGAGGAATCCGACCTGGCCGATCTCATTTACGCCTATGGCGAGGAACGCCTGTCTCGTCGGATCGCCCGGCGGATCAAGGCTGATCTGGCGGCCCAGGGGGCCTATGCAGGCACGGCCTCCCTCTCCTACGCGATCGCCGGCTGCTACCCACCCAAGGCCAGGCGTGGGCGGATCCATCCGGCGACTCGCACGTTTCAGGCTCTGCGCATCGCCATCAATAATGAACTGGGGGTGCTGGACAAGCTGCTGAGCGCCGCTCCTGATTGGCTCCAGCCCGGAGGGCTGCTGGCGATCATCAGCTTTCATTCCCTCGAGGATCGGCGCGTGAAAACGGCGTTTCTCCAGGATGAGCGTTTGGAGCGGATCACCCGTCGCCCCTTGGTGGCTTCTGAGCAGGAGCAGGAACGGAACCCGCGCAGTAGAAGCGCCAAACTGCGAATCGCCAGGCGCCGTAGTGAGTCGTGATGACAGGCCCATCCCTGCCGGCGTCCTTTCTTGGCTCGATGGCGTCTGCGGACGCGGCCCTGGGCGAGCGGATCGCCCGAGGCTGGTTGTCGTTTTGCCCGGGAATGGCGCTGGTTGGCGAAGCGGCCGAGCGCGTCGATGTGATCCCGCTGCAACTGTTGGCCGCCCTTGTGGAGCTCACCGCGCAGGTGCCTGACGCACAGGAGCGTGCCATGGCTCGCCTGCAGCAGTGCCAAGCCCAGCGACAGCGGTTGGATCCCTGGGGGCAGCAGCTGCTGGAAGCCGGTCTGCTCTGGAGTGCTGGCGCTCTGGGCTCGGCGTTGCGGCGGCTGGTGGATCTGGCGGAGCGCGCGCCGGACGGTTTGCTGGTGCTCAAGATCGCTGAGTGGCTCACCTATCTCCGCGGTCAGGAGCTCCACGGCCCTGCCCTGCTCGATCTGACCCTCATCCTCGAAGCCAGTCATGGCACCGATCCCGACTGGTTGGCGATTCATGCCTTCGCGCTGGAGCTCTGCGGCTGTTGTCCCGAGGCGATCGCAGCGGCCCAAACGGCCATCGGCGCCCGCAGCCTCAACCCCTGGGCCGACCACGCGCTGCTGCATGCCTGGCAACGCCAGGGCGATCTGGATCGGGCTCTGGACTGGGCCGGGCAGCGACGGGCCAGTTGGGCGGAGGCCTTGCCGGCGATGCGGCTGCACAACCGCTGGCATGCCGCCGTCCTCTCCCTGGAGATGGGGCAGCCGGACCGGGCGATCCATGTTCTGGCGGAGTTCCGTGGCGAAACGGGCACCGGCCCCCTCCTCGATGCGATCGCCCTCGGCTGGTGGCTTGATCTGTCTGCAGAACCCCAGGAGACGCTCTGGTCTGCGCTGGTGCCGCTTGTGCAAGAGCGTCTTTGCCTGCCGCTGATTCCTTTCATCGCCTGTCATTACGCCTGGTGCCTCGGGCGAGCCGGGCAGCAGCAGGACCTGGAGACCCTGCTCGACCATTGCCGCGATCAGGCTCGGGTGGCCGGACCGGAGGCGGGGTGGTGCTGGCGACCGGCTGGGCTGACCCTGGTGGAAGCGGTCGGGGCCGCGGCCTGCGGCCGGCGGGCGACAGCCTGGGAGCTGCTGGCGCCAATCCGTGGCTGGATCGATCACGCCGGCGGCAGTGATGCCCAGGCGCGGGTTCTCCATCAGACCGTTCGCAGCCTGGAGCGAACCCGTGCTGGACAGGATGGGTTGCCATGACGGTGGAAGGCTTCTGGTGGCTGGCCCTGCTGGTGCAGTGTCTGGCGCTTCCTGGCACCCTGCTGCCCCTGTTGCCAGGGCTGATCTGGCTGCCGATCGGAGCGGCGCTGTGGTGGTTGGCAGCGGGCTGGTCGGTGGCCTGGCCCGCTGTGGTGCTGGCCCTTGCCGTCTTCGGCCTCGGACTCAGCGCCGATGTGGTGGCTCTCACCCTGGCGTCGGCCCGCCTCGGTGCCAGCCGTTGGGCTCCAGTGGCGGCTGGGGTTGGTCTGTTGCTGGGCCTCGTGGGCCTGTTGCCAGCGCTCCCCGTGGGTGGGCCGGTGGTTGGTGCCCTGTTTGGCCCTTGGCTGGCAGCGGCTGGAACGGAAATGGTGGTGTGCCTGCGGTCAACCCAGCCCATGGGATGGCCGCAGGCGATGAAGCGTGGTGCCGTGGTCGGTGTGGCGGTTGTGGCGGGCCTGCTGGTGAGCCGCGTGGCTCAGGTGTTGCTAGCCCTTGTCGGAATCGCTGGGTTTGTGGCGCTCAGTTTCCGCTGAGAAGACCGGTCTGATCCTCGTTGCCGAACAGTTGGCGGTAGGCCGCTGTGGTGATGCAGGCCACCACAGGTGCAGCCACCAGAAGTCCAACGCCGCAGAGCAGGGTGCCGATCACAATGATCACGGCATCAACGATCAGCAGCAGCACCACCCACCACCAGGATGGGTCGACCACATCACGGCCGCGCTGCACGGTTTCAAATGGCCCGCGCTGCTCGAGCAGGGCCACATAGGGCAGAAATTTCTGATTGACAGACAGGTAAATGAACAGGATCAGGCCCACGGCGGCGGGGATCCAGAGCAGCACCTGGTTGAGCTGGGCGAGACCGAAACCCACCAGTCCGCAGATGATGGCGATCACCAAGAAGACGATGCCAAGGGCAATCCAGCGCACAAACAGGCGCCCGGCCGCGGCACCATCCCAACGGCTGAAATCAGCGAAGGAGGGTTTGCCCCCATCGAGCGCAATCCAGGAGCCCCGCACCATCCCAGTGACGCCCCAGAGGCTCACGATCCACGAACCGACCAGGGCCACGATCGTGAGGATGACTCCGCTGATCCCAACCGTGGTGTTGTCGCCTCCGCCCGTGGCGGCATTGCCGATCAGTTGAAACACCACCGAGAGCACCCCCACGATCAGGGCGAACAACACGAAGGGCCAGGGGGCCTTGGTGAAGGCATTCCAGCCGTCTTCAACGGCTTTGAGAACGTGCAGCCTGGTGCTGACGGGAGTGTCGGCCATGCTCTGGGGCAATGCGGATCTGGGCGGAAAGTAGCGGGTTTAACTGTTTTTTTCAGGTTTCCTGTCACAACGCTGACGCGCGCAGCCTGGTGACCGTTTCGGCAATCGCTGCAATGGCTGCGTCAATGTCATGCTCCGTGGTGGCCCAACCGAGGCTGAGTCGCAGTGAGGCCTCAGCCTCCTGGCGGCTGCGGCCGAGTGCCATCAACACATGCGAGGGTTCGCCGCGGCTGCAGGCGGAACCGCTGCTGCAGACCACATGCCGCCGCAGGTGCTGATGCAGGCGGCTGCCGCTCACCCCTGGGATGGTGATGTTGAGGTTGTGGGCCAGGCGCTGCTCCAGGTTGCCGTTGCAGAGCAGATCCGGTAGGGCGGTCCGTAGGCCCATCCAGAGCCGGTCGCGCCACTGTTGCAGCCGCTGCATGCGCCGGTCTTGATCGCGCAGGGCCAGCTCGGCGGCTGTTGCGAAGCCCACGATCAGGGGCACGGGCAGCGTCCCTGGTCTCAGCCCCCCCTCCTGGCCTCCGCCCCATTGCAACGGTTCGATCGGCAAGGCAAGGGGGCGCACGAGGGCGCCGACGCCCTTGGGGCCGTAGATCTTGTGGGCGCTGAGGCTGGTCAGATCGATGTTGAGCGCATCGGGCTCAAAAGGCATGGCTCCGAAGGCCTGGGCACCATCGCTGTGCAAGGTGATGCCCCGCTCCCTGCACAACCGGCCCAGGCTTGCCATCGGCTGCAGCACGCCGATTTCATTGTTGGCTGCCATCACGCTCACCAGCTGGGTGTCGTCGCGTAGCGCCGCTTCCACCTGGGCCGGTTGGAGCAGACCATCCTCAGCCGGTGTGAGCAGGGTGAGCTGAAAGCCCTCCCGTTCCAGCTGGCGCAAGGGATCGAGAACGGCGTGATGTTCTGTGGCCACGCTGATCAGATGGCCGGGTCTGCTGCGTCGACGCGCCAGGGCGCGTGCATGGCCGAGCAGGGCCAGGTTGTTGGCCTCCGTGGCGCCGCTGGTGAAGACGATCCGCTCCGGTGTCACACCAAGGCAGCGGCCCAGACGCTCCCGAGCCTCGCTCACGGCAGCGGCGGCCAGGAGCCCGAGGCGGTGCTGGCGGCTGGAGGGATTGCCCCACTGCTCACGCCACCACGGTGCCATCGCTTCGATGACCTCGGCGGCGCAGGGGGTGGTGGCCTGGTAGTCGAGGCAGATCGGATCCGTTTTGGCCGGGCTTGGCAGCATGGTGTGGCGTTTGCTCCTGATCGGGATGGACACCGTTTTCCGCCTCTGCAGTCTGGGCCTGGCTGCCGGGCTCTCGCTGAGTGCCCTCTCCGTGGGGGCTGGCCCTGCGGAAGCGATCGAGCGGGGGGAGCTGCTGGAGCAGATGAAGCGCATGCGTCCCGCCGATCTGATCGTGCTGGAGACCAAGCCGATGGCTGGTGGCGACTACACGCTGGCGATCTTTGCGATCAAGGGTGACGACTCGGATCCGGATCTGCGTCGCTACAAGCTCTGGAAGGAATATCCCAACGATCTGGTGGTGCCCACCGAATCGGTGAACTGCAGCACCACGGAGCCCCTGCGGGTCACCCGCGATCAGGAAGCGATCTACATCCGCCGCCTCAACCCGGGCGGGGTGGTGAACGACAGCAACCGGGAGGACCATCTCGTGTGGTGGGCGGCCTGCGTGCCTGCCGAGGCGGGCAAGGACCCGGCGACGCTGGCCGACCAGGCACGGCAACTCGGTTACAGCGGTTTGCTCACGGAAACCACGGAAACCCTGCGTGTGCCAGGTCCCTGACGCTTCTAGATTTTCGCCAGTGCAGCATCCGGCCATGACGACTCCCCGTCCTGCCGATCAGGAACCGCCGGCAAACGCGGAGGCGTCCCAGCCCACCCCCCGCCTGCTCCTGGTCGATGACGAACCCGGCTTGCGCAGCGCCGTGCAGGCCTACCTCGAGGACGAGGGCTTTGACGTGACCACCGCGGTGGATGGCGAGGAGGGTTTCGCCAAGGCCCAGCAGTTGTTGCCCGATCTGGTGATCAGCGACGTGATGATGCCCCGTTGCGATGGTTACGGCTTGCTCAGTCGCATGCGCGAGGACGAGCGTCTGGGCGGCACCCCGGTGATCTTTCTCACCGCCAAGGGGATGACGGCCGATCGCACCCAGGGATATCTGGCCGGCGTGGATGACTACATCCCCAAGCCGTTTGATCCCGAGGAACTGGTGGCACGCGTGCGCAATGTGGTGCGGCGTCAGGACCGGCTCTTGGCCGAAGCGGCTCGCTTCGCCGATGCGGATGTGGGCCAGATGGCGCGGCAGATCAACGAGATCCGTTCGATGCTCTCTGGAGCGGCGGCGGAGGCGGTCGCTGCGGCGGAGGCGCCGCAGCTGAGCTTCACGCCACGGGAGGCGAGTGTGTTGCAGCTGGTGGCGGAGGGGCTGATGAACAAAGAGATTGCCCGCCAGTTGGAAACCTCGATCCGCAATGTCGAGAAATACGTGAGCCGGTTGTTCATCAAGACCGGCACCTCCAGTCGCACCGAGCTGGTGCGCTTTGCCTTGCAGCACCGCCTGGTGGAGTGAGTGGGGCTGGCCCGGCGGGGCGCGTTCTGCCGGCATGGCGACCGGCGGCGTTCAATCGAGGCTGGATTTATCGCGATCGTGTGGCCGCTGGTCAGTCGGGCCAGCTGCTGAGTGCGTGGCTGGCGGCCCGCTACCGCCACTCCTCTGCTGCGATCTGGCGGCAGCGGTTGCAGAGCGGCGAGCTGGGCCTCAATGGCCGGGTGCTGCAGGGGGATGTCGTGGTCGCCGCTGGCGATCGGATTCGGTGGCATCGTCCCCCCTGGTGCGAGCCGGCGATTCCCGAGCACTGGGAGACCCTGCACGACGATGGCGATGTGTTGGTGATCAACAAGCCCTCGGGGCTGCCGGTGATGCCGGCCGGAGGCTTTCTGGTGCATACCCTCAGCCATCAGCTGGTGCTGTGGAGCCGGGAGCAGGGGGAGCCGCTGGCGCCCAAGCCGGTGCACCGGCTTGGGCGTTTCACCTCCGGCCTGTTGGTGTGTGCCCGCCGGCCCGACAGCCGCGCCTGGCTGAGTCGGTTGCTGCGCGACAGCACCGCGGACGGCGCCCCCTCGGCCTGTCGCAAGGTGTACCGCGCCCTCACGGAGCCTCTGCCACCCGACTGGCCCTTGGGTGAATCCCGCGAGGTCACCGTTGCGATCGGTCGGCATCCCCATCCGTTGCTGGGGGAGATCTGGTGCGCCGCCGATCCATCGGTTGCCAAGGCGCTGCCCTCCCGCAGCTGCTTCACCCTGCTGGAGCGGCGGTCGGGGGGCTGCCTTGTGGAGGTGGCGATTGCCACGGGCCGCCCCCATCAGATCCGCATTCATGCCGCTGCCATTGGGGCGCCGTTGGCTGGTGATCCGCTTTACCTGCCTGGTGGGGCCGCTTTTGATCAGTCCCTGCCAGGGGAGGGGGGCTACCACTTGCATGCCCATCGGTTGCGGTTGGCCTGTCCGGATGGAGGCCTGCTGGAGCTGGAGGCGCCGTTGCCCGAGCCCCTGCGCGATCAGGCTCGTTTGAACTCAATCAAGCGGGAGAAATAGAACGGGGCTTTGTTCAGGCTGCGGCGCATCGGTTGAAAGCCGCAGGCCATCGCCGCCCTCACGATGCCTTCTTCTCTGAGGGTGTAGGCACGGGTGGTTTTGCTCGGCCCGGGGAACAGCTGGCCGATCCCCTTGAGCAGGGCCAGCAGAGGGGTGTAGGGGGCAAAGCTCACGATCAGGCGTTCTTCGCAGAGGCTGCAGAGGTGGCGCACCATGGCCTCAGCCGGGGCCTGGGGGTAGTGGATAAACACATCCAGGCAGCACACGGTGTGGAAGGAGCCGCTGAGGCTGTCCAGATCGGACGTATGGAAGTGGAGTGTGTCCATGGCCAGCCCCGCCTCCTCCGCCCGTCGTTTCGCCTCCTGCACCATCGCCTCGGAGATGTCGCTCGCTTGGATGGAGCCAGCTCCCATGGCCGCCAGGGGCAGGGCGAGGCTGCCGACGCCGCAGCCTGCATCACAGAAACTCACGTCGCGGAACACGCCGCTGGTTTGGATCCAATGCAGCACTTCATCCACCGTTTTCTGGTGGCCGATGCGGATGTTCCGCTGCACTTTGTTCACATCATCGCTGTCGCTGTAGATGCGGTTCCAGCGATCGAAACCAGTGGATTCGAAGTAACCCTTCACCTCCTGTTTCTCGGCCTTGGTTTGCTCCAGCAGCTGATCGGGGGCCATCAGGGTGAACGGGCGGGCAGATCGGCGGGATCCTAAGCAGCGTGTAGCCAGTGCAGATCACCATTTGGTCCGGCGCTCCAGCGCAGAAGGTTGGCGAGTGGCTGGTGCAGCAAAAGGCTGCGCCAGGCGATCGCGTCCGCGTCTGAGCCCGCGAGCACTGCTCTCGGCGCCAGGGTGGCGGCCCAGATCGCCCCCTCACAGTCGCCACCCCAGCGCGCCAGGCGCCGCACACCTTCCAGCAGCGGCAGGGTCACCCCAGCCAGGGTGCCGTCCTCGAGGCGGCAGGTGCCGTCCTGCACCAGCAGCACCCGATCATCCCAGCGGTGGCGCCCTTCGCTGAGGCCATAGGGCGCCAGGGCATCGCTCACCAACACCAGCCGGTCGCCCGCGAGACGCTGCAGCAGCACCGCCATCGTGGCGGACACATGCACACCATCGGCGATCAGACCGAGGGCCACATCGCCACGGCGGCAGGCTTCGCCGACAGGTCCGGGCGAACGGTGATGGAGGCCGGCCATGGCATTGAAGCTGTGGGTGAGCATGGCCACACCCCCGTTGAACGCGGCATTGGCCTGGTCGGCATTGGCGGCGCTGTGACCGAGTGCCACCGCAATGCCCAGCGCCCGCAAGCGTTCGATCACCGCTTCAGCGCCCGCCAGCTCCGGTGCCAGGGTCACCAGGGCGATCTCATGCTCGAAGCCGGCGATGCGTTGCTCAAGTGCTTCAAGGCTCGGCGCGCAGAGATGCTCGCGTGGATGGGCCCCCCGGCGCGCCTCCGCCAGAAACGGACCCTCCAGATGGGCCCCGAGCAGGCAGCAGCGCTGGGGTTGGTGCTGCTCGCGCGCCTGCCGCAGCACCGCCAGCGCCCTGCGCAGCGGCTCCACCGCACAGGTCACCAGGGTCGGGGCGATCGCTTCCACACCGTCGCTCCAGAGTTGGTCCAGCAACTGCAGCAGCCGAGGCAGATCCGCTTCCGTCAGTTCCGGGAAGGCCAGTCCGAGGCCGCCATTGATCTGAAGATCCACGCCCATCGGGCTGAGCCAGTCACCGTTCCAGCTTTGGCCGCTCAAGGCCGCCCGCTCCGGCATGGGACCCAGGGCGTCGATGCAGCCCGCTGCATCCAGCTGCAGCCACCACAGCGTCGGGCTGGAGGCATCACCCGGTCGGCGGGGCAGTCGCACATCGGTGATCCGTTGCATGGGGCCTGACCGGCAGCGGTGGGTGCGACACGATGACAGTCTCGCTTCATTGACGACAACGCCATGGCTACGACTGCACCCCAGGTGGCGGTGATCATGGGCAGTGATTCCGATCTGCCCACCCTGCAACCTGCTGTGGAGGTGCTGGAGCGTTTGGGTGTGGCGGTGGAGGTGCGCGTGTTGTCGGCCCATCGCACGCCGTTGGAGATGGTCGACTTTGCTCAGCAGGCCAGGGATCGCGGCCTGCGGGTGATCGTGGCCGGTGCCGGTGGTGCGGCCCATCTGCCCGGCATGGTCGCCTCCCTCACCACCCTGCCGGTGATCGGCGTGCCGGTGCAGAGCCGGGCTCTCTCCGGTGTGGATTCACTGCATTCAATCGTGCAGATGCCCGGCGGGATTCCCGTGGCCACAGTCGCGATCGGTGGTGGCCTCAATTCCGGCCTGCTGGCGGCCCAGATTCTCGCCACCACCGATGGGGAGCTGACGCAACGCCTGGCCGACTATCGCCAGGCGTTGCACGCCACGGTGGTGGCCAAGGATGCGCGCCTCCAGTCGATCGGAGCCGCCCGCTATCTCGAGGCGATGCCAGGACGCTGACCGGCCCTGCCAGCTGTGGTGGCCTCCCCTCACAATGGCCCAAGGTGCGAATGCGCATGGCCTGGCCCAGCTGGTTGCGGTGGGGGTTGGCCCTGCCGCTGCTCACCCTGAATCTTTATGTGCTCCGGCAGTTGTTGCTGCCGCTGGCGCCTTTTCCGGGGCTGTTTCTCACCGCGGCCCTGATCGCCTTTCTGCTCGACATTCCCAGTCGCTGGCTCAACCGCCGCGGCCTGCCGCGCTGGTTGGCGATCCTGATTGTGACGCTGGTGACCGTGGGTGGCGTGGTGCTGGCCGGCATCACCCTGGTGCCTCGCCTGATCGACCAGCTCGCCCAGCTGATCAATGCCCTCCCCGGCTGGCTGGTGGCGGCGGAGGCCTGGGTTAATCGGCTGCAGGATTTGGCGGCCTCCCGCGGCTTGCCCAGTGAATTCGGTGATCTGAGCAGCGATCTGCTCACTCGGGTCAGTCGGGTGGCCAGCCAGCTCAGCCAGCGCTTGCTGGCGATCCTGGGAGCCACCCTCGGCATCACCATCAACACCGTGATCGTGCTGGTGCTCGCGGTGTTCTTCCTGCTGGGAGGCGATGCGATCACCGCCGGTCTGGCGCGCTGGCTGCCGGAACGTTGGCGTCAGTTGGTGGTCAGCACGATCACCCGCACCTTCCGGGGCTATTTCGCCGGCCAGGTGTTGCTTGCTCTGATCCTCAGCGCTGGTCAGATCGTGGTGTTCACGGTTCTCGGCATCCCCTACGGCGTGCTGTTTGCGGTGGTGATCGGGTTCACCACCCTGATTCCCTACGCCAGTGCCCTCACCATCGTCGCTGTCAGCGCCCTGTTAGCGGTGCAGGATCCGCGCACCGGGCTGGAGATCCTTGCGGCCGCGATCGGTGTGGGCCAGGTGGTGGATCAGGTGATCCAGCCCCGCCTGATGGGCAGCATCGTTGGCCTGCAACCCGCCTGGCTGCTGATCGCCCTCCCCCTCGGGGCCAGGGCGGGCGATCTACTGGGGGTGGGCGAACTGTTGGGCCTGCTGCTGGCGGTTCCGGTCGCCAGTTGTTTCAAGACCCTGCTCGATGCCTGGGTCGATTTCAGGACTGAGCCGGAATGATGCCCTGCTGAATCAGGTGATGCACCACCTGATTCACGCAGGCCTCTAGATCGCTGCTGCCGGTGTCGACCTTCAGCTCGGGCTGTTCCGGTGCCTCATAGGGGCTGGAAATGCCGGTGAATTCCTTGATCTCCCCAGCCCGGGCCTTGGCATACAACCCTTTGGTGTCGCGCTGCTCACAGGTTTCCAGGTCGGCGGCGCAGTGGATCTCGATGAAATCGCCGGCGCTCACAAGCTGGCGGGCCCGGTCGCGATCGGCGCGGAAGGGAGACACGAAGGCGGTGAGCACCACCACGCCGGCATCGAGGAACAGCTTCGCCACTTCGCCGATGCGACGGATGTTCTCCTCCCGGTCTGCATCGGAGAAGCCCAGGTCTTTGCAGAGACCGTGTCGGATGTTGTCACCATCGAGCACATAAGTGGCCAGCCCCCGCTCGAACAGGGCCTGATTCACCGCATTGGCCAGGGTGCTCTTGCCGGCACCGCTCAAGCCGGTGAACCAGAGGATGGCGCTGCGATGGCCGCGCTGTTCAGCCCGGGCGGCCCGATCGACCGAGGCGTGATGCCAAACGATGTTGGTGGCCTTGGGGGTCTCGGCGCGAGCAGCGGTCATGGCGAGGGGCGATGGCGGCCCGTCATTGTTGCCCAGCTTGAGGCGTCAGCCGCCGGCGCGCTTGGGCCGGTAGCCCTCCTTGCTGAGAAGCTCCAGCACCAACTCCACCTGATCGCCCTGAAGTTCCACGATGCCGTCTTTCGCCGTGCCGCCACTGCCGATGCGGCTTTTCAGCGTTTTCAGAAGGGTCTTGAAACCGGCCGCATCGAGCTCGAGGCCCCGGATCACGGTCACGGTTTTGCCGCCCCGGCCCCCCCGGGTCGGTTGCACTCGCACCATCTGCTGGCTTTTCGGCGTGGAGGCCTTCGCCGGGTTAGGGGCGCGCGCCAGGCTGTCGGCGCTGCTGAATTCCTGCCAGCCTCCCTTCGGCATCCTCGAGATCCCAACCCTGCCCATCCTGCCGTTTCCGGGATCGGCGCCAGACCGCCCGTGACTCACGGCATCGCCTGATCGCCTGCTTACGCTGACCCCACGCTTCAACGATCGTTCCGCGGTCGGCTGCTCCGTGACCAGCACCCTGCCTCCCAAGCCCACCGACGCGGATCTGGCCGTGAGCTCCAGGCCGAGCCCCCTGGGCCGCTTCGGTCGCTTCGGCGGGCAATACGTGCCAGAAACCCTGATGCCGGCGCTGGCCGAACTGGAGCAGGCCGCGGCGGAAGCCTGGAAGGATCCGGCGTTCACCGATCGTTTCCACCACCTGCTGCGCACCTATGTGGGGCGCCCCAACCCGCTGTATGAAGCCGAACGGCTCACGGAGCATTACCGCCGCAGCGAGGGTGGCCCGCGCATCTGGCTGAAGCGCGAAGACCTCAACCACACCGGCGCCCACAAGATCAACAATGCCCTCGGCCAGGCCTTGCTCGCCTTGCGCATGGGCAAGAAGCGGATCATCGCTGAAACCGGTGCCGGCCAGCATGGTGTCGCCACCGCCACCGTCTGCGCTCGCTTCGGCCTGGAGTGCGTCGTCTACATGGGCGCCGAAGACATGCGCCGGCAGGCCCTGAATGTGTTCCGCATGCGCTTGCTGGGCGCCACGGTGCAGCCCGTCACCGCCGGCACCGCCACCCTCAAGGACGCCACCAGCGAAGCGATCCGCGACTGGGTCACCAACGTGGAGACCACCCATTACATCCTCGGATCGGTGGCGGGTCCCCATCCCTATCCGATGTTGGTGCGCGACTTCCATGCCGTGATCGGTGAGGAGACCAAGCGTCAGTGCCATGAGGCCTTCGGTCGCAACCCCGACGTGCTGGTGGCCTGTGTGGGCGGGGGCTCCAATGCCATGGGGCTCTTTCACCCATTTGTGGGCGACACCGACGTGCGTTTGGTCGGCGTGGAAGCTGCCGGAGATGGTGTCGACACGGGCCGGCACGCCGCCACGATCACGGAAGGCCGGGTGGGGGTGCTGCACGGGGCGATGAGTCTGCTGCTGCAGGATCAGGACGGTCAGGTGCAGGAAGCCCACTCGATCAGCGCGGGTCTGGATTACCCCGGTGTCGGGCCGGAGCACAGCTATCTGCGCGAGATCGGACGCGCCGAGTACGGCGCCGTCACCGATGCCCAGGCTCTCGATGCACTGCAGCTGGTGAGCCGCTGTGAGGGCATCATTCCCGCCCTGGAAACCGCCCATGCCTTCGCCTGGCTGGACCAGCTCTGCCCCACCCTGCCGGAGGGCACCGAAGTGGTGCTCAATTGTTCCGGGCGAGGCGACAAGGACGTGAACACCGTGGCCGAGAAGCTGGGGGACGCCCTCGGCGGCTGACGCGCCTTCAGGACAGCAGGCGCTCCAGGGCTCGAGCCACGGAGCGAGCCGCGGCCAGACCCGTGGCGTAGGCCATGCGCATCGGTCCGATCAGGGCCACATGGCCGATGCCCTCACTGCCGCTGCGGTAGGGCGCCTGAACCACTGAGAACTGCTGCAGGGCTTGTTCCGGATGCTCTTCGCCGATCCACACCCCCCGTTCGGGCGGATGGTCCGCCGGCACCAGGGCGCCCGGTCGTTGGTCCACCAATTCGAGCAGGGGCCGCACCAGGCTGCTGTCGATACATTCCGGCTGGGCGATCAGACGGGAGACCCCATGGACGAGAGCGGACGTCTCTTCCGCTTGTTTCAGCTGTTGGTGGCTGCTGATGGCATCCTCGAGCACCCGCCCGAAGGGCTGGAGCTGCAGGGGCAGGCTGTTCCAGTCCAGACTTCCATCCGTGCTGCTGTCGAGCTGGCGGCGGGTCCAGGTTTCCATGGCCTCCAGCTGGTGCCCTGAGCCATGGGGGAGGCGCAGATTCAGGTGGCTGGCCTGGTTGCTGCTCTCCACAAGCATCACCAGCAAGCGATCGCCGCTGCACACCAGTCGCACCGCCTGCAGGCTCGGCGTGCTGCGATGGGGTCGGGTGATCAGGCTCATCAGACCGGTGAAGTCGGTGAGTCGCCTGGCCATCTGCTGCAGCAGATCATCGAGCGCCGCCCAACGCAGGCTGAGCTGGGTGAGTTCGTGTTCCAGGTGCTGGGCGGCGGCACCGGGTTTCGGCAGCAGGCAATCCACGTAGTGGCGATAGCCCCGGGCGCTGGGAACCCGGCCGGCGGAGGTATGGGGTTGGGTCAACAGCCCCCGCTGTTCCAGGGCCCCCATCGCCGAACGCACCGTGGCGGAGCTGGCTTTGAGGCCGAAGCGCTGCACCAGGGTGCGGCTGCCCACCGGTTCGATCGTGTCCACGTAGTGATGCACCGTGGCCCGCAGGACCTCCTGTTGTCGGTTGGGGAGGGTGTCCACGGCAGCCCGAGCGTCAGGGCGATGGTACGGGCGGCGTGTCAGTAGCGGGGGACGTTTGGATCCACGTCCACACTCCAGGCATCGATCCCGCCCTCGAGATTCCAGACGGTGCGCTGTGGATCCCTGGCCAGCAGCCAACAGCCGAACTGCCAGCTGCGCACCCCTGCATGACAGAGCACCACGAGGTCAGCGTCCTCGCCTAGCAAACCTGGCAAGGCGGGCAGCCAGCGTTCCGACTCGCTCAGGGGCAAGTGGATCACGGGGTGGGGGAAGGGGGCGAGCGCCAGTTCCTGCTGCTCGCGCACATCCACCAATCGCAGCGGTTGCTCACTCTGCAGCCAGAGGCTGAGATCCCTGGCAGAGAGCGGTTTTGGGCGTGCGTCAGGTGTGAGATCGGTCATGGCTGAAGTCTGGTTGCTCCTGGCAAGGGTCGGCGGATGGACAAAGATGACGGCACGTGACCGCTCGCCGGCCCATGAAGGCCCGCCCATTTCTGCTCGCCGTTGCCCTGGCGGCCTTCGTTCTGCTCGGATCTGCCCTTGGCATCGGCTGGGCGATGGCCCGGCAAAGTCCGATCCGCCTCGTCGATCGCCCCCTCGCCTTGCCGCGGGCGGCCCGTTTTGTGCCCAGGGATGCGGCCCTCAGCCTGCATTGGCTGGTGGATCCCGCCCGTCTGCCCGCCTATGCCGAAGCCGTGGCGCCCATCGGTCAGCGACGTGCGGTGCGGGAGGGGATGACCCAGCTGCGTCAAGGGGTCTTCGCGCTTGCCGGGCTTGATTTCGAGGCGGAGCTGGCCGATTGGCTCGGGCCCCAGGTGAGCGTGGCTCTGCTGGAACCACGGGGATCGGATCGAGCGACCGGCTGGGTGTTGGCCTTGGCCAGCCGTGATCAGGATGGCGCCCGCCGCTTCCTGCAACGCTTCTGGCAGACCCGCAGTCTCGCTGGCACCGACCTGCAAATCAGCCGCTACCGCGGCATTGGCGTGATCAGTGGGCGGGGGGCGCTACTCGGTCGTGATCCTCAGCCGATCGCGACGGCGCTGATCGATGACGACCTGCTGCTGCTCGCCTCGGGCCGGGGTGCTCTGGAGCAGGCCCTGGACAGTTCCCAGCTGGATGCCGTGCATCAGCTGGGTGATCCGCAACTGCAGGCTCAGGTGCAGGAGCTCGGTCGGGGTGTGGCGCTGCTCACCGCCAGCCCGCAGGCGCTCGAGCAATGGCTCGGCCTGCCGGCGGCCGTGAGCCAGCGCGGTGATCTCAACGGCATGGTGGCGGCCCTGAAGCCTGAAGGAGCCGACCTGCAACTGGATGGCCTGCTCCGTTTCCGAGCGCCTGTGGTGCGCTCTGTGCGCGCGAATGCCGATGGCCACGCTCTGATCCAGGCTGCCGGTGGCCCGGCTGAGGCCCTGGCGGTGCTGGAAGCACCGGCGAACCTGATGACCACAGCCAACGACCCCCTGGTGCAGTGGCTCGGCCCCCTGCTCAGGGGTCAGCTGGATCAGGCCGGCTCTCCTGCCCTGCGGGCGGTGGCAACGCTCGATGCCGGCCCCTTGCTCTGGGAGCGGCTTGCTGACGGCTGGCTGCTGGGCACCGACTCGGCTGAGCCGGAGGCCGGGGTGGTGGATGCGGCGTTGCAGGAGAGCGATCTAGTGCGCTCCACGCTGGAAGGGGACCAGGGGCCGCTCAGCGTCTGGACGCGACTGCAGCGCCAGCGCAGCCATGGCAAGGAGTCGCTCGCCACCGAATTGGCCGTGGCCCGTGAAGCGAGCGATGGCGCTGCCTGGTGGGGACTCTCGCTGCAGGCTCTCGGGCAGCGTCGTGAGACCAAGGCGTTGCGCCCCCGCCTCGAACAACTCGATGCCCTGGCGGCCGAGGCCTGGGCGGGAGGCGTTGGTGCGCTGCAGCAACTGGCTTTGGACGATCAGCTGGCCCGGGACCAGTTGCAGCGGTGGCGTCCCTGGACGTTGCTCCAGGTCGTTGCCGGTCGCTCCTTGCTGCCCACGGTGCAGGGGATGGCCATGGCTGTTGTGCCGGGTGAGCCTGTGGCTGCTGACAGTCCGCCGGGATCGGACCAGGCTTCAGCCAGCGACACCCTGCGATTGCGTGCCCACCTCAGCCTCGGTTGATCTTTATTTGCTGCGTCATGGCATCGCCGCGGAGCGCGTTCAAGGGGCGGATGATCCGGAGCGGGCCCTGACCCGGGTGGGTCAGCAACGCGCCTTGGCCGTGATGCGGCGGTTGCGCAGCCTGGGCTTTCAGGCGGACCGCCTGCTCACCAGCCCCTATCGCCGGGCCCTGCAGACGGCCGAGCTGGCGGTGCAGGCCGACATGGCGCCCCAGCTGGAACTCGAGCCACGCCTCCAACCCGGCGGCGACCATCGCGCCCTGGTGACCGAGCTTGGCGGTCGCTGCCTTTTGGTGGGGCACGAGCCGGATCTCAGCGACCTGGCAGCGGCCTTGGTCGGTGCGCCCGCCGGCAGTCTGCGGATGCGGAAAGCCGGCCTCTGTCATCTGCATTGGTCGAGGCCAGGCGTCCACAGCTTCGGGACAGCGCGCCTCGAAGCGTTGCTGAGGCCACGGTTTCTCCTGCCAGGCCCGGTTTAGGTTGCCCTGCAGCAGCGGAGTGGGGGTGGCACAGAACGAGGAGATTCGCCATGAGAAAACCGGGATTGTGTTCAGGCCCGGCCTGGAAGGCGTGCCTGCCACCCAGTCGGCGATCTGCGACATCGATGGCCAGCTCGGGCGTCTTTCTTACCGCGGTTATCCCCTGGAGGATCTGGCGGTTCACAGCACCTTCCTGGAAACCACCTATCTCCTGATCTGGGGCGAGCTTCCTTCGCCGCAGCAACTGCGGGACTTCGAAGAGGAAGTGCAGATGCACCGGCGCGTCAGTTTCCGGGTGCGCGACATGATGAAGTGTTTTCCTGCCAGCGGTCATCCGATGGATGCGCTGCAGTCGAGTGCGGCATCCCTGGGGCTCTTCTATTCCCGCAGGGCGATCGATGATCCCCAATACATCTACGACGCCGTGGTGCGGTTGATCGCCAAGATCCCCACGATGGTGGCTGCGTTCCAGCTGATCCGGAAGGGGCAGGATCCGATTCAGCCGCGGGACGACCTGGCCTACTCGGCCAATTTCCTTTACATGCTCACCGAGCGGGAACCGGATCCGCTCGCGGCCCGCATCTTCGATCGCTGCCTGATGCTGCACGCCGAGCACAGCCTGAATGCGAGCACCTTCAGCGCCCGTGTCACCGCGAGCACCCTTACCGACCCCTATGCCGTGGTGGCCTCGGCCGTCGGCACGCTGGCCGGCCCGTTGCATGGGGGCGCCAATGAGGATGTGCTTGCCATGCTCGAAGAGATCGGCTCACCCGCCAATGCCGCCGCCTATCTCGATGAGGCAATCGCCAGCAAGCGCAAGGTGATGGGCTTCGGTCACCGGGAATATCGCGTCAAGGATCCCCGTGCCGTGATCCTGCAGTCGCTGGCGGAGGAGATGTTCGCCCGTTTCGGTCACGATGATCTCTATGACGTCGCCCGAGCCCTGGAGGAGGCCGCCGACAGCCGCCTCGGTCCAAAGGGTATTTATCCCAACGTCGATTTCTACTCCGGCCTGGTGTATCGCAAGCTTGGGATCCCCAGGGATCTGTTCACACCGGTGTTCGCCATCGCCCGGGTCGCCGGCTGGTTGGCGCACTGGCGGGAACAGCTCGGTGCCAATCGCATTTTTCGTCCATCGCAGATCTACACCGGACGCCCTCTGCGCAGCTGGGTTGCGCGCGAGAGCCGCGTTCCGGCTGCGGGCGCCTAAGTTGCTGGCAACTCACCCGTGATTATGGTGACTCCCTTTGCCACTGCCGCGCCGGCCCTGGTGAGTCCAGGTCTGGATCTGGAACTCAGCTTCAGCGAGGCGTTGCAGGGATTCGGGCTGTCCCCCCAGGCGGCCCATCTGCTCTGGTTGCCGCTGCCCATGCTGCTGGTGCTGGTGGCTGCGGTCGTGGGCGTGTTGGTCACCGTCTGGCTGGAGCGCAAGATCTCCGCGGCTGTGCAGCAGCGCATCGGTCCCGAATATGCCGGTGCCCTCGGTGTCCTGCAGCCCCTGGCCGATGGCCTGAAGCTGCTGGTGAAAGAAGACGTGATTCCGGCCCGCGCCGACGGCCTGCTTTTCACCCTCGGCCCCGTGCTGGTGGTGGTGCCGGTGATCCTGTCCTGGCTGATTGTTCCCTTTGGCCAGAACCTGCTGATCAGCAACGTGGGTGTGGGGATTTTTCTCTGGATCTCCCTAAGCAGCGTGCAACCCATCGGCCTGCTGATGAGTGGCTACGCCTCCAACAACAAATACTCGCTCCTGGGCGGTCTGCGCGCCGCTGCCCAATCGATCAGTTACGAGATTCCCCTCGCGCTCTCTGTGCTGGCGATCGTGATGATGAGCAACTCACTCAGCACGATTGACATCGTCGATCAGCAGACCGGCGCCGGGTTGCTCAGTTGGAACGTGTGGCGGCAACCGGTTGGCTTCCTGATCTTCTGGATCTGTGCCCTCGCCGAGTGCGAACGACTTCCCTTCGACCTCCCAGAGGCGGAGGAAGAACTGGTCGCCGGTTATCAAACCGAATACGCCGGTATGAAATTCGCCCTCTTCTACCTGGGCAGTTACATCAATCTGGTGCTGTCGGCGCTTCTGGTCTCGGTGCTCTACCTCGGGGGCTGGGGCTTCCCGATTCCCGTCGAGTGGCTCGCCGGATGGTTGGGTCAATCCGTCGATGCCCCTGTGGTGCAGGTGATCACCGGCACCGTGGGCATCGTGATGACGGTGCTGAAGGCCTACCTGCTCGTGTTCCTCGCCATCCTGTTGCGCTGGACCACGCCACGGGTGCGCATTGACCAGCTTCTCGACCTGGGCTGGAAGTTCCTGCTTCCCCTCTCACTGGTGAATCTGCTGGTCACCGCCGCCCTCAAGCTCGCCTTCCCCGTTGCCTTCGGAGGCTGACCCTGTCGGGACGAGGCCTGGCTTCGCACCGACAACGCGCCGCTGCGAGCGGCATCATGACGTTTCACTGACCATCTGACCGCTGCCAGGCCATGTTCGGATTTCTCAAGCAGGTAGGTGACTACACCAGGGATGCCGTGGATGCAGCCCGCAATCTCACCCAGGGATTGGCGGTCACCTTCGACCACATGAAGCGTCGGCCGGTCACGGTTCAGTATCCCTACGAGAAGCTGATTCCATCAGAGCGCTATCGCGGCCGGATTCACTACGAGTTCGACAAGTGCATTGCCTGTGAGGTGTGCGTGCGGGTCTGCCCGATCAACCTGCCCGTCGTCGACTGGGTGATGAACAAGGAGACGAAGAAAAAAGAGCTGCGCAATTATTCCATTGATTTCGGGGTCTGCATTTTCTGTGGCAATTGTGTGGAGTATTGCCCCACCAACTGCCTCTCGATGACGGAGGAATATGAGCTGGCGTCCTTTGATCGCCATAGCCTCAATTACGACAATGTCGCCCTCGGCCGCCTGCCGACCAGCGTCACCACCGACCCTTCCGTGCAGCCGCTGCGCGAACTCGGCTATCTGCCTGCCCTGGGCTGATCCCCACGACGTGCCAGCGGATCAGCCCAGGGCAGGTCAGCTGCCGGAGCAGGTTCTGGCCAACCTTGCCCCTTCGGATGGTGCCGATGCGGCGGATGGTGGAGAATCCTCTGCAACGGCCCCTGCCAAGGAGGAGAGCGCGGAATGACGATCGCAGCGTCCACCCAGCTCATCTGTTTTGTTGCGCTTGCTGCAGTGGTAGTGATCGGCGCTCTCGGCGTCGTGCTCCTGAGCAACATTGTGTATTCCGCCTTCCTGTTGGGTGGCGTGTTTCTGGCGGTTGCCGGTCTCTATCTCCTCCTCAATGCCAGCTTTGTGGCTGCGGCCCAGGTGTTGGTCTATGTGGGGGCGGTGAACGTGCTGATCCTGTTCGCGATCATGCTCGTCAACAAACGGGAAGACCTGGCGCCGATTCAGGGTCTGCCGATTCGGCGGCTGCTTTCCGCCGGCGTCTGTGCCGGTTTGTTCGCCCTATTGGTGCGGGTGGTGGTCACCACTCCCTGGGCTGTGCCAGGTCCGGCGGCGATCGGTGAGGGGGCGACCGAGCGGATCGGCGAGCATCTCTTCACGGATTACCTGCTTCCCTTCGAGCTCGCGTCTGTTTTGTTGCTGATGGCGATGATCGGGGCGATCGTTCTGGCCCGTCGCGATGTGCAGTCCACCGACCTGGGCACCGGCGCTGTGGCCGATCAGGGCTTGATTGAAAAGGCGCGCACACCTCTGCTTGTCGATCAGGGTCCCTCCTGATCCCGGCCATCACCCTTTCCTTGTCTGCTCTCTTTCCCCATGTCCGACCTGCTGAGCGGTTCCGTACCTCTTGAGGCCTACCTGCTCCTGGCGGCGGTGCTCTTCTGCACGGGGGTGTGGGGCCTGATCAACAGCCGCAACGCGGTGCGCGTGCTGATGAGCATCGAGTTGATGCTGAACGCCGTCAACATCAACTTGATGGCGTTCTCCTCGTATGTGGATGGCGATCTCATCCGCGGTCAGGTGTTTGCCGTGTTCGTGATCACCGTGGCGGCGGCGGAGGCGGCGGTGGGTCTGGCGATTCTGCTGTCGCTGTATCGGAATCGGGTCACAGTGGATATGGAACGCTTCAACCTGCTGCGCTGGTGATCCCGGTGCCCCACGTCCATGCAGCTCCAAAGGGTCTGGCTGATTTATCGGGCTGACAGTCCGATTGCCTTGCGTGAGGCCCGCCGTTGCGCCGATGCGTTGACGGCGCTCGGCGTGACCGTTTCCCTGGCGATGAGCGGCGCCAGCGCCGACCCTTTTCCAGGCCTCCTGGCCTCGGAATCTGAGCTTCCCGATCTGGCGGTGGTGCTGGGTGGCGACGGCACCGTGCTTGGCGCGGCGCGCCATCTGTCGGTGCTCAAGGTCCCAATCCTCTGCTTCAACGTGGGTGGCCACCTCGGCTTTCTCACCCATGAGCCCAGCCTCCTCGGCGGTCAGGAGCTCTGGCAGCGCCTGCTCGACGACCGTTACGCCATGGAACGGCGCATGATGCTGCAGGCCACGGTCAATCGTCGGCCGGATCTCAATTGTCCGGTGGGTGCCTCATCGGGGCCGAGGGCCGATGCTGCGACCCCCGATGTGGAGCGGCACTGGGCCCTCAATGATCTCTATCTGCGCCCCTATCGCGATGAAATTGCGCCCACCTGCATGCTCGAGCTTGAGATCGATGGCGAAGTGGTGGATCAGATCCGGGGCGACGGGCTCATCCTGGCCACCCCCACCGGTTCCACCGGCTATGCGATGGCGGCAGGGGGGCCAATCCTCCATCCGGGCATGGAGGCGATCATCATCAGCCCGATCTGCCCGATGAGCCTGTCCAGTCGGCCGGTGGTCGTGCCACCCCGCTCCAGGCTGGTGATCTGGCCCCTGGGGCAGCCCAGCAGTCAGGTGAAGCTCTGGAAAGACGGTGCCAGTGGCCCTGTGCTGGAGCCAGGTGAGTGCTGTGTGATTCAGCGGGCTCCCCACCACGCCCTGATGGTGCAGCTGGATCAGCGGCCGTCCTATTACCGCACCCTGGCCTACAAGCTCCATTGGGCGGGCAGCCTGGTGGACAGCGCTCCGTCGCCGAACTGATCCCGCACCGCCATGGCACTCGAGATCGAACGTCGCTTTCTTGTCGCAACGGATGGATGGAGGCCTCTGGCCGGTGCTGCCCAGCCATTGCGTCAGGGCTATCTCGCCGGTTCGCGCGAGGGTGTCACCGTGCGACTGCGTCTGCGCGACAGCGATCAGGGGCGGGCCGAGCAGGCCTGGCTGACTCTTAAAGCCCCTGCGGCGGGTTTTGCGCGCCATGAGTTCGAATACGCCATTCCCGTGGCCGATGCGGAGGCTCTCTGGCAGCTCGCGCCCCATCGGCTCACCAAGACGCGCTTTGCCATCGCCTGTCCAGGCGGGGATTGGGTGGTGGATGTGTTTGCAGCGGAGAATGCGCCGCTGGTGTTGGCGGAGGTGGAATTGCCTGCGGCTGATGCGCCGTTGGATCTTCCCCCCTGGTGTGGTCGCGAGCTGACGGGCGACGATCGTTGGAGCAATGCGGCGCTGGCGCACCAGCCTCTGGCAAGCAGGCCCCGGGAGTGGCTGAAAGCTTTTGATTTGCTTTAGATTTGAATGACAGGGTCGGTGCCGCCGGCTCAGGTCGCAGAGCAATCTGCAGGGGGTGGCCATGTATGGCCTTTACGACAGCGATGGCATCCTGCGCTTCATGGGAGGGTGCAGGGAAGCCTGCGAAGACTATGCCGCGCTGTTTGAGCTATCTCTGGCGAATTGCTCTCTGTTGGCGATCCCCCGGGTGATCCGCTCGCCGATCAGGACGCGCCGGGTGTCGCGTCAGGCAGGGAGCAGCAATTGAACCCATCGCGGCAGATTTTGCCGTGATCCATGGCCCAGTTCAGGAGGGCAACCCGGTTTTTGGCACCGGTTTTGGTAAACACGTTACTGACGTGGTTATCCACCGTGCGCTTGCTGATGGTGAGGCGTTCCGCGATTTCCTGATTGGTGAGTCCCTCCGCAACCAGCTCCACGATTTCGATCTCCCTGGTCGAGAGATCGATCGATGGGGAGCCGGAGTCGCTGCCATGGGCCATGGTCACCGATTCCCACGCCTGTCTTGTTATCCTAGGCGCGGGGCAGTGACCTGATCCCCCATAGTGGCCGGGGTTCAAGGGTGAATCGGTTTGGTGAGTGCGCTGCAGCGCGTCCTGCTGTCTGGAGAGGCAGCGATCACGGCGGAGGTGATGCCGCCACGGGGAGGGGATCCCAGCCATGCCCTGGCGATGGCGGAGCTGCTGCGGGGCCGGGTGCATGCCATCAATGTGACGGATGGCAGCCGGGCCGTGATGCGGATGAGCAGCCTCGCCCTCTGCCGCTTGCTTCTGGATGCAGGCCATGAACCGGTGCTGCAGATGGCCTGCCGCGATCGCAATCGGATTGCGCTGCAGGCGGATCTGCTCGGGGCCCATGCTCTGGGGATCCGCAACCTTCTATGCCTCACCGGTGACCCTGTGAAGGCGGGGGATCAGCCCGGAGCCCGGCCTGTCAACGAGCTCGAATCGGTGCGTCTGCTCCAGCAGGTCACGGCTTTTAACAGCGGCATGGATCCAGTGAAGGAGACCCTGGCGGATGGGCCCACCAGCCTGTTTGCGGGGGCTGCCGCCGATCCTCATGCCTCCAGCTGGAGCGGCCTCTCCAGGCGGTTGGAACGCAAGCGCAAGGCCGGTGCCCAGTTTGTGCAGACCCAGATGGTGATGGATGCCGCTGTGTTGGAGCGCTTCTGCCGTGAGTTGGCGGCACCGTTAGAGCTGCCAGTGCTGGCTGGAGTGTTTCTGCTCAAATCGGCCCGCAACGCCCAGTTCATCAATCGGATGGTGCCCGGAGCCTGCATTCCCGAAGCTCTGATCGAGCGTTTGGCCAACGCCGAGAACCCTGCGGCCGAAGGAGTGGCCATTGCCGCCGAGCAGGTGCGTCGCTATCTGGGCATCGCCCAGGGGGTGCACCTGATGGCGGTGAAAGCGGAGGAGCGGATCCCTGAGATCCTCCGCCAGGCAGGCGTCAGCTCGGATGCTGTGAATTTCCAGGCAGTTAAGTCGCAGGCTGTTAAGTCGCTGCAGTCGTGAGATCGGTGCCGAGCAGCTCAGCCATCGCCTTCTGCTGGGGCGAGGGTTCCACCAGATCCTGACGACGGGCATCGGTGATCAGCCAGTCGAGGGCTGCTTCCTGCAGATCGAAGTGGTCGCCGTTCTTGCCGACGCAGTAGCGGCCGAACACCAGCTTCTCCACCAGCTGCACCCCGGGGCCGATTCGTGAATAATCAAAAATGATCGAGTTATCGATCACGGCGCCTTCGCAGATGTGACAGCTGGGGCCGATCATCGACGGGCCGAGAATCGTCGCGCCGTCTTCGATCTTGGTCATTCCACCCACGTACACAGGGCCCTGCACCTTGATCGTGTCCCAGTTGGCAGCCACATTCAGGCCGGTGTACACCCCTGGTCGCACCTCCTTGCCCGGGATGCCGACCTGACGCACCTCGCCTTGAAGCACGCTGCGAATCGCCTGCCAGTAATCGGGCACTTTGCCGATATCCACCCATTCGAAATCCATCGGCAGGGCATAGAAGGGTGACCCCAGCTCCACCAGCTTCGGGAACAGGTCGGAGCCGATGTCGAATGGTTGCCCGGAGGGGATGTGGGCAAAGATCTCCGGCTCAAAGATGTAGATGCCGGTGTTGATCGTGTCGCTGAGGGCTTCCTCCACCTTCGGTTTTTCCTGGAAGGCGCGGATGCAGTCCTGCTCGTCGGTAACGACGACGCCGTAGCTGCTCACCTGATCGCGAGGCACCCGTTTGGTGACGAGGCTGGCGATCGCCCCCTTCTCCCTGTGGCGACGCACCGCCTCGCTGAGATCCAGGTCGATCAGGGCATCGCCGCAGAGCACCACGAAGGTGTCATCGAAAAAGGGTTGGAAATCCTGGATCTTCTTGAGGCCGCCGGCCGACCCCAGGGCATCGCCGATCAGTTCGCCATCTTCAATCCTGCCCTCAAAGCTGTAAGCGATTTCCACACCGAAGCGTTGGCCGTCGCGGAAGTAATTCTCGATTTCTTCGGCGAGGTGCGACACATTCACCATCACCTCCTTGAAGCCGTGCTCCTTGAGCAGCTCCAACAGAAACTCCATCACCGGCTTCTGCAGGATCGGGATCATCGGCTTGGGGATCACGTGCGTGATCGGCTGGACCCGCGTTCCCTTGCCCGCCGCCAGGATCATCGCCTTCATCGACGTCTCGAGGCCTCAGTTCGGATGCATCAACATAAAGGGCCGCCTACGCCGCCCTCGCCTCCTTGGCCGGCATGACAGCTGGCACCTGCAGCGTCGTGAGCGGCAACTGGGCCGCACTGCCTGGAGCCAGCACTCGTTTCAGCCGGAGTGGGGCATGCAGGTGTCCCTCCTGCTGTAGCTCCACCTGCCCCTGGGAGGAGAGGAAGAGCAGGGCCCAGAACACCCCCACCCGATCGGTGTCTAGATCCGCAGCGGCAGCGTCAGCCCAGTGTTCAACGAGGGCTTCGAAATCGGTCCAGTGAAGGGCTGCCTCCCAATGGCTCAGGAACACGCCAAGGGCGGCGGTGGTTTCCGGCAGTTTCTCCCGGTGGGCGAGGGCGGCCACCTGGGCAATCGCTTCGCGACGACTGAAGCGCTTCTGCCGTTGGCGTCGCCGCAGCTCCAGCTCATCGGAGTCGAGTTGTTCAGCGATCGATTCGAGCTGTTCGATCAGTTCGCCGAGGGTGACCGGTCGCCGCAACGGTGGTGGGGCCACCGGGCGGCGCTCCAGCAAGCGTTCCGGTCGACGGGGTAGATCGAAGTCGGGATTTAACCAGCCCTGATCCCCCAGCTCCGGTTCGCAGCACTCTTCCAGCACTGGCTCCGGGGGGAAGGTCTGGGCTTCGAGCACCTCTGCTTTCAGGCCCACGAGCACGGAAGCTGCCAGAAAGGCTTCGCTGCTGTCGGCCAGATCCTGCTCGTAGCTACCACCACGACCCTGGAGGGCACGCGCCACCTGGCGGGGCACGGCAATGCGCTGACGCAGCTGATCGAGAAAGCCGTCCACAACGGCGATCACATCCACATCCCAGGGATCGAGATCGCCGCGCTGCGCCGCATCCTGGAGCAGGCGGATCGCCAGGCGCGCTCCCCCCTCGCTTCCGCGGATCAGCTCGGCATCCGACAACGCTGTGACATCACTCCGCTCAAGGTATCGATAGGAACCAGCAGATGCCAGCTCCCATCCTGTGCTGTTTAGTTGCCCGCGGCGAGTGCCGGAGCCTGCAGCAGCGCCGGCGCCAGTGAGAGGCTGCGAATCATCGGCGCCGTGGGTTGTTTGAGCCGTTCCATCGCCACCACATCCCGATCCACCAGCGCTTCGATTGAACTGCGGTAGCTGTCGGTCATCAGCCGGGGATACAAGCCAATGCCGATGATCGGCACCAGTAGGCAGCCGATGATGTAAATCTCGCGCGGTTCGGCATCCACCAGGTTGGTGTTGGTCACCAGTTGGCTGTTCTCTTTTCCGAAGAAAATCTCCCGCAGCATCGAGAGGAGATAAATCGGGGTCAGGATCACGCCGACGGCAGCCAGTCCGTCGATGACGATGCGGAAGGTGAGGCTGTAGGCCTCGTCGGTGGCGAAACCGGCAAACACCATCAACTCACTCACGAAGCCACTCATGCCGGGAAGGGCCAGGGAGGCGAGGGAGCAGACCGTCCAGAGGGCGAACATGATCCGCATCTTCTGGCCCACGCCGCCCATCTCATCGAGCTGGAGCGTGTGGGTGCGGTCGTAGGTGGCTCCCACCAGGAAAAACAGGCTGGCCCCGATCAGACCATGGCTGATCATCTGCAGCATGGCGCCACTGGTGCCGAGGGCACTGAAGCTGCCGATGCCGATCAGCACAAAACCCATGTGGCTGATGGAGCTGTAGGCGATCTTGCGTTTGAGATTGCGCTGGGCGAAGGAGGTGAGGGCGGCATAGATGATGTTCACCACGCCGAGCACCACCAGCAGGGGAGCAAATTGCGCATGCGCTGCCGGAAGCATCTCGGCGTTGAAGCGCATCAGGGCATACCCACCCATCTTGAGCAGAATGCCGGCCAGCAGCATGTGCACCGGAGCGGTGGCTTCGCCGTGGGCATCGGGGAGCCAGGTGTGCAAGGGCACGATCGGCAGTTTGACGCCGAAGGCGATCAGCAAACCCGCGTAGCAGAGCAATTGGAAGCCGGTGCCGAAGCCCTTCTGCGCCAGCACGCTGTATTCATAACTCGGTGTGCCACCCCCGAAGAAGCCCATGGCCAGGGCTGCCAGCAGGATGAACAAGGAGCTTCCGGCGGTGTAAAGGATGAATTTGGTGGCCGCGTACTGACGTTTCTTGCCCCCCCAGATCGCCAGCAGCAGATACACCGGAATCAGCTCCAGCTCCCAGGCCAGGAAGAACAGCAGCATGTCTTGCACAGCGAAGACGGCGATCTGACCGCCATCCATCGCCAAGATCAGGAAGAAGAACAGCTTCGGTTTGAAGGTGACCGGCCAGGCGGCTAGCACGGCCAGGGAGGTGATGAAGCTTGTGAGCAGGATCAGGGGCATGGAGAGCCCATCAGCGCCGACGGCCCAGGTGAGTCCGAGCTGCGGCAGCCAGCTCACCCGTTCCGACAGCTGCAGGCCGCTGACGCTCGGGTCGTAGCCATTGAGATAGGCCGCAGCGGTGATCAGGAAAGTGATCAGGGCGATGCCTAGGGCAAACCAGCGCACCTGTTTGCCGTCTCCCTTGTCGGGAACAAAAGGCACGATCAGGGCGCCAACGATTGGAAACAGAATCGAAAGGCTCAGCCAGGGAACACCGGCTTCGAGGGCGTCAGGCACCAGAGCCGACGTGGGATCGAAGGGTGGACTGACGGCGAAATCCAGCACGGCCAGGCCTTTTCAGCACTGGCTGGAGTGTAGAAATCCTGGCCCGGTTCGCATCGCCTCGATAGGCGTTGACACACACAACGCCTATCGAGGCCCCAAGGGGGCGAACGGATCAGGTGATCGGGCTGCCGAGCACGCCGAACAGCACCACCAGGGCGATGACGCCACCGAACACGATCAGGGCATAGAACTGAGCCCTGCCGGTCTCGAAGTATTTCAGGCCTTCGCCACTGCCCAGGGTGAGCAGGCCGGTGAGATTCACCACGCCATCCACCACCTTGGCGTCCACTTCCAGCACTTCGCGTGCCAGCTTGCGGCTGCCGCGAACAAAGAGCTTCTCGTTGATCGCATCGAGATACCACTTGTTGGCGAGGAAGGCATTGATCGCCGGGAAGCGAGCGGCCGCGAGTTGGCTCAGATCAAGGCGATGCAGCAGATAGGCAAGAACAGCGATGCTGATGCCCGCCAACGAGATGGCCACAGAGGCACCGGCCAGAGGCAGGAATTCTCCCCAGCTGAAGTGTTCAGCCATCTCAGCCGCCTCCTCTGGATTCAGCAGGGCAGCGAAGCGGCTGTTCCAGGGGGTGCCGAGCAGGCCGATGAGCACCGACGGCACCGCCAGGATCGCCAGGGGCAGGGTCATGGACCAGGTGGATTCATGCACGCTGCCGGCGTGATGGCCATGGTCTTCGTCAGCAGTTTTGCCGGCGGCTTCGAGCAGGCTGTGTTGCAGCGCCGTATCCGTGCCGCGGAACTCCCCTTCGAAGGTGAGGAAGTAAAGGCGGAACATGTAGAAGGCTGTCATGCCTGCGGTGAGAAAGCCCACGGCCCACAACAGCGGGAATGTGCCGAAGGCCTGGCCGAGGATTTCATCCTTGCTCCAGAAGCCGGCGAGGGGCGGGATGCCGCTGATGGCGATGCAGCCGATCAGGAAGGTGATCGCCGTGATCGGCATCTTGCCGCGCAGGCCGCCCATCAGGCGCATGTCCTGCGCCAGCACCGGTTCATGCCCCACCACGTCTTCCATGGCGTGGATCACCGAGCCGGAGCAGAGGAAGAGCATCGCCTTGAAGAAGGCGTGCGTCACCAGGTGGAACATCCCGGCTACCGGGGCACCGCAGCCCATGGCCAGCATCATGTAGCCCAGTTGGCTCACGGTGCTGTAAGCCAGACCTTTCTTGAGATCCATCTGGGTGAGGGCGATCGATGCTCCCAGGAAGCAAGTGATCGTGCCCACCACGGCAATGACCAGGCCCACCGATGGGAACTGGGCGTAGAGCGGCTCGAGGCGAGCCACCAGGAACACGCCGGCGGCCACCATCGTGGCGGCGTGGATCAGGGCGGAGATCGGTGTGGGACCTTCCATCGCGTCCGGCAGCCACACGTGCAGTGGGAACTGGGCCGACTTGGCCATGGGCCCCATGAACACGAACAGGCAGAGGGCGAGAGCGGCCCAGCCGGGCACCACTCCTGAGCTGATCGCAGCCGAGAGACCATCGGCGATGCCTTGGAAATCAAAGCTGCCAGTCGCCCAGAACAGACCGAGGATGCCGAGCAGGAGCCCGAAATCCCCGACCCTGTTCACCACGAAAGCTTTTTGGGCGGCATGGGCGGCACCGTCGCGGTCGTACCAGAAGCCGATCAGCAGATACGACGACATCCCCACGAGTTCCCAGAACACATAGATCTCGAGGAGGTTGGGGCTCAACACCAGCCCGAGCATCGAACTGCTGAACAGGGCGAGATAGGTGAAAAAGCGCACGTAGCTCTTGTCGTGCGCCATGTAGCCATGGGAATAGAGCATCACCAGCAGGGCGATCGTGGTGACCAGGGCGAGCATCACGGCCCCGAGTGGATCCACCACGTACCCCATCGGCAGGCTGAAACTGCCGGCGCTGGCCCACACGAAAAGATGTTCCACGGGAGCCGCACCAGCCAGTTGCTCCAGCAGCACCGCGTAACTGATGGCAGCAGCTGCCCCCACGCAACTGAGCAGCAGCACGGCAACCGGTTTGCGCAACCGATTGATCGTGCGGTTGAAACTGATCAGCCCCAGGCCGGTGATGACGGCACCGAGCAGGGGGAGCACCGGGATCAACCAGGCGAAGTCAGCGGCCGAGTGCATCCGGGCGAATCAGGCTGATGCCGAGTGTAGGCAGCTCAGCTCAACAGGCCCTCGAGCCGTGAGTGAAGAAAGACCATGCCGCCGATCGGGATGTAGCGATGGGCCCACCAGAACACCCCCACGGCGATGGCGATGCCGAGTTGGGCCGGACGCAGCAGTTCGCGCCAGTCGAGCTGCTGACGCCCATCGAGCACGGCCACGAAGGGAACCACCGAGGTGCTGTCTCGCAGGGTGTCGAAGGCGGTGCCGAAGCGTTCCTTCAGGCGGCGATCGCCATGCCAGACGGCGAAGAGATGGTGGCCGATCAGGCCGGCGCAGGTCACGAGCATGAAGCTGCTGCCGATCCAGAGGGCGTGGCTGAAGCACCACAAGATCTGACCCACCGCCTGGGGGTGGCGGCTGATGCGAATGATTCCCGTGGCATAGAGCCGCACCTGGGGTTTGAGAACGGCAGGAATCTCCAGCAGGTTGTAGGTGGCCGGATAGAGAAACAGAAAGCTGATCGCCGTCAGTGTCCAGATCAGGGGCACCATGCCCGGCACCGCCTGGAGGTTCCAGAGCTGCAGGCCGTCGTAGCGGTGCGCCAGGAAGTAGCCGATCACCACCACGGCTGAGGGAATGCTCAGAGCCGCGAAGATCAGGCGCCAGGCGCGGGCACCGATGCGGGCTTCGGCGCGGCTGCGCAGGGCCGCGCCGCCGCTGTGAATCAGGGCGAAAGCGAGGAGCAGGGCCAGCATCACCAGGCTGCTGTGGTGAAGATTGGGAGGGGCGCTCAGCGGCACGGTTGGATCTCACAGCCATCGCAAGCGGCGATTCTGGCGGTCCGTGAACGGTCGTTCCTGCAGCGGGCATCCCACCTACAGTTTTGGTCTTCGTTGCCCGGGTGGCTGGGCCCCATGGCCGATCTCCCGTTCACCCTGGATCAGCTGCGCATCCTTCGTGCCATCGTCAGCGAGGGCAGTTTCAAGAAGGCCGCTGACAGCCTCTTCGTCACCCAGCCGGCGGTGAGCCTGCAGATCCAGAATCTTGAGAAGCAGCTTGAGGTCTCCCTCTTCGACCGTGGTGGTCGCAAGGCCCAGCTCACCGAGGCCGGTCACCTGCTGCTCGGTTACTGCGACCGAATCCTGAGTCAGTGCCACGAGGCCTGCCGCGCCCTCGACGATCTGCACAACCTCAAAGGCGGCTCCCTGGTGGTGGGCGCCAGCCAGACCACAGGCACCTATCTGATGCCTCGGATGATCGGCCTGTTTCGGCAGAAATACCCCGATGTGGCCGTGCAGCTGCATGTGCACAGCACCCGGCGCACCGGCTGGAGTGTGGCCAACGGTCAGATCGATCTGGCGATCATCGGTGGTGAACTGCCCCCGGAGCTCAACGAGCTGCTGCAGGTGGTGCCCTATGCCAGCGATGAACTGGCCCTGGTGCTGCCGGTGAAGCATCCGCTGGCCCGCCTGCTGGAGCTGAGTAAAGACGACCTCTACCGACTCGGCTTCGTTTGCCTCGATGCCCAATCGACCACCCGAAAGATGGTGGATCAATTGCTGGCACGCTCCGGCCTTGATGTGCAGCGGTTGCGGATTGAGATGGAGCTCAATTCCCTGGAAGCGATCAAGAATGCGGTGCAATCCGGTCTTGGTGCCGCCTTTCTGCCGGTGGTCTCGATTGAGCGGGAGCTCAATGCCGGCACCCTGCATAAACCCTCGGTGGTGGATCTGCAGGTGCGGCGACAACTGAAGCTGATCAGCCACCCCGCCCGCTACTGCTCCAGAGCAGCGGAAGCGTTCCGTCGCGATGTGCTTCCAGTGTTTGCCAGTGCCGACAGCCCGCTGCGTCAGAGCCGGAGCGCCGTGGAGGAGGGGGAAGCGGTGGTGGAAGCGGGGTGATCAGACCGAAGGATCAGAACTGATCGGCTTCCGGGGTGATGCCCACGGAATCGTCGGCGACGCCCTTGGTGATGAACTTGTTCTCCCGGATATCGGTCTGATAGACGCAGCGCACCACGGGCTTGTCGCGGATGGAGCCGATGTAAGCGAAGGTGTTCATCCGTTGCTTGCATTCCCGCTCCTGGGCGGGAGTGATCGCTCCCTCCTTGCGGAGCACGGCCCAGTTCTCCCGGCGGATCACGCAACCGGCCTGCAGCGCCGGTTGGGTCACGAAGCTGCTCACCGGGTTCATCGTCGTGTACATCTCTACGTCCATGACATAGGCACTGGCACCCCATTGCCTGCAGAACTCCGGATCCGGCACTGCCATATCCAGCTGTTGACTGCTGGCGATGTTGCCCTGATCGCCTTGGGTGGTGCTGGTGACGGCACTGCCGATGCCGATGCCGATCACGAGAACGCCGGCGAGCACGGCGGCGGTGGCCCCGTTGAATTTGAGCCCACCCGGACCGCCACCACCCGTCGGTGGTGGGCCGTAACGGCTCTCCTCGTAGCGACGTTCACCGCTGCGACGGGTGGGCCGGGGGCGGTCGTAGGGGGAACGGCTCACAGCAGTTCTGGGGTGCGGGGTAGTCCCATGGAGTAATTGAGCACCCGGCAGGCCGGGTTGTAGTTCAGGGCGCCGCTCTGCAGCAGGTCGCGAATGCAGCCCTCAAGCTCGGTGCCGATGCGCCGCAGGGTGTAATCGCTCAGTTCCTGGCCGGCCTGGCTGTCCACCAGTTCACGGAACCGCTGCTGCACCGTGCCGATGGTGGTGTCATCCCAGAGAAATTCGTTGTCGGGGTCGAGATCCAGGGTGAGCTGGTCGTCAGCTGGCACCAGGTTGTCGTTCTCCACCCGGGCAGTGAACAGCCGTACGTGGCGGGTGGTGCACTTCAGCAGGGTCTCGGCCATGGCAGGGGGGCGAGCGGAGGCTCCGGTGGCTGTTGAAATCGACTTTAGGAAGCGGCCGGGGAAGCGGTCCTTTTAAGGTTGGCTTCACGATTTCGAGATAGCCATGCGCGTCGCCATTGCAGGAGCCGGTCTGGCCGGTCTGTCCTGCGCCAAATATCTGGCGGACGCCGGTCATACCCCGATCGTGCTCGAAGCCAGGGATGTGCTGGGCGGCAAGGTGGCGGCCTGGAAAGACGAGGACGGCGACTGGTATGAAACCGGTCTGCACATCTTCTTCGGGGCATACCCGAACATGCTGCAGCTCTTCAAAGAGTTGAACATCGAAGACCGGCTGCAGTGGAAGAGCCATTCGATGATCTTCAATCAGCCAGAGGAGCCCGGTACCTACAGCCGCTTTGACTTTCCTGATCTCCCCGCACCGGTCAATGGGGTGGCGGCGATTCTGGGCAACAACGACATGCTCACCTGGCCCGAAAAAATTGCCTTCGGCCTGGGGTTGGTGCCCGCCATGCTCCGCGGTCAGGGCTATGTGGAGGAATGCGATCAGTACTCCTGGACCGAGTGGTTGCGCCTGCACAACATCCCCGAGCGCGTGAACGATGAGGTGTTCATTGCCATGAGCAAGGCCCTCAACTTCATCGATCCCGATGAAATTTCAGCCACGGTGGTGCTCACGGCCCTGAACCGTTTTCTGCAGGAGAAGAACGGATCTCAGATGGCCTTTCTTGACGGCGCACCGCCGGAGCGTCTGTGCCAGCCGATCGTGGAGCACATCGAGGCCCTGGGTGGCGAGGTGCATCGCAACAGCCCCCTGCGGGAGATTCGCCTCAACGCCGATGGCAGCGTGGCTGGTTTTCAGATTGGTGGGGTGAAGGGGCAAGAACCCCGTGAGGTGCAGGCGGATGCCTACGTGAGTGCCCTGCCGGTCGATCCCTTCAAGTTGTTGCTGCCCGAGCCCTGGAAGCAGATGGAGGTGTTCCGCAAGCTGGATGGCCTGCGCGGTGTGCCGGTGATCAATCTGCATCTGTGGTTCGATCGCAAGCTCACCGACATCGATCACCTGCTGTTCAGCCGTTCTCCCTTGCTGAGTGTTTACGCCGATATGAGCATCACCTGCAAGGAATACGAGGATCCCGATCGCTCCATGCTCGAACTGGTGTTTGCTCCGGCCAAGGATTGGATCGGTCGCCCGGATGAGGAGATCATCGAGGCCACCATGGGCGAACTGAAGAAGCTGTTCCCGATGCACTTCGGTGGAGATCAGCCCGCCACTCTGCGCAAATACAAGGTGGTGAAAACGCCTCTGTCGGTTTATAAAACCACCCCTGGCTGTCAGCAGCTGCGGCCGGATCAGGCCACCCCGATTCCCAATTTCTTTCTCGCTGGCGACTACACGATGCAGCGCTATCTGGCGTCGATGGAAGGGGCCGTGCTCAGCGGCAAGCTCTGTGCCCAAGCGGTGGACCGCCAACGCGATCACCTGCAATCATTGACTGATGTCGGCGCGCCGGTCACGGCTTGAATCATGACCCTCGCGCCGCCCGAACCCTCCCAGGCTCACGGGAGTCAGGCCCTCAGCGGGGCTCTGAGGCGGGCTTATGAGGCCTGCCGTCAGGAAACGGCGGAGTGGGCCAAAACCTTTTATCTCGGCACGCTGCTGCTGCCTCCCGAGAAGCGGCGGGCGATCTGGGCGATCTATGTCTGGTGCCGTCGCACTGATGAACTGATGGACAGTGCCGAAGCTCAGGCCCGTCCCCAGGCGGAACTGGCTGAGCGGCTCGATCGCTGGGAGGAGAACACCCGCGCAGTGTTTGCCGGGCGGGTTGGCAGCGATCTTGATGCGGTGATGGTCGACACCTTGGAGCGTTTCCCACAGTCGATTCAGCCCTATCTCGACATGATCGAGGGGCAGCGGATGGATCTCACCTGGACCCGCTATCCCACATTTGAGGATCTACGTCTCTACTGTTATCGCGTCGCGGGCACGGTGGGCTTAATGACCCAGGGCGTGATGGGGTTGGATCCGGCCTACACCACGGCACCCTGGAGCGATGATCCCAACACCTCCGATGCTGCTGTGGCCCTTGGCATCGCCAATCAGCTCACCAATATTCTTCGCGACGTCGGTGAAGACCGTTCCCGTGGTCGCATCTATTTGCCCCTGGAAGATCTGGACCGTTTCGGCTATTCCGAGGCCGATCTCCTGGCTGGTCGCCTGAATGACGCCTGGCGCAACCTGATGGTGTTCCAGCTGGAGCGTGCTCGCCTGTGGTTTGCTCGTTCCGAGGCGGGCGTGCGTTGGTTGTCAGGTGATGCACGCTGGCCGGTGTGGACGTCTCTGCGTCTGTATCGCGGCATTCTTGATGCGATTGAACGGCTCGATTACGACGTGTTCAACCATCGGGCCTACGTGAGTCGCCTCGGCAAATTGCTTGAGCTGCCTCGCTCCTTTGTGATTGCCCAGGCACGCTAAAAAACCCGGGATGTTGAATCCCGGGCTGTAATTATTGTGCGGTCTTCGCTTAGACCGCTGCCTTCTGATTGGCGAGAAGGTCTTTCAGCTTGGAGAGTTCACCCGCCCAGCGAGGGTCGGGAGCTTCCTCGGCCTTCGCATCGCTGTGCACCACTTTGTTCACTGCTTTGCGGGCTGAGCCAGGCGGATGGCCCTGATCGCGACCACCACGGCGACCAGCGGCGCCGGCATTGCTGTCGCGGCGCTCGGACCGTTCCACCCGGAGGGTCTGGCCACCGAACTCCTTGCCGTTGAACTGCTCGATCACAGCATCAGCGACTTTCTCGTCATTCACGTTGGCAAAGCCGAAGCCCCGGCAGCTGCCTGTCTCCCGGTCGAGCACAGCTTTGAAGCGAATCCCCTCTCCCACATTGGCGAGCTGAGACTCCAGTGCTTTGCTGTCGAAGTCTTGCGGCAGGTTGCCGATGTAGAGGCGAACACTCATGAAGGGAGGGGGAAATGGAAACGTGAAGATCCGGTCAGGCCGATCGGGGTCGTCATTGAAAGGCCAGTCAATCACATTGAAGCTTCAGCCATGTCCGGCTTGCGGCGAGGCTGTCCTCGCGATCGTGAATGCGCCCGAAGGCGCGTTCACGCTTGAGGTGATGCAGCAGTCGCCCCAGCAGGGGGCCCTGGGGCAGCTCCAGTTCGCGTTGCAGGGTGCGTCCATCCAGAGCGGCTCGGGGATGGAATAAAGGGTCAGTGTCATCCCGCCAGCGCATCAACCAGTGATCTCGCCTCTCGGGGGGCAGTTGCAGAATCAAGGCTGGTAGGTCGTCTTCCAGCTCCAGATGCAGCTGGAGGCGTTCAAGTTCAGGAAGCGTGTCGAATGCCGCTTCCTCCAGGCGTGTCAGCCAGTGACGCAGCCGGGCACAGCGTTGCCACTGTTTTTTGCTGAAGCGCAGGCTCTGCAGTCCCTGATCCCCCAGGCAGGCGGTGAGCCGGAGCAGGGGCAAGGCGTGGTCGCGTTCGTCTGGGTTGAGGGCCGCGGCGGCCTGTTGCAGGCCAGCCCCCCGCACCGGCAGAGCTGCCGGTGGCGGCCCCTCCAGCTCCTGCCAAGGCCTCAGCAGTTGGAGCTTGTCGAGCACCTCCAGGGCCTGGTCGGCCTGGGGGCCTGCCACCAGCCGCAGCAGTTCCGCCTGAATGCGCTCCGGTGCCGCCCTGGGCAGCAGGGCGCGCTGCCGCCTGAGCATCGCCATGGTGGCGGTGTCGATGCTGAAGGACAGTTCCGCCAGCAGTCGCACGCCTCGCAGCAGCCTCAGCGGATCGTCGATCAGGTTGTTTTCATGGATGGCCGAGAGGCGCCCGGCGCGTAGATCGTCGAGGCCGCCGGTGGGATCGAGCAACTGGGGCTGGGAATCCACCACCAGGGCGATCGCATTGAGCCGGAAATCCCGCCGCCACAGATCCGCCTCCAGGTCGGCCCCGTCCTGCCGGGCCAGATCGAGGGTCCAGCCCTTCAGCACCAGGCGGGCCATGTCGCGTTGGGCATCGAGCACCACGCAGGCGCCGCCATGCTCTTGGGCCAGCTGGGCGGTGAGCTCCAGGGCGCTCTCGGGTACCACCAGATCGAGATCCGGTTGGGGGCGCAGCCGCCCGATCAGTCCATCTCGGATCGCTCCCCCCACGAGGGCCGCGCCCGGTGGCAGGGCCGTGAGTGGGATCGGCCAGCGCTCCGGTGCCAACCGCTGCCAGAGCAGCGAGGCCCATGCGCGGGGCTCCGCCTCCAGAATGGATGGCTCAGCGGCATGGCGAGGCATGTGCATCTGCGTGGATTGCCGCTGGGTGGATCGCTGCCAGGCCTATCACGCGGTGGAGCGGCAGCACGGAGCCGAGCACCTCAATCCGGCTCCGGATCTGGAGCCCCGAAAGCCCCGGATTCACATCAGCGTGCGCGATCTGGAGGGCGGGCGTGTGGGGGTGGAGTGGGACGTCCGCGCCTGCGACAGCTTTGAGGCTGAGCCTGGGCGCTGGCAGCGTCTGCGTCCGGGTGCGAAGCTCCCTCCATGACCCGCTGGCTCCTGGCGCTGCACAGTTCGACCCCCGATCTTGGGGTGGCCGTGCTCGACGCCGACCACCCCTCCGACACGCGGCGTCATCTCGTGCTTTCCTGTGGCCGCCGACTGACCAACGATCTGATCCCGGCCGTGCAGCTGCTGCTGCCGTCTGAGCAGTGGTCGTCAATCACTCGCCTGGCGGTGGCCACAGGGCCGGGCGGGTTCACCGGCACCCGATTGACGGTGGTGATGGCGCGCACCCTGGCGCAGCAGCTGCAGGTTCCCCTCGATGGGGTGAGCAGCTTTGCCCTGATGGCGCCCCGGCTAGCCCGAGATGCTGCGGCCGGGGTCGATTGCTTCGATCCGGTGCAACCGTTCTGGATCGTGCAAGACCTGCCTCGCCGCGGTCGCGTCGGCGGCTGCTATCGCTGCAACCCGGCTGAGCTCGGTGCGGTGGAGCTGGAGGCTCCTCGCCTGCTCGCTGCTGATGCCCAGCCCCGTCCGGCCCTGCCCATGGCAACGGGCGTGGAAGCGGATGTGCAGCATCTGCTCGCTCTCTGTTACCAGGCCGATCAGCAGCGGCTCCCGGCCGCCTGGTCGGAGGTACTCCCCCTGTATCCCATGTCGCCGGTGGGTGTGGTGTGAGCCGATGGGGCGCCGCCTTGTGATCCTGAGCGCCGCGGCGCTGCTCGGCGCGCTCAGCGCCTGGCCGTTGCGGCCCTATCGCCAGGCCTGGTTCACGCGTCAGCCTCCCCAGCGCGTTTTGGTGCTGGGCGGCGATGTGGATCGGGAAAAGGCCGGTCTGCAGCTTGGCCGTCGCCTCGCACTTCCTGTGGTGGTGAGTGGCGGCAGCAATCCCGAATACGCCCATTGGCTGATGGATCGCGAGGGCCTGAGCCAGAGCCGGGTGCGCCTGGATTACCGGGCCAAAGACACCCTGGGCAACTTCACCTCTCTGGTGGATGATCTCAAGCGTGAGGGCGTGCAACACGTGCTTTTGGTCACCAGTCGCGACCATCTGCCCCGGGCGATCGTGGTGGGGCGGCTGGTGGCTGGCAGTCGGGGCATCCGCCTCACCGCCGTGCCGGTGGCCTGTGCGCCCCGTTGCCTCGAGGAGAGCCTGGGGAAGCAGGTGGGCGATGGTCTGCGCGCTCTCGCCTGGGTGCTCACCGGTCGGGATCTCAAACCCTGGGCGCGGATGTCGTGGGGGCGATGGCTCAGTGGGGGGGCCGGCCCGGCAGACCCTGGCCCAGCAGACCTTGATCCAGGAGGCCCTGATCGAGCAGGCCGTTGATCCGTTGCTGGAGTTCCCGGGTGGTGGCTTCCAGATCGGGTTTGCGGCGACTGGCTGGAGCCGGGATCGGGGTGCCGATTCGGAGCAGGATCGGCACGGCGCGCAGGCGCCTCTGGCCCGGGCCCCAGGCTCTGTGGCTGTTCACGATCGCCACGGGGAGGAGGGGGGCGCCACTGCGGGCGGCGAGCAGGGCAGCGCCTGGCATCGGCTCATTGACCCGGCCATTGGCTTGGCGGGTGCCGTCCAGAAACACGCCGGTGGCCCATCCCTGCTCGAGGCGGGCCGTGGCGGTGCGGATTGCCTCGCGATCACTGGCTCCGCGCCGCACGGGGTAGGCGCCGCAGGCGCGGATAATCGGCCCCAGCACCGGAACGTCAAACAGTTCCGATTTGGCCATGAAGGCGACCGGACGCCCGAGGGCATGGCCCAGCAGCGGCGGATCCAGATGGGAGCCATGGTTCGCCACCACCACAACAGGGCCCTGCATCGGCACATTCTCGTTCCCCACGGTGCGGCCTCTGAACAGACCGCGGAACACGGGAAAGACGAGCATTGAGCTCACCAGGCGATAGGTGAGGCTCGGCCGCGGCGTGAGCAGCACCGGTGCTGCAGACCCTGGCCTGGGAACGGGGAGTGCCAAGGATCAGAGCCCCAGATCGGCCGCTCCGGCCAGGGAGCTGAGCGTCACTCCCGGCATGGAGCGCTTCGCCAAGCCGCTGAGCACGTTGCCAGGCCCGATCTCCACCATGGTGTCGATCGAGGCGGCTTGCATCGCCGCCATGGTGTCCCGCCAGCGCACCCCGGTGGTCATCTGCTGCCGGAGGCGTTGCTTGAGCACGGCGGCATCGCAGCTGGGGGTTGGATCGGTGTTGCTCAGCACCGGGAAGCGAGCGTCTTCGAAGGCGACAGCCTCGAGGTGGCTGGCGAAGGCTTCGGCGGCTTCCGCCATGAACGGCGAGTGAAACGCCCCGGAGACGGCCAGGGGAATGGCCCGTTTGCAGGTCAGCTGCTCACTCACGTGCTGCAGGGCCTCCGGGGTGCCGGAGAGCACAACCTGGGCGGCGCTGTTGTCGTTGGCGATCACCACAGCGTCGTTGGCGGCCACCAGCGCCAGGAGTTGATCGCGGTCGAAGCCGATCACGGCAGTCATGGCGCCACCCCCGGCGGCGGCCATCAGCTCGGAGCGGCGCAGCATCAGCTCCAGCCCGGTGGCGGCATCAAAAACCTCAGCGGCGTAGAGCGCCACCAGCTCCCCCAGGCTGTGGCCAGCCACCAGAGCCGGCTCGCGCTGCTGCCGCCGCAGTTCGTCCACGATCAGCGATTCGACCACAAACAGGGCCGGTTGGGTGTTGCGGGTGTCGTTGAGATCGTTGGGCCCGTGCCGTTCGGGATCGTCACTGCCGGGCTCGCCCCGACAGATCGCCAGCAGATCGCGTCCGAGCAGGCGTGAGGCGAGGGCGAAGCGTTCCTCGGCGCCGGGAAGGTTGAGCACGGGATCGGCCATCCCGGTCTTCTGAGAACCCTGACCGGGAAACACCCAGGCGATCGACATCAACCAAGCGCAGCTGTGCGGCGAGCCTACGAGGGGCCTTGCCAGCGGAACAGGGCGGCGCCCCAGCTGAGTCCTGCGCCAAAGCCACTGCTGGCGATCCGATGGCCGGGTTGGATGCGCCCGTCACGGACCGCTTCGTCGAGCATCAGCGGAATCGTGGCGGCGGAGGTGTTGCCGTAGTGGGCCAGGTTGCTGAGCACCTTGGCGTGGGGAAGTTTGAAGCGATCGGCCACCGCATCGAGGATGCGCTGGTTGGCTTGATGCAGCAGCAGCCAGTCGAGGCTGTCTGCTGCCGTCTCTGTGCTTTGCAGGAGGTGATGAAGAATCGCCGGCACCTCGCGCACCGCGAACTTATACACCTCCTGCCCGTTCATGCTGATCGGTGCAAAGCCCCCCACCTGATGGCTGGTGCCGTCCACCAATGCTTGTCGCTGCTGATGTTGGGAGAGGTTGAGGCAGTCGCCCCGAAGGCCATCGCTCCGTAAGGCAAAGCCGAGTAACCCATCCTCGGCCGGTGTGGTGGCTTCGAGCGCGACCGCGCCGGCCGCATCACCGAAGAGCACGCAGGTGCGGCGGTCATCCCAGTCGACCCAGCGGCTCAGTTGATCCGCCCCGATTACCAGCACTCGGCGCATCGCCCCGGTGCGCAGGAACTGGGCAGCGGTGACCAGAGCGAACAGAAAACCGCTGCAGGCGGCCGTGAGGTCAAAGGCCACGGCCTGCCTGGCGCCGAGCAGCGCCTGCACTTTGGGTGCTGTGCCGAAAAGGTCGTCGGGAGTGGAGGTGGCGAGCAGCACCAGGTCGACACTCTCGGGCGACCAGCCAGCCATGGTCAGCGCTGCATCGCCTGCCTCGTGGCTCAGGTCGGCCAGGCTCTGCTGTGGTCCGCAGATGCAGCGCTCACGAATGCCGGTGCGGCTGCGGATCCATTCATCGTTGGTGTCGACCCGCAGCCCGAGCTGCTCGTTTCGGATCGTCTGCTCACCCTTGGCGCTGCCGCTGGCCACCAGGGCCACGCCACCGGTCGCACCGGAGAGTGGAGCTGATCCAGCCAAGAGACACGGTCGCAGGGTCGGCGTCAGTCAACCACAGTCAGGCCTGCACGGCCTGCTTTGGCTCGCCGAGGGCGGCGAGGTCGTCCATCACGCCATGGCTGGCGGCCGAGTGGGCCAGCCGCAGGGCACTCAGCACCGAAAGGGCCCGGCTGCTGCCGTGACCGATCACGCAGATGCCATTCACCCCCAGCAGCAGGGCGCCTCCGTGTTCGGCGTGGTCCAAGCGCTTCTTGATGCGCTTCAGATTGCTGCGCAGGAACGCGGAGCCCACCTTGCCGCGCCGCCCCCGTGGCAACTCCGCCCTGAGCACATCGAGCAGCACGCTGCCCACCGACTCGAGGAATTTCAGCAGCACGTTGCCGGTGAAGCCGTCGCAGACCACCACATCAAAGGCACCGGAGAGCACGTCGCGGCCTTCACAGTTGCCGGCGAAATGCAGGCGCGACTCCTCCTTGAGCAGCGCATGGGTGCGCAGGGCGAGATCATTGCCCTTGCACTCCTCCTCGCCGATGTTGAGCAGTCCGATGCGGGGCTGCTTCACCTGCAGCACATCGCGGCAATAGATGTTGCCCAGCAGGGCGAACTGGTGCAGGTAGGCGGGCTTGCAATCCATGTTGGCGCCCACATCGAGTACCAGCACGGGCTGGCCTGGATCCTTGGTGGGGAACAGGGCGCCGATCGCCGGTCGATCGATGCCGGCGAGCCGCCCCAAGCGGAAGATCGCTGACGCCATCACGGCACCGGAATTCCCGGCGGAATACACCGCCAGCGCCTCGCCGCGTTTCACCAGGTCCATGGCCACGTTGATGCTGGCTGTCCGCTTGCGGCGCACGGTGGTGGCCTCTTCATGCATGCCGATCGAGGGGCCGCTGGCCACCAGTTCCAGATGGCCCAGGGCGATCGCCTGCTCCAGGGCATCGCTCAGGTCCATGGCGGCCGCGGCCGCCAGCACTCGATCGGTTTCTCCCACAAAGCGAATCCGCAGCGGCAGTCGCTCGATCGCCTCCAGGCAGCCCTCCAGGATCGGGCCCGGGGCATGGTCACCGCCCATGCCATCCACGGCCACCCAGAGTCGGGCGCTGTCCTCGATCACCGCATCGTCGGTGCCGCTACCACCCTGCAGTCGTCGCAGGGGATCGAAGACCAGCGGCTGCAGCATGCTGCCGGCCATCGTCCCGGCGCTGGACACCACCGTTCCCGCCATGGAGCCGACCGAACCGGCCACCTGGCCGGCTGCCGTTCCTGCGGCACTGGCGGATGTGGCGGCGGTGCCCACCAGGCTGGTGACGGCAGCGTTGCGTCGATACCAGATCACCAGCCGTCGCACGGCGCGGGATCGGCGGGGTTTGCTCCGGGGCGAGGAGGTCGCGGCGGAGTCAGGGTCCTTCGGAGGCAACGGAGTCGACGATGCGCTGGAACAGATAGCCGGTGCCGCGAGCCGTGAGGATCAACTCGGGGTTGGCCGGATCGTCTTCCAGTTTGGAGCGAAGTCGGGAGATATGAACATCCACCACCCGCGTATCCACATGGCGTTCCGGGGTGTAGCCCCAGACTTCCTTGAGAATTTCACCGCGGCTGAAGGGCTCGCCTGAGCGGCTCACCAGCAGCTCCAGAAGGCTGAATTCCATTCCGGTGAGTCGGATCCGCTCATCGCCACGGAACACCTGGCGTTTGTTGGTGTCGATGCGCAGGTCGGCCACCTGGATCACGCCGGAATTGGGGATACCCGCCACCTGCTCCTTGTCGACCCGGCGCAGCACGCAGCGGATGCGGGCCTCCAGCTCCTTGGGACTGAAGGGCTTCACCACATAGTCATCGGCACCGAGCTCCAGCCCCGTGATCCGGTCGGCCACATCGCCCAGGGCGGTGAGCATCACGATCGGCACATCCGATTCCTTGCGCAGCTCCTGGCAGACGCCGTAGCCGTCGAGCTTCGGCATCATCACGTCGAGCACCACCAGATCCGGTTCACTGGCGCGGAAGCACTCGAGGGCCTCGTTGCCGTCGCTGGCAGTGATGACGTTGTAACCGATCATCGACAGGCGCGTCTCCAGGATCCGCCTGATGCTGGCCTCGTCATCGACGACCAGGATGGTTTCCTTGGCAGAACCGGAGGCTGTCATGTGATCAGCAGCCATTACAAGATCTCGTCACACATAAGTTGATGGGGGTGCCCATCATTCACTCAGCGCCAAGTTTCTTCACAGTTCGACGTGTCACGGTCGCGCTCCTTCTTTGTTTGCCAGAGCTGCGGGGCCCAGACCCGTCAGTTCTTCGGTCGCTGCAACAGCTGTGGGAGCTGGAACTCCCTGGTGGAGCAGGCTGCGCCCAAATCTGACGGCCGTCGCCGGCGGGCTTCCGCCGATCCGGCGACCACACCGACAGCGCGCCGGTCCATGGCCATCGATGCGCTCGCGGATCAGCCTCTGCAGCGCTTGGCGAGTGGCTATGGAGAACTGGATCGCGTGCTCGGCGGTGGCGTCGTGCCCGGTTCTCTGGTGCTGGTGGGCGGCGATCCCGGCATCGGCAAGAGCACCTTGCTGCTGCAGAGCGCTGCGGCGATGGCTGTGCAGCGCTCGGTGCTCTACGTGAGTGCGGAGGAGTCTGCGGCGCAGGTGAAGCTGCGTTGGCAGCGCCTGCAGGATCCGGTGGGGGTGGAGGCCGTTCAGAGCCTGCAGCTCCTGGCCGAGACCGATCTCGAGCTGGTGCTCGAGGAACTGGAGGCGCTGCAGCCGGATGTGGCGATCATCGACAGCATTCAGGCCCTCCACGATGGGGAGCTGTCCAGCGCTCCGGGCTCCGTGGCCCAGGTGCGGGAGTGCGCCGCCGCTCTGCAACGACTCGCCAAACGCCAGAACACGGCCCTGTTGCTGGTGGGGCACGTCACCAAGGAAGGGGTGCTGGCCGGGCCCAAGGTGCTCGAGCATCTGGTGGACGCGGTGCTCACCTTCGAGGGGGATCGCTTCGCCAGCCACCGGCTGCTGCGGGCCGTGAAGAACCGCTTCGGTGCCACCCACGAACTGGGCGTGTTCGAGATGCGTGGGCAGGGCCTGGCGGAAGTGGGCAATCCGAGCGAGCTGTTTCTCAGTGGTGATCAGGCCAGCGGTGTGGCCACGATCGTGGCCTGCGAAGGCACACGGCCGCTGGTGGTGGATCTGCAGTCGTTGGTCAGCACCACCAGCTATGCCAGTCCGCGCCGCACCGCCACCGGCATTGCTGTGAATCGCCTGCATCAGATCCTGGCGGTGCTCGAAAAGCACATGGGGTTGCCCCTCTCGCGCTTCGACTGCTATCTCGCCGTGGCCGGCGGGCTCGAGGTGGAGGAACCGGCCGCGGATTTGGGGGTAGCGGCCGCCGTGGTGGCCAGTTATCGCGATCTCACCCTGCCGGCCGGCACCGTGTTGCTGGGGGAGCTAGGGCTCGGAGGCCAGCTGCGTCCGGTGACGCAGCTGGAGTTGCGCCTGCAGGAGGCGGCCCGACTCGGCTTCCGGCGGGCCGTGGTGCCCAGGGGCAGCGGACTCGGCGCTGCAGCGGCGGCCCTGGATCTCGAACTGTTGGAAGCGGCTCGGATCACGGAAGCCCTGGTGCTGGCTCTCGGCGTGGATCCGGCCGACGATCGCGCCTGATCCTCAGAAATACACATCCACGTTGCTGCGGCCCGTCGACTTGAGCCAGTTCTCGATGTCGAGATAGCCACCCGGATTGAGGCGCACGGCCTGGGTCCACACATCGGCGGCGCGGTCGAACCAGCGGTCGGCGTCGTCGCGTCGCCCTTCCTCTTCCGCCGTGCGGCCCCGTTTCTCGTAGATGAGGCCCATGTTCTTGAGGCAGGACGGTTGCTTGGGGTTTTCATCAAGTGCTTTCTGATAGGTCTCCAGCGCCCGCTCTTCCTCGCCGTTGCTCATGTAGATGATCGCCATGTTCTTGAGGGTTTCGCCGCGATCGATCGGGTTGTCCTCCAGCTTCAGACTCTCTTCGTAATTCTCCAGAGCTTCGGCGTAATCGCCGTCGTTCTGGGCCGAGAGACCATCGCGGTAATACACGTAGGCCTCCTTCGCGCGTGCATTGATCGGCAGCAGCTTCACGATCAGATCGGCCATCACCGTGAAGCTTTTGTCGATGAAGTTGTCGTTGCGATTGCTGCGGGGCACGGCGCGCCTGCTCAGGTGCCTCCATCCTGGGGCAACCAGGCCTGCCTAGCGTGGTGAGCCTGTTAACGTTGATCTGAGCCCCGCTGGTGACCACCCATCCGGCCCCCACTTCGTCGCCTGCCGCGTCCAGGCTCACACCGTCTGGGCCTGGTGCCTCCAGCGGCACCGTGCTGCTGGATGTGGAAGGGATGAAATGCGGAGGCTGTGTGCGCGCGGTGGAACGCACGCTGTTGGAGCAGCCCGGCGTGCGCGACGCGAGCGTGAATCTGGTCACCCGCAGCGCCTGGGTGCAGCTGGCCGACGATCGGCCGGGGCGGGACGACGGCCTCGAGCCCGTGCTCCAGGCCCTTGCCGATCGGGGCTTCCCCGCCAAACCCAGGGGGGTGTCTCCTGTGGAGGCCGACGATCCTGAACGGCTTTGGGGCTGGTGGCGCCAGTGGCGTCAGTTGATGGTGGCGCTGGTACTCCTGCTGCTGTCGGTGCTGGGACATCTGGCCGAAGGCGGCCAACTCCAGGTGCCGATTCTCGGTGCCTTGCCCTTTCATGCCGCTTTGGCCACGGTGGCGCTGCTGGGTCCGGGCCGGTCGATCCTGTTGGGTGGCTGGGCGGCTGCCCGGGCCGGCGCACCGAGCATGGACACGCTTGTGGCTCTCGGGGTGGGCAGTGCCTACCTGGCCAGTGTGGTGGCTCTGCTGTGGCCCCAGGTGGGCTGGCCCTGTTTCTTCAATGAGCCGGTCATGCTGCTCGGCTTTGTGCTGCTGGGGCGATTCCTCGAGGAGAGGGCGCGGTTGCGCACGGGCCGTGCCCTGCAGGAGCTGGCGTCGCTGCAACCGAATGTGGCGCGGCTGCTGATGGATGACGGCACGGTGCGGGAAGTACCAGTGTCCGATCTCCGCCCCGGTGAGCGGGTGCAGCTGTTGGCGGGCGATCGGGTGCCGGTGGATGGCTTGGTGGTGGATGGCGGCTCGGCGGTGGATGTGTCGAGCCTCACGGGTGAACCGCTGCCCTTGGAGGCCGCACCCGGCACCGAGCTTTCCTCGGGCAGCCTCAACCTGGAGGCGCCCCTGGTGCTTCAGGTGCAGCGGGTGGGGGCGGAAACAGCCCTGGCCCGGATCATCGCTCTGGTGGAGCAGGCCCAGGCCCGCAAGGCCCCGATCCAGGGGCTGGCCGATCGGGTCGCTGGCCTCTTCTGCTACGGGGTGGTGTCCCTGGCGCTGATCACCCTGCTGTTCTGGTGGTGGATCGGCGCCCGTCTCTGGCCGGAGTTGCTTGCTTCTGGCCATGGCATGCAGAACGGAATGCAGCACGGCATGGCCCATGGCTTGCATGCGCCGTTGGGTGCCGGGGCGGAAACACCGCTGGGTCTGGCGATCCAGCTGGCGATCGCCGTGCTGGTGGTCGCCTGCCCCTGCGCCCTTGGCCTGGCCACGCCCACGGTGATCACCGTGGCCTCGGGCTTGGCGGCCCGTCAGGGCTGGTTGTTCCGCGGCGGCGATGTGATCGAGCAGGCCGCCGACCTCTCCCGAGTGGTCTTCGATAAAACCGGCACGCTCACCCTGGGGCGCCCCCTGGTGTCCAAAGTGCTGGCCGTTGACGATCCGTCTCGGGCCTTGCAGCTGGCGGCGAGCCTGGAACAGAGCAGTCGCCATCCCCTGGCCCACGCCCTGCTTCAGGAGGCCCAGCGCCGTCAGCTGCCGCTGCTGTCTGTGGAAGCCAGCCACACCATCCCAGGCGCCGGGGTGTCCGGCCGCCTCGCAGGAGTGGACGGCACCGTGCTGGTTGGCACACCCGAGTGGTTGCAACGCCAGGGCGTGGCCTGGGGGAAGGCCGAACAGCAGCAGCTCGACCAGCTGGCGGCAGCGGGCCCTTCCCTGGTGGCGGTGGCACTGGAAGCGCGCTTTCTGGCCCTGATCAGTGTCGATGACCGCCCCAGGCCCGATGCCGCCACGGCGGTGCGCCGGCTGGCGGATCAAGGGTTGCAGCTAGCCATGCTCAGTGGCGATCGGCGTCAGTCGGTGGAGCGTCTGGGTGGTGAGCTCGGTTTTGGCCCCCAGCAGTTGGCCTGGGGACTCCTGCCCGAGCAGAAGCTGGAACGGTTGGAAGCGTTCCGAACGGAGGGGGCGGTGGCGATGGTGGGGGATGGCATCAACGATGCCCCCGCTCTCGCCGCGGCCGATCTGGGGATCGCGGTGGGAACAGGCACGCAGATCGCTCAAGACACGGCTGATCTGGTGTTGCTCGGCGATCGCTTGGAGGGTGTCCCCGAAGCGCTGCTGCTCGCGCGCCGCACGATGGCGAAAGTGCGTCAGAACCTTGTGTGGGCTTTCGGTTACAACCTGATTGCCCTGCCCGTGGCGGCCGGGGTGTTGTTGCCCGGTTTCGGTGTGCTGCTCTCGCCTCCGCTCGCTGCCCTCCTGATGGCCCTCAGCTCGATCACGGTGGTGCTCAATGCCCTCAGCCTGCGGCTGCCATGACCATCCAGCGCGGCCGGCTGCTGGTGCTGGAGGGGATTGATGGTTGTGGCAAAACCACCCAGATGGCCCATCTGGTCGCCTGGTTGCCAATCAGTGGGTTGATGCCATCAACGGCTCGCCTGATTCAGACCCGGGAGCCTGGAGGCACCGCTCTGGGGCAGGCCCTGCGCGAGCTGCTGCTCCATCCTCCCGAGGCGGCGGCACCGGAAGCGGTGGCGGAGTTGCTGCTCTATGCAGCGGATCGAGCCCAGCATGTTGCTCAGGTGATTCGGCCCGCCCTCGAGCGGGGTGACTGGGTGCTCAGTGACCGTTTCACCGGATCGACCATGGCCTATCAGGGGTTTGGGCGCCAATTGGATCAGGCCCTAATCCGTCAGTTGGCGTTGATCGCCACCGGCGGATTGACACCGGATCTCACCATTTGGCTCTCGCTGCCTGTGGCGGTGAGTGTGGAGCGCCGAGGGGGCCGCCGTGCCGATCGGATCGAGGCGACGGGCCTGGCCTTTCTGCAGCGGGTGGCGGATGGTTTTGCTGCCCAGGCAGCGGAGCAGGGGTGGCTGGAGGTGCGGGCGGATCGCCCCCTGGCCGAGGTGCGTGAGTCCCTGGAGGCGCTGCTCAGCCAACAGGCCCGGCGCTGGGCACGCCTGTGACGGCGTTGTTTGCCGACCTGGTGGGGCAGCCGCTGGCCGTGTCTCTGCTCGAGGCGGCCCTCCGCTGCGACCGGATCGCTCCCGCCTATCTGCTGCATGGCCCCGACGGTGTGGGCCGTCGCCTGGCGGCGCTCCGTTTCCTCGAGGGGGTGCTGGCCGATGGTGAGCCGGATTCCAGGCAACGCCGGCGTCTGGAGGCCCGCAATCACCCCGATCTGCTCTGGGTGGAACCCACCTACAGCCATCAGGGGCGCCTCGTGCCCCGCTCCGAAGCGGAGGAGGCCGGAGTGAATCGACGCTCCCCTCCCCAGGTGCGTCTGGAGCAGATCCGGGAGCTCGGCCGCTTCCTGGCACGGCAGCCGCTGGAGGCACGGCGTGGTCTCGTGGTGCTGGAGGAGCCGGAAGCGATGGCGGAGGCCGCAGCGAATGCTCTGCTCAAAACCCTGGAGGAACCCGGGCATGGCTTGTTGATCCTGGTGTCGGCGGCCCCCGAGCGGTTGCTCGACACCATTCGTTCGCGCTGTCAGCAGATCCGTTTTGTGAGGCTCAGCGCTGAGGCGATGCATCAGGTGCTGGAGCGGTTGGATCCAGCGCTGGCGTCGTCGGCCCTTGAGGCCCTGAAGCAGCCGGATCTGGCCGCCCTGGCAGCGGGATCACCCGGTGCGCTCCTGCATCACGCTGCGCAATGGCAGGCGGTGCCGGAAACCCTGCGTCAGAGGCTGGAGCAGCCGCCACAACAACCGGTGGAGGCCCTGGCGCTGGCGCGGGAGCTCAGTGAAGAGCTCAATGGTGAGCAACAGCTCTGGCTGCTTGCCTGGTGGGAGCAGGTGCGTTGGCGGCAGCAGGGCCGTGAGCAGGATCTGCAACGGTTGCAGCGTCTGCGCCAGCAGTTGCTGGCCTATGTGCAGCCGCGCTTGGCCTGGGAGGTGGCGCTGCTGGATCTGCTCGTTGTGAACGCCTGATCAGGGTGGGTACCCCTCAGGCGCTGGCCCGTTTGGCCTGCTCGTGCTCCTCGCGGTTTTGGCGGGCCTGGGCCAACACATCGCCCAGATCTTCAAGTTGAGCGCCGGTGGGTAATTCCAGGCAGTAGCCGGCGCCATACACGGTTTTGATGAAACGCGGTTTGCGCGGATCGGGCTCGAGTTTGGTGCGCAGGTGTCGCACATGCACCCGGATGGTTTCGATGTCGTCGTCTGGTTCGTACCCCCACACCTCTTTGAGGATCAACGATGGCGCCACGGTTTGACCATGACGCTGCAGCAGGCAGTGCAGCAGCTCGAACTCCAGGTGGGTGAGGCGCACGGGATTGTCAAACCAGATCGCCTCGAAACGTTCCGGCACCAGGGTGAGCGGGCCGTAGCTGAGGATTTCCTGGTGAGTTCCGCTGCCGACGGGCCCCCGATCACTGCGACGAAGCAGAGCTTTGATCCTCACCTGCAGTTCTTCGAGGTCAAAGGGTTTGGTGAGGTAGTCGTCGGCACCGGAGTTGAAGCCACTCACCTTGTCTTTGGTGCCGCCCAGGGCCGTGAGCATCAGGATCGGGATGCCAGCGGTGCGTTCATCGCGGCGGAGTCGCTGACAGAGCGTGAGGCCATCGACCTTCGGCAGCATCAGGTCGAGCAGGATCAGATCGGGGGAGTACTGCAGCGCTAGGGCCTGACCCTTGATGCCGTCTTCGGCGCGTTGCACATCAAAGCCGTTGTGCTCGAGGTGCCCGCCCACGAGCTCGCGCATATCCCTGTCGTCTTCAATCAGCAGGATGCAGGGTTTCATCAGACGTCAGACGCGGGCGAACAGGGAAACGAAACGCGAATCAATCGTTGTGCGGATTCTCCCAAGATTTGTAGGCCCATGCAGGGGTGGTCACCGCGGCGACAGAGCGATCCCTCAGTGATTGATCTCAGGCGGGGCAAGGGATTTGCCGCTGTGGCGGCGTCAAGACCTTCCAAGGCTCTTCAGAAAGTCTTTCGAATCCCGTCGCCTTTATGACGAATTTTCCGCCTGTCGAGGAAAAAGCGCGCGATCGTTAGCCAAAAAAAAGCCGCAGCTCATGGCTGCGGCAATAGTGATGAAGCTCCCCGGGCGGGATTCGAACCTGCGACCAATCGATTAACAGTCGACCGCTCTACCGCTGAGCTACCGAGGAATGGCACCCGAAGAACTTACCCCTCAGCCCCGCCGACCGGCAAGGGCCTGAAGCCGTTGCCGCAGCTGGCGGCCTGATTGCCAGGCGCCGATCCGTCCCTGTTCCATGCGGGCGGCTCCATCGGCATGGTCGAGCTCATCGAGCCGATGGGTCACCCAGAGGGCTGTGAGGGGGGCCCGGGAGCGATGGCAGAGCTGCTGCACGGTTCCCAGCACCGTCTGCTGGCTGGCGGGGTCGAGCAGGGCGGTGGGTTCGTCGAGCAGGAGCAGGCTGGCTTCGCTGGCGAGGGCGCCGGCAATCGCCAGCCGCTGTTTCTGGCCGCCGCTGAGGGTGTGGATCGGACGAGACACCATGCCTGCAAGACCCACCTGTTCCAGGGCTTGTTCAATTCTGTGGGGGCGCTGATCGGCCGGGCAGCCTGGCGGCAGATGCAGCAGCAGCTCACTGCCACAGCTGGGGAGCAACAGCTGATGGTCGGGGTTCTGAAACACCAAAGCCGGGCGGAGGTGATGGCTGATCCGTCCGTGCTGCGGCGTGAGCAGCCCGGCAAGCAAGCGAAACAGCGTGCTTTTGCCACTGCCATTGCTGCCCACCAACATCCAGAGGCCGGAACCGGGGATCTCCAGGCTGCAGTGGTCCAGGGCCCTGGTTCCACAGGGCCAGCTGTAGCTCAGGCGTTCAATGCGAACGCTGCCCCGACGTGTGGACTCATCCGTGGCCTCAGGCATTCTCAGCCTCAGGAATCAAATGCAAAGCCGGGGCGCTTGCTGCCGCCGCTGGCGGCCGCCTTTTCGTAAATCTGCACAGCGAGAACGTCGTTGGTGAGCACGCTCACCCGCTTGCCATCGACCTTTTCGCAGCTCAGTTCCATCAACCTTGGTTGCCCCTGCTCCATGCTTTGGCGCACCTGCTGATAGAGGGCCTCGGCATCGTGGAGTTCCTTGCGTTGCACCGAGACCGGCACGGGGCTCATCCTCAAGGCCAATTCAACGATGTACACAGCGGATCCACGTCACTGCTGTCATTGTCGCCAATCGGCACAGGCTTTCGCTCAGGCGTTCAGGCTCTCCTGAGTATTTCCACTCAACTGCCGCGGCTTGCCCGGAACTCCGTCCCCACAGATGGGACGACACCCCTTAGGCTCGGCACGTAAAGCTTCATGAAGCGCCTCTCATGACGATCGCTGTAGGACGCGCGCCACAGCGGGGATGGTTCGACGTCCTCGATGACTGGCTCAAGCGCGACCGCTTCGTTTTTGTCGGCTGGTCCGGCATTCTCCTCTTCCCCACGGCCTATCTGGCCATCGGTGGTTGGCTCACCGGCACCACCTTCGTTACCTCCTGGTACACCCACGGCATCGCCTCCTCGTACCTGGAAGGTTGCAACTTCCTCACCGCTGCGGTGTCCACCCCCGCTGATGCGATGGGCCACAGCCTGTTGCTGCTCTGGGGCCCTGAGGCCCAGGGTGACTTCGTGCGCTGGTGTCAGCTCGGTGGCCTCTGGGCCTTCGTGGCTCTCCACGGTGCCTTCGCCCTGATCGGCTTCATGCTGCGTCAGTTCGAGATCGCCCGTCTCGTCGGCATCCGTCCTTACAACGCCATCGCCTTCTCCGGTCCGATTGCGGTGTTCGTCAGCGTCTTCCTGATGTACCCCCTCGGCCAGAGCAGCTGGTTCTTTGCGCCCAGCTTCGGTGTGGCAGCGATCTTCCGCTTCCTGCTCTTCCTGCAGGGCTTCCACAACTGGACCCTGAACCCCTTCCACATGATGGGCGTGGCCGGCATCCTTGGCGGTGCTCTGCTCTGCGCTATCCATGGCGCCACCGTGGAAAACACCTTGTTTGAGGACGGTGAGCAGTCGAACACCTTCAAGGCGTTCGAGCCCACCCAGGAAGAAGAGACCTATTCGATGGTCACCGCCAACCGCTTCTGGAGCCAGATCTTCGGGATCGCCTTCTCCAACAAGCGCTGGCTGCACTTCTTCATGCTGTTCGTGCCTGTGATGGGCCTGTGGACCAGCTCCATCGGCATCATCGGCCTGGCCCTCAACCTGCGCGCCTACGACTTCGTGTCACAGGAAATCCGCGCTGCAGAAGATCCCGAATTCGAGACCTTCTACACCAAGAACATCCTTCTGAATGAAGGTCTGCGTGCCTGGATGGCACCGGCTGATCAGCCGCACGAAAACTTCGTCTTCCCCGAAGAGGTTCTGCCCCGTGGTAACGCGCTCTGATCGAGAGGTTGGCCATTGCGTTTCGATGCCCACCGCAAGGTGGGCTTTTCTTTTGCATTGATGTGCTGGTCACTTAAGGGCGGCGGCAGAGTGTCAGCCCTGAAGGCCAGGCTCGACAGTTCCAGTTTTGAGAAGCGGCAATGTCGAGCAGCTGTTGTTGGATGCGGCGGCTTGAACCCCAGCCGGGGTCGTCTGGGTGCAACACCAATGTTGTCCACTGGTCGCCTTGGAGTGCATCGCTGAAGCTTTTTTTGGGAAACGCAATCTGTTGGCGATGGCTCAGGTGGGGCACCAGATAGCTGGTGGTCAATACGGCATCGTCGGCTTGCACTTGCGCGATGGCCGATCGGGCGTCCTGCAAAACGTTGAGCCGCTCCAGGTAGGGGCCGGTGAAAAACCAGGGTTTGGCCAGGGCCAACCAGCAGACCACAGCCCAGGTGAGGGTCCAGGGGAAAGGGTGGGTCGCTTCGGCTTTCCTTTCCTTGAGGCCATCGATGGCGGCCACCACCGCCACCACCGCCAGGGGCAGGCTGTAGTGGTGGATCAAGGTGCGGTAACTGGGCGATGCCGACAGCAGGTTGGTGAGCAAGAGCGGCACGGCGATCAGCAGGGTGGGCAGGGAGCGCCGTCGCCAGAGCCAGAGGCAGGGCAAGGCCAGCAGCAGCAGATACAGGCCTCCGCCGCTCCAGTCGATGCTCTGCAGCACCGTGCCCGGTGCCCCGCCCAGATGGCTGAACATGCGCCCAGCCGCTTTCGGCCCCTCGCCATCGCGCAGCAGGGGGTAGAGCCAGCGGCTCAGCAGCAGCAGCCAGAGGCCCGAGAGGGCAGCCGCGCTTGCACTCCAGCGCCAGCGCCGTCGCCAGCCCAGATCGAGCGCCATCCCCGCCGTGATCAGCACCAGGCCATCGCGGGCCCCCAGCATCAACAGCAGCAGCGCCAGCCAGAGCCGGGGCCGTTCAGCCCGCTCCGCCCAGAGGGCGAGGGCAAAGGCCGGCATCACCCAGGTTTCCGGATGCATGTCGAACAAGCTGGCGTTGAACACCACCGGCTGCAGCCACCAGAGTCCGCAGGCGAGCCAGCAGCGTTGCCGCGACAGGGCTGCCTGGCTGGCGAGCATCCAGATCGGTACCGCCGTCAGCCCCAGGGCCAGGGCCTGACTGGCCAGCAGCGATTGAACCGAGGGCAGCAGGGCGTAGGCTGCGCCGGCGGCATAGAACAGCCAGGCGCCGTGGTCGGCCAGCACATGCACGTCTTCCATCGACGAGATCGGGACGTGCCCGGAGCCGATCAGCCAGGCCCATTGATCAAACAGGCCGAGGTCGTAGGCGTTGCTTTGCAGCAGCGCGTGGCGCAGGGCTGAAGTTCCCCAGGCGAGCAGGCCGAGCAGCACAGACCAGAGCCAGAGCGCGCCGGGGGGCGGCGCCGGAGCGCGATGCGGGGGGTGTTGGTTCATGGCTGTGGTTTTTCAAGGTGTTGCGGGGCAATGCCAGAGGGCCCAGTCCCCCTCCTGGGTGGCGCCGACCTTGTCGCAATCGGATTCCTGTTGCCGACTCACCCGCCAGTGCTCGTTGGCGCTTGTGTCGCTGTCTGTCTCGCTGGAACGACGCAACTCCCGGCCGGCATACCAGCCCAGCGACGGACGGGTCGGGCCTTTGAGAACGACCACGGCATCCTCGGGGAGCTGGCGGATCTGACCGGCGATAGGCCTGGGATCCCAGCTTTCGTTCAGTTCCCAGAGCCAGAGCTGGCTCTGCCAGAGCATCAGCAGGGCCAGCCCCCAGCCCACCAGCACGGCCACCAGTCCGCGGTGCCGCGAGCGCAGCGAGGCGCCGCGCAGCCCAGCGCCACCGATCAGCAGCCCGAGCCCAGCGAGCAGGAGGGCGGCGATCGGCAGCTGATTGCTTGAAGCGAAAAGGCTGGTCAATCCAGCCAGCACAAGGCTGAGCACTCCGAGAAGCTGAAAGCCCCAGCTCAGCCAGCGCGGCTTGCCCGTCTGCAGCAGCTGGGCCAGGCCCTCGCCGCAGAGCAGGGCGATCGGAGCCCAAAGCAGATGGCTGTACCAAGGCAGCTGGGTGCGCAGGGGGAGCACCAGGGCGGCGCTGCCGATCAGCAGTCCCAGTTCCCAGCGACCGCTGCTCTGCTGCCGGTGGCGCCAGGCCCAGGCCAACCCCGTGGGCAGCAGCAGCAACCAGGGCCAGCCACCCTCGAGCACCTCCGTGATCGGCATCACCCAGGCGCCCTGGTTTTCGCCCACCACCTCGGTGATCCGTCCCAGACCCTGACCACCCCACATCACCAGGGCATCGGCACCCCGTTGGTGCAGGTGCCAGCCATGCCATCCGATCCCGGGCAGCAGGCCAAGGCCGAACCAGCCGAGCGCCGGGGTGCGCCAGGGCCGCCGTTCCCAGAGGCTGATCGCCAGCGCGATCAGGAGAAATCCCAGCAGCGCCGGCGGTTTGAGCAGCAGAACGCCGCTGCCTCCCAGCCCCGCCAGCAGGGCATGCCAAGGGGTTGTTCTGCTGGTGATCCAGCCGCTCCAGAGCAGCAGGGAGCAACTCACGAGGGTGCCATCCAGCATCGCCAGCCGACCATGGCGTGCCATCGGCAGCAGGGTCATCAGGATCAGCGCCGCCATCAGGGCCCGGCGATCCCGCTGGCGGCGTGCGTCCGGGGTTGCCGGTGTCGGATTCAGACCGCAGCGCAGCCAGTAGATCAGGGGCACGGCGAGGCTTGAGAGCAGGCAGGGCACCAGACGCACCACCCCGTCCGCCTCTCCGAAATGTTGGACAGCCCCGCCGATCAGCCAATGCAAGCCCGGCGGTTTGTTCAGATAGGCCGCCTCCCATTTGAAGGCCAGCAGTCCATCGGTGGATCGCGAAACAGTGGATCGCGAAACTGTGGCCACCAGGCCCTCATCCCAGTCGCGGAGGGGCTGGTTCCCCAGCCAGGGGAGCCAGAGCAGCAGGGTGAGGCTCCACAGCAGGAGCGGTGTGACGGCAGCCCTGCGTCCCGAAACGACGCCAGTTCCGTTAGGGTTCAAACGTCCAGATCGCAGTGATGTGAAGCCATCCTCAACCTTCCGAGGTGAGGTTGGCTTCGAAAGCAACACCGGCGTTCAACCATCCATTCAGGAGGAGGTGTCCATGAGTTCCAGTTCTTTCATGCAGGGTCTGCTGATCGCGGAGAACGCCGGCTGACGGCACCATCTGACTGATCATTCGGTTCCGCGCCAGAGCGGACCCGGCGAGAGCCCCCGGCCGGTCTTCGGTCGGGGGTATCGTTTTGCACAGAGCGTTTCGATGACGCGCTGCATTTGGTATCAGATCGAGCCGTTTGCCTGGGTTTTGGTTCTCGTTGTTACAGGACATCGCAATCTCTGTCACATCCCGGGATGGTTAACGGCAGGTAATCCCCCACATTGCGGATTGGCGCATCGCGCCCGTTCTGTGTGAGGACCCCAATGAAACTCTTCCAGCAATTGCTGGTGGCGCCTGCAGCCCTGGGCCTTCTGGCTCCTGTGGCCGCGAATGCCGCTGAGCTGAACATCAATGGCGTTTCCGACTACGCCAGCTCCAGCGAGCAGGTCACCAGCATCACCCAGTTCTCGGATGTGTATCCGACCGACTGGGCCTACCAGGCTCTGAGCAACCTGATCGAGCGCTACGGCTGCGTTGCCGGTTACCCCAACGGCACTTACCGCGGTCAGCGCGCCATGACCCGCTTTGAAGCGGCCGCCCTGCTGAACGCCTGTCTCGACCGCGTCACCGAAGTGACCGACGAGCTCAAGCGCCTGATGAAGGAATTCGAGAAGGAGCTCGCCATCCTCAAGGGCCGCGTGGATGGCCTCGAAGCCAAAGTGGGCGAGCTTGAAGCAACTCAGTTCTCCACCACCACCAAACTGAAGGGCAAGACCACCTTCGTGATTGGCGCCAATGCCTTCGGTGGCAACGCTAAGAACATCAACGTGTTTGATGCCAGCGGCGACTTGGTGGGCGGTTATCCCATGCCGAAGTCAACAACCGTTCGCGGAATCTTCAACCGAGCCATCACTGCGGCGGGCGACACGAAGAACACCGAAAAAATGGCCACCCTGGCCAATTCCAACCTCGGTGCCACTGTCTTCAACTACGACCAGCAGCTGGATCTCGACACCAGCTTCACGGGTAAGGATCTGCTGAAAGTGCGTCTGCGCACCGGCAACTTCCAGAACAGTGCTTTCGGCTTTAACGCTTCCACCGGAATCGGCAGTCCCTTCGGCGGCACCTATGCCACCGCTTCTGGCATGGAAACGGCCTTCGAGGAAGGTACGATCGGCAATGCGATCACTGTGAATCGCCTCTTCTATCAGTTCCCCCTCGGTAGCGACTTCACCGTGACCGCTGGTGGTGTCGTGCGTCAGGACGACATGCTGGCGGTGTGGCCGAGCGCCTATCCGGCCGACAGCGTTCTTGACTTCTTCACTTACGCCGGTGCACCTGGGACCTACAACCTGAACCTCGGTTCCGGTGCTGGTATCTGGTGGCAAAAGGATGCCTTCAGCATCAGTGCCAACTATGTGTCAAGTAACGGGAACTTCTCCGCGCCGACGGCATTTGATGGCAACGGTAATCGCACCTGTACTGACGCCGATGGCAATTTCGTTGCTGGTGGCATAGCTACTGATTGCTCTGCTGGCACTGGAACGGTTCAGATTGCCTACGCCAAGGACAACTGGGGTCTGGCAGCTGCTTACAACTACAGCTCTCAGAACTTTGGCAATATGTACCAGGGAACGGCGACGCCTCTGGCTACGCAGGTGGGCAGCCTTGGTAATACCAACTCTGTGGGTATCAGCGCCTGGTGGACGCCCGAAAACGCCGGCTGGATCCCGTCTATCTCTACTGGCTGGGGCTTGAACAGCACCAGCGGTGCTGAGGACACCACGCTTCTCGGTTACGACTTCGACAGCGCCACGACCCAATCCTGGTATGTGGGTCTGCAGTGGGCTGATGTGTTCCTGAAAGGGAACAGCGCCGGTATGGCCGTGGGTCAGCAGGGCTTCGTGACCTCCTTGGGTCTCGACGGCAACAAGACCTTCTCTAACCGTCAGGCCTCTGATGCCGAGGATGTGTTGGTGCGTGATGGTCAGTACGCCTGGGAGTGGTGGTACATGTTCCAGGTCACCGACAATATTTCGGTCACTCCCGCCATCTTCTATTTGAGCCGTCCGCTAGGTACGGCGACCCAAGGCGTCTCCTACAACCAGTTCGGCGGTCTGGTGAAGACCACCTTCAAGTTCTGATTCAGGACTCTGTGCCTGGGGGCATCGCGCCCCCGCCTCGCCCTCCGGTCACTGGCCGGAGGGCCTTTTTTTTGGACAGATTCTCGACCGGCCTCCTGTTCGCGGCTGGGGTGGCCTGAGTACCTTGCGGACGTCCGTGGGGGTGTGCGCATTTTCTTGCGTTGTTCCCTTCCGCGGCTTTTTCCCTCAATTTTGGTGTGAGGACCCCAATGAAACTCTTCCAGCAATTGCTGGTGGCGCCTGCAGCCCTGGGCCTTCTGGCTCCTGTGGCTGCCAACGCTGCTGAGCTGAACATCAACGGCGTTTCCGACTACGCCAGCTCCAGCGAGCAGGTCACCAGCATCACCCAGTTCTCGGATGTGTATCCGACCGACTGGGCTTACCAGGCTCTGAGCAACCTGATCGAGCGCTACGGCTGCGTTGCCGGTTACCCCAACGGCACCTACCGCGGTCAGCGCGCCATGACCCGCTTTGAAGCGGCCGCCCTGCTCAACGCCTGTCTCGACCGCGTCACCGAAGTGACCGACGAGCTCAAGCGCCTGATGAAGGAATTCGAGCGTGAGCTGGCGATCCTCAAGGGTCGTGTGGATGGCCTCGAAGCCCGCGTGGGCGAGCTGGAAGCGACCCAGTTCTCCACCACCACCAAACTGAAGGGTCAGACCACCTTCGTGACCGGTGCTGTCAACGCTGGTGGCAACAACGGTTCCAAGTACGTCTACCGGAACCAGAAGTACAAGTTTGATGGCGTGACCGGTACCGCCTCGGTGCTGCGCTACACCGACAAAGGCAAGACCTACAAGAACAGCAAGTCGTACGCCGCCAACGGTTACAAGGGTGGCGCTAACGCCTACAACGCCAACTACGGCGCCTGGACCTTCAACTACGACCAGCGTCTGGCGTTCAACACCAGCTTCACTGGTAAGGACTTGCTGTATGCCCGCCTTCGCGCTGGCAACTTCACCAAGGGTAAGAACGCCTTTGCTGGCGCTGGTGTGAACCTCACCGCTCTGGACATCGCCACCGACTCTGGTGTGACTGGCGTGATCAGCAACACTGTGCAGCTGGACCGCTTGTACTACAAGTTTCCGGTTGGCAAGGAGTTCACCTTCTTCGCCGGTGCTCTGGCTCGTAACACCGAGGCTCTGGCTCTCTGGCCTTCGGTCTACAACAAGGGTGGCGCCAAGATCCTCGACTGGACCGCTCTGATGGGCACCAGTGGTGTGTACAACAAGGAGACCGGTCAGCTGATCGGTGCCTACTGGAAGCAGAACACCAAGAAGGGCGCCAACGCCTTCAGCGTGTCGGTCAACTACGTGGCTGACGACGGCAACGGCAACATCTCCAACCCCAATGAGGGTGGCTTCATGACCGACAACTCTGAAGCCAGCTTCCTGGCTCAGATCGGTTACGGCGGTCCTGAGTGGGGTCTGGCTTTCGCCTACCGCTATGGCCAGTGTGATTCCGGCAACGGCCTGCGTCGCGGTACTGAATTCGTCAAGTTCGACGGCAAGTGGAACAACGATTGCTATCAGCAGCAGTACAACGCTGCTGGTCTGACCGGTGGTTCCTTGTTCTCTGATGTCGAAGACAAGAACGGCTATGCCGTGCGCAGCGGTGGCAGCTCCAACAGCTACGCCCTGAACGCCTACTGGCAGCCCAAGAACGCTGGCTGGATCCCCTCCTTCTCCGTGGGTTGGGCGATCAACCAGAACACCACCAACGACAAGCTGCCCGGTTCCCCGGTCACCAGCCAGAGCTGGATGGTGGGCATGAAGTGGGACGACGTGTTCCTCAAGGGCAACGACTTTGGCTTCGCCTTCGGTCAGCCCACCTTCGCCACCCAGCTTGAGGACTGCACCGGCAAGTTCAATGGCTTCTGTAGCGACACCCCCTTCGATGGCAACTATGTCTTCGAGTGGTACTACAACTTCCAGGTGACCGACAACATCGCTGTGACCCCGGCGATCTTCTACATGTCCCGTCCGATGGGCCAGAACACCCGCAATCTGGTTCAGAACGGTGCCGGTTACGACGGTCAGTTCAACCTCTGGGGCGGCCTGATCCAGACCACCTTCAAGTTCTGATCCGTTCTATCGGATCGGTTCACTCCTCACACATCCACAGAACGGGCACTCCTCACTGTGCCTCTTGCAGCCCCCGGAACACCGGGGGCTTTTTTGTGGCATGAAAGGCAAACAATCATCACCTGGTGTTGATGCCTCCTTAACGGGGCAGTCCCTACGTTCAGCCCAATTCAATGCGATGTCATCCCCGTGGCCTGCCTCAGCATGCGCCCTGTTACCGCACTTGTTCCAGGTGTGGTGGTGCTATCGCTCGCCGCCGCCGCCGGGATTGACACCAGCCAATCGGCCCATGCCGCTGAGCTGAACGCAAGACCGCTAAACATCCGTGGCGTTTCCGACTACGCCAGCAGCTCGTCACCCAACAGCCTTGAGCAGGTCACCAGCATCACCCAGTTCTCGGATGTGGTTCCGACCGACTGGGCCTATCAGGCGCTGAGCAACTTAATCGAGCGCTACGGCTGCGTTGCCGGCTACCCCAACGGCACCTACAGGGGCAACCGGGCGATGACCCGCTTTGAGGCGGCTGCCCTGCTGAACGCCTGTCTCGACCGCGTCACCGAAGTGACCGACGAGCTCAAGCGCCTGATGAAGGAATTCGAGCGTGAACTGGCGATCCTCAAGGGTCGTGTGGATGGCCTCGAGGCCCGCGTCGGCGAACTGGAAGCAACCCAGTTCTCCACCACCACCAAACTGAAGGGTCAAACCACCTTCATCACCGGCGCCGTCAATGCCAGTGGTGATAATGGATCGAAGCTTCTGCCCAATGGGGCGACGCGTGATGCCAGCAGCTTTAGCGGCAACGGGCTCAATGGTGGCGCCAAGGCTTACAACCAGGAGTATGGCGCTTTCACCTTCAATTACGATCAGCGTCTTTACTTTGAGACCAGTTTCACGGGGAAGGATCTGCTGCTTGCTTACCTCCGTGCTGGTAATTTTGGCAAGAACAATGCTCTCAATGGTGGTGGGATTAATCTCACTCAGCTGGACGTGGCCTATGACAGTTCAAGTGGAGCTGGCTCTAGTAATTTTCTGAACATCTATCGCCTCTGGTATCGCTTCCCGGTGGGGGATCGGTTCACAGTCATTGCGGGTGCGATTGCTAGAAACACTGAAATGCTGGCGATGTGGCCCTCCGTCTACAACAAAGGCGGCGTGAAAACCCTTGAAGTCTTTTCGCTTGGGGGTGCGACCGGGGTGTACAACAAGGCCACGGGTCAGATGATCGGTGGTTACTGGAAACAGGCCACTAGCAAGGGTGACCCTGCCTGGAGCGTGTCGGTGAACTATGTCGCCGCAGAGGGCAACACCTCGGATCCCAACAGTGGCGGCTTCATGACCGATCGCTCGGAAGGCAACCTCACGGCCCAGCTTGGCTACAGCGGACCTCGATTCGGTGCGGCCCTGGCCTACCGCTACGGACAGTGCGGCACCGGCTTCCGCCACGCCACCGAGTTTGTGGCCGCCAATGGCTACAACAACAGCTGCACCGCCACCCTGGCCAATGGGGCCTCGGAGCCGATCGCGAGCTCCACGAACAGCTATGCCGTGAATGCCTACTGGCAGCCTCAGAACAGTGGTTGGGTTCCATCGGTGTCGGTGGGTTGGGGATACAACCAGGTGAGCGCCGCCAACAAAGTGTCGGGTTCGCCTCTCAACAGTCAGAGCTGGTTCACCGGCATCAAATGGTCGGATGTGGGCCTGAAAGGGAACGACCTGGGCTTCGCCGTGGGGCAGCCCGTGTTTGCCACGGGTCTCGATGGTGGGTCCACTCCCTTTGATGGCAACTATGCCTTCGAGTTGTATTACTCCTTCCAGGTGACCGACAACATCCAGGTCGCACCCAGTGTGTTCTATCTGTCGCGCCCGATGGGTCAGTTCACCTCCAATCTCACCCGCCAGGGGAGCGGCTACGACGGCAACTTCAGCCTCTTCGGCGGCGTGATTCAAACCACTTTCAAATTCTGATCCGGCCTGGGTCTCCGGCCGACATCCTTTGATTGGATGGGAGCAGCCCCGACGGCCTCCCCATGCCGATCGCCGACGACATCACTGCGCTGGTGGGCCGCACCCCTTTGGTGCGGCTGAACCGTTTACCGGCCGCCTGCGGCTGCCAGGCGGAGATCCTGGCGAAGCTGGAAAGCTTCAATCCCACCGCCTCGGTGAAAGACCGGATCGCCGGGGCGATGGTGCAGGCTGCGGAAGCCAGTGGCACGATCCACCCCGGGCGCACCGTGCTGGTGGAGCCCACCAGTGGCAACACCGGCATCGCCCTGGCCATGGTGGCCGCCGCCCGCGGCTACAGACTGATTCTCACCATGCCCGACACGATGAGCACGGAGCGCCGTTCCATGCTCCGGGCCTATGGCGCCGAACTTCAGCTCACTCCAGGGGCGGAGGGGATGCAGGGGGCGATTGCCCTGGCGCGCCAGCTCGTGGCGGAGATCCCCGGGGCCTATCTGCTGCAGCAGTTCGACAATCCGGCCAATCCCGCCGTGCACGCGGCCACCACCGCCGAAGAAATCTGGGCTGACACCGGCGGCGCCTTGGATGCCTTCGTTGCTGGCGTTGGCACCGGCGGCACCCTCACCGGCTGTGCTCAGGTGCTCAAGCCCCGGTGCCCGGGCCTGCAGGTGGTGGCGGTGGAGCCGGCGGCCAGTCCGGTGCTGGCGGGTGGGGATCCCGGCCCCCACCGCATTCAGGGCATCGGCGCCGGTTTTGTGCCTCCCGTGCTCGAGGCTGCGTTGATCGATGAGATCGTGGCCATCAGCGATGAGGAGGCGATGGCGATGGGTCGCCGTCTGGCCCGGGAGGAGGGACTCCTCAGTGGCGTCAGCAGTGGTGCGGCAGTGGCGGCAGCGCTCCGGATCGGCCAGCGTCCGGCGATGGCCGGCCGCCGCATCGTGGTGATCCTCGCCAGCTTTGGGGAGCGGTATCTCTCCACGCCGATGTTCAGCAGCGCGCCTGCGGCACCAGCCCGGCGGGATGGTCAGTTGTGAGTCGCTCGCCCCAGCTCGACGCCCATGGCGGCGATCCCTATCGGGTGCTGGGACTCGGTCCCAGCGCCAGTCATGGGGAGGTCAAGGCGGCCTATCGGCGTCTGGTGAAGGAACATCACCCCGATGCCGGCGGCGATGAGGAGCGGATCCTGGCGCTCAATGCCGCCTGGGAACTGCTCGGGGATGCCGAGCGCCGCCGGGCTTTCGATCGCGATCGCAGCCTCGCTTCAGCCGGCGATGGCCAGGAAGAGGCCCGGCGCCGTGGTGCCCGCAATGCCCGTGCGGCTCAGGCCGCCAGTCGCTCCACCGGCCGGGGCGCCTGCGCCGATGACGCTCTGGTGCAGTGGCTGCAGGCGGTGTATGGGCCGATCGATCGCCAGCTGGGCCAGGTGATCAATGCCTTTCCGGCCCAGCTGCGCGCCCTCTCCGCCGATCCCTACGACGACACCCTGATGGAGGCGTTCTGTGCCTACTTGGAGCAGAGTCGCGCCCGCATCGACAAGGTGAAAACTCTCTATCAATCCCTGCCGACACCGGCTTCGGCCAGGGGTTTCGGCCTGAGCGTGTACCACTGCCTCTCCCAGGTGGAGGATGCCCTCAACGAATTGGACCGCTACACGATGGGTTACGTGGACAACTACCTCCACGACGGTCGGGAGATGCTGCGGGAGGCGAAGCGTCGCCGGCAGCGCCTGCATGAGGAGCGCGGGCGTCTGGAGATCGGTTGATGGGCCCCTGGCTCTTTCGTGCCCTGCTGCTCGGGATCTGGCTGGTCGCCACCGGCGCTGATCGGCTCTGGTGGACGTTGAACGACGGCCTGCCGGCCTGGGACCAGGCCGACTACCTCAACAGTGCTCTCGATCACGGCCGCGCGCTCGGGCTGCTGCCAGGTGGTGCCTGGCAGGGCTGGAACTCTCTGCTGGATCTATCGCCCAAGATTCCCCCCTTGGCTTCGCTGGTGAATGGCACCGTGATGGCCTGGGCCGGAGATGATCCGTCCCAGGCGGCCTGGAGCCTCAGCCTCTGGCACGGCGTGCTCTTGTGGGCAGTGGCCTCCTGGGCGCTGACGTTGCGTCGTTCTTTGGTGGAGTCGCGCGCCTTTGCCTTGCTGGCGGCCCTGTTGGTGGCCCTGGCACCGGCCTTGCTGGAGTTGCGAAGCGATTACGTGCTGGAGATGGCCCTCACGGCGATGGTGACCCTCGCCCTCTGGCGGCTCAGCCGTTGGTGGCATCCCCTGGAGGGCGGGCAGTGGCTGCAGGCCCTCACGGCCGCCCTCGCCTGCACCGGAGCGCTTCTCGTGAAACAGAGTTCCCTGCTGGTGCTGCTTCCGGCTCTGACCTGGGTGAGTTGGGGCGCCTGGCGTCGGGGCGAGGGGCGCCGCCTGCAGTGGTTGGCAGGGGTGGCTGTGGTGCTCGCCGGCGTGCTGCCCTGGCTGCGGCACAACTGGATCACCACCCTGGGTGGCACTAACCGGGCTGTGCTCGAGTCGGCAGCCCGGGAGGGAGACCCTGGGCCGCTCAGCCTGAGCGGCTGGCTCTGGTACCCCCGACTGCTGCCTGCCCAGATCGGCGCGGTGATGCTCGCGGTGGGCTGTGCTGGGGTTGTGCTCTGGTGCTGGCAGCGCCGCCGCCACAGCGGCGATGAGCCTCAGGCCTGGCGGTTTCTGGTGGTGACGCTGCTGGTTGGCTGGCTGGTCACCAGCCTCAGCCCCAACAAAGACGATCGCTACATCGCCCCCCTGCTGCCGGCCCTGATCCTGCTTCTGGCGCGAGGCTGGTGGCAGTGGGGCCTCTGGTTGCGCGGCCGTTGGCCAGGGTTGCAGTTCTGGTTGGCACCGGTCGCCCTGATGTCAGGGCTGCTGTCCTGTGGGCCCGCCGCCTGGTCCGCCCAGCTGGCCCGACTGCAGAACCGCCATCAGGGGCCGTTGGATGCGATTGTCCGTCGAGCCGGCGGTGCCCGGGCCGATGGGCGACCCACCACCTTGATCGTGGTGCCGAGTACTCCGGATCTCAATCAGCACAACGTCAGTTACTACGGCCGTCGCCAGGGCGGACAACTGGTGGGGCGCCAGCTCGGCAGCAGCCGGGGCGATGTGGAACCCGTTCTGGCCAGGGCGGAGTGGGTGTTGCTCGCGGAAGGGGATCAGGGGTCGGTGCGCAAAAGCGCGCGGCGACTCGATCAAGCCGTGCGCAGCAGCGGTGTGTTTGAACGGGTGGAGCGCTTTTCACGGCCCCAGGTGGGGAGTTATTCCCTCTGGAGGCGGCGTGCGCAGGCGCCGGCACCGGCAGAGTTTGCCACGCAATTTCCTGCTCTCGCCAGCGGTCTGGCCCAGGGGCCGGCCGGCCTGGATCCCTTGTTCGCGGCCGTGGGTGTCGAGCACATGCTCGATGGCCATCAGTTGTATCGCGATCGGGTCCAGCGCCAGGCGGAGCAAGCGCTTCGCCTGGATCCCGAGGCCGTGGAACCACGTTGGAGTCTGGCCTTGTTGGCGGTGCTGGCGAATCGGCCGGCGGAGGCGGACCGTCAGTTCGCTGCTCTGGAGCGGGCCCTGCCCCAGAACCCCTGGCCCAGCGCCTATCGGGCGGTCGTGTCGATCGCCGCTTGGAACCCAGCCCAGGCGCGTCGGGTGATGGAAGCCGCGCGTCGGCGCCATGGTGATGGGGCGCTCTTGGTGGCGCTCGATGATCTCAGCGCTGTGTTGTCTGGCGCGCTCTGGCGTCTTCCCGCTGCCGGCCGCTCGATTCCTCGCGCTGTGCAGGAGGTGGAAGCGACGCTTCAGTCGCAGGCCTCGAGCTGAGCCAGCTTCAGCCACACATCCGGCACCGGACGGCGCCAGCGCACCTGGCCGTAGTCCCCCTGGATCGCCAGCAATTCTCCAGGCCCTTCAAAGATGTAGGCCGGTGCGGATGGATCGCTGGCCGCTGCCTCCACACTGCCGGTGTAGGCCTGGCGATTGACCCGCACCAGGGCGCCTTTCTTCAGGGCAGGGGCTGTTTCGGCCATCACGGAGCGCTTGCTGAATTGCAGGCTAAAACGATCGCGATGTTGCATCGAGTCTTTGGCCCATCAACTGGCGGTGTATCTGCTCGCCTTCGGGGGGTTGTTGCTGGTGGCCGTGCTGCTCGATGATTTGGCGGCTCGGATTCGCGTGCCCGGCATCCTGATGGTGCTGATGCTCGGTCTGCTGATCGACAACAAGATGGAGGTGGCCTCCGGCACGGCCTCTCTGCTCAACCTGAGCCATGCCGAGCAGATCACCCAGGTGGCTCTGGTGCTGGTGCTCTTTTTTGGTGGTCTCACCACCAACTGGGCTGAGGTGCGGGCCGTGATCCGACCGGCCGCCCGCCTCGCCACCCTGGGGGTGGTGCTCACCTCCGTGCTCACCGCCGCCGTGCTGATCGGCTTCGGGGTGCTGCAGGGCGACCGACCCGTGCTGGAGCTGCTGCCGAAAGCCCTGTTCGTGGGCGCCATGGTGGGGAGCACCGATGCCTCGGCGGTGCTGGCCCTGCTGCGGCCCCTGGCTGGCCAGTTGCCCCAGCCCTTGATCGATCTGATCGAAACCGAATCTGGCTTTAACGATCCGATGGCGGTGGTGCTCGCGGGCGTTGCCCTCGCCCTGGCGGGTGGGGAAGGCGTGGCACCGGCCGATCTGGTGATCGACGTGATTCGTCAGTTTCTGCTCGGCATCCTGATCGGCTTCCTCGGCGGCAGTCTCACCGTGCAGTTGCTCGGCAGTCGCACCAGCCTCAACCAAACCACCATGCTCCCTGTGGTGAGCCTGGCGTTGCTGATGGTGCTCAGCGGCGGCACCGCCTTGATGGGGGGCAGCCCGCTGCTGGCCGCCTATGTGGCCGGCCTCGTGCTCGGCAATGGCCCCAGCCTGGATCAGGCGGCCCTGGAGGAAGCCCACGCCAGCTTCGCCAAAATGGCGGAGCTGGTGTTGTTCCTCTGCATGGGGCTGGTGGTGGAGCCGCAGAACGTGGTGTTTGCGGCTGGCTGGGGCTTGTTGCTCTTTCTGGTGATGCAGCTGGTGCGACTCGTGATCGTGCAGACCCTGCTGTTGCGCACAACCTTCCGCCCGCCTGAGCGCATGTTCATCTGCTGGGCCGGGCTCCGTGGCGCCGTGCCGATCGCCCTGGCGATCGATGCCTGGGCGTCTGGGGTGAGCTGGGGGGAGGAGATGCCGCCGTTGGCTCTGGCGGTGGTGCTCTGCGGTCTGTTCATTCAGGGTTTCGCCCTCGTGCCGCTCGCCCGCCGCATGAAGATCACCGTGCCGATTGCGGAGGCCCAGGCCCCTTAGCCTGCGGGCCCTTGCCTGGACGAACCCCATGCGCCTGCTTCTGCTCGGATGCACCGGTCTGGTGGGGCGTGAGCTGATCCCGATGCTCCAGGCCGCCGGGCACGATCTCACCGTGGTGAGCCGGCGCCCCCAGGCCGTGGCGTGTCCCTCCCTGGCCCAGCCCCTCACCTGGCTGCAGCTGGATCCGGCTCAGGCCGATGCCTGGGCGCCTGAAGGGCCGTTGCATCAGGCTCTGGCGGCTGCGGATGGGGTGGTGAATCTCGCCGGTGAGCCGATTGCTGAGCAGCGCTGGACGCCGGCGCACGTGCAGCTGCTCGAAGACAGCCGTCTCCACACCACCCGCCATTGTGTTGCGGCCATGGCGGGCCTCGACACGCCGCCTTCCGTGCTCGTGAATGCCTCCGCGGTGGGCTTCTATGGCACCGCTGCTGACGCCTGTTTTCTGGAGAGCAGTGGGGCTGGAGCTGATCGACTCGCCCAGCTCTGCACCGCCTGGGAAGCGGCGGCTGCAGGCAAACCCGCCGCGACTCGGTTGGTGGTGGTGCGCATCGGCATCGTTCTGGCCCCTGATGGCGGCGCCCTGGGCAAGATGCTGCCCGTGTTCCGCGCCGGTTTCGGTGGACCGATCGGTGATGGTCGTCAGTGGATGAGCTGGATTCATCGCACCGATCTCTGCCGTCTGATTGCGGTGGCTCTGGAGGATTCGGCCTGGACTGGGGTGGTCAATGGTGTGGCGCCGGAGCCGGTGCGCATGGGAGCGTTCGCTACGGCGCTCGGCCGCAGTCTCGGTCGCCCGAGCTTGTTGCCGGTGCCGGGGCCTGTGCTGCAGCTGCTCCTCGGTGATGGGGCCCGGGTGGTGCTGGAGGGTCAGCAGGTCCGCTCCGAGCGCCTGGATGGCCTCGGATTCATGTTTCGCTATCCCGCCCTGCCTGCAGCGCTCGACGCTGCCACCAGGAGCTGATGCCGTTCACCAGGGCCGCGGCGATCAGTAGGCCGATGGCCGGGGTGAACAGGGGCTCCCAGAGCCGCTGGAACTGACGCAGCGGCGCCTCAAGCCCCTGGCTGCTCGCCACCACGGCCGCTGCGAACCAGAGCGCTCCTGCGAGCACCACAAACACATCCAGCACCAGCAGCCGGTCCAGCCAGCGCTTCCAGAGGGATTCTGAGGCTGTCTTGTTCATGCCCGAGTTCTGGGGTGCCGTGGGTGCTGCTCTTGCAGCTGATCATCGATCGCCTCAGCGATCCGTGCCGCGCCGCTGAGCCCCGCGGCCCCACCCATGCTGCCGAGGCGCCGGGTCGCTTCGCGCCTGCAGCGTTCCTGGAGGTCTGGATCCGAGACGCTGCGCTCGAGCAACTCGAGCGCCAGTGCGGCTGTGGCCTTCAGGGTGTCGGGGCTGCCGACGGGGCCCTTGGCGCAGAACACGGTCGGTCCGAGCAGGCGCCGCTGCGCTTCGGCGAACTCGGGGGTGAATTGGGGGCCTTCACCAACAAGTTGCAGCACCGGTTTGGCCAGTCCCACCGCCTGTTCCGCCGCCGTGCCGGCCATGCAGAGCAGGAGATCGGAGCTTTGCAGCACAGCCGTGAAACGGCTGCGTTGTACCTGGATCCGCCTTTGTCCTCGCTCCAGTCGCTGCTGCTGATCCCGGCCATCGCCCGGCTGCAACCTCCAGCCCTCGGCCTGGGCCAGGGCGGCCAGGGCGGTGTCGTCCAGGCCATGCACCAGGGCGAGATCCATCGCCAGCTCGCCGCTGGCGAGCAAGGGTTCCGGCAGCTGCTCCACCACCCTCAGCAGCAGCCGCAGGTTCTGTTCCAGCTCCGGCCGTCGGCTGCCGGGGAGGAGTCCGATCCTTCGCCGGCTGGGGGGCAGGGGGGGCTGGGGCTGCAGCACCGGATCCATGAAGGGGTTGCCGAGAAAGCGCACCGGTCGCTGCAGTTGCTGGCTGAGGTCGTCGGCACTCAGCTGATCGCGGCTGAACACGGCACGGCATCGTCGGCTCGAGAGACACTCGCCGCAGGGCCAGGGCAGGCGCAGACGGCCTTCGTAGTGGCTCGAATAGGCCACCAGGTAGGTGACCACAGGTCGGCGACTGAGCCAGGCCGCCATCACCGGGATTACATCGCCGATCACTACCACCAGGTCGTAGCGATGGGCGACCCGCAACAGCTTCACCACGCCACCGAGCAGATGTAGCACCTGGCCCTGCACCAGTTCGGTGAGGCGTCCGCGCAGGCTGGTGTACCCCAACCCTCCGGTGCTGAATTCACGGGTCTTCAGGATCAGAGGCAGTCCGGCGTCCCGGTAGGGGTGGCCGTTGCCCACCAGGGGTAAGGCCTCCACCTGATGGTTTCGCTCCCGCAGGGCCGCCCCCAGCAGGGCGCCGGAGAGATCTTCGCCATGTCCGTTGCTGAGCAGCAGCACACGGGCCACGTCAGAGCTCCAGCCAGTTCTTCACCTTGGTGAGTGCGGGCCAGCCGGGGCGCCGCTGGAAGCCATCGGCAATCGACGCCTGCAGCTCCTGGCCCACATCGGGCGCCATCGCCAGCACCTGCTGCACCATCTCGATCTGATCCCGCACGCCCTTGGACTTGGTTTCGAGCATGGCCAGACTCAGGTTGATCCGGGCTTGCGGATCCTGGGGGTTGAGTTTCACGGCGGTGCGGGCTGAGCGCAGGGCCGCCTCTGGCTGATCACAGAGGAGCTGCAACCAGGCCAGGCAGGTCCAACCCGCCGACTGACGGGGGGCGGCTTCGGTGATGGTGATGAAGTCATCCAGCAGCTCCGCCGCCGGGGCCCCGTTCTGATAGCGGGCCATCGCCTGCTCAAACAGGCTCTCCTGAGTTGACTCCATCACCGATCGCAGGTGCGTGCATCCCTCAGATTCCCATGGGGACGATCAGACAGCGAAGGAGCTGCCGCAACCACAGGTCTGGGTGGCGTTGGGATTGGTGAAATTGAATCCGCCGCCGATCAGGGCCGTACTGAAGTCGAGCTGCATTCCATAGATGTAGAGCAGGCTCTTGGGGTCGCAGACCACGCGGAAATCGGCCCCGTCAGGGGCGCGGTAGTCGTACACCTCATCCCCTTCAACGATGGCGTCGGCCGGCTCGAAGTCCATCGTGTAGCTCATGCCGCTGCAGCCGCCGGACCGCACGCCGACCCGGAGCACCTGATCCTCACCCTGCTCCCGGCACAGTTTCGCCAGCTGCTGCATGGCCGTGGCGGTGATCAGGATGCCCTTGCCGTCTTTGCCGGTGTGTGGGGCGGCGCTGCTGACGGAGGAATCCGTTGTGGGGGTGGTGCTGCTCACGTGGATGGGGATCAGACCTCCTCTCACTGTATGGAGCCCCGCTGCGACCTGCCGATTCATAGAGTCGTGCCGTTGTTGGCAGGGGCTGCCCGTGCGGGTCGCGATCGTGGGCGCTGGATTGGCCGGGCTGGCCGCCGCAGTGGATCTGGTCGACGCCGGCCACGACGTTTCGCTCTACGAGGCCCGTCCCTTCATGGGCGGCAAGGTGGGCAGTTGGGTCGATGACGACGGCAATCACATTGAGATGGGATTGCATGTGTTCTTTTTCAATTACGCCAACCTGTTCGCCTTGATGCGCAAGGTGGGGGCGATTGAGAACCTGCTGCCGAAGGATCACACCCATCTCTTCGTGAATCGGGGTGGTGATCTGCGCGAGCTCGATTTCCGTTTCCCGGTCGGTGCCCCCTTCAATGGCCTCAAAGCGTTTTTCACCACGCCCCAGTTGAGCTGGATCGACAAACTGCGCAACGCTCTGGCGTTAGGCACGAGTCCGATCGTGCGTGGCCTGGTGGATTACGAGGGGGCGATGCGGACGATCCGGGCCCTTGATGTGGTGAGTTTCCAAGCCTGGTTTCTCGGCCATGGCGGCAGCATGGAGAGCATCCGCAGGATGTGGAACCCGATCGCTTACGCCCTGGGGTTCATTGACTGCGAGGCGATCTCGGCCCGTTGCATGCTCACCATCTTCATGATGTTTGCTGCGAAGACGGAAGCCTCCAAGCTCAATCTGCTCAAAGGGTCGCCCCATCGCTGGCTCACGGGTCCGATCCTGGAGTACATCCAGGCCCGTGGTGCCCAGCTGCATCTGCGCCACCGCGTCAAGGCTGTGCTGTGCAGCGCCGGCGAAACGCCTGAAATCACTGGCTTGCAGCTCGGCACGCCGGATGGCGAGATCACGGTGGAGGCGGATGCCTATCTCGCGGCCTGTGATGTTCCCGGCATTCAGCGCCTCCTTCCAGACGACTGGAAGCGCTTCCCCCAGTTTGCGGCGATTGATCAGCTCGAGGCCGTGCCCGTGGCCACGGTGCAACTGCGCTACGACGGCTGGGTGACCGAGCTTGATGACAGTCGCCGCCGCCAGGATTGCTCCCAGCCCGCGGGTTTGAACAACCTGCTGTACACCGCCGATGCGGATTTCAGCTGTTTTGCCGACCTGGCCCTGGCCAGCCCCGAGGACTACCGCAAGGAGGGTCAGGGGTCCTTGCTCCAGTGCGTCCTCACCCCCGGCGATCCCTGGATTCCGAAGTCGGTGGAGGAGATCGTGGCCCACACCGATCGCCAGGTGCGTGCCCTCTTCCCGTCGTCGAGCGACCTCACGCTCACCTGGAGCAACGTGGTGAAGCTGGCCCAGTCGCTGTATCGGGAAGCTCCGGGGATGGAGCCCTATCGACCGGAGCAGCGCACGCCCGTGCCCAATTTCTTCCTCGCCGGCAGCTACACCCGTCAGGACTACATCGATTCGATGGAAGGGGCCACGATGAGCGGCCACCTGGCCGCTGCGGCCATCCTGGGGAAGGAGGCCATGCTGGCCACCAATCCCGCAGTCGCCTGAACCCCATGGGACGTTGGCTTGAACACACCGTGACCACTGAGGTGAAGGCGCCTGTGGATCGCGTCTGGGCGGTGTGGAGTGATCTGGAGGCGATGCCGCGCTGGATGCGCTGGATTGAATCCGTGCACACCCTCGAAGACCCTGATCTGACGGACTGGACCCTGGCGGCGCAGGGGTTTCGCTTCCACTGGAAAGCGCGGATCACCTCGCGGGTCGAGGCCCAGCAGCTCCATTGGGAGTCGGTGGGGGGACTGCCCACCAAAGGGGCGGTGCGTTTCTATCCGGAGGCACCGGAGCGCACGGCTGTGAAACTCTGCGTCACCTACGAATTGCCCGGTGTCTTGGCACCGTTGATGGAACCCAGCATCCTTGGGGGAATCGTGACGCGAGAGCTTCAGGCCAACCTTGACCGTTTCCGTGATCTGGTGGAGAGCGATTACACCGTTTCGGCCTGAACGGTGCCTGCTGCTGCTTGCCGGCTGTCTGGTGTCGTGCAGCAGCGGCCCTTCAACGACGACCGTTGACAGCACCACCAAGCCGTCGCCTCAGCGAGCCGCCGCCCAGCAACCTGTCGACAGCGCCAGTCGGCCCCCTGCTTCGGCGGTTCGTTCCGGGCTGATTCCTCTCCCCACACCAGCCCAGGTGGAGGGGGCGGTGCCCCGGGGGCGTCAGGATCCGTTCGCAGCGCTGCCACGTGCGCCCAAGACCGCCGCGACGCCACCTGCCATGGCCTCGGCTGGGTCGGGATCGGCCGGGGCGGAACCCGGGGGGGGGACAGCGCCCAGTCTGAGTTTGCGCGGTGTGCTGGCGGTGGGCGGGCAGCTGCAGGCCCTGGTGAGCACGCAAACCGGTTCCGGTGCGGTCTGCCTTGGCAGCCGTGGCCGTTGCCTGGCGGAGGCGGAACCGCTCCTGCCCGCAGGCTGGACGGTGCAGGCGATTGACCTGCGCCGCGGCTGTCTCACTTACTCGGTGGGCGGTCAGGCTCAGCCGCCCGTCTGCATGACCTGAACGCAGCACTGCACCAACCCATCCATGTCGTGGGGATCGGCTTCCCCATCGACCCGTCCGAGCAGCTCCCGGCAGCGTTGACTGGTCTGGGGGCCGATGGAGATCAGGCGCACGCCCTCCAGCCGCTGCTGCCACTGGGAGCCGAAACTCTGCTCCAGCAGGGCTGCGGTGTGGGTCACGGTTTTGCCGCTGCTGAAGCTGATCGCCTCGACGCGACCGTCGCGCAGGGCTTGCTCCGTTTCGGCAGGAATGCTCTCAGGGCAACGCGATTCGTAGGCGGCCACCTCCACCACGCGGGCCCCCGCTTCAGCGAAGGCTTCCGCCAGCACGGTGCGGCCGCCGCTCTGCACCCGGGGCAGCAACAGGCGCAGGCCCCAGCCCGACACGGGGAAGTGATCGATCAGGCTGTCGGCCACATAGGTGGGTGGCACGAAATCCGCCGGTGCACCCAGCTGATCGAGGCTGGCAGCAGTCTTGCGACCGACCGCGGCGATTTTCAAGCTGGAGGGCCGTTGCCGCAGGCTGCGGCCCAGCCTTTGTAGGCGTGCTTCCACCGCTTGCACGCCATTGGCGCTTGACACCACCAGCCAGTGGAACTGATCCAGTTCCGCAAGGGCGTCATCGAGGGGCCCCCATTCATCCGGAGGACCGATCACCAGCGCCGGGAGATCGAGCACCTGGGCCCCCAGGGCTTCCAGTTGTTGCCGCACCGCGCCTTGCTGCTCCTGCGCCCTGGTCACCACCACGGTGCTGCCGATCAGCGGCTGCTGCCCGGCGGCGTTCATGCGCGCACCTCGTCGAGTTTCACCATGCCCTCCACCTGACGACGCAGCGCCTGGGCCTCTTCAGGGCGACCCTGTTGGTGCAGCAGCGCGATCGCCTCGCTGAAACCGCTGCGAGCGCCGTCGATATCGCCGCCCAGCAATCGGGCGACGGCCAGGTTCTGATGCGTTGCGGCGTGCTCCGGGTTCAAGTGCAGGGCGCGTTCATAGGCCTGCAGCGCTGCAGCGATGTCGCCGCGGCGCCGTTGCATCAGGCCCAGGTTGTACCAGCCCAGAGCCACTTCCGGAGCGCGTTGGGTGGCGGTGAGCGTGAGCTGGATCGCTTCGTCCAGCCGCTCCTGTTGCATCAGCAGGGCGGCCAGATTGAGGCGCGCCCCCAGGCTGAGACGGGTGTTGAGGGGGAGGTCGAGGGCCTGGCGGTAGGCGTCGATGGCGGCCGCAGGATCGCTGGCACTCAGGGCGATCGCCAGGTGCAGCAGCAGCTCATACCGCTCGCTCACGCTGTTGGCGTCTGGGGTGTTGGCATCCGGATCAGCCTCGAGCGAGGCCAGGCCCTGGCGCAGCAGGCTGAGACCCTTCTCCTGATGGCCTTCGGCGATTTCCAGAGCTCCCAGCTTGGCGCAGGCATAGGGATCGCCCGGTTGCTGCTCCAGCCATTGCTCCATCGCCTGACGCAGCCGGCTGGCCTTGTCGCTGCCCTGAAGCAGCTCCGGCCGGTAACCGTCGTGGATCAGGGCCGGCTCGCTGCAGTCGACGATGCGCCACTGGGGTTCGTCCTGGAGCAGCGCCTGCACGCTGTCGTCAATCATCGAGTGGTAGGGCCGGCTCCAGCGAATGCGGGGATGGCGTCGGAACAGGCGACTGACCCGGGAATAGGGAGCCATGGCCGCGCCACGCTCGTAGCGAAGCAGGTTGATCACCAGCACATCCGGCTGGGCCATCAGGGCGCGTAGGGGGGCGATGGCCTCCGGTCGCAGTTGTTCATCGGCATCGAGCACCAGCACCCAGTCGCCGCTCACATGGCTGAGCGCTGCGTTCCGGGCCGGAGCAAAGTCTCCCGGCCAGGTGATGTGTTCCACCCGGGCGCCGGCCGCTTCGGCCACGGCGATGGTGTCATCACTCGAGCCGGTGTCCACCACCACCATCTCGTCGGCCAGGCCTCGGACCGAGCCGAGGCATGCCTCCAGCCGCTGCGCCTCGTTGCGCACGATCATCGAGAGACTGAGCATCGGATCGGGCCGGATCTGCTGGGAGGTTACGGCCGTCGATCGCTCAGTCGGTGAAGCCGTCGTTGCGATCGGTGCCGGTGCCCGTCCGATCTGACGACAGCAGCTGTGCCAGGGCCAGGGCCTGGGCGTCGTCCATCTGCCCAGGGCTGTAGAGGGCGGGGATCGCTGGGTCGAGCTGGCCGCTGAGCCTCTCCCAGGTGTAAGGACAGCCATACACCACCAGTCCGGCCAGTCGTCCCTCTCGTTGCAGCTGCTGGAGAGCGGCGCCCCAGGGTTCGCTCCGATCACGCTCGCCGCGGAATGGGTTCCCCCTCAGAAACAGCTGCACCAGCACCGGCCCCTCGCCCAGGCGTTCCAGGGCCAGGTGGGCGTCGCTGGCTTGCTCGGACCGCCAGGGCGATAGTCCCAGGGGGTGGCAGAGCAGGCTGCGGAAGCCGGCCTGCTCCGGCAGGGTCAGGGCTGGAGCGTTGGCGCGAAGCACGCTGGAGGACAGCACCCCATCGACTCGGATCAGATTGATCCCCCCCGAGCCCGGAGCGGCCAAGGGCTGGGCCGCTATTGGGCCGCGTTGCTCAAGGCTCAGCGCTACCAGGGTGGTCGCCAGCTCCCGTTCTTCGCTCAGCTCCAGGTCGCTCAGGTCTTCGGGATCCTCGGCGTCGTCAGCGGTGAAGGTCTGGGTGCGGGCGAGGGCCTGCCGCCTCCGATCCAACGCCTGATCCAGTCGCTGCCATGGCAGGGATCCAGCGCGCAGGCCGGCGGCAATGGCGGCAATGGCGGCATCGGCATCGCCTGGCATCAGGATCAGATCCGCGCCTGCCGCGAAGGCGAGCCGGGCCGCTTCCCCGGCCCCCCAGCGTTGGCTGATCGCGTCCATCACCAGGGCATCGGTCACCACCAGGCCCCTGAACTCGAGCTCGTCTCGCAACAAGCTCGTGAGTGTGGCGCTGGAGAGTGTGGCCGGCCGTTCCGCGTCCAGCGCGGGGATCTGGAGATGGGCGGTCATGACGCTGTCGACCCCTGCGGCAATCAAGCTGCGAAACGGGGCCAGTTCCACCGCATCCAGTCGCGCCCGGTTGTGAGGGAGCAGCGGCAGCTGCAGATGGGAGTCGACGGCGGTGTCGCCATGACCTGGAAAATGCTTGGCGCAGCCCAGCACGCCCGTGCTCTGGAGGCCGCGCTGAAAGGCGCAGGTGAGGGCGATCACCGTGGCGGGTGTGTCTCCCCAGGCCCGCACATTGATCACTGGATTGGCGGGATTGTTGTTCACATCCGCCACGGGCCCCAGCACCCAGTTCAGGCCACAGCGCCGAGCTTGCCGTCCCGTGCAGCGTCCATAGCGTTCCGCCAGCGCCACGGCTCGGGCCGGATCGCGCTGATGCAGGCGGGCGAGCGCCATGGGTGGCACCAGCCAGGTCGCCCCTTCAAACCGTTGGCCGACACCTTCTTCCACATCGGCGCACAGCAGCAGGGGGTGATCAGCCCAGCGCTGCAGGGTGCGGCAGCGCTGGTGCAGTTCGGTGGCCGTACCCCCCAGGAGAATCACGCCGCCAACCCCGTCGGCGAGCAGCCGGCGCAATGTCTGATTCGGCAGCTCCCAACGGGGGTAACGGCGTTGCCGGTCGCCGGCATGGCCGCTCGCTCGCACCACGATCAGGCTGGCGATGCGCCGGCGCAGCTCCGCGTCGTTGAGGGGCTCGCTCACAACTGTTCGCCAGACTCCTGCACGCTGGGCTCTGGCTGATCAGACTGCGGCAGCTCGTCCCGTTCTTGGCGTTCCTCCTCGAGGCGGTTGAGCAGGTTGAGCACCGAGGTGCCCTTTTCGATGCCGCGATCCAATTGGAACACCACCTCGGGGGCTCGGCGCATCTGCAGCCGGCGGCCCAGCTCACCGCGCAGGTAGCCGCTAGCGGCTTTCAGGCCCTCCAGAACGTTCCGCTTGTCGGCGTCTTCGCCGTAGATGCTCACGAAGATCTTGCAATGCTGCAGATCGCCGCTCACCTCCACTTCGGTGATGCTCACCATCCCCTGGTGCACCCGTTCGTCGCGGATGCCATGGATCAGCAGTTCGCTGGTTTCGCGGCGAATCAGTGCCGCGACCCGTTCCACGCGCCGTCCCGGTGCCATCGTGCGTCAGGTCAGGGGTGATGGAATCACCATGGCACGGAGCACCAGCCCAACGCTGATCAGGCCGCTCACCAGAGCACCCATCAGGGCAACGGCGGTCACGGGATTGCTGCGCCGCCTGGCCAGGGGCTCGGCAACGGAATTGATCACCCCCAGGCTGAAGGCGATCAGGTAGCGGGGATACCGCGTCACATTGACGAAAAACTCGCGCATGGCCTCGGCGAGGGTTGGAGAATCACCGCTACTCTGCCGGTCCCTCGGCTGTCCGGTGATGCTGGAGCTCCATCAGTTCCGCCATTCCGCCTTCTGCCTGAAGGTGCGCATGGTGCTGCAGGCCAAGGCCCTGAGCTATCGCGTGGTGGAGGTCACCCCGGGCGTGGGTCAGCTGGCTGTCTTTCGCCTCTCGGGCCAGCGTCAGCTGCCCGTTCTGGTGGATGGCGACACCGTGATCGCTGATTCCTCGGCGATCGCCCGCCACCTGGAGTCGGTCGAACCCGAACCCTCTCTGATCCCTCAGGACGCGCGCGACGCGGCTCAGGTGCATCTGATCGAGGACTGGGCCGACACCACCCTGGCCCATGCCGCCCGTCTTGCCTTGGTGCAGGCGGCGGCGAGTGATCCCGAGCTGCGGGTGGCACTGCTGCCTGATGATCTGCCAGAACCACTGCGGCGCACGCTGGCCGGATTGCCTGGTGGTTGGCTGCAGGGGCTTGGCGAGGTGCTCGATCAGGGGGAGCGTGCCGCCATGTTCACCAGCCTGCAGCGGCTGGCTGCGGCTGTCGAGACCACGCCCTGGTTGGTGGGAGATCAGCTCTCCATGGCCGATCTGGCGGTGGCTGCCCAGCTTTCGCTGCTGCGTTTTCCCGCGTCATCCGGTGATGGCCTGGCGGGTCGGGGCGTGCCTGGACTCAGTGATCACCCCCAGTTGCAGCCCCTGTTCGCCTGGCGGGATCGTTTGGAGACCCGTCTGTTTCAGGTTGATCCGGCAGCCGTGTGAGCGTGAGCTTGTAGTGCGCGCGTGCCAGAGGAGCAGCGTCCAGTCCCTGCTCGGGCCCGCTGAAGCGAGCCTGCCATTGATCGGCGCAGATGTGCTCCACCGCCGCTGGGCTGGGTGTGCAGGGGTGGTAGCGGCTGAGGGTTTCCACCCGGCTGATCCTGGGCGCTCCCGGGCCGTGGATGATCTGAAGCACCAGTTCGTCGGTTGTGAACGGCTCCTGCTGCGGATCGCTCTGCCTCCTGCCGATCACAGTGGTCTCCAACAGCTGGTCGTTCTGCAGCCGGGCCAGTTGTCGATTGTGATCGTCAGCTGGCTGCTCCACCGTCAACAAGGCCGAACCCAGCACCGCTCTGCCGATCGCGAGGGCATTGAAGGCGCGATCGGCCACGACACGCTGCTTCGCATCAATGAGAAAACGGGCCTGATGGCGGAGCGGTTCGCCGGTCTCCCCTTCCGCCGTCAGATCGAGGCTCGTGACCTGCCACTCGCCGGCAAACCAGGCCGGATACAACAGATCCCCACGGCGATCGGGGCGCGGCAACGGCGCCGGCAGCTGCCAGTCGGGCCAGGCCTGCAGGCGTTGCTCCAGCAGGGTCGCGCTGCCATCGGCCCGCACCGGGATGGCGAGGCACAGCAGCAGCAGCAGAGCCACGATGATCGGACGCAGCAGTCGTCGCACCATGTCTGATCCCCTGATTCGTGCCTGCGATCACTATGTGGTTCTGGAGCCTGGCCAGTCGGAGCGGTTTCTCTCCGCTACCGACACCGTGACATGGCTGGAAGGCCAGCTGGCCGCCCTGGAGACCCTGCCCGACGACCTCGTGGCCTGCGGTTCCCTCACGGCTGCAGCCCGGAGACTGCTCGATACCGCTTGTGATCTGGAGATCTCCCCAGGGCTCACTCTGCAGTGGTTTGCGGTGCGCCTGGAGCCCCCTGAACGGGATTGAGCACGGCGGGAATGGCGTCGAGGACGCGCTGGGCCACCTCCTCCGGTGCGTCATTGGTGATGTTCAGCTGCACATCCGCTTCGGCATAGAGGGGCCGTCGTGCGATGAACAGAGTGTCGAGCGTTGCTGCTGGGTCAGCGCTGCGCAGCAGGGGGCGTTCGCCCGGATCCCGACGCAGCCGTTGCAACAGCTGGTCACGGTCGGGATCCAGCCAGACCACCAGCCCCTGATGCAGCACGCCCCAGTTTTCGGGTCGCGTCACAATGCCGCCGCCGGTGGCCACCACCAGCGAGTGGCGCTGGCCGATCGCCTGCAGCACTTGGGATTCCAAATCGCGGAACCCCTCCTCCCCCTCCTCCTCAAACAGCTGGGGAATCGAGCGTCCTGCCACCTGCTCGATGACCGCGTCGGCATCCACGAAGCCATAGCCCAGGCTCGCGGCCAGGGGGCGACCACTGCTGCTTTTGCCGCTGCCCATCATTCCCACCAGATAGAGATTGCGCCCTCCGAGGCGCGCTTTGAGGGGATGGGGCAGGGGCTGGGAAGGGTCAGTCATGGCGAGGGGCGGCGGCCGTTCGGACGGCGCAAGCTGCGAACTCCCTAGGATGCCGGCGGGTCGAGGGATGCCATGGCTGACAGTTCTGCGATGGCTTCCGCTCCCCACGGCCAGGGGCGTGGTTGTGTGATCACCCGTCGCGCCTGCTTCAGCGCCAGCCATCGGTACTGGTTGCCGGAGCTTGATGCGGATGACAATGCCGCCCGCTTCGGGCCCTGCACCCTCGCACCCGGACACGGCCACAACTACGAGTTGATCGTGTCCATGGCCGGACCTCTTGACGCCGATGGCATGGTGCTCAACCTCTCTGAGGTAAAGCATGCGATCCGCTCGGAGGTCACCGACGCGCTCGACTTCCGCTTCCTCAATGAAGCCTGGCCGGAGTTTGATGTCACCAGACCAGAGGGCTGTCTGCCTACCACCGAGGCCCTGGTGCGCGTGATCTGGCATCGGCTCTCCGCCCACCTCCCTCTGGTCGCCCTGCGGCTTCACGAATCACCAGGCCTCTGGGCCGACTACCTCGGACACGGCATGGACGCTTACCTCACCCTTCGCACCCACTTCGCTGCCGCTCACCGACTGGCGCGACCCGAGCTCAGCCAGGAGGAGAACGAGCGGATCTACGGCAAATGCGCTCGCCCCCATGGGCATGGTCACAACTATCTGGTGGAGGTGACCGTGAGGGGGAGCATCGATCCCCGCACAGGCATGGTCTGTGATCTGGCAGCGCTTCAGAGCCTGCTCGACGACCTGGTGGTCGAGCCCTTCGACCACACGTTCCTCAACAAGGATGTGCCCCATTTCTCCACCTGTGTCCCCACAGCGGAGAACATCGCTTTGCACATCGCCGACCGGCTCGCGTCGCCGGTGCAGGCGATCGGCGCCCATCTGCACAAGGTGCGGCTGCAGGAAAGCCCGAACAATGCGGCTGAAGTGTTCGCTGAGGCGCCGCAGCTCAATATGGCTCCCGTTGGCCTTGAGGCGGCGATGGCCTCCTGAACGCCTCGCCCTTGGCCGGACCCTCTGCTGGCCCCTTGCCCCAGGTGCGCCTGGTGCTGGCCATCAGTCTGGATGGACGGCTGGCGCCGCCGGCGGGCGGTGCCGCCCAACTGGGTGGAGCCGGTGATCGTCGGGTTCTCGAGGAGGCCCTGGCCTGGGCGGATGGGGCCCTGATCGGTGGCGGAACCCTCCGAGCGCATCACTCCACCTGCCTGATCCGCAATCCGCAGCTGCGCGAGCAGCGGTTGCAGCAGGGCCGGCCCGCCCAGCCCGCCGCCCTGGTGGTGTCGCGAGCCGATGCCTTTCCCCAACACTGGCCTTTTTTTGGCCAGCCGATCCGGCGCTGGTTGCTGTCGCCCGCCAAGGACGGGGCGATCCCCAGCGGTTTCGATGGGCGGTTGCCGTTGGCTGAATGCTGGTCGGGCACGCTGCAGACCCTGGCTCAGCGGGGCTTGTCCCGTTTGCTGTTGCTGGGCGGGGCGCGGCTCTGTGCCGGATTGCTGCAGGACGATGCGGTGGATGGGCTGCAGTTGACCCTCACCCCTCGGCTGCTGGGGGGACAGCACTGTTGGCTGCCGGCGGACACCCTTGGGCTGCCCGCCGACCTCGGCTCATCCGCTGCCTGGGGGTTGGAGGCGGTCGAGCCACTGGAGGGCGATGAGCTGATGCTGCGTTATCGACGCCAGCGTTCCACCAGGGTCTGAAGCGGCAACTCCTGCAGGCTTGATTCCGACAACCCGAGCATCGAGGCGATGCAGCGTTTGATCACCACTTCCGCATCGTCGCCCACTCTCCCGGCCACCAGTTCACTGATCACGCCCAGCTCCCGTCCCGTGCGGCTGGTTTCCCGAATCAAGCAGGCACTCACCGGTCGGGCCAACGAACGGCAGGGCTGTTCAACCAACCGGTTCAGCTCCGGTTCCAGACTCTCCCCCGCCTGTTGGCTCACCAGTTTCCGGCATTCCTCGGCCAGGCGTGATTCGATCCGCGGTCGCATCATCTGCAGGATCGGTGCGAGCAGCCCTGCCCTGGCCGGAGCCAAGGCGAGCTGAGCGCCAGCCAGGCTCAAGCCGGTCGCCAGGACCCAGCGCCAGGGGGAGGATCGAGCGATCACGGCAGACGGCGGCAGGGTCTTGATTCTGCTCGCTGCGCTGTCGCTTTGCTCCAGGGTTGTGGTTAGGGTCACGCCGCCCCTTTGCTCCAGGCGGCGATGGCCTCTCTGTCGGCCCGATGGCACCGGTCTTTGCAGGAGATTCCCGAAGCCGACTGGGAGCGGCTGGTCGGAGAGGACGCCATCCCCTTCTACCGCTGGCGCTGGCTCACGGCCCTGGAGGCCTCCGGAAGCATCGCGGCGGACCAGGGCTGGCAGCCGCTTCATCTCGCTTTGCGCCGCGACGACGACACCCTGGTGGCCGTGGCACCCCTCTATCTCAAGGGGCACAGCTACGGCGAGTTCGTGTTTGACCAAGCCTTTGCCCGCCTCGCCGCCGACCTGGGCCTGCGCTACTACCCCAAACTCGTGGGCATGAGTCCGGTCAGTCCGGTGCAGGGGTATCGCTTCCATGTGGCGCCAGGCGAAGACGCCGGAGCTCTGACGGCTCTGATGCTGCGCCTGATCGATGACTTCGCTGCTCGCAACGGCATCCTCAGCTGCAACTTCCTTTACGTGGATCCGGCATGGCAACCCTTGGCTGAGGCGGCCGGCTGTGCCTGCTGGCTCAATCAGCAGAGTCTCTGGTCTGCCCAAGGGCAGGAGCAGTTCGCCGACTATCTGGCTGGCTTCAATGCCAACCAGCGACGCAATATCAAACGGGAGCGCCAGGCGGTGCGAAAGGCGGGGATCAGTGTGACGCCCCTCACCGGTGCGGCGCTGACCCCTGCACTGCTTGAGGCCATGCATGGCTTCTATGCCCAGCACTGTGCCCGCTGGGGTCCGTGGGGCAGCAAATATCTCGAGTCTTCCTTCTTCGATGCACTCGTCGACCCGGAGCTGAGCGCGCATGTGGTGCTCTTCAGTGCCCATCGCGGTGATCCTCACGATCCTGTGGCGATGTCGCTTTGCATTCAGGATCAGCAGCAGTTATGGGGGCGTTACTGGGGCACGCGGGAAGAGATCGATTGTCTGCACTTCGAGGTCTGTTACTACGCGCCGATCGCCTGGGCTCTGGAACGGGGGCTGCAACGGTTTGATCCCGGTGCCGGCGGCAGTCACAAACGGCGTCGGGGCTTTGTGGCCAGGCCTCTGGCGAGCCTGCACCGCTGGTATGACGATCGAATGGATGCTCTGATCCGTGCCTGGCTGCCGCGGGCGAACGGATTGCTGCTGGAAGAGATCGAGGCCATCAATGCGGAGCTGCCGTTCCGCGCCGAGACGCCGGCGTTGGGGCTGTCGGCTGCTGATTTGTAGGGTGACGGCATGGCAGACAGCAGTTCCCCTTCGTTGGTGACCTCAGCGGCAACGGCGGCCCAGGCGCTTCAGGCCCTGGATGACCAGCTCTCCCAACGCTTCATAGCCCTGGATCCCGCCGGATATTTCCTGATCCGTGTCGACGCTGCCGCCGCTGAGCTCGTTGTGGAGCATTACCGCAACGATGTCGACGCGAAGGGTCGCGCCACCGATCCCGAAACCGGGGAAGTGTTGGCCTGCCGTGGTGGCGGCCCGCGCGAGGCCGCTCGGATCTATCGGGCCAAAACCGCCAAAGCGCTGGGGATTCAGCTCACCGAGGGGGAGGGGCCGTTGCCGATCTCCAAACTCGATCATGCCCTGTATCTCGGGCGTGAGCTTCAGAAAGCGGAGCAGGCCATGCTGCAGGGCCTGCCCTACACCCAGGATTGAGTCAGGCCGTCTGCAGTTCCCTGGAGCTGCTCGGTTCTTCCGGAGGCAGAGACTCCAATTGCTCGCGAATTTCTCGCTGCACGATCGAGCGATACTCGAGGAAGTGTTCGTTGTGGGCGAGCACCACGAGAAACTGCTCCAGCAGGGCTGGATTTTGGCGGGCCATGCCAAACATGTAGCGCCAGAAGCGCCAACGGGTGCTGCGTTGGATGCCCTGTCGCCAGATCACAATCGAGAGGGCGCGCAGATCAGTCCAGGTGGGAAGTTTGGCGGTGCCTTTCCAACGCGGCGCGCCCATCTTGAGGTAATAGGAATAGACTCGATCCATGTAGGCGTTCGGCTCATAGAGCGCGCAGAACGCCTCCACATATTCGTTGGCGATGTCGCGGATCGGCCGCGTGGGTTTGAAATTGAGCAGGTTGGTCTGGTTGACCCCCTTGGCGGCGGCCTTGTCTTGAATCAGGCGCCCCTCTTTCTCCAGGCGATGCCAGAGGGCGGTGTTGGGCAAGGCCTGCAACATGCCCATCATCGCCGCCGGAATGCCGGTGCGAGTCACAAAGTCCACGATGCGACGCCCTGCACCTGACTTTTCACCGTCGAAACCGATGATGAACCCTGCCATCACCCGGATCCCGTTGGCGGTGATGCGGTCCACCGCTGCATCCAGCGGATTGCGAGTGTTCTGCACCTTGCGCGCCGTTTCCAGACTCGATTCATCCGGGGTTTCGATGCCAAGGAACACGCTTTCAAAGCGTGCTTCATGCATCATCCGCATCATCTCCTCATCATCGGCGAGATCCACCGAGGCTTCGGTCGCGAAACTGAAGGGATAGCCGCGCTCCTCCTGCCAGGCTTTGATCTGGGGCAAGAGCAACTTGGCGTTGCGCTTGTTGCCAATGAAGTTGTCGTCGACCAGGAAGATCGAGCGGCGCCACCCCAGGTCGTAAAGACTCTGCAGTTCAGCGATCAGCTGTTCGGGGGTTTTGGTGCGTGGCTTACGGCCGTAGAGCACGATGATGTCGCAGAACTCGCAGTTGAACGGGCAACCGCGTGAGAACTGCACGCTCATGGAGTCATAGGCGTCCAGCTCGAGCAGGTCGAAGCGGGGAATGGGGGTGGAGGTCACATCCGGTTTGTCGCCTTGGGCGCTGAAGCGGCCACTGCGATCACCCCGCTGAATCGCCTCCACAAACATCGGCAGGGTGATCTCACCCTCATCCAGCACTTTGAAATCAGCGTCGGCAATCTCGGGGGCATCGGGGGTGGAGCTGGCGTAGGGGCCGCCCACGGCCACCGGCAGTCCGCGTCGCTTCGCTTCGGCGATCTGGCGCTGCATGTCGTCTTTCTGGACGATCATCCCGGAGATCACCACCAGCTCGGCCCACGACCATTCCGCTTCGGTGACCTCGCGTACGTTGCGGTCGACCAGCTTCATCTCCCATTCCTGGGGCAGCAGGGCTGCCACGGTCACCAGGCCCAGAGGCGGCAGAAGGACCTTCCTGTTCACCAGTTCGAGAATTTTCTCGTAGCTCCAGAAGGTCTTCGGGAACTGGGGGTAAACGAACAGCGTGCGCATGGGAAGCGTCGTGGCAGTGGCGGGCGAGACGGAGCTGATGTGGAGAAACGTGGGCTGAGCGAAACGTGACCGCCGATCCCTGGCGCGTGTTCCGTCGCCCTTGCGACGGTGATTGGCCACAACCTTAGGGGGTTTGTCCGCAACGGTGGCTATGTGTCTGGTCTAATAGATGGGACTTGCAAGCACAGCCGTGGGCGTCGTCATCTATTTGGGTCTGGTTGGTGCCGGTCTGGTTGCCGCAGCCACCATCAGCGGTGTTCTGCGGGGCATCAAGCTGATCTGAACGCATCGGTTTCCTCCAGCACGACCCGACCGCGCCGGGCGATTTCCATGCCGGCTAACACCAAGCCGACGGCTCCGGTGATGGCAAAGGTGCTTTTGAGGCCGAGAGTTTGGGTCAGGCCGGCGGCGATGATGCCGCTGAGGCCCCCGCCGCCAAGGAAGGCGATCTGACTCAATCCAGCCATGCGCCCTCGCATCACCTGAGGGGAGCCCACCTGGGTGATCAGGTTGGCGCTGCTGAGCAGTCCAGCCGTGCCGCCACCGATCAGGAAGGCCATCAGCAAAGCCATGCGTTGCGACGCTTCCTGGGCCATGCCCAGTTGGGCGACGGCCGTGATCAGGGCGAAGCAGCCAAGGGTGAGGCAAGGGCGATGGCAGAAACGATGACTGTTGCGTTGCAACACCACCCCCCCCAGGATGCTGCCGGCGGCCAACACGCTCGTGAAAAGTCCCAGGTCACGGGGGTCTGGCCCGATGGTGTCGGTGGCGATCAAGGGGGCAAGGCCGGGGTGGAAGAAGCCCACCAGACAGATCAGGGCTGTGAAGCGCAGCACATGGCGCAGGGTGATGCCGCAATCACGCCAGGCATGCAGCAGGGAGGATCCGGCGCGGTCGACGCTGCGCTTTTCCTGGTCGCGATTCGGTTGTAGCAGCCAGATCACACTGGCAATCGGCAAGAGATAGGTGAGGGCATCGAGGCTGAGGGCTGTGGCGGGTCCCGTCAGGGCCACCAGCCAACCCCCCAGAGGGGGGCCTACCAGCTTGCCTACGTTGAAAATCACGGAAAAGCTGGTCAGGTAGGGCGCCAACTGGGAGGGCTCATCCACCAGCAGGGCGCAGTATTTGTTTCGGGCGGTGAGTTCGTAGGCGCTGGCGATCCCCACCAGCAGGGTGCTGGCAAGCAGCACCGCCACCTGGGCGGCGCCATCGAGCAGGGGAATGGAGAGGGCCCCCAGCAGCCCGGCTCCGAGCAGGGCCCACTGGGCCTGAATCAGCACGGTTTCGCAGCCAATCCGGTCGGTGCGCACACCGGCCGGACCGCTCACCAGCAGGGTGGGCAGGGAGAGGGCGGCGAAGTGGAGGGCCAGCAGCATGGGGTTGGCCGTGCCATCCATGAGGATCCACCCCTTGGCGGTGAGTCCGGCGAACGACCCCGCGGTGCTCAGTCCCGAAGCGAGCAGAAAGATGTTGCGTTGCTGTGGATGCCAGCGCCTCGAACCGCTCACAGGTTGGTGCGTGCTGCCGCCACCATCGCGGCGGCGCCCACCAGATGGCCGCTGAGGTCGTAGACATCGCCGCCGGTGATTTGCACCGGCACCATCGTTCCAGGGCCTGCCTGGAGGTTGTTGGCGCCGGGTTGCACCAGCACCTCACCGTCCACCTCGGGGGCAAAGCGGGCGCAGCGACCGATCATCGCGCCGCTGGATGGGTTGTGCTGCTCAATCAGCACGTCCACGGTCCGTCCCACCCAGGCGTTGTTTCTGGCGGCGGAGATCGGTTGCTGCAGCATCATCAGGCGATCCTTCCGGGCGACCGCCACCTCGGCCTCGACCCGGTCCGGCAGTGTCGCCGCCGCAGTGCCGTCCTCTGGGGAGAAGGTGAACACGCCCACATGGTCAAAGCGCTGACGTTCGAGGAACGTGGCGAGGTGTTCAAAGTGGGCCTCCGTTTCACCGGGAAATCCCACGATCAGCGTGGTCCGCAGCACGGCATCGGGGAGTTGGTCGCGGATCTGATCGAGAAGCCGTTCGTTTACATCCGCCTGCCAGGGACGATTCATCGCTCGCAGCACATCGGGGTGGCTGTGTTGCAGGGGAAGGTCGAGATAGGGCAGCACATTGCTCACGTCGCGGTAGGCGGCCAGCACCTCAGGCGTGAGGCCGGTGGGATAGGCGTAATGGACGCGAATCCAGGGGATCTCCACCTCGCCCAGGGCGTGCAGGAGGTCGGCCAGGCGCGGCTTGCCATAGAGATCGAGGCCGTAGTTGGTGGTGATCTGGCTGATCAGGATCAGCTCCTTCACCCCCTGGGCCGCCAGCTGGTGAGCTTCCGCCACGATCGATTCGATCGGTCTGGAGCGTTGATTGCCGCGCAGGTGGGGAATGATGCAGAAGGCGCAGCGGTAGTCGCAACCCTCCGCCACCTTGAGGTAAGCCACCGCTTCGCCGCTGGTGCGATGACGGGGCAGATGTTCATTGGCCACAAAGGTGGGCACCGGGCTGACCTGATTGACGCGCTCGCCGGCCTCGACCCGTTCCAGCACGTCCACGATGTGCTGGTAATCGCCGGTGCCCACGATCGCCTTGGCTTCCGGCAGTGACTCCAGCAGTTCCTCCTGGAAATGCTGGGCCAGGCAGCCGGCAATGATCAGTTCCTTGCCCTGCTCGGCGAGGCCCACCAGGGTGCGCACCGATTCCTCGCGGGCGTTCTGGATGAAGCTGCAGGTGTTCACCACCACCACGGAGGCGTCCTGCTCATCGCTGCTGACGCCGTAGCCGGCCTGCTCGAGCAGCCCGAGCATGTGCTCGGTGTCTACCCGGTTCTTCTCGCAGCCCAGATGGGCAAAGGCCACGGTGGGCCTCCTGCGCTGCTGAACCATGGGTTGCGCGGCAATACTTCACCTTACGGGGTGTCTGCGATGGGCAGACTGGCCACAGAGACGCGGTCTCGGCCGCGGCAATCCGGTGGTTCCCCGTGCCCTGGCTGCTGACCCTGATCCTGGCGCTGGCCCTGCTGCTCGTCCCCGGGGTGCCATCACCGGCACAGATGCCGGCGCTGGATCCTGCCCCCGTTGAGGCTGGCAGCGAGCAACTGCGCCCCTGGTGGGACACCATCAGCGCCAGTCGCTGTGGCCGGTTCTGGTGCAGCGATGTGGTGCTGTCCCGATTGGCCTCGGCACAGCATGGCGAGATGGTGCTGGCGTATCAGCCCAGCTCGGGGATGGGCAGCACTGCTGCCGCGCTCCAGGCGGAACGTCGTGCCGAGGCTGTGCAGGTGACCCTGGCAGAACTGCGCCAGGCGATGGTGCGACGCTGGCGCGAGCAGCCCCTTGCTCCCCTGCCGGCGTCGGCGGGGCAGGGGCGGCTGTTCTGGTTGTTCAGCACAGCCAAGCCGCTGCATCCGTTCACGCCACCTGTGGCGATCGGCATCCGCAACAAAGCCACCGTGCTTTACCTGCCTGATGCCGCTGACGCCCTGCTGCCACGACAGGTGCTGGTGACCGTCACCCGGCCGGATGCGCTGCAGAGCGCTCTCACCATCGCCGTTTTGGCCGAACGCTGGCGGATGCAGATCCGCGCCTCGCTCAGCGAACAGCTCTGGGGTGCCGAGTACGACCGTCGCTATCCCTTCGCCCGCCTGCAGATCGCTCTGCTCATCCTGCTCGTGGCGGCGGGGGTGATTGTCGTGCTCTCGCTGCTGCGCCATTTGATGCGCCAGCTCCAGCGCCGCCTCAGGCACCGGGAGAACGCCCTCAGGGAAGGGACCCGCCAGTACGCCATCGCGGCGGCGCAACCAGCGCAAACGGAAGCTGCGGCCTCACCCCGTTGGCTGAGTAAGCGTTTTCATCTGCCTGCGGCGGTCGTCAGCCGTCAGGCCCTTGTCACCCAAGGGCTCAACCTGCTGGATCAGGGATTGATGATCGCCAATTTTCTGCGCCTCGTGTGCGGGCTGGCGGCCTTGGTGCTGGTGGCGTTCCTGTTTCCGGTCACCCGCTTCGGTTCGGAGGTCGTGTTTTATCAGGCCATCGCCCTGCTGATCACCTGGTTGTTGCTCTTGGTGGCTCGCTTCGGAGCGTTGTTGGTGCTCAATTACAACGTGCAGAGCTGGGTGCGACGGATGTCGGCCCAGGAGGAGAGCAACCGTCGCTACGCCCTTCGTGGAGTGACCTATTCCCGCGTTCTGCGCGGTGCCCTCACCCTGCTGATGGTGGTGGTGGGCTTGGTGATGAGCCTGCTCCTGCTCGGGGTGGATCAGCGGGTGTTCACCGGTGCTGGGGTGCTGGCGGTGGGCCTTGGCCTCCTGGCCCGCAACCTGCTGGAGGACCTTCTGAACGGAGCGATGAATCTGTATCACGATCGCTACGCGATCGGCGATGTCATCACCATCCCGCCCCACTCCGGCTTTGTGGAGAGCCTCAACCTGTTCATCACCCAGCTGCGTGGCTGGGACGGCCAGGTCATCACCTTGCCGAATGGTCAGATCCGCGTGGTGGAGAACCTCACCAAGGATTGGTCGCGGGTGAATTTCGAGATCGAGGTGCAGCTCGATCAGGATCTGCGCCAGGTGTTGCAGCTGGCGCGCCAGGTGGCTGATGGCCTGGCCGCCGACCCCGACTGGGCCGATTGTCTGATTGGGACCCCGGACATCCTTGGGGTGGATGCGATCAACCATCAGGGTTCCCTGATCCGCATCTGGATCCGCACCCAGCCCCATGCTCAGTGGTTGGTCGGCCGGGAGTTTCGGTTGCGTTTGAAGGAGGCGTTCGACCGCGAGGGCATTGCCGTGGGGCGTCCGATTCAGAGTTTGCAGCTGCAGAAAGAGCGGCCGTCGCAGCGATAATCACGGCATTCGCGCTGTGTTCATGGCCACCACCCGCCTCACCAGTCGCCGCCGGCAGGACTCCGGATCGAAATGGGTGCGCATCGCCATGGCCGTTCTGGCCACGGTGGGGGTGATCGATACGGGTTCGATCACCTTGAAGCGGTGGGGGCTGCTCGGGTCCCTTAGCTGCCCTGGCGGCGCCGAGGGCTGCGACAAGGTGCTCAACAGCGCCTGGGGAACGATCGCCCGAGGAGATGGCTTCAGTATCCCCCTTTCCTTTGTGGGACTGCTGGCCTATCTGGCCGTGCTGGTGATGGCGATTCTTCCCCTGCTCCCGGGGCTGGCGGAGAACAAAACCGATCTGTCTCGCCGCACCTGGTGGGGCCTTTTCACGGTGGCGACGGGTATGGCCGTGTTCAGCCTCGTGCTCGTGGGGCTGATGGTCTTCAAGATCCAGGCCTTCTGTTTCTTCTGCGTGCTCTCGGCCCTGATCTCGCTGACCCTGCTCGTGCTGGCCGTGGCGGGAGGGGGCTGGGAGGATCCGGCGCCGCTGCTGTTCCGGGGCGTCTTGCTGGCGCTGGCCGTTCTGTTGGGCGGTCTGATCTGGGCTTCGGTGGTGGATCCCGACCGTCCGGGTGCCCCGGTCACCGGTCCGGGCGCACCGCCTGCGGTCACCACCGCTAGCAATGCCTCCACCCTCGCTCTTGCCGAGCACCTCACCGCCTCCGGTGCGGTGATGTATTCCGCCTATTGGTGCCCCCATTGCCACGAACAGAAGGAGCTCTTCGGTAAGGAAGCCACCGAACAACTCAAGGTTGTGGAATGTGCGCCGGATGGCCAGAACAGCCAAACCAAGCTCTGCCAGCAGAAGGGCATCGAGGGATTTCCCACCTGGGAGATCAACGGCAAGCTGGATTCGGGTGTGAAGCCTCTGAAATCCCTGGCCCGGCTCTCCGATTACAAGGGGCCTTCTGACTTCTGATCGCTTGCGGCGGCTTCAGCGGTTGATGGGGCGGGTGCTGATCGCCTGGCCCCATTGCTGCCTGGAGTGGCATTGCCATTGGGGCATCGGCCAGGGGGCATCGTTGCGGTAGTGCCCGCCGCGACTCTCCCGGCGGAACAGGCAGGCTTCCAACAGCAGGGCGCTGGCCCGGAGTCGGTGCTGCAGATCGAGCAGCAGATTCAATTCGCGCCGACTGCGTTCCTCCAGATGATGCTGCGCGTCCACCGCCTGGGTCTCCACCAACTGCACCGGTGCTTGAGCCTCGAGGCGCGTCAGCTCGGAACGGGCCAGCCTTAGGGCCTGATCCATGGCGCGGGCATCCCGATCAACGCCGGCCACCTGCCAGCAGCGTTGTCGCCAGATCTCGATGCTGGCGATCATGGTGTCGACGCTCAGTTCGCTGCGGTGCTCCAGCGCCCTTGCGTCGGAGCTTGGGGTGACTTGGCTGGAGAGGGCCACGGCCGGCGACCTTTCCGGCAGTGCGATCTGCCGCAGCTGCCGGGCGAACACGAGGCATTCCATCAGGGAGTTGCTGGCCAGGCGATTGGCGCCGTGGAGGCCGGTGCAGGCCACTTCTCCCACGGCGAACAGACCCGGCAGGTTGGTGGCGGCCTGCAGATCCGTGGCCACGCCCCCCATCCAGTAGTGGGCGGCAGGCGCCACCGGGATCGGCTCCTTCAGGGGGTGGAGGCCGAAGCTCTGGCAGCGCTCCAGGATCGTGGGGAAGCGTTGGCGCGCCCGCTCCTGCGGAATCGGGGTCAGATCCAGCCCCATGTGGTCGCTGCCCTGCTCCTGCATGGCCCGCACCAGGGCGCGACTCACCTGATCGCGTGGCGCAAGGTTGCCACCCGCGAGCTGGGCCACCGGGTTGCCGCCCCTGGCATCCACCAGCACGGCCCCCTCACCCCGCACGGCTTCGGAGATCAGAAAGCAGGGGGCGCCGCTCAGCCGCAGGGCCGTGGGATGGAATTGCACGAATTCCAGATCCTCCACCGCCGCACCGGCCCGCCAGGCCAGCGCCACCCCCTCGCCACAGGCCTGGGTGGGATTGGTGGTGTTGGCATAGAGGTGGCCACCGCCGCCGGTGGCCAGCACCACGGCCCGGGCTCCGATCCAGCGCAGGGTCGGGCCATCGAGCACCTGCACACCGCAACAGCGGCCCCGGTCCACCCAGAGGCGTGTCACCCTCACTCCGCGGCGGTGCAGCAGCCCGTCCCGCTGTTCAACGCGCTCTCGAAGCACGTCCACCAGGGCCCTGCCGGTGCGGTCTTGCACATGCAGCACACGATGGTGGCTGTGGGCCGCCTCCAGGGTGGTGGCGAGGCTGCCATTGCTGTTGCGATCGAAGGCCATGCCCAGCTGTTGCAGGCGTGCGACGCAATCGGGTGCGGTCTCTACCAGCAGGTTGACCGCGTCCTGATCACAGAGGCCGGCACCAGCGCGCACGGTGTCGCTGGCATGGCTGGCGGCCGTGTCGTTGGGGCGTGTCACGGCGGCGATGCCCCCCTGGGCCCAGCGACTGGAGGAACGGCGCCCGGTGTTGCGGTTGAGCAGCAAAATGCGCAGGCCCGCGGGCAGCTCCAGACAGGTCATCAGCCCGGCGGCGCCGGCACCGACGACAATCACATCCCAGGGGCCCGGGGGAATCGGCTCATTCCATGGCTGCTGCGGGGTCATGACATCAACCAAAAAACCGCCGGGTGCTCCGGCGGTTCGGAATGAGACGCATCCTGATGGACCGCGAGCTCAGAGAGGGAATTAGCGGTATTGACCGTCGTTGATGCGGTCAAAACCTTCATTGAGGGCAATCGACGGTGCGGTCACCACAAAATTGTCGCGGTACTTCTCAAACAGCTCCTTCTGGCGCTCGGTGAGATCGAGATTGAGCACGTCATCGACGCTGTCGTAAGGCCCACCGAGCACGATCTTGCCAGCCAGGGTTGGGTACATCCCAGGGAACTGCTGGAAACGGCGCACCGAGGAATTGTTCAGATCAACCTTGTCACCCCGTTCGGCGATTTTGTCGTCGGCAACGTTGCGCAGGTCATCCGCATACACAGCGGCGGGAGAGAGCAGGCCCAGCACCAGGCCGGCCATCAGCATCACACCAGTCAGCCAGGAGACCAGCCGCTTCATCGGAATACTCCGTCAGGGATCGGAACGAGACTGCCGGCAGTGCCGGTGAGGAAACCTTACAAGTGCGTCCCAGCCAATCTCCGCCGCGAGGCAGGAGCTTTTGCAGTTCGTTTCAGATCAGGCCGCTCAGGCTCGGTTGAAGGGTGGCCGACAGGAGAAACAACCCGTCGATCACCAGCGTGGTGACCAACACGGCGGCGGCCACGGTCCAGCTCGGATCGCCGCTGCTATCGCTGACACCGCGCTGGCGCAACGCCTGGGCCAGGCCGAGGATCAGTGCGGCGAAGGCCGCCAGAATGGCGATGGAGCCTGGCTGCTGCAGGCTGATTGCCGCTTCATGCAACAGCGGCTGAGCCTGATCGAGCGGCGCGTTCAGCACCTGGGGCCAAAGCCGCATCACTCCCGTGAGGGCCATCGCCAGGTCGGTGAGTGCCGTGCCTAGCAGGGAGGAGAGATAGAAGGCGCAGCCGAGGCGCCAGCGACTGTTGAGCCCCGCGAGCGCCAGGGGCAGGGCCATCGCTTCCACCGGTAGATGCCAGGCCGGATGCACGCGCAACCAGCCCCAGAACACTGTGCCCGCCAGCCAGCTACCGCTGAAGCCGAGCAGGAGCCCGCCGGCACGGGAGCGGGAGGGCTCTTGCTGAACCCCCAGGCTGATCGCCACCGCCAGCAGAACCACGGTGAAGGCACCGGCGCTGAAGGGGTGCAGGCGTACCCAGGGAGCCTGCAGAAAGACCGGTAACACCACAAGCGCGGCGGCCCAGCGCCCGGCCTGACTGGGGGCTTTGAGCCTTGGAAGCGTCAGAACCAGGTTCTGATCGTTGAGCGCATCGGGGCTGACAGCAGCCGTTCTGATCAGGCCGCTCGACAACCGACCGCCTCCAGATGTGAAGAAAGAAGTGAAACCTTAGAAGATGTCTCCGTGCCAACGCTGGTGCCCAGAGGCATTGGGACATAGCGTTCCAGAGCTTTTCAGCCTCCAATGACCGACGTTGCCACCGCGCCTGGACTCCTGGAGGCCTGTTGGCGCAACCTTGTGCTCGGTGTGGTGCAGGGGTTGACGGAATTTTTGCCGATCAGCAGCACCGCCCATCTCAAGATCGTGCCGGTACTCGCCGGTTGGGGGGATCCCGGCGTGTCGGTGACCGCCGTGATCCAGTTGGGCAGCATCGTCGCGGTGATTGCCTATTTCCGTCGCGATCTGCAGGAGGTGCTGCAGGGCATTAGCCATGCGATCGGTCGGGGGCAGTGGCGGGAGCCGGAAGCCCGTCTTGGCCTCGCCATGGCCATCGGCACGGTGCCGATCCTGATCGCCGGTCTGGCGATCAAGTTGTTCTGGCCTGGCTATGAAACATCGCCGCTGCGCAGTGTTCCCGCCATTGCTGTGGTGTCGATCGTGATGGCGCTGCTGCTCGCTCTGGCCGAGAAGATCGGCCCTCGGTTGAAGCAGCTCACCCAGGTGGAGGGGCGGGATGGTCTTGTGGTGGGTCTGGCTCAGGTGCTGGCCCTCATTCCTGGTGTGTCCCGTTCCGGCAGCACGCTGACGGCTTCTCTCCTCGATGGCTGGCAGCGCCAGGACGCTGCCCGGTTCTCCTTTCTGCTCGGGATTCCTGCCATCACCATCGCCGGTCTGGTGGAGCTGAAGGGCGCCTTCTCTGAGCCCAGCGGCGGCGGGGTGTTGCCTCTGCTGGTCGGCATCGTTGCGGCGGCGATTGTGTCTTGGTTGGCGATCGACTGGTTGATCAAATACCTCCAGCGGCACAGCACCTGGATCTTTGTGATCTACCGGTTGCTCTTCGGAGTGCTGCTGCTGGTCTGGTGGTCCGGCTCCGCATCAAACTGAGACCATCTGCTGCAACGGCGTGTGGAATGAGCCCACCGCAGGGGTCGCCTCGTCGGCTCTGCGTCCCGACTCGGCATCGAGACAGCCCGCCCCGGCGGTCGTGGCCGCGGTGGAGCCCGGCTCGATCGGGGAGCAGTTGGGCTTTGAGCCCGGGGATCAGCTCCTCAGCATCAACGGCATTCGGCCTCGCGATCTGATCGATTACCGGTATCTGATCGTGGAGGAAGACCTGCACCTGGAAGTGCGCGATGCGGCGGGGGAGCACCACGCCGTCGATCTCGAGAAGGAGGCCGATGACGGCTTGGGCCTGCAGTTCACCGAAGCCTTGTTCGATGGCCTGCGCCAATGCAACAACCACTGCCCCTTCTGCTTCATCGATCAGCAGCCGCCAGGGCATCGCAGCAGCCTCTACCTCAAAGACGACGACTATCGCCTCAGCTTTCTCTACGGCTCTTACCTCACCCTCACCAATCTCACGGATGCCGACTGGCAGCGCATTGAGAGCCAGCGCCTCTCCCCGCTGTTTGTGTCGGTGCATGCCACCGATCCGCAGTTGCGCAGCCGACTGCTCGAGAACCCCCGCGCAGCCTTGCTCATGGACCAACTGCGTTGGTTCGCGGAGCGAGATCTGCAGATCCATGCCCAGGTGGTGGTCTGTCCGGGGCTGAACGATGGCGAAGCTCTGGATCGCACCTTGGAGGATCTGGCGCAGTTTGCCGCAGGCGACTGGCCCGCCGTGCTTTCGGCGGCCGTGGTGCCCGTGGGGCTCACCCGGTTTCGGCCGGCTGGTGATGGCCTGGTGCCGGTGGATCCAGCGCAGGCCCGCGTTGTGATCGCCCAGGTGGAGCGCTGGCAGAACCGTTTCCAGGAGCGTCTCGGCAGTCGTTTCGCCTGGCTGTCGGATGAGTGGTATCTGATTGCTGGACTGCCCTTGCCGCCGAGGGACGCCTATGAAGATCTCCCCCAGCAGGAAAACGGCGTCGGCAGCATTCGCGCCTTCCTGGAAGCGCTCGATCAGGCCAGCCTCGAACTGCCGGAGCGCGCTGTGCGGCCGCTGCGCAGCAGTTGGGTGGTGGGGCGACTGGTGGAACAGGCGCTGGCTCCGGTGGCGGCGCGCCTCAATGCGGTGGATGGGGTGTCGCTCCGCCTTTACGGCTTGCCCAGCCCCTACTGGGGGCAGGATCAGGTGGTAACAGGCCTGCTCACAGGGGAGGATCTGATCAGAGGTCTGGCTGGCTGCGATCTCGGCGATCAGCTGTTGCTGCCGTCGGTGATGTTGCGCCAGGGAGAGCCGGTGTTTCTGGATGACATGACGCTGGAGGCCCTCGAGGCGGCCTTGCCCGTTTCGATTCGAATCGTGCATGGAGCAGCTGACATCGTTGCCGCCGCTCTCGGAGACACCGCCAAAAGCCACTAAGCTCCGTCGAGATTATTTGTTGCCGTGCGCCGGTCTGCTGCCAGCTGTCTTCTCCTCTCAGGCGTTCTCGCTGCTGGCGTTCCCCTGCAGGTGCGCGCTCAGGCTGAATCGGCTGAAGCTCCAGTCGGCTCCGAAGCCGCCCAGGCCGGCGCTCTGATCGATCAGTCCACCCTGCCCACGGCGATTGAGCTCAAGGGCACCCGTCCGCAGGCTGATCCTTCCGTACTGGCGCCTGCGGCCACCACCCTTCCAGACGACCTGGCGCCCCTGCAGGCCCCCCCCAATCTCGCCCTGCCCGACAAGCCCGCCCAGGTGCGCATCCGTGAGCTCCGTCCGCTCACCTTGCAGCAAGCCGAGCGGCTGATGGAGGTCAACAACCCCAGCCTCAAGGCGGTCAAGAGCCAGGTGGACCAGGCGAAGTCCCAGTTGCGTGCCGCCATTTCCTCCTGGTACCCCACGGTCAACCTTTCAGCGAATGGCCTTCCCCAGTATTTCGCTGGTGAGCGTCAGGATTTCGGATCCAATCGCTTCATCAACCCCACCACAGGCCTTCAGGAAGAAGATGGTCAGCTCACCAACAGCAGCCAGTGGACGGCGAATTTTGCTGCTCAGGTGCAGTGGAACCTGATCGATCCGGCTCGGGTTCCCCAGATCGCTGCCGCTCGCGACAATTTTGAAAAGGCCCGTGACACTTATTTGATCACGCTGCGGGAACTGCGACTTCAGGCTGCGACGGCCTATTTCGAGCTGCAGCGTTCTGATGAGGAGGTGCGTATTGGTCAGCAGTCGGTGCGCGCCTCCTTGGTGAGCCTCAAAGATGCCCGCGCCCGCTTTCAGGCCGGGGTGGCCACCAAGCTGGAGGTGCTCGAGGCCGAGACCCAGCTCGCTCGCGACCAGCAGGTGCTCACCAATGGCTTAAGTCGCCAGAGCCAGGCCCGTCGCTCCCTCGCTGCCCTGCTCGATCTGCCCCAGGACGTCAGCCCCACCGCTGCCATGCCGGCTGAAGTGATCGGCATCTGGCAGCCCTCCCTTCAGGAGAGCGTGGTAGCCGCCTACGCCTTCCGCGAGGAACTCGATCGCATCATCCTCGACATCTCGATCAGCAACAGCAACGCCAACGCTGCCCTTGCAGCTGTGCAGCCGATTCTGTCGATCTACAACACATTCCAGACCGGCCGTTATTCCGGTGAAACCAACGCCATCCCACCGGTGGAAACCGATTACTATGGTTGGAATCTTGATAATGCTGTCGGGCTTTCTGCCACCTGGAATATTTTTGATGGGGGTCGTGCCCGGGCTGAGTACCGCCGCAACAAGCAGAGAGCGCAGGAGAACGAATTCAACTTCGCGGCAGAGCGCGACCGCATCCGTAATGAGGTCGAAGACAGCTATTACGACCTGCGCAAAGCCAACCAAAACATCTTCACGACGTCTCGCGAGGTGCTTTCAGCACGAGAGTCATTGCGACTGGCTCGACTGCGTTTTCAGGCTGGTGTGACCACCCAAAGGGAAGTGGTGGATACCCAGCGGGACCTCACCCAGGCCCAGGTGCGCTACGCCGATTCCATTCTTCTCTACAACAACAGCATCGCTCAGTTGCGTCGGCGCACTGGTCTGGATCAGGTCGAGGCCTGTCAGGCCGCGAAGTTGCCTGCCGAGAGGCCCCCTGAAGACGACACCTATCTGGTGCCGATTGAGCCATCACCGAATCGCCCCGCCTGCATCGCCTCCCAGGTCGCAGCACAGGGATAAATCGGCGTGGTGGCCTCTCCGCTCACTGCCCAGCAGCTGAATGGCGTCCATCAGCTCCTGGATCGGGTCGCTGAACGCCAACGACAGGATTTCGGCCACATCGTCTCGGATGTCAAGCCAGACGGCACCCTGATCACGGCCTGTGATCGCTGGAGCGACGCCACGATCGTGGCGGGATTGGCGTCTATGGCCCCAGGGGAAGGGGTGCTCAGTGAGGAGGGGGTGAAATCGGTTCCTGAGAGTCCGGCCTATTGGGTGGTGGATCCGCTGGATGGCACCACCAACTTCGCTGCCGGCATTCCCTATTGGGCCATTTCTGTCGCTCGTTGTGTGGACGGGCAGCCGATGGAGGCATTTTTGGAGGTGCCCTCCCTTCGTCAGCGCATCGTGGCGATTCGCGGCAAGGGTGCCTGGCGCAATGGCAAACGCCTCACGCCCCAGACCCGCTTGGCGGCTGACAGCGCTTGCGTGTCGCTCTGCAGTCGGGCGATCCGTGTGTTGCAGCACCGCCCCGACCATCCCTTTCCCGGGAAGATCCGTTTGCTGGGCGTTGCCAGCCTCAATTTGCTCAGTGTGGCGATGGGCCAAACCGTAGCCGCGCTCGAAGCCACGCCGAAGATCTGGGATTTGGCGGCGGCTTGGTTGGTGTTGACGGAGTTGGAGTGCCCCCTGCGCTGGTTGGCGGCGAATCCGGGCGATCTGCGGCCGGGGATGGACCTGGCGGAAGCGGATTTCCCTGTTCTGGCGGCCGCGTCCTCTCAACAGCTCGATCGCCTGATGCCTTGGGGTGAGGCGCTTTTGGGCCGCTGAAGCCGAGCCAGTTGCTTGCCCCCTGGGTTCTGAAGTTGCGTGTTCAGGGGTTGATGGGTTATGTTTTTGGACTGCGCGGGGGGCTGAGGCCTGAAGCGCAGCCGAGAGGCGAGAGAAGCGAGAGCTGCTTGCGTCAATCGGTGCTTACGAGACCAAGAGGAGCGATCCGACGGTGTTGTAAGTTTCACAAGCGGTCGCGAGAGACCGCACCGCCCACCGCTCCTGAAGAGGGAGCGCGACGGCAGAACCTGGACAATCAAAAAGTTTAGGAACTGACGCTTTCATTGCGTCTGATCCGGCCAAGGAGCTGAGAGGTTCATTGGAGTGGATGAGATGAGAAGCGATGAAGGTGTGAGGTCCCGTCAAACATTTTATGTTGCGTTGAAGTCATTCGCTGCAACAGGGAAGTTTTCACGAGCTTCTGTGTTGCCGGTGTGCGAATTGATGGAGCGACAAACCGGATCTGAGATCCTGGAAAGTCACGAGGGAGAGATTCTAAGTGCACTCTTTGAACCCTTCTGTCAGAGGAAGGAGGCCTCAACTGCGATTGTGTACGCCAGTGCATGATTGTGGGTGACGCAAATCATTTTGAGTGTGTTGCTTGAGAGAGCAAGATGCAAGAGGAAATGATCTACAACGGAGAGTTTGATCCTGGCTCAGGATGAACGCTGGCGGCGTGCTTAACACATGCAAGTCGAACGAACCTTCGGGTTAGTGGCGGACGGGTGAGTAACGCGTGAGAATCTGCCCTCAGGAGGGGGACAACAGCTGGAAACGGCTGCTAATACCCCATATGCCGCGAGGTGAAACGAATTTCGCCTGAGGATGAGCTCGCGTCTGATTAGCTAGTTGGTGGGGTAAAGGCCTACCAAGGCATCGATCAGTAGCTGGTCTGAGAGGATGATCAGCCACACTGGGACTGAGACACGGCCCAGACTCCTACGGGAGGCAGCAGTGGGGAATTTTCCGCAATGGGCGAAAGCCTGACGGAGCAACGCCGCGTGAGGGATGAAGGCCTCTGGGCTGTAAACCTCTTTTCTCAAGGAAGAAGATCTGACGGTACTTGAGGAATAAGCCACGGCTAATTCCGTGCCAGCAGCCGCGGTAATACGGGAGTGGCAAGCGTTATCCGGAATTATTGGGCGTAAAGCGTCCGCAGGCGGCCCTTCAAGTCTGCTGTTAAAAAGTGGAGCTTAACTCCATCGTGGCAGTGGAAACTGTTGGGCTAGAGTGTGGTAGGGGCAGAGGGAATTCCCGGTGTAGCGGTGAAATGCGTAGATATCGGGAAGAACACCAGTGGCGAAGGCGCTCTGCTGGGCCATAACTGACGCTCATGGACGAAAGCCAGGGGAGCGAAAGGGATTAGATACCCCTGTAGTCCTGGCCGTAAACGATGAACACTAGGTGTCGGGGGAATCGACCCCCTCGGTGTCGTAGCCAACGCGTTAAGTGTTCCGCCTGGGGAGTACGCACGCAAGTGTGAAACTCAAAGGAATTGACGGGGGCCCGCACAAGCGGTGGAGTATGTGGTTTAATTCGATGCAACGCGAAGAACCTTACCAGGGTTTGACATCCTGCGAATCTCCTGGAAACGGGAGAGTGCCTTCGGGAACGCAGTGACAGGTGGTGCATGGCTGTCGTCAGCTCGTGTCGTGAGATGTTGGGTTAAGTCCCGCAACGAGCGCAACCCACGTCTTTAGTTGCCAGCATTCAGTTGGGCACTCTAGAGAGACCGCCGGTGATAAACCGGAGGAAGGTGTGGATGACGTCAAGTCATCATGCCCCTTACATCCTGGGCTACACACGTACTACAATGCTACGGACAAAGGGCAGCAAACTCGCGAGAGCTAGCAAATCCCATAAACCGTGGCTCAGTTCAGATCGTAGGCTGCAACTCGCCTACGTGAAGGAGGAATCGCTAGTAATCGCAGGTCAGCATACTGCGGTGAATACGTTCCCGGGCCTTGTACACACCGCCCGTCACACCATGGAAGTTGGCCACGCCCGAAGCCGTTACTCCAACCCTTGTGGAGGAGGACGTCGAAGGTGGGGCTGATGACTGGGGTGAAGTCGTAACAAGGTAGCCGTACCGGAAGGTGCGGCTGGATCACCTCCTAACAGGGAGACACACAATGATTTTGATGCCTGAGTACTTTTATTCTTAGGTCAAAATCCTGTCACCTTAGGTCGATCGGTACCTCAGCTTTGAATTCATCTGATTTGTAGAAATACAAATGGAGATGGAATCAATTCTTAGTTCCTAAACTTTGTCTAGGTCACACCCCAAAAGGGATGAGACTCCTGGGCCATTAGCTCAGGTGGTTAGAGCGCACCCCTGATAAGGGTGAGGTCCCTGGTTCAAGTCCAGGATGGCCCATTCGGTGTTGGGGGTTTAGCTCAGTTGGTAGAGCGCCTGCTTTGCAAGCAGGATGTCAGGAGTTCGAGTCTCCTAACCTCCACTGACCGAACGTGATCCCCAGCTCCTATTTTTGGAGTTGAATGATTTTGGTGTGTGATTTAGATGTGTCCGCTGGAGACCCCAGCTTCCTGTCATTCTGAGATTCAATCATGGATTGAATTTTAGTTGATAAGATGCTGGGCTCGAATCAGGTGTCAGGGTTATCGCGAGATAGCTTTTTCGTTTTGATTTGAAGTCTAGCAGAACCTTGACAACTGCATAGGTGAGTCTGGAAAGAATAAAGCATCTCATGGATGATGCATTCTTTCAGTATTGTTACCCGAAAGGGTGATGGTAATGAGAGGATGTGAATTCTAGAGCAAGAGCCGAGACTCCATGGTGTTCTTCTGCTTGTGTCGAGCAAGTGGGAGTTTGATTGTTGATTCTGAAAGGAATCAATGAGAATCTGTTTTCAACAACAGCAAGCATGATGGAGATTAATTTGGTCAAGCTACAAAGGGCTCACGGTGGATACCTTGGCACACAGAGGCGATGAAGGACGTGGTTACCTGCGATAAGTCTCGGGGAGCTGGAAACACGCTTTGATCCGGGAATTTCCGAATGGGGCAACCCCTAGAACGGCTACCTGAATCCATAGGGTAGCGCGAGCCAACCCAGCGAACTGAAACATCTTAGTAGCTGGAGGAAAGGAAAGTAAAAACGACTCCCTCAGTAGCGGCGAGCGAACGGGGAAGAGCCTAAACCGATGGTTTCGACCATCGGGGTTGTGGGACAGCAATGTGGACCAACAAACCTAGAAGAAGCGTTTGAATGGCGCGCCACAGAGGGTGAAAGCCCCGTATTCGAAAGGAGCGTTGGCCTAGCTGTATCCCGAGTAGCACGGAGCACGTGAAATTCCGTGTGAATCCGCGAGGACCACCTCGTAAGGCTAAGTACTCCTGTGTGACCGATAGCGAAACAGTACCGCGAGGGAAAGGTGAAAAGAACCCCGGGAGGGGAGTGAAATAGAACATGAAACCGTGAGCTTACAAGCAATGGGAGCCCGACTGATCGGGTGACCGTGTGCCTGTTGAAGAATGAGCCGGCGACTTATAGGCACTGGCGGGTTAAACCGGAAATGGTGGAGCCATAGCGAAAGCGAGTCTGAATAGGGCGTTTGTCAGTGTTTATAGACCCGAACCCGGGTGATCTAACCATGGCCAGGATGAAGCTTGGGTGATACCAAGTGGAGGTCCGAACCGACTGATGTTGAAAAATCAGCGGATGAGCTGTGGTTAGGGGTGAAATGCCAATCGAACCCGGAGCTAGCTGGTTCTCCCCGAAATACGTTGAGGCGTAGCGTCTCGTGCTCCAGCAGGGGGGTAAAGCCACCATTTCGGTGCGGGCTGCGAGAGCGGTACCAAATCGAGATGAACTCTGAATACCCTGTGTGTAGCGAGGCAGTCAGACTGTGGGGGATAAGCTCCATGGTCGAGAGGGAAACAGCCCAGACCGCCAGCTAAGGTCCCCAAATCAACGCTAAGTGATAAAGGAGGTGGGATTGCCCAGACAACCAGGAGGTTTGCCTAGAAGCAGCCATCCTCAAAGGAGTGCGTAATAGCTCACTGGTCGAGCGATCCTGCGCCGAAAATGAACGGGGCTAAGCGTTGTACCGAAGCTGCGGATTTATGGTAGGGGAGCGTTCCATGTGGGGTGAAGCGTTAGCGTGAGCGGGCGTGGACTGCATGGAAGTGAGAATGTCGGCTTGAGTAGCGAAAACATGGGTGAGAATCCCATGCACCGAAACCCTAAGGGTTCCTCCGGCAGGCTCGTCCGCGGAGGGTTAGTCTGGACCTAAGGCGAGGCCGAAAGGCGTAGTCGATGGATAACAGGTCAACATTCCTGTACCGGTTATGTTTTGGGAAGAGGGACGGAGAAGGCTAGCCAAGCCAGATGTTGGTTACTGGTTCAAGCGTTCGAGGCGTTGAGGATCGGCGAAAACGATCCGAGCTGAGGCGTGAGTACGAGCTGCTACGGCAGCGAAGTTGGTGACGTCATGCTTCCAAGAAAAGCTCTATACCCGTTAAGGCATAACTGCCAGTACCCGAAACCGACACAGGTGGGGTGGTAGAGAATACCGAGGTGCGCGAGGTAACTCTCTCTAAGGAACTCGGCAAAATGGCCCCGTAACTTCGGGAGAAGGGGTGCCAGCGCGAGCTGGTCGCAGTGAAGAGTCCCAGGCGACTGTTTACCAAAAACACAGGTCTCCGCTAAGTCGCAAGACGATGTATGGGGGCTGACGCCTGCCCAGTGCCGGAAGGTTAAGGAAGCCGGTCAGCGTAAGCGAAGCTGGCGACTGAAGCCCCGGTGAACGGCGGCCGTAACTATAACGGTCCTAAGGTAGCGAAATTCCTTGTCGGGTAAGTTCCGACCCGCACGAAAGGCGTAACGATCTGGGAGCTGTCTCGGAGAGAGGCTCGGCGAAATAGAATTGTCTGTGAAGATGCGGACTACATACACCCGGACAGAAAGACCCTATGAAGCTTTACTGTAGCTTGGTATTGTGCCCGGGCTCTGAATGCGCAGGATAGGTGGGAGACGTTGATCTAGTGCTTGTGGGTGCTAGGGAGTCAATGGTGAGATACCACTCTTTCAGAGCTAGGGTTCTAACGTTCACCCGTTATCCGGGGAGCGGACAGTATCAGGTGGGCAGTTTGACTGGGGCGGTCGCCTCCTAAAAGGTAACGGAGGCGCGCAAAGGTTTGCTCAGGCTGGTTGGAAATCAGCCGACGAGTGCAAAAGCAGAAGCAAGCTTGACTGTGAGACCTACAAGTCGAACAGGGACGAAAGTCGGCTTTAGTGATCCGACGGTTCTGAGTGGAAGGGCCGTCGCTCAACGGATAAAAGTTACTCTAGGGATAACAGGCTGATCTCCCCCAAGAGTTCACATCGACGGGGAGGTTTGGCACCTCGATGTCGGCTCATCGCAACCTGGGGCTGAAGTCGGTCCCAAGGGTTGGGCTGTTCGCCCATTAAAGCGGTACGCGAGCTGGGTTCAGAACGTCGTGAGACAGTTCGGTCCATATCCGGTGTATGCGTAGGAACATTGAGAGGATTTCTCCCTAGTACGAGAGGACCGGGAGGAACGCACCTCTGGTGTACCAGTTATCGTGCCAACGGTAAACGCTGGGTAGCCATGTGCGGAGTGGATAACCGCTGAAAGCATCTAAGTGGGAAGCCCACCTCAAGATGAGTGTTCCCATGGGGTAACCCAGTAAGGTCACGGGAAGAACACCCGTTGATAGGCTCTACGTGGAAGTCCAGTAATGGATGCAGCGGAGGAGTACTAATAGACCGAGGGCTTGACCAAACCATTGGTTCTTGCCCAAGAGACATGTTTTATTCCATCCAGACGTAGCAACCTCTGTTGCGACAACCTATGCAGTTCTCAGGGTTCACCCCCTAGAGAATTGAAACTATCCTGGTGTCCATGGCGCTGTGGTCCCACTCCGATCCATCTCGAACTCGGTTGTGAAACGCAGCAGCGGCGACGATATTTGGGGGGTAGCCCCCTGAGAAAATAGCTCGATGCCAGGTAAAACAATTCTCAACCCATCGCAATCGGATCGGAGTATTCCATCCCGTTGCGCTGAAAAGCCACCCTCTCGGGGTGGCTTTTTTGTTGTCTGCACCCCCGAACGCTACCGTTGAGGCGTGGTGAAGGTTCAAGGTTGATGCGTCGGTGGCTTGTCTGGAAGCGCGTTGTGCGTTCGCTGTGGCAAGCCTATGTGCGCTGGGCGGAATGCGACTGCGTCGATCTCAGTGCCGCGTTTGCGTATTACACGCTGCAATCCATCTTTCCTCTCCTGCTGATTGTCCTTGCGGTCACCTCCTGGTTTTTGGGGCGACAAGAAGGGCTGGATCAGCAAATTGTTGATTACACCGCTGGAATTTTGCCGCCCATGGCGGTTGGTATTGTCCAAACCACTCTTGAGCAGCTGATCCGGCAAGGGGTTGGTGCTGGCCTTTTAGGCGCAGGTGTTTTATTGGTGACGGCAGGAAATGTGTACCTTACGCTTCAGCGTGGTGCCGACAGAATATGGCTTGATTACTACCCAGATGCTGCCCCGAATGCCAATTGGCATCAGCAGGTGATTCAGTTCCTGAGGGTGCGTTTAGAGGCTTTCTTTTTGGTGATTCTGATTGGTCTTCTGATCGTTCTCGATCAGATCAGCGCCAATCTGCGCATGATTCCAGCCACGGCATTGCATCGCTCGCTTGAAGGGTTGCCCTGGCTGGATCAGGCACTCCGGCGCATTCCTGTGCTCTCGTTTGGTCAGTTTTTAGTGCCCTGTCTGGGCTTTGCTGGCATGGCATTGCTGCTGCAGTTTTTCTTGCCCAGTCGCCGCGTTCCTTTGCGCCCCTTGATCCCAGGCGCTTTTTTGATCGGTGTGTTGCTCACGGTGCTCAATCTCGCTGTGAGCCGAAGTATCCTTTCGCTTGGATCTCGTTATCAGGCCTATGGAGTGATTGGCAGCGTGCTTGTGCTCACACTCTGGGTTTGGACGGTGGGCGTGGTGATTTATTTCGGTCAATGCTGGAGCGTGGTTCTGGCGAAACAGCGCTTGAAACGCTTCTGATCGGCCACACTGAGGATTGCGCTGCGACGATTTGTGCTTCGCCCTACTCCTCTGGTCTGGATTCTCGTTCTTGTGCTGTTGCTGCTCCCCAGCCCGGCCGGGCGTGCCCTTCTGGATGTGGCCGGTGGTGTGGTGCTGTTTCTGCTGGCGTTGCCCCTCATCCTCGGTGGTCTGGGCTGGCTCGGTTGGACCTTGCTCCAGCGGCGTATGGTCGCATGCCCTTCCTGCGGGGTGATGAGCTTCTCCCCTGGGGAGCGATGTCGTGTCTGTGGCGCTGAACTCCCAACACCGGCGTCTGTGGAGCCCGATTCGGCCCCGGCGAGTGAGATGACGGTGGATGTGCAGGCTGAAGATGTGGAGGGATGAAGCTGTGCTGGAACGGGCTCACCTTCCGGCGATCATGCCTGGGCCTCAGGCTCCAGTTCGCTCAGGCGTCGTTCCCGTAAATAGAGAAACAGCGGTCCTCCGCAGGCGAAGGAGATGGAGACACAGGCAAGCAGACAGATCCACCAGCCCTTTACCTGGAGCCGTTTGGCTTCGGCAAGGATCCAGATGGTGAAGGCACTGGCCGCAATCAGCAGATCTCGACTGAGGGAGCGGGCCGCAGGATTGATCGTGGCATCCTGAATGAAGGCCAGAAGGTCGAATCCACCCGGATTGCTTTGCATGAAGTCAAGATTGGCCTGCCACGGCAGGATGGCTCCAGCCAGCGCGAGCAGGAGATAGATCCAGCGACGGATGGAGCTTTGCCGTTGTGTTGATGTCATGCCGTGGTGTCTGCTGGGTCATTCGCCGCCATGGTGTCACTATCCAGCTCCAGCACGGATTGCTCGAGTTGGCTGAGCAGGGCATGACAGTGCTCGAGATAGATCTGTCCGCGGCGATGGGCCCGCTCCAGTTCCGCCAGGGGGATGTCGTCGTTCTGAAGATGGCTCAGCAGAAGATCCGCCGCTTGCAGGGCCTCCTCGTAGGAGAGCGAGGCCACATCCTTCCGCCACTGGGCGTTCTCCTGCTCTCTTGGGTCCGGCGAGGGGCCTGAGGTGGCTTCTTTGGCAGAGCGGCGTGGCATCGGCTTCAGTCGGAGCGATCGCGTGCATAAATGGCGGTCGCCTGCACGTCGACGCGCCCGTCGTTGAGGCGGACGATCAGGGATTCGCCCTGTTCAACCTCATGCACGCTGCGCAGGACCTCTCCAGACGGGCGTTCCAGCATCGCAAAACCTCGTGCCAGCCAGCGACTCGGGGCCAGGGCGGCGAGCAATTGCAGGCGCTGTTCGAGGCGGTCGCGCCTTCGTTGCAGAAGGATCCTGGGATGGTGCTGGCTCCACTGCTGTTGGCGGTGTTCCAGCTGTTGCCGTTCCCGCTGCAGCACCCAGTGGCGTTGATCGCGCCAGCGGCGTTGGCGCAGTGTTACGTCTTCGAGGGCCTGGCTGCGGCAGGGCAACAGCCGAACGATGGCGGCCGTTGGCGTGGCGGCCCGATGATCCGCCACCAGATCCGCCACCGTGAGGTCGTCTTCGTGGCCGATGCCGGTGACGAGGGGCACCGGACTCTGGGCCAGCAGGCGACATAGGGCGTCGTCATCAAACACCATCAGATCCTCTCGGCTTCCCCCGCCACGGGCGAGCACAATCGCCTTGATCCCAAGACGAGAACTGGCGGGGTAAAGCCGCGTGAGCACCTCGCTGATCCGCCCTGCTACCTCCCCTTGCACTGGAATCGCCAGCACCAACAACTCGGTGAGCGGCCAGCGTTCCCTCGCCGTGCGCAGCATGTCGGCCAGGGCTGAGCTGGGGACGCTGGTGAGGAGGGCAATCCGGCTTGGATAGGCCGGCAGGGGGCGACGTCGGGCCGGATTGATCACGCCCTCCTCTTCCAGCTGCGTCCGCACCGCTTCAAAGCGGCGCTGCACGGTGCTCAGGCTGGGACGGATGTCGAGCACCTGCACCGCCAGGCTGGCGCGTGTCGCCCAGAAATTGAGCTTGCCCACCACGCGCACGCCTTCGCCATCACCGGGCACATAGGCGAGTTGACGCAGTTTGGAGGCCCAGGCCACGGCGCTGATGCTGGCGTCACCATCGGTGAGGGTCATCCAGAGATGCCCTTTCTTCACCTGGGGCCGCGATACCGTCGCGTCCACGAGAAACCGTGGCGCAAAACCCCGTTCCAGCAGGGATCCGATGGAGCTGTTCAGCTCCTGAACCGAATAGGTGGGTGGTGCGTCAGCGCTCAAGATGTCGGTAAGCCAGGCCCCAGCTCAGGCAGAGGACGCTAAAAAGAAGGGTCAGGATCAGTCCGGGAGTGGACTGGATCTGGGTGGCGCAGATCGCCAGGGCCACGAGGGCGCTGCTGAGCAGGCGGGCCCCATCGCGGCGATTGTTGGCAAAGAGAGGTGGCAAGGGGGGCGACTCGATCGCGTCACTCTCGCGCAGGGGGGCTCGGCCATAAAAAAGCCCCGCCGTCGGGCGGGGATTGGGCAGGCGCCCAGCGTTGGCAGGCTTCAGCCGAGGCCGATCTGGCTGAGGATGCCCTGGCCGGTGAGCAGTTCGGTGCCCAGGCCGATCACGAAGCCGAGCATGGCCAGGCGGCCGTTCCAGGTTTCAGCAAAGTTGACGAAGCCGAAGCGGGGTTGAGCGTTGTCGGACATGGGATTGGAGTGGCTCCAGGACCAACTCAACGTAACAAACAATTGAGATGCCTTGACTGTTGCGAGCGAGACATTGTGGCCGGTTCATGGTTCGGATCTCCGCCCTCAGCTCGGATGGCTGTGTTGGTGGCGTTGGGGCCGGGCGCTGGCGACCGCCGTGAGCGGGTCTTCCGGCCAGGGATGTTTCGGGTAGCGGCCACGCATCTCCCGTCGCACATCACGGTAACTGCCGCGCCAAAACCCTTCGAGATCCTGGGTGCGTTGCAGGGGGCGACCCGCAGGTGACAGGAGCTCCAGCGTGACCGGAACCCGATCGCCCAGCACTCTCGGACTCTGGCGACAGCCGAACATCTCCTGCAATTTCACGGCCAGGCAGACCTCGCCCTCTCGGTACTGCAGACGGGCCAGCCGACCGGAGGGGATGGTGATCGCCTCCGGAAGGTGTTGATCGAGGCTCTGGCGCAGCTCCCAGGGCAGGTCGCCCCAGAGGGCGTGGATCAACTCCGATTCCTGAACGCTTTGCCAGCTGTGATGGCCCTGCAGGCAGGCGGTCAGCCAGGCCGCCGGATGGGTTGCCAGATGCTTCCACGAGCGCTGGGGCCAGGGGGAGCCGTGGTGTTGCTGCATCAGGTCCAGGCGTTTCTGCAGCTGTTCACTGCGTGGCCCCCAGGGCAGAACCTCCAGGCCGTCGCTCTGGAGGCGCTCCAGCAACAGGGCGACGGCCTGGTGATCATCGGCTTGACAGGGTTGGGGTGTCCCGATCGTGAGGGCCCCGAGCCGCCAACAGCGTTCGCTGCGAACCCGTTGGTGCTCCGGATCCCAAGTCACCGACTCCTGCCAGCTCCCTTCGCGTTTCGCCAGCTGGTCCAGCCAGTCCATCGGTAGTGGCAAGGCGAGGCGGATCCGGGCATTGGCCCCATCCAGATCGAGGCGCGCCACCGCCAGCGCCTGCGCCTGATGCAGGCGATCGTGGGCCGGCAACTGGGCGCCTCGGCCCTGCCGCAGCAGGTAGCGGCCTGGCTGACCTGGGCGCGGCAGGGCGATCCATCCGGGGAAGGCTGTAGCCAGCAGCAAGGCGGCCAGCTCCTCCCGGTTGGAGGTGTCAGGGCTGTCGCCCCAACGCTCCAGCGGCCCGTTGCTCAGGAGGGGGGGCAGGGCATCCAGCTGGCGCAGCAGTTGGCTGCTGAGCTTGCGGACCGCGGTCTGGCGCTCCCCGTTGCGGACAGCGAGCCAGTGCAGGCGGGCGCCGAGATCGCTGCCGTGCTCCTGGGGGTTGAGGGGATCGCGTTCGCTGAGGAGGGCTGCCAGGTCGGCTCCCAGGGGGCTGCAGTTCCAGTGACGGGCCTGCAGCAGCGCCAGGCCCAGGCGCGGATGGGTGCCCAGCCGGGCAAGCTGACGGCCGAGGGGGCTGCAGAGGCCGTTGGGCTCCAGGACGCCCAGGTCGATCAGCTGTTGGCGTCCCTCGTGCAGGGCGGGTGGTGGTGGTGGATCCAACCAGTTCAGGCCGTCCCCAAGGCCGGCCCCCCACAGCGCCAGGTCCAGCACAAGGGGCTGGGGATCGGTGCGCAGCAGCTCCGGTGGATCCTGTGCCGGTCGGCGCTGCTGCTCAGCCGGTGACCAGAGCCGTACGCACCGGCCCGGAGCCTGTCGTCCGGCCCGCCCGCGTCGCTGGTCGGCGCTGGCCAGGCTGGCGGGCACCGTTTCCAGGCCTTCCATGCCGGTGCCGGGGTCGTAGCGGCTGCGGCGGCTGAGGCCGCTGTCGATCACCAGCCGCACGCCGTTGAGGGTCAGGGAGCTTTCGGCGATCGACGTGGCCAGCACGATCCGTCCGGCCCACCGTGATGGGCAGGGGCGCAAGGCTGCGGCCTGGCGCTCGAGTGACTGTTGGCCATGGAGGCTGCTGACGTCCCAGTGCTTCAGGCTGGCGCTGGTGTCGATCAGCCTGCGGCATTGGTCGATCTCCCGCAGCCCAGGCAGAAACACGAGCACGGTTGGGGCGCCCAGACCGACTGGGGGCTGGCTGTCGAGCAGGGGCAGGGCGTGGGTCTCCAGAGCCCGAAGCACCGTGCGGTTGAGCGGTTCCTGCGGCCGGGGCGGCAGGTGATGGGTGTCAACGGGGTAGGCGCGACCTTCGCTGGTGAGCAGTGTGGCGTTGGGTAGGCGGCCTGCGAGCGCCCCCAGATCCAGGGTGGCCGACATCAACACCAGGCGCAGATCCGGTCGCACCAGGTTGCGGGCATCGCGCACCAGGGCCAGGGCCAGGTCGCTGTCACGACCGCGCTCATGGAACTCATCAAAAATCACGCAGTCGATGCCCTCCAGCTCCGGATCGGCCTGAAGGCGACGAAGAAACAGCCCAGCGGTGACCACCTCCACCCTGGTGCGGCTGGAGCGCTTCTGTTCGTGGCGCACGGCGTAGCCGATGCGTTCGCCGACAGGTTCCCCTAAGTGATCGGCCAGGCTCGCGGCAGCAGCCCTGGTGGCCAGTCGGCGCGGCTCGAGCATCACGATGTTTCCCTCCAGGCCCGTGATGCCTGGAATGGCACCCAGCAAGGCCAGGGGAACCCTGGTGGTTTTGCCCGCACCGGGAGGGGCTTGGAGCAGAACGGTGGCACCCTCTGACAACGCCTGCTGGAGTTCGGGCAGCAGGGGCTCAATCGGCAGGGGTGCCGTTGATGGTGCTGGCAAGACGACTCAGATCCAGACGACTCAGCTGAACAGATTCGGCAAGCCCAACAGGAGGATGCTGCTTAAGGCACCCATGGCGGCGAGCAGCCGGACCAGGGGGCCAAGGGAGTGACGAAGGGTGGCCATGAAGAAAACCTTAAAGGCCGAACTCTTTTCGGTCTAGCCCTGCCTGAGTCATTCCGCTGTCGTGCTTTGTACGCCTTCACAACTCAGTGCACGCCTTCACATCTCAGCGCACGTGCCGGGCACCATCCACCGGGTGGTATTCCTCGCTGGTCAATTCTTCGTAGACGATCGCCGGCAGTCCCGTCTCAAACATGGTCTGGAGCGCCTCTTTCAAATAGGGATTCCAGCCACCCGTGCTCACGTCGCCGTGTCGCACCGTCCAATCCCAGGTGCCCTGAAGATCCCTTGGAATGCGACCTTCGCGATCACGCCGTGCCACGAGGTCGAGGGATTCCACCAGCCCCACCTGGATCGGCTGCTTGCCGTAGGCCGGGGTGAGACTCAGTTCCAACCGGACCGGATCTTCCTTGAGCAAGCGCAGCCGGAAGCGGGGGGGCAGTTTCACCGACTTGATCACCGCTGCAACGATCCGTGTCCGTTGATCCAACTGGGCATCCCCCTGAAGAGTCCTACCGGCGCCGTTCACAGGCGACCATTCCCAACCTTATTCAGTCGGGGTTCTCGGTCGATTCCTGATCAGGGCTGAAACGCACGGTCAGCAGTTCTTCCTCGGTCAGTCGCCCCTCCTGGTCGAGGAGCTCCGGGTGCACCGTGATCTGACCGGTCCGATCGCTGGAGGGTCGGTTGGTGGGCTGTCGGGCAGCTCCAAAGCCCTGGCCCATCACCCGAAACGCCTGCCAGAGCAGGCCGATGAAGACGGCGCCGTAGATGAGGGGAAACAGGCTGTTCAGCATGACTCACGTCGGCTGACACCATCATCGCCGTCTTTGTGCCTCACAGTGGACGCATTCGGTCACGGCTTGGTCGGAGATTGCGACTGTGTTGAGCGGGGTTCTCTGCCTACGTTCAAACAACCTCGTCCGTCGCTGTTGCAGGGCATGTCCCGATCCGTCACCGCTCCTTTGGTCTGGGCCACTGCAGTGGTGGCATCGCTACCGCTGGGGCTGACAGCGCCGCCCCCAGCGCAGGCGGCCGCCGCCTCGGCACGGGCCCTGTCGGCTCAGTCGTTTGTCTCAGCCGCTGTGCAGCGCAGTGGTCCTGCTGTGGTGACGCTCGACACACAGCGCACCGTGACCTCGGGCGCCGTGGGCGGCCTGCCTGGTGGGCTTCGGCTCGATCCCTTTCTGCAGCGCTTCTTTGGATTGCCGCAGGTCCCCACCGCTCCGCGCTCCCGGGTGGAGCGGGGACAGGGCAGCGGGGTCATCTTCGATGCCTCCGGCCTGGTTCTGACCAATGCCCACGTGGTCGAGAAGGCCGATCAAGTGATGGTGGGTCTTCCGGATGGGCGTCGGGTCGCCGGACGGGTGCTCGGCCAGGACACCCTCACCGATCTGGCGGTGGTGCGGTTGGCCGAGAGCGGTCCATGGCCCACAGCTCCACTTGGGGATTCCGACCGCCTGCAGGTGGGGGACTGGGCGATCGCGGTCGGCAACCCCTTCGGCCTGGAGAACACGGTGACCCTGGGCATCGTCAGCAATCTCAATCGCAATGTGTCCCAGCTCGGCATCTCCGGCAAGCGCCTGGATCTGATCCAGACCGATGCCGCGATCAACCCCGGAAACTCCGGCGGGCCCCTGCTCAATGCCAATGGCGAGGTGGTGGGGATCAACACCCTGGTGCGCTCCGGCCCCGGGGCGGGCCTGGGTTTCGCCATTCCGATCAACCGGGCCCGGGCGATCGCGCGTCAACTGGCTGAGCAGGGGAGGGCCAGTCATCCGATGGTGGGGATCGGCCTGTCCTCGGTGCCCTCGCCCCGGCCTGGCGCCCCGGCTCCGTCAGGTGCCGTGGTGCGTTCGTTGGTGCCTGGAGGACCAGCGGCCCGGGCCGGCGTTCAGGTTGATGATGTGATCGTGGCGATCGGGGGCGCGGAGGTGCCCAGCCCCGCGGCTGTCGTCAGTGCGATCGACCGGCATGGCGTGGGCCGTCCCCTCAGCCTCAAGGTGTTGCGTGCCGGTCAGCCGGTCAGCCTGTCCATCACCCCCGTGGACATGAGTGCGTTGCCAGCAACGCGTTAGGGAAGCTCTGGGCAACGCCGGTTTGAGCGGCGCGGGGCCGCCAAAAGTTGTCTGACGTGGCCTTTGTGTTGCATTGAGACTTGAATCAGCCCCTGGATAGCTGATTACGGGCTCTTTGCCTTCTCTTTTGGCACCCTGTTCATCCCAACAGCCACACCAGTTCTGTGTTCATGCTGCAGCCAGTAGATGGCCACGAGCGAGAAACAGATTGGTCAGTGCGGCCATCACATTAATCTTGCATCGATTCTTGGCCAGGCCACGCAGTCGGGTCTTTTGAAAGCCGAACTGTTGTTTGATCACCCTGAATGGGTGCTCAACCTTGGCGCGGACGTGTGCCTTTGCAGCCTCGATCAGATCCTCAAGCCTTCCTTCTGGAGTGTCAGGTAGCGCTCGGCGTTTGCCTGGTCGCATCGCCACCCGAAACACTGCTGAATGGCCCGCCATTTCAGGTCGTTTAGTGATGCCCTGGTAGCCGGCGTCGCCGTAGACGACCTCCTCATCGCCATGCAACAGCTCAGCCGCTGGGGTGAGGTCGTGCACGTTGGCGGCTGTGGCGACGACTGAATGGATCAGGCCGGAGTCCTTGTCGACGCCGATATGGACTTTCATCCCGTAGGCGCAGCCTTCCGCGCAGCGGTGATACCACTGGTTTCCCTTCTTGGTCTGGTGCATCTCGGGATCGCGCTTCCCTTCTTTGTTCTTGGTGGAACTGGGTGCCGCAATCAAGGTGGCATCGACGATCGTGCCTTGGCGCATCGTCATGCCCCTTGTGCTGAGATGGGCTTTGACCGTCTCAAAGATCTGCTGGCCCAGATCGTGCTTCTCCAGCAGGTGGCGGAAGGTCAGGATCGTCGTCTCATCAGGGATCCGGTCGCTGATCAACTCGATGCCGGCAAAGCGGCGCATGGTGGGCACCTCGATCAGGGCCTCTTCCATGGCCGGATCGCTGAGTGAATACCACTGCTGCAACAGGTGGATCCGCAGCATGGTGGCCAACGGATAGGGAGGCCTACCGCCTTTCTTGCTCGTCTTTGGGTAGTGGGGCTCGATCAAGTCGATCAGCGCCTGCCATGGCACCACCACCTCCATCTCAGAGAGAAACTTCTCCCGTTTGGTCTGCTTCTTGGCCGTGGTGAGCTCGTAATCCAAGAAGCCGAGCTGTTTGCCGCCCATCAACCCAGTCCTGGCCTGCGATCACAGGGACATTGTCCCGCGAATGGCCCTGGTTTTCCAGAGTCTCCTTAGCTGTCTGCGTCCCGTAACTGTTCGACGCAGCGGGTGATGCATTCACCATCATCCAAAGAACAGGTGGTGATGCACTCGAAATAGGTTTCCACCGCATCCCAGGTCTGTTCATGCTGGGCTTCTGAGCCATGGGCGGCGCTGGTTGCAGTCATGCCGGCATGGATCTGGGGCGTGGATGTCATGGCGGGCTGGAATCAGTGATGTCAGCCTATGCACACCGTTTGGCTCGGTAAAGAGAAATGAGTCTTCCTGCCTAACCATCTGTGAAGTTTCGTCTTGCGCCCAGCAGGAGTGGCTGTTAGGCGGAATTCCGTCGCCGCTCTTGGCGCTGTTTTTGCTTCTCGCGGTTGGCCCGGCGCTTCGCCTCCTGCTGGGCCGCGGTAAGCGCCGCTTCCGCCGCTTGCTTTTCCTCTTCTTTCTTCTCCAGGTAGTAGGTGTAGTCGCCCCGATAGAGAATCAGCTCGCCATCGCGCAGTTCCACGATCCGGTTCGCAACCTTTGAGATGAAATACCGATCGTGGGACACGAGCAGTGCTGCGCCGTCGTAATGGCAGAGCGCATCCTCCAGCATCTGTTTGGCGGGAATGTCGAGGTGATTGGTGGGCTCATCCAGCACCAGCAGATTGCAGGGGCTCAGCAACATCAAGGCCAGGGCCAGACGCGCTTTTTCACCGCCGCTGAGTTGGCCCACCTCCTTGAAGACGCTGTCATTGCTGAAGCAGAAGCTCCCGAGCAGGGAACGCACCTGGGTCTGGGTCCAGTCCGGTACGGCTTCAAACATGGTGTCGATCACCGTCTTGCCCAGGTCGAGCGCTTCGGCCTGGTTCTGTTCGAAGTAACTGGCGATGATGTTGTGGTCTCCGAGGCGGGCGGTGCCTTCATCCGGGCGTTCCAGCCCCATCACCAGACGCAGCAGGGTCGATTTGCCGGCGCCATTCGGGCCCACGAAGGCAATCCGGTCGCCCCGCTCCACCTCCAGCTCCGCCCCCAGAAAGAGGATCTGATCGCCGTAGCTGAGGGTGAGGTTCTCGATCACTGCCACCTGGGCACCGGAGCGCGGCGCCGGTGGGAAGCGAAAGCTCGGGCCGGCCACCGATTCGATCGGGGCTTCCACCCGCTCCACCTTGTCCAGTTGCTTCTCGCGGCTTTTGGCCTGGGTGCTGCGGGTGGCGCTGGCGCGGAAGCGGTCGATGTAGGCCTGCTGGCTGGCAATCTCCTTCTGTTGGCGTTCAAACGCGGCCTGGGTGGCGGCCTGTTCCAGGGCTTTCTGCTCCAGATGGGCGGTGTAGTTGCCGAGATAGGCGCGGGAGATGCCCCGTTCCGTGCTCACGATCTGAGTGCAGACCCGATCCAGGAAGGTGCGGTCGTGGCTGATCACCACCAGCGCTGCGGTCTGCTCTGTCAGGTAACCCTCCAGCCACTGGATCGTTTCCACATCGAGGTGGTTGGTGGGCTCGTCGAGGAGGAGCAGATCCGGCTCCTGCAGAAGGATCTTGCCCAGGGCAATCCGCATCTGCCAGCCACCGGAGTAATCGGCGACGGGGCGCTCCACATCCTCCGTAGAGAAGCCGATGCTGGGCAGCAGTTTGTCGATGCGGGCATCCAGCTCGTAGCCATGCAGCGCTTCAAAGCGGGTCTGGAGTGCGCTCAGCTCGTGGATCAGGGCATCGAGGTGATCGGGGTCCTCGGCAGCTCGATCCGAGGCCATGGCGTCTTCGACCTGTCGTTGCTGATTCAGCACCTCTGCCGCTTCGCCGAAGGCCTGAAACAGCTCCTGGCGGACGCTGCGGCGCGGATCCACGTCGAATTCCTGTTGCAGGTAGGCGATCCGGGGGTCCCCCTGGCGGATGATCTGGCCGGCGCTGGGCTCTTCAAGCCCCGCAATCAGGCGCATCTGGGTGGATTTGCCGGCGCCGTTCACGCCCACCAGACCGATGCGGTCGCCGGGTTTCACCTCCCAGGTCACATCGCGCAGCACCTCTCCGGTTGGGTAGATCTTGCTGACGCGCTCAAGTCTCAGCACGGTGATCGAGGCAGGCGCTGTTCCATCATCCCGTGTGGGGTGAAGGGCAGACTGGACACTGCGATCGGGTCCACCGGCGATGGCAAGACTGGAGCAGGTGACGGCGCTGGTGGTCGCAGCCGGCTTGGCGATTGTGAGCTATTGGCTGTTTTTCAGCTGGGCAGGCGGTGGGCAGGGCAGCCGACGGCCTGCGATGAACTCACCCGATGCGCCGGAAAGCCGCCCCCGGGATCCCGCCGGCGCTCCAGCGGCGTCTCCGCTCAGAGCCCCCCCCGGGCCTTGACCACCCATTGCTTAGTGCGCTCGTCATCGAGACTGGCGAGATGGGTGCGCACCTCCTCGGCGGTCACGGGAAGGGAGAGACGATCACCGAGTTCGCAGATCGCCCGGATCGCGCCGGTCGGATCCTGCAGGGCCTGACGGAACAGGGTGTTGGTCAGGTTGTGGTCGGCCTCGATCCGGCGGTAGAGCTCGGCTGCATTGCCCATCGCAGTGCCTCAGCGGATGCTTTCACGCTATGCACGCCGCTGCGATTTGGCTTCAGGCGGCTTGGTCGAGATCGTTCTCCCTGAGGCCTGTGGCGGAGGCGTCTTCCATGCTGCGGGCATCCATGCAGAGCACCTTGCGGAGCTGGGCGTAATTGGCGGCCTGCGACTGGCGTCCTTCCTGAATGGCCCCGTATTCGGCCCGTTGCAACACGTGGTGGAGATGGGTGAGCAGATAGGTGCTGATCACGGCTGAGACCAGCACATCACTGTTCTCCTGCTTGCGACGGGCACGGCTGTTGGATCGGGATGAGCTGTTGGATCGCGCAGCACTGCGGGTGCGGGGGGGCATGGTCAGTCGGCTGGTCCCTGTGTTGGTGCCTGGGTTCGCAGATCTGGTCATGGATCTCCTCGCTGGAGGGCGACTCGACCGCTGGCCAGGAGCCTGGAAGGCGCTCCTGATGACGGCGAGTGATGGTCACTGCGTACAGCATAGTGCTGGATACTACCCTTGCACACCTCTGTACACTCCTGAGTAGCTCTGCCTGTTTCTGGGTCGTGCCTACCCGCCAAACCTCCTCCAGCGGGAAGCCGAAGTCGCCTCGGATTCAGGTTGTGCTGCCCGAAGATCTCTGCCAGCGGCTCTCCTTGCTCGCTGAGCGCGAATCCCGCACCGTCAGCAACATGGCCAAGGTGCTGATTCAGCAGGGTGTGCAGCGTTATGAGGCCGGCGAGCCCAGCTCCGGAAGCGACAAAGCCGCCTCCAGCCCTTCCCGCATGGACACCATCCGCTCGGCGCTGGAATCCCAGCAGCCGCGACGTTTGCGGGGAGCTCCCCGCCGTGTGCGCTTGCACCGTCCTGATTAAATCGCCCTGATTGAGCATCAGGGCGTCGCGTCAGGCCGGCTCAGCCCGTTGCCCCAGCACAACCCGGCGGCTGGCGCCGGTCACGGCCGGGGCGTTGCCTGGATGGCGTTGCCAGTGCCACCAGGCCAGCAGCGCAAACACCACGGCTTCCCGGCTCTCCACCGGCAGCGACAGGCTGTCGCTCCGGTCGACCCGGATCCCGCGACAGCGCTGCCTCAGTTCCTTCATCAGCACGGGGTTCCTGCCGCCACCGCCCGCCACCACCAGCTCCAGGGGGCGGGGACGGCCCTGGCTGGCCCCCCGCTCCAGATCCGCCGCCACCGCCGCCGCCGTGAACGCGGTGAGGGTGGCGATGCAGTCATCCGGTTGGAGGTGCGTCAGCTCTTCCAACCGGCGCTGGAGATCGGCCCGTCCGAACACTTCCCGTCCGGTTGATTTCGGGGCTGGTTGCAGGAAATAGGCCTCCTGAAGCCAGCGTTGGATCGCTGGCTCCTCCACCCGGCCAGCAGCGGCGTGGCGCCCATCGGCATCGAAGTGTTCGCTGCCGCCACTGAAGTGTTCCACCGCCAGGTCGATCAGGCTGTTGGCTGGACCGCAGTCCCAGCCCAGCACCTCCGCATCGCGATCGGGACCCCAGCGCGGTGGGATCAGGGTGAGATTGGCAATACCCCCCAGGTTGAGCAGGGCGCGCCAGCCATCGATCCGACCGAGCAGGGCGGCATCGGCCATCGGCACCAGCGGCGCTCCCTGGCCGCCACAGGCCAGATCGGCGGCGCGGAAGTCATGCACCACGGGCCGCTCGAGGCGTTGGGCCAGGGCCGGGGCCAGCAGCATCTGCCAGCTCGCCCCCGGCGTCTGACCTCCCTCGGCCGTGGCGGAAGGGGGGCGATGCCAGACCGTCTGGCCATGGCATCCGATCAGGGAGGCCCGTCGCTGCGGGTCGCAGGCAAGGGCCGCCTCGGCCTGACAGGCGGTGATCGCTTCGGCCAGCTCCAGCAGCTCGCCTGCTGCATGGGGAATGCCCTGGCCCACCGCCAGAATCCGTTGGCGCAGCTCCGGGGGATAGGGCACCGAGGCTCGCTCGATCAGGTGCCAATCCGGGCGGTCCGGCCTGCCCTGAAGGCGCACCAGCACACCGTCCACGCCGTCGGCGCTGGTGCCGCTCATCAGGCCGATGACGAACATGGCGTCAGGATTTCGGCAGATTCTGCAGGTCGTCGATCAGCCCCATCACCACGAGCACATGACCGTCTTGCAGCACGTGCGAGGCGGGCGGGTTCACGGTGAGTTCCTTGACTGGGCCCGCCGCCAGCACGTTGACGCGATGGTTCTTGCGCAGATTCAGGTCACGCAGGGAGCGGCCCACGAAATGACTGGGCACCTTGATTTCCTCAATGCAGTGCCGTTCATCCAGCTCCAGCCGCTCCATCAGATTGGGGCGCACCAGTTCCAGCCCCAGTCGTTCCCCTTGCATGCGGGAGGGGAACACCACCTTGTCGGCCCCAACCCGGGTGAGCATTTTTTCGTGCAGATCGCTGGTGGCACGCGCGATCACGCGTCGGACCCGGCTGCCTTTGCCATCTTTGGCAATCAGGGTGGCGGTGATGCTGGCCTCGATCGGTTCGCTGATGGCCACCACCACGGTGTCCATGTCGAGGATGCCCGCTTCCCGCAGTGATTCCTCGTCGGTGCAGTCGACCACGCGTGCCTCCACCGACGGCTCCTGTTGACGCAGCTCCTCGATCGCCCGGGCGGACCGGTCGACCGCCAACACATCAGCGCCGTTCTGCAGCAGTTCCCGGCAGACAGCACTGCCGAATCGACCCACACCAACGACGCCGAAGCTCTGGAGCTCATCGCCGCTGGAGGGTGCCCAGTTCCACCACTCCCTAGACATAGAGATCCTCCCGCGGGAATCCAATCCGATTCTGACGACTGAGCAGATCTCGGTTCAGGGTTTCCCAGATGGCGCTCAGCAACAACAGAATGCCGAGCCGGCCCACGAACATGCCGAACACCAGCACTAGCTGGCCGAAGCGGCCCAGATGTTCGGTGACGCCGAGGTCGAGCCCCACGGTGGCAAACGCCGAGATGCAGGTGAACAGCAGTTCGAGAAACGTGAACGGTTCTTCGCCGCTGAGATTGCTGCTCAGGGCCAGCACCATGGCCATCGCCAGCACAAACAGCAGGGAGGCCACCGTGATGCTCACGGCCCTCAGCACCACTTTGTCGGAGATCTGACGGCTGCGGATCACCACGTCATCGCGACCACGCAGGGTGGAGCGTGTCGCGGCCACTAGGGCCACCACGGTGGTGGTTTTGATGCCGCCACCGGTGCCGCCGGGGCTGGCGCCGATGAACATCAGGGTCATGAGCAGCAGCAGCCCCGAGTCGGAGATGCTCTGCAGGGAGAGGTGCACGGTGGTGAATCCAGCGGTGCGCGCACTGATGGATTCGAACAGGGCCACCATCAACCGTTCCGGCCAGGCGACGCTGCTGAGGAACTGGCCGCGGGTAAGCGATTCCGTCACCATCAGGCCGAGGGTGCCGACGGCGATCAGGATCCCGGAGGCGCGCAGCACCAGCCGGGTGTGCAGGCTCAGATTGCGTCGCTTCAGGCGTTGGCGATGGCTCCACACGTCGTTGGTGACCCGCCAGCCAATGCCTCCCAGCACGATCAGCACCAGCACCACCGCATTCACCACACCGTTGGTGCGGTAGGCCTCCAGGCTGTCGCTCCAGAGGGCGAAGCCGGCGTTGTTGTAAGCCGAAATGCTGTGGAACAGGGCGGCCCAGAGCCGTTCGGGGCCTCGCGGCAGATCGGTGAAGCCGAAGCTGTAGAGCACGGTGGCGCCCACCAGGATCATCACGGCTGCGGTGAGGGCGATGCCTCGAAAGGTGCGGCCCACGCCCCCCACCCCGAACTCATCCAGGGTCTGGCCCCGGTCGAGCCGTCGGCGCAGGGCGGTTCCGCGCACCACGAACCCCTGGAGGAAGGTGGTGATCGCCATCAGGCCGAGGCCACCCACCAGGATCATCACCGCCAGCACCCCCTGGCCGATACCGGTCAGATCCCGGCCCACATCAATCACCGAGAGTCCTGTCACGGTGACCGCCGAGGTCGCGGTGAACAGGGCCTCCCAGAGGCCGACCCGGGGGCTGGAGCAGAGCGGTGTGGCCAGAATCACAGTGCCGGCAGCGATCACGAGCAGGCCCGTCACCACGGTGAACTGGGGCACGGTGAGCCGGCGATACCAGGCCTGGGTACGGCTGAGGGCAGCGGGGATCGGCATGGTCAGCCCGCTCCGTAGCGCCCGAGCACCAGGGCTGGTACAAGAAGAGTCATCAGCACGGTGAGGCCGGCGCCGTAGCGGGGAATGTCGAGAAAGTGATAGCGCCCCGGGCCGAACACCATCAGGTTGGTTTGGTAACCCATCGGGGTGAGAAAGGATTGGCTCGCCCCGAACAGCACCAGCAGCAGCATGGCCTGGGGTGGCAAGCCCAGGGAGGGCGCCAGCTGGGTGGCCACCGGAATCAGCAGAGCCACCGAAGCGGCATTGCTCATCACACTGGTGATCAGCGTGGTGGCCAGGAAGATCGTGGCCAGGGCGCCGTAGGCGGGCCAGGTGCGCAACAGCTGCTCCATGGCGGCGGCGAGGCCATCGGCCAGGCCTGTGGACTGCAGCGCCACACTGAAGCTCGAGAGGGAGCCCAGCAGCAGAATCACATCGAGGCGGATCGAGCGCTGCACTTCTCCGGGTCGTAGGCAACCCGCCACCACCAGCGCCACCACCGCGAACAGCACGGCGGCCACCAGGGGAATCGGGGTGAGGCTGGGCACCAGCAACATCAGCAGGGTGATCGTGATTGCCAGCGGTTTGCGACGCACGGTGGGCAGGTCGTTCTCCAGTAGGTCGAGCACCAGTAGGTCGTTGCTGGCCTGGAGGCCCCGGATCGCGTCGAGGGGCGCCTGCAGCAGCAGCACATCGCCTTCGCGCAAGATCGCTTGCCCCAGCCGCTCCTGCACCGTCTGCTGGCCGCGGCGCAGGGCGAGCACGGTGGCGTTGTGCCGCTGGCGGAATCGCAGTTCCCGCAAACTCGCACCCGCCAGGGTCGAGCCCGCCGGCAGCAGCACTTCCACCGTGCGTTGTCCGCCCTCGCCGTCGTCGGAAAAGAGGGTGGCGTCGGCCAGTTGGATGGTGTGATCCTGCTGAAGCCGCAGCAGGTCGTCGCGGGTCACCCGCAACAGCAGCCTGTCACCCGCTTCGAGGCGGCGGTCTGCCAGCGGTGGCAGCAGGCGCTCGGCGCCCCGCTGCAGTTCGAGCACATCCACATCAAAACGGCGCTGCAGGCGGCTGTGGCGCAGGGTTTCGCCCACCAGGCTGGAGCTGGCTGGGATCGTCACTTCCGTGGAGTAGCCGCTCTGGCCCGGCGCCGCCACCAGTTCGGCTGAGTCGTCGTGGCGGCTCGGCAGCAGCACGGCCGGTGCCAAGAGCATGTAAGCCGAGCCCGCCAGCCACACCGGCAGGCCGATGGCGGTGATGCTGAAGAGCTCCAGAGAGCCATAGCCCAATTGGCGGCTGATGTCGCTGGCCAGCAGGTTCACGGAGCTGCCCAGCAGGGTGAGGGTGCCCCCGAGCAGGGTGGCGAAGGAGAGGGGGAGCAGCACCCGGGAGGGGGCGATCCGTCGCCGGTGACACCAGGTTTCCAGCACGGGCAGCAGGCTGGCCACCACCGGGGTGTTGGGCACGATCCCAGAGATCGGTCCCACCACCAACGCCAGCATCGCCACCATGCGACGGTCGCTGCGGATCCGTTCCGAGGCGATCAGTTCGCGCAGCCGATCAAGAGCTCCACTGCGGAACAGGGCAGCGGAGACGGCGAACAGGCCCAGCAGGGTGATCAGGGCCGGGCTCCCGAATCCGGCCAGGCCCTGTTCCGGCGTGAGCACACCCATGCTCACCAGCAGGGCGACGCTGAGCAGCCCGGTCAGTTCTGGTGCGAGGGCACCGGTGACGAACAGCACCACCGCCAGGACCAGCACCGCCAGTGTGATCAGGGCCTGGGGCTGGAGCAGAGCTGCACTCAGCTCGTCCATGGCACGGTGGAATCGGTGGCTGGGGCCAACGTATCGGTCCTGGTGCCCGATCCCCAGAACCGTTCGTCCAAACGCTGTTTCAGCCCCTGAAGCCCCAGACCGCTGGTGGCGGACACGTAGAGCACCTCAGGCTCGAAGCGGCGAATGGTGTCGATCGCGTCGGCGTCGCAGCGGTCGATCTGGTTCGCCACCACCTGGCGGGGCTGATCACAACCCAGGGCATCCAGCAGGCTGTGTACAGCCTGCAACTGACCGCTCCAGTCGGGATCGCCCAGGTCCACCACCAGCAGAAGCAGGTCGGCATCCAGTGTTTCCTCGAGCGTGGCCTTGAAGGCTTCCATCAGGGCTTCCGGTAGTTCCCGGATGAAGCCCACCGTGTCGGTGATCAGGAGCACGTCGGCCGCGGCGGCTTCGCGGGGGAAGGCCAGGCGGCGGGTGGTGGGGTCGAGTGTGGCGAACAGCTTGTTCTCCGCCAGCACCGTGGTCCGCCCCCGTTGGCCGCAGAGGGCATTGAGCAGGGATGACTTTCCAGCATTGGTGTAGCCCACCAGTGCGAGGCGGTGGAGATCCCCACGGCGATCCCGCAGCCGGGCCCGATGCTGTCGCAGCTGGGTGAGGCCGCGGCGGAGCGCTTCGATGCGCCGGCTGATCGCCCGTCGGTCCTTTTCCAGCTGGGTTTCGCCGGGGCCACGGGTGCCGATGCCTCCGCCCTGTCGTGACAGGCTGCGGCCGCGGCCGATCAGGCGTGGCAACCGGTAGCGAAGTTGGGCCAGTTCCACCTGCAGGCGTCCTGCGGCGCTGGCGGCCCGCTGGGCAAAGATGTCGAGAATCAACTCGGTGCGATCCATCACCGGGCAATCGAGCCACCGTTCCAGATTCCGCACCTGCACTGGCGTCAGCTCCCGGTCGGTGATCACGAGCGACGCCTGGTGTCGACGCACCTCCAGGGCCGCCTCCTGCAACTTGCCCGTGCCCCAGAGTGTCTGTGGGTGGGCGCTGCTCAGGGCTTGCGGGCAGTTTTTCACCGGCTCGGCTCCGGCGCTGCGCACCAGGCCCTCCAGTTCCGCCAGATCCCGCTCGTTGCGTTGCTCATCGCGGTCCGTGAGCGTCAGCAGCAGCACCCGTTCTGGGCCGCCGGCGCTGCGGCGATCGGGCGGTGGACCGGTGCTGCTGGAGGCCGTGTCGGATCCCGCTGGTGACAGCCGGCAGAATGCGTCGAGGTCATCCCCTTCCAGGGCCGCCCAGCCCAGGCTGCTGTGGCGCGCTGGCTGCCAGCCCCGGGCCGGCCGGCGACCGCCTGGTTCGGGTTTGGCGAGGTAGCGCAGCCAGAGCTCCGGCTCCAGATCCAAGGCCACCACCGCCTCCCGCGGTTCCGGGCTCAGAAGGCCGCGTCCACTTGCCGCGAGGCAGCTCACCAGGCGCCAGCGCCGCCGGTCCCCCGTGCGCCGCCGTTCGCCGCCCGGCAGGTGGCTGAGGAGCTGGCCCGATTCCGTCAGGGGGCCGACCCAGAGCAATCGGCAGAGACCGCGGGCATCGATCAGCAGGTGGAGGGGTTGCTTCAGATCCAGGCAGAGATCCGCCAGGCGCTCCAGGGTGAGCGGGTCGGCGCCGTTGTCGCTGGGGTGGCGGCGGTGGCTCAGACGCTCGGCCTGCCGCAATTGAGAGGGTCGCAAACCGCGGGTGCGACCCGCCAGATGGGCCTGCTTCAACCGCCCAGTGCCCAGGCGCTGGCGGAGCGCAGGCCAAGCGACAGATCTGGCAGCCGGGCCAGATAGATGAGCCGGCGCAGCTGGAAGGCCAGGGGGCCGGCCAGGGTGAGGCCCATGCCGGTGATCGTGGCTTCGCCCACGCCCAGACTGAGCATTTCGCCCAGATCCTTGAACTGAAACGGCATCGGTTCGGATCCGGCGCGCAGCGCTATCACGGTTCGGGCTGCGGCCTGGCCCTGCTGCAGTGCTGCCTGGGCGGTGTGCGGCCAGGTGTCGGCGGCAGACTCCATCGTCTGACGCACGGCCACATCGCCGATCGCCAGCAGCGATGGACTGGCGACGCTGCAGAGCATGTCATTGACCAGCAGTCGGCCCTGGCGGCAGGGGAGTGTTGGCGTCAGCGACGGCAGGCGGGCACGGGTGCCGGCCGTCCAGATCAAGCCATCGTGGCCGAGGCTGCCCTGGTCGAGGTGCACCACGCTGGCGTCGACGGAACGAACGGAGCGGCGAAGGTGGAGCTCGACTCCTCGCCTCTGGAGGGCGCGGCTGGCTTGCTCTCGGTTGAACGCTTTCGCGTTGGGGAGGATCTCCTCGCCGCGTTCGATCAAATGCACCGTTGCCGATCCCCGCAGCAGGTCGGCGAGCTTGCAGGCCAGCTCGACTCCGGCGGCGCCGGCGCCCACGATCGCCACGTTGCGGTGCTGCTGACGGTTCAGGGCCTGAATCCGCTCCCGCAGCAGGGTCACATCCTGGAGGGTGTGAAACCGCAGGGCATGGTCTTGGACGCCGGGAATGCCGAAGTCGTCAGGTTCCGATCCGCTGGCTAGCACCAGCTGTCCGTAGCTGAGGCGGTCGCCATCACAGGTCTCAACCGTGCGTGTGCTGGTATCGATGCGGCTGCCCTTGCTCTGGATCCAGGCGATGCCGCGGCTTCGCAGCAGGGTGTCGTAGCTGGGGGCCACTTCCCAGGGTCGTAGTTCGTCGCTGAGCAGCTCGTAGAGCAGGGGCAGAAACAGGAAGCGATCGTTCGGCTCGATCAGCACAATCGGAGGGCGGGGCTGGTGCTGGCTCAGGGCCAGGGCCGTGCTGAGGCCGCCGAAGCCGCCGCCAACGATCACCACAGCATCGGTTTTCATGACACTCCGCTGATCTGCTCGAACCATAGGCAGCCCCTGCGGACGGTCGGCATTGGAGGATGGGGTGAAGAACCACGGGCTGATCGCAACGGATGGTGTCTCAGCAATGGCGTTGGTGATGACAGGCGAGCAGGAGCTGCTGCAGGACCGTGCCCTGCTGGAACCGCTCACGCCACGTGACCGTCTGCTTTGGGCGGCCGAGCGTTTTGGCGCTGGCTTTGCCGTCACCACCAGTTTCGGGATCCAGTCGTCGGTGCTGTTGCACATGATCAGCACCCTGCCGATGGGACGGGACGTCCCGGTGATCTGGGTGGATACGGGCTATCTCCCGCCCGAGACCTATCGCTATGCCGATGCTCTGACCGATCGTTTTGGCTTGCGCCTGTATGTGGCGCAGAGCCCGCTGTCTCCAGCACGCATGGAGGCGCTGCATGGACAGCTCTGGGCCACGGGGAGGATGGAAGATCTGGATCTTTACCTGCGGCTGCGCAAGGTGGAACCCCTGGAGCAGGCGATGGAGACCCTTGAGGTGCGCTGCTGGTCGAGTGGGGTGCGCCGCGGCCAGACCGACCATCGCGGCACCATGTCGCTGCTGGATCCGATTCGGGGCCGGCTCTCCCTGCGACCACTGCTGGAGTGGACTCCGCGCGATGTGTACTACTACATGCAGGAGCATGAGTTGCCCCAGCATCCCCTGTTCGAGCAGGGCTATTCCACGGTGGGTGACTGGCACTCCAGTGCACCCGATGGTGCGGAGCAATCCGGGCGCCAGACCCGCTTTGGCGGCATGAAGCAGGAATGCGGCATCCATCTCCCGGGGGTGATGGGGGACGGCATTTAGTGGGCGCTGACCGCTTCAGCGTCCTGCTGATCGGCAACAGTCGCTGGCACTGGGCGGCGTGGCGGAGCAGCGGTTGGCAGTTCGACCATGGCGCTCCGGAGCTGCAGCGCCTGCGCCGTCAGCCTCCCGATCGCTGGGCGGCCGTCGGACCCGTGCCCAGTGAGGCGGGCCTTGATCCTGCTCGGCAGATCACTGTGGCGGAGGTGCCTTTGCAGGAGCTGCCGCCCTGGGTCGGTGTCGATCGGGCCCTGGCGGCCTGGCGGGCCTGGCAGTTGATCCGGGCATCGGATGAGCCCGGGGTGCTGGTGGCGGATGCGGGCACCGTGCTCAGTCTCACCAGGGTCACCGCTGCGGGGGTGTTTGCCGGAGGGCAGCTGGCTCCGGGGCTGGCGCTTCAGGGGCGGGCGATGGCTCAGGGAACCAGGGACCTGCCGAGTCTGCCGCCGGAGCGCGTGCATGATCGCGATGACCCACTCTTTCCTAAAGAGACCGCCGCAGCGATGCGCCGTGGTGCCCTGCAGGCTGCTGTGGGTTTGCTGGTGGAGGCGCAACACTGTTGTCCCTGGCCCCTCTGGCTCTGCGGTGGTGATGCACCGCAGCTGTTGCCCCATCTGCGGCGGCGTGGTGCTGAGGTGCGGCATGTGCCGGAGCTGGTGCTGGAAGGGTTGGTCACCCTGCCGGCGGGGCAGGGCCCGCTCGCCATCACGCTGCCGCCGCTCAGGCCAGCTTGAGGTCCGCCAGGATCTGATCGGCCATCACCTCGGCTTTCACCTTGCGGTAGATCAGCTCCAGATGGCCCTGGGCATCAATCACAAACGTGTGCCGCATCATGCCCATGAATTCCCGGCCCATGAATTTCTTCAGTCCGTAACTCTCATAGGAGCTCGCGACCGGGCAGGGCTCCGCATCGGTCAAGAGCGTGAACGGCAACGTCTGTTTGGCGATGAAGCGCTGGTGCGACGCAGCGTCGTCTTTGCTGATCCCCAACACCACGATGTCGTGCTTCTCAAACTCCGCCCAGCGATCGCGAAAATTGCAGGCCTCTTTCGTGCAGCCCGGTGTGGCGTCCTTGGGATAGAAGTAAATCACCACGCGCTTGCCCCGCAGAGATGACAGCTGCACTGAGGCACCGTTCTGATCTGGGAGCGTGAAATCGGGTGCGGGATCTCCGATTTGAAGGGTCATGCTGCAGTGATCACGGGCCGCGGCGCAGCGTACCTGCCTTGTGGCTCGTGCCACAGCTGCAGGGATGGCACGAATCGCCGCAGCAGGGGGCCCAGTCGCAGGAGTGTCTGTCGGCACAGGAAACGGCCTGGGCTGCGGCATTGCCGCCACGGCGTCGGGATCGCTATCGGCTGTCGCGTGCCTGGATGCGTTGGCTCCTGGGCAATCTGTTCAGCGTCCATCCACGCGATCTGCCCCTGCAGGCTCCCCCGGGATTGCCTCCCGAGTTGGCACGCGGTTGGGGCGCCGTCAGTCTCAGTCACTGTTGTGACGCGCTGCTGGTGGGTTGGGCCCCTGATCGGCTCGGCGTGGATCTGGAGCGGCGGGATCGCGCCGTGCCCGCCAGGGCTTTGGCGGAGCGCTTTTTTCTGGAGCCGGAGCGCCGGGCGCTTCAGGGGTTGGAGGGTGAGGCGCTTCGCGAGGCGGTGCTCGACTTGTGGGTGGTGAAGGAGGCGGCGATCAAGTGGCAACACGGCAGCATCGCCCGCGACCTGAGCCAGTGGTCGTGCCAGCCCGAGGCTGATCTGGCGGTGCATCGCACGGGGGGGTGGACCCTGGCGGTTCGGCGCTGGCAGGTGGGCGACTGGACCTTGGCGATGACCCGATCGGCGCGGCCTGAGGCGAGACAGGCTGGGATCCTCTGCCTAGCATGATGGCGGTCGTTGTCTCGGTCGGCCTTGGCCTCCCTGTCGCTGCGTCAACTGCCCTCTGCGTTAGCGGCCGTGTGTCTGGTGGCGCTAGGGCTGGCGGGCATGATGCGCCCTTCCACACCGGCGACGGCACGGTTGGCTTCGATCACGGGTTTGGAGGATGACACCAGGCCAGTGAGCCTGGTGCTCGAGGAGCGCGAGAGCACCTTGCATCGACGCCGGGATTCGGAGGTGCTGCTAGCCCAGTTTGTGAGTGGTCAGATGACCCGCCATTACTGGGGGCATTTCGCGGGCTCTCTGGCGGATCTGGGCTTGGATGCGGGCCAGGAGCTTCAGGCCCGGGTCGAGAGTGGGGCTGGCTTCAGCCGGCTCTGGTTGACGCCCCGTCGCGGCGGTGAGGGATTCATGGCCGAAGTGCGCCTCAAGGGTGATCGCCTGGAGCGCTTGCAGTGCCGTGGTTCTCTGCCACGTCCCGGCACATTGGCTCCGTCTGGATGCCCTGCGGGTTGGCAGGCCTTCGGGCCGACACAGTCCTCTTGATTCACAATCTTGCTGCGGGATTGATGAGACGCGCGAGTGTTGATAGACCCGATCTGCGTCGCCCAATTCCGGTCTGTGTGGTGCGTCTTTGGTGCTGAACTGCCCAAATCAGTTGGCAGTTTTATTCCCGTCAGTAATAATTCGGTTGACGTCTTTTTCCGCCGTCCGTGTTCACCCGTCTCGCTGCCGGCCTCGTTGCTGGCGCCTCCCTCTCCACCCTGGCTGTCGCCGCTGAAGCCGGTACCTCGCGCCCTGTGCGTTGGGAAACCGGTGGCGCTGTCTGGACCACCAAGTCCAAGGCCTTCAAAACCTTCTTCAAGAACGGTGACATCACCGACCGTGCTCTGCAGTCCGGCATCGGCGGCTCCGGTTGGACCGCTGATGAGATCCGCGAAGGCATGACCAAGACCTACGACGTTGATCTGATCGGCGTTTCCCGCTTCCTCTACTCCAAGGATGGTGAGAAGTTCCTTAAGGAGCAGACCACCAGCTACTTCCCCTACTGGATGAAGACGAAGACCTCCGTGGTGGCCTTGCGCTCCGCGATCATCGCCGACTCCATCGACGGCAAGCTCTCCTCCGAGGGCATCATGGCCAACCTGCCCGTCGACTTCGCTCTGGCTGACAACGGCAAGTCCGACGGTTCCCAGAACGTTTGCAAGAGCGGCCTCAACGGTGCTCAGGCCACCTCTCTGCTGTCCTGGTACGTGTTCCTGCCCGCTTGCATCCAGGCCAACCAGATCCTGCCTGCTGCTCCCGCTCCCCGCGCCGCTGCTCCCGTCCGCGGCCTCTGGTGAGCCAGCTGAAGTCCTTGCGACTTCTTTCCCTCAAGCCCCGGCTCTGCCGGGGCTTTTTTTTTGCCTTTCTTAGGCTCTTGAGCGCTCGCCCGACAGGCGGAGGTGGCCGAGTCGCTGGGGCAGGGCGCGACCGCGATGCGCCTCGAGCCACCGCCGCAGCAGGGGAGCACAGGCGGCAGCCTCGGGTCCGCTTGCGTCCAGGCGGAGCCGATAGGGACGACCTTCCCCCAACCAGCGCTCGATCAAGGGCTGATCCAGGGGCAGGCGCAGCGATTCCTGCCACCGCTCCTGGCTGAGCGACCAACCGGCTCGTTGCAAGGCGGCCTGCAGCGCGGTCGTGGCCCGTGCATCGTTGAGCCAGGTCGACTCCAGGGCCAGAAGCGCGTCGAGTTGCCGGCGTTCGCTGCTGGCGAGTTGCTCGGGTTTGAGTTGCCCCACTGCCAGTAGGGCGGCGGCGGGGCCGAGCTCCGGTGTGCTGATCAACAGCCGCAGGCGGCCCGTGTCGCTGGCCCGGTCACTGACGCTGGCCCAGTGGTGGTCTAAGTCCGCCAGGGCGAGGTCCTCCTGGTTCAGCCGACCGCCGATCACCTCAAAGCGGTGCTCTGGATCGAGCTGCAGCAGACCCTCCACACCGTTCAGCAGCATCGGTTGGTGCAGGGGATCGAGCAGGGTGATTTGGGCCTCGAGCCGATCACGATCCTGGCTGGAGCCGCAGAGCATTGCCACGCTGCCATCACAGGCCGCAGCGAGGGGATCGAGGGCCCAGAGCAGGGAGCGACCACCCACCAGCAGCACCCGATCGGTGCGTTGCCAACGCAGGTCGGCCCAGAGCCGTCGTCGCAGCTCCTGCAACCGTTCGCCGTCCTGGGCCAGTTGCCGTTGCAGCCAGCGTTCCAGCTGGGGCTGCTCCGGTCCGCTGCTCACCAGCAGGGGGTGGTCATCCACGGCTTCGGCGGCTGCGGCCAGCTGGGCGGCGCGACGTTCGAGCAGCCGATCCCGCCGCGCCCCTTCCCAGCCCTGGCGCCCGGGCGTCCAGAACGCTTCCCCCTGCAGGGCTGTGGGCAGATACTGCTGGGCCACCCAGTGCTCCCGGAAGGCATGGGGGTAGCGATAGCCCTGGCCATCGCCGAAGGCGTCGCCGTCTCGGTTGGCATCGCGCAGGTGGCTGGGCACGTCCTGTCGCTGGGCCCTGCGCACACTGCTGATCGCTTCGAAGATGCCGATCGTGCTGTTGCTCTTGTCGGTGCAGGCCAGGTAAAGCGCCGCCTGGGCGAGGGGGTAGAGGCCCTCTGGCAATCCAGTGCGTTCGAAGGCGGAGGCACAGGCTTCCACCACCACCATCGCCTGGGGATCGGCCAGCCCCACGTCTTCCCCGGCGGCGATCAGCATCCGCCGGAAAATGAAGCGAGGGTTCTCTCCCGCTTCGACCATGCGGGCCAGCCAGAACAGGGCGGCATCAGGATCGGAGCCCCGCAGCGACTTGATGAAGGCGCTGATCGTGTCGAAATGGGCGTCGCCCTGCTTGTCGTAGAGCACGGCTCGCTGCTGGATCGATTCCTCGGCGATGGCCAGATCGATCCTCACCGTGCCGTCCGCGTTCGCCGGCGTGCTTTCCACGGCCAGCTCCAGGGCATTGAGCAGGCTGCGGGCATCGCCGTTCGCCACATCCACCAGATGGGCGGCGGCCTCGGCTGTCACGCTGACGGCCCGGTCGCCATAGCCCCGTTCGCTGTCGCTGAGGGCCCGCTGCAGCAAGCGGTGAAGATCCTCGGCCTCGAGTGCCTGAAGGCGGAACAGGCGCGACCGGCTCACCAGCGCCTTGTTGACCTCGAAATAGGGGTTTTCCGTGGTGGCGCCGATCAGGGTGAGGGTGCCGTTCTCCACCCAGGGCAGCAGGGCATCCTGCTGGGCGCTGTTGAAGCGATGCACCTCATCGATGAACAGGATCGTGCGCAGGCCGTGTCGCTCCAGTCGCCGTCGCGCCGCATCGACCTCCGCCCGCAGTTCCTTCACCCCGGCGAGCACGGCATTGAGGCTGCTGAAGTGCGCGCGGGTGTGGTTGGCGATGATCCGCGCCAGGGTGGTCTTGCCGACTCCTGGCGGACCATGGAGCAGCAGGTTGCCGACCCGATCGGCGGCAATGGCGCGGCGCAGCAAGCGACCCTCGGCCAGGATGGCGCCCTGCCCGACGAAGTCATCGAGGTTGCGCGGCCTGAGGCGATCGGCCAGTGGCGCCTGCCGCTGCCTGAGCTGATCGCCGTGATGCGAGAACAGATCGGCCGTCATCCCACCGGTCTTGATCAGCAGATTCTCGCCCGGGCAAGAGCACCAGCACCGCGCATGCCTTCCATAATCAGTCCCATCTGCAGCCGCCCGTGATTCTTCTGCGACGTCTGGCATCGATGGCGGCTCTGGGCGTCAGCCTTGCGGCCTGTGGCAAGGCGACGCCGTCACGGGCGCCTGTGGCGGTGGAGGTGGCTCCTGTGACCGAGGCTCGCTTCACCGACGACATCGACACCGTCAGCACCCTCGAGGCGAAGGAGCTGGTGCAGCTGGCGGCCCAGGCTTCTGGCCGGATTCTGGAGCTGAAAATCTCCCAGGGTGATGCGGTGGCCCCCGGTCAGTTGCTGGTGGTGCTCGATCAGACCCAGATCCGCGCCGAACTGGCCAACCTCCAGGCGCAGGCGCAGAAGGACAAACTCAACTGGGAGCGCTACGAGTTCCTCGTGCCGCAGGGGGCCGCCTCCGCCAAAGAGCGCGATGAATTCAAAGCGCAGTACGTGGCTTCCCGGGAAGCGGTGATCGCCAAGGAAGCCGATCTCTCCTACAGCAACCTGCGCTCACCGGTGCGGGGCATCGTGGCCGATGTGCAGGTGAAGGTGGGGGATGTGATCCGCTCCGGTGATCCCTTTACCCAATTGATCAAGAACAACCAGCTGGAGGCCCGGGTGGAGGTGCCCTCCACCTATTCCGACCGGATTCAGCTGGGCCTTCCGGTGGTGCTGAGCATGCCCGGATCGAACAAGGTGCTCGCCCAGAGCACGGTCACGTCGGTGGATCCGACCATTGCCGCTGGCACCCAGGCTCTGCTGGTGAAGGCCGTGTTTCCCAACCCCGATGGCGTGCTGCGCAACGGCCAACGGCTGCGCACCCGGGTTCAGCTTGATGCCCGTCAGCTGCCGTCGGTGCCTTTTGCTGCGGTCACCCAATCGTCGGGGCAGAGTTTTGTGTATCGGGTGGGCAGCTTCAAGCAGCTGGAAGCGCAGCCTGGCAAGGCGGATCTGAGCCGGATCCGCAAGGGCATCGAGATGGGCAAGATCCCTGCGGGCACCCGTTTTGCCCTGCAGACGCCGGTGACCCTTGGGTCACTGCAGAACAACCGTTATCCCGTGGTCAAGGGCCTGGCGTTGGGTGACAAGGTGATCACCACCAATTTGCTCAGCCTTCGGCATGGCATGCCGATTCAGGTCAAGAACTGACGGCCTGGCATGTCTGCTTCCAACAACTTCATCACCAGGCCTGTTCTCACCACGGTCTGCAGCATCCTGATTGTGATCGTGGGTCTGATTGCGATCCCGATCCTGCCGATTGAAAACCTCCCCGATATTGCTCCCCCCACCGTCAAGGTGCGGGCCAATTACACGGGTGCCGATGCGGTGTCGGTGGAAGAAGGCGTCACCAGCGTGCTCGAGCAGCAGATCAATGGTGTGGAGAATATGGACTACATCAAGTCCAACAGTTCATCCGATGGGGTGAGCGCCATTGATGTGGCCTTTGCCAGCGGCACCGATGGCGATATTAACCAGGTGAATGTGCAGAATCGGGTTTCCCTGGCGGAGCCCCAGCTGCCGGAGGAGGTGCGAAAAGCCGGGGTCACGGTGAATAAGGCCTCCAACTCGATCCTTCTGGTTTACAACTTCGTCAGCGAAGATCCAGACAAGATTTTTTACAGCGCGGAAACGATCAGCGGTCTGCTCGATCTCAACCTCACCGATGCGATCAAGCGGGTCAAAGGGGTGGGTGATCTCACCTATTTCGGCAATCGCAAGCTCGCCTTCCGCCTCTGGCTCGACCCCGACAAGCTCACCGCTTTCGGTCTCACCTCCTCCGAGGTGGTGAATCAGGTGAGCAGCCAGAATCGTCTGGTGCCTGCCGGTCAGGTGGGTGGTGAACCCTCACCGCAGGGTCAGGAGTTCACCTTCACCGTGCAGCTGCAGGGCCGGCTGCGCAGCGTGGAGGAATTCGAAGCCATGATTGTGCGCACCGTCGAGGACGGCGGTCTGGTGCGTTTGCGCGACGTGGGCGCGGTGCAACTGGGCGGTGAATCGTATGCCGTGAGCGCCACCGACCTTCAGGGTGTGCCCTCGGTGGGGCTGGCTGTGTATCAGCTCTCGGGGAGTAACGCCCTTGAGGTGTCGGATGGGGTGAAGCAGGTGTTGGCTGACTTTGAAGCCACCATGCCCGTGGGCCTAAAGATGGAAAAGATCTACGACAACACCGATTTCATTAGCGCCTCGATTCAGGGGGTGGTGAATTCCCTTCGGGATGCCGTGGTTCTTGTGGTTCTTATTTTGTTCCTGTTCCTGCAGAACTGGAAGGCCACTCTGGTGCCGGGAATCGCGATTCCGGTGGCACTGATCGGCACCTTCGGCCTGGTGCTGGCCTTCGGCTTCTCTCTGAATCAACTCACCCTGTTCGGGCTGGTGCTTGCCACCGGCTTGGTGGTGGATGACGCCATCACCGTGATTGAAGACACCTCGTCGAAACGCGCGGAAGGCCTCTCCGCCCTGGAGGCGGCCAAAGCGACGATGGATGAACTGTTCTCCGCTGTGATTGCCACATCGCTCGTGAAATTCGCCGTGTTTCTGCCCGTGCTGTTTTTCCCCGGCGCCACCGGCACGATTTACAAGCAATTTGCAGCCACGGTGATCTTTTCGATCGCCATTTCCACATTCAATGCCCTCACCTTCTCGCCGATGCTCTCCGCCCTGCTGCTGGCGCGGGAGTCGAAGGATCCCGGGCGTCGGGCTTACGCCATCGCCGGCACGCTGATCGGTTTTGTGTATGGACTGCTGGTGGTGGGGGGCGGTGCGGCCATGGTGTTGGTGCCCACCGTGGTGGGTGCTCTGGTGGGTCTGGTGCTCGCCCGCCTGATCGACCGCCCCTGTGCGCTTCCCTTCACGCTCGGTGGTGCCATCAGCGGCCTGGCGCTGGTGGGGGTGAGTCGTTGGTTCCCGGTGCTGTTCTTCCCTGCCCTCGGCCTCAGCCTCGGCTGGTTCACCCCGGTGATTTTCGCCAACTTCAACCGTCTCTACGCGGTGATGGAGCGTCGCTATGCCGCTGCCCTGGGCTGGGCCCTGAGCCGGCGCCGTCTGGTGATGAGCCTGCTCGCTGCCGGCATCCTCTGCACCGCTGTGGCCTTCCGCATCATTCCCGGTGGCTTCGTGCCGATCGAAGACCAGGGCTATGCCATCGGTGTGGTGCAGGCGCCGGAGGGTGTGTCCACCCAGGTGACCGAGGCGATCAATGATCAGGTTGCTGCTGTGTTGCGCACGGAGAAGGACATCACCGCCGCCTCCGTGTTCAGCGGCGCCAGCCTCGATGGCAACAGCCCCAACAAAGGGCTGTTTTTCTTCGGCACCAAGAATTGGTCGGATCGCCGCGAGCGGGATCAGAACGTGGCGGCGATTGTTGAGCGCTTGAATCGCAAGTTGGCTGCAGCCATTGATGGCGCCCGGGTGTTTGTGGTGGAACCGCCGGCGATTCCCGGCTACGGCACCGGCGGCGGCTTTGAGTTTCAGCTGCTCGACCAGAGCGGTGGTGCCTACAACCTCGGCGAGTTCTTTGGCACAGCCGGCCAGTTGATCCAGGCGGGCAACAGTGATCCGGATCTGGATCGGGTTTACACCCTGTTTGCGCCCGAGTCACCCCAGATCGCCATCGATGTGGACCGGGATCGGATGGCGGCTCTCGGCGTTGATTTCGGCGCCGCCATGCAGACCTTCAGCGTCAATTTTGGTGGTCTGTATGTGAACGACACCTTCCAGGAGGGCAAGGTGCGACGCGTGTACGTGCAGGCCGGCGCGGAAAGCCGGGCCACGCCCGACAAGCTCACGGCTCTGTATGTGAAAGATCAGCAGGGTGATCAGATTCCCCTCTCCGAATTCTTCACGGTGAAGGAAACGGTGGGTCCCACGGTGGTGCCCCGCTTCAATCTCTATCGCTCGATCAAGATCGAGGGCACTCCGGCGCCGGGCAAGAGTTCTGGTCAGGCGATCAATGCCATGAAGGCCATCTTCGCCCGGCTGGATCCCCAGGGCTTGAGCTTCGATTGGACCGGCATTTCCCGGGAGGAGGTCAAGGCCGGGGCTCTGGCGGTGGTGATCTTCGCCCTCGGTGTGTTGGCGGTGTATCTCGTGCTCGCGGCCCAGTACGAGAGCTATTCCGATCCGTTGATCATCCTGATGACCGTGCCGACGGCCATGCTCGGTGCCCTGATTTTTCTGGCCTTGCGCGGCGAAGTGCTCAATGTGTATGCCCAGGTGGGGCTGGTGATGTTGATCGGCCTGGCGGCAGGCAACGGCATCCTGATCGTGGATCTGGCCAACCAACGCATGCTCGCCGGTGCCTCGGCGCTGGAAGCGGCAAGGTTTGCTGCGAGCTCCCGCTTGCGCCCGATCCTGATGACGGCGATCTCCTCGCTGTTTGGCTTTCTTCCCTTGGTGTTTGCCAGTGGGGCAGGCGCCCGCAGTCAAACGTCTCTGGGGGCGGTGGTGTTTGGCGGCCTGTTGGTGGCCACGGTGCTCTCGTTGTTTGTGGTGCCGGTCTTCTACGTGGTGGTGAAGACGTTGCTCCCCACCGACAGCGCTGCAGCTGAGGAGCAACCGTCATGAAACCGGCTGCATTTCAAGGCTTCAAGGTGCTCTGGGCCGCTCTGATCGGAGCGGCAATCGGTGTTGTGTTGGCGTTGTTTCTCGATGCATTCCTGCGCAACACCCCCGCCGATCTCTCCCCCGGCCGGGTGCGGTACCTCTATGGGGTGGTGGTGGCCTCAGCTGCTCTGTTCGGTGCTGCGATTGAAAGCATGCGGCAGCTCCAGGAAGGGAGCCCGGAAGCGGAGTATCACCGCTCCAGGCGCCGCCCCCACCGCCGCTGACCCTGCTTGATCAAGCTGTTCAGGTGATCACCGTGGGACGGTCCATGCCGGTGCGGGCCCGGATCTCGGCGAGCTGATTGATCGCTTCGATCATGTCGGCTAGGGCCACCTGGGGATCCTGGTGCAGATCGCCGCTGCTGGGCACGTAGCTCTCCAGATACACCCGGATCGTTGCGCCCTTGGTGCCGGTGCCGGAGAGGCGCACCACCACGCGACTGCCGTCATCGAGCAGGATGCGCAGGCCCTGGCCCGTGGTCACGGATCTATCCACCGGGTCGGTGTAGCTGAAGTTGTCAGCCGCCTGAATGCGGCGACCGGCGAAGTCCTGGCCACGGAGACCCGGCAACATGGCCTCGAGCCGGTCATAAAGGCCATGGGCGGCGTCGCTAGCCACGGCTTCATAGTCGTGGCGGGAGTAGTAGTGCCGGCCGAAGCGGGCCCAGTGCGCCGCCATGATTTCGGCCACGCTGCAGCGGCGCTCCGCCAGGATCTGCAGCCAGAAGAGCACAGCCCAGAGGCCATCTTTCTCGCGCACGTGGTTGCTGCCGGTGCCGAAGCTCTCCTCGCCGCAGAGGGTGATCCGGCCCGCATCGAGCAGGTTGCCGAAGAATTTCCAACCGGTGGGTGTCTCGTAGCAATCGATGCCCAGCTCCTTGGCCACCACATCCACGGCGGCGCTGGTGGGCATGGAGCGGGCCACACCGGCTAGGCCGGCGGCATAGGCCGGGGCGACCGTGGCATTGGCGGTGAGCACAGCAAGGCTGTCGCTGGGGTTCACGAAACAGTGCTGACCCAGGATCATGTTGCGATCGCCATCGCCATCGCAGGCGGCACCGAAGCGGTAAGCCTCACCGTTGAGTAGTAGATCGGCGAGCTCGTGGGCGTAGGTGAGATTGGGATCGGGGTGACCACCTCCGAAATCTTCCAGCGGAACGCCGTTGCGCACGCTGCCGGCGGGAGCACCGAGCAGCTCCTCGAACAGGCGCGTGGCGTAGGGGCCGGTGACGGCGTGCATCGCGTCGAAGGCCAGGGGGAAATCGCTGCGGATCAGATCACGGATGCGATCGAAATCAAACAGCTGCTGCATCAGCGCCACGAAGTCATCAACGCCGTCGATCACCTCTACCGTCATGGCGCCGATGGCGTGGCGTCCGGGAGCTTCGAGGGGAATCGGCGCAGCATCCACGATCGAATACTGCTCCAGGGTTGTGGTGCAGGCGAACACCGCATCGGTGAAGGCGGCCGGGGTGGGGCCACCATTGGCGCCATTCACTTTCACGCCGAAATCGCCGTCGGGGCCACCGGGGTTGTGGCTGGCGGAGAGGATGATGCCGCCGATCGCCTGCCGCTGGCGGATCAGATTGGAGGCGGCCGGGGTGGAGAGGATGCCACCGGTGGTGAGGATCACCTGGCTGAGGCCATGGGCCGCGCCCATGCGCAGAATTACGTCGATGGCGCGGCGGTTGCCGTAACGCCCATCGCCGCCCACCACCAGCGTCCCCCCCTGCACGCCGGGGAGGGTGCGGAACACCGCTTCCACGAAGCTTTCCAGATAGTGGGGTTGTTCAAACTGCTGGCTGCTTTTCCGCAGCCCCGAGGTTCCCGGTTTCTGATCCGTGAAGGGCGCGTCGAGCCGCACCTGGCGCTGGGTGGGTTCCGCCGGGGCTGAGGTGGTCATCAAACGCGCCGCATCGTTACCGGGAACCTAAACATGATCCGGCGCTGGGGTCGTGTTGGGCGCAACCAGTTGTCGTAGCTACCTTGCCGGTGGCAGGCCCGCTCCCCACGCCATGAAGATCGACCATCCCAACGCGGCTCCCTTGAGCGACGAGCAGCTGCTGGTGCTGCAGAGCGTCAAGCAGCGCCTCGACGCGATGGTGTCGAGCCATGGCCTCACGCCCGAGGATGTGCAGGAGTTGGTGCGCGAGATCAAGAACCATCCCCTGATCAGCACGCAGCTGATGGCGGAGATCCAGGCGGAAGTGACTCGGCTGATGCCCGGTCAGCGCTTCACGTTTGACTGGGATTGAGGCTGCCGGGCTTCGGTGCTGAAGGTTTCGGCTTCACTGGATCAGCGCAAACCACGGTGAGCCGGCGGGCCGGCTTGTCGATCGCATCGCGTCGTTGAAAGCTGTTGCTCGCTGCCGGTTTGGCGACCTGGAGCAGCTCCCACACCGCGTCTTTGCAGGCGGCGGGAAGGCGGGGGTGATCCATCAGTGGATCGGCGAGGGCGCGGGTGCGTTCGCAGGGCTCAGCGGTGTTCTCTCTGGAGCAGTCGAAGGCCTTCAGCTGAATGGTGCGTAGTTCGTCTTTGCTGGGAAACGGCACATACTCCACGTTCACCAGCTCCATCGCCGCCAGCGCCTGGGGGGCGACCAGCAACAGGCCGATCAGCAGGGATGGCGCGCGCAGCTGCAACGGGTGTTTTGCAATCCGCCTCATTCAAACCCATAACCCCAGTGATCGAGCCAGGCGGCGAGGAAGCGGTCACAGGGTTCCAAGTGATGGCGGTAACGACGCCATTTATTGATGGCGCTGCTGTAGAGCGGTTGCACCACCTGGGCAGCGGATGGGGTGTTGATCAGGTCCCGTTCTCTGGCGGTGCGTTGAAAGGCGAGCAGCCGCTCGTCCCAGGGCAGGTTGAGGCGGTCGAGAACGGGTTGGATCGTCGCTGCTAGGTCGGCGATCAGATCCTCGTAGCGGATCACCTGCACCGCCGGATCGAGTTGACGTTGCACGTGCAGCCAGGACGCCATCACCAGGTCGTAGAAGCGGGCCGCCTCGGGAAGGGAGCGCAGGTGCAGCATGGCGTCGTTGGCGGCGAAGGTCTGTTGCAGGCAGGAGAGCACCGTGTCGCGCGGGTTGCGGATCGCCAGCAGAAAGGTGGCGTCGGGGAACACGGCCTGGATCAGGGGCACGGCGCAGATGTGCAGCGGCAGTTTGTCGATTAGCACCGGCCGTGAGGTGTCCCAGAAGGGGGCCATGCATTGCCAATAGAGCTGCTGCAGTTCCTGCACGTCGTGGTGGTCCAGGCGGGCGAATTGGTCGATCGACCAACCCCGTGTCTCCTGCAGGTGGATTTCCAGAGCGGCGATCCCCGGCTTCTCCTCCGCCACATCGATGGCGGGATGGGAGCGCAGGATGGTGTCGAGCAGGGTGGTGCCGGAGCGGGGGAAGCCCATCAGAAACACCGGTGGCCGGCGCTGAGTCTCCCGGCCCGGATCCACGGCGGCTGCGGCTTGGCCTGGGGCGAGGCGACGCTGGGCGAGTTGCTCGGCGAGCTGGCGGTAGGCGGCGATGCGCCGGGGTTGGGCTTCCGGATCGAGAGGCGCGTAGGCCGGATCCTGCTGGGCCGCCAGGAACGCCTCCATGGCGGCATCGACGTGGCCGCTGTGATCGTCCAGCCAGGCGCGAGTGTTCCAGTGGCGGATCCGGGCGGTGGGCGGCAGGGCGGTGATCGCGTCGCTGTTGAGCCGTTCGCTGAGGGCTCGGGCGTCGGAGAACTGCTGGCGTTGCAGGGCCAGGGCTGCTGCATACACCTGCGCGACTGGATCGTTGACGCCCTGAGCTCTGCTGTTGAGCAGCTGCTCCAAGGTGTTGGATTGGCGCGTCACGGTGAAATGCTCCAGGCTTGCTGCCACCACCGCGGCCGATGCATGGGGCTCTGTGGCGCAGCGGTAGAAGTTCTGATCGGCGGCCTGGATGTGCCGGGCTTCCCGCTGGGCGCTGGCGAGGACCAGCCGGATGTCGGTTGCTTCTGGCGCCTGGGCGAGCACCTGCTGCAGCGTGTCGATCGCGGCATCGGGATGGCCGGCCTGCAGCTGAGACCAACCCAGCCCTTGCAGCACCCGGAGATTGCCGGGCCGGAGCCGGAGGCTGCGCGCGAAGCAGGGAATCGCCGCCTCGTGATCGCCGCGGCTTTGCAGGCAGAAGCCGAGGTTGGTGAGGGCGATCGCGAAATCGGGCCGGAGCTTTAAGGCCTGCTGCAAGGAGTGGATCGCCGCGTCGGTACGGCCCAGCTCCTGCTGGGCGGCGCCAAGGTTGCCCAGGGCGAGGGCGTTGCCAGGGTTCAGCTGCAGCGCTTGTTGCAGGCTGGTGATCGCCTCTTGGTGGCGCCCGCTGGCGTGTTGGATGGCGCCGAGCAGGGCCAGGGCCGCGGCGGTGTCGGCACCGCTGGCGAGCACCTCACGGCAGAGCGCCTCCGCCTGGGCCCATTCGCCACGCTGGGCGTGCTGGCTGGCGCGCTGGAGAACGTTCAAGGCAACGGGAGGGGCGTTGATGCAGTATCCCGAAGCCGCGCGTGGATCGCTCAGGCCACGGCGGCTTGATCGCTGCGGGTCAACCCGGAGATGTTGAAGCCGATGATGTGATCATCGAAATCAAGATCACCACCGCCGAGTTGGTCTTCCAGGCCAAAGAGATTGGTGCCGAGCGAGCGGAAGTGGGAGAGGCCATCGGCATTGGCTTCAGAGAAGGCAAAGAAGGTGTGGCCGTTCACTTGGGCAAAGGGCGCGAACGTGCCGCTGTCTTGCAAGCTGAAGTCTGTCGATGTCGATTGACCATCGGCAACGGAGAGGTTGCTAAATGTCGCGACCTGATTGGCGTCGCGCAGGGCCGCGGCGGCGTACCCGGCATCTCCCGGTGTGAGCAGTGTCCCATCAGCAGAAAGCACACTGCCATCGATGTCGAGCACCCGGTAAAAGCCGGTGATGGTGTCTTCTTCTGCTTCGCGGGCTTGAACGATGGCTCCGGTGATTGTGTCGGTTTCGCTGAATGCGGTGAAATCGAGCAGGGGAGCCACAGTTTGCTCCTGGGCGATCAGAGCGCTGAGGCTCTGATCACCTTCCAGGAGCGATAGGGAAAAGGCGATGCTGTTGTTGTATCCACCTCCGCCACCGATGGAGGCTGTTCCAGTGATGGCATCAACTTCAGCCTCAAGAAAGGAGAAGCGTGCATCCTCCAAACTGGTGAGCTCGCTAAGGCTGTGGTCAGTGATGGCAAAGAAGCGTACGCTCTGGCCATTGCGGAGCAGAAACTCTCTTTCGAAGCGCATGGAGTCGTTAAGAACGACATCGTTGGATTTGAGGCTGCTGAAGAGAGTTCTGGCACGCTCTTTGAACGTGTTGATGTCTCCTACGATGGACGGGTCTTCGCCTTCATTGAGGATGACATAACCAACGGTGGTGGCCTGTCTGCTGCGAGTTGTGAGTGACGCTTGAAGTGCCAGCGCGGCTGGTGCGGTATTGCTCGGATCGCCAACTTTGAGAAAACGATTGGTCTGTTCGGTGATGGATGGCGTGAGGTCCACGATGCCTGGCATGGAGGGATCCACGATCACCCCATTGACGATGCCGTCTTTGTCTCCGAAGCCGCCATCAACGAGGCCGAGAGAAAGAAAGTCGGCGCTATTATCGTCATCGGTATCATAAAAGCGGGCGCCTGCATTGCGAAGCGGGTCGTAGGAGAGGTCGGAGATCACGCCGGCACCGTCGATGCCGAAATACACAGGTCGGCGGCTCTTGATGCGTCGCCCTAAACCATCAGACAGCGAAAGGTCGCCTAGCAGGGGCGCGAGGGGGAGATTGGCTTTGGTGCGTTTGGTGCGTTGGAAGGATTTGGTTAGGGGATTGTATCGAAATACGGAAGGAAGGGGGATCTCGAAATCAATCGAATAGACGGGAGTTTGCACGCCCAGATCCACAACTTTTTCTGCAAACTCTTCTGGCATCACAATGGCTTCCGTCGCGACTCTTACTGCGAGCTTGGCCACTCCGTCTGGGAGCGACACCACAATGGGTTGCTCAACCTCAGCGTTCGTCGTGCTTTCGGTAGTCAATGCTACTGATGGTGAGCTGTTTGAGACAAAGTCGACATCCTCAGCGCCATTGATGGCACCAGCAGTGCCGTTGCCGTTGCTGAGCGCAGTGACGACCTGGTTTGCGGAATCAACGGTTGCTATGAACCCCTGTCCATCGGTGTAGGTGATGGCGACCTTGTAAGTGCCAGCACCATCATCTGGAACGGTATAGGTGGAGTTGGTCCCTCCTGTGATGGCGTTGTTGTTTTTGTACCACTGGTAGGCAGTGACAGTGCCATTGCCGTCAGGATCACCTGTGATGGCACCAGCAGTGAGGGTGACGCCTTCTTGAAAGACGCCTGCATTAGAAGAAGTGATGGCACCAGCAGTGCCGTTGCCGTTGCTGAGCGCAGTGACGACCTGGTTTGCGGAATCAACGGTTGCTATGAACCCCTGTCCATCGGTGTAGGTGATGGCGACCTTGTAAGTGCCAGCACCATCATCTGGAACGGTATAGGTGGAGTTGGTCCCTCCTGTGATGGCGTTGTTGTTTTTGTACCACTGGTAGGCAGTGACAGTGCCATTGCCGTCAGGATCACCTGTGATGGCACCAGCAGTGCCGTTGCCGCTATTAACTACCTGGTAAATTATGCTGACCCTATTATCAAATGGATTGCCGCCAGGAAATTTGACGCCATTGGGGATAGTGACACTCGTTAGCTGGTTACCGTAAAACGCACGTTTGTCAATAGATGTAACGCCATTGCCGATTGTGACGCTTTTTAAACCACTATTTCTAAAAGCTTCGTAGCCAATAGATGTGATGCTGTCGGGGATGGTGACACTTTTTAAATTCTTGTTTAGAAACGCCCTTGTATCAATTGAAGTATAATTATTGGGGATGACTACGCTTGATCCTTGCGATTTTTTCAGAGAAGTTGCGTCAGTGGAAGTAAGTATTGTCATTTATTTAGAGCGAAGGATCCATAGCCGTTGTTGCCAGGGGTAGCGGGAACATCCGCGAAGGAAGGCGAATCACCACCATCGACATCGGCGATGGAGAGACTTCCAGTGGCGGTATTGGTGCCGGATTCTTCTGTGACGGAGCCAGTGAAAGAGCCAGAGACGACGGGAGCATCGTCAATGGGATAAATTTTTAATGATATGACTTGGATTGTTATTCCGCCGAGGTTATCAGTGATGGTGACTGTGAAAGAATCTTTGCCATTGAAGTTGTCATTTGGCGTGTAGGTCCAAGCGCCGGTTGCGGGATCGATGGACGTGGTGCCGTTGACTGGAGTGTCGGCAGAGGCAATCGAGAAAACGGTGCCATCGGTCAGACCCTCTAGATCGGTGGCTTTAAGCGTTCCAGTAATGGTGGAGTCTTCATCATCGAAGCCTGAGAAGCCCTTGGTCACGGCTGCGGGATTCTCTAAAATGTATAGTTGATCGCGATTAACGTCTGCATTCCAAGAGTTAAAGAAAAGCCTAGTCCCAACTGCCTCTAGATTGCTGACATCGGTGAAGTCGGAGCTTGTGTTGCTGTCCTCGACAATGGTTGTTCCTTCTTCGGTCCCATCAGTTTTCCAAAGTGCACTGCGAGCGGAATCAGTGCTAGCTCTGAAAAATAATGTTGATTCGGCTATAGTGAACGAAGATGGAGTTTAGCTTGAAGATCCCAGCCTGATATATTTGAGGAGGTTCGTGTCTTTCGGTGTGCCATCGGATGTCCAGAGTTCGAAGCCGTTTGAACCATCATTGGCTCTAAAGTAAAGAGTTGACCCAAAAGCGGCCAGGCTGTTAGGGCTTGAAGAAAGGGATCCCGGCCTGATGTCTTTAACAAGTATTGTTCCAGCTTCGGTGCCATCTGATTTCCAGAGTTCGGTGCCCTTCAGTCCATCATCAGCCGTAAAGTAAATATCCGAGCCAATTGATGTTAGGTTCGACATGTTCGAGTGTGCTGAGCCTGGTCTGATATCTTTGACAAGTATTGTTCCGGCTTCGGTGCCATCTGATTTCCAGAGTTCACCGGCATAGGTGCTATTTTCGGCGACAAAATAAAGCGTTGAACCGTTGGCCGTAAACCGACCAGGATAAGATCCATTCTTTATTCCATATGATTCACCTGGTGCAATGTCTTTGACAATTCCCGTATTTCCAGATTCGCTATCATGCTTCCAAAGTTCTAATCCCAACTCGTCGGTATAGTTCGCAAAATAGAGCTCTGATCCAACCGCTTTAAGCTCGTTCGTGGGCCTAGGACTATTTGGTGAACCTGCTATTCCTGCTTTAATCAGTGCTGTACCGCTGCTGCTGCCGTCGGTTTTCCAAAGTTCGCCTAGATTATCTTCGTCATAAGTTGTGAAGTAGAGAGTTGAATCAATTACTGCAAATCCCTTTGGATCCGCGAAAGTTCTCGAGTTATCGTCTTCAGCGACAACAGTGCCGCTATCTGTGCCATCTGACTTCCAGAGCTTGTTGCCATTGCCATCATTCGCAGCAAAGTAAACAGTTGAGCCAATGGCTGTTAAATGAGACGGATTCGATGCATTACTCCCTGGATTAATATCCTTAACTCGGACAGTGCCCTCCGGTGTGCCATCTGATTTCCAGAGTTCTGTATCGTTCGGATTTTCGCTGTTTGCTCCGCTGAAAAATAGGCTGCCATTGACGGCAGTGTGCTCGCCAGTATTAACGATTGAATTATCATCATTGTCGACTAATTGAATGACGTTGCTCACTTGAGAGGCTTGGGTTAATGCAATTAATCTATTATCCTGATTTTTAATTCTTTTTGGGGTTCTTGTGTTCCAAGTCGGCTCCATGTTGTTCCGAATCCGTCCTGATCGTCAAATGGTCGATCCGCTGGACTCTTGCTTTTTTAATTAGGCAGCTGGTTGTGCTTGAGTGCCCATGGTTCGCCCGGGTGATCTTGTTCCATGCTTGCCCCCTCATCGACTGCTCTGAAAGGCTTGGCTCAACGGTTGCAGCGCTACTGGTTCCTTGGGTTCAATCTGGCGTTTTGGCTTGTCACTTTGGTGGCATTCACTGCCTTTTTGCAATCAGTCCGCCCTGGCATTGTTCCCCCAGCCTGGTTTGTTGCAGCCCGGTTGATCTGTGGCATTTTGTTTTGTAGTTGGGTGCACGGCAGGGTTGAGGCGCGACCCGGTTTGAAGGCGTGGCGACGCTTCATCGTCGTGCTGGGCTTGTGCGCCGTGTTTGCAATTATTTTTTCTCTCGCTCTTCAGTGCGTTTTATGGGCTGCTGATTCGACGGTGCGACCATATTTCTGGCATGGGTTTTTCTTTTATCTCCTTTCGATGGCAATGCGTCTGCTGATGTGGGCGAATGTCTATTCGTTTCTGCTTGCGATTCGAGATTTAAGGCGTAGCGAGCTCCTTCGTTTTGAGCAGGAGCGGAGTGCTTTGAGAATGCAGTTGCGGTCGCTAAATGAGGCGTTTCAGCCGCATTTTCTGATGAATGGTTTGAATGCCATCGTTGCTTGTCGGCACGATCCCAATCGGGTGTTAGATGCAGCAACGGGGCTGGCTGATTATCTCCGTTATGCCACCGAGCGAGGCGACGCCCTTGAGCCTTTGCATCGTCAGTTGCATGCCATGGAGAGTTATCTCACTGTGCAAGATCTGCGTTTTGGTGATGCTCTGTCGTATCGGCAGGACGTGGATGCTGAGCTGCTGTCCATCCAGCTACCGCGATATTTGCTCCAACCCTTGGTGGAGAACGCGTTCAAATATGGCAGTTCTGTCGATGATCAGGCCTTGCAGGTGTCTGTGGCGTGTCGTCGGCAGGGTGATCAGATGTTGTTGCAAGTGAGGAACAGTGGCTCCTGGCAGGGCTCTGGTTGTGGTGGGTATGGATTGGAGTTCATCCGTCGTCAGCTGCAGCTGCACTACGGCGATGCCGCACAACTCACGGCTTCCAGCGAGAATGGCCTCGTCACGGTGACGCTTTCACTTCCCATTCAAGGCGGTGCAACCACTCCACGCTCTTTTGGTTGATGATGAACCCTCTGCTCTGGAGCATCTTGAGGCGATGCTTCGCGCTATGCCTTCGCAGACGGTGAAGGTGAAGGTGAAGGTGCAGGCCAGGGCGCGTTCGTTGGACCGGGCTATCCAGGCCGTTCACTCTCACCGGCCTGATCTGGTGTTCCTCGATCTGCAGCTGGGTTCCGACCACGGTTCAGCCTTACTTCCATTACTGCCGGCCAGCTGCGCCGTGGTGATCACCACCGCTTACAGCGATTTTGCCGTTTCCGCTTTTGATGCCGGCGTGCGTGATTACCTTTTGAAGCCGATCCGCCCAGAACGCTTGGCGCGTTGCCTCGAGCGTTTGCAGGCGCCGCCAGCACTCACGCCAAATACCCCTGTCGATAGCGGATTCTGGCTGGAGTCTACATTCTCGGAAGGGAAGGACTTTGTGCCTTTTGATGAGGTGCTCTGGGTGGCGGGCATGCGTGTGCAGACCCATCTCCAGCTTCAGGATCGCGATCCCATCGTGTTGAGGCGACCCATCCGCGAATGGGAAGCCCTGTTGCCAGCCGACAGATTCCAACGCTTGGATCGCTCCACGATCATTCAATTCCGCCGTTTGAAATCCTTTGAGCGGGTGTCGCGCTCGCTGCATCTGCTCCACTTTCATAGCTTCGAGCAAACCCTGGCCATTGGTGCCACCGCCTACCGGCGACTGAGAGAGTTGTTGGCCGAGTGATCCGCTGCCGAGGCGGGTCATCGCAGGGTCACCACCCTCACTGCCGCTGCTCGCTGCTGCCGCATCGCACTTGTTGCCGTTCCAGCTTGCGGCGCATCCGAGCCGTGATGCCCAGCTCGGCGCCCCGCCACATGCGATCGATCTCTCGGCTGAAATGCGCGGCCAGTTGGGGTGAGTGGATCACCATCAGGGTTTCATCGTTCTGATGGGCCGCTGAGGGGCTCCAATTGAAGCTGCCTGTGATCACGGTTGTGCCATCGATCACGGCGAGCTTGTGGTGCAGTTTGTCGCCGCGGGCCAGTCGGGGAGTGCCGACTTCCTGCAGTGGCGTTTCGAACGGTTGGTTGCCGGCCTCCAGCTTGCAGAAGCGATCCGGTAAGGCCACGCCGAGTAGGTCGAGCACCTCCGAAAAGGAGCGGCTGGCGAAGCCTGGATCCGCCAACAGGCGCACCTCCACCCCATCCCGCACCCGCTCCTGCAGCACATCCGCCAACTCCTGAGCTGAAAACACAAACAGGGCCATGGCAATGCTCCGTTGCGCTGCCGCCAGTTGCTCTCCGATCAGCCGCAGGCCGTGGTGGGGATTGGCTTTGGCGTGGGGGGCGAAGAGCACCTCAATCCGGGTGTCGCCCACTGGCACCGTCTCTACACCGCCGCTGTCTTTGCCGCGCCCGAAGCGGCTGTCCTGACGACCGCCGGGGCCATCACCCCACATCCGAGCGAACTCCGCCGCAAACACCGCCGCCAGTTCCGGGCTTGCGATCTGCAGCAGATGGTTCACGTTGCCGCGCGTGCTGGCGGCACCCGCATCGCCATGCATCCCCGAGCTGGTGAAGTTGGCGCTGCCGGTCACCACCAGGCGCCGGTCGATCACCACAAATTTGTGGTGCATCAGGCCGCTGCCCTTGCTGCCATCTTCGGTGTCATCGATCAGGGGCACACCGGCCCGCGTCAGGATCGCCACCGCATCGCCGTTGTGGCGTTCTTCGGCGCTGAGCACACCGTCGTGGTTGCGATCGGCCAGCGCTTCGAGCTGCGCCAGTCGATGCCGGCCATGGGGTGCCAGATCCGCTCGATGCAGGTCGCTCCAGGGGGTGCTGTAGGTGTTTTCCAGAATCACCTGCACCCGCACGCCCCGCTTTTGGGCTCGCACCAGGGCGCTGGCAATCTCAGGCAGCGCCAGCTCCTGCACCGCCATCAGGATCTCCGAGCGGGCGGTCTCCACCGCCTCGATTACCAGCTGCTCCAGGTTGTCTCCGTTGCGCCATTGGCCCGTGAGCGGGCTGCGGTAGCGGGCGCCATCGCGATGGTTAAAGGCCACGTTGATCCCGGGCGGAAGCGGTGGTTCCGGCAGTGCATGGCCCAGCAGCTGCCCCGGCTGACTGCAGCTGGCTGTGAGCAGGGCCAAGCCCACCGCGCTGAGGCCTCCCATCAGCTTCCTATTCAGCCATCCCATGCAAGCCAGCGCGCGCTACAGGAAGGATTCCCCTGACTGCCGGTGCTCCTTGGCTGGAGTGAAGCTCAGTGGGGCATCTCAGCGGTGCGCAACATCGCCACGAACCAGAGGCTGCTCAGCACCAGCGCCACGGCCACACCTGCGCCGATGCCGACCCGGGCCATGGTGAGTGGCACCACGATGGGGAAAGCCATCGCCCCCGCCAGGGGGGTGATGGCCACGAACCAGCGCAGGGCTGTGGTGGAGTTCATGCCCACCGCGTCAGAACCACTCGGCTTTGGCTTCGCTGGCGGGGTTGCTGTTGTCTTCCGGGGTGACGCGCTCAAAGTTGAGGGTGATGTTGCGCTTCTGCTCACCATCGGCCGCGGTGGCTTCGATCGCATACACCTGCTCGCCATCACGGAAGGGCACCTGGATGCGGAAGGTGCCGTCGCTGGACAGCGGCACGTCTTCACCGCCGATGGTCAGACGGGCCGAGGGATCGGTGGCGCCATAAACAATTAGTTCCGCATCGGCCACGAGCCAGAAGGCACGCTGACGCGGGGCGACGCCTCCCAGACCGGATTCGTTGCGGCCGCTGGCCCACAGGCCGGCGCCGGATGCGTTGAGTCCGTACTGATCGGCTTCGTTGCGGTCGCGCTCGTGCAGCACCTCGGAACCGACGCGACGGCTGCGGAAGTGGGTTGTGGCGCTCTGGTAGAGACGCTCGTGCAGGCCGCTGTCGCTCGGCTCGATCGGTGCCACCGGCAACGGCTCGGCCACCGGGGTGGCATCGAGGCTGAAGGGCACGAACTGATCAAGAATCTGATCGCTGGGGTGCAGAGCGGGCACCCGGGCCACCGAGGAGAAGGCGAGGGAGATCCAGCTGCTGCCCTGGCGGTAGCCAAGCTCGACGCGGTAATCGCGATCGCAGAGAGGAACTGGCAGGTACCACTCGGTGCTGTGGCTGTCGACCGGCACTTCCTGCAGAGTGTGGGGATGGGCGCTGCCGTCCTGAATGCCCGTCACATCGGCGAGGCGTAGGCTCAAATGGGCGGCACCGTCGCTCTGGGCGCGTCGGCGGTCGGTGTCGGAAATCTCCCAGAACACATAGGCCCACTGGGGATCCCGGGGCAGGAACACCACCCGGGTGTTCGACTCCGGCTTGGAGGGAGCGTGCAGTTCGGCTTCGATCGCTTTGAGGTCACCGCCGCGACGCTCCTGCTTTTCGGCAATGGCCGACACCAGGTCTTCCTTGCTCTTGCGGCTGTAGAGGGTCACCCCGAGATCGCTCGCCATCTGGCGCAGTTGACGCAGCGTTAGTCGGGCGAGGGAGGAGAGAGCTTGCGTCACGGAGAGAATCTCCAGGTTTCTTTGGGATCAGTTTGCGGCAAAGATCAGGATTGCGATCACCGCATTCCCTTGCGGTCAGCATCTTCTGACCACCTGGCCTGGGGCGCTGACATCAAAAAAAGCGGGGGCCTCGGCCCCCGCAGATGCACTGTTCGCGCTGATCAGCGGCCGACACTGCGGTAAGGAACCTTGGCCATGTAGTCGATGCCGGCCGAGGAGGCAGCGGCTGAGCTGGTCCGCATGGCGGGGAGGCTGCGCACCCAGGACATGTAGTCCTCGGGGTAACCGCCGCGGCGTTGGGCCGCACGGGCGGGCAGCGACTTGGCCGTGCCGGTGTAAACGATCTGGGGGAAGCCGAGGATGCCGCGGTAGTAGGCGTCGTAACGGGGCGAGGTGATGTTGAAGGGGGTTTCACCCACCTCACGGGAGCCCACCACCCGGTTGCGGTGATAAGGCACGGTGTCGTAACCGAAGGCCTCCATGTATTCCTCACTGTTGAGGATGTCGTCGACCATGCCGCGCACGCCCCGGGTCATTAGCACGGCTGACCAGGCGATCTCCTCCGACTGGCCATGGGTGGTGCGGCCGAGAAGCTTCTCCACCAGGTGGCGAGCCACCTTGTAGTTGCTGTTGAGGTTGTAGAAGCTGCGGTTGAAGGTGTCCGACAGGCAGAGGGAGCGGATGAAGTCACGCACGGTGATCTGCCCGGTGCGCAGCTGGGATTCCAGCGTCCGATCCCGATCCACTTTGAAGGCGTGGAAGAAGATCTGGCGGTAGGCGGCCTCGATCACGAAATTCTGATCTTCCCGGTCCATGGCCTTGTCCATGGACGCGGCCTTGGGATCCTCGTCCGAACCCACGCGATAGGCCTCCACGCGGGAGTTCTGCGTTGTGGGCGCGTACTTCAGAAGGGGAAGGGCCACGCGAGCTACAGCAACCGTCGTTGGCGATCGTAGAAGTAGGGCTTCGGGAGGCTCTGGCTGGAGCGCGCAGCACTCACAGTCCGTAATAGTCGTCGCCGCGGCGACAGGTTGGGCTCACCAGCCCAGGGGTGAGAGCGCTGCCGGCGTCGTGGTCGTTGCTTCTCTCCCAGCAGCTTCATCGGCGCGCGTCTTGGCCGGGTGGCTGTCGCTGACGCGCAGCTCCAGGCAGAAAGAGGCGTTGTTGGAGAGCCCCTCCACCGTGCTCGAACGCAGGCGCACATCCGGGCCGGCAAAGCTGAAGCGCTCCCACACGCTCATCGTTTCGTAGTCGGTGCTCAACAGCAGGCCGTCCAGCTCGTCCATCCAGAAGCGGGAGGTGGCCGGGGCTTTCTCCGCGTAGCCCAGATCCCTGAGCAACACACCGGAGCGTCCATCAACCCCGTCGGGGATCAGGCCGATCACGCTTTCGCCGTCGTGGGCCTCACCCTCCTGATCCCAGGCCATCGAGGCGCTCCAGCGCACCCGGCTGCCACCCACCAGTCGGTCGGGATCCTGCCCTTGTTGTGCCGCCATGGTGCGAAGGCGGGGATCATCGGCGCTGAGGTCTTCCACCACGATCAGCGATCCGCCCGCTTCGGCGCGGCGATGGAGCAGGTGATGCACGCTGCGCTGGGAGCGCCAGCGGCCACTGCTCCGCTGAAAGAAGCTGAGGGCGTCGGGGATGACGAGGGTCATGGAGCGTCGCGGACGGGCGTCTCGGCCATTCAGGATGATTGCAGCCGGTGGAGGCGTTGCGCTTCGGCGATCAGATCCTCCAGGGTCAGCTCGAGGGGTGTGCACTGACGCTGCTCCGCCAGTTGCTCGAGTTGACGGGCGGCGCTGGCGAACTGCTTGAGCAGCAGCTGCGCGAAGCCGGGATCACCCAGCAGGGGCGGTTGGCGTTGGATCCAGGTCTGCTGTTGCTGCGCCGAGGGCAGCGGCCCCCGTGGCGTGGCGCCGGCCATGTCTTGAAAACTGGCGAGGCAATGGGCGATCAGCCGCAGGTGATGGCGCTCCCGCATCGGAAGCTGGGTGGCATCGATTCGGGCGATCGCGTCGCTATCGAGAGGACTGCTCGACCCTGCGGGCGCATCAGCCATGGTGCGGACTGATGCGGAAACCGCAGGAATGGCCCTTTTCCAGGCGCCAGTGCACCCGTTCCACACGGCAGTCGGGGAAGGTGTGGCGGATCAGCTGGAGCTCCTGGTCACACACCGCCGGATATTCCTCGGCGATGCGCTGCACGGAGCAGTGGAATTCGCTCAGCAACCAGCCCTTGCTGTCGGGATCGTGGCTGAGCTCGGTGACGTAGCCCTCCTGGCGCCGCAGGTCTGCGAGGGCTGCAATGCGGTCTTGCAGCGGACCGGAACCGACCCGCTGCCGGTAACGACTCGCCTTCTCGAGCGCCTGCTGGCTAAGCAGTGACGCCATGGCTTCCGGCGAGAGGGTGGCCGCCATGGAATTGAGCAGACCGAGGGCGAAGTGTTCGCTGCCGTCGGGGAAATGCTGCCGGCCGCGGCTGGTGAGGCACCAGAGGTTGGAGGGGCGACCCGGGCCCACCGGCATTGGTTTCGACTCCACCAGGCCGTCGTCCTCCAGGCTGCGCAGGTGGCGGCGCATCGCCTGCACCGAAATCCCAAGCTGCTCGGCAAGATCGGCCGCACTCATCTCACCCTGCCGCAACAGCAGGGTGAGGGTGGTTTCACGGGTGGGAGCCTGAGCGTGTGCGCCCATGGGTTAAACGTCGTGCTCACACGATGCCACGCCAGTTCGGCGGTTGACGGGTCCGGCCATGGCGCGATCAGGCGATGGTGACCTCGGGGCTCAGATACACGTCCTGCACCGCCTGGATCAGGCTGACACCTTCGCCACGCGGTTTCTGGAAGGCCTTGCGGCCCATGATCAGACCGCTGCCGCCGGCGCGCTTGTTGATCACGGCGGTGCGGATCGCTTCATGCAGGTCATCGCTGCCGGAAGCGCCGCCACTGTTGATCAGCCCGATCCGGCCGGCATAACAATTGAGCACTTGGTAGCGGCAGAGATCCACCGGGTTGTCGCTGCAGAGCTCGCTGTAGATCCGATCGTCGGTCATGCCGAACGACTGGCCCAGGGCCTTGGCGACGGCCGGGTAGCCGCCGTTATTGGCGGGCAGTTTCTGTTTGATGATGTCGGCGCCGATGGTGACGCCCAGATGCACCGCCTGGCCGGTGAGGTCAGCCGAGAGGTGGTAGTCCGCCTCAGGCTGTTTGAAGATCGGATTGCGCAGGTAACACCAGAGCACCGTGGCCAGGCCCCGGTCGTGGGCATGCTCGAACAGGGCGGCGATCTGCTGCAGCTCCCGGTTGCAGTCGTCGCTGCCGAAATAGATGGTGGCACCCACGGCCACGGCGCCCATGTCCCAGGCCTGGTCGACGGAGGCGAACAGGATCTGCTCGTGAACGTTCGGAGCCGTGAGCAGCTGGTTGTGGTTCAGCTTCACCATGAAGGGAATGCGATGGGCCCAGCGCCGCGCCACCGAACCCAGCACCCCCAGCGTGGAACAGACGGCGTTGCAGCCTGCCTCCACGGCCAGCTCCACAATCGCTTCGCTGTCGAAGTAGTCGGGATTCGGAGCGAAGGAGTGGGCGGCGGAATGCTCGATGCCCTGATCCACCGGCAGGATCGAGAGGTAGCCGGTGTTGGCCAGGCGGCCACTGCCATAGAGCTGCTGCAGGCTGCGCAGCACCTGGGGGCTGCGATCGGAGAGGGCGAAGCGATCGACGACCTCGGGTCCGGGAAGATGGAGGCGCTTCTGGTCGACCTTGGCGGGAGCCTGCAGGATCAGCTCGGCCTCGGGGCCGAGCCACTCCGCAGCGGACCGGTTAGCGATAGCCATGGGGGCAGTCTTGGACGTTCACGCCGAAACCTAGAAACGGGCTTCGTGTCCGTCAGTGCGCAGACGACATCCGATCCCTTGGCGGCAGCAGGTGAGAATGGCCCGAGCCGTCGGTGGACGGACCTTTGCCCTAGGCTCCAGAAACGAAACACGAATGTTTCGTATTTGTTGGCTGGTAGGTCGTCTCCACCGTTTTGGTTCTGCCCCTGCCATCCGCATTCCCGTTCGAGCCTCATGACCGACCCGTCCGCTGGAAACCCGGAGCCCACGGCCGAAAGCCTTGAGGTGATCCGGAAATTCGCCGAAACCTACGCCCAGCGCACTGGCACCTACTTCTGCAGCGACCCCGGTGTGACCGCTGTGGTGCTCAAGGGGCTTGCCCGGCACAAGGACGAACTTGGTGGTGCCCTTTGCCCTTGTCGTCACTACGAAGACAAGGAGGCGGAGGTGTCGCAGGCCTTCTGGAACTGCCCCTGTGTGCCGATGCGGGAACGCAAAGAGTGCCACTGCATGCTCTTCCTCACCGAAGACAATCCTTTCCGCGGTGATGCCCAGACCATCAGCACCGAGGAGATCCACGCTTCCGCGGGATAATCACCATGACCAGTGTCTCCACTCGCGATCTCGTCAGTCAGCCGTATAAATACGGTTTTGTCACTGATATTGCCACTGACAAGATCGCTAAGGGCCTTAGTGAAGATGTGGTGCGCCTCATCTCGGCCAAGAAAGGCGAGCCGGAGTTTTTGCTCGATTTCCGGCTCAAGGCCTATCGCCACTGGCTGACCCTGGAAGAGCCCGACTGGGCGGCACTGGGATATCCGGCGATCGACTATCAAGACATCGTCTATTACGCGGCTCCGAAGCAGCCTCAGGAGAAGAAGGCCAGCCTCGATGAAGTGGATCCAAAGCTTCTTGAAACCTTCGAGAAGCTCGGCATTCCTCTCAATGAGCAAAAGCGCCTCAGTAATGTGGCCGTGGATGCCGTGTTCGACAGTGTGTCGATCGCCACTACTTACAAAGAGAAACTTGCGGAGCACGGTGTTGTGTTCTGTTCCTTTGCCGAAGCCGTGAAGGAGCATCCGGAGTTGATTGCGCGTTATCTGGGCACTGTGGTGTCCAGTAACGACAACTATTTTGCGGCGCTCAATTCCGCTGTCTTCAGTGACGGATCCTTTGTGTTCATCCCGAAGGGCGTGGAGTGCCCCATGGAACTCTCCACCTATTTTCGGATCAATTCCGGCGATACCGGTCAGTTCGAGCGCACCCTGATCGTGGCTGAAGAAGGTGCATCGGTGAGTTACCTCGAGGGTTGCACCGCGCCGATGTTCGACACCAACCAACTGCATGCGGCTGTGGTGGAGCTTGTCGCCCTCGATGACGCCTCCATCAAATATTCAACTGTTCAAAACTGGTATGCCGGGGATGAGAACGGGGTGGGTGGTATCTACAACTTCGTGACCAAGCGTGGACAATGTCGAGGTGCACGCAGTCGCATCAGTTGGACCCAGGTGGAAACCGGATCAGCCATTACCTGGAAATACCCCAGTTGTGTGCTGCAGGGTGCCGACTCCGTTGGTGAGTTTTACTCCGTGGCGCTCACCAATAACTGCCAGCAAGCGGATACCGGCACCAAGATGGTGCATGTGGGGCCACGCACGCGCTCCACAATCGTGAGCAAAGGCATCAGTGCTGGTCGTTCCAGCAACAGCTATCGCGGTCTGGTGCAGATGGCCCCTTCGGCTAAGGGGGCTCGCAATTACAGTCAGTGCGATTCGATGTTGATCGGCGACCAGGCGGCAGCCAACACCTATCCCTACATTCGTTCGCAGCAGCCCCAGGCGGCGATTGAGCACGAGGCCAGCACCTGCAGAATTTCAGAAGACCAGCTGTTTTATCTGCAGAGTCGCGGCATTGGCTTTGAAGAAGCCGTGTCGATGATGGTGAGTGGCTTCTGCCGCGATGTGTTCAATCAGCTGCCGATGGAATTCGCCGCTGAGGCCGACAAACTGCTCGCTCTCAAGCTCGAGGGTTCGGTGGGTTGAGGCTCGGCCTGAAACCACCTGTTCTCTGTTGCTTCCCCATCAGTTTCTCAATCCTTCCGCTTCCCCGACGTGATCCGCCCCGACGCCGAGCTGCTTCTCGAGATCTCCGATCTTCACGCCTGCGTGGAGGATCAGCCGATCCTTAAGGGCGTCAACCTGCAGGTGCGTGCCGGTGAGATCCATGCCGTGATGGGTCGCAATGGCAGCGGCAAGAGCACCCTGTCCAAGGTGTTGGCAGGTCATCCCGCCTATCGGGTCACCGCTGGATCGGTGCGCTACCGCGGCCGCGATCTGTTTGAGCTGGAGCCGGAAGAACGCGCCCGATTGGGCGTGTTTCTCGGCTTCCAATACCCAGTGGAGATTCCCGGTGTGAGCAACCTGGAATTTCTGCGGGTGGCCACCAACGCCCGGCGTCAATCCCGGGAGCTGGACGAGCTCGACACCTTCGAGTTTGAAGACCATGTGCGCGAAAAGCTCCAGGTGGTGCAGATGGATCCCGCCTTTCTGGAGCGCAGCGTCAATGAAGGCTTCTCCGGCGGTGAGAAGAAGCGCAATGAAATCCTTCAGATGGCTTTATTGGAGCCGGTGGTGGCCATTCTCGATGAAACGGATTCCGGCCTGGACATCGATGCGCTCCGCATCGTGGCGGCTGGTGTCAATCAGCTGGCCGGTCCGGATAACGCCACGCTGTTGATCACCCACTACCAGCGTTTGCTGGATGAAATCACCCCTGATTACGTCCATGTGATGGCGGCTGGTCGGATCCTCCGCACCGGTGGTCGGGAGCTGGCCCTGGAGTTGGAGCAGACCGGTTACGACTGGGTCGACCGGGAATTGGCCGCACAGGGGGTGGCCTGACGATGTCGCGCACAGTGCTCGCGCCGGTGCAGCAGCGGGGCAGGGAGGCCCTCGCACGCATGGGGCTCCCCACTAGACGTGAGGAGGCCTGGCGACTCACCGACCTGAAGCGATTGGAGGCGTTGACCCGCCTGCCCCTCAGTGCCTCCCCCGCCCCAACGGCGTGGCCTGCTCCTGCCCCGGCGGTGTTGCGGCTGGTGCTCGATGGCGTGGGCGATCCCCTGGAGGGGGTGTCCCTGCCGGAGGGCGTCCGGGTTCTCCAACCGGCTGAACTGGAGCAGGCCCTTGGCCACACGCTCGATCGCTGTGCCTGCGCTGCTGACTGGCCGGTGGAGTTCAATCACGCTTCGGCCGGCCAGGTGCTCGCCCTGGGCATTCGTGGAGCCGTGCCGCCCCTGGAGCTGGTGATGGCCGGAGGCGATGGTCTCACCGCGACTCGGGTGTTGCTGTTGCTGGAAGAGAAAGCCGAACTGGAACTGTTGCAGGTTTGCCCCGGGGCAGGAGCCACGGCCCACAGCCATTTGCTCGAAGTGCATCTCGGTCAGGAAGCGACGTTGCGGCACGGCCTGATCGCCTGTGCCGATGGCAGCCCCTCCCTGCTCGCCCACTGCGCTGTTGAGCAGGAGCCGCGCAGCTCCTATGCCTTCACCTCCGTGGTCAAGGGCTGGTCGTTCGCCAGGCAGGAACCCCGTGTGGTGCAGGTGGATGGAGCCGCGAGCACCACCCTGCGCGGGCTGGCGGTCACCAGTGAGGATCAGCAGCTGGCCACCCATTCGGCCGTGCGTTTCAACGGGCCGGATGGCGGCCTCGATCAGTTGCACAAGTGCTTGGTCGGTGGTCGCTCCCACGCCATCTTCAATGGGGCGATTCAGGTGCCTCGCGAGGCTCAGCGCACCGATGCGGCCCAGCTCAGTCGCAATCTGCTGGTGTCGGATCGAGCCCGGATCGACACCAAGCCCGAGCTCGAGATCGTTGCCGACGACGTGCGATGCGCCCATGGCGCCACTGTGTCGCAGTTGCAAGACGATGAGCTTTTCTATCTGCAGAGCCGAGGGATCGCGGCGGCAGATGCGGCCGCCCTGCTCTTGCGCGGTTACTGCCAGGAGGTGGTGGATCATCTGCCGGCCGCGGCCTCCGTCTGGCAGGTGATGGATGGTCTGCTGGCGGAGGTGACGTCATGATTGCCAGCGCCGATCGTTCTGGCGTTGACGCCTCGGCGCAGCGGGTGACACCGGCGATCGATCTGGCCGAGCGCACGCGCCCCGATTTCCCGATCCTGGCCCAGGCCACCCCTGATGGGACGCCCCTGATCTATCTCGATCACGCCGCCACCAGCCAGAAACCCCGGGTGGTGCTCGAGGCCTTGCAGCACTACTACAGCGCTGATAACGCCAATGTCCACCGCGGCGCCCATCAGCTCAGCGCCCGGGCGACCGAATCGTTTGAGGCGGCGCGAACGACGACTGCGCGTTTCATTGCCGCCGCCAGCTCCCGCGAGATCGTCTTTACGCGCAATGCCAGTGAGGCGATCAACCTTGTGGCGCGCACTTGGGGAGACACCAATCTCGGCGAGGACGATGAAGTGCTCCTCACCGTGATGGAGCACCACAGCAACCTGGTGCCCTGGCAGTTGCTGGCGCAGCGCACCGGTTGTGTGCTGCGCCATGTGGGTCTCACTGAATCCGGCAGCCTGGATCTGGAGGATCTGCGCGCCAAGCTCAACGAGCGCACCCGGCTGGTTGCATTGGTGCACATCAGCAACACCCTCGGCTGCTGCAATCCCGTTCCGGAGGTGGTGGCCCTGGCCCGGCAACTGGGCGCGAAAGTGCTCCTCGACGCCTGTCAGAGCCTGGCGCATCAGCCGCTGGATGTGGGCGCTCTCGGTGTTGATTTTCTTGTGGGGTCGTCCCATAAGCTCTGCGGCCCCACCGGCATGGGCTTTCTCTGGGCCCCGGAAGCCCTGCTGGAGGCGATGCCTCCCTTCCTGGGTGGTGGCGAGATGATCCAGGATGTGTTTCTGGACCACAGCACTTGGGCGGAGCTCCCTCACAAATTTGAAGCCGGTACGCCGGCGATTGGTGAGGCAATCGGCATGGGGGCGGCGATCACCTACCTGCAGAGCCTGGGGCTGGAGACGATTCAGGCCTGGGAAGCCCAGCTCACCCGCCATCTGTTTCGCCGGCTCGAGGCGATCGACGGGGTGCGAATTCTCGGCCCGACCCCGGAGCAGCAGCCCGGTCGTGGCGCTCTCGCCACTTTCTTAGTGGATGGGGTGCATGCCAACGACATCGCCGCCCTGCTCGATTGCAGTGGCATTTGCATTCGCAGTGGCCACCACTGCTGCCAGCCCCTGCATCGCCTCTACGGCGTCACAGCATCGGCCCGGGCCAGTCTCAGCTTCACCACCACGTTTGCGGAGATCGATCGCTTCGCCGAGGAGCTGCAGAGCACGATCCGTTTTCTGCGGGAGCACAGCTGAGGTTCAGGCCGGCGTCAGCACGGCCATCGCTTCGGCCTGGTGCGTGCTGTTCCAGGCCCAGCGCCACTGCCATCCCGCAGCGATGGCTTTCGCTTCAATCGTGCCGCGATCCGCAGGGTTGTCGTAGGTGGCGAGGTGGTGGCAGACGTGCTCTTGTTGCTGGGCTGAGAGCTGGGGCCAGCTGCTGGCGATGCGGTGCAGGTAGCGCTGTACGTAGGCATTGCGGCTTTCGCCGGGTTCGCGGAACACATCCACCCAGAGGAACAGCCCTCCAGGTGCGATCCGGGTGCGCAAGCGCTGGAGCAGCGTCTCTTTCTCCTGGTCGCTGAGGTGGTGGATGGCGAAGGCGGAGTGAAGGATGTCGACCGGTTCCTCGTCATCGCTTGCTGAATCGTTCGCCCAACCGAGCAGATCTCCTTCCACCCAGCGGCAGGGGTAGGAGACCTCACCCAGGGCCTGTTGTGCCAAGGGCAGCACCTCCGCTGTGAGATCCAGGCCCGTGTAGGAGCTCAAAGGCAAGCGATGCAGCAGGGGTGCCAGCAGGGCTAGATCGCCGCAGCCCAGGTCGACCATCCGTGGCGCTCGGGCCCCTTCTGGACGCGCGGCGAACCAAAGTTCCAAGGTGGCGGCGGTGGTGGCCGCTACCGCTCGATGCCCCATCAGGTCGTGTTCCACCACGGCCCGATAGGAGGCCCATTGCTGCGAGAAGAGATCCATGCTGCTCATCCTGATGAGGTGTGCCGCGCGGCCTCGATTTGGTCGGGGCTGATGTCGATCCCGTGCAGTTCTGCTTGATCTATCAGACGCTCATGTTCGCAGCGACTCGTTGCATGGATGTAGAGCAGATCCTTCATGGACTCAGGTGTCGGGCAACGGTTGATGCGGCCAGCTCCCCGGCCTCGATGGCGCCTTCGAAATAGCCAGGCCAGCGCGGGGAGACCTCCGTTCCCGCCCAGCACACCCGCCCATGGCTGGCGGGAGCCGGGCCACCCTCGGTGCCAGCAGCCAGGCGGGCATGGCTGGTCCAGCTGCCTGGTGCTGGAAAGCTGGTGAAGGCACCGCCGGTCCAGGCTTCGCCATTCCAGGCGTGTTCCACCAGATCGAGGGGGCTGGCGGCGTCGGGGCCCCAATAACTCACCAGATCCTTGAGGATCAGCGCTCGCCGTTCCGCCTCCGGCAGTGCGGCCATGGTGATGGCCCGCTCGCCCGCCACAAAGCTGGCCAGCACGGCCGGTTGTGCGTCAGGGGGGCCACTGTCGGCGGTGAGATCCAGCCAAGGCTGTTCACCGGTCCCCAGACCGTTCAGTCCCTGCTCGCGCCAGAAGGGCTTGCTGTAGCGCGTGAGGATCTTGGTCATGCCGCCCATGGCCGTGCGTTGCAGCAGGGCTTGATGTGCCGGGGGCAAGGGCGGTTCAAAGCGGATCGCTTGCCGCTGCGGTGGTGGCACCGCCACGATCACCGCACGGGCCTGCAGCGGTTCGAGCCCCTCGGCTAGCACGGTTGCCATGGCCTCGTTTTGCTGAATGGCCAGCACCGGGGCTTCCAGCACGAGGGCCTCCGGGCTGCGGACCCGAAGGTCCGCAGCAAGCTGCAGGCTCACCGCTCCTGCCCCTCCCTGCACCAGCCAGGCTTCCGGTGTCTCGGTCTGCGGTGCCACCGCCTGGGTCCAAGCGAGGTGCAGGATCGAGGCTTCCCAGGGTTCAAAGCCGCCCGACCCCCCCACGCGGCAGAGCCAGTCGAGGGGCAGATGGGCCAGGGGCAGGTTGGTCTGCTCGGCAGCCCAGGCGCTCACGGTGAGCCGATCCAGCCGTTCGGCATCGGGGGTGAGCCAGGGCTGGCGTGGGTTGATCTGGGCGACGAGGGCGGTGAAGGCTTGCTGCAGTGCGCGGGTTGCCTCCAGCTCCTTCGCATCCAGGTCGAGGGCCCCAGGCTCAAAGAACACCAGGCTGTCCTCAAAACGCTCCGCCAGTGGGGCCTTGATGCGCTTGCTTTGCCAACAGAAGATGCCGTCGCCCGCGTAGTAACTCGGGTAGCGATTCAGCCCGAGTTCCTGCAGTAGCGCCGCGAAGCGGTGGTGCGTGTGGCCTCCCCACTGGCCTCCCAGATCCACCACGCTGCCGTCGCTGAGGGTCTGGCTCACCATGCGGCCCCCCACCCGTGGCCGCGCCTCCAGCACGCGCACCCGCTGCCCTTGTTCGATCAAGCGGCGAGCGGCGATCAACCCGGAGAGTCCGGCACCCACCACCACCACATCCAATGCACCGCCCATCGCGCCAGCCATCTCACAGCTGCTGGAATGTTGACCATGGAGCTCTTGGCTGACCACACGCAGTTGTTTCTGGTAGTGCTGGGGGGCCACACCGCCACCAGTCACATCGAGCTGCACGATGTGCGCTTTGTGGCGGGGGCCTCGATCGATGACACCCTCCCCGAGCTGCGGCGGCAGTGGTTCGGGAGGCGTGAGGGCCTGCACCTCGACAGCTACATGGCGGTGCGGGCGATCGATGGTTGGGCGGTGCGCCTCGTGCGCGAGCCGGCCGCGCCCCGGCCCGAGCGGCTCTGGTTTGTGAACCTGGGCGCCTACCGCCCTGATTCCCTGGCGGAGTTGCACCACTTCGGGCTGGTGGTGGCGCGCTCGCCTCAGGCGGCCAAGGCGGCGGCGAAGCGGCAGTGGCTCTCAGGCGCGTTGCAGCAGCACAAGGATGATCTCTGCGCCGTGGACGACTGCCTGGCGATCGAGCAGCTGGAGTTGCTCGGTGGTGAGCGCTGGCATCTGCAACTCGATCCCCATCCCGAGGGGTTGAGCCAGCCCCAGGTGCCGGATTGGTTCGGCTACCGGCGGATTGATCGCGCCTGAGCGTTGCGGTTGAGGCCGCCGGTGCGGTCCATCAAGGTGGCGGGTAGGCGGCTCCAGGCCACGGGTTGGCCGCTGGCCACCGCATAGGTGGTCTCCGCCAGGGAGTTCTCTGGCCAGTTGATGTCGAGGGTGGTGTAAGTCTGCTGAGGCGGAATGCCTCCCTGGAGAAGCCGTCTGGGGCCGCTGCCCATCGCCCCCAGATGGATCAGGTCCAGCTGGCCGCGGCGGGCGGGGAACCAGGCGTGCTGGTGGCCGCTGATGTAGGCCTGCACGCGGCCCTGCTCCAGCAGGTTCTGCACGGCGGCTGCCTGATCCAGTGTTTCGCCGGCACGGTCACGCCCCTGGCTTACGCCAACGAGGGGCAGGTGCCCCACCACCAGCCGCAGCCGTGCCTGGCGCGCTTCAGGGCTGGCCAGTTGCTGGCGGGCCCAGCTGAGCTGGCCGGAGGGGATACGGCCGGAGCTGGCATCCCACACCAGCCAGAACACATCGTTCTGCAGGGCGCTGTAGTGGAAGGGGAAATCGCCCGCATCCACGAAGCGCAGGCCGAGGGCCTGGCGGCGCGGCGTCCAGAAGCGGCGCACGGCAGCCCGATCGGCTGCAAAACCGGGTGAGCCGTCGTGGTTGCCGACGGCCGGCAGGAAGGGCAGGCCGGCCTGGCGCACAGGTGCCAGCACCGTGCGAGCGAAGCTCTCCCACATCCCATCCAGCTGGCCGGCGCTGAGGCCCCGTTTCTGGCCGGCCACCATGTCGCCGGCGCACACCACGAGGGCGGGTTGCAGTGCCAGCAGCTGCTGGAGGCCCTGGCTCACCTGCGGGATGTAGGTGGTGGAGCCGTAGCTGCTGTTGAGGTCGCTGATCAGGCCGAGGCGCAGATCAGGGGTGCTGCTGGGGGCCGCCGTGGCCGGCTGCTGCTGTTGCCCGAGCAGCCACCAGGCACCGCTGCCTGCGCCGGCGGCGGCGAGCTGGAGCAGCTGGCGGCGGCGCAGGGGCATGGGGCTGACGGGCGACTGGTGCGGTCGACGGGCAGCATGGAGCATTGGCCCCGGCAACGCATCCCATGAAGATCGACGGCAAGCCTTGGCGCACGATCTGGTTGGAGCCTGATGGCTGCTCGATCGGGGTGATCGATCAGATCCAGCTGCCGCATCAGTTCACCACGCGCACGCTGCGCAGTTGCGACGAGGCGGCTGAGGCGATTCGCACGATGGTGGTGCGGGGCGCGCCTCTGATCGGCGTGACCGGCGCCTATGGGCTGATGCTGGCCCTGCAAGTGGACCCGAGCGATGCCGCACTGGCGGCGGCGTTTGAGCAGCTCAATGCCACCCGGCCCACGGCGGTGAATCTGCGCTGGGCCCTGGAGCGGGTGCGCGATCGTGTGGCGCCGCTCCCCCCAGCTGAGCGGGCCGAGGCGGCCAAGGCGGAAGCGGCGGCTATCGCCGATGAAGACGTGGCCATGTGCGAGGCCATTGGCGAGCACGGCCTGGCGATTGTCCAGCAGCTGGCAGCGGCGCGGCCCGCTGAGCGCCAGGGTCAGCCCTTCAATGTGTTGACCCACTGCAACGCCGGTTGGCTGGCCACCGTGGATTGGGGCACGGCCCTGGCGCCGATCTACAAGGCCCACCGCGCCGGCCTCAACATTCATGTGTGGGTGGATGAAACACGCCCCCGCAACCAGGGCGCTTCGCTCACGGCCTATGAGCTGGGCCGTGAGGGCGTGCCCCACACTGTGATTGTGGATAACGCCGGCGGCCACCTGATGCAGCACGGCCAGGTGGATGCGGTGATCGTGGGCACCGATCGCACCACCCGCCGCGGTGATGTGTGCAACAAGATCGGCACCTATCTCAAGGCCCTCGCCGCCCACGACAACGACGTGCCCTTCTATGTGGCCCTGCCCGCCTCCACGATCGACTGGACGATCGACGATGGTGTGGCGGAGATCCCGATCGAAGCGCGCAGTGCCCGGGAGGTGACCCACATCCAGGGGCGTGTGGATGGCGAGCCGGCAGCCGGTGAGCTGGCCACCGTGCAACTCAGCCCCGATGGCAGCGAAGGCTTCAACCCCGCCTTTGATGTGACCCCGGCCCGGCTGGTGACGGCGCTGATCACCGAACGGGGCGTGGCTCCCGCCAGTGAAGACGGTCTACGCAATCTCTACGCCTGATGCTGACCTCCATGAGCGAACAGGAGCTTCGCGAGCAGCTGGTGACCGTGGCGCGCCGCATGCAGGCCAGTGGCATCAACCAGGGCACCTCCGGCAATCTTTCAGCGCGCCTTCCCGGCGGGATGCTGATCACCCCCAGTTCCCTGCCCTATGAGCAGATGGAGCCCGGCGATCTGGTGGCCCTGGATCTGTCGGGCCAGCCGCTGCAGCCCGGCCAGCCGCAACGGCGCCCGTCCTCGGAGTGGCGGCTGCATGCGGATGTGCTGGCCTCCCGTTCGGAGGCGATGGCCGTGCTCCATTGCCATCCCGTGCACGCCACCGCCCTGGCCTGTCATGACCGGCCGATTCCTCCTTTTCATTACATGGTGGCTGTGGCGGGGGGTGATGACGTCCGCTGTGCCCCCTATGCCACCTTCGGCACGGCGGAGCTGTCCAGCCATGCGGTGGAGGCCCTGCGCGATCGTCAGGCCTGTCTGCTGGCCCGTCATGGCCTGGTGAGCCTGGGATCGGATCTCGATCAGGCGCTGCGGGTCGCCATCGAGGTGGAGACCCTGGCGCGGATGTATCTCCAGGCGTTGCAGCTGGGCGAACCTCTCCAGCTCACGGCTGCCCAGATGGCGGCGGTGCAGGCTCAGTTTCGCGGTTTGCACTATGGCCAGACGGATCCGGAAGCTTGAGATGGGTGCGGAAGAACCGTTCCGTTGCGTCCAGCACGTCGATCTGCACCTGGCTGTCGCGGAAGCCATGCCCCTCCGCCGCGAAGGTGCGCACCTCCACCGGCACCCCATTGGCTCGCAGAGCCGCTGCCATGCGCTCCGTCTGCTCCGGTGGCACCACCCGATCCTTCAGGCCCTGGAAGAAGATCACCGGGCAGCGGATCTGTTCGGCGTGTTGCAGGGGTGAGCGGGCGTCATAACGGCTCCGCTCCTGTGGCCAGGCACCCACCAGACCATCGAGATAGCGCGCTTCGAAGCGATGCGTGTCGCTGGCCATGGCACCGAGGTCGCTCACGGCATAACGGCAGGCCCCCACGCCGAACACCTCGGTGAAGCAGAGACAGGCCAGGGTGGTGAAACCACCGGCACTGCCGCCTTCGATCGCGATCTGATCGGGATGGGCCGCACCGGAGGCGATCAGGGCTCGAGCGGCGGCGGCGCAGTCTTCCACATCCACCACGCCCCAGCCTCCCTTCAGCCGCTCCCGGTAGGCGCGTCCAAATCCAGTGGAGCCGCCGTAGTTCACATCCACCACCCCCCAGCCGCGAGACGTCCAGAACTGGATGCCCAGGCTGAGGCCGCGGCGGGCCATGGCGGTGGGGCCGCTGTGGCTCTTCACGAGCAGGGGAGCCGCGCCATCGGTACTCGTGCTGGGTGGGTAGTACCAGGCATGGGTGCGATCACCACCGGCGCCGTTGAACCACAGCGGCTTGGCCACGCTGATCGTCTCGGCGGGCAGCACCGCCTCCATCGCCGGCAGGTGACGCCACTGGCCGCTGGCCAGATCAAGTTCCAGCAATCCTTGCCCCGTGCGGCTGTTGCTGGCAATCGCCACGGCCCGCCCCTCATGCGCCTGCAGGCCGGCCAGGTCGTCGAACGGTTGCGCAATGGAGCCCACCTCACCGTTATCGCCCAGTCGTTTCAGGGCCCACGTCCCCTCGCTGCAGACCGTGGCCAGCAGCTGCTCCCCATCCCAGGCCGTGGTGCGCATGCCGTACACCCACTGGGGCATGGCGGTTTCCGCCTGCATCGGCCAGGGGCGCTGCCATAGCGGTGCGTGCAGATCCGGCGTCGGTTCTGTGTGGATCAGATTCCACCAACCGCTGCTGTCTTCGCTCACCACCAGCCGTCCATCCGGGAGCCAAAGCGGTTGAAACACCGACACAGGCTGGCCACCAGCGTTGCTACGGCTTCCCGCCATCAGCACCGGTTCGATGATCCGGCCCTCGCCATCGAGCTCCGAGGCCCAGAGCTGGCTGGCGTCCCAGGGCATGGCCGGTTGCTGCCATTCCACCCAGGCGAGGCGATCGCCGCCGGGGCTCAAGCTGGCGTAGCCCGCGAAATCCTGCGCTTGGTGCACCACCTCCGGTTCCTGCTCCTCGGCATCGAGAGCGACGCTCACCAGCCAGTCCCGACCGTCTCGTTCGCAGATCCCCAGCCAGCGCCGGCGGCCGGTATCGATCAGACCATCGGCCAACACCGAGCCGGGCCGACTGAGACGGCGGGCTGGCCCCAGGGCGGTCAGGGTCATGGCCTCCGCTGCGGACAGGCCGCACCAGCTCTGGCTCCACAGACAGCCGTCTTGATCATCGATCCACACCAGCAGCAACTGATCGCCATCGCTGGATGCGGCCAGAACGCCGCCGCCGTAATCGTGCACGCGGCTGCGCAGGTTGATCGGCGCTGGCGTCAGTTCCTGCATGGCCTGGGGATCGGCCCCCCAGCGGCGGATCAGGGCGGTGGTGCGCCCCTTGTCCTGGGGGCGTTGCTCGAGCCAGAGCACCCAGTCGCCGATCAGGCGGGGTTCTCGCAGAACCGGTGATCGGCCCAGGGCGATCCGGGCGGCCAGGGGTGTGGGCATGGCGGGCGCTGCGGTGGCGGCTGTAGCCCTGAGGCTGACCGGCTGAGCTGCCTAAGATCAAGCCACGCTCACGACCCGCGGAGAACGGAATCTTGGCTCGAAGCTTCGCCCAGCTGGCCCGGACAGCCGAACGCAGTAGCACTGCCGTCGCGGTGACCAAGGAGCCTCTGGACGTGGCTCCGCTTGAGATCCACACCCTTGGCGATCGGGTGCTCCGTCAACCTGCCAAGCGCATCAGCAAGGTGGATGCGGCGGTACGGGACCTGGCCCGCGACATGCTGCGCAGCATGTACACCGCCCGGGGCATCGGCCTCGCCGCGCCGCAGGTGGGTGTGCACAAACAGCTGCTGGTGATCGATCTGGATATCGAAAATGCCGCTGCGCCTCCGCTGGTGCTGATCAACCCTGAAATCACCAGCGCCAGTGCCTCCGTCGATACCTATGAAGAGGGTTGCCTGAGTATCCCCGGTGTGTACCTGGATGTGGTGCGTCCCAGCGCCATCCAGCTCAGCTATCGGGATGAAATGGGCCGCCCGCGCACCATGAAGGCCGATGGCTTGATGGCCCGCTGCATTCAGCACGAGATGGACCATCTCCAAGGGGTGCTGTTCGTGGATCGCGTCACCGATGAAGGCAATCGCAACCGGGAGCTGAACGAGCACGGGTTCAAGGCTGTTGATGTTCGCCCCCTGGCCTGAGTCATGCCGATGAAACCTCTTGCCGGCGTTTTTCTCGCCCTGGCCTGTGTGCTGGGCATCGCCGCCACCGGATCGGTGTTCGAGCTGGCCTACGGCAACCCCGAGCTTGGTCAGGTCACCACCGGATGGATTCTGGGCCTCAGTGCTCCAGCCACCGTGGGCTCTCTCCTGGTAGCGATTCGTCTCAACAAACCGGCCTGAGCGCCATCGCTCTTTCTTGCGCTGACTTTTACGATCCGCTCCAGTTCCTTCCCCCTACCGGATGGTCCGTTTTTTTTCGATAGCCCTCGCTTCCGCTCTGACCGCTGGCTCCCTGGCGACGGTCGCCAGCCCATCGGTGCGGGCGCAGGGATCGTTGTTCACGGCCGCTCCCGTCGAGGAGACCCGGTTCATCCTGGTGGCCGCCCCGATCGGCAAGGGGGAATCGGCGCAGCTGAACATTTATGAGCAGCGCAGCAGCAAACGACCCTGTTACGCCGTTTCCGGTTCCTCGCCTGCCGTGGTGGATCCGCTGCTGGCCACCTTCGACTTCACGGGAATCTGCAACCGCTACATCGATGGCAACGGCTACTCCCTGCGGATCGGTGCTGATGACTTGGGAACCCGGTATCGGTTGTCGGTGGTGAAGACGGGTTCTGATGTGGAGCTGTTGGCGGTGCCCACCCGGGATCCCTCCCAGCCGACCTTATTGATCGCCCGCGCTGGTGGCCCCGGAAGCGACTTCCTGCAACTGGTGATGGAGCCGGGCTGGTCGTTGCGTCGTCGTCAGTACGGCAAGAAAACCCTCGGCCATCTGTATGTCTACAGGGAGTCCTGGCCAGGTGCCGACGCGGAGCCAGCCCCTGCGGCTGCCGAACCCCCGACACCCGCCAACCCTTGACGCTCCGGCCGGTTGCTACATTGATCGGCTGGACAACCTTGCTTACTGCATGACTCAGGTCACGGTCGGAGAAAACGAAGGCATCGAATCAGCTCTGCGTCGCTTCAAGCGTCAGGTGTCCAAGGCCGGAATCTTTGCCGACCTCAAGCGTCTGCGTCATCACGAGACCCCGATTGAGAAGTACAAGCGCAAGGCACAGCAGCGCCGCCGCCGTCGCTGATCGGCCGGTGAGCCGTTGCTGATCAAGCCTGGATCCAAGGCTTGCGAAGGTCGGAAATGCGCATGATCACCTGTTGGCGTTCACTGACAAAAATCCCAGACTGAAGGTACGCAGTCTGGGAGGCGGTCATGGATTTCACACTCAAAGGCTTACGCCATTGGTTCGGCGACAGCTTGTCCCATGCTCTGGGGAATCCCCGGGAGGAGAAGCAGCATCAGCCTCCCCCGATCGGCGCCCAGCCCTATCGCGACGCTCCCAAGCGCTAGAGCTTCAGGCCTTGATCAGCTGATCAAAACTGCGGAAGCAGAGGGCTTCCGCAATGTGGCCCTTGCCCACAGCGTCTTTGTCTTCGAGGTCGGCGAGGGTTCGGGCCACCCGCAGCAGGCGCAAGCCGCTGCGGGCTGAAAGTTGGCGTTGGCTCACGATCTGCTCCCAGCACTCCACGGCCTGCGTGGAGAGTTGGCCGATGCGCCCGAGTGCTGAGCCACTCAGGCTGCTGTTGAGGCAGCCCGCAGGATTGCGTTGCTGCATGCGTTGCCGGGCCCGTTGGATTCTCTCCGGCTGCAGCACCTCTGAGTTGTCTGATTCCGACATGTCCAGGCTCCGCCGTAGATCTCGGGCGGGGAGGCGATGCAGCCTCAGTTGCAGATCGAGCCGGTCGAGTAGTGGCCCAGATAGGCGGTTCCAGTAGCGCTGCCGCTCTGTGGGGCGGCAGCGGCAGGGGTGGGAGGCATCGCCATCCCAGCCGCACGGACAGGGGTTGGTGGCCGCCACCAGGGTCAGCCGGCACGGAAACGCGCATTTCAGTCGGGCGCGGCTCAGCCACAGCACACCCTCTTCGATCGGTTGGCGCAGCTGATCGAGCAGGGCTCGGGGGAATTCGGCCAGTTCATCAAGAAACAGCACGCCACCATGGGCGAGGCTCAATTCCCCTGGTTTCGGATTGCTGCCGCCCCCGAGCAGCGCGGCCACGGAGCAGCTGTGGTGGGGAGCGCGAAACGGTCGGCGCTCCAACAGTGTGATCGGTTCGGGAAGCACCCCTGCAATGGAGTGCAGGCGAGTGATCTCAAGCGATTCCTGCTCCGTCAAAGGGGGGAGAAGCTGAGGCAGGTGGCGAGCTAACAGCGTCTTGCCGCACCCCGGCGGCCCCACCATGAGGAGGTGATGGCCCCCGGCGGCCGCGAGGGCCAGGGCGTGCTGAGCCACAGCCTGGCCGACCACCGGAGCGGGTGCGGCCGCTGGAGCTGGCTGTCCAACGGGTCCCTGCAGCGGTTGCGGTCGATCGTTCCAGGGCTGCTCGCCCCGAAGCATGGCCACGGTGTCTGCCAAAGACTCGGCACACAGCAATCTCAGGCCGGGCACCAGGGCCGCTTCTGCCGCGTTCGCTGCTGGCACCACCAGGGCTCTGGCTCCCCGGTCGGCGGCCAGGCTGGCTACCGCCAGGATGCCCCGGCAGGGCCTGAGGTTGCCATCGAGGCCTAACTCGCCGGCGCACCAGAGGTCTTGCAGCAGGGGGGCATCGAGTTGGCCGCTGGACACGAGCAGAGCCAGGGCGATCGGCAGATCGAAGGCCGGTCCCTCCTTGCGCAGATCCGCCGGAGCCAGATTCACCACGACGCGCACCAGAGGGCCCCGGAAGCCGCTGTTGCGCAGTGCAGCGCGCACCCGTTCACGGGATTCCTGAATCGCCGTATCAGGCAACCCCACCAGCTGCAGGCCCGGTAGACCCGGCGCCAGATCCACCTCCACGGTCACTGGACGGGCGTCGAGGCCGACGATGGATGCGCTCAGGCAACGTGCCAGCATTGAGGGATAGCGGTGCAGGGATTGGATGCCCCGCCTGTCACACCCCCTGCCCTGATCTGTCGCAACACCATGTCACCCCAACACCATGGCTGAGGACACGATTTTTGCCCGGATCCTGCGGGGCGAGATTCCCTGCGATGAGGTGTATGGCGACGACCGGTGCCTCGCCTTCCGCGATATCGCTCCCCAGGCACCGGTGCATGTGCTGGTGATTCCGCGTCAACCGATCGAGAGCCTGCGCGAGGCGACCGAGAGCGATGCCGCCCTGCTCGGTCACCTGTTGCTCGTGGCGGCCAAGGTGGCCAAACAGGAGGGCCTGGAGGACTGGCGCACGGTGATCAACAGCGGCGCCGAGGCTGGCCAGACCGTGTTTCATCTGCATGTGCACGTGATCGGTGGTCGTCCCCTGGCCTGGCCTCCCGGCTGAGGTCAGGCTCCGTGAGAATGTCGTCATGACGACGTCCCCCCGTTTGGCCCCCTTTGAGGGGCTGCGCCGCCAGTTGGCCAAGCTGCGCCACCTGGCACAGCCTTTCTTCCTGCCGCTCGACCAGGCTTCCGGTGTCCAGTTCATCTGGTTGCTGGTCTCGTTGCTGTTCTGTGTCGGCGGCATTGTGCTGCTGCTGCTCACCGGCTTGATGCAGCTGCTGAATCAGCTGCAACCGGTGATCACCGAAAAGTATTTCGGTGGGGTGTTGGGAACGCTGAGCACCATCTGGGGTGGTTGGTGGGGCTGGGTGTTCGGCGCCCTGTTCCTGATCGGTGCGGCCAGTTTTCTGGCCATGCGCCAGCAGCTGCGCAACCGTCGCTGGTTGCACTGGCTGCTCTTGGCCGTGATTGTGCTGATGCTGCTCGCGGTGAACGGCATCAATGCGGGCATCAGTTTCATCGCTCGAGATCTCACCAATGCGTTGGTGGCCAAGCAGCAGGATGGCTTCTATCGGATTCTGATCATTTACGCCAGCTGTTTTGTGGTGGCCCTGCCAATCAGGGTGTCTCAGATCTTTTTCACTCTCAAGCTGGGCATCATTTGGCGTGACTGGCTCTCTCGCAGTCTGATTGCCGATTACATGAGCAATCGGGCCTATTACGTGCTCAATCCCAATGATGAGCAGGCCACCGATATTGATAATCCTGATCAGCGGATCACTGACGACACGAGGGCGTTCACGGCTCAGAGTCTGCAGTTCACGCTCGGAATCTTTGATGCGCTGCTCACATTTTCTCTGAACATCCTGATTCTTTGGAGTATCAGCACAACCCTTACCTTCTCCCTGTTTGCCTATGCCGCTTTCGCGACCACCGTTCTGGTTGTGGCAGGTCGCAAACTTGTGAAAATCAACTTTGATCAGCTCCGTTACGAAGCCGACTTCCGCTATGGCCTCGTGCATGTTCGCGATAACGCCGAATCGATTGCGTTTTACGCCGGTGAAAAGCCGGAGCAGGAAGAGTCCCAGCGCCGTCTGGGCTCAGTGGTGCGGAACTTCAATCTGTTGATCATCTGGCGGGTGGTAATCGATGTGATGCGTCGATCGATCGGTTATGCCAGCAACTTTTTCCCCTATCTGGTTTTGGCCGCGCCTTATTTCGCTGGTGAGATTGATTATGGCAGTTTCATTCAGGCGAATTTCGCCTTTGGGATGGTGGAGTCATCCCTGTTCTTTGTTGTCAACCAGATCGAGGAGCTGGCGCAGTTCACTGCTGGGATCAGTCGCCTCGAAGGGTTCCAGTCCAAGGTTGAGCAGGTCAGTCTGCTGGCGCCCACCAGTGGGCTGGCTCGGATCAGTGAGCGCGATTCGATCGTGGTGGATCATGCCGATCTCGTGCCTCCGGGTGGGTCGCAGCCGATCATTCGTGATCTCACCCTCAGTGTGGGTGAGTCCGACAAGCTGCTGGTGGTGGGACCCTCCGGTTGCGGCAAAACCTCCCTCTTGCGCATGGTGAGTGGTCTCTGGTCGCCCGAGCAGGGCAGTGTGGAGCGGCCACCCACGGGTGATCTGTTGTTCATTCCTCAGAAGCCCTACATGCTGTTGGGCTCTCTTCGCGAGCAGCTCTGTTATCCCACCGATGAGGGTCGCTTCAGCGATGACCAGCTTCGGGCCGTGCTCGAGCAAGTGTGTCTGCCCCAGCTGGTGAGTCGGTACCCCGATCTTGATGTGAAGCAAGACTGGCCACGCATTCTTTCCCTTGGAGAACAGCAGCGCCTGGCCTTCGGCCGGCTGCTGCTTAATGCGCCGCGATTTGTGGTGCTCGATGAAGCCACCAGTGCCCTGGATGTCAAAACCGAGCAGCACCTCTATGAGCTCTTGCTGGATCGTGATCTTGCCTTTATTAGCGTCGGCCACCGTCCCACCCTGGTCAGCTTCCACGACACGGTGCTGGAGCTGATCGGCAATGGTGACTGGCGCATGATCCCCACGGCCAGCTATGACGTGACCCGTTCCTGATCCGGTGGGATGACCTTGAGCAGCGATTCAGCCACAACCGCAGACACCGGCACCAGTGCCACCACAACCGATGTGCCCGCCTTTGGTTGGAGTGCCTATGCGGAACGGATCAATGGACGGTTCGCCATGATTGGCTTCCTGGCGGTTGTGATCGTGGAGGCAATCAGCCACGACACCTTTTTGCACTGGGCTGGCCTGGTGCCCTGACTGAGGCGGTCAGAGCCCGCCTGCCTGGGCTCAGGGCAGTTGGATCAGATCCACCTCCCAGCGGCCGTTGCGGCTCACCTGCACCGCCAGCTGGCGTCCTCGCCCATCCAGGCTCACGGCGCGGGGAACCCCGGCAGGGTTCAGTTCGAGTCGCTGCAGGATGCCGACAGAGCGGCGATACAGCATCAGCTCGGTGCTGTCGCCGCGCTGACGCACGAGTGCGAGACGTTCTCCATCACCGCTGACGCTGAGGCTGATCGGTTGGGCATCGGCCCGATTCAGGCCTGGCACCGGCACCGGTTGACCGTTGCGCAGGTCGATCAGCTCGAGGCGTTCCCGCCCGCCGCGACTGCTCAGGCTCGCCAACCATCCCTGGCCCAGGCTTGGATCCCGCCGGGTTTCGGCGCTGTCGACCAAGCGGCTGTTGAGGCTGTGCAAGGGCCGGATGGTGTCCCCGCCACAGCCACTCAGGGTCAGGATCAGTAACAGGCTGGCGCCAAGATTTGTGGTTGTCTTCATGGCGTCGGCTGGAGGGGTCCGCTGAAACGCTCTCCCGCCGATCGGTCCGGTTCGAGAATGGCGCCCAGATCGATCAGCTCCAGTCGCCACCGCCCCTGAACGGCCACCTGTAGGGCCAGGGTTCGGGCATCCGGCGACAGGCTGAGTCTCACCGGCTCGCGGTCGCCCGGGAGGCGGATCGGATGGGCTCGGCCCGTGAGGCGGTCTTCGATCAAGGCGAGCCGGCGCTGGCCGCGCTGGGTGATCACGGCCAGATAGCGCCCATTCCAGCTCAGGGTGGGGGAGCTGTGGGGTTGGTGGCGGCTGAGATGTCGCAACGGCAGGATGGCGCCGCTGCGCAGATCACGCAGCTGCACGGTGGGTCTCCCCCGTCGCTCCGTCACAGTGGCCAGCAGTCGGCCATCGCCACTCAAAGCCGGCTCCTGTTGGGGGCGTTCGATTTCACCGCCAGGAACCCGCTGGACCCGAGAGGTGCATGCCGTGAGGCCCAGAAGTGCGGCGAACAGCGCGAATTCGCCCCATCGCTGCCAGCGCCTGTTCAGCCGCCGCACGGGGTCTGTGACATGGGCTGCGCGGGAGCTTCAGTCGTCAAAACGGGAGTTGTTGTCGCGGGGCCGGGAGCTGCGGGGCGTGGGTCGTTCGGTGGGAGCAGCCGCTGCGGACGAGGCGCGGCTGGGCTTGCGCTCGCTGCTGGGCCGGCCGGCTGACGCTCGTTCAGGCGTTGGGCGTTCGGGTGTCGGTCGCTCCGTCGATGGTGTCGGTCGATCGCTCACCGTGCGGCGGCTGGTGGTTGGCGAGAAGCTGGCGTCTTCCGGTTCGCGCCGTCCGCGTGCGCTGGTGCTGCTGGATGAGGTGGGACGACTGCCCCGACGTTGATCTTGGCGGAGATTGCGCCGCTCGCCGAAGCTGGATCGCTCCGCTGCTGAGTCGGAATCGTTTCGCCCGAAGCGGGCCATGCGCCGTTCCCGCTCCGAATCCTCCCCCCAGTTGGAGTCCGCCTCATCTCTGCCACGACGGCGACTGGCCGCCTGCTCAGGAATGGCCGCCCTGGAGGCACGACGAGGGCGGTAGAAGTCACGTTCGGGCGCTTCTTCATCCTCCTGTTCGTCTTCCACCCCGCGGAAGCGGCGGCGCAGGGGCGGCGCCTCATCGAAGCGGTCGTACGGAGAATTCCATTCGCCCCCGAGGCCTCCGGCCGGCCGGCGCGGTGGCGCCGGCTCATCGTCGAAGTAGGCAGAACGTCGGGCCTGCTCCGTCGACACGCCGCGCAGGCGCACACTTTCGTAGGCGAAGAACACGGTGGTCCCCGCCAGAAGGAACTGACCGAACTGCAGGATTGGGTCCAGGCGCCAGCCCTGGAAGAAGAGGATTCCACCGCAGAGCAGTCCGATGGCGGCGAAGAACACGTCGTAGTCCCTCGCCAGCGCAGGCTTGAAGCTGCGCATGAAATAGAGCATCGCCCCGCCGACGGCCAGCACGATTCCAACGATGCTGGCCCAGTTCAGACTGGCATTAACCACAGATGTGCCCCCTGGCGACGGCTGTCTTCAGACTGTCAAGCAGTCGGATTCGTCTCAGTCTACGAACCGCGTCAGGGGGGATCAGAGCTTGCGGTCGACCTGGTCGGTCTGGCTCAGCAGGAAGAGGCCGATGCTGGCAGGAATGACCACGATCACGGTGCCCCACACGAGGCTGCTCAGAAAGTTGGCGAGGGAGGGGGTCATGGCGGGGCGACGTGGAGGCCTTGCAACGGCGATCCTAGAGATCGTGAGCGACTTTCTACGATGAACGCTCCCCATGCTTTGAGCTTTGTGACGCCTGTGTCGCTTGCCCCGTTGCCCCTCTTGCACCTGGCGCTCGGATTGCTGCTCGCGGCCTGGACTCTTTGCTTCATTGTGCGCATCGTGCTCACTTGGTATCCCCAGGTGGACTGGCATTCCGGCCTCTGGGCCGTGGTGGCCTGGCCCACCGAGCCGCTGTTGGTGCCGACGCGTCGCCTGGTGGCGCCCATCGGGGGCGTGGATGTGACGCCGGTGATCTGGGTGGGGCTGCTCAGCCTCGTGCGTGAACTGCTGGTGGGTCAGCAGGGGCTGATCTCGCAATGGATGCTGCGATCGATGGCTGTGGCCTGAGCTCGTCGCAAATCAGAGCATCTCCTGCTCCACAAATTTCGTGTGCACATCGCCTCGTTGGAATTCAGGCCGATCGAGCAGGCGCAGGTGGAAGTCCACGGTGGTGGGAATTCCTGTGATCGCACATTCATTCAGGGCGCGACGCATGCGCTTCAAGGCGCTGTCCCGATCTGGAGCCCAGATGATCAGCTTGCCGATCAGGGAGTCGTAGAAGGGAGGGATGTCGTAGCCGGTGTACACGTGGCTGTCGACACGGATGCCAGGGCCACCGGGCGGAAGCCAACCGGTGATCCGTCCTGGTGCAGGTCGGAAGTTATGGCTGGCGTCTTCGGCATTGATCCGGCATTCGATCGCGTGACCCCGCAGGACGATGTCGTCCTGGCGGATGCTGATTGCTTCACCGCCAGCGATGCGCAGCTGCTCGGCGATCAGGTCGATGCCAGTGACCATTTCAGTGACGGGATGCTCCACCTGGATGCGCGTGTTCATCTCCATGAAGTAGAAGCCGCCGCTGCGATCAAGCAGAAACTCCACCGTTCCGGCTCCCTCGTATTGGATGCTGCGTGCGGCCGCGACGGCGGCTTCGCCCATGCGACGACGTAGTTCCGGATCGAGGGCTGGGCTGGGGGCTTCCTCCAGCAGCTTCTGGTGACGGCGTTGAATCGAGCAGTCCCGTTCACCAAGGTGCACGACGTTGCCGTGGCGATCGGCCAGCACCTGCACCTCGACGTGACGGGGCCGATCGATGAATTTCTCCATATAAAGGCCCGGGTTGCCGAAGGCCGCTTCCGCCTCCCCCTGTGCGGCCTTGAACAGGCTCTGCAACTGGTCGGGACCCGGCACCAGGCGCATGCCCCTGCCGCCACCTCCGGCGGTGGCCTTGATCATCACCGGATACCCCATCTCCGCCGCGAGCTCGGCGGCCTCCTCCGGCGTCGCCAGCAGCCCCTCGCTGCCTGGCACGGTCGGCACGCCAACCCGTTGCATGGTGCTTTTGGCTGTGGCCTTGTCACCCATGGAACGAATCGCATGGGGGGAAGGGCCCACGAAGGTGATGCCGTGATCGCGACAGATTTCCGCGAAGCGATCATTTTCGGCGAGGAAGCCGTAGCCGGGGTGGATCGCATCCACACCGCGTGACGTGGCTGCCGCGAGGATGTTCGGGATGTTCAGATAACTCTTGCTGCTGGCCGGCTCACCCACGCACACGGCTTCGTCGGCGAGTTGCACATGCAAGGCGTTCCGGTCCACTGTGCTGTACACGGCCACAGTGGCGATTCCCAGCTCTCTGCAGCTCCTCAGAATCCGGAGGGCAATCTCGCCGCGGTTGGCGATCAGCACTTTGCCGATGGGCATCCCGCAGCATCCAGGCCAGCGCGGATCGTATCAGCGCTGGTGGCCAGGGCCCTGAACCTCGAGCCGGTATGATCCTTCCTCGACGCGATCCGCGAGATCACGTCAGCCACGCGGATGTGGTGGAATTGGTAGACACGCACGTTTGAGGGGCGTGTGGCTTCGGCCTTGCGAGTTCAAGTCTCGCCATCCGCATTTCTCTTCACAACCCATTCAGGCCGTTGCAGTCGCTCCCTCAGTCGAGACCTGGGGATACAGCTCTGAGCATCGTGCTTGTGTCCAATGGCCCTGGTGAACTGGCCACCTGGGTGCGTCCCCTGGCCGATGCACTGCACCGCTCGTTGTTGCTGAGGCCGCGGGCCCCGTGGTCGCCGATCAGCCTGCGCCTGGTGTTGGTGCCCTGCCCTAATGCCACCGGCACCGAAGCGCAGGTGGCCAGCCGCTGGGGCGTGTTTGATCGCATCACCGCCGCAGATCAGTTCTGGCCTCTGTTGCTGCGACCAGGCCGCTATGGCGCCTGGCCCGGTCGCGGGGTGGTGGTGTTTCTTGGCGGTGATCAGTTCTGGAGCGTGCTGCTGTCGGCCCGGCTCCGTTATCGCCACATCACCTACGCCGAGTGGGTGGCTCGCTGGCCGCGCTGGAATGATCGGGTCGCGGCCATGGGGGCCGCTGTGCGTGATCAGCTCCCCAGCCGATTTCAGCCCCGCTGCAGTGTTATCGGCGATCTGATGGCCGATCTCTCCAGTCATGCGCGGCAGGCATCTCCGCTGCCCGAGGGGGAATGGGTGGCGTTGCTGCCGGGCTCGAAGCGGGCCAAGCTCTGTGTCGGGGTGCCTTTCCTTCTGGAGACGGCCGATCGTTTGGCGGCGCGGCGCCCCGAGTGCCGGTTTCTCCTGCCCGTGGCGCCCACCACCAGCGCCGATGAATTGGTGCGCTATGCCGGCCGTGCCAATCCGATCGCGGCGGGGTATCAAGCTGCGGTGGACGCCCTGGCAGCTCCTGCAGTTGACGGCTGCGGTCGACGCCTGATCACGCGGGCTGGCACCGTGATCGAACTGCAGGAAGATCCACCGGCCCACGGGGCCCTGAGTCAGTGCGCCCTGGCGCTCACGACGGTGGGCGCCAACACGGCGGAGCTCGGGGCTCTGGGGGTCCCGATGATTGTGTTGGTGCCGACCCAGCACCTCGGGGTGATGCAGGCCTGGGATGGCTGGCTGGGGTTGATCGCCCGACTGCCTGGCTTGCGCTGGTGCATCGGCGTGTTGCTGAGCGCCTGGCGGCTGCGCCATCACGGTTTTCTGGCCTGGCCCAACATCTCAGCCGGGCGGATGGTGGTGCCCGAGCGCGTGGGGGCGATCACACCTGAGGCGATCGCCACCGAAGCCGAGGCCTGGTTGTCGGCTCCCGACCGCCTTCAGGGGATGCGCGATGACCTGCGGAGTTTGCGCGGCCAACCCGGAGCGGTCGCCGCTCTGGCCGGTGAAATCCGACAGCTGCTGCCGCGCGCCCTTTCCGACTAGGGTCCGGGCCACAGCCGATCCAGACTCGATGCCAGCGGAAGATCGTGTGGAACGTCAACCGGAAGAGTGGCAGTCCCAGCTGACGCCAGAGCAGTTTCAGGTGGCGCGCCTGGGAGGAACGGAGCGGGCCTTCACCGGCGCCTACTGGAATCACAAAGGCGATGGCTTCTATCACTGCATCTGCTGTGACGCGCCGTTGTTCAGTTCCGAGACCAAATTTGATTCCGGCACCGGCTGGCCCAGCTTCTGGGATGGGGTGAGTGCCGGGGCGATCACCACCCGCGAAGACCGCAGTCACGGCATGGTGCGCACCGAAATCAACTGCGCCCGCTGTGACGCCCATCTCGGCCATGTCTTCAGTGATGGCCCTGCTCCCACCGGGCAGCGCTATTGCGTCAACAGTGCCTCGTTGCAGTTCAGGGATCGCGCCTGATCGTCACCAGGGATCGTCGAGAGTCTCCCTGGTGTCATCCAGCGGTTCCACATCGAGGGGATCGCCCACTGGTTCCACCGGCCGCCGTGCCGCAGGTCGGGGGCGCGCTGAGAAGCGATCCGGCTCCAGCTCAGATCGCCGTTCGGGCTCCCGCTCCAGCGATCGCAGCCGTTCATCCCGATCCCAGCGGCGATCGTCGTAGGGATCGGGGCGGTCATCAAAACGGGCAGCGGGCTGCTCGGGGAACGGCTCCGGAAGGTCGTCGAGATAGCGCTGGCGAGGAGCCCGTTCAACGCGGCGCTCCTCCAGCTCCACATAGTCCAGTTCCTCTTCCATGGCCAGAGGTTCGGCCGTGGAGGCCTGAAGCCGGCGTTGTTCCTGTTCGCTTGGCTGCCCGGAGGTGAGTTGATTTTCCACCGGCACCACGTTGACCCGATAGCGCTCTCGCTCCTGCTCTTCCCAGCTGGGTCCGCCGACGCCAAGCTTTTCCAGGAAGCCGCTGTTGAGTTGTTTGAGCTTCTCCTCGGCGCCCTCATACACGATGATTCGATCAGCGCCGCTGCTGACGATTTCATCAACGGGAATCTCCCAGGTGCTGAGCACGCCTTCTCCCAGCAGGGGGACCCCCAGGGCGCCCATCACCAGGGTGGTGAGTTCGCCGGTTTCGATATCGAAGGAAAATCCGAGCACGCGGCCCAGTTGCTGACCGGACTCCGTGATCACCTGGCAGTTGATCACGCGGCTGTAGCGCTCCGGGTTGAAGGATTCACTCAACGAATCGACGGAATCCACCAGGATCACGTCGCCCACCTGGCGGATCCGATCGAGCAGCATCCAACGGGGAAGCCCCGGTAGGAAGCGGGTTAAGGGGTTGTCGCGCAGGCCGAGCGCCACCACTTCCCGCCCGTCAATGTCGACGATCACTTCGCCCACCACGCCGAGGCGACGGCCCGTGTCGCGGGTGATCACCTGGGTGCCCATCAGCTCCGAGCGGAGCCACAGCCTGTCGCTCGGCACCGTGGCCAGGGGGTCGTTTGGGGATGGGGACGCGCTCAAATCCTGGCCCAGCCGTGGCTTGCAATCCAACCATTTTGACGCAAGGCGCCGCTTGCAGGTGTTCAGGCCGCGTCCGGCAAACCCACCACCTGGGTGTGGGCACCGCGGGCCTGGGTCACACCAATCGTGCGCTGGGAGGCGCCGATCATCGGTCGGCGGTGGCTGACCACCAGAAACTGCGCCTGTTCCGCCTGGCGAGCGATCAGGGTGGCGAGCCGTTCCACGTTCACACCATCGAGAAAACTGTCGACCTCATCAAGGGCATAAAAGGGTGACGGCCGAAATCGTTGCAGTGCGAACAGGAAGCTGAGGGCGGTGAGGGATTTTTCTCCCCCCGACATCGCCGCCAGGCGCCGCACCGCCTTGCCCTTCGGGTGGGCCACAAGGGTCAGGCCTCCCTCGAGCGGATCTTCGTGGTTGTCGAGCTGCAGGTGGCCATCGCCATCAGAGAGGCTGGCGAAAATCTCACGGAAATGACCGTCCACGGCGGTGAACGCTTCCATGAAGGCCTCCTGTCGCAAGGTGGTGACGGTTTCGATCCGCAACAGCAGTTCTTCCCGCTCCTGGCTGAGCACATCCAACCGTTCCCCCAGATCGCCGAGGCGTTGCTCCAGCTCGGCGAGCTCCTCCAGCGCAAGCATGTTGACCGGCTCGAGCGCTTCCATGCGCTGTTGGAGCTGCTGCAGGCTGGCCTGAAGCGCCTCCAGTCCGGCTGCGCGCAGCGCATCGGGGATCTCGGGCCTGGGATCCGGCAGAGAGGCCTCCAGTTCCTGCAGGCGGATCGTGCCGCTGCACAGTTGTTCCGCCAGGGTCTGTTGCTCCTCCTGGAGCCGCTCCAGCTCCCAGCGGGCCTGTTGAAGGCGTTGGCGCCGTTCCGCTACCGCGGCTTCCGCTTCATCGCGGGCCCGGCGCTGTTCACCGAAGCGGGTCTGCAGCTCCTGTTGGCGCTGTTCCAGCACCTGGCGGCGCTCATGGAGCGCCTGTTGGTCACCCTTCCAGCGCTGGTGGGTCACCTGCAGGGCCTGCACCGCCTCCTGCAGCCGTTGTTCCTCAGCCGCCAGCACCTGCTCCTGATCGGCCAGCCGTTCGATCGCGAGCTGGCGTTCCCGTTGCTGTTGCAGCAGGCCATCCCGCCGCTGTCGTGCCGCCGCCAGTGCCGCATCAGCCGCCTCCAGGTCGTGTTGCAACTGCTGCCAGTTGCCGGCGTCACCCTGGCTCTGGGCCTCCTGTTCCAGCTGGAGGAGCCTGTCGAGTTCCTCCTGCAGTGGTGTGATCGTGGACTGCAGAACGCCAAGCCGTTCCTGAAGCCCGGCCTGGTTGCTGCGTAGCGTCTCCAGGCGCTGCTGACGCTGACGGGTGCGTTCCAGTAGGGGGGCATGGGCGCGTCGGGCGGCACTTCGCTCCGCCTCGAGCGCGGCCTGACGTTGCTCCCGTTCGCGGAGTTGGGGTCTGGCGCTGTCTAGCGCCGCCACAAGCCGCTGCTCCTCCCGCTGACTGGCCACCTGAGCTTCACCGAGCTCGAGCAGGCGTTGCCGCAGGGGAGCGGCGTCGTCGCTGTCGCTGCTCACACCGAAACTGAGGCCGCCGCTGCGCTGGGAAAGGCTGCCACCCGTCATGGCACCACTCTTTTCCAGCAGCTCGCCATCCAGCGTCACGGCGCGTTGCCGCCCGAGCTGTTGCCGGGCGCTGGTCAGGTCGGAGAACACCTGGGTGTCGCCGAACACATAGGCGAACACATCCGCATAGATCGGCTCGAAGCGCACAAGCTCCACGGCCCGGCCGATCAGGCCAGCTCCCCCCAGGGCGCCATCGGGGCGGCGGGCCCGGGCCATCGCCGCTCCACCACTGCCGCCGCCCGGAGCCCGGATTTTGTTGAGGGGCAGGAAGGTGAGCCGACCGGCCCGGCGACTCTTGAGCAGCTCGATGGCGCGGGCGGCGATCCGATCGTCATCCACCACCACCTGGCCGAGACGGGCGCCGGCGGCCACCTCCAGAGCCAGCCGGTGCCGCTCCTCCACTTCCCCCAGCTGGGCCACAGGTCCGTGGATGCCATCGAGCCCTGCTTCCAGCAACAGGCGCAGGGCACCGGTGCCGCGGCTCTCCTGCAGGGCTTCCCGACGGCTGTCGAGTCGGGCGATCTCCCGTTCGAGCCTGCCCTGTTCCTGCTCGAGCCGTGCGCGGGTGCGTTGTTGCACTGCCAGCGCCTCCACCAGGGCCTGCACCTGCTGCTGGCCCGCCTGCAGGTCCTGAAGCAGGGCCTGCCATTCCCGATCCAGCTGCTCCAGGGCGTCCTGCACCCGCCGGTCTTCGGCGCCATCGCTGTCCAGTTCTGCCTGCAGTTCGATCAGCCGCTCCTCGTCCTGGAGCGAGCGTTCCAGCAGTTGTTGCTGCTCCCGCTGCAGGGGCGTGAGCTGGTTCTGCAGCTCCAGGCGGCGTCCACTGCGTTGCCGCTGCTCCTCGATCCAGTGTCCGGACCGTCCGGCCACATCACCGAGGCGTCGACGCGACACCTCCACCGCCGCTTCGGCATCGCGACAGACCTGTTCGGCTTCGTCCAGCGCCTGGGTGTCGGTCCCCTGGGAGTCCTCTCTGGCGTCGTCCTGCAGGCGCTGGCGTCGATTGGCGAGGTCATGACGCAGCCCTTGGAGCCGTTCTCCCTCCTGTTGCTGCTGCTGCGCCTGTCGCTCCAGTTCCCGGGCGGTGGTCTCCAGACCCGCCAGCTCCGCCTGCACACCGAGCAACTGGTCTTCCCCCAGCGCCTTGACGCTCTCCTGAAGGGTCTGCAGAGCACTGGCAGCGTCCTGCAGCTCGGCCTCACCGCGTTCCAGGGCCTCGCGGTCGCGGATCAGCTGCTCTCCGAGCTGCTGCTGCCGTTCCCGTTGCTGCTCCAGGTCCTGCTTTGAAGCCTCAAAGCTGAGCACCTGTTCCTGTTGGCGTCCGAGCTGGAGTTGCTGGCGCAGCGACTGATAGGTGCGGGCCTTGGCGCAATCCTTTTCGAGACGCTGGCGGGCGCTGAGCAGTTCCTGCTCCACGATCCGGCAGCGGTCCTGCCGTTCCTGCACATCGTCGAGTTTGCGGCGGGTCTGTTCGATCCGATTGTCGAAGAGGGCGACGCCGGCCAGCTCATCGATCAGGCCGCGGCGCTCGCGGTTGCTCATCGACACGATGCGGGTCACATCGCCCTGCATCACCACATTGCTCCCTTCCGGATCGATCCGGAGGCGGCGCAGTTGGGTCTGCAGCTGTTGAAGATTGCAGGGTTCCCCGTCGGCGCTGTAGCTGCTGCTGTAGGAACCACCTGGCATCACGCGCAGTTTGCGCGTCACTGTCCATTCCCTCTGATCGGAACGGATCCAGGGACCCTCGGCCGGAGGCTCAAGCCCCTCCTCGGCCGCATCGGGCTGCCAGTCGGAGAGGTCAAAGCGGACGCTCACGCTGGTTTCGGCGGATTTGCCGGCTTTGAGCACGCCGCTGTTGACCAGATCGGGAAGGCGGTCGGCGCGCATGCCGCGACTGGTGGCGAGGCCAAGGCAGAAGAGCACCCCATCCAGGATGTTGCTCTTCCCCGAACCATTCGGGCCGGTCACCACCGTGAAGCCCGGTTCCAGGGGGATCGACATCGTCCCCCCGAAGGACTTGAAGTGCGTCAACCCGACCTGATTGATGTGAACCAACAGGACAACAGGGCTGTCAGTGATTCAAAAGTAGCGGACCCCTGAAAAAGCTCAAGACCGTTCCATCACCCCTATCCTTCGAACGTCGCGAGGGACAACGATGGATTCGTCAGACGCCACCGCACAGAATTCGAGCTCCCAGGCCCCGGCGCCGGACGCCGCGGAGTCGCCGACCACCCAAGAAAGCCTGGCGCAACGCTTCCGCGATCGCTTCGACAGTTTGATGCCGGAGATCCAGCGGCGCTGGCCTGAGGTGGCCAGCCATGCGCTCGAAGCCACCCGGGGGAGCTTGGATGAGGCGGTTCGGGTGATTGCGGAGCAAACCGGTCGAGCTACCTCCGTGGTGAGGCCCCAGCTCGAGGAAATGCTCCATCTGGCCGGTGAGCGTGGCCGCAATCTGGCCGACAGCCTGGAGCCCTTGGAGCGTCAGCTGGAACAGCTGCTCGATGAGTTGAACCACACGCTTCGTCCTCGAATTGAGCGTCCCGTTCGCGAGCGGCCCCTGCTTGCCCTGGCGGTCGCCGCCGGTGTCGGCATGCTGCTGGGCTCCCTGCTCGCCGGTGGCCGACGCTCGGCATGACCTCATTCCCAACCGATGATGGTGGCCCCGCCACCGACAGACCCCGCTCCAGACGGCTTGGCGCGGCTGCCCGCGTCACGGCTCTCGCCGGCTCCCTGCTCGATCTGCATGTGCGAATCGCCTTGAAAGAGGTGGATCGCGAAAAACGGCGCCTGATTATCGGGCTGGTGTTGCTCGCCGCTGGCCTGGCTTCGCTGCTCACCGCGCTGGTGTCGGCCGAGATCGCCTTGCTGCTGTGGTTGGTGTTGGTGCAGGGATGGACTTGGGTGTCCGCCATGCTCGCGTTCGCGGCAGCCAATCTGGTAATCAGCGGCGTGCTGCTCCGGCTGGGCGGGGTTTACACCAAGGGGCCCTATCTGCAGGAAACGATGGCTGGTCTCATGAAGACCACTCGGGCCTTGGTGGGCCGTTGAGCCATCGACAGATCGGGGGCAGCGTCAGGCCCTGCAGCAGCAGATTCAGGATCACAGCGATGAACACGATGCTCTGGCAGTTCTGGGCCAGCTGAATGGCCAGATCGGGATCCAGTCCTTTGAGATTGGGAATCGCATTGGCCACATTGAAGGACAATGCCAGGGGCACGGCACCACGGAGCCCGCACCAGGCGACCAGGCTCGATTCACGCAGGTTGAACGGGGAGAAACGCTGAAAACAGAACACGCTCAGAGGGCGGGCCAGGAGCATCAGGGCGGCAGCAGCGGCCACTCCCGCTGGCAGGCTCGGCACCAGATCGGCTGGATTCACGAGCAAGCCAAAGAGAAGAAAGATGCTGATCTCCGTCATCGTGTTGAACGGCAGCAGCACCTCCTGGATGCTCTGGTGATTGATCTGCTCGTCGTGGTAATGAAGATTGGCCATGAACACACCGGTCACATAGACCGACACGAATCCTGATCCGCCTAGGAAATGGGAACAGCCGTAATCGACGAAAGCGATCGACATGGCAACGATCAACAGCTGTTCTTTGTCGATGACGAACCGATCGATCACCAGCTTGGCCAGATAGCCGAAACCCACACCCACCAGCAGTCCTGAGCCCAGCTTCTGCAACAGGTTGCTGGTCGCGCTGAGGGCCAGGCTGTGCCAGGAGTCAGGTGGCCCCGACGTGACCGTGAACACCCCCAGGCAGATGTTGAAGATGATTAGGGCGGAGGGATCATTCACCGAGGATTCGAATTCGAGCAGATGCCGCACCCGTTCAGGCACCTGACGCTGCACTTGTCGCAGCACGCTGAGGGTGGCGCCGGCATCGGTGGAGCCGAGGCAGGCGGCAATCAGAAAGGCTGCGCCCAGAGGCATGATGTCTGACAGTCCTGGGGCCAGGCCCGTGCCGGTGGATGAGCTGAGCCACACGATGGCGGCACCCAGCAGAGCGGTGGAGATCGCCACGCCTCCGACGGCGAGGAGCAGCCCGTATTCCAGGAAGCCCCGGATCGATTGCAGATCCGTTTTCAGGCCCGCGTAGAAGAGCAACAGGGCCAGGGCGAAGGTGTGAATGCTTTCCACTTCCTCATGGCTCACATCCAGGATGTGGATGTTGATCACGAGCCCAAGGGCGAGCACGCCCAGGATGGCCGGGATGCCGATCCGGATCGAGAACCGACTCACGATCAGGGTGCCAAGAAACACCACGCCGATGAACAGCACCCGTGCTTCCAGAGGCACGGCCTCCAGTGAGGCTTCAGCGGCTTCCAGCGGTGTCACGCTGCCGGCGATCGGGATCAGCAGGTTGGGAAGTGGAGGCATCAAAGCGCCGGAACACCGGGCGCATTCTCGGCGGTCAGTGGAGGGTCTCAGCGCACCTGGTAGTGCAGCCAGCGGCAATCGATGCCGCCGTTGCTGATTGGGATCCGCCGGGAGGCCTTCATGCGCAACGCTCCGGTCACAGCAGGGTTGCCGCTGAGCAGCCAGAACTCCCAGCCGGACGCTTCCCGTTTCACCACCTGGGCCAGGTCGGCATAAAGAGTTTCGAGTTCGTCCTCAGCGCCGATGCGCACCCCATAGGGCGGGTTGCAAACCACGATCCCAGGCCCCGCTGGTAGTGACAGATCGCGGAAATCACCGGTGTGGATGCGGATCGACTCCTCGAGACCGGCGGCAGCCACGTTGCTGCGAGCCTGCTCGGCAATGGCGGCATCCTGCTCCCAGCCCAGGATGGGTGCTGAGGGCTGCTGGGGCTGGCTGCGCCTCCGGGCCCGCTCCAGTTCATCGCGCCAGAGCTCAGCATTGAAATCCGCCCAGCCTTCGAGGCTGAAGGTCCTCTCAAGGCCAGGGCATTGCCTGCGGGCCAGGCTCGCGGCTTCGATCAGGAGGGTGCCTGAACCACAGAGGGGATCGACCAGGGGAGTGGTGCCGTCCCAACCCGTGAGCCGGATCAACCCAGCGGCCAGGTTTTCCTTGAGCGGTGCGGCACCCATGGCCGCCCGGTAGCCACGGCGATGGAGACTGCCGCCACAGCCATCGAGGCTGAGCACAGCTTCGCCTCGTCCCAGGTGCAGGTGGAGATGGAGGTCGGGCTGCTCCAGGTCGATGGAGGAGCGTTCGCCCCACAACTCCCGTTGGCGATCCACGATCGCGTTCTTCACCTGCAGGGCGCTGTAGTGGCTGTGGTTGAGCCCTTGGACGCTGCCGGTGGCATCCACCCGGAAGCTTATGGAGGGATGCAGCCAGCGTTCCCAGTCGACGCTGTCCTGCACGCCGTGATAGAGCGAGTCGCGGCCATCACAGGGGAAGCGGCTCAGCTCTCGAAGCAGCCTGAAGGGCAGGCGACACTGCAAGTGCAGCCGATAGAGGCAGGCCATATCAGCTTCGAAGGCCGCGGCTCGGCGTAGCGGCCTTACGGCCTTGGCCCCCAGGTCGATCAGCTCCTGGGCTCCCGCTTCCTCGAGTCCCTGGGGCAGCACCGCCACTGCGGGGATCCTTTGGTGTGCATGGCGGTTGTCCCTCCCCACGATCCTGTGCTCTCCGTCACCACTGCTGTCAGAATGACAACGTCCGGTCTCGACCGGACTAGGTGATCCACACCAGTGTTTCGGACAGCGGTTCGATTCCGCTCAGCTCCATTCCCACTTCCCGGGGCTGCAATGGTTTCGACGGGGCATGAGGAGGGTGACTGAAGCCTGCTCGGTGAGAGCAAACCCGTAACTGCGAACAACATCGTTCGTTTCTCCCGTCAGACCGCCCCTGTGGCTGCCTGACCCTTTTAAGGGAGATGGGGTGAGGTCAGCCTTATCACCCAAATGACTCGCGGGGGCTGGAAGGCCCCCTCAACCACTCGTTCGGTAACGGCAGGCACCGCTGGCTTGGGCCCGGCTCTGCAGATTCAGGGTGTCGGTTTCGCCTTGATCCCCATGAGCCCTTTGTTCCGTTGCCTGATCTGCGGCAAGGACATTGAGCGCTCCACCCGCAGCTTCTGGCGCCATAAGGGCCATCTGCTCTGCTCGAGCTGCAAAGACCAGTTGGAAGCGGGCGAGTCCAAGGGGCTGCGCCCGCCTGGCGATCCGCTCAGATGAAGCGACCGATGAACACGTCGCCGAAGTTCTGTTCGAAGATCTTGTTGCCCATGGCGGTGATCTCCTCGTCGCTCATGCCGGCCATGTTGTGCAGGTTGTGACGCACCACCGTGGCGTGATGCAGCTCATGGCCGTGATCGGCGGCCACCTGAATCAGTTCTTCCGGCGTTCTGGCAGCCTGCACTTTGGCGGTGAGGCCGGGATCAGCGGCGGCCTGCTTCAGAAAACGGTCCAGATTCTGCTGACTCATGACGGTGCCCACAAACGGGTTTGAACTCCATCTTTGGAGCTTCAGCTAAAGGATGCGTTATCCCCGCCCAGCTGATCGGCTGCCCGTCGCAGCGCTTCATGACGGCTGCTCACCAGGTCGTGGATTCCGAATTCCCGCAGGCGTTGCCGCACCTTGCCCGAGGCCCCCGACACCAGCACGGTGCGCCCATGGTGGCGCGCTTCCTCCACCATCCGTTCCAGGGCCAGGGCGGCGGTCACACCCAGGTGGGGCACCTTGCCGATGTCGAGAATCAGCATTCTGTAGTGGCGCACCAGCATCATCCGTTCGCTGATGCCCTTGGCGGCACCGAAGCTCAGGGGGCCTTGCAGGCTGAACAGCAGCAGGTCGTCGCCACAGCGCTCCACCAGCTGGGCCTCCTCCGGATCGAGATCCTCCCCACCCACGGCCATACCCTCCAGTTGATGGGCGGTGAGTGACTCAATCGTGAGCAGATTGGCCACAAACATGCCGACCAGCACCGCACCGATCAGATCCCAGAACACGGTCATCAACAACACGCCCCACATCACCAGCGCCGTTTTGCGCGAGAGGCGGTGGGCCCGCAGCAGAAAGCCCCAGTCGATGATGTCGAGCCCCACCTTGATCAGGATCGCGGCCAGCAGAGCCGTGGGAATGCCTTCGGCCAGTGGTCCTGCCCCCAGGAGCAACACCAGCAGCACCAGCGAGTGGGTCATGCCCGAGAGCGGTGTGCGCCCCCCAGATTTGATGTTGATCACCGTGCGCATCGTGGCGCCGGCCCCCGGCAGGCCGCTGCAGAGTCCCGCCACGGTGTTGGCGATCCCCTGGCCGATCAGTTCCCGCTTGGAGCAGTGGCGGCTGCGGGTCAGGTTGTCGGCCACCAGGGAGGTGAGCAGGGAGTCGATTGAGCCGAGCAGCGCCAGCATCACGCCCGCCTGCACGAGCACGGGCAGATGCTGATGCCAGTCGGGCCAGGCCATCTGCAACCCTCCTTCGGGAATGGCGCCGATCCTGGGCAGCTGGTCTTTCCCGAACAGCAGCAGCGACAGGGGCGTGACTAATACCAGGGCCAGCAGGGGAGAGGGCAGCCAGCGGCTCAGAGAGGCGGGTGTGAACAACACCACCAGCAGGGTGATGGCGCCGATCGTCAGCGCAGCCGGATTGGGTTGGAACGTGCCGGCGACCTGGCTGAGGGCCTGCACCACCCCGCCACTGCTGGCGATGCCCAGTAAGGGGCCGATCTGCAGCAACAGGATGATCACGCCGATGCCCGACATGAAGCCCGACACCACCGAGTAGGGCACCAGGGTGATGTAGCGACCGAGGCCCAGCAGCCCGATCAGGATCTGCACCAGGCCGCCGATCACGACGGCCGCCATGACCAACGGCAGCAGTGCACCACCGCCCAGCTCCTGGGAGACGCCCACGGCCGCCAGGCTTCCCACCACACCGGCGACGGTCACACTCATCGGGCCGGTCGGGCCACTCACCTGAGCCGGCGTGCCTCCGAAGAGCGCCGCCAGGAACCCGGTGACGATGGCGCCATACAGGCCGTAGATCGCTCCCCCAGGCCCGAGGGCCGCATTGCCGAAGGCGAGGGCCAGAGGCAATGCCACCACCGCGGCCGTCAGGCCTCCGAGCAGATCACCGCGCCACTGGCTTGGGTCGAGGCCATGGATGCTGAGGCCTTGCCACCGGGCTGCCATGGTTCAACCGCCGCTGCAGGCATTCTTTTCAGGATTCACCCAGCTGACATCGCCTTGTGACGGGATGCAGCCGGCGGATGGCTCAGGGTTGGCTCGGCTGACTGATCCAGATCTCCAATTCCTCAAGGCTCTGCACGCCTTCGCGCCGTTCCCCACTGGGCAGGATCCAGGTGGGATAGGCCCGGATGCCTGCGGCTACGCAGGCTTTCGCCTGATCCGGCAGCTCCTTCGGCTTAGCGCACTCCACATAGGGCAGGTTTGGGGCGGCTTCCTCACCGAACAGCCGCGTCTGGGCCTGACAAGCCGGGCAGCGCCAGGAGCCGTAGTACACCACCTTGGCTTCGCTGAGACGCTCCGCCAGGGTGATCGGGTCAGGTCCTGCCGGGTTGGAGGCTGCCAGCGCAGGAACCAGCATCAGCGCCAATCCACCGAGGCTGGAGAAGAGCACAGTGCGCATCAGGCCAGCGTGAGAGAGCCGAATCGTAAGCAGGGGTCTGTGGCGTTCGGGCTTCCCTCCATCCGCGCCTCTTCAGCACGTCATGTTTCCTGAGACGATGAGAAACGCGTCAGGCCATGGGCCGTTGGAACCGTCATGGCCGGCAGTGGCTACCGCGATTACTTCAAGGTGCTCGGGGTCGATCGCAGCGCCGATGCCGATGCGATTAAACGGGCGTTTCGCAAACTGGCGCGTCAGTATCACCCGGATGTGAATCCTGGTGACGCAACAGCTGAGGCCAAATTCAAGGAGGTGAGCGAGGCCTACGAGGTGCTCTCGGACCCGGAAAAAAGGCGTCGCTATGAGCAGTTCGGCCAGTACTGGAATCAGGTTGGCGGTGGTGGCCCCGGTGCCGGCGGGGCTGGTTTTGACGTGGATTTCGGCCGTTACGGCAATTTCGACGATTTCATCAATGACCTGCTTGGCCGTTTCGGAGGTGCTGGTGGTGGCGCTGGCTTCCCCGGTGGGTTCGGCGGCGGGTCGGGCTTCCCGGGTGGCGGTTTTCCAGGAGGTGGCTTTCCTCGCGGCGCCCAACAGCGTCAGCCGATCAATCTGGATGCCGAAGCCAGCGTCAAAATCAGCTTTGCTGAAGCCTTCCGCGGCAGTGAGCGCACCCTGTCGGTGAATGACGAGCGCGTGCAGGTGCGGATTCCGGCGGGTGTGAAAAACGGCTCGCGACTGCGTCTCAAGGGCAAGGGCAACTCGCAGCCGGGCACCGGGCGACGCGGTGATCTGTACCTCAATCTTGAGGTCCAGCCCCATCCGGTGTGGCGGCTCGATGGCGACCAGTTGCGCGCTGAGCTTCCGGTTGCCTTGGATGAGCTGACTCTCGGCGGCTCGATCACCGTGATGACCCCGGATGGCGAGGCGGACGTAACCATTCCCGCCGGCACCGCACCAGGCCGCAGTCTGCGGTTGAAGGGCAAGGGCTGGCCCCTCAAATCAGGCCGCGGCGATTTGTTGCTGACCCTCAGCCTGCAGTGGCCGGAATCCTGGTCGGCCGAGGAGCGTCAGCTGCTCGAGCAACTGCGCCAGGCCCGCGCTCAGGATCCGCGTCGCAACTGGTTGTCATCGGCGCGCCTCTGAGGCAGGGCGTGGCCGAGGCAGGGCCTAACCTTTCAGCCCCCGTCCACCGCGCCTCGATGGATCTCCCCTACCGCCCGCGCCGTCTGCGCCGCACCCCGGCTCTGCGCGCCATGGTGCGTGAACACCATCTGCAGGCGGCTGATTTCATCTATCCCTTGTTTGTGCACGAAGGCACGCAGGTGGAGCCGATCGGTGCCATGCCGGGGGCCAATCGCTGGAGTCTCGATCAGCTCACTGGGGAGGTGCAGCGGGCCTGGGATCTGGGCATCCGCTGCGTGGTGCTGTTCCCCAAGGTGGCGGAGGGGCTCAAAACGGAGGATGGCGCCGAGTGCTTCAACGACCATGGTCTGATTCCACGGGCTATTCGCCAGCTCAAGCAGGAGCTCCCCGAGATGGCGATCATGACCGATGTGGCCCTCGATCCCTATTCCTGTGATGGCCATGACGGCATCGTCAGTGCCGAGGGCGTGGTGCTGAATGATGAAACGATTGAGCAGCTCTGCAAGCAGGCTGTGATGCAGGCTGAGGCCGGGGCTGATCTAATCGGACCCAGCGACATGATGGATGGGCGGGTCGGCGCGATCCGGGAAGCTCTGGATGACGCCGGATACGCCCATGTGGGCATCATCAGTTACACGGCCAAATACTCCTCGGCCTATTATGGACCGTTCCGTGAAGCCCTGGATTCAGCGCCGCGGGCGTCCAGTGGCAAGCCGATCCCCAAAGACAAAGCCACTTATCAGATGGATCCGGCCAATGCCCGCGAGGCGATCACGGAGGCCCAGCTCGATGAGCAGGAAGGCGCCGACATCCTGATGGTGAAACCAGGCTTGGCCTATCTCGACATCATCCAGCGCCTGCGCCAGGAGAGCGAGCTGCCGATCGCGGCCTACAACGTGAGCGGTGAATACGCGATGGTGAAAGCGGCGGCCGAGCGGGGCTGGATCGATGAGCGCGCCGTGGTGCTCGAGACCCTGCTCAGTTTCAAACGTGCCGGTGCTGACCTGATCCTCACCTATCACGCCTGCGATGCCGCCAGCTGGTTGTGTCAGGGCTGAGGTCCACGTCCCTTCGGCTTGGCAGCCGTCGGGTTCGCTGTCATCCTGCAGCATCGCTGGCATCTGAGGCCTGTCCATGGCGCGCTATCTCCTGCTCTGGGTGCATGGCCCCTGGATTGCCTCCGGTCTGATGCTGGTGCTGGCCATCCGTCTTCTCCTCCTGGAAGACTTCTCCATGCATGGTCACGGCTGGGGCTTGCTCGGCAGTGCCTCGATCTGTTTTTCGATCGGCTGTGTCTGCAAGGTGTCCTGGGTGCTGTCTCAGCTGAACAGCCGCCGCAGTGCCGCCAAGCGCCAGATCGAACACCTGATGCTGCATTGAGGGCGGAGACGTGTCGCGCTCTTCTGTGATCCTGATCATCGGCCTTCCTTGGGCGGCGGCCGTGGCTGTGCTGTTGATGGTGACTCGATTGCATGGTGACGCCAAGCGGGTGCACTGGGGCCTGGTGGGCAGTGCCTGCATCTGCTTTTCGATCGGTTGTCTCGCTCGCACCAGCGTTGGCCTGCATGACATGGCGCAACGGGCCAAGCGGCTGCGGGCTGCCCAGGACCAGCAGCATCGGTCATGAGGTTGTTGCGTCCGCGGCCCAGGGCCCTGGCAGTGGCTGCCATCGTCGCCGCCGCCGTGCCGACGGCGCTGCCCCGGCTGGCGGCTCAACCGACGGGGACGTTGCCTCCATCCTCCGGTTTGTTGCGTTCGCTGGAGGCCTTTGATCGCGATCTGCTCTTGCTCGATGGTGCCTTACGGGGAACGGCTGCCCAGCCGCAGGCGGTCGATGCGAGCAATGGGCAACTGTCGGCCCTGCAGGCGCCGGCGCCCCAGGCGCGGCCCTCGCTCCGCAGCGAAGCCAAGCCCGAGCGGGTGCGGCTCAGCCTGGTTCAGGCGGTGGCGGTGGCGGTGGCCAACAACCCGGAGCTGGCGGAGCAGCGGGCTCGTATCCAGCAACGGCAGGGGGTGGTGCGGGCGGTGGAGGGGCGTTTCTGGCCGCGCCTCGGTCTGAGTGTTGGTGGTGCCTTCTCTCAGGCCAGTGCTTACAACAAAGTGCTGGAGGGGAATGTCGGCCTTTACCCGGTCGACTCCCCCTTTCTGGTGGAGACCGACAGCTGGAACCGGATTCAAGCCAACCTCGGCATGGCCTGGGCCGGCATGGATCTTGGCTGGGAGCTGATCAGTTTTGAACGGGGTGCGGCTCTCGCGGAGGAAGATCAGCAGCTGCAGGCGGTGCGGCAGGCCTATGCCAATGGGCTGCGTGCGCTGCAATTGGCCGTGAGTGAGGCTTACTACAACCTCCAGCTCGCTGGACAGTTGCAACGGATCCGGGCGGCGGTGGTGCGCAACGATCAGTTGCTGCTGGAGCAGGTGGAGGCCTTGAAGCGTTCAGGGCTCGTGCCGCGTCTGGATCTGTTGCGGGCTCAGGCCTCGCTGCAACAAAGTCGTTTCCGCCTGGAGCAGGCCGAAGCCCGCCAGCTCAGCCGTCAGCAGGCTCTGATCAGTCTGCTCAACGTGCGCTTCAACACGGAGCTGGCGGCCACGGTGCAGGTGGAGCTGCAACCGGCCTGGCCCCTGGATCTGGAGCGCACGGTTGTGGCTGGCCTCACCGACAACCCTGCACTCGAGGCCCTGGCCTCGGAGCGGCAGGCCTTGCTCAACCAGGCGGATCGCCATCAGGCCCGGCTGTTGCCCCGATTGGAACTGTTCGCGTCAGCCGGTGGTGCCACCGACCAACTCACCAAACCCGTGATTGATCTTCAGGGGTGCTGCAAGGCGATGAACACTCGCCAGATGGCGAGTCAGCGGGCCGACTGGATCGCCGGCCTGCGACTGCACTGGCGCTTCTTCGATGCGGGAACGGCCTCAGCGGAGGCTTCAGCCAGCCGTGCCGCTGCCGAAGCGGTGCTGCAACGCTTGGCAGCGGAACGCAACCGGATTCGCCAGAGCCTGGAGACCGCCTTTTTCGAGTACCGCGCCTCCCTGAGCCAGCTCGCCGCCGCCGAGGCGGCTTATGCAGCAGCACGGGAAGCCTTTCGGGATGCCCGCGCTCGCTATGAGCTCGGTCTTGCTGATTTCACCGATGTCAGCGACACGATCACGTTGCTGACGGCGTCGATGGAGGGGATTGCGGAATCGATGACCCTCTCCAACATCAGTTACGCGCGCATGTTGCGTCAGCTTCAGCCCGGTCCTGCAGGCGTGGGCCCGGAGGGCCAGGCCCCGGTCATCACTCTGCCGAGCCGCTCTGATGATGCTGCCGTGCAGCCTCTTTCTGGGCGTCGACCCGTTGTTTCCGTCGCTCGGCCATCTGGCGCAGCCGTGTCCGGTAGCGGAGGCTGAGGCTGCGCCAGCTCAGCAGCACCACCAGGGCAATGAACCAGAACCACACCTCTGGTGCATCGGCCTGAAGCAAGACCAGGAGCAACAGCAGCTCCAGGGCCAGAAAAGGCCATTCCCGTTTCATGGCAGGGTCTCCTTCTGGCGGCGATCCGGTTGATCCTGCTGCTGATCCAGGCCGGGGGTGCGATAGGTGCCGGTGAGATCCCGCAGGATCGGCAGCACATAACTCACGGGTGTGCGCCATTCCACGTAGGAATGGGCCTGCAGGGTGAGACCTTCCCGGATCGGGAAGACGCTGCTGCCGCGGGAGAGGGTCCAGCGATAGCCATCAAAGCTGGTGTCGCTGGTGCCCAGATCGATTTCGGTGCGGATCACCGGGCCCTTCGACACCAGGGATTCGGCCAATGGCGGATTGCCGATCGTGGTGTTGATGTCTTCCGGGGTGGCCGGCAGCAGGCTCACCTTGGCCACACGACCGCGGATGCCGCCGAAGCGTCCGCGCTGTTGCCAGTCGGGCACCACTTCCACCCCCAGGCCGGGCTGCAGTCGCCGAGCGTCGGCGGGATGGAAGTAGGCCACAGCCCGCAGGTTTTGGGGGCTGCGCTTTGTCAGCGAAGCATTGCTGATCGTGCCGAGGCGCTGGCCGGGCTTCACGGTCTGCCCCTGGATCACCTGGAGGTCGATCACGGTGCCATCCCGTTTGGCGATCAGCTCACCCTGATACCGCAGTGTGGCTTTGGTGACGTCGATTTCCCGGCGCAGATTGTCGATACGGAAGCGCCGCTGCTGTTGCTCGGTGTCGATGGCCAGCTGCACCTTGCTGAAGGCATTGATCACCTCCTTGCGCTCAATCGCCAGGTTGTCGAGTTCGACCTTGAGCTGGGTGTTGCGATCGGAGGTGGCGACCACGTCTTTAGCCAGGGGCGCCACCACGTCTTGGCCGGCCAGATGGGCGAAGTCGGCGGCTTTCTGGGCGTAGGTGGCCTGCAGCTCCTCCAGTTGACTCTGTTCGCGCTGCAGCTTGCTCAGAGCGGTGTCGCGCACGGCTCGAGCATCCTTCAGGCGCTGGGCATCCTGACGGTTGAGATCGGCGTTGATCTGGATCAGCTCCCGCAAATCCCGTGTCTGGCGCTGCAGCTGCGTTTCCAGTGCTGGTTGATCCAGCACCATCAACACCTCACCCTCGCGAACCGTATCGCCCACAGACACGTTCAGCTGGCGGATCTGTCCCTCCGCCCGGCTGTCGATCAGGGTGGAAGCGCCGGGCACGATCATCACCCCCCGCCCGGTGACCTCGGTGGGAACAGGCCAGAACAGGACCCAGAGACCGGTGAGACTCCAAAGGGCGATGAGGCTGAGGCGCACCTGCCCGTTCGGCTCCTGCGACTGCTCGACCAGCCACCGCTTCAGGCTGTGGGAGGTCACCAGGGTCGTTCGGCTGGCGCCATCTTCCCGCAAAACTTTCTGTCGTGCAGGGCGGTGCCCCCGGAATGCGACGGCCAGACCCGAGAATGGATTGGCGATCGTTCAGCGAGCCGATGGCTGAGAGTCCAATGGAGGCGACCCATCGCCTCGGGCACGTGGCGCTACGGGTCGAGGACATGGCTCGGGCCAAGACCTTTTATCAGCAGCTCGGCTTGACGCTGAGTTGGGATGCGCCCGATTGGTGTTATCTCCAGTGGCCGGATGGATCGGCTGGCATCGCCTTGCTCAGTCCTGATTACAAGGCGGCCGGTCCTCATTTCGCCTTCCACTTTCGCGATCGGGCGGAGGTGGATGTGGTGCACGACCAGCTCCAGGCTGCTGGCGTCTCGGTTGGTGCCGTGCATGATCACCGTGATGGCACGGCTTCCTTTTATCTGCAGGATCCCGAGGGGAACTGGCTGGAAATGCTGTATGAACCGCCGGGGGGCATCGGCCATTGAGCGGGTCTGAACGCCACGTTGATGTGTGGCACGACACCCTGGAGTTGCTCGAGTGGCCCCGCCTCTGTCAGCACCTCGCCCAGTTCGCCAGCACGGCGGCCGGGCAACGGCGTTGCCTGGATGAGCCCCTGCCCTCCGATCTGAGGGAGAGCCAGGAGCGCCTGGCGCGCAGCATCGAGCTGGCAGGTCTGGATGGACTCCTGGACGGGGGGCTCAGTTTTCAGGGGGTGCATGATCTTGAGCCAGTGCTGCAGCGTTGTTGCAAGGGGGGCACCGCGGATGGTGAGGCGCTCCTGGCGGTTGCCGACACCCTGGCGGCGGCCAGGCGCCTGCGTCGACAGATCGATGACCCGGAGCTGCGCCCCCGCTGCACCGAGCTGCTGAAGGATGTGGCCACCCTTCCCGATTTGGAGCAGCGTCTGAAGTTCTCCCTTGAAGAGGGGGGGCGAGTGGCCGATCGGGCCAGTGCGGTGTTGGCGGGTCTGCGGGGCCAGTGGCAGACCGTGCGCCAGCAGCGTCGCGATCGGCTGCAGGAGGTGATTCGATGCTGGGCATCCCAGCTCCAGGACACGGTGATCGCCGAGCGGCATGGTCGACCGGTGCTGGCGGTGAAGGCGGGGGCTGTGGCCCATTGCCCCGGCATGGTGCATGACAGCTCCGCCTCCGGTAACACGGTGTTTGTGGAACCCCGCCAGGTGGTGGATCTCGGCAATCGCCTCGCCGATCTGGAGGGACGGATTCGGGAGGAGGAGCAGAGGGTGCTCGCCGAGCTCAGTGCCGCTGTTGCGGTGGAGGGGGAGGCGCTGACACGCCTCGGCGGGGTGTTGCTGGTGCTGGATCTGAGCCTGACGCGGGCTCGCTATGGCCAGTGGCTCGGCGCCGTGCCGCCGCAGCTGGAGGCCGACCCGGAGGCGCCCCTGGTGCTCCACGACTTGCGCCATCCCCTGCTGGTGTGGCAGGAGCGCCGCGCGGGGGGTGGTGCCGTGGTGCCGATCAGTGTGGAGGTGTCGAGCCACCTGCGGGTGGTGGCGATCACAGGCCCCAACACCGGCGGCAAGACCGTCACCCTGAAAAGCATTGGCCTGGCGGCTCTGATGGCCCGAGCCGGCCTTTGGCTGCCCTGTTCCGGTCGCCCCTCGTTGCCCTGGTGTGCCCAGGTGTTGGCCGACATCGGTGATGAGCAGTCGCTGCAGCAGAGCTTGTCCACGTTCAGCGGCCACGTGAAGCGGATTGGGCGGATCCTCGAGGCGCTCCATAGCGGTGCTGCTCCGGCGCTTGTGCTGCTCGATGAGGTGGGGGCCGGCACCGATCCCAGCGAAGGCACCGCCTTGGCGACCGCGTTGCTGCGCAGCCTCGCCGATCGGGCCCGTCTCACGATCGCCACCACCCACTTCGGCGAACTGAAGGCACTCAAATACAGCGATCCCCGCTTCGAGAACGCTTCGGTCGCCTTCGACAGCGACACGCTCTCACCCACGTATCGCCTCCTCTGGGGCATTCCCGGTCGCAGCAATGCCCTGGCGATCGCCACGCGCCTGGGGCTGGATGCTGATGTGATCGCCCAGGCGCGGGAGCTTCTGGCCCCCCGTGCCGAGGGGGATGTGAATGCTGTGATCCGTGGGCTGGAGGATCAGCGTCAGCGCCAGCAGGCGGCGGCGGAGGACGCGGCAGCCCTGTTGGCCCGAACGGAATTGCTGCACGAAGAACTGCTGGCGCGCTGGGAACGGCAGCGGCAGGAGTCTTCTCAGCGCCAGGAGCAGGGCCGGCAGCGTCTGGAGACCTCGATTCGTGATGGTCAGAAGGAGGTGCGGCGCCTGATCCGGCGGCTGCGCGACGGCAAGGCGGATGGTGAAACGGCGCGGCAGGCGGGTCAACGCCTACGGCGTCTGGAGGCCGACCACAAACCTCGCCCAGAGCGGCGTGAGCATCGCGACTGGCGCCCCGAGGTGGGGGAGAGGATCCGCTTGCTGGCCCTGGGCAAAGCGGCCGAAGTGCTCGCCATTTCCGACGATGGTTGTCAGCTCAGCGTCCGCTGTGGTGTCCTGCGCAGCACAGTGGATCTGGCGGCGGTGGAAAGCCTGGATGGCCGGCGCCCCACGCCGCCGCAGCCAGTGGTGAAGGTCAAGGCTCGTGCCGGGGGGTCTGGTGCCCAGGTACGCACCTCCCGCAACACCGTGGATGTGCGCGGCATGCGTGTGCATGAAGCCGAGTCGGCGGTGGAGGAGGTGTTGCGCAGTGCCTCCGGGCCGGTCTGGGTGATTCATGGCGTTGGTAGTGGCCGCCTGAAGCGTGGTCTGCGCGCCTGGCTGGGCACGGTGCCCTATGTGGAGAGGGTGTGTGATGCCGAGCAGGCAGACGGCGGTGCCGGATGCAGTGTGGTCTGGCCTCGCTGAGGCCTCACAGTTGGCGCCTACAGCTCCGGCAAGGTCGGTTCACGGGGGGCCGTTGGGGCGGTCTCGGGCACCGGGATCGCTTCACCATTCCGATCGAAAAGGCGCCAGCCGTTCGGGTCGGGTTCGAGGTGGACCCGGCTGCCGCTGCGCACCGTCAGATCCGGATCGGCCCGCACCTGCACGAGATGCTGGCCATCGAGCAGGCGGCAGGTGAGCAGTTGTTCGTTGCCCAGCACTTCGCTATGGCTCACCTCCGCTGGCAGATTCCGATTGGTGGCCGGGGCCAGCCGCAGCTGCTCTGGACGAATGCCAGCGGAGAGCTGCTGTCCTTCCAGAGCGGGCAGGGCGTCACTGAGGGGGCCTTCGAGGCTGAGGCGACGCTCTCCCAGGAGCAAGGTGCCTGAAGCCACGAGGATCGGCAGCACGTTCATGGGCGGGCTGCCGATGAACTGGGCCACGAACAGATTGGATGGCCAGCGATAGAGCTCCATCGGGGTGCCCAGCTGCTGCAGGCGCCCCTGGTTCAGCACCGCAATCCGGTGGCCCATCGTCATCGCTTCCACCTGATCGTGGGTGACGTAAAGCGTGGTGGTGCCCAGTTGCCGCTGCAGATCCACGATCTGGGTGCGGGTGCTGGCTCGCAGCTTGGCATCGAGGTTGCTGAGGGGCTCATCCATCAGAAACACGGCCGGTTGGCGGGCCATCGCCCGTCCGAGCGCCACCCGTTGTTTCTGCCCGCCGGAGAGTTCCTTGGGGCGGCGATCGAGCAGAGGCTCCAGCTCCAGGGCCCGGGCCACGTCCCTGGTGCGTGCCTCGATGCGGTGTTCGCGTGGCGACGTCAGCCGCAGCGGGCTGGGCAGGTGACGGGTGCTGCGATGCCCCTGATCCTGCAGTTGCTGCCAGAACGTGCGGGGGTGGCTGCGCCGCAGGCCGAAGCCGATGTTGTCGCGCACGCTGAGATGGGGATAGAGCGCATAGCTCTGAAACACCATGGCTACATCGCGCTGCGCCGGTCTGAGCAGGCTCACCGGTCTATCTCCCACAAGGATTTCGCCGGAGCTGGGCGTGTCGAGTCCGGCCAGCAGCCTGAGCAGGGTGCTCTTGCCACAGCCAGACGGGCCCACGAGAACCAGAAACTCACCGTCGTCGATGGTCAGATCCAGACTGCGGATCACCGGAACCGGCTCTCCGCCGGCGCGCGCCGGGTAGGTCTTGCTGAGCGCCTCGAAGCGAACCCCGGCCACTGCTCTTGTCCCGTTCGCCGCGATCCTAGGGTTGATGGTTGGCCACGCCCGAGGCTCCCTGTGCAGTTCATCGATCAGGCGCGCATCACAGTTCGCGCGGGCCGCGGCGGCGATGGGATCGTGGCGTTCCGGCGGGAGAAATATGTGCCGGCCGGAGGACCCTCAGGGGGAGATGGTGGACATGGCGGCAACGTCATTTTCGAGGCTGACGCCAACCTGCAGACTCTGCTCGATTTCAAATACAAGCGCCTCTTTCCCGCAGCGGATGGACGTCGCGGCGGTCCGAATCGCTGCACTGGTGCCTCCGGCATGGATCTGGTGATCCGGGTGCCCTGCGGCACGGAGGTGCGCCACCTCACGACGGGCATCCTGCTCGGGGATCTCACGGATCCGGGTGAGCAGCTGGTGGTGGCCTTCGGTGGCCGTGGCGGCCTCGGCAATGCCCATTACCTGAGCAATCGCAACCGCGCTCCGGAGAAATGCACGGAGGGACGCGATGGGGAGGAGTGGCCGCTGCAGCTCGAGCTCAAGCTGTTGGCCGAGGTGGGGATTATTGGCTTGCCGAATGCCGGCAAGAGCACCCTCATCAGTGTGTTGTCGGCCGCCAGGCCCAAGATCGCTGATTACCCCTTCACCACCCTGGTGCCCAACCTCGGCGTCGTGCGCCGTCCCACCGGCGATGGCACCGTGTTTGCCGATATTCCAGGCCTGATCGCCGGTGCGGCCCAGGGGGCGGGGCTCGGGCACGATTTTCTTCGGCACATCGAGCGCACGCGATTGCTCATTCATCTGGTGGATGGTGGCTCTGAGGATCCCGTCAGTGATCTGCGGGTGGTGGAGAAGGAGCTGGCGGCCTACGGCCATGGCCTGGTGGAGCGGCCTCGACTGCTGGTGCTCAACAAGCTGGAGTTGCTCGATGAGGCCGGTCGCGACGAGCAGATGATGCGTTTGGAGCAGGCCAGCGGTCGGCCGGTGCTGCTGATTTCCGCAGCCATGGGCCAGGGGCTGGATCGTTTGCTGGATCGGGTCTGGCAGGAGCTCGGGGTCTGAGTCGGCAGTCTCCCTCGTCGGTGTTCCGGCTCACATCGCCGCTTGTGGGTCATCGCTTTCAGGGCGATAACGGGAGCAGTGAGTCCTGAACGGATGACTTTCTTCACCTGTTTTGATGCCCAGGGTGCGGTGATCGCCCGCTGTCAGACCGAAGAGCAGGTCGACGAGCTGCGCCGCATGGGGCGCCCGATCGCCGAGGTGCGTGCCATGAAAGATGAGGAGGCGGTGGTGTGTTCCCTCACCGGCAGCCCATCTGAATTTGACGAGGAGCTCTGAGTTCCGCCAGATCCCACGCCGTGAGCGTCGGACCAAAACAAAAGCCTGCAGGCATGACCTGCAGGCTCTGGGTTCAGCGTGCGCAACGCTGGTGCTGGGAGGGAGTCGACTCAGTCGTCGTAGACGCGGCACTCGGGAGCATCTGGATTGGCGTCGCAATACATCTCCAACGACGTGGGGTCGTGATTGTCGCCGGGATGGTGCTCTTTGTACTCCTCGAGCGACTGAATTTCTTCGGTGAGATGACGGACCTTGGCTTCATTGCCCTCAGCACGGGCAGCCTCGATTTCCGACTGATCCTTCTGGATGTGCTCGTCGATTGATTTCATGAAATCCGCGGTCGTGAGCGCCGCACGCAGGCAACGCGCACACCTTACGGCTGATCGGCCTTGAAGCACTGAAGGTGAGGTGCCACTGCCTTTCCGTAACAGCCCACTTGTCAGGATTCGCCCATGGGCGCTACCAGAACTGTATGGAGTGGAGGCGCAGGGCATGGTTCGGATCAGGCAGCGGCAGGGCCGTCATTTCATGGACGAGGAGGGGCGGATGTTCTGGATCAACGGGCCCGAATGCTTCTGTTATCTCTCCGAGCAACGGCAGTGGCGCTCGGGGCTGTCGTTTCACGACATCCTGGAGTGGAAGCAATGCGCACCCTCCGGTCTGGTCAGTCAGCGGTTCGACTCGATCATTCAGGCCTGCGAAGCGTTTGAGCACAACCAGGTGCTCTGGTCCCACGACCTCTATCTGCGTCGGATGGGCGATCAGATGGCTCTGCATCGCTCCGCTGATGATTACCGCCCCACGGCGATGAAGCTGGCGGAAGCCGCCGGTGGCCGTGTGCGCCCCGCGCCCTGGCAAGGCCGATCTTCACCGGTGCTCAGCTGTGAATGGCCCAACCCAGCCCGTCTCCAGGAGCTCCCGCATCCTCGCCGCCGCCGCCGCGGTGTCAGCACCGAGATCAGGGAGCCAGTTCGCTGAGCTCCAGCCAGCGTTCTTCGGTTTGCTCCAGCTGCTGGTGCACGGCGGCGAGTTCTTCGCTCAGTCGGGTGAGGTCGTCGCTTCGTGCAGTGCTGAGTGCCGATTCCAGTGCGGCCTTGCGTTGCTCCAGCTCAGGCAGCTCCCGGTCGAGGGCTTCCAGTTCGCGCGATTCCTTGAAACTGCGCCGCCGTGGCTTCTGGTCTGCCTTCGCTGAGGATGCTTGCGCCTCGGGGCGGCGGCTGGGGCTGGGTCGCTCTTGACTGGCCAGCCGTTCCTGCTCCCGCTGCTGGTCCAGGAAGGCGCTGTAGTTGCCGTCAAAGCGCTCCAGACGACCCTGCTCGAAGCAGAACAGGCGGTCGACCGTGCGGTCGAGGAAATAGCGATCGTGAGAGACCACCACCACACAGCCGCGGAAATCTTCCAGCAGATCCTCGAGCACGCTCAGGGTCTGCACGTCGAGATCATTGGTGGGCTCGTCGAGCAACAGCACATTCGGCGCCTGGATCAGCAAGCGGCAGAGGGTCAGCCGCCGCCGCTCCCCTCCCGAGAGCTTGCTGAGGGGGCTGTGCTGTTGGGCTGGTGGAAACAGAAAACGCTCGAGCAGCTGGGAAGCGCTGAGCTGCTCGCTGCCCAGATCGATGCGGCTGGCCGCTTCCTCCACGAAGTCGATCACCTTGCGCTCCAGGCCCTTGCCGCTGCTGAGGGCCTCGGTGTGCTGATCGAGATAGCCAAGGTGCACGGTGTCGCCCAGGCGTAACTGGCCGGAGCTGGGTTGTCGTCGTCCAGCGATCAGATCGAGCAGGGTCGATTTGCCGCTGCCATTCGGACCGATGATGCCGACCCGATCCTCCGGGCTGAAGCTGTAGCTGAAGTCCTCCAGCAGCACGGTGCCATCCGGTGTCCCATCGGCGGTGACTCGAATCTGCTCCGCTTCGATGGCGATCTTGCCGATGCGCCGGCTCACGCTTGTCATCTCCAGCTGCTTGCGGGCCTGGCGGGTTGGCGCTTCCCGCATCGCTTCGATCCGCTGCAACCGCGCTTTCTGTTTGGTGCTTCGCGCCTTCGGGCCCTGGCGCAACCAGGCCAGCTCGCGGCGCAGCACGCTTTTGAAGCTGGCCGCAGAGGCCGCATCCGCCGCGTCCTGCTCCGCTTTGCGTTGCAGGTAGGTGCTGTAGTTGCCGGCGTAGCTGCGGGCCTCACCCCGTTCCACTTCCACCATCCGGTTGGTGACTCGATCGAGCACGTAGCGGTCGTGGGTGACCAGCACCACGGCGCCCGGATAGCGATCAAGCCACGACTGCAGCCATTCCACTGCAGCCGCATCGAGGTGGTTGGTGGGTTCATCCAGCAGCAGCACGTCTGGGCAGGCCACCAGGGCTGACGCCAGGCTGACCCGTTTGCGATACCCCCCCGAGAGGGCTTCCACCGGCCGTTGCAGATCGCTGATCCCCAGGCGCTGCAGCACTTCCTGGCATTGCTGCTCCAGGCCCCAGGCCTCCGCCTCATCCATGCGCTCACTCAGCTGGCCCAACGCCGACAACAGGGCTCCGTCGTGGGGGTTGGCCGCCACCGCTTCACTGAGGGCGTTGAAGCGCAGCAACAGATCACGCTTTTCACCGCAGCCGGCGAGCACCTGCTCGAGCACGGTCAGCCCCGGTTGCACGGCACTCTCCTGCCCCACCAGTTCGATCCGCAGGCGCGGCGAGCAGCGGCGTTCCCCGGACCCCAGGGGCTCCACCCCCGCCAGCACTTTGAGCAGGGTGGACTTTCCAGCCCCGTTCGGGCCGATCAGCCCCAGCCGGTCCCGGTCGCCGACATGCAGGGTGAGATCGGCAAAGAGCGTGCGAATGCCGAAATCCTTCGCCGCCCCCACCAGGCTGATCAGACTCACGCGCTCCCGGCCATCCGCTGTGCTTCCAGATAAGCAAACACGCTCTTATCGCCCACATCCGCAGCAGCCGGCCCCCCGAATTTGCGCAGGGCCAGCACCAGTTGCAGCACGGCCGCCAGCGCCAGTAGACCGCCGCTCATCGCCGCACCCATCAGGCCGCTCAGATACCCCAGGAGGGCCATGGGTAACAGCAGGGTGAGGCCGATCGCTTCAGGGCGGCGGAAGCAGAAGAACTCTTTGAAGCCCACGCCGGCCAGGGCGGCGAAGAAGGGGCCGATCGCCCAGATCCACACCGGTTCGGCCCTGACGCTGGCGAGCATCGGTTCCGAGCCGCTCTGCAGTGCCAGCCAGCTCAGGCCGACGCAGCCGATCCCCCAGAGACCCTGCAGCGCGCGGTGCAACGGACGCAGGTAGATGTGAATCCAGTGCAGGGCCAGGCCGAGACCCATGGCCATCGGCAGAAGCCAGAGCCCCACATGGGCTGGCCCCCAGGCCATCCATTGCCCCATGCCACCGACAAAGGCAATCCCGGATAGCAGCAGCGATTGCCTGTAACGCTGAACCTCTCGGGCATCCTCAGCGGTGATGCGGTAACGGCCGTAGACACCCTCGAACACGTCGTGTTCAGGGGCACTGGTGGATGGCTCACTCATTCTGAGTCAGGCGGAACGGCCTTCACCAGTTTGCTCAGTTCGAGGCCCGCGGGAATGATGCCGCTGGGATGGAGCGGAAACAGGGCGCCGAAGTAATCGTGACGCCAGACGCTGGCATCGCAGGTGTCGGCCACCCCTGGTAGTGCATAGAAGCGCTGTCGCCAGCGCCAGAGTGCCGGCAGGGTCCAGAGGGGTTGGGCGGTGCAGCCGAACAGGGGGGCATAGACCGCTTCCCAGCGGATCAGGGTGGGGAAAAGGCGCACATCCGCCAGGGTGAGTTGTTCACCGCAGAGCCAGGGACCAGCGCCACTCAGGGCCTGCTCCACCTCCTGCAGGGCTTCAAAGAGAGCGGCGCTGGCCTGGTCATAGGCCGCCTGGGTGCGCGCGAATCCGCAGCGGTAGACGCCGTCATTCACCAGTGGTTGCAAGAGCGTCTGCCAACGCTCAATCGCGGCACGCAGTGGTTCTGGTGCCAGGTCGGGAGCGTCGTGCGGGGCTGGCCATCGGTTCAGGGCCAGGCAGAGGCCAGCGCTGTCATTGCCAAGCAGCCGGGCCGGATGCTCGCTGTTGCGGCCCGGATCCACGAGGGCGGGCACGGTGGCCCGATGGCTGGGCGGGCAACCGCAGTGTTGATAGAGCTGCAACAGAGTGTCGCAGTGCAGCCAGCCTGGATCCAGGCGCCAGCGACCTTCGCGATGGTCGGCCCGTGCCATCAGCAGGGTGAGGGTGCTCTCAAGACGACGCAGGCGATGCACCAGCCAGGTGCGATGGGCCCAGGGGCAACTGCGTCCCACGATCAACCTGGGCAGGGCGGCCTCGCTGCGCCCGGCCAGGTCGGCTGAATCGGGAGCCTCCACCGCGCTGCGATCGCTGGCCGGTCTTCGGTAGTGGCCAGCGGCGTCAGCTGGGGCCAGGCCCTGCATCAGCCGCTTCCACTGCCAGTGCCAACCGGCGCGTGCCCCGGCCACGATTGCGGGCGGAATCGCCATGGTGCTTCCTTTTGACTGCATTTTCGGCGACGCTGGCCTTACCGGAGGAGGAGGGATGGTGGGGCCGCGGGTGTTGGTGGTGGCAGGGACCCATGGCAACGAGGTCAACGCCCCTTGGCTGCTGCAGCAGTGGGAGCGCTCTCCCGGCCTGCTGGAGCCACATGGCTTGGATGTGGTGCCCGTGATCGGCAATCCGGAGGCCCAGCGCCTGGGTCGCCGTTATGTCGACCGCGATCTGAACCGGAGCTTCCGCCCCGAATGGCTGGAGCCGAATGCGTCTGCGCCCCAGGACCAGGAAATCGACCGGGCCCGTGCGTTGCTGCATCGCTATGGCCCTGGAGGCTCTGAGGCCTGCGTTCTCGCCCTGGATCTGCACAGCACCACGGCGGCCATGGGCAGCTCGCTGGTGGTGTACGGCCGGCGTCTGCCGGATCTGGCTCTGGCCGCGGCTCTCCAGGCCAGGCTCGGCCTACCGATCTACCTGCACGAAGGGGATCCCGCTCAACAGGGTTTCCTGGTGGAGCGTTGGCCCTGCGGTCTGGTGATTGAAATCGGTCCTGTGCCGCAGATGGTGTTGTCGGCGCGCATCATTGAGCAGACCCAGCTTGTGCTTCAAGCCGCCCTCCACTTGATTGCTGCCGCCTGGAACGGGCGCATGCTCACCCCAGAGCGCTTGGTGGTGCACCGCCATCTCGGCAGTCTCGACCTGCCTCGTGATCCGCAGGGGCGCGCCAATGCCCTAATTCATCCTGAGCTACAGGGGCGCGATTGGTCGCCGTTGCGCCGCGGTGATCCTCTGTTTCTGACGGCCGCCGGCGACACGATCAGCTATTCGGGTCCAGAGGGCGTGGTGCCCTTGTTCATCAATGAGGCGGCCTATGCCGAAAAAGCCATTGCTCTTAGCGTCACCTCAAAAGAGGAATGGCCCCTGAGCCCGGAGGCGCCAGGGGCTTTGCAGGATCTGCTGATCTGCGCTCAGCGGGGGGAGCCGTTGTAGATGATCTGATTAACGCTGCGACCGTTTGGTGCAATCTGGATTTCGGTTTCGGTGGTGGGGTCACTGCCGTTTTCTGGCCAGCCAGGCTTGCCGCCGAGGAACTTGAACGTGAAGCCCTGGGCGGTGTTGCTGATCAGGCACTCACCGCCGCCATTGCTGGTGTTGAACATGCAGGGCTGGGGGCGGTAGACGGTGAGGCCACCGTTTTCACTGACGGCCGTGTTGCGGGCCAGGTTGAGCGCGCGCACCTGGGCAGCGGGCACGGGCGCCTGGGCCTGAACAGGGGCGGTGAGGCTGAGCAAGGATGCTCCACCGAGGGCGGCGGCGGCGGACAGGGACCGGAAATCCATCAGAAAGGCAGAAATCGCCTCCTATTGATTGGAGCAAGCAACGAAATTGTCAACTGAGTGTGATACTTGCGCAGCGCCCAGGCCATGGATCAGCGGATCGGACCGTTGTAGGGAACGGCCAGAATCTGATCGCCATTGGGCGAGACCAGCACCTCGGTTTCCAGGGATGGATCGGGCGGCGAACTCTGCTGCCAGCCCGGAGCACCACCTTGGAAGCGGAAGAGAAACCCTCGCTGGGTTTTGGAGAGCAGGCAGGCCGGTGCCCCGGTTTCATACATGCATTGATCGGCGCGATAGAGGGAGAGCCCACCGTTAAGGGCTTCGGCTCGCATGCGCGCCAGGTTCGCTGCCTTGGGCTGGGCGAGGGGCAGGGCGCCGTTGCTCTGGGCCCGGAGTGGCAATGGCACCAGCGTCATCAAGCCAAGAAGGCCGGCAGCACCGGTGCGGATCAGAGTCGGAGTTGTCATGGGTCCAACCTTGGCTGGTGGATCAGGCCAAGACCTGACGAGGTGATGACCGATCTGTGACGGCATGTGACGGTTCGCTGCCTCATGTGGCTGCGCTGCTCTCGATCAGCCACAGGCCCAGGTGGATTGCTCTTTAGTGCAGGGGAGGTCGCTGGTGCTGCCATCGGCCCAGTAGATGCGGAGCCGGTCATCGACAGTTCCGACCCTCAGGGTGAGGGATTTCACCGGTCCGGCCGGGGCTTTGTCGCTTGGATCCGTTGGGGGAGGGAGCTGTTGCCCCAGGCGACGCTCCATCTGTTCCATCCGAAGCTCCAGGCGGTTGATCGCCTCCGCCTGACTGGCCTGGCTGGGTGGCTTGCTGCCGCGGTCACAGGCGCTCAGTCCCAGCACAGTCACGGCGAGGCAGGTCACGCCAGCCAGGCGGGTGTGGGGACGATCCCCCGGGGCGCGTCGGGCCATGGATCGATCGAGAACAGGCCCCAGTCTGAGTGTTCAGATCTGGCTGGCCAGTCGTTCACTCCAATAGATCACAGCTCCCTGGGCTTCGAGTTCGTTCCGCCTGTGGCGTGCTTGCTCGATCGGCACGGTCTCTTCGAGACGTCGCCCGGCATGAAGCCAGCGAATCAGAACCACTTGAGTCTCCAGAGACTTGACATAAGAACCTTAAGCGATCCTGAAGCCCTTGCCCTGGTTCGTGAAGGCCCGCACACAGAGCGCAATCTTCCGTTACACTCATTGGTGGCAGGGCATCCCTGCCCTTCCGTAACCGCTCTTCGGAGCATCTTTTCCCGTTCTCATGACCACCACCATTCAGCAGCGCTCCGGCGCCAATGGCTGGCAGTCCTTCTGCGAGTGGGTCACCTCCACCAACAACCGCCTCTATGTGGGCTGGTTCGGCGTGCTGATGATCCCCACCCTGCTGGCTGCCACCACCTGCTTCATCGTTGCGTTCATCGCAGCTCCCCCCGTCGACATCGACGGCATCCGTGAGCCCGTCGCCGGCTCCCTGATCTACGGCAACAACATCATCTCTGGTGCTGTTGTGCCTTCCTCCAACGCCATCGGCCTGCACTTCTATCCCATCTGGGAAGCTGCCTCCCTCGATGAGTGGCTCTACAACGGCGGTCCTTACCAGCTGGTTGTGTTCCACTTCCTGATCGGCATCTTCTGCTACATGGGCCGCGAGTGGGAACTCTCCTACCGCCTCGGCATGCGCCCCTGGATCTGTGTCGCTTACAGCGCTCCTGTGGCTGCTGCTTCTGCTGTGTTCCTGGTGTACCCCTTCGGTCAGGGTTCCTTCTCTGACGGCATGCCCCTCGGCATCTCCGGCACCTTCAACTTCATGCTGGTGTTCCAGGCTGAGCACAACATCCTGATGCACCCCTTCCACATGCTGGGTGTGGCTGGTGTGTTCGGTGGCTCCCTGTTCTCCGCCATGCACGGCTCCCTGGTGACCTCCTCCCTGGTGCGTGAGACCACTGAGAGCGAGTCCCAGAACTACGGCTACAAGTTCGGCCAAGAAGAAGAGACCTACAACATCGTGGCTGCTCACGGTTACTTCGGTCGCCTGATCTTCCAATACGCCTCCTTCAACAACAGCCGCAGCCTTCACTTCTTCCTGGCTGCCTGGCCTGTGGTCGGCATCTGGTTCACCGCCCTGGGCGTCAGCACCATGGCCTTCAACCTGAACGGTTTCAACTTCAACCAGTCCATCCTTGATGGTCAGGGCCGCGTCCTGAACACCTGGGCTGATGTGCTGAACCGCGCCAACCTCGGCATGGAAGTGATGCACGAGCGCAACGCTCACAACTTCCCCCTCGACCTGGCTGCTGCTGAGTCCACCCCCGTGGCTCTGCAGGCTCCCGCCATCGGCTGAGGCTGAAGTCTCTACCAAAAGATTCAGCGTCAGTTGAATCGGAAAGCCCTCACCACACGGTGGGGGCTTTTTGTTGCGTCCGGCCCTTTTGCTGGATCTTCAGTTGCCCTGCTGCTGCTCCGGCGGTGCAGCCGGCAGTGGTGGCGGAGAAAGCAACGGTGGGAAGGTTGGTGGGATGGATTGCAACACGCTGTCTTCAGCAACCGTGCTCGGATTGGGTGCTTCTTCAGGGCCCACCACATCCACCGCAGTACGTTGCACCACCAGTTGGAAGCGATAAAGCTGACGCCGGTTGATTTCCTCCTGAACAGCCGACACTTGTTTGAAGGTCGGCAGTGTCGGATCGGTGACGCGTACGAGTGCACGAATGACTGGCGGGTTTGGATCCCAATCGATCTCCAATTTCTCCAGCTCCACTTCCTTGCCCTCGCCGAAGGTCACGGTTTGGCGTTTGAGAAAGGTCTCGATCGTGAGCTGCACCGTTTCGCGGGTACTTTCCCGCCTGGCATTTCGTAGTAGCCCCAGGAAGCTCGTTCCCAGGGGAATCAAGAGCAAGCCTGTGAGGGCAAAGTTGGCCACGCTCAGGTGACTGCGACGCAGTTGTTGCCGCAGAAGTGGATCCTTCCAGGCCATCAAGACCATGCCACCGGTGAGCACACCCAGCAGGTTGGTCGCAAAGAGCAAACCAGCCCCGGTCGCCAGCGCCCAATGCTGATGCGCTAGGAGCAGGCCCATCACGCAGACCGGAGGCACAAGAGCCACCGCGATCGCCGTACCCGCCAGGGAGCTCACCGCATCCCTGCTGAGATTGGCGTAGGTGGCCAGCGCACCGGCCACCAAGGCAATCCCCAGATTGAGCAGGTTGGGCGATGTGCGAGCCATCACCTCACTGCCGAACTGGGGCAAACCGGCCACCGTGCCCAGAAGCGCAGCCAACACCAAAGTGGTGCCGACGCCCAGCAGGAGGGTCCGTAGCGCCCGGATCAGGAGCGGAACGTCGCCGAGAAGCACGGCAAAGGCGCCGGCTCGCAGGGGTTTGATCCATGGGGCCACGACCATGGCCCCGATCACTACATCGGCGCTGTTAGCCAGAAGGCCCAGCGTGGCAATCAGGCTGGCGCCGATGGAAAGAACGACAAAGGCCTCATTGAGGGCCGCATCGCGCTGATTCCCCCGGCTCAGGCGATCCAGTCGGGACGGTTCACTGCTGCGCATTCCACAAAGGGAAGGTCAGCAATCAGTCTGGGCTGGTGGTGGCGGGAAGCCGATGACGTGACTTGAACACGCGACCCACGCTTTACGAAAGCGTTGCTCTACCAGCTGAGCTACATCGGCACTTGGAGGAACTTAACATTCAGCATTGCGTGAGCAGTCCCTTGGGCGATCAGAAGGGCAAAGGCACACTGGATCCTGCGCTCCGGCAGCGCTTGCTCCAGGAATCACGCACTCCCTGGCGGGGGCTCCGTCGGCTCCTCTGGCTCGCCCTCTTCGGGTCCGCTGGTCTGGGGAGCGCTGTCATGGCCCTGCGCCTCAGCAGCGGCAACGACGTTCCGCTCGGAGATCTCGGCATCCAACTCGGAGCTCTTCTTCTCTTCGCTGGATTGCTCTGGTTCGACCGCTCCCGCATCGACTGAGTCCCACTCCAGCGCTGACAGCCGCAACACGCTCAGTCCGGGAGAGATCCTGGAGCGCATCAGTGCAGTGGTGTCGAGGGGTGTGCTCGAGCCGACGCTTTCGGCAGACCGACTGAGGAACCAGACGCTCTGGATCAGTTGATGCCAGTGCCACACGAGCAACGCCAGGAGCGGCAGGGCGACCAGCAGACAGGTGAGACGAGCACTGCCATGGAGTGGAGAGAGGGTCTCCACCAGCAGGGCATCTCGGTCGAGCCACCAGAACAGGGGCAACAGGGCCAGCACGCCGATCGCGCCGCCGATTCGAACCACGGCATGGTCTTGGAGACTGCTCAGTTGCCGTTGCTCCGGCGTTCGGCCTTCAAGCGGCACTCGCACCAGCAGCAGGGAGCCCCAGTCGGCGGGTTGGCGCCACAGCAGCAAGCCTGGTGCCAGGGCGGCCATGCCCCAGCAGAGCAAGCGCTCCAGAGCTGGAACGGGGCCAAGATCGGATCCGGCCAGAACCAGGCTCAGGAGGAGCAGCTCCAGAGGAATCGCACCAATGGCGAGAAGCTGAAGCCAGAGCAGGGGCTCGCGGCGTGGACTCACGGGTGGCTGGGGGCGAGGGGTCAGGTGCTGAGCTTTCTGCGCTGGGTCACCATCTTGAAGCCCTCAATCCGGTCGCCTTCCTGCCAGTTCGCGAAGCGATCGCAGCCCACACCGCACTCGAAGCCGGTGGCGACCTCCTTGACGTCGTCCTTGTTGCGACGCAGAGAGTCGAGATCGCCCGCAAAAACAATCTCCTTGCCGCGATGCACCCGCACCTTGCAGTTGCGTTGCAACTTGCCGTTGGTGACATAACAACCAGCCACGGCGCTCTTGCCGATCGTGAACACGGCCCGAACCTCGGCTTCGCCCAGAGACTCTTCGACCATTTCCGGCTCCAGCAGGCCTTCCATCGCCATCTGGATGTCTTCCAGCAGCTTGTAGATCACGTCGTAGTCGCGGACGTCCACACCGGTGGCGTCTGCGGCCCGTTTGGCGCCTGAGGCCATCGAGGTGTTGAAGCCCACGATCACGGCACCGGAGGCGGCGGCCAGATCCACATCGGTCTCGGTGATCTCGCCCGGTGCCGAGAGCAGCACCCGGACCTGAACCTCGTCCTTGGGCAATTGCTCGAGGGAGCCGAGGATCGCCTCGACGCTGCCCTGAACATCCGCTTTGAGGATGAGGTTGAGTTCCTTGAGCTCTCCTTCGCTGGCTTGCCCGGACATGGCGGCCAACGACACACGGCGCGAGGCCATCTGTTGGGCCAGACGGGTGGCGCGGGCATCGGAAGCCCGATCACCCACCACGGCCCTCGCGGATTTCTCGTCGGGATAGACCTCGAATTCATCGCCGGCCGTAGGCACTTCGCTGAAACCGAGCGCTTCGACCGCGCAGGAGGGTCCGGCTGCCTTGAGACGGGCACCGGCATCATCAACCATGGCGCGCACCTTGCCGAGCACAGGACCCGCCGCCACCACGTCGCCGGTGCGCAGGGTGCCGTTCTGAATCAGCAATGTGGCGACAGGGCCCTTGGCCTTGTCGAGGTGGGCTTCGATCACGGTGCCCTTCGCCAGTCGATCCGGATTGGCCTGTAGGTCTTCGACTTCGGTGACCAGCAGGATCATTTCCAGCAGTTTGTCGATGTTCTCGCCCTTGATCGCACTGACGGGCACCATCACCACATCGCCACCCCATTCCTCGGCGAGCAGGTTCTGTTCCGAGAGCTCCTGTTTGACCCGGTCGGGAGAAGCTCCTTCCTTATCGATCTTGTTGATCGCCACCACGATCGGCACCTCAGCGGCCCGGGCATGGCTGATCGCTTCCAGGGTCTGGGGGCGGACGCCGTCATCGGCCGCCACCACCAGCACTGCCACGTCGGTCACCTTGGTGCCGCGGGCACGCATGGCGGTGAAGGCTTCGTGGCCCGGGGTGTCGAGGAAGGTGATGCGACGTGGTTCGCCGCTGTGCTCGATTTCCACCTGGTAAGCACCGATGTGCTGGGTGATGCCGCCGGCCTCGCCGGCCGCCACCCGTGCTTTGCGGATCGCGTCGAGGAGGCTGGTCTTGCCGTGGTCGACGTGTCCCATGACCGTGACCACGGGAGGCCTGCGGATCAGATGGGCCAGATCCTCCTCTTCGATCATCTCCACAGTCTTCTTGGCCGCTTCTTCGACGTCGTCCTGGAGCACAGGTACGCCGAATTCCTCCGCCACCGTCTCGATCGTTGGCATGTCGAGGGTCTGGGTGACCGTGGCGATGATGCCTTTGAAAAAGAGAGATTTGATGATTTCGGAACTCTCGACACTGAGCATGTCGGCCAGTTCCTGCACCGTGAGGTTGTCCTCCGGAACAATCAGCATCTCCGGCCGCACCTGTTTGGCTTCGCGGGCGGCGCGCAGTTCCATGGCCCGACGCCGTTGCCGCTGGCGGGTGGTTTCCTTGCGACGCTTGCGCATGGCGGCCACCGGTTTGGGTGTGGCCTTTTGCTGGGAGCGTGGTTTGGCAGGGCGCGCCAGGCTCGCCGACAGCACCATGGCCTGCTGTTCGCCGGCGTAACCACCGGTTTCAGCGGTAAGTGCATCATCGTTTTCCCCAATGATGTGCACCTTCTGGCGCTGTTTCTGGGGTGAGCGACTGCGCAGCGCTTCCAACTTGGCGCTGTCATCCCAATCGGGCCGTCCGGGGCGACGTTGACCGCCGGCTCCAGGGCCGGGGCGGTAGCCAGGGCGACGGGGGGGAGCGGCCGGTGAGGGGGCGTTCGGCCGGTTCACCGGGGGCACGGCCTTGCCTGCTTCGCCTCCCTGGCCACGGGGGGCGACCGCGGTGCCGTCCGGACGGCGCGGTGGTGGTGCCCCAGGGCGACCGGACGGTTTCTGCAGCTGCATGAGCTCGCCCGGAGCCACGGGCTTCCGCATGCCACCGGGGGAGCCGGGCCTCAGCGGTGCCGAGGGCCGTCCACCGGCATTGCTGTCTCTGCCGCTACCACCGCTGCCGCCAGGGCCATCCCTGCGGATCGGTTTGCCCACCAGCTCCAAACCACCACCGGAACGGGGTTGGCCCGGTCGCCCGGTATTGGGGCGGGCGCCACCGCGAGGGGACGTCGGCCGCTGCGGCGCCCCTGGCCGTTGCGGAGCACCCGGTCGTTGCGGCGCTCCTGGCCTCTGGGGCATCGCTGGGCGCTGGTTCTGGGCTGAAGGGGCCACGGGCCTGGGGCTGACACCCGGGCGCTGCCCCTGGGGGCGAGCCGGGGCGCCCGCCGCTGGCTTGTTGGATTGGGGACGACCCACCAACTCGGGTTTGGCAGGACGCTGGGGTGCCGGGGCGGTGCGTTTCACCGGTGCTGGCGCACTCGGTCGACCGGCGCCGCCACCTTTGGCCTGCACCGGCCTTGGGCTGGGCGCAGCCGGACGTGGGGCGGGGGGCTGGGGCCTCGGACTGGCAGCAGCCGGACGGGACGGCGCAGGAGCTGCCGGTTTGGTTTGGGGCTGGCGGACCACAGGTTTCTGGACAGGCTGCTGCGGTGTGGGCTTCTGGGCCGCAGGCTTTTGAGCTGCAGGCTTTTCGGGCAGCGGTTGCTGGGCGACAGGCTTCTGGGGAGTGGGTTTTTGCGGTGCAGGCTTCTGCGGTGCCGCCGGTTGGCTCGATGCGGCTGGTTCGACCGGTCGGGTCGGCCGGGAAGAGGGTGCCTCCGCCTTGCGCACGGAGAGGATGGCTTTGCCGGCAGCGGGTTTGCTCGGAGCAGCCGCAGCGGCCTGGCCTCCCTGCTTCAACAGGTTGCGGATCTTTGTGGCCTCCCCGTCGCTGATGGAGCTGCTGTGGCTCTTGGCCGCAATGGACAGCTTTTCAGCGGCATCAAGCACGTCCTTGTTGTCCAGGCCAAGGTCCTTGGACAGCTCATAAATTCTGACTTTGCCGCTGCTGGTCATTCAGGTCTCCGGTCGGTCCGGGCACGGTGTGCCTCGGGGCTCCACCCAGGTGGGGCCAATGGTCATCTTGCCTCAGCGGCTGTGCCCTGATGAAGGGAGAGCCGCTCCTGCAGCACCTCAACAACGCTGTCGGGCACCTGGCAACGCAGGGCCTTCTGCAAACGTTTGCGTCGGCGCGCCTCCTCCAGACAGGTCTCCTTGGGACAGAGATAGGCCGATCGACCCATCCCGACATCGAGGAGAACCCCATCCTGGTGGTCGCGGATCACGCGCCAGAGCTGGCGGCGATCCAGCAATTGACGACAGGCTACGCAGCGACGCAGGACAGGGCGAGGAGTCTTCACCGGGTTCCGTCCTCGTTGTTCTCCACCACGTCCTGGACGCCTTCAGCAGGCTCCTCCGCCGCTGCCTCGGTGTCCTCCTCAACGTAATCTTCGGCGTCCTCCGGCAGGGGGTAGAGCTCACGAAGACGGGCATCCTCCTCGGCCCGGGCCGCTTGCTCCGCTGCGAGTCGCTCCTCCGCTTGTCGCTGCAGGGCTTCCTCTTCCTGCCGCTGGGAGATCAATTCCGCCACCACCGCATCTTCTGAGTTCTGGTCGTATTCGGCAGCGTTCTTGATATCGATTTTCCAACCGGTCAATCGGGCTGCCAGCCGCACGTTCTGGCCCTCGCGGCCGATCGCCAGGCTCAGTTGATCGGGTGGCACCAGCACGTGGGCGTGTTGTCCTTCGGGGTCGACGAGACGCACCACATCGACGCGGGCCGGGCTGAGGGAATTGGCGATGTACTGCCCGGGGTCGGCTGACCAGCGGATCACGTCAATCTTCTCGCCCCGCAGCTCGTTCACCACTTGCTGAATGCGCGAGCCGCGCGCGCCGATGCAGGCACCCACCGGATCCACCTCCCGTTCGATGCTGTCGACAGCCACTTTCGTGCGGGGCCCGACTGATCGGGAGGGCGGATTGGCTTCTCGTGCCACGGCGACGATCCGCACGGAACCTTCCTGAATCTCGGGCACCTCGTTTTCAAACAGATACACCACCAGACCCGCATTGGCCCGGCTGACGAACAGTTGGGGACCCCGGCGGGGCACTTCACTCACTTCCTTCAGGAAAACTTTGAAGGTGGCATTGGCCCGGTAGTTGTCGTTGGGCAGCTGATCGCGCCGCGGCAGTTCAGCCTCCACCTCCGGTCGTCCCAGCCCGGAGCTGACCGCCATGATCACCGACTGGCGCTCGAAGCGGATCACCCGTGCCGTGAGCACGGGGTCTTCCAGGTCTGCGAATTCCTCCTGAATCATCCGGCGCTGTTGGTCGCGCAGTTTCTGAGCCAGCACCTGTTTGGTGGTGGCAGCGGCCATGCGTCCGAAGTCTTCCTTTTCCGGTGTGACATCCAGCACCACGGTGTCGCCCACCTGGGCGTCATCGGCGACTTGCATCACTTCGGCAAGGGCGATCTGGTGGTCGTCGCTTTCCACCTCCTCCACGATGATTTTGCTGGCGAGCACCCGATACCCCTCGTCCTCCAGATCGAGGGCGACATCGAAATTGCTGAAGTATTCCTCGTCGAAGGGGTCGTCGCTAATCCCGAGATACAAAGTGCGGCGATAGCGCTCATAGCCTTTGAGCAAGGCTTCCCGCAGCGCTGCTTCCACTACCTGGGGAGGCAGTTTCTTCTCTTCGCTGATGTCATCGATCAGGTTGCTGAGGCCGGGTAGGAGAACGAGTGCCATCGGTGCGGATTAATGGATTAGAGGAAAGGGGGGGGCGAGAGTGCTGCGGGTTCAGCCCGACGGACTGGTGAGTTGGACGGCGATCACCGCCTGACGGGGGATGCGTTTGATGCGGCCCCGAACATTCAGATGGATATGTTCGTCGGTGCGTTCGAGCAGGGAACCCTGCTGCCGTTGCTCCCCGCCTTCGTCATCGCGATAGATCACTTCGATGGGATAGCTGCGAAACGCCCGGAAGTCCCGATCGGTCTGGAGCTGATCTCCGATTCCGGGGCTGCTGATTTCCAGAACATACGCCTCGATGGGGAGGGAGGCGTTGTCGATCGCATCGCCCATGGGAGCACTCAGCCGCGCACAGTCATCAAGACTGACGTCCTCCCCGTTGGAGCGTCGGATCTGAATCTGCAGCGTCATCGGCTGCAGGTGCGTCATCACTTGCACATCGGCCAGCTCGAAGCCGTGGGCTTGTGCCGTGGAGGCTGCCACGGCGGTGAGATCCGGCAGGAGTGGATGGGGCAAGGCAGACGGGGAAGGTGTCTCGGGCGCAGGCCCGATGGTGGATGCAGGGATCACCCTCCCGGAGAGAGGAACTCACCAGGCCTGAATCGAATGTAGGTGATGGCCGTCCGCGTGGATCAGCCTTCCGCCTCCAGTCGTTCCACCACCACGTCCACGGGGATCTGGCTGGAAAAGCGGCAGGCACAGGTCTCGCTGGCGTTGAGGGTGCCGTGCTCCCAGTATTTGTTGCTGCCATTGCCGCCACCGCAGAAGCCGTAGTACTCGCAGTTATCACGGCAACGCTGCATGCCAGAGCGCATGTCGTGCCACAACTTCTGAAAGGTTGCATCGCTGGTCGCCGCCTCAAGCGACACGGTGTCGATGTTGCCGAGGTTGAATGGTCCGTAGCGTTCTGTTTGAACAGACAGCAGTTCAGGGTCGAATGTTGAGAAGGCTCCCGATGCATCCACGCTAAGGATGGCGTAGGGACGATTCATTTCATTCTGAGTCAGACGTTGCTCTCCCTGAAGCAGGCCAAGAACCTGGTCAAACTCGCGCAGATGGATTGGAAATCCATCGCGACGGTTGCAGTTCCAGAAACAGGTCAGAAAGTGTCGGTATTGCTCTTCTCGATCGCGCCCTTGCATGGACGATTGAGTATGCACGCCTTCCTGCTCTTCCACGTTGAAACCAACCTGATGAATGCCGTGATCACGGAAGAAGGTATACATCCGTTCCGGCTCGTTCATGGCGGCGCTGGTGATTACAGCAATGGCATGGAAGGGCACACCGTGCTCTTGAAGTGTGCGAATGCCTTGCATGGTGAGGGCGTGGGAGCCCCGTTGATTACGAAATCGACGATGGGCGTCGTGAATGTCCTCGGGGCCATCGAGGCTGACCCCCACGATGATCTGGTTGCGTTGAAAGCAGTCGCACCACTCGCGATTGATCAGTGTGGCATTGGTTTGCACATGTTGTTCGATCCTCACTCCTTGTGCTTGCAGGTCAGCCGTGTGGAGCTCCAGAATTCGTGACGCTTCGTCGTAATAAGAGGGCGGGAGGGTCAGTGGTTCTCCGGCGTGCCAGAGAATCGAAAGCTCCGGCCCCCAATAGGGGCTTTCGTAGATGCGTTGCAGCAGTGTGGGGAGCTTGTTGAGGTCGAAGATATGGCGTTTCTGTCGATCCGGGAGGTAGCAGTAGTCGCAGTCGAGATTGCAGAGAGATGTGGCCTGGATCACCAGGAGCCCGATCGGTCCGCAGTCGGACGTCCGCAGGTTGGCTGGTTCGACCTGGGTAGGCATGGCCGTTGGCATCGTTCCCGTCATCAGCTCACGCCCACAGGCCGTCGCAGTCTCTACATAGGGAGATTTCTCTGCTCTGTCCACAAGGGTGGTGGGATCAACCCGCCGCTTGGTTGCCCAGATCGATCGCCGGAAGGTCCTCGTAGCGGTCTCCAGGCTTTTCTTCGCCGCGCAGCGTGGGGTCCTGATTGATGCAGCGACCTTTCTGTTCTGCGGAGGTGAGGTATTGGCAGACGCGAGCCCAGAGTTTGCTGCGGCTGCCGCTGGGCCCCCGGCTGAACAGCACCTGATCCGGGAGCCCAGGCTGGCGGTCGATCTCCACCTGGCAAAGCTCGCAACGGAGACGGGTGCTGGAGGGATCGGGCATGACGGTGGTCTGGCGTGCACAGCAAGCTAAGCCGAACGATGGGCGCTTGCTGGCGCGCAGCGCGACGCGGCGTTTCTGAGGATTGCCTGAATGCAAGCTGAGTTGCCGCAAAGTGTTGGCAGAAACTTTCGTTGGAGGTGGGGCAATCCTCCTCTCTGCAGGATGAAGATAAGGGCAGATGAATCGCCTTGTGATGTCTCTTTTGCCTGGAGGTCGTGTCGTCAGTGTCAATCCGTCTGGAAGCGATCTGCTGGGGTTTGACCCTTCACGCGACCGTTTGGATTTCGGTGAGATCTCCGTGCATGGTCTGATTCTGGGCAAGCTCGCTGATGGCTCAGCTGTGATCGTGAATCCTTGGCAAGACGCTGATTATCAGCGGATCCTGGATGAGGCGGGTCGGCCGATTCGATGGGATCAGTTGTCTTTGGAGAACATCGCTCCGGTTGGTAATGAGCATCTGCGGGAGGACATTGGTGGCGTGCTCTCCTGGGAGTTGGGGGTTGGTCCTGGGAGCACATGGCCCAATCCGGAGCGCACTGTGTATGTGCGCTCCCATGAGTTCGGTGTGCAAGAGCGGGTGGAGGGGTTTGATCCCTCCAGAGATCAGTTGAATTTTCTCTATCTCGGCACGCGCGAGCGTCTCTCAGCGATCGACACGGCGGATGGCTTGTTGATTTCCGTGCAGCCATCGGGTCAGAGTCTTCTCCTGGTTGGCGTGGAAAGCACGGACCTTGTGGGGCGGAATCTTGTGTTCCACTTTGATCAGATCGAGGAAGACAATCTCGAGGCTGTGTTCGGTTTTGAAGCCGCCGACCTCAGCCTTGCGGATCGCACGATTCTTCTGACACCAGAGGCTGTCGGTGGTGCGAGCACCGATGGTTCCCAGACCCGTCTCGGCACCGATACGACGTCGCAGGGTGCTCTCGGGCTGTCGCCATCGGAACCCATGGATCACAGCGGCATGGATCACAGCGGCATGGACCACAGCGGCATGGACCACAGCGGCATGGACCACAGCGGCATGGACCCCGCGGATCCGCTGAGCGTGTCGGTGGGGGGCACCCTCTACTGGGGCGGGATGAGCGGCCGACTGACGATCACCAACACGGGCGATCAGGCGGTGGAGGACTGGTCGATCAGCTTCATCACCCCGCATCGTGCATTCCAGAGCTGGGCCGGTGATGCCCAGGTGGAGGCACTAACGGACGGAACATACCGCGTGACTCTGACGCCAGCGTCCTGGAACAGCAGCATCGCCGCCGGTGCGAGCATCGAGGTGAGTTTCAATGCGGCGAGCGAGGGCCTGCCGACGAGTGGAACCCTCACGGATGCATTGTTCTTTGCAGGCGAAGCTCCGCAGGCGCTTGAACAACCGGCGCCCGAGGTGCAGGAGCCGGTGGAAGTTACGCCAGAACCGCCGGCGCTGGAACAGCCGGATCCAGTCACACCGGATCCCGGCCCATCGAATCCGGTGGACCCCGCGGATCCGCTGAGCGTGTCGGTGGGGGGCACCCTCTACTGGGGCGGGATGAGCGGCCGACTGACGATCACCAACACGGGCGATCAGGCGGTGGAGGACTGGTCGATCAGCTTCATCACCCCGCATCGTGCATTCCAGAGCTGGGCCGGTGATGCCCAGGTGGAGGCACTAACGGACGGAACATACCGCGTGACTCTGACGCCAGCGTCCTGGAACAGCAGCATCGCCGCCGGTGCGAGCATCGAGGTGAGTTTCAATGCGGCGAGCGAGGGCCTGCCGACGAGTGGAACCCTCACGGATGCATTGTTCTTTGCAGGCGAGGCTCCGCAGGCGCCGGAACAACCGGCGCTGGAACAGCCGGATCCCGTCACACCGGATCCTGGCTCAGAGGATCCCGGCTCAGAGGCCGTGACTCCGGACGTCGCGAACCCAGAAGTCCCTAGTCCAGAGGTCCTGAGCCCGAAGCCGATCGCTGATCAGGGGCAGCGGGTGGTGGCCTACTTCGAGGAATGGGGGATTTATGCCCGCGATTTCCTGGTGCAGGACATCAAGGCCGATCAGTTGACTCACCTCAACTACAGCTTCTTTGATGTCAAGGCCAATGGTGATATCAATCTCTTTGACGCCTGGGCGGCCACCGATAAACGCTTCTCGGTTGATGAGCAGGTGAATCGCACCTTCACTGCTTCTGAGTGGTCGGCTTTGCCAGAGAGTCGCCTGCAGGCCTATCGCGACAGTGGCGATTTTCATGTCAGCACGAACGGTGATGGCTCTGTGTCGGTGCGTGGTGTGCCCGTGAGCTGGGATAGCTCTACGGCTTTGGCTGGCAATTTGCGTCAGTTGGATCTGCTGAAGCAGTTGAACCCCAACCTCAATCTCGGCCTTGCCCTTGGCGGCTGGACCTTGTCAGATGAATTTAGTCTTGCTCTGGATGATGCCGCTGGGCGCGAGCAATTCACCGACAATGTGATTCTAACCTTGGAGAAATACGATTTCTTTAATACCGTTGATTTTGACTGGGAGTATCCCGGCGGTGGTGGGCTGGCTGGTAATGCTGCCAGTGCTGAGGATGGCGCCAACTTTGCGATGACGCTGTCTCTCTTGCGCCAGAAGCTTGATGCGCTCGAGCAGCGCAGTGGCGAGAGCTATTCCATTTCCATTGCCACTGCTGGTGGGGCTGACAAGCTGGCCAATCTCAATTTGCCAGGAATCGATCCTTCCGTTGATTTCTATAATGTGATGGCTTACGACTTCCATGGTGGTTGGGAGTCGGTGACCGGCCATCAGGCCGCCATGACCAACGACCCCGGTGGTTATGACGTGCTGACGGCTGTGGAGCAGTTCCGCTCCAATGGTGTAGACCTCAGCAAAGTTGTGCTTGGAGTTCCTGCTTACACCCGCGCCTGGGGCGGTGTGGAGCCAGGGGAACAGTACGGACTCGGTGAGAGCGGTACCGCTCGGATGGCTCCGGGATCCTTTGAAGCCGGCAGCTACGACCAGAAGGATCTGCTCACCGGCATTGAGGACGGCTCCTATGACCTGATCTGGGACGACGACGCCAAAGCGTCCTTTGCTTACAACGAACAGACCGGGGTTTGGAGTTCAGTCGAAACGGCGGCCACCATCGCTGGGAAGGCGGCCTATGTCGAAGCCCAGGGCCTGGGGGGGCTGATGTTCTGGGCGCTTTCCAATGACAGCAGTGGTAACGACAGTCTGATTGCAGCCGCATCCGATTTGTTGCGCGCCGGTGTGGCGCCCGAAGACGTGCTGAATCGGGGGGTGTCCTTTGACGCGGTGCTCGGTGGCGATGGTCAATTCGGGCTCAGTGACTTCACGTCCCTGGTCTGAGCGCCATTGGTAGGGTCCGCTCGTTTCGTTCGGCCCGCTGCGATGACGCCGTTACCCTTCGACTTACAGATTCCCGTCACAGGTTTGGGGCTGGCCCTGGTTCTCTGGGTTGGCCTCGACCTGCTGGCACGGCGATTCGCGTCAGGCTCTCTGCGCCGCAATCTGCTGCTTTCCAGTCGGCTCAGTGTGAGTGTGAGCTGCGCGCTGGCGACGTTGGGATGGTGGGTCGGCACCTTGCTCGACCCGGAAATTGTTGACCTTCCCCGTGATGGGCTCGGGATCCGCGCCTTCTTTGCGGTAGTTGGCGTGTCCTGGACGCTTCTGCGTTGGAAAACAGAGATCGGCCGTCATCCCGACCGTTATGGCGAACGCTTGCTGCCCGGGATGCAGGCCAAGGACCGGACCTTTCTGTTGGATGTGATCGGCAAGCTACTGCTCGGTCTTGCGGTGTTGATCCTGGTGCTGCAGGTGATGCGCATCCTTGGCATCTCAGCCGCCGTCTTGATCACGGCCGGTGGTTTTGGTGCCGCTGCCGTTGGCTTTGGTGCCCAGAGCATCGTCTCCAATTCCCTCAGCGGCCTGAGTCTTTATATCAATCGCCCCTTTGTGGTGGGAGATTTCATCGATCTGCCCTCTGAGGGGCTGTCGGGAACGGTGGAAAATATCAGCTGGTTTTACACCCGTCTTCGCTCTGTTGATCGCCAGCCGCTATTTGTGCCCAATGCCATTTTCAGCGCCAAGCCGGTGATCAATATCAGCGAGATTGATCGCCGCAGGATCTGGATTGAATTCGGTCTGAATTATGCTGATCGTGAGAAAATTCAAGCCCTTACAGCTGAATTGGAGGCCTGGCTCCGAGCGGATGTCGATGTGGATCCGGAGCGCACCCTGGCCGTCAATTTCGTCGGATACGGCGATTCTAGCCTCAATCTCCGATTGGTGTGTCACGCCAAAGGGGCCAGCCTGGCGGAGGCGTGGGATCTCCAGCAAAAAGTGTTGCTGGAGATCGGGTCCGTTGTCGATCGCTGTGGCGCTTCGATGCCGTTCCCAACCCGCACCCTGCTCCAGGGCTGATCTCCAGGGCGGCTCACCAGTTCAGGATCACGCCGCCGCCGCCATTGCCCCAGCCGATTCCTCCGTTCCCCCAGCCGCCATTGCGGAAGCCGCCATTGCCCCAGCCGCCGTTGCGCCAACCATTGCCCCAGCCATTCCCCCAGCGCCGGCCGCCACCGTTGCCCCAACCCCTGCCGCCGCCGTTGCCCCAGTAGCGCGCAAGGGTTGTGGTGTTGGCATCACCTTGCCCGGGCTTGCTGATGGGCAGTTGGCGGATGCGCTGCTCCAGGGGATTGTTCCAGTCGGGCTGGCTGAACACTCCAGAACCTGAAGCCGGCTGCTGCCAAACCGCGCTGGCTGCCATCAACGTGCAGAAGCTGAGAAGGGTGACTTTGTTCATGGCTGAGGCGTGTGGTGGATGGAAGGAAACGACGAAGCGGCGCGGGATAACAATCGATCGGCCGGAGTGAGGCTCAAGGGGTTGGCTGGAATTCAGCTGCCGTTGACAGCACCATCCGGTAGTAGTGACTGATCTGCTCGTCGGTGAGACCGATGGCACTGTCTTGGCCGATCCAGGCGTTGATCTCTTGGCGCGCTTCCTTATTGCCATCCACGTAGGCCTGCAGCAAGCGGCCAATGGCGATGTTGCTGGTGTCGAGCAGTGACGAGGACGACTCACCCACGATGCAGCCGATCGCGGCCCTGGCGTAGGGCACGGCCGGCACAATCACGTCATCCGGGGCAGCCTGGTTCTGGTTGGCCCGTAGCCAGAGGCTGTCGCCGGCGAGCAGTTTCACATCGCCCTTCTTCAGGGCGTTGAGGGCATCGGCCGGTGTGGCGAAACTCTGGAAGCTGGCATTGTCAACGTTGTTGGCCAGAACGGAAGCCGCCACGCTGTTGGCCACCACGCCGATGGTCTGGCCTTCCAGGCTCTTCGGGGTGCCATCGATCGTGGTTGGGGCCAGCAGACGGATGCCGCTGGAGGCGAAGGGGAGCGTGTAATCGAATTGTTTCTGCCGTTCCCACGAGAAGCCCACACCGCAGGCGATGTCAGCTTTGCCGCTGCGGATCATCTCCAGACCACTCTCCACATCGGCGGCGTTGGTGGTGGTCAAGGTCACCGCTGCTTGGCCTTCGCCTTGTTCCGCATTCAGCTGGTCGCGGATCGCCTCCAGCACCACGAAGCTGAGCCCGTCGTAGCCCTTGTCGGTCTTGCGGACCATCGGCAGTTCATCGCCGATCACCACGGCGCGGAGCTGACCACTGTTCGCCGCGTTTTGATTCGTGGAAGTGGTTGGGGTCGTGTCGTTGGCCTTGGGTTTCTGGCAGGCCACGAGGAGGGTGCTGCTCATGGCGAGCAAGGTGAGGAGTGGGCGGCGGAGCAAGGCCATGAAGCCCGTGGGCTGACAACCCTCAATGCATAGGCACTTCCGGCGATTTCGTCCACGCTCACGTGGCCCTTAGCGTGGTGACTCCCGTGTTTGTCGTTGACGATGGGGTGGTTGCTTCGGTTGGTGGCTCTGGGGCTGGCGCTGGTGCTGTGGACCGGCATCCCCTCGGCTGCTGTAGCGGCGGCGGTGGATGCGCCCCATAGCTTCGTGGCGGAGGCCGTGCGTCAGGTGGCCCCGGCCGTGGTGCGGATCGACACCGAGCGCCGCGTCCAGCGTCAGCCCTACGACCCCACCCTGATCGACCCCCTCCTGCGCGATCTCCTTGGCGAACCGGGGATGGGCCCGGAACGGGAGCGGGGCCAGGGATCGGGCGTGGTGATTGACGCCAAGGGGTTGATCCTCACGAATGCCCACGTGGTGGAGCGCGCCGACCTCGTCACCGTGACCCTTCCCGATGGGGAGCAACGGGATGGCCGGGTGATCGGCACGGATCCTGTGACGGATCTGGCTCTTGTACGGCTGCCTTCAGGCGATCGACCGGCGGCGGCCCGTCTCGGCGATTCCGAAGCCCTGCAGGTGGGCGACTGGGCGATTGCCTTGGGAACCCCCTATGGCCTCGAAAGGACCGTCACGCTCGGGATTGTCAGCAGCTTGCATCGCAATATCAGCAGCCTTGGCTTTTCCGATAAGCGCCTCGATCTGATCCAGACCGACGCCGCGATCAATCCGGGCAATTCCGGTGGCCCGCTGGTGAATGCTGCGGGTGAGGTGATCGGCATCAACACCTTGGTGCGCTCTGGCCCCGGGGCCGGTCTCGGCTTCGCCATTCCGATCAATCTCGCCCGGCGCGTGGTGGATCAACTGGTGGCCGATGGTCAGGTCGTGCACCCGTACCTCGGTCTTCAGCTGGTTCCCCTCACCGCCCGGGTGGCGCGGGAGCACAACCGGGATCCCAACGCGCTGGTGCAGCTGCCGGAGCGTTCCGGTGCCCTGGTGCAGACCGTGCTTCCTGATAGTCCGGCGCAGCGGGCGGGACTCCGGCGCGGAGATCTGGTGGTGGCCGCAGCACAGCACCCTGTGAGTGATCCCCAGACCCTGCTTCAAGAGGTGGATCAGGCGGAGATCGGTGAGCCGCTGCCCCTGGAGGTGCTCCGCAACGGCGAGTCGTTGCAACTCTCGGTGCGACCGGAACCGCTTCCGGGCCTTGGTTGAAACCCTTGCTACGGTCTCGCCAGTTTCCGCTCGACGCCGGTGGATCTTCAGACTCAGATGAAGCAGGCCGTGGCCGCCGCCGCGGTGGATGCCATCCAGGACGGCATGGTGCTCGGCCTGGGATCCGGTTCCACGGCCGCACTGATGATCCAGGGTCTTGGCGCCAAGCTGGCCGCCGGTGAGCTGCGTGACATCGTCGGCGTCACAACGTCGTTTCAAGGCGAGGTGTTGGCTGCCGAGCTGGGCATCCCGCTGCGCAGTCTCAATGCGGTGGAGCGCATCGACCTGGCCATCGACGGAGCCGATGAAGTGGACCCGTCGTTTCAACTGATCAAGGGCGGCGGTGCCTGCCACGTGCAGGAGAAACTGGTTGCCGCTCGCGCCGAGCGTTTCATCGTTGTGGTGGATGCCACCAAACTGGTGGATCGCCTCAACCTTGGCTTTCTGCTGCCCGTGGAGGTGCTCCCGGGGGCCTGGAGGCAGGTTCAGGCGCGTCTTGCCAGCATGGGCGGGGCGGCAGAGCTGCGGATGGCCACCCGCAAAGCCGGCCCCGTGGTGACGGATCAGGGGAATCTGGTGCTGGATGTGCGCTTTGGCGAAGGAATTGCTGACCCCCGAGCTCTGGAGCAGACGATCAACAACATCCCCGGCGTGCTCGAAAACGGCTTGTTTGTGGATCTGGCCGATGAGGTGCTGGTCGGTGAGGTCACCGATGGGGTGGCCGGCGTCCGTCGGCTCGAGCGGCAAGGCTGAGGATCGGCTTCAGCCCAGGCGCCGCTGGACGGAATCGCCATGGCTGTGGAGGCCTTCACTGCGGGCGAGTTCGATCACGGCACCGCCGGTCGCCTCCAGGGCAGCCTGGTTGAACGCAATGATCGAGGTGTGCCGCATGAAGGTCTCCACGCTCAAGGCACCACTGAACCGGGCGGTCCCGCAGGTCGGCAGGGTGTGGTTGGGCCCGGCCAGGTAATCCCCCACAGCTTCTGGTGACCAGGGGCCGATGAAGATCGCCCCGGCTGTCTGGATGCGATCAGCTAGTGCTTCCGGGCGCTCCACCAGCAGTTCCAGGTGCTCCGGTGCGAACCGATCGCTGAGGCTTGCGCAGGTCTCGAGGGTGTCGCAGACCACGGCCAGACCCCAGTCTGCGAGCGACTGGCGACAGATCGCCGCCCGGGGGTGGTCAGTGAGTTGCCGCTCGAGTTCCGCCGGCAGGGCCGCCACCAGGTCGGCTTCTGTGGTGAGCAGGATGGCGGCGGCGAGGGGGTCATGTTCCGCCTGCGCCAGGAGGTCTGCGGCCACATGGTCGAGCCTGGCGGTGTGATCGGCAATGATCAGCACTTCGCTGGGGCCTGCGAGGGAATCGATTCCCACTTGGCCCACCACGGCTTTCTTGGCGAGGGTCACGTAGAGGTTGCCCGGCCCCGTGATCACATCCACCCGGGGCAGGGTTTCGGTGCCGAAGGCCAGGGCGGCGATGGCCTGGGCGCCTCCCACCCGCACAACCTCATGCACGCCGGCGAGGTGAGCCGCAGCAAGCACCACCGGATTGACCACGCCGTTTCGGTTCGCCGGTGTCGCCATCACCAGCCGCTCCACGCCGGCCGTGCGCGCGGGAACGGCATTCATCAACACCGTGCTGGGGTACGCGGCTCGCCCACCGGGCACATACAGTCCGGCCCGTTGCACCGGTCGCCAGCGTCGTCCCAGCCGCTCACCGTGCACCCCCTCAAAGGCGAGGTCCTGGGGTTTCTGTCGGGCGTGAAAGTCCTGGATGCGGCGATGGGCCAGTTCGAGGGCGTCGCGCAGGTTGGCGGGCGTGGCCTCCCAGGCCTGCGCGAGTTCGGCCGCGTCCAGCCGCAACGGTTCCGGCTTGAAGCCATCCAGTTGCTGAGTGAGTTCTACGAGGGCGCGGTCACCATCACGACGCACCCGCTCAAGGATGGAGTCCACGGTGGACTGTGCGGCCTGTTGGGCCTCTCCTCCCGTGCGCGCCGCCAGGCGGTCCAGCTCCGTGGCGGCTGCGCCAGCCTCGCTGAGGCAGCGCAGGGTGACCATGGAGGGAGCCTGGCTGCTCGTTGGAGTCATCGGCGCTGGACGCAGGGGAACGCAATCATTTCAAGCTAGAACCTGCCTCGTCTTGCCCGGTGGTGTCGCCCATGAAGCGGGCACCTTGCTGAGCTAAGGTCGTGGATTGTCGAGCCTTACTCCGCCTCTGTGGCCAATAACAAGTCGTCCAAGAAGCGCGTTCAGATCGCCGAGCGCAATCGCCTGCGCAACAAGTCGTACAAATCGGCGCTGCGCACCTTGATGAAGCGTTGCTTTACCGCCTGCTCCGACTACGACGCCACTGCTGGCGAAGAGGCGAAGGCCACGGTTCAGGCCAGCATGAATGCGGCCTTCAGCAAGATCGACAAAGCTGTGAAGTGCGGCGTTCTCCATCGCAACAACGGCGCTCACCAGAAGTCGCGCCTCAGCGCGGCGGTAAGGAAAGCGATCGAGCCCACCAGCGCAGGCTGACCGGGACCAGCCTGTTCCCTCAACGCCGCATCGTTGTCGTCACAATGGGTCGGAAGGCGCGTTTCCGGTCCTTGTGACGACTCCCACCCTGATTGACAGTCACTGTCACATCGTTTTTCGGAATTTTGATCAGGACCTCGAAGAGGTTGCTCAGCGTTGGCGGGACGCGGGCGTGGTGTCGCTGTTGCACGCCTGTGTCGAACCCGGTGAGATCCCTGCGATTCGCGCTCTTGCGGATCGGTTTCCCGAGCTCCGCTATTCGGTTGGTGTCCACCCGCTTGACACGGAACATTGGACCGATGGCACCGCAGCCCTGCTTCGCCGTGCTGCTCTGGAGGATGCTCGGGTGGTGGCCATCGGTGAGCTCGGGCTTGACCTGTATCGGGAGACAAACCTCGAGCAACAGCTCGCTGTTCTCAGGCCCCAGCTCGATCTAGCGGTGGAGCTGGATCGGCCGGTCATCATCCACTGCCGCGATGCCGCCGAGCCGATGCTGCGCGAACTGCGGGAACGCCGCGATCGTGCCGCTTGTCCCCGGGGGGTGATGCATTGCTGGGGCGGAACTCCCAAAGAGATGGAGGCCTTTCTCGAACTCGGTTTCGACATCAGCTTCAGTGGCACGGTCACCTTCCCCAAGGCAGAGGCCACCCATGCCTGTGCACGTCAGGTGCCGGACGATCGGTTTCTGGTGGAGACCGATTGCCCCTTCCTGGCGCCCGTGCCTCGGCGCGGCAAACGCAACGAGCCGGCCTTCGTTGCGTCAGTGGCGGCGCGGGTGGCCGAACTCCGCGGTCAGTCTCTCGAGGAGGTGGCCAGGATCAGCACCGCCAATGCCCGCCGTCTGTTCGGTCTTCCCTGACCTGGATGGCGGGGCTGCCGAAGTGTAGGATGATTTATTGGCCTGGCCAAAGCGCGTTTTCTGTGCTGAGGCTCCCGAGGCGTTTATTCCCTTCCGGTGCATTGACGACGTCAGCCGTTCGCCCCCGAGATCTCTGAGACCCCTGCGCGCGGCAGTGTCTTCCCCACCAGGAAGCCTGCCGCCGCTTTGATGTCTCGGCGAGTCCTGGATCGTCCGGCTGCCCGTTCAGGCCTTCTGTTCCCCTTCACTCACTGCAGGTCTCCGCATGAGCAGCAGCGCGATTCAGGTCGCCAAGACCGCCACCTACCTGCCCGATCTGGTGGAGGTGCAGCGGGCCAGCTTTAAGTGGTTCCTGGAAAAAGGTCTGATTGAGGAGCTGGAGAGTTTTTCTCCGATCACCGATTACACAGGCAAGCTCGAGCTTCATTTCGTCGGTAGCGAGTACCGGCTCAAGCGTCCCCGTCACGATGTGGAGGAGGCGAAGCGACGCGATGCAACGTTTGCGTCTCAAATGTATGTGACCTGCCGTCTGGTCAACAAGGAGACCGGGGAGATCAAGGAGCAGGAAGTGTTTATCGGCGAGCTGCCGCTGATGACCGAGCGGGGCACCTTCATCATCAATGGTGCTGAGCGCGTGATCGTGAACCAGATCGTGCGGAGCCCCGGTGTTTATTTCAAGGATGAGCAGGATAAAAATGGTCGTCGCACCTACAACGCCAGCGTGATCCCCAACCGGGGTGCTTGGCTCAAATTCGAGACCGATAAAAACGATTTGCTGCATGTGCGCGTCGATAAAACGCGCAAGATCAATGCCCATGTGCTGATGCGTGCCATGGGGTTGTCCGACAATGATGTTGTCGACAAGCTGCGCCATCCCGAGTACTACCGCAAGTCGATCGAAGCGGCGAATGATGAGGGCATCAGTTCGGAAGATCAGGCCCTACTAGAGCTTTACAAGAAATTGCGTCCGGGTGAGCCTCCATCGGTGAGTGGGGGACAACAGCTTCTCCAGACCCGCTTTTTTGACCCCAAGCGCTACGACCTTGGTCGGGTGGGTCGCTACAAAATCAATAAAAAGCTGCGCCTCACCATCCCAGACACGGTGCGCACCCTCACCCACGAGGATGTGCTCTCCACGCTGGATTATCTGATCAACCTCGAACTGGACGTGGGCGGTGCCAGCCTGGATGACATCGACCACCTGGGCAACCGCCGCGTGCGATCGGTGGGTGAATTGCTCCAGAACCAGGTGCGTGTCGGCCTGAATCGCCTGGAGCGGATCATCAAGGAGCGGATGACCGTGGGTGAAACCGATTCGCTCACTCCCGCCCAGCTCGTGAACCCCAAGCCCCTGGTGGCAGCGATCAAGGAGTTCTTTGGCTCCAGCCAGCTGAGCCAGTTCATGGACCAGACCAATCCTCTGGCCGAGCTCACCCACAAGCGCCGGATCTCGGCTCTTGGCCCAGGCGGTCTCACCCGCGAGCGCGCCGGTTTTGCGGTTCGGGATATCCATCCCTCCCACTACGGCCGCCTCTGCCCGATTGAAACGCCGGAAGGCCCCAATGCGGGATTGATTAATTCACTCGCCACCCACGCCCGAGTGAATGAGTACGGATTCATCGAAACTCCGTTCTGGAAAGTCGACAACGGTCGTGTACTCAAGCAGGGAGATCCCATTTATCTCTCTGCGGATCTGGAAGATGAGTGTCGGGTCGCTCCCGGTGACGTCGCCACGGACGCGGAGGGGCAGATCCTTGCCGATCTGATTCCCGTCCGTTACCGCCAGGACTTTGAAAAAGTGCCGCCGGAGCAGGTGGATTACGTGCAGCTGTCGCCTGTGCAGGTGATTTCTGTGGCGACATCCCTGATTCCTTTCCTTGAGCACGACGACGCCAACCGTGCCCTGATGGGGTCCAACATGCAGCGCCAGGCTGTGCCCCTGCTGCGTCCCGAGCGTCCACTGGTGGGCACCGGTCTGGAAACGCAGGTGGCACGCGACTCCGGCATGGTGCCGATCTCACGCGTCAATGGCACCGTCACCTTTGTGGATGCCACGGCCATCGTTGTGCGTGACGAGGAGGGTGTGGATCACACCCATTTCCTGCAGAAGTATCAGCGTTCCAACCAAGACACCTGCCTCAACCAGCGCCCGATTGTGCGCCAGGGCGACCCGGTGATCGTGGGTCAGGTGCTGGCCGATGGCTCCGCCTGTGAAGGTGGCGAAATCGCCCTGGGCCAAAACGTCCTGATCGCCTACATGCCTTGGGAGGGTTACAACTACGAGGACGCGATTCTGGTGAGTGAGCGTCTGGTCAACGAGGATCTCTACACCTCGGTGCATATCGAGAAGTATGAGATCGAGGCGCGGCAGACCAAGCTCGGACCTGAGGAGATCACTCGTGAGATCCCCAATGTTGCCGAGGAGAGCCTCGGCAACTTGGATGAGATGGGCATCATCCGAATCGGCGCTTTCGTTGAAAGCGGCGACATTCTGGTGGGCAAGGTGACGCCAAAAGGGGAGTCGGATCAGCCTCCGGAAGAGAAGTTGCTGCGCGCGATCTTCGGTGAAAAAGCCCGCGACGTCCGCGACAATTCTCTTCGTGTTCCCAGCACCGAACGGGGCCGCGTCGTCGACGTGCGCATCTACACCCGTGAGCAGGGCGATGAACTGCCGCCCGGCGCCAACATGGTGGTTCGGGTCTATGTGGCCCAGCGCCGCAAGATCCAGGTGGGCGACAAGATGGCTGGCCGCCACGGCAATAAGGGCATCATCAGCCGCATCCTTCCTCGGGAAGACATGCCCTATCTGCCCGATGGCACCCCGGTGGACATTGTTCTCAATCCCCTCGGTGTGCCGAGCCGCATGAATGTGGGGCAGGTGTTCGAGCTGTTGATGGGATGGGCCGCTTCCAACCTCGATTGCCGCGTCAAGGTGGTGCCCTTCGATGAGATGTATGGGGCTGAGAAGTCGCAGCAGACCGTGGAGGCCTTTTTGAAGGAGGCTGCGAGCCAGCCCGGCAAAGACTGGATCTACAACCCGGATGACCCCGGCAAACTGCTGCTCCGTGACGGCCGCACCGGTGAACCCTTTGACCAGCCTGTTGCGGTTGGTTACTCCCACTTCCTCAAGCTGGTGCACCTTGTGGATGACAAGATCCACGCCCGCTCGACCGGTCCCTACTCCCTGGTCACCCAGCAGCCCCTCGGCGGTAAGGCCCAACAGGGCGGTCAGCGACTGGGTGAGATGGAGGTGTGGGCGCTTGAGGCCTACGGCGCCGCCTACACCCTGCAGGAACTGCTTACGGTCAAATCCGATGACATGCAGGGCCGCAACGAGGCGCTCAACGCCATCGTCAAGGGCAAGCCGATTCCTCGCCCTGGGACTCCGGAATCCTTCAAGGTGCTGATGCGAGAGCTTCAGTCCCTAGGTCTTGATATCGCGGTCTTCACCGATGAAGGCAAGGAAGTGGATCTGATGCAAGACGTGAATCCCCGTCGCAGCACCCCCAGTCGTCCCACCTACGAATCACTCGGGGTTGCGGATTACGACGAAGACTGATGGATCCGATGTTCACACCGACAGACCGCTCCTTCTCCCTTAACCGCCCATGACCAACAGCAACCTCCGCACCGAGAACCACTTCGACTACGTCAAGATCACGCTCGCATCGCCCGATCGGGTGATGGAGTGGGGTCAGCGCACCTTGCCTAATGGACAGGTGGTGGGTGAGGTCACCAAGCCTGAAACCATCAACTACCGCACGCTGAAGCCCGAGATGGACGGGCTGTTTTGCGAAAAGATTTTCGGACCGTCCAAAGACTGGGAGTGCCACTGCGGTAAGTACAAGCGGGTGCGCCACCGCGGCATCGTTTGTGAGCGCTGCGGCGTGGAGGTGACCGAGAGCCGGGTGCGTCGTCACCGCATGGGCTTCATCAAACTGGCTGCTCCGGTGTCCCACGTTTGGTACCTGAAGGGGATCCCGAGCTATGTGGCAATCCTTCTCGACATGCCCCTGCGGGATGTGGAGCAGATTGTCTACTTCAACTGCTATGTGGTGCTCGATCCGGGCGATCACAAGGATCTCAAATACAAGCAGCTGCTCACGGAAGACGAGTGGCTGGAGATCGAAGATGAGATCTACGCCGAGGATTCTGAGATTGAGAACGAGCCCGTCGTGGGCATCGGCGCCGAGGCTCTCAAGCAGCTGCTCGAAGACCTGGAGCTTGAGTCAGTTGCTGAGCAGCTGCGCGAGGAGATTGCCGGTAGCAAGGGGCAGAAGCGTGCCAAGTTGATCAAACGCCTACGGGTGATCGACAACTTCATCGCCACCAATGCCCGCCCGGAATGGATGGTGCTGGATGTTATTCCGGTGATTCCGCCCGATTTGCGCCCGATGGTGCAGCTGGATGGCGGCCGTTTCGCCACTTCCGATCTCAACGACCTTTATCGTCGTGTGATCAACCGCAACAACCGCCTCGCGCGTCTGCAGGAGATTCTTGCTCCTGAGATCATCGTTCGCAACGAAAAGCGGATGTTGCAGGAAGCTGTTGATGCCCTGATCGATAACGGGCGTCGGGGGCGCACCGTTGTTGGTGCCAACAATCGCCCACTGAAATCTCTCAGCGACATCATTGAGGGCAAGCAGGGGCGCTTCCGTCAGAACCTTCTCGGCAAACGGGTCGACTACTCCGGTCGCTCTGTGATTGTGGTGGGTCCGAAGTTGAAGATGCATCAGTGCGGTCTTCCCAAGGAAATGGCCATCGAGCTGTTCCAGCCATTCGTGATTCATCGCCTGATCCGCCAGAACATCGTCAACAACATCAAAGCGGCGAAAAAGTTGATTCAGCGCGCCGATGATGAGGTGATGCAGGTGCTGCAAGAGGTGATTGATGGCCATCCAATCCTGCTCAACCGTGCACCGACGCTTCACCGTCTGGGGATTCAGGCCTTTGAACCCAAGTTGGTTGATGGGCGAGCCATTCAGCTCCACCCCCTCGTCTGCCCTGCGTTCAACGCCGACTTCGACGGTGACCAGATGGCCGTGCATGTTCCCTTGGCGATCGAGGCTCAGACCGAAGCGCGCATGCTCATGCTTGCCAGCAACAACATTCTCTCTCCGGCCACCGGTGACCCGATCATCACGCCGTCGCAGGACATGGTGCTTGGTGCCTACTACCTCACAGCGCTACAACCCGATCAGCAACCCGTTGCTTTCGGCGATCGCTCCCGCACCTTCGCTGGTCTTGAAGATGTGATCCATGCCTTTGAAGATAAGCGCATTGGTTTGCACGACTGGGTCTGGGTCCGCTTCAACGGTCAAGTGGAAGACGATGAAGAGCGTGATGAGCCCATCCAGAGTGAAACTCTTAGCGATGGCACCCGCTTTGAACAGTGGAGCTTCCGTCGCGATCGATTTGACGAAGACGGTGCCTTGATCAGTCGCTACATCCTTACAACCGTTGGTCGTGTGGTGATGAATCACACAATCATTGACGCGGTGGCGGCCACCTGAAGCCCTTCTTTCGCAACGCCTGTCTCCTCACCCCGATCTGATCGCGCTCATGTCCTCCACTCCCTCCAAGTCCCGCAAGTCCTCCAGCAAGGCCTCCAAAGCGAAAGCCGCAGCTGCCTCAATCAGCACGCCAGCGCTGGCGAAAACACCGCCGCCCTTCCGCAATCGGGTGGTGGATAAGAAGGGTTTGAAGCAGCTCGTGGCCTGGGCTTACAAAACCCATGGCACCGCTGCCACGGCCGCCATGGCCGACCAGCTGAAGGATCTGGGCTTCCGCTACGCCACGCAGGCTGCCGTTTCCATTTCGGTGGATGACCTCAAGGTCCCCGAAGCGAAGCAGGATCTGCTCGGTCAGGCGGAAGAACTAATCACGGCCACCGAGGAGTCGTACCGCCTCGGTGAGATCACGGAGGTGGAGCGTCACACCAAGGTGATTGACACCTGGACCGAGACCAATGAGCGTCTTGTGGATGCGGTCAAGAAGAACTTCAACCAGAACGATCCGCTCAATTCGGTCTGGATGATGGCCAACTCCGGCGCCCGCGGAAACATGTCGCAGGTGCGTCAGCTGGTGGGCATGCGCGGTCTGATGGCCAACCCGCAGGGGGAGATCATCGACCTGCCGATCCGCACCAATTTCCGTGAGGGACTCACGGTCACCGAGTACGTGATCTCGTCTTACGGAGCACGGAAAGGCCTGGTGGACACGGCTCTTCGCACCGCTGATTCCGGTTACCTGACCCGTCGACTGGTGGACGTCGCTCAGGATGTGATCGTCCGGGAAGACGACTGTGGCACCACCCGATCGATTCTTGTGAAAGCTGAAGACGGCCGCTTCGGGAGCCGTCTGGTGGGTCGTCTGACCGCCGCCCAGGTGGTGAGTGCGGATGGTGAAGTGCTCGCTGAGCGTGATGCTGAAATCGATCCGCCGCTTTCCAAGCGTTTTGAGGCAGCCGGTGTGGTGGCCGTGAGTGTGCGGTCGCCTCTCACCTGTGAGGCCAATCGTTCGGTCTGCCGGAAGTGTTACGGCTGGGCACTGGCCCACAACGAGCTGGTGGATCTCGGCGAAGCCGTTGGCATCATTGCCGCCCAATCCATCGGTGAGCCGGGAACCCAGCTCACGATGCGTACCTTCCACACCGGAGGTGTGTCCACCGCTGAAACTGGTGTGGTGCGCTCCACTCTCGAAGGCACGGTGGAGTTCGGTCCCAAGGCCCGAGTGCGCCCCTACCGCACACCCCACGGCGTCAATGCCCAGCAGGCTGAGGTGGATTTCACGCTCACGATCAAGCCCAGTGGCGGTAAGGGCAAAGCACAGAAAATTGAAGTCACCAACGGCTCGCTGCTGTTCGTTGATAACGGTCAGGACATTCGTGCCGATGTGACAGTCGCTCAGATCGCCGCCGGTGCGGTGAAGAAGAGCGTGGAGAAAGCCACCAAGGATGTGATCTGCGATCTCGCCGGTCAGGTGCGCTACGAGAAGGTGATTCAGCCGAAAGAGGTCACGGATCGTCAGGGCAACATCACGCGCAAGGCCCAGAGGCTGGGACGCCTTTGGGTGCTGGCTGGCGATGTGTACAACCTGCCTCCCAATGCCCGTCCGGTTGTGGAAGCTCGTGCCCAGGTGACCGAGGGGCAGGTGTTGGCTGAGGCAAGCCAGGCCAGTGAGTATGGCGGTGAAGTGCGTTTGCGTGACTCCCTCGGTGATTCACGCGAGGTGCAGATCGTCACCACGGCGATGACGCTCAAAGATTTCAAGCTGCTGGGCGAATCCACCCATGCCGGCGAAATCTGGCACCTGGAGGCCAAAGACGGCACTCGTTATCGCCTAAACACGATCCCCGGCAGCAAGATCGGCCATGGTGAGGTCGTCGCTGAGTTGGCAGACGATCGGTTCCGCACGCAGACAGGTGGTCTGGTGCGCTTTGCGCCTGGCTTAGCCATCAAAAAAGCGCGTTCCGCCAAAAACGGCTACGAGGTGAACAAGGGGGGCACCCTGCTCTGGATCCCTCAGGAAACCCACGAGATCAACAAGGACATCTCCCTGTTGATGATCGAAGACGGGCAGTGGATCGAAGCCGGCACCGAGGTGGTGAAGGACATCTTTAGTCAGACCGCCGGCATTGTGACGGTGACGCAGAAGAATGACATTCTGCGCGAGATCATTGTGCGCAGTGGCAGTTTCCACCTCTGCTCTGACAAGAAAGCGCTCGAGCGTTTTGAGGGTGAGGGTGTGATGGTGAATCCCGGTGAGGCCATCGCCAAGGGCATCAGCAGTGATGCCATGGTCTTTGTTCAGACCGTGGAAACCCCAGAAGGGATGGGTCTGCTGCTGCGGCCCGTTGAGGAATACACCATTCCCAATGAAGCGCAGTTGCCCGAGTTGTCGCATGTGAAGCAACCCAAGGGGCCCCATCTGGGGGTGAAAGCTTCTCAGCGTCTGGCGTTCAAAGACGGAGAACTCGTGAAGTCGGTGGAGGGTGTGGAGCTGCTGCGAACCCAGCTGATGCTCGAAACCTTTGACACCACGCCGCAGATGACGGTGGATGTGGAAGCGGTTCCTGACAAGCGGGCCAAGACGATTGAGCGCCTCCACCTGGTGATTCTGGAAAGCATTCTGGTGCGGCGCGACACCATCTCCGACTCCAGCCATGGCTCGACGCATACCGAGCTGCAGGTTGAAGATGGTCAGTCGATCAAAGCCAGCGATGTGGTGGCCACCACCCAGATTCTTTGCAAACAGCAGGGTGTGGTGCAGATGCCCGAGGAGCTGGATGGTGAGCCCGTGCGCCGTCTGATTGTGGAGCGGGAGGAGGACACGGTGACCCTCAGCACCACCGGCACGCCCACTGTCAGTGTGGGGCAGCGCATCGTCGACGGCGACGAGATCAGCGCCGGTCAAGCCGCTGGCTGCTGCGGTGAAGTTGAGGCGGTTGAGGGGCAGTCCGTGACCCTGCGCCTGGGGCGTCCCTACATGATTTCGCCCGATTCGGTGTTGCACGTTCGTGACGGTGATCTTGTGCAACGCGGCGATGGACTCGCCCTGCTGGTGTTTGAACGTCAGAAGACCGGTGACATCGTGCAGGGTCTGCCCCGGATTGAGGAATTGCTGGAGGCGCGGCGTCCGCGCGAATCAGCGATTCTCTGCAAGAAGCCCGGCACGGTGGAGATCAAGCAGGGAGAAGACGATGAATCCACCACCGTCACGGTGATCGAAGCCGATGATGCTGTGGCTGAATATCCGATTCTTCTCGGTCGCAATGTGATGGTGAGCGACGGCCAGCAGGTCACGGCCGGTGAGTTGCTCACTGATGGTCCGATCAATCCCCACGAATTGCTCGAGTGCTTCTTTGAGGATTTGCGCAGTCGTAAGCCTCTGATGGATGCAGCCCAGGAGGCGATTGCCAATCTTCAGCACCGTCTGGTGACCGAAGTGCAAAACGTCTACAAGTCTCAGGGTGTGTCGATTGACGACAAACACATTGAAGTGATTGTGCGTCAGATGACCAGCAAGGTGCGTGTCGAAGATGCCGGTGACACCACTCTGCTGCCGGGTGAGCTGATTGAACTGCGCCAGGTGGAAGACACCAATCAGGCGATGGCGATCACCGGCGGCGCTCCGGCCGAGTTCACCCCGGTGCTGCTCGGTATCACCAAGGCCTCCCTCAACACCGACAGTTTCATCTCTGCGGCCTCCTTCCAGGAGACCACCCGCGTGCTCACTGAAGCAGCCATCGAGGGCAAGAGCGACTGGCTGCGCGGTCTCAAGGAGAACGTGATCATCGGCCGCCTGATTCCTGCCGGCACTGGCTTCAGTGGCTTTGAGGAGGAGTTGCGTGCCGAGGCCGGCCCCCATCCCGACATCCTCGCGGAAGATCCGGCCGGCTATCGCCGGATGCAAAACCTGCGTCCCGACTACACCGTGGAGATGCCGGCCGCATCCACCACCAATGCCTCTGCGGTGCTGGATGATCCCAGCGATGAGGATCTGGAGGCGACCCGAAGCCGCCACGGCATCGATGCCTCCAGTAACTTCGCTGCCTTCGCTCGCCCTGTCGGCGATGAGGAGTTGGCTGAGGAACAGGTGGTGGATGCGGAAGCGGTGGAAGGTCTGCAGGAAGAGGGGCTGCTCAGTGATGAGTGAGCCGCTCTCCTGCGGAGCTCACAACCGAGCTCTTGCCCCGTCCAGACTGGTGGTTGCGTCGCTGACCAGCCATGCTTGAGCCTTCACGAAGTCCAACGCGGCGTCTGCCCCGTTACGGCTTTCATGGTCATACCGAGAAACTGAACGGCCGCCTCGCCATGCTCGGGTTCATCGCCCTTGTGGCTGTGGAGTTCAAGCTCGGGCATGGATTGCTGATCTGGTGAGTGCTTCGCCGCGGCCTGACACCTTGCTCGGACGCAGTGCCGAGGACCTCGAGCAGTGGGCCGTTGCCCAGGGGCAGCCGGCTTTTCGTGGTCGGCAGTTGCATGACTGGCTCTACACCAAGGGGGCTGAAGACCTTGCTGCGATCACCGTGCTGCCCAAGGCCTGGCGTCTCGCCCTCGAGGCGCAGGGGGTCAGGATCGGTCGCCTGAGGGAGCAACAGCGGCGTGTGGCGGCCGATGCCACCACCAAACTGCTGTTGCAGACCGATGACGGTGAATCGATCGAGACAGTCGGCATTCCTACCGACCAACGACTCACGGTCTGTGTCTCCAGCCAGGTTGGCTGTCCGATGGCCTGTCGTTTCTGCGCCACCGGTCAGGGTGGGTTGCAGCGCTCTCTGGCGACCCACGAAATCGTCGACCAGGTGCTCAGTGTTCGTGCGGTCATGGATCGCCGCCCTTCCCACGTGGTGTTCATGGGGATGGGCGAGCCCCTGCTCAATATCGACGCGGTGTTGGGGGCGATCCGTTGTCTGCATGACGATCTCGGCATCGGGCAGCGCCGCATCACCGTGAGCACGGTGGGGGTGCCCCGCACCCTGCCCCAGCTCGCTGAATTGGCGATGGCTCGCCTCGGCCGAGCCCAGTTCACGCTGGCGGTCAGCTTGCATGCCCCCAATCAGGCTCTGCGGGAGGAGCTCATCCCCACCGCCCACGCTTACCCCTATGACGAGCTGCTGCAGGATTGTCGCCATTACCTGGAGCTGACCGGGCGACGAGTCAGTTTCGAGTACATCCTCCTCGGTGGTCTCAATGACGCTCCTGCCCATGCCGAGGAGCTGGCCGACCGGGTGGGTGGTTTTCAGAGCCACGTCAATCTGATCGCCTACAACCCGATTGAGGAGGGTGACTTTCAACGCCCATCATCAGAGCGCATCAATGGGTTTCGGCGGGTTCTGGAGCGCCGAGGCGTCGCCGTCAGCCTCCGGGCCAGTCGTGGGCTCGACCAGGACGCCGCCTGCGGTCAACTCCGCCGTCGCTCGCTCTGAGCGAGGTTCAGGTGTCATCCCGATTGGGATCGAAGGCTCCCCGCGGCAGCTGCTCTCGCCAGGGCGCCACGACCGTGAGCAGTAGCAGCGAGGGCACCGCGGCTGCGACCGTGAGGCCGAAAAAGCTGCTCCAGCCCACCTGAGAGGCGATCAGACCTCCCGGAGTGGAGAGAACGGAGCGACTGAGGGCATAGATCCCTGAGAGCAGGGCGTACTGGGCTGCTGAAAAGCGCGGGTTGCACAGACTCATCAGCAGAGCCAGGAAGGCGCTCACCACCATGCCGCTGCAGAAGTTCTCCACACTCACGGTGACCAACAGACCCTTGAAGCCTCCTCCGAAACGGGCCAGAGCCCAGTAGGCCAGATTGCTGAAGGCACCGATCACGCCATACACCCAGAGTGCCCGGTTGAGGCCAAGCCGGGAGAACCAGGCACCGCCCACCGCCGTGCCGGCCATGGCGGCACCGATCCCCCAGCCCCCCTGAACGGCCCCGATGGTTTCGGGAGCGAAGCCGCTCTGGATCAGAAAAGGCACCGCCATCAGCCCCAGCAGTCCATCGGGCCAGCGATAGAGCATCACCAGCACCAGGATCTGGAGGGCCCGTCGTGGTCCGGTGCGGCCGAGAAATTCACGGGCTGGCCCGAGCACGGCTTCGCGCAGGTTGGGCACGGGATGGTGAATCGCTTGCAACCGAGGCGCCAGCACGGTGATCGGTGCGATCACCAGCATCAGAAGGCCGGCGGTGGCGAAGGCGGCCTGCCAGCCGAAACGGCCGGCGATCAGGAACCCACCGGCGCCGATAAACAACATCGCACCGCGATATCCAAGCGTCGCCGCCGCCGCTCCTCCTCCCCGTTCCGCCTGAGGCAACAGATCGGTTCGATAGGCATCCAGCACCACATCCTGGGAGGCGCTGAGGATGGCGACCCCCAGGGCCGTGAGTCCGATCGTCAGCACGACCGCCTGCGAGGCGCTTGGCTGCAGACGGGTGAAACTGAGGAGACCGATCCCCAGGAGCACCTGAAGCAGGGCCATCCAGCCCCGCCGCCGGTCGGGCCAGGGAATCGCCCAGCGATCCATCAACGGGGCCCAGAACAGCTTCAGGGTGTAGGGCAGCTCCGTCAGCCCCAGCAGGCCCACCATGGCGACGGGGACACCGCTGGCAGTCAGCCACCCCTGCAACAGGGTGCTGATCGACATCAGGGGCAGCCCACTGGCGAAGCCTTCCACCCCGACGGCCAGGATGCGACGCCAGGCACCCGCCTGAAGTGCCTCGGAAGGGGGCCGTTCGCCAGTGCTGACGCTCATGCTGCTGCTCGCTGTCCGCGCAGAATGGTCGAAAACATTGCCGCCGTGTCCTTTTTTCGCACCACCCTGTTGCCCGTGCTGATCGTGGCCCTGTTTGCTGTGGCCCTTTTCGCCGTGAGCGCTCGCATCTGGCTCCCCGGCGACATGCTGGCTCCGGCCCCGATCGGCTGAGATTACGATCAGCGCCATGGCTGAGCGACGCACTGCAGACGCTGATGACGGGTTGGCCAACCTGTCGATTGATCCCGATGTGTTGGCGCGTGAGTTGGCGGCGGAGCTCCTCGGGGACCCCCTCGACGACATCGATGTCGAAGACCTTGAGGATGATGCGCTTCACATCGCCCGAGAATGCGATGAAGGCCTGCTCTGGCTTGCGCAGGGGCATGAGCAGCGTCTGCAGGGTCTGAGGGTGTTCTGTGAACACCGGGATCCCCGGTCCGTACCACTGCTCTTGCCACTGCTGCGTGAGGCCTGTCCGGTGGTGCGCATGAGTGCCGTGTATGCCCTGGGGCGTAATCCATCGCCACTGGCTGTGGTCTCACTGCTCCAGCTGTTGGAGGTCGACAGCAACGCCTATGTGCGCAAAGCCGCGGCCTGGAGCCTGGGGAACTACCCCGATGCTCCCGTCCTTAATCCCCTGATCCGTTCCCTGCAGGTGGATGTGGCCTCGGTGCGTCTGTGGGCCTCCGTGTCATTGGCGGAGGCGGGCATCACCTCACCCGCCAAGGCCGATCTGGCCGCAGGGCAGCTGCTCATCAGTCTGCGGATCGACAGTGAACCGGTGGTGCGCAGCAACTGCATCTGGGCGCTCGGTCGTCTGGTGGATCAGCTGGTGGAACCGCGTCGCGCCGATGTGGTGGAAGCCTTGGTGAATGCCCTGCTTCACGATCAGGAAACGTCGGTGCGTGATGAGGCCCGGACGGCTCTAGAGCAGCTCGAGAACCCTGACATCCTCGAACGGCTGCAAACTTTGGTGGACGAAGGGTTGCTCTGACTCAACAGGAAGAAGCCGGATGGCGTTGAAGCCTGCTCCTGTTACAGCTGAGCGTCAGCCCGGATTGAGTTTGCCTAGCATCCTGGCTGACATGGTGATGGTGCATGCCCCAGCGCACACTCCGATTCCGGATCCATGCGGATGGTCGGGTCGAAGAGCGAGTCGAAGGAGTGGAGGGTGAGGCCTGCCTCGCTCTCACGGAACGCCTTGAAGCGGCACTTGGCTCGGTGGTGCGTCGTGAATCCACCCCTGAGGCCTACAGCACCAACGCCCAACAGATCCAAACCGTCCCTGTCGAGCACGTCTGATGTCCCACTTCAGCACCGTCAGAACCGAGCTCCGTCAGCGTGAACCGCTGATGGCTGCCCTGCGCGATCTGGGTTACGAGCCGGAAGCCGGGTCCCGCCCTGTGCGCGGCTATCGCGGCCAGACCATCGACGCTGACCTGGCCGTGACCCTGCAGGATGGTGGCGATCTCGGTTTCCGTTGGAATGCGGCGACCGGGGCCTACGAGTTGGTCACAGACCTCGACCTCTGGCGCCAGCCCGTGCCGGTGGAGCGCTTCCTCTCCCGGCTCACTCAGCGGTATGCCCTCAACACCGTGCTGACGGCAAGCACGGATGAAGGCTTCACGGTGAGTGAACAGCGCAGCTGTCAGGACGGTTCCATCGAGCTGGTGGTGACCCGTTGGGACGCCTGAGCCGGCTTTTCCTCGGTGTCCTCTTCGATCGAGCCATCGGCTGCCTATCGCGCCCCGGTCACTGTTCCTGAGTCCCGCAGCGGTCATGAGCCGCTGCTGGGGGGAGCGCTTCGAGAGAAAGCCGTTTGGGTGGATGAAGCCGTGTGTATCGGCTGTCGTTATTGCGCCCACGTCGCTAGCAATACGTTTGCGATTGAACCGCGGCTCGGACGCTCCCGCGCGATCCGGCAGGACGGCGACAGCACCGCCTGCATTCAGGAGGCGATCGACACCTGTCCGGTGGACTGCATTCATTGGGTCGCCTTTGAAGAGCTTGATGCGCTCAAGGCCCGCCTCGATGCCATGGAGCTGCTACCGATGGGACTTCCTTCGCCGGCGCGCCCGAAGCGTCAACGGCCCCGAGCCTCATGAGCGACACCGTGGGGTGTCACGCTCTGCCCACCCGGCGTTTCGGCCGGACGGAGCTGCCGATGCCGATCCTCTCCCTGGGAGGCATGCGCTTTCAGCAGAGTTGGACCGATCTGGCCGCTGATGCGATCACGCATGCGTCGCAGCAACAGCTGGAGGCCACCCTGCGCCGGGCCGTGGCCTGCGGATTTCACCATGTGGAGACGGCGCGCCATTACGGCAGCTCCGAGCGCCAGCTGGGCTGGGCGCTGCCTCAGGTGCCCGATGCGGAACGGATTCTGCAGACCAAGATTACCCCCGGAGAGGATGCGGCGGCCTTCGAGCAGGAGCTCAGCCTGAGCGTGGAACGACTGGGCGGTGCCCGGATCGATCTGTTGGCCATTCATGGCATCAACCGGCCGGACCACCTGGAGCACACCCTCCGCCCGGGTGGGTGTCTGGAGGTGGTGCGGCGTTGGCAACAGCTGGGCCGGGTGGGCCATGTGGGGTTCTCCACCCATGGACCCACCGATCTGATCGTCGAGGCGATTCGCACCGATGCCTTCGACTATGTGAATCTGCATTGGTATTACATCCGCCAGGACAACGAACCGGCGATCGAGGCGGCAGCGCAGCACGACATGGGGGTGTTCATCATCAGCCCCACCGACAAAGGCGGGCATCTGCACACGCCATCGGCCCGTCTTCAGGCGTTGTGTGAACCGCTGCATCCGATCGTGTTCAACGATCTGTTCTGCCTGCGGGATCCCCGTGTCCACACGATCAGCGTTGGCGCCGCCCGCCCCGATGATCTCGACCTCCATCTGGAGGCGGTGGCCCGGCTCGATCAGGTGGATCAGCTGCTGCCCCCGGTGGAGCGACGCCTGGAGGATGCCGCCAGGCAGGCCCTCGGATCCGCCTGGCTGGAGAGCTGGCATCGGGGCCTGCCGCCCTGGGATCAGACACCTGGAGGCATCAATGTGCCGGTGCTGCTCTGGCTGCATGGGCTGGTGGAGGCCTGGGGGCTGGAGGGCTATGCCCGCGCCCGCTATGGCCTCCTCGGCCAAGGCAGCCATTGGTTTCCCGGTGCCAATGCTGATCCGCTCGATCAGAACGTGTCGGAAGCGGAGTTGCTCGCTGTGCTCGGCGCCAGTCCCTGGGCTAGGGAAATCCCCTCCATCCTCCGGTCTCTACGGACCCGGGTGGGTGGTGCCGTGAGCGAGAGGCTGTCCAGCGCCTGAGCACCGCCGCACCGTCGTTTGTCGGGGTGTCAATCCGCTGAGGTGCCGAGAGGCAGCTTGGCAGGCATCCCCACGGCGCGCGGATAGGTGGCTGGACAGGTCGCCAGCGGACGCAGCCGCAACAGGTGGCGCGGTCCTTTGTCGGCTGGAAGGTCGCGTTGTTGACAGGCCAGCAGGCTGGCGTTGAGCGGCTGCAGGGCGTTGCCGAGTTGGTGGGCATCGGCTTCGCTCCAGCGACCGCGGTAGAGCAGCGCTTCGCCGTCCTTCTGCAGCAGAGGCACCAGATATTCCGCCACCACGGGGGCGGAGGCGACGGCCCGCGCCATCGCCAGGTCGAAGCGGCCGCGGCAGGCGGGATCCTGACCCGTGCGCTCAATCCGTTCGGTTCGCACCTGCACCCGATCAGCCAGACCAAGGCTGTCGGCCATGGCCATCACTGCGGCGGTCTTGCGACCGACGGAATCGACCAGGGTGAGCCGTGCTCCGGGCAGGGCGATCGCCACCGCCAGGCCGGGAAAGCCACCGCCAGTTCCCACATCGATGCAGCGCAGCGGGGTCTGGGGGGCTTGAAGTTCGTTAAGCAGGGGCCAGAGACTATCGAGCACCTGGGCCACCCAGAAATCAGCCCCCTCCACCAGGCGGGTGAGATTGACGCGTTGATTCCAGCTGCGCAGTTCCTCCTGCAAGGTGACGAACTGCTCCAGCTGCTGGGGAGACGGCGTCCAGCCGAGGGCTTGCCACAGATCGGGACCGGGACCGTCAAAACGGGACGGTGTCGCCATGGCGTTCCGTACGGCGGTTCTCCCTAGGATGCCTGCCGGTGGAAGGCTCTGAGCCGGGCGTGGCAGACAACCGGACCCTCTACGACGTGTTGGCCGTGCCTCCAGAGGCCGATTCTGATGCTTTGCGCCGTGCGTTTCGCCGCCGCAGCAAGGCGCTGCACCCCGACACCACCGCATTACCCCAGGAGCAGGCGGCACGGGAGTTTCAGCGCCTCTGTGAGGCCTACGCCCAGCTTTCCGATCCGGTGCAGCGCCGCCGTTACGACGCGGGTCTGCAGGCAACGGTCAGCGTTGCCCCTGTGCCGTCTCCCGATGCTGCCTCTGCGGATTCCGGCTGGGGGAGCGTCGGCGTGCGCCGCCCTCTCTCGGGAGGGGAATGGCTGTCGATTGTGATGTTGGTGGCGGCTCTGTTGCTTTGCCTGCTGCTCGGTGTGGGCGGTGCCTGGCTTCGGGGTGTGGAGCTCCAAGTGGCGCCGAGTTGGCTGCAGCAGGAGCAGACTTGGGATCAGTTGGAACCGCTTTCCCTACGTGATGACCGCCCTGCCGCCGGGCCAGACCCCTCTGAATCAGCATTCCTTGCGCTCTCTAGAACTCTGGTTGGAGAGCCTTGGGGCCAGCCGCAGCGGTGACGATCCCTGCGTATGGAGCTGGCATCAGCCGGAGTGGTCGGCGGAGATTCGTCTTGAGCAGGAGGATCTCTGCGTCAGTTGGCAGGCCTCGGGCCATAGCTCACAGCGAACCTTCCCCTACGGATTGCCCCGTTTGGATGTGGAGGCGGCGATGCGGGCCGGTCCCTGATCGGGGCGTCATGATGGGGGCGTTGACCGGGCCGATCGTCATGGCCGCAACCACAACCTCCCCCCGCCTGTCCAAGCGGTTCATCACGCCCGCTGCCCGGGTGGCGAGCACAGCACGACCTCTGGAATCTGGTGTCTACGGACGGCGGGATCTTTTTGCTGAAGGCCTCTGGCCCTCGATCAAGGTGCGCCTGGAAATGGCCGGTTGGTCACCGTCCCAGATCGACCAGATCCATGAACAGCTCCGCCAGGGCTGGACGCTGCCGATGGCGGTGCGTCACGTGGCCATGCGCCATGGGGCCTGTCCACTGCGGTCCAGGCCTCTGGGCTGACCGCTTCAGCGGCAGACTTCGCTCCTGTCTTCGGAGCTGGTTGACAGCGGCCCACAGTTGAACCAGCGGACCAGGCCAACCTCCACGTCGGTGAACAGCACCAGAATGCCGCCGCAAAGAAGGATCACGGCCACGGTGGCCCAGGTCTGGCGGCTGGTCATGGAAGGGGGTGCTGTCAGAGCAGAAGTCGCTCGAACTTAGGCCCCAGCTCCTGTCGGTGCCATGTGTCCTGCAGGCTGGCGGCATCGAGAGGATCAAGCCTGGGCATCTGGGCCAATACCGGAACGCCGCCGAACTGTTCCAGGGTGCGCGGGTTGTCGGCATGCAGCGGGCCGTTGAGGAACAGGCCCAGCACCGGGATCGCGCGTCGCTTCAGCGTTTCCAGGCTCAAGAGTGTGTGGTTCAGCGTGCCGAGTCCGCTGCGCGCCACCAGCACCACCGGCAGTTGCCACCGTTCCAGCTGATCGATCTGCAGCCAGTGGCGATTGAGGGGCACGTGCAGTCCCCCAGCGGTTTCGATCACCAGGGGGTGGCCGTTCGTCTCGGGTGGCACGAGGCGGTCCGGATCGATCGTTTGCGCTTCCATCTCGGCAGCCCAGTGGGGCGAGACGGCCGCTTGAAAGGCATAGGCCTCCGGCAGCTGTCGTTCCATCGGTAGCTGGAGCACAGTCGTCAGCCAGGCGCGATCCCCCCCCTGCTCCAGGCCGCTCTGCACCGGTTTCCAATACCAGGCCCCCAGCCCCTGCACCAGCAGGGCGCTCACCACGGTTTTGCCCACATCGGTGTCGGTGCCGCACACCACCAGCCGGCGTGCACTGCGAGGGCGCTCACTCATCGCTGCAGCAGCAGGATCTGAATCGTCCAGGTCAGTCTGAACTGTCCGTCGGACTCCGGGACGGGCCAGTGACGGCTCAGCTGTCGCCAGGCACGCACCCCCAGCGGTTCCACCGGGGTGCTGCCGGCTCCAACGCGGCGCATCGGTCGAAGCAGGGCGGCCACGGTTCGGGCCTGTGTGGTGAAGCGATGCAGGGACCGGTGCCGCACGGCTCTGGCCGGGACAGCTTCGAGCAGGCTGGTGGCGGCTGGCAGAGGCAGGGCGGTGCAGGTCTGGCCGGATGCACTGGCTGCCTGATGCCACTGCCGGAAGCTGCCGTGCACCGGCAGGGCCAGGGCGAGCCAGCCGGCAGGGGCGAGCGCCCCATACCATTGCTGCATGCGCAGGCAGGGATCGTCGAGCCAGTGCAGGCAGAAGCTGGAGGCCAGCACCTGGGGGCGTTCAGGCCAGGATGGGAGCCCCTGTTGCAGGTCCCACGTCAGCGTGTCTTGCCGCTGGCTCTGGAGCGCCAGCATCGCTTCGCTGCCATCGAGGCGGCCAACGGACTGGCCCGGATGCAAGGTCTCGAGGGCATCGGCCAGCATCCCCGTACCCGCCCCGAGATCCAGCCAGCGTCCTCGTGGCAACGGTTGGCGCCGGCAGAGGCCGGCCAGACGCCAGGCCACGGCCCGTTGCAGTCCAGCATGCTCGACGTAATCAGGCGCAGCGCGGTCAAAACGCTGCAGCACCTGGTGTCGCCAGGGTTGCTCCCCGGGGGAGAGCTCCATCACGTCGTCGGCCCCGTCGCCGGCGGTGCGTCCAGCCAGTGCTGCACCCGAACCAGCAGGTCGGGCACCAGCAGAGCGTGGCCCGCATCGTGCAATGTCCAGTGCACGGGGGGGCTGTCGAGATGGTCCTGAAGTCGCTCGAGTAGCTCCAGACGGGCCTCCGGCGCCACAATCGCATCATCCGCTGCGTCCACCACCAGCACCCGAGCCGTCCTGGGGAATCCCGCCGGTAAACCGCTGGTGTGCAGCAGCCGCAGCAGGTCCTGATCGAGGCGTCGCCGCCCGTCCGGGGTCAGCCCTGTCTGCAGTGGACCCGGCGGCAGGGCCGAGGCCGGGGCGGGCAGGGCCGCACGCGCCAGAAAGCGTTCGAGCATGGCTCGCTCCCCATCGCTCCCCAGGGCGTTGTGCATCCCCATCAGGGCGGCGCGCAGCGGGCGACCGGCGGTGCCGGCTGGCACGAAGCGGCCGAAACTAGTGAGCAACACCACATCCGTGGCACTGCCGAGAACCTCCGCCTCCACGAGATGGGGGCCCAGGGAGTGGCCGATCACCACCCTCCGCGTTGCGGTGCATCCAGTCGTCTCCTGCCAGCGGGGCCGGACGGGGCGGGAGGCTCCATAGCCCCGTTCGCCACTCTGCCAATGCCAGCCATGCTGCTCGAAATGGCGTTGCCATGGCTGCCAGGCGGAGCTGTCGCCGCTCCAGCCGTGCATGGCGATCACCTGGTTGTGCGCTGGATCAGCCACACGCAAGCGCCTTCAGCAGGATCTCCAATGTCTCATCGCTCTGGCGGCGATGCAGCACCAGGCGCAGCCGTGCCGTTCCCTCCGGCACGGTGGGTGGCCGGATCGCCACCGTGAGCAGTCCGGCCTGCTCCAACTGCGCCTGGAGATCGAGGGCTGCCTGGTCATCGCCCACCAGCAGTGGCAGGATCGGCCCCTGGCCATCAGGGCGCTTCCAGCCGGCGATCTGGAGTCGGTCTCGCCATTGCTCGCTCCGGGTCACCAGCTGCGCACCCCATTGGGGGTTCGCCTGGATCTGGCTGAGCGCCGCCAGGGCGGCCGCCGCCAGGGGCGGGGCCAGGGCCGTGGTGTAGCGGAAGGCGCCGCTGCTCTGCAGCAGCGCCTCGCCGAGGTCTCCATCACAGGCCAGAAAGGCTCCCCCGCTGCCGAAAGCCTTGCCGAAGGTGCCGCTGAGCATCGCCACCTCGCGGAGGCCATGGGTCAGCCCTCGCCCCTCGGGGCCGAGCACGCCGAGGGCATGGGCCTCGTCCACCAGCAAGCGTGCTCCATGCTGCTGGCAGAGATTCAGCATGGCCCCCAGGGGCGGGCTCGTGCCCTCCATGCTGAACAGGCTTTCGGTGACCACCAGGGGCGGATGCCCATGGTGGTGAGGTCCACAGACCTGCAGTCGTCGCTCCAGGGCCTGGAGGTCGTTGTGGTCGAAGCGTTTCAGCCGGGCGCCGCTGGCGCGAACCCCCACCAGCAGGGAATGGTGAATCAGCCGGTCGGCGACCACGGTGGTGTGCCGGTCAGCGAGGGCGGCGATGGCGGCCAGGTTGGCTTGGAAGCCACTGGGGAAGAGCAGGACCCGCTCCCGGCCGAGCCAATCGGCCAAGGCCGATTCCAGGCGGGCATGCACCGGCCTGCTGCCGCTGATAAGACGCGATCCTCCTGCGCCGACGCCGCTGCACTCCAGTTCGCGCTGGGCCGCGGCGATCAGGGCTGGGTCGCGGCTCAGGTTCAGATAGTCGTTGCTGGCCAGATCCACGAGCCCGGAGTCGCTGTCATGGCAGCCTTCAACCTGCAGACGGCTGCTGCCGGGCGGGCTGGTGAAGCTGCGCAAGCGACGACGACGGGCCGGAGGGATCGACATGCCGACCAGTTTGGCGATCACCGCGGCCTGCAGGATGGCGTGTCGCCGCTCCGAGCTCGTGTCGTCGTCCCCATCGCTGCCGTCGCTGGAGCGTTTCACCCTGTTGTTCCCGCTCTGGACCCTGCTGGCGGCAGGACTGTCGTTGGCGGTGCCGGGCTTGTTCGCCTGGGTGGCGGGGCCCGTGATCACCTGGGGCCTTGCCCTGATCATGCTCGGCATGGGACTTGGGCTTGCCCCGGCTGACTTTCGCCGGGTGCTGGTTCGGCCCCGCTCCGCCCTGATCGGTGTGGCGTTGCAGTTTCTGGTGATGCCGTCGTTGGCGGCCCTGCTGGCCTGGGGGCTGCGGTTGGACCCCCCTCTGGCGGTGGGGTTGATTCTGGTGGGGTGTTGCCCCGGTGGCACGGCCAGCAACGTGGTGGCCTTGATCGCCAGGGCTGATGTGGCCCTTTCAGTGGTGATGACCAGCCTGAGCACGGGTCTGGCGGTGGTGCTGACGCCATTGCTCACCAGCCTGCTGGCCGGGCGCTATGTGCCCGTGGAGGGCTGGACCCTGTTGATCAATGTGCTGCAGGTGGTGCTGGTGCCGGTGGCACTCGGTGTTGCCTTGAAGCAGGGGCAGCCGGGGCTGGCGCGGCGGATCGAACCGTTGATGCCGCCCATTGCCGTGGTCGCCATCGCCTTGATCGTGGCCGGGATCCTGGCAGGCCAGCGCCAGGCGTTGCTCAGTCAGGGCCTGCTGTTGCTTCTGGCCACAGTGCTGCTCCATGCCGGCGGCTTCGCCTTGGGGCTGTTGGTGCCGGCTCTGCTCGGAGACGGGGCGTCGTCACGCCGCACGATCAGCCTGGAGGTGGGGATGCAGAACTCAGGCCTGGCGGTGGTGTTGGCCCGGGCGGGTGGGTTCGCCAGTCCGCTCACGGCCCTGCCCGGGGCGATCTCCGCTGTGGTGCATTCCCTGCTTGGCAGTGCCCTGGCGGCCTGGTGGCGGCGGCGTCCCTAGGATCGCCTTTATGGCCGAGACCGACACCCTGGCTGCTGAGCCCGCAAGCGTGGGGTCGCCGGATCCGGCGCAGATTTTCCCCTTCCCTCTCGACGGGTTCCAGCTGGAGGCCATTGAGGCCCTCAATCAGGGCCATTCCGTGGTGGTGAGTGCACCGACGGGATCGGGCAAGACCCTGGTGGGCGAATACGCCATCTATCGGGCGATCGCGCATCGCCAGAAAGTGTTTTACACCACGCCGCTCAAGGCGTTGTCCAACCAGAAACTGCGCGATTTCCGCGCCCAGTTCGGGGCGGAGAACGTGGGCCTGATGACCGGTGATCTCAGCGTCAACCGGGAGGCCTCCATCGTGGTGATGACCACCGAGATCTTCCGCAACATGCTCTACGCCGAGGCGGATGAGCATGACGATCCGTTGGCGGATGTGGAGGCGGTGGTGCTCGATGAATGCCACTACATGAACGACTCCCAGCGGGGCACGGTCTGGGAGGAGTCGATCATTCACTGCCCGCCTTCGGTGCAATTGGTGGCCCTTTCCGCCACGGTGGCCAATGCCGGGCAACTCACCGACTGGATCGAGCGGGTGCATGGCCCCACCCGGCTCGTTCTGAGTGATCATCGGCCCGTTCCCCTGCAGTTCAGTTTCTGCAGTGCCAAGGGTCTGCACCCGCTGCTGAACGATCAGGGCACCGGTCTTCATCCCAACTGCAAGGTCTGGCGTGCTCCGAAGGGGAGCAAACGCAAAGGCCGCTCCCCCAAGCCGCCCCAGCCCGAGCCACCGCCGATCAGTTTCGTGGTCGCTCAGATGGCCGAACGGGACATGCTTCCGGCCATCTATTTCATTTTCAGCCGGCGCGGTTGCGACAAGGCGGTGCGCGATCTCGGTGCGCAATGCCTCGTGAATGAGAACGAGCAGGCGAGGATTCGCGAGCGCTTCAAGGCCTACGCCAGTGCCAATCCGGAGGCGGTGCGTGATGGGGTGCATGCGGACGCTCTCCTGCGCGGCATCGCCGCTCACCATGCCGGCGTGCTTCCCGCCTGGAAGGAGCTGATCGAGGAGCTCTTCCAGGAGGGGTTGGTGAAGGTGGTGTTTGCCACAGAAACCCTGGCGGCGGGTATCAACATGCCGGCACGCAGCACCGTGATCGCGGCGTTGTCCAAGCGCACCGAGCGGGGCCATCGGCCGCTGATGGCGAGCGAGTTTCTGCAGATGGCCGGTCGCGCCGGTCGGCGAGGTCTCGATTCCCAGGGCTATGTGGTGACGGTGCAGAGCCGGTTTGAGGGGGTGCGTGAGGCCGGGCAGCTGGCCACCAGCCCCTCCGATCCGCTCGTGAGTCAGTTCACCCCGAGTTACGGCATGGTGCTGAATCTGTTGCAGCGCCACGATCTGGCGAAGGCGCGGGAGCTGGTGGAGCGCAGTTTCGGCCGTTACCTCGCCAGCCTCGATCTGGTCGAGGAGGAAGAGATCCTTACCCAGCTGCGCCTCCAGCTCGGTCAGCTGCAGGGCACGGCGGGGGATGTGCCCTGGGAAGACTTCGAGGAGTACGAGAAACGGCGTGGTCGCTTACGCGAGGAGCGTCGCTTGCTCAGGATCCTGCAGCAACAAGCGGAAGAAACCCTGGCCCACGAGCTCACGCTGGCGCTGCAGTTCGCCAGTGTCGGCACCCTGGTGAGCCTCAAGGCGCCCCAGCTTCGGGGGGGGGTTACGCCCGCGGTCATCGTCGAGAAATGCGATGGCCCCGGTCAGTTCCCCCTGCTGCTGTGCCTCACCGACGACAACGTCTGGCTGCTGCTGCCCTGCCAGGCCGTGGTGAGCCTGCATGCGGAACTGAGCTGCCTTCAGGTGGAGGGGGTGAGTCCACCGGAGCTGCGCCGTGCCGGTGAACTGCGGCATGGTGATCAGCAGAGCGGTGGGTTGGCCCTGGCGGTGGGGCACATGGCCCAACGCCACGACATGACCACGCCCCAGTACGACCTGGCCGGTGAGGTGCTTTCCCAGGCGCGTCTGGTGCAGGAGCTGGAGGCTGACCTGGAGGCCCATCCCGCCCATCGCTGGGGTGATCGCCGTCAGTTGAAGAAGCACCGGCGCCGCATGGAGGAACTGGAGCTGGAAATCCGTGAGCGACAGCAGATGCTTCACCACCGGGCCAACCGGCACTGGGAGACCTTTCTGGCCTTGATTGAGATCCTGCAGCACTTCGGCTGCTTGGATGATCTGGAACCCACCGAAATCGGGCGGACCGTGGCGGCCCTGCGCGGTGATAACGAACTCTGGTTGGGGCTGGCGCTAATGAGTGGGCACCTGGATGAGCTGCAGCCAGCGGAACTGGCAGCGGTGTTCGAGGTGATCAGCACGGAGGTGAACCGCCCCGATCTCTGGAGCGGTTTTCCGCCGCCGCCGCGGGCTGAGGAGGCTCTGCATGACCTGATGGGGATCCGTCGCGAGCTGCTGCGGGCCCAGGAGCGGGCCCAGGTGGTGGTGCCCGCCTGGTGGGAACCGGAGCTGATGGGACTGGTGGAGGCCTGGGCAAGCGGCACGGCCTGGAACGATCTGATTGCCAATACCTCCCTGGATGAGGGGGATGTGGTGAGGATCATGCGGCGCACGGTGGATCTGCTCGCCCAGGTGCCCTACTGCGAAGCGATCAGTGAGCAGCTGCGGCGCCATGCCCGCCAGGCGTTAAAAGCGATCAACCGTTTCCCGGTGGCGGAAGCCGAGGATCTGCTCAAGGCGGCGGAGGCGGGTGGCCTCAATCCGGCGACGGAACGGGCCGCCTGACGGGCCGCTTCAGGGGTTATCCGTGCGGCACGGTCATCGCGGCCGGATCCACGATCCGGTCAAAATCATCAGCGCTGACGTAGCCCAGCTCCAGGGCGGCATCGCGAAGGCTCGTGCCCTGCTCATGGGCATATTTGGCGATGGCACAGGCTTTGTCGTAACCGATCACCGGTGCCAGGGGCGTCACGAGCATCAGGGATTGCTCGACGTCGCGTTGAATGCGGCTGAGGTTCGGTTCCATCCCTTCCACCATCGCCACCCGGAAGCAGCGGCAGGCATCCGTGAGCAGGGTGATCGCCTGGAGCAGATTGAAGCCGATCAACGGTTTGTAGACGTTCATCTGCAGGTGCCCACCGGCTCCCGCCATGGCCACAGCGGCATCGAGGCCGATCACCTGGGTGCACACCATCGCCATCGCCTCGCACTGGGTGGGATTCACCTTGCCGGGCATGATCGAGCTGCCGGGTTCGTTTTCCGGCAGATGGAGTTCGGCCAGGCCGGCGCGGGGGCCGCAAGCCAGCAAGCGGATGTCGTTGGCGATCTTCAGCAGTGTCACCGCCAGCAGCCGCAGCTGACCCATGGCATGCACCAGGCCGTCATGGCTGGCCATCACGGCAAATTTGTTTGGTGCTGAGCGGAAGGGCAGGCCGGTGAGGCGTGCAAGCTCGGCGGCGGCCTGCTCCGCAAAGCCATCGGGTGCGTTCAGGCCTGTGCCAACGGCCGTGCCGCCAAGGGGGAGAGGCAGCACTTCGACGAGGCAGGCATCGATCCGCTCGGTTGCTGTGCCGACCTGGTCGCGCCAGGCGGACACTTCCTGGCCCAGGGTGAGCGGTACCGCGTCCTGCAGGTGGGTGCGGCCGATTTTCACAATCCCGTTCCAGGCGTCGGCTTTCTTGGCCAAGGCCTTGTGCAGTCTTTGCAGTTCAGGCACTAAGCGGCGGCTGATCCCTTCGGCGGTTGCAACGTGGATGGCGGCCGGGAAGGCGTCATTGGTCGATTGCGAACGATTGACGTGATCATTCGGATGCACCGGCCTGTGGCTCCCCAGGGGCTCGCCAGCGGATAGGGCCGCGAGATTGCTGATCACCTCATTGAGGTTCATGTTGGTCTGGGTGCCGCTGCCGGTCTGCCAGACCCGTAAGGGGAAGTGGGCATCGTGCTGGCCTTCGGCGACCGCCGCCGCCGCCTCCACAATCAGAGCGCAACGCTCCTGATCGAGAACGCCCAGGCGGGTGTTCACCACGGCGGCCACCTGTTTGATCCGTGCCAGGGCGTGGATCAGTTCCAGGGGAACGGTGTCTTGGCTGATGGCGAAATTCTGGAGCGAGCGTTGGGTCTGAGCGCCCCAGAGAGCCTCAGCTGGCACCTCCACAGGCCCCATGCTGTCGTGATCAGTCCGGATTGCATGCGTCATGGCTTCGGGTTGCTCCGCAGCACCAGCGTGATGATCAGCAGCAGGCCGCTCAGGCTGATGCCCACGTAGATCCAGTCGGCGTAGGGGGTCCAGAACATCGCCTTGTGCGACTCAAAGGCCGAGGCGATCCCAGATCACGCCGAGATTGGCCTGATGGAGGTCGGTGCTGAAGCAGTCAGCTAGCTGCTCGGCGCTGAGTTTGCCGGTCACCTCCGGATCCGCCGCCAGGTTGGCGCGGAAGTCGCCGCCGTTGCTGTTCCAAGCGCTGTGGGCGTTGCGTTGCACCACCCGATAGGCGTCCTCCCGGCTCATGCCGGCGTCCACTAGGCCCAGCAACACGCGCTGGCTGAACACCACACCGCCGTAGACATTCATATTGCGGCGCATGTTGTCGGGGTAGACCCCGAGGCCCGCCACAACGGCTGTCATTTCCCTCAGCATGAAATGCAGGGTCACCGAACAGTCGGGAAGCATCATGCGTTCGGTGGAGCTGTGGCTGATGTCACGCTCGTGCCAGAGGGCCACGTTCTCGAGGGCTGCCACCACATAACTGCGCAGCACCCGGGCCAGGCCGCTGATGCGTTCACTGCGGATCGGGTTGCGTTTGTGGGGCATGGCCGAGCTGCCCTTCTGGCCTTTGGCAAAGCTTTCCTCCACCTCAAGAACGTCGGTGCGCTGCAGGTTGCGGATTTCGGTGGCGAAGCGATCCAGGGATGCGCCCACCAATGCCAGGGTCTGCACATAGTCGGCGTGACGATCACGGGAGATCACCTGGGTGCTGGCGGTGTCTGGGCTGAGACCGAGGCGCTCGCAGGTGAGGCGCTCCACCTCGGGATCGGTGTTGGCGTAGGTGCCCATCGCGCCGCTGATCTGGCCGACGGCCACATCCCGTTCCAGCCGCTCGAGGCGCTCGGCGTTGCGCCGCGTCTCCGCGAGCCAGCCGGCCAGCTTGAAGCCGAATGTGATCGGTTCGCCATGGATGGCGTGGGAGCGGCCGATCATCACGGTGCCCTTGTGCTCGGCAGCCAGCGCGGCAATGGCCTGATCCAGTGCTGACAGCTCCTTGCGCAGCAGGGCGACGGAGGCTTTCAGCTGCAGCGCCAGACCGGTGTCGAGCACGTCACTGCTGGTCATCCCTACGTGGATGTAACGGCCTGCATCCCCAACGTGTTCGTTGACGTTGGTGAGGAAGGCGATCACGTCATGACGTACCTCCGCTTCGATGGCGAGGATCCGCTCGGGCTCGAAACGCGCTTTGGCGCGAATCTCCTGCATGGCTGACTCGGGAACGCGACCGAGGCTGCAATTGGCTTCGCAGGCGGCGACTTCCACGTCGAGCCAGCTTTGATATTTGGCCCTGTCCGTCCAGAGCTCGCCCATCTCGGGCAGGGTGTAGCGCTCGATCAAGGGCCAGCGCGTGACAACAACCCAACCAATGTATGGCGTGGCCTGAGGCGGACGATCGTGGCTGTGACGTCAGGCCGAGGTGAGGCGGTTGTGCTCCACCTCCCATTGCACATGTTGTCCCCAGGCCTGCTGGCGCACCCAGCACCGCCCTCCCCGGCATTGGATCACCTGAAAAGGGGGGAGATCATTGGGATGGTTGTCGAGAGTCACGAACGTGCCTGGAGCGAGCAGCTCGAGAACGGGTGTGGCGTCCTGCTTCGGCACGCTCTGCAGATGGGGCCGATGGGACGAGCGACGACGCTGGTTGGATCGGGGGGGCTGTTGAGCGGACACGTCCCTGCGGGCGGCTTGGACTGATCTTCCTGGCGGTTCCTGCAGCGCTGGGGGGAACCTCTGGTTTTGTTCGGTTTTCCCCTCTGCTTTTATGACGAAATGGCCCGTAAGAACCGCCTGGATTTACATCTGCTGACGCTGGGGCTGGTGCCGTCCCGACAGCAGGCCCAGCAGTTGATCCGTGCCGGTCGGGTGCGGGATGGCCGCGGTCAGCTGCTCGATAAACCAGGCCAGGATGTGCCGACGGATCTGGAGGTGCACGTCGAGCAGCCACCACGCTTTGTCTCCCGCGGTGGGGAGAAGCTTCTGGCTGCCCTCGAAGCCTTTCCCCTGAAGCTCGAGGGTCGGATCTGCCTCGATGGCGGCATCTCAACCGGCGGCTTCACCGACTGCCTCCTTCAGCATGGGGCCGCTCGGGTCTATGGCATTGATGTGGGCTACGGGCAGACGGCCTGGAGCCTGCGCACCGACGATCGGGTGATCCTGCGGGAACGCACCAACCTCAGGCGGTTGACGCCGGAGGATCTGTTCGACCCAGGGGATCCGCGACCGACCCTGGCGGTGGCGGACGTGTCTTTCATTTCACTGGGTTTGGTGCTGCCGGCATTACGCGGCTTGCTGCAAGCTGAGGGCTCCGAGGCTGTGGTGTTGGTGAAACCGCAGTTTGAAGTGGGGCGAGAGCGGGTCGGTAAAGGTGGTGTTGTGCGTGATCCCGACGCCCACGTTGTGGCCCTGAAGGGGGTGATCGCAGCAGCAGAGCCGCTGGGTTGGAGCCCCCACGGTCTGGTGGCTTCCCCAATCACCGGCCCCGCCGGCAACCATGAATATCTGCTCTGGTTGTCTGAAGGGAAGCCCCAGACTCCCCTTCAGCTCCAGGCCATCGAGACGCTCGTGCGCACCACGCTGGCTGGGTAACGGTTGACGCTCAGAGAGCGGAGCCGTCGCGATCGCCGGTGCGGATGCGCACCACGGTGTCGATTGGAGAGATGAAAATTTTGCCGTCGCCGATTTCACCGGTTTTGGCGGCTTCCGCAATGGCGGTCACCACGGTGTCAACCCTTGCATCGTCAATGACAACCTCAACCTTGAGCTTCTGGAGAAACTCAACGGTGAATTCCGAACCGCGGTAGCGCTCCACCTGGCCTTTCTGTCGGCCGAAGCCTCGAACTTCGCTCACGGTCATGCCCACGATTCCGGCGTTGACCAGGGCCAGTTTCACGTCTTCCAGCTTGAAAGGGCGGATGATTGCCTCAACTTTTTTCATGTGATTGCAGCGGGGGTGGCGTTCAGTCAGGGGAAGTGTGTCAGATCCGTTTGGTTGCCGAAAGGGCCGGAAGCTGACTCACCTGCAGACCTGCGGCAATGGCGTCGTGGCGCAGGGCTTCCGCATCGGCAGTGGGAAGGGTGACCAGCCCATCGGCGAGAAGATCCCAGTGTTCCGCTTCAAAATGGATTTGGAGCCAGAGCATGCCGTGAATGGTCCCCGGGCGCAGGCGGATCGATGGGCTGGAGCTGTAAAGGCAAAGATCCATGAAAAGACCCGGGTGATGTGTCCATTACGGCGCTTCACCCAGGTCTGAGTTGTGCTTTTTGCAACCGAATCAGGAGTTGACCTGGTTCTGGGCCTCAGCCTGGCGGTGCTCGTAGGTGGCGCCGCGATAGTGCAGCTCAACGCCGGTCTCGGCAGCGGCGGCGTCATGACGCAGGGGGGCGTCATAGTGCTGACCGCGGTAGGTGTGATCCACCGCCTGCTTGCTGGGTTGCTCGTGCTGGCTGGCGTCGTAGGCGACGCCGCGGTAGGTGCGTTGTTGAACAGTCATGGTGGGAGCCTCGAAGGGGTTGGAAAGTCCCCGATGGATCGGGGCCGCTTCGATGGAAGGAGCGTTGCTTCGCCTTGCGGAGGGGCTACTTCCAGCTGAACGACAGATGCGGAGCACCCGTCAAGCTCAACGTTTTGTCCTTCAATGCATTTCTACCCCACCAACGCTGTTCATGGTGAACAGTTTGCCTGTTTGTTTGTGAAAAGTTTGTGAGTTTGTAGCGTGATGATGCTCTTGCGTCTACGTGATGCGTTTGTCCACCGCCTCCGACTCCGCGTCTAACTCCCCTGCCAACGTCCCCTCTGGCTCCTCCTCCACGCGCACGCCCCTGTATGGCGAACGCGCCATCGCTGAAGCCGAGTTGATCTGCTTTGAGAACCCCCGGCCCGGCCGGCCTTATGAGATTGCGATTGAGCTGCCGGAGTTCACCTGCCTCTGCCCGTTTTCCGGTTATCCCGATTTCGCCGTTCTGCGCCTGCTCTACCAGCCCGGGCCCCGCGTGGTGGAGCTCAAGGCGATCAAGCTCTACGTGAACAGCTATCGCGATCGCACGATTTCCCATGAGGAAGTGACGAATCGGATCCTCGACGACCTGGTGGCGGCCTGCGACCCGGTCTGGATGCAGCTTGAGGCAGATTTTCATCCGCGCGGCAATGTGCACACCGTGGTGCGCGTCACGCACGGCTCGCGACAGCCGTGCTGATCAGTTCCGGCAGCTCCCGGGCGAAGCCCCCAAGGTTGCGGTTGCAGAGGCCAGCCACATGCAGCTGGTGCCCATCAACATCCTGAATCGCCCACAGCTGTCGGGTGGCCACCATGCTCAGGCCGCCCCCGAGCAGGGTGATGCCAAAGCCCAAATACACCAGGGGCACACCTGGATCGCGCTTGAGCAGGAGCCCGCTGGCGGGAAGAATGCTCCACACTCGCATCGGCAGACCGTTGATCTCTGTGGCCTCGCCTCCAGGGCGCAGGGTCGCGAGAGCCTCTCCTCCTGCGCCGAACACCTGCACTGGTCCCTGTTCGCTGCTCACTGTCAGCAGCACTGGTTCGCTGCCATCCGGCCGGGTCGGCAGCACCAGGCCCCAGAGTTGCTCTCCCAGCTCGGGAAAGCTCTGCAGGGGCAGCTGCAGCTTCGGGCTGTTGCCAAGCTGAACGGTGATTGTGGCCAGTGACCAATCGGCCTGGTACACCGTCATGCCGCGGTAGCGCAGCGGATGGTTGACGCTGATCTGCCGTTCGCTGTTGACGTCGTCGGGGCCCTGCAGAAGCAGCCGCGAACGAAATTGTTCCGGCCGGCCGGCCGGGTCCCGATCGATCGCGAAGTCTTCCAGCGTGAGAGTGAGTTGACTGTTGCCGGAGCGGTCGAGCAGGTCGAGACTGCGGCCCGGAGCCAGGAACCGTTCCAGCCGGTGACCCGCCAGGGATCCCCAGGCGGCACCCAGCATGAGGAGCACCAGGCCGGTGTGCACCAGAAGTGGCCCGACCCGACCCATGGTGCCGCGACGGGCCTGGATGCGCTTCTCTCCCTCCTGCACCTGCCAGCCCGATTGCCGCAACGTGTGGCTGAGCCTCAGAAGGGCCGCATCGGGATCGGGCAGGCTGATGCTCTGTGCCAGCGCCAGCTTGCTCAACTGGCGTGGTTCCCTGTAATCCACCCAACGCAGAGCCGCCTGCAGGGCCGGCCACTGCCGGCGCCAGCTGCAGAGCATCAGCGCCAATCCCAGCCAGGCCAGCAGGCTCAGAAACCAGGTGCTGCTGTACACGTGGTCGAGCTGGAGGGTCAGCATCCAGTCGCCGTTGATCAGGCCCAGCCAGGGGCTGGCATTGAAGCGCTCCAGATAGAGCTCAGGGGCCTCGCCCTGGGGCAGGATCGTGCCGATGGCGCTGGCCAGGGCGATGAGGAGGAGCAGTCCGATCGCCAGTCGCAGGTCTGACAGCAGGGCAGCCAGGCGGCGCAAGGCAGGCATCGGTTCAGATCCAGTGAGAGAACAAGGTGAGAGCACCGGTGGCGATGAGCACCATGCCGCTGATGGGGGGAACCCAGCGGCCGATCGGCCGCAGGGCGAGCAGCCCCGGAACACTGGCGGCGGCACTGCCAGCCAGGAGCAAGGGCATCACCTGGCCGAAGCCGAAGCTGGTGAGCAACACCACACCGATCAGGGGGCTGCCGCTGGTGGCGATCCAGCCCAGCAACACGGCGAGCACGGGGGTGGTGCAGGGCGATGCGGCCAGGCCGAAGGCCAGTCCTGCCGCGATCGGAGCCAGAGGGGCCGGCACGTGCTCGGACCAGTGCTGGGGATCGGGCCCTGCCGGAAGGGGGAGCCGGACCAGGCCGAGCAGGTTCAGGCCCATCACCAGGGCGAGAACGGCCACCACGGTGGGGAGCGCATCGGGCACTTGTCCGTAGATGCGCCCTAGCAGGCCGCTCAGGCTCCCCAGAATCACCAGCGCCGACACGATGCCGGAGCAGAAGAGCAGGCTGCGCTGCAAGGGGGCTTGGCGCCCTTCAAAGCCCGCCAGGTAAGCGAGGGTCACCGGCAGCAGTGAGAGGGAGCAGGGGCCGAGGCTGGTGAGGGCACCGCCGGCGAACACCAGGCCTACCGTGACCGGACCCGGCTGGGTGAGGGCCTGAGATAGCAGCTGCTCACTGCTTTGGGCAAGTCCGGGGAGATCGAGGTTGATGATCGCCTGAGGGAGGAAAATTCACCTTATCGAGCAGCAGGACCGCCCTGGGGTGACCTGTCGCTCGATCGTTTCAATCGACGCGATCCCACCAGACCGGTGGACTCGAGGGAGCAGCGGATCAGCAGCCCAGCGATCAAGAGGCTCGACAGCAGGGAATTGCCGCCGTAACTGATCATTGGCAAAGGCAGACCGGTCGTGGGCATCGAGCCGGAGGCCACGGCCAGGTTCATCACCGACTGCCCTACCAACAGGCTGGTGCAGCCGATCGCCGTGAGCCTGGCCTGATTGCTGCGGCAGCGCAGTGCCACCCGCAGGCCGAGGAAGCCCACCAGCATGAGAAACAGGATCAGCATCAAGGAGCCAATGAAGCCGAATTCCTCGGCATACACGGCAAAGATGAAATCGGTGCTTTGGATCGGCAGATACTGCAGTTTCTGGGTCGAGAGGCCGAAGCCTTCGCCAAACAGACCACCCGAGCCGATCGCCAGCAGGCTCTGCACGAGTTGATAGCCGTCGCCCTGGGGGTCCTGCCACGGGTCCAGGAAGGAGATCACCCGGAGACGCTGATAGTCATTGATCATGATGCTGGCGCAGCCCAGCACCCCTCCCAGAAGCGCTGTGCCGAACAAGGTTCGCAGGCGGAGACCGGCTGAGAAGGCCATCAGCCACAGCAGGAGTCCGGTGAGTGCTGCGGTGCTCAGGTTCGGTTGTTTGAGGATCAGCAGGATGAGGGCTCCGAAGCTGCCGAGCCAGAGCAGTTTCTGATCAGCGGCGCTGCGTTTCCAGTGCGCAAACAGACTGGCGGCCTGGAGCACCACAAACGGTTTCACCAATTCGGAGGGCTGGATCTGAATCGGGCCGATCACCAGCCAGCGGCTGGCGCCGTTCACCGTGCTTCCGAACACGAGGGTCGCTCCCACCAGCAGGATTCCCAGCCAGAGCGCAGGACCGGCGATCTTCATCCAGCGCCGGAGATCGGTGCTGATCGCGCTGATCAGCAGCATCCAGCTGGCACCCATCCAGATCAGCTGGCGTTTCACGTAGTAGGCCCCTTCGCCCATTTCCCGGCTTGCGACCCACCAGCTGGCGGAGGCCAGGATCAGCAGGCCGGCGATGCTCCAGATGGCGGTGAGGCTGATCAATAGCCTGGCTTCAGCAGGCCAGAGCGACCAATCGAGGGGCAGATGACGCTGCCAGAAACCGGCAGACCGCTCGGTTGCCCGTTCGGCTGGCTGGCTTCTACGGGTGAGGACACGGGAACTGCGCAACGCCATCGAGTCATGACCTCCCATTCAGACGCCTGAGGGCGACTTTGCCAAGCCACAAAAAAGCCCGACTTGGCGTCGGGCTTAACACCTTGAAATTGGTGGACTGATGGAGGCTCAATTGCCGACGTTCACCTGAGGACGCCCACTGCAGAGTTCGACCTTCAGGATGCGTCCACCTTGCTTCATGATGCGCTGCTGTTCAGCGAACCAGCTGTCGTAAGGCACCCACTTCGTGAAGAAGGTGTTTTGAAGTTCGCGCTGACTCCGAGTCTTTTCAGGGCTTGGAATGCAGGCGGTGACTTTGAACAACCGCATGGGACTTAGTTGCCGAGGCCGGAGCAGATGTAATCGAAGTACACGCCCATTTCACGCCCGGCATCGGGGCCGACCAGCGAAGCGGTGACTTCTTTCATGGCTTGGATGGCTTGCACAGTGGCGCCAATGGGCACACCCAGAGAGTTGTAAGTCTCTTTGAGGCCGTTCAGCACACGCTCATCCAGGATGGAGGTGTCGCCGGCGAGCATGGCGTAGGTGGAATACCGGAGGTAGTAATCCAGATCGCGGATGCAGGCGGCGTAGCGGCGCGTGGTGTACATGTTGCCACCAGGACGGGTGATGTCCGAGTAGAGAAGAGCCTTGGCGACCGCATCTTTAATGATGGTGGAGGCGTTGGCACTGATGGTGGCAGCGGCCTTGACGCGCAGTTCGCCACTGGCGAAATAGCTCTCAAGGTTGCTCATCGACGCAGAGTCGAGATAGAGACCCTGAACGTCAGACTTGTTGATGACGTTGGTGATGGCGTCTTGCATGGATCCGTGAAGGGGGGCGAGAAGGCGAGAAGTCGACGAAGGTCAGGCGAGAGCGCCCACCACGTAGTCGAAGTAGGTGCCAGCTTCTTCGGCATCACTGCCGGTGAGAATGCCCATGGCCACCGCCTTCATTTCGCGGATCGCTTCAGCCATGGCTTCGAGGGGAGTGCCCAGGGCTCGATACATCTCGCGAGCGCCAATCACGCCGATCTCTTCGATCGGGGTGACGTCTCCAGCGACCACGCCGTAGGTGACGAGACGCAGGTAGTAGTCCATGTCGCGCAGGCAGGAGGCGGTCATTTCTTCGCCATAGGCGTTGCCGCCGGGGGAGATGACGTCAGGGCGCTTCTGGAAGAGCTGGCCAGCGGCCTGCTTGACGATGCGCTCCCTGCTTTCGCTGAGAACCTGGGCGATGCGGAGGCGACGCTGACCGCCGGCGACGAACGCCTTGATCTGGTCGAGTTCGCCAGGGCTGAGGTAGCGGGCTTCGGCGTCCGCGTTGATGATCGAGTTGGAGACGATGCTCATGCAGTTCTGCCTCGAAACAAGCGGCCGCCCGAAGGAGACCGATATCCGGTGAGTGGTTGACGCGACCAGTGTGCCTGATCGCCCCAGCATTCTGTGGCAGCGTTGAGAATCTCCCCCGGAGCCGGTAACAGTTCTTCACTCCGCCCTGAATCCTTAAGAGTCATTGCAGCGCAAGGAGTCTGCGGGGGGGCTGTCCATGGGGCGATCGCAGCATTGATCAACACAATCGCCATCAATTTTGCGCTCTATTGATGACAACAAACCCAAGAAAAAGCCCCATGCACAGGTGAGTGCATGGGGTGATTTGTTCGGCAGATCCGACGCCGGCGCATGTGGCGCAGGCTTTGGATCAGATGGCGCCTTTGAGCGGAGGATTGAGGCCGGCGTTGCCGCCATACAGCGCTGCGCCACGGTTGAAGCTGGCCATCGTGATGCCGTCCTGGCTGTTCATGCCCTGGTAGCTCGGAATCTGATCGGCACCGAAGGCATTGGCGTAAGCCTCGGAGCTCAGCAAGCGATCGATAGCGGCCTGCTGGCCCTGCTTGACGCGCGTGGCCAGGAACACGCTCACTTCGCGGGGCAGCGGCGCCCGACCTAGTAGCGCCAGATGAGCTGCCGTCGCGGCCCGCAGTGGGGCCATGCGCCAGAGACGCTGCTGGAAAAGCTCACTGGCGGCCACGCGGCCAACAAATTCGGCCACGCTGAGGCGGCGTTGACGGAACAGGGATTCCGCATCGCTGAGACGTTCCGACTCCACTGGCATGCGGTTGAGCAGCTGGCGATAGATCGCCTGAATCGCGGCGTCGATTTCGTTCCCGGTCGCAGCCTCCGCCAGGCGCAGGGGGCGATCGAGCCCCTCACGCCGGCGGAGCCCGGTGGGGATGGCACCGGCGAGAGCCTTGCGCATGGCGGTTTCGGCCGTTTCGGGGAGGCCGAAGCCGACGCTGCTGCTGGTGCTGCTCCAGCTGGGGACTGCACCTGCCAGGGCGCTGGGTTTGGGCGCGATCGGTGCCGCCGTTGCAGAAGCGCTGCTCCAGCTGGGCGCTTGGCCACCGCCGGGCTGCCAGCGCGGTGCGCTCCAGCGCCGGCGGGGTATGGGCTGGCTGCGCAGGCTTTCGGGGCCCTGCTGTTGCGCCGGGCGCGTCTCCTGCACCTGGCCACCGGTGAGCTGGGCAGTCCAGCTGCCGCGAACGGTTGGGCGGTCGGCCAGATTGCGGCGCGTGAGATCGGCGCTGGAACGGAAGCCCTTCGGCTTCAACACGTTGGGGCGTTGATAGGTGGTAGCGACGCCCGCTGCAATCAGGTCAACGGGACGCTTGAGGGCCGGGACCCGACGCGTGCGCAGGTCGGTGGGGGTGATGAACCGCTCATAGGGCACGGTGTCTTCACCAAAGCAGTCGTTGTATTCGCTGCTGTTGATCAGCGCATCCACCACGCCGTAGAAACCATGTTGCGCTGCCGTATCAAACAGAGCATCGATCTCCCAGCGCCCGAAGGTGGGACGGCCGAGCAGGCGGCGATGCATCACCTCAATCGCTTTGGTGAGGTAAAGGCCACTCCAATAGCGACGGCGGAAGGCTTGGGAGCGGGCGACCTGGCGCACGAATTCACGCAGACTGATGTCGCCGTTTTCCAGCTTGATCTCTTCCACCTTGTTGCGCTCGCCTTCGTAGCCGGCGCTGCCCAGCACCTGGACGTAAACGGCGTTGATCACCGCCTGGGTGCTGGATTCGGTGCCGCGAATGCTTGGCTGGCCGGCCCGTCGAGGGATGGAATTCCCGCCGGTGGCGATCTGCTGGAGACGCATGACCCTGGGGCCAACACGGCGAGGCGTGCTGCCACGGAACTGGGGGCTGGCCATCTGACCGGGCTCCCGCATGCCATTACCCACGAGGATCCTGCGGTTGTCGTAGCCGGCTGGGGCCGGGCGGGTGGCAACCGATGCGGTGGCGGAGGGGAAGATGGCGCCGTACTGAATGCCTAGCGGGTCATTGCCGCCGCCGTAGGCATGCTGGTCGCCGCAGGGCTGGCGGTAGGAGGCATAGAGAGTGACGTATTGGGGTGCACCTTCGAAGGGGGCGCTGAAGCGGAAGAGCTTGCGGTTCGAGCCCCAGCCGGCACTCTCCTGGGCTTCCTCGCCCAGATCCCTCAGGAAGGGAACGGTTTCCTCGCCGAAGACGCGCGCATACTCCATTGTGTTGATCAGCGCATCCACCAGACCGTTCAGCCCCTGGGTGCTGACGATGTCGAAATAACGAGTGAATTCCTCGCGGGAGCTGATCCCGCGTCCGAGGAAGTGGCGGAAGGCGAGTTCCACGGCCCGGCTGTTAGAGAAGCGTGCGTAGAACTGTTGGCGGTACTCCTTGCTGCGGCCCAGGGCACGGATGAATTCGCGCATGGAGATGTCACCCTGACGCACCTGGGTGGCCTCCACAGGGCAGGGCTTCTGTGAATAGGCCTTGGTGATGTCGCGTTCGAACACCTGGCGATAGGCGGCGCGAACCACCTCGGCTTTCTGGGCGCCGGTCATGGCCGGCTTCATGGTGTAGCGCAGAGCCTTGCCTTTGGCGGCTAGGGCATAGATCGCCGGCAGTTGCAGGCCCTGGTTTTCGGGGCTGCCCAGGCGCTGTCGGGCCGAAGGTGTTGGAATCGCCAGTTCTTCGAGCAGCACGTTGAAGCACTGCACGGTGAGGCGTCGCGCTTCCGGCTGCTGCTTGAGCAGGCTGGCTGCGGCAGCACGCATTTCCTGAAGTGCCACGTTGGTGGCGGCGAGGGAGCAGCCCTTTTCCAGTACGTCGCGCAGGCCGCGGGTGTTCACGGCAAGGATGCTGGGGTCACCCGCCACGAGGGCATAACCCACGTAGCGCAGGAACCAGCCGAGATCGCGGATGGATTTCCGCATTCGATCAGGGCCGTATTTCGCAACGCTGATCGGAGCAAATCCGGTCGGCAGCACCACGCGGACGTCAGCGTCTTCTCCACTGCCCTGGAGCAGGCGGCTGAGGAAGTTGCCGCGTCCGGCCGAGCCGTCAGCACCGGTGAAGGTGCGCACTGACTGAGCGAATGCCACCTGATCCGATGCCAGCGGTGTGCCGTCGGCTGCGCTGGTCTCACCCGTGCTCAGGGGTGCGTCGAGGAACGACAGCGGCGTACCGCCAGCAAAAATCCGGTTGGCGGCTCGAGCCACGATCGCTTCGGCGTTGGCGGCCAGCACCTGGGCAGCAGCAAGACGATCCTGACCGCTGCGGAAGAAGGTGACCAGGTTGTCGAGCTCCGCTCCATCGGGAAAGCGGTCCTGTTGTTCAGCCTGACGAACGCTGGAGAGCGGCAGGGTGTCGAACAGCTGAGGGGAAACCCTGGGGCTGCCGCTGCTGGCGGTCACGGTCATGAACGAAAGCAAGCCGGATCCGGCCAGGTTACGGGTCGCCTTCTGGGCTCCAGGAAGGGCATGAACAAATGTTTGCAGGCCGTGGCTGCGCGCCCGGAATGGCGCCATGGCGCATGAAAAGCTCGCGACACACCCCAGCGGTGTTGCCGTCTGCTCCCATCCGCATGTCCGACTCCCGCCGCGACGCTGCCACGCCAGTGGTGAGCGCCTTTTATGACCGCTTCCCCTACCCGGGTGATCCGCTCCAGGATGGCCCCCCGCCTGGTTACAACTGGCGTTGGTGTTGGGCCAGCGTCCAGTCCGCTGTGCGGGGGCAGTTGCCGAGCCCGTCCGGCGGTGCCCCCCATCCCGTGCGCTTACTCGATGCCGGTTGCGGCACCGGGGTCAGCACGGATTACCTCTGCCATCTCAATCCGGGGGCGGATGTGCTGGCGGTGGACATCAGCGCCGGCGCCCTGGAGGTGGCGCGGGAGCGCCTGCGTCGTTCCGGAGGAGGCGAGCGCGTGGTGGCACTGCGCCAGGAACAACGCAGCCTCTTGGATCTCGCTGGCGAGGGGCCGTTTGACTACATCAATTCCGTGGGAGTGCTCCACCATCTCCGGGATCCCCTCGCCGGACTGCGCTCCCTGGCTGACCTGATGGCGGAGGACGGAATTCTGCATCTGTTTCTTTACGCCGATGCGGGGCGTTGGGAAATTCATCGCTGTCAGCGGGCCCTCGCTCTCCTGGGGGTGGGCACGGGGGAGAGCGGTCTGAGATTGGGCCGAGAACTCTTTCAGGTGCTTCCCGAAGAGCATCGGCTCCGGCGCCATCACGAGCAGCGATGGGCGCTTGACACGGCCGCGGATGCCAACTTCGCCGATATGTATCTGCATCCCCAGGAGACCAGTTACAACCTGGAGCGGCTGATGGCTCTGATCGAAGCGGCGGGGCTTCATTTCGCCGGTTTCTCCAATCCTGCGGTGTGGGACCCATCCCGCCTTCTCACCGGTGAGCTCCTGGAGAGAGCCGTTGCGCTCTCTCCTCGCGAGCAGTGGGCTCTTGTCGAGGAGCTCGATCCCGACATCAGTCATTTTGAGTTTTTTCTGACGCGGCGCCCGGTGGTGCCAAATCAATGGCTGGACGATCGGCTGTTGCTGAATGCTTCTGCTGAGCTTCAGCCCTGCCTCTGGGGCTGGCCTTCCGGGAGCCTGCTCGGTCCGGACCTCGAGCCCCTGTCGCTCAGCGACGCTGAGGTCGCCGTGCTGCGTGCTGTGGAAGCTCAGCCCGGGGTGCCCCTGCAATCCCTGGCCGGCCTGGAGATCAACGCCTCCATCGTTCGGGATCTCTGGCGGCGGAGACTGCTGCTCCTGCGTGCTCCCCAAGGGGGATGAGCCGAGCACGCGTGATAGATTCCGCGCGCTTTCTCAGAAGCTGTTTGCAGGCGTTGTCTTCCACTGATGCGGCTCTGGCCTCCGGCCCAGCCGACAACGGAATGGACGATTACGCCCGACTGCAACGGCGACTGATGCTGGCCACCTTGATCGTTTCACTGGTTGCGGCCCTTGTCGCAGCCATCCGTTTCGATCTCCTTGTGGCCCGCAGCCTGTTGGTGGGAGCAGCCGCCGGTCTTCTGTACCTGCGTCTGCTCGCCCGCAGCGTGGCCCGGCTCGGCGGAGGATCCCGTCAGGTGGGGCGATTTCAGCTGGTTGTGCCGATGCTCCTGATCGTCGCCTCGGCCAGGCTTCCCCAGCTCGACTTGCTTCCCGCCTTCTTCGGTTTTCTTCTCTACAAGCCCGCCTTGATCCTTCAGGCCGTCACTGACGCCTGAGTCCGCGCAACCCCCTGACTTCATGGCTCTGTTGCCCCTCCCCCTTCCCTTCGCCGAACTGGAGGTGGGCCAGCATCTGTACTGGCAGATCGGCAATCTCAACCTCCACGGCCAGGTGTTTCTCAGCTCCTGGGTTGTGATCGGTGTGCTGCTGGCCCTCGTGGTCGTCGGCACCCGCAAAATGGAGCGTGATCCCCGGGGTGTGCAGAACCTCCTCGAGTTCCTTTGGGATTATCTGCGCGATCTTGCCCGGGAGCAGATTGGCGAAAAGGCCTACCGCGACTGGCTGCCTTTTGTCGGCACCCTGTTTTTGTTCATTTTTGTCTGCAACTGGGGCGGCGCTCTGATTCCCTGGAAGCTTGTTGAGCTTCCCAACGGCGAGCTTGGCGCCCCAACGGCTGATATCAACACCACCGTGGCCATGGCCCTGTTGGTGTCTCTCTCTTACTTCTATGCCGGTCTGAGTCGTAAAGGTCTGCGCTACTTCGAGTACTACGTGGATCCGACTCCGATCATGCTTCCGTTCAAAATCATCGAAGATTTCACGAAGCCTCTATCGCTGTCCTTCCGTCTGTTCGGAAACATTCTGGCGGATGAACTGGTTGTGGCTGTGCTGGCTTTCCTGGTTCCTGTCCTGGTTCCCTTGCCCGCCATGTTCCTCGGCCTGTTCACCAGTGCGATCCAGGCTCTGATTTTTGCCACTCTCGCCGCCAATTACATCGGCGAAGCCGTTCACGAAGAGGCCCACTAGGTCTCCCTATCGCTTTCGCCGGTCCCCGGCGATCTGCTAAACACATCGCGCGCAGGTCCGGGTGGAACCGGGCCCACTCCTTTCAGGGAGTGTCCCGGGCGCGCTCTGCCCTTTCCGCGCTCATCCTGCGCAACCCCAACGCTTTCCACCAATGAGTGATCTGACCTCCGCCGCCTCCGTCCTGGCCGCCGCCCTCGCGGTGGGTCTCGCCGCCATCGGCCCTGGCATCGGCCAGGGCACCGCAGCCGGCCAGGCTGTGGAAGGGATCGCCCGCCAGCCCGAGGCTGAGGGCAAGATCCGCGGCACCCTGCTGCTGTCCCTGGCCTTCATGGAAGCTCTCACCATCTACGGCCTGGTTGTGGCTCTGGTGCTTCTGTTCGCCAACCCCTTCGCCGGCTGATTCAGGCAGCGCGGATCGCCATCCTCCGGGATGCGATCCGCGGTTTCGTCTGAGTTCACTGTTTCGCTTCCACCCAGCGCTCCTCTTTCATGACCTGGCTTCTGCTCGCTGAAGCAGGGGTACCGGAGGGAGGTCTTTTTGACCTCGATGCCACCCTGCCGCTGATGGCGGTTCAGGTGGTGCTCCTCACCTTCCTGCTCAACTCCCTTTTCTTCCGTCCGGTCGGCAAGGTCGTGGAAGATCGTGAGGGTTACATTTCCACCAGCCGCGCCGAGGCCAAGCAGAAGCTGGCCCAGGTTGAGCGTCTGGAAGCCGACCTCACCGAGCAGCTTCGGAGCGCTCGACAGGCCGCTCAGGCCGCCATCGTGGAGGCCGAGCAGGAGGTGGACCGTCTGTATCGCGAAGCTCTCGCTGAAGCGGAGGCGGAAGCCAATCGCACGCGCGAGCAGGCCCGTCGCGAGATCGAGTCACAGCGTGAGCAGGCTTCAGCCCAGTTGATGGCCCAGGTCGATCAACTCAGCTCCCAGATCATTCAACGATTGCTGGCGGCCTGATGATGACGTTCTCTTTGCTTTTCGCGTCTGAAGGTTTCGGGATCAACCGGAACCTGTTCGAGACCAACCTGATCAACCTGATCATTGTGATCGGGGTGCTGGGCTGGTTCCTGAAGGGATTCCTCGGCGGCATTCTTGAACGCCGTCGCCAGGCGATCCTTCACGATCTCGACGATGCCGAGACCCGTCTGAAGAAAGCAACGGCTGATCTCGCCAAGGCGCAGGCCGACCTCGCTGCGGCTCAGCAGAAAGCTGAAACGATTCTTGCCGACGGCAAGGCCCGTGCAGAGGCAATCCGTCTGGATGGCGAGAAGCGCACAATTTCAGCCATGGCTGCTCTCAAGCAGGACGCTCTTTCCGAGCTCACTGCCGAGGGTGCCCGATTGAGTGAGCAACTTCGCCGTGAAGCCGCCATGGCCGCGATCGACAAGGTCATGGCCGAATTGCCTGGTCGCCTTGATGCCAACGGTCAATCCCGTCTCATCGATGCCTCCATCGCCAATCTGGAGGACGCCTGATGCCATTGCTCAATTCCCTGGCCACCCCTTACGCCGAAGCATTGCTGCAGGTCACCGACGGACGTCAGGAATCTGACGACGTCGCCCAGCAGTGCAAAGACCTTCTGGGCCTCTGGAACAGCTCCCAGGAGTTTCGTGAGGCGATGACCTCGCCCGTGCTGGAACCAGACGGCAAGAAACAGGCTCTGACCAGTCTTCTCGCTGAGCAGTTGAAGCCATCTCTTCTCAATCTGCTCAAGGTTCTGGCCGACCGTCATCGCCTTGCCGCTTTCGATGCGGTGTTGCTCCGTTACCTCGAGCTGTATCGGGAATCCCGCCGTATCGCTCTGGCCAAGGTTTCCACGGCCCAGGCCCTCAGTGACGAGCAGCTCGCGGCCCTCACTGGGAAAGTGCAGGCCATGGTCGGCACCGGAACCGTGGAACTCGACCTCAGCGTCGATCCCAGTCTGATCGGTGGTTTCGTTGTGAACCTGGGTTCCCAGGTCATTGATGCCAGTCTGGCTGGCCAAGTTCGCCGTCTCGGTCTGTCGCTCGCCAAAGCGAGCTGAGGCTTCTTTCCCTACTCCGCTCCTCCACTCACCACCCTCCCCAGGGATTTCCCGCCATGGTTTCCATCCGTCCAGACGAGATCAGCGCCATCCTCAAACAGCAGATCGAGGACTACGACAAGTCCGTTTCGGTCAGCAACGTCGGCAGTGTGCTCCAGGTGGGCGACGGTATCGCCCGTGTCTACGGCCTGCAGCAGGCCATGGCCGGCGAACTGCTTGAGTTCGAAGATGGCACCGAGGGCATCGCTCTGAACCTCGAAGACGACAACGTCGGCGCGGTGCTGATGGGTGAAGGCTTGGGGATTCAGGAGGGGAGCACGGTGCGGGCCACCGGCAAGATCGCATCGGTTCCCGTGGGTGACGCCCTGCTGGGCCGGGTGGTCAACCCCCTGGGCCAGCCGATCGATGGCAAAGGCGACCTCGCGACCAATGAAACGCGTCTGATCGAGTCGCCTGCGCCCGGCATCATCCAGCGCAAATCGGTGCACGAGCCGATGCAGACCGGCATCACCGCCATCGACGCGATGATCCCCATCGGCCGTGGCCAGCGTGAGCTGATCATCGGCGACCGTCAGACCGGTAAGACCGCAATCGCCATCGACACCATCCTCAACCAGAAGGATCAGGATGTGGTCTGTGTGTATGTGGCCGTCGGTCAGAAAGCAGCGTCTGTTGCCCAGGTCACCGAGGTGCTGCGTGAGCGTGGTGCCCTCGACTACACGGTCGTGGTGGCGGCCAACGCCTCCGAGCCCGCGGCCCTCCAGTACTTGGCTCCTTACACCGGCGCCTCGATCGCTGAGTCCTTCATGTACAAGGGCAAAGCCACCCTGGTGATTTACGACGATCTCACCAAGCAGGCCCAGGCTTATCGCCAGATGTCTCTGCTGCTCCGTCGTCCCCCCGGTCGTGAGGCCTACCCCGGCGACGTGTTCTATCTCCACAGCCGTCTGCTCGAGCGTGCCGCCAAGCTGTCTGACGCCATGGGCAAAGGCTCGATGACCGCACTGCCGATCATCGAAACCCAGGCCGGTGACGTGTCGGCTTACATCCCCACCAACGTGATTTCGATCACGGATGGTCAGGTGTTCCTCAGTTCCGATCTGTTCAACTCAGGCCTGCGTCCGGCCATCAACGTCGGTATCTCCGTGAGCCGGGTGGGTGGTGCCGCTCAGACCAAGGCGATCAAGAAGATTGCCGGCACCCTGAAGCTGGAACTGGCTCAGTTCGATGAACTGGCGGCGTTCTCTCAGTTCGCCTCGGATCTGGATGCGGCCACCCAGAAGCAACTCGGTCGCGGTAAGCGTCTGCGCGAGCTGCTCAAGCAGCCCCAGTTCAGTCCGCTGATTCTGGCTGAGCAGGTCGCCATTGTTTACGCCGGTGTCAAGGGGCTGATCGATGACGTTCCCGTTGATCAGGTGGTGCAGTTCTCCCGCGAGCTGCGTGAATACCTGAAGAGCAACAAGCCGGAGTACATCCAGAAGATTCAGGAGGAGAAGGTTCTCAGCCCCGAGGCCGAAACCATGCTCAAGGAGGCCATCGCTGAAGTCACCTCCACCATGCTGGCCACCGCCAACTGAGGGCCTGAGCCATGGCAAATCTGAAGGAGATCCGAGACCGGATCAAATCGGTCAAAAACACTCGCAAGATCACCGAGGCCATGCGTCTGGTGGCTGCGGCCAAAGTGCGTCGGGCCCAGGAACAGGTGCTGCGTAGCCGTCCCTTCGCGGATCGGCTTGCACGCCTGCTGGAAAACCTCCAGTCGCGCATGCGTTTTGAAGACGCCGACGCTCCTCTCCTGGAGCAACGCGACGTTGACACCATCACCCTGGTGGCTGTCACCGGTGATCGTGGCTTGTGTGGCGGCTACAACGCCAACATCATCAAGCGCACGGAACAACGCTTCGCAGAGCTGAAGGGTCAGGGTTACAAAGTTGATCTGGTGTTGATCGGTCGTAAGGCGATCAGCTATTTCACCAATCGGCAGTACCCCATTCAGGCCACCTTTACTGGTCTGGAGCAGGTGCCCACGGCCGATGAAGCCGGTGCGATCGCCAACGAAGTGTTTGCAGAGTTTCTCTCTGATACCACTGATCGTGTGGAGATCATTTACACCAAATTCATCAATCTGGTGAGCTGCAAGCCTGTGGTGCAGACCCTGCTTCCCCTCGACCCCCAGGGGATTGCTGAGGCCGACGACGAAATTTTCCGTCTCACCACTAAGGAAGGTCGCCTCACGGTGGAAACGGGTTCGGGTCCTGCCAACACTCAGCCGAGCCTCCCGTCCGACATCGTGTTTGAGCAGAGCCCGGAGCAGTTGCTCAATGCTCTACTGCCGCTCTATCTGCAGAATCAGCTGCTGCGTTCCCTGCAGGAAGCCGCTGCTTCTGAGCTCGCCAGCCGGATGACGGCGATGAACAACGCCAGCGACAACGCCAAGGCCCTCGCCAAGACCCTGACTCTTGATTACAACAAGGCCCGTCAGGCGGCGATCACCCAGGAGATCCTTGAGGTGGTGGGCGGTGCCGCTGCGATGGTCTGACCCAGGGTTCCACTGACAGTTCTTCTCCAAGAGGCCGACCTTCGGGTCGGCTTTTTTATTGCTGTGGAGTGGTGGCACTCGCGTGCGAGGCCCGTGGATGATGGGGATCTGCCGGTGGAGTTGCTTGGAGCTGCATGCCCTTTTCCCCACCGTGGTCGCCACCGATCATCTCGATCTCGACCCTTTGGAGCTTGCGGCTCTCCTGCAGACGGTGCTGCAGTGTCGAGCCGAGGCCAGCGGCAACCCCGATCCAGGCTGTGCCTGGACCGGCGATCTGAACGGTGTGTGGCAGCTGCATCAGCATCCCGCCTGTCGGCTGATCATGGAGCAGGTGATCCAACGGGTTTGGGGGTATCTGGACGCGACCGGTTTCGACCTGACCCGTTTGGAGCTGCATCTCCAGCGCTGCTGGCCTGTGCTGAGTGACTGGGGCCAGGTGGTGGGGCGCCACCACCATCCCAATGCCCACCTCAGTGCCGTGCTGTATCTCAGTGGCGATGGCACCGGTGCCGATGGCTGCCTCTGTTTGCATGCGCCGAGCCAGTGCAATGAGCTCGTTCCCGGCCTGGCGGTGGGGCATGACGCGCCGATTGCGCCCCATCACCCCTGCAATCAATCCCGTTGGACCTTGGCGCCCAAGCCCGGGTTGCTGGTGTTGTTTCCCTCCCGCCTCGATCACAGTGTTGAGGAGAACGGGGAGGCCGAGGCGCTACGGGTGTCGATCAGCTTTGATTTTGTGCTGACGGCACCCGCCAGCGGCGAACCCCCGGAATATCTGGCGCCCCATCCCGGGCACTGGCAGCGCTGCCCGCGCCCTGAGAGCTGACAAGCGTGCCGCGCCGACCCTCCCTCCTGAGAGGATGCTGCTTTCCGGCACTGTTTCAACAAGGATGAGCGATTCCACTGCGGCCCCCTCCTTCGCCATCACCGTTGAATTGGATGGTCAGCAGCACGCCTTTCCGTGCACCCCTGAGCAAACGGTGCTCGCCGCTGCCGAAGCGGCGGGTGTTCAGCTGCCCAGTTCCTGCTGCGCCGGGGTCTGCACGACCTGTGCGGCCCGCATCACTGAGGGCGAGGTGCATCAGCCCGACGCTATGGGTGTGAAAGAAGAGCTGCGCAAGGATGGATTTGCGCTTCTTTGTGTGTCCTACCCCCGTTCCGATCTCAAGGTGATCGCTGGTCAGGAGGATGCGCTGTATGAGGCCCAGTTCGGTCAGTATCAGAAGTGACGCTGCTGCACCGTCACGTCACTCTGGTCAGTCCTCCTGGGTTGCCGGCAGCGCAGCTGAGGCCTTGGTTGCATGATCAGCTGCGCCGCCACGGTGAGCCGCTGCGCTGGGCGATCACCTCGGCGGCACCCACTGCCGAGGGCGACAGCCGCCTGTTGCGTCTCGAGGCCGTGTGGATCCAGTGACGGCAGCGTCTCTGCCCACCCTGCTGGTGGTGCCCACAGGCATCGGCTGTGCGATCGGTGGGTTTGCCGGGGATGCCCTGCCCACTGCGCGACTGTTGGCGGCGGCCTCTGGCTGCCTGGTGACCCATCCGAATGTGATGAACGGAGCCGCGCTCTACTGGAGCGATCCCCGTATCCATTACGTGGAGGGCTACGCCCTCGATCGCTTTGCCGCCGGCGACTGGGCCCTGCAACCCGTGCGTCAGCAACGGATTGGCCTCCTGCTGGATGCCGGGATTGAGCCGGAGTTGCGCCAGCGCCATCTTCAGGTGGCGGATGGCTGCCGGGCCACGCTGGGGCTGGAGATCGGACCTGTGCTCAGCACCGACCAACCGCTCGGGGTCCATCTGGAGCTGGGGGAGAGCGGCGTGAGCTGGGGAAGCCTGGAGCATCCCGATGCCCTGCTACGGGCAGGAGAGCGCCTGAAAGATGCTGGTGCCACGGCGATCGCTGTGGTGGCGCGCTTTCCCGAGGACCCCGACAGCGAGGCTCTGGCGGCCTATCGCCACGGCAGTGGTGTGGATGCCCTCGCCGGTGCGGAGGCGGTGATCAGCCATGGGCTTGTGCGTCACCTTCGGATCCCCTGCGCCCACGCGCCGGCATTGTCGCCATTGCCCCTTGATCCGCAGCTCGATCCCCGCGCGGCGGGAGAGGAGCTGGGGTACACGTTTTTGGCCTGTGTGTTGGTGGGACTGAGCCGGGCGCCGGATCTGGTGGAGCCAACCGGTCGCGCTGGCGTGACTGGCTTGCAGCTGCAGGCTGAGGATCTCGGTGCGGTGGTGGTGCCTGAAGGAGCCCTGGGCGGCGAGGCGGTGCTGGCGTGTATTGAGCGAGGCATCCCGGTGATCACCGTCGCCAATGCCTCTCTGTTGCAGGTGACTGCGGCGGCGCTCGGCCTGGCGGACCGGGTGCTGCCGGCGGCGAGTTACGCCGAGGCGGCGGGGTTGGTGCTCAGCCTTCGGGAGGGGATTGCCCCTGCGGCGCTGCAGCGGCCGCTGCGGGCACTGCAGGAGAGTTGCTGACTCAGCGCAGGCAAGCCATCGGGTGCCTCGGGGGAACGCCCAGCGCCTTGGCAACGCCTGGATGGCAGACCGCCCCCTGGACGGTGTTCAGGCCGGAGAGCAGTTCTGGCCGCTCGGTGACGGCTTCCTCCAAGCCGCGACCGGCGATGCCGAGGATGTAGGGGAGCGTGACGCTGACCAGTGCTTCGGTGGAGGTGAATGGCACCGCACCGGGCATGTTGCCCACGGCGTAGTGCTGCACGCCATGGATGGTCACTGTGGGATCGGTGTGGGTTGTTTCCCGGCTGGTGGCCACACAGCCCCCCTGATCGATCGCCACATCGACGATCACCGAGCCGGGTTGCATCTGTTGCACCATCTCCTCATCCACCAGCGTGGGGGCACGGCCGCCGGGGGTGAGCACGGCACCGATCAGCAGGTCGGCGGTGGGCACTAGCCGTTCCAGCAGGCCTCGGCTGCTCACCACGCTCATCAGCCGCCCGCGCCGGTCGGCTTCCAGGCTGCGTAACCGCTCGGGGGAGCGATCCAGCAGCATCACCTCCGCATCCATCGCCGCCGCCAGCCGGGCCGCATTCCAGCCCACCGTGCCGGCTCCGAGCACGACCACCCGGGCCGGGCGCACGCCGGTGCAGCCACCGATCAGCACGCCGCGACCACCGTTCGGCCTCTCCAGCAGCCGCGCGCCCACCTGAGCCGCGAGGCGTCCGGCGATTTCGCTCATCGGTGCCAGCAGGGGCAGGCTGCCGTTTTCCAGTTGCACCGTCTCGTAGGCCACGCCGGTGGTGCCCGCATCCAGCAGGGCCTGGCCCACCTTCGGGTAGGCGGCCAGGTGCAGGTAGGTGAACAGCACCATGTCATCCCGCAGGAACCGGAACTCCTCCTCCTGCGGTTCCTTCACTTTCACCACCAGATGGGCCGCCCAGGCCGTGTCCCGATCCACCACCTGGGCGCCGGCCGCTGCAAAGGCTGCATCGGCGATGCCTGCGCCATCACCGGCGCCGGCCTGCACGCGCACCTCCAACCCCTGGGTGACCAGATCCCTGACGCCATCCGGGGTGAGGGCTACCCGCTGCTCATCCGCCTTGATTTCGGTGGGAACCCCGATGCTCGCCATCGGAGCGGTGAGAACGGAGTGTGCCATGGCTGCGGGGCTGTTGCTTCAATCTGGCTCAGACGGCGGCGATCGGCAGCCGCCAGCCTGTGCCGAAAGCCTGACGGCTCACCTTCAGGAGCGGTGGCGCCTGGCGTCGTTTGAATTCGGCCCGGCGGAACAGGCGCAGCACCCGGGTGACCGTGTCGGGGGCATGGCCACGCTGCAGCAACGCTTCCTCTCCGCAGTGCTCTTCGATCAGGTCGCGCAGCAGCGGATCGAGCACGGCGTAATCGGGCAGGGAATCGCTGTCTTTCTGGTCGGGCCTTAGCTCGGCACTGGGGGGTTTCTCCCGGATCGCGCGCCCCACCAGTTCACCGCTGGCTGGCAGCCCCAGCTCGCGGCGGCAGGCCTGGCTGGCGGGATTGTCGAGCCAGTCGCAGAGCGCGAAGACGGTGGATTTGTAGAGGTCGCCGATCACCGCCAGGCCTCCGTTCATGTCGCCATAGAGGGTGCAATACCCCACCGCAAGTTCCGACTTGTTACCCGTGGAGAGCAGCAACTGGCCCTGCTGGTTGGCCACGGCCATCAGCAGGGTGCCGCGGATGCGCGATTGGAGATTTTCGGCGGTCACATCCGCCGGCGGCCCCTGGAGCACCGGCGTCAGTGTGGCGGCGAAGCCGTCCATGAGCGCCTCGATCGGTGTGGTGTCGGTGTGGAGGCCCAGCCGTTGCGCCAAGGCAGCGGCATCCTCGATTGAGCCCCTGGAGCTCCAGGGGGAGGGCATCAGCAGGGCCTGCACCCGATCGGCCCCGAGGGCAGCGCAGGCGATCACGGCCACCAGGGCGGAATCGATGCCTCCACTCAGGCCGAGTAGGGCGCGCTGGAAGCCACATTTGCCGGCGTAGTCGTGCACCCCCAGCACCAGAGCGCGGAGCAGTTGCTCTTCGCGGCTCATGGCGACGTGATCGTGCCCGATCGCTGCGGCACCTTTGCGGCTGAGCTCAGAAGCGGCGGCTGTGCTGCCGGCATCCCAGAGGTCCAGCGCTTCCCTGCAGATCGGCAGCTGCAGGGTGAGCGTGGGTGCGGCCTGGGCCTTATCCCTGGGGCGGTCGATCACAAAACTGCCGCCATCAAAGATGAGTTCATCGTTGCCGCCCACCTGATTCACGTAGATCACCGGGCAGTTGAGGCGGGCGGCGGCCCGTGCGGCCAGCTCGCGGCGCAGGGGGGATTTCTCCTGGGCGAACGGGGAGGCGGAAAGATTCAGCAGCAGATCCACGCCGAGCGGTTCCAGGGCTGCCACAGGATCGGGGCCTGTGAGCCGCTGGTTCTGGAGCGTGGGCTCCACCCAGAGGTCTTCGCAGATGGTGAGTCCCAGGCGCCAGGGCTGCCCGGCCAGGTTGAGGGTCAGGCAGGAGGGGCCGCTGGCGGCGCGGAAATAACGGCTTTCATCAAATACGTCGTAGCTGGGGAGCAGCTGTTTGCGGCCCACCACCCGCCACCGTCCCCCCTGGATCAAGGCCACGGCATTGAACAGATGGGGCAGAGCGCTGTCGCCGGCCGGTTCCACCACGCCCACCAGCACGGCCAGCGCCGGGGCGAGGTCGTGCAGGTCTTGGCTCAGGTGGTCCATCACCGTCTGTTGCTGCGCCACACCGCTGGGGTTGAGCAGCAGGTCGCGCGGGGGATAGCCCCAGAGCGAGAGTTCCGGCGTCAGCAGCAGATCCGCCGGTTCGCTCTGCTGCTGGCTCTGTTGGCAGGCGGCGAAGATGCGCGCGGCATTGCCCGGTAGATCGCCCACCAGTGGATTGATCTGGGCCAGGGCGATGCGCATGGATCCTCAGCCCGAGCCGGGGGCAAAACCATAGAAATTGTGCTTTAGCAGCAGGGGGTGCAGGGCCGCTGGAATCTGGTCCGCTGCCGGCCGTTGCCGGATGCTCGAACTGGCCGTTGCTGGAATCGTGAGCGGCAAGATCTCCACCTGGCCGCCCAGGTTGCGCAGTTGATCGAGATCCTGGTGCTGGATCGGCCAGCCTTGGCGGGGCACGATCACCAGCTGGCAGCGTTGCAGCAGCGATGCCGCGTCTTTCCAGCGGGGGATCTGGCCAGTGAGGTCACTGCCCACCACAAAGCTGAGGGGGCAACCGGGCCAGCGCGCTTCGGCGCGTTGCAGGGTGGTGATCGCATACGGGCTGCTGAGCTCCTGCACCAGCTGCAACCGGGGGGCCTGCATCGACTGCACGAGGGTGCTGAGCAATTCGAGGCGCTGCTCCAGGGGGATGGCGTGCTGCTTGGAGGGGTTGTCGCTCGCCCAGGTGGCCACCTGGGCAAAGCGATCGGTTAGTCCCTCCAGCAGGGCCTGATGCCCGCAGGTGGGCGGATCGGCGCTGGTGCCGAACAGGGCAAGGCCAGGAGCTGCCGTCATGGCAGCAGCTCTCGCAGGCTTCCCCGATCCTGGCGCTGGGGCCACGCCATCAGAAGTCTCCCCAGCGTGGCGTCCTGCCAGGCGAGCCGTTTCAGCAGGCTGGTGGGTTGTGGTTGGCTCCGCCGGCCTCGGCCCCGTTGCTCCAGCAGCCAGCGAGCAGTGAGTCGTCCGGTGCGGCGGGTGGTGTGGACGGCGAGAGCCGCCTGGGCCATGGCCACCGGTGCCGCTGGCGCCAGGGAGAGCCCGGCCGTAAATGGGGCCGCCACCAGCAGCAGCTGGCGGACGCCGCTGAGGGCCACCTGAATGCCCAGTTGGGCCCCGCCGATCAGGGCGTTGTGGCCGGAGAGCCGCTGCAGCAGCCGGCGGGCGGCGGGTCCCCCCATGGGCAGGTCATAGAGCTGGCAGAGCTGCACCACCAGGGCCGTGTCGCAGGCGAGACCTCCGGCCAGATCCAGCAGCACCAAGGGATTGGCGGCGACACCCGCCGCCTTGAGGGCGGCGTAGCGACCAATCAGCCCCTGGGCCGCCTGACGCCTGCGCTTCAGGCGACCAGCCTCAAGCGCCTGTTGCAGTCGTTCCGCCTGGCGCAAGGCGTTGAGGGCGAGCAGGGCCGGCCCCTGGGCCTCCAGCCACTGCTGCAGGCCTGTGGCCAGTGCCGTGATCCGGGCGGTCACGGCACGACTGCGCACCCGGCCGTCCTCCAGCTGCACCGCCTCTCGAGGTGCGGCGGCCACCGCCACGGGGGGGACCATTCCCTTGGGCAGCCGTTGCTGGATGCTCTGCAGCAAGGCGTCGAGCTCGTGTGGGGGCCAGCAATCGCTGCGGTTGAGCACCGGCAGCACGGGTTTGCCACCGTCGCGCAGGGTCTCGAGGGCCTCCAGTTCCACACGGGTGATGTCGCCATCCAGCACCAACAGCACCAGATCGGCCTGCAGCGCCACCCGAGCGGCCAGCCGGGCTCGGCCGGCGGCGGCGACCTCATCGATGCCTGGGGTGTCCACCAGATCCACGCCCGTCAGCCCCGGCACAGCGATCGGCCAGGGCACGGCCTGCTGTTGGCGGGTGCAGCCATGGGCCACGTCGGTGGCCAGCACGGCCTCCCCCACCAGTGCATTCACCAGGCTCGATTTCCCCACACCCACGCGCCCGAACACCGCCACCCGCAGCCGTCGCTGAGCCAGCCGATCGAGTTGGCGTTCCAGCGCCTTGAGGTTGCCGGCCAGCAGCGTGGTTTCCCTCGGGGTGAGGTGCAGCTCCGCACGCCACTGCTCCAGCAGCTGCAGGCAGCGTTTCAGGGTGGATGGTCTCCTTTCGCTGCCATGGCTGGGATCGCTGGCTTTCATTCCGGTATCCCCACGCCCGCACCCTTGCGCCACCAGCCGGCCAGCACCGCCAGCACCGCATCGGCCCCGATCACGCCCACAAAGCCACCGAATTCATCCACCACCACGCGCACACCGCTGTTGTCGCGTCGGAAGCTGGTGAGCAAGCGGTCGGCCCGAATCATTTCGGGCACGAACTCCACCGGCTCGCAGAGATCAGCGGCGCTGAGCTGACCGCGTTGCTCCAGCAGGGCTTTCAGCAGCTGGTCGCGGCTGGCCACCCCGAGCACCCGATCCACCTCGGCGCCGAGCACCACCCACCAGGCCGAGGGATTTGCCAGCAGCTGGGGGCGGAGGGCCTCGAGCGTGGCCGCACCCTCCAGGGTGGGTGCGGCCACGCGGGGGGTCATCAGATCCCTGGCGGTGAGGTCATTGAGTTGGAACACCTTGGCGATCATCGCCGCCTCATCGGCTTCGATCTGTCCTTTCTGAGAGCCGAGGCGTGCCAGGAGACGGATTTCGTTCTCGTCGGTGCTGATTTCGTTCTCTTCACTGATCGCCGGCAGCAAGCGCTCCAGCAGCAGCACCAGGGGGCGCATCAGCACCCCGAGCCAGTGCAGCACCGGCGCACTGGCCAGGGCCACGGGCAGGGCGAGACGGGTGCCGATCGCCTTGGGAAGAATTTCACCCAGCAGAATCACCAGCACGGTGAGGGCCACTGAAAACAGCGGCAGGGCCACGTCGCTGAACTGGTTTTTCTGAAACACCCAGGCGGCGTAGCCGCCGAGCATCATGCTGCCGAAAATGTTGAAGCCGTTGTTGGCGATCACCAACACCGAGAGGGTGCGGCCGAGGCGTTGACGCAACTGGGCTAGCCGTCGTGCCCCCGCTGGCGGGCCTGTCCGTGCGGCCAGCTCGTGCACGCGCACGGGATTGACCGTGAGCAGGGCCGCTTCAACCCCCGAGCAGACGGCGGATCCAGCCAGCACCACCAGCACCATCAACAGCAGGATCAGCAAGTCGGTGGTCATGCCGGGGTGCTTTGCCTGCCATCCTGACGGTTCCCTGTCACTCTGTCTCCGCCGTGATCGACCAGCAGCGTCATGCCCAGCGACGTGAGCGCTGTTTCGCTGAGCTCGGTGGTGCGGCGGCGGTGATCCCAGCGGCGACGCTGGTCACCCACCATGCCGATTGCGAGTGGCCGTTCCGGCAGGACAGCGACTTCTGGTATCTCACCGGATTCGACGAACCCGATGCCGTGGCGCTGCTGTTGCCCCACCGCGCGGAGGGTGAGCGCTACGTGCTTTTTGTGAATCCGCGCGAGCCCGGCGCCGAGGTGTGGACCGGGCGGCGCTGGGGCTGTGAAGGAGCGGTAGAGCACTACGGGGCGGACATCGCCCACCCCCGTGATGAGCTGGAACAGCGGCTGCCGGAGTATCTCAAGGGTGCGGAGGGCATCGCCTTTCGGGTCGGGCGGCACCCCGCCGTGGAACCCCTGGTGCTGAAGGCCTGGGCCCAGCAGCTGGATCGGGCGCCGCGCAGCGGTGCGGCTGCCCTCGGGTTGGTGGCTCCCTGCCCAATGCTGCATCGGCTGCGATTGCGCAAGGAGCCGGAGGAGCTGGTGCGTCTGCGGCAGGCCTGCTGCATTTCGGCGGAGGCCCATGAGCTGGCCCGCGCTGCTGTGGAGCCGGGGATGGGCGAACGACAGGTGCAGGCCCTGATCGAACAGCATTTTCTCGCTGCCGGGGCCCGCGGGCCGGCCTACAGCTCGATCGTGGCCGGTGGCGACAATGCCTGCGTGCTCCATTACATCGACAATCGGGATCTCTTGCGCGACGGGGATCTGTTGCTGATCGACGCGGGCTGTTCCCTTCCCGATTACTACAACGGCGACATCACCCGCACTTTTCCAGTGAACGGGCGCTTCCGTGCGGAGCAGCGGCAGTTGTATGAACTCGTGTTGTCGGCCCAGGAGGCCGCAGTGGCGGCGGTGCAACCGGGTGCGACCGCGGAGGATGTGCATCAGACCGCCCTGCGGCAGCTGGTGGAGGGTTTGCTGGAGCTCGGTCTGCTGTGTGGCGAGGTCGATGGCGTGATTGAGCAGGGCGCCTACCGCCACCTCTACATGCATCGCACCGGCCATTGGCTCGGGTTGGATGTGCACGATGTGGGGGCCTATCGCCTCGGTGAGCATCCGGTGGAACTGGAGCCGGGCATGGTGCTCACGGTGGAACCGGGGCTTTACGTGAGCGATCGCTTGCCCGTGCCGGAGGGGCAGCCGGCGATCGAGGAGCGCTGGAAGGGCATCGGCATCCGCATTGAAGATGACGTGGCCGTGCGCGATCGCGCTGAGGTGGCCTGCGGCTATGAGGTGCTCACGGCCGCAGCCGCCAAGAGCCTGGCGGCGATGGAGCGCTGAGGGGCGATTCCACCATCTGGCGATCACACAACCTGCAGGGCAACCCACACCACCCCCACGGTGAGCAGCATCAGGCCATCCAATTCGCTCACCCTGCCGCTGATCGGGCGCACCAGCACCAGCGTCAGGGCCAGGAGCAGCGATTCCATCGGTTCGAGCCCCAGCACCACATCGGTGTGAATCCATTCGCCGAGCATCAGCACGGCTGGAACGGTGAGGCAGAGCGTCGACAGTGATGAGCCGTAGAGGGTGTTGAGGGAGCGCTGCACCTCGCCGCGGTTGGCGGATTGAAAGGCATTGAGCGCTTCTGGAGCCACCACCAGCACACCCACCAGCAGCCCGCCCAGGGAGCTGGGAAGCCCCAGATCGGTGATTCCGGTTTCGATCAGCAGACCCATGGATTCGGCGATCAGCACCAGCACCACCAGGCCGATCAGCATCAGCAGACCGTGATGCAGCGCAGGGCTGGATCCGGATCCACCCTCAGGCGCCTGGGACGTTGTCTCCCGGCTGAGGGCCAGTTGCTCAGGCATCTCCATGAACAGGTTGCGATAACTGCCCACCTGGAAACGCAGGAACGCGGCATAGAGCCCCAAAGACACTGCAGTGAGCAGCCAGTTGATCGGTACGGAGTAGTTGGCCTCGCTGCTGTCGGTGCTGAAGTTGGGCAGGATCAGCACCAGCACACTCATGGTCGTGATCAGGTTGATGTAAGCGCTGCTACCGCCCTGATTCAGCGAGGCCATGTCTTCCAGCTGCATGGGCACGGTGCGGCCCTGTTTCTGGAACCGTGCCGCCAGGATCAGGCTGATCCCTTTGACGCCGGTGAGCACGATCATCAGCACGGAAAACATCGAGTCGCGCGCCAGGGTGGGGTTGCGCTCACCCGTGAGCATCGTGCTGGAGACGAGGGCCAGTTCAATCACGATCACCGATCCGGTGAGCACCAGGGTTCCCAGGGGTTCGCCGAGGTGTTCCGCCAGGTGATCGGCGTGGTGGGCGATTCGGCGGGCGAGCAACAGCACGCTCAGGCTGAGCAGCAGCAGCCCGCCCAGTACCAGCGCGGAGTTCTGAAGCACCAACCAGTCCAGAACATGGCTGACCTCCAGAGTCACCAGCAGGACGGTGCCGATCAGCAGGGACCACTCCCTGCGCAACACGCTCCAAGGCATTCCGTTCATGGCGCTGATGGCGATTCCAGAGCGTGACACCAGGCCAGGGCGGCCGTGGTGCTGGGCAGCACCCGATCCGCACCCGCATCCTGCAGGCGTTGTTCGTAGTGGCGTCGCGCTGAGGTCTGCTCCGCTCCATGCAGATGGGGTGGTGCCACCGCCAGGCTCACGAAGGTCTGGTCTGGGCAACGTTCGCGTGCCTGAACCACCGTCTGCACGTCGGCGACGGTGTCGCCCAGGTAGGCGATCGGGGGGCTGCCGGCACCCAGGGGCGCCTGAAGAAGGCTCTGGGCCAGGCGGAGCAGGCCAGTGGGATCCGGCTTGTCGGGGGCATCGCCCATGGCGATTAGGGGTGGAGACTCCAGCCCCAGCCGCTGGCTGAGCAGAAAACGGGCTGAGGGGGGCTCAGCGCCGCTCACGAAGCCCCAGGTCACGGCCATCGCTGTGAGGTTGCTGAAGAACTGCCGTTCCACCAGCAGGGGTTCATCGGTGATGTAACCGGTCCAGGCACGGGGATCGCCATCCGGCTGGTCGCCGAAATAGAAACGGCTGAACACCTCCACCAGATCCGGTCTGGGTGGCAGGGTGAAGGCGTTGTTCCCACCAGCCTGATCCTGGCGCCGTCGCAGCAGCTCCAGACTGGCATCCCAGTCGTTGTTCCATCGCCCCTCTCCTTTAAGGGCATCGATCACTCCTGGCTCCGGTCGCCAGCCGCAGTAGTGCTCCACGGTCGCCTGCAGGGCGCGCCGATAGCTGCCGGCCACATCGCGGACCACGCCATCGATGTCAAAGAGAAGAAGGCAGCGGGGCCGATCCTTGGGACGGTTCAGCAAGGGTGATTGCGGGTGGCTGGTAGGTTAGTTGTTTGTCCTGATTTCTTGAGCGCTGACACCATGACGGTTTCCGAAGGCGCTGCAGCCGACCAGGAGGTCGCGACCGCAGCACCAGCAGTCGAATCGGCTCCCGAACCTGCGGCGGCCGAGCAGGCTCAGGAGGCCACGGAAGGCCGTCCGGTGATGCGGGGAGGCAGTGCGGCACTGGCGTCCGCCACGATTGATGCCGATGGTGTTCCCTCCGGTTACACCCCCAAAGCGGACGAGGGGCGCTTTCTGCTGAAGATCCTCTGGCTTCCCGACAACGTCGCTCTGGCCGTTGACCAGATCGTGGGCGGTGGTCCGAGCCCACTCACCTCCTACTTCTTCTGGCCTCGCGAGGACGCCTGGGAAACCCTCAAGACCGAGCTGGAGGGCAAAAGCTGGATCACGGACAACGAGCGTGTCGAGGTCCTGAACAAGGCCACCGAGGTGATCAACTACTGGCAGGAAGAGGGCAAGGGCAAGAGCCTCGAAGAGGCCAAGCTCAAGTTCCCTGAAGTCACCTTCTGCGGTACCGCTTGAGTTTGGATTGCCATTGCCTCTTGGGCATACATCGACCAAGTCATCACCGCCCGTTCGGGCGGTTTTTTAATGGCTGATCGCAACTGCTGATCGCGACCCAAGGGCAAAAAAAATCTCCCCGGAGGGAGATTGGACTTTATTTGGCTGCCTGAACGCGGGCGCGGGCTCGATCGAGGGTCTGCTGTGCCTTTACCTTCTCTGGAGACGGTGACTGACCTTCCATGCGAGTCACGGCCGCTCGGGCTTGCTCCAGATCGGCTTCAGCTTCACTGGCATTGATGCTGCTGCCTAGTTCGGCCGAATTCACGAGCACCGTCACTTCATCGGCTTCCACTTCGGCAAAGCCTCCCATCAACGCGATGGATTGCCAGCCATTGGTGTCGCGGACGCGCAAGACTCCCACATCCAGTGCCGCAAGCAACGACACATGGCCGGGGAGGATGCCGAGTTGACCGGTGGTGCTGGGGAGGATCACCTCATCAGCACGTCCATCAAAAACGTTCTGGTCTGGGGCCAGAACGCGAAGGGTGAGTGACATGAACCTTGAATCGGAGGGGTGAGCAGGCGAGGGATCGCAATCAAGGGGTGTGCATCACACCCCCCGACCGATCACTTGGATTCAGCGTTGATCTTCTCAGCCTTGGCTTTGACCTCGTCGATGTTGCCAACGAGATAGAAGGCCTGTTCAGGAAGGTGGTCGAGCTCACCGGCCAGGATCTGATTGAAGCCAGCGATGGTTTCTTCGAGCTTCACATACTTGCCAGGCATGCCGGTGAAGATCTCAGCCACGAAGAAGGGCTGGGAGAGGAACTTCTCGATCTTGCGGGCGCGATCCACGGTGCGGCGATCGTCTTCGGACAGTTCGTCCAGACCCAGAATCGCGATGATATCTTGCAATTCCTTGTAGCGCTGCAGGGTGGACTGCACAGCACGGGCGGTGCGGTAGTGCTCATCACCCACCACAGCCGGTTGCAGCATGGTGCTGGTGGAGTCGAGGGGATCCACAGCCGGATAAATCCCTTTGGAAGCCAGGGCACGGTTCAACACCGTGGTGGCATCGAGGTGGGCGAAGGTGGTGGCCGGTGCCGGGTCTGTGAGGTCGTCAGCGGGGACGTAGACCGCCTGGATCGAGGTGATCGAACCTTCCACAGTTGAAGCGACGCGCTCTTGCAGGGCGCCTACGTCTGTGCCGAGGGTGGGCTGATAGCCCACAGCGGAAGGCATGCGACCCAGCAGGGCGGACACTTCGGATCCAGCCTGAACGAAACGGAAGATGTTGTCGATGAACAGCAGCACGTCCTGCTTGTTCACATCACGGAAGTGCTCAGCCATGGTGAGAGCCGACAGGCCCACGCGCATGCGAGCGCCGGGGGGCTCGTTCATCTGGCCGTAGCAGAGAGCCACCTTCGACTTGGAGAGGTCGTCGGCGTTGATCACACCGGAATCCTTGAATTCCTCGTAGAGATCATTGCCTTCGCGGGTGCGCTCACCCACGCCACCGAACACGGACACACCACCGTGCTCCTTGGCGATGTTGTTGATCAGCTCCTGAATCAGCACGGTTTTGCCGACACCGGCACCACCGAACAGGCCCACCTTGCCGCCCTGGCGATAGGGCGCGAGCAGGTCGATCACCTTGATCCCGGTCTCGAACACCTTGGGCTTGGTTTCGAGTTCGGTGAGTTTGGGAGCTTCGCGGTGAATCGGAGCTGTGGCAGTGGCGTTCACCGGACCCTGTTCATCAACGGGTTCGCCAAGCACGTTGAAGATGCGACCGAGGGTGGCTTCACCAACGGGAACCGAGATGGCGGCACCGGTGTCGACTGCTTCCATGCCACGCACCAACCCGTCGGTGCTGCTCATGGCCACGGCGCGGACGCGGTGATCACCCAACAGCTGCTGGACCTCGGCGGTGAGTGCCACCTGCTGACCGGTGGCATTGGTGCCCTCAATCCGGAGCGCATTCAGAATCTTGGGCAGCTTGCCGGCTGGAAATTCCACGTCCAGAACCGGGCCGATCACCTGACGGACAACACCCTTGGTACCGGCGGAGGCGGGAGCAGCAGCGGCCATAAGAAAGGAGGAGTTCGAGGGAACGGAGAGCAAGATCAATGCCCTGGAGGCATTCCCTTCCTGAGCGGCGCAACCATACCACCGCAATGGCGGTCGAGGCTGGGTTCGGTCACCCGCACGCCGAGGTGCTGGCGGAGGCCTGGATCAGAGGCATAGGTTGGCACTCGTCGGCCCCGAGTGCCAGCTCGTGCCGGCCCGTGGCGCCTCGCGCCTCCTGTTCCTGCTCCTGCATTCACCCATGGCAGCTGTTTCCCTCAGCGTCTCCACCGTCAAACCCCTTGGAGATCGCGTTTTCGTCAAAGTGTCTGAGTCGGAGGAGAAGACCGCCGGTGGCATCCTTCTGCCTGATACCGCCAAGGAAAAGCCCCAGGTGGGCGAGGTGGTCCAGGTGGGTCCCGGCAAGCGCAACGACGACGGCTCCCGTCAAGCCCCGGAAGTGGGCGTGGGCAACAAGGTCCTCTACAGCAAGTACGCCGGCACCGACATCAAGCTCGGCAGCGATGAGTATGTGCTGCTGTCTGAAAAAGACATTCTCGCCGTCGTGGACTGAGGGTTTTGCCCCACAGGCTTAGCCCTCGCGGCGAAGGCCTGATCGTTTGACTGACCGTTTTCACATCCTCTTTTATTTCCGCCTCCCATGGCCAAGCGCATCATCTATAACGAGAACGCCCGTCGCGCGCTCGAGAAAGGCATCGACATTCTGGCCGAGTCTGTGGCCGTGACCCTCGGTCCGAAGGGTCGGAACGTGGTGCTCGAGAAGAAGTTCGGTGCTCCCCAGATCATCAACGATGGCGTCACCATCGCCAAAGAGATTGAGCTGGAAGATCACATCGAGAACACGGGTGTGGCCCTGATTCGTCAGGCTGCTTCCAAGACCAACGACGCCGCCGGAGACGGCACCACCACCGCCACCGTTCTGGCGCACGCCATGGTGAAGGCCGGTCTGCGCAACGTGGCCGCCGGTGCCAATGCGATCACCCTCAAGAAGGGCATCGACAAGGCTGCCGATTTCCTCGTTGGCAAGATCAAGGAGCACGCCAAGCCGATCAGCGACAGCAACGCCATCGCCCAGGTGGGCACCATTTCCGCCGGCAACGATGAGGAAGTGGGTCGGATGATCGCCGACGCCATGGACAAAGTCGGCAAGGAAGGCGTGATCTCCCTGGAAGAGGGCAAGTCGATGACCACCGAGCTGGAGGTCACCGAGGGCATGCGTTTCGACAAGGGCTACATCTCCCCCTACTTCGCCACCGACACGGAGCGGATGGAAGCCGTCCTCGACGAGCCCTACATCCTTCTCACCGACAAAAAGATCGGTCTGGTGCAGGATCTGGTGCCCGTGCTCGAGCAGATCGCTCGCACCGGTAAGCCCCTGCTGATCATCGCTGAGGACATCGAGAAGGAAGCGCTCGCCACCCTGGTGGTGAATCGTCTGCGTGGCGTGCTGAATGTGGCTGCCGTGAAGGCTCCCGGCTTCGGAGATCGCCGCAAGGCCATGCTCGAAGACATGGCTGTGCTCACCAATGGCCAGCTCATCACCGAAGACGCCGGCCTCAAGCTCGAGAACGCCAAGCTCGAGATGCTGGGCACCGCCCGTCGCGTGACCATCAATAAAGACACCACCACCATCGTGGCCGAAGGCAACGAGGTGGCCGTGAAGGCGCGCTGCGAGCAGATCAAGAAGCAGATGGACGAAACCGAGTCCACCTACGACAAAGAGAAGCTCCAGGAGCGTCTCGCCAAGCTCGCCGGTGGTGTGGCTGTGGTGAAGGTGGGTGCAGCCACCGAAACCGAGATGAAGGACAAGAAGCTTCGCCTCGAAGATGCCATCAACGCCACCAAGGCGGCTGTTGAGGAGGGCATCGTCCCTGGCGGCGGCACCACCCTGGCCCATCTCGCTCCTGCCCTGGAGCAGTGGGCATCTGGCAACCTCAGCGGCGAAGAGCTGATCGGTGCCAACATCGTGGCAGCGGCCCTGACCGCTCCTTTGATGCGCATCGCGGAGAACGCTGGCGTCAACGGTGCTGTGGTGGCAGAAAACGTGAAGGCCAAGCCCTTCAACGAGGGCTACAACGCAGCCAACGGCGAGTATGTCGACATGCTGTCTGCCGGCATTGTCGATCCCGCCAAGGTGACCCGCTCCGGTCTGCAGAACGCTGCCTCCATCGCTGGCATGGTGCTCACCACCGAGTGCATCGTGGCCGATCTGCCTGAGAAGAAGGAAGCAGCTCCTGCCGGTGGCGGCATGGGCGGCGGTGACTTCGACTACTGATCGACGACTCCGCAACCATCAACAGTTCACCCCCGCTGCGGCGGGGGTTTTTTCATGATGATTGTTTCATTCGAACCGCTTGGCTCTTGCATGGCGCGAAGTCTGGCGCCGATGCACGTCAGCGCAGCCAGCCAGCACTCAGGATCACCGCCAGGCTGAGGAAGATCGCCAGGCAGGTCCAGGTGAAGCGGTTCAGCGTGGCTTCAGCGCTGCTGGCGCTGGTGAACATCGAGCTGCCGCTGGCAGCCAGCCCTCCCATGCCATCGCCCTTCGGGCTGTGCAGCAGCACGAGCAGGATGAGCAGCACGCCGCTGCCGATCCAGATCCAGGAGAGAACGGAAGTAAGCATGAAATGGGGGATCAGACGGGTTGGGGCAGGCGGGAGCGCGAGGCGACGGCATCGATCGCTTCAATCAGGCTCGCACCCGACATGGCGTCGGGCTTGGGCAGATCAAGCAATTGCAGCAGCGTTGGCGCAATGTCAGCGAGGCCACCGTTGTCACGCAGCTGGATCGCATTCCCCAGGCCGGGCACCTTGCGCCGCTCCCCTTCCACCAGAATCACCGGCACCGGATTGGTGGTGTGGGCGGTCCAGGCCTGACCATCAGGGCCCTGCATTACTTCAGCGTTGCCATGGTCGGCGGTGATCAGCATCGTGCCACCCATGCGGCCCACCGCATCCAGCAGGCGGCCGATGCAGTGATCCACTTCCTCGATCGCTTCGGTGGCTGCGGCCATCACGCCGGTGTGCCCCACCATGTCTGGGTTGGCGTAGTTGATCACGATCAGGGAATACATACCCTTCTCGATGGCGGCAATGCAGCTGTCGGTGAGGCTGGCCGCGGCCATGGCGGGAGCCTGGTCGTAGGTGGCTACCCGCGGTGAAGGCACCAGGTGACGATCTTCCCCGTCCAGCGGTTGTTCGATCCCCCCGTTCATGAAATAGGTGACGTGGGGATATTTTTCCGTTTCAGCGGTGCGGTATTGCTTCAGGCCGTGCTCCGCCACCACCTGACCGAGCAGCTGATCGAGCGATTCCGGCGGGAAGGCCACAGCCACGGGCAAATCGGCTTCGTATTGGGTGAACGTCACCACGTTCAGCTTGGGGCGATGCCCGCGCTCAAAGCCATCAAAGTGCTCGAGACAGAGCGCCTGAACCAGTTGACGGGCCCGGTCAGGGCGGAAGTTGAACACCACCAGGCCATCCCCATCGCGCAGGCACTGATCCTTCAGGCGCAACGGTTCGAGGAATTCATCCGTGGTGCCTTGGGAATAACTCGCTGCCACCGCTTCGGCGGCGCTCAGGCCGCTGCTGGAGAGCGTGGGATCGGTCAGCAGGGTATGGGCCTTGCTGGTGCGCTCCCAGCGATGATCCCGATCCATGGCCCAGTAGCGACCGCAGAGACTGGCCAGTTCGCCCACACCGCAGGAGTGAATCGCCTCTTCCGCCTGGCGGATGTAGCGGGGCGCACTGTCGGTGGGGGTGTCGCGACCGTCGGTAATCGCATGAATGGCCACGCGCTCCAACCCTTCGGCGGCGGCCCAGCGCAGCAGGCCGCAGAGATGATCCACGTGGCTGTGAACGCCTCCATCGGAGCAGAGCCCGAGCAGATGGAGCGTGCCGCCGCTGCGGCGCAGGTCTGCGGCCAGCTGCCGCAGAGCCTCTCGCTCCCCCAGCTGACCGTCGCGCACGGTTTCACTGATGCGCACCAGCTCCTGGCGGATGATCCGACCGGCTCCGATCGTGAGGTGGCCCACCTCTGAGTTCCCCATCTGCCCATCCGGGAGACCCACATGGGCCCCGCTGGCTTCGATCAGAGCATGGGGATAGGCGTGCCAGAGCGCATCCATCACCGGTGTCTGCGCGCTGCGGATCGCGTTGTGATCCGATCCTTCCCGATATCCCCAACCGTCCAGAATGGTCAGCACAACAGGGGCGATGCCGCCTGAGTGACGAAAGCTCTTCTCACTGGTGTTCGGCACGTTCACTCCGCAACGATCAGTTCTTAAGGGCTTCTCCAGATTCAAGTTACCGCGAGGCCCATCCTCTCGAGTCTTGAACCCTGCATGCGTCAGCTTTCGCCCATGCCTCGGCCATACACTGAGCGCCAACCGAGCAGTTGAGAATGGCCGGTTCTTTTGAATCCGATCGGATTGAGATTCTCTCGGCCCAGGAGCTGGCACGCACACTGGCCCGCCTGTCATCGCAAGTGCTGGAAGTGGTCGACAGCATCGATGATCTGTTGTTGCTCGGCATTCCCACCCGTGGTGTTCATCTCTCCAGGGTTCTGGCCCGGCAGCTGGAGGATCTGACGGGTCGCACCATTGCCCAGGGCACGCTGGATCCCACCTTTCATCGCGATGATCTCGATCGGGTTGGCACCCGTCTGGTGCAGGCCACCGATCTCCCGATGACTGTCGAGGGCCGCACGGTGGTGCTCGTTGACGATGTGATCTTCACGGGTCGCACGGTGCGGGCTGCTCTGGAAGCGATCCAGACCTGGGGGCGGCCGTGTCGCGTGCTGCTGCTGGTGATGGTGGATCGCGGCCATCGTGAACTTCCAATCCAACCCGACTTCTGTGGACGGGTTGTGCCGACACGACGCACGGAGACCATTGAGCTGCGCTTGCTTGACCTCGATGGTGAGGAAGGTGTGTATCTGCGCCGTGACGAGTCGGTCAGTTCAGCGCAGTGAGTTCGTCTTCCCGGAAGTGGGCTTTGTAGCGCCCGAAGGCCACCACCACCGGCAAGGTGGGGCTGATTGGGCGGCCTTTCCATTCCCCGAGCAGGCTCACCACCTCACCTTCCTGCCCCTGCAGATCGAAGCCTTCACCGCGGTGCTGGGGGTGGTTGTAGACCACGACGCTGGTTGAGACCGTCACTTTGTCTCCCGCTTGCATGGGTCCGTCGTCGCTGGGGCGCATTGTGTCATGCACCAGGGGGCGTCTGCCCTGATCAGGGCCTGCGGCAGAGGCTTTCCGGCCCGTCTTCGATCACCGTGCCACCCACATCGGCGCAGCCTGAGATGAAGGCCTGCCAGGGATCCATGCCCATCCGAATGCGTTGTTGCACGGCAGCGTCGAGTTCCGCCTGGGGAACGGTGTGGGCCGGCAGCTCACCGTGGCTGTGGTGCTCCTCCCGATCGCGGAGCGCATCGATCGAGGCCTCCACCTTGGTTCTCTCGGGAAGAGCTTTGCGCTGCCACCAGGGATGGTCGAGCTGATTGAGCAGTGAGAGGGCTTCCCACCATTTCTGGTCTTGCACCATCTCCAGCAACCGCTCATGGTTGAGGCGGTTGCGGTTCCAGGTTTCCCTCAAGCTGTCGCTGAGGCGCGTGCCGGGGCGACCATCCCCTTGCTCGACCGGTTGGAGCAGGGTGATGGCGGCATCGAGATCGCCTTCCCGGAAACGGAGAAGCGCCTGATTGCGGAGCTGATCGCGCCAAAGCATCAGACGTTGGCGATCCTGTTGTTGTTCGCTGCTGCTGCCGATCGCCGAATTCACCAGCTGTTCCTGGAGGCGCAGGGCTTGCGATCGGTCGCCTTGCTCCCAGGCCAGTTCGGCCTGGCGGCGGCGACAGGTCGCCTGTTCGCTCGGAGCTTTCTGCCCCAGCCAGCGCAGCGCCGCAAGCTGTTCGCTGTAACGGAGGCAGGCCTCCAGGTCGCCCCGCTGGGCGGCGTCACGCAGGCGAAGGGGTAATTGCTGTTCCCACCAGTAGGCGACACCACAGAGCAGGGCGACACCTCCCAGGGTCAGCCCGAGCCAGTAACGGGGCAGGGTGTGGCGGCGCAGCGCCAAAGCGATCAGGCGGAATCACCATCTTTCTATGTAGAGGTGCATCGGTTCTGATTGTCCTGTGGACGGACGCCTCACCGCACGGTCCCCTCATCTCACGGTGCCGAGGACGAGCGACGGCAGGGCCTTGCCGTTGCGGAGATCCTCGATCTCCACGCGCAGCTGAGATGCATCGTCGAGAGACCAACGCAGTCGCAGGCAGTCTTCCCCTGCTGTTCCCGCTGGCTGGAGCGGCACGGCGACAGGGTCGCCATCCCAGGCACGGATGCGGGGGGCGCGATCACTGGACTGCAGGGTCGGCAAGCCGTGGCGGAACACCACGTCGTGGTGTGCGACCACCTCGGGTTCCCCCAGCACAAGCTCCACCTGTCTCTGTTCGTCACATCCTGCGGCGAGGACGATCTCCAGGGGCGTGGTGGTGGGCCAGGTCTGTCCAGCCATGAACAGCGGGTGCCAATGATGGCGGTTGCTGCGTCGGTCCCAGCAGCGCAGGGAGACACCGTGACGCAGCACGTCCCGGATCTGAACACCCGGGGTCAGGGCCAGGGCACCACGGGCGACCGCCTCCACCGGGGCGGGAGTGAGCAGGGGAACGGGCCTGGTGCGTCGTTCCAGCCAGTCGCGCAGAAGGGGCAGTCGAGCGCCGCCTCCAACCGCCATCACCCCCTGAAGGTCCTCCAGGTTCACCCCGTGGCGGCGGCCGCCGGCGAGGGTCTGCTCCAGCAGATCATCCAGGGCTTCAACCAGGCCGCGCTCATGGAGCAAACGGTTCAGTTCCTCTCGGTTCAGACGCAGCTCACAGGGCGCCGCACCATCGCCGGCGACGGCGAGTTCCGTGACGGTGGTCTGCCCATCGAGGTCAGGGTCGCTCAGGCGGCATTTCAGCCGCTCCGCCGCATTGAGCAGGGCCATCGGCAACACGCCCTCAGCGGTAGGGCTCGCGCCTGTGAGGTGATCGAGGATCCAGTGGTCCAGATCCCTGCCGCCCAGGCGCAAGCCTGCTTTTCCCAGCACCTTGGCGCAGCGAAGGGCCTGACGACTGTTTCCCAGCATCCGGCCGTTGAAGCGCAGCAGCTGGGCCAGAGGCGCTGCCCGTCCTTCGCCCCCCTCTAGGGCCACCAACGCCATGTCGATGGTGCTCCCCCCCAGATCCACCACCAGCAGCTTGGAGCCGGGAGGTAATCCCGCGCCGAGGGCCGCTGCCGTTGGCTCATCCACCAGGGCGATGGCGTCGACGGGCAGCGCCTGGCAGGCACGCACCAACCAGTGGCGATAGCCGCGGTAATGGTCGATCGGCGCTGTCAGCACCAAGCGGTGCACGTTCAGTCGGTTCGGTAGGCGACGCCAGATCTCTGCCAGTAACCGTTCCGCCGCCTCCTGCGCCGAGAGATTGCGGCGGGCCTCGCCTGGTTCTGGGCAGCTGCCTGCGATCGAGCGTTTGAAATCCCTGAGCAGTTCCGGCCCGTCCCAGGCATTCAGGCCACTGTCGATCACCTGGCGGCCCACCAGGGGGTGGGGGTCATGGCTGTCTTTGAGCCACAACAGGCTGGGAACTTCGCCTGGTGTGCGGCTGATCGGTGGCAGATCGACCGGTTCCAGGTGCCTGGAGCCATCCGCCTGGAAGGCCACCACGGTGGTGGTGCTGCCGAGGTCGATGGCCAGGGTGCCGCTGCGGGGGGAAACCTGAAGGTTTTCTTCGTCCGCCGGGGGGGGATCCGCTGCCATGGGCAGGTTGGAGAAGTGGTGAGACTAAAGAGGATCGGTATGGACCGCTTGCAGCGTCTGGTGTTGTCCTTTTACCGCGAGGAGCCGCTGCTGGAGGCGAAGCTCGAACCGCTGCGGGATTGCAGGATCTCGCGCAGCTGGGGCAGTGTTCGGATCGAGTGCCTTGATGCCAGTCATCTCGAGGAGATCAGTGGTCTGTTGGAGCTGGTGCGCCGCCCCCTGGCGGCCATGGGGCTCGGCCGTCAGATCGTGCTCAGGGTTCCGGGGTCGTTGCAGCGCAGCTATCCCATGCACGTTCCCTTTCACAGCGACCTGCTCAATTAAGGTGAAAGATCAAGCTTCGGTTGATTGCGCGTGATGAGTGCCGGTGTCAGTGCCCAGGATCTCGCCAAACGGGGCGAAAGTCTGATCCGCCAGTCGAGTAATCGCTACCTCACCACGGTGCGCATTGCCTTCCGCGCCAAGCAGCGTCGTTTCGACGATTTCGATGGTTTGTTGGAGGAATCCAGTGTCAAGCCGGTGCAACGGGCCATTGTTGAACTGAGCGACGAGCAGGACCAACCTGACCTTCTGCCTGGATGATTCAGCGCGAGGGTCCGGGTTGGCGCCTGGCCTGGGATCCTGCCCGCCGTCGCTATCCCGTCTTGATTGGTGGTGAGGGATGGGCCTTTGAGTTGACCGGAGACGAGTGGCGCGAGCTTGTCTCCCTGATCACCGCCCTGGTGGAGCAGCATCGAGCGCTGGTCGATCAGTTGATGGCTGAAGAGGCTTTGAGCCTGGAGTTGGAGCGCTTGCCCTGGTGGGGGTGTCTCGATGGTGATCGCGATCAATGGGATCTGCGGGTGGTTCTGCAGGGCGACACCCTGGGGGATCGGGGCGTGGAGGGACACTGGCCGGCCCCCGCAGCCCAGGCGATGACGGCAGCGGTGAGAACGCTCTGGGACTCCCCGCCTTCATAAGCCCTACTGATCATTTTCTTGGTTTTGTTTTTCCACGGTCGACCGCGTGGTCTTGAGGGGCTTTTCCACAGGTTTTTGCGTGGAATGACGCGCCTGGGCTTCGGCTGTGGAAAAGTTGGCTTTCTGGCTCTGGCTCCCTTGACGGGCGGCGCGAGGCGACTTGTCTCAGGCTGTTAACCGCATCACAGGCCAGGAAAGGGCTTTGCGCCTGGAGTCTCATCGGGAGAACCGCTTGGAAGGGCGTCAAATTCGTCGCTTGACGTGGCCCTCAGGGTGTGGAGAACTAGTGAGCGTTTGAGGGGTCTGGGATGCGGTCAGTGCACGACATGGGGGTGGTGAACACCGGAGAGGTTGCGGAAGCGCGGGTGCCTGTGTCGGTTGGGGCGCCCTCAGGTCATCGAGCTCCCGCCCCCCAGCTGGCTGAAACCGCGACGGTGAGTTTTCAGACCGAGCTTCCCGAACCGCTCCAACAGGCCATGCGTCGTTTCATCGAGCGACACCCCAACTGGGACCACTACCGCCTGGTGCAGGCCGCACTGGCTGGCTTTCTGGTGCAGAACGGGGTCAGCTCCAGGTCGATCACCCGTCTCTATGTGGGCAACCTTTTTTGTCGACAGTCTTTGCTTCAGGACGCCTGAGTCCGGCAGCTGGCCATCAGTACCAAGGCACTCAAGGGAATGCTCACGAGCAGCCCGAGGCAGGCACCCATCAGTCCCACGGCATTGAGCCCGAGAAGAAGGCCGATCAGGGCCAGCACCTTGAGGCGGTTGCTATTCACCAGGCGCCTGCTGTGCTCCATGGCGGCCAGAGGTCGATGCCGGTGATGGACCAGCAACGGGAAGGCCAGCAGCTGCCCGGCTGTCCAGCCGCTCAGAGCAAGGCCGCCAGCGAGCAGCGCCGCTCCAGCCAACACGCCGCTCTGGGCGATCAAGAGGGCGCTCAGTAGCTTCAGGCCGGTCAGTCCGCCGGCCAGGATCAGCAGCTCGAGCAGCAGCAGTGCTACGCCCTGACGCCAGAGCCACAGCCTTGTGATGGGTTGGGGATGGTTGTGGCCTTCAGGAGTGGCTCCTGACCCTGGGAGCAGTTGATCCGCCAGCTGCAGCAACGCCATGGCGGGAGCGATCGGCAGCAGCAGACTGCAGGCCACGAGCAGGTGGCCCAGGCTCGCGATCAGGGGCCAGCCACTGCGTTGCATGTCGCTGGCCAGCACCCCTGGTCCCATCAGGGTGATCAGAATCAAGGCCGCCAGACCCACACAGCGCCAGGGGGCTTTGCCGAATCCGATCCAGGCCCGTGGCAACACCGTGGCGAGCGGGAGGACCTCCCTTCCGCTGGGCACCGCGCCGTTACTGGAGCTCGCCAAGGCGTTGCAGCAGATCCGTGGCGATCGCTTCGGGCACCGGCAGGATGGAGAGGCGGTTGCCGCGCCGCACCACCGCCAGATCGTCGTCGCTGTAGGTGTTGCGCAAGGTCTCCAGGCTCAAGATCGCGCTGAAGACCCCCAGATAGCGGAGCTTCACGCAGTCCCAGCGTGGCGACTCCGGTTTGGAGGCCGGATCGTGATACTTCGAGTTCGGATCGAACTGGCTGGGATCCACCAAGCCGGTCTCCACGACTTCCATCAGCCCCACGATTCCTGGTGGTTTGCAGTTGGAGTGATAGAAAAAAGCACGATCGCCAACGTTCATGCTGCGCATGAAATTGCGAGCTTGATAATTGCGGATGCCATCCCAGAGGGTGGTGCCTTCTCGGGCCAGATCCTCGATGCTGTAAGCATCCGGCTCACTTTTCATCAGCCAGTAGGCCAAGGCGATGTCCGTTTCCTGAGCAGAGGTTAGGTGCTCAGCTGCGTGGCAATCAGCGTGCGGAAATGGTCGCCTCGTGCCTCGAAATCGCTGTATTGGTCGAAGCTGGCGCAGGCCGGCGACAGCAGCAGCGTGCCCGCGCGCAACTGATGGCCGAGTTCGACGGCGATCGGCACGGCTGCCTCAAGGTCGTCGCAGCGTCTGATCTGGCCGGGGTAACCGCCGGAGCTGAGGAGGTTGGCGAGTTCCTCGGCGCCACTGCCGTACAGCACAACCGCGCAGCTGCGTTCGCCCATCAGGGTGAGCCATTCGCCCGCCTCACCTTGTTTGGTCTGGCCCCCGGCGAGCACGACCGCTGGCCTGGGCACGGAGCGCAGCGCCACCACGGCCGCATCGAAATTGGTGGCTTTGCTGTCGTTGAACACCTGCATGCCCTTGAGCTCTCCCAGCCGTTCGAGGCGGTGGGGCACCCCCGGGAAGGTGCGCAGGGCCGCGGCGATCACCTCGGGTTCCAGCCCCGCCTCCAGGGCCGCGGCGGTCACCATCAGCAGGTTCTGGCGGTTGTGATCTCCTGGCATGGCCAGTGCGCTGGCTGGAAACAGGGGGCCTCGGCGCCTGCAGTGAACAATGCCCATGGCATCGCACCAGAGATCAGCGGCCGTTGCTCCGTCGCCAGCCCCCTCAGCACTGATCCAGAGGCCGTGGTCCCAGCTCGCCCGCTGGCTGCGCAGGTCGGAGTCATCGGCATTGAAAATGCGAATCTGCGAGCGCTCGAGCAGCCCCCGTTTAATGGCGCGATAGGCCTCCAGCGTGCCGTGCCGTTCCAGGTGATCGGGCGTCAGCGTCGTCCAGATGCCGATGCGAGGGGCCACGCTCGCGGCAGCTTCGATCTGATAACTGCTCATTTCCATCACCAGCCAATCCGGGGCTGCAGGGTCTCCACCGTTGGGCGCCACTGCACTCAGGCTCAGGGCCAATTCAGCGGCGGAATGGCCCACGTTGCCTGCCATGGGGGCGTGCAGCCCGCCTGAACTGAGCACGTGCTGCAGCAGTTGGGTCACCGTGGTTTTGCCGTTGGTTCCGGTGATGCCGATCCAGGGCGTTTCGTTGAGGGACTGCCAGGCCAGGGCCATTTCGCCGATCACGGCCACGCCCTGCTGCCGCAAGGCGTCCAGGGTGGGGTGATTCCAGTCGATCCCAGGACTCACCACCACCGTTTCGAGGTCGTTGAGCCATGGCGCGAAACTCGACAGGGTGAGCGGACGACCGAGCTGCACCTCGATCCCCTGATCGATCAGATCTCTGGCTCGCCGGGTCTGGCTGTCACCTTCAAGCCGTTCCAGCACGGTGACGGTTTTCCCCTGCGCCCGCAGCAACCGTGCCGCTCCGATTCCCGAGCGACCCAGACCCACGACCACGGTGCGCGTCATGATGGAGCTGGATCGTGTTGAAAGGAAGTGGGCGATACTGGAATCGAACCAGTGACTCCTACCGTGTCAAGGTAGTGCTCTACCTCTGAGCTAATCGCCCTCTCGTCGCATCGAACACTGCGAGAGGCGTGACCAGCAGTTGCACTGCTGTGAGAGTGAACCTAGCAGTTGAGTGGTGATGAGGTCTCATCGTCGCTCCATCTCCACCCGCCATCGTTCACGCTTGGTGAGCGTCAGCGACAGCACCTCGACGCTGCCTCGGTTCTGGAGCTGCAATCGGTCGCCCACTTTGAGCTCCCTGCTGGCCTGACGGATCGGCTCCCAATTCAGGCGCAGCTGCCCCGATCGGATCTCCTGGCTCACCTTGCTGCGGGACAACCCGAAGCCGGCTGAGGCGATTGCATCGAGTCGGCAGGACGCCTCCACGCTGCTGAAGCGCTTGATGGCGCGGCGCACCGGCAGCTGAAGAGCATCGATCGGCATGGTTTCGCAGTGGATCTCCACGTCGCGCAGTCGGCCCTGTCGTCCGTTCAGGCGATCGGCGGCCTCCGGAGTGCAGAGCAGCTGGGCGCCACGATCGCCACGGATCCAGACGTCGCCGAGTTGCTCAGGGGCACCGCCCAGGGGGGCGAGTGCCCGGCGGATGTCGGCGGGAACAATCGGGTCAAACAGGAAATTTCCCTCCACCGTTAGCCCCACAATCGGAGCTGGCTCCTGCGCTTCCGAACCCGGTTCAAGGTCGGGATCCCGTCGCTGGCAGAGCAGGCGACAGCGCTCAGCGCCGGGGTATCCACCCTCTCGCCGCCAGGACAGTTCGGTGAGGCTGGAGAAACGGTCGAAGGCCTCCTCCTGTAAGGGGGCCTCCAGAAAAGGGCTCCACTGGGGCTGCCAGGTGCGCAGCACCGCCTCCGCCTGATCGAGCAGGCGTTCAAGGCCCTCCCGGTTGCGGGCCCCCTGCAGCAGTTCGGCGCGGGGGAGCATCAGAGTTCGCTGAGGCGCACCACCTGCAGGGGACGGGCGCTCTGCAGCAGCTGCCAGGGCGGTTCAACCCCGCTCGGGGTTTCCAGCAGCAGCAGCCAGCGTCTTTCCTCATGGCGATTGCGCAGGATGCGCACGCCGTCTTCGTTGTCGGACGGCACGCTGGCGGCGGCGGCATAACTGCCCATCAGGCCTGAGCCCAGTCCCAGCAGGCCCCCCACGACCGGTTCTCCCCAGGGGCCCAGGGCCGAGAAGGTCTCCAGGTTGGTGATCTGGGTGAAGGTGAGGCCAGCGAAGAAGCCGAAGGGCATCAGCCAGCGGGCCATGGACCGTTGGCGCCGTTGGCGGGCCAGACTCGGATTGAGCAGATCCACCTGATCCATCGCCACGGCAGCGGCGTTGTCCTCCCCCTCCGGTGCCACGAGCAGACATTGGCGCAGGGGGAACGGTTCAGCATCCAGTCGTTGCCTGAGGCTGGTTGCGTCCTTCAGCTCCTTCAGCACCAGCACGCAGACCGGCATGACCATCCCCTCGCCAATCGCCAAGTCTCGCCTGTGGGCCGCTGTGTCATGGTCCGCTGCACAACAGGAGCTTTGCGAGCCGCTCTCTACAGTGAAGGGTGGCTGTGTTCCGCCGGTTGATGACGAAAGTTCTGGTTTCCGATCCCATTGATCAGGCGGGGATCGACATCCTTGGCCAGGTGGCACAGGTGGATCAGCGCACCGGTCTCAGCCCCGATGAACTGAAGGCGATCATCGGCGATTACGACGCCCTGATGATCCGTTCCGGCACGCAGGTCACCGCCGACGTGATCGCTGCCGCCGATCGGCTGCGCATCATCGGCCGCGCCGGCGTTGGTGTCGACAATGTCGACGTGCCGGCGGCCACCCAACGGGGTGTGCTGGTGGTGAATTCACCGGAGGGCAACACCATTGCGGCGGCGGAGCATGCCCTGGCCTTGCTGCTGTCTCTGTCCCGCCATGTGCCTCAGGCCCATGCCTCGATGCGGGAGGGCGCCTGGGATCGCAAGAAATATGTGGGGAACGAGCTCTACAAGAAAACCCTCGGGGTGGTGGGGCTCGGAAAAATCGGGTCCCATGTGGCCCGGGTAGCCAAGGCGATGGGCATGGATGTGATCGCTTTCGATCCGTTCATTTCCGCTGATCGGGCTCAGCAGATGCAGGTGCGACTCACCCAGCTCAACGAGCTGTTTCGCACGGCCGACTACATCACCCTGCACATTCCGCGCACTCCAGACACCGAGAACCTGGTGAATGCGGAGTTGCTGCGCAGCATGAAGTCCACCGCCCGCCTTGTGAATTGCGCCCGGGGCGGCATCGTCGATGAGGCGGCCATCGCTGAGGCCATCAACACCGGTGTGATTGCTGGGGCTGGTCTCGACGTGTTTGCCAGCGAACCCCTCGCGGTGGACTCTCCGCTTCGTGCGGTAGAGAGGGGTCTGGTGCTCACGCCCCACCTGGGTGCCTCAACCGAGGAGGCTCAGGAGAATGTGGCGATTGATGTGGCCGAGCAGATCCGTGACGTCTTGCTCGGTCTGCCCGCCCGCAGCGCCGTCAATATTCCCGGTCTCAGCGCTGAGATCATGGAGCGCCTCAAGCCCCATCTTCAGCTGGCGGAAACCCTCGGTTTGCTGGTGAGTCAGCTCTCGGGCGGCCAGGTGCAAGAGCTGGAGGTGCGTTTGCAGGGCGAGTTTGCCGAGCATCCTTCCCAGCCCCTGGTGGTGGCGGCCCTCAAGGGGCTCCTCTCCAGCGCCCTTGGTGAGCGCATCAATTATGTGAATGCCGCCCTAGAGGCCAAGGGACGGGGCATCCATGTGCTGGAGATCAAGGACGATGCCAGCCGCGATTTTGCTGGCGGATCCCTCCAGCTCACCACCCGTGGCGGACAGGGGGGACACAGCGTCACCGGTGCCGTGTTTGCCGACGGCGATCTGCGGGTCACGAGCATCGACGAGTTTCCGGTGAATGTGCCCCCAAGTCGGCACATGCTGTTCACCCGTCACCGCGACATGCCCGGGATCATTGGCCACCTTGGCTCCCTGCTCGGTGAGCACAACGTCAACATCGCCTCCATGCAGGTCGGCCGGCGGATCGTGCGGGGTGATGCGGTGATGGTTCTGAGCATCGATGATCCGATCCCCCCCAGCCTTCTGGCCACCATCCATGCCATCAACGGCATCCAGGAAGCCCATCCCGTCACCCTCTGAGCCGGCCTGATGTCTGTGTCTGTGCCGCTGCGCTGGTGGCGACTGTCGCTGCCGCTGGCGCCTGAGCTCGAGGAGTCACTTCTTTGGAAACTCGACAGCCTCGGCCTGCAGCGTGTGTCGGTGGAGCATGCGCCGGAGCACCCCGACCAACGCACCCTTCACCTCTGGTTGCCGGCGCCGGAATGGCCTGAGCCCGAACGGGTCGCTCTTCTGGCCAGCCTTGAGCCGCTGGCGCGCACGTTCGATCTCGCCCTGGCCGACCCCGTGTGGTGCGAGCTCGACGATGAAGACTGGAGCCTCACCTGGAAGCAGCATTGGGAGCCCGATCCCGTGGGAGCGACGCTGCTGATCCTGCCGGCCTGGCTGGAGCCACCGGCGGAGCAGGCCCATCGCTTGGTGCTGCGCATGGATCCAGGCAGTGCCTTCGGCACCGGAAGTCACCCCACCACCCGCCTTTGCCTGGAAGCGCTCGAGCAGCAGCCCCCTGACGGGCTGCGGGTGGCCGATCTGGGGTGCGGCAGCGGCATTCTCGGTTTGGCGGCCCTGGCGATGGGCGCCAGCACGGTCTTCGCCGTCGACACCGACTCACTGGCCGTTCGCGCCACCGCTGAGAACGCCCGTTTGGGCGCTGTGCCGGCCGAAAGGTTGGTGGTGCAACAGGGTTCAGCCGATGTGCTGGCGGCACTTCTGGAGGGGCAGCCCGCCGATCTGATGCTGTGCAACATCCTCGCGCCGGTGATCGAAGCGCTGGCGCCAGCATTTGAGTCTCTGATCAAGCCCTCCGGTCGCGGTTTGCTCAGTGGCTTGCTGCTCGAGCAGGCGCCCCGGCTCTCCGCCGTTCTGGAGGCGTTGGGCTGGCAGGTGACCGATCAGGTGGCGCAGGGGCGCTGGGGCTTGCTGGAGATCCGCCGAAGGATTTCTTGATAAGAGGGGCTTATCAGAGCAGTGGCTTTGATTGGGCTTGAGAGATTTGCGTCAACGAACCGGCTGGCTGACCCCTCGGCCGATGTAGATAGGTGCAGTCCTGCAGGTCCGGGCTCTCGGTTCCTGCACACCCCAACCAGCCATGGCTTCCTACAAGGTCACTCTGATCAATGAGAGCGAAGGTCTGAACAAGACCATCGAGGTGCCCGATGATCAGTACATCCTCGACGCCGCTGAAGAGCAGGGAATTGATCTGCCCTATTCCTGCCGTGCCGGTGCCTGCTCCACCTGCGCCGGCAAGATCACCGCTGGCACTGTGGATCAGTCCGATCAGAGCTTCCTGGATGATGACCAGATCGAAGCCGGTTTCGTGCTGACCTGCGTGGCCTATCCCACCTCCGACTGCACCATCAAGACCCACGCCGAAGAAGAGCTCTATTGAGTTTCGGCATCACCTGTCAGCCACAGTCTCGGCAGTTGAGCCTTCGCCACCCCTCGGGGTGGCTTTTTGCTGGCAGCATGCCAGCCTTGCCTTAGCTCGGTCTGGTGCTCCTATGACGGCAGCGTGCTCGACAGCTGCCTCCGCTGCGGAGGTGACGACCGTTCTCGACCACGGCAGTGTCCACACCAGCCCTGGGGGGCAGTACAGCTTCAGGGTGATTGGTCCCTGTTGTCGTCTGTTTGACCGGGAGGAGTTGCCCTGGCCCTGTTGTCGTCTGGTGTGGCGCAGCAAGGAACCGAGCTGGCGACGGGTTGGTCGGCGTTTCGTTCCCGATCTGGCCGCCCGCCGCTGTCCGTCGTACGCCGTTGAGTTGCTGCAACCGGGCTCCCGGCCCACGACCACCGTGCTGACGTTGTTTTCGATCCGCTTCAGTGCTGAGCTCCAGGAATGGTGGTACAGCCGGCATCCGCGCTCCTTGGATCCCGGCAACGCGCTGCCATAAAAAAACCGCTCCGGTTCCGGAGCGGTTGTCGATGGCTGGAAGGCAGATCAGAAGTAGATCTTGCCGCCACCCCACTGGTTGCCCTGAACTTTGGGGGCCACAAGGATGTAACCAGCGATCAGGCGCAGGTCATCGTCGTTGAGATCACGCATCTGCACGAACAGATCGCTGCTGCGCATGCTGGGATGCACGTCGGCGATGCTGTACTCGCCGTCGTAAGAGGTGGGGTCTTTCATGTAGTCGACCAGGCTGTCGACGTTGTCGCGGGCCGGAGTCGCCAGGGCGAGAGTTTCAGGGTCCAGCCCCACGTTGTGGTTGGTCTTGGTGATCCCACCGGCATGGCAGGTGCCGCAGCTGGTGTTGAAGATCTTGCGGCCGGTCTTGATCTCCTGCTCGCTGAAGGTCACCTGATCGCCGCTGGCATCGGCTGGGACCGTGAGGGTTTCAGCATCCCATTGGGCTGCAAGCGCTGGGGAACTGAACGCGAGTCCGATCAACACAGGCAGCACGAACAGCAGCCGGCTCACGGACCGTCGCAGGGAGAAGAAAAGAGAGGCCATGGAGGACGCCAGGATCTGACGGGTACACCGCACCAGGCTCTTGTATCACGGGGGGGTGGTCCCCTGGACTGCTGCAGGCTCAGCTGATCATGAACTGTTGCAGCGTCGCCTTCGCCGCAGCTGGTCAGTCCCGCGGGCAGACGTCTAGGGAAAGAAAGTCCTTCGCCAGAACCGTGTTGGGGAAGATCGCCCGCGCCTCCGCCAGCAGGTCATCGGCGTTGATGGCATTGCCGGGGGCATAGCGGGGGCTCAGGTGGGTGAGCACCAGTTGCTGCACACCGGCTTCCGCCGCGGTCTGTGCGGCCATCGTGCTGGTGGAGTGTTGGCGCTGAAAGGCCATCTCCGCCTCCCCATGGGAGAACGTGGCCTCATGGATCAGCAGATCCGCTCCCCGGGCCAACGCCACCGCTGCTTCACAGAACACGGTGTCGGTGCAATACACCACGCTCACGCCGGGGCGTGTCGGGCCGCACAGCTGGCGCCCATCGATCCGGCGGCCGTCGTCGAGGCTGACCGTTTCTCCTCGCTTGAGGGCGGCGTAGATCGGGCCTGGGGGGATGGCGAGGGCCCGGGCCTGATCCACATCGAAGCGGCCGGCCCGGGGCTTCTGTTCAATGCGATAGGCATAGGCCGGCACGCGATGGGTCAGCGGCGTGGTGCGCACGATGATGTCGTCGTCCTCCAGCAGCACCGTGCCGTTCTCGGCCGCCTCCCGGACGCGATGAACCGCCAGGGGGTAGCCGATCCGGGTGGAGCTGGTACGCAGCACTCCCTGTAGGTAGGCCTCGAGCGGATCGGGGCCATACAGATCGACACCGGCGCTGCTGCCGGCCAGGCCGAGGCTGGCGAGCAGGCCGGGCAGTCCGAAGACATGATCACCGTGCATGTGGGTCACGAACACCCGGCGCAGTTGGGACAGGCGCAGATCACTGCGCAGAAATTGGTGCTGCGTGCCTTCCCCGCAGTCGAACAACCAGAGCTCTGAGCGCTGGGGCAAGCGCAGGGCCACGGCGGAAACATTGCGGGCGCGGGTGGGAACGCCGGAGCTGGTGCCGAGGAAGGTGACCTGCACGGTCTGCTGCGCTCAACGTTCAAATCTGCCATGCACCCTGGATGACCCTGGACGGGGGCGGCACACTGGGCTGCCTTCGTTGATGACGGTCTTGTTCAGGCCGCTGCCCTCCCTTGCCCTCGGCCTGCCGGCGGCTCTGCTGGCGGGGCTGGCCGGGCCGCCTGCCGTGATCGCGGCTCGCGAACCGGAGATGCGCGTGTTGCTGCAGCGGGCCGACCAGGTGACGCTGCGGGCTGATGCGGCCCGTCCTCTCCGGGTGCGAGGCGGTGGCCTGGATCGCTTGGCGCTGCAACGCCTGGAGGTGCGCCTGATGGATGGGCGCCTGGTGCTGGACTTTCAGCCGCAGGGGGATCCTTCAGGGCCGCTGCAACGCCGGGAACTCTCCGCCAGCACGCGGCTGAGCTTGGAGACTGATGATCCCCGCGGGATCTGGCTGGCACAGCGGCGTTATGGCGGCGTGCTGAATCTGACGGTGCATGACCGCCAGATTCAGGTGGTGAACCAGCTGGGGATCGAGGCCTACCTCGCCAGCGTTGTGGGCAGTGAGATGCCACAGGATTGGCCGATGGCAGCCCTGCGGGCCCAGGCGGTGGCGGCTCGCACCTATGCCCTGCGCCAGCGCGGCAAGGCGGGAGGTTTCGATGTGAAGGCCACCGTGGCCAGCCAGGTGTACCGCGGCCTCGAATCCGCGACCCCCAGAACCGAGGAAGCCGTCGACAGCACCCGTTCCCTGGTGATGGTGCATGGAGGAAAGCTGATCAATGCGGTGTTTCACAGCAGTTCCGGCGGAGCGACCGAGGCGAGTGGTGAGGTCTGGCGTTCCCAGTTGCCCTATCTGGTGAGCGTTCCGGACCACGACCAGGAGAGCCCGGTGCACCGTTGGCAGGCCCGCTTTGATGCGACACAGCTTCGTCGCGCCTTCGGGGAGATCGGGGGGGCGCGCTCCTTTCAGGTGTTGGCCACCAGTTCCACGGGGCGTGTGCGCCTGCTGCGGGTGAAGGGGCCTGCCGGCTCCCTGAAACTCAGTGGCCGGGAGCTGCGCCAGCGGCTCGGCCTCAAGAGCACGATGGTGGAATTCGCCTGGCTTGATGGCGAGCCGGAGGATCGACAAGCCACTGGGCGCATCGATGGCACCCGCTGGGTGGGTCTGCTGCGCGATCCCGACGGTGAAGGGGGTGATGAGGCCCTGGTGCCGCCACCGGCCCTACCTGGCTCAGTGGTTCAGCCGCAACCGGTGCTGGAGGTGCGTGGTCGCGGTTTTGGCCATGGTGTGGGCATGAGTCAGTGGGGGGCCCGGGCGCTGGCGGAGCGTGGAGCCGATTTCCGCCAGATTCTTCAGCATTACTACCGGGGCATTCAGATCAGGCCTTTCCGCCCCAGCGATGATCCTGCGGTGGCGCTGGGCCCTGTGCTCGAGCCAGCCTGGAGGGGCTGACTTCCGCGTCGCGTTTGCTGTGCCCTCGCCATCGGTGTCGTTTCGACTGGTCTCCCGCCCCGACCCGCTTCAGTTGATCGAGGCGGTCGTTGACCACTGGGAAAGCCGGCTCCGGGAGCGGTTGGAGATTCGGGAGCCGAAACCGTTGGGGCTGGCCACCGGGCGGACGATGGAGCCCTTTTATCGGCAACTGATCACGCGTCTGCGGGGATGGACGGAGGCGGAACGGCAGCGCCTGATCGAGGGGTGGTTGAGCTTCAATCTGGACGAGTATGCGGGGTTGGACTCGGGTGCTGCCGCCAGTTTCGCCGCCACCATGCAGCGCTGCCTGGGGGATGCCCTGGGCCTTTCGGCCGCTCAACTCCGCTTGCCCGATGGAGCGGCGCCCGATCCGGATGGGGAAGCCAGGCGGTATGCCCTGTCCTTGGAGCGGGCCGGGGGGCTGGGCGTGCAGTTGCTCGGCCTGGGCGGCAATGGCCATGTGGGCTTCAATGAACCCCCCTGCGGGGCAGACACTCGCTGCCGGGTGGTGCAGCTCAGCCATGCAACGAGAATTCAGAACGCTGCTGCCTTTGGCGGTGATCCCCAGCGGGTGCCGCCGCAGGCGATCACGCTTGGCATCGCCGAGATCCTGCAGGCCGAGGAGATTCACCTCGTGGTGACGGGGGCTGGCAAGGCGTTGATCCTGGCGCGTTTGCTCCGCGGTGACGCCACACCCGACCTGCCCGCCAGCTGGCTCGGCTCCCATCCGCGTGTGCATCTCTGGGCTGATGCGGCGGCCCTGTCGGCTGACGCCGTCAGCGGGATGTGAGGCTCGCCTGAACCGACTCCGGAATCTCCAGATTCGTGCTGACGCTGCTGACGTCGTCGAGAGCCTCTAGCCCCTCCAGCAGCTTCAGGCATTGGTGTGCTGTCTCGGCGCGATCCACCACCGCTGCGGTGAGGGGGTGCCAGGTGTGCTCCCATTCGAGAACGACCCAGCCCCTGTCTCGCAGGCCATCCTGCAGGGCCTCCAGCGCCTCGAAGCGCCCATGCACCACGGCTTCTTGGCCATCGCCTTCGAGCTGGTAACCCTCCGCATCGAGCTCGAGCAGCCCTTCCAACAGGGCATCCTCCTGAATGCCCAACGGCCTTCCATCCTGGTGCGGCTTGGCGGCGATGCGCACCTCGCTGCGATGGTCGAACAGATAGCTGACGCATCCCGACTCACCAAGGTTGCCGCCGTTTTTGCTGAAGGTGAGACGCAGGTCAGCGGCCGTGCGGTTGCGGTTGTCGCTGAGGGCCTCCACCAGCACCGCCACGCCCCCCGGGGCATAGCCCTCGTAGCGCATGCTCTCCAGTTCGCTCCCGCTGCCTCCCTGGCCGGATCCCTTGGCGATCGCCCTTTCGATGTTGGCGGCAGGCACGCCGGCCGCTTTGGCCTTGGCGATGGCCGTGCGCAGCTGAAAGTTCCCCGCCGGATCCGCACCTGCTCGGGCCGCCACCGTGATCTCCCGGCCGATCCGGGTGAACACGGCACCGCGTTTGGCATCCACCACGGCCTTGGTGCGCTTGATCTGTGCCCATTTGCTGTGGCCGGCCATCGTTGCCCGAGCGTTGTTCTCCTCGACCCCGCAGATTACGGGCGGGTCCCGGGTCGGCTTCAGCCGTGGGCGTCGAACACCACCTTCGGCCTCAAACTGCCGGGTTGCTCGTGCAGCCCCAGTCCGAGCATCTGGCCGTCTGGAGCCAGCACCACCACCGGCCCCGCGGCGATGTTTGGATCCAGGCTCAGGCGCCGCCCGCAGCGCCAGTCCTCCACCTCGGCTGCCGTGGTGATGCGCGTCGGGCGATCCTGAAGTGCCCGCTGGGGCTCGATCAGGGGCGGTGTCGCCGAGGCTGCGTCGAGGGGGAGAGGAGCCGCCTGGTCGATGCTGAAACCAAGGGCCTGCAGCCGCCGCAGGCGTGCCAGGCAGCCGCCGCAGCCGAGTTGCTCGCCCAGATCTCTGGCGAGGGAGCGGATGTAGGTGCCAGCGGAACAGTGCACCTCCAGCGCCAGCTCGCCGGAGTCGGGATCCCAGTCCAGGAGCGTCAGGCGATCGATGCGCACCTCGCGGGGGGGGAGGTCCATCGTTTCGCCACGCCTGGCGCGGGTGTGGGCCCGCACGCCATCCACATGCACTGCTGACACCTGGGGGGGGCGCTGCTGGATCGTGCCTCGGAAGGCATCCAGTCGTTGATTCAGATCATCGCGGCTGAGTCGGGGCCAGGGGTGCTCCTCCAGCAGGTCACCGTCGAGGTCATCGCTGCTGGTGCGGCGTCCAAGCTGAATCGAGCCCACGTAGGTCTTGGCGCCCGGCAGATAGGGAAGCAATCGGGTTGCCGGCCCAATCGCGAGTGGCAGGACGCCGGTCACGGCTGGATCCAGGGTGCCGCCGTGACCGACCCGACGGGTGCCGAGACAGCGGCGTAGGCGGGCGACGCAGGCATGGGACGTCAACCCCGCCGGCTTGTCGATCACCACGAAGCCGATCGGATTGACGCCCTCCCGATTCACTGGCCCTCACGCTCCATCCGCTCAAGACTGTGGCACTCAGCACCGCCGCGTAGGTTGCTCCCACCTGATCGAAATCGGACATGCAGCAGGTCAGTCGGTCCGCCGCTCTTGATGTGGAGGCCTTTCGCGCCGATGGCTTTGACCTGCGCCGCCATCTCTCCCGCTTCCTCGATTGTTCCCTGATCGAGTTGGAGGCGCGCCTCCCCGTCGGGACGGACGATCTGGCGGCACTCCATCCCGGTGCGTTTCAGCCGGAGGATGCAACCACGTTCTACGAAGATACGGTCGGGACCGGTCATCTGCTCGAGCTGGCGGCCTGGCATCTGACCAGCGCCGACTACATCGCCGACACCCTGCGCCTGCAAGAGCAGTTCGCCCGCGGCCATCTGCTCGACTTTGGTGGTGGGATCGGAACCCATGCCCTGGCTGCGGCAGCTCTGCCCCAGGTGGAGCATGTGTGGTTTGTGGATCTCAACCCCCACAACCGCCAATTTCTGCAGGCCCGTGCCGCAGCGCTGGGCTTAGAGCATCGCCTGTCGGTGCATCGCGACCTGGCCAGCTGTCGGGGTCAGCGCTTCGACACGGTGGTGTGTCTCGATGTGCTGGAGCACCTACCCGACCCTTCAGCCCAATTGCTGGAGTTTCATCGCTGTCTGGCTGCCGATGGCACCGCCTTGCTCAATTGGTATTTCTTCAAGGGGCACAACGGTGAGTACCCCTTTCACTTCGATGACCCTGCCTTGGTGGACCAGTTTTTCCGCACCTTGCAGGCCCACTTCCTGGAACGCTTCCATCCCTGGCTGATCACCACCCGGGCTTACCGTCCGCTCTAATCGCCCGTTGAATTCAGCGCATGCCCCGGCATTCCGGTTCCAGTCGGCTCCTGTTGCGCCTGATTGTGATCAAGAAGGTGGTTCTGGCGCTGGCCTTGCTGCTGGTGAGTCTGGCGGCCCTGGTGGGGAGTCGCCAGTTTGATCAGCTCTCTCACTGGGCTGATGTCTGGGGACAGGCCAACCGTGAGTTGTTGGTGCAGGCTGCCGATCGTGCCGAGTTGCTCGGGCCGAGCCGTCTGGGGAGGCTGGCCGTGCTCAGTGGCGTGTATGCCGCCCTGATCCTCTTGGCGGCCTGGGCGACCTGGGTGGGGCGGCATTGGGGGGAATGGCTGCTGGTGGCGGTCTTCGTGATGGCTCTCCCGCTGGAGGTTGGCCATCTCCTCCATGAACAAAGCCCCAGAACCGTGTTGGTCCTGGGGCTCACCGTGTTGGGTTTGGTGCTGACGTTGCGTCAGGCCACCGGCGGTTTCAGCTGGCGGTCGCCACGCTGATGCGCTTGCGATTCCGCAGGCCGCGACGGATGGTTTCGAAGGTCACCACACCATCAGTGAGGGCGAAGAGAGTGTCGTCCTTGCCCTGGCCCACGTTGAGACCGGGAAGCACCGAGGTGCCGCGCTGACGGATCAGAATGGAGCCTGCGGTGACCGTTTCGCCGCCGTAGGCCTTCACACCGAGACGTTTGGCGTTGGAATCGCGGCCGTTGCGTGTGGAGCCTGTGCCTTTCTTATGAGCCATGGGGTGGGAGAGCGGTGGGGTGGAACGTAGGGCTGACGATCAGCTGATGGCCTTGCCGCCCACGGAGATGGACTCAACCATGACACGGGTGAGCTCCTGTCTGTGGCCATTCTTGCGCCGGGTCTTCTTCTTCGGGCGCATTTTGTAGACGATCACCTTGGGGCCGCGGCGATGATCCATCACCTTCAAGGAGACGCTGGCATCTTTCACGTAGGGCTGGCCCACGGTGGTGCCCTTGGAATCCTTCACGAGAAGCACGTTGTCCAGTGTCACGGTCTCATCGACCGCAGCCTGGAGCCGATCCAGGTCGTAATAGCGGTTGGGTTGAAGCCAGAATTGCTGGCCGGAAGCCTCAACGATGGCGTAGGTCTCGGGATTTGGGTCTGCCATGGGCGGAAAAGGACGCAATCAGGCTCGGGATTCGACGGTCATCACTCAAAGGTGTTGGTCGAAGCGCGATTCGGCCTGAGTCGCAATCGAAAGACAAACAAAGATCTTCACCTTTCGAGGTTCCCTCCGTCAAGATTCAGCGTATGGACCCCTGTTCTGCTGGATGACCGGCCCGGCCCTCACCATCGCCCTGCTGCTGAGGACGTCGCCATTGATCGAGACCTGTCGGCAGTGGTTGTCTGGTAACCGTTACACCCCGGTGGATCTGGGGCTGAGTGGTGATGCCACGGATTTGCGCCAGGTCCTGGAGGGGCAGAGGGAGGCGGTGGATGCGGTGGTGATCGAGCAGTCCCTGCTCACGGCCGAGGTGCGCCAATCGCTTCTGGAGGCTGGTCTGCTGTTCCCAGCCGTTGTAGTGGGGGAGGTGATGGGCCATGTGGATTACCACCCGGAGGAAGTGCATCTGCCGGTGGATCAGCTCGAGCAGCTTGGTTACAACGTGGATGCGGCCATCTCCCGCTTCCTGCGGCATGGGCAGCGGGAAGACCGCCCCATGGGAGGCACAGCGGTTGATGTGGAGGGGGGGGCGGCGGTCGAGGCGAGTGCCTGGCGGCTCACCAGTCGGCTGCAGGAACGGCTCGGCTACCTCGGGGTCTTCTACAAGCGCGATCCCTCCCGCTTTCTCGCTCATCTCGCTCCCGATGAGCAGGCCGAGTTGCTCAAGTCGTTGCAGCGCACCTACCGGGATCTTCTGCTGAGCTACTTCCGGGACCCGGCGGCTGCCAACCAGGCACTCGAAAGCTTTGTGAACACCGCGTTCTTCGCTGATCTGCCGATCACCCGCGCCGTGGAGATTCACATGAATCTCATTGACGACTTCTGGAAGCAGCTCAGACTTGAAGGGCACAAGAACGATTTCCTGCAGGACTACCGCCTGGCCCTGCTGGATGTGATGGCACATCTCTGTGAGATGTATCGACGTTCGATTCCGCCGGATGTGTCCCTGTCCTCCTCGGTTGCTTCCCAGCCCGCCGGGTCGCCTTCCGTTACCAATCAGGAGATGTCCTCATGAGTGCTCGCAAGACCAACATCCTCAAGCTCTACGTCGCTGGGAACACTCCAAACTCGATGCGCGCGCTCAAGACGCTGCGCAACATCCTCGAGACCGAGTTCCGAGGGGTTTACGCCCTCAAGGTGATCGATGTGCTCAAAAACCCCCAGCTGGCTGAGGAGGACAAGATCCTGGCCACGCCAACCCTGTCGAAGATCCTGCCGCCGCCGGTGCGACGGATCATCGGAGACCTCTCCGATCGGGAGCGGGTGCTGATCGGACTCGATCTGCTCTACGACGAACTCTCCGACAGCGGTCTGACCTCTTCGCTGATGGATGCGTTGGAGGACGCCGACACAGACGGCACAGATTCTTAAGCACTGCCGTGTTGATCCTGAAGAACCGCTCAAATCTCCTTACCGTTGCAACAGAACCTCGGTGTTATGCAGATCTCCAGCTCCAGCAGCTCACCCCAGATGCAGGTGCAGAAGCTCCCCACCGGGATCGAGGGCTTCGATGATGTGTGCCAGGGCGGTCTGCCAATCGGGCGCAGCACCCTGATCAGCGGCACCTCCGGCACCGGTAAAACGGTGTTCTCGCTGCATTTCCTCCATAACGGCATTGCCCACTTCGACGAGCCGGGCATCTTCGTCACCTTTGAGGAGTCTCCACTCGACATCCTTCGCAATGCCGCCAGCTTCGGTTGGAATCTCCAGGAGATGGTTGAGCAGGACAAGCTCTTCATTCTTGATGCCTCCCCCGACCCCGACGGCCAGGATGTGGCGGGCAGTTTTGATCTGTCGGGTCTGATCGAGCGCATCCACTACGCCATTCGCAAATACAAGGCCAAACGGGTGGCGATCGATTCGATCACCGCGGTGTTCCAGCAATACGACGCTGTTTTTGTGGTGCGTCGCGAGATTTTCCGTCTGATCGCCAGGTTGAAGGAGATCGGTGTCACGACCGTGATGACCACCGAGAGAATCGATGAATATGGCCCGATCGCACGTTACGGCGTGGAGGAATTCGTTTCCGACAATGTGGTGATTCTCCGCAATGTTCTAGAAGGCGAGCGCCGACGCCGCACCGTTGAGATCCTTAAACTCCGTGGCACGACCCACATGAAGGGAGAGTTCCCCTTCACCATGGGGGCCCATGGCATCAGTATCTTCCCGCTTGGTGCCATGCGTCTCACCCAGCGCTCCTCGAATGTGCGCCTCAGTTCGGGAGTGCCCCGCCTCGATGAGATGTGCGGTGGTGGTTTCTTCAAGGATTCGATCATCCTGGCCACCGGTGCCACCGGGACCGGTAAAACCCTTCTGGTGTCGAAGTTCGTTGAGGATGCCTGCCGCAGCAAGGAGCGAGCCATTCTGTTCGCCTACGAGGAATCACGCGCCCAGCTCCTGCGGAATGCCACCAGCTGGGGAATCGATTTCGAGCAGATGGAGCAGGATGGCTTGCTCAAGATCATCTGTGCCTATCCGGAGTCGACAGGCCTGGAGGATCACCTTCAGATCATCAAAACGGAAATCAGCCAGTTCAAGCCGTCGCGGATGGCGATTGATTCCCTGTCTGCCCTGGCCAGGGGCGTGAGCCACAATGCCTTCCGCCAGTTTGTGATCGGTGTCACCGGTTATGCGAAGCAGGAAGAGATCGCCGGCTTCTTCACCAACACCTCCGAGGAATTCATGGGGAGCCATTCGATCACCGATTCCCATATTTCCACCATCACCGACACGATCCTGCTGCTGCAATACGTGGAGATTCGCGGTGAGATGGCCCGGGCCCTGAATGTCTTTAAGATGCGCGGTTCCTGGCACGACAAAGGCATCCGTGAATTCGTGATCACGGGCAATGGCCCCCAGATCAAGGATTCGTTCTCCAATTTCGAGCGAATCATTTCCGGTGTGCCTCACCGGGTCACCACAGATGAACGCAGTGAGCTCTCCCGGATCGTGCGCGGGGTCACCGCTGACGACTGAGGGGGCTCAACCGCTCAGCTCCTGTTCCAACAGTTCCAGTTCTTGCCGTTTGCGTCGGTCCGACTGAAGCTGCAGTTCATCCTGATCCGATTGGGCCAGGGCCAGATCGAACCAGAAGGTGGTGCCAACCTCTGGTTCGCTGGCCATGTGGATTGTGCTGCCATGCTTTTCGACGATGCCTCGCACGATGGAGAGCCCCAGGCCCGTTCCTACCTCGGTGTGCACGGCATTCTCGACGCGATAGAAACGATCGAAAATGCGTTGTTGATCCGCTTCGCTGATGCCGAAGCCGGTATCGGCCACTTCGATGCGCACCCTGGGCAGGGGTGAGATCAGGTCGCAATGGGGAGCGCTCTCCTCTTGCCGTGCTGCTGGCATCCAACAGCTGTCGGGCCAGGTGTAGGCGCGCAGCATCAGCACACCTCCCTGGCGGCTGAACTTCAGGGCGTTGCCCACCAGGTTGTCGAGCACCTGAAGCAGCAGATCCCAGTTGCCAAGGATCTCCGGCAGTTCGACAGGCACATCCAGCCTCAGGCTCACCTGCTTGTCGTCGGCATTGAGCTTGTAGTTCCTCAGGGTCTGCTCCAGGGCCGGTGTCAGCGCCATGGCTTCGAACTGCACCGGTCGGTTCGACTCCAGGCGCGAGAGGTCGAGCACATCGTTCACCAGTCGTGTGAGCCGATCGGTCTCGGCGTTGGCGACACCCAGAAACTCCTTGGTTTCCTCCTCGCTGAGCTGGTCGCCCATGTCGTGGAGCGTTTCCACGTAGCTCTTGATGTTGAACAGCGGTGTGCGCAGTTCATGGGACACGTTGCTGATGAACCGGCTCTGGGCTGCGTTCAGTTCCACTTCTCTGGTCAGGTCCTGAATGGTGACCGCGATTCCCTTCAGGCTTTCGCCGCTGGCATCGCGCACCGACTGCAGCACGATCCGTAGGGTTCGGGATGGATCGTCGATGCTGCAGCGGAGGTCTTCGCTGTCGCTGATGCCGTTCAAGAGAGCATCGAGGGGAGCATGCAGTTCGATCGCCAGAAGGTGGGGCAGTTCATCGAGCAGCTCCTGACTTTCAAGGTTGCGCCCCTCCCAGCGAAACAGCCGGCGGGCGGTGGGATTCGCCAGCACGATCCGTCCTTCGGCATCGAGCAGCACAGCGCCATCGGCCATCGTGGCGATCAGGGACGCTTGCTTCACCTGGGCGGCGGTGAGCTCCTCGATGTTGGCGGCGTCGTAGGCCTGCAGCTGGGCGGCCATGGCATTGAAGCCATCCAGTAGTTCCCCCAGTTCTCCACTGACTGGCAGGGCAATCCGTGCCTCGAAATCACCGGAGGCGATCGAGCGGACGCCCCGCAGCAGTTCCTTCACCGGTCGGGTGATCGTGAGGGCGTTGAACACAGCCCCAAGGATTACCAGCACCCAGATCGAGATGAACACCGCCACCGTCACCTCGCGGGTGAGGGCGGCGCTGGCGAGAGCGGTTTCGTTGGGATTCACCCCCAGGGCGAGGATGCCCAGGTAACGCCCATCGCGCACCAGAGGCACGAACACATCGGTGACCTGACCCTGGGGGGTGAGGTGCTGACGCACCAGAGGGTTCTGGGGTCGGTTGCGCAGACCCGCCGGTAGCTCAAGCCGTCGACTCAGCTGCAGGTCATTGGGCGTTTCCTGACCGCTGCCGCTGATCGGAATTCCCAGATACACGATGCCCTCGGGGTCGGCGAAGAAGATGTAACGCAGGCTGCGGCTTGATCGCCAGAAGGATTCGGTGACATTGGCCAGTTCGCGGTCGCGGCCCTCCGCCACCAATTCGCTCACGTTCCCGGCCAGGAGCAGACCCAGATCCCTGGCGTAACGCGTGTCATTCATGACGGCGTCGCGCTGGATGCCGTTGAGGGCGAAGAAGGTGATGCCTGTCATCATCAGGCTCACCACCAGCGTCGCCACCGACAGCAGCTTCGTTTGAAGACTGAATTCGGCCCACCACAGCCGCACCTTCCCCCACCAGCTCGTTGCGGTGGATGCGGCGGGGGAGCCGGTTGCGGATGCTGCTGATGCGCTGCTGGCCATCGCGCTGGGGCGCTCCGACGCAGCCTAGGCCTGCCGCACCTGATGACCGATGTCCTGACGCAGTTGCATGCCCTCGAAGCGCACCTGCTCCAGGGCGCGGTACACGGCGGAGAAGGCCGCATCAAAGTCGTCAGCCTGCGCCGTCATCGTCAGGACCCGTCCGCCTGCGGTCAGGAGTTGACCATCGGCGGCTAAGCGCGTGCCCGCATGGAACAGTTGCCGCTGGTCTGACGAAGCCAGGTCCCCCTCAATCACATCGCCCTGGCGCGGCTGTTCCGGATAGCCCGCCGCTGCCGCCACCACGCCAACACTGCAGCCTTGGTGCACCGTCAAGGTCGGGGCGAGATCCAGCCGTCCCAGGGCACAGGCCTGCAGCACCTGCGCCAGTTCAGGCCCCATCAGCGGCATCAGGGTCTGACATTCGGGATCGCCGAAGCGGCAGTTGAATTCGATCACGCGCGGGCCGTCGGCCGTGAGCATGAGCCCGGCGTAAAGGACACCGCGATAGGCGATGCCCCGGGCCTGTAGGGCCGCGACCGTGGGCTCCAGAATCTGGCGACGCACCTGGTCCAGGCCAGTGGTCTCCAGCAGTGGCGCTGGGGCGTAGGCCCCCATCCCACCGGTGTTCGGCCCCTGATCGCCATCCAGCAGGCGTTTGTGGTCCTGGGCAGGCGGCAGAAGCACGAGCCGTTCGCCATCACAGAGGGCGAACACAGACACCTCTGGCCCCTCCAGTCTTTCTTCCAACACCAGGCGTTCGCCGGCGGAGCCAAAGCGACCATTGAAGGCATCCCGGATCGCCTCCTCCGTGGCCGCGATCGACTCCGCCACTGTCACCCCTTTGCCGGCGGCGAGACCATCGGCTTTCACCACGAGGGGGCGCCGTAGCTGCGCCACCAGTGCCAGACCCTCCTCAGCACTGGTGACGGTCCAGTGTCCGGCGGTGGGAATGCCGGCCTCAAGCATCAGCTGCTTCGCCCAGGCTTTGCTGGCCTCCAGCTGGGCACCATCAGCTCCTGGTCCGAACACCGCCAGCCCCGCGGCCCGCAGCGTGTCGGCCAGGCCGGCCGCCAGAGGCGCCTCGGGGCCGATCACCACCAGATCGATCCGATGCTGCTGGCACAGCGACAGCAGACCTTCGGCATCGCTGGCCGCCGTGTCCAGGCGCTCGCCGAAAGATCCGCCATTGCCCGGACTGATCCAGACCTTGTCCACTCCAGGGCAGCGTTCGAGCGCCCAGCAGAGAGCCTGTTCGCGGCCTCCATTGCCCACGACAAGCAACCGCGCCAGCGATGGCAGGGGCTGGGGACGGGATGGTGAGAGGGCCATGGCAGCGGGAACGATGGGGGAAGCCCCCTTAGGTTTGAGTGGTATCGCCGGGGCGTTCGCGTCGCAGGGCGAACGGTTTCCATCTTTGTTGACGGCCGCCCCATGGGGATCCATGCCCTGCCCCTGACGCTGTTGCTTGCGGCCCAGCCCCTGCCCCAGACGCAGGCCCAGAGTCAGCCCGAGCCTTTGCCGATGGGCGAGGTGGCCTACCAGATGGCGTTGCTGGAGGGGGGTATCCCCGAGTTGCAGCTGGCCTGTGCCGATGCGGCTCGTTTCAATCTCAAGCCACGCCTCCAGGCATTGAGGGATCGTTTGATGCTGGTGGCCCCCGCGCCCCAGCCCTTCCCCGTGGTGATGGCCAACGCCAGGGCTCTGTTGACGTGCAAGGCTCCGGCCAGTGCCCAGGTGGTGCTGAATCGCTTCGGGCCTGGGCCTGGTCAGCAGCGCCGTCAATGGTTGTTGCTCGACTGGAGAGCCGCATCGGCGAGCCTTGACCATCGGCGCGCCGCCCTGGCGCTGCGGCGGCTGGCCAATGGCGATCTCGCCAGCCTGGACCAGGAGCAGCTTGTGGTGGGTGTGTCCGAGGACGGCCAACCGCTGACCCGTTCGGCCCTCGATCTGCTCGCTGACCATGAAGCGGCTTCCGGGCAGTTGGATCGCGCCGCTGCAGTCCTTCTGGCTGGTCGAACACCTGGGGTCGTGGCCGCACGCCGTTACGGGCTCGTGGCCGAATGGCTGCAGACCCTCGGTCAACCCAGCAGCGACGCGTTGCTCGAGGCGGCCCTGGACCAGGCGGCCGCCGACCAGGCCTGGTCCACGGCCGTTGATCTGTTACGCCTGCAGTTGCGCCTGAATCTGCAGGCTGGCGGCGATGGGAGCCGGGCCCGGCAGCGCTTGGAACGGTTGTCGCGTCGGTTGGATGACCGCTACACCCTGCTGCAACGTTCAGACGTTGATCCCGATGCACTGGATCAACAGTTGCGATCGCCCCGGCAGCCAGGGGGCCACGCTGCCCTGGGAGAATCAAGGCCTGCCGGTTCTCCGGTGATCGCCCCCTCCCCCAGCCCATGAGCGTTTCCCCCGGTCCCCTGCTCTACGAGGGGAAGGCCAAGCGTGTGTATGCCTCCCCGCTGGACGACACCGTGCTGGTGGAATTCAAAAATGACGCCACAGCCTTCAACGCCTTGAAACGTGAGCAGCTGGACGACAAAGGGCGGTTGAACTGTCAGATCTCGGCTCGGTTGTTTGAGCTTCTGGAACGTGCCGGAATTCCGACGCACTATCAGGGATTGGCCGGCGACACCTGGATGGCGGTGCAGCGGGTGCAGGTCATTCCCCTGGAGGTGGTGCTGCGCAACGTGGCCACAGGTTCGCTCTGCAAACAGACTCCGATCAAGGCGGGGACGGCGTTGGAGCCAGCCCTGCTCGACCTGTATTACAAGGACGATGGCCTCGGAGATCCTCTGCTGACGGAGTCCCGGCTCGAGCTGCTGCAGCTGGTGAGCCGGGAGCGACGTCTGGAGATGGAAACCCTGGCGCGGCGCGTGAACGCCGTGTTGGTGCCCTTCTTTCGGGATCTGGAGCTCCAACTGGTGGATTTCAAGCTGGAGCTGGGGTGCAATCGCAGCGGCGAACTGTTGGTGGCCGATGAGATCAGCCCGGACACCTGCCGGCTCTGGGACCTGGGCACCCTGGATCCACAGGACCGCATCCTCGACAAGGATCGCTTTCGCCAGGATCTCGGTGGGCTGATCGAGGCCTACGGGGAGGTCTACAAACGGGTCCAAGGGTGCTGCCCCAACCCCCGCAACTACAGGTAAGGTCTGCGGACGTTTGCGGCCGAATCGGCCGACCGCTGCCCTCTCCATGGTCAATTTCTCCTCAAGCCGGACCACGGACGCCGTTCGGCGGGGAGCTCTGGGTCTTGCTCTGGCTCTACCCCTGATGGCCAGCCCAGCGCTGAGAGCCCAGGAGAATCCACCGGAGCAGCAGCAAGACCAGCCTCAGACCGAGACGGTGGAGGTTGAGGTAGAGCAGGTGGACGTGGAAAAAATTGAGGTGGAGGAGGTCCTCCCCACGCAGCAGGACGCCTCAGGCGAGGAGCCAGCCCAGCAGCCTGCAGCCGAGCAGCAGCTTCCCTCTGAGCAACAGCCTGCGGTGCAGGAGCCCCTGGAGCAGTCGCCGGCCCAACCTCGGGTGCTGATCAGTGAGGTGGTGATCGAGGGCATTGCCGGTCATCCGGAACAGGAGCGCCTTGAGCTGGCGGCCTACGACGCGATGACGGTGCGTCCGGGCAGTCGCGTCACCCGTGACCAGCTCAAAACCGATCTGGATGCGATCTATGCGACCGGCTGGTTTTCCGATGTGCGGATCGAGCCGATCAATGGCCCCCTTGGCGTGCAGCTGTTGGTGAAAGTGGTGCCCAACCCGGTGCTCACCCAGGTTGAGCTTGAACCCGACGACACCAAGATGCCGCCGGAAGTCGTTGAACAGACGTTCAGTTCCGACTACGGCCGCACACTCAACCTGAATGAGCTCCAGCTACGGATGAAGGAGCTCCAGGGTTGGTATGCCAAAGAGGGTTACTCGCTGGCACGGGTCTCCGGCCCCAGTCGGGTCAGCCCGGAGGGTGTGGTGCAGCTCAAGGTAGTGATCGGCACCGTGGCCGGCGTCGAGGTGCAGTTCTTGAATAAAGAGGGCGAGAGCACCAACGACAAGGGTGAGCCGATCAAGGGCAAAACCAAGCCCTGGGTGGTGACACGGGAAATCTCGATCAAGCCCGGTGAACCGTTCAACCGCAATCAGTTGGAAGGTGACATCAAACGCCTCTACAGCACCTCCCTCTTCAGCGATGTGAAGGTGACCCTGAAGCCGGTGGCCGGTGAGCCTGGCACCGTCAACATCATTCTCGGCATCGTGGAGCAATCCACGGGCTCCCTCTCCGGTGGTCTTGGTTACAGCCAGAGTCAGGGTGTGTTCGGCCAGGTGCAGCTCCAGGACAGCAACCTGTTTGGGCGCGCCTGGAATCTGGCGCTCAACCTCACCTATGGCCAGTACGGCGGCCTGGCGAACTTCACCTTCACCGATCCCTGGATCAAAGGGGATAAGTGGCGAACCTCCTTCCGCACTTCGCTGTTCCTGAGCCGGGAAGTCCCCCAGGTTTTCCAGAGCCAGAACAATGGCAGCATCGTCACGGTGGATGACTACGTCAATAACAACTCCACCTACGCTTACGAGATCAACACCGACAACAATCCAGCTGGGCGAAAGTTTGACAATGTTGCTAACGCCGACAAGCAATTCCCTGAGTACAGTTGGTTTGACTTTGAAGGTGATTCTGTCGCGCTCCAGCGGGTTGGCGGCAATATTGTGTTTGCTCGACCGCTCAACGGCGGTGATCCCTACAAGATTGTTCCCTGGAATGTTCTGGCTGGATTGAACATCCAGAATGTGCGTCCGATCAATTTCGCCGGGGATTCGCGTCCTTATGGTGTTCCCAATGAAAATATCAAAAACGATCGGATTCCCAATGATGAAATTATCTGTATCGCTTACAGCAGCAATTCCTCTGACTGCGCCACGGAGAACAATCTGGCCAGCGTGCGCTTCGCCGCCACTTACAACAAGCTGAACGATCCACGCAATCCCACGTCAGGTAATTTCCTCAGCCTGGGAACCGAACAATTTGTTTCTGTGGGGGCCAATTCTCCCACCTTCAACCGGTTAAGGGCCAGTTACACCCAGTTTTTCCCTGTGAACTGGCTCAAGATCGCCAAGGGCTGTCGGCCCAAGCCCGGCGAGAAGGCCAATTGCCCCCAGGCGATCGGCATCCAGCTGAAGGCGGGCACCGTGATCGGCCAGCTTCCCCCCTACGAAGCCTTCTGTCTGGGCGGTTCCAACTCCGTGCGCGGTTGGTATGACTGCGATCTGGGTGTGGGCCGCAGCTTCGGTGAGGCCACGATCGAATACCGCTTCCCGATCATCAGCATCTTTGCAGGTGAACTCTTTGTGGATGCCGGCATGTCCTTCGGATCCCAGGCGAATGTTCCCGGAAAGCCTGGTGAGCTCCTCGATAAGCCGGGATCGGGCTTCTCCGTCGGTACCGGTGTGATCGTCACCACCCCGGTCGGCCCTCTGCGCCTGGAGGTGGCCAGCCAGGACTTCACCGGTGACTGGCGTTTCAACCTGGGTGTGGGCTGGAAATTCTAATGGCCACCTGGCCCGCTGATTACAACGGCTCCTGGACCCTCGCTTCGTCTGTGGCGCGCACCGGGGTTGGCTTGCACAGCGGTGCTTCGGTGTCGGTGACGCTCAAACCGTCCGAACGGGCTGGATATCACGTGCGTTGGGCTGAGGCGCCCGCTTCCAGTGAGCCTGTCACCCTGAGCCCGGCCCAGGTGCGCGACAGCCAGCTCTGCACCACCCTGGATCTGGGCGAGCGGCGCCTGGCCACGGTGGAACATCTGTTGGCCGCACTGGCCGGTACAGGGCTGAGTCATGTGGAATTGGAGGTGAGTGGACCGGAGGTCCCTCTGCTGGATGGTTCCGCTCTCGGTTGGGTGGAGGCGATCGACGCGGCGGGCTTCGCTCCGGCGGCGACGTCACGCCGACCCGGCCCCAGGCTCACGGCACCGATCACACGTCATCGGGGCAGCAGTGTGATCACGGCCACTCCTGCCGAGGGTTTTCAGGTGGTGGGAGTGATTGACTTCCCTCAGGTTGCGATCGGGCGGCAGCAGCTGGCGATCAGCTTGACGCCCGAACGGTTTGTGGAGGAGATCGCCCCAGCGCGCACCTTCGGTTTCCGCGAGCAGGTGGATCAGTTGCGCGCTGCGGGGCTGATTCAGGGAGGCGCTCTGGACAACGCCCTGGTGTGTGATGGAGAGCACTGGCTCAACCCACCGCTGCGCTTCGTGGATGAACCGGTGCGCCATAAGCTCTTGGACCTGATCGGGGATCTGGCCCTGGTGGGGTTCCCCCAGGCACAGGTGCTCGTGTATCGGGGCTCCCACGGCCTGCACACCGACCTGGCTGCTGCCCTGGCAGATCTCTCTCCCTCCCCTCGCTGATCCGTTGACCACCCCCCCCTCTACGGCCACGCCCACCGACCCCGTGCTCACCAGTGAGCAGATCATGGGCTTGTTGCCCCATCGCTATCCCTTCGCCCTGGTCGATCGGGTCCTGGAGCATGAGCCGGGAGTTCGGGCGGTGGCCATCAAGAATGTGACCCTGAACGAGCCGCAGTTTCAGGGGCACTTCCCCGATCGCCCCTTGATGCCTGGGGTGCTGATCGTGGAGGCCATGGCCCAGGTGGGCGGCCTGATCGTCACCCAGATGCCCGACCTTCCCAAGGGGCTGTTCGTGTTTGCGGGCATTGATGGAGTGCGTTTTCGGCGACCTGTGGTGCCCGGCGACCAGCTGCGCATCTGCTGCGAGCTGCTCAGTTTGAAGCGGCAGCGATTCGGCAAGGTGAAGGCGGAAGCCTCGGTGGAGGGTCAGCTCGTCTGCTCCGGTGAGCTGATGTTCTCCCTAGTGGACTGAGCGTCATGCCGGAGACCCCTTCCCCATCGGTCATCAGCGAGGATTCGGCGGTGCAGATCCATCCTCTGGCTGTTGTGGACCCCAGGGCCGAGCTGGCCGAAGGGGTTGTGATCGGACCTGGCGCCGTGGTTGGCCCCGGCGTGCGGATCGGTGCCAACTCCTGGATCGGTCCCCATGTTGTGCTCGATGGCCGTCTGACCATCGGCAGCTCGAATCGCATCTTCCCGGGTGCCTGCCTTGGTCAGGAGCCGCAGGATCTGAAGTATCGCGGCGCCCCCACCGAGGTGGTGATTGGCGACCACAACACCATCCGCGAATGCGTCACTATCAATCGCGCCACCGATGAGGGGGAAGTCACTCGGATCGGCGACCACAATCTCTTGATGGCCTATTGCCATCTCGGTCACAACTGTCTGCTCGGCAATGGGATCGTGATGTCCAACGGCATCCAGGTGGCCGGCCATGTAGAGATTGAAGATCGCGCCGTGATCGGTGGCTGTCTCGGAATTCATCAATTTGTGCACATCGGCGGCTTGGCGATGGTCGGAGGCATGACCCGGGTGGATCGGGATGTGCCGCCTTACTGCCTGGTGGAGGGGCACCCCGGTCGGGTTCGGGGCCTGAACCGGGTGGGGCTGCGGCGCCGTGGCCTGGATCAGAGCAATGGAGGGGAGGAGCTGCGCCAGCTTCAGGACATCTGGACCCTGATTTATCGCTCTGATCTGGTGATCGCCGAAAGCCTCCGTCAGGCCCGCCAAACTGCCCTTCTACCGGCTGCAGACCACCTCTGCAGCTTCCTGGAGGCTTCGATCAGCAAGGGGCGTCGTGGCCCGATGCCCGCTGCCGGCGGTCGCTGATGGTCCGCATCCTGATCAGCACCGGCGAGGTGTCCGGTGATCTGCAGGGGAGCCTTCTCATCGAAGCCCTCCATCGTCAGGCGAAGCGGCTCGGCCTTGCCCTGGAAGTGCTCGCCCTCGGTGGTGAACGCATGCGTGAGGCTGGCGCGGAACTGCTCGCCGACACGGCGCCGATGGGGGCGATCGGCCTGTGGGAGGCGTTGCCCCTGGTGGTGCCCACCCTGCGGCTTCAGGCCCGGGTCAATCAGCTGCTGAGGTCTCGGCCGCCTGATGCGGTGGTGCTGATCGACTACATGGGCGCAAACGTGCGCCTGGGCCGCGATCTGCGGCGGCGGCTGCCCCAAGTGCCGATCACGTACTACATCGCCCCGCAGGAATGGGCCTGGCGCATGGGCGATGGCGGCACCACGCGTCTACTGCGTTTCACCGATCGCATCCTGGCGATCTTTCCTGCTGAAGCGGAGTTTTATGCCGCCCGCGGTGCCGAGGTCACTTGGGTGGGCCATCCCCTCCTCGATCTAGCGGCCCATCGCCCTTCCCGTTCAGAAGCTCGCCGCACCCTGGCGCTCCCCGCCGAGGCTCCCCTGCTGTTGCTGTTGCCCGCCTCCAGGCCCCAGGAGCTGCGCTATTTAATGCCGGTTCTGGTGGAAGCCGCTGCCCGGTTGCAGGCTGCCGATCCAGCCCTTGACGTGATGGTGCCCGCTGGGCTTAAGGCCTTTGAAGAGCCGCTGCGCCAGGCTCTGCAGGAGGCTGGCGTTCGGGGTCGCGTGATCGCGGCCGCCGACGCCGACCGTCTCAAGCCCAGTCTCTTCGCTGCTGCGGATCTGGCCCTGGGGAAATCGGGCACGATCAATCTGGAGTTGGCCCTGCATGGGGTGCCCCAGGTGGTGGGGTACCGGGTGAGCCGACTCACGGCCTGGGTGGCTCGCCATCTGCTGCGCTTTCAGGTGGACCACATTTCCCCGGTCAACCTGCTGTTGGGGGAGCGGTTGGTGCCCGAGCTGCTTCAGGATGCGTTCACGGCCGAAGCGCTGGTGCGCGAGGCCCAGCCGCTCCTTTGTGACCGTTCCTGTCGCGATCACATGCTGGCCGGCTACGCCAGGCTCAGCGCCACCCTCGGCAGCCCCGGCGTCACCGATCGGGCTGCCGTTGCCATCCTCGAGTCGGTGCAGCCATGCTCTCGATGACCCGTCGCCACTGGCTGCGAGGCCTTGCCCTTGGCCTGCTGCTGCTGCTCAGCCTGCAGGGGGCCCCTGCTGTCGCCGCATCCGTGCAGGAGGCGGTGTTTGCCGGTGGTTGTTTCTGGTGTCTGGAGCATGACCTTGAAGAGCTCCCCGGCGTTCTCTCTGCTGAAAGTGGCTACAGCGGCGGCCATGTGCTCCGGCCGACTTACCAGCAGGTGAGCGGTGAACGCACGGGACATCAAGAGGCGGTGCGCGTCCGTTTTGACCCGGAGAGGATCAGCTATGCCACCTTGTTGCGTCACTACTGGCGCAATGTGGACCCCCTGGATGGCGGCGGTCAGTTCTGCGATCGCGGCGATTCTTATCGCCCCGTGATCTTCACCGAAGGCGCCCAGCAGGCAGCCGCGGCCAAGGCCAGTGTCGCTGCTGCTGCCAAAGAACTCAAGCTGTCGCCCGATCGGCTCAAAGTGCAGGTCCGCTCAGCTGTGCGTTTCTGGCCTGCCGAAACGTACCACCAGAATTATGCGGAGCGGCATCCCCTGCGTTACCGCTATTACCGTTTCAGCTGTGGGCGCGATCAACGGCTGGACGCGGTCTGGGGTGAGCGCGCACGACGTGGCGATTCCTGGCGCCGAGGACCTGAAATAGAAGGAAAATCTAAAGGGAGCTGGGAGCCTCAGCTCAGCCACTTCTCAGTGAAGGTGCGGGTTTTCCCCCATTCACAAGCCCAATCACCCTGCTTACCATCTGACGGAGATTTGGGGGGAGGATGTATGTATCTGCTGACCATCAAAGACGGTTTGGTGACCCGTCACATCGGCCCCTATCCCTCGCCCAAGCAGGCCTCTGATGATCTCGATCGGGTGATGGCGTCGTTTTCCGAGCGGGCCCGTTGGCAGATTCACGCGCTGGAGTGTCCCAGCAGTCTTCGCTTCAACCGGCATGCTGCCGGAGCCGATGATCGGGTCGTCACCGCTGCTGCCTCCTGAGCCGTTGCAGCGTCGTCTCAGTCTCGTGGCGTGGAAGGCGCCGATCGCCCTGGATAGCCACGAAGCAGCCCGCTCTCGATCATCAGCCCTACGCCTGCATTGATGCAGATCAGGCTGAGGGTGCCATACCAGAACCAGGGCCCGCCGTCGTTGCCCAGGGTCTGCAGCAGTCGGCGGCTGATCGCTTCGCCGAACAAGCAAAGGCCAGCCGGCAGCAGCAGGATGCCCAGTTGAGCTCGCAGATACCAGCGAATCGGGCGGGAGGCCATCGCAGTGGGCTGTGTCGAATGCGACAGGAATTTAGGCGCTGGCCTGGTCAGCTTGGCTGCAGATCCAGTGCACCAGGGTGCGCACTCCATAGCCGGTGGCGCCGGCGGGGTCGAGCCCCCGGCCTTTGTCACTCCACACGGTGCCGGCGATATCCAAGTGGGCCCACGGGATGCCGCCCTCCACGAATTCCTTCAGGAACAGCGCTGCGGTGATGGAGCCGCCGGGCCGGGGGCCTGTGTTTTTCAGATCCGCCAGGGTCGATTTCAGCCCTTCGCGATAACTCGCCTGCATCGGCATGCGCCACAGCCCTTCCCCGGCCTGCTCCGCCGCCTGCCTGAGGCTGTCCGCCAGGGCGTCATGCTCCGACCACAGACCGGCGATTTCCTCGCCCAGGGCAATCACACAGGCTCCGGTCAGCGTGGCCAGATCCACGATCGCGTCGGGTTTGAGGCCACTGGCGTACACGAGCGCATCCGCCAGGGTCAGACGGCCTTCGGCATCGGTGTTGTTGATTTCGATCGTGGTGCCATTGGAGGCGGTGATGATGTCACCGGGATGGACGGCGGACCCGTTGATCATGTTTTCGCAGGAGGCCACCAGCATGTGCACCTCCAGGCCAGCCGGTCGCAGTTGGGCGATGGTGCGCATCGCTCCGAACACCGCCGCGCTGCCCCCCATGTCGTACTTCATCATGTCGATCTGGGCGCCACCCACCTTGAGGTTGTAGCCGCCGGAATCGAAGGTGAGCCCCTTGCCCACCAGCGCCAGACGAGTCTGGATGGCTCCGGGTGAGCGGTAGGTGAGGTGGATGAACTTGGGATCGAGATCGGAGCCCTGACTCACCGCGAGAAATGCGCCCATGTTCCGCTCGGCACAGTCTCCCCGCTCCAGCACCTGGAGCTCGAGGTTGTGCTCAGCGGCGATGGCGGCTGCGGTGTCGGCCAGAGCGGCAGGTGTGACGTTGTTGGGTGGTGCTGCCACCAGTTCCCTGGCCAGCTCAACGCCGGCGCAATGGGCATCGACCCGCTCAAGGGCGCCGCTGAGGTCGGCGGGCAGATCGCCGAGCAGGTCAAAGTGTTCGGGCTGGAGGCGTGGTTCGGGTTGGCTGCGGAAGCGGGTGTCGCGATACAGCGACAGTCGGATCGCTTCGGCGACCGCCTCAGCGGTGCGCGTTCCATCGCTTCCCCAGGGGAGATGGACACCGGCGCGACCGTCAAGGCCGATGCAGGCTTTGGCCAGCGCTGCAGCGGCCTGACGCAGCGTTGCGACATCCGCTGTCGGTTCATCGGCCGTTGTCGCATCGCCCAGACCCACCAGCACCAGACGGCTCAGGTCCTTGTGGAGCAATTGAAGGCTGACCACCTCCCCCGCTTTGGCCTGGAAGCGCTGCTTCTCCAGCCAGGTGCCCAGCGGGCTGTTCAGGCGTGCCTCCAGTTGGCCGATCAGGCCCTGCGGGTCGTTGGCAGCGATCCCCACGGCCAGCACGGAACCGCTCCAGTTCTGGAGTGTGGCGGGTGATCGTGAGAACGACATGGAGGGGCGGCTTCTGGAGCGATGCTACGAATCAGTCCGTGCTGAAGGGGGTGGCCCATCGATCTCGGGTCTCCTTGTTGAACGGCGGTAACCAGGCCTGGATCAGAGCCTGTTCCAACCGTCGTCGCTGCCGGGTGTCGGCTGGCACATCGGTCCAGAAACGGATGCTGGTCTGCTGTGGCAGACCGGCGCTGCACAGGGCATCGCCATAGGCCGCCAGGTAGGCCTTGCAGTCGTGCTCTCCCTTCCAACGGCGATCCGCCGCTTTCGTTTCGCCCACGTAGAGCAGGATCGGGGTGCTGAGGTCGGGGGGGCGATCCATCACCAGGTAGATCGCCGCTCCCTGATGGGGGCTCTCGGGCCAACGCCAGAAGGTGAGCGGCAGCGGGCGCAGGCTGAGGGGGGCTAGCGCGGCCAGGGGATCCGCTGGAGCAGCAAACAGCTGGGTTTGCTGCAGTGCTGTTGGCTGCCCATGGCCCGCGAACAGGGGCGCCTGGTGACGTTGAATCCGGCGTTGCCATTGGCGCAACTGCGGTGCACTGAGGCTGAGGCCTGGAGCGTCAGCGCTGCTGCTCCAGCTGGTCTGGGCAAACAGATCTCCCTGACGAGGCGTCGGCACCATGGTCGTTTCAGCGGCCGGGAGGCAGGCTGGGTCCCGGACGCGTCGCCCCGAAACGCACCCGCCCGATCAGAGCCTCCACCGTCTGGGGAGGCAGGCAAAGGCGTTCCTGCAGGTCGGCCAGGTGAGCAAAGGGCCGGCGACGTCGCTCTTCGATGAGGCGCTCCAACCGTTGGGGCGGCCATGCCAGCGCCTCTTGCAGGGTGGGAGCCGCATCAGCGTTGAGATCGATCGGAGCCGTCGGCGTCAGCGGGGGCGCATCGCCATACCAGTGGAAGATCAGGTGCGGCCGCCAGCGTTCCGCCAGCACTGGGGGCAGCTCAAGCAGTTGAAACAGATCGTCGGCCTGGCTGAACTGCACGCCGCCCTGCTGCAGACGGATCAGGAGGTCGACCATCGTGGCGGTGCAGCCCGGCAGACGCTGCCACTGCTCCGCAGTGGCCCTGTTCACGTCCAGAAACCAATCAGGCTCCTGGATCGGAGCGGCCATGGATGCGGAAGGCAGGGTGGGGGCCGGCGCGTCCGCCGGAAGATCGCCTATCGCCTGAAGCACTTTGCGGGCCAGGGGATCGAGCCAGTGCCCACGGGCCATGGTTGCTGTTATCCCGTTGCTTCGGCAGGACCTTACCGACCCTGGTCGCCACTGCGCCAGCGCGGCGGGCGGTTGGGCAGTTCCACGAGCCCTTCGCGAAAGGCCACCACCACGGCGTGGGTGCGGTCATTGGCCGGCAGTTTGCGCAACAGGCTGCTCACGTGGGATTTCACGGTGTCGATCGATACCACCAGGGCATCGGCGATCTCCTGATTGCTCATGCCTCGGCAGAGGCCACGCAGCACATCCTCTTCCCGCAGGCTCAGTTCAGCGAGAGGGCCATGGCCAGAGCTGCCGCCGAGGCGGCCATGACGCAGCACCCCGGTGATCACCCCGTCCATGTAGGTCCCGTCGCTGTCGATCGCAGCGAGGGCGGTCCGCACGGCCCCCGTGCCAGCGCTCTGGTGGGAGCAGAGGCCATCGCAGTGGGCCTCCACCGCTTCCAGAATCGTGCGCACAATCGGTCGCTGGATCAGCATCAGCGTCTTGAGCCCGGGATGGGCCTCCTTGGCGCGGCGCACCAGGCTGGGACCGCTGCCGATCTCCAGCATGTCGGTGCAAACGAGCAGGTCGGCGTCGCTGCTCTGCAGGCTGAGCAGGCATTCCTCTTCGGTGGAGGTGGCGGCCACCAGCGGCCCCATGCCTTCAAACCACCCCATCCAGCTGACCAGCAGGGCCCGATCGGCACTGGCAATGGCCGTTCGGCAGTGGCTCAGAACGGCTCGGCTGTCGCGCCGATGTTGCTGCACGTCGCCGATCATCGAGGTCAGATCCACGGTGGGTGGGGACGCTGGCAGCGTCCGTAGCACTGCTGCCATGTTGGCGGTGATCAGGGGGCGTAGATCCGCACTGTTACGTGGCTTCTGGATTGTTCAAACTGGTCTGCAGTTGATCGACGGGCGATGGCCTTCTTTGACTCCGAGATCGTGCAGGAGGAGGCCAAGCGGCTGTTCGGCGATTATCAGCAGCTCATGCAGCTGGGGTCGGATTACGGCAAGTTCGATCGGGAAGGCAAGAAGAAATTCATCGACACCATGGAGGAGTTGATGGAGCGCTACCGCGTTTTCATGAAGCGGTTTGAGCTGTCGGAGGACTTTCAGGCCAAGCTCACCGTCGAGCAGCTCCGCACCCAGCTGGGTCAGTTCGGCATCACGCCGGAACAAATGTTCGAGCAGATGCACACCACCCTGGAGCGGATGAAGAGTCAGCTCGAGCAGCCGCCCGCATGAGCCTTTGCCGCGGCGTCCGACCCTTCGGCGTCGCGGTTCCCCCGTACGATCCGCACGATCTCTTTCCCTCTGTCATGTCCGAGGCGCCCCTTCCCCTGCCGAGCTGGCTGGCGCGTGGCATGGCTGATCTGTTTCCCGCTGGCGACCCCGGCGACCCTGATCAATGCCTGGCCGCCCGTCTGGCGGCTGCGACAGCAGAAGGGCGACCGTTGCGGATCAAGCTGGGCATTGACCCCACCGGAAGCGACATCCACCTGGGCCACAGCATCCTGTTTCGCAAATTGCGGGCTTTTCAGGACGCCGGCCATACGGCGGTGTTGATCATCGGCGACTTCACCGCTCGGATCGGTGATCCCACGGGTAAGAGCGCCACCCGGGTGCAGCTCAGCAAAGAGCAGGTGGAAGCCAACGCCACCACCTATCTCAAACAGCTGGGCCAGGGGCAGCCCAAGGAGCAGGCGCTGCTGGATTTTGAAACCCCGGGTCGGCTCGAGGTGCGCCGCAACAGCGAGTGGCTGGAGGGGCTGGATCTGCCCCAGGTGATCGGCTTGCTCGGCACAGCCACCGTGGGCCAGATGCTGGCGAAAGATGATTTCTCCAAGCGCTACGGCAGCGGCACGCCGATTGCGCTCCATGAATTCCTCTACCCCTTGCTGCAGGGCTATGACTCCGTGGCGGTGGAGGCGGATGTGGAGCTGGGCGGCACAGATCAGAAATTTAATGTGGCGATGGGCCGCGATTTGCAACGTCATTTCGGCCAGCGCACCCAGTTCGGCATGCTCCTACCCATCCTCGTCGGCCTCGACGGGGTGCAGAAGATGAGCAAAAGCCTCGGCAACACCGTGGGGCTGGAGGAAGACCCCCTTTCGATGTATTCCAAGCTCGAGAAAGTCGGCGACGGGGCGATCAACGACTACGTGACGTTGTTGACGGATCTCGATCTGGAGACCTTGCCAGAGAACCCTCGCGAGAAACAGAAGGCGATGGCTTTGGCGGTGACCGCCAGCCGCCATGGCCAGGAGGCAGCGGCCAAAGCGCAAGCGGATGCCGCCACCCTGGTGGGGGGAGCCGGTGATGCGTCGGCTGATGTGCCTGAAGCGTCGTTGGCGGAGGTGAACTTCCCGGCCAAGGCGTTCTATCTGCTCAGTGCTGTGGGCATCTGCTCCAGCAGCAGTGAGGCCCGCCGCCAGATCAAAGGCGGTGCCGCACGTCTGGAGGGGGAAAAGATCAGCGATCCCAATCAGGAGTTTGCGTCCGCCGCCGAGCTGGAGGGCAAGGTGTTGCAGCTTGGCAAGAAAACCTTCCGGCGGCTGGTGGGTTGATGCGCTGGGATCCCGCCAACCGCATCATCGTCGCCCTTGATGGCATGGCACCGGAGCAGGCTCTGGCGTTGAGCGCTCAGGTGTCGGGGCTGCGTTGGGTGAAGGTGGGCCTCGAGCTGTTCGTTCAGGCCGGGCCCGATGTAGTGGCGGAGTTGCGGCAGCGGGGGCTGCGGGTGTTTCTCGATCTCAAATTCCACGACATTCCCGCCACCATGGCAGGGGCCTGCCGGCGGGCGGCTGCGCTCGGGGCGGAGCTGATCACGGTGCATGCCTGCGCCGGCAGCGAGGCGCTTCGTGCGGCACAGGCGGCTGCGGTAGAGGGTGCCGAAAGAGGCGGGGTGGCGGTGCCCACCCTGTTGGCGGTGACCGTGCTCACCAGTTGGGAGGAGCAACGCCTGCAACGGGAGCTGGCCCTGCAGCACGGCGTCGCCGATCGGGTCTCGGCACTGGCCCAGCTGGCGGCGACGGCAGGCATCGGTGGATGCGTCTGCTCTCCCCTGGAGGCCTCCATGCTCCGCAGCCAGCATCCGGAGCCGTTTGCGCTAGTGACACCGGGCGTCCGGCCCAGCGGAACGGAAGCCGCTGATCAGGCCAGGGTGATGACACCGGCAGCGGCCCTGGCGGCCGGTGCCACGCAACTGGTGATCGGACGGCCGATCACCAGGGCGGACGATCCGAACCGGGCCTTCGCCCAGTGCTGTGCATCGTTGGCCTGAGTCGCTTCAGTTGTTCTGACCGACCCTGGGCTCGCTGCCTTCGATCAGGCGCTGCAAATTGCTGCGGTGACGCCAGAGCACCAGCGCCATCGCCACCAGGGCGATCAACACATTGGCCAACTCGTTGTTGCCTGCCACCATCAGCAGAGGCAGGCTGATGGCGGCGATCACGCTGGCCAGCGAAACGATTCGGCTGAGCGAGAACACGGCCAGGAACACACCGAAGCAGGCCAGGCCCACTGGCCAGGCCAGGCCAAGAAACATGCCGAAGCCCGTGGCCACCGCCTTGCCGCCCTTGAACCCCAACCACACCGGCCAGATGTGACCGGCGAGGGCGGCAAGCCCGGCACCAACCTCGATCCAGTTGGCCAGAGTTGCATCTTGAGAGAGGGCCCGGGCCAGCAGCACCGCCGCCGCCCCCTTGGTGACATCCACCAGAAACACCACCAGAGCGGGGCCCTTCCCCACGCTGCGCAGCACGTTGGTGGCACCGGTCGAGCCCGATCCGATCGTGCGCAGGTCGATGCCCTTGCACCAGCGCCCGGCGAGATAACCACTCGGAATGGAGCCGAGCAGATAACCCAGGAGAAGGGAAAGGAAAGCCATTAGAGCAGGTCCTCGTCGATGTCGATCTCATCGGGGCCAGCCGCGAACGCCAGCCAGAGCGGAAACTGAAGCACGGGGATGTCGACGGCGCGTTCGGCCGCATCGATCAGGATCAGCGGCACCTCACCCCGCTCCTCCAGCCGGTCGGCCCGCTCCACCAGGGCATCGCCGCGCTCAAACAGCACAATGCCGCTGTTGGGACCGAAATCCTCGCGGCTGAGACCGAGGGCATCCTGGAGGCCGCGGCGCCATTCCCCCAGCCGTTCCGGCTGACCGGCCAGCACCAGCGTCTGGAACTGGTCGCCGTAGAGCTCGCCGATGATCGCGATCACGCCGGCGCTCAGCAGCACGTTGCGGGGCCGGTTGCCTCGACTGGGTTGGGCGCCGCGGCCGCCCTGGTTCAAGAACCAATCCTCCAGAAGAGCGGTGTCGCTCGGCTCAAGGCTGCGGCGCAATTTCCAGGGATCGGCATAGAAATCCGGTTGTTCCAGGAACCGCTCGAGGTTGGCGCGGATTAGAGGCTCGTCGGGCCGGAAGGTGTCGGCGACTGCCGCGGCAGCCGCTTGGGGCTTGGCATCGGCTGCCGTGGCCTCCTTAGCTTGCTGATCCAGTGGGGAAGGCTGAACCACCACGGGCTGAGCCACCAGGTCCAGCGTGTCGACCGACTGGGCCAGCCCCTGGAGCGCTCCGCTCAGATACTCCTGAAACCCTTTCACGCGCCGGGCGATCGCATCGGACTGGCCGGCGAAGTTCGTGCTGAGGTCCGTTTCGATCTGCTGTTTGCGCCGTTGAAGCTGCTCGATCTCCTTCTGCAGCGCATCGCGACGCTCCTGCAGCTCGGTGAGGGCGAGCTTGAGCAGGGATTGGCTCGGGTCGGTTTCCGTGCTGATTGGTTCGGCTTGAGGGTCCTGCGGCGTCAGATCGGTGTCGTCAGGCATGGCATCGACGGTCGGTAGGAGACGTGGAGCGCTTCATCAGGGCGAGGCGTTGGAGGCGCCGGGCTTGGGCTGCTCCAGGGCCCCAAGCCGTCGCTGCAGTTGGCGCTTCAGCTCCTCGGCGTCGAACAGGATCGGCAGGAGATGGATGCTCTTGACCTCACGGAAATAGAACAGCCCGGGCAGCCAGGGAGCGAACAATCGCCAGCTCAGCCAGTCCTGGTAAGGAAAGCGGCGCAGCTCCTGCGAGCCTCGCCACACCACCAGGGTGTCGGCACAGAATTCGAGCCGCAGGCTGTAAGCCTGAAGCAGCAAAAAAAGACTGAACAGAACCACAACCAGGGTGGGCCAGGGAGCCAGGGGCAGGGGCAACAGAGCGGCACTGAGCAGGAGGACTAGCAGCGGCAGGCGGGGATTGGCGCTCAGGCTCACCGGGCCTGGGTCTGTGGGGAGAGTGGAGTCGGGGCTGCCGAGCTGGGGATCGGGTGGAGTCATGCCGGCACTGAAGTCAACCGAAAAGGATCTGAGTGAGTAGCACATCCATCAGGGCCACCGTCACCAGAATCATCACCACCGAGCCGGTGGTGCTGGTGCCCACTTCCTTGGGGCCCCCCTCGGTGGTGAGGCCCCAGCCACAGGAGAGCACGGCAATCTGCAGGCCGAAGACCAGGGCCTTGATCAACATGAAGGGCAGGTCGTCGGGTTGCATCCAGGTGCGCACCGACGTCCAGAACACCGCAGGAGGGATGCTGTAGAGCTCTGTGCTGGTGATCTGGCCGCTCCAGATCGCCACCCCGAAGAAGAGCAGACACTGCACGGGTGCCATTACCACCATGGCGATCAGTCGGGGCACCACCAGATATTCCACCGGATCGGTGCGGAGCATCGTGATCGCATCGATCTGTTCGGTGACCTTCATGGTTCCCAGCTGGGCCGCATAGGCCGTGGCCACCTTGCCCGTTAGCAGGGTGGCGGTGAGCAGGGGGGCGATCTCCCTGGCCAGGCCGAGGGCCAGGATGCCACCCACGGTGGAGCCGGCTCCCTGGCGACTCAGCTCGGCAGCGACCTGGATGTTGAACACAGACCCAGCGGCGATGCCGGTGATGATCACGATCAGGAAGCTGCCGGGGCCGGCCTCCAGAAGTTGGTCGAAGAGGTCAATGGTGTTAATCCGCCCCCGGGCCGTGGCGGCCACGGCCTGACCGCCGATCAGCAGGCTGCTGCCCAGACGACGTAACCAGCGTGGTGATCTCATCGGAGAGTTGGCGTCATCAGGTGTGTTGCAGATGGGCACCGCGATCGGGCCAGCGTCGCATCACCACCAGGCCCAGCACCACCAGAGTCGCCGGGATCAGCCCCATGCAGAAGCGGATCGCCAGCAGGGCGGAATCTGGCTGCTCGATGAAGCTGAGGGGGCCGCTGCAGGTCTGGCTGGAGATGTAGCCGGTGAGCGAGAGCAGGCCGCCGAACACCGACATGCTGATGCCGATCATCAGTTTCTGGCCGAACACCATCCAGGCGGTGTAGAGACCTGCAGGGCGACTGGGGTCGGCGTCGATGGCATCGGGCAGCAGCGACCAGGGGATCAGGTAGGCCGTCGATGCCCCCAGGCCCACCAGCACGATGAGGGCGATCAGGGGAGCCAGGTCCATGCCGCTGGCGCCATCGGGAAGAACGGGGACCAGCATCGAGAGAACGCAGGCGGCGATCCACAGCCCAGCTCCCCAGCGCAGTGCCGTGATACGTCCCCGTCGATTCGAGAGCAGGCTCCAGATCTGCAATCCCACCAGCGCACTCAGCTGGAACGGCAGCAGGATCCAGGTGGACAGCGCCGGTGGCACGTGGATCACCTGCACCAGCCAGATCAGGGCCACCACTTGCATCAGCTGCAGGGCGAACCAGAGCAGCAGATACAGCCCCAGCACCATCAGGAAACGGCCGTTGGCGCGCACCCTCCTCAGCTGCTGCACAAGCGGTTCAGCCTGGCCGGAGGGGCGTTGGGCCGTTTTTGCAAAGGGAGCCAGCCCCCAGCAGCAGGCCAGGGTGGCGAGGGCGGCAATCGTGCCCGTGATCTGGCCCATGCGCAGGTAGCCATCGGCGCCGTTGCTGAGCACCACAGACGCCACAATCAAACCGCTGAGCCCAGCGATGATCGAACCGGTGAAGCGCGCCGCATTGAGTCGGGTGCGGATCGCTGTGTCGGGGGTGAGCTCGGTGGAGAGTGCCGCATAGGGCAGATTCACGCTCGTGTAGGCGGTCATCAGCAGGATCGCCATCACCACGTAGTAGAGCGTGCGCTGCAGGGTGTCTCCCTCGGGCACCCACCAGATCGACGCCAGGCTGATCCCCAGAGGCAGGGCGGCTCCCAGCATCCAGGGCAGGCGGGGGCCCCAGCGGCTGCGGGTGTGATCGCTGAGCCAGCCGATCAGGGGGTCATTGAGGGCATCCCACACCTTGATCACTGTGAGCAGGGAGCCCGCGATAAAGGCGGGCAGGCCGGCGGCACAGGTGAAGAAAGGAAACAGGTAGAAGCCCAGTTGGGTGGCGGCCAGGCCGGTGCCGGCATCGCCAAGGCCATAGGCCACCATCAGACGGCGCCGGGATTGGGCGGGTGGAGCCTGGAGAGCGGTCAAGCGAAGAGGGCAGGTCGGGCGGACCGTCATAATGGTGGGGCACACATCCAGTCACACGCCTTCAGGGGCGGATTGGTTCGGATGTATCAGTGCGGGCGTAGTTTAGTGGTAAAACCTCAGCCTTCCAAGCTGATGATGCGGGTTCGATTCCCGCCGCCCGCTTTCGCTCAGGTCTGGTTGCCGCCGAGCATGTCTTCGTAGCCCTCATAGGGGTCGTATTCGGCCCAGCCAGGACTGGCCTGGTCGAGCAACCCGTATTCCCCATCGATCATCTGCATCCGCGTGTTTCCGTAGGGAACCGTGTTGCACGTGATCCCACCTCCTGCCACCGGCTGGCAGTCGTCAAAACGGATCTGTGCCTGCGACGCCTGGCCGAGGGCCGAGCTCACGAGCAGGACGACAGCGAGGGAGGTCCATCGCAAGGGCAGGCAGAACATGACGGCGCCGGTGGTGTGGATCCCATGCTGCCTGAGATGATGGCGGCGCATTCTTCCTGAGCGGATGTACACCGACTGGACCGCTGTCGCCTTGCTGCTGTTCACCACGGTTCCCCTGCTGGCGGTGGTGGCCACCGCCGCGTTCTTTATCTGGCAGCAGAAGAAGAAACAGCTGCGCTGAGATCTGGGGTCAAGTCGATCTCGACCTGGGGGAAGCGCAGGACAGCGTCACTGGTTGGGCTCCCTCCGTTGTCGCCGTTGCCGAGGCAGTGCAGGCAGGTGCGGAAGCGTTGTTCAGACACCCGTTGGATGCCGCTTCCGCCGCAGTGGGCACAGGTGGTCATGGCTGCACCGTGGTGATGGTGGTTTTGTTCAGTGTGGAGTCGTTTGACCGCCGTGATCCCGAAGGCTTTGTGAAGAATCCGGCAGCGCTTGGTGGGGGAAGAGCTCGGGCCTGAAACGCAGGTGTTGCAGCAAATCCTGGGCCGAGAGCTCGTTGCCCGGGGGGATCAGCTGCAGGCCGGAGGCCAGTTGCCCCACTTCCGCTGCAGCGGTGGCGGGGCGTTCGTTCCGCGGTGGCAATCCCTGGCTGCCATCCCGTTTCGACAGCTTCACGCCTTGCGTGTCGCAGAGCAGGGGGACGTGTTGATAGCGGGGTGGGCTGATCGGGCCCATGGCGGCGATCACCGCTTCCTGGACGGTCTGGACCGGGGCCAGGTCAGCGCCGCGCACCACGTCGCTGATGCCAAGGGCCAGTTCATCAAAGGCGGTGGCCAGGTGGTAAGCGATGACGCCATCCGCTCGACGCACCACCGGGTCACCGCAGCGCTCAGCAAACTCTGCGGCCACGCGGAGGCGCCAGGCCGGCAGGCGTTGCTGCTCCCAGCCCCATCCCCGTAGGCGGTCGCGGCAGAAGCCTGGATACAGGCGTTGCCGGCTCAGCTGACGCCGACTGCAGCGGCAGGCGTAAACCTTGCCCGTGCGGCGCCAATGGCTCAGAAGAGTGTGGTAAAGCCCTCGGCGCTCGCTCTGCAGGATGACGGGGCCATCCCAGTCGAGGCCGAGCCAGCGAAGATCCGCCAGGGCCGCCTCGATCGCGCCCGGTCGCAGGCGCGGTGTGTCGAGATCATCGATCCGCAGCCGCCAGCTGCCGTTGTGCAGGCGGGCCGCCAGCCAGGAGATCAGGGCTGTGCGCAGGTTGCCGCGATGCAGAGGGCCTGAGGGAGTGGGGGCGAAACGGCCGCAGTACTCCTGCGTTCGGCGTTGCTGTCCGGCATCGATCAGGGCCTGCAGTCGTCGGGGCAGCCCATCGGTGCGGGATTCGGAGCCATCCATGGCCTGCGATCCAGCGACGCCATTCAGCCGTTTTACACAACAAAGCGGCCCCGCAGGACCGCCCTGTCGTCATCCAGGGAGACCGTTCAGCCCTGCACGCGGTCCTTGAACATCTTGCCGGCGGTGAAGGCGGGAACGCGCTTGGCCGGAATCTTGATCTTCTCGCCGGTCTTGGGGTTCAGGCCCTGACGGGCGGAGCGCTCGCGGGGCTCGAAGGAACCGAAACCGAGGATCGACACCTTCTTGCCTTCCACGACGGAATCGATGATGGTTTCGATCGCAGCATCCACGACCAGGGAAACGTCGGTCTTGGTCAGTTCGGTGCGGGCGGCGACGAGATTGACGAGGTCAGCTTTGTTCATGGCTGGGGAGGAGAAAGATGCGGAGATGGGCTTGGAATGCGGAGGTCGACGTCCGCAGGAGCTGTCCTGAGCTGGCCAATCGTATGGAGCCTGCACCGCAGCGGCAACTGAAAGGGCCTGTGCCGCAACGCTTTACGACGGCAACCCCTGGCAATGGCCGGTCTCGTTGTTGTCTGTCCAGCTCGACCAGGGGCTGAGTCGCTCGCCGCGCAGAGCTCCAAGGCCAGCCCCAGAAGCCAGTGCTGGGCTTTGATCTGCAGGAATCCACTGGCGCAACCGCGTCAGGCTGTGTTGCTGGCGCGGCCAGTGAAAGGTGCGCCGGTGGCGCAAGGGCGCCAGCGTTCCCATCGTCACCGGGATCAGCAAACGACCACAGAAGAGCAGATTCCAGGGGGCCGGGGCGTGGACCACGCAGCTGCCAGGGGATGGCCCAGGCGTCCACAGCAGCCGTAGGCCCGCTGCCGTGGTGTGGGTCTCCTGGAACGTCTCCAGGGGATGGACGCCCGGCAGCAGATAGGCCTCCTGTTCCTGCACCAGTACGGGCCAACCCAGGCGTTCCTGCAGCCGCCGGATGCGGCCATGGCCCTCCCGGCTGGTCAGCAGGATGCGGGGATGGCGTCCTGCCGCCAGGGTCTGCAGAGCTTCAAGGCTGGCTTCCGTGAGGGGTGGGCAGTCGATCAGCACGGGCTCTGGATCAGACGTCAGCCACCAGGAGGACCCTCCCCGGCAGTCGCGATTGGGAGGAAACAGCCAGAGGTCATCGCGCACCGGTTGCGGCGGGCGTCCTGATTCCAGAACGGACGGCATGGTCATGGGCTGAATCAAACGGCCGCAAGCATTAATTTGAGCGCAGTGCGTTGTGAACGCGGGGGCCGGGATCCTTGAGCACGATCCAGCGCGGCAGGCCCTGGCCCTTGGGCAGTGCGATCACCGAACGGGGGGTGAATTTCTCCCTCGCAGCCCCCGGCGCTTATCGGGTGGAGCTTCTGCTGTATGCCCGTGCGGATGCGCCTCAACCGGAGCGGATCATCGATCTCGGCTTGGAGCATCGGTCCGGTGATTACTGGCATGTGGAGGTGGAAGGCCTCCAGGCCGGTTGTTGCTATGGCTATCGCGTGTTCGGCCCGTTGGAGCCGGGCGGCCATGGTTTCCGACCAGCGAAGGTGCTGCTCGATCCCTGCGCGCGGGCGATCGCCGGCTGGGAGGTGTATCGGCGGGAGGCGGCCACCGGTGCCTCACCCAACACCGACTGCTGCTTGAAGGCGGTGGTGTGCGAACGGGACAGTTTCGACTTTCAGGCCCATCCGCGACCGCACCACAGCTGGAATCGCAGCGTGATCTATGAATTGCATGTGGGGGGGTTCACCCGGCGCGTCGACAGTGGTGTGGCACCGGACCGTCGTGGCACCCTGCGGGGGGTGATCGACAAGCTCCCTTATCTCAAGGATCTGGGGGTCACGGCGATCGAGCTGCTGCCGATCCAGGCGTTTGATCCGCAGGATGCTCCGGCGGGGCGCGACAACGTCTGGGGGTACAGCCCCCTCAGCTGGTTTGCTCCCCACCATGGCTATCTCGAGGGCGACGACCCTCTGCAGGCTCGCGCCCAGGTGCGCGAGCTGGTGGCGGCCTGTCACGACAACGGTCTTGAGGTGCTGCTTGATGTGGTCTACAACCACACCACCGAAGGGAATCGACATGGGCCGACGCTGAGTTGGCGGGGCTGCGGCGATCGGCTTTATTACCACCAGAACAGCAAAGGCGATTACCTCGATGTGAGTGGCTGTGGCAACAGCATTGCCGCCAATCGCCCCCTGACCCGTCAGCTCATTCTCGAATCGATGCGCTGTTGGGCGATCGAACTAGGAGTGGATGGGTTCCGGTTTGATCTCGGCATTGCCCTCAGTCGGGGTGAGGGGCTGCAACCACTCGACCATCCGCCTCTGTTCGAGGCAATCGAAGCCGACCCCCTGTTGAGTGACCTGAAACTGGTGAGTGAGCCATGGGATTGCGGCGGCCTTTATCGGCTCAGCGATTTCCCAGCGCAGCGGATCGGTGCCTGGAACGGACGGTTCCGCGACGATCTGCGCAGCTTCTGGAAAGGCGATGACAACAGCACCTGGAAGCTGGGTCAGCGCCTGCGCGGCAGCCCGGACCTAAACGGAGGGCGCCCCCTCGCGTTGGGGCGTTCCGTGAACTTCATCACGGCCCACGATGGCTTCACCCTGATGGACCTGGTGAGCTTCAACGGCAAACACAACCTCGCCAATGGAGAAGACAACCGCGATGGAGAGAATCACAACAGCAGCTGGAACCACGGTGTGGAGGGGCCCAGCACCGATCACGCCGTTCTGGCCTTGCGCCGCAGGCAGCAGCGCAATCTGATCACCTCACTGCTTCTCAGCCGAGGGGTGCCGATGCTGTTGATGGGCGATGAGGTGGGGCGGAGTCAGGGCGGCAACAACAACAGCTGGTGCCAGGACAGCCCCTTGAGTTGGATGATCTGGGGCGACGACCACTGCGACCGGCACCTCCAGGGTTACGTGCGGCGGTTGCTCCGCCTGCGCCAGCAGCTGGCCGATCTGATCAATCCTCAACAGCCGATCGGTGAGATGCCGCAGCGGCGCAGCAGCGATCCCGATCAGCTCTGGCGCCAATGGCACGGGGTGGAACTCGGCAAGCCCGACTGGGCCAGCTGGTCCCATTGCCTGGCGGTGAGCCTGCAGCGCGGCAGTCGGGGTGCCGTGCTCTGGGCCGGTTTCAACAGCTATTTCAAGGCGATGCACTTCGATCTGCCCCAGCCCACCTCGCCCTGGCATCGCCTGATCGACACCGCTTTGCCACCGGGAGACGATCTGCCCCAGCAGCCGGAGGTGTGGACGCCCGGGGGGGTACCTCTGGAGGCCCGCAGCCTGGTGGTGATGGTGGCCCGTGAAATGCTCGGCAGTCTTCAGCTCTGAAGGCAGCCGAGAATGCCGTGATCTGATGCAAGAGCCGGAGCATGCGTGCTTTCAGCCCGTTCGGCCGATCTCTGCTGCTCGCGGGGATCGCCACCATCGCCCTGCCGGCGGCAGCGGGCGAGTGTGAGGCGCCTCTGGGTTTCAGCTGGGCCCCCCAACGGCCCAACCAGGCCTGGATCCGCCTGCAGGATCAGCAGGTGATTCCCTGTCGCGACCTGGCGCTTGCTGGGGCAGATGGTGCGACTCAGGCGTTGCAGTGTGACCGTTTCCGGTTGGATCTCGCCGCTCCCACCACCGGGGTGACGGCGGTGGTGCTGAACCATTTCATGGATCAACGCTTTGTCTTCGAGAAGCCCCGGGCGTCCGTGACGCGTTCCTGTGATGCCAATCGGGTGACCCTCACCAGGGTGCTGAAGCTGAGAGGTCACGGCTTGCGGCTCGAGCTGGTGCAAACCTGGCGCTGGCGGCTCAGTGAGCATCAGCCTTCCAACACAACGCTCTGATTCTGTGGCGATCGCGACGCTGCCTCCGCCTCAGCAGCGATTGACTGAATGGCGATCTGAAACCTTTGATGGAACTTCTGGTTCTGGCGGCCCTGGCCATCCCCCTGTCCACCCTCGTGATCCAGGCCTTGGCCAAGGAAAACGACGATGAATTCGACTTTCTCTGACATCACGCCCCCTGTTGGATTCGAACCAACGACCGGCTGCTTAGATGATGAAAAAAGTTTACATTCGTGGACTGGGCTTTTGAGGCTATGTCTCGGTTGTTGGATGTGGAGGGTGCCCTAGGGAGACTCTGGAAAACCAGGGCCATTCGCGGGACAATGTCCCTGTGATCGCAGGCCAGGACTGGGTTGATGGGCGGCAAACAGCTCGGCTTCTTGGATTACGAGCTCACCACGGCCAAGAAGCAGACCAAACGGGAGAAGTTTCTCTCTGAGATGGAGGTGGTGGTGCCATGGCAGGCGCTGATCGACTTGATCGAGCCCCACTACCCAAAGACGAGCAAGAAAGGCGGTAGGCCTCCCTATCCGTTGGCCACCATGCTGCGGATCCACCTGTTGCAGCAGTGGTATTCACTCAGCGATCCGGCCATGGAAGAGGCCCTGATCGAGGTGCCCACCATGCGCCGCTTTGCCGGCATCGAGTTGATCAGCGACCGGATCCCTGATGAGACGACGATCCTGACCTTCCGCCACCTGCTGGAGAAGCACGATCTGGGCCAGCAGATCTTTGAGACGGTCAAAGCCCATCTCAGCACAAGGGGCATGACGATGCGCCAAGGCACGATCGTCGATGCCACCTTGATTGCGGCACCCAGTTCCACCAAGAACAAAGAAGGGAAGCGCGATCCCGAGATGCACCAGACCAAGAAGGGAAACCAGTGGTATCACCGCTGCGCGGAAGGCTGCGCCTACGGGATGAAAGTCCATATCGGCGTCGACAAGGACTCCGGCCTGATCCATTCAGTCGTCGCCACAGCCGCCAACGTGCACGACCTCACCCCAGCGGCTGAGCTGTTGCATGGCGATGAGGAGGTCGTCTACGGCGACGCCGGCTACCAGGGCATCACTAAACGACCTGAAATGGCGGGCCATTCAGCAGTGTTTCGGGTGGCGATGCGACCAGGCAAACGCCGAGCGCTACCTGACACTCCAGAAGGAAGGCTTGAGGATCTGATCGAGGCTGCAAAGGCACACGTCCGCGCCAAGGTTGAGCACCCATTCAGGGTGATCAAACAACAGTTCGGCTTTCAAAAGACCCGACTGCGTGGCCTGGCCAAGAATCGATGCAAGATTAATGTGATGGCCGCACTGACCAATCTGTTTCTCGCTCGTGGCCATCTACTGGCTGCAGCATGAACACAGAACTGGTGTGGCTGTTGGGATGAACAGGGTGCCAAAAGAGAAGGCAAAGAGCCCGTAATCAGCTATCCAGGGGCTGATTCAAGTCTCAATGCAACACAAAGGCCACGTCAGACAACTTTTGGCGGCCCCGCGCCGCTCAAACCGGCGTTGCCCAGAGCTTCCCTAGGTGACCCCGAAATAGGGCGAAAGTGCCCCCCTCTTTTGGGGGTGGGGTCACTTTTTGATGGCTGGTGTTGGGTAGAGGCCGGACTTGCAGTTCATCGGTCGAGGCGAGCTGGCTTAATGGCCTGGGCTATGGCTGCGGTGACAGCGCCCATCGGGTTGGTCTCAGTGCCCTTCTCCATCACGCGGTGCAGCACCTGCAGCAGTTGCGCGATGTACTCCTTGCGATCGATGTCGAAATCTTGAAAGATCTGCTGATTGGCCTCATTGATGTAGAAGTCGGCCGAACGGGGTTTTAGTCCCCATTCCGTTGCCGCAAGCTCAAGGCATTCGGAGCGAGTCCCACTGCGTGAAAGGATTGCACGCACCATATTCACGCGCTTGAGTTTTTCAGCCTTCGTGATACTAGTCATACCATCAGTTTATTGCCAACAAAAAACTCGCCATTGCTGACGGGGTGAATGCTTTGTCCGGAGATCGATAGCGACAAACACGCCCCCTGCTTGCCTTTGCGGGATTTGTAGACCTTTTGACCCTCTCGCTCGTGAGCTTTTCGATTAAGGATCAAGCCAGGTAGTTGCCGCTGCGCTGGAGATCACCAGCTGCATCTTCAACGATGGCCATGAGGTCACCACGTTGGTAGAGGAAGACGTCATCGCCTCGGTTCTGCATCTTGAGCCCTGATGCACCTGAGCCAAGTTGAATTCGGTCTTGGCCATTGTTGAAGTCTTCGATGATGGTGTAGCCGTCACCCCGCTGAATGTGGAAGGTGTCCCGACCACCCTGACCCCAGACGCGGTCTTTGCCGCCACCACCGATGAGGAGATCGTTACCACCTCCTCCGTAGAGGCGGTCATTGCCGGCCTGCCCGTTGAGGGCGTTGCTGGCTTTGTTGCCAGTGACTATGTCATTACCGGATCCAGCATTGACGTTTTCGATGGAGATGAGTCGGTCTTTGCCGTCGCCAGTGTTTTGCCAGCGGGTGGTGTTGAGGTTGATGCGGTTGGAACGTGAGGAGAACTGAGCGGTATCTCGCCCTGAGCCACCATTGATGGTGTCGTTGCCGAGTGCGCCATAGATCCAGTCATTGCCAGATAGGGCCTGGATTGAGTTGCTGCCGTTGGTGCCTGTGAGCCGGTCTGAGTAATAGCCAGCGATCAGATTTTCAACGCTGTTGATGGTGTCGTTGCCAATCTTGGCTTTGTCTTTTCCTGCAGTTGATGTGGCTTTGCCTTTTAGGAGGTTAACGGTGATCCCTGCTGTCGCAGAGGTGTATTTCAGGGTGTCTGTGCCGGCCCCACCGTTGTAGATGTCGTCGCCAAGTCCACTGCCGCCAATGATTAGGTCATTGCCAGAGCCGGCATCAACCTTGTCGTCACCAGCTTCTGCGAAGAGGGTGTCATTGCCACTGCCACCTATAAGGATGTCATTTCCTCCTCCGGCCTTAATTATGTCGTTGCCAGCACCTCCATTGATAACATTGCTATGGCTGTTAGCGATGATCGTATTGTGTTCGTTGTTGCCCTGAATGTTAAATGCTTTTGGCGTAAAGCTTGGCGTGACGACCTTCTCGATGCCCTCGCCCATCGTGTATTTATCTGAGTAGTAGCGGAAGATGACCGTGTCGATGCCACCATCTGTGCCGGTGTCTTTAATTGTGTCGCGCTCGTCATCAACGATGTAGAGATCACTGCCATTACCACCATCGAGGTAATCAGCACCATCCCCGCCCGTTAGTCGGTCATCTCCATTGCCGCCATAGAGGTTGTCGTCATCAAGCTCGCCGTATAGCTCATCATTGCCATCGCCACCATTGAGGGTGTCATTGCCATAGCCGCCATACAGGCGATCAGCACCACCCTGCGCATTGATAGTGTCAAAGCCGTTGTAGGCATAAATCCACTCACCCTCATCGGTGCCATTGATTCGCTCAGAGCGGTTCGTTCCCTGAATGATTGGTGGCGGGATGTCATAGGCCGGGTTGAAGTTGCTTTTATCAAGATCCGTGCGCTTGGTGTTCTTCAGCAGGGCAATGGTTTTAGCGCTAAAGGCCGTATCAAATGCACCATCAGCATCAAACTGCAGTTGTAGATCAGTTCCGCTCTTGACGAAGTCGAGGTAGCCATTGAGGAATGGATTGCTGCCATCAAAACCAACGGCCACATCACGGAAGAGCTGACTGAGATCCAGCAGGTCTCCGCCAACACCGGTGGTGAAGTCCGTGATCGTGAGCGCTGCTGCACCACCCAAGAACAGCGACTGGTAATACCCCTTGGTGAACACCACCGTGTCTTGGCCGCTGCCGGTGGTGACGCTGGTGCTGCCCCCTTGGGCACTGGTCACCGTGATGCTGTCATTGCCGCTGCCGGCATCAACGCTGTCGCGCCCGCCACCGGTTGAGATGGTGTCGTTACCGCCATCACCGATCAGGGTGTTGTTGCCGGAATCACCAGCGATGGTGTCGCTGTAATTGGTGCCGCGAACGTTCTCGAAGTTCTGCACCGTGGTGTTCACGGTGCCGAGGCCAGGAATGCCTTTGATCGTGAGTTTTTGGCTGGCCAGATTGGCGTCGATGCTGGCGGTGGTGCCGCCGGAACCATCAATCCAGTCATTGCTGCTGCTGGATGCGCGGATGGTTTCAAAGAAATCGGTGAAGGTGTCTTTGCCGGCGCTGCCTTTGCTGACGGTGCCGCCTTTGTTCAGCGTGATTGCTTGCCCCAGGCTGGAGTAATCAATCGTGTCGCTACCGGAACCAAAGGTGTAGGTGTCGTTGCCAGCGCTGGCGAGCATGACGTCGTTACCGCCATTGCCGCGCAGGATGTTGCCCTTGCTATCGCCTTTGAGCCGGTCAGCGGTATCGCTGCCATCGATGTTTTCAAAGTTCTGAACATTGACGCTGACCGTGCCAACCCCAGGCAGGCCGGTGATCTTCAGCGAATTGCTTTGCAGATCAGCATTGAGGCTGGCGGTGAAGCCGCCGCCGGTGAGGCCATCAATCCAGTCACCACTGCCAGTGCTGGCTTTGATGCTTTCGTAGAAGTCGGTGAAGGTGTCTTTGCCTTTACTGCCTTTATCAACGGTGCCGCCACGCACCAAACGAATCGACTGACCAAGACCTGAGTAGTCGATGGTGTCGTAACCACTGCCAAAGGTGTAGGTGTCATTGCCAGCGCTGGCGGTCATGACGTCGTTACCGCCATTGCCGATCAGGATGTTGGCCTTGCTGTCGCCTTGAATCCGGTCATTGGTGTTGCTGCCTTTGACGTGCTCAAAGTTCTGCACGTTGAAGGTGAAGGTGCCCACACCAGGCAGGCCGCTGACCTTCAGCGATTGGCTAGCGAGGTTGACATCGATGCTGGCGGTTGAGCCGGTGGAGGCATCAATCCAGTCATTGGCCCGTGTGGTGGCCTTGATGCTTTCAACAAAGTCTTTGAAGATGTCAGTGCCGAGGTCGCCTTTGTTGACGCTGCCGCCTTTGACCAGGGTGATATCGCGATAGAAGCTGGTGTAATCAGCGGTGTCGTAACCGGAGCCAAAAGTGCAGGTGTCGTTGCCGACACTGGCCAACATCACATCGTTGCCATTGCCTGCATTGATGGTGTCGTTGCCGGTGCCGCCATCAATCCGGTCGGCGCCATCCCCACCGGAGAGGCTGTCGTTGCCGGTGCCGCCTTTTAAGACGTCATCACCAGTTCCGCCTTGGATGTCGTCGTTGCCGGTGCCGCCATCAATGACGTCATTACCGCCATTGCCATAGAGCTTGTTGGCCAGGGTATTGCCCACCATCGTGTCGGCGGTGTCGCTGCCTTTGACATGCTCAAAATCACGGATCGTGATCGAGGCAGAGCCAATCCCTGGAATGCCAGACACCTTGAGGGAGTCAGCAGCGAGATTGACATCGAGGCTGGCGATCTTGCCGCCACCGGTAAGGCCATCGACCCAATCATTGAGTGAACTGGTGGCAATCAGTTCTTCTGGGAAATCAGCAAAGGTGTCGGTGCCATTGACGCCTTTATCGACTTTGCCGCCACGCACCAAGGTGATCGGGGCTGACATGGACGAATAGTCCATGATGTCGTAGCCGCCACCAAAGGTGTATTTGCTCGATCCATTCTCGCCAACGATGTAATCACCGCCAGGGGTGCCGATGACTTCATTGAGCGGAATGGAAACTGCCGCCGTAGCAATGTTCTCCTTAAATCCTTCCCCGTCTTGGTATTGAACTCTTAGGCGCAGTTGCTGGCCAGATTGGGTGGCAGGAATCTTGAAGTTTTGGCCAGTACCAACGGTCTTCCATATGGAGCCTTTATCGGCTGAAGTTTCCCAGCTGTAAGCAAAGGTGCCATTTCCATCAGGATCGTCTTTGGTTTTGACGGCAGTGACTGTTTGGCCAACTTTGACGCTGCCACTGATTTTGAACTCAGCATCGCCGTCATCTCGGCCAGAGCGGGCTTCGATGCGGATATTGTCAATCGCCCAGTGGTCGAAAGAGGATCCGCTGTTTCTTAGCTGACGCCAGCGGAACTGGGTCTTTATGCCGGCTGACTGAGCATCTTGCGGGATGTCAAATTTGAAGTTAGTCCACGAGTGTGTGTAGATACTGAATGTATATAGCTTTTTAAAACTCTGCCCATTATTTGTGCTGTATTCAAGAACAATATTTTCTCCACTGTCCACTCGCTCTCCGCCATTACTGCCATTCCCATTGATGTAATCGAAATTGATGCTTCCGCCCCGTCCTGCCTCAATTCCGATGGTTGTTGCCTGTCTGTAATTACTGCTTCTTCCGAAGAACAGTGAATTGCTGCGCCCTCTGAAGTTATTGTTGACCCCTGGAGACCCCGAAATAGAGCTCCAGAGACTTCCTGCACTGCCAGAAGAAAAGTCGTCTTCAAAAATTCTGGTGGCCGGTGGCTGGACTCTCCCTGCATTAGCAGCTAGCTCTTTTAGAGCCGCGGGCATCACGTTATTGTCCCAATAGCCATTTGCATAATTTGCAGAGGCGAAGTCATTCCCTAGGAATAGAACTTGCCCCTTTCCATATCCAATCAACGCAACTTCTGCCTGGCTATCAGTGCCAAATATTGCTTGAAAGTCCTTGACAGAGCCCCGTGATAACGACCCATCATAAGTTCCGTCTATGCTTGAAGTTAAGGAGTCAAAATGCGTGCCTTTTGCGTATTGAGTCTTTCGTGCATTGCGATTATCAGATGCCCCTTTTAAATCCCAGCCAAAAATCTTGTTTAAAAAGATAGCGTCGCTATCTCCGTCATCTGCAGTAAGCAAGATCTGACCGCCATTTTGCACAAAGCTTCTTAGCTCAGAGGCTGCACTAGATGGGAAAAAGCCGTTATTGTTTGGGTCTTGATTTTCCATGTCTGTCATCACAAAGACGTCCGACATGGAGAGCACGCTCCTCAGCTTGTTGATATCCGTAAAATTCTTGATCCCTGTATCAATCCTGTATTTCTCGCCGGCATTGATCTGCCTCTGAATCAGACTTCTGACATTCCCTTGTTCGCCAGGATTGCCATTCAAGTTATTAAAATCAAAACATGCAAATACCGTTTCTGTCTTGGCTGGAGGCTTGGGAGCAGGAGGCGTTGGTGTTCCCCCACTTGGCAATGTTCCCAGCGCAAAGGGATCGGCATAGCCGCCGCCATTGGCTTTCACCATGTCGCCGGTTTTGACATTCCCCATCAGCAGCAAACCCGCCACATGGGGGGCTGCCATCGAGGTGCCGCTGAGATCAGCTAAGGCTCCGCCTTTGTAATACGAGCGCACCGCAACACCGGGTGCTGCAAAATCAACATCGTCGCCGCCACTGGGGTCATCCCAGTTCGACCAACTCGCCATCTGATAGCGATTATCGACCGCTGAGATGGTGTAAACGTTCGGGTGATCACCGGCAGCAGCTGGTGAATAACCATCCGCATCACGGCCGCTATTACCAGCAGCAATGGCGAATTTGATGCCTTGATTGGCAGCTGCTTTAACTGCGCTATCGAGACCTGAGCTGAAGCCACCGCCCAGGCTCATGTTGATCACGCACTTTGATTTATCCAGGCCATTGCTGTTGATGACCTGCGTGGCGTAATTCACCGCATCGATGATCGTGCTGTAGTTCGCACCACCCCCGGAGCTGTTGAACACCTTCAGTGAAATCACTTCAGCGCCGGGTGCGACGCCCACAACACCTTTGCCATTGGCGAGGGCGGCAATTGTTCCGGCCACATGGGTGCCATGGCCGTTGCCATCGGTGAAGGCGCCTTCGCCGCTCACCCAGCTCTTAGACCAGGCCTTGTTGACCAGCAGATCACCGGTGGTGTCGAGCACGCCGGAATCGATTACAAAGGCATAGGTGCCGCTGCCGACATTGCCTTTGCTGCTGATATCCGTGCCGCCCCAAACCGCTTTAACGCCATAGGGCAACACCTCACCGGTGCTGGCGGTGCCATTGCTGTACACCGGCAGGGCGGATGTGGAGATGCCTCCCTGAGCGCCGAGATCCGACTCACTACTAGCGATAACATTGCCCACAAACACCTTCTCCAGCCGCACCTCTTGCTCCAGCGCGCTGCTTTCTGAAGAGGCGGCAACAGGCGCTGTTGTGCTGCCAGAGCTGTTGACTGGTTTGACCTCAACCGGTGGGCTCAGCGGCAGCGGGCGATCCGCCTCCACGCTCTTGATGCTGGGAACCTCGCGCAGCTGAGTGGCTTCTGATGGACTTAAGTCAACAGTGAAACCATTGATTTCGTCAAATAGTTTGTTCGGCTGGCGGTCCACACCCGCTTCGCGGAGAGCTTCTTGAACAGTTTGTTTAAGGTTGGTCTCAGCTGGCTTGCCTTTGACAAAAGAGAAATGCTGCGTGGGGGCTGATTCTGAGGGTTCAGCTGTTTGGCCTTTGTCGACTAAGTGATTGGTTTTTTTGCCTTGAAGGCTTTCAAGGAGGAATTCCAGTGAACGCATGATTTTAAATTTTAAGAACTGGATATTCGGAATAAGCGGATTAAGTTACGTGGATTCCGGGAATGTTTGCAGGGATTTGCTCGCTGCCAGCTTGTTGGTTGACGGCAACTGAGTTTCAGCAGAGATGGCTATTAAGGCTTTCTGAGGGCTTAATGTGAGATATACACCAAGAGCCAACCCTTTTGGTAAAAGAGGAATTTTGCTAAGCATGCTTTCGGCGTAATTTATTTGTTTTACATAGGCTATCATTAAATGGTTTGGTGTTGCTCGCCACTGCTGTTCTATGCGTTATTCGCATGGCGGACGAGCATCCCGCTCTTCTGCTCCACCCAGGCCTGGTCGTTGCTCTGGTATGTGCTCGACCGGGTTAGCACGATCTGATGGCCTGGGCGGTCACACCAGGCCTCCATCTCTGTTCATAAACACGGGGTCGTTGTCGGCATCGATGCCACGCAGCGGAAAAGGCAGTTGCCGCCGAATCAGCTGCTGAGCGGTGAGCACGACGGCGCCATCGCGCACCAGGATCGGCACGCTCTCGCTCCAACCGGTGGCGATGTCGGTGGCCACCAGCGTCTGACGTGACCCCTCTTGCTGGTCCAGTTCTTCTGAGAGCTGGTAGGTAGTCAGGCCGCTTTCCATTGCTGGATGACCTCTAGGGGCGTACGCCCCTGGAGCGCCGAATGCGGTCTGTAGGTGGCTGTGCGATTTGTCTGAAAAGCCTTGCAGTAACTGAACGCCCCCTGTTGGATTCGAACCAACGACCGGCTGCTTAGAAGGCAGCTGCTCTATCCAGCTGAGCTAAGGGAGCACGGCACCATCCTGGCAGTCTGCGGGATTCTGAGCACTTATGGTGGAGAGCTTGAACGCCAGAACCAATGGCCCCCAGCCGGCTCACCGACAGCCAGAAACGGGAGCTTGTGGAGCGTTATCGCTCCGGTGAAAGCACGGCAGCGTTGGCCGCAGCTTTCGGTTGTAGCGTCAACACCGTGAGCCGAACGGCGCGCGCCTTGTTGACGCCCGAAGCGTATGAGGCGCTGAAGAAGGAACGCGCTCGGGGAGGTGGTGCCGCCAGCCAAGCCGCGTTGGAGTCAGGCAGCCAAGCCGCCGTGCAATCCGATCGCATCCAGGCCGAGGCCACGCCTGCCGAACCCATCGACGATCAGGATCCAGCCACCCTCGCCCTGGATGACGCCGACGACTTCGGCGACGCGCTGGAGGATGCGGGAGAGGCGGACGAGGAACATGAACCGGAGCAGGAATTCCACACCGTTGCGGTGCTGACCGGACAGATCTCTCTGGAGATGGAGTCTCCGGCACCTGATTGCCGGCCGCTTGGTCCAGGCGTCTTGCCGGAAAGCGTTTACATGCTGGTCGACAAGTTGGTGGAACTTGATCCGCAACCCCTCAGCGCTTTTAAGGATCTGGGCGCTCTGGTGGCTGCCGATCAGGATCGGCAAGCAATCGGTCTGTATGCCAGCCCGCGAACGGCCAAGCGCCAGTGCGGCCGCAATCAACGGGTGATCAAGGTGCCCGATAGCCAGGTGTTTGAGCGGACCTCCCGTTACCTGCTCGCCCGAGGCATCACCCGACTGGTGCTGGATGGGTCCCTGATTGCCCTCGATGGCTGAGCCCCGCTTGATCAGCGCTCCCTGGTGGGCAGCCATGCCGCAGCCAGGCTGCCGCCACTGAGCACGCCGATCACCACGCTCACGCCCACCAGAAACCCCGAGGGCAATGGAGCTGTGTATCCGATGCCGAGGTTCAGGCGTTCACGATCGCTCAGGTTCTGGGCTCCAAGACACAGCACCAGCAACAGAAGTCCTGCCCCGCTCAGGCTGATCAGCATCAGGCGCAGGCGTTGCAGCATTCACGTCCCATTGGGCTCAGGCCAGTCTGCTGCCTCAGCCGTGTGGTGCAGCAAGGCATAGAGCTCCCGTTTGGACCGACCACTGCGGCTTGCCAGATGTTTGGCAGCGGCATTGGCGCTCATTCCTGCCCTGATCAGGGCCTCCAGCTCCTGGCGCCAGGCCGTTGCATCCCGCTCCGGTTGCTCCTGTGGTGCTGCTCCGCCCAGCACCAGGGTGCATTCCCCCTGGGGGGGGTGGCGGCGGAAGTGTTGGAGCGCTGCGCTGATCGTGGGCCCCACCTGTTCTTCATGCCGCTTGGTCAGCTCTCGCGCCACCTGCAGGCGGCGCTCGCCGCCGCATGGACCTGCCAGTTCCTCCAGCAGCTGCAGGAGTCGGTGCGGAGCCTCGTAGAGCACGGTTGTGCGTGTCTCCGTTGCAAGGGCTGCCAGGCGCTCGCGCCGCTCCTTGCTTTTGGTGGGCAGGAAGCCCTCGAAGCAGAAGCGGTCGCTGGGCAGGCCACTGCTCACCAGGGCTGTGGTGGCAGCGCAGGGACCGGGAATGCAGATCACGGCATGGCCGGCGCTGCGGGCTGCCGCCACCAGCGCTTCGCCTGGATCGCTGATGCCCGGCAAGCCCGCGTCACTGATGACGGCCACGCTGAGGCCCTGCGCCAGTTCTGCCAGCAGCTGGGGGATCCGGCTTCGTGTGTTGTGCTGGTGGAAGCTGCAGCGGCGGGCCGTCGAGCCGATGGTGCTGAGCAGTAGGCCGCTGTGGCGGGTGTCTTCGCAGGCAATGGTGTCAACGGTCAGCAGCAGCGCTTTGGCTCGAGGCGAGAGATCCCCGAGATGTCCGATGGGTGTGCCCACCACGTAGAGCACTCCGGCATCCGGTTCGGCCCGCTGCTTCACAATGGCTCCGCCCAGAAATCTCCATGATGCCGAGCCCCCTGACCTTGCCCGCCGGGATCGATCTGGAGTCGCTATTGGAAGCCCTGCGTCGACTGAGTTGGGGCGCCTCCGACATCTTGCGGGCCTATGCCCGCGGCGAGCAGCCCCCGCATGGTTTTCCCAAGGCGTTGAGTGTGGATGTCGGCGGGGAGGGCCCGGTGTCTGCGGCTGACCTGGCCGTGAACAAATGGTTGCTGGACGGTCTGTCCACCGCGTTCCCCGATGCCGACTGGACGCTGCTCAGTGAGGAGACCGCCAAAGAGCAGCTCACGGAGGGGCAACCTGTGCCGGCCGAATGGCTGTGGATTCTTGATCCCCTGGATGGCACCAAGGATTTTCTGCAGGGCACAGGCGAATACGCCGTTCATCTGGCTCTGGTGCGTGACAAGCGGCCTGTACTTGGTGTTGTGTTGCTGCCGGAAGCCGATGAGCTTTGGATCGGTCTCGTTGGTGAGGGTGCTTGGTGTGAAGACCGTCAGGGTGAGCGGTCACCGGTTCGTTTCAGCGACAGAACCACGGTTTCAGATCTGATCTTGGTGGCCAGCCGCAGCCACCGCGACGAGCGTCTGGTCAGGTTGATAGATGCCCTCGAGCTCGGCGGTTCCAAAGCAGTGGGCAGCGTTGGCTTCAAGGTGGCCACGATCCTGAGAGGCGAAACCGATCTCTACATCTCCCTCTCCGGTCGGAGTGCCCCCAAGGACTGGGACATGGCGGCTCCGGAAGCGGTGCTGCTCGCGGCTGGTGGTCGCTTCACCCACGCCGATCAGGCCAACCTCACCTACAACACCGGCGATGTTCGTCAGGCCGGCTGTCTGATCGCCAGCCATGGAAAAGCCCACGCCGAGCTTGGAGAGCGTGCGACACGGGCCATGGCCGAGATCGATCCCGGTTTTGCGGTCTAGAGATCGCTTGATGCTGCGCGATCAGAAGCGGAACACTTCGGGGGAACCAGTGATTTCAGTTTCGGCTCCAGTATTCACACTGTCGAGATAAGCATCGAAATCGGTGGTGCCGTCGGGGGCAAAGATGCCGAGGAATCCAGCAGGGACAGCGATCTTCAGGTCTTTGTCGTCGGCAGCGGAGAAATTATTGCCTTCGATCTTGAACTTGAAGCTGTTGCTGGTGGACGTGCTCTGGCTCTCGTAGTCGAACGCATCACCGGCTCCAGCGGCGCTGGTCACCGTGTTGTTGGTGATCATGAAGGTGCCAGTGGTGATGGAGCCTTCCGCCTCCTCGCCGAAGGTGGCCTTGATCAGATCACGCGGATCCTTGTTGTCAGAACCAACAGGATTGTCGTTGGTCTGGACGATGCGGTTGTTGTTGATGGTGATGTCGGCATCGAACTTCACACCCTCACCGGCTTTCTCGTTCACCGCGAACTCGATGCCATCACCGATCCGGGTTTGGATGTCGTTGTTCTCGATCACAGCGGTCACCTTGGTGGTGCCGTTCTTAAGCCCTTCATTGATGGTGAATTTGATGCCTTCCGCTTTGTCGGCGCGCTCAATGGTGCCGGCCAGGTTGTCGGTGTCGGCTTCGATTGTGTTGCCGGTGATCGTGAAGTTGTAGACACCCGATGCGGTGAAGTCGGTGTCAGACACGTTCTCCTGCAGGGTGATGGCGATGCCATCGGTGGAGCCGTCTTCCCCAGGGGCTGCACCCTTGGCGCCGGAGGTTTTCAGGGTGTTGTTCGTGATGGAGACGGTGGCCTGGGTGTTGGCACCGAAGGCATCGAGGGTGAAGCCCTCGTCGCCGACGCCCGTCACGGTGTTCTGATCCACGGTGAGGATCAGGCGGCCGTTGTCACCAATGTTGGCGTCGATGCCGTCAGCACCACCTTGGAGATTGCTCACAACGTTCTGATCAATCACTGCGGTGAGAGTGGCATTGCTGTCGCAAGCTCCGGCCACACCGTCGGTGAAGGCATCGGAGCCAAGGTTCTCACCACCGCGGCAGATGTTCACCTCGATGCCGTCGGTGGCGTTCGTGCCACGGTCAGCGGGGAAGCCCTTGCCGGAAGTGAGGTTGTTGTCCTTCACGGTATTACCCGAGATGGCGATGTAACCGTCTTTGTTGTTGCGAACGAAGATGCCTGCTTCCAGGTTGGAGTCTTCGCTGGCCTTCATTCCCGACACGGTGTTGCCGGTGATGATGTTGTCGGTGCTTGTGCCGATGTTTTCGATGTAGATGCCTTCGCCGGTGGCGCCAGTGATCACGTTGTCTTTGATCGTCACCTTGTTGCTGTTGCGCACATCGATGCCGCGACCGATGTAGCTCTCCACTGAAGAACCTTCGAGCAGGCTCAGCTCAGGGTTGGTGATGGTGTTGTCTTCGATCTCAAGGTTGGTGACAGTGTCCGCAAGGATCTGGCCGTTCACCTTGATGATTTTCACCGCCTGATCTTGAACCTGGTTCTTGACGGTGACCTTCACGCTGGTCTTGTCGCTAGTGCCGATGCCTTCAATCTGGATTGCGTCGTTTTTGGCAACATTGCCATCATTTGTTTTTAATGTGTTGTTGTTGATCGTGAATTGACCTGTGACGTAGGTGTTATCTGTTGCCGCCTGATCGCCTTCGTTTTCGCTGAAGTAGATGTTGATCAGATCTTTAACTTTGTCGTCAGGGGCGCCTGCTCCTGTGGCGTCATTCGTTTGGGTGACTGTGTTGTTGCTGATGGTGACGTCGTAGGTAACGTTGGCGTTGCCTTCGGCTTCCGTGAGGGTGTCGAATTCAATTCCATCACCCACGCGAGTCGTCACGGTGTTGTTGTCGATCAAGGCGGTAACTTTAATGTTGCCTTCCCTGAGTTTTTCGCCAATCGTGAATTTTATGCCCTCTGCTTTGTCGCCGTCTTCAACCCCGCTGGCCAGATTGTCCGTGTCTGCGGCAATCGTATTGCCGGTGATTGTGAAGTCATAGATTCCAGATGCCTCAAAATCGGTATCGGAGACATTCTCCTGCAAAGTAATCGCGATGCCGTCGGTGGATCCATTTTCGCCGGGGATTGAACCCTTGGAACCCGAGGTTTTGAAGGTGTTGTTGGCGATTACTGCCGTGGCCTGAGTGTTAGCACCGAAGGCATCAAGGGTGAATCCTTCGTCGCCGGCACCGGTGACAGTGTTGCCCTTTACGGTGAGATTTAGGCGACCATTGTCACCGATGTTGGAGTCGATGCCATCGGCGGCTCCTTGGAGGTTGCTGACCGTGTTGTTGTTGATCACCGCGGTCAGAGTTGCGTTGCTTTCGCAGGCTCCTGCTACTCCATCTGTGAATCCGTCGCCACCTAGGTTCACTCCACCACGGCAGATATTCACCTCGATACCGTCGGCTGCATTTCTGTCATCCCGATCATTGGGGAATCCTGTTCCGGATGTTTGGTTGTTGTCCTTCACGGTATTGCCGGTGATGGCGATGTAACCGTCTTTGTTGTTGCGAACGAAGATGCCTGCTTCGAGGTTGGTGTCAACATCCACCCGCATGTCGCTCACGCTGTTGTTGCTCACCGTGTTGTTGCGGCTGGTGCCGATGTTTTCGATGTAGATGCCTTCGCCAGTGGCACCCTTCACGGTGTTTCCGGTGATGCGGATGTTGTTTCCGTTCTTCACCGCGATACCGCGGCCGATCAGGCTGCCATTGGCATCACCCTCTAAGGCGCTGGTGGTGGGATTGGTGATGGTGTTGCCAGCAATCACCACATCGTTGGCACCGTCGAAGACGATGGCACCTTCACCATTCACCGAGCCGGTGAAGGTGTTGTTCCGGATGCTGACGTTGTTGGTGCTGCGATTGGTGATTGTGGCGTTGGTGAAGTCAAAGCCTTCGATGGCGCTCTCGCTTGCCACCGTCAGGGTGCCGTTGCTGATGGTCGGCCTACGGTTGACGTTGCCGGCGCCATAGATGTCGCGCAGGTCTGCCGTGCCGTATTGAGTGTCGAGATCGGGTGCATTGCCGCCGTTGCTCAGCACGGCGCCTTTGGGAATCGCCAGGCTGCCACCACCCAGATCGGTGGATTTGCCATCCGCCACCAGGATCACGTCGCTGTCGCCAGCATTCACGGCGGCAGTCAGGCTGCTGTAGTCGCAGTCGTTGCCGCTGGCATTGCTGCCGACGCAACGAATCACCCAACCTTCATTGGTGTCAGGATTTTCAGCTTTTTGGGTGCCTTTCTCGATCCGCACCTGGCTGATGCGCACATCAATTTCACGCTCCACGGGCAGGCCACGCTGGGCGAGAAGGGCTTGTTCGGCGCGGGAGATTTCCGCTGCAGCATCGCCGTTGAGCGGCTGGGTGCCGTAGCGGATGTAGCCGGTCGCTTTGCTTTCAAAAATGTCGTCGTAGCTGTAAGTGGCACCTACAGCGAAGTTGTCAGCGATGCGCGCTTCGGCCCGGGCGCTGAAGCCAGAGCTGTCAGGGCCGTCGGCCACTGTGGCGTCGAGGTAGTAATAGCCGGCATAGAGCCACAGGCCACCCTTGTCCCATCTGGCCACGGGAGTGCCGACTTCCAGGTCCAGACCGCCGTAGCTGGTGATCCAGTCTTGATAAGTGTTAGTGAGATACAGGCTGTTATTGCTTAGATAGGCACCTGAATACCCCCGCCCCACTTCTTGATTGCTGTCGCTCAAAGGGATGTAGCCGTTGGCGCGCAGCTCCACGTTTTTGTTGAGCGCTTCAAGGCCCACGCCGGCCTGCCAGTTGTAATCACCCTCATAAGGGGTGGTGTCGGCACCGGCGTTAACGCCAAACATCCAGCCGTTGTCGTTACTTAGCCAGCGGTAACCAAGCCGGGTGCTGGCGCCGAAGTTGCTGTCGTTGAGATCTCCGCCGAAATTCCAGTTGGCAAAACCATCCACGAACAGCACATTGCCCTCCTCGCTCTGGGACAGCGGAGCAAAGATGTAGCCGCTCAGAGTGTTCGGGGTGCCAGCGCCCTCGCTCTGAAATCGCAGACCACCATTGGTGCGTACTTGAGGCACTTTGTACTCTGACGCCGGTTCGGCTGCATAGGCGGCAGAAGCGGAGAAGGTCAGGGCAAGGCCGGTCAGGGCGGTCCGAAGAAATTTCATTTAAGAGCAAATAGAACTCCGCTACTTCACCGGTTCGGGCCGCCGCATGGTTAATGAAGTCATTAAGGCTTGGTTGTCATTACTTGTCCGATATGGCAAGTCTTTGTGTCGTCTTGACTTGAGATCGGTCTTGCTTTGGTGTGGGTGATGCGGCGGCAGCTTTTACGCGACTCGGCATGTCCGGTTTGATGCTGCAAACCCGCGTGGAAGCCAACGTGCGTTGAGGCGGAGCCTGATCGCCAGCCATGGAAAAGCCCATGCCGCGCTTTGTGAGCAGGCGACATGGGCGATGGCCTCGATTGATCCTGGCTTTCAGGTCTGAGGGAAGGCTGAGGTGTGCGCCCCTCAGGTCAGGGGCGCAACGGGGGTGGGGGCCGGTTCGGGTTCAGCGTCTTCGCCGTTCTGAGGGACGCCCCGCAGGGTGAGGTTGATGCGGCCGCGATTGTCGATTTCACGGACACGCACCGTCACCTCATCGCCCACCTTCACCACGTCTTCCACCTTCTCGACCCGTGCTTCCGAGAGCTGGGAGATGTGGATCATCCCTTCCTTGCCGGGCAGGATTTCCACAAAGGCACCAATGGGAATGATCCGGGTGATCGCGCCACTGAACACCTCGCCTTCGTTCACCTTGCGGGTCAGTCCTTCGATGATTTTCTGTGCCTCGTCTGCCGCCGCCCCGTCATGGGAGGCGATGGTGACGATGCCGCTGTCTTCGATGTCAATCTTGGTGTTGGTGCGTTCGGTGATTCCCTTGATCGTGCGGCCGCCAGGGCCAATCACCGTGCCGATCAGCTCAGGGTCAATGCGGAAACTGAGCAGTCGCGGAGCATGGGGGGAGAGGCCCTCCCGGGGGGTATCGATCGCCTGCATCATCTTCTCGAGGATGTGCAGCCGTGCCGGCCTGGCCTGGTTCACGGCCTCGGCGACCGTGCTCACCGCCAGTCCGGTGATCTTCATGTCCATCTGAAGCGCGGTAATGCCCTTGTCGGTGCCCGCCACCTTGAAATCCATGTCGCCAAGGAAATCCTCAATTCCCTGGATATCGGTGAGGATGCGCACCTCATCGCCTTCTTTGATCAATCCCATGGCGGCGCCGCTCACGGGTGATTTGAGGGGAACGCCAGCATCCATCAGGGCGAGAGTGCTACCGCAGACGGAGCCCATGGAGGTGGAGCCGTTGGAGCTGAGCACTTCACTCACCACACGCACCACGTAGGGGAAGGTGTCCTTCGCGGGCAGCACCGGCAGGATCGCCCGCTCAGCCAGGGCGCCGTGGCCGATTTCCCGCCTGCCGGGGGACCGCATCGGCTTGGTCTCACCGACCGAGTAAGGAGGGAAGTTGTAGTGGTGGAGATAGGTTTTTTCCGTGCTCGGATTGAGATCGTCCATCTCCTGAGCGTCACTCGGGGTGCCCAAAGTGGCGGTGGAGAGCACCTGGGTGAGACCCCGTTGGAACAGGCCGGAGCCGTGAACGCGCTTGGGCAGCACGCCGGCGGCGGCGCTGATTGGCCGCACCTCATCAAGACCGCGGCCGTCGACGCGCTTGCCATCCTTGAGGATCTGCTGGCGCATCAGCTTTTTCGTGAGCGCTTTGAACGACGCCGGCAGGGCCTTGCTGTTGGCGCTCACGGCCTGCCGGACCGGGTCATCCTCCTTGAGGCCCTGGATCGTTTCGGCCGTGGAAGCCCTGATCGCATCGAGCTTGGCGTCCCGGTCGGCCTTGCTCTGCTCGAACTGCTTGAGCACCTCGCCGATCGGCTTGCTGCATTGCTTCTCCAGGTAGGTGGGAAGCGTGGCGTCCTGTTCGGGGGCTGGGGGGATGACCTGCTCAATGCCGGCCTGTTTCAAAATCTCCTGTTGCGCCTTGATCAGTTCGCAGACCGCCTCGTAGCCGAAATCGATCGCTTCGATCACATCTTGTTCGGGGAGCTGGTTCGCGCCGGCTTCCACCATCACCACACCCTCAGGGGTGCCAGCCACCACAAGATCCAGGTCACCCCGTTCGATCTCCCTGTAGCTGGGGTTGAGCACGAAGTCATCGCCGAGCAACCCCACACGCACGGCAGCCATCGGCCCGTGGAAGGGAATGCCTGCCAGCAGGGTGGCCATGGAGGCGCCTGTCACCGCCAGCACATCAGCGGGAACCCGCTCATCCAATGACATGCAGGTGGCCACGATCTGCAGGTCGTCCCGGAGCCAGTTCGGGAACAGGGGCCGCATGGGCCGATCGATCAGTCGGGAGATGAGGGTGGCTCGTTCTGGAGGACGGCCCTCCCGGCGCATGAAGCTTCCAGGGATGCGACCGGCGGCATACAACCGCTCTTCGTAGTCGCAGATGAGGGGGAGGAAATCGATACCATCGCGTCCGCTCGATCGGGTGGCGGTGACCAGCACCGAAGTGTCGCCGCACTCGATCATCACTGAGCCGCCGGCCTGGGGGGCATACCGCCCTGTGGTCAGTCGAATCTCCCGTCCATCAAAGGAGATCGACTGGGTTTGTCCTTGCACTTGCGTTTATGTCTTTCTGTCATTCACCAGTCTCGCATTTGAAAGGAAGAACTGGCCACACCTGCATCCGTCCATAAAAAAAGAGGCAACAGGGTTGCCTCTTCCGTGCGAAAGCTGGGCCGATCGGACAATCACCAGCTCGACTTCACCACTCCAGGGAGTTCGCCTTTGTGGGCGCGTTCGCGCAGCTGATTACGGCAAAGGCCGAAGTCGCGATACACACCGCGGGGTTTGCCCGTGGCCCAGCAGCGATTGCGGATGCGGGTGGGAGCACTGTTGCGAGGGAGGGATTGGATCTTCCGGTGGATCTCCAACCGCTCCATTGGATCGTTCGCCGCATTGAAGGCGGCCATCAGCGCCGTGCGCTTCGCCGCATACCGCTCGACCATTTTCTTCCGCTTCACGTCGCGGGCGATCATCGACTTCTTGGCCATGCGGGCGGGGAGAGCGTTGCGAATAATCCATAACCATACCTGTTGGCTGGGCTGTGAGGTCTCAGTGGCCGGTGAGCTGCTGCACCAACGGCAATTGGCTGGTGTCGCGCACGATCAACACCACGCTCAGGCCGAGCAGAAGCAGCAGACCGGACTGCATCACCGCCAGCTGAAGACGCTCCGGCAGGGGGCGGCCCCGCACCGCTTCCAGCAGGATGAGAACCAGTTGGCCGCCGTCGAGCAGAGGTAAGGGCAGGGCGTTGAGCACGGCCAGGTTCACCGAAATCAACGCGGTGAAGAGCACCAGTCCACCTTGGCCCTGGCTGCTGAGCTGGGCCCCCATCTCCACGATTTTCACCGGTCCGCTCACTTGCTGGGCGGTTTCTCCGAAATGGGTGATCAGCCCGCCATAGCCCTCCACCGTGTTGCGCAGCAGCCCGCCGAATTCCGCAGTGCCGAAACCGATCGCCTCCAGCGGGTCCCGGGCGGGACGCAGGGCGCTGCCCCGATTGATCTGGAGCTGGGCGCCGATGCGTCCGAGTCCATCCCGATCCTCAGGTGTGAGGGTCAGGACCTGCTCCGTGCTCGGTTGCTCCTTGCCCGTTGGGCGCTGGGTCAGCAACGCCAGCGACTGCCCCGGTTCGCTCTGCACCTGATCCACCAGCGATCGCACCGCGTCCTGACCTGTGCCCAGCAGCTCACCGTCGAGCCGCAGAATCCGATCACCGGCCTGGAGACCGGCACGGGCTGCCGCTTCCCCGGGTTGCACGGCCACCACCAGCACGCCCGGTTCAGCTTCGGCGGGCAGACCCATCAGGGCTGACTGACCGACCAGCAGAACCCAGGCCAGAATCAGATTGGCCAGAACCCCGGCACTGATCACCAGGATGCGCTGCGGGATCGGCCGATTGCGCAGCAGATCGGGATCGTCGGCTGGGATGGGGCTGTCGTCGTCGTCATCGGGAAATGACACGAAGCCACCGAGCGGCAACAGGCGCAGGGCATAGGTGACACCCCGCCACTCCGTCTTGATCAGGGCCGGCCCAAAGCCAACGGAGAAGCCATTCACGCGGATGCCCTGCCCCACCGCTGCGAGGAAGTGGCCCGCTTCATGAATCACCACCAGAAGCCCCAGGGCGATCAGGGCTGAGAGAACGTTCACACCGCCTTGGTCAATCGACTCATTCTGGCCGCAGACAGTCGCTGCCGAAGTAAGGCCTCAGCGCCTCGGGCAGCACCACGCTGCCATCGTCCTGCTGGCCGTTTTCGAGCAAGGCCGCCATGGTGCGTCCGATCGCCAGACCGCTGCCATTGAGGGTGTGCAGCAGCCGGGTGGTTTTACCCTCCTTGGTGCGGATGGAGGAGCGCCGCGCCTGAAAATCGCCACAGACGCTGCAACTGGAAATCTCGCGGTAGGCGCCCGCTCCGGCCAGCCACACCTCGAGGTCATAGGTGCGTCGGGCGGAGAAACCCAGGTCTCCTGTGCAGAGGTCCAGCACCCGATAGGGCAGCTCCAGGGCCTGCAGCACAGCTTCAGCGTCGGCCGTGATCTGGGCGTGGGCCTCATCCGAGTGGTCGGGATGGGCAAACCAATAGAGCTCCACCTTGTTGAACTGATGCAGACGGATCAGGCCGCGGGTGTCTCGGCCATAGCTCCCCGCTTCCCGTCGAAAACAAGGGCTGTAGGCCACGTAGCGCAGCGGCAGCTGGTCAGCGGGAATGATTTCGTCGCGGTGCAGCGAGGTGACGGGCACCTCCGCTGTGGGTGTGAGCCAGAGGTCATCATCGGCGCACCGAAAGCTTTCTTCCGCGAATTTGGGCAGTTGCCCCGATCCGGTGAGGCTGGCACTGTTGACGAGGACCGGCGGCAGCACTTCGCGGTACCCCTTGCTCGTGTGCAGGTCGAGCATGAAATTGATCAGGGCCCGCTCCAGTCGCGCCCCCTGGCCGAACAGGGTCACGAAACGGCTCTGAGCGATCCGAACCGACCGCTCCGTGTCGAGCAGGCCGAGTCGATCGGCGATCGCCCAGTGCTCCTGCAGTCCGTCGCCAAGGCGCGGCGTGCCCCAACGGCGCACCTCCTGGTTCTCGGTTTCATCGCTGCCGTCGGGACAGTCGGGTGACGGCAGGTTCGGCAGGGTCAGCAGTTGCTCTCGCAGGCGCCCTTGGAGCTGTTTCTCTTCGTCTTCCAGGACGGCGACCTTGTGCTTGATCGCATTGCCTTGCTGGCGAAGGGCTGCCACCTCCTCACCTTTGGGGTCGGCCCCGGCCTTGATCTGAACGCCAACCTCCTTGCCGATGCGATTGCCTTCGGCCTGCAGGCTGCTGCGCTGTTCCTCGAGGTTTCTCTGCTGCTGGGCCATCAGCTGCAGACCGGTGAGGTCCACCTCCAGGCCCCGACGCCCCAGTTCCCGGGCGATCAGGTCGGGATTTTCACGCACGAGGCGCTGATCAAGCACGATGAAAGGAACGGCAGCGCCGGCAGCCTAGGTGCAGGCCCTCAGAGCACCTGACCGACCATGACGGCGGCCACGGCAGAGAAGATGGTGATGCCGAGGGCGGTGAGTGGGTTTTGGCCCTGGGCCACGGCCACGGTGGTGATCACGCCGGCACCGAGGCACGCCACGGCGAGTTGGCTGGTGAGTTCACTGGATCGGTTCACGCCGGCTCTGTCGGTATTGCAGCGAACCTACGGAGGGTGGGAAGGGCTGTCTGCCCACGCCCTGACCTTCGTTACGGCGCGTCAGGCTTCTTCATTGCCCGCAACATCACGGGCTGGCGCGAGGGTGGATGCCGGTCGGGCTCGGCCGCTGCTCGCCCAGCGCTGCAGGGCCTCTAGTTGCTCCCGGGCCGTGCGTGAGAGCGGCACCAGCTGGTTGGCGGCCACGATCAGATCGCTTTCCTCCAGTTCGCGTCGCTCAGCGAAGGCCAGATGCATCGCTTCGATCACCACTTGTTCGAGTTCTGCGCCGGAATAGCCCTCGGTGCGATCCACCACGGTCTCCAGCGGCAGCGTCAGATTGGGGCGCCGCCGGGCCACATGCAGGGCAAGGATGCTTTGCCGCTCCTGGGCTGAGGGGAGATCGAGCAGGAAAATCTCATCAAATCGGCCTTTGCGCAGCAGCTCGGGCGGCAGCCGGTCCACCGCATTGGCCGTGGCGACCACGAACACGGCGGACCGTTTCTCTGCCATCCAGGTGAGAACGGTGGCCAAAACCCGTTGGCTGGTGCCCCCATCGCTGCGGCCATCTCCCCCAAAGCCCTTGTCGACCTCATCGATCCAGAGCACGCAGGGCGCCATGGCCTCGGCCCGCTCAATCGTGTCGCGGGTGCGCGCTTCACTGGCACCCACCAGACCTGCAAACAATCGCCCCACATCGAGGCGCAGCAAGGGCATCGACCAGCTGTGGGCAATGGCTCGGGCTGTGAGGGACTTGCCCGTGCCCTGCGGTCCCACCAGGAGCACGCCACGGGGCATCGGCAGACCGAAACGGCGGGCTTCGTCACTGAAGGCCTGATGGCGTTGGTCGAGCCAGTGTTTGAGCGCATCCAGGCCACCGATGTCGCCTGGATCGGCATCGGTCTGGCAGAACTCGAGCACTTCACTGCGAGCGAGACAACGCCGTTTCTCCTCGAGCACATCCTCCAGATCAAGGCGGCTGAGCTGGCCGCGCTGTGCCAGGGCTCGCGCCGCGACATGACGCACGCGTGCCTCGGTCAGACCGCTGCAGGCATGGGTGAGTTCTTCGAGCACCTCTTCGTCCAGCTCCTGGTCACAGGCGCGGGCGATCGACGTGAGCAGAGCCTTCAGTTCCTGCTCACGAGGCAGGGGCAGGTCCAGAAGGGTGAGGCACTCGTCCAGTTCCGGCGGCGGTGTCCAGGCGCCATGACACAACACCAGGGTGTGGGGTGTTTCGCGCAGGCGTGCCGTGAGGTTGCGCACCATGCGGGCGACGCCCGGATCGTCGCAGAAGCGGTGAAAATCCTTGAGCAGCAGCAGGGTGGGGCGACTGTCGTCCAGTTCCTGCAGCCACTGGAGCACCGCCATCGGCTGGCGAGCGCCTGTTCCCGCACCATTGAGCGGCCCCTGCAGGCCAGTGATGAAGTCCCAGCGGGCGAGTTGGCGTCCGGAAAACCGCTGACTGACCTCAGCGAGCAGCGCTTCCACCCGTTCCTCCTCCTGGCTGCGGATCCAGATCAGGGGGGTTGCGGCCCGGATCAACAGCTCGAGCTGGTCGCTCCACTCCGCCTGCATCAGCGATCTTCCCCTCTGAGCTTGCGCAGGGCGGCCCAACGGGGATCGCCTGATTCAGCGTTGAGGCGGTCGTTCCGGTCTTTAGCCCCAGGGGGCCGGGATTGCTCGGGCGGCATGCCGGGGCAATCCAGACCGCAACGGTTGACCACCGGCAGTTGCAGATTCAGCTGTTCGAACACCCAGCGTTCGGGGTCGAAACTGCCGCGGGGGTCGAGGCACTCGACCAGGCCCTGGGCTCCGTCGACTCCCAGGCCAGCTTCGGCCATGGCCGCTTCGTTCTCCGCATCGCCGAGCCAGATGATCTCTTCCACATCCGCCTGGAGGCGATGGTTGTACTGACCGAGGCAGCGATCACAGCAGAGAGTGACGATCGTTTCGAACCGACCCTGCAGTGCGAGCAGATTGCCGAGATGTTCCGCCTGCAGTTCACCCCGCACTGGCGTCAGGCTTGGCAGATCCTCGAGACTCCCCTCGATCGGCCAACGTTTGTTGGCCCCAAGGGCCTGGAGATCACGCAGGGGAACGGGCTCGAGCCCCGGAATCATTTGCTTCGCGGTTCGAAGGGCAAGCGCCCGGCCGGACTGCCGCCACCGCCGGAACTGGCCGTGGCTGTCACGGCCTGTTGACGCAATTGATCATCGAGAATCGATTGGAGGTTCTCAGGCAGGGCTTCTCTGGTCAGGAGGAAGGTTTGAAGCGCCTGGAAGATGTTGGCGATCACCATGTAGAGGAGAACGCCGGCCGGCAGGGGGAAGAACAGGAACATGCCGGTGATCATCACGGGAGTGATCTTGTTGGCGGTCGCCTGCTGGGGATTGGCGGGCATGCCCATGCCTGAGAGCAGCTGAGATACGAACAGGCTCAGGCCAAACGCCCCCACGAGGATGGCAATGTCCCAGTTGATCGCTCCATCGGTGTAAAAGCCAACCTGGCCAAGGGCTTTGATGAACAGGAAGCCGCTGCGGGCGGCGAGGCCTGGAATCTTGCCTTCCACGGTCGCATCGCCGGGAGACAGGGCCTGAATGGTGCCGTCGGCAGCCACGGAAACCACACCCTCGCCTTTGGTCACCGTCCAGTCGGGGAGGAAGGATTGGCCATCCTCCACGCCTTCGAGAACGGTGGCGAAGCTCTCACCGTCTTTGGTTTTGAGCTGGATTTTGGCGTTGTCGCCCTGGCCGAGTTTGGTGCCGCCGGGGAGGCTGGCAATCACCGGCACATGGTTGGTTTCGGTGATGAAGATCGAATGGCTGGCGCTGTTGAAAGGTTTCGGGTCGACGGCGGCAATCTGCTCAGCCGGCAGCACTTTCAGATTCAGGGTGTAAGGAACGTCGGCGAAAGGTGACCCCCGCAGCGTGGCGAAGAGGGCGAAGAGGATTGGCATCTGCACCAGCAGGGGCAAACACCCCGCCAGGGGGCTGCCGAACTCCTTCATCAGCTTCCCGAGTTCCTCCTGCTGCTTCTGAGGGTTGTTGGCGAAACGTGACTTGATCTCCGCCTGCCGCTTCTGCATCACCGGTTGGGCAATGCGCATCCGGCGGGCACTGCGGATCGAGCCGGCGCTGAGCGGGAAGAGGGCGAGGCGGATCACCACCGTGAGGGCCACGATCGCCAGGCCGTAGCTGGGAACCAATCCATAGAAGAAATCCAGGATCGGGATCAGCAGGTTGTCGGAGATGTACCCGATCACGGCAGAAGTCCTGATGGTGGTGGGAAGAATGCTGCCAGTGTGCAACAGCGGCAGCGGTCGTGGCGTTCAGGCTGCGAAGCCCTTGGCTTCGGGTGTTGTCTCACCGTCTCCACGGGCTTCGATCCTGGCGAGGATGTAAGCCTCCGTGTCTCGGAAGCGAGGCACGGACCGCATCTCGAGGCGGGATCCGTCGGTGAGCACCAGAACCATGTCGCCCCAGGCGCCAAAGCCGCGGGGCACACAGCGGACTTCCCGAATCTGGTTGTAGGCCACCTGGCTGCGATCCCGTCCCATCCAGCCACCACTCACGGAAATTCGGCGGCTGGTGATGCGGAACTGCAGCCAGAGCGCCCGGACCACGGCGCCGACGGCGAAGGGCAAGCCGATGAGGGTGAGACCGAAGAGCAGATTGAGAATCAGGTCACCTCGGGCTGGGCCGCCCTCGTAAAAGGTCTCTTCAACGGGTGTGGTGGTCATGGCAGCAGGCCGGCCTTCTTCAGCAATCTGTCGCATTCTTCCAGCAATCCGGGGCCGGCGTTGACGGCACTGGGTCGCAGGCTGAGCAATAACCAGCGGTCGGCCAGTCCTGGATCGTGTTCCAGGCGGGAGCGCAAATACTGATGGAGAAATCGGCGGAGCCTATTGCGCTTCACCGATCGTTTGCTCACTTTGCTGCTGATTACAACGCCGCACCGACAACGGCGTGCCGCCGGATCCAGGCTTTCCCAGCGTTGAAGGGAGGGAATCAGGCGCCTGGGGTCAGCCTGAACCACCCGAAGCACGAGATGGTCGCTGTCGTGGCGTTTGCCGCGCCGGTGTAGGAGATCAAAGCACCGATGCCCCCTCAGTCGCATCGGTGGGGGTAAGGCCATCGCCGAGCCGCTCAGCTCAGACGGCCAGGCGCGCCCGACCGCGTTTACGACGGCTGCGGATCACCCGACGGCCCGTGTGGGTCCGCATGCGAACACGGAAACCGGAGACGCGCTTGCGCTTGCGGCTAGTACCGCCGAGTGTTCGTTTGGTCATGGAAATCGTCCGGCGACCGGCCTCTCATCGATCCGCCAATGTATCAGCCGGTCTGCGCCCTCATTCGATGTCGATGAGCCAGCTGCCTAGGTAACCGGCCACGGGCACATCGCCCGGGGCCTGGGCCAGGGCGTTGAACTGGAACATGCCGCTGCGGTTGGGGTTGAAGATGTTCATCACCACGCCGTAGGTGCCACCGGTGGGAATGGGGGTGTCCGGAAAGACCTCAATCGCCGTCTGCTTCTCGTTCACCTCAAACACAGCAGGCAGTTTTTCCTTGCACCGGGTGCGCGCCAGCATGCCGCCGGGATCCATCCTGCAGAGCGTTAAGTCATCCGGGGTGATCTTGGCGTTGAAGTAATCGGGCACCGTGATGCTCAGTTTGAGGATGGCGCTTTTGCGATCCTTCGGGCGAAGAATGAAAAAGTACTGGGCCCGCTCCAACTGGGCGGTTGAACTCTGGTAGTAATAAAGCTTCCGGTAATCCTTGCTGTTTTCCCAACGGAATTCCAGCAGGGCGGGAGTGCCCTGGGCTCGGGTGGCTGCTGGCGCGGCGACGTCGACCAGCGTTGTTGCAGCAAGCAGGCCCGTCGTCAGGCTGAGGGCTCCGGCCAGGCCGGCCCCACGACAGGTTTGGCGCAGTGTGGACAGTGTGGGAGTCAGCATGGGCAAAGCGGATGGCGTGGGCCATCGGCGGAAGTCTGTGGTTGATTGTCCTGAGCCAGCCTCTGCCAGCGAGGCGGCCTGGGCCGGCCCTGGAGCTGTCAGTTGTGACCGGATCTGTCCGGACGCAGGCGGGCCGCTTCGCCAAGGTAGACGTGATGGGGTGGTTGATCGGCGGGTAACCACACGTGGGCCAGCAGACGGATGCAGCGCGGCAGATCGCCCTGCACCGCCATCTGCTGGCAATCCAGCAGGGCCACGTTGTCCCAGCCCGGCTGGCGCCGGGCGATTGCGGCGGGAAAACAGGCATCCAGGTCTGCGGTCACGGAAAACGTCACCGAAACGATGCGTTCGGCGCTCAGCCCATTGCGTTGCACCAGGGTGCCGACAAGATCGCCGACGCTTGCGGCAATCGCGTCGCGGGTGTTGGCGGAGCAGGTGGTGGCTCCACGGAGGCCGCAGAGCTTGGGCGAGGCGGTCATGGCCGGAACAGCCAGAGGGGTTGGTGGGCCAGCAGCACTTCGCTTTCCAGCAGTTGCCCCAACTGCCGCAGCAGCCCCGAGCCGGGCAGAAGCCCCATCAGCTGTTTGCGCGGTTTGCCCAGTGTCACCGGTTGACTGTCGGCCTCGAGTCCGGCCAGTTCCGCCGCCTTGCGGCGGGCGGTTTCTTCGTCGCCAAGGGCGTCCACGAGGCCGAGCTCCTTGGCCTGGGCGCCGCTGAAGACCCGGCCGTCGGCGAATTGCCGCACCACGTCAGCGTCCAGCTGGCGTCCTACGGCCACCGCCTGCACGAATTGCTCATAACTGCTGTCAATCAGCGATTGCAACAGGTCTCGCTCTTCGGCACTCAGGGCGCGGTCGGGGGAAAGAATGTCTTTGTAGGCGCCGCTTTTCACGGTTTCGAAGCGGATGCCGACCCGTTCCAGCAATTTGGAGAGGTTGTTGCCGCGCAGGATCACGCCGATCGATCCGGTGATCGTGCCCGGGTTGCTCACGATCGTTTCGGCGGCCACTCCGACATACACCCCACCGGAGGCTGAGATGTTGCCGAAGCTGGCGACAACCCGACACCCCGTCTCGCGCAGACGGAGCAGGGCGGCATGAATCTCCTGGCTGTCCCCCACCGTGCCGCCGGGGCTGTCGATCCGCAGAAGCAGGGCCGGGAATTCCCGCTTCTCCACCTCACGCAAGGCTTTCAGCACCCGCCGGCGTGTGGAGGCTCCGATCGCTCCCTCGATGGCGATGCGTGCCATGCGTCGTCGGGATCTGCGCCGCCAGGGCCAGGCCATCTGCGTCATCCAAAGTGGTCTGGATCTTAAAAAGGAGCCTGTTGGAGGCCCCCATGTCCCTGCGGCTCGGGCTGTTGATGCTGTTGCCCTTCGCCCTGTGGGGCACGGCAATGGCGGCGATGGCCCCCCTGGTGGCTTCCGGCGGCCCCCTGCTGGTGGCTGCGCTGCGACTGTTGCCGGCGGGGATAGCGGTGCTACTGAGTCTGCCCCTGTTCGGTGCCTCCGCACGGGTGGATCCGGCCGACTGGTTTTGGTTTCTGCTCTTCACCCTGGTGGACGCCACGGTGTTCCAGTTCTGCCTGGCCCGCGGTTTGGCGTTCACCGGTGCCGGTCTTGGTTCGGTGCTGATTGACTCCCAGCCTCTGATGGTGGCTCTTCTGGCCCGGGCCCTCTTTGCTGAAGCGATCAATCCGGTGGGCTGGATTGGCTTGTTGCTGGGATTGGCCGGCATCGTCTGTCTTGGGGTTCCGGCCGATCTCTTGCAGCACTGGTGGTTGTTCGGAGCGCCGGTGCCGCTCTCCGGCCTGCTCGGCGGTGGGGCGGGCTGGATGCTGGCGGCGGCCGTGGCCATGGCGTTCGGCACCGTGCTGAGCCGCTATGCCTGCCGCCACAGTCATCCCATTGCTGTCACCGGGTGGCACATGCTGATCGGCGGGGTTCCGCTCCTGCTTCTGCAAGCCATCGCGCCAGGCCGCCCGCTCTGGCCGGATTGGACCTTGCCCGAGTGGGGGTTGATGGCCTACGCCAGCCTGCTGGGCAGCGCCTTGGCTTACGGATTGTTCTTCTGGTTCGCCACCCGCCGCGATCTCACCGGGTTCAGCACCCTGGGCTTTCTCACGCCGGTGTTTGCTCTGCTGTCGGGTGGGATCTGGCTGCAGGAACGGTTGACGACCCTCCAGTGGATCGGGGTCTGCCTCGTGCTGCTGTCGGTGGTTCTGGTCAGTCAGCGGCGTCGGTTTTGGGAGCCTTCGGTGCCCGAGACGCTTCTCTCCACAGGGGGATCGGGCTGATGGCATCGACCCCTCTGGATCTCGTGCTGGTGAGCACGCCGATCGGCTATTTAGGCAGCGGGCGTGGTGGTGGGGTGGAGCTCACGATCACCTCCCTGTTGCGAGGACTTGGCCAGCGCGGCCACCACATGCATTTGGTGGCCCCGGAGGGTTCCCGGCTGCCCGAGGGGTGTGAGCAGGTGCACTTGCACCCTGTGGCCGGTGAGGATCAACCCAGCTGGCAACATGCCGACCCCGATGGGCCGGTGCTGATCCCCTCACAGGGAGTCCTGCCAAAGTTGTGGGAGCGGGCCTTAGACCTTGCATCCACAGCCGATGCCGTTCTCAATTTCGGCTACGACTGGCTCCCCCTCTGGCTGACGCCCCGCCAGCACCAGCCGATCTTTCATTTGGTGAGTATGGGCTCGGTGGCGCGGGTGATCGATGCGTTGCTGCTGGATCTGGCCCGCTGGGACCAGCGGCGCCTTGCGTTTCATAGCCGAAGGCAGGCGGATGATTTCGGTCTGCCAAACCCCCCGGTGGTGGTGGGGAATGGGTTTGATCTCAGCCGCTACGCCCTTCAGGTGCAGACCGGTGGACCCCTGGGTTGGGCGGGCCGTGTCGCCCCCGAGAAGGGGCTTGAGGATGCCGTGTCGGTCGCGGCTCGCCTCGGGGAGCCGCTCCTGGTGTGGGGGCTGGTCGAGGATCCCGCTTACGCCGCCCGGGTGGAAGCCGCCGCTCCAGCAGGCACGATCCAATGGCGCGGCTTTCTGCCCACCACGGCTCTGCAGAAGGAGTTGGGGGGCTGTCGGGCCCTCATCAACACCCCGAAATGGAATGAGGCCTACGGCAACGTGGTGGTGGAGGCCCTGGCCTGCGGTGTGCCTGTGATCGCCTACGACCGTGGCGGCCCCGGCGAGCTGGTGCAGCACGGAGTCACCGGTTGGTTGGTGCCTCCGGATGACTGTGATGGTTTGCTGGCGGCGGTGCAGCAGCTCGATGCGATCGACCGCAACGCCTGTCGCCACTGGGTTGAGTGCCATGCCAGCCAGGCGATCTTTGCTGAACGGGTGGAGCGGTGGATCTCCCGGGGCCTGGCGCCCGGAGATGGCAGCATTTCCACATGCCCCTGACCCTTTCGGACCGCCGAAACCATGCGCAGCAGCTCAGCCCGAGGCAGCGGCGCCGAGGCCTGCTGCTGATTCTGGCCCTCGGAGTGCTGGTGTGCTGCTGGCAGCTCGGTGCCACCGGTCTGGTGGATGAGACCCCGCCATTGTTCGCTGCTGCCGGTCGGGCCATGGCGCGCACCGGTGATTGGCTCACGCCGCGCGTCAATGGCTTACCGCGCTACGACAAACCGCCGCTCGTTTACTGGCTCATGGGCCTGGGCTATGTCATTCGCGGCCATGGGCAGTGGGATCCCCTAGGCACCTGGGCGGCTCGCCTGCCCTCGGCGTTGTCGACGGTGGCGGCGATGCTCATGCTTGGCGACACGGTGATGCGCCATCCCCACTGCGGTGATGGCACACCCCGTCGGACGGCGCTCGCCACAGCCCTGGCCTTTGCCCTCTCGCCTCTGGTACTGATCTGGAGTCGCACCGCCGTCAGTGATGCCCTTCTCTGCGGCACCCTGGCCCTGAGCCTGCTCTGTCAGTGGCGTTGTGATCGCGCCGGCGGCCGCCAGTGGTGGATCGCCTGGTTGCTGCTCGGTTGTGCTGTGCTCGCCAAGGGACCGGTGGCGGTGGTGCTCACTGGCCTCACCTTGGTGTTGTTCGGCTTCATCCGCCGGGATGTTGTCGGGCTCTGGAGCCATCTGCGACCGCTTCGCGGCCTGGCGCTCACGGCTCTGGTGAGCCTGCCCTGGTATGCCGCTGAATTGCTGGTGGAAGGAGAACCTTTTTGGAACAGTTTTTTTGGCTATCACAATCTGCAGCGGTTCACCTCCGTGGTGAACAACCATCTGCAGCCCTGGTGGTTTTTCGGCCCGGTGATGCTGGTGGCGGCGCTGCCGTTCACGCCTTTGCTGGCACTGGGTCTGCTTCAGGTGGCAAGAGGCGCTGGCCGTTGGTCAGCGCCCGGTGATCGAGACGAGTCGCTCCAGGTTTTCGCCGCCTGTTGGCTCCTGGCGGTGCTGCTGTTGTTCACCACGGCGGCCACCAAATTGCCCAGTTATTGGTTGCCGGCCACGCCGGCGGCGGCACTGTTGATCAGTCTGTCCTTGCTGCCATCGCCTCTACGCTCCCGGCACACCCAGTGGTGGGCCTGGTTCGCTTGCGCTGGTCTTAGTGCCGTTCTGGCCGTGGGGCTCTGGCTTTCTCACCTCTGGATCCCTCTGATTCGTGATCCGGAGATGCCCACGCTCCCCACAGAGCTGCTCGCCAGCGGCCTGGTGCTGCGAGCGGCGGTGTGTTTCAGCGTGGCGGCTGTGTTGGGCGTGGTGCTGGCCTGGCGCCGCCAGCCGGACGAGGGGCCCGCCACGATGCTCGGTATGCAGGGGCCCCTGCTGCTGTTTCAGTTGGTTGCCCTGGTGCCGATGATTGACCTTGGCGATCGGGTGCGGCAGCAGCCCGTGCGACAGGCCGCTGCAGAGATCGTTCGTCAGGGCCAGCGAGCACCAGCGCCATCTCCTCAGGAGCCGGTGGCCATGGTGGGGGTGATGAAGCCTTCTCTGCACTTCTACACCGATCGGGTGGTGGTGTTTGAGGGACGCTCGAAAAGTGCTCTGGTGAATGTCGCCGAGCGGTTGCGCTCCGAGCAACGGCGGCAGTGGAGCGGTGTCCCGATCGAGCGGATGCCCACCGCCTTGGTTGTGATCGATGCCGGCACGGCGGCTCAGAAGCATTGGCAGGGCTTGGAGCCCCAGCTGCTCGGGCGTTATGGCATCTATCGCCTTTGGCGCCTCGATCGCCGTCGCCTCGAGGCCCGTGCCCAACAACTCCAGGCCGATGGCGTCAGGTCTGATTGGCGCGCGCCTCGTCCGGAGCGCTACTGAGCGAGGCCCTGTCGCTGCTGGCCAGCCGCTGGCGCCGGCAGAAGCCGCAATGGCCCCAGAGCGCCATCTCCCCAGCAGGGGCCGGGCTCTGGCATTGCGGACAGGTGGCGAGTCCGTGCACATCGATGCGGCTGGGATGGCGCGCCCAGATGGACTCTTCGCTGTCCAGCTCGGGAAGCGTCGGTGCGTGGTGTTGCTGGATGCGCAGGTCGCGAATCGCGTGCCCAGCGCTCCGCAGCGCGGCCAGCAGCTGGGGGCGGCTGTACTGGAGTGCCTGCCGCCATTGGGGTTGGCTGGCTCCCACGGTGAGCAGCCCTCCATGGAAACTGAGAGGACGGCAGTGCGGAGCGAGTTGGGCTCCGGCCAAGCCCGGCCAGTCCTGCCAGATCGCGGCGATCGATCCTTGCGAACGCCAGTCGCGTTGCAGGCTTTCCAGGCAGCCCAGCAGTGGCTTGGCCGCGGCTGGTTCCGCCGCCTGCATCAGCTCGCCTCGGCCGAAACGACGACGCTGGGACCGGGGCGCCCGTGCCATGGCTAACCACCTGTACCGATGCTCCAGTGGATGTTAAGCGGCGCTGAGAGGGTCTCTCGCTAGCCTCAAACCGCCGCTCCCACCAGCTCCTCCCCCATGGGTTTCTTCGATCGGCTCAGTCGTCTGCTTCGGGCCAACCTCAACGATCTGGTGAGCAAGGCGGAGGATCCGGTCAAGATTCTCGATCAGTCGGTTGCCGACATGCAGACCGACCTGGTCAAGCTGCGTCAGGCGGTGGCGATGGCCATTGCCAGTCAGAAGCGGTTGCGCAATCAGGCCGATCAGGCCGAGGCCCAGGCGGCTACCTGGTATGAACGGGCTGAACTGGCCCTGAAGAAAGGGGAGGAGGGGTTGGCCCGTGAGGCCCTGGCCCGCCGTAAGACCTTCCAGGAGACCGCAACGTCGCTCTCAGGCCAGCTGCAGGGTCAGGACGCTCAGGTGGAGACCCTCAAGAAGAGCCTGGTGGCCCTCGAGGGCAAGATCGCCGAAGCGCGCACCAAGAAGGACATGCTCAAGGCCCGGGCCCAGGCGGCCCAGGCGCAGCAGCAGCTGCAGAGTGCTGTGGGCAATCTCGGCACCAACTCGGCCATGGCAGCGTTTGAGCGCATGGAAGACAAGGTGCAGGCCTTGGAGGCCAGCAGCCAGGCTGCAGCCGAGCTGGCTGGCGCCGATCTGGAGAGTCAGTTCGCTTCCCTCGAGGGTGGCAGTGATGTGGATGATGAACTGGCTTCCTTACGGCAGCGACTGGAGGGTGGACCGGAAGCGGTGGCCTTGCCAGCCGGCGAGCCCTCCGATTCAACCAAGGTCGAGCCCGTGAAGGTGGCGGAGGTGGATGCCGATCTCGAGGAGCTGCGCAAGTCGATCGACAAGCTCTGAGCCCCCATAGGATCGGGCCACGCTTGATCTGTTGCCGTGGCTCCTGTTGTCTCCGACTTCACCGATGCGGCCTTCGCCCAGGAGGTCCTCCAGGCGTCCAAGCCGGTGCTGGTGGATTTCTGGGCCACCTGGTGCGGCCCCTGCCGCCTGATGGCCCCCCTGATGGACTGGGCCGCCGAGACCTACGCCGACCGCCTCGACGTCGGCAAGCTTGAGGTGGACGGCAACCCCGCCACCCGCGATGCCTACAAGGTGCAGGGCATTCCCACGCTGATCATTTTTCAGAATGGTGCGGAGCTGGCACGCCATGAGGGTGCCATCGCCAAGCCTCAGCTGCAGGCTTTCCTGGATGCACACCTCTAGGCGTCTGGAGCGACTGGGCAGTGGTGTTTTCGACCGCAATGACCAGCGCAAGCATCACTATCGCCTCAGTGAGGCGGCCCAAGGCCTGCCGCTGGTGGATCTCTCCCTTGGGTCGACGGATCTGGAGCCGCCACCTCAGGCGCTGGCCGCCATGGCGGCAGCACTAGAGGCGCCTGGAAGCGCGACCTATTGCCTCCATGCCGGCACCCGGCCCCTGCGTGAGGCCGTGGCCTCCTGGTGTCAGTCCCGCTTCGCGGTGGATGTGGATCCAGAGCGGGAAGTGCTGCTGCTGGTGGGCTCCCAGGAAGGAACGGCCCATCTGCCCCTAGCCGTGCTCAACCCTGGCGAGGCCGGCTTGATCCTCGATCCGTCCTACCCCTCTCACCGCGGTGGCCTGGTGCTGGCTGATGCCCGGATTGCATCGCTGCCTCTGGAGGAGGCGACGGGATGGCGACCCTGCTGGGACAGGTTGAGCAGTGCCGAATGGGATCAGTTGCGGTTGATGGTGCTGGGTTTCCCCCACAACCCAACGGCGCAGGTCGGAGAGCAAACCTGGCTGGACGAGGCGATGCAGCGGGCCCAGCGCCATGACTGCGTGCTGGCCCACGACAACCCCTATCTCGATCTCGCCCTGGAGGGAGAGGCGCCGGCGCTGCTTCGCAGCCAGGGCTGGCGCGAGCGGGGGATCGAATTCTTTTCCCTCTCGAAGGGTTGGTGCCTCGGTGGCTTCCGTCTTGCCTTCGCCATTGGGGCGGCGCCTCTGATCAGCGCGCTCCGCCAGCTCAAGGGGGTGGTGGATTTCAACCAATCCCTCGCCCTGCAGCAGGGGGCGATCGCGGCTCTCACCGAGGTTCCCGATTGGCCGCGCCGGATCGTGCCCATCTATCGCGAGCGCAGGGATCGCACCCTGAAGGCCCTTCACCGCCTCGGCTGGCGGGCGCCCGTCCCGTCGATGGCGCTCTATCTATGGCTTCCCGTACCCGCCTGGGCTAGGCAGCGGGGCTGGAACGACGAGGATCTGGCGGCGGCGCTTCTCGATCAGGCGGGTGTGGCGCTCACCCCGGGGTCGGGCTTCGGTGCCGCCGGTGCCCATTGGTTGCGCCTTGCCCTGGTGCAACCGACCGACAGCCTGGAGCAGGCCATCCAGCGTTTGGAGCCCTGGTGGCGTCAGCAAAGCTGATCGGCCGGCGAGGGGCGGATCTGTTGAGGCGACGGCGCCGTCAGGGCCTTCCCCTTTGGAACCTTCGCGTGCTTCCCGTCTGTGCCAGCACGGAGACCGAGCTCACCCAGTGGTTGCAGCACAGGCCCTGGCAGGGGCCGCAGCCCCGGGCGGTGATTGCGCGCCATCAGATCCGGGCCCAAGGGCAATGGGGGCGGGTCTGGCAGGCCCCGGCGGGAGGGGTCTGGATCAGCGCGGCCCTGCCCTGGCCCTCGACGGCGGCGGCACCCGGCCTCCTGGGGCTGGCCGTTGCCTTGTCTTTGGCGGAGCGCCTCGAGAGCGAGGGAGTACCGATCCGGATCAAATGGCCCAATGATCTGCTGATCGGCGACCGGAAACTGGCCGGTGTGCTGCCGCGCATGGTGCACTGCGGCGGTCACCTTCGTCTGGCGCGCATCGGCGTGGGCCTGAATGTGATGAATCCCGTGCCGGTTGGTGCTGTGGCTCTGCGTCAGGTGCTGGCCGGTGGTCGTTGCCGACCTCAGGTCTGGACGACCGAGGTGCTGCGATGCCTCGAGCGTGCCTGTGGATTCGCCTTGGCTCCACAGGCGCTGGTGCGGGCCGTGGAGGCGAGGCTGTGGCAACGGCAGGTGCGTGACCCTGCCACCGGTGAGCCGTGGCGGATCACGGGGTTGGGGGCGGATGGGGCTTTGCAGCTCCAACAGGGAACCCGGACCATGAGCTGGACTCGCTGGGCTGACGCTCGCGATCAGGGTCTCTAGAGTCTCGCCGTTCCTGAATGGTGTGTGCTCGTGCGTTGGCTTGCGGCTGCCTGGCTCCTGGCCTTGCCGGTGGCCCCTCAGGCCCCGGGTGACCTCCCCGCCGCAGAGCCGCCTGTGCTGCCCCCGGCCCGGTTGGAGACTCAGGAACCGTTGCGCTTTGACCGTTCCCTCGAAAGCCTGGAGCGCAACAGGGTGATCACCCCGCTGGAACGGCGGCAGCTGGAGGCAGGTGCCGTGGCTCGGCCCATTCATGTGCCGGCCCTGCAGCAGGCCTGTCGCAGCGGTGCGCTGTCGAAGCAGGAATGCCATTCCGGTGTGGCCCTGCGTGGCCGTGGCCTGCGCGGTGACCCAACGCCTTTGTCCTGGCGTTCCCGCCGTGACGGTGGTCTGAACGCCAGCTTGCGTCGCGGTGCTGATGGTCAGCCCCTGCCACCGATCACGGTGCCGGTGTCCGCTCTGCTCGGTGGAACCGGTCCCGGCTTCCGACTCGAATCGGTGTTCGCCGTGTCGCCTCGCCCCTTGCCGCTGGCGGGCAACGGAGATCGTCGTCTCCTCTTTCCGATTATCGGCTCGGCGATCACCACCAGTGAATTCGGCTGGCGTCTCCATCCGGTGATCGGCAATTGGTTGATGCATGCCGGTAAAGACCTGGCCGCGCCTGAAGGCACTCCGGTTGTGGCCGCGTTGTCCGGCATTGTCACCAGCAGTGGTCTGGCGGGTGGGTATGGCATCGCCGTTGAGCTCGAACACAGCAAGCCCCGCCGGCGCACGCTGTATGGCCACCTCTCCGAGATCTATGTGAAAGCGGGCCAGACCGTCCGTCAGGGGGAGGTGATCGGCCGGGTCGGCAGCACGGGGCTGAGCACCGGTCCCCATCTCCATTTCGAACTGCGCCGACCCGAAGGGGATGGCTGGGTGGCGATGGATCCGGGTGATCTGGATCTGAACCCGCTGACGGCGGGCGGAGACGATGCCGTGTCGTTGTTGGTGGCCCAGCTCATGCAGGGGCTGGAGCGGCCCCGCGGCTAAGCACGCCCGGCTTCATCGCGTGGCTTCATCCCGCAGGATGAAGCCAACGCCACGAACGGTGTGAATCAGGGTGGGTTGATCCTTGGTTTCAATTTTCTGGCGGAGATAGCGGATGTAAACGTCGAGAAGGTTGTCGTCTCCATAGAAATTTTCTCCCCATACACCGCGCATGATTTCAGCGCGTTCCAGCACCCGGCCCCGCCCCCGCATCAGGAAGTGAAGCAGGTCGTATTCCTTCACGGAGAGTTGAATCTCCCGGTCACCTCGACGCACATCGCGCGTGCCGGTGTGCAAACGGAGATCGCCCACCTCCAGGAGCAGTGGCTGCCCGCTCGTGCCCTCCTTGGAGAAGAATTCCGCCCGCCGTTGCATGGCCCGCAGGCGAGCCATCAGCTCTTCGATCGAGAAGGGCTTGGTGAGGTAGTCATCCACGCCGGCATCGAGAGCTTTGACCCGATCGGCGATGTCGTCGTGGCCGGTGAGCATCAGGATCGGCGTGGTGACACCACTGCTGCGAATCCTCTGGCAGATGTCGATGCCGGTGAAATCGGGGAGATTCCAGTCGAGAACGATCAGATTCGGAGCCGGGTCCTGGCGGGCCTTGATCAGGGCTGAGGCACCGTCGGAGGCCACGTCGACCGCGTAGCCCTCCACATCGAGTTCGAGGCGCAGCAGGTCGGTCAGGCGAGACTCGTCATCGACCAGCAGAACCCTCGGGGGGCTGGCTGCAGCATCAACCATGCAAGAGCAGCGGCCTCACATCAGCTTAGTCAGCCCTGAATCAGCGGCGATTCCGCTCAAGGCGCTCGACGCGGCCGTCGCGGAAATGGGCCACCGTGGCGGCCCGTGCAGCCACGTCGTCTTCGTGGGTGACCAGCACGAGCGTGATCCCTTGACGATGCAGATCGTCAAACAGATCGAGGACATCGTTGGTGGTGCGCGAATCGAGCGCGCCGGTGGGTTCGTCCGCCAGCAGGAGGGCGGGTTGATTGATGATCGCCCTGGCGATTGCCACCCGTTGCTGCTGGCCGCCGGAGAGCTGATTGGGGCGATTCTCCAGGCGTTCGGCCAGGCCGACCCGTTCCAGTGCCGCTGCAGCCCGGCGACGTCTCTCACCGGCAGGAACGCCGGCATAGATCATCGGCAGCATCACATTTTCAAGCGCGGAGGCGTGCGGCAGCAGGTGGAACTGCTGGAAGACAAAACCCAGCTCCTGGTTGCGCAGATCGGCCAAGGCGTCGTCATCGAGTTGTTCGACGGCGATGCCATTGAGCTGGTAGGAGCCGCTGCTGGGGCGGTCGAGGCAGCCGATGATGTTCATGGCCGTGCTTTTACCGGAGCCGCTCGCCCCCATCACCGCCAGGTAATCACCCTGATGCACGGTGAGATTGAGATGGTCGAGAGCCTTCACTGTGGCCGCACCGGTGCCGTAAACCTTGCTCACCTCATGAAGAAGAGCCACCGGTTGCGCATCGGTGGCCGTTGGCGAGGGAGCAGCGGGGGCGGGGTCAGCCAAGGGCCCGCAGACTGGCCTGGGCGATCGCTTGCTGCAGCAGCGGTGTGCCATCCACCGCACTGTTCGCCCACTGGAAAAGGGGATTGGAGAGAATGCCACCCACGGCGGTCACCAACACGCAGGCGACTAGGGCAAAGCGTAGGGGCGGAAGTCCGAGGGTGGTCCACTGAATCTCGGGATAGTTGCGCACCACTTCAGACGCTTCCTGCGGCTCCTTGACCACCATCATCTTGATCACCCCGATGTAGTAATAGATCGACACCACGGAAGTGATCAGGCCCACCACCACCAGCAGATACTGGTGGTCGGCCCAGCCAGCAAAGAAGAGATAGATCTTGCCGAAGAAGCCGAGCATCGGCGGAATACCGCCAAGGGACAGCAGACACAGGCTGAGCCCCAGGGTAATCAATGGATCTTTTTGATAAAGGCCGGCGTAATCGGCGATGCGATCGCTGCCCGTGCGGATCGAGAACAGGATGATGCAGGCAAAGGCGCCCAGATTCATGAAGAGATAGGCCGCCATGTAAAGCACCATGGCCGCAAATCCATCTTCCGTGCCGCACACCAGGCCGATCATCACGAAGCCCGCTTGGCCGATGGAGCTGTAGGCCAGCATCCGCTTCATCGACGTCTGGGCCAGGGCGACCACGTTGCCCAGGGTCATGCTCAACAACGCCAGCACTGTGAAAAGAAGCTTCCACTGGGCGTCGAAGAAGTCGAAGCAACCCACCAGGATCCGCAGGGCAAGGGCGAAGCCAGCCGCCTTGGAGCCCACGGAGAGGAACGCGACCACAGGCGTCGGCGATCCCTCATACACATCCGGTGTCCATTGATGGAAGGGCACCGCCGCGATCTTGAAGGCCACCGTGGCCAGCACAAACACGAGGGCGAGGGCCGCCAGTGGCGTGGGGCTGGTGAGCAGCGCCTCCCCGATCACCTCCAGGCTGGTGGAACCACTGAGGCCATACAGCAGGGAGCCGCCGTAGAGGAAAACGGCAGCAGCGGCTGAGCCCACGAGCAGGTATTTCAGGGCTGCCTCGGAACTGCGGGCATCCCGCTTCATGTAGCCCGATAACAGGTAGCTGGCGACCGAGAGGGTTTCCAGGGAAACAAAAACGCTCACCAGATCGGTGGCTCCGCAAAGGAGCATGGCGCCAAGAGTGGCGGCAAGAAGGATGGCGGCATACTCACCCACGGGTGTGCCGCTTTTCTCGGCGTAGCGCCAGCTGATCAGCAGCGACAGCAGGGTGGAAAGGGCGACGATCGCTCGAAAGGCGATGGCGAGTCGGTCCGACAGGAAAGCTCCCAGGAATGAGGGCTCCAGCGGCGCATTCCACTGCAGGGCGAGCAGCACCAGGGCGGTGCCGAGGCCGACGTAACAAATGGGTGGAACCCAGCGCACGGCCACGCGTTCGCCCGCCAGATCCACCAGCAGCGTGGCCAGCATGGCGACCAGCACAGCGCCCTCAGGAGCCACGGCTCCAGCATTGAGGGCCAGATTGATCAACTCCCCTGGAGCGGCCATCGCCTGGGTGGAGAGAAACAGTGCACCCAGCTCGGGCATGACTCGCTTGGGATCCGTCCGTGCGGCGACTGTAGCTGCGCTGCCCGGCTGCACACGCTCACGCGTCCGGGCCACCATCCCAGGCCGCCATTCCCTGCAGTGGGAACCATGGTGCGATAAAGAAGGGGGACGGATACCTGCCGCCTGTGGCGAACACCCTGGTCATTGTTGAGAGCCCCACCAAGGCCCGCACCATCCGTGGCTTTCTGCCCAAGGGCTATCGGGTGGAGGCTTCCATGGGGCATGTGCGCGACCTGCCCAATAACGCCAGCGAGATTCCAGCCGCCCAGAAAGGTCAGAAATGGGCCAATCTCGGTGTCAACACCGAGGCAGACTTCGAACCGCTGTATGTGGTGCCGAAGGACAAGAAAAAGGTGGTGCGAGAGCTCAAGGACGCGCTCAAAGGCGCTGACCAGTTGCTGCTCGCCACGGATGAAGACCGGGAAGGGGAGAGCATCAGCTGGCATCTGCTCCAGCTCCTGGCACCCAAGGTGCCTGTGAAGCGGATGGTGTTTCACGAGATCACCAAGGAGGCGATCTCCCGGGCTCTGGAGCAGACCCGCGAGCTGGACATGGAGCTGGTGCATGCCCAGGAAACCCGGCGGATCCTCGATCGCCTCGTGGGCTACACCCTCTCGCCTCTGTTGTGGAAGAAGGTGGCCTGGGGCCTCTCAGCCGGTCGGGTGCAATCGGTGGCGGTGCGCCTGCTGGTGCAGCGGGAACGGGCACGTCGTGCCTTTCGCAGCGGCAGTTACTGGGATCTGAAGGCGCAACTGGAGCAGGCTGGGTCTGCTTTTGACGCCAAGCTCACCCATCTGGAGAACCAGCGCATCGCCACCGGTCAGGATTTCGATGAGTCGACCGGCGGTCTCAAGGAGGGCAGCAAGGTGCGGCTGCTCAGTGAGACTGAGGCCCGTGCTCTGGTGAACATCGTTCAGACCTCTCCCTGGCGGGTGGAGTCGGTGGAGGAGAAGCCCACGGTGCGTCGGCCTGTGCCTCCTTTCATCACCAGCACCCTGCAGCAGGAGGCCAACCGCAAATTGCGGCTGTCGGCACGGGAGACGATGCGCTGTGCCCAGGGGCTGTACGAACGGGGCTTCATCACCTACATGCGCACTGATTCGGTGCACCTCTCCGAGCAGGCGATCAGCGCGGCCCGTCATTGCGTGGAGCATCGCTACGGCAAGGACTATCTGAGCAAGGCGCCGCGGCAGTTCAGCACGAAGGCCCGCAACGCCCAGGAGGCCCATGAGGCGATTCGGCCTTCCGGTGAAACCTTCCGCGCGCCTGCGGACACCGGTCTGGATGGTCGCGATCTCGCTCTCTATGAGCTGATCTGGAAACGCACGGTGGCTAGTCAGATGGCGGAAGCTCGGCTCACCATGCTCACGGTGGATCTGCAGGTGGCGGACGCCCGGTTTCGCTCCACCGGCAAACGCATCGACTTCCCTGGTTTCTTCCGCGCCTACGTGGAGGGCAGCGATGATCCCGATGCGGCTCTGGAAGGCCAGGAGGTGCTGCTGCCGGCTCTGAAATCCGGTGATGCGCCCACGCCCCGCGAGGTGGAGGCCCTCGGTCACCAGACCCAACCCCCGGCTCGCTACAGCGAGGCGTCGCTCGTGAAAATGCTGGAGAAGGAAGGGATCGGCCGGCCGTCCACCTACGCGAGCATCATCGGCACGATCGTCGACCGGGGCTATGCCTCACTTCAGAACAATGCCCTGACCCCGAGTTTCACGGCCTTTGCCGTCACCGCCCTGCTGGAGGAGCATTTCCCCGATCTCGTCGATACGGGCTTCACCGCTCGGATGGAGTCGACCCTGGATGAGATCTCCACGGGCAAGGTGCAGTGGTTGCCTTACCTGGAAGGGTTTTACAAGGGTGAGGAGGGGCTGGAATCCCAGGTTCAGAAGCGTGAGGGCGACATTGATGCCGGTGCCTCCCGCACGGTCGACCTGGAGGGGCTGCCCTGCGTGGTGCGCATCGGCCGCTTCGGCGCCTATCTGGAGGCGAAACGGGTGGGAGACGACGGCGAGGAGGAGCTGATCAAGGCCACCTTGCCCCAGGAGATCACGCCGGCCGATCTCGATGCCGACAAGGCTGAACTCATCCTCAAGCAGAAGGCCGACGGCCCCGAAGCCCTGGGTGAAGATCCGGAAACCGGTGATCTGGTGTATCTGCTGTTTGGTCAATACGGCCCCTATGTGCAGCGCGGCCAGGTGAGTGATGAGAACCCGAAGCCGAAACGGGCGTCTCTGCCCAAGGGAGTGAAGCCGGAGGATCTCAGCCTCGACGATGCGCTCGGTCTGCTGCGGTTGCCGCGGTTGCTCGGGGAGCATCCCGAGGGAGGGCGTGTTCAGGCCGGACTCGGCCGCTTCGGCCCCTACGTGGTTTGGGATAAGGGCAAGGGTGAGAAGGACTACCGCTCACTCAAGGGCGATGACGATGTGCTGGCGGTGGGCCTCAGTCGCGCCCTGGAGTTGCTGGCGATGCCGAAGCGGGGGCGTGGGGGACGCACCGCCCTCAAGGACCTTGGCAAGCCCGAAGGCAGCGAGGAGACCGTGCAAGTGTTCGACGGCCCCTACGGCCTGTATGTGAAACAGGGCAAGGTGAATGCGTCCTTGCCAGAGGGCAAGGGCGCTGACGCCATCACCCTGGCGGAAGCGGTGGAATTGCTGGAAGCCAAGGCCGCCAGCAAAAAGACCAGCAAGCGCTCCAGCACCAAGAGCAGCACGGCCAAAAGCACCACCGGAAGCAAGGCGGCGGCACGCAAACCCGCAGCCAAGAAACCACCCGCCACCACCAAGACCGGGCGCCTCAGGGCCAGCGCCGTGCGGGTGATCAAACCCGGGGAGAGCTGATGGCCCCGCGCCGTGTCGGCCTCTGGATCCCGATTCTCCTGGTGTTGCAGGCCTGCAGCACCACGCCGTTTGGTCGGCAGCTGGCCGACAGTTTTGACCCTCCACCGGCTCCTCCCGCCGCCACGGCCAACGCCCAGCCCAAACAGGAGCAGCCGAAACCTGAAGAGCCCGACCCGCAGAAGCGGGGGTCGGGCGAGGACACGGCAGCGGCGACAGCCAAGCCAGACGGCACAGCCAAGCCGGCCAACACCGCCAAAACCCAGACGCCAGCTAAGCCCTCAACGGTCAACCCCCAGCCCTATCGGATCACCATTCGTCTGTCGGGGGCGGATCCGGCCGCACCGGCTGAGCTTGTCACCCGGTCGCTGCGGGAGGCCGGCATTCCGTTTGAAGTGGAGACGATCGAACGGATCAGTCCCGCCGGCGGCCCAGCCTCAGGCGACACGCCATCCCCTGCTGCAACGCCATGACCCCGCCACCGCCTGCACCGCCGGCGACGCCGTCCATGAGCCGCCGCCAGGCGCTTCGCATGATGGAAACGGCCTATCTGGCGGCGGCGGCGTCGTTGATCTGGCTGGCTCTTTATTACCTGCCGGTCGGGGGTGCCCTGTTCCGTCTGGCGCTGCCGTTGCCCCTGGCCCTGCTGGTGCTGCGTCGGGGCTGGAAAGCCGGGCTTGAGGGAGTGGCGGTGGCCCTGCTCCTGCTCACGGCGCTGATGGGGCCGGTCCGTGGCCCCCTGATGCTCTTCCCCTATGGCCTGTTGTCGCTCTGGTTGGGCTGGGCTTGGAGCCGGAGGTTCAGCTGGTGGTTGAGCTGGGGTGTCGGCCTGTTGCTGGGCGCCATCGGCTTCCTCGTGCGGGTGCTGGCCCTCTCGTTGTTGGTGGGTGAGAACCTCTGGGTCGTGATCACCAGGGCGGGGGCTGGTCTGCTCGATCGCCTGGTGGATCTGCTTCGTCTTCCCTTGGCTCCCGATCTGTTGGAGGTGCAGTTGATGGCGCTGGGCCTGGTGCTCTTTCAGCAGTTGGTGTACGTGCTGGCATTGCACGCCCTGGCCTATTGGATTTTCCCGCGGCTCCGCTCCCCTCTGCCCGAGCCGCCGCCACAGTTGAAAGGCCTGGTGGCGCTGGATCCCCTCTGATGACGGCTGGCCGGGTGTGGCCTGATCCGGAGGCAACGGCGCTGAAGCAGCGGCTCGCCCCCTGGCGCCATCCTCAGGTTCAGCCCGATCTTCTGCTAGTGCTGGCCGCGACGGCCACGGCTGAAGTGGAGGGGATTTCGGCGGCCGGTGCCTCGGCCGCATCCCGTCGCTACACCGCGCTTGCCGATGCCGAGCTGTTGCTCTACGGCCCCGGCCACCGGCCCCGCTGGTCCCTGCCGCCCCTGCCGGCGGGGGTGAGCCCGGCGCTGATCAGCTGGGTCGCAGCTCAGGCGCTCGGCCTGAGGCCCCAGGTGGCCGCGGTTGGCCTGCAACAGCAGCCCCCCTTCCCCCATCTGCGCCTGGAGGCCTGCGACTGCGGACCCGCCGCCTGTCTGAGCAGCGGACGGGCGATGGCTCCCGATCGGGTGGAACGGCTCTGGCAGAGGGGGGTGCGCCTTGGCCGCTCCCTGCGCCGGCCGCTGGTGCTCGCTGAATGCGTTCCCGGCGGAACGAGCACTGCCCAGGCGGCTCTGACCGCCCTCGGCCTGCCCGTCGCTGATCTGGTGAGTGGAAGTGCGCTGCATCCGCCCATGCAGCTGAAGCGTCGCTTGGTGGAGGCTGGTCTGCAACGGGCAGGCTTGGGGCCTGATCCTTCGCCTCAGGCGATTCTGGCCGCCGTTGGTGATCCATTTCAGGCGGTGGCTGCGGGCTTGCTGCTGGGGGCGATGGAGAGTGGTCAACCGGTTTTGCTGGCCGGCGGCAGCCAGATGCTGGCGGTCCTCGCCCTGGCCCTGCGGGCCCTCCCCAGGGCCGACAGGTCCGCCCTGACGGCTGGGGTGACCCTGGGCACCACGGCCTGGTTGGCGGCAGAGTCCTTGGCCGGTCGGCCGGCCCTTGCTGAGCTGTTGGCCCGCCTCGAAAGGGCTCTGTCGGTGGAGATCCTGGCCCTGCATAGCGGCCTTCGCTTCCATGACAGTCGCCATCAGGCTCTGCGCGATTACGAACGCGGCTATGTGAAGGAGGGCGTGGGTGCCGGTGCTCTCGCCCTGCTGGCCCAGTTGAGAGGTTGCAGCCTGGAGCTGCTGCGCCGCGACTGCGACCAGGCCTTGGATGCACTGCAACGCCTGTAAGGTCTGGCCATGAGCAGGTTGCATCACACCGAGCAGGCCAGGCTGGGGCGTCGTGATCTGCTGCAGCTCGGCCTGGCGGCGGGGCTGGGGCTGCTGGGGGGCTGTGCCCGCGGCCCGGCGCAGCCCCTGCTCCAGGCAGCACCGGAAACGCTCCCCCCTCTGTGGCGCCGGCGCTTACCCCGCCCCTGGCGGTTTCAGCCCCTGGAGACGAAGTCTGGCTCCTCACGGGCGGCCCTGCGGATCGAGCCGTCGGCCGATCTGCTCGCCTGCGGTGATGGTTGGTTGCCGGAGTTCACCGATGAGGCGCTACAACCGGTGGACGCGGCACCCCTGCAGGGGCGTCTGGGAGTCCAGGCTGGGCGTTTTCTTGACGCTTTGGGGCCTGTGCGTGCCGCTCGGGTGCTGCCCGTTGGCGTCAGCCCCTGGGTGATGCTCTTCCGGGGTAGCGACTGGCTTGGAGGCGCCGCCGAACAGGGCTGGGATGTGCTGCTCGATCCCGGCCTGCGCGGGCAGGTGGTGTTGCCGGCCAGCCCCAGGGTGGTGGTTGAGCTTGCCGATCGTCTTGATCAGCCCGAGAGCCTAGGTAGGTTGCGCCGTGCTGCCCTCACGCTCGACGATCGCCAGGCGCTGAATTGGTTGTTGCAGGGGAAGGCCAGGGTGGCAGTGCTGCCGTTGCAGCGCTGTGTGCCCTCGCTTCGGCGTGATCCCCGCCTGCATGCCGTGCTCCCCCGCAGTGGGGCGCCCCTGCATTGGACGCTGCTGCTGCGGCCGGCGACCAGTCGTGAACCACTGCCCCAGGCCTGGGTGGAGGCGGCCTGGCAGGCCCCCCTGCTCGGGCAGCTGTTGGCACGGGGATGGCGCCCCCCGTTGCCATTCCAGCAACTTCAGGCCCAGGCCAAGGTCATTCCTGGCAGTTTGCGGTCGCTCGTGCTCCCACCGCAGCCGGTTTGGGAGCGCTGCTGGAGCCTGCCGCCGCTCCAGGACGCAGCCCGTGCGCAGCTCAGCCGCCGTTGGCGCCAGGCCGCTCCTTGAGGGCTGGCGCTCACCCCCAAAGTCGGCGCCGGGGCGGCGCTGCCAGCAAGCGATGGGTCTCGGCCAGCAGATCGGGGATCGGTAGGTCATGGGGGCAGCGGGGCAGACAGTCGCCACAGCCTTGGCAGGCGCTGGCATCGAGCTGCTCCCACCAGTGCCCGGCTCGACCGATCAGGTTGTAGCGCTCCTGGGTGAAGGCCTGCAGGTCGTGGCCGAGGCGAAGATTGCGCAGGCGCAGCAGCTCCGGGATCGGCACTTGGTTGGGGCAGGGCAGGCAGGAGCGGCATTGGCCGCAGTGCTCCTGCCCGAGTCGCTGCCGCCGGCGTTGCTCCAGGCGGGTCAGGGCGCTGCGTTCCGCCGGGCTGAGGGCGCCGCTGGCTTTGGCAAGCCGATGGGCGAGGTCAAGGTCCTGCGGTTGGGTGGCGCCGACGGTCAGGGTGGAAATGCCGGCCGCCAGTAGGTAGCGATAGGCGAGTGTCAGCGGTGGGATAGGAGCGCAGTCCTCGCAGAGCGTCGGGCTCGGGTCCCACAGCCGCCCTCCTTTGTCAGCCGGAGAGATCGCCAGGACGCCCATGCCTCGGGCCAGGGCGTCGTGAGCCAGCTCCATGCGGCTGGGATCGAGCAGATGCAGGTGCAGATTGCAGAACTCAAACAGCCCGCTGGCGATCGCCTCGGCGATCAGGGCATGGGACCCATGGCTGCTGAATCCCACCTGCCCCACCAGGCCGGAGTCGCGTGCCCATTGGAGCAGTTGTTGGCCTTCGCCGTCCTGGGCCCACAGAAGGTGCTCCTGCCGGTTAATGCCGTGAACCGCCAGGTTCGGAAGATGGTGCAAGCCCAGGCGCTTCAGGCTCGCTTGCAGCTGGGAGCGACCTTCGCTGAAGCTCACTCCCGGCAGGATCTTGCTGGTGACCACCCACCCCCCGTCAGGCCTGCGGCCCTGCCGTTCGAGCCTGGCCAGGGCAGCGCCCAGGAAGGTTTCCGCCGGGCCATAGGCCGGGGCCGTCTCCAGATGGTTGATTCCGGCCTCGAGTGCGGCCCGCACCACCGCATCCATCTGTGCCTGGGAGGCCAGGGCCCGCATCGTGCCGAGCGTGAACAGGCTCACGGCCGGTCCCCGGCCGAAGGGCCGACGCGTGGCCGTCACGGTTCAGATGACTCCTCCGAGGTGGAGCCGTCATCGGGGCGGCGCGATTCCAGATGGCGCACGAGCGCAGCCGGACTCACCTGATCAAGGAACCGTCGGAAGGCATCCTGTTCCTCGTGATCGGCATCGGCATCGACCGGGATCGAGGCTTCCGCCACCACTTCCTCTAGCATCCAGATGCCACTGCCGGTGCGCACCGCCAGCGCGATCGCGTCACTGGGTCGGGCATCGACTTCCACTCCAGCGGTTGGGCCTGTCGGCTCTGATGGTGTGATGGCCTGGTTGGAGGGTTGTGGGCTGCGTTCAGTGCTGTTGCTGTCAGCCTCTTCGCTCTTCTCTGTCGAGGCTTCGAGGCGCAACACGGCCCGAAAGGTGTTGTCTTCTATCGCATGGATGATGACCCGCTCTAGCTCCAGGCCGCCCGCCTCGAGCAGGGCCACCATCAGGTCATGGCTCAGGGGCCGGGGCGCTGGCTCCCCCTGGAGCCCGGCCATGATGTTGTGGGCCTGCGCCTGGTCGATCCAGATCGGCACCTGGCGCCGTCCGGCCGGATCCCGCAGCAGCACGATCGGACTGCGACTGGCCGCATCCAGGGCGATCCCGGCGACATGCATTTCGACCACTGTCACTCCTGCCCCTGGTTTGATTATGACCAGGTCAGCAGCCACAGGTTGAGAGGATGTTCACGGGGCTCGTGCAGGCTGTGGGCCGGCTGGAACGACGTGGTTCCCAGGTGCTTGTGCACGGATGCGCGCCGTTCGCCCCACTGCAGCTTGGCGATAGCGTCGCCGTCGATGGGGTGTGTCTCACGGTGGCCTCCCTGGTGGGGGATGGCTTTCTGGCCGATGTGAGCGAGGAGACGCTGGAGCGCACCACGCTGGGCCCCAAGGCGTTGCGCGGGGGGGTGGTGAATCTGGAACCTGCCCTGCGGCTATCTGATCGGCTTGGGGGTCATCTGGTCAGTGGCCATGTGGATGCCGCCGGCGAGGTGATGGCCATTGAGGCCCTGCCCCAGTCCTGGCGGCTGGAGCTGCGCTGGCACGAGCCAGGCCATGAGCGCTACATCTGCGAGAAGGGCAGCATCGCCGTGGACGGCATCAGCCTCACCGTGGCCGGATTGGCGGCGGCGGGGCGGCAGTTCTGGATCGCTGTGATTCCCCACACCTGGCGGACCACCGCCCTGCACCACCTCAGGGTGGGCGATCGGGTCAATCTGGAGGTGGATGTGATCGCTCGCTACGCCGAGCGACTGTTGGCAACCGAGCCATCCCACGCGGATGGGAGCCAGGTGATCAGCTCCGAATGGTTGGCCCGGCAGGGCTGGAGCTGAGAAACGATCACAAACCCTGGTCTCCTGGAGCAAAGATCAATACCTTGCAGGGGGTGTTCATTCCGAACTTTTCATGACCGGTGATGACCGCCCGGATTCCTTGGGCAGCTTCAAGGCCTTCGCCATCGCTGAAGGCATTCTTCTGATCGTTCTGGGCATTCTGGCCCTGGTGTTTCCCGTGGTGGCCTCTTTCTGGACCACGGGGGTGATTGCGGTGCTGTTCCTCGTGGGCGGTGTCGTTGGCTGGATCAGCAATCTGGCCCGTTCCGGCCGCATGGGGCGCTGGATCTGTTTCTGGCGTTTGGTGGTGTCCACCCTGTTTATCGTTGCTGGTGCCTCGATGATCGGCAATTTCCGCGATCCGGCTGAGGCCGCCGAACAGGTGGCCGCTTTCGCCCTGGCCATCGGCATCGTCTTCCTGGTTGAGGGCGTGGTGGCCTTCTTCACCGGTCTGGCGAACAGCAACCGCCCCGGTGCCGGTTGGGCGATCGCCAATGGTGTGATCACCTTCATCCTGGGCCTCCTCATCGTGACCCTGAAGTTCTGGGGGCTGTTGTGGGTGCTGGGAACCCTGGTGGGCATCAGCTTCCTGTTCAGCGGCATCGAGCTAATCGCCTTCAGCTCGGCCATCCATGACGATCAGGATCCTCCGGCACTCGCCTGATGACCAACCACCCGGATCAGAGCGCAGCCTCGTCGCTCTGATCCGGGTGGTCGTTTTGCCCATCGAGGTCTTGCTCATCGAGTGGCAGCAGCCAGATCGAGCCCGAGTCCCGATGCAGTTCAATCCGGAACTCCTGGCCCGGCTCTAGTCCGAGCCGTCGCGTGTAGGCATGCCCGATGAGCAGATTGCCGTTGCCATGCACACGGGTGCGGAATTCAGCTTGGCGGCCTCGGGTGCCACCACCAGCGCCAGCCCCAGAGGTGGGCAGCTTGTATCCCTTCGCTTCCACGAGGGCCCGGTAAAAGCTCTTGCGAAGCAGGCGGCCGCTGGGGCCCACGTAGCCGCAGCCTCTCGCGATCTCATCCTCTGGGCGATTGCTGAGTGCGCGCGCCTTGTCGAGAAGCTCCTTGCCGACCAGCATCTCTACGGTGAATGTTGCAAGAATTCTGAACCTCGATCGCAAGCCAGGCAAGCGATCCTGCGACTTTGCCCTGGCGGTGTTCAGATCAGGTAGAGGATCACAAAGAGAATGACCCAGATGCCATCCACGAAGTGCCAGTAGAGCTCTGCCGCTTCGAGCGGAAAGTGGTTGTCGGCTGTGATCCGGCCCCCCGGCGTGCGGCATTGCCACCACACGATCAGGATCATCAGGGCACCGAGGGTCACGTGCAGGCCATGGAAGCCGGTGAGGGCGTAGAAGGTGCTCGCGTAGAGGTTGTCGGTCAGGCCGAAGGGGAGGGTGAAATACTCCACCATCTGGCTGGCCAGGAAGGCGAGCCCGAGTACGGCCGAGAGCAGCAGCCACTGGCGGCAGCGTTGACTCATGCCCCGTCGCAGGTTCACGCCGGCCCGGTGAAACGTGAAGCTGCTCACGAGCAGGAGCACGGTGTTGAGGATCGGCAAAGGCAGTTCCAGTTCGTAAATCGCCCCGGGCTGGAGAGGATTGACGGCTTTGAACGTGAGATAAGCGGCAAAGAAACCGGCGAAGGTCATCGCATCGGCCACCAGGAACGTCGCCAGACCGAAGATCCGATGGTCGGCGTGGTGCTCAGCGCTGGCCCCGGCGTGATCGAGCTCAGACTGGGATGGATTGAGGGTGGTCATCGTCCGCTGCTCCAAAGGTCACGGCCGCTGGCGGCCTTCAGATCGAGTTCATCGGCGGCGACGCCATAGCCATAGGGCTCGGTCACCAGGGGGGCGTCTCCCCGCCAGTTCTCCACCGGGGGTGGCGAACTGGTGAGCCACTCGGGCGTGAGGGCCCGCCAGGGGTTGTCGCCGGCGATCTCACCTTGGAACGCGCTGGCGATCACGTTCCAGAGAAAGGGCAGGGTGCTGATCGCCATCAACAGGGCGCCGACGCTGCTGAGTTGGTTGATGAAAGCGAATTGGGGGTCATATTCAGCGACGCGCCGGGGCATGCCGTTTAGGCCGAGCCAATGCTGGGGCGCAAAGCAGAGATTGAAGCCGATGAAGGTGATCAGAAAGTGCAGGCGCCCCAGCGGCTCGTTGAGCATGCGACCAGTCACCTTGGGGTACCAGTGATAGATGGAGGCAAAGATCACAAACACCGAGCCGCCATAGACGATGTAGTGAAAATGGGCAACAACAAAATAGGTGTCGTGCACATGAACATCGAAGGGCACCTGGGCCAGGGCCACACCAGTGATGCCTCCGAGCACAAAGTTGACGATGAAGCCACAGGAGAACAGCACGGCACTGTTCAGTGAAATCCGGCCTCCCCAGAGCGTCGCCAGCCAGTTGAAGAACTTGATGCCTGTGGGCACAGCGATGAAAGCTGTGGCGATGGTGAAAAACAGGCGCATCCAGGGTGGTGTTCCACTGGTGAACATGTGGTGAGCCCACACCACAAGACCCAGGACCACAATCGCCATGATGGAGACAACCATCGTGGCGTATCCGAAGAGAGGTTTGCGGCAGTGCACCGGCAGGATTTCGCTCACCAAGCCGAAGGCTGGCAGCACCATGATGTAAACGGCGGGGTGAGAATAGAACCAGAACAGATGCTGATAGACCACCACATTGCCGCCCATCCCTGGGTTGAAAAAGCCGGTGTGGGCCACGATGTCGAGGCTGAGCAGGATCAGGGTTCCGGCGAGAACCGGCGTGGAGAGAACCACCAGGATGCTGGTGCCGAGCATCGCCCAGCAATACATCGGCAGTTGCATCAGCTTCAGCCCAGGCCGCCTCAGCTTGAGAATGGTGGCGATGAAATTAATGCCACCGAAAATGGAGCTTCCCCCCAACAGCAGCACACTAAGGATCCAGATGATCTGGCCGCTGGCTGGGGTCGTGAGGCTGAGCGGTGGATAGGCCGTCCAGCCGGATTGGGCAGCACCTGTGATGAAATAACTGCTGATCAGCAGCAGACCCGCAGGCGGAATCAGCCAGAAGGCCACCGCGTTGAGGCGGGGGAAGGCCATGTCTCTGGCTCCCACGTAAAAGGGAATTAGATAATTACCGAAGGCTCCATTCACGACGGGGACAATCCACAGAAAAATCATCACCGTGCCGTGCAGCGTCAGCACCTGGTTGTAGACCTCGCGTGGCATGAAGTCGGAGAGGGGGCTGGCCAGTTCCGTGCGGATGGCTCCAGCCAGGGCACCGCCGATCAGGTAAAAGGCAAAGCCGCACACCAGATATTGCAACCCGATCACCTTGTGATCGACGCTGAAGCTCAGATAGCGCAGCCAGCCGTGCGGTTGCAGGGAGGGCGGCTGGGATGATTCGGCCTGGGGCGTCAGGGTGGCGGTCATGTGTTGGTGGCGGAAAGCTTGTCGTTTTGGGCAAACCAGGCGTCGTAGGCCTGCTGGTCTTCGACCACCACGGTGGAGCGCATGCCGCCGTGATAAGGGCCACAGAGTTCTGCGCACACAATCGGATAGCGACCGGCGCGTGTGGGCGTGAAGTTGAGGACGGTTGGCTGGCCGGGGATCACATCCTGTTTCAAGCGGAATTCAGGAACCCAGAAGGCGTGAATCACATCCTTCGCTTCCATCGCCAGCGTCACGGGTTGACCGACGGGCACATGCAACTCACCGGAGATGAAATCGCCCTGGGGATAGCGAAACAGGAAGGCGAATTGCATGGCCGTCACCTCCACCGGTAGTGGGGGTGCCAGGGCGGCCTCCGTTGTCGTGCTGAGAGTGGGTGTGCCGATCCCTCCCCACACTCTTTGATCGCTGCTGGGAGCGTTGGCGCTGACATGGGTCATGGCGTCATGTCCCAGGGGGGCCATCCCTCCCATGCGTTCATAGATGTCGTAGCTGAACAAGCCGATGAACAACACGACGATCGCGGGGACGGCTGTCCAGAGAACTTCCAGGGGAAGATTGCCTTCGATCGCCAGGCCATCGGCCAGTTGACCTTCGCGGCGGCGGAAGCGGATCAGGCTGAAGATCACCAGGCCGAGGATGCCAAGGAACAGAATCGCGCCAATGCTGAAGAGAACCCGAAAGAGTTCGTCGTAAATCGGCGCATTTGCGCTGGCATCAACCGGCAGAAGATTGACGTTCTGGCCAATCCATAGCCCTCCCAGCACCAGGACCATTCCCAGCACCAGTGTGATGATCGATGAAGGGATCGGCACGGCGAGTCCGTGAATGGTTTCAGGCTATGGAGGAGGTGATGCCCTCACCACGTTCTGATTCTTAAGAGGGGTGGAAAATCCTCTGCTTGGTGGCGCGTCATCCACTTCAATCCCCTGGTTTTGGTGTGCATGGATGCCCAGGGATGGGGTGGCCTGTCAGGGAAGCGAGATGTTGGCGCCGGGTTTGTGTTGCAGTAAGCCACACAACGTGCGCGCCGGAATCCAATCGCTACGTTCCGAACACACTCCAGTTGCCTTTGGGCAACGCGATGGCTTTGGTCAGCACACCCCTGGTTCCCATTCGTCACCGCCTCGCTCTTCTGAGCACCCATCTGGTCGTCGCCCTCGTGGCCCTTGTGGTGATCGGTGGAGCGACCCGGGTCATGGAGGCCGGTCTGGCCTGTCCCGATTGGCCGCTCTGTTACGGCAGCTTCCTGCCGGGGCGTCAGATGAACGTTCAGGTGTTTCTGGAGTGGTTTCATCGCCTCGATGCTTTTGTGATCGGCATCGCGCTGGTGGTTCAGCTCGCTGCCGCCGCCTGGTGGCGGGCCCAATTGCCCCGCTGGCTGCTTCCGATCAGCGGCCTTCTGCTTGTGCTCGTTGCTGCCCAGGGCGGTCTGGGGGCTCTCACGGTTTTGCAGCTTCTGCCCTCGGGGGTGGTCACCGCCCATCTGCTCCTGGCCCTCACCCTGGTGGCCATCGTCAGTGGGTGCAGTCAGCTGCTTCTCGCTCCAGCCGACAGCAGTGCCGCTTCAGCACCGCTCTGGTGGCGAGTGCTTGCGGCGATCAGCCTCGCTGCGGTGATGGGCCAGTGCCTGCTCGGTGCTCGGATGTCCACCTCCTGGGCGGCGCAGCGCTGTCTTGAGGCAGGCCAGTCCTGCCAATGGCTCCATTGGCATCGGAGTTTCGCCACTCCGGCGGCCCTGAGCGTGCTGTTGCTGGCGGCCGTCGCCCTCCTCGCCGGCGGTTGGGCTCGTCGTCAATGGCCCCTGCTGCTTCTCGCCAGTGGCCTGGTGGGGGCTCAAATCGCGCTGGGGGTTCTCACGTTGCGCCTGGGGCTGAGTCAGCCCGCGGTCACCGTGGCCCATCAGTTGATCGCCTCTCTTCTGGTTGCCCTGCTGGCGGCCCTGCTCTGTCGTCGTCCCGAGGCGGCGTCGGAGCAACCGCTGCCAGTCGTTGTTGAGTCCTCTTCTCTGGAGCCTGCGCATGGCTAGTTCCGTTCAGACATCCGCCGTGGCGATCAGCCGCGAGCAGGTGGTGCCGTCCAGGCGCCGGATCAAGTTGCCCGCCTGGCTCGAGGTGGCCAAACCGCGGCTGATTCCCCTGTTGCTCGCCACCACCCTGGGAGGGATGGCTCTCACGGAAGGCTGGCCGCTTTCCTCGCCTCGCCTGGCCTGCACCCTTGGCGGCGGTGCCCTGGCGGCGGCTGCGGCGGGCGTGCTCAATTGCCTCTGGGAGCAAGATCTGGATGGGCGCATGCAGCGCACCAGCGGCCGGGCTCTGCCCTCGGGTCGCTTGTCGCCGGCAGCCGCCTTCACCGGCGCGGTTTCCTGCACGCTCGCAGCAGCCGTGTTGCTGGTGAGTGGCGTCAATTGTCTGGCCGCGGGTCTTTCGCTGCTCGGGCTTTGCAGCTATGTGCTGCTCTACACCGCGTTGCTCAAGCCGAGGACGCCTCAGAACATCGTGATCGGCGGTGTGGCAGGCGCCATCCCACCCCTGGTGGGGGCCGCAGCTGCCACCGGCCACGTCGGCCTGGGGAGCTGGTGGCTGTTCGGTCTGGTGATGGTGTGGACACCGGCCCACTTCTGGGCCCTTGCCCTCCTGCTGCGTGAGGACTATCGGGCGGTGGGGATCCCCATGCTTCCGGTGGTCAAGGGGTCGACCGTCACCGCCCGGGCCATCCGCCACTACGGCTGGGCCACGGTGGTGCTGAGCGGTTTTGGAGTGCTGGCCCTCCCTGAGGGCGGTCTCCTTTATGGCCTCTTGCTGCTTCCTTTCAACGGTCGGTTGCTGCAGATGGTCGGCAATCTTGCCTCCGATCCCGACAGTCTGGAGCGGGCCAAAGGCCTCTTCCGTTGGTCGATTCTTTACCTCTTCGGCATCTGTCTGCTGCTGGTGTTCAGCCGTTGGTCGGGTGCGGCCAGCTTCGATCTGCAGGTCCGCAGCGTGCTGGAGGCCATGCTGGGCGGCGGCCTCGGGCCAGCTGCCTAGATTCCGTCAAGATTCCTGCAGCAACGGCTCGATGCCTGTCTTGGAGCTGGTTCAACTGGAGAAGGCCTATGGCGAGGTGAAGGCCCTCGACGGTCTCTCCCTCTCGGTTCCAGAGGGAGCGTTGTATGGCTTGCTGGGACCGAACGGTGCCGGCAAAACCACCACCCTGCGCATCATCGCCACCCTGCTCGCCCCTGATCACGGCAGCGTGCGGGTGGCGGGGGTTGACGCGTTGACCGATCCTCGCGCTGTGCGTCGTCTCCTCGGTTATGTCGCCCAGGAGGTGGCGATCGACAAGATCCTCACCGGCCGCGAATTACTTCAACTGCAGGGCGATCTCTACCACCTGCCAAGACGGGAACGGGACAGGCGCATTGACGAGCTGGTGAATGGTCTGGGCATGGAGGCGTGGGTCGACCGGCGCTGCGGGACCTATTCCGGTGGGATGCGCCGTCGCCTCGACCTGGCCTCCGGCCTCCTTCACCGTCCCCGGGTGCTGGTGCTCGATGAACCCACGGTGGGTCTGGATATCGAGAGTCGGGCCGCGATCTGGCAGGTGCTGCGGGACCTGCGGGATCAGGGCACCAGCGTGCTGCTCAGCAGTCACTACCTCGAGGAGGTGGAAGCGCTTGCCGATCAGATGGCGATCATTGATGCAGGGCGAGTGATCGCGGAGGGTTCGCCTGAGGCTCTGAAGCAGGCACTGGGGGGGGATCGGGTCACCCTGCGCGTCAGGGAATTTAGTGATCCTTCGGAGGCGAACCACCTCTGTGCCCTGTTGGAACCCCTGGAGGGGGTGCGTCGGATCGTGGTCAATCGCTCCCAGGGCTATTCGCTCAATCTGGTTGTGGATGGCGAGGAGGTGTTGCCGCGCTTGCGTGCCGAGCTCGACGCCGCCGGGCTCCCTGTGTTCGCCCTGGCCCAGAGCCGCCCGAGCCTCGATGATGTGTATTTGCAGGCCACCGGCCGCACCTTGATGGATGCGGAACTGGCTGTGGCCGGTCAGCGTGATCCAAAGCAAGAGCGTAAGCAGGCCATGCGTTGACAGCCCAGGCGGCTGTGTTCTCTCCCACTTCGAACCTCTCCCCTTGTTGCGATGACCGCGTCTGACCCTTCCGCTCTCTCTGAACTGATGCAGGAAACAGCGGCTCTCACCCGTCGCCTTTTCCTGCAGTTGCAGCGCAGACCCTCCACTCTGGTGGCCGGGATCCTGCAGCCCCTGATCTGGTTGGTGTTGTTCGGGGCTCTGTTTTCGCGTGCGCCGGAAGGGTTGCTTCCCGGCGGCATGAGTTATGGACGTTTTCTCGGGGCTGGCGTGATCGTGTTCACCGCCTTCAGCGGCGCACTTAATGCCGGTTTGCCGGTGATGTTTGACCGTGAATTCGGGTTTCTCAACCGTCTGCTCGTCGCTCCCCTGCGCAGTCGCAGTTCGATTGTGTTGGCCTCGGTGCTCTACATCACCACCCTCAGCCTGGTGCAGAGCCTGGCGATCATGTTGATGGCCGCTGTCCTCGGCTATGGCTGGCCCGGTCTGGCTGGCCTGGGGCTGGTGATGCTCACGCTCTTGATGCTGGTGTTTGCGGTCACTGCGCTGAGTCTGGGCCTCGCGTTCGCCCTGCCGGGTCATATCGAGTTGATCGCGGTGATCTTCGTGGCCAACCTGCCGCTGCTGTTTGCGAGCACTGCTCTGGCGCCACTGTCTTTCATGCCCACCTGGATGGGCTGGCTTGCAGCCCTGAATCCGCTTACCTTCGCGATTGAACCGATTCGGGCCGCTTACGCCGGTCCCCTCGACCTGTCCAATGTGTTGCTTGAGGCGCCCTATGGGCCCGTCAGTGGCACCACCTGTCTGCTGGTCCTCGCTGGCCTCACTCTTGGGCTGTTCCTGCTGATCCGCCCCCTCCTGAACCGCAAGCTCGCCTGATTCCGTGCTCGATTCTCCGTTTCGCCAACCCCATCAGCGTCAGGACACCCTCAAGCGCCTGCTGGCCTCGTGCCGGGATCGCGGTGACCACCGCGCTGCTGCCCTGTTGGAATTGCAGTGGGTGCATCGCTATGGCGTCGATTCGCTGCCCGATGGTTCGATCGACCAGTCAGAGGATGGGTTGCCTGCCGTAACGGAAGCGGAGATCCCCACGCTCGACTGGCGCAGCCAGGTCCAGGACAGCGAACTGCCGCCGCCACCGGCACCCCGTCTTCAACGCCTGCGCCGTTGGCTTCCTGCCGACACCGTCGAGTTCCCTCAGGCCTCCTGATCGATGGAGCGCCTTGATCTGGGGGCTTTGCGCGGAGGCCTGATTGTGTCGGTGCAGGCTCCGGAAGCATCGCCGATGCGCCATCCGGAGGTGATCGCGGCGATGGCGGAAGCGAGTCTGCGCAATGGTGCGGTGGGGGTGCGCCTGGAGAGCCCGGAGCATATCGGCGCTGTGCGTCGTCGTTGCCCGGAGGCGTTGATTATCGGTTTGTGGAAGCGAACCTTCCCCGGCAGCAGTGTGTACATCACGCCGCGTTGGCAGGAGATTCGCGCTGTGTGGGCCGCAGGAGCCGATGTGGTCGCGATCGATGCCACTGCGCGTTCACGACCGGATGGCGAGTCTCTTGAGGCGTTAGTGAAACGTGCCGGGGAGGAGCTCGGTGCTCCACTGATGGCCGACATCGACAGTGTGGCCAACGGGTTGAGGGCGGCAGCGCTCGGATGCGCCTGGGTCGGCACCACCCTCTACGGCTATACAGAAGCCACATCCGGAGACAGTCCGCCGGCCCTGGATCTGCTTCAACCCCTGCGGCAGCAGCTGCCGCCATCCGTGGCGTTGATCTGCGAGGGAGGCATCGCTTCGGCCCCTGCGGCGGTGGACGCGGTCGCCAAAGGCGCCGACCTGGTGGTTGTTGGGACGGCCATCACCGGCGTGGACCTTCAGGTGCAGGCCTACGGCCGTGCTTTGGAGGACCAGCGTCGACGTCAAGCAGCGTCAAGCGCATGATCCGCGCGAACGTCGCGTGTTCAGAATGGGTTGAGACGCATAAGATCTGTGGCCCATCGTTTCTTTGCGCCGCTTCTACTCGGTGGCCTCTTCCTCGGCATGCCGATCGCCGGGCTGCCGATGGGTGAATTGCAGGCTCTAAATGCGGAGTTGGGGCGTCTGTGCCGACGCCCACCCCGCGAGGCTCTTACGGTTTGTCGCTTGCATGCCCGCCTGGTGCGTGCGCTCTGAAGCGCCTGAAACACCAGGGGGCAGGTGCGTCACATCATGCCGGGCATTCCCATGCCGCCCATGCCAGGCATGCCCATGCCACCCATTCCTCCCATGCCACCCATGGGATCACCACCGCCAGGAGCCGCCGGGGCTGGAGGCTCAGGCTTGTCGGCAATCACCACTTCGGTAGTGATCAGCAGGGAGGCGATGGACACTGCATCCTGAAGGGCGAGGCGCACCACCTTGGCGGCATCGAGAATGCCGGCCTGAAGCAGATCCTCGTAACCACCGGTCATGGCATTGAAGCCTTTGCCGCTGCGACGCACTTCGTCGATCACCACATCGCCGTTGGCGCCAGCGTTGATCGCAATCTGGCGCAGGGGCGCTGCCAGGGCCCGCTGCACAATCGCCACGCCAGTGCGTTGATCACCCTGAAGAGTGTTGGCGAGGCCCTCCAGCTCGGTCGAAAGCTGCAGCAGGGTGCAGCCGCCACCTGCAACGATCCCCTCTTCCACGGCGGCACGTGTGGCATTGAGGGCATCTTCGATCCGCAGTTTGCGGTTCTTCAGTTCGGTTTCGGTGGGCGCTCCCACCTTGATCACCGCAACGCCACCGGCCAGCTTGGCGATCCGCTCATTCAGCTTTTCACGGTCATAGTCGGAGTCGGTGTTCTCCAGCTCACGGCGGATCGAAGCCACCCGAGCTGACACAGCATCCCGGTGATCATCATTGGCCACGATCGTGGTGCTGTCTTTCGTGATCGTGATCCGACGGGCGCGGCCCAGGTCGGCCAGCGTCACCTTGTCGAGGGTCATCGCTCTGTCTTCGCTGATCACTGTGCCACCGGTGAGCACGGCGATGTCAGCCAGGGCAGCTTTCCGCCGTTCTCCGAAGGAAGGAGCGCGCACCGCTGCCACCTGAAGCACACCGCGGTTCTTGTTCACCACCAGCGTGGCCAGGGCTTCCCCGTCAACTTCTTCCGCCAGGATCACCAGGGGTGAGCCAGACGACTGGACGCTTTCGAGAACAGGCACGAGGTCGGCCACAGCACTGACCTTGCGGTCGGTGAGCAGCAGCAGGGCATTCTCAAATTCACAAACCTGGCGGTCCCCATCGGTAACGAAGTAGGGGGAGGAATAGCCACGGTCGAAGGCCATGCCTTCAGTGACTTCCAGTTCGGTGGCCAGGGATTTTGATTCCTCAACCGTGATCACCCCATCCACGCTGACCCGGTCCATCGCTTCGGCCACCATTCGGCCCACTTCTTCATCGCCGCCGGAGCTCACCGTGGCCACCTGACGGATGGCATCACCGCTGACGCTCTGGCTGCGCTGGTCGAGCCCAGCCACCACTTGGGCCACGGCCTTCTCCATGCCGCGACGCAGTTCGATCGGGCTGGCACCGGCGGCGGTGTTGCGCAGACCCTCCTCCACCATGGCCTGGGCGAGAACGGTGGCGGTGGTGGTGCCATCGCCGGCCTTGTCTTTGGTTTTGGCGGCCACCTGCTGAATCAGCTTGGCTCCCAGATTCTCAAAAGGATCATCCAGGCTGATCTCCTTGGCGATCGTGTCGCCGTCGTTCACGATGTCGGGTGCGCCGAAGCTTTTCTCCAGCACAACGTTGCGACCGCGCGGGCCGATCGTCACGCGCACGGCATCGGCGAGGGCATTCATGCCCCGCTCGAGAGCGGCGCGCGAATCATCCGAAAAACTAAGAAGTTTGGCCATGATGGTCTGAATCCCGCCGATCAATGTCCCACAGAGAGGCGGTCTCCTGGATCAACGCTTCGGTGGGGAAAGCCGAATCAAGGGCCGCTTCAGCGTGTGTGTGCCGAACACACTCGTTAACGTCGACTCATGAGTGATTCCGGCACCCTGTTCTTTGTGCTGATCGCGGCTCTGGCCGGAGCCATGACGCTCGTCTACGTGCCCCTGCGCATATTTCTCACGGCCACGGCACGCAGCCGACGGCTGCGGCTGCTCCAGAGGATCCGGCGATTGCGGGATGAACTGGGCCAACCGCTGGAGTCATGACAAACGGGCGGCCTGATCAGCCCATCACCATGCCCCCATCCACCTGCAGCACCTGGCCCGTGATGTAAGCAGCAGCTGGATCAGCCGCGAGAAAGCGCACGGCGCCCGCCACCTGTTCTGGATTGCCGAACCGCCCCAGGGGTATGGCCGCAAGGATGCCCTCGGCGTCGAGATCCTTGGTCATGTCGGTGGTGATGAAGCCCGGTGCCACGGCATTGACGGTGATGCCGCGGCTCGCCATCTCCTTGGCGGCACTGCGGGTGAGGCCCACCACGCCCGCTTTGGCGGCGGCGTAGTTCGCCTGGCCCGCATTGCCCATCAGTCCCACCACCGAGGTGATGTTGATGATCCGGCCGCTTTTCTGCTTCAGCATGGTGCGCGTCACCGCGCGGGTGCAGAGGAAGACGCCGGTGAGATTGAGGTTGATCACGGCCTGCCAGTCGTCCGTCTTCATGCGCATCAGAAGGCCGTCGCGGGTGATACCGGCGTTGTTGATCAGCACATCGATGCGGCCGCTTCGCTCGAGCACGGTGTTGACCATGGCCTCCACCGCGTGTTCCTCGGCCACGTCGGCCTTGAGGGCATAGGCCTGGCCGCCGGCCTCGAGGATCTCCGCCACCACGGCCTCAGCTGCGTCGGCGGAGCGGGCGTAGTTGACCACGACCTCAGCCCCCGCCTCTGCCAGCGCCAGAGCCACGCAACGGCCGATGCCGCGGCTGGCACCGGTCACGATCGCCGTCTGGCCAGTCATGGGGGCGGATGTGGTCATGGCAGAACGGCAACGGTGATCGGTCGCCCGGGATCGTAAGCAGGGATCAGCCGCCCCCCGTGCGACCCATCGTTTCCACCATGTCGACGGCGGAACCGAGCAGATCCCGCAACAACCGCAGTTGGCCTTTGCTGCCCAGCACCACCAGCAATTGACCGGGTGCCAGCACCACATCGCCGCCCGGGTTGGCGATCAGGCGGCCTCGGTCGCGAATGGCCAGCACCATGGCTCCGGTGCGGCGCCCCAGCTGCAGTTCCGACAGGCTGCGCCCGGGCAGGTTGTGCAGCAACAGCGGATCAGCGCTGAGCTGAAACTCCTCGATTTCGCAATCCGACCCCGCCAGCAGATCCATGAAATCCACGGCCAGGGGCCGCAGGGCGGTGGCGGCCATCATTCGACCTCCGGCCACGTAGGGACTCACCACCACACTCGCTCCCGCCAGGCGCAATTTGGCGGCTGATTCCTCACTGTCGGCCCTGGCGATCAGCCGGCAGCGTGGTTCGAGGCCGCGGGCACTCAGCACCACATAGAGATTGGCTGCATTGCTTGGCAGGGCGGCGACAAGGCTGCGGCAGCGCTCAAGACCGGCCTCCAAAAGGGTTTCATCGAGGGTGGCATCCGCCTGAAGCACCCGCAGGCCACTCTCTTCCGCGGCTTGTCGCCGTTCCGGATCCAGTTCCACCACGAGAACAGGCACGTTCTCCAATTGCAGCTGGGCACCGATCTCACGGCCCATGCGGCCGTAGCCGCAGAGAATGACGTGGTTGTGCATGCGCCTGAGGATCCGCCGGAAGCGCAGATCGCGCAACTGACGGAAATAGCCGGACTCTGTCAGCCCCAGGATGCGCTGAATCGAGAGCTGCACCACCACCAGGCCACCGGCAATGATCAACACCGTCACCAACCGTCCGGCCTGGGAAAGCGGCTCGACTTCGCCGTAGCCGATCGTGCTGATGGTGATCAACACCATCCAGAGACAATCTCCCCAGTCCCAGCCTTCGGTGATGCGGTAGCCCAGGGCGCCGCCACAGATCACCGCCGCCAGAGCGAGCAGCGGCAGCAGCCACGGTCTGGCCAGGCGCTTGAGCTGGGGCCGGCTGCTGCGACGACGGCCCCTGCCGTGGGAACGCTGGGGCAGGCGTGGCGCCGGGCTTGGCATCAGAAGCCCAGCGCGCTCAGAACATCCTGGGGATCGAGGGATGGCAGCCCGCAGGCAGGGGCTGGAACGGCCTTGAGCCCTTCTCGGGCAGGCAGCTGCTGTAGGTCGGCGCCAAGGGCCACCAAAGGCACGCCGCTGTAAACAGCCAGCAGCTGGCTGATCGGGCAGCTGCTGAGCACCACATCAGCGCTGGCGATCGAAGCCGCACGGCTGAGCAGAGACCCGCCCGGTGGTAGTTCGCTGCAGCGCAGGGTGGCCAGCCGGGTGCGGATCGCGTCGGGAAGGCTGTGCCAACGCTCTGCCGGCCAGTCGTGGCTGCCGCCGCCTGGGGCGAGCAGAAGCATCGGCCCCTCGCCGGCTGGTTGCTGGGCTCGGGCCTCGTTCAGCGCTGTGGCTGGAAGGGTGAGGCGAAAGCTGTTGGCATCAAGCGACAGCCCGATGGCGCTGAGGAAGCCTTGCGGCTGTTGGGCGGACCAGCCCTCCGTGGGCGTGGCGATGGCCGTGCTGGCGAAGCCGCTGCTGGCGATGCGGGTGGGGATGTGGCTCATCGACAGCATCAGATTCACCTGACGCCCTTCCGCGAAATTGAGACACACCTGAAAATCTGGCTCGCGCACGGAGCCCAGGAGGTTGGCCCAGTCGGCGAGCGTGGGCGCTGCATCGAAAGGAAAGGGAATCAGCTTCTCCATTGCGGGAAGCAGCGTCCACACCTCGCGTGTGGCGGCGGGTGCCGCCACCTGCAGCGTGCCGCCCAGTTGATCCGCCACCGCCGCCAGGGCCGGTAGGCGTTGGAGTTGCTGCTGAACACTCCCCGGACTGAGGGCAAGAACACGCATGAACCAGCAGCACAGAACGGTGCGAGCTGATTGTATGGAGGCCGTTTCCACCCGCTGGTCCGAGGAGTCGCTTGTGCATCTGTTGATCGCCGCCGCTGGCAGTGGACGTCGCATGGGTGCCGAGTGCAACAAGCTGCTCCTCCCCCTGGCCGGGAGGCCGGTGCTGGCCTGGACCCTGGAGGCGGCGTTGAAGGCCTCGTCCATTTCCTGGATCGGCATCGTTGGCCAACCGGTGGATCAGGCCGCCATCGCTCCGCTGATGAGCGACACGGCCAAGCCGGTGATCTGGATCGAAGGCGGCAGCACCCGCCAGCAGTCTGTGGAGCGAGGTCTGGCAGCCCTGCCGGCGGAGGCCCTGCATGTGCTCATTCACGACGGAGCGCGTTGCCTGGTGGAGCCGGAGCTGTTCAATCGCTGTGCCTCAGCGGTGGAGGCGGGAGAAGCGGTCATTGCCGCCACACCCGTGACCGACACCATTAAGCGTGTGGATGAGGCGGGGCGGATCACCGCAACGCCGGATCGCTCCAGCCTCTGGGCAGCGCAGACTCCCCAGGGGTTTGCTGTGGAGCAGCTGCGGCAGGGGCACCGTCAAGCGCTCGAGCAGGGCTGGAGTGTCACCGACGATGCCTCGCTGTATGAGCGGCTGGGATGGCAGGTGCGCGTGCTGGAGGCCGGCCCCGCCAACATCAAGGTCACGACGCCCTTTGATCTCATCGTGGCGGAGGCGGTGCTGGCGCTCAGAGCAGGCTGAGTAGGCCCCGATCGCCATCGAGTTCCGCCATTCGGCCCAGGGGCAGCGCCGCATTGCCGCCTGCACCGTGGCCCAGGGGTAGCTCGCCCAGCAGCGGGATGGCCAGGTCGGCCGTCCGCTCCCGCAACACATCCTCCACCTGGAAGCCGGAGCGCTCCCCGTCCCGTTCCTCGCATCCGCTGAAGCGACCGAAGCCGAGGCCAGCCAGGTTCTGCAGCAGTCCAAGCAGGCGCCAGTGGGTGAGCATGCGATCGAGCCGGTAGGGCGCTTCGCCGACGTCTTCCAGCACCAGAATCGCCCCATCGAGGTTGGGAACGTGGCTGCTGCCGAGCAGGTGACTGGCCACCGTGAGATTCGCCACCACCAGGGGGCCGTGGCTGCGGCCCCCTCGCCAGCTGCAGCCCTGCAGGGGGGGAATGGGCTGGCCAAACAACAGATCGTGCAGGCGTTGCTGACTCCAGCCCGGCTCGCTGGCCAGCGTGGTGAGCAGAGGGCCCGCTTAGCCGCCGGGGACGCCGGCGGCTAAGCGGGCCCAGAGCAGGGCGGTCACATCGGAGAAGCCCAACAACCATCCAGGGCTCCAGTGCAGTGGCTCCTCCAGCAGCCGGGCGGCCCCCCAGCCGCCACGGGCACAGGCCAGGAGCCGGGCTGGGGGTGTGGGCATGAGATCGGCGCGGCGCTCTCGATCCGTCCCGGCCAGATAGCCCCAGCGTCGCCCGCTTGCCTCGCTCGGTTTCACCTCCAATCCCCAGGACCTCAGCAGATCGAGGCCGGCCTGAAGGGCACTGGCATCTTCAAGGGCGGAACTGGCGGCCACCACGGCGACGCCATCACCCTGTTGCAAGGGCTGAGGGGGCGGAAGGACAGCCCGGTGATCGGGGCGAGGAGCCAAGGGGGGTGCGGCGGTGGGTCGTGGCTCAGAGAATCCTGCCCAGAATCAGACCCAAGAGCAGCAGGGATCCGAGCCAGACCTGCTGCTGGAAATGGCGTCCGAAGAGAGCCATCGGCTGGGACTGATCGCCGCGCAGCTCGCCCGTAGCGCGCTGCATGCCGACGCTTGCGAGGAGCCAGCAGGGCCAGAACAGCCAGCCCAGGCCACCTTGCCAGGCGGCGATCGCCAGGCAGAGGCTGGTGAGGGCGTAGCTGATGCGCACCACGCGCACGGCGCGATGGCCCAGGCTCAGGGCGCTGCTGTTCAGGCCCAGACGGGCATCGTCAGGTCTGTCTGCCATGGCATAGACGGTGTCGAACCCGAAGGTCCAGAGCAGGGTGGCCATCCAGCAGCCGAGCAAAGGCCAGGACGCCTGCAGGCTGGCGCCGCTGGCGGCCCAGGGAATCAGGACGGCGAATCCCCAGCAGAGGGCCAGAACCGCCTGGGGATAGGCCAGCCAGCGTTTCGCTGATGGATAGAGAAGGATCGGGGGTAAGGCCAGAATCGCCAGCAGTAGACAGGTCAGTCGGCTGGTCGCCGGCAACGCCAGCACCACCGCCAGGCCGAGCAGCAGCAGAAGCACCAGGGCGGCAAATGCCGAGGTGAGCGAGAGCTTTCCCTGGGCCAGGGGGCGGTTGCGGGTGCGGGCGACCTCTCGATCGAAGCGCCGATCCCAGAGGTCGTTGGCAATGCAGCCGGCGCCACTGATGGCCACGCCCCCCAGCGCGATCCACAACACCAGGGAGGGAGACGGTGGGGCGGTGGGTGCCAGCCACAAACTCCAGCCCGCCGGAATCAGCAGGATCAGGCGACCCGTGGGTTTGTTCCAGCGCAGCAGCTGGATCCAGGCGGTGAGGTCGGAACGGGACAACGCGCTGCTCACGACGCTCTGCAACTGCGGAACCCTAGGCATGGTGTGACCTGGGCCGCAGTCGGGAGCGGTTGGGGAAGCGGTGGCAGAGTGGGGCGGACTGACGACTGCTGCTCCATGGCGGGTGCCGACCCCTCCGCGCTGCGCGAGCCAGTGACGGCCGAGACGGAGCCAGCCCCCTCCTCCAGGGGTGTCCTGCGCAATGGCCGACGGCTTCGTCAGGTGGCGGCGATCGATATCGGCACCAATTCCACCCACCTTCTGGTGGCTGCCGTTGATCCCAGCCTGCGCACCTTCAGTATCGAGCTGGCGGAGAAATCCACCACCCGCCTGGGCGAGCGTGATCCCGAAAGCGGCAAGCTCACCGATGCGGCGATGGCCAGGGCCCTAGAGACGCTGCGGCGCTTCCGTGACCTCGCCTCCAGCCATCAGGTGGAGCAGGTGGTGACAGCCGCCACCAGTGCCGTGCGGGAAGCACCCAACGGTCGGGAGTTTCTTCAGAAAGTGAAGGATGAGCTTGATCTGGAGGTGGATCTGGTCAGTGGCCCAGAGGAAGCGCGGCTGATCTACCTGGGTGTGCTGTCGGGAATGCCATTCGGGGATCGCCCCCACCTGCTCCTGGATATCGGCGGTGGTTCCACGGAGCTGATCCTTGCCGATGGCCGCGATGCCCGGGCGCTCACCAGCACCCGGGTGGGTGCCGTGCGCCTGCAGCGGGATTTCGTGAAGCATGATCCGATGCCGGCCCAGAGGCGGGCTTTCCTGCAGGCGTTCATTCAGGGATCACTGGAGCCGGCGGTCGACAAGGTGCGGCGGCGGATCAAGCCCGGTGAGACCCCTGTGATGGTGGCCACCAGTGGCACCGCCATGGCCATCGGGGCGCTCGCTGCCAGTGAGGAGGAGCGCCCACCTCTGAAGCTGCACGGGTATCGCATCTCCAGGCAACGGCTGGATCGCGTCGTCGAGAAACTGGTTGAGATGTCACCGGAGCAGCGCCGCTCCCTGGCTCCGATCAACGACCGCCGCGCCGAAATCATCGTGCCTGGTGCGCTGATCCTGCAGACCACCATGCAGATGCTCGCCGTCCAGGAGTTGGTGCTCAGCGAGCGGGCGCTCCGGGAGGGGTTGATCGTCGATTGGATGCTCCGGCATGGATTGCTGGAGGATCGCTTCAGTTTTCAGAGCAGTATCCGCCAGCGCACCGTCATTCATCAGGTGCAGCGGTTCGCTGTGAATCAGCTGCGGGCCGAACGGGTCGCTTCCCATGCCCTCAGCCTCTACGACGCCACCCGTGGTCGCCTGCATCGTGATGAGGGGCCTGGCCGTGATTTGCTCTGGGCGGCCGCCATGCTCCACACCTGTGGCCAACACATCAATCTCAGTGCTTATCACAAGCATTCCTGGTATCTGATTCGCCATGGCGAATTGCTGGGCTACTCAGAGGCGGAGCATCTGATGGTGGCGGCCATCGCCCGATATCACCGCCGCAGCCTGCCGAAAAAACGGCATGAAGCTTGGCAGGCGCTCCAGTCTCGTGCCAATCGCGCCACGGTGTCGGAGATGGCCCTGTTGCTGCGCCTGGCTGCAGCGCTCGACCGTCGCCCGGAGCCTGTGGTGGCCTCGATTCAGGCCAAAGTCACGGGCCACGAGCTCCAGCTCGGCCTGATTCCAGAGCGCGTGAATCAGAACATCAGCCTGGAGCAGTGGAGTCTGGAGAGCTGTGCCTCGGTGCTCCGTGACATCACAGGGCTGAATCTGACGGTGACGGTTCAGCAGTGACCTGATACCAGCGCACATCATCGATCCTCCCGAGGGTCCGTGCGGCGGTGGCGTTGTCTCCCTCTCCGGTGCTGACCTTGACCAGATCAGGCCGTCCGGCATAGATCTCCAATACCCGCTCCCCGCGCAGGGTGGTGCTGGTTTTCAGCATGCCCTCAAAGAGGATGGCGCCCTTGGCGTTGCGGATGACCAGCCAGCTGGGCTCCTGGGATGTGATTGTGACAGTGGAGGCAGCTGCCGGAGGCTGGGGGGGCGTCGGCGGGGAGACCGCAGAGGCTTCGGTTGGTTGGGCGGCGGTGGAGGGTTCCGGGGTGATCCTGCTCAGGCTGAACAGCCCGGCGATCACGGCCGCGATGGCGATCAACCCCGACAGAGTCGCGAGCCCCAGCCATCCGGGCCGGCCTTGTGGCGTCGGGCGCGCCTGGCTCTTGCTGCGTGGCGTTGCGCTCGATCTGCCGGAGTTCCTTTGGGGCTGGGGGCGCTCCTGATCCAGATCACCCAGGCCCGTGACGAGTGCGTTGGCCTCCAGTCCAACTTTGCCGGCGACCCGACGCACCATCGCCTTGACGAACACCGCTTCAGGCAGGTTGGCGCGGTCGCCGGCCTCAAGGGCTGCCAGCTGCTCTTCGCCCATGCGCAGGCTGCCTGCCAGCTCGTGGAGGCTCAGGCCCTGGGCCTCGCGAGCTTGCCGCAGGGCCAGACCAGCAGCGGCGAGACCCGTCGCTGTGGCTGTCGAATCAGCCTCCTCAGCGGAGGTGAGCATGGAGGAATCACGGCCATGACCCGCTCCCATGAAGACCCCAAACAATGGCCTTAAACCTTAAATGCAGTGCCCTGTTCTGTCATCGTCAAAGATGACGATGAGATCTTGATGGACCGATCAGTCGGTCATTGATGAAGACATGGGCGATACTGGATTCGAACCAGTGACCCCTTCCGTGTGAAGGAAGTGCGCTACCACTGTGCTAATCGCCCGCACAAAAGAATCTTAAACCACCACCGGCAGTCCTCCGAGCCGTCAGCGCTGCGGACGGAACAGGTGGTCGTGCTCCGGTGAATAGAGCTTGGAGCGATGGCCCTGGGCCGTCAGCGCTGGGCTGATCACGTACAGGGTTGTTCGGATCAGTCCACGTTCCTGTGAAGCCTGCGCCATGCGCTCCAGCGGCACCACCTGCAGCCATTGGTCGGGCCAGCTGACCCTGTAGCCGATGGCGACGGGGGTGTCGGCCGGATAGTGCTCCAGAAGGGTCGCCTGCACCTCTTCGACATGGCGAGCACTTAGATAAAGGCAGAGCGAGGCTCTTAACCGTGCCAGCTGCTCGAGAGTCTCGGTCTCCGGCACACCGGTGCGCCCCCCGGCGCGGCTGAGCACGATCGTTTGCACCAGGCCGGGGATGGTCAGTTCCGCCTTCAGCGCGGAGGCCGTCGCCTGGTAGGCGCTGAGGCCAGGAACCACCTCCGTGTCGATGCCGGCATCGGCCAGCCCGCAGATCTGTTCGGTGAGGGCGCCATACAAACAGGGATCACCATCGTGAAGTCGAACCACGCGAAGGCCCTGCCGCACGCGATCGATCATCAGGGGCACCACTTCTTCGAGGGTCAAGGTGCTGCTGCGGATTCGTTCGCACTCAGGCCTGGCCAGGGCGGCGATCTCGGGGGAAATCAGTGAATCCGTCCAGATCAGTACATCGGCGGAGCGGATGCGGTCTTCGGCGCGTCTGGTGAGCAGGTCGGGAGCACCTGGACCGGCTCCCACAATGGAAACCAGAGCATCGGGTTGGGTCATGCAGCTTCTCGTCGATGTCCGCAGGGATCAGGTAAGGGACGCTTACGCCCGTATAGCCACCACAGCCCGACTCCGGCCAGAGCGATCAGGGCGAGGCTCATCAATTGCGCCATCCGCAGGCCTCCATCGCAAAAAGGGGGAAGGCCTTTGAGGCAGAGGGGGTCGATGCGAAGGCCTTCGATCCAGAAGCGGCCAAGGCTGTAGGTGAGCAGATAAAGGCAACTAAGAGCACCGGCGGGCAGCACGAGACGACCGCGTTGGCCACGCACGAACAGGACCATCAAAAGGCCGAACACCCCCAGATTCCAGACCGACTCATACAGGAAAGTGGGGTGGAAGAACTCGGCATCGGCAAAGACGGCCGGCCGGTTGGGGTAGGCAATGAACAGTTTCCAGGGAAGATCGGTGGGCACGCCGAAGGCTTCGGAGTTGAAGAAGTTGCCCCAGCGACCGATCGCCTGCCCGAGGGCCACCGACGGCACGAGCACATCCAGCACATCCCAGAGTGGTTGGCGCCGCCAGCGGCAGAACAGGATCACCGCGATAGTGCCGGCCAGCAGGGCACCGTGGATCGCGATGCCGCCGCGCCAGATGGCGAAGGCTTCCCACCAGGCCCCCTGATAGTTGCGCCATTCAAAGGCGACGTAATACAGGCGAGCGCCCACCACGGCCGCCAGCACCAGGATCGGCAGCAGATCACTGATCAGCCCCTGCTCCAGGTGGCGTTGTTTGGCAAGCCAGCTGGAGAGGTTGAGGCCGATTAGCACCGCCAGGGCGATCAGCAGCCCATACCACCGCAAGACAAAAGGCCCGAGCTGAACAAGCTCGGGCCCGGGAGATGTGAATATCGCGAAGAGGGACACGGGATCAGACGCCTTCAGCTGCCTGCACTTTCTCGACCTGCTTTTTCTTCAGCACAAGCATGATCTGGGCCAGGGCCACCGCAGCGAAGAAGGCGAGAAGGCCATAGATCCGCACCGGGTTCTGAAGAACCACTTCCGTATCGAGCTGGCCAAAACCACCCACATTGGGATCATTGGTGAGTGCAGCACCAGCCTCCACCTCGTCGCCAACGGAGACAAGAAGTTGGGGACCGACCGGAATGGTTTCGCTGGCTTCGCTGCCATCGGCCGCCGTGATCGTCACGACGCTGGCACCATTGTCGCCAGCCTCGATGGCGCTAATCCGGCCGGCTCCAGGCGCCGTGAACACGGTGTTGTTGCTCTTTTCGCCGGTGGGATAGACCTGGCCACGGCCCCGATTGCCGCCCACGTGGATGGAATATTTGCCGAAGTGGATGTTGCTGTCTGAGGCGGGATCGGGTGAAAGGATCGGGAAGACAATCTCCTGATGCTGATCACCTGGGATCGGGCCGACGAGGATCACATTGGGCTGATCGTCGCTGTACTGGGTGAAATACACCCCTTCGGTTTCTTCTTTGATGTCATCAGTCCAGCGGTCCTGGGGGGCGAGGCTGAAGCCATCGGGAAGCATCACCACCGCACCCACCTGCAGGGGCACGTCGCTGCCGTCGGCACCAATCTCCGGAACGCTGGTGTCATAGGGGATCTTCACCACAGCCTTGAAGACGCTGTCGGGAAGAACCGATTGGGGCACCTCCGCCTGGGTGAGTTTCTTGGCCAGATGGCAGTTGGCGCACACAATCTTGCCGGTGGCCTCACGGGGTGAGTCGTAGTTCTGCTGGGCCCAGAAGGGATAGGCCCAGCTGGCTGCCGGAGCGGTGAACACGGAAACGCCGACGATGAGGGCGGCGAGGAGAGGGGAGAGAAGGCGGCGCATCGGAGTCGGGAAAACGGGTGGGACTGTCGGGAAGGCTCTGAAGATCAGACCCACCAAGGCTTCTCGCCCGTCCGGAAGTCGGTGTCGGTCCACTGACTCACAAACACGTTGTCGTTTTCAACGCTGACGTTGGCAAGTGCAAGGGACAGGGGTGCAGGACCACGCACCACCTTGCCCGTGGCGTCGTACTGGCTGCCGTGGCAGGGGCACATGAACTTGTTGGCACCACTGTTCCAAGGCACCACGCAACCCAGGTGGGTGCAGATGGCGTTGATGCCATAGCTGCCGATGGCGTCGTCGCCATCGACGATCAGATAAGTGGGGTCACCCTTGAGACCCTGCACCAGGCTGCGGTCACCACTGGGGTGGCTGCTCAGCCAGCCGGTGGCGGTGATGGGATTGCCCAGCTCATCCTTGGCTGCGGTGCCGCCGCCACTGCCGGCGGCCCGCGGGGGGATGAAGTAGTTCACAACCGGATAGAGCGCACCGAGGGCGACGCCGGTTACGGATCCGAAGGTCAGCAGATTCATGAACTGCCGACGACCCATTCCGGGCACATCGCTCGAGGAGGCTTGGGTCATGGCGGAGGGCAACCGTCACTGAATGGCGACCATTATGGACGTTGAAGGGCCCATCACGCTTTGCAACGACTGGGCTTTAACCTCCCGCCACAGCCTGTTTTCGTGCTTGTTGATCCACCCGCCAACGTGCCTGAGCCCCTGACTGTGGAGGAGGTGATCGCCTGTCTTCAGCAGCGTTGGCAGGCGAGTTACGACCTTCAGCTCGTCGTCAGACAAGGCCGTTTGTACCTGCAGGTGATGTGGGCCTATCTGGAGCAGCAGTCCTTCCCCATGGATGCGACGGCGTATCGGCATCACCTCGCCGAGGTGCTCGAGGTGGTGAACCGCTTGGCTCAGGCTGATGTGGTGCGGCAGTGGCTGGCCTCCACCCGGGATCGGCCCCGGCTCGGCAAGGCTCTCAGCCTGCAGCTGCAGGGGGCGGAGCGTCTGGAGGAGTTTCTGCTTTGAACCCCTGGGTGAGGGCGACCAGGCCCACACCAATCAGAAACAGGGCGGTGATCGCTCCAGCCAGCAGCAGCATGGTGATCGGATCCGTCGAGGGGGTGAGCACGGCCCCTGCGAGGGCTGCGGCCAGCACCACCCAGCGCCAGGCCGCCAGCATCCGTCGCCAGGTGATCAGTCCGAACAGCCCCAGAAGCAGCTGCAGCACCGGCAGTTGGAAGGCCAGGCCGGTGGCCAGCATCAGCAGGAGCACGAAATCCAGGTAGCGCTCGATCGACCAGAGCGGTTCGACCACATCGGCGCCATAGCTCACCAGAAAGCGGAGGGCCGCAGGCACGAGGGCCCACCAGGCGAAGGCGAGCCCGGCAAGAAACAGGCAGGCCGATCCGGCCACGGCGGGCGCGATCAGGCGCCGTTCCCTTCGGGTGAGGCCGGGTATCACGAAGGCAAGGCCCTCGTAGAGCACATAGGGCAAGGCCAGGGTGAGGCCGGCATAGCCGGCCACCTTGAACGACACAAACAGAAATTCACCTGGTGCCAGCTGCAGGAAATGAATCGAGCCGGCGGGGCGTTCCAGCAGGGTCACCAGGGGTTTCACAGCCAGGAGGCAGCCGAGGGCGGCCAGTACAACGGCCAGCAGGCTGCGCAACACCCGTTGGCGCAGCTCCTCCAGGTGATCCACCAGGGGCATGTCCCGGTCGGCCGGCGGTGCATCAACCGGCGGCTGGGAGGCCGTGGGTCTGGGGATGCGAATCGGCGGCGGCGGTTCCAGGGGGCTGTGACTAAGCAATGCTCAGGCTAGGAGCCCTCCGCTGTGCAGTTGTTGGGCGATCCGTTCCGGTTCGGCCCAGCGCACGTCGCCGCCGCGGTGGCGCACCGTGCCTGGAGCCGCGCCCGCGATCCGTTGCAGCTGCTCCACCGGCACCATCACCACGGCCACCTTGCGATTCCGGCGCGCACGGCTGAAGTGAGCCGCGAGATCGGCGGCCAGCACCAGGTCTTCCTCGGAGGCCAGACCGCTGGAGGCCTTGAGCACCACATGACTCCCCGGGCATTCCTGTGCGTGGAACCAGAGATCGCCGGGGCGTGCCTGGCGCAGGCTGATCCAGTCGTTCTGGCGATGGTTCCGACCGACCTGAATCATCAGTCCGTTGGGGCTGCGCAGCTGCAGGGGTTGCGGTCCCTCCTGGCGTTGTCGTCGTTCGTCCGCTCGGTTGCGCCGCCGGTGCGGCATCAACAGCTCATCCAGTTCGCCGCGCAGTTCCTGAAGGCGCTCGGGTGTGTCATCCAGGTCATCACCTGCTGCAGCGGCCGGGGCGTCGAGCAGGTTGTCCAGAAAGGCTTCGCTTCCTTCGATCAGTTGCAGACGCTGTTGGTGATAGCGCCGGCGTTCCTCAAGAAGCGGCTCGGCTCGCCGCAGCTTGCGAGCCCGCTGATACAGCTTCTGGGCGCGATCGATCTGCTCGCGGCTAGGGGAGGCGTGGCACAGCAGCCCATCGGCTTCCTGCTGCAGGGCCTGCGCTTGGTCGGTGTCGTGCAGTCGGCGCTCCTGATCCTCCAGGTGGCGCTGTTCCCGTTGCCGCCAGTGCTCCAGGCTGAGACGCAGCTCCCTCGCCTGGCGCTCGATCCGGCGTTGGCTGTTGTGGTGCCGGTAGTGGAGACCAAGGCTGAGGCTGAGGGAGTCGGCTTCCGGCGCTTCGCCGTCAATGTCGGGGCCCCAGACCCGATAAGGGGTGGGGCCGTTATAACGGAGTCGGAAGCCCTCAGCCTCAAGCTGCTGCAACCAAAGTTGCCAGCGCGCATGCAGCGCCAGCCAGTCGGGGGTTTGCAGCGCCTCGACCGGTGTGCTGAGCAGTTGCTCGGCTGGGCTGCGTTCCTCATGGGCCAGCTGCAGGCTCAGGCTGGGGCTGATGCCTTGATAGGTCTGCCTCAGAGCTTTGCCGAGGGGAATTGGCAGGAGTGTCAGTCGTTGTCTCCAGCGATCGAACGACTCCTCCAGGCTGGGGATCTGTCCCTGCAGGCCAGGGGGATCCACGTAGAGATCGCCGGTGCTGATCGGTCGAATGCGCGACTGGTGGTCCCGCACCTGACGTCCGATGGCGATGATCCTCTGGTCCGGATCCAGCAGCATCAGGTTGCTGTGTCGCCCCATCAGTTCCAGCACCAGACGGCGCTGGATCGGGTCACCCGGTCGCTTGGCGAGAGCGAAACTCACCACCCGCTCGAAGCCCTGCTGCTCGATCTGCACGAGAGCCAGTTGTCGCAGACTGTGCTGGACCTGTTGCGCCAGCGTGCTGCCCCCCCTTGCCGTCGTGGTGGGGGGATCAGAACCAGCCGTGGCAGATCGGCTTGCCAGCTCAATTCCAGCCACACCATTCCCGTCAGGGTGCGGAATCCCAGCTGCAGGCTGTGGGGATCCGGTTGTTGTGCCTTTTCAAAACGGCTGGGCAGCAGGCGACGACGTAGATCGCTGACCACCGCCCGCACGGTGGTGACATCCATCCCCTGGGCTGAGGGACGATCCCGGGGGGGCAGGTCCATGGCGGGGATGGCTTGGTAGGCGAGGTGTCTTCCTACCCTGCAGATCAATCGGACGCAATGCATGGGTTCTTCCCCAGCCACCGCCGGACTCACGGTGCTCACCGGCCCAAGCGGTGTGGGCAAAGGCACGCTGGTGGCCCGACTGCTGGAGCGCCATCCCAGGGTCTGGCTCTCGGTGTCTGCTACGACCCGTGCCCCCCGCGCCGGGGAGAGAGACGGAGAGCATTACTTCTTTCACGGTCGCGATCAGTTCGACGCCCTGGTGCGGCAAGGGGGTCTGCTCGAGTGGGCTGAATTCGCCGGTAACTGCTACGGCACGCCGCGGCAGCCCGTGCAGGAGCGTCTCGCCGCTGACACGCCGGTGTTGCTGGAGATCGAGCTTGAAGGTGCCCGTCAGGTGCGTCGCACTTTCCCCACGGCGAAGCAGATTTTCCTGGCGCCGCCCAGTGTTGAGGAGTTGGAGCGTCGGATCCGTGGCCGGGGCACGGATGCAGAGGCGGCGATTCAGCGTCGTCTCGAGCGGGCGCGCATCGAGCTGGCGGCCCAGTCGGAATTCGACGCTGTGGTGATCAATGATCATCTCGATCGCGCCCTCGCCGAGGTGGAGCACTTGATGGGTCTGGCGGCCTGACAACAAAAAAAGAGGGCCTCAGCCCTCTTTTTTCTTCATTGATGGCGAAGGAATCAACCCATCGGGTGAAAGAGCAGATCGGGGAAAAAACGATTCCACTCGATGAGAATGCCGGCGGTGAGGGTGAACCAGATCGCGGCAACCACAGGGGCGGTAGTTAGGAATTTCTGCATGGGAGGTGAGAAGAAACGTGGAGGGTGAAAAAGTCTCAGCGAGGCGACACGGTGATTTTGTTGTCGCTCTCAAGAAGCTTGCCGCTCGTGAATTCACCGAATGCTGCCAGGGGCCAGGTGGCTGCTGCGATGCAGCTCTTCAGGGCGAGGGGGAGATCGATCTGAATTTCCTTGGAGTATTGCTCTTTGGTGCCGCGGGTGGCCTTGAGGTACTCACGACCGGCCCAGCCAATGCAACCAGCCACATAGAGGAACATCAGACCGGGATACACGAAATCACCGGCATGGCTCCAGCGACCATCCACGATCAGGTGGGGCAGACCGTCGTCGCCACACACAGCTTCGCTGTACATCTCGAAACGCGCTTTGGCCTGAGGTGTGGTGGCAGCAGCGGCACGCTGCTGAAAGCGAGCACTTTCAGCGCAGGGGGTCAGGCCGGCCACGTCCGCTTTGGCAACGGGAGCGAAGCCGACGATGAGCAGGGCCGAAAGCGCAAGGGCGAAGAGACGACGCATCGGATCGATTCCTGATTAGGCCTGCCCCGGACGGCAGGATGTCACAAACGGACAGTAGGGGAGGCTGTGGAAAGCGATGCCGACAGTGCTGGCGCTCGAAACAAGTTGTGACGAGTCGGCGGCGGCCGTCGTGCGGCAGAACGGCCGCCGCCTTGAAGTGCTCGCTCACCGCATTGCTTCCCAGGTGGAGGAGCATGCCCAGTGGGGTGGGGTTGTGCCGGAGATCGCTTCCCGCCGCCATGTGGAGGCGTTGCCCACGCTGGTGGATGAGGTTCTCGAACACTCCGAGCTCGGCATCGATGCGCTTGATGCTGTGGCCGCCACCGTGGCGCCTGGCCTGGTGGGTGCCCTGATGGTGGGCTCGGTGAGCGCCCGCACGCTGGCGGCTCTGCATGGCAAGCCTTTTCTGGGGGTGCACCACCTGGAGGGACATCTCGCCTCGGTGTCGTTGGGCGACACCCCACCAACGCCTCCCTACCTGGTGCTTCTCGTCAGCGGCGGCCACACGGAGCTGATCCGGGTGGCCGCGGATAGTGCGATGACCCGGCTTGGGCGCAGCCACGACGACGCGGCGGGAGAGGCTTTCGACAAAGTGGCGCGGTTGCTTGGCCTTCCTTATCCGGGCGGTCCGGCGATCCAGGCTCTGGCTGCCCAGGGTGATGCGTCCCGGTTCTCCCTGCCGAAGGGGCGGGTGTCGCGGCGAGAGGGGGGCTTCCACCCCTACGACTTCTCGTTCAGTGGCTTGAAAACAGCGATGTTGCGCCAGGTGGAAGCCTGCAAGGCTGAGCTGGTGGATGGAGACGCCGCAGCCGCCGTCTGGGCCGATCTTGCCGCCAGTTTTGAGCAGGTGGTGGCGGATGTGCTGGTGGAGCGGAGCCTGCGCTGCTGCCGCGATGAGGGACTGAACCAATTGGTGCTTGTGGGTGGCGTGGCGGCCAATCTCCGCTTGCGCCGACAGATGAGCGATCGGGCCGCCGCTTGTGGGGTGCAGGTTCAGATCGCACCGCTGGAATTTTGTACCGACAATGCCGCCATGGTGGGTGCGGCTGCACTGCAGCGTCTCCGTGGGGCGCAGGACTTCAGTTCGCTGCGCCTGGGCGTGTCAGCCCGTTGGCCCCTGGAGCAGGCCGAGGCTTTGGTGTCGACTGAGGCGCCGTTCTGAGACTGAAATTCTTAAGATCGAGTTTCCTTCGTCGCAACGGCATGGCCTCCGAGTCTGGAACCACAACCGCTGCGGCGGCGTCCTCAGCTGAGCCCGGTTCGGACCGTGCAGCGCGGCAACCTGTTGCGAATGGTGAACTGAACGCCTGGCGACGCGGCTTCACCCCCCAAGCGGAAATCTGGAATGGACGCTTGGCGATGCTGGGCCTCTCCGTGGGTCTCGCCACCCTTCTGCTGGTGCGCCTGTTCGGTGGCAGCCCTTCCTGATCAGACGCTGACCCGTCACGTTCCATCTCGGCCGCGCAGAGCCTGGGCTAGCTCATTTGGTTTCAGGCTCACGCCGACGGCCTGATCTGCTTCCACACGGCCTGCCTCCACCAGGGTCTGCAATGACTGGTTGATGGTGAGCATGCCCTCGAAGCCACTGCGGCTCATGATCTCTTCCACCTCATCAAGAGCTCCCCGCTGGATGTAATCACGGCAAGCATCAGAATTGATCAGGATGTCGTGATACGCGGCGCGCTTGCCGTCGGTGGTGCGGATTAGCCCCTGAGCGATCACGCCCAGCAGGGCTTCGGAGAGCGCACGACGCACGCTGTCCTGCTCGTCGGGGGGGTACATGCCGAGCACCCGCTCCACCGTTTTCACGGCTGAGTTGGTGTGCAGGGTCCCGAACACCAGGTGACCGGTCTGGGAGGCTTCCATGGCCGTGCCCAGCGTTTCCCGATCGCGAATTTCTCCTACGAGAATCACATCGGGATCTTCGCGCAGGGCCGCCCTCAGGGCGTTGTGGAATTTCAGTGTGTGCTGCCCCACTTCCCTGTGGCGAACAAGGGATCGTTGGCTCGTGTGCACGAATTCAACAGGATCCTCAATTGTGAGGATGTGTCGCGCCTGGTTCCGATTGATCCAGTCGATCATGGCGGCCAGGGTGGTGCTCTTGCCGGATCCGGTTGGGCCGGTCACCAGCACCAGGCCTTTCGGTCGCGATGCCAGCTCCCGCAGCACCGGGGGCAGTTGCAGGTCGTCCAGGGTGAGGATCGTCTGGGGGATCAGGCGCAGCACCATGGCCGGCCCGTGGAGGCTGTCGAGCAGATTGATGCGCACCCGCACGAAGGGAAAGGCGTGGGAGCCATCCAATTCCTTGCTGCGTTGAAACGAATCGATCTGATGGGGCGTGAGGATTTCGCGGAGCCAGCCCTGGAACACGGCACTGTCGGTGCGGGGCCAGTCGGTGAGGACCATCTCGCCGCGGGCCCGGAAGCGGGGCTTCTCCCCCACCCCTAGGTGCACGTCGGAGTGGCCATTGTCGTGGGCGCATTTCACAATCTCCTGCAACGACGGGGCGCTGCCGGTCTCTGGAGTGGGATTGCCCACGGGCGAGGGTGCAGGCTCGGGGCGGCGAGCCGTGGGTAGCGACCGGGACAATCCCGGCGGCAGAACCGAATCGGTCACAGGGCGACGGCAGGCAATCTTCCATCAGCTTCGCCATAGGCGGGGATCTGGCAAGGGTGAGCGAGGGAGCGCGATGAGATCACCCCTAGGATCCGGCCAGATCAGCCCCTCTCTCGCTGTATGTCTGGCCAGCCGCGGGTCACGATCGTTCTGGGAACCCGACCGGAGGCCATCAAGTTGGCACCGGTGATTCAGGCCTTCCAGGCCTGTGATCGGCTGCAGACCCGTGTGGTGCTGACCGGACAGCACCGGGAGATGGTGCAGCAGGTGATGGAGCTGTTCGGGCTCCGCGCTGACCAGGATCTCAACCTGATGGCGCCGCGCCAGACCCTCACCCATGTCACCTGTGCCGCACTCCAAGGCCTGCGTGAAGACTTTCAGGCCTTTCCGCCCTCTCTGGTGCTGGTGCAGGGCGATACCACCACAGCCTTTGCCGCCGCTCTGGCCGCGTTCTACGAGCAGATTCCGGTGGGCCACGTAGAGGCCGGTCTGAGGACCGACAACCTCTACGACCCCTTCCCGGAGGAGGCCAACCGTCGCCTCATCTCCCAGGTCGCCCAGCTGCATTTCGCTCCCACGGCGCGTTCGGAGGCCAATCTTCAGGCGTCTGGTGTGGTGGGCCGGGTGATGGTCACCGGCAACACGGTGATTGACGCCCTGCTGCACATGGCAGAACAGGCGGCACCGCTCACGGACCTGCCCCTCGATTGGTCGGGCCAGAGGGTGATCCTGGCCACGGTGCATCGGCGTGAGAACTGGGGTGAGCGTCTGGCCCTGATCGCCGATGGCATGCTGCGGGTGCTCGACTCCCACCCCGACACCGCGCTGCTGCTGCCGCTGCATCGCAATCCCACCGTGCGCGAACCCCTGCAGGCCTTGCTGGGCGGCCACCCCCGGGTTGTACTCACCGAGCCCCTCGATTACGACCGCCTCGTGGCGGCGATGAAGGGGTGCACCCTCTTGCTCACCGACTCCGGCGGCCTTCAGGAAGAGGCGCCCGCCCTCGGAAAACCCGTGCTCGTGTTGCGACGGACGACGGAGCGACCGGAGGCGGTCGATGCGGGGACCGCCCGTTTGGTCGGCACCGACCCCGCCACCATCGCGGCCGAGGCTTCGCGCCTGTTGGATGAGCCCCAGGCCTATGACGCCATGGCCCGCGCCGTGAACCCCTTCGGTGATGGCCAGGCCAGTCAGCGGATCCTGGAGGCGTCATTGACCCTGCTGGAGGTCTGAAGACACGGCCGCTTTGAACCGTCATCCTGACGGGATGCCCCCGGGAAGTACGGTTCGCCCATGACTCGCCAACCCCGCCGTTATGCCGTGTCGCTCCACTTAGTGGGCGGACAGACGGAACAGGTGCACTTCTCCACATTGGATCAGTTCCAGCAGTGGTATCAGGGATTGGTCAATGCGCCGAGCCAGGGCGGTTTCATTAATGTTCCCCTTGGTGATCTCGACGGGGAATATCTGGTGGTGCGCCCCGATGCGGTGACCGGTCTGCGGGTGGAACCTCAATTCGCCTCTCTCGATGACACCTGAGCGGCTGGGACTGCTCTGGGGCGTCACCGTGTTTGCCGGCGCCAGTGCGCGTTTGCTGGCGGCCCTGTCCGGTTTGCCGGGGGTGGTGCTGCTGCTGCTCGCGGGCTTATTGATCGGCCGCTCCGGCCTGGGACTGGTGGAGCCCCTGGATCTCGGCCAGGGCCTGGAGACGGTGGTGGGGCTGCTCGTGAGCCTGGTGCTCTTCGATGGTGGCCTGAATCTGCGCCTGCCGGGTGACACGATCAAGGCGACGGTGCTGCGGATTTCGCTGATCCGCTTGTTGCTGTCTCTCGCCGCCGGTCTGTTGGCGGCCCATTGGCTTGCCGGGCTGGGCTGGTCAGTGGCGGCGGTCTACAGCGCCATCGTGCTCGCGACAGGGCCCACGGTGGTCACCCCTCTGGTGCAGCAGATCCGTCTGGCACCACCGCTGGGGGATGTGCTGGAAGCGGAGGGGCTGGTGCTGGAGCCCGTGGGGGCGGTGCTCGCCTTGTTGCTGCTCGAATTGCTGCTGGGCGATCTGCATGGCTGGCGGGGTCTGGCGATCGGTCTGCTCTCGCGCCTCGGCGGCGGGGTGCTGATTGGACTGGCCTGCGGCTGGCTGCTTTCCGAGGCCCTGCGACGCCTCAAGCCCGATCCATCGGTCGGGTTGCGGTTGCAGCTCACCCTTGGGGTGTTGTTCCTGATGTTCGGCGCCTGTGAGTGGTTGTTGCCCGAGTCGGGGTTGCCGGCGTCGGTGGCAGCTGGCGTGGTGGTGGGCCGTCGCCCCTCCACCGATGCGGCGCAGCTGGATGAGTTGATCAGGGAACTGGCTCGTCTGGCGATCACCATGCTCTTCCCCCTGTTGGCGGCCGATGTGTCCTGGGCGGAACTGAGCCCGCTCGGTTGGGGTGGGATCAGTTGTGTGTTGGTGCTGATGGTGTTCGTGCGACCGGTGGCGGTGAGTGTCGCCACGATTGGCTTGCCCCTGGACTGGCGTCAGCGCCTGTTTCTCGGTTGGTTGGCGCCACGGGGCATCGTCACAGCTGCGGTGGCTTCGCTCTTCGCGATTCGTCTGGAGCAGGCGGGTGTGCTCGGGGCTGGCCGCCTTCAGGGCCTGGTGTTTCTCACAATTTTGATGACGGTGGGCCTGCAGGGATTGACGGCCCAGCCCCTGGCTCACTGGCTCGGTTTGATCGCTGCCGACGAGGGCGATGACGCCCCAGGGGCTGAGGAAGCGCCTGATGGGTCAGCAACAGCGTTGGATCCGTTGCCGGTCGTGGCCGATTCGAGCCAGTAAGCCCCAGGTGGTCATCAGGTCGGGCCCCTGCAGGCGACCGAGCAGGGCGGCACGGAGACTTTTCATCATCAGACCTTTTTTCACACCGGCCTGCTCCACCGCCTGTTTCAGTAGCTCCTGGCCGCGCCCGTTGTCGGTGCCATCCCAGGGAGACGACTCCAGCAGGCTGTTGAGGGCCTGAAGGGCTGCCTTGGCACCGTCCTGGTCCAGTTGCTGCAGACCATCGCTTTCCAGCGCCGGTTCCTCAAAGAACGGACGCGCCTGCTCCACGCCATCGTTCACCAGGGTGAGGGAAGGACCCAGCAGAGTGGCCAGATCCCTGGCCCAGCTGCGGTCGTCGCCAGGCAGGCCCCATCCTTCCTGTTGCCAGAGGGGCTGGAGTGCCGTCAGCAGCTGGTCGGCATCCCAGCCGTGCAAGACCTGGGCGTTCAGCCAGTTGAGTTTGTCCCAGTCGAAACGGGCGCCGGCCTTGTTCACCCGCTCAAAGCTGAATACGGCTGCCGCTTCGGTGAGGCTGAAGCGCTCCTCCATCCCCTCGGGCACCGACCAGCCGAGCAGGGTCATGTAATTGGCGAGCGCTTCTGCGGTGTAGCCCATGGCGCGAAAGTCGCTGATCGAGGTGACGCCATCGCGTTTGGAAAGTTTGCGCCCTTCGGCATTGAGGATCAGCGGGGTGTGGGCGAACTGGGGTGCGCCGAGGCCGAGGGCTTCGTAGAGCAGCAATTGTTTGGCCGTGTTGGCGATGTGGTCCTCGCCGCGGATCACGTGGGTGATGGCCATGGCCGCATCGTCCACCACCACCACCAGGTTGTAGAGGGGGTCGCCGATGGCATCAGCGGCGGCCCGGCGGGCGATCACCATGTCGCCCCCCAGATCGGACCCACTCCAGCGCATGGCTCCGCGCACCATGTCAGACCAGGTGATGCTTTCCTCATCGTCGATGCGAAAACGGATCACCGCCGTACGACCCTCTGCTTGGAAGGCGGCCTCCTGCTCAGGACTCAGATCGCGGTGACGGTTGTCATAACGGGGAGCCAGGCCCGAGGCGCGTTGTTGATCGCGCAGGGCGTTGAGTTCGTCCTCGCTGGTGTAACAGCGATAGGCCAGGCCGCGGTCGAGCAGGGTCTGGATCGCTTCACGGTGGGCGTCCAGTCGTTCGCTCTGTACTACTGGTTCTTCATCCCATTCGAGACCCAGCCAGCGCAGCCCCTCAAGAATGTTGGCGGTGAATTCCGGTTTTGACCGCTCCCGATCGGTGTCTTCAATGCGCAGGAGAAAGGCTCCACCCATGCGCCTGGCGAAGAGCCAGTTGAAGACGGCCGTGCGGGCCGTGCCAATGTGGAGGGTTCCTGTCGGACTCGGGGCGAGGCGAACGCGAACCGACACGGCTGGAACAGGAACTGGAACGGGACCGACGGGGCTCGAACCCGCAACTTCCGCCGTGACAGGGCGGTGCTCTAACCAATTGAACTACGGTCCCAGGCTGACCAACAGCAAAGCGTCTGGCTTCGAGCGGCTGACCTGTGTCGCCTGCGCGACCAAGTAAGTATCAACCTCCGCCCTGCCCTCCGTCAACTGATGGGCTGTGAGGTGCCGGGTTGGGTGGAGAGCCGGATCGCGAAGAGGCTTGGTTGCTCAGGCTGCGGCAGCGAAGCCTGGACCTGTCGGAACGGCATGCGGAGCTGGTGCCGCTTGGCCCAGGCAGCGACGGCCGACACCTCGGCATAAAAAATCCTGCCCCTAAAGGGCAGGATGCATCGCAATGACGCTCAACCGAAACTTCAGGGACGAAACCCTGCCGGTTCAATCAAACGCACCTGATTGCCACGGGCTGTGAACTCACGACCTTGGTCGCTTTGCACCACCACACGACCTCCGGATTTGACACGGATCACACGGGCACGAACCCAGCCGAGGGCGGCTGACTCGAGCACTTTGACGACATCACCAGGTTGAAGATCCAACTCCATGCTCAAAACCGGGAAACTGCATGAGGGGGCATCGGACGCGCCGTGGAGGACTCGAACCCCCGACATCAGGTTTTGGAGACCTGCGTTCTACCAACTGAACTAACGGCGCAAGGCGATGGACCCCTCGACCATCATCGAGGTGATGGCACTGGATTGAACGAGGCCGAAACCTCAGCGATCGAAGCGCTGCTTCACGCGGGTGGCCTTGCCCACCCGTTCCCGCAGATAAAAAAGCTTCGCCCTGCGCACTTTACCCCGGCGCTCCACCTTGATGGAGGCCACCTGAGGGCTATGCAACATGAACACCCGCTCCACGCCAATCCCTTGGAAGATGCGGCGCACAGTGATTGTGGCGTTGATGCCACCGTGACGCTTGGCGATCACCACACCCTCATAGGGCTGGACGCGTTCTTTGTTGCCCTCGCTGATGCGCACTCCGACGCGGACGGTGTCGCCCACATAAATTTCGGGAAGATCGGATTTGAGCTGCGCGGCTTCAAATTCACGAATCAGGGCTTCAGGGCCCAGCTTGGCGACCGCTGCAGCTGCTGGCGTTTCAGCCTTCGGAGCAGGGGATTGAGTCCCGCTCTGATCCCCTGCAGTCGCGTTTGCTTCGCTTTCTGCTGTTGCCACCTCGGCGGCTGTCTCCTGTGCGGTGGTGTCGTTAGGGTCCGCTGCCATCCCAGCTCCGGGTAATCACGCCAAACAAACAGCTTACCCTTTCGCGCCTCCTGCCCCGGTGGCTCGCGCTGATGACTTTCGCTTCCAGCTCTGAATCAGAAGGGTGGTGCCAGTGACGAGCATCCAGAGCAGGCCGAGGGCGTTGAGCAGCACCACAAAGGGCTCCAGATCGGTGCCGAGCCACTCTCCCTCGTGCAAGGCCATCAGCCAGTGCACCTGATCCCTGCTCACCCCACCCCAATCGCGCGCGAGCCGATACGCCATCCCCGAGCTGAGGGTGAGCAGCAGGGGCAGCAGCACGAACGGGGCCAGCCAGCGGTGCCACTGACGCACGTGCTTGAGCCAGGCCATCACCAGTCACGTTGGTTGTCGACATTGATAGCGTGACGCCAAGGCGATTCCGCCCTGACCCCACCACCTGCGTCTTGATGAATCTGTTTGCAGACCTACTGGCGGCGTCCAACGGAGCGCAAGCACCCGCCCGTGCGAAAGCCACAGCCACCGGTCCTCGCATTCAGCAACGTCGCGGCGTGGAGGTGAAGTCGGCCAGGGAGCTCAAGATCATGGCCCAGGCCAGCAAGATCGTCGCCACGGTGCTCCGGGAGATCATGGCGGCAGTGGAGCCAGGGCAGACCACCGCCGACCTCGATGCCATCGCCGAGAGTCGTATTCGCGCCATGGGAGCCACACCCAGCTTCAAGGGGTATCACGGTTTCCCCGCGAGCATCTGCGCCAGCATCAACGACGAGGTGGTGCATGGCATCCCCAGTGCCAAGCGCGTCATCCGCTCTGGTGATCTGCTCAAGGTCGATACGGGTGCCTACTTCGACGGTTATCACGGCGACAGTTGCGTCACGATCTGCGTGGGCGAAGTGCCTGAAGAGGCCCGCACCCTGAGCCGGGTGGCGCAGGAGTCTCTGATGGCCGGCCTGGGACAGATCAAAGCGGGCAACACGCTGCTGGATATCGCCGGCGCTGTTGAAGATCACGTCAAAGCACATGGCTACAGCGTTGTGGAGGACTACACCGGCCATGGCGTCGGTCGTAATCTCCACGAAGAACCGTCGGTGTTCAATTTCCGCACCAATGATCTGCCCAATGTCACCCTGCGACCCGGCATGACCCTCGCGGTGGAGCCGATCCTCAATGCCGGCAGCAAGCGGTGCCGCACCCTCAAGGATCGTTGGACCGTGGTCACCCGGGACGGCAGCCTCTCTGCCCAGTGGGAGCACACCATCGTGGTGACCTCCGACGGCTGCGAGATCCTCACCGATCGGGGGGAGGGCTGATCAGGCGGTTGTAGATCGCCCGCCCCAGTTCACTGAGGGGCATGACCAGGTAGGTAAGGGGATTGGGGGTCACGATCACCAGTCGTAGGCCCAGCTCGGACTGGGTGAGGATCTGGCCGGCGACCCAGTCGGCCGACATCACGCCGATCGGATTGAGCTCGGATCGGAATGGACCGAGCACCAACTTGCGCAGAATCAGGTTCGACTGGCGCTGGCGCCGATACTCACTCCAACGCAGGCTGACCAACTGTCCGATCAGGCGTTTGCTCAGTTCATAGGCTGGGCTGAGGGCCGGCTGGATCTCAGCCTCCGAGGTGTTCACCCAGAGCTCCCGCGGCATTGGTGTGGCACCACCTTCAGCGGCACTCGCTTCGAAGAGCTCCAACAGTCTCCAGCTGCTGAGGGCATTGATCTCCAGGCTCCTGTTCAGGCTGGCCTTGCTCTGGTCGCCCCCGGGATTGATCCCGTGGTTGAGCACCAGCACGTCCAGGTCGCGCAGTACAGGTAGGAGTGCCTCCTCCTGGCCGCATTGCCAGCGCACCCATTCCTGCTCAGGCTGGGAGGGTGGTTCACCGTGGGTGAGGCCCACCACATGGGCGCCCCGGGAGCGGAAGCGCCGGGCCAGGGCCTGACCGAGGGCGCCGCGGGCGCCGGTGATGCCCACCCTTCGGCCCTGCCAGCGCTGCTGGTGTTGGGAGATTGGGGCGGAATCGCTCTGGGCCATCACTCCAGCTTGGGGCATGCTTTGTGGGATTGGCGGAATCCTTGCTCACCCCTTCGATCGATGCCCAGGTGGCGCTGTATGCGCCCTACTGCGGCGGTCGCCGTGTGGAAGGCGAGTTGCGTAGGGCCCTGGAGCTGTGGCCCAGTGGTCATATCAACGGGGTTCGGCCGCTGGCGGGGGCGCCCGGCCATCACTTTCGGCTTCAGTGGCAGGTGGTGGAGGCTCCCCTGCTGGTCAGCGCCTGCACCCTGACGCTGCAGGTCGAGCCAACATGTTGTTTTCGCTTCAGCCTGGCGGCCCATCAGCTCATGGTCTGGTTGATGGAGCTCCACTCCGAAGGCGACGGAGCGCCCGATCTCTCGGATCGCTTCTGGCAGTGGCTGCTTCTGGAGGCTTCGGTGGAACGCTGCTTGGCTGATTCCAGTGCTCTTGAACGGAATGGGGACGCAGAGGGCCATTAAATTGACGGGCTGAACGCGCATCTGGGGCCGGTCATGGGCAACACCTTGCTGATCGGATCCTGTGAACCCTTCAGCGGCAAGTCAGCCTTGGTTCTGGGCTTGGCCCGACACCTGGCCGCTGGCGGCCATTCCGTCCGTTTCGGCAAGCCACTGGCCACCAGCTTCGACTGGACTCCGGCCGATGGGGCTCTGCCCGACCCCTTGATTGACGACGACGTCCGCTTCGTAGGCAGCACGCTTGGTTTGGCGGAGCATCAGCTCATTCCCTCGCTCCACCTGCTCTCACCCATCACCGCTGAGTCCCGCCTCGCTCAGGCCGAGCTCGATGCGGGCGATGGGTTCCAGCGGCTCCGACAGGATCTGGCTCAAGGCGGAGAGGGTGTGACCTTGCTCGAAGCGGCCGGCAGCCTTCACGAGGGCCTGCTCTACGGGCTCAGCCTTGTGCAGCTGGCCCATGGCCTTGACGCTCCGGTGGTGCTGGTGCATCTCTGGCAAGACAGCCGCAGTGTGGAGGCGCTGCTCGCCGCCCGGGATCAATTGGGTGAGCGCCTGGTGGGCATCGTGCTCAATGCGGTGACCCCCGATGAGGTGGACGAGCTGCAGCGTCATGTGGTGCCAGCACTGGAAGCCTTAGGGCTCGTGGTGTTCGGGGTGATGCCCCGATCACCTCTGCTGCGCAGTGTCACGGTGGGCGAGTTGGTGCGCCGCCTTGATGCGCGGGTGATCTGTTGTGAGGAGCGCCTGGAGCTGCTGGTCGAGACCCTGAGCATCGGCGCCATGAACGTGAATTCGGCGATGGAGTTTTTCCGGCGTCGCCGCAACATGGCAGTGGTGACCGGCGCTGATCGCACCGATATTCAGTTGGCGGCCTTAGAGGCCTCCACTCAGTGCCTGATCCTCACCGGTGCGGGCGAACCCCTGCCCCAGTTGATCAGTCGTGCCGATGAGCTCGAGGTGCCGTTGCTGAAGGTCGACCACGACACCCTGGCCACTGTGGAGGTGATCGAGCAGGCCTTTGGACATGTGCGTCTGCATGAGGCGGTCAAGGCCACCTATGCCTTCCGACTCGTGGAAGAGCACTGTCAGCTTGAGCAGATGTGCTCCGCCCTTGGCTTGCCATCCCGCTGACACTGCTAGCTTCAGATTCACATCGGCGGGAAGTCATTGAGCCGCTCCTTAGACCTTCCTGCCCTCGATCGGGTTGACACCCTCGCCCAGGAACTGGCCCTGCTTCAGGACAAGGGCAAACGACGGATCGCCATCCTTGGCAGCCGCCATGTGCCGGTGGTGGCGATCCATCTGATCGAATTGATCGCCCGTTCCCTGGCGCAAGAAGGCCATTCCTTGATTACCTCCGGGGCCCAGGGGGTGAATGCGGCCGTGATCCGCGGTGTTCTCGAAGTGGATCCAGCCCGTCTCACCGTGCTGCTGCCCCAGAGCCTGGAGAGGCAAGCCCCCGAGATCCGTGATCAGCTCGACCGGGTGTTGCATCTCATTGAGAAACCTGAATACGATGACCTGCCTCTGCCGATGGCGAGCAGCCGCTGCAATCAAGACATCATCAGCCGCTGTGATCAGTTGATCTGCCTGGCGTTTCATGACAGCGAGACCCTGCTCAACAGCTGCCGCAGTGCGGAGGACATGGGCAAGGTGGTGAGTCTTCTCTTCTTCGACTGATTCAGGGGTCTGAGGGCCTCGGCAGACGGGCCATCACCTGCAGTCGGTTGCCGTCGCGGCCGGCCACCACCACGTGATCGCCCACGGCAATCGGTCGGTCGAGGTCGAGGGAGCTGGCGGCCCAGCTCTGGCCATGCCAGCGCACCCGCCCTTCACCGCCGGCTGGAAACGGCGTGATCACTTCAGCCAGATCCTCCCGTTGCCGCGCCTGTCCCGGACGAGGATTGCGCCGGGCCGACCAGCGGCTCAGCCACACGGTGCCGATCACGGTGAACAGCACGAACAGCCCGATCTGGATCCCGATGGGCACGGAGGCCAGTGCGGTGAGCAGCGAGAGCAGCAGTGCTGCTAGGGCGGCAAACATCAGCCCATCGAAGCTGGGTTGCACCAGTTCCAGGATGAGCAGCACGCCGGCTAGCAGGAGCCAGATCAGGGGCACCCAGAACGCAGCCATTGGGAGGGGAGCCAGGCCTTCACACTCTGCTGCCTGGGGCAGCGATCGGCAGGCAGTTGCCCCTGTGCGATGCCATCCGTAGGGTCCGGATACGGATGGAGTGCGTCATGGAAGTGTTTTTTGGACTGCCTGCCTTGGTGCTGCTCGCCCTGCTGGGTGGCGGCAGTGTGAAGGTCACCAGCGGCGGTCGCTCCAGGTTGGTGGAGCGGTTGGGCAAGTACGACCGCGAGCTGCAACCGGGTCTCTCCTTCGTGTTGCCTGTGGTGGAGAAGGTGGTGAGCCATGAATCGCTCAAGGAGCGGGTGCTGGACATCCCTCCCCAGCTCTGCATCACCCGCGACAACGTCTCGATCGAAGTGGATGCCGTGGTGTATTGGCAGCTCCTAGAGCACTCTCGGGCGTACTACGCCGTGGACAATCTGCAGGCGGCCATGGTGAATCTGGTGCTGACCCAGATCCGTGCCGAGATGGGCAAGCTCGATCTCGATCAGACCTTCACAACGCGCAGTGAGGTGAACGAGCTGCTGCTGAAGGAGCTGGATGAAGCGACCGATCCCTGGGGGGTGAAGGTCACCCGGGTGGAGATGCGCGATATCAATCCGTCTTCAGGAGTGCAGCAGGCGATGGAGGCACAGATGACGGCGGAGCGGGAGAAACGGGCGGCGATTCTGCGCTCGGAGGGTGAAAAGGAAGCCCAGTTGAACGAAGCGCGCGGCCGGGCGGAGGCGCTGGTGTTGGATGCCAGGGCCCAGAAGGAGGCGTTGCTTCTGGAGGCGGAGGCCCAGGTGAAACAGCAGGAATTGCTAGCCAAGGCCAAGGCGGAGGCGGCATTGGAGCTCGCCAGCGCCCTGGAGGCGAATCCCAAGGCGGCTGAGGCGATGCGTCTGATGCTCGCCAAAGACTGGATGCAGATGGGCGAGCAGCTGGTTGATGCCCCGGCCGGCAGTGTGTTGATGGTCGACCCCCAGTCGCCGGCGTCCTTGCTGGCTGCCCTGAAGCAGTTCCAGCAAGGCCAGGTTTAGGCCCGGATCAGAGCCCTGAGCCCTTCCACATAGAGCAAACCTGAGCAGAACAGGGCGCTGGCCCAGCAGAGCCCCCGCAGGGGTGGCACGTTGCCCACGTAGGCGCCGATGTAAAGGAAGCGCAGCAGCGGTTGCAGCAATGCAGCGCCGATGGCGATGGCCGGAAGTGGGCCGGTGTGCAGGGCGGCGATCAGGGCGAGCAGGGCAGCGGGGGCGTGGAGGCTGAAGGCTTCGAAGCTGTTCTGATGGGCCCAGCTGGCCCGTTGGCCCCAGGCGGGGAGGCGATCAAACATCGCCCGGGGAGCGCCCATGTCGGCCATGGTGAAATCCGCCTGGGAGCGGGCGGCGCCCAGGGGCACGATGCTCAGCACCACCACGGCTCCGGCGAGCACCAGAGACCAGGCGAAAGGGGCCGCGTCGGACGCGGTGAACAGGTTGATCAAAGCCATCGGCAGCCAGCTGAAGTGCCCTTTTCTAAGCTGCGGGCAACCAGTACAGACGCCATGGCCAGCACCTACTCCTTCGACGTGGTTTCGGATTTCGACCGTCAGGAGCTGGTGAACACCCTGGATCAGGTGCGGCGGGATGTGAGTCAGCGCTACGACCTCAAGGATTCCGGAACGGAGATCGAGCTGGAGGAAACCGAAGTGGTGATCACCACGGCCAGCGACATGACCCTGCAGGCGGTGGAGGATGTGCTGCGTACCAAAGCGACGAAGCGAAATCTGTCTCTCAAAATCTTTGATTTCCAGACGCCGGAGGCCGTGGGTGGAAACCGGGTGAAGCAGGTGGTGAAGCTGCGCAAGGGGCTCAGTCAGGAGCTTGCCAAGAAGCTCAGCAAGATCGTGCGCGATGAGCTCAAGAAGGTGACGGTGGCGATTCAGGGGGAAAGCCTGCGCATCACCGGTAAAAGCAAAGACGACCTGCAACAGGCGATTCAGCTGCTCAAAACAAAGGAAGACGAACTCGATGTTCCCTTGCAGTTTGAAAATTATCGTTGATCTGAACCTCTAGAGGTTCAGATTCACCTGCACGCCGCCGGCCCAGACTCCCGGAACCTCTCCGGTGCCTGACGGATTGATCAGCCATTGCATCACGGGCTGCACCTGCACCACGTCGGAGATGTAGATCGAATAATTCAGTTCGATCACGCCTTCATAGGTCAGTCCGGGTGTGAGGGTGGGGCTGAAGCTGCTACGGGTCAGGCCCAGGGCGAGCACATCCAGGGGGCGGTTGGGCAGCACCCCCTGGGAGAGCCAGCCACCGGCGCCAAAGGTGGGAACCGGGTTGTTGTCGGGATCCAGGCCAAGTGATCCCGCCAACCAGATGCGATTGTCGAGCCCCACCGGTAACTCGATCGGCCAGGTCAATGAGGCATAGAGGCCCCGGTTGGCACCATCCCCGATCTCGCCAGCGCCTTCAATCAACAATTTGGTGGTGGCGTAATAGCCGCCCAACTGCATCAGGGGCAGGGGCAGTTGGCGGGCCACCGTCACTCGGCTGTTTCGCACCCGGATCGGTTCAAACAGATCCTTGCGTTTGCGCAACGGGTTGATCTGCCATTGCAGCGCCTGCAGGCTTCCTTGAACATCGGGCTGTTCCGGGTCAGTGCCCAGGCTGGCGGCAATGCTGGTTTCCGGATTGAGGTAGAAGTAGCCATATTTGATCGACCCCAGGTTCTCGGAGTGGGCACCGAGCTTCACACCCGGAGCCACGAAGGGATTGATCGGCAGCCCCACCACCAGCAGATTGAGGGTGTTGTTGAGGGTGGAGTTGATGTAGTTGTTGTAGGCCGGTGCCACCAGAAATTCCGGATCCATCGACATCAGGCCGGCCTGGGCATCCCACCAGCTCTCGCCACGGTTGCGGCTGATGTTCGCTTCTGTGATCCAGGTTCCCACCGGGATCACCAGGGTCTGCAGGGTGAAGGCGGATCCCAGCTCCGTGTTCAGATTCGGGTCACCGGCAGCATTGGTGAGTTCCAGATTCACCTGCCAATGGTCAATCTCCTGCCAGGTGGATTCCTCCTTGTTGAGGCCGCTGCTCATCGACAAGCCCACCACCGTTTCCTGGAACCAGGAGGTGGCGGCGGGATTGAGGCCCCCGAGCATGCCCCCCATCGGCTCGGTGGTGTAGTCCACACTCAGATCCATCCAGTCAGGCAGGCCGAGCAGGGTCTGAATCGGCCCAGCCTGAGCCGGGCCGCACATGCCGAGCAGGCCAGCTGAGGCGGAGGCCAAAAGGCGGGTCAGCAGGCGCTGCATTCCGTGGGTGACGAACGGCAGCGCCAGAATGTCAGCCCTCAGGCGATTTCGGCAAAGGTGTCCCGGAAGGCCTGCAGAGTGGCATCGATGTCGGCTTCGCTGTGGGCCAGCGAGGTGAAACCGGCTTCAAAGGCACTGGGTGCCAGATACACACCGCGTTGGAGCATGGCCCGGTGAAGGCGACCGAAACGCTCCGTGTCGGCGGTTTTCGCTTCTTCGAAGTTGCGCACCGGGCCTTCACAGAGGAAGAACCCGAACATGGCGCTGACGCTGCCACCGGTGATCGGTAGGCCAGCAGCACCAGCGGCCTCGATGATCCCGCTGATCAGGCGCTCTGTGGTGGCAGCGAGCTTCTCGTAGCTGCCGGGTTGCTTCAACAGCTCGAGGGTCTTGATGCCGGCCGTCATCGCCAGAGGGTTGCCGCTGAGTGTGCCGGCTTGATACATCGGTCCGGCAGGGGCGACCATCTCCATGATGTCTTTGCGGCCGCCGTAGGCACCCACAGGCAGGCCGCCGCCGATCACTTTGCCCATGGTCGTGAGGTCGGGTGTGACGCCGAAGTGGGCCTGGGCACCGCCGTAGCTGATGCGGAAGCCGGTCATCACTTCATCGAACACCAGCAGAGCACCGTGCTCCTTGGTGATTTCGCGCAAACCTTCCAGGAAACCGGGCTCCGGTGTGATGAAGCCAGCATTGCCGACGATCGGCTCAAGGATCACGCCGGCAATGGCCTCAGGGTTCTCTGCAAATAGCTGCTTGACCGCTTCCAGGTCGTTGTAAGGGGCGGTGAGGGTGTTGGCTGTGGTGCTGCGCGGCACCCCTGGGGAGTCGGGAAGGCCCAGGGTGGCCACACCTGAGCCGGCCTTCACCAGGAACATGTCGGCATGGCCGTGGTAGCAGCCTTCAAACTTGATCACCTTGTCGCGTCCAGTGAAGGCGCGGATCAGTCGCAGCACCGCCATGCAGGCCTCGGTGCCGCTGTTCACGAAGCGCACCATTTCAACGCTGGGTACGGCGTCGATCACCATGGCGGCCAGGGTGTTCTCCAGTTCGCAGGGGGCTCCGAAACTGGTGCCTTTCTCGATCGCTTCCTGCAGGGCGCTGATCACCTCGGGGTGGGCATGGCCGCAGATGGCAGGTCCCCAACTGCCGATGTAGTCGATGTATTTATTGCCGTCCACGTCCCAGGCGTAGGAGCCCTTCACCCGATCGAACACGATTGGCTGGCCGCCCACCGACTTGAACGCCCGCACCGGAGAGCTCACACCACCGGGCATCAGGGCCTGGGCGGCACTGAAGATGGCCTGGGAGCGGGAGGTGTTCAGGGTGGGAGCTGTCACGGGGACGGGAGCCAAAGGGCTGATGCAAACCGTGCGCCATCCTGACCCAAAACGGACAGATGCGTCCGATCTGTGACCGAGACCTGGCTCTCCAGGCGCGCTTCTCCCTAAGTTGAGCCAGACATCGGTGACGTCCTTGCCGCACGACTGGGCTGCCCTGGACCGTGATCTCAGCCGTCGGCTCCCCGCCAATGCTGTGGTGCGACGCCGGCAGGAGCTCCTCGCTTACGACTGCGACGGGCTGACGCTGGATCGCCATGCGCCGCCCCTGGCTGTCTTGCCGCGCACCCGGGAGGAGGTGGCTGAGATCTTGGCCTGCTGCCATCGCCACCGCATTCCTTTTGTGGCCCGGGGCAGTGGCACCGGTCTCTCCGGCGGCGCCCTCGTGGAGGAGGAGGCGCTGCTGGTGATCACCAGCCGCATGCGTCGCATCCTTGCGGTGGATCTGGCCAATCAGACGATCACGGTGGAACCGGGGGTGATCAACAGCTGGGTGACCCGGGCAGTGGCCGGCGAGGGCTTTTACTACGCGCCGGATCCCTCCAGCCAGGTGGTGTGCAGCATCGGCGGCAATGTGGCGGAGAACTCCGGTGGGGTGCATTGCCTCAAATACGGCGTCACCAGCAATCACGTGCTCGGGCTGGAGGTGGTCCTTCCCGATGGCACGCTCACCCATCTGGGCAATGGCCTGGTGGAGGCGGCGGAGTTGGATCTGCGTGGTGCCTTCATCGGCAGTGAGGGCACGCTTGGCATCGCCACGGCCATCACCCTGCGCCTGCTGCGGGCACCGGAAACGGTGTGTGTGCTGTTGGCTGACTTCCCCACCACCGAGGCGGCCGGGGAAGCAGTGCGGCAGGTGACGGCGACGGGCGTTCTGCCGGCGGGGATGGAGATCATGGATAACTTCATGATTCAGGCCGTCAATGACCTGTTCGGCCATGACGAATACCCCCGCGATGCGGCGGCGGTGCTCCTGATCGAGCTGGATGGTCAGGCAGCCGAGGTGGCCGTGGCGGCGGAGCGAGCCTCCGCGCTCTGCCGTCAGGCGGGGGCCCGTGGCGTGCGTCGGGCTGACGACGCGGCCGATCGCGCCCAGCTCTGGAAGGGGCGTAAATCAGCGTTTGCCGCTGTCGGCCAGATCTCTCCTACCTATTACGTTCAGGACGGCGTCGTGCCCCGCAGCAGCCTGCCCGCCGTGTTGGCGGCGATTGGCGCCCTCAGTCGTGACCATGACCTGCCGGTGGCCAACGTGTTCCACGCCGGCGATGGCAATCTCCATCCGTTGATCCTCTACAAACGGGATGAGCCCGGTGTCGGGGGCCGCGTCAAGGAGCTGGCGGCGGCGATCCTGAGGGCCTGCCTGGATGTCGGAGGCAGCATTACCGGAGAACATGGCGTCGGCGCCGACAAGCGCTGCTACCTCGATTGGATGTTCAGTCCGGATGATCTGGCAACAATGCGCCGGGTGCGCCTGGCCTTCGATCCTTGTGGACTGGCCAACCCTGGCAAGATCTTTCCCACTCCCACCAGCTGCGCGGAGTCGGCCCGTCGCCGAGTGGAGCTAGCGATCACTGATCCGAATCTCGTCGCTTTCTAGAGATTTCCGATCTAGAGGTCCCAGTCGTCGCTGTCGCCGTCCTCCTCTGGGGGCCAGCAGAGATCCACCACCACTGGCGCATGGTCACTGGGTTGATCCCGCCCCCGCTCCTGTTTGTGGATCACGCAGCCCCGGGCCTGGGCGAGAAGCTCCTCGCAGAGGTAGATGTGATCGATGCGCCAGCCCCGGTCCCGATCCCAGGCGCCGCTGCGGTAATCCCACCAGCTCCAGTGCCCCGTGTCGGGTTCAAACACCCGGAAAACATCGTGCAGGCTGCCGGAGAGGGCGCTGTTGAGGGCGGCCCGCTCCGGCTCACTCGCCATGATGCCGCCGGTGAGCCGATCCGGGTCGTGGATGTCGCGCGATTCGCGGGCGATGTTGAAGTCGCCCACCACGCAGAGGGGCTCACCCCGCTGCTGCGGCTGCTGGAGATAGCGCTGCAGGCAGGCGAGCCAACGCAGTTTGTAGGGGTATTTCTCCGATTTGAGGCTTGATCCGTTCGGCACATAGAGATTCACCACGCGCACGCCATCGAGCAGAGCGCTGATTACCCGTTTCTGCGCGCCGAGCTCCTGAGCTTCCTCGTCAGCCAGTTCACCGGAAAAGCCAAGGCGCACGTCCTCGAGGGGCGTCCGGCTCACCAGGGCGACACCGTTGTAGGCCTTCTGGCCGTGAATGGACGCCTGCCAGCCTCGGCTGGTGAAGGCCTCCAGCGGGAACTGGGGGTCGTCCACCTTGGTTTCCTGCAGGCAGAGCAGATCGGGCTGGGCAGCGTCCAACCAGTGCAAAACATGATCGAGGCGGGTGCGCACGGAATTGACGTTCCAGCTGGCGATCCGCACGGAGGTTCAGGCTCGTTGGGTGACCCCTAGCATTACGCGGCCCCTGAAGCAGAGAACAATGCGCGCGGTTCAGATGCTGCCCAGGACCGGCATGCTCCTGGGACTCGCCCTGACGGGACTGACTGTGGCCGTGGAGGCCGCTCGTGCCCAGAGCCCCATGGGCGGTTATCAGACACCGCAGGAACGGGAGATCTACAACACGGTTCCCGGGCAGAACGACAGCACCAGTCCACTGGATGCCACCAATCCGATGGATCTGATCAACCGTCTGCGGCGGGCGACCTCCATGAGTGATGCCACCGATCCCTCCGACGCGATCGATGCTGCCCTCAAGGGGTATCAGACGGAGGCGCCTGCCCAGCCTGGCCCGTTGCCCCAGCCTTGAGCGTCTTCAGATTTGTGGTGCTCCGCGCCGACAGCAAGGCCCAGCGCGCGGCCAAGCCGGCCAAGGGGCGTTCGGAGGCTTGCTCGGGGCTCTGCCGCCGTTGTGCCTGAGCCAGCAGCTCCTGGGCTGCCGCGCCCTGGCCCTGCTCCTGGCGTATCAAGGCCAGGGCCAGGAGTGGCTGTGGATCCGAACCATTCTCTTTGGCTAACTGCTGATAGGTGGTGGTGGCGTCCTTCACCTGACCAGATTGGCGCTGCAGATCTGCCAGCAGCAGGCCGAGTTTGAGGCGTTGCCCTGGTGGGCGGGCGTCGAAGCGGCTCTTCACCCGTTCGATCGCCACCTTGCTGCGGCCGCGGTTGAGATCGTTCAGAGACGCCACCTTGAGAACCTCCTCCTGCTCGGGATGCAGGCGCAGCAACAGGGCCAGTTCGCGGTCGGCGGCGTTCTGCTGTCCGGAGCGTCGCATCAGTTCACTGCGCAGCAGGCGCCAGCGCCAATCTTTTGGGTGCTGCTTGAGCTGGTCTTGCACCAATGCGATGGCGTCGCGGCTGCGGCCCAGCCCGATCAGGCGTTCCAGCAAGCGCCGTTCCTCGTCCGGAGGCAGGGCGTCGCGGCGTCGACGTCGCAGCAGGTCCTGCACCTGCTGGTCGAGCTGGGCCCGGGTGGCGGATTGCAAGGACGGGGGTTGAACCATCTGGAGGAGCAACCAGCCAACGCCAGCGGTGATCGCCAGGCCCGCCACCAGCATCCAGCGGCTCCATACACGCGTCCGCCCACTCCCTCCTGCCACAACAGTTGATTCGCATCGCTGACGCCAACCAGTGTGGGATGGTCACCCCGGCCTGGCTACAGTTGATCCGGGCTTGTGGATGCCCCTTTTCCTGATGCGCGACCATCCGATTCCCCCGGTCACCGAGCCGCTCCAATACCGGGCCATCGGTGTCGTGCGCGGCACCTACAGGCCAGAGGATGCCGACCAGTTCACCCGTGGTGTGCTGGTCGACGCTGAAGGGCAGGAGCTGGAGGCGGTGGTGCTGGGGCGCATGCTCACGCTCATGCGTCGCCATCTCGCCATGGATGCACCCCATCTGTGGGTGGTGTACCCCCGCTGCCGCGATGCGGGCCATCTCCATCTGCAGATCACCGGCATCTGGGAGCCGAGCACCCTGCAGCCGGGGGCTTCGGACGATGCGCTGCCTGAGGGCGACAACTATTTCTCGATTCGCGGCGAGTTGATTTACACCCGCCCGGAAACGGGTGATCTGGTGGTGAAAGTGCGTCAGAAGCCACGGGCGGATGGCAGTCGCCCCCTGCCGTTCAAGCTGCAGCTCAAAGGGGAGATCCCCCTGGATCAGCTGCGTCATTTCGTCAGCCTGGATGTGCGGCGTCAGGGGCAGGAGCTGCACGTGGAGTCCCATGAGCTGATTGCCCCCATGCCTACCCGCGGTGGCAAGGGGCGGGGTGGGGCTCGCAAAGGGGGAGGGCGCAGCAGTCGCCCGCAGGCCCGCGCCTGATGGCCTCATCGCCCGTGTCTGCCACCAGTGCGGGTCTGGCGGTGGCCGGAGCCACCGGTCTGGCCGTGTTCGGGCCTTTGCTTGGTCTGTCAACGGCCTGGATTGCCCTGGGGCTCGGGGCCGGATTGCTCGGGCTCACCCTGGATGCCTATCAATGGCAAGGGCTGGGCGGCCACCTTCTGGCGGAAACCCTGCCGGGTGGCCGGGCCCGTCTGCAGCGAATCGCCTGCCATGAAGCGGGGCACCTGCTGGTGGCCCAGGCGGAAGCGATGCCCGTCCGGCGTGTGCTGGTGGGCACGAAAGCTTGTCTGCAGGCCGGGCTGCGCAGCAACGGTGCCACGGAATTCGAACTTCCCGAATCCGTGCGCCTGTCGCTCGAGGATCTGCGCCGCTGGAGCCGGGTGCTCCAGGCGGGCATGGCGGCGGAGACCCTGGTGTACGGCCAGGCTCGCGGTGGCGCCGATGACCGGGCCCTGCTCGGCCGACTCTGGGGACTCTCCGGCCATGATGTGCCTACGGCCCAGCGAGAGCAGCGGCGCGCCAGGCGGGAGGTGGATCAGCAGCTTCGGCGGGAGCGTGACCAGCTCGAGCAGTTGCGTGATCAGCTGCTGACGGAGACGGCCCATGGCTGATCTGCTGGTCGATTGCCCGACCGGCCTGGCTGGAGACATGCTGCTGGCGGCCTGTTTCGACCTGGGTGTGCCCCGGGAGGTGGTGGAGGAGCCCCTGGCCTTGCTGGGCTTGGCGGGGGCGTATCAACTGACGGTGGAGGAGGCCAGCAGTGGCGGCTTGCGCGGTCTGCGCCTTCAGGTGGCGGCCAGCCGCGACCCCCAGCCCCATCGCCGTTGGGGCGACCTGCGCGCCCAGATTGAGGCGGCCGCCCTGGCGGAGCCCTTGCGGCAACGGGTGTTGCGCGTTTTCGCTGCCCTCGCGGCGGCAGAAGCGCGGGTGCATGGCATGCCTGAAGAGGCGGTGCATTTCCACGAAGTGGGTGCGATCGACAGCCTGGTGGACGTGGTGGGTGTCTGCGCGGCCATCACCCATCTGGCTCCGGATCGCTTGCTGTGTCAGCCTCCACCCGCCGGCCGGGGGACGGTGGCCACCGCCCATGGCGTCCTGCCAGTGCCCGTTCCCGCCGTCCTGGAGCTCGCCCGTCAGCGTCGCCTGCCCTTCCGGGGGGGTGAGGATCAGCCGGAGGGAGAGCTCACCACCCCCACCGGTCTGGCGCTGATGGCGGTTCTTGCCGACAGCTTTGAGCCTTGGCCGTCCTTTGCGGTGGATGGTCTTGGGGTCGGGCTCGGGCATCGGCAGCTCGACCGCCCCAATCTGTTGAGGCTGATCCGCAGCGATCGAGCCGTTGGGCTGGAGCCGCCGTCCCTGCCGTTGATGGATGCTGCGGAGGCTCAGTGGCAGGAGTTGGTGCTGCAAGAGGCCTGGCTCGACGATGCCAGCCCCGAAGATGTCGCTGCCCTGGCGGAGTCGCTGCGTCAGGCTGGGGCCCTGGAGGTGACCACCACCCCGGCGCTGATGCAGAAGGGGCGTCCGGGCTTGGCACTGGCGGCTTTGCTTTGGCCGCAGGATGCCGAGGCCCTGCGGAGAATCTGGCTGGCTCGTAGTCCCACCCTTGGGATGCGGGAGCGTCGCCAGGGCCGTTGGGTACTGCCGCGCCGCGGTGGGCATTGCCCTTCCCCCTGGGGCCCGGTGCGCGTCAAGCAGGTGCGGCGCCCGGGGGGCGAGTGCACCGTGAAGGTGGAACACGACGAGTTGCAGCGCCTGAGCAAGACAGCCGGTCAGTCGATCGATCAGGTGCGCCTGACCGTGCTGGCTGAGGCGGCGCGGTTTGAAGCCACGGAGGCGTGGCGATGGTGAGGTGGAAGCTGCGGGATTGGAAGCCGGCGCTTCCGGGCGGGCTGCGCCTGTGGATCACCCTGGCGAGCCTGACCTTCGTGACCTGGGCGCTGGCGGGCCATCTCAGCGGGCTTCAGCAGCTTTCGATCGATGGGCGCGGTTGGTGGTGGCTCCTGCTTGGTCTGGGGCTCAGCTGGGCCAGCCTGGTGGTCAATGCCCTGGCCTGGTGCGTCCTGGTCGCCTGGCTTGGCCATGGCGCCGAGTCTGTGGATCTGGTGGCCTTGCATCTGCGCAGCAACCTCCTCAAATACCTCCCCGGCGGTGTCTGGCATTTCGTGGATCGCCTGCGCGCGCTGCAGCCACGGATCGGCACGAATCGGGCTCTTGTCTCGGTGCTGCTGGAGCCCCTGCTGATGGCCGTGGCCGCCCTGCTCTGGCTGCCCGCCGGTGGCTGGCAGGCAGGACTGGGCCTGCTGGCGCCCCTCCCCGCCCTGCTGCTGCTGCCCCGTTGGCGGGAGCCGCTGCTCCAGCGTCTGGAGCGGGGGAAGTGGAAGCGGTTGCAGCGTTTTTTTGGTGCTGAAGGCCTGGAGGCTCCTGATCCTGAGCATCTGGGCAGTGGCCGCAGTGGCTACCCCTGGGCGCCCCTGGGCATGGAAATGCTGTTTGTGTTTTGCCGTTTCGCCGGTTTCTGGTGTTGCGTGCAGGCCTTCGGTCTGGGCTTCAGTCATGCGCCTGGCTTCTGGTTGGCCGGCTTTGCGCTCGCCTGGGCCGTTGGTTTGGTGGTGCCCGCCGCGCCAGGAGGCCTCGGGGTGTTTGAAGCGGTGCTGATCCTGCGGCTCGGTGCGCTGGTGCCGGAAGCGCCCCTGCTGGCGGTGGCACTCACCTATCGGTTGATCGTCACGGGCGCCGATGCCCTTGCCGCCGGTGCCGTGGTTCTGGATCGACGCCAAGCCTTAACCGTCCGTTTCCGACAGCCCGGCGGTGTGTGATCAGGATTCGGGTGATCTGTTTCGCACCTTGTGAAGCACAAGCACTCCGTCCAGGCCTACATCGAAGACGTTCCGGTCTGGGATGACGGCTCTCCCCTCGCCAATCCACCGCTGTCGGGCATGCAGTGGTTGGTGTGGGGCCTGGCCACCGCCGGCAAGTTCTTCGAGGGCATGATCGTGTTCATGCAGGGGGTGGGCCTCCCTCTCATCACCCGCGAGTTCTCCCTCACCGACTTCGACAAAGGACTGGTGACCGCGGCCACCCTGGCCGGCATTCTCTTCGGTGCCCTTTTTCTCGGTGGTCTGGCCGATCGGCTCGGACGCAAGCCGGTGTTCATCGGCGAGATGGTGCTGCTGTTGGTGGCTCTGCTGGTGGCGGCAGCCGCCCCCTCCAAGGGGGTCTTGATCGTGAGCCTGTTCGTGATCGGTCTGGCGCTGGGGGCCGACTACCCCACGGCCCATTTGGTGATCTCCGAGAGCATCCCGGCCGCGATCCGAGGCCGACTGGTGTTGGGTGCCTTCAGCTTCCAGGCGATCGGGGCCGTGCTGGGCACGGCGATTGCTTCGGTGGTGTTGAGCAGCATGGCCTCCTCCCCGGATGCGCTCGATGCCTGGCGGATCTTCTTCCTAGTGCCGGTGGTGCCGGTGGCTGCCGTGATCTGGGGACGGCTCTTCCTGCCGGAAAGCAGTCATTGGTTGGTGAGTCGCGGTCTGCCGGAGAAGGCGGAGAAGCAGTTGCGCAAACTGCTCAACCGGCAGAACCTGACCTTGGCTGGTGTGGATCGGCTGCAGGAAATCGATGCTGAGCAGCGCAGCAATGACTGGTCGAAGCTGTTTCGTGGCAAATATCTCCGCTCCACGATCCTCACCTCGGTGCCCTGGTTCCTGCAGGATCTCTCCACCTATGGGATCGGCATCTTCACGCCGGTGATCATCGCCACCGCCTTCGGCGCCCAGAGCCATGAGCACACGGTGGCGGCCCTGATCCACAACGACATGATCGGGGCCCGGGGCACCGCATTGATCGATGTGGGCTTCCTGGTGGGCATCGCCGTGGCGATCGTGCTGGCCGATCGCTGGGGTCGCATCCCGCTGCAGGTGACAGGGTTTATCGGTTGTGCGGCCGGACTGTTCATCGCCGGCCTTGGCGGCAGCGGCTCCAGCATCAACCTGCCGCTGGTGGTCGCCGGTTTCCTGCTCTTCCAGTTCATGACCAACTTCGGCCCCAACGCCACCACCTATCTGTTGGCGGGCGAGGTGTTTCCCACCAAGATCCGTGGCCTCGGCGCTGGTTTTGCCGCGGCCAGCGGCAAGGTGGGAGCCGTGTTGACCGCCTTCTTTTTCCCCACTCTGCTGCAGGTGTGGGGTACGGAGAAGCTGTTGATGGTGCTGGTGGTGACGTCTCTATTGGGTGCCGTGGTCACCTGGATCTACCGAATCGAGCCCAAGGGCCGCGACATGGAGAGCATCTGAATTCAGCGCCGCTCGTCAATCGCAGGAGCGGCACTCCAGCTGGAACGTGCAGTGATCGATGCCCAGGGTGGCCATCGCCCGATTCGCTTCCATCAGCAGCGTCGCGTCGTTGTCCGCGCTTTCAGGTGCCCGCACCAGATGGACGGTCAGGGCCACCCGGGAGGTTCCCATCGACCACACATGCAGGTGATGCACGTCGTCCACTCCATCCAGGCCAAGCAAGCCCGAGCGCACGGCATCGGGATCGATTCGTTGGGGGATCGCATCGAGGCTTTCGGCCAGGCCGTCCTTCAGGAGCTCCACGCCAAGCCAGGCCACGCTCAGCCCGACCCCCAGGCCTGTGAGTGGATCGAGCCAGAGCCAACCGGTGGCGGCCGCCAGCAGGGCGCTGATCAGCACCGCGGCCGAGACTGCTGCATCGCTCAGCAGATGCAGCACGGCAGCACGGCGGTTGAGGTCGTGTTGATGCCCATGGCCGAACAACCGGGCCGACAGCAGATTCACCACCAGCCCCGCCGCTGCCGCCCAGGCCACCGGTCCGGCCACCAGGGGTTCCGGCCGCTGGAAGCGTTGCAGTGCTTCCACGCACACCACGGCCGAGGCCATCAGGATCAAGACCGCATTGCTGATGGCCGCCAGCTGGGTGGAGCGGCCAAAGCCATAGGTGAAGCGAGCCGTGGCTGGCCTGCGGCTGAGATGGTCCGCCCCCCAGCCGAGCAGCAGTCCTGCCACATCGCCGAGGTTGTGCAGGGCATCACCAATCAGGGCGATCGATCCGAAGGCGCTTCCCACGACGATCTGCAGGCCGCTGAGGCCGGCGTTGAGCAGCACGGTCCAGCGAAAGGCGTGGCTGGAGTGGTGGTGATGATGGCTCACGTTCGCCGGCCGTTGCTTTCATGATGGTTCCCTGTCCGCCAGATGCCGGCTGGGAGCTGATCCGCCGTCAGGAGCTGCCGCGCCGAGCCGAGGATGGCCGTCCGCTCGGGGGCTTTTCGGCTGTGGCCTATGAGCAGTCGACCGACCGGCTCTGGTTGCTCAGCGATTCTCCCCAGGGGCATCTCGTGCCTCTAGCGGGTGTGACGCCATGGCTGAGGGGAATGGCGCCGCTTGCGCCTGGGCCCCGGCTGCTCCTGCGGGATGGAGCCGGGCAGCTCCTGCCGGCTCGCTTCGACGGCGAGGGTCTGGTGCTCAATGGCGATCAGGCCTGGATCGTGAGTGAAGGACGGCGCAATCGGCGGTTGGGATCCCAACGGCCGCCCCAGCTGCTCCGCTTTTCGCTGCGCAGTGGTCGTCAGCAGGCCGAGCAACCGCTGCCTCCGGCTTGGCGTTTTGGCCCCGGTCGCGGTCTGGAGTCGAACAAGGGGCCGGAATCGCTCAGTGCCGGGCCTGCCGGCAGTCTGCTGTTGGCGGCGGAAGCGCCCCTGCGTCAGGACGCCTCCGGGGCCAATGGTGATCTGGTGAGGCTGGCCCTGCGGGCTGCCGATGGCACGATCCGGGAGGTCGGGCGGCTGGCGATCGGTCCGGCTGGTAGCGCCCTGGCCCGCTCCCAGGGCCTCACCGAGTTGCTCAGCCTGGCGCCCTCCCGCGGTGTGCTGGCGCTGCTCCGCAGCTATACCCCGCCAGGGGAGTGGACGGCTCAACTCCAGTGGCTGCCCTGGCCCGAGGGAAGCGCGCAGCCGCCGTTGCGTCCTCTGGCCGGCTGGGATCTGCTTCAGGTCGGGCTGCCGGCCGACAACTGGGAGGGCATGACCTGGGGGCCAGGGCTGGCGGATGGACGTTCGACGCTTGTGCTCGTGAGCGACGACAACTTCAATCCGCTTCAGCGAAGCTGGGTGGCGGTGCTGGCGCCACGTCGTCAAGCCAGGTGCCGGGATCAGACCACTCCGGCTCCGAACCCGTCCTGACCCTCCGCTCCCCGCTCCTTCGCTTCCCATGCGCCGCCGCTCTGTGCTCAGCCTCCTCGGTCTTGGCGGCGCCGGTTGGATCGCCAGCCGCGCCGCCGATGGGCTGGCGGCTTCAGCCCAGGAGACAGGACGACCCTGGCCGTTTGACCCCGTGGCCACACCGCTGCCCGTCAACAGCGATGGCCTGTCGGCGGCCCAGCAGCAGCGTGCCTATCGGGAGGTGGCGGTGGAGGATCGGCTGGTCGTTCCGGAGGGCTTCCGCAGTGACCTGCTGGCCGCCTGGGGGGATCCCCTGGCGACGGGGCGTTTCGGCTTCAACAACGATTACCTCGGCTTCGTTCCCCTCGGCTTGAACGAGGCTCTGCTCAGCGTCAATTTCGAATACATCAGTCCGATCCCCTGGAGCGACGGTTTCGCGGAGGTGGTGGGTCAGCCCCTGCCCTGGGGCGAGCTTGTGGCGGCCCTGGCGTCACGCCAGGGCGTGATCGACTGCAGCACCCTGGCGGCCAGCGATCCTCTGCTGGCAACGATCCGGGCCGTCAGCGATCAGGCCATGGCCGATCTCGGGCTTGGTGTGATTCACCTGCAACGCCAGGGCGGGATCTGGCAGCGGACACCCGACCGGCGCGAGCGTCGCGTGGATGGTCTGGCCGGTTGGCGCGACCCCGGGGCGCGTCTGCCGATCACAGGTCCCGCCACGGCGGTGTTCATGGCGCCGCAGTGTTTGGGCTACGACGATGGCCTGGGGGCGGCAGCGGTGGGCACATTCGCCAACTGTGCCGGCGGCACCACCCCCTGGGGCACGGTGCTCAGCGCCGAGGAGAACTACCAGTCGCAGGTGCCGGAGGCGGTGTTTGCCGATGGCAGTGCTGCGCCACCTTCGACCATGCCCTTCGTTTGCCGGGCCACGACCCTGGCCGGTCTCGGCAATCCCTATGGGCTTGCCGGAAATAAATACGGCTGGATGGTGGAAATCGATCCGAAGGATCCGGCGGCCCCGGTGCGGAAGCACAGCGCCCTCGGCCGTTTTCGCCATGAGGCGGTGGCTGTGCGCGCGGTCGCTGGTGAGCCCCTCGTGGTGTATTCCGGCTGCGACCGTCGCGGCGGCCATCTCTATCGATTCGTCAGTTCCGGCCGGGTGAGCCGGCCGGAAGATCCCGCCAATTCCCAGCTGCTCGAAGTCGGTGAGCTGCAGGTGGCCCGTTTCGCCGCCGATGGCACGGGTGAGTGGTTGCCCCTGCGTCCTGAGACCCCCGTGCAGCCGTTCCGTCCTGGCCGCTATCAGGCGGCCGGGCTCACCTGCCCGGTGGATTTGCCCCATTCCGATCGACTTCAGGCGGGAGGGGAACTGTTTCGCGACGATGCGGCCGTGATGGCCTACGCCAAGCGCTTCCCAACCTTGGCGGCCCTGTATCGGGGAGACGGAGAAGCGTTGCAGGGGGCGATCCTGATCGATGCCCATCTGGCGGCCTCCGCCGCTGGCGCGACTCCCACGGCCCGACCGGAGGACACTGAGATTGATCCGGTGAGCGGTGACCTTTTGGTGGCGTTCACCTCCGGGGCACCTGGCAGCCGAGGGGGAGCGGATCCGGCGATTTTCCGTGGCCCTACGGGTGAAGCCAGCTGGGAGCACGGCTGGGTCATGCGCCTGGGTGACGATCCAGCCCCAGGCCGTGGTTTTCGTTGGCGTATGGCTGTCACCGGTGGTGAGCCCTGGGCTGGAGGGCTCGGTTTCACCAATCCCGACAACCTGGCGATCGACCGGCAGGGCAACCTCTGGATCGTCACGGATCGTTCCGCCAAGTCAGCGGCCAGCGATCAGTTCGGCAACAACAGTTGCTGGTTCGTTCCCCGTGCTGGGGATGGGGAGACAGCCGCCTGTTTTGCAACCGGTCCGATGGAATGCGAGCTCTGCGGGGTGAGCCTCGATCAGCAGGAGCGGGCCCTGTTCCTGGCGGTGCAGCATCCCGGCGAGGTGCAGGGCCGGCGCCAACTGGGCTCCGAGGAGTTTCAGGCCCATCGTCTGCAGGATCGGCAGGGGGGCACGATCGAGCAGTTGCGCCGGGTGCCGCTGGGGTCGAACTGGCCGTCCCAGGCGCCAGGACGGCCACCACGACCGGGTGTGGTGGCGGTGCAGCGGCGCAATGGTCAGCCCCTGCTGGGTGCCTGATCCTGGCCCTGTCGCTCCAGACCAGGGATCAGGGCCAGGGCGGCGATCAGTCCAAGCGTCAGGATCATCAGCGCTGGCCAGAGTGCGGCGGCCAGGCGTTCATCACTGGCGTACTGGAACACCCGAACCGACAGGGTGTCGAAGTCGAAGGGACGCAGGGCGAAGGTGAGGGGTAGTTCCTTCACGGTGTCGACGAACACCAGCAGGGCGCCCACCGCCAGGGGGCCGCGCAGCAGGGGAAGGTGGATGCGTTGCAGCACGGCGGGCCAACGGCAACCCAGGCCGGTGGCCGCCTCATCCAGGCTCGGTGACAAACGCTCCAGTGCGGCGTCCAAGCCCCCCTTGGCCACGGCGAGGAAGCGATCGCTGTAGCCCCAAAGCAGCAGCAGCAAGGGGGCCAGCCGCCAGGGGGAGCCGAGCAAGAGCAGGGCCAGGGCGAGTACCGCGCCGGGAACGGCATAGCCCATTCCGGCCAAAAAGGTGAGGCTGCGCAACCAGGCTGCGCTGCTCCAGCGTTTGGCGATCGCCAGCACAAGTGCGGCGGCCACCGCAAGTCCCGCGGCCGCCAGGCCGAGTCCGAGGCTGCGGCCGGTGAGCTGCAGCAATTCCCCGCTGAATCCGGCCCGGAGTTGATCCAAGTTGCGGGCGGTCCAGAGCAGGGGAATGCCGAGGCTGAGCAGAGGCGGCACGAGGCCAAGGACCTGGGCGCCAAGAGCCCGTTGCCCCTGCAGCGGCCAGGCAGGCGATTCACCCCCGGCTACCCCCTCAGTCCAGCGCCGGCTGCGCCGGCGCAGCCGGCGTTCCCCCACCAGCAGCACCATCACGATGCACAGCGTGATCAGGGCGAGGCCGACGGCACCGGCGGGATTGCCTTCGGCCTGCCAGGCCTGGAGGATGCCGGCCGACAGACTGGGGATGCCGAGCAACTGCACGGCGCCGAGTTCATTCACCACTTCCATCCCCATCAGGGCGATGCCGGCACCGATCGCAGGCAGAGCCAGGGGCAGGGCGATGCGCCGAAAGCTGTTCCAGGGACCCACGCCGAGGCAGCGGCACGCTTCCAGCTGCCGCCTGCCGCAAATGGTGAAACTTTCGGTGCTCAACAGGAACACATAGGGGTAGGTGCTCACGGCCATCACCAGCACCCCCCAGCCCAGGCCGTGAATGCGCAGCCCCTGACGGCTGCCGAGGTCGACCAGTGTGGCGGCCAGCAGATAGGAGGGACTGGCCAGGGGTAGCAGCTGGGCAACGCGGAGCAGGCGCCGGCCCGGGAAGCGGCAGTTGGCCAGAAGCCAGCCGTTGGCGGTGCCGAGTGTACCACCGAGTAGGGCGGTGCCCAGCAGCAGCAGGGTCGTGCCGCGCAGCTGGGCACCGCCGTCAGGCCCCAGTTGGGCAGAGCCAGTCAGCAGTCCCTGAAGGCCTTCGCCCAGAAGCCCTCCGATCGGCCAGAGAGCGAGCAGGGCGAGCAGCAGGGCGCCGCTGCTGAGCAGGCGGCGCCCCGGTTGCCAGGTCGGGCGGTCGCCGGCGGCCAGGGGGGACATACTCATTGCCAGCCGTTGGCTGTCATCAGATCGAGGGCCTTGCCATTCAGTTCGCCGAGCCGGGCGGCGGACACATCAGCTTGCCGGAACGGCCCCCAGGCGCTCAACACCGGATCATTGCCGAAGCCGCGGATTGGGTATTCATGGTTGGCGGCCGCATAGCCACCCTGGGCCTGGTTGGAGGCGAGGAATTCGAGGAAGCGACGCGCTTCTTTGGGGTGCTGGCTGTGGCGGGTGATGCCGCCGCCCGTGATGTTGACGTGGACGGGGTCAGGCCAGACCACCTGCACCGCAGCGGACAGCTTCTGGTCATCGGCGCCTTTGTCGCCGGCCTGTAGGCGTCCGAGGTAGTAGCTGTTGGCAAGCGCCACACCGCAACGGCCCTGGGCGACCGCACGGATCATCGGCGTGTCGCTGCCGTAGACGGGCTGGGCCAGGTTGGCGACCATGCCGCGGATCCAGGCCGCGGTCGCTGCCTCCCCTTCCCGGTCGAGCATGAACGCCACCAGTGACTGGTTGTAAACGCTGCGGCGATTGCGCAGGCAGAGCCGGCCCTTGAGGGCTGGATCCGCCAGCTTGCGGTAGCTGTTCACCTCGGTTGGTTGCACCTGGGCTGGATTGACCATCGGTGCACGCAGCCGGCGCGTCAGCCCGAACCAGCGGTTGTTGGGATCGCGCAGATCGGCGGGAACGGCGGCCTCAAGCGCGGCCGAATCCACGGACTGAAACAGATCGAGATGGGCGGCGCGGTCCAAGCGGGCGGCGTCGGCCAGGATCAGCACATCGGCGGGGGAGTTGGAGCCTTCGGAGCGGAGACGCTGAATCAGGGCATCATCCTTGGCCTCCAGGAGTTTCACCTTGATGCCGGTCTCGGCAGTGAAGCGGTCGTAGAGCTCCTGATCGGTGTTGTAGTGCCGTCCGGAGTAGACGCCGATCTCTTGGCGGCCCGATGTGTTGCAGGCGGCGAGCAGCCCGGATGATGCCAGGAGCAGGGCGAGCAGGCCGGCATTCCGACCGGCTGTTTTGCGAGTGATCCGCATTTGCGAGCGGTGACTGGCTGAGAATGATACGCAATAGCTTGGCGTCTGTGGGCGGGCATGAAAAAACCCCGCTTTCGCGGGGTTGCGGAGTCATGAAGGCCTGGTCAGGAGCGACGCTGGTGTCGTACGGGGATGGGCACCAGGGCGGGTTCCATCAGGCCGCCGCCGCTGTTGTCGTCATCGGAATCTGCCAGGAACCAAAGGGCAAGCCCCAGCACGGTTAGAAGCGTGCTTGCCGCGAGAACTTCAACCATGCCCTCTCCCGTTGAACCGTCACCCTAATCACGTCCGAGCCCTTTCGCCTGTGCCTGTTGCATCGGAATCTCAGGCGAATCCTTTGCCGGCGTCCTTGGCCACGCAGGCCTGGAGTTGCCGGCGCAGGGTGGCGTGATCCAGATCACGGCCGATCAGCACCAGTTGATTCTTGCGGGCGCCAGGCCAGTCACTGTCATCGATCGAGAAGCGTTTGCCGGCCAGATGAAACACGTGGCGGCGTTCACTTTCGTTGAACCAGAGGATGCCCTTGGCCCGAAATACGGAGGCCGGCAGCTGGTTGTCGAGGAAATTCTGAAATTTGCGCAGGGCGAAGGGCCCATCACTGCTGAAGGACAAAGAGGTGAATCCCTCGATTGCTAGATGGTCACCAGCGTCATGGCTGTGTCCATGGTCATGGCTGTGCCCGTGGTGATGGCTGTGCCCATGATCGTTGTCATGGTCATGGCTGCAGTGACCATGGTCGTGGTCGCAGTCGCTGTGATCGAGGCTTGGATCATCGGCAGTGTTCACCACTCGATCGGATTCGAACAGTCCCACGCTCAGGAGCAGGGGCAGCGGCACGCCACCTTTCACAGCGCGCAAAATGCGGGCATCATTTTTGACCTCTTTCAAACTGGCTTCAATCGCTTGCAGCCGGTCTTCACTTACCAGATCGGTTTTGTTGAGCAGGAGGATGTCGCCGTAGATCACCTGCGAGCGGCCCACTTCGGTCTCGAGCACTTCTGCACCGAAATTCTCGGCGTCGATGAGCGTGATGATTGAGTCGAGCCGGGTCTGATCCCGCAGCTCGCTGCCAAGAAACGTCATGGCCACGGGGAGTGGATCTGCCAGGCCCGTGGTTTCGACAACCAGGTAATCGATGGGGTCCGGACGCTCCAGGATGCGGTCCACTGCCTCCAGTAGTTCTCCGTTGATCGAGCAACAGATGCAGCCGTTGCTCAGCTCCACCATGTCGTCACCGGTGCTCACCACCAGGTCGTTGTCGATGCCGATCTCGCCGAATTCATTCACGAGAACGGCGGTCTTGACGCCGTCCTGGTTGCTGAGGATGTGGTTCAGAAGGGTGGTTTTGCCGGCCCCAAGAAAACCGGTGAGGATGGTCACCGGAACGCCGCTGGTCGTTGAGACTGTCATGGTCGCGTTGGGGAAGGCCAGGCCACAGCCCTCCATGCTGGCAGGTATTACTCCCTTTGGATTTGATCGATCGCCTGAGCCAGTGTGCGATCCAGGTTTGAGAGCCCTCCCAGATCGTGGGTCTGGAGCCGAATGGTCACCGTGGCATACACATTGCTCCAATCGGGGTGGTGGTTCATCGCCTCAGCCAGGAGCGCCACCCGGCTCATGAAGCCCCAGGCTTCATTGAAGTCCTTGAACTGCCAGCGCCGTTCCAGCTGTCCGTCCACCACTGCCCAGAGGGGCAGCTCCGTGCTCAGGGCCGCACGCTCCTCGGGGCTCAGCAGGGTGGCAGGCATGGCTGTGTCTGTCGGGATCTCAGCCTTAATCTTGAAGCCGTTGCGCCCAGCCTGGTGTGAAGAGCCCAAGCAGTCTCGCTCTTGTGCTGGTCGGCGTCGGCCTTGCCTCTGTTCCTGCGTCGGCGCGGGCGCAGCGGGTGGTTCCCAAGATCGCCGACCTCTGCCCCATGGGGTATGTCGACACCTTCAACGGCAAGTGCAGCACCCTGGGTGTGATGAGCTACACGGTGCAGCCCACCAACGGCAAAGCCTGTCCGAGTGGCTGGATGAATGTGGGAGGCGGCTATTGCCGCAAAAAATGACCGCAGCCTTCAGAGTCCATACAAACGGGCCTGCTCGAGTGCGGCGCGAATGATCAGGGCGTGTCGTTGCACCAGAGGCTCGAGTGCGTCGTATCCACCACCGATCACCGTCGCCACTGGAATGTTGCGGCGCAGGCAGGCATCGAGGACGAGGCGATCGCGATGCAGCAGCCCTTCATCGCTGAGAGCCAGGTGCCCGAGTCGGTCGTTTCTGTGGGGATCCACGCCGGCGTTGTAAAGCACCAGATCGGGGCGAACGGTATCGAGCTGATCGGGAAGGCGATCGCCGATGGTGCTGAGGTAGGTCGCATCGCCCGTGCCATCGGCCAGGGGCAGATCCAGGTCACTGCGGCCCTTGCGGAGTGGAAAGTTGCTCTGGGCGTGCACCGAGAGGGTGAACACCCTGGGATCCGTCGCGAAACAGGCCGCGGTGCCGTCGCCCTGATGCACATCCAGATCCACCACCATCAGTCGCTTCACGGCCCCCTCGGCCAGCAGCACGGCGGCGGTCACAGCACAGTCGTTGAAGATGCAGAAGCCGCTACCAAAGCCAGGGTGCGCGTGATGGGTGCCACCGGCCAGGTGGGAGGCGATGCCATGACGCAAGGCCAGCCGCGCTGTCAGCAGGGTGCCACCCACCGCCAACCAGGTGCGTTGCACCAGGGCGTTGCTGTTTGGCAGACCGATCCGGCGTTGTTCAGCCCGGCCGAGCTGGCCCAGGCTGAAGGCCTGGTGATAAGAACGCTCGTGGATGCGTTCGAGGTCGCGGCGGGCGATGCTCACAGGCCTTATCACCGCATCGGGCCTGATCCAGCCGCGATCCAGCAGCAGGTCATGCAGGAGGCGGAATTTCGCCATCGGGAAGCGATGGCTGCTGGGCAGTGGAGCCGAGTAGCGCGGGTGATAAACGATCGGCAGGGGCACCGGCGGCTCGGTCGAGGCGAAGGGTGTGCACCAGACTGCCTCGATCCTTCCAGATTCCGAGTGAGATGGCGGCAACGCCTGATTTCAATAGTGCCGCCGAGAAGCGAGCCCGTTTCGGCAAGGTATTCGCGCCGCGGGTGGAAAAGCTGATCGACTCTCTGCAGGCTGTGGCCAAGACGGCCAATCTCGAGATCTACGACTTCGATGATGCCTTGGTGCGTCGTCTGTTCATTGAGCTGGCGCGGCGTTTTCGCGCCACTGCCCATCGCTTTGGGATCGAGTTCGAGATCACCGTCGACGGTGAGGTGATCGACTGACGGTTGCGGCGGGCTGCGCCCCTTGCCGATCCGTCCCAGATTGAGCCAGTCTTAAGACAATCGAAAGAACGGCCATGAAAGCCGGACCCTCCTGCCCGATTCATCTGGGCACACTGGATTCTCCCGATTACTGGACGGACAACGCTCTGGTGGCTGCGGTGCAACCCGCCAGCGAAGTGGAGTGGCGCCATTGGGCCACCTGGACCAGCGAGCAGCAAGCCCGCCGCCGCACCCGTAACGTGCCCCGTTAAAGGGCATGGCATGGGCGCTGGAGACACTGCCTGGGAGCGACTAGGACGCCATCTGAGGGAGACCAATCTGCTCGGTTCGATCCAGAGCACGCTCTACTGGGATCAGAACACGCGCATGCCCAGCGGGGGAGCCGCCTGGCGTGGTGAGCAGCTGGCCCTGCTGGCGCGTCAGCTCCATGCCCGCCAGAGCGCTGCCTCCTATGCCGACCTGATCGCCGAAGCCCGGCAGGATTGGCGTGTCGCCATCGCGGCAGCGGGAGCTGCGGCCATTCCCGATCTGGTGGCCCGTGGCCGCAATCTCGATCTGCTGGAGCAGGATCTGCGCCGCCAGCAGGCTCTCGACCCCGATCTGGTGAGTGCCCTGGCCACGGCCAAGGCTGAAGGCTACGACCGCTGGCAGCAGGCCAAAGCCAGCGCCGATTTCAGCCTGTTCGCGCCGGCTCTGACCCGAATGGTCGCCCTGCGACAGGAGCAGGCGCGGCAGCTGGCGGAACCGCGCAGCTGCTGGGAGACCCTGGCCCAGCCCTTTGAGCCCGATCTCAGCCTGGAGCGACTTCGGCAGCTGTTCGCGCCCCTGCGTCAGCGGTTGCCGGAACTGCTGGATCAGCTGCGCAGCGGCCCAAGGCCCACGTCCCTCAGCTGGGATCTGCCTGCGGCCACCCAGCAGCAGCTCTGTGATCAGCTCCTGGAGGACTGGGGCCGGGATCCGGCGATCACCTGCGTGGCCGCATCCCCGCATCCGTTCTCGATCACCCTGGGCCCCAGGGATTTCAGGATCACCACCCGGGTGGTGGCCGGTCAGCCGCTCTCCTGTTTCCTGGCGACGGCGCATGAATGGGGGCATTCGCTCTATGAACAGGGGCTGCCCACCGCCAGCCATCAGTGGTTTGCCTGGCCCCTGGGGCAGGCCACGTCGATGGCCGTGCATGAAAGCCAGTCGCTGTTCTGGGAAAACCGGGTGGCCCGCAGCCTGCCCTTCGCCGAACGCTGGTGGCAGCGGTTCGCCGCGGCGGGTGCCCCGCTTGGGTCGGCCAGGGAGTTCTGGGGGGCGATGAATCCGATGGCGCCAGGCTGCAATCGCGTGGAAGCGGATGAACTCAGCTACGGGCTACATATCCTGATTCGCACGGATCTGGAGCTGGCGCTGCTGGAGCAGGGGCTGGCGGTGGACGATCTGCCGCAGGAATGGAACCGTCGCTACGGGGAGCTGCTTGGGGTCAAGCCCGCCGACGACGCCGAGGGTTGCCTCCAGGATGTGCACTGGAGCGAGGGATTGTTCGGTTACTTCCCCTCCTATCTGCTCGGCCATCTCATCAGTGCCCAGCTCAGCGAGGCGATGACCGCGGCGATCGGTGCCCCGGAAGACCATGTCGCTCGAGGCGATCTCAGCAGCATGCTCGCCTGGTTGCGCGAGCATGTGCATCCGATCGGCCGTGCCCTCAATGCGGAGCAGCTGGTGGAGCAAGTGAGTGGAAGCCCCCTGTCGGCCGAGCCGTTTCTCGCCTATCTCGAGGCGAAAATCAGCAGGCTGTCTCCGGCGCTGTCAGGGAGCTGCTGAGCCGAAGAAAAAGCGATGTGTCGCTCCATACCCACGGGTTGGTGCCTAGCGGTGGGGAGTCCCATCGCCTGCTTGCCCATGTCGATGAAACAACTGGAGACTTTCCTCGCCAAGGCTCAAAGCAACGACACGATCCGTCGTGAAGTGGAGAGCTGCGGCACCGACAACACCTGTGTTGCCAAGGTTGCCCTCCGTCACGGTCACAAGTTTTCTCCAGCGAACCTGACCCGCTGGCAGCGAGAGCACCAGTGATCGATCCGCGGCTCCGGCACGTTTTGTGTCTGAGCTGCGACGGCAGCCACGGCGGTGGCTGCCGGCCTTCTACAAGGGATGAGTCCCGCGTGAGACCTGGCATGTCGCGATCCTTCAGCAGAGATCTGGCTCAGTCGTTGGCCCTGATGCTGCTGGAGTTGGATGCGGAATTGCAGGAATTCGCTTTTCAGGTTGACGTCGCCGCTGTTGAGCCCTTTACGGCCCTGGCGACCTCGGAGCCTGAGTTGCTGCCTCCCCTGGGATGACAGATCTGCAGCCGTTGCTGTCGCGCCTGGCATTGCTTCCTGGCATGGAAGCTGGGGCACCCCGACTCGTGATCCTGCTCAGCCAGCTTGGGGACTTCGATTCGCTTGAATACGCCCAGGCGTTGGTGCCGGTTCTTCCCCAGCTTGACCGGGTCGGCATCCAGGTGCTGGCGATCGCTATCGGCGATGGCGCTGGAGCTGATCGCTTCTGCGCTTTCACAGGCTTCCCTCGCGAACGGCTTCAGGTTGAGGCGGATGCCTCTTTGCATCGTGCCCTGGGCTGCTCTCCCGGTCTGCAGCTGCCAGGCGGCCCTTGGCCTGCGCTGTTCTTGATGTGCGCGGGCATCGGGTCACCCGGAACGCTGGCGGAGGTGGTGCGTGGTTACACCGGCGACCGCAGAGCACCGCAGTGCTTCGATGACGAGGCGGTGGTTGAAACCGGGGTGTTGCCAGCGTTTCCTGCGGCTCTCTTTCAACGGGCTGGCGGTCGTGGCTTTCAGCGTCCGTTCGAATTGGCCACTGTGCGCTTGCGCAACATGAATGAGGTGCTGCGTCATTGGCGCACCTATGTGCCCGATGACCGTTTCATCACCCAACGGGGCGGAACGTTTCTGTTGGCTGCCGATAATTCCCCGCTCTACGTCCACCGGGACAGGGGGATCCTCGGCTTCTCGGCCACCATGCATCGGCCCCTGGCTTTCCTTGATCCCTGGTTGCAGGCTGATGCTGCAGCCTGAGATGGCCGATGAAGCCGGTGTGGGCTTGCCTCCCTGGCGCCTCCTCCTGCGTGCCGCTCGGCAACGGGAGGGTCGCGCCCCTGGGAGCGGTTGGCTGCAACTGGCCACGATGTCCGCGGAGGGCTGTCCTCGGGTGAGGACGTTGGTGTTTCGCGGCTGGAGTGCCCAAGGGGAGCTGGAGTTGCTCACCGACACGCGCAGTGAGAAGCCCAGCGATCTTCTGCATCAGCCCAGGGTGGAATTGTGCTGGCTGTTTCGAAAAACCCGCGAGCAATTTCGACTGCGCGGCCTTGCCCGAATCATCGACGGCGAGCAGGGTCGCGAGGCCCTTGAACAGCACTGGCAGCGGCTCACGCCTCGGGGGCGTGCGGTCTGGGGCTGGCCTCAGCCAGGAGAAGGCTTCAATCCGGAGGGCCCCTGGCCTGAGCAGATCCCTGATGGTGCCCCCAAGCCGGAGGTGCTGGCTTTGATCCGGGTAAAACTGGAGCGGGTGGAGCAGCTCGATCTCAAGCCCCATCCCCATCTCCGTCGCTGCTGGTTGCGGGATCAGGGCTGGCTGGAACAGCACCTCAACCCTTGAGGCTCCAGAGCGCCAATCCACCACCCCGGCCGCGGGCGGCTAGCCAGCCGGAGGGATCACGCCGGATCAGGGCAAAAAAAGGCTGACGACGTGGCTCTGTTGTTGGGGTGAGCGGGCGCTGCAGCAGCGTTTGCTTGCCGAAGGTCAGGGAGAGGCTGTCGAACTGAAAGCGCAACAGGGGCCGTGGGCCATGGAGTTGAGCGCTGCCTCGAAAACGAAGCTCCAGAGCTCCCAGATTCACTACGTTGCTGATGGAGAGCGATCCATCACGCGTGTCGGTCAGCTCAAGTCGGGCCTTGACAAGGCGCAGCATCCAACTGCTGATAGCGCTGGCTTCCTTGCCGCTGCGAGACCAGACACTCTGCAGGCGCCAGGACCCCTGCAGATCGGTGTTTCTGAGGCCAGTTCCCTCACAGCGGACCTGTTGTTCAAGCTTGAGCAGCTCACCGATGCTGGGTGGATGCATCATTCACCCGAGGCTGAGGTACCAGCGCAGCAGTGCCATCACTTGGCCGGCCGGTCCTACTCCGCTGATCCATTCGCCGATCACGGCGGCGGCGAAGCCGAGCATGGCGACACGTCCATTGAGTCGCTCGACGCCAATCAGGGCGGAGGTGTTCCATGGCCGCCGGCTCGTGAGGCTGTCCCCGAAGCCCTCTAACGGCTCGTAGAGGAAGGGATCAGGGGTCATCGGAACACTGACGGGGACAGCGAGCCTATTCAGCTTTCGCTGGAGCCCGATCCGGCCTGGCTGATCTTCCAGAAGGCCAGGCTGGTGGCCGCAGCACCGAAGCCGAGCATCAGGGTGAGAAAAGATTCCGTGGTCATGTCAACAATGCGTTGCATTTCTTGACCAATCTTGGCAGGTCGTGGGCTTGAGTGCGTGCATGCCTAAATGGGGTCATCGCGCTTGGGCGCCATTGGATGTCAACGCTGCAGATCCGGCCCCTCCAGCCCAATCAGGTGGATCGGCTCACGGATTGGGCCCGGCGTGAGGGATTCGCGCCAGGCCTTGGCGATGTGGAGATTTATCGCCACACCGATCGTCAGGGACTCTGGATCGGTTGGCTGGGCAGCGAGCCGGTGGGCTGCATCGCTGGCGTCAAATACAACCTCGAGTACGGCTTCATCGGGCTGTACATCGTTGTGCCTGAGCACCGGGGGCAGGGCTATGGGCGACAGCTCTGGCAGCACGCCCTCGACCATCTCGCCGCTCTCCCCTGTGTGGGTCTGGAAGCCGCGAGCGACCGGATTGAGGATTACGCCGGCTGGGGGTTCCGTCCGGCGTCACCCACAAGTCGCTGGCAGCGGATCAGTCAGCAGATCAGTGGCGAGGTTGATTCGCTTGTGGGCCCTGCCCTGCCGGAGGGGCTGCGCCTGCTGGAGGGAGCGGCGATTCCCCAGGCCTCTGTGCAGCTCTACGACGCTCAGCGGGAACTGAGTCCGCGCCCCCACTTTCTCGCTGATTGGCTCGCCCATCGCGCTGGCACCGTCAAGGCCCTGATCGATGACGAGGGTCGCTGCCATGGCTTCGGCCGCATCCGCCCCTGCCTGTTGCCGCGGGGGGAGGGGTGGCGCATCGGGCCGCTTCTCGCTGATACGCCTGCCTTGGCGGCATTGCTGATCCAACAGCTTCTGAGTCAGCATCCGGGAGTGGTGCTGATCGATTCGCCCGGGGCCAATCCCGGCGCTGGGCCGCTCCTGGCTGATCTGGGTTTTGAGCGGGTGGGCGGAACCCTGAGGATGTACCGAGGCCCCTGTCCTGCGGTTCCTCTGGATGACGTGTTTGGTTTGGCCTGCCTGGAGCTCGGTTGATGTGCGGTCGTTTTGCCTTAAGCACCGAGGTCAACGGTCTGCCTGCGCCGCTGCGGGATCGGTTGGATGGGGAGCACCGGCGCCAATACGCCCCCAGGGATCTGATCCGCCCCGGTGAACCTCTGCTGGCCCTGCGGCGCGACGAGGGCAATACCGAGGCGTCCCTCATGCTCTGGGGGCTGATTCCCTCCTGGGTCAAGGATCCCTCCACCGGCCCCAGGCCGTTCAATGCCCGTGCCGAAACCGTGGCCGAAAAGGCCAGTTTCCGTGGCGCCTGGCGACACCGGCGCTGCCTGATACCGGCCACCTCGTTTTTCGAGAAGGGGCATCGGATCGCCCGGGACAACGGTGAGCCCTTCTGGATCGCCGGCCTCTGGGAGCGCTGGCTCGGGGCGGATGGCAGTGAGGTGGACACCTGCACCGTGCTCACCACCGAGGCCAATGCCTTGATCAGGCCCCTCCACGACCGGATGCCCGTGCTCATTCCCGCGGGCCTGGAGGAGGCCTGGATGGCGCCCAGTGACGGTGCGGAGTTGCGTGCTCTCGAGCCTTTGCTGAGTGGTTGGGCCCCATGCGGCTGGCAGGCCCGGCCGCTCACATCGGTGCGCGCTCCAGCGGGGTCGGCGGTGCAGGGATCACTGTTCTGAGTCGGGGCCGTTTCCGTTAAACAGATCCCGCCAGCGCTGCTCCTGGTCCTGGGCCTCTGGGGTCCCCTCGAGCGGGAACATCGGCAGGAAGTCCTTGTCGGCGGTGGGGATGTAGGGGCCTTGCTTGAGTTCGAACATCACCGTGTTGGGTTCCAGTGCCACCAGGGTGTGGAACTGGTTCTCTGCCAGCTCCACACCCCGTAGGGAGCCCTTGGCGCTCAATCGTTCCTGCTTCAGCACGTGGCCCTGAGCATCCAGCACCAGGAGGCCGAGCGCCCCCTGCAGCACCAGGAAGCACTCGAAGCCGCTGCCCGCCTCGGCTCGCACATGGCGGTGGGGACGCACGTAGGTGCCAGGCTGGAGTGCATTGAGAAACCTCTGCACCAGGTCGCTCTCCTGGTGCAGGTTGTGGTTGCGTCGCAGGCGTTTGCGTTGGCGCGCTTCGGTGGCGACCGCATCGAGCAGGGGCTGGTCAATCCGTTTCAGCTGCACCTGCCAGCGCTGCAGCACCTGCTCCACCCGCCCCTGCAGCTGGACGATCGGGTCGGCATCAGCCTCCCCCTCGCCCAGGTCCTTCACACTCCAGAAGCTGATCTGTTCCTCCCAGTCAGGGCACTGGGCCTGCACCATGGGTCGATGGGCTTCGGCGTCCACCGCTACCACGAGTGTGGCTTGTTCCAGTTCCTGGCGGCTCACCTGATGCGGCAGGGCCAGCTCCGCTGGATCCAGCTCCAATCCGCGCTCCTGCAGGGCCGCCAGAGCCTCCTTGGCCATCGGACCCATGTTGCCGCTGTCAGGCCTCACCCCCAGGCCGGCTGAGCAGGCCTGCACCTGGTCATCAAGTCCGAGCTGACGTGCCCTGTGGTTGAACCACTGCTCCGCAAAGCGACTGCGGAAGTAGTTGCCGGTGCAGAGAAACAGAACGCGGTCCATGGAGACGTCAGCGGGGGCCGGGGTCGGGTTGACTGCTGATCACGCCCTGTTCCAGGGGCAGCAGCTCTTCGTCGTCGCCGGCACGGCTGCGCACCGGGGCGCTGAAGCCGCGCGCCCGGGCGTTCTTCACTACAAAGGGGCCTGGGGTGCCGGTGGGCACGGCCAGACGCAAGGCGAAGGGATGGGAGCCAGGTTCCACATCGCCGATGGACCCCACCCGTGTGCGGTTCTGCAACACCGGTTCGCCGCTGCTGTCGAGGATGCGCGCGTAGACGTCGGTGTCGACCACGGGACGGCGGCCGGGGTTTTCAACGGTGCCCGTGAGCACGTAGCAGCTCGCTCCCTCCGGGCTGCTGATGCTGCCGCGGTTGCCGGCGCTTGTCGCTCCCGGCTGGGCACCGGGATCGGCGGCGTCGCAGGGGGCCAGCTCCACGGCGCTGAGTTTGAGGTCGGCGGCCCAGGCCGTTGAAGGGGCCAGAAGCAATGCTGCGACCAGCAGAAGGGCGAAGAACAGACGCGAAACCATGGGAGCCAATCAGGCAGGTGCAAGCCCCTGCAGGAGCACGTATTCGTAGGCGGCGACGCCAGCCAGGGCCAGCAGAATGGTGAGAACCAGCCATTTGCCGTTCATTGACAGGTGCGCCCGAGGTGTTCAGCCTTGATGATGATCGGGATCGCTGAGCAGTGCAGCAATGACATTCGGATGGCTGAGTCGTCTTCTCCCGGTCACAATCACTGCGGCGTTTCCCGGCCATCCCATTGCTCTTTGGATGTTTGCGCCGCTGACGCTGGTCACGCTCTGGCGCAGCCAGCACCACCTCTTCGCGCCAGATGGTGGGGCCCAGACGATTGCCCACATTCCTCTTGATGCCTATTCGCCCGCTGCAGCGGAAACGATCGTGGGGATCTTTGCGCTCTGGGGGTTATCCCAGTTGATCCTGGCCTTGCTGGAGCTGTTAGTTCTGGTGCGTTACCGCGCCCTGATCCCCCTGTTTTATCTGCTCACCGCGTTTGAATATTCGATGCGCGGTCTGGTAATCCCCGCTCTTAAAACGATTCCCACCACGGCGGCGGCCCCCGGCGCAATCGCAAATCTGCCCATGGCTGTGGCGGCTCTGGTTCTGCTGGTTCTCAGTCTCTGGCCCATGGCTTCGGAGCAGCAAACCGCCGAGTCACCACTTCGCGACAGTCGGCTGAATTGATTCAAGGGGAGTCCGGATCGAGGGGCAGGCCGCGAAGGCCGAGGGCCAGCTGGCGGGCGGCCAGAAGGCCTGGGTAGAGGAGATTGGCGCGTCTTCGATTGCGAAAGAGGCCGTGGAGCAGCTGCAGCATCGGATCGGTGGGCGTGAGCTGACGGCAAAGCACGGCAATCGCTTCACTGCCGTGCCAGACCTGCTCGCCGTCGAGCAGAACGGCCCCGTTGTTGAGGTCGAAACCCCGTTGGCGCAGATCTCGGCGCAGCCCGTGGTCGGCGCGACCATCGCGGATCTGCAGGTCTGGGATTCCCCCCAGAAGTTCACTCCGCAGGGCGAAATGGCGGCAGAACGGGCAGCCGCCGTCGTAGACGAGGGTCAGGGACATCCAGCGATTCTGACGGCATGAGCAGGGAGTCGCTGAGCGGTAGGTTGATGCGATTGATCGCATCAAAGGATGTCCGATAAGGCGCTGTTGAAGGAAGTGGCCCAGGAGCTCTGGTCCAGCGTGAAGAAGCTGCGTCCGGGCCTTCCCCGCGATTCCCGCCTGGAGCTCACACTCAAAGCCCTGATGGTGATCGGCGATCTGGCTGATCAGGTGCAGGCGGCGGTGATCGTGGGCCTCGTGGCTGAAATGGAACCTCCCGAAGACGAACCGAAGGGGGACGACGTCACCTCGACGGCTGAATCCTCACCCAAGGTGGAACAGACCCCGGATGGGCGACGTGTTGTGCGGCGACGCTCCAGCTCAGCCGGCTGAGCGCTGCATCGGCAAGCCTCACTCCAGCTGAGCCCAGCTCATGGTGGCGTTGTACTGGCGACACCAGATCAAGACTGACCGTTGCTCGCTGGTCTTGAGATCAGCAGGCAGCCCGTAACGCTGGCTGCCGCTGGTTGCCTTCAGTGGCGCCACCACGCGGAATGTTCCTGGCGTCAGCGGGTAGGCCGGTGCTGGGCTGTTCTCCAGCGGCATGGCCATGGGGCTCACCACCACGAACAGGTCCGGTGCCTGATCAGTGGTTCGGAAGTCTTGGCTGAACACCAGCGTGGCGTTGCCGTTTCGCTGCTCCAGGCGCACCTCCCCGGCGGCAGGGTGTTCTGCCGCCAGGAACCGGCCGCTGCGTTGGATGGGCTGGGCGCAGGCCTGGAGCGGAATCAGGCTCAGGCCAAGGGCGGCCGCCGCAAGCGAGGTGCGCTGAAGCATCGGGGTGACCCACACACCATCCATTTTGATTGGATCTGCCGGAACCGCCGGGATCAGCCAAGCAGCGCCATGCCGCGCCGGTGAATCTCCTTGGCGTAGTCGGTCCAGGTGCCCTGCCCCCAGTAACGGAAGCAGCTGGTTTCCAGCAGCAGTAGATGCAGGAGGGCCTCCTGGTAAGGGGCTGTTGAGGTGATCGTTGGATCCTGATCGCGCAGTGGACCGAAGCGGGCGTGAAAACGGGCGCTGAGTTCCTGCATCGGCTCCAGCACGTTGTCGTAACCCTGCACCCAGCTGAGATCGTTGGTCCATGAGGATCCCTCCATCGCAAAGGAGGGATCGGCCTGCTGCAGTCGCTCGATCGCAGCCTGCACAGCTGCCGGCGTCGGGGCCGATCCCACCACCTCCCAGAGCCGGCTCTGACCCATCGCCTGAATGGTTTGGAATGCACTGGTGTCGATTCCGGCGGCATCCAGCTGCGCCAGATACTCCGTGCCGTTGATGGCGATACAACCGTTTCCGTTCTCACGGAGACGGCGATGGGCCTGCCGGAAGGCTTCGGGAAATTCGTTCATCATCACGCCCCCGTTTTCACCATCGGCAATCTGTGTCACCAGGGCGGGCACCGTTGTGGTGCCGAGGGGGAGGCGATCAAGCCCCAGTGCCTCATAGCAGGGTTGCATCTGACCCACGAGCTTGGTGTCGGAGCCCTGGGTCTTGATCAGCGCTGTGATCGCAATCTCCTCACCGCAAGCATTGCGGGCCACCAGGCGATTGGGCAGCAGGCACTGCTCCCTGCTCAGGGGGGAACCGCTGAGGGTTTCCACGCTGTGCTCCTGAACCAGCAGCCACTGATAACCGCTCTCCCGGAGAGCGGTGATGAAGCTGAACAGGGTGTCGGGATGGTTGGGCAGATGCATTTCCGGTGGCGAAAAGCCGCGCACCCTCTGCAGCGCCTCATCACCGAACATCGCCGCAAACTGATGCTGCCAGGCGCTCATCTGCAGCTTCAGATCCGGGATCGGCGTGGAGGGGGCCACTGCATGGCTCCAGAAGGTGCCGAGGAACTCCACATGGCGCTGCATCTGCTGGTCGCAGGCCAGGAATCGGAGCGCGCCAGTGATGTCCTCACGCCTCATCTGGGTGGCACCCCAGAGCAGGTTGCCGGAGTAATCGAGCATGATCCGCGGCTCGCAGCCCTCACCGATCAGCTCGGGAATCAGCTCGGCCATTCGCCGGTAGCAATGGGCAAATGGCTCGGCGTTGTGGTTATCCCCCTCGCCGGGGTGGTCGAGCATGTATTGCAGGTGGGAGATCAGCGCTCCATCGGGCCCGGCTGGGATCGTGGGCTGATGCATGTGCAGCGCACAGGCAAAGGCGGAGCGGCTCGACGCCAGCGGTCGCTCTGAGGAGATGAGTGGTCTGAGCGCGGACTGTTCCATCAGGGCCCGGAGCTCGTCTTCGCGGCCGGCGATCGGCGGTGGAGCAGTGGTGGTGATCAAGGTGGCAGCTGCTCCGTTTGTTCAAAGCATGGTCCAGGCTGGCTGCGATGACCATTCACGAAGGAGGCCGCCCCTCCCGGATGGAAGAGACGGCCTAAGTCGCTCGTTTGTTCATCAGTTTCCTGTCAACGACTGAACTGAACGCGAATCAGAAAGAAACTCCGTTGCGAAGGACAGTGTGTGAAGCGAAAGGAAACAGGAAGCGTCTGGCTGGTGGCGCCTGGGGCCATGGTTCCAGGTGAGGGGCTTTTAACTCCGAAGGGCACCTGTGGCGGTGCGGTGTGGAGGGTCGTTCAGGCGTTGTTGACCTGATGAGGTGACGAGCCCTTCGTTGGGTGTGAAAACTGTTGGAGCAGGGGCCAGAAAGTCAGCTTGCTTCTTGGTGTTGCTCAGGTGGAGTGTCTGCCGTCATCCGGTTCCTCCGATCTCGATGCCCACAGTCTTGGTCGCCTGGAACACATCGGCAATCAGTGCAATCACGCATTGCCTCACGACTGACGCTGGTCCAGGTTGAATCTGGCGTGCCCGCGGCAGAGTGCAGCTCGAGAGCGGTGCTGTCATGAAGCAACTTCCTGGGCGAAGCCGGCCGCGATGGCTGCGGCGACTGAGTGCCATGCTCGCCGGGATTGTGGCTGCGACCGTGGCTGCGATCTGGCTGGTCACTTTGCTGCCGCTGCTGCTGGTGGTGGGACTCGTTGCAGCGCTACTTTTGATCCCCGTGTTGCGTGAGCTGCGTGCGGAGTTGGAGCGGATGGAACGGGTCCAGCAAGGGCCTCCGCCTCCCCTGCAGGACGTCACCCCATGGCATCGAAAGGCCTGGAATCGCTGGCGAGAGCGCTGACTCCTCAGGCCACCTCCGGTGCCCAACCCGCCTGTTGCTGCCAGGTGGGGGCCCAGAACGAACAGGTGCGGCTGAGATGGTCTCCCTGGGGCAATAGACGCTGGCGCAGCGGCTGCTGCGCAAGGGAGAAAGGATTAAGGCTGATCGCTGCCTGTAGGGTCTGCCTCGATTGCATGGCAGGCCTCTGAATCCGCTCGAGCAGTTTCTTCAGCGGCTGGCGCGCGATCCGCAGTTGCGGCGGCAGGTGCAGGAGGCGATCACTGCGGATCAGGTGGCCATGCTCGCCCAGGAGTTGGGTTATGCCGTTTCGGGGAGCGACCTTCTGCGCCTTTCAGGGCGATCCGTGGCCGGCGTGCGGGTGACGCGGGTGGACCATCCCGGGGAGTATCCAGGGCGTTACTACTGACCGCAGTGCGGAGACCCTGTGGCCTCCTTGCTTCACCGCAAGGTCAAGAAATCGCACGGTTCTCGTCAGCGGAGGGAGAACCGCTCGAAGCTGCATCCATGGGATTGATGCACTGCCCTCTCTGCCTCGGCCTCGCGATCGTTTCGGCGCTTCGCTTCTCGGCTCATGTCGTCCTGCTGCTGCAGTTGGAATTGCTGTGCACGGATGGGGTGGATCATCCGGCCAGCCTGCTGGGCACGGTGTTTGAGCTGTAAGGGCGTTTGAGCTCTAGTCCGGTTTGTCGCGCTCCTGAACGCGCTTCTGAAACTGCTGCACGTGGCGACGTTGGTGGGCGATGGGGACGCCGATCAACAGCGCGACGAGGCCGAGTAACAGCAGGGTGAACAGCAGTTGTCCGAGCGATGCCTGGGGAAACACTGCGTTCGAGAGTTGCTCCACCGCATGGCCGATCGGATTCGGCGTCGGTCCCCCTGCGCTTGCCATCGATGCCGTGCTGCCGAACGTCATTGCCTTGATACCGCAGCCTGAGTTGCAGCTGGTCACAACCCTCCCCCATTTGGGGGAGATCTTCGGGCTCTGTGCCATCGACAGTGAGGGCCCAAGCGAAGACCGATGCCTCGTTTGCCGTTGATACCCGCTGCAGCGGCCCTGCTTCAGGTGCTAATCGGCCTGGAGGGTGCAGCGATGGCGGAGATGGTTGCCGTGCCGGTGCCAAGCCCCTACAGCTACGACGATGCCTCCGTGCGACCGATTGTGCTCAGCGGTCGTCGTGATCGATATCTGGAATTCGTCGGCCACACGGTGATCAAGTGGCCAGCCATCCCCGCTCGACTGAATCAAGGCAACCCCGGCACGGTGCGCTGCGAGCGCAACCGGTGTTGGCGTGATGGCTATGTGGCTCCGAGCTTCACGGGCGGGACGCCCGCGGGGTCGACCCGCTCCTTTTTCACCTATCGCCTCGACTGTCAGGACCGCACCTTTGACCGACTCGGTGATGTGCGCATCCCCCGGTCAGTCCCGAAAGGTTGGCAGCCCGTGACCAACGACCCCACGGCTCTGGCAGTGGCGAACCGCTTTTGTCCGGGGCACGCTGCCAGCCGCTGATCTGCATTTTCAGAGCCCGGATCTCGGCCTGCCTCATGGCAGGAACTGTGACGCCTTGTCAAAAGGGAGGCCGCCCCTCCCGGATGGAAGAGACGGCCTAGGTCGCTCGTTTGTTCATCAGTTTCCTGTCAACGACTGAACTGAACGCGAATCAGAAAGAAACTCCGTTGCGAAGGACAGTGTGTGAAGCGAAAGGAAACAGGAAGCGTCTGACTGGTGGCGCCTGGGGCCATGGTTCCAGGTGAGGGGCTTTTAACTCCGAAGGGCACCTGTGGCGGTGCGGTGTGGAGGGTCGTTCAGGCGTTGTTGACCTGATGAGGTGACGAGCCCTTCGTTGGGTGTGAAAACTGTTGGAGCAGGGGCCAGAAAGTCAGCTTGCTTCTTGGTGTTGCTCAGGTGGAGTGTCTGCCGTCATCCGGTTCCTCCGATCTCGATGCCCACAGTCTTGGTCGCCTGGAACACATCGGCAATCGGTGTAATCACGCATTGCTTGGGGGCTGCAGCTGATTCAACCTGATGGCAACGTGCGCATAAACGCTTGACGGTTAATGCGAGGGTCTTTGGTCAAGTAGCAGCGCTCCTCAGCACCGCTGTTGTCGCGGCTGCGCTGAGCGGTTGTGAAAGCACCTATGAGCGTCACCATCTCGTCTGTGCTCAGTACGGCGCGCACCAGATCACAACCACCACGGCGATGGAGCGTCTGCAGCTCACCGATGCGCACACCTCCACGGTGTCGAAGGTCGAAATGATTGATGAATACTGCGACGCGCTCGACTGACGCTCGCTCGGTTGCCTTGCTAGCGCCAATTGCACTGGGTCTGGCTACAACCCGGGAAGCGAGGTTCCGTCGGGTGTGCCCAGGCTTTTTGACCCCACGGCCGACATCCTGCGCAGCGGCTCGATGCCCCTGCGGGCTTTGTTTGAGCCCGGTTGCGTCGCCGTTGTTGGAGCCAGTGAACGGCCTGGCAGCGTCGGACGCACTCTGTTCTGGAATCTGATCCGCTCGCCCTTCGGCGGCACGGTTTACCCGATTAACCCACGGCGGCACAGCGTGTTGGGAGTGCGTTGCTGCAGCGCGCTGGCTGAAGTGCCTGAACCGATCGACCTGGCGGTGATCGCCACCCCGGCGCCGGGAGTCCCCGATCGCATCGCTGAATGCGTCGCCGCCGGCGTCAAGGCCGTGATCATCATCTCCGCTGGTTTCCGCGAGGTGGGAGCGGAGGGGCTGGCCCGCGAAGCTCGGGTGATGGATCTGGTGCGCGGCACGGGGATGCGAGTGCTCGGTCCCAACTGCCTGGGCCTGATGAACCCCCGCCTCGGCTTGAACGCCACCTTTGCCTCGACGATCGCGGAGCCAGGTCATGTGGGTTTTCTCAGCCAGTCCGGAGCGATCTGCACGGCCGTTCTCGATTGGAGTCGGCGTGAAAAGGTCGGGTTCAGCGCCTTTGTGTCGATGGGGTCCATGCTCGATGTGGACTGGGGCGATCTGATCACCCATCTGGGCGATGACCCGGAGACCCACAGCATCGTGATCTACATGGAGGCGATCGGTGATGCTCGCGCCTTTCTCTCCGCAGCCAGGGAGGTGGCTCTCACCAAGCCGATCGTGTTGATCAAGGGCGGGCGCAGCAGCGAGGCGGCCCGGGCGGCCGCTTCCCACACCGGTGCCCTGGCGGGCAGCGATCAGGTTCTCGATGCCGCACTCCGCCGTTGCGGTGTGCTTCGGGTCAACCAGCTCTCCGATCTGTTCGAGCTTGCGGATGTGCTCGGCAAGCAACCGCTTCGCCCCCAGGGGCCACGGCTCACGATCGTTACCAACGCCGGCGGTCCAGGCGTGCTGGCCACCGATGCGCTGGTGCTCAGTGGTGGCACCCTGGCCTCCCTTCAGGGCGACACGATCGCAGCGCTTGATCAGGTGTTGCCGCCGCAGTGGAGCCATGCCAATCCGATCGACATCCTTGGCGATGCCGATCCGGAGCGCTATGCCCGCGCTGTAGAGATCGCCCTTGCCGATCCCGGCAGCGACGGCCTGCTGGTGATCCTCACTCCACAGGCGATGACCGATCCGCTCGCCACGGCCGAGCGTCTGCGCCAGCTTGCCGCTGGCAGCCGCAAGCCCCTGGTGGCGAGCTGGATGGGAGGCGCCGACGTCACCGGAGCGGTGGAGTTGCTCAATGAGGCCGGGATCGCCACCAACGACTACCCGGACGCCGCCGCTCGCTTGTTCACCACGCTCTGGCAACACACTTACAACCTGCGGGGGGTGTATGAGACGCCGAGCCTGCTGCCGGAGGACGAGCGCGATCCGGCCCATCACGATGGTGGCCGCAGCCGCGGTGTGGCGGTGTTGGAGCAGGCGCGACGCCAGGGCCGGGAGCTGTTGAGCGAAGTAGAGGCCAAACAGGTGCTCGCCAGCCACGGCATCCCTGTGTTGGAAACTCGCTTGGCCAAGAGCCTTGAAGAAGCCCTGGACGCGTCGGCGACCATCGGCTATCCGGTGGTGCTCAAGCTCCACAGCGAACGGATCACCCACAAAAGCGATGTGGGCGGCGTCTGGTTGGATTTAGGCGGGCCGGAGGCGGTCCGCCATGCCTGGGAGACGATGGCGTGCACGATCCCGGAGCGGTGCGGCCCGGAGGCCTTCGCTGGCGTCAGCGTGCAAGCCATGCTGCCGAGCCATGGGGCTTTGGAACTGATCGTGGGCAGCAGCCTTGACCCCCAGTTCGGCCCGGTGATCCTCTTCGGGAGCGGCGGCACGCTGGTGGAGGTGCAACGCGACAGCGCCGTTGCCCTGCCGCCCCTGAACACCACCCTGGCGCGGCGTCTGATGGAACAGACGCGAGTGTTTGCGGCCCTGGCCGGTGTGCGTGGCGGCCCGCCCGCTGATCAGGCTGCCATTGAGCAGCTGCTGGTACGCCTCAGTCAGCTGGTGCTCGAGCAGCCATCGATCCGTGAGGTCGACATCAACCCCCTGCTGGTGCTGCCGGGGGATCCGGTGCGTCCCCTGGTGGCTCTGGATGCCCGCATCGTGCTGCAGCCGGGCGCCGGGGCCAGCTGCCATCTGCCCAGGCCTGCCATTCGCCCCTACCCCACCAACTACATCCGTCGGATGGAACTTTCCGATGGCACCGAGGTGTTGATCCGCCCGATCCGTCCGGAGGATGAGGCGTTGTTGGTGGCCTTTCACGGTCAGTTGTCGGGCGACAGCGTGCATCTGCGCTATTTCCACCAGATGTCGCTGCGGCATCGCACCGCCCATGAGCGTCTGGTGCGTATCTGCTGCACCGATTACGACCGGGAGATGGCCCTGGTGGCCGAGCATCCCGCCATGGTCGACGGCAGGGGCGGGCAGGAGGAACGGCAGGTGCTGGCGGTGGCCCGACTGAGTCGACTCCACGGCTGCAACGATGCTGAGTTCTCCCTGTTGGTGCGCGACTCCCACCAGCGGCGTGGGCTTGGCACATCGCTGTTATTCCAGCTTCTTCACATCGGGCGCCAGGAGGGCATTGATCATGTGCTGGCCGAGGTTCTTCCGGAGAATCACGGCATGCGGCAGATCTGCCGAAAGCTCGGTTTCAGCCTCCGTGACGCCGGCGACGTGGTGGAGGCCAGGGTTGATCTGCGCCGCTGGACCCGCGATCATCCCACCGATCAGGCCTTGAGCAAGGCTTCCACGTGAGCGCAGCAGCTGCTGGCCAACGCCGGCAGGTTGTAACCCCCTTCCAGCGCTGACACCAAGCGGCCGTCGGCGTGGTCTCGGGCTACGGCCAGGGCCAGTTGGGTGAGGGCGCCGTAGTCGGCCGCTTGCAGCTGGAACCCAGCCAGTGGATCGTCGGCATGGCCATCGAATCCCGCCGAGATGAACACCAGTTGCGGTTGAAAGCGGGCAGCAGCCGGGACGAGGGTGTGTTCGAGAGCCTGGAGCAGGGGCGGGCCGTCACTCCCGCTCGGCAAGGGGATGTTGATCGACGATGCGGTGCTGCTCTCGCCGCTGCCGGGATAGTTGCCTCGTTCATGGACGCCCACCAGCAGCACGGATGGATCGGCGCCGAGGATCGCTTCGGTGCCATTGCCGTGATGCACATCCCAGTCGAGGATCAGCAGCCGCTCGACGCCATGAGCGGCCTGGGCATGGCGGGCCGCCAGGGCGATGTTGTTGAACAGGCAGAAGCCCATGCCCCGATTCGCCTCGGCATGATGTCCGGGAGGTCGCACCAGGGCGAAGACCCGATCCACCGCACCCTGCAGCACCGCATCCACCGCCGCCAGGGTGCCACCGGCAGCCAGGCGCGCCACATCCTCGCTGTCGTCACCGATGGCGGTATCGCCGGTGGAGAGCTGGCCGCGGCCATAGGCCACATCGCGGCGCACGGTGTTGAGATAGCGCTGGCTGTGGCAGCGCAGCAGTTCCGCATCGGTGATCGGTCGGGCGTCGATTCGCCGGCAGCGCTGCAGCAGGCCCCGTTGCCGCAGGGCCTGCTCCACAACACGCACCCGTTCCGGCTGCTCCGGATGGCCCGGGCCCGTGTCGTGTCCCTGCAGCCTGTGATCAAAGACCAATCCCACCCGGGCCTGATCCGGCGAAGCTGCCCTCATCACTGACAACGACCTGCATCAGAGCTACCAGAAGGATCGGGGACGGTCGAGCCGGGAGCATTGGGATGGTGGAAGGATCCGCAACAACCCGCACCTCCCGCCTGATCCGCCAGCATCGGGGGCGGGCTGATGCCCTGATCGAGGTGCTGCATCAGGTGCAGGAGATGCATGGCTACCTGCCGCGTTCGGCGCTGGATCAGGTGGCGCAGGAGTTGCACTTGCCCCACGCCACCGTGATGGGGGTTGCCAGTTTCTATCACCTGTTCCGTCTGAAGGCCCCCACGGCCCATCGCTGCGCCATCTGCCTCGGAACCGCCTGTTTCGTCAAAGGCGGGGCGGAGTTGGCCAGCCTCCTGGAACGCCGTCTGGGTGTGCGTCTGGATGATCCGGCCGGCAATGGCGAGTGGGCGCTGGAACACGTCAGTTGTCTCGGAGCTTGCGGCCAGGCGCCGGTGCTGGTGGTGGATGGTGCGCTGGAGCCGAAGCTGCCGCTGGATGATCCTGCAGGCCTGGATCAGCGCCTGCAGCAGCTCGGTCTGGGAGAAGCGCCATGACGGCCACTCAGTTGCGTTGTTGCAGTGCCAGTGGCTGTCGCTCGGCAGGTGCCGCTGCCGTTCAGCAGGCCTTGCTTCAGGCCCGCGATCAGCTCGGTGGCACTGCGGAAGCTGTCGAGATCAAATCGGTGGGCTGCCTGCGTCTGTGCGGGCGTGGTCCGCTGGTGGCCCTTGATCCGATAGACGATCGCCCCTCCGCCGTGTATGCCGGTCTACGCCCGGAGCAGGCCGCGGATCTGCTGCGTCTGGCCGCGGATCTCCCGCACCAGGAGGGTTCGTCCTTGCGGGGGCAACGCCTCGATCTCGACCATCCCTTCTTTGCGTTGCAGCAGTCGGTGGTGCTGGCCTCCTGTGGTCGCATCGATCCGGAATCGATCGACGATGCCGTGGCCCACGGTGCCTACAGCCAGCTGCAGCGCGTGTTGACGGAGATGACGCCTGCGGAGGTGCGGGAGGAGGTGAAGCGCAGCGGTCTGCGCGGTCGGGGTGGAGCCGGTTACCCCACCGGTCTGAAGTGGGACACGGTGGCCCTGCAACCGCCCGGCCCGCGGGCCCTGGTGTGCAACGCCGATGAGGGTGATCCCGGCGCCTTCATGGACCGCAGCGTGCTCGAGAGTGACCCCCATCGCCTGATCGAGGGCATGGCGATCGCCGCCTACGCCGTTGGCGCTGATCACGGCTTCATCTACGTGCGTGCTGAATACCCGCTGGCGATTGATCGCCTCCGCCTGGCCCTGCGTCAGGCCCGCAGCCAGCACTGGCTGGGGCCTGCGATCGCCGGCAGCGGCTTTCGCTTGCAGCTCGAGGTGCGAGTCGGCGCCGGTGCCTATGTCTGCGGTGAGGAGACCGCTTTGATGGCCTCCATCGAAGGACGGCGCGGCACGCCGCGCCCCCGGCCTCCGTTCCCGGCCCAGTCCGGTCTGGCCGGCGCGCCAACGCTGATCAACAACGTGGAGACCTTCGCGGCCGTGCCGACGATCCTGCGCGAAGGCGGCGACTGGTTCGCTGCGATCGGCACTGAGGGCAGCAAGGGAACCAAGGTGTTTGCCCTTTCCGGGGCTGTGGAGCGCACCGGTCTGGTGGAAGTGCCGATGGGCACGAGTCTGCGCACCGTGGTTCAGACCATGGGAGGTGGCGTTCCAGGCGCCGATGGACCCAACGGGGGCGTCAAGGCTGTGCAGACCGGCGGCCCCTCGGGGGGGTGCATCCCTGCCCATCTGCTCGATACGCCGGTCGACTACGAAAGCCTCAGGGCCCTGGGGTCGATGATGGGGTCCGGGGGCATGGTGGTGATGGGTGAAACCACCTCGATGCCAGAGGTGGCACGCCATTTCATGCGGTTCAGCTGCAACGAGAGTTGCGGCAAATGCATTCCCTGTCGCGCCGGCACGGTGCAGTTGGCCGCTTTGCTCGATCGCTTCGTCGAACGTCGCGCCGACCTCGCCGATCTGGCACGACTGGAAGAGCTCTGCGGGATGGTGCAGGCGATGAGCCTCTGCGGTCTCGGTCAGGCCGCCCCGAATCCGGTGCTCAGCACGCTGCGCTACTTCCGTCAGGAGTATCAGGCCGCCTGCCGCCAGCCCTCCCAGTGCCTGGATACTCCTGAGCTAGGCCGATGAGCGTTCTCACCCTGAGCGTTGATGGCGTCGAGGTGGCGGTGCCAGCCGGTGCCACGTTGCTGGAGGCGATCCGCTCCGCTGGCAGTCGCGTGCCCACGCTCTGCCATCTGGATGGCCTGACGCCTGTGGGTGCCTGCCGCCTGTGCCTGGTGGAGCAGGTCGATAGCCAACGCCTACTGCCCGCCTGCGCCACCGAAGCCGTGGAGGGCCTGGCGATTCTCACCGCCACGCCACGCCTGCAGACCTACCGCCGGATGGCAGTGGAGCTGTTCTTTGCAGAAGGCAACCACGTGTGTGCCTTCTGCGTCGCCAATGGCGCCTGTGAACTTCAGGATGTGGCCAGCGAGGTGGGCATGGATCACTCCCGCTTTCCCTACCGCTACCCCGATCGTTGCGTCGACAGCTCCCACTCCCAGTTCAGCATCGACCATCACCGTTGCATTCTCTGCACCCGCTGCGTGCGCGTCTGCGACGAGATCGAAGGCGCCCACGTGTGGGATGTGGCCGACCGAGGCGAACAGTGCCGCATCATCGCCGGACTCGATCAGCCCTGGGGCGAGGTCAGCGCCTGCACCTCCTGCGGCAAGTGCGTGGATGTGTGCCCCACCGGCGCCATCGTCCGCAAGGACGACACGACGGCGGAAAAACATCCCCACCGTGAGCGCCCGCTGCTGTTGCGACAGGCCCGCGAGCAGCATCGCTGGCATCCCACCGGAGACCCCCTGTCATGACCACCAGCCCGCCCACGGATCGTTGCCGTCTCGCCACCGTCTGGTTAGCGGGATGCAGCGGGTGCCACATGTCTTTCCTCGATCTCGACGAGTGGTTGTTTGAGCTCGCCGCTCTGGCCGACGTCGTCTACTCGCCGGTCGCCAACGACCGCAAGGACTTCCCCGAGCAGGTGGATGTCTGCCTGGTGGAAGGAGCGGTGGCCAACACCGACAACCTGGAGCTGGCCCTGAAGCTACGAGCCCGCAGCCGCTGCGTGGTGTCGTTCGGCGATTGCGCCGTGACCGGGAATGTGCCCGCCCTGCGCAATCTCTGGCAGGAGCGGCAGGAGGGTGGAAGCCGTGCCGCTGTGTTGCAGCGGGGCTATCTGGAACTGGCGGATGCGACCGGAATGCTCCCAAAAGCGCCTGGAATCGTGCCGGAGCTGCTGGAGCGGGTGCTGCCATTGCATGAGGTGATTGCCGTGGACGTGTGGCTGCCGGGTTGCCCACCGTCGGCGACGCGCATCCGGGAGGCGATCGCTCCGTTGTTGCAAGGCGATGGGTCGCCATCGGTGGTCCAGGACCGGGCCGAGCCCATCCCGCCCCAGCCACCCCGTTTCGGATGATGCGCACGATCACGATCGACCCGGTGACCCGGATTGAGGGTCACGCCAAGATCACCCTCCATCTCGATGACGAGGGCCAGCTCGCCGATGCCCGCTTTCACGTCGTGGAATACCGGGGCTTCGAGACCTTCTGCGAAGGCCGCCCCTTCACGGAGATGGCGGGCATCACCGCCCGAATCTGCGGCATCTGTCCGGTCAGTCATCTGCTTGCCGCCGCCAAGACCGGCGACAAGCTGCTGGCGGTGCAGCCCCCGCCGGCAGCTCGGAAACTGCGGCGCTTGCTGAACCTGGCGCAGATCTGCCAGAGCCACGCGCTTTCGTTTTTTCACCTGAGCAGCCCTGATTTCCTGCTCGGCTGGGAGAGCGACCCCGATCGCCGCAATGTGTTCGGTCTGATGGCCGCCGATCCCGACCTGGCCCGTGCGGGGATCCGTTTGCGTCAGTTCGGACAGCAGGTGCTGGAGCTGCTCGGTGGGCGCAAGATTCACAGCGCCTGGGCCGTACCCGGTGGAGTGCGCAGTGCGCTGTCGCCGGAGGCGCGCGACTGGATCCTGGCCAACCTGCCGGAGGCAAAGCAGACGGTGCGCCTGGCTCTTGATCTGCTCAATCGTCTGCTGGATGGACCGCTGGAGCGGGAGCAGCGCAGCTTCGGCGACTTCCCCTCCCTGTTCATGGCTCTGGTTGCAGACGACGGCGGCTGGGAGTGCATCGAGGGACGGCTTCGCTTCATCGACAGTGACGGCACGGTGGTGGCCGATGGCGTGCGGGAAGAGGACTACGCCGCCGTGGTGGGCGAAGCGGTGGAGAGCTGGAGTTATCTGAAATTCCCCTATTACCGGCCCCTGGGTTATCCCCAGGGCCTCTATCGGGTGGGCCCCCTGGCCCGCCTGAACGTCTGCGAGCGGATCGGCACCCCCTGGGCCGATCGCGAACTGGAGGCGTTCCGCTCCCGTAACGGCACCGCCGCCAGTGGCGGTCGGATCGTCACCTCATCGTTCGCGTATCACCAGGCGCGTCTGGTGGAGATCGTGGCCTGTCTGGAGGGGATGGAACAGCTGGTCGCCGATGACAGCCTGCTGTCGGGGCGGATCCGGGCCCGGGCCCAGCTCAACGCCAATGAAGCGATCGGCGTCAGTGAAGCGCCCCGGGGCACCCTGTTCCACCACTACCGCGTGGACGACAACGGTCTGATCACCGCCGTGAATCTGATCATCGCCACGGGCCAGAACAATCTGGCCATGAACCGCACCGTGGCCCAGATCGCCCGGGAGTTCATCCCTCAGCCCGTTCCCGCGGACGCCACGATTCCCGAGGCGTTGCTGAACCGGGTGGAGGCCGGCATCCGTTGCTACGACCCCTGCCTCAGTTGCAGTACCCATGCCGCTGGGCAGATGCCGCTGCATCTGCAAGTGCTGGATCACCGGGGCACCGTGTTGGCGGAGCGAGCGCGGTAGGGGGATGTCGATGGATGCTTGATGCAGCGATGGCCACCGGGGTGGCCCGGAACCTTCTGATCGGTATCGGCAATCCGCTGCGGGGCGATGACGGGGTGGGGCGGCTGTTGGCGGAGGAATGGGAGGCTGTTGTGGATGACAAGGCTGTTGATGCTGCCCTCAGGGTGCGCAGCGTCCACCAATTGACGCCGGAACTTGTGGCCGATCTGGCCGGCGTGGATCGGGTGCTGTTCATCGATGCCTGGCTGTCGCCTGCGGCGCCCGCGGCACCGGTGTTGCAGCGTCTGCTCGTATCGGTGTCTCGCCCTGTGGCCTGCGGCGAGTCGGTCTTGAACAGCCATCACCTGACGGCTGCGCAGCTTCTGGCCCTGGCGCGATCGCTGTGGCATGCCGAACCGGAAGCGGCGATGCTCCGGATCCCCGCCACAGAGATCGCCCATGGCACCCGGTTGTCGGCGGCGATGGAGTTGCAGTTGCCGGCAGCGCGCCGGCTCGTGCGGCAATGGCTGGAGGCAACAGCGTTGTGCATGAGTTGAGCCTGATGGAGGCGGTGCGACGGCAGGCGCTGGAGGCGCTGGATCGCCATGGCGGCGAGCGCATCGTTGCGATCACGCTGCGCATCGGTGCCCTGGCTGGCGTTGAGCCCGACTGTCTCGCCATGGCCTTTGAGGTGGTGATGGCGGAGAGCCTCGCCGCCGGCGCCCGGCTTCAGATCGAGTCGGTGCCGGCGGAGGGGCGCTGTCGTTCGTGTGGCCAGGTGTTTGCGGTGCGAGCCGGTCTGTTGGTCTGTCCCGTTTGCGGCGGTCCCGCCTCATTGGAGCGAGGACGGGAGTTGCAGTTGGTCTCACTCGACGTCACGTGAGGCTCGCCATTGGCCACGGTCAAGTCGCGCTGTGCTGTCTAACCTGAGACCATTGCGATGCAGTCATGTGCACTGATTGCGGCTGCAGTCTCACCTCCCTGCAGGCTCCCCAGCATCAGCATCAACACCAGCGGATGCTGCATCTGCACACCGCATTGCTCGCCCAGAACGACGCTGGTGCTGCGTTGCTGCGCCAACGCTTCGAGCAGGCCGGCGTTCATGTGGTGAACCTGCTGTCGTCGCCGGGATCGGGCAAGACCAGCCTGCTTGAAGCCCTGGCCAGCCGTTGCGATCCCGCGGCCATGGCGGTCATCGTCGGCGATCTCGCCACCGACCACGATGCCCGTCGCCTGCAACGCTCCGGTGTGCAGGCGATTCAGATCACCACAGGACAGGCCTGTCATCTGGAGGCCGCGATGCTCGGCGCTGCTGTGGATGCGCTTCCCCTGCCGGAGCTCCAGCTGCTGGTGATTGAAAACGTGGGCAATCTGGTCTGCCCCACCGCCTACGACCTGGGCGAGACCCAGCGCATCGTTCTTCTGTCGGTTACCGAGGGTGAGGACAAGCCCTTGAAATACCCAGCCACCTTTTACAGCGCCAATCTGGTGGTGATCAGCAAAAGCGATCTGGCGGCAGCGGTGGGATTCAACCGGTCGCTCGCCCTGCAGCACATCGCCCAGGTGGCTCCGGATGCGACGGTGCTCGAGGTGTCAGCCAGAACTGGCGCCGGCATGGATGCCCTGATGCAGCAGCTGCGGTTGGGAGCGCTGCAGCCCCGTTGAGCACGGCGGAGTCCCGGGTGCGCCTGCGGCTGCTCTGCCGCGGCCTGGTGCAGGGGGTGGGGTTTCGCCCCCAGGTGCATCAGTTGGCTCGGGAGCTTGATCTCACCGGTCGACTGGACAACCAGGCTGGAGCGGTGTGCCTGGATCTGCATGGGTCGCGTCGGCAGCTGCAGCGTCTGCTGGAGCTGCTGCCCCAGCGCCTGCGGCCTCCTGCCCGTCTCGATGGCCTGGATCCAGTCTGGTTGCCGCCGTCGCCAGCGCCACCACGGCAGTTGAGCATCGCCGCCAGCGCTCCACTGCCACTCGGTCAGGGCCTGATCGCTCCGGCCCTGGTGCCGGATCTTGCCCCCTGTGCCGACTGCCTGGCGGAACTGGCTGATCCCGCTGATCGCCGCCATCGCTATCCCTTCATCAGTTGCAGTCGCTGTGGTCCCCGCTACTCGATCGCTGTGGCGGAGCCCTTTGCCAGGGCCCACACGACGATGGGTTGTTTTCCCCTCTGCGAGGCCTGCCGGCACGAGTTCGAAACCCCAGGACAGCGGCGCTTCCATGCCGAAACGATCAGTTGTCCAGCCTGTGGACCGAGGCTGCAGCTGGTGGACGCCGCTGGTGAGGATCTCTGTGCTGCTGGTCGGCATGGCTCCGGGCAGGAGCCGTTGGCTGCAGCGATCGCGATCCTGCAGCAGGGGAAGATCCTGGCACTGCAGGGGGTGGGCGGTTTTCAGCTGCTGGTGGAGGCCGGCAACGCTGCGGCCGTCCGGCGGCTCCGCTTGCGTAAGCATCGGCCCCACAAGCCGTTCGCCCTGCTGGTGGATCGCATCGATCGGCTTGACGATCAGGTGCATTGCCATGCAGAGGAGCGTCGGGAGCTCAGCGGCCCTGCGGCGCCGATCGTGTTGCTCAAACGGCGACGGATCCCTCCGTCGATGGAGGCCGACGGCGCCGATCCGGTGGCGCCAGGCAGCCCCTGGCTGGGGGTGATGCTGCCGGCTTCTCCCCTGCATCATCTGTTGGCCCAGGCCATTGCCGCCCCGCTGGTGGCCACCAGTGGCAACCGCAGTGGTGAACCCCAGTGCCGCGATCCCGACGAAGCCCGCGAACGGCTCGGCAACCTTGCTGATGCCTTTCTGATTCACGACCGACCGATCGCCCGGCGGTTGGATGATTCCCTGCTGCGGCTGGTGGATGGACGACCGATGCTGCTGCGCCGTGCCCGGGGTTACGCGCCGGCCCCCCTGGATCTTCCTGTCGGCCTCGCGCCGGATCAGTGTCTGCTCGCGCTGGGCGGCGATCTCAAGTCGGCGCCCGTGCTGGCCCATCGGGGAGCGGTCTGGCCGGCGCCCTTCCGCGGTGATCTGGCCGACGCCGACCAACAGAGCGATCTGCAGCAGGGCCTGAAGGAGATCACAACACGTTGCGCCGGCGATCTGGAGGCGGTGGTCTGCGATGCCCATCCCGGCTATGTGAGTGCGCAGTTGGCTGTAGAACTCAGCGAGCGCCAGCACTTGCCGCTCTACCGGGTGGAGCACCATCCCGCCCACGCCCTGGCGGTGGTGGCGGAGCATGGTCTGGCCGGTCCGGTGTTGGCATGGGCCGCCGATGGCTTGGGCTACAGCGCCACACCACCCCATGGCCGCGGCTGCGAGTTGTTCCTGATGGAGGGCAACGCTCCACCGCAACGGCTGTTCAGCCTGCGCTCTTTTCCCCTCCCCGGCTCCGAGCTGGCTGTGCGCGATGCACGCCGCTGCGCCCTCGGGCTTCTTTCTGAAGCCCAGCAGTCGGCGCATCCAGGCGCTTCCGCGTTACGGCAGCGCTTTGCTCCAGCCGATCTCAAGCTGATCGAGCAGGCTCTGGATCGAAGTGTGCAGTCGCCGCTCTGCAGTTCCCTCGGCCGTCTGTTTGATGGTCTTGCCGCCCTGGTGGCGGCAGTGGAGCTCCAGAGCCATGAAGGGGAAGCGGCCATGCGGCTGGAGGCGCTGGCCCACCGCCACGGCGATGCGGATGATGGCATCGAAGCGCCGCTGGCACTGGCTCCCTTGCGCTGGGATCAGGCGGCTGGTTGGCTCGACTGGCAGCCGCTGCTGGATGGAGTGCTCGCTGTGCTTGCCGCTGACCCGGGTGGGAGAGGGGATACGCCTGCCGCCCTGGCGGCCGCTTGCCATGAGGCCATCGCGGTGGGGCTGGCCGCCACGCTCGTGACCACGGCACGGCGTCACCGCTGCCGCCAGGTGGCCCTGAGTGGGGGCTGTTTTCAGAACAGGTGGTTGTTGCAGCGCTGCATCACCCTGTTGCGGGCGGCCTCCCTGGAGGTGTTCTGGCCGGAACAGCTCCCCTGCAACGATGGAGGCCTGGCCCTGGGGCAGCTCTGGGCCGCTCGCCAGAGCATGGCTATACCGAGAACAGGCGAGATCCATGCGCCATGTGCCTGGCCACCCCCGGAGTGATCCGCACGATTGAGGAGACGGCGGACCCCCTGTTCCGGATGGCCGAGGTCGACTTCGGTGGCGTGCATCAACAGGTGAGCCTGGCCTGCCTGCCCGAGGCGATGGTGGGCGATCGGGTGCTGGTGCATGTGGGGATCGCCCTCAGTCTTGTGACGGAGCACGCGCCATGACGGAGATGATCACCGTCGACGGCAATGAGGCCGTTGCCCGCGTGGCCTATCGCCTCAATGAGGTGATCGCCATCTACCCGATCACGCCGGCGTCGCCGATGGGGGAGTGGGCCGATGCCTGGGCAGCAGCGGATCGCCCCAACCTCTGGGGCTCGGTGCCGTCGGTGGTGGAGCTGCAGAGCGAGGCGGGTGCGGCCGGCACGGTGCATGGCGCCCTCCAGGCCGGAACCCTCACCACCACCTTCACGGCCAGCCAGGGATTGCTGTTGATGATCCCCAACCTCTACAAACTCGCCGGTGAGCTGACACCGGTGGTGCTGCATGTGGCCGCCCGTTCACTCGCAGCGCAGGGGTTGTCGATCTTTGGTGACCACAGTGATGTGATGGCCACACGCGGCAGTGGCTGTGCCATCCTCACCTCGGCGTCTGTGCAGGAAGCCGCTGATTTCGCCGCCATCGCCAGCCGCGCCAGCCTGTGCAGTCGGTTGCCGTTCCTGCACTGTTTCGACGGTTTTCGCACCTCCCACGAAATCCAGAAGGTGGCTGCGATTCCTGATGCGGTGCTCCAGCAGCTGATCCCTCAGGCTGCGATCGCTGCGCATCGCGCCCGGGCCCTGAGTCCCGATCACCCCGTGGTGCGTGGCACTGCTCAGAACCCCGATGTCTATTTCCAGGCGCGGGAGACCGTGAATCCCTTCATTGAGGCCGCACCAGGTCTGGTGCAGGAGGCGATGGACGCGTTCGCGGCGCTCACCGGTCGCCGTTACAGACCCTTCGACTACTGCGGCGCCGTCGATGCTGAACGGGTGCTGGTGCTGATGGGATCCGGCTGCGAAACCGCTGAAGAGAGCCTGGAGCCCCTGTTGGCCGCGGGCGAGCGGGTGGGGCTGTTGAAGGTGCGACTGTTCCGCCCCTTCAGTGCCCGACTTCTGGTGGAGAGCCTGCCCGCCACCACCCGGGCGATCGCCGTGCTCGATCGCTGCAAGGATCCCGGTGCCAGCGGCGAACCGCTCTATCTCGACGTGGTGACGGCCTTGAGTGAGCAGTGGCCGGGGGCTGCACCACCCCGGGTGCTGGGCGGGCGCTATGGCCTGTCGTCGAAGGAGTTCACCCCGGCGATGGTGCATGCCGTGGATCGCCATCTGCAGGCGCTGCTCGCCGGGGAGCCGGCCCGCAACCATTTCACCGTGGGAATCGAAGACGATGTGGGCCACACGTCTCTGCCGGTGGATGCCTCGATCGTCACCGAGGGGTCGCGGGATGATGGCGAAGTGCGGGCGGTGTTTTATGGCCTCGGCTCCGATGGCACCGTCGGAGCCAACAAGGCCGCCATCAAAATCATCGGCGAAAGCACTGATCTCTTCGCCCAGGGCTATTTCGTTTACGACTCGAAGAAATCGGGAGCCGTCACCGTCTCCCATCTGCGCTTCGGGCCGCGGCCGATTCGCTCCACTTATCTGATTCAGCGCCCCACGTTCGTGGCCTGTCATCAGTGGGATTTCATCGGTCGTTTTGATCTGCTGGCCGGCATCCAGCCCGGCGGCACCGTGCTGATCAACAGTCCCTATTCACCGGAGGAGACCTGGAGTCACCTGCCTGGGGCGATGCGCCGCACCATCCGCGAGCGCCATCTGCAGCTCTGGGTGGTGGATGCGAGTCGTGTGGCCCGAGCCAGCGGCATGGGGTCGCGGATCAACACCGTGATGCAGGCCGGGTTCTTTGCCATCAGTGGGGTGTTGCCGCGGGAGCAGGCGATCGAGCGCATTCGTCAGTCGATCGCCAAGACCTATGGCCGCAAGGGTGAGGCCGTGGTGGCGATGAATCTGCGCGCCCTGGACGCCAGCCTGGATCAGCTCCATGCCGTGCCCTGGCCACACCTGGTGGATCCGCTGGAAACCCAAGCAGGGCCGGAGACCTCTGGAGCAGCAGGGGAGGATCGACTGCAGCAGGCGCCGGTGTTTGTGCGCGACGTCATCGCACCGATGCTGGCGCGCTGTGGTGATGCGCTGCCGGTGAGCGCTCTTCCCTGTGATGGCACCTGGCCGGTGGGCACCAGCCAATGGGAGAAGCGCAACATCGCTGAGTCGGTTCCGGTGTGGGAAAGCGACCTCTGCGTGCAGTGCGGCAAATGCGTGATGGTCTGCCCCCATGCGGTGATCCGCGCCAAGGTGGCTCCTGGGCCCGCCTTCGCTGAGGCCCCGGAGGGGTTTCGCACCGCCCCCGCTCGCGATCCAGCCTTCCAGGGCCAGACGTTCACGATCCAGGTGGCGGCCGAAGACTGCACCGGCTGTGCCCTGTGCGTCAACGTCTGTCCGGCGCGGGATCGCAGTGAGCCCAAGCGCAAGGCGATCAACATGGCACCGCAGCGACCGCTGCGGGAGCAGGCACGCGCCGACTGGGACTTCTTTCTGCATCTCCCCGAGGTGCCGCGCGCCGACCTCAACCTGCACAAGATCGGCCAGCAGCAGCTGCAGGAACCCCTGTTCGAATTTTCCGGTGCCTGCGCCGGTTGCGGTGAGACCCCTTACCTGAAGCTCGCCACCCAGCTGTTCGGCGATCGCATGTTGGTGGCGAATGCCACCGGTTGCAGTTCGATCTACGGCGGCAACCTTCCCACCACGCCCTGGCGCGCCAATCGAGACGGACGCGGACCCGCCTGGAGCAATTCCCTGTTTGAAGACAACGCCGAATTCGGCTTCGGCATGCGGGTGGCGGTGGATCAGCAGCGGCAGATGGCTGAGGACCTGCTGCGCGCGCTGGATCCGCCACTCCCCCCTGCCCTGGTGGAGGACTTGATCGGTGCGGAGCAGGAGGAGGAGGCCGGGATTGTCGAGCAGCGGCAGCGGGTGGAGGAGCTGCGCCGACTGCTGGCGGGCCACCCCGATCGCCAGCGGGCCGAGGCCCTGCTCGGTTTGGCGGATGCCCTCGTGAAGCGCAGCATTTGGCTGGTGGGAGGCGACGGCTGGGCTTACGACATCGGCTTCGGCGGCGTGGATCACGTGCTCGCCAGCGGCCGCGACGTGAATGTGCTGGTGCTCGACACGGAGGTGTATTCGAACACTGGCGGTCAGGCCTCCAAGGCGACGCCGCTCGGTGCGGTCGCCAAATTCGCTGCGGCAGGAAAGCCAGCCGGCAAGAAGGATCTTGGCTTGATGGCGATGACTTACGGCAGTGTGTACGTGGCCAGCGTGGCGATGGGGGCCCGGGATGAACACACGATCCGCGCCTTTCTGGAGGCGGAGAGCTACCCGGGGCCGTCGTTGATCTTGGCCTATTCGCATTGCATCGCCCATGGCATCGACATGGCCGAAGGGATGGGCCATCAGAAGCTCGCAGTTGATTGCGGTCGCTGGCCCCTGTACCGCTACGACCCCCGGCGGCTGGCCCGCGGTGAAACGCCGCTTCAGCTCGACAGTGCCGGTCCCCGGCGCCCCCTGGCGGAGGCGATGGATCAGGAGAACCGCTTCCGGATGCTGCGCTTCAGCCAGCCGGAGCATGCCCGGGCCCTTGTGGAAGCGGCCCAGGCGGATCTCGATCGGCGCTGGGCGGTCTATCGCAATCTGGCGGCCAGCCATCAGGAGGGCGCGTCATGACCAGCCATCCGGATCTGCGATGCGATTGGCTCGGGCTGCCGTTGCGATCGCCCCTGATCGTGGGAGCGGCCATGCCCCTCAGCGACCATGTCGGCCCGATGCTGGAGCTCGAGCGTCATGGCGCTGCAGCGATTGTGCTGCATTCGTTGTTTGAGGAGCAGATCGAACAGGAACAGCTCGCGCTCCATGATCACGCCACCCTGGGCAGCGATAGCTACGGCGAGGCCCTCAGTTACCTCCCCGATTGTGCCGTGGTGCATGAGGGGGTGGATCTCTATCTGCGCCTGATCGAGCGGGCCCGGCAGCAACTGACGATCCCGGTGATTGCCAGTCTCAATGGCACCCATCCCGGCCGCTGGGTGGAGACGGCGCGCCGGATCGAGAGCGCCGGCGCCCAGGCGCTGGAGCTCAACATTCACAGCCTCCCCACCGACCCCCTGCTGAGCAGCGGTGAGATCGAGGCGGAGATTGAAGCGATCGTGCGTGGTGTGCGGGCGCAGGTGAGGCTTCCCCTGGCGGTGAAACTCGGCCCTTTCTTCACCAACTTCCGGGGGCTGGCCCATCGTCTTGCCGCAGCCGGCGCCGATGGTCTGGTGCTGTTCAATCGTTTTTATCAACCCGATATCGACATCGAGCGGCTGGAGCTGCAGGCCAATCCACTGCTCTCCACCCCTCACGATCTCCATCTGCCCCTGCGCTGGATCGCCTTGTTGCACGGCAGGGAACCGCTGCAGCTCGCCGCCAGCGGCGGGGTGCAGCGCGCCACCGATGTGGTGCGCCTATTAATGGCCGGAGCGAGTGGCACCCAGCTGGTGGCCAGCCTCTTGCGCCACGGTCCGGACCGGTTGCAGGCGATCGAGCTGGAACTCAGTCAGTGGTTGGAGGCGCACGACTACGGCGCGGTCGCCGATCTGATCGGCTGCATGAGTCAGCAGCGTTGCGCCACGCCCGCGGATTACGAACGGGCCCAGTACATCCGTGCCCTCAGTGGCCTGACGGGTTGGAGGTGAGCGGTTGATCCACGCCCATGCCCAAACGGCGCAGCTGGCTGACACCCTCGCTGCCCTGACCCGTCGCCCCTGGACCCTGATGGAGGTCTGCGGCGGCCAGACCCACGCCATCCTCCGCTGGGGCCTTGATCAGCTGCTGCCACCAGTGGTGCGTCTGATCCATGGTCCCGGTTGCCCGGTGTGTGTCACACCGGCCGCCTGCATTGATCTCGCCCTCAAGCTGGCGCGGCGTCCCGATGTGGTGCTCTGTTCCTACGGCGACATGCTGCGGGTGCCGGGAAGTGATCCCGGCCAGGATCTATTGGCGGTGCGGGCGGCCGGAGGGGATGTGCAGCTGCTCACTTCGCCGCTTCAGGCGATCGCGCTGGCCCGGCGCCATCCCGATCGCCGCGTGGTGTTTCTGGCGGTGGGGTTTGAGACCACCGCTCCCGCCACGGCCCTGTTGGCGCGTCAGGCCAAGGCCCTGGCGCTCCCCAATCTGTCGCTGCTGGTCGCCCACGTGCGCGTCGTGCCGGCGATGGAAGCGATCCTTGCCGATCCGGCCAGCGAGGTGCAGGCTTTTCTGGCCGCCGGTCATGTGGCGGCGGTGATGGGCACACGGCAGCTGGAGCAGCTGGTGGAGCGCCATCGGGTGCCGGTGGTGGTGAGCGGCTTCGATCCCGCGGAGTTGATGGCGGGCGTGCTCGAGGCGGTGCGACAACTGGAGGCGGGCGAAGCGCGTCTCAGCAATGCCTACGCCCGGGTGGTGACGCCGGAGGGCAATCGGGCGGCGCAGGCGTTGATCGATGCGGTGTTTGAACCTGCGGATCGTCCTTGGCGTGGCCTGGGAGTTCTGCCCCAGGGGGGGCTGGCCCTGCGACCCGCTTACCGGCATCTCGATGCCGCAGCCCTGGAGCCTGCCGTCGCCGCTGGCGATGACTCCGACCCCAGGCTCTGCATCAGCGGCCGCATTTTGCGGGGTCTGGCCCTGCCGCCGGAGTGCCCGGCCTTTGGTGGGGCGTGCACTCCGCAGCGGCCCCTGGGGGCGCCGATGGTGTCGAGCGAGGGAGCCTGTGCGGCCTATCACCGCTATCGGCGATGACGGACTGCATCCGCTTGGCCCATGGCGGCGGTGGCGCCCTGATGCGCGACCTGATCCAGCAGGAGTTACGGCCGCTGTTGCCAGGTCAGGCGCTCGATCGTTCGGGAGGAGGCGATGAGGCTGCCGTGGTTCTCCACGATGCGGCTGTTCTGCCGTCTGCTGCCGCTCCTTTGGCCTTCAGCTGCGATGGCTATGTGGTGCAGCCCCTGGAGTTTCCCGGCGGAGACATCGGCAGCCTGGCGGTGACCGGCACCGCCAACGATCTGGCGATGGCGGGTGCGCGACCCCGGTATCTGAGCGTGTCGTTGATCCTCGAGGAGGGGTTGCCTCTGGAGCTGCTGAGACGGGTGGTGGCGTCGATGGCTGCTTCCGCCGCCGAGGCGGGCATGGAGATTGCCACCGGTGACACCAAGGTGGTGGAGCGGGGCAAGGCCGATGGGATCTTCATCAGCACCAGTGGTCTCGGTGTGGTGGAGGCCCCGGCCGCGATCAGCCCCGCGGCAATCCGTCCGGGGGATGTGCTGCTGTTGAGCGGTGACCTGGGCCGCCATGGCGTGGCGATCCTGGCGGCTCGCCATGGTCTCGACCTGCAGCCACCGGTGCTGAGCGACTGTGCCCCCCTCTGGCCCTTGGTGGCCGCGTTGTTTGCGGCCGGAGTGCAGCCCCATTGCCTGCGCGACCTCACCCGTGGCGGCCTGGCGGCGGCCCTGCAGGAACTTGCCGATGACAGTGGCTGTGATCTGGTGCTGGAGGAGGCGCGGATCCCGGTGGTTCCGGCCGTGAGCCGTTGCTGTGACCTGCTCGGCTTCGATCCGCTCCACCTGGCCAACGAAGGACGCTGTGTGCTGGTGGTGCCACCGGATCAGGCGGAGTCTGCTCTGGCCGTGCTGGCTGGCACCGGTGGTGCCGTTGTGGGCGCGGTGGAGGCGTGGGCGGAGCGGAGCGCTCCCCGGGTCCGCCTGCGGACGCCCCTGGGCACCGAACGGTTCCTGACGCCCTTGAGCGGGGAACTGCTGCCAAGGATCTGCTGAGCGGCGCTGGTCAAGGCCTGGCTGCTGGGGCAAGCTGTCGCACAGCTCGTTGTGATGGCTGGAGGCACCCGCTTGGATCCACCACCGATTCCGCCGTTGCCACCAGTGGAGATTCGCAAGGAGAGTCGTCAGGCCCCGGGGCTCACCGTCGAGGAGTTTTCCCTGCAGATCGATGGACGTCCGCTCGATTGCGGCGCCGCCGAACTCGGTGCCGGCAACCGAGCTCCCTATGCCTATCAGCCAGGTGGGGGCGCTTATTCGGGGGAGCTCCAGATGCATGCCGCCCGCTGCCGCCTGAGCTTCTGAGGCCCAACTCTTCGGACGTGCAAGCCCTCAGACGCACCATTCCTGATGCACCCAGGTCAGTTGCTGGTGGGTGAGGGTGAGTAGTTGAACATGGAACGACTCGATGCGTCGCTGCAGTTCCCCGTCGGATTCAGCCACGCCGGTCTGCCGGGCGTAAGACGTCAGGATCTCCTCAATGAGGCCGTGTTCGGGGAAGACCATGGGCCTGCGGCTGGAGGCCGGTGGGGGCGTCCCATGGTCACCGCAAAACCATCGCCTGGCAGTTTTCGGCGACGAAGTGTGCGGGCTCATTCACCCAGCGCTTCGGCCACGGCCCGTTGGAACACCGCTTCTTCCGGGGTGATGCCCGTCCACTGCTGGAAGATCTGAATCGCCAGCTGCACCAGCATCTCGACTCCATCCACCACCTGGCAGCCCTTCGCCTGTGCTGTCGCCAGAAAGGGGGTGATGCGGGGGTTGGTGATCACATCCACGGCCACGGTGCCCGGCTGGAGGCTGTTCCAGTCGAGGGGCACCGGCTCCAGGTCGGGAGCACAGCCGAGATGCGTGGCATTCATCACCAGGGTGGTGCCTTCCGGCAGCACCACGTTTCCTTGCCAGGGGCGCCACTCCGCCGCAACGCCCGACACACGCTTCACCATCGCGGCCACCTCCTCCCCTTGCTCCTGCCGCCGGGTGATCAGGGTGAGCTGGTCGGCCCCGGCCCAGGCCAGTTCCGCCGCCATCGCCCGTCCGGCGCCACCGGCACCGAGCATGACCACACGCTGGCCGCGGAGGGAGAACACCTTCTCAATCGCTTTGACGACCCCTTTGCCGTCATTGTTGTGGCCGATCAGGCGGCCTTGTTCCACCGTCACGTAGTTGGCCGCTCCGATGGCGCGCACGTCAGCGTCGATGGCATCCAGCATCGGAATGACCGCCACCTTGTAAGGAACGGTGATGCCGACTCCGCGGTAGCCGAGGGGCACCAGCGCCCGAATCGCATGGGCGAGATCAGCTGCAGAGCCGATGTCGCTTTTCCAGAACTGCCAGGGCAGGTTGTAGTGGGCATACACCGCATCGAACATGCGGTCGATCGGGTTCTCGGCCACGGGATGACCCAGCATGCCGGTCATCTGTTTCTGGGGTGGGATCACGAGGGGGGGATCAGCGTCAGTTCTGAGCATCACAGGCATCCAGGGTGATGCGCCACTTCCCGTCGTCACCCCTTTCCTGGAGAAAGCCGCCGTTGCCTTTGCTCCACCAGGTGAAGTCTTGGTCGGCGCTGTAGCGGGCACCGGAGCCGGAGGCCACCTGGGGCAGGGTGAGACGGCGCCCGTCGGGGAGGCGCAGGCGCACGAACGACAACGACTGATCGCTGAGGGAGCCGTATTGCGCTTCGATGATCTGGCCACCACCGCAGCGGTAGCGAATCGTGTCTCCCTGCACGACGGACAGGCCGATCAGGCCAACCAGGAAGGTGCCGGGCAGGGTGAAGGCGGGCATACGGTCAGTGCTTGAAGCGGCATCGTCATGATGCCGCTGCTGTCACCCATACTCATGGCCCCGCACAGGATCTCGCCATGGTGGTGCTTGGACGCCAGGCCATTCTTCAGGCGATCGAGGATGGTTTGATCACGATCACCCCCTTCTGCCTCGACCGGGTGGGGCCTGCGTCGGTGGATCTGACCCTGGCCAGCACCTTCCGGGTGTTCCGCAAGGTGCATGAAGTGATCGAGGTGCGTGAGCACACCGATTACCGCGCCCTCACCGACCGGGTTGAGGTTGCCGACGGCCAACACATCTTGATCATGCCCGGCGAGACCGTGCTCGGGATCACACGCGAACGTCTGCGGCTCGGCCCTGGACTGTGCGGCTGGCTGGAGGGACGCAGCCGCTTCGCCCGACTGGGATTGATGGTGCACATCAGTGCACCGTTCATGGGGCCGGGGATCGACAGTCAGCAGGTGCTGGAGATGAGTAATTTCGGCCCGGCGCCGCTGGCGGTGTATCCCGACACGCCGATCTGCCAGTTCATCTTCCAGCGAATGGAGGGCGATGAGCATTACGCCGGACGATTCGCCGGTCAGACCCAGAGCAGTTTCTGATGGTTGGCGCGGGTTCAGGACGTGGTCCGCTGTTCCTGGAGGCGCAAGGTTTCATAGGCCTGCCAGAGACCCTGCACTTCGGCGCAGTGAGCCTGCCGATCGCAGACGCGGTAGCGGCCTTCGCCGACCGCATCAATCGTGGAGCCACGGGAGGTCGCGCAGATGCGACTGATGAAAGCCATGGGATTGAACGCAGTGCTGCTGTTGTCTTATGGCCGCCTGTGACCCTTCTGCCAGAGGAATTTCATTTCGACATCATTTCCAAGAAATGAAAATGGGAGGATCGAACCACACGATCGCTGATCGCCGATGGTGATGCCCCCGATGCAGCCGCCTTTCCCTCCAGGCGATGCGCCGGAGTTCAAGCGTTGCAGCGCCTGCCTCACGGAGATTCCTTCGGACGCTCAGGTCTGCCGCGCCTGTGGCACCCGACTGGAAGGCATTCAGTGCGAGGCCTGTCGATCGTTCTGTCCTCATGGAGCCACGCTCTGCCGGCATTGCGGCAGCAGCCTTGAACGCTCCAGCAGGCCTGGCGATCGCAGCAATCTTCTGGCCGATTTGCGAACGATGGTGATCGAAGCCGAGCTGCTGCCCACGCTGCTGCTTGAGCTGAGCCTCAATCCGCAGCGGGTGGTGGTGCAACCGGAGAAACTCACGATCTCCTCCTACAGCCTGTTTGGCCTCACGGCCAGGCATGAGGAGCTGCCCTGGGAGAAGGTGGCGGGGTTTTCGCATCGATCCGGCCTGTTCTGGGATGCGATCGCGATCGAAACCCGCGGGCAGACGGCTGCCACCATCTCCTGTCTCTCGAAGCGCAATGCAGGCAAGCTGAAGAAGCTGCTGCAGTCGCTGGAACGCTGACGTCGCGGTGGCGCTGCCGCGCGCTGCGCCCGAAGATTGACTGTCTGCTTGATCACCATGCGCCGCGCCACCCTGAAGACCCTGTTCAGTGCTGCTTTGATTGCCGGTTTGGTGAGTGCACTGGGCTACCAGGCGAGCGGCTACGTGATCGGGGCGATCTACGGCGGGGCGATGCGCGCCCATCGGCTCAGTGCTGAATCGAACGACCAGCCTGTCAAGGAGCCGATCAAGCCCGACGAATGGGCTGGCGACAACATGTATCTGGGCCGTTGGAAGGCCAACAGCACGGCCGGTCGTGCTGTTGTGAATGTTCTGACAGTCGAGCCCACTCGCCTCCGCTGGGGCACGCCTTTGAACGGAATCTGCGATAGCGACTACAGCGTCGAGATCCTGCCCTGGGGCCGCAACGGCACCTTCCCGGACCAGTTGGTGCCCCCCAGCGAGCCCAGCGATCTGGTGGTCGGCGTCGCGCGCCTCACCCTGTTCCCGAAGCCCTGCCACACCGGTGATGCCGTGGTGCAGTTGGCCATCCCCCTCGATGGCAGCAACCGGATGGCGATGAACACCTACGACCGCAACGGCAAGCTCACCGGTCAGTACCCCGACCTGACGCTGATGCGCTGATGGGCTGCGCTGCCGTCAGGATGGGACGGAACGGGCGGGAAGCGTCATGGCAACAGTTCTGGTCACCGGCGCCAACCGGGGTATCGGCCTGGAGTATTGCCGGCAGTTGCAGGCACGAGGTGACCAGGTGATTGCGGTCTGCCGCGAGCCCTCGCCGGAGCTGGAGGCCCTGGGGGTGCGAATTGAAGCGGGGCTGGATCTTGCTGCTGCTTCGGCGCCCGCCGAGCTGGTGGCTCGCCTGCAGGGACAGAGTCTCGATGTGGTGATTCTCAATGCCGGCATCCTGCAGTCGATGGGGCTGGAGGATCTCGATCCGGAGGGGATCCGCCGTCAGTTCGAGCTGAATGCCCTGGCGCCGTTGCTCCTGGCGCGGGCGCTGCTGGATCAGATGCCGCGGGGGGCCAAGCTTGCGTTGATGACCAGTCGCATGGGTTCGATCGCCGATAACAGCTCCGGGGGCTCCTATGGCTACCGGATGTCGAAGGTGGCCTTGACCATGGCCGGCAAGTCGCTGGCGATCGACCTCCAACCCCGGGGTATCGCTGTGGCGATTCTGCATCCGGGGCTCGTGCGCACCCGCATGATCAATTTCAACCCCAACGGCATTGCTCCGGAGCAGGCGGTCGAGGGGTTGCTGGCGCGCATCGATGCACTCACCCTGGAAACCAGCGGCAGCTTCTGGCATTCCAATGGTGAGCTGCTGCCCTGGTGAGCGCATTCCATGGGATTTGATCCGCGCCAGTGGTCGACCACTCGATCGTGCGCTCAGGACCCGGGGGCTGATCCCCGTGTCACCGTCAATCTCACGGCATTGCTCGAGGAGAATGAGGCCCTGCGCCGGGAGGTGCGACGGCTGCAGCGGGAGCTTGAGCGGCAGAGACGTCAGCAGTGGGTGCAGCCGCCGCGATGGCAGGAGCCTTCCGCCAGTCCGCCGCCGCGGGTGAGTGCTGATCAGGTGCGTCGCTGGGGCGAGGCCATGGCCCAGCAAGCGGGCTGGACTGACCTGCGTCAGAGCGGCCTGGAGGCTCTGGTGGATCGACTCAACCGCAGCAGCTTCCACCCGCAGCTCAGTCTCCAGCAGCGCCTTGACCGGCTGGTGAGCGGACTGGGCACCGATCTGCTGTCGGCGGTGGGGCGCAAGGCCACCAAAAAGGGCATGGCCGTGCTGGCCGCCTTCGCGCTCTATGGCGTGCGGGCAAGCGAGTGGCTGGATGAGGATCCGGCCCGGGTGGTGGCGGAGCTACGGCAGCGGCTGCGTCCGAACAGCAGCCGGCGCACCCGCACGGATCAACGCAGCACGGACCAACGCAGCAGTGATCGCCGGCAGAGCAACGCCCAGGCCTGGACCTCCAGTTCGGATGCTCTGGCGGTGCTGGGCCTCCAGGCCGGTGCGTCTCAGGAGGCGATCAAGAAGGCGTTTCGGCGCCTGGTGAAACAGCACCATCCGGATATGGGTGGCTCGGCAGAGGCCTTCCGGCGGGTGACAGAGGCCTATCAGCGCCTGGTGGCCTGAGGGTGGCGAACTCTATTCACTGATAATCAATGGAACGAGGGCTGCTGGCTTTCTGGCTCTGTCCTCTGGCGCGAGGAGGTTGCAGAGTTGCAGAAAGGTTTAAAGCCGTTTATAAATTTATGCTTCACTGATGACTTGATGGCATGTTCTGATAATTTTTTTATGGCCCGATGACATCGAGCTCTTTGGTCGCGATGCAATGGGTCGAGGGGTTGCCACTCAGTGCCTGAATGGTCATCATGCAATGAGTCGATTCTTGGCGATGGCTACTGAGTTGGATCTGAAAATGATGCGGCAAGCGATTCGCTTAATGCGCAATGCCGGAGTTATTGAAAAGACCGGGGGTCCCTTTGGTGCTGTGATCGCCAAGGATGGTGAGGTGATCGCTGCGGCAGGGAATAGTGTGGTGAAAGATCTTGATCCAAGTGCTCATGCAGAGGTGAATGCAATTCGTGCTGCTTGCAAGGCTCTCGGAACCTGGGATCTTTCTGGTTGTGTGATGTACACGAGTTGTGAGTGTTGCCCGATGTGCTATGCCACGGCTTATTGGGCTGGAATTAGAACCGTTTTTTATGCCGCATCTTGGTCTGATTATAGTGATCTGTTTTCTGATGAGGCGATTAATGCTGACATGCAAAAAGCAAGGGGCGAGCGAGAGATTCGCTTGAATCAAATCCTTCAGGAGGAGGCTTGTGCTATTTGGAAGGAATTTCGCTTGTTGCCTGATGGTGCTCGCTATTGATGCGTTCAATTTATAGGTTGGTTCGATGGGTAATCAGACGGGCTCTGATGAGCAGTTTGTTTATACTTTTCACAATGAATTGCCTCCCTCGCAGGTGAGTGCTTTTGCCAAGCTTCAAGAAGAGCTTGATCGGGCAGCGAGTCTCTTTGAAGGCTATCTTGGTCAAGAGCTTGACTACGAGCCGAGTGATCAGCAGGGTTTGACGCGCTGCGTTGCTCGAATTCGATTTACGAGTTTAGAAAACTGCCTTGCCTGGCTTGATAGTCGTGTCAGAAGGCGGCTTTTGGTTCATGCTGAAGAGGCAATTGGCTATCGCTATCGCTCGCTTGTCGAACCTCAGTCTTTCGACCAGTGGATTACCTCTCGGAGTGGTCAAAAGCCACCGGCCTGGAAAGTCAATCTTCTGGTCTGGTTGGCGCTCTATCCATCAGTGATGATCTTGATGGTGTTGGGTCGCACTACTCTGGGTCGGATGCCATTACCGCTTAATATGTTGATCAGTAATGCGATCACAGTCGCAGTCACTGGCTGGTTGTTAGTACCTTGGCTCAGTCGCCTATACGCAAACTGGTTGAATGCTTCTTCTGGGCGCTCGAGTTGGTTGTACTGTGCTTCTGCGCTTGGATTTTTGTTGTTATTTCTTGTTATCTTTAGCTCTCCAGTATTCTCTTTCTGATCCACTCTTAATCCACCCATTGTAAAGCGGCAACGAGCATTGCTGAAGGCTTGAGCGCTCCATTGGTTTCCTGTGCAAGGTCCAAGCAATTGTTGACAATCATGAAAGCCTCTCCTCCTGCTGGCCCTAAAGAGTATGCAGCGGGAATCCAAGCCCCAGCAGAATTGGCCGCAGCAAGAAGGAGTCTGCTGACGCTGGGAACTGCTGTTGGCTGTACATAGACAAGAGCCTGTGCCTCTCCTTGCGCATTCACGCTGCGGTAGAAGCTTTCTCCAAGGCCCTCAACCGGTTCCAGAGTGTTTAAAAACGAGTCGGAACCGTAGGCAGCACAATTCGGTCCGTCATCTGCGCAGCTCTGTGTTCGCCCATCGGTCCGCACTGCAATTTCTGCGCGTTTCCATCGTGCTGCTAGGCGGGTGGGCGCCTTGGCGAGCCGCTTTTTTAACTCCGTTGGCTTGAGGCGGTTGAGTGCCTGGCTTTCGGCTTGATCAATCAGGATGGTGAGGATTTGTTGTGCTGTGAGAAAAGCTTGAGCATTTTCAGTGGGATCAGGAACCTTGAAGTGCCCATTGGTATCACGGAATGACGGCAACAAATTGGCGATTCCGTTCTTGTTGCATAGTTGTTGCTCCAGGCCTGTCGATGCGAGACCAGAGGCCGGTAGGCAGGCTGAAAAAAGGATCAGAAAGGTGAGGCCTATTGCGTAAAGTTTTTGGAGCATTTTGAGCCCGTAGGATTGTCTTGATTCTTGTTGGAGTCCGCAAGTATTCATTGGACTGGTTTTCCTCGTTTTGCATGCCATCATGCTTTGAAGGATTCACGGTGGCTCCGTTTGTTGCGCAACCTCCGATACCTGTTTGAGCGCGTTTCGTTATTGAATCTCTTGTTTGTGCTGGGTGCCGTTCCTGGGCCAGTTATGGCTCAGGTTCATCCGCCAACGAGTAATCCTGCAGCTTCTCAGGCTGCTCCGGGAACGGGTGAATTGGGGCGATTGCTGGGGCTACCTGCTGATGGAGCGCTTCGGATTAGTGGTGTTTGGGTGGGGAACGCCACGGGGCAGTGGTCCGGAGGACTCTCCAGGTCCACCGATGAAGCGCAGGAACTGCTTGTGGAGGCAAGCCTGGATCTGGGCAATGCAATTGGTCTGGAGAACACCTGGATCTGGGTTCAGGGACTGCAGGTGAATGCCACGACCAACGCCGGAAGGGCCAGTGGCAGTGTCCAGGGCAGCAACAGCCTTGTGGCTGCGCCACCCCTGGACCGCACCGAGCTGTTCGAGTACGCCATCCGCAAGGACTTTTTTGAGGGGCGCCTGCGTGTTGTTGCCGGCAAGCAGTCGGCCAGCACTGTGTTCGCCAATATGAATCGCCCCGACGCCACCGATGATCCCCGCTACGAAGTCTCCAGCCTCACCAGTCTGGCCTTCACACCGGTGTATTCCATGCCGACGCTTCTGGGTCGGCTGCCCGGCTACACCAATTCAGCGCTTGGCCTGAGGTTCACCCTTCAGCCGGGATGGTTTGACAACCGCTCGTACTTGAGTGCCGGTGTGTTTGATGGACGGGGAGGACTTGGTGCTGCCTCCGTGCAGACGGGGTTGACGTCCCCGTCGCTCAGCGGTCCACTGTTCAACATCATGGAGGTGGGAAGCGGCTGGGTCGTTGGCGATGCCCGTAAGCCCGGCTCCTTTGGTGTGGGGGTCTGGTCTCAGGGAGGTGAGTCGTTGCTGTGCAATCCTCTTGACCCTCAGCAGTGCATCAGCGACTTGGGCGCCTGGGGACTGTATGTGCTATTGGATCAGCGTCTCTCCAGTTTTCGAGCGGACCAAGACAGCAGCGGCATCAATGCATTCTTCAGCGCTGGTTGGTCGCCATCCATCACCAATCAGATGAATGCGTCGATCACCGGAGGATTCACGTTGCAGGGCCCTCTTGAGGCGCGTCCGAACGACAGCCTTGGCGTGGGTCTTTCATGGGCTCGCCTCAACACCCGCGGCTTTCTCTCCGAGGCTTTTAACTCTCATGAATTGATGCTGCAGGGATATGCCCAGATCGCTCTGGCCGAGGCCCTCTTCCTTCAGCCAACCCTCACGCTGCTGCCCCGTGTTGGTAACAAAGATGCAGGCAATGACTCTTTGAGCGGACTGCTGCAGCTCACCATGTTGTTTTGATGGCAATCGTGGTGGTCTTGCTATCGAGAGGTCGGCGGTACTGACGGCAGCGCTCGATGGAGCTTCACCAAGGCGAAACGGCCTATGAGACCGCGCTGGCCGCAGTGTTCAATGGCGATGCTGCTGCAGCCCATCCGGCCTCCATCGCCCAGCCTCGCGATGAGCAGGAGGTTGCGGCGTTCGTTCGACAAGCCTGCGCACAGAAGCGACCTCTGCGGGTGCGCAGTGGCGGCCACAGTCGCTTCTGCAGTGGTGACGGTGCCCTGATGCTTGACCTGGCGGCTCATTTGAGGGGCGTCACGGTCAGTGGAGATTTGGTGACGGTGCAGGGGGGCTGCGGTGTTGGGGCTGTTCTGCGGGCCTTAGAGCCCCACGACCGGATGGTGCCTGTGGGGACGCACGCCACGCCGGGTTTCGGGTTGTTGACCATGGGTGGCATCGGTCACCTCAGCCGCAGTTTCGGACTCACCCTCGATTGCGTGGTGGCGATGCGTGGAGTGCGTGCCAATGGGGACCGATTCGAGATTCGAGCCGAAGATGCTGATGGATCGGAGGTTTGGCGACTGCTGCGCGGCGCGGCGCCTTTTCTGGCGGTGATCACGGAGACGACCTTGCGCACCTATCCCCGTCGCCCGCTGCATGGGATCCGACAGCTCAATGCCCTCCCGTTCCTTGTGGATGCCCTTAACTGTGCCGAGAGCTTGCCGCGGCAGATTGCCTGCTCGTTCGTGCTTGGTGTCCCTCCCGACCAGGAGCAAGCACAGCTGATGCGTTACGTGGTGCTCCAGGAGGGCGATGAGGCATTGCTGCCGGCCTTTCTGCGCGAGGGTCTGGAGTGCTGGCATGACCATGTGGCGGGCCAGGAGTGGCTGCCCGATTTCAATCTCCCTGATCGCAACGGTGTTCTGCCGCCTGAACCACCTGTGGAGCCTGATCGCTTTCGCCGCCTGCGCTCCTGGATCTACACCGTCAGTGTGCCTTCAGGCCTGAGTCATGCGTTGGCGCCTCGCCTTGAGGAGGCGATGCGGAAGGCCCCGAATCGTCTCTGCCGCATTGATCTCCAGCACATCGGAGGCGCCGTCGCCGATCAGCCGATGGCCAGCAGCCTGTACCGGGGCCGTCATGCGGAGTGGTCGATTGTGATCTCCGGCTTCTGGTCGGCGGGAGATGCTCTGCATCAGCAGGCCGTCTGTCGTTGGGCCGATGAGGTCTTCGATGCATTGGAGTCGTTGGCTTGTCACGTCTACCTGGTGGAGCGGCATCCGAGCACGGTCCGCTACCAGCGGGAGTTGGAGCTTGCTTACGGCTCTGAGCTGCCCCAGCTGCGGCAGATGAAGAAACAGTGGGATCCCGAAGGGTTGCTGCCGTCTCTCGATCCCCCTTCTTAATCGCTGTTCTCTAGGTGGCATTGCTGGATCAGGAACTCTGCCAGCTGCACCGGAGCTGACAGCAGCCGGCGCACCCGCACGGACCAACGCTGCACGGACCAACGAAGCAGTGATCGCCGGCAGAGGCCTTCCGGCGGGTGACAGAGGCCTATCAATCACTGATGGCGTAGCGGCCCGGGCCTGGCTGGCAAATCAGCTGAGAATCTGCTGTCTCATCACTGGAATCATTGGCGGTGCCATCTTGAAGCCATGAGCATGTCTCTTCAGTTGGTGGTTGCCCGAGGTACGGCCCGGAGTTTGCTCAGTGGAAACGCTGCTGCTGACTACGGCGATGTGATTCTGTTGAGACGCTTACTGCTTGCTGAGGGGGATCATCTGCTGGCTGCCGACCTGCTGTTGATGGCAATCGCGATGAATCCGACACCGGCAGAGATAGCGGCGTTTGGCCAGGCCCGCTGAGCTGACTTGCCCTATGGCGAATCAGAACATCGCCATCGCGATCACCTTGGTTGGTTTTTCAAGCGCAAAGACATGGCGTAATTGACACTGTGTTGGTCCGTGAGAGAGTGTTATGAAGTTGACATGATGATATGGAAATCATGCTGCGATCAGCGCAGGGTATTGTTTTGCATTGGTTCAGTCGCTTTTATGCGAACTATTCGAATGCTTTCTCTGGGTGCTCGCATTGGGAGTGCTGTGATTCTGCGTTTGGATTTTGTTGTTATTTTTGTTGTATTAGCGCTCCAATGGTTTCTTCCTGTCCCGCCTTTAATCCACCCATTGCAAAGCGGCAACGAGCATCGCTGAAGGCTTGAGTACTCCATTGGTTTCCTGTGCAAGGTCCAAGCAATTGTTGACAATCATGAAAGCCTCTCCTCCTGCTGGCCCTAAAGCGTATGCAGCGGGAATCCAAACCCCAGCAGAATTGGCCGCAGCAAGAAGGAGTCTGCTGACGCTGGGTACTGCTGTTGGCTGCACATAGACAAGAGCCTGTGCCTCCCCACGCGCATTCACGCTGCGGTAGAAGCTTTCTCCAAGGCCCTCAACTGGTTCCAGAGTGTTTAAAAACGAGTCGGAACCGTAGGCAGCACAATTTGGTCCGTCATCTGCGCAGCTCTGGGTTCGACCATCGGTCCGCACTGCAATTTCTGCGCGTTTCCATCGCGCTGGTAGGCGTGTGGGCGCCTTGGCGAGCCGCTTTTCCAACTCAGTTGGATTGAGGCGGTTGAGTGCCTGGCTTTCGGCTTGATCAATCAGGATGGTGAGGGTTTGTTGTGCTGTGAGAAAAGCTTGAGCATTTTCAGTGGGATCAGGAACTTTAAAGCGCCCCTTGGTATCACGAAATGACGGCAGCAAGTGGGCGATTCCGTTTTTGTTGCTTAGTTGTTGCTCCAGATTTGTCGATGCCAGAGCAGAAGCCGGTAGGCAGGCTGAAAAAAGGATCAGCAGTGTGAGGCCTGTTGCGTAAAGTTTTTGAAGCATTTTGAACCCGTAGGGTTGTCTTGATTCTTGTTGGAGTCTGCAGGTATTCATTGGATTGGTTTGCCTCATTTTGAATGTCTGCCTATGATAAGCCTAGGTGGTTTCACGTCTCTTTCAGTGTAAATCAGCTTGTTCTTTATAGCTGAAGAAAGGTGTCCCTGGCTGGACTTGTCCAAGAAAAACATGGATAGATTCAGATTGCGGCAGTTGCTCTGGTTCGCCGCCGGATCAGGAACGAGGAGGCCGCCGCGATGGCGACCGGAACCACGATCGTGGCGATGCTTCCCTGGTAACTCGTGAAGGTCGTGATTCCTGACTTTCCACCTGGCTGCCCGGCAAGGACCTGAATGAGGGCACTCAGTAGATACGTGAAGGTCATCACGAAGGTGGTGGCAATGGGGACAAGAATCGCCTCCAGGTGCTCGGGAAGAGCGGCCAATGCCAGGGATGCGGCGCTGCAGCCAATGCCTACCAGGAAGAAGGCAAACCCAGCTCCTGCTTCAGGAAGAGCGTTGCCAAACAGCAGGGCTTCAGTAACCAGCGCAACGATCGAAAAAACTCGGATCGGTATCAGAAAGCCTGCCCGGTTCGCCCAAGCACCACCGATCAGCGAGCCGACAGACATGCCGATGGGGAAGGCGGAATTCAGGAGCGAGGCATGTTGGATGGTGTGCCCGAATACCTTGAGCTGGTAGGGGATGTTCCAGAGATCGGCATAAGCCAGAAACGATCCGAAAAGTCCACCGAAGTAGAGAGCGACATACCAGAACTGAGGAGTTGTGAGAATTTTGCAGATTGCAGTGGGTAGCTCCGCTGCCGATAGCGTGGCCTGAGGACTTCCCTCGGCTGGAATGGAAGCACTTTCGCTGCTGCTCTTGCGCTCTCTCAGAACCACAAACAGCAGACCAGCGGTGAACAGCATCAGCGGCGCCAGAAGCCGGAAGGGGGCTCGGAAGCCGGCAAGAATTGGAATCACCGAATTAGTGATGGCGAGCAGCGCCGAGCAGAGGTTGGCGATGGCATTGCTCAGGGCGGCCATGAAGGCGAAGTTCTGGGGGAATTCCTTGCTCACGTAGGTGATCACCCCAACAAAAGCGGTCGACAGTCCGACGCCCATCAGCAGCCTTGCGATCAGGGCTCCCTCGAATCCATTGGCAGCAGACAGAATCAGGGCTCCGATCGCTGCCACAACCGCGGAACCGCCCAGCAAAAGCCGTGGCTCGATCGTGGACATAAGACCTCCGATAATGAGCAGCGCTATCGAGAAGGAGGCAAAGTAAATACCACCCAGTTCGCCGAGCTGAGCCTCCTCTAGGCCTAGAGAACTGATTAGGTTGGGTGATGAAATCGCGAAACTGATATTGCAGATCACGCTTAAGACGAAGAAGAGCTGGGTTATACCCCAGCGAATCCATCCGTTCATCTCATTGAACCTCGCTATTTCCCATCAGCTTGTCGCTAGTAGCGTTATGCTGTTCGATGATCATCGGCAGATCGACAGTAGCCAGTCGGCCTTGATCAACAATCACCTTGCCGTTGACAACGGTGAAGTAAGCTTTCTGTGGTGCACAGAATACGGTTGCAGCGACTGGATCCTGAAGGGCACCTGCATAGTCCACTGTATGTAGATCTATCGTAAAGAAGTCGGCGCACTTGCCAACTTCCAGTGATCCAATGTCGTCTCTGCCGATTACAGAGGCTCCCCCAAGAGTGGCGATTTCGAGTATTTCGCGAGCCGTCATCCATTCCTTGGCCCTTCTTGGGTGAGACTGCGACAAGTTCATGAAGCGGCTGGGCCCTTCTGGTGGCTGTAGCCCCATCTTCAGACGCGCGAGGAGGAAGGCTGTGTGTACCTCCAGCATCATGTTTGAGCTGTCGTTGCTAGCGGATCCATCCACACCAATCCCTACTTTGACACCCGCTTCCATGTATTTTTTGATGGGCGCAATTCCTGACGCCAGGCGCATATTCGAGGAGGAACAGTGAGAGACCCCGCAGCCGCAACTGGCGAATTGGCCGATCTCCTGGTCATCCACATGTATGGCATGAGCGAACCAAACTTCGTTCCCCAGCCAACCCACGCTTTCCATGAATTCAACGGGACGCTGGGCGTAGGTGTTGAGGGTGTAGCGCTCTTCGTCGAACGTTTCGCAAAGGTGGGTATGGAGGCCTACTCCCTCATACTGGCGAGCCAGATCTGCTGAGTCTCTCAGCAGGGAAGGAGTGACGGAGAAGGGTGAGCAGGGGGCGACGACGATCCGCGTCATGGCACCGGGTTCGCTGTTGTGATAAGCCTTGATCACGCGTTGCGTATCCTCCAGGATTGCCGACTCCTCCTCCACGCAGCTATCGGGTGGCAGCCCCCCCTTGGATTCCCCGAGGGACATCGAACCACGGCTGCAGTGGAAGCGGATGCCTAATTCACGCGCAGCCTCGATGATCACATCCGCGCTGTTGCCATTCTTGAAGACATAGCTATGATCAAAAACAGTTGTACACCCGGAGAGGGCGAGCTCTGCGCAGCCCACAAGCACGCTGAGACGTGATGCTTCCGGTGTGGTGCCTGCCCAGATCTTGTAATGAGCCTTGAGCCAGGCGAAGAGGTTGTTGTTCTGGGCTGCTGGGATATTGCGTGTGAGGGTCTGGTTGAGGTGATGGTGACAATTCACCAACCCTGGCAGAACGATTTGGCCGGTGAGATCAATTATTGTGTCGGCATGCTGAGGCAGTTCCTCGGCTGGACCGATCTGCTTGATCCAGCCATCTTCGGTATAAAGGGATGCATTTCGCAGTTCTCTGCGCTCTCCATCCATTGTGACCAAAACCTCGGCATTGCGGGCGAGAAGACTAGTCATTTTAGAAAGTTGCGTCCATAAAGTCTGGTAATCACTTTTCTGCTTGTCACCCTGCGTTGGGTGTCTCGTTCGCAAATATTTGCACTCAAGTCAAGGTGAGTCGTAGGGCCGATCTAATTTGTTTCTGTTTAGCCAAGAACTAGAAGCCCTGAATATCTACTGCGGCAATGCAAAACAGTGCAATCATGCTTTTGGTGTATATTTCAAGGGTTTCTTCATGGGATCGGTTGGCTGGGGTCGTCATGCTTTGAGGGATTCACGGTGGCTCCGTTTGTTGCGTAATCTCCGATACCTGTTGAAGCGTGTTTCGTTATTGCATCTCTTGCTTCTTCTGGGTGCCGTTTCCCGGCCAGTCATGGCTCAGGTTCTACCGCCCACGAGTAATCCTGCGGCTTCCCAGACTGCTCCGGGAACAGGAGAATTGGGGCGATTGCTAGGGCTACCTGCTGATGGAGCACTTCGGATTAGTGGTGTTTGGGTGGGAAACGGCACCGACCAGTGGTTTGGAGGGATTTCTGAAGGCCCTTCCGGTGGTCTGATCAATCCCAATGAGGCTGCTCAGGAGCTGTTGCTGGAAGCGAGTCTTGATCTAGGCAAGGCGATTGGTCTGGATCACACCTGGATTTGGGTGCAGGGCTTGCAGGTGAATGCAACGACGGATGCAGGGTTGCCGAGCGGAAGTGTCCAGGGCAGCAACAGCCTTGTGGCAGCTCCTCCTCTGGATCGCACCGAGCTGTTTGAATTTGCTCTGCGCAAGGACCTTTTCGATAGGAGATTGCGACTCGTCGCAGGGAAGCAATCTGCCAGCACCGTATTCGCCAATATCAACCGTCCGGATGTGACGCGAGATCCCCGTTACGAGATTTCAAGCCTCACCAGCTTGGCGTTTACCCCTGTTTACTCGATGCCCACTCTTCTGGGGCGCTTGCCTGGCTACACCAACTCTGCATTCGGTGTCACTGCGACATGGTTGCCAGAACTTTTTCTGTCGCGTGCCTATGTCAGTGCTGGAGTTTTTGATGGTCGTGCTGGTCTTCGTGATGCCTCTATTCAGACTGGTCTGGTTACGCCTTCGCTGACAGGACCCCTCTTCGCTATTGCAGAGGTCGGCAGCGGTTGGGTTGCTGGCAATGCCCTCAAGCCTGGCTCTTTTGGGTTCGGTGTCTGGTCCCAGGGAGGAGAATCTGTGGTTTGCGATCGTTTTGATCCGGGGCTTTGCTTTAGTGAGCTGGGAGCCTGGGGCTTGTATGGACTCCTGAATCAGCGGCTTTCGAGTTTCCGCCCTGAAGTGGATAGCAGTGGCATCAATGGTTTTATTAGTACGGGATGGTCTCCCTCCACGACCAATCAGATGAGTCTTTCGATTACTGCGGGTCTCACGGCTCAGGGAGTCCTGAAGAGTCGACCTGACGACAGTGTTGGTCTCGGGCTTTCCTGGGCTCGTATTAATACACGTGATTTCTTGGCCGATTCGTTCAATTCCAATGAATTGATGCTTCAGGTCTATAAGCAGATTTCTCTTGCTCCAGCTCTTTATCTTCAGCCTGCTATCACGTATCTGCCGCTGGTGAGTCTACGTGATGCTCAAGCGAATTCTTTGAGTGGAATGGTGCAGCTCACCATGCTTTTTTAGATCATCTAAAAGTTGTTGGTTGCTGGCTGATTGAACTCAGCCTGTACTGCGGCCCATCAGCGGAATAGTCGATCGTGGTGACAGGTTTCTGGCCAGCTGGGGATACTGCCGCTGACCTAGGCGCTCGTCGCTGGGTGGGGGATGACGTTGGAAGAGACGACTACGACGAACAGCTGTAATGGGACAGGCCACCGGTATTGAACAAGTCGCGGGGCCTGAGGCGGTCGTAACGGGTAGCACGGTCTTCTGAGAGATCGTCGTAGGGAGTGCTGAACACCTCCTGCAGCTCCTGGATCAGGCTGTGGTCTCCCTGTTCCGCTTGCTGGTAGGCGGGGGCGATCAGCCACTCGCGCCAGGTGACGGCGGGGTTGACGCGACGCATCGCTGCCGATGCTGCCTCCAGGGTGCCGTTGGCATGCAGTTGTGTGCGCCATTGCTGCAGCCAGCTCTCCCACTGCTGATCGAGCTCACTGGAGCTCTGCACATAGAAGCTGGGGTGCAGATCGGAGGCCTGCTCAGGAATGGCCGACAGCAGCCGGAAGCTGCGGGTGTAGTCGGCTCGAGAGGCCATCAGCAGCTGCAGCAGTGTGCTCACCAGCTCTTCGTCGTAGATGGCGAGACCGAGCTTGCGGGCCCACATCGCCTCGAGTTCCTGCTGCATCACGGCGGCGAAGCCTTCGTGGATCGCATCAAGTTGGGCCAGGGCTCCATGGTTGCCTTCGAGCAGCGGCCGCAGCGATCGCCAGAACATCCCGTAATTCACTTCCGCCGCCGCTGGCTGGTTGAAGAAGGAGAAGTGCTCACCCCCTCCGGTCCAGGGTTGGAAGCGCGGATCGAACAGTTCGCAGAAGCCGAAGGGGCCGTAGTCGAGGGTGTAGCCCCCAGCGGCGCAGTTGTCGCTGTTGAAGTTCCCCTGGCAGTAGCCGACGCGCATCCAGTCGGCGACCAATCGCGTGAGCCTTGCGCGGAAGTGTCGGGCCAGCTCCAGGAGCTGCTCAGAGAACGGCAGCGCTGGATCGATTTCGGGCCTGTAGTTGCGTTCGATTAGGTGTTCCACAATCAACCGCAGCTCGGCCATCGCCTCGGGGTGGGCTTGGCTGCGGGCGCGGCGGGCGAACAGCTCGAGCTGCCCCACGCGCAGGAAAGACGGTGCCACCCGGGTGCTGATCGCTGCGGGGTTGTCGACCATCACATCCGGCTCGAAGGAGCGTGACTGGGGGCTGTACCAGGGCCGGCGCACGGTTTCGGCGCGCGACACATAGAGGCTGAGCGAGCGGGAGCTGGGCACACCGAGGGCGTGCATGAACTCCTGGGCCAGGAACTCACGCACACTGGAGCGCAGCACTGCACGCCCGTCAGCGCCGCGGCAGTAGGGGGTGGGGCCGCCACCCTTGAGCTGCATCTCCCAGCGCCGGCCTGCGTAGACACCCTCCACGATCGACAGGGCCCTGCCATCGCCGTAGCCGTTGCCGGTGCCGAAAGGACACTGCTGGATGTATTCGGTGCCGTAGATCGAGAGGGCATAGCCCGTGGCCCAACCCCAGGGGCGCATCGGACTGGTGGCCACCGAGGCATCCCCGGAAAACAGTCGGCGGAACCGAGCGTCGTGGGCCAGGGCGTCGCTGAGCCCCAGCTCGGCGAAGAGCGTTGGGCTGTGGGCCACATACTCGGGCTCAGGCAAGGGGGTGGGCGTCACCGGCACGTAATGGCCCGAGCACACCTGGCGAGGCCGGTGATCGTTGCCATCGTTGGTGGCCTCAGGATCAGGACGTAGGGCCTCCAGCAGCGAGTAATCCACTCGCTCAGCGAATTGGCTGAAGTCGGTGATCACCAACGTGCTGCTCTCGTTTCTCGTTGGCATGGGCCCGGCTTCCGTGTTGGTCGATGCTATGGAGTGAGACTGAGACCAGTTGTTTCCTCTTGGCGATGTCAAAAGCACGCGACATGATCAATGCCCATCTGATGCCGGTGCTGGGGATCATCGCCACGGCCAGTGCGGTGTCGATCGCCGTGTCTCTGCGGCCGATTGCGGAACAGTCGGCTCGCTGGAACACCTGTTATCTCGACAGCATCCGTTGGTATCAGGCCAACAAGCCCGACTGGACCGTGCAGGACCAGGAGGTGTTTGCTTCCAACTTCTGCAACGGCGGAATCCCCGTCAAGCCTGGCCCTGGATTCCAGAAGGCACCTTGAGGGCTGTTTCGATCTGGGGGCTTCCCCAGAGGGGCGGCTCGGATCTATGACTGTGGATAGGAAAGCTCCTCACAGGGCTTTTCTCCTCACACCCTCCGAGAGGCTGCCGCAAGGAGCCTCTTTTTTGTGGGTCCAGAATGGCAGCTGCCACAGGGAGTAGGCGCGCTGAGCCTGGCCAGCATGAGACCACTCACCTTGTTGCTTCGGGATGGGCCGCTGTGTTCCCTTTGCGTTGTTTGCTCTCACTCTGCTGCTGGCGGGCTGCGGCGGGCGGGATGACACAAAGCCAGGCGGTGGCTCGGGCAGCGCTGAATCGCTGGACAGTCCAATTCGGATTGTGATCGATCTGAGCGACCCGGCCAAGAGCAAAGGCGCGTTGGTCCGTGGCAAGCAGCCCACCAGTTTTCAAGTGGGCTACGGCCGTTATGGCGTCACCTGTGCCGGCACCCGATTCGAGGAGGGCTACACACCGCTGGGGCGCTTCAAGGTGAATGCGATTCTGAGCCAGGACCAGTTCGTGATGGCCCCGCAGCTGATCAAGCAATCGGGCAAGAGCGAAGCCGAGCTCAAGGCGACGTTGTTCAAGAATATGAGCGCCATCGATTTCAGTGGCGATGGCGAGGTGGGGGAATACGGCATCGGCTACATCAGCCTGGAGCCGGTCGACAGCGTGAAGCAACCGTTCCGATTCAACACATACGACGGCAAATTCCGCTGGTACAGCTTCGCGATCCACGGCAGCAACAACGAGGCCCGCATTGGTGAGAAAGTCACCGGTGGTTGCCTGAATGTGAAGGAACCGATCCTCAAAACCCTGCTAAAGACCGTGAAGCTTGGCGATGAGGTCATCGTGACGGCCGACCATGGCCCTTGCACGCCCTGAGCGTGCCGCCTTCGGGCCGCCGCACGGATCTGCCTAGCCTCAAGCACCGTCTGGTTCTGATGACCATTCCTTTCGGAGAGCCTGAACCGAGTGATCGGCTGCTCAACCGATCGGTGGCGTCCACCCGGCTGAAAGCCTGGTTGAACATGCGTTTGCGCCAGCTGGCCTCAGCGCAGCGCATTCAGGATGCGCGGGCTCTGCGCAGGGAGTTTTCGATCGAGTGATGGCGATGACGGAACAATCCAGTGCGTCCCACGTGGTGGTGATTGGCGGCGGCTGGGCTGGCTGGGGTGCAGCCAAGGCCCTTGGCGAAGCCGGCGTGCGTGTGACCCTGCTGGATGGGATGGCAGATCCCACCGGCAGCACGCCCCTCACCACCGCCACCGGTAAGCCGTTTGAAGCCGGCACCCGCGGTTTCTGGAAGGACTACCCCAACATCAATGCCCTCACCGCTGAGCTCGGCCTCAGCGATGTGTTCACGGACTTCACCACCAGTGCCTTCTGGTCGCCCGATGGTCTGGAGGCCTCGGCGCCGGTGTTCGGGGATGCGCCCCAGTGGCCGAGTCCTTTGGGACAGGTGGCAGCAACGCTCACCAACTTCAAACGCCTGCCAATCGCCGATCGGTTGAGCATCACAGGGCTTCTCTACGCGATGCTCGATCTCCACCGCAGTGATGCGGTGTATCGGCGTTACGACAACCTTGATGCGCTGACGTTGTTCCGGAGCGTCGGAATCAGCGAGCGGATGATCAACGACTTTTTGCGCCCCACCCTGCTGGTGGGACTGTTCAAGCCGCCTGAAGAGCTCTCGGCGGCGGTGACGATGGAGCTTCTTTACTACTACTCCTTTGCGCACCAGAATTCCTTCGATGTGCGCTGGATCCGGGCCCAAAGCATTGGCGAAGCCTTGATTGCACCCCTGGCCCGAAGGCTCATCGAGCACAAGGGCCTGCGGGTGCTGGGGGGCACGCTGGCTACGCGCTTGAACCTCACGCCCGATGGTTCGGCGGTTGCTTCGGTGGCAACCCGTGCCGTTGAAACGGGGGAGGAGGGGCTGATTGAAGCGGTGGATGCGGTGGTTCTGGCCGTGGGGGCCAAGGGGATGGGCGCGCTGATGGCGGCGTCTCCGGTCTGTGCTGCTGCCGTTCCTGAGCTTGTGGAGGCCGGACAGCTCGGTGCCATCGATGTGGTTTCGGTGCGTCTGTGGCTCGATGCCTATGTGGAGGTTGCCGATCCCGCCAATGTGTTCTCCCGTTTTGAGGCGTTGCGGGGGGCCGGTGGCACCTTCTTCATGCTCGATCAGCTGCAGAAGGAGGAGGAAGCAGCCCTATGGGGCGGGGAGCAGCCCCAGGGATCGGTGATTGCCAGTGACTTTTACAACGCCTCAGCGATCGCAACCCTCAGCGATCAGGAGATCGTGGCGTTGTTGATGCGGGAGTTGTTGCCTGTGGCTAATCCCGCCTTTCACACCGCCACGGTGCTGGAGGCCGAGGTGAGGCGCTATCCGGCGTCGGTGTCGCTGTTTGCACCGGGGAGCTTCAGTCAGCGGCCGCCGCTGGAAACGGCGGTGCCATCGATCGTGTGTGCCGGCGACTGGGTGCGGATGGGCAGCCGCGAGCATGGCGCCAAGGGTCTGTGTCAGGAGCGGGCTTATGTCTGTGGCCTGGAGGCCGCCAATTCCCTGATCCGGCGCAGGGTGGTCAAGGGAAGTGATTCTTCCGGCACCCACCAGCACCGGGTGATCCCGATCCGCGCCGATGAACCGCAGGTGCTGATCGGTCGCGCCTTGAATGCTCTGGTGATGAACCCGGCGGAAGCTCTGGGTCTGCGCTGGCCGTGGTTGCCATGAAACGACTCTTGATCACGGGCGCCAGTTCGGGCATCGGTCTGGAAGCGGCTCGGCGTCTCGCCCGCAGCGGCCATCAGCTCACTCTGTTCTGTCGCACGCCGGAGCGTGCAGAAGAGACGGAGCAGCAGCTGCTTGCTGCCGGAGCGGCGCCCAGTCAGCTCGCCTGCATTGCCGTCGATCTGGCGGATCTGGCCAGTGTGGACAGGGCCTGTCAACAGCTGCTGGATGAACATCAATCCCTGGATGGTCTGGTGCTGAATGCCGGCCAGCAACGTGCCGGCGCCACTGCGCCCGTGTTCACGCCCCAGGGGATTGAGATCACCTTCGCAGTGAACCAGCTGGCCCACCAGTTGATCGCCACCCGGTTGCTGCCGCTGTTGCAAGCGGGCACGCAGCCTCGGATCGTGATCACCGCTTCGGAGGTGCACAACCCCGCCAGCGGCGGCGGGCGTGTGGGTCAACCGGCTGACCTGGGGGATCTGGCGGGGCTTCGGGCGGGTGCCGGCTTCGTGATGCTCGATGGCAGTGATCGCTTCGATGGCGACAAGGCCTACAAAGACAGCAAGCTCTGCAATGTGCTGCTGGGGCGCGAGCTCGATCGGCAACTGGAGGGCTCCATGCCGGTGATCAGCTGGAGCCCTGGGTTGGTGATTCCCCGCAGCAGCGGAGGTTTCTTCCGCCACAATCGCCAGAACAATCCTCTGGGGATGGCGTTGTTTGCGCTGGTGGCACGGGATCTGCTGCGTCTCACCGAATCGGTGCCAACGGCCGGTCGGTTGCTGGCTGATCTGGCTTCGGATGCCGCCTTTTCGAGCCCTGGCTTCAGCTACTGGAGCAACCGGCTGGTGCGCCCGGGCCTGCATCGCTTTGAGGCCACGGCCACGAGTGAGGCAGGTGCCGATCACGAGCTGGCGGCTTCGTTATGGCAGCTTTCGGAGGCTTTGCTTCACATGCCATGGGATCGGGCCCAGGCGTAGCCGAGAAACGCCACCACGTTGAACCCGATCACAAAGGCCCAGAGGCGCCAGGGTTGTTGAGGCTTGTCCATCAGGCCGGAAGGAGATGCTTGCTTGGAGTTTGATGCAGGCGCCTCAGGGGGCGCTCACTTCGATCTTGTTGCCGTAGCCACCGATCTCCATCAGTTGGAAGGAGCGATGACCGCTCATCGCCCAGCGGGTGCCGGTGCTGTCGACCATCTCCTGCCGATCAGTTGTGGCAGGCCCCACCGGGGTGAGGGTGTAAGTGGGTTTGTCGGCATGGGAAAACTCAAGGCGGAAGCCGCCCTTCGCCGTTGGTGTGGTTTTACAGGTGGAGGCGACTGTGTTGAGCCAGCACAGGAGGGGGTAGGCCTTGGAGACCTTGGGGGCTGTTTTCGGAGCCGGCTTGCCGCCCTGATAGATGCTGAGGGTGTAGTCCCCTTCCCTGGTCAACTGGATCCGCTCGATTGAGTTGTCGCGCTGGAAGGTCTTGCCCTGCTCTGCTGCCGGGAACAGAAACGACCAGCGTGTGGAGGTGACCTGCACCGTCCCTTGGGATTGCCGGAACTCGCAGTCAAACTCCTCCACCGGGATGGTGTGGTCGTGCCGGGAGAGAACGCAGAATGATTTCACGATCTCGGCCTTGGCTGGAACCACCAGGGAACCGGCGATCAGAGCTGATGTGAGACAAACGCTGCGGAGCATCGGGCCCAGTTCAGGGGGAGATGGCCCAGTCCTAGGTGCCGCAGCTGCTATCTGGCAGACCTCAGCCAAGATGGTGGACAGCTTGAAGACAGGGTTCGATCTTGCGCGCCTCACTTTCTCTGATGCTCGCCGCTGCCGTCGTGCCCCTGTTGCCGCTGCCGGCTCCAGCGGCGGAGGTGTGCAGCTCATCTCAAAGCACCGTGGCTGAAACCGGTTGTGTGATCGCCGCACTGAAAACGATGGACCAAAGCCTGGAGAAGGCCCTCGCTCGGGTGGCCAAGGAGGCCAAAGAGGTGCCCAGTGAGGTGTTTCAGACACTCTGGCGCGACAACCTGACCGGGTTCTACAAAACCAGTGCCGATCCAAAAGCACAGGCCTCTGCCTTCCGGGCTGAACGCCGCAAGATTTGCGCCTATGCCAAGTCGATGGCGTTCCAGGGCACGGGCTATGGCATTTTCACCACACGCTGCGAGTTGGAGCTGACCCAGACCCTTCTGGATCAGCTGAAGCCTTGAGCACCAGCCGACCCTGGTGTTCTCACTCACGGTGCCGGCGAGTGCACTTCTGGCCTTCTGGTCGTTGGGGGAACGCCTGCCGCGAACGTTCCCTCTCAGCGTGGGGCTGATCATGGTTGGTTTGCTGGTGGCTGCTGCAGCCGGTGGCTCAGCGATGTTCGAGAGTGGAGGGTTGTCTCTGTCTGGAGTCGCTTGGGCCCTGGTGGGTGTGGTGGCTTTCGCCTTCAGCGGACTGTCGGCACGCAGGATTCAGCAGCACGGCTTACCTCTAGGACTCTCGGTGGGACTTTGCAGCCTGATGGCTTCCATCGCGTTTGCTGTGATTGCTCTGGCGCTGTATGGACCCGGCCATTTCATGGATCTCAGCCGTCGGCAGATCGGCGCTGGATAGATCCGGTCAGATTCTTCTCCAGGTTCAGTCATCCTTCCGCTATCGGCTCGGAGTTGGCTGGTGGTAGGTCAACAGGCATGGCGTCTGTTGGACCTCCTCACACACACTCAAGCGTCATGACCTTTTTCGCGTTTCAGCACCGTTGGCTGCGGCCAGTGGCTGTCTGCTGCCTTGGCGTTTCCGCAACCATCAGCGCCCTGTTCCCCCCGATGGCCGAGGCGCGCCCCTGGTGGAGGAGCCAAGCAGTCCAAAGCAACGGCTATGGAGCACCAGTGAACAATGGCTATCAGGCCTACGGCACTCCAGCACTCACGCCGGAGCAACAGGTGCAGCGCTGCAATCTCGGTCGCCTGATCGGAGGCCTCGGTGGTGGTGCTGCGGCCTACGCCATGTCACGGGATGACGGCCGCTCCTGGGCGATTCCTCTCGGAGCACTGCTCGGCTCCCAGGTGGGTTGCAACACTGCGGCAGGACGCGGGCCGCTGCCCTGGTGAGCCGGGATCAGCCCATGCAGTTGCTGTTGCGCTGATGCACGAAGCGGAAGCCATCCTGTCCGCCCGGCTGGCTCCGCTCTCTGACAATGTGGTTTGGATTACAAGGCTGTCTGAGTGTCGAATTGCATCACGCTTGGCGAAGTGTCTGCTCTCGCAAAGGATTGGTTTTGTGGAGTTGCATCCGATGAATGCGCCAGCAGTATCGCCAGGCTCTTCTTTCATCCTGATGCGCGGATTCATGCGCCTGATGGACAAGCTTTCTCTCTCGAGGAGCACCGTTTACTGCATCAGCAATGGATCGACGAGTCGCATCAGTTGGGTGATTTCGCTCCCACTACCCTGTGCGATGATCCCTGCCGTATCCATGCATCGGGCACGGTGTATTGGCAGGCGCGCTATCGCGAAAGCCCTGCTTCTGGCTCGGGTGTGATTAAGGCTGTGGTTGGGGAAGATTGGGTGATTGAGAGGCGAGCGGATGGCACACTTTGTTTTGTCTTGTATTGGACGAAGTTTTTTCATCCATTGCCCGACTCGGCGTCCATCCGCCTCGATCAGTGATCCTGCGCTCTTCGATCCCTCACTCCAGGACCCTGGCCGGCTCTGTGCACACCCAGGTGCGGCTGATTCCTTTCGCTGAGAGGAAGGGGGCGTCGTAAAAGCTGGGGCGACCTTGTGGGTTGTCGCTGTTCTGCACCCGCCACTGCTCGCGCTCGCAGCTCACGGTCACGGTGACACTACCGCCACCCTGCCGGTTGATCCGCAGCAAGCGCACCCCGTCGTAGAGGCCCATGGGCTTGGCATCAAGCTGTCTGAGCAGGATTGCCAAGACCTGCTGGGGCTCAGCCCTGGCCTCATTCTGTTTCGGTCCGCAGAGATCGCTCAGGCCGGAACTGTTGCGGCATTCCGCCAGCGTCATGCCGAAGATGATGGTATTCCCGTTGGTTTGATTGATAAGTCCGAAGCTGTCGGCATACCCCCGAAGCATCCATTCTCCTCCCCGTTGGTCTTTGTAGAAGCCCACATTGCGTGCAGCACCGTCCCTCACCCGTGTGTAGGTGTCGTGGATACCGTCTTTCCACTCCAGCTTGAAACGGTTGCAGGGGGCATCGGTGCAGAGGAAGGTGCGCCGGCAGGCGATGCTTTTGTTGTTGTAAAGGCAGTTCACCCAGGGCTCGGCGGTCATGGCCTTCCCGGCACTGCTCGCCGTGATGGCGTTGACCCCGCCGACGAGGAGTGTCCAACCCATCACCATTGCAATGCGGATCATGTTGTGCGTGATGCTTTGGCTTTGCATCATCATCCGTTGAGCTACTTGATCACGCATGCGTTGTTCGTTTCTTTCTGGGCTCGCATGGATGCTGCTGCCGTTGTTGAGTCCAGCGGCTTCGGCGGCGCCGATTCCGGTGGTGCCGATTCAATTCGCAAGGGGATCCAGTTGCGGCACTTACGCGGGAGCAGCGCCGGTTGAGCTGACGCTGCAACTGGGTGGCGCGCAGGAGTGGCGGATCGATCCACGCCTTGATCCACGGCCCGATGCGGTTCCTTTGCAGGTGATGGTGATCTACCCCGGCGAAGAGGCTGATGCCATGGCCGAACCCGCGGGCTATCGGCGGATCAGAACGCCCCGTGCCGGCCTGTACCGCTACAGGGTGCTCAACGGTGATGCTGTGGATGTGCGCTTTTGCGTGTTCTGAGCCATCGGGGCGGCGTCGCTGCTCATGCCAATACCTCCAGCTGAAGGAGCTGGGCCACCACGCCTCAGGCGGTTAGGCATCGAAGCAATCAGCCTGAAGCCAGTCTTGGTTTGTGTTTTCGCTTTTGCATCCCCCGAATGGGGGATGGCCCTCACGTCCCTTGGTGGCCTTTGGTTAGAAGAGCGCCCATGACCCAGTTCGAGCGCAACCAGATCCGCGCCAAGCTCCACCGCCTGGAGTTGGATGAGCGCTTCATTGAGCGCTACCTCGCCAAGCTCGATCGCAATGGCGAGTGTTATGCGATCGCCTGCCGCACGATTGATCGCTGGGAGAAGCCGGATCCCTCCGCCACCGTGCTGCAGGCACTGATCTGTGGCTTGCTTGCCGCTGCCGCTGGCGCCTGGCTGGCCCTGGTGGGATAGGGAATTCAAGGCAACACCTCCAGCTGTCTACCGGCGGAGTCCCGAAGGGCCAAGACGTCAGCACTCCGCCCAGGCAGACCAGGATCACTAACTCAACCCCGATCCTCAAGCACGATGTCACTGAGACACTTCCCTTGCCTCCGCAACTTCACGGGAGGGGGCAAATTAGGTGAACACGCGGATCGAGTGGCCAGGGTTTCAATGGCCCTGGTGGCAACCCTGAGGTTCCAGATCGATGGCGCTCCTTCCCCGCTGGCACTACATGACCGACCAGAGCAAGGCTCTGGTGAAGCGCACCGCCGTGAGCCTGCTCGTGTTGCTCATCGCGGCCATCCTGCTGCGGGGGCTGCTGCCCTGGGTGCTGCTGGCCGTGATCGTGTGGTTTGTGTGGAGCTGGCTGAGCCGTCGTTGAGCATGCGTCTCAGTCCATGGGGTGATGCTGATCAGCCAGGGGTGGTGGTGGGTGCCCCGCTGAGGCGCCTTGCATCAATGATCCGCGCCAGCTCGAGCATGTAGCCCGCTGTGCACCAGCGGCCATGGTTGCGGGCCCGGTTTTCCGGATCGGAGCGGATCTCCGCGGTTTCGGCCATCAACAGATCCAGCTCCCCCAGCGGCAGCTCGTAGAGCTCCTGCAGTTCTACCTCGCGGTTGAGCAGGTGGCTGCGGAACCATTTCTGCGTGGTCTCCTGATTGGGGATGTCGCGTTGCATGGGCCGATGTTGTGCCAGTGGATCTCAATCAGTCGAGCGCACCGGCACCACGGTCATGCCCACCGGCGCAAGAGCGATCAGCGCCAGCTTGATGTGCTGGATCCCGAAGGGAATGCCGATGATCGTCACGAAGCAGGCCAGCGCCGAGGTGAGATGGCCGATCGCCAGCCACCACCCCGCCACCAGGAACCAGAGCACGTTGCCGAGCAGCCCCAGCGGCCCGGTGCCCAGATCGCCTCGGCCGCTCAGATCTTTGCGGTTCACGGCTTCCTGCCCGAACGGCCAGAGCGAGAACCTGCCGATCACAAAGCAGGAGCGCGCCCAGGGCAGCCCGATGATCGTGATCGCGCAGATCAGGCCTGCCAGCCACCAGCCCAGGGCCATCACAAACCCCCCGAGCACGACCCAGAGAATGTTGAGCAGGGAACTGATCATGCCTGCATCATCACCCCGTTCGCAGGGGAAACGGTGCCTTCTTCAAGGCAAAGGCCGCCCCCTCCGGTGGAAGGGACGGCCTTGTTCGCGTTCGTTGCGAAGCGACTGGCTGTTGGCGCCTGGGGCCTTGAGTCCAGAGGTGGGGCTGATGCAGCTCCGGGGCACCTGATCGGTTGAGCAACGGGTGTGTTGACCAACCGCGTGAGCAGTGCAGTGGAGTGTCGATCGACGTGGCGCACAGTCGTTGCCTGCCGAAGGACCAGCCTCACGGATGGGTGGAAACTGTTGGAGCAGGGGCCGGAAAGTCAGGCTGCTTCTCAGTTTTGCTCCGGTGGAGTGTCGGCCGTCATGGGCTCCTCCGATCTCGATGCACACACTCTTGGTGCTCCGCAACACAAAGGCAATCGGTGGAATCGCGCATTGCTCTCCACAGGAAAACGTTCAAGAGTGAAGATGGCATGCCCCAAAAGGGGGATGCGCTGACGACGGTATCGCTTTAGCGTTATTCAAGTTGCCCAGCCGCCGCGTGTTCAGCGTTGAGGTCTGTCTGTCCCAGCCTTCCCGGCTGATTAAAACCGCTTTGGGTGCGGTGGAGATCGCCTGTCTGGGTGAGGGGCCCACCGTGCTCTCGGTGCATGGTGGGCCTGGTGGTTGCGACCAGGGGCTGTTGATGGCTCTTCCCTTGCTGGAGGCAGGGTTTCGTGTGATTGCGCCGTCGCGGCCGGGGTATCTGGGCACTCCCCTCAGCAGCGGCGTCCACCTGGAGGAGCAGGCGGATTTGCTTGCGGCGCTGCTCGACGCCCTGGAGCTGCCTTCCGTTGGCGTGGTGGGAGCGTCTGCTGGTGGCCCGCCGGCCTATCTGCTCGCCAGTCGATACCCCGATCGGGTGCAATCCCTCGTGGTGATTGATGGGGTGACGCAGGCTTATCTCAAGGGTGAGCAGCTGAGTGCCTGGGAAGAAGCGATCTTTCTCAGCCGACCGGGTATTGGTTTGATGGATTGGTTGGGGCGTCACTTCCCCGGCGCCGTGGTGAGCAATCTGTTGAAGACGGAAAGCAGCCTCAGTCCGGAAGCTTTGCAGGAGCGGGTCAGCGAGGTGATGCACTCGTCAGACAAGCTGGCCTTCGTGCAGGCGATGATGCGCACGATGTCGGATCGGTTTCAGCAACGTCACGAGGGCCTTCGCAATGATCTAAAGCAGCTGGCGGCGATCAGCCAGCTCGATCTCACCGCCATCCGCTGCCCCACCCTGATCCTGCATGGTGAAGCCGATCGGGATGTGCTTCCCGAGGATGCCCGGTGGGCCCATGGCCAGATCGAAGCTGCCGAGCTGCACTGGATCCCGGCGGGCTCCCACCTGGCGTTTTGGATCGCTCCCGATGCGGCGGAGGCCCAGGCCCATGCTGCGGCCGTTCTGCAAAAGGCGGCTTGGCCCTCGTAGATCTCAGCGATGCCCGAGCAGATCCTCCCAGCTGATCCACTGGGGTGTTGTGGAGTGACCGGCCTTGCCCTTGCTCCGGGGAGGAGTCGCGCTGCTGACAGCCCTTGTCCGCTCAGTCGAACTGAGCAGATCGCGCTTGGGCGCGGAGTGTTTTTTCATGGTTTTTGCTTGGTCGATGTATTCGGATCGCGCTGAATGGAGTGGATATTCAGGCTCACTTGGCTGGCGGGCCCCCTTGCGTGGGAACACCCGCTTCACTCCTCCACCATGGCACAGATCCAAATCATTCGGGATCACCACAACTCCGGATTGTTGAGAGCGCCGTCGATCTGTGATGCGCTCTTGAGGTCATCGAGAACCCCGGGCTTGAGCGCCCGGGCGAACCAGCAGGCCGCGTGGTCGGTGGGTTGGGGAGGCGACACCTGATGCGGGGTGGAGAAGCGGCGGGCGTAGTGCAGGGGATTGCCCAGCACGAAGATCGCATCAGCATCCAGCGCCTCTTCCGCCTGGTGCATCAACTCAGTGGCCAGACCCTGCTTTTGCCAGGCGGGAAGCACCGCCAGGGGCGCCATCACATAGGCCTTGAGCTGGGGCGCTTCAACCAGCCTGAGCGGTGTGTAGCAGGCATGGGCCACCACGGTTCCCTCCCGTTCCAGCGTGAAGCTGGCCTGCCCTTCGGCGATCAATGTCTCGGCCAGGTCGGCGATCGTGCGTGCTTCCTCGGGGCCGTAGAGCGGTTCGGCGGAAAACGCCGCCAGATGAAGGGTGTGAATGGTCATGGCATGGGGCTGCTTCCTCCTACGCTGCCGTTGATTCCGGTGGTACGCATTGCGATGAAGGCGATCTTCAACGGCCAGGTGCTTGCTGAAAGCGACGACATCGTGATGGTGGATGGTAATCCCTATTTCCCCCGACCCTCCATGCGCCCGGAATTCTTTCGCGAGTCGACTCACACCACCGTGTGCGGCTGGAAGGGAACGGCCCGCTACTGGGATGTGGTGGTGGGAGATCAATCGATCAGCAATGCCGTCTGGGCGTATGACACTCCCAAGCCCGACGCCGAATCGATCCGCGAACGCTTCGCCTTTTACCGGGGTAAAGGGGTGGAGATCAGCTGAACCCTTCCCAGCCGACAACCGTTCACTTCCCGTCAGGCAGGGGGCAGGGCATCAATGGCAGGGCATCACCGCGAGGATTCAGCCATTCGTCGAACTCCTGCTGGATCGCCTCAGCATCACCCTGACGTTCCCAGCTACCCAGCAATTTGGTGCGTTGACGGCTGTAATCCAACGCGCCTTCGATCAGTTCGATCGCCTGTTCGGTGGTCATGGGGGCGAGGGCATTGTCTGTTCATGCTTGGTGCCCTGAACCAGTCCGGTCGTCGCGATGGCGACAGTGCAGCTGTTTTTCAGCGTTCCCGCATCACCGAGGACAACCGGCTGAGCAGGCTGCTTTCTGAAGCCCCTCACATCTGCAGCACCAGCCAAGCCAGGCCGCAACCCACCACCAGGGAGATCACGCCAACGATCGCCTTCCAGAAGCGAGGATCACTGGGTTGGAAAACCATCGGTTGCCTGATGCAGAACAGCTCCAGTCTCAGATGGAGGATTCGGCCGGTGTCGATGGCGTGATCGACGACCCGACCTCAGGGGATCAGGTTCATCCCCAGGAAACCGCGGCCCAGGCCGGAGCGTTTGTCCTGCAGGAAGGTGACCGCCAGCTCGAAATCCATCAGCCCGGCGGCTTCGATCGTCTCAAGGGGTAATTGTCCCTGGCTGCGTTCGGCGTAGTTGCTGTAGATCTCCTCCTTGCGAGCCGAGAGAAAGCTCACCAGTTCGCGCAGGATGAAGTCACGCCATTCATCCTTGTCCTGCTGGCGCACGAATGGAGCGTTCATCGCGATGATTCAGGCCTGCAGGCCACCCTAGAAACAACCCACCGATGCTCACCGCTCTCGATACGCCCACCATCAGTCTGGTGGTGTTCGGTGCTTGTTTCGCGGCCCTCCAGGTGTGGTGGATCGCCTCGCTGTTGAAGCGCAACCGCCGCCGCCGTGCGGGGGAGCCGCTGAGCAGCCGAGAGTTCCGCGCTGAGCTGGAGCGCATCTTCCGGCGGGAGGACTAGCTGGTTCAAGACAGTCATGCCTTGACGTGGCAGCATTTCCGCATCGCTGCTCCGCCCGCTGTGCCCCTGATCAACGTGCGCACGTCGTTGCCTGCCGTCCAGGATGGTTCGGCGCTGCTGCAGGAGCTGTCTTCGGCGTTGGCCGAGCAGACCGGCAAGCCGGAGGCTTATGTGATGACCCTGCTGGAGACCGGCGTGCCCATGACCTTCGCCGGTAGCGCTGAGCCCTGTGCCTATGTGGAGGTCAAGTCGATCGGAGCCCTGAGGCCGCCGGCGATGACCGCCGCGTTTTGTGAGCTCATCCAGGCCCGCACGGGTATTCCCGCCAATCGCATCTACATCGGCTTTGAGGATGTCCAGGCCAGCTGCTGGGGCTGGAACGGTTCAACCTTTGGTTGAATTCTGATGCCTGTGTTCAACGCTTGTCCTCAACGTTTGCGTTGACGGCGGTTGGCCTTGCGGGTGCCGCCGTAGCGGTAGCCGGGCTGTCGGCTGATTGGTTCCCAGCATTCAGGGCAGGCGAGTCTCCACTCAGGCCGTGCATCGCTGCGCACGCGGTAGTGAAGGGGGCCTGCTCTGCCGCAGCAGTCGCACTGGGGTAAGTGACGCGTCAGCAGATAGCTCTCCTCCTCTGCAGTGGAGAGTCGCCCCAGGGCAGCATTGCGATGGGGGTACCGGCCGAAACGCAGGAGAAGCTCCCTGTTTCTTCGTGCCACGGCAGCAGTTGCAGGATCGCTGAAGCGCTCGAGCAACAGAATCCCCTCCTCCAGGTCAGCGAGGGTTTCGCTGTGCAGAAAGGGCATCAACCAGAACTGTCGTCGCGGGCGGGATGTTTCGTCGGACAACCAGCCGCAGGCCAACGCCTGACGGCTCAGGGCCAGGGCCGCTGCATCGCCACTGAAGGCCTCTGGCTGATCCCGATACAGCTGTCGACTGAACTGATCCAACAGCAGCACCAAGGCAAGCCCGCTGTCCGGTTCCTCTCCCCATGCCGTCAGTTGGCCAGCAAGGGCCTCCATGGTCAGGGGCCCAAAGCGGCTGCGAACCTCCCCATCAAAGGCATCGCTTTGTTGGAACCACTGATGGGGCCGGCAGTCTTCAAACCAGAACCGAAGCACAGCGGCAGCGGCCTGCTGGTTGTTCACCCCTGGTTGCGACGCACCCGCTTCACGGACAGCCCCGCTTCAGCAGCCGTGATTGCTGCCAGCAGCACCAGGCCGATCAGACCTACCAGCTGATTCTGAGCTTCAGCGGCAGGGTCAGCGTTCTGGCCGAGGGCCGCACCTGCCGCAAACCAGGCTGTGGCCAGCACCGAGGTGATCCAATACGCCTTCCAGCGGCGCTGATACAGGTAGCCGGCGCCAAGGCCGGGAATCACATTGAGCAAAACGGCTACCCAGCCTGCCGAGGCAGCCAGGATCTGCTCGCGGCTGGGAGATGCCGTGGTCTGGTTCGAGGAATCGTCCATCACTTGCCTTTTGTTGCGGCGTAGGCCACGGCGCCACCGGCGATCAGGGTGAGGAGGCCCGTGCTCAACAGAAATCCGGTGAGCATGAACAGGCCGAGCAGGGAGCCGAGCAGTGACATCTTCACGCGCAGCAGTTTCGACTTGATCAGAAGCACGAGCAGCAGCATCACCGTGGCCTTCAGGCCGGCGATCTTCGCTGCACTGATCGGGCAGAACGGACTGAAGGGGAGCATTGCTGGAAAGGCCACACTGTCACTCTGTCGCGCCCTTGAGCCCGCTGTGGATTCCTCCCTGCTCAATCGCTGCTGTTGCGTCGTGGTGACGCTTGCACTCACCCTGCAGCTGATGCTGGCGATTCCGAGCCCGGTGTCGGCCGACTGGATCTGCGAGGGCGATCGGCTCAGTGTTGAAACGATTGATCTGGGCCGGGAGGCGATGGGGGCTCTGGCCGACTCGATCCCCAACACGGCTGCCGGCACCTTGCCTGGTGATGGCGTTCTGATTCATTGGCGCGGCGTCACCCTGCAGCTACCCCGCACCAACAACGCTGGTTCCCCCAGTTACACCGATGGTCGCTGGTGGTGGAGGGCCCAGGACCCTGATCACCCTGAGTTCCGCCAGCGGCGTGGTGGGGTTGAGACCTACAGCTGTGAACCCTTGGCCTGAGCTCCTGCTTGGATCAGCCAGAAGACCCGTTAGGCTCCGCCTGTCTCATAATTGGACCCATGCTCCGCAGTCTGTTTGGCGTGCTGATGGCCGCGGTGCTCTGGGTGCAGGTGCCCCAGTGGAGCAACGACTGGTCGCACTGCGCTGTGGATGTGCCGGATGTCGACTGCCATTGGTATGTGGTGGCGCCTGACAACACCTTTGGCGAAGGGTTCGACTGGGCCACGGCACCTTGGTTCGACGTCAACGGTCTCCATGACATCGCCCAGCTCCATCACACCGTGGATGCGATCCAGGCTCAGGCGGTCCAGAAAGTGCCGCTGAGCTGATAGTGCCAGCTTGGGGGGAGCTATCTTCTCTAAGGTTTGGTTAGTGAAATCTCAAGAGAAGATGTTGGTGCTCGCTGTCAAGATTGAGTAAAAATAAAGTTGCTGTTAGGTTCCTGTCATGCGGTCGCTTTCCTTGCTCAATCCTTACACGGTTCGCTATAAACACTTCGACGGTCAGAAATTGGAAGCCTGCTTCTATGCAAGTGATGCTTTCGAGGCGCGTTTGCTTGCCATTGAGTTCAACGCCTACATTCGCAATCGTCCCCACTGCATCGATGCAGTGATTCGCGAGATGCGTCCTACGGGTTGATGTCCGCATGGCTTGGTTGCCACCACCCCCACCACCGCTTCTGCTTGCAGTTGAGGCTTCGCCAGCCACGCTGGTGTTTCAGAAGGCCAAGGGCACACTCCCGTCCGGTGACCGGCGCTGGGTGTTGCAGTTGCGGCGAGGCGGCAAGACATTGGCCAGTTGGCCAGCGGTGAGCGGCACCCGCAGGGCCCAGGCATCGGATCGGCGCTGGTCGCCTGGCAACGGCGCGCCGCTACCGGTGGGCAGCTACAACGTCGGCCGGCCGGAGCGTTGGGATGGTTCCTGGTGGATTGATCTCAGCCCTCGCTTCTCCACAACCCGCAGCGCCCTCGGGATTCACACCTGCTTGCCGGGCAGCGGCTGCATCTGTCTGCCCAACAAAGCCGACACCGACGCTGTGGCCGCTTGGATCAACAAGGCTGGGGTTCGGCGGCTGCAGGTGGTGAACTGATCTCTGCAGCCCGATGTCGATCGGCTGTATGCAGCGATCTGTGGCTCGTAGGATGCGCCGCGCCGAACCACCCTGTCCATGGCCAACCTTGACCAGGCCCCGAGCCGCAGCATGCCCAACCTGCTGCATGTGCTGCCGGCCTTCGCCGATGAGGCGGAGCTGCGGCTGAACACGATCGTGGAGCTGAACTCCAACACGATCAACAAATATGAGCTGATCACCGAGACCGGTCACCTGAAGCTGGACCGTGTTGGCTACTCCTCTCTGGCTTACCCCTTTGCCTACGGCTGCATTCCCCGCACCTGGGATGAGGACGGCGATCCGCTCGATATCGAAATTGTCAACGTGACCGAGCCCCTCATCCCGGGCTCCGTGGTGGAGGCTCGCATCATCGGCATCATGACCTTCGATGACGGCGGTGAGGTGGACGACAAGGTGATCGCCGTGTTGGCTGACGACAAGCGCATGGATCACATCAAGAGCTTTGAAGATCTCGGTGAGCACTGGAAGAAGGAAACCACCTACTACTGGGAGCACTACAAGGACCTCAAGAAGCCCGGTACCTGCAGTGTCAACGGCTTCTTCGGCACCGAGAAGGCTGTGGAGATCATCAAGAGCTGCGAAGCTCGCTACATAGCTGAGATCGAACCCAAGCTGGTCGACTGAGTCCTGAACCCGGTCTGAGGTCGATCCGGGCGGGGGCAACCCCGCCTTTTTCATGCCCTGCGACGACAGGGCTGCTTTTTTGCTGGGCGATGTTTAGTTTGAGACCAAAGGGTCTTGACGATCTCATGTCCACGCGCTCTGTGCCTCTTTCCTGGCCGGCCCTCGCTGGTCTTTCCGTTGCCCTGGCCATCCCAGTGGCCATGCCGATGGAATCACGGGCTCGCCCCGCTTCGGTGCCCGGTCCTCTGGCGGTGCTCCCAGCCGCTCCCACCACGCAGATCCATCTCGATCTGCGTCAGCGTCGCATCAGCGTGCTGCGCGATGGTCAGCGCTTCGGGCCCTGGCCGGTGGCCATCGGCGATCCCAAAACGCCTACCCCCGCCGGAGTCTTTCAGGTGGAGAACATGCGAAAGAACCCGCAGTATCAGAGCACGAAGTCAGGCAAGGTGCATCCGGTCACAGGACCCAAGGCTCCCCTGGGTCATCGCTGGATCGGTTTCCTGCAACAGGGGCAGAACCAGTTCGGCATTCATGGCACTCCCTGGCCCCATTGGGTGAAGATTCGTGCGGCCGTCTCGAATGGCTGTGTGCGCATGCTGAACGCGCATGTGCAAAAGCTCTACGACCTGGTGGAGGTGGGCACGCCGGTGGTGATCACCCGCTGAGCCCAAGATCAGCCTGTGCCCATTGATCAGGAGGTGGCCATGTGCTGCATCAGCACAGGGAAGCCGGCGCTCAGACCACTGAAGAGCATCTGCACAGCGATGGCCGTGAGTAGCAGGCCCATGATTTTGGTGAGCACTTGCAACGCGGATGCGCTGATCTTGGAAGACAGCATCTCACCGGCATCGAAGATCACATACACCACCACGGTGAGAAGAAGCACCACCAGGCTGAGGCCGAGCTTGCCGCCCATGCTGGCGGCGGCCGGATCGGCGATCACCACAGTGAGGGTGCCAGGGCCAGCCAGCAGAGGGATCCCGAGGGGAACAATGCCCTTCACGGCTGAATCCTGATCTCGCTCCACCGAATCGGGATCGTGATGCACCTTGGAGGGCTCTGAGCGCAGCATCGACAGACCGATCAGCACCACGATCAAGCCGCCGGCCACCTGGAAGGCCGGTCGGCCGATGCCAAAGAAACCAAGCAGGGCGTCGCCCAGCCAGGTGGCCAGCAACAGGGCAATCAAAAACGTGAAGGCGCTGCTACGGGCGATCGCCCGATCCTTGCGCTTGTTCCCGTCGGTGAAGGACAGGTAGATCGGCAGGTTGCCGATCGGGTTGGAGATGGTGAAGATGCCGACGGCGGTGTGCAAGAGAGACATGGTTTCAGGCTTCTGGACGGACCGCCGCAAAAATTTCCTGAAGAATGTCGCCTGCCCCCTGACTTTTCAAGTCAGCGGCTAACAGTTGTCCGATTGCCTCGGCTTTGTCGACTGTGCCGCGGCGTTCATCCCGGATCAGGCGCTTGCCATCGAGGCTGGCCACCATGCCGGTGAGCACCAGTTCGTTGGCTTCGATGCGGGTGTTGACGCCAATCGGCACCTGACAGCCGCCCTCCAGCTCCCGGAGAAACGCCCGCTCGGCGAGGCAGCGGCTGGCGGTGGGACCATGCTCGAGCACCTTGATCAACTCCAGTACTTCGGGCTGCCCTTCCACGCACTCAATCCCGAGAGCGCCCTGACCGACGGCATGCAGGGAAATATGACTGGGGATGATCTGGTGAATCCGATCAGCGAATCCCAGACGGGTGAGTCCGGCTGCAGCCAGGATCAGGCAGTCGTAGTCGCCGGCATCGAGTTTTTCCAGGCGTGTGATCACGTTGCCACGCACATCCTTGAACTCAAGGTGCGGGTAGTGGTGGCGCAGCTGGGCCAGCCGGCGCAGGGAGCTGGTGCCCACCACGGCGCCTTCCGGCAGGGTCTCCAGCTTGTGCTCGGCATTCTTGGCATTCACCACGAGGGCGTCCGCCGGATCTTCCCGTTCGGTGATGCAGCCCAGCATCAGGCCTTCGGGAAGGTTGGTGGGCAGATCCTTGAGGGAGTGGACGGCGATCTCGGCCCGCCCCACCAGCATCTGGGCCTCCAGTTCCTTGGTGAACAGGCCCTTATCACCGATTTTGGCCAGGGCCACATCCAGAATCTTGTCGCCCTGGGTGGCCATCGCTTCCACCGAAATGGGCAGACCTGGATGGGCCTGTTCCAGCTCAGCCTTCACCCAGTTGGTCTGCACCATGGCCAGCTGGCTGCGGCGGGAGGCGATGCGCAGATGCTCGAGGGCCATGGCCTGGGGATTGCAGCCGCCCAGATTACGCAGTCGAATGACCATCACCTCGGAGCGGCGGCTCGCTTTACGATTCGAGACAGTTGAGATCTCGTCATGCCCGGACCCGTGGTCAATGGCGTTCGCCATGACGCCAATTCGGGTGGAGGCGTGCCAGCGAATTCTGCCAGCGGAGTTCCGGCCCATGCCGAGAAGCCCTTTCTGCCTTTATTGGCCGAAGGCACAATTCGGCTGGTGCTGCTCACAAGCGGTCAGCTGTTGATCGCCCGTCTGCGGCAGACCAGTGATCGAGACGGTGAACGGGCTTACCAGCTCCTGCGTCCTCTGCTTGTGAAGGAAAAACATCCTTCCGATTCCGCCCAGCCCGGTAGCGGTTGGATCCTGTCGCCTTTTCTGGCCGGACTCTCCACCCAGGAGAATCTGGTGCTTTTCAAAGCCGCAGTGGCTTCCGTGCTCAATCCGGAGCCCAGGCTTCTGCATGCCTACACGATCCGAACCAATCAGGAATGTCCGCCGGAGGAGACCCCCGTGGAACGCCTGAAGCGGGCTTTCGAGGAATTCACCGAAAGTCTGGAGGGGGGCTGATCCCTCCAGACCGAGCCGATCACCAGCCGGTGATCACTTGATGTATTCCTTGAGCACGCCGTTGCGGTTGGGGTGACGCAGTTTGCGTAGCGCCTTTGCCTCGATCTGACGGATGCGCTCCCTCGTCACATCGAAGATCTGGCCGATCTCCTCGAGTGTTTTCATGCGGCCGTCATCAAGGCCGTAGCGCAGACGCAGCACGTCGCGTTCGCGCGGACTCAGGGTCGCCAGCACGCCTTCGAGGTCTTCACGCAGGAGGTTCTTGGCCACATCCTGCTCGGGATTCTCGATGTCGGCTTCGATGAAGTCGCCCAGCCGGGAATCCTCTTCTTTGCCGATCGGCGTTTCAAGGGAGATCGGCAGCTGGGCGCTCTTGGCGATGAAGCGCAGCTTTTCGATGGTCATCTCCATCGATTCGGCGATCTCCTCCTCGGTGGGCTTGCGACCGAATTCCTGGCTGAGCACCTTGGTGGTTTTCTTGATCCGTGAGATGGTCTCGTAAAGGTGCACCGGCAGACGGATGGTGCGGGACTGGTCGGCGATGGCGCGGGTGATCGCCTGACGGATCCACCAGGTGGCGTATGTCGAGAACTTGTAGCCCTTTTCGTGATCGAACTTCTCGGCGGCGCGAATCAGGCCCAGGCTGCCTTCCTGGATCAGATCCTGGAAGCTCAGGCCCCGATTCATGTATTTCTTGGCAATCGACACCACCAGGCGCAGGTTGGACTGCACCATTTTTTCCTTGGCTCGTCGGCCAAGCATCAGACGACGGCGGAACTTGATCACCGGCATCTCCACCAGGGCAGCCCATTCCTTCGTATCGGGTTCGCGGCCGTTGTCACTCTCGAACTGAGCGGCCAGTTCTTCGAGGAGAAGCAGATCGGCGATTTTGCGGGCCAGTTCGATCTCTTCGTCTGGACGAAGCAGGCGGATGCGGCCGATCTCCTGGAGATAGACCCGGATCGAATCTTCGGTGTAGACCCCTTTCGGACCGATTTTGATGCTGGCCAAGGCTTTGGCTTTGGCATCCTTTTCGGCTGCTGCCGTCGTTTCAGGCTTGGCTGTGGCCGCGTTGGCCGCAACCTCTTTGGTGCTGGCCGTTTTGGCTTCAGCAGCTTTGCTTTTGGTTGCTTTGGTAGCGGTGGCCTTGGTGCTGGCCGTTTTGGTTGAGGCGGTCTTCGCGCTTGTTGTTTTGCCGGAGGCCTTGCTGGTGGATTCCTGCTCGGCCGCGGCGAGCAGGGCATCGGCGGCAGCATTCAGATTGTCACCAGGCTTGAGGCCTGTTGAGCGACTGCGGCTGGATTTGGCCGTCGACTTGGCAGCGGCCTTCCCCTTCGTTGCTGCGGGCTTTTTCTCCGCTGCCTTGACCGTTTTGGGCTTTCCGTTGGCATCGGCCATCATCACGATGGCGGGTTTGGCCGCAGCGGATTTCGTCGCAGCAGGGCTCATGGCAAAAGGAGGGGTTGGGCGGGCATCAAGACAAGACATCACCGAACGGGCATGCGTGCATGACCCATCGACGGGAGAGCGATCAGGCCGTCATCAGGACCTGATGGCAGCCAAACGTGTCTGAATCAACAAGGGGGGAGTGGGCCGGGGACCGGTGCAGGGCTGTCAGGGGCTTTCTCAGACCGGTCGGCCATGCTGGAGAGAACTCCTGTGGCTCGAGCTTCGTGTCTTCCCTCTGGACGGAACTCTGCGCGGTTCCGACAACAGCTCATGGCTGTCCAACATCTTTATCTTAAGAAATACTTGTAGCGTCCGCAACCCCATTCAGCCGGTGAGTGCTCCAAACACCGACCATGACTGAGGTTGATGTCTGGTTGGAAGCGGGACGCGACGGCCGCAGCTTCACCTACAGCGACTCCCGGGGGCTGGGTGTTGGTCTCGGTGATCTCGTGCGGGTGTCCCTGCGGGGTCGGCCTCTGCAGGGACTGGTGATCGCCTGCCGCCCCTCTGATTCATTGCTGTTGTCGCCTGGGGATCCGCCGCCTCCGGCGTTGCAACCGGTGGAGGCGTTGCTGCAGCGCGCTGCTGTGGAGCCCCGCTGGCGCCAATGGCTGGATGCCATGGCGGTGCGGTGTCACACCAGTTCGTTTCGCATGCTCAAGGCGGCCCTGCCGCCTGGCTGGCTTGGGCAGCGCGCGGCAGGGCCCAGCGCCGCCCGTGAGCTCTGGTGGGTGGAGCCCTTGCTTCAGCCCGTTGATGCCGACACGCGTGCTCAGGGTGAGACGGCGTTGCCCCCACGCCAGGCGGCGCTTCATGCGGCCCTGATGCAGTGCGGCGGCACCTGGCAGCGGCAGCTGCAGGCCGATGGATTCGGCCCCCATCTGATTCAGGCCCTGGTGCGCCGTGGCCTGGCGCGGCGCGAGCGGCGTCAGGCTCCTGCGCTTGAGATCACTCCCGTGGCGTCGGATGCTGGGGGCCGAACCCTCACCGACGAACAGCAGCAGGTTCTCGAAGCCTTTGCCCAGCAGCCCTCAGGCGGGGGGATGCTGCTGTGGGGGGTGACCGGTTCCGGCAAGACCGAGGTGTATCTGCAGCTGGCGGCCCGTGAATTGGCCGCCGGCCGCCACGTGCTCCTGCTCACTCCAGAAATCGGCCTGATTCCCCAGCTGGTGGATCGCTGTCGGCGTCGCTTCGGCAGCCAGGTGCTCGAATATCACAGCGGTTGCAGGGAGCGGGAGCGGGTGCTCACCTGGCGCCGCAGCCTCGAGGCGGAGACGCCGCTTGTGGTGGTGGGAACCCGCTCCGCGGTGTTTCTTCCCCTGGAACCGCTCGGGTTGATCGTGCTGGATGAGGAGCACGACAGTTCCTACAAGCAGGAGTCGCCCATGCCCTGCTACCACGCGAGGGATGTGGCCCTGGAACGCGTGCGACATCTGGGGGGAAAGCTGCTTCTCGGCAGCGCCACCCCCTCCCTGGAAACCTGGATGCAGCTATCGCCCGCCGGTCCACTGGCCCTGGCGCGCCTCAGCCGGCGCATCTCCAGCCAACCCCTGCCACCGGTGCATGTGATCGACATGCGGGCAGAACTGCAGGACGGCCATCGCCGCTTGATCAGTCGTGCACTGATGGATCGTCTGGCGGTGCTGCCGGAGCGGGGGGAGCAGGCCGTGGTTCTGGTGCCGCGACGGGGCTACAGCAGCTTTCTCAGTTGCCGTAGCTGTGGCGAGGTGGTGCAGTGTCCGCACTGCGATGTGGCCCTCACGGTGCATGGCAGCCAGCCCGGGCGGCAGTGGCTCCGTTGTCACTGGTGTGATCATCGCGCCGAGGTGGAGGCGTCCTGTCGCCATTGCGGGTCCCTCGCCTTCAAGCCTTTCGGGGCTGGCACCCAGCGGGTTCTGGAGCAGCTGTCCCAGGAGCTGGAGGGGCTGCGTCTGCTGCGCTTCGATCGCGACACCACCGGTGGGCGCGACGGCCATCGCCGTCTGCTGGAGCAGTTCGCCGCCGGTGAGGCGGATGTGTTGGTGGGAACCCAGATGCTGGCGAAGGGGATGGACCTGCCCCGGGTCACCCTTGCTGCGGTGCTCGCTGCGGATGGTTTGCTGCATCGCCCCGATCTGCGAGCCGGAGAGCAGGCCCTGCAACTGCTGCTGCAACTGGCCGGCCGGGCTGGCCGCGGCGAAAAACCCGGTCAGGTGCTGGTGCAGACCTACTCCCCCGACCATCCCGTCATCCGCCATCTGGTGGATGGACGCTATGAGCGCTTTCTTGAAGAGGAGAGGACCGTGCGGCAGCAGGCGGGCCTGGTGCCTTTCAGTCGGGCTTGCCTGCTGCGCTTGTCGGGGCCCTCGGCTTCGGGCACCGCTACCGCCGCCAGCGTTCTGGCGGAACGGTTGCGCCCGCTCTGCGCCGCCGCTGATTGGCAGCTGCTCGGCCCTGCGCCGGCTCCGGTGGCACGCGTGGCGGGACGCAGTCGCTGGCAGCTGCTGCTCCACGGCCCGCAGGGGAGTGACCTGCCCCTGCCAGCCGGCATGGCTCTCTGGGAGACCTTGCCCGCGGATGTGGCTCTGGCGGTCGATCCTGACCCGCTCGCCCTCTGAATCACGAGGGGAGTTCCGGATAACCGAATCCCATGGTCAGTCTCAGCCGCTGCAACAGCAGGCTGATCAGCAGCAGCACCACCACGGCCAAACTGCCGATTCCCAGAGGATTCCAGCGCCAGAGGTGCATCGACAGCTGGTTGATCCGGCCCGCTTCCAGGGGCCAGATCAGGGTGTTGCCCTGGCGCTCCGCTGGGTTCGGTGCACCGTGCTGGGCCCGGGGTGAGGGCGCCGGTTCGATGCGCACATCCAGGGCAGGCAGGGGTAAGTCCTGAAGCGGGCTCAGATCAACGCTGAGCTCCAGCCGTTGTTGTACCCCCAGGAACCAGTTGCGTTCCTGCAGGTTGAGTTGCGGTGGGGGGAGGCGCAGTCCGGCCGCTGCTGCGGCGACCGCCACGCTGCGCTGCCAGAGCGCTCCAGCCTCCTGCCCCCGCAGGGTGCGGCTTGCAAACTGCTGGTGCCCGTGTCCGCTGCTGTGCAGGGTCCAGTCATCCCCTGTGGCGTCGAGACTGGACGCCAGCCGTTCCTGCCAGGGAAGCAGCTGGTCGCTGTCACTGGCGGTGCTCCAGCCCAGTTGAATCCGGTCGGGTCCGGGGAGGTGGATGTCTGTGGTCAGGCGTCCGCAGCCCCCCAACAGCAGGGTGAGCCCAAGCAGCACGGCCAGCACCACCACAGCAAAGCCCGGAGCTGCTGCCTGGGTTGGCCCTGTGGGCGGCGGCGGTGGAGCGGCCGGGACCTGACGACGACGGCGGCGTGCTGACTTAGGCGGTGCCCCCAGCTGCGGATCGATCGCCAGTGTCGGCAGTTGCATCGACCAGCGGGCCGGTCTCTGCAGGCTGGGCGCCTCCAGCACCGTGAGCAGTTGGCGGGCGCGGTTGCGCATCTCGCTGTCTTTGCAGCGGGTGAGCAGCCGGCAGGTGCTCAGGGCTTTCTCCTCCTGGCCCTGGCCCATCCAGGCGGTGACCATCAGCATGCGCAGATGGGCGCCCAGGGGATCGGTGATCGGGTGCTCCGCTGCGAGTGGCTCCAACAGCTGCAGGCACTGGCCGTAATCCCCCCGTTCGAGGGCGGCCTCCGCCGCTGCCGTGGGCGTGCTCATCGATCAACCGCGACCCAGCACCATGGTGCCGATTCCCGCATCGGTGAACACCTCCAGTAACAGGGCATGGGGGACGCGGCCATCGATGATGTGGGCCGCGGCCACCCCCTGGGCCAGAGCGCGGATGCAGCACTCGGTTTTCGGGGTCATGCCACCGGCCACCACCCCTTCGGCGATCAGCTGCCGCGCTTCCGACAGGCGCAGTTGGCGGATCAGCGACTCAGGATCCTGCCGATCTCGCAGGATGCCGGGCGTGTCGGTGAGAAGGATCAGCTTTTCCGCTTCGAGGGCCGCGGCGAGTTCGCCGGCCACAGTGTCGGCATTGATGTTGTGAGCACGGCCATCGCTGGTGGCCGCCACACTGGAGATCACCGGCACATAGCCCTTCTCCAGGAGAGGTTCGAGCACGTCGGGGTCCACCCGGGCCACATCCCCCACCAGCCCGTGGCTGCCGTCCCCCCAGGGGCGGGCCTGCACCAGGCCCCCATCGCTGCCGCTGAGGCCCACGGCACGAGCACCCAGTCGATTGAGCCCATTCACGATCTGCTTGTTGACCCGTCCGACCAACACCATTTCCACCACGTCCATTGTGGAAGGGTCGGTGACCCGCAGCCCGTCGCGGAATTCGGCGGGAATCTCAAGCTTTTTCAGCCAGTGGTTGATCTCCGGGCCGCCTCCGTGCACCACCACCGGGCGAACCCCCACGCTCGTGAGCAAGGCCAGATCGCGAAACACGGCCTCCTGCAGCGAGGCATGGGCCATGGCGGCACCGCCGTATTTGACCACGATCCGGCGCCCTGCGAAGCGCTGGATGTAGGGAAGGGCTTCACTGAGAACCGAAACCCTCAGGGCGTCGTCGCTGGCCATCGCTCGCGGTCACTGCTGACCATGCTCGCCTGTGGCGGGCAGCAGGGTGAGGTCCAGCCGGGAGGATCCCAACGCTGTGATCTGGGCCTGCAACCCCTTGGCGAAGAAGCGACCGAGCCGTTCCTGCTTCTCCTGCCACTGCTCCAGGGGAACCTTGCCACGCTCGAAGCGCAATCTGAGCCCGTATCCCGATGAACCATGCAGTTCTTCAATCTCGAGCAGCTGGGGCGGTTCGTCCTCATCCCAGAGCTTCAGGGCTTCCAGGGATGATTCGAGATGCGCTTTCTGGCCGTAGCGCCAGCGGGTCACATCGCTGAGCAGCTTGGCCAGTTCGGGGGCGCCGGCGGCGCGTTCGTTCTTCAGCTGACTGGCCGGCGTCACCCGCTTGGCAGGAGGCAGTTCCGAGGATTTCAAGGCCAGGCCTCCCAGCAGGATCGGGATCCCGTAGAAGATCGTCGGCAAACTGAGGTTGGCATTGCCGCTGCCGTAAGCGACGGCGCCCACCACGGTGAGCACGCCACCGGCCACGGTGATCAAATTGCCTGGTGAAAGCAGGTTGTTCATAGCTGCACTTTGCTGCATCCCCCTGGTGCCTCGTGATGGTGTCGAACGCATGGGTGTCGATCGCGATGGCGGGGCGCCATGGGGAGAATGGGGATCACGATGCCTCCGCCCATGGACCGTCCTGCGTCAGACATGCCCGGCACGGCTTCAGCGGAGCCCCCGGAGCTGACCGAGCTGATCACCCAGCTCGATCAGGACCGGGCCTGGCTGCTCGAACAAATTGACCGCGGTCGCTGGTCGGATCTGCGTCTCGATCTCGCGGCCCTGGAGCGGGAACTAGGTCAGTTGCTCGCCAAGGCCTCGGAGCGACTCGACCCGACCACCTGAGCTGCGGATGGATCGCCCGTCAAAAGGGGATGTCGTCGGTCTCCGGCACCAGCGGTGCGCTGTTCCAGGTGGAGGCGTTGTCCTGAATAGGCGCAGCAGGCGCAGGGGGGCGGTTGGCAGAGACCTGACGGCTGGGCTGGGCTGGCCTGCCGCCCGTTGCGGAAGGGCTGGCGGACGGAGCGCCGGCGGCTGCGGTTCCCACCGGATGCAGGCGGGAGAGCGTGAATTCGGCACGTTTTTCTTTCATGCCGTCCGGCCGCGGCACCGTGTTCATGCGCAGGCGTCCCTCGATCACAAGGCGCTGCCCTGGCTGAACCCGGTTCTGCAGATCCTGGGCCAGATTCCCCCAGCCCACCACTTTGATCTGACCGGCGGGATCGTCGGCGCGCAGGGCATCGAAGCGCACCTCCATCTCCGCAATCGGCGTCTGGTTGTCCTGGGTGTAGCGAAGGGTGGGGGCCTCCAGCACCTCCACTTCGAGCACGCAGTGGTTCATCGCCGTCTGACGCCTTGATGGAGCCGCCATCCTGATGCACGGCCCGCACAATCGCCAGGGGCATCTGTGGCTTCTGGCCGGCACCGGTGAGGGGCCAGGCCTTGCGAGCGCCCTGCTCCAGCAGGGCTGGCGGGTCAGCGTCAGCGTTGTGACGCCTGCCGCCGCAGCGGCCTACCGCCAGCTGTCGCTCAGCCATGTCTGGGTGGGCCCGCTGGCTGACGTGGCGGCGATACGGCACCGCCTGGCGACCCAGAGGATCGATCGGGTTGTGGATGCCACCCATCCTTTCGCCACGTTGATCAGCCGTCAGTTGGTGGAGGCCTGCGGCGCCTCCAAAGGGTGCCTGGTGCGTTTCGAGCGGAGGCTGGAACCGATCGCTCCAGCAGCGGCCGCGCAGCTGCACATGATCGACAACGTTCAGTTTCTGCGCGCGGAGCGCTTGCTGCTGGCCCTGGGAGCGCGCCATCTCTCGGCTGTCGTGGCGGCCTTGCCGGCACCGCCACCCCAGCTGTTCGCCCGCGTGCTGCCCACTCCCGCCGGTCTGCGTCAGGCCCGTGCTGCCGGGATTCCGCCCGAGCAGCTCGCCCTGCTCCGGCCCCTTCACTCGCTCGCACCGGCGGGGTCAAGCGGGGCTCTGGAGCTGGCTCTTTGCCGCCGCTGGCAGATCACGGATGTGCTCTGCCGCCAGTCTGGTGGAGTGAGCGAACGCTGCTGGCATCGGGTCGCCGAGGCGCTGGGCCTGCGGCTCTGGTTGCTGCGGCGGCCAGCCCCGCCCGCCGGAGTTTCCGTTGTGCATAGCGTGGAGGCGCTTCTGGCTGCTCTGGCCTGACCCTCCTTTCTCGCTGATGGACTCCCGATCCGAGGCCGCGCCGATCACGCTTGTGCTTACCACCGAAGCGGATCGTGAACGGGCGGAAGCCCTGGCCTCAGCCCTGGTGGAGCGCCGCTTGGCCGCCTGCGTGAGCCTGATGCCGATCCGCTCCTGCTATCGCTGGAACGGTGGTGTTGAACGGGCTGAGGAGGTGCAGCTCCTGATCAAAACTTCAGCCGAGGGCCTCGCCGCGCTGCGGCAGGCCCTCGACACGCTGCACAGTTACGACACACCCGAGTGCCTGCACTGGACTGCATCAGCATCAGCCGCCTATGGCGGCTGGCTGCAGGAGGCGTTAGCTCCCCAGGTGCTCCCGCACCAACGTCTGGAGTGACACCTGGGAGCGGGGGCCGAGCTGGGTGACCACCTGCCCGGCACAGAGGGAGCCGATCCGGCCGCAGGTCTCCAGATCGAGCCCCTGGGTGTAGCCATGCAGGAAGCCGCCGGCATAGAGGTCACCGGCGCCGGTGGTGTCGATCAGATCCCCCAGCTTGTAGGCGGGAACGTCCCAGCGTTGATCACCGCTGAGCACCACCGAACCCTTTTCGCTGCGGGTGAGGGCCGCCACGTGGCAACACCCCTTCACCTGGGCGATGGCGTGATCGAAATCGTCTGTGCCGTACAGCGACGTGATCTCACTCTCGTTGGCGAACAACACATCCACATGACCGTTCACCAGCTCCAGGAAGCTGTCGCGGTGCCGGTCCACGCAGAAGCCATCGGAGAGTGACAGAGCCACCTGGCCACCACTCTGCCGGCAGGTTTCAGCAGCGGAGATGAAGGCCCGTTTGGCGGCGGGGCTGTCCCAGAGATAGCCCTCCAGATAGAGCACTTTGGTGTCTCGCACCATCGAAAGGTCCAGGTCTTCCGGTTCGAGCTGCACCGAGGCACCGAGGTAGGTGCACATCGTGCGTTGGGCATCGGGGGTGACCAGGATCAGGCAGCGGGCCGTGCTGGGGCCATCGATCGCTGCAGGGGTGTCAAAGCGTGTGCCGACGGCACGGATGTCGTGGCTGAAGATCTCGCCCAGCTGGTCGTTGCGGACCCTGCCGATGAAGCCGGCGCGACTGCCCAGTTGCGCCAGGCCCGCGAGAGTATTGGCCGCCGATCCACCTGAAGTCTCCAGACCGCTGCCGCTGGCTTCATAGAGCGCATGGGCCTGGTTCTCATCCACCAGAGCCATGGCGCCTTTATTCAGACCGTGCGTCTCGAGGAAGCTGTCATCGGTCTGCACGAGCACGTCCACGATCGCGTTTCCGATTCCCACCACATCCAGGGAGCAGTCGTGGTTGCTGAATCGGGGTGTCGTCATGGGGCCATCAGGCGCAGAACAGCGGCAGTATCGCCCTTCGGGCGCTGCGGCTGTTGGTCAGGCGCTGAGCAGGGCCCGTTTCGGTCCGTGAATCGGATCTTCCACCACGATCGTCTGATCTCGGCTGGCGCCCAGCGAGACGATGGCGATGGGCACTTCCATCAGATCGGCGAGGAAACGCAGGTAGGCCATCGCTTTTTCAGGCAGATCCTCCAGTCGGCGGCAATCGGCGGTGGAGCACTGCCAGCCCGGCAGGGTTTTGAAGATCGGCTTGCAACGGGAAAATTCCTCGGCGCAGCTTGGGAAATATTCGATCGTCTGCCCGTCGAGCTCGTACGCCACACACACCTGGATGGCATCCAGCTCATCGAGCACGTCCAGCTTGGTCACCGCCAGACAGTCGAGCCCATTCACCTCAACGGCATACCGACCGATCACCCCGTCAAACCAGCCACAGCGACGGCGGCGGCCGGTGGTGGTGCCGAATTCACCGCCGCGTTCGGTGAGCTGATCGTTGAGGCTGCCGCTTAGTTCGGTGGGGAAAGGCCCTTCGCCAACACGGGTGGTGTAGGCCTTGGCCACACCGATCACCCGGTCGATCAGGGTCGGACCGACGCCGGCGCCGATGCAGGCACCTCCGGACACCGGGTTGGAGGAGGTGACGTAGGGATAGGTGCCATGGTCGAGGTCGAGCAGGGTTCCCTGCGCTCCTTCGAAGAGAATGTTCTTGCGATTCCGTGCCGCCGTGTGAATTGCCCGGGTGCAATCGACCACATGGGGGGCGAGGCGACGTCCGTAATCCAGATATTCGCCGATCACCGCCTCCCCATCGACGGGTTCCAAGCCGTAGATGGTTTCCAGGAGCTGGTTCTTTTCCTTCAGGGGGCCTTCGAGGCGATCCCGCAGCCGTTGTTCATCCAGCAGATCAATCACGCGAATGCCGCTGCGCTGCGACTTGTCGGCGTAGGTCGGGCCGATCCCTCGCCCGGTGGTGCCGATGCGTCGATCACCGCGTTGCATCTCCATCGCCTGATCCAGCAGGCGGTGGTAGGGCATGGTCACGTGGGCCGTCGACGCCAGCTGCAGGCCGGAGATGTCGATGCCGTTCTCGATCAGCATGTCGAGCTCCCCAAGCATCACCTTGGGGTCCACCACCGTTCCAGAACCGATGAGACAGATGGTGTCGGGATAAAGAATGCCGGAAGGGATGAGGTGCAATTTGAGCACCTGTCCGTCAACCACGATGGTGTGGCCAGCGTTGACGCCCCCCTGGTAGCGGACGACCACATCGGCGGAACGACTCAGAAGGTCGGTGATCTTCCCTTTTCCTTCGTCACCCCACTGCGCACCGATGACGACAACGTTGGCCAAAGACACTGCGGCCCGAAGCCGCCAATCTGCACAATCCGACAGCTTTACAGATCCACCACCCTTCGGTCAAAAGAAAAGCAGTGGGTCGCCGTGCTCAGCTGCCGCGCACAGCCGCCCGCTCCGCCTTGGTGAGCTCTTTGTCGACCCGCTCTTTCAGGCCCTCAGGCAGGGGGCGATTGGCGTAGGTGTTGTAGTGGCCGGCGAGGGAGTTCAGGGCCGTCTGCATGGTGGTGAAGGATGCGAGTCCGTTCACCTGGGGGCGCGGCCGGTACCGCGACATGTAGTCGTTGATCAGCGTGCGGGCTTCCGCCTCCGCTTCCGGCCGTTCGGCATCATCCTGCGGAAGGGCGATGGTGGCCTGCAGTCTGTGGCCCACAGCCACGGTGTCTTCGACGTAGTCACCGCTCAAGCCGGAAGCGGAGGCCCCTGAACAGGCCGTGAGCAGCAGGGAAACGCCGAGGATGGCGGCCAGTGCTGCCGTCGTGGTCGCCTTGAGCAACTTGTTCGTCAGGCGAAGCAGGGCGGTGAGCATGGCGACGGATCAGTTCTGAGGACTGTAAAGGCGCCGGTGAAGAGGCCTGGATGGGGCGGTTCAGGCGGCGGCAACCGCAGCGAGCACCCGTTCGAGTGCGGCGTCAACCGTCAGCACATCGGCCTGGCGGGTCGCCCGTTCCACCAGTTCCACCTGTCCGTCAGCGGCGGCGCGGCCAACCACGATCCGCCAGGGAATGCCGATCAGATCCGCATCCTTGAATTTCACCCCAGCTCTCTCCTGACGGTCATCGAGCAGGGCATCCACGCCTTGGGCCATCAACTTGGCGTAGAGATCCTCACCGAGGCCGCGTTGCGTTGCGTCCTGCAGGTTGGCCACCACCACAATCACCTGGAATGGAGCGATCGCCAGCGGCCAGCAAATGCCGGCGTCGTCGTGATGTTGTTCCACGGCTGCCTGGGCGAGGCGGGACACACCGATGCCGTAACAGCCCATCCAGAGCGCTTCCTGCCCCCCATCGGCGTTGGTGAAGTTGGCGTCCATTGCTTGCGAATATTTTCGGCCCAACTGAAAAATGTGGCCCACCTCGATGCCGCGGCGCGCCACCAGGGTCTGCTCCGGATCGCTCTGGCAGCGGTCACCGGCCTGGGCATTGCGTAGATCCACCGCTTGAGGCAAGACCTGGCAGTCAGGCCAACGCCACCCCCAACGGTGCTGGTCGGGGGTGTTCGCGCCGCACACGAATCGCTCGAGCGCCAGAGCGGTGGGGTCGGCGAAGCGCAGAAACGTGGGAACCCAGGTGCGCGCGCCCGCGAGTCGGCTGTCCTCCAGGTCGGGGCCGAGGGCGCCGAAGGGCCAGGGCTGCAGTCCCTGCCGTTCCAGCTGTTCGGCAGTCACGGCGGCCAGATCCAGCACCCCCTCCCCAAGCGCAGCGGTAAGGGCGTTGATCAGCTTCACCTCGTTCAGCTCCTGGTCGCCCCTGAGGCAGGCCAGCACTGGGCGCTCGCTTCCGGAATCCATGCGGGCAATCAGCGCGAGAACCTTCACGACCTGGGAGGGCTCGAGTTGCTGTGCACTGCAGAGAGCCTCGATCGTGTGCTCTCCGGGCGTGTCGAGGGACCGGCTGTCGCCCTCGGGGAGTGGAATGGCGTCAGGTGCGATCGAGACAGCCTTCTCGAGGTTGGCGGCGTAGCTACCGGATTCATTCATCAGGATCAAGTCTTCACCGGCTTCAGCCGTGACCATGAACTCCTGGGAGGCGGCGCCACCGATGGCGCCGCTATCGGCCTCCACCGCCACGGTCTGCAGGCCGCAACGATCGAAGATCCGGCGATAGGCCCCATCCATGGCCCCGTAACAGGCCTGCAGATCTGATGCGTCGGCGTGGAAGGAATACGCATCTTTCATGATGAATTCACGACCGCGCATCAACCCGAATCGGGGGCGGATCTCATCGCGGAACTTGCTCTGGATCTGATAAAGCGTCACGGGGAGTTGCCGGTAGGACCGCAGCAGTTCACCCGCCAACGATGTGATCACCTCCTCATGGGTCGGCCCCAGGCCGAGCTGGCGACCTTGCCGGTCGTCGAGATGGAACATGATCCCTTCTCCTGCGGTGTAGCCCTGCCAGCGACCGCTGCGTTGCCAGAGTTCGGCCGGTTGGAGCTGGGGCAGCAGAGTCTCAAGGGCCCCCACCGCGTTCATTTCCTCGCGAACAATCGCATTGATCCGCTGAAGCACGCGCCACATCAGCGGTAAATAGGCATAGATGCCGGACCCCACCCGTCGGATGAATCCACCTCGAAGCAACAGCTGATGGGAAGCGATCTCCGCGTCTGCGGGAACATCCCGCAACGTCACCAGCATCAGGCGGGAGACGCGCATGATCGTGATTCAGCAAGAAGCGGGAAGTTACCACCGCCTCAGAGAGGGTCGATCCGCGAAGTGGACCCGATCCGGGAGAGAGGGAGTGACGACTGAGTCTCAACTGCTAACGTCCGTGAGACTTCAGTTGCCATAAGGCTTGTTCCATGTTCTCACGGCCGGTCGACCCCAGCCTTTCCGCCGCCGCTGGCACGGTTGACCCTTCCGTTGATGTGGATGCGGTAATGGCGCGTTCCGATGCCCTTGTCGGTATCGAAGACGTTCAAAAGTCACTCAATCGTTCCCGTGCTTCGGTGTATCGCTACACCAACACCGATCCGAGAAACCTCAATCCTCCCTTCAATCCCCGCAAGCTCAATCCCGAATACCGAAGCGATCAGAAAGACCCGCTTCTGTTTCACCCCAACGAGGTGGCTCGATTTGCCAAGGATGTGCTGCGGATCAAGGAAGTCACCGTTGAGGTGCTGAATTCACCCTCGACGGCCACGCAGCAATGTCTTGGGGCAATTCTCGAAGAGTTGCGGTTGATCCGTTCCCATCTGGAGGGTCTGCAGGAGCCCCCTTCCGACCTCGCCTCCCGGCGCGAGCGTCAGGACCGCGCTGCTGCCTGACCTTGGTTGTTGCGACCGGTTGGCCGGCAACCCTCTGAAAGAGGTGTCATAGTAAAGAAGCCCACTTCTGCTCCATAGCAGGAGTTGCGGTTCTCGACGCTCTCAACACAAACCCCTTCGAGGGTTCGAAGCGCTCGGGATGTTCCCTCTTCCACCTGCATGGACCCCGAACCTCCTCACGGTTCCCAACCCGACCTTTCGGCCCAAGACAGCCTCGATCTCGCAGGCCCGGCACTCATTCTCACCGGATTCGCCATTGCGGTTGCCACGATCGGCGTACCGACGTTGGCCGTGTTGAGTGACCGGCCAGTCCGAGGTGACCACCCCACCATGGTTCAGGAACGCGATGGATCTGCGCTCCCTTCCCCCTTCGCCATCACCCGGCTTGGTGAACCTGCTGGTGGAAATCCCGGCGGGCAGCCGGAATAAATACGAGTATTTCGCCGATGCCGGTGTGATGGCCCTGGATCGGGTCTTGCACTCGTCGGTGAAATATCCGTTTGACTACGGCTTCATCCCCAACACCCTTGCCGAAGACGGCTCTCCCCTCGACGCGATGGTGATCATGGAGGAGCCCACCTTCGCGGGCTGCCTGATCTGCGCCAGGCCGATCGGTGTTCTCGATATGCATGACACCGGCCATTACGACGGCAAGATCCTCTGCGTCCCCGTGGCGGACCCCCGCCAGCGGAGCATCACCAGCATCCGCCAGATCGCACCGAACCAGCTCGAGGATGTGGCGGAGTTTTTTCGCGTCTATAAAAACCTCGAAGGCCGGGTGACGGTGATCGGCGGCTGGCGAGACGCTGATGCGGTGGCGCCCCTGCTGGAGTCCTGCATCCGGGCGGCTCAGGCATGAAGAGCCAAGTTCCGTTGCAGACCCGCGGGGATGGGCCTGGAAGCTTGTAAGTTGGTGCGCGCCCAGCATGTGAACGACCCGTGCCCACCATCCGTTTCGAGCAGGAAGGCCAGCAGGTCGGTTGCATTGAAGGTGCCAATCTCCGCAAAGCAGCGTTGGATGCCGGCATCAATCCCTACAAGGGGCTCAACAATCTCAACAACTGTGGCGGCGTCGGTCAGTGCGGCACCTGCGTGGTGGAGGTGCTGGAGGGTGCTCAGAATCTTTCTCCGCGGAGCGATGTTGAGGAGGTGTATCTGGCTGATCGCCCTGCCAACTACCGCCTCAGCTGCCGCACCAGCGTCAATGGTGATGTCACCGTTCGCACCCGTCCCGATGACGGTGTCGGCAAAGGGTCGAATTCTCTTCTGGGCGCTCTCAAATCCCTGATCGGCCGCTGATCGCCGGTGACGGGCCTCACGATCTGGAGTTACTCCCGCTGTTCCACCTGTCGAAAGGCCCTGGCCTGGCTTCAGGAGAGGGGAATTGAGGTAACTCTCCACGACATCACCGTGAGCCCGCCCGATCGGGACCTCCTAGCCAGTGCTCTGGCGCAGTTTGGCCGCCGCCAACCGCTCCTCAACACCAGTGGTCAGAGTTATCGCGCTCTGGGTGCGGCCAGCGTCAAGGCCATGACCGATGCCCAGGTTCTCGACGCCCTTGCCGCCGATGGCAAGTTGATCAAACGGCCGTTTGTCGAACTCCCGGATGGCCGTTTCCTTGTCGGTTTCAACGCCGAGGTGTGGAGCGAGGCGATTCCTCAGTGAAGCTGAGACCATCGAGTTCCGTGATCAGCTGATCGACGCCTCCCTGATCGCGCAGCTGCTGCACGCTGTTGCGTTTGAGTTCCTCGAGGAAGGCCGCCACCAGCTCCTGACTCCTCTCCAGCACGGGACCCTGCTCCAAAGTGCGTGCCAACTCCTCCCAGAACCGATCGAGCGCCTCCAGGGCCAGATCGTCCATCTGGGCGTCCCGTCGTCCCAGGCGTTGACCGGTCTGTCGCGATAGATCGAGAAAGGCGTCGACCATGCCGGTTGCCAGCTGGCGACTGATGCCGTTTTCGGCCCGTTGCACCGCCGCCAGTTCACGCAGCGGAGCAGGCACCATGGCATCGCTCATGCTGCGCTGCAGCGCGTGGCTGAACAGGGCCACCAGTTGGGGACGCATGCCCGGTCCCACCTGGGTGAGCAACAGGGGAATCCACAACCTGATCAGTTCGGCAAGCTCCCGTTCGCCGTTGTCATCCACCGACTGGTGACTGCAGAGTCCGCGGATTCTCTGGGGCAGCAGCGGCGAGCGGATCACCCCTTGCACAGCATCGAGGATCCGCAGGGTGAGCACTTCGAACAGCTCCAGGGCCAGCAGGGCGACCACGCCGCGACTCACCACCGTTCGCAGCGGCTCCAGCTGAATCAGACGGCTGCTGGACAGCCGCTCGGTGACCGGGATAATTCGCAGCAGGCGCCAGAACGGCAACAGCAGCGGCAGGTCGATCCAACGCCGCAGCAGGGCATCCCGCCAGGCGATCGCCGGGAAGCGACGTTTGAGTCGGATCGCTCGGATCAGGATGTCGAGGAGGAACACCACCTGAAACGGGGTGTCGATGCGCCAGGCGTGGTCGATCGGCTGCCCGTTTTCGTCGATGCCACGCCAGTAATTGGTGGCGGCCAGCGGCAGGATCTGGCGGTTCCAGAATTCACGCTCCTGTTCCCAGCCGCCGTGAGCGAGTTGGTCATCGCTCAGGAGACGGGCGGCCGCTTGTTTGGCCGAATCAAGGCCGGCGCGGGCGCGTAGACGATTTTTCAGTTTTTCGAGAGTGCCGGCCTGGCCAGAGCCGATGAAGGGGTTCTCGTCGATGAGCTGGCTGTTGCGCACCACCATTTCCAGGCGCAGCTGCCGCGCGGCGAGGCTGTTGATGCCCTGGCGGTCGGCCACCTGCTCGAGTTGGCGGAAGTGGGCGATGTAGGCGGCGGTGTCGCGATGAGGTTCGATGCCCTTCACCCGGTCATAAACCGGGGTGATGTCGGGGATCCAGGGCAGCGGTACGGCCAGCGGCACCGACGGCAGCGGGTAGAGGTTGCGCTGCAGCCAGAAGGTGCGCAACGGCACATAGGTCACATCGAACACGACCCAGGCTAGGTTGGCGCTGGCGATCAGCGCCAGCAATCGATCCCAGCGCAGCCAGAAGCGTCCGCTTGAGGAGGGTTTCAACGCTTGCCAGCGGGGTCGAACCATGGGCGATCCTGGCGATGGGCAGCCTAGGAGCCGACACCGGTCGCGCCTATCCTGCCGTTTCCAATCCGTGTTGTAGCGAGTTGTCCGACGCGCAGAGGGATCCGAGCCCGCGGCGCTCCCACCCGTTCTGGGATTTCTGGGGGCCGGTGCTGTTCACCCTCGCTCTCTACCTGGGCATCAGGCACTGGATCGCTGAAGCCCGTTTCATTCCGTCCGGCTCCATGCTGCCGGGTCTGCAGATTCACGATCGCCTGCTGGTGGAGAAGCTCACCTACCGGCAGCGTTCCCCCCGCCGAGGTGAAATTGTTGTCTTCAATTCTCCCTATTCCTTCGATCCGGCACTGAAATCCACCACGTCACCTTCGCCGTTGCAATGCGCCCTGGCCAACTTTCCCCTGCTGGGTCTAATCCCCGGTCTCGGCGATCCAGCCTGTGACGCTTACATCAAGCGAGTGGTGGCGGTGGCCGGCGATCAGGTGGTGGTGAATCCTCGGGGTGAGGTGAGTGTGAACGGCAAGGCCGTGCCCGAGCCCTATGTGAGCAACTACTGCCCTCTGGATGCGCAGGGGATGAGCCGTTGCCGCACGCTCAACGTCACCGTGCCCAAGGGCCATGTGCTGGCGCTCGGCGATAACCGAAGCAACAGCTGGGATGGCCGGTACTGGCCCGGCGGCCCCTTTCTGCCTGAACAAGAGATCCTCGGCCGCGCTGTGTGGCGTTTCTGGCCCCTCAATCGCAGCGGATCTCTGGGGTTGTGAGACCGCAGGCCGTCACCTGGCCCACCAACTCTCGCCCTTCCCACGGTTGATTGGCCGCCAGGGGCGCATCGGCTGACTGACGCGACTGGCGCCAGCGCTGCTGGGGGTCGAACAACAGCCAGCGGTTGCTGCCGACCTCCAGTCGCTCCTCCGGTTGACCGAGCAGGCGGGAGGGGCCGAAGCAGAGTGCGTTCCAGAGTTGACGTACCGACCAGCCACGGACGTTGACCAGCTCCTGCCACAGGGCCGGCAGCACCAGCTGGTGTCCCGCCAGTCCTGGGCGGCGTTCTCCCGGCGGTAGCAGGCAGTCTTCCTCGTCGAGCGGCACCGCGTGCACTGCCACGGCCGTCAGGGTGCCCCGCTCCAATGCGTCGATCAGGGCCTGCCGGTCTTCCGGGCCCCCCAGCGAGGGGGTGATACACCAGCCGGTCTCCGTGGGCTGCAGGCTGCCGCTGTCGGCCACGAGGTGCCACCAGCAGACGCTGGCTTGTGGTGGCACGACTGCTGCCTTCAGCTGGTTAACGCCGTCGGCCGTGGACAGGTTCATCAGGCAGAGACGGCGCTCCGGGTGCTGGCGCTGCAGTTCGAGCAGCTGGCCCAGGGGCAGGGTTTCACTGGCGACCGGATCCGGAGGCCAACCGGCCCGGAGGGTCTCCACCCCTTCGCGCACCATGCCGTCCCCCTGAATCTGGGGGTCGCGTGGCGCAAGCAGCAGCGGGGCCGCGCCCATGTCTCCCAGCACCAGGGCCCGCTGCAGCAGGGGAATCGGCGGGCAGTGGTCATCGTCGGCGAGGCCGATGGCGCCATGCTCCAGCAGGTCACCATGGGCAGAAAACTGCTCGCCGCGTCCGCCACAACTGAACCCGCCCCAGAGATGCAGCCGCACCCCAAGCTCAGGGCGTTGGAACCCCTGGAGCTGCTCGACCCTGTCGCGCCAGGTTTCGGCCCGAGGCAGCAGGGCCACCTGGCCGTAGCCCGCCCGAGCGGCAGCGCGGCACAGGCTCTCCAGCGTTTCCGCCTGGCCGATGAGGGGCTGCTCAAGAACGGAGTGGGGATCGACCAGCAAAGGCGCCAGGAGCGCCTTGGGCATGGCCTGGGCTTCGATGCCCTCCCGCTGGGCCAACTGTCTGGCGTCGTCACCGAAGTCCACCAGCGCACCGTCGCGGATCAGGGCGGCGCCCTGCTCAATCGGATCCTGGTCGCTGCCGATCAGGATCCGGACTGGATCCAGCAGCATGGTGTGCGGCATGGGCTCAGAGGGCTCCGGCGGCCGTGCGGTCGAGAACGCCTCCCAGGTGGGAGGTGAGATTCAGACAGGTCACCACTGCAGGCTGGCCAGGATCGACGGGCATGTCGATCACGGTGACGCCGCCGTTCCCCTGTTTCACCGCCCAGATGTCGGCGGGGGACAGACCGAGCAGGTGGCAGAGGATCGTTTTGTTGACGGCGTCATGGGCCACCACCAGGGCTGTTTCCTCTGGATCGAGGCTCGCGGCGATCGTGGTCCAGGTGTGCACCGACCGTTCCCACACTTGTTGGATGGTTTCCCCTTCCGGCATCTGCACTGTGTGCGGCGTGCGTTTCCATTCCGCCAGCAGGTCGCCCCACTGGGCCTGAATCTCCGCTTCCAACTTGCCTTCCCAGAGTCCGTGGCCGATCTCCATCAAACCGCCGGTCACGGTGAGGGGGACCCCGGGGTGGGAGCGAAGAATGCCCTCCGCCGTCTGACGGGGGCGCGACATGGAGCTGCTGTAGGCCCGTTGCAGAGGCACGGGTGCGAGGAAGGCGCGGGCCGCTTCTGCCTGGGCGTGGCCGTTGGCGTTGAGGGGGATATCGATCTGTCCCTGGAAGCGGCCCTCCCGGTTCCAGTTCGTTTCGCCATGGCGGACGAGCACCAGGCGGGCGCCTTTGCCCTTGGCCGGCAAGGGCTGACCGAGATGGCTGCTGTTGTTGAGGCACTCGATCTGAACGCTGTGCCCCTCGCTGCTCGGTTGGAGGTTGAAGACCGACAGGGAGGCATTGTCGAGTTGCAGGCGTCGGAAGCCACGCTCCGGTTCTCCCAGCAGCACCAGGATCAGGCAGCGCAGGATCGCGTTGTGTCCCACCACCAGAACGGTGCTGTCGCCACCCACTGGATGGCGTTGCAGCAGGGTCTGAAGGAAGCGGCGCGCCTGCTCCATCAGCTCGGGGATCGGTCGATAGCGGCTCCCATCCGTCCGGGTGAGCTCCAGCTCTTCCGGCCGGAGCCTCCAGGCCTGGTAAGCCTCCGGATCGCGTTGGGCGCGCTCATCGGCGGTCAGACCGCTCCAGGGTTCCAGGTCGACTTCCAGCAGACCTTCATCGAGCACCGGTTGCAGGCTGTCGCTGCGCACGCCCAGGATCGCGGCGGTGGTGGCCGCGGCCCTCTGAAGCGGCGAGCTGTAGACAGCGTCGAGGGGGAGATCGATCAGAGCCTGGCCTGTGCGACGGGCCTGGTCCTCCCCTTCGCTCGTCAGCACCGAGAGGTCGTTGCGGCCCTGAATGCGCCGTTCCACATTGAAACTGCTCAGGCCATGGCGAACCAGGAGAAGACGCAAGGTCACCGCATCAAGACGTAGGCGCGGTCATCGTATGGGCCCGTTCTGCCGCCACGGTGTCACCCACATGTCCCGGTCGCCGGGGAGAATCGAGCCCAGTTGCCGCCGGTCCGTTGACCTCTCCTCCGATCGGACGCATCGCTTCCTTCAAAGGCTTCCTGGCCGTTCTGTCCCTGCTGCTGGCGGTGACCGTTTGGGTTGTGGGGTTGATGGACAGCCTCAGTCGACCTTCGGTGGCCCCGGCCCTGTCGCTGCAGCAGCAGGAGATGGCCCTCCTGGCGGGCCCAGCCCTGCCGGAACCGGTCCGCCCTCTTCTGGTGGGGGCTGATCCTGCCCAGGTCCTCCTGGAATCTCTGCAAGAGATTCCTCTGGATCGCCTCGATGACCGTCAGCGTCTGCTGCTGGCCTCCCTCGAGACCGATGCGGAGCAGCAACGTCGGCTGTTGGCAGCTCCCCTGGGTGGTGCTGGATTGAATCCGCTTCAGCGGGCCCTGGCGGAGGATTCCGACCGCACCAGCCTCTCGGCGGCTGAGCGGCGGCTCCTGGAGGTGGCTCCGGCAGACCCGCTGCTCCGGCAGGTGAGCTGTCTGGCCTTGGGCGGCACGGCACAGGAGTGTGAGCAGCCCGCTGTTGCCCGCTCCACGGCCCGGCGTCTGTTGTTGGCGGAGCTGCTTCCCCTGCTCGCGCTGCTGTTGGGTGTCGGTTTGCTCCTGCGCCATCTCTGGATGCTGTGGCGTGGTGATCTACCGCGCTGGCCCAGGCTTCAGGGGCTGCCCCTCAGTCTCATCGACATGGTGCTGCTGGTGGCCGGAGGGTTCGTGGTGCTCGGTGAAGTGTTGCTGCCCCTCGTGGTCAGTCCGCTCACGAGCTGGATCACGCGCGATCTCCGCGGCCCCCTCAGCCAGGCTGCCGCCGTTCTCGTGGGTTACTCCGCTCTGGCTCTGCCACCCCTGCTGATCATCAAGCAGCAGCTCGGCGGTCTCGACCGCCGCGAAGCGCCGGAGGGAGGCTGGCTGCAGTGGCGGTTGCAGCCGGTGGGCCAGGGCCTGTTGCAGGGAGGGAGGGCCTGGCTGATGGTGATGCCTCCGGTGGCCTTCACCGGGTGGTTGATGGGGCGCTTGCTCGGTGATCAGGGGGGGAGCAACCCTCTGCTGGAGCTGGTGTTGCGCAGTCGGGATGGCTGGGCCCTGGCCCTTCTGGCCACCACCGCGGTGCTGCTGGCCCCCCTGTTTGAGGAGATGGTGTTTCGCGGCGTGCTGCTGCCGGTGCTGGGGCGCAGTATCGGTCGTGGTTGGAGCGTGTTTCTGAGTGCGCTCATCTTTGCGGTGGCCCATCTCAGCATCGGTGAGTTGCCGCCGCTGCTTGTGCTGGGGCTGGGGCTGGGGCTTCTCAGACTGAGCAGCGGTCGACTCTTCCCCTGCGTGGTGATGCATGCCTTCTGGAACGGCGCCACCTTTCTCAATCTGATCCTGTTGGCCTGAAGGGGAACGGGCCTGTGAGCACCTGACGTTTCGGGCTTGCGGCAGCGCGTTGGGAATGGTTCACTGGCCCATTGGTCGGTCTGTGCCGTGACTGCCGTTCCCCAGCCTCGATCTGCTCCTGCTGCGCGGAGCAACACGAACGGTGCCCTGGAGTTGATTCAGGGGTCGCTGTCGGCCCAGAAAGTGGCCCGGCGATCCCCCCTGTTGGCAGGCCTGCATCGTGCAGCTGACGGCAGCCTGGTGGGGGTGTTTGCGGCTGTGTTGGTGCTCACCGGGTTGACGCTGCATTGGCAGCACCGCTGGACCCTGGCGTTTCAACAGTTGGACGACACCCGTTCCCTATCCCACCGCCTGACCGAGTCCACGGCCATGCTTGAGCGCCATCTGCTTGAGAAGGGGCGTCTTCCCAAGACCCTGGTGCCCACCAAGGTGTCGAATCTCGTGTATCTCGAACGCCCGAAGCCGGCCTCGAAGCCCCAGGTCGACCATCTGGCCATGATCGGTGCCTGGATGGAGGAACCCATCCATCAGGGGTATTGAGCTGATGCCTGTTTTGACGGAGCGCCGGGCCCGTCCGCAGCAACGGCTCCGCCAGCGGGTCGTGCGCCTCGAGCCCGTTCCTGCTGGCCGGATGCGTCTGGTGTATGCCCTCCTCTGCGTGGGCCTGGTGGGCCTGATCGGCAGGATGGCCTGGCTCCAGGTGGTGCAGAGTGATGCCCTGGAGGCCCGGGCCCGTTCCCTCCAGACCCAGACGACCGACCCCCTGGGGACGCGTCGACCGATCGTCGATCGTTCCGGCCGCTTGGTGGCGCTGGATGAGGAACGCTTTCGGCTTTGGGCCCATCCCCGTTACTTCAATATTCCTGGCGACGACCCCCAGCTGGTGCGCCCTCCGCTTGATGTGGCTCGACGTCTCTCGGGGCTACTGGCTGTGCCGATGGCGGAGCTCGTGAAGCGCATGGGAGACCGCCCATCGGGCATTCGCCTGGCCGAGGCGATCGATCCGGAAACGGCGGCCGAAATCCGGCGTCTCGGCATCAGTGGTCTTGATCTCGAGGCCTATCCCTATCGGGTGTATCCCCAGGGAGATCTGTTCGCCAATGTGGTGGGCTTCCTGAATCAGGAGCGTGTGCCTCAGGCGGGGCTGGAACAGAGCCGGCATGACGACCTGATGCGCCATGAGCAGTCGCGCAGCCTGCGTCGGGGCGCCGATGGCACGCCTCTTCCCGACAACCTCAGCCCCGGGGTGTTCTTCGGTGATGATCTGCGTCTCCAGCTCACCCTCGATGCCCGCCTGCAGCAGCTGGCGGCCAAGGCTCTCACCGCCCAGGTGAAGCAGTGGAAGGCCAAAAAAGGTGTGGCGATTGTGATGGATGTTCGCAACGGCGAACTGCTGGCGCTCGCCTCCACCCCCACCTACGACCCGAATCGCTACTGGTCGTTCGCTCCGGGGCGTTTTCGCGAGTGGTCGGTGCAGGATCTTTATGAACCAGGCTCCACGTTCAAGCCGATCAACCTGGCCATCGCCCTGCAGGAGGGGGTGATTCAACCGAAAGGAACGGTGAATGATGTGGGGCAGTTGCAGATCGGCGGGTGGCCAATCTTCAATCACGATCGCCAGGCCAATGGCGTGATCGATTTCCCCACCGTGCTCCAGGTGTCGAGCAACGTGGGGATGGTGCAGGCGATGCGCAACCTCAAACCCTCCCTTTACTGGGACTGGTTGGAGCGGCTGGGGCTGGAAGCGCGACCCGATACGGATCTGCCCGGGGCCCAGGCCGGTCAGCTGAAGACGAAAGAGCAGTTCACCAGTCAGCCGATCGAACCGGCCACTGCCGCTTTCGGTCAGGGCTTCGCCCTGACTCCCCTGAAACTCACCCAGCTGCACGCCATGCTGGCCAATGGTGGTCGCCTGGTCAGTCCCCACATCACCCGCGGTCTCCGCTCCGGCGATGGTCTGGCCGGCTCGAGTCCGCCGAAAGGTCAGCAGTTGCTCAAGCCTGAGGTCACCCGCACCGTGATGGCCTGGATGGAGTCGGTGGTCGACCAGGGCAGTGGCAAAGGGGCCAAGACGCCGGGCTATCGCATCGGTGGCAAGACAGGCACGGCGCAGAAAGCGCGCAATGGGGTGTACATCCCCGGCGCCCGGATTTGCAGTTTTGTGGCCACCTTGCCGGTGAACGATCCTCGCTTCGTGGTGGTGGTAGTGGTGGACGAACCGCAGGGCGGCAATGCCTACGGCTCCACGGTGGCCGTGCCCGTTGCCAAACAGATCATCGATGGTCTGCTGGTGCTGGAACAGATTCCACCCCAGGTGCCCGCCACCGCCAAACCCGGGTGATTCAGGAGGCTGTCAGTTCGAAAACCGCCGCTACGTTACGGGCACTGAGCCTTTCTCCACCCCATGGCCACCCTCCTCGAGCAGTTGTCCGCCATGACCGTTGTCGTGGCCGACACCGGTGACCTTGAGGCGATCCGTCGATTCACTCCCCGGGATGCCACCACGAATCCGTCGCTGATCCTCGCTGCTGCACAGATTCCTGCGTATCAGAGCCTGATCGATGAGGCTCTGCGCTCCTCCCGAAAGCTCATCGGTGACAATGCACCCGTGGAGGATGTGGTGCACGAGGCGCTGGATGAGATCAGTGTGATCTTCGGAAAGCAGATCCTCAAGATCGTTCCTGGCCGGGTGTCGACGGAAGTGGATGCGCGCCTCAGCTACGACACCGACGCCACGATCGCCAAGGGGCGCAAACTGATCCGGCTTTACAACGATGCCGGCATCAGCAACGACCGCGTGCTGATCAAGATTGCGTCCACCTGGGAGGGCATCAAAGCCGCCGAGGTTCTGGAGAAGGAAGGCATCCACTGCAACCTCACGTTGCTGTTCGGTTTCGGTCAGGCGGTGGCCTGCGCTGAAGCCGGCGTCACCCTGATCTCTCCCTTCGTCGGCCGCATCCTTGATTGGTATAAAGCGGAGACGGGGCGCGAGTCCTATCCGGGTCCGGAGGATCCCGGCGTGCTGTCAGTGACGCGGATTTTCAACTATTTCAAGACCTACGGCTACAAGACGGAGGTAATGGGGGCCAGCTTCCGCAACACCGACGAGATCGTGGAGCTGGCTGGTTGTGATCTGCTCACCATCTCCCCCAAGCTGCTGGATCAGCTGCGGCAGAGCGACGCCGTGCTCTCCCGCAAGCTGGATGGCGCCAACCCCTCCAGCAGCGAGCCGCAGATTCATGTCGACCGGGAGCGTTTCGATGCTCTGATGCGCGATGACCGGATGGCGAGCGACAAACTGGGCGAGGGCATCAAGGGTTTCAGCAAGGCGATCGAAACCCTCGAACAGCAGCTCGCTCATCGCCTCGCCGAACTGGAGGGCGGTTCAGCGTTCCGTCATGCCGTGCAGGAGATCTTCCTGCTCAACGACATGAATGGTGATGGCTCGATCACGCGGGATGAATGGCTCGGCAGCGATGCCGTGTTCGATGCTTTGGATCAAGACCATGACGGCCGCCTCACGCCCGATGAGGTGCGTCAGGGGTTGGGTGCTGCTCTTTCGCTTACGACCGCTTGATGGCGATCGTGTTAGCGGCTTCTTTACCTGGTGCGAGCAGCATCGGGTCTTGACCTCGATTCCTTTCCGTGAACGCTCTTGACACCATGCGTGCCCTCGCCGCCAAAGGCGAGTCCCGCACCTTCAACGCCAGTGATGTGATCTTTTCCGCCGGTGATAGCGGCTCGTCGATGTTCGGGGTTCTTGAGGGTTCGGTGCGTCTGAACTGGCTCACCGAGAAGGGGCTTGAGGGGTATGAGGTCATCGAGGCTGGTCATGTGTTCGGTGCTGGTGCCCTGGTCACGCCGGATCACCGCCGTCTCGGCACCGCTGTGGCGGAGACCTCCTGTCGCCTGATCGAGATGAACAGAGAGAAGTTCCTGTTTGCCGTGCAAGAAGCACCGATGTTCGCGATCGAATTGCTGGCGTCGGTGGATGAGCGACTGCGTGACCTCAAGCTCAAGGCTCACACCTGAGCTCTCTTCCGGCATGGTCCGCTGATCCATTCCATGCCGATCCATGCCGACCCTGCCTAGGGTCGGCCTTCTATTTGGCATGTGATGGCGGTGGCCGATCAGCCCCTGCAGCTGGTCTGGTTCAAGCGTGATCTGCGTAGCGTGGATCACCGGCCGCTGGCCCTGGCGCTCGAGCGTGGTCCAGTGCTGCCTCTCTATATCGTTGAGCCGCAGTTCTGGTTGCAGCCTGATGCGTCCGCACGCCAGTGGGCGTTCTGCCGTGAGGCTCTGGAAGCACTGCGGGAGCGCCTGTCTGCGCTGGGTCAGCCCCTGGTGGTGCGGGTGGGCGATGCGGTGGAGGTGTTGGAGCGGGCTCGCCTGCGGCTCGGTGTGGAGGCGCTCTGGAGTCATCAAGAAACAGGCAATGCCTTCACCTTTGCCCGGGATCGCCGGGTGAAGGCCTGGGCGCGCAGTCACGGCATCCCCTGGCATGAGTGTCCCCAGTTCGGCGTGATTCGTGGTCTGCGCCGTCGCGAGGGTTGGGCGACCCGCTGGCAAGAGCGGATGGCGACTCCGCTCACGCCGGAGCCGCTCGCTCTGCCGCCGCTGCCTTCGATTCAGCCCGGTGGTCTGCCCTCGACTTCAGACCTGGGTCTGGCGGCAGATCCCTGTCCTTGCCGTCAGCGTGGTGGTCGCCCGCAGGGTGAGACGGTGTTGCAGGATTTTCTTCAGCGTCGCGTTCAGCGCTACTCCGGCAGCATCTCCAGTCCGCTCACCGCCTTCGACGGCTGTTCCCGCCTGTCGCCCTATCTCACCTGGGGCTGCCTGTCGCTGCGGGAAGTGGTGCAGGCCAGTGCCTCCCTCGCCGGCCGGGGGGTGCGCAACTTTCGCTCCCGCCTCCACTGGCATTGCCATTTCATACAGAAGCTGGAGAGTGAGCCGGCGATCGAGCATCGCGATTTCCATCCCTTCATGCGCGACATCCGTGCCTGGGATGCGGAGCGTTATCAGGCATGGGCAGAGGGGCGCACGGGGTTGCCGTTTGTGGATGCCTGCATGCGCGCCCTGATCGCCCATGGCTGGATCAATTTCCGAATGCGGGCGATGCTCATGTCAGTGGCGTCGTATCACCTCTGGCTCCCCTGGAGGGAAACCGGCCTCCATCTGGCCCGGTTGTTTGTGGATTACGAGCCGGGGATCCACTGGAGTCAGTGTCAGATGCAGTCCGGCAGCACATCGATCAACACGATCCGCATCTACAACCCGATCAAGCAGGGCCTCGACCACGATCCCAAGGGTGTGTTCATCCGACGCTGGTGTCCGGAACTCGCCGATCGGCCCGATGTATGGCTGCATGAACCCTGGCGGGGCGGCGGTGATCATCCCGCCCCGATCGTGGATCCTGCTCAGGCGGCCAGGGAGGCTCGGGACAGGATCTGGGCAATCCGTCGCGCCGCCGGTTTTGATCGCATCGCCGATGCGATCCAGGAACGCCATGGCTCCCGCCGGGCTGGGCTCGCGCCGACGGGAGGCCAGGGCAGCCGCCGTCGGCGCCGGACTGACGTCGCCGATGCGTCGATGCGTCAGCTCAGCCTTCAGGTCGACATCGACCCGGCTTAACGCCGTTGCAACAACAGGCGTCGGATTACCCGCTGGGCGATGTCTCCGTATCCCATCTCACCGGAGAGGATCTGAGCGATCCGTTGGGGTGCTGTGGGCCGTTTGACTCCGAGCTGATACCCCACCTTCGGAAAGCGATAGAACACCTGGGCGATGCGTCGTCCCCAGGCCATCGAGTCACCCCAGCGTTGCCGCATGCCGATGCTGTAGCCGCGCAGATCGCTGCACTCTCCCCGCAACCAGCGGTTCAGGTGGGTGGCCGCTTCGCAGCCGCTCATCAGCGCAGGCCGCAGCCCTTCAGCGAGAAAGGGATCGCAGAGGGAGGCTGAATCCCCCACGGCCAGGATTCCATCGCCATCGAGACGCTCATGGCCGTTCCAGACCCGCAGGGAAGCGGTCTGGCGCAGGCCAGCGTCGGAGGGAAATCCCAGGTCGGGCAGGAGCTGCTGCAGGATCGTGTCGCTGCTGTCTGCCTGGCGCCCGATGAAGGTTCCAACCCCCACATTGACGCCATCGGCGATGGGAAAGGCCCAGGCGAAGCCGTGATGCACCAGGCCGAATTCAAATCGGGCCGCTCCGGGTTGCAGGGATCCCCGCCCCTGGAGGCGCACCGAGGTGGTGCTGGCCAGGTGCAGGCTTGAGGGCCCGAGCCCGAACCGCGCTGGCCAGGGGGAGTTGGAGCCATTGGCGATCACCACCGCTCGGCCGCGCACGGTGCGTCCGTCTGTGGAGCGCACGCACCAATGCTCACCGTCCCGCTGGACGTCATCGACGCCAAAGCCGCGCTCGATCCGGCACCCCTTCGCCATGGCCTCCTCCAGCAGCAGCTGATCCAGCCGTTCCCGGCGCACAATCCAGAACGGTGCGCTGCCGGGTAGCTCGGCAACCACCGGATCACTGAGGCACCAACTGAAGTCAACGCGACGGATCACCTCCTCCACCGCCGGGGCGAGGGGAAAGGGGAACCACTGCTGCACGGAGGCCGCCATGCCGCCGCCACAGGGCTTGATCCGCTCGTTTCCGTCCCTCTCCAGCACCAGCACCCGATGGCCGGCAGCGGCGAGATGAAAGGCCGCGGCTCCACCGGCGGCGCCGGCGCCGAGGATCAGAACATCGGCGTCAAGACTGGCCACCGACTGGCTCATGCGAGGGATCTCACACTTTGAGGATGTCGGCTTCTTTGTCAGCGAGGTGGGTTTCGATGGCAGCGATGAAGCGATCCGTCAGTTTCTGAACTTTGTCTTGTTCATCGCGGCTCTGGTCTTCAGAGATCTCACCCTCTTTCTCCTGCTTCTTCACTTTGTCGATGGCATCGCGGCGGATGTTGCGCAGGGCCACTTTGCCTTCTTCGGCATATTTCGAGGCCAACTTGCAGAATTCCTTGCGTCGCTCCTCGGTGAGGGGAGGCACGTTGATGCGGATCACTTTGCCGTCGTTGTTGGGAGTGAATCCCAGCTCACTCATGGCAATCGCCTTTTCAATCGCTGCCAGGGCGCTGATGTCGAAGGGCTGAATCTGAATCGTTTGTGAATCGGGCGTCGACAGGGTGGCGAGCGACTTCAGGGGGGTGTCGGCGCCGTAGTACTCGACACTGATGCGGTCGAGCAGCGAAGAATTGGCACGACCGGTGCGGATCGTGTTGAACATGCGTTGGGTGGATTCCACCGACTTATGCATGCTGGCTTCGAGATCGTTCTGCGACATGACGACGATGCTGGAGTGTTGAGGTTTTAGTTGCTGATGCGGGAACCAATGGATTCGCCGGCCACGGCTCTGCCGATGTTGCCGGGCTCGAACAGATTGAAAACCACAATCGGAATGTTGTTGTCTTTGCACAGGGCGATGGCGGTGCTGTCCATCACCGCCAGCTCTCCGCTCAGCACCTGCTGGAAGGTGAGGTGGTCGTAACGCACGGCGTTGGCATGCACGTTGGGGTCACGGTCATAGACCCCATCCACTTTCGTGGCTTTGAACACCACGTCGGCACTGATCTCGGCTGCGCGCAGAGCGGCGGTGGTGTCGGTGGTGAAGAAGGGATTGCCGCAACCCGCTCCGAACACCACCACCCGTCCCTTTTCGAGATGGCGGATCGCCTTGCGGCGGATGTAGGGCTCAGCCATTTCCTGCATGGCGATGGCGGTCTGCACCCGGGTTTCCACCCCCGCCCGCTCCAGGCCGTCCTGGAGGGTGATCGCATTCATCACTGTGGCCAGCATGCCCACATAGTCGGCGGTGGCTCGGTCCATCCCCGCCGCCGATCCCTTGAGGCCGCGAAAAATGTTGCCGCCACCCACAACAATCGCAAGTTGGGTGCCTCCGGCAACCACGCGAGCCACGTCTTCAGCGATGGATTGAACGATGGCGGGGTCAATTCCATACCCCTGATCTCCCATCAGCGCTTCGCCGCTGAGTTTGAGAAGGGCACGTGCGTAAGCCATGCAGCATCCAGATCTTGATGACAGTAGCAACAGGCTTCAAGCACAACGGCTTTCAGCAACCCTTGCGGGAGACGGGCTGGTGCGGCGTGCCATTCCTCGCTTGGATGGGGCAGTGCCAGAGCCTTCATGCCGGAGTCGCAGGAGCCACGGAGCGGGGTGATGGCCCGCCTCACGCTCTCCGCGCTGGATCGTGCCAGCCGGGATCCCTCCTGTTGGCGTGATCCGATCGTGCATCGAGCACTTCTGGTCAGTGGTCTGTCGGTGTTGACCACCGCCTCCACCCTGCTGCTGGCTGATCTCGAGCAGACGTAATTCAGTACTCAACACCGGCCTGGGCTTTCACCCCCTGTTCCCGGAAGGGGTGGCGGACCAGGGTCATCTCCGTGACCAGGTCGGCGCGGTCGATCAACCCCGCGGGAGCGCCGCGACCGGTGAGGGCCACATGGGTGAGCTCCGGTCGGGTGTCGAGCCCAGCGATCACCTGCTCCAGCGACAGGTAGCCGAGCTTGAGAGCCACGTTGATCTCATCGAGGATCACCAGCTGATGCTCGCTGCTGCGCAGGTAGTGAAGCGACTGCTGCCAGGCCCCCTGCACCAGCTCCCGGTCCCGTTCCCGATCTTGCGTCACCCAGGTGAAGCCCTCGCCAAGGGCATGCCACTGGAGCGCATCGCCGAAGGCCTGCAGTGCGCGTGCCTCTCCCGGTTCCCAACCGCCTTTGATGAACTGCACCACCGCCACCCGTTCGCCGTGCCCGAGGGTGCGCAGGGCGAGGCCGAGGGCTGCGGTGGTCTTGCCTTTGCCATGCCCGGTGAACACCATCACCAGCCCTTTTTCCAGCGACCGTTCCTGGAGCCGCTGCTGCTGCACCTCCTCCCGCCGCCGCATCCTGGCCCGGTAGGCCTCCGCATCTCGCTCCGGTGCCAGATCCCCTCCCATGCCGAGGGCGTCGGCGGATTGGTCGAGGTCGTGGGCGGATCCGGTCTCTCCCGAGGTCATGGCGTTGGCGTGGGGTCCGGGGGCAGCATGGCCGCTGGCGGTCGCTGCGCCACGATCCGTTGTAGGGCATCCCCCGCCAGTCGCTCCTGCTCCACCGCCCCAAAGCCAAGTCGTTGCAGCTCGGCAGGCAGGTTGTCCTGCAGCAGGTCGAGGGCGGTGTCGGTTTCAAACAGGGCGCAGAAGAGCTGTTGCGGGAGTCGCAGCCAGGCCCCGGCGGGATGGAGGTCCACGATCACGAGCCAGCCGCCGGGGCGTAGCAACCGATAGGCGCTCTGCAGCACCTTCTGCCGTTCCGATCGGGTGAACTCATGCAGCGCCAGGCTGATCTGAATTCCCTCAAACTGCCCGCTCTCCAGGGGGGGCTCCTCCGCCAGTCCTTCCACCTGTCGCAGCTCCGGATGCCGTTGTGCCGCAAGGCTCAGCGCCCTTGGCGACACATCCAGGCCGGTGACCGAAAACCCGCAGGCCAACCAGGGAGCGGCTGCCTCGCCACTGCCGCAGCAGAGATCGAGCACGGGAGCTCCGGAGGGCAATCGGGAGGCCAGGCCGTCCAACCCCAGGCGGCGCAACCGGCCCACACCCCCCACAGCTACAGCCGACAGCGCCGTGACCGTGTCGTAAAGCCAGCGATGGCGATAGGCGAGCTGGCGAAGGGGAGTGGTCATGGAAGTGGATGCAATCGAGACGGGCCGGCTCAGGCCTTGAGGCGAGCGAGGGCGGCATCCACCGCCTGCTGCTGATCTCGGCGGGTGATCCAGTGGTGGTAGGTGCGGGTGTGAATGGCCACGGAGTGCCCCATCATCCTGGCCGCCACCGTGTCGGGTAGGCCGATGTGGATGGTGCGCACGGCCCAGGCATGGCGCAGGTCGTAGGGCGTCAGCGGCAGCCCGTAGCGACGGAATTGCTCCGCGACCCGACGGCCCACCTGCTGCAGGGTGGTGCGCCGCAGATCGGTGCAGACCGGCGGCAGCGCCTCGCGACCATCACCCAGGTGGTGCAGATCGAAGCGTTCCACCCAGTCTGGAAGGAAGGGCCAGACCTGGTGTTCGCCCGTTTTGGTGGTGGGCAACACCCGGATCACCCGATCCCCGCCCGCGCGCAGGCTCGACAGGTCGCTGAAGAACACCTCGTGGTTGCGCAGCCCGAAGGTCGCCATCAGGCCGAAGGCCAGGCGCCAGCTTCGGTTGGGGATCAACAGGAAGGCTTCGAGGATGTCGGCGTCGCTGGGGAGCTGGCGGAAGCGGGCGCGGTGCAGGCCATAGCCCCCCGCCTGGGCTCGCCAGTCCTCCGGCAAGGCGAGGTCGGCGTGGACGGCCAAGGCCTGGAGGGCCGTGGCGCACTGCTGTCGGCTGCGGCTGCCCTCGCCATAGCTCTCCAGCGTGATGCGCAGGAGCTCCGTCCCCAGAGGGAGGTTGTGCTCGCTGGCCAGGCTCCTGAGGCGCCGCAGGTAGGGCCGGTACGCCGCAGTCCAGGTGCTACGGCTGCCCGCCGCTGAGCGCCGCCGTCGCGGGTCCTCAAAGAAGGCCTGCTCAAATTGTTCGAGCTGGTGCTCGAGCCTGGGGGCGGCCGCGGCGTTGCTGGATGCGATCCCGTTGGCGTCCCCGCTCCGCTCCCCTGTGCTCCCTTCCGTGCCGGCCTGGGCGGCCCATTGGTCCCAGCGGAACTGCTGGCGGCGCAGCTGCAGATCGACCAGCTGCAGGGTGCGCTCGGCTTCTCGGAGCCCTTGGGCATCCGCTGGTAGACCGAGGCTGAGGCGCTGGGTGCGGGTGGTGTGCGGCGTCTGCCGGCAGGGCAGGGGACCGCGCAGGTTGAGTTTCCGGCCGCGCTGCTCGAGACGTAGCCGGATGCCCTCCGCCGCCAGGGAGGCATTGATTCGTGCCAGGTCGCCGCTCAGATCCATGCCCCGGGTCTGCCGCCGCCACCATCGCGTTGATGGGGGTTACGCTCAAGCCCCTCATGCCCCGCACATCCCCCATGGCCCGGGTCGGCGTCCTGCTTCTCAACCTCGGGGGACCCGAACGGATTCAGGATGTGGGTCCGTTTCTTTACAACCTTTTTGCGGATCCAGAGATCATCCGGTTGCCGATTCCGGCCCTGCAAAAGCCGCTGGCCTGGTTGATCAGCACCCTGCGCAGCAGCAAGTCGCAGGAGGCCTATCGCTCCATCGGCGGCGGTTCACCGCTTCGCCGGATCACGGAGCAGCAGGCGCGGGAGCTGCAGAGTGTGTTGCGCCAGCGGGGAATCGAGGCCACCACTTACGTGGCCATGCGCTACTGGCACCCGTTCACGGAATCGGCCGTGGCCGATATCAAGGCTGACGCCATGGATGAGGTGGTGGTTCTGCCCTTGTATCCCCACTTCTCGATCAGCACCAGCGGCTCCAGCTTTCGCGAGCTCCAGCGTCTGCGTCAGCTCGATCCTGCGTTTCAACAGCTGCCGATCCGCTGCATCCGCAGCTGGTTTGACCATCCCGGCTATGTGCGGGCGATGGCGGAGCTGATCGCTGAACAGGTGCGTGCGTCGGAGCGGCCCGAGGAAGCCCATGTCTTTTTCAGTGCCCACGGGGTGCCGAAGAGTTATGTGGAGGAGGCCGGCGACCCCTACCAACGGGAGATCGAGGCCTGCACCGCCCTGATCATGGCGGAACTTGAGCGCCTTCTCGGTCGCCCCAATCCCCATACCCTTGCTTACCAGAGTCGGGTCGGCCCAGTGGAATGGCTGAAGCCCTACACCGAGGAAGCACTGGAGGCCCTCGGTGCCGCCGGCACCCGCGACTTGGTGGTGGTGCCCATCAGTTTCGTCAGTGAGCACATCGAGACGCTCGAGGAGATCGACATCGAATACCGCGAACTGGCCACCGAGGCCGGCGTGGTCCATTTCCGTCGCGTTCCTGCCCTCGACACCTATCCCCCGTTCATCGAAGGCCTGGCCGATCTCGTCAGTGCCAGCCTCGAGGGCCCGGAGATCAATTTGGATCAGGCGGCGGAACTGCCCACCAAAGTGAAGCTCTATCCCCAGGAGAAGTGGGAGTGGGGTTGGAACAACAGCTCCGAAGTGTGGAATGGGCGTCTCGCCATGATTGGTTTCTCAGCATTCCTGCTCGAGCTGATCACCGGTCAGGGTCCCCTGCATGCCCTCGGCCTGCTCTGAGCAGCGGATCGGCTGGGCCCTTAATCTTGAGGGTCAGACCCGTGTGATGCCGCAGTGACCCTGACTTCCGCCCCCTCGGTCTCCCAAGCATCCGATCAGGGCGGTCACCGCCGAATCACCGGCGCTGAGGCGCTGATGGATGCCCTGCGTCGACACGGGGTCGACACGATTTTCGGGTATCCAGGCGGTGCCATCCTGCCCATCTACGACGCCCTCCATGTGGCCGAGCGGGAGGGTTGGGTCCGACACATTCTGGTGCGGCATGAGCAGGCCGGCACCCACGCTGCCGATGCCTATGCCCGCGCCACCGGCAAGGTCGGTGTGTGCTTCGGCACGTCGGGACCTGGGGCGACCAATCTGGTCACCGGGATCGCGACGGCCCAGATGGACTCGGTGCCGATGGTGGTGATCACCGGTCAGGTGCCTCGGGCGGCGATTGGCACCGATGCGTTCCAGGAAACCGACATCTTCGGCATCACGCTGCCGATCGTGAAGCACTCCTGGGTGGTGCGTGACCCTGCGGATCTCGGTGCGATCGTCGCCCAGGCTTTCCTGATTGCCGCCAGCGGTCGCCCCGGTCCGGTCCTGATCGACATTCCCAAGGATGTGGGCCAGGAGGAATTCGATTATGTGCCTGTGGAACCCGGCTCGGTGATCCCGGCCGGGTTCCGCCAGCCTGCCGCTCCGGAAGATGGCGCGATTGCTGCAGCTCTGGATCTGATCGAACAGGCCAACCGCCCGCTTCTTTATGTGGGGGGTGGAGCGATTTCCGCCTTCGCCCACGACAGCCTGCGCGTGCTGGCGGATCGGTTCCAGATTCCTGTCACCACCACCCTGATGGGAAAGGGTGCCTTCGATGAGAACGATCCACTGTCGGTGGGCATGCTGGGCATGCATGGCACCGCCTACGCCAATTTCGCTGTCACCGAGTGTGATCTGTTGATTGCGGTCGGAGCCCGTTTTGACGATCGTGTCACCGGCAAGCTCGACACTTTCGCGCCACGGGCGCGGGTGATCCACTTCGAAATCGACCCGGCGGAAATCGGCAAGAACCGGCAGGCGGATGTGGCCGTGCTCGGCGATCTCGGCCTCAGCCTTGCCCGGATGGTCGAGATGAGCCTGCAACGTCACGAGGAGCCCCGAACGGCCGCCTGGCTGCAGCGCATCGAGGCCTGGAAGCAGCGCTATCCCCTGGTGGTGCCCCAGCCGGAGGGTGCGATTTACCCCCAGGAGGTGCTGATGGCGGTGCGTGATTGCTCCAATGACGCCATCGTGACCACCGATGTGGGGCAGCATCAGATGTGGGCGGCGCAATACCTGCGCAACGGACCCCGCGGCTGGATCAGTAGCTCAGGTCTCGGCACGATGGGCTTCGGCATGCCGGCAGCGATCGGCGCCCAGATGGCCTGCCCGGAACGTCAGGTGATCTGCATTGCCGGTGACGCCAGCATTCTGATGAATATTCAGGAGCTGGGAACTCTGGCGGCCTATGGCCTGCCGGTGAAGGTGGTGATTGTGAACAACCACTGGCAGGGCATGGTGCGCCAGTGGCAAGAAAGTTTCTACGACGAGCGTTATTCCGCTTCCGACATGCTCAATGGCATGCCTGATTTCATTGCTCTGGCTCGATCCTTCGGTGTCGACGGGGTGAAGATCAGTGATCGGGAGGTCCTCCGGAGCGATCTGAGCGCCGCACTCCAGGCACCGGGTCCGATGCTGATTGATGTGCACGTTCGCCGGGGCGAGAACTGCTATCCGATGGTGCCGCCGGGCAAGAGCAATGCTCAGATGGTGGGCCTGCCCGCCCACCCCGAACTGGCGATGGACACGACCCGCTCCTGTGCCGCCTGTGGGGCGACCACCGCCCACGAGCACCGTTTTTGCCCCTCCTGCGGGGCCTCGCTCTGATGGGTCGCTGGTTCGGGGCCGGTGTGCTGGTCTTGATGCTGCTGTGGATGCCCTTCAACGCCGCAGCGGCCGAGGTACTGCAGGTGCGCACGCCATCCCTGCTGCAGGTGGGCGATCACAACCGCACCTATACGGTGCGCCTGGCCTGCGTCGCCGTGGATCCGGCGTCAGAGGCTGAAGCCCTGGCCTGGTTGAAGCAGGAGCTGCCCCGCCGGCGTCGGGTCAACCTCCGCCCTGAAGGCAGCGACGATGGCGTCCTTCTGGCCAGGGTGACGCCTCTCGGTGAGGAGAGGGATCTGTCGCAGGGACTGGTTGCCGCCGGATTCGGGCGTGACACCTGCACCTCTGCCCAGCTCTGAATGGGGCGCAATCGCGTTGCTGCCGGAGTGGTGATGGTGCCCTGTGTGCTCCTGGGCGCTGCTTTTCTGAGCACGGCGGTCTGGACCGATGCTGCGGGTGAGAATCGCTCCCTGGCGCTGGGTTTGGGTGTGATGTTGCTGTTGGCTGGCCTGGCGGCGTTGTGGCTCCCGGCAGCAGCCGAAGCCGAGGCTGAACCCGAACGGGACTCTGATCCCGGGGATTCCATCACAATCCCGGACGAATCCGATTCCTCTCCCTAGGTTGCATTGTCACTGCCCTGTGTATCGCCATGGCTGCCTCGTCGGAGGCTCCAACCCACACCGGCGTTGATCACGCCTCCACGGGGTCTGAGCGATCAAAGGCTGCGCCATTCCTGCGGGCGCTGCCATGGCGACGCTGGCCCTTCGCCCGGCTGTTCCTGATCACGGCCAGTCTGCTGGGCTGTCAGGTGATTGCGGCCAGTCAGCGGCCCCTCTCCGCAGCTGCGATCCTGCTGGCGGATGGTCCGGCTCGAGCCAGGGTCTCCTTCCTCCAAGGTCTTCAGCTCGGTGATGCGGCCGTGCGGGCCTGTGGCCTGCAGCCCGTCAGCGTCGACTGGCGCACGCTGCCCTGGGACAGCGACCCCGGCTCAGCGTTCCCTTCCGGCATGGCACCGCCGTTGCTGGTGGCTCCTTTCGCTGCCGATTTGCGTGCCTTCGCTCAGCTGGCGGAGACTACCGACAGCCGGGTGCTGCTGCCCTTCCAGAGGGGAACCTCACTGCAGGGCCTCAAAGCCCTTGAGTCCGGCACCAGATTCTCGCCCCTGCTGCCTTCACGCGACACCGATCTGCGGGCTCTCGCTCAGGACGCCATCCGTCGGGGTTGGACCCGGATGGTGGTGGTGAGCGATCCGGGCACCATGGAGGCGGATGCTGCCGCCCCCTTCATCAGCCTGGTGCAAGGAGAAGGGGGTCAGGTGCTCTCCTACACCGATGCGTTGGTTCAGGAGGTGGACCCTGTTGATCCCGACCGCCTGCGACTGCTGGCGCAGGACCTGGCCTGGTTGGCGCCTGATGCCCTGGTGATGGCAGCGCCTCCCCAGGGACGGTTGGCCGAGGCGCTCCGCCGTGCTCAGCGCGATGGTGCCTTCGCTCCGGCCGCTCCCGCCTGGATCTGGCCGCTCTCTTCCGATCAGGTCACGGAGCTGAAGGAGCAGCCCTGGCCCCAGCTGGCCCTGCGCCGGCCCGCCGTCGGTCCGGGCTGGGAGAACTTTGCCCATCGCTTTCAGGAGCGTTACGGACAGCAACCCGATCAGCTAGCCGGAGCCGGTTACGACACCGCTCGCCTGCTGGCGCTGGCCTCGGTGGCCCCCGCTCCTGTGTCCTCGGAAGGCACCCGTGATCCCCTTGGCTGGATGGATCCAGGCGCCTCATCCCTGCCGCTCTGTGAGGCGATCGTGCGCCGACGAACCGGCCAGGCTGTGCGTCTGGAGGGGGTGAGCAGCGGCCTTGATCTTCGGCCTGCCCAGGCACCTTCAGGGGAGGCTCTCACTCGCCTCATCGCCACTCAGTAAGGTTTTCAGGAGGTCTGGCGGGCAACGGCCGTGCTGCGGTTGAGCGAAGTTCGGCTCCCCCTCGATCACGGGCCCGAAGATCTGGAGGCGGCGATTCTGCGCAGGTTGCGTGTGCCTCCGGAGCAATTGATTCGCCACCGCCTGGTGAAACGCAGCATCGATGCGCGTCGTCGCGACCGCATCCAGCTGATCTACAGCGTGGATGTGGAGGTGCGTGGGGAGAGTGCGCTGCGCCGTCGGCATCGCGGTGATCAGCGCATCCGGTTGGCGCCTGAAACCACTTACCGCCCGGTGGCACAGGCGCCAGCCGGATTCCCGCACCGGATCGAGCAGCGCCCTGTGGTGGTGGGGGCTGGCCCCTGCGGCTATTTCGCTGCCCTGGTGCTGGCCCAGATGGGCTTCAGGCCTCTCCTGCTGGAGCGCGGCCAGCCGGTGCGCCAACGCACCGCCGATACGTTCGCGTTCTGGAGGGGAACGGCGTCTCTCAAGCCGGAATCGAACGTGCAGTTCGGTGAGGGCGGAGCCGGCACCTTCTCCGATGGCAAGCTTTACAGCCAGGTGAGCGATCCGGAGCATTACGGACGCAAGGTGCTGGAGGAGCTGGTGGCGTGCGGGGCCAATTCCGAGATCCTCACGGTGCATCGGCCCCATATCGGCACCTTCAAGCTCGCCACCGTCGTGCGGGGGCTGCGAGCCAGGGTGGAAGCGCTCGGTGGTGAGGTGCGCTTCGGAGCCAAGGTGGAGGAGCTCCAGCTCGAGCCCCTGCCGGAGCCCCGAGCCGATGGCAGGGTTCAGCGCCTGGTGGGCCTGAGCCTGGCCGATGGCACGACCGTTCCCTGTCGCCAGTTGCTGCTCGCCCCTGGTCACTCGGCGCGCGACACCTTCGACATGCTGGATCGGATCGGCGTGGCGATGGACGCCAAACCGTTCGCCGTCGGCCTACGGATCGAACACCCCCAGCCCTTGATCGATCAGGCCCGCTGGGGAGCGCAGGCGGGCCATCTGCGGCTGGGTGCGGCGGAATACAAGCTGGTTCACCACGCCAGCAACGGACGTTGCGTCTACAGCTTCTGCATGTGCCCCGGGGGCCTGGTGGTCGGAGCTACCAGCGAGGCCGGTCGAGTGGTCACCAACGGCATGAGTCAGCACACCCGTAATGAGCGCAATGCCAACAGTGGTCTGGTGGTGCCGGTGGATGCGGAGGAACTGACCGCTTTCGCCAGATATGCCGGCGATCCGCTTGCCGGTGTGGCGTTTCAGCGTGCGCTCGAGGAGCGGGCCTTTCTCCTCGGCGGTGGCGATCACAGCGCTCCTGTGCAACGCCTGGACGACTTCCTCGCCGATCGGCCCTCGACCAGCCTGGGCACGATTGAACCGTCGTATCAACCGGGAACCAGGCCCGCTGATCTGCGCAGTGCCCTCCCGGCGCCGATGATTGAAGCTCTGCAGGAGGCCATCCCTCGGTTCGCCGCGCGCCTGGAGGGGTATGACCATCCGGATGCTGTGCTCACCGGCGTGGAGACCCGCACCTCATCTCCCGTGCGGCTGCCTCGCGATTCAAGTTTCGAATCGATCAACACCCTGGGGCTCACACCCGCGGGGGAGGGGGCTGGTTACGCCGGCGGCATCCTGTCGGCAGCCATTGATGGCATCCGCGCTGCGGAGGCGGTGGCGTTGCGGATTCTCGCAGCTGAGACGGGCTGAGCGGTCAGCTGGCGGCCTGGGAGACGATGCCACTCCATTGGACCGCCTTCACCTGATCCCGGCGCCAGGAGTGGAACAACTCCGGTTCGCTGACGGTGCAGAGCGGGCAGCGACTGATGTGTTGAGGTTGCAGTCCCTCGCCGATCAACTGGGCCGTGGCGGCTTGGCGGATGTCGAGGCGACAGCGCCCGGGTTCCGGGTCGTCCGACACGATGCCGGCCTGGTGATCCACAGGCACGCTGGCCAGCACCTGCTGGGCGACATCGAGGGCCACCTGGTAACGGGGACCGCTCACTGCCGGGCCCAGGGCCACCACCAGCTGCTCCCGCTGGGCACCACGTTGCTCCAGTCGGCTGATGGCCTCGGGCAGGATGCCGGCGGCCACCCCACGCCAGCCGGCATGGCAGGCGGCCACATGGCCATGGCCTGGATCGGCGATTAGTACCGGGGTGCAGTCGGCGCCACAGACCCAGAGGCTCTGGCTTCCCCGATCACTCACCAGACCGTCGGCAGCGGGCCAGGGTGGCCCCTTGGCCTTGGAGGCCTCTAGCACCAAGGCGCCATGCACCTGTTGCGGACGATGCACGCTGACGCCGGCCGACACATAGGCCGCCAGGGCATCGGGGTCCCGTCCCTGCCAGCGGCGGGTAAAGAAGCCATGCTCAAACCCCTGCTCCTGCAATAGGTCGGCGCTGAGGTAGTAGCCGCCATAGCAGCCGATCCAGGTCCACCCCTGGAGCAGGTTGAAGCGGCTGTCGGGCTGGGCCAACGGATCGCTGCTCAGCCCGGTCATGGTTCCGGTTGATCCCGCAGCATCCAGAACCCCTCAAACCGAGGGGTTTCAGGCGTGGTCTGCACAGCGATGAATTGCAGACCACCGATCTGCTCCCGTGCCGTGTCCAGCTCACGCCGTGTGGTGTGGGCGGCCTCAGGCTCGAGGTCCGTCACCAGCCAGGCGTCGTCCTGCCCGGCGTCGAGCACCAGCTGGCAGCCCTCCACCCGCAGGCGAACGGGTTCCAGGCCACCAAGCCAACCCGCCAGGGCGAGGGCGCGGCTGCGGCTGAACAAGCGAAGCCCGGGCACGGGGTGATCCGCTGCCAGAGCATCGGGGATCGGCAGCAGGTCGTGGAAGCCCAGGGGCCAGTCTTCGGCGTCGCGAAGGCTGCCGAGAGGCAGCGAGGCCCAGCTCCAGGCATCGCCGCGCACCGCTTCCGGCAGGGGGAGTGCTGGGGTGGGGGTCGGCGCCGGTGAGGGTGCCAGAGGCCCGGCCATGAAGCCCTCTTCAGCCGGGTACACCTCCCGTTCCCGCTGGGCCAGCCAGTCGATCAGGGCATAGGTGCGCCGACTGGGGCGGACTTCCAGACCAAGTTCTGTTCCGGCCCGCTGCACCATGGTGCGCATGGCACTGCGCCAGCAACGCAGCCGTTGCGGTGGTGACCATCCTTCACTCAGGGCAAGATCAAGCGCGTCCCGGAGGGCTGAGGCCAGCCAGGTGGAATTCACCTCTCCTGCAGGGCAGCGACGCTCATAGCGGAAGGGGGGGCGGCCGGAACGATCGGGACTGCCCGTGATGAGCAGCTCCCAGCGTTTTTTGCCATCGGCCTCCAGGATCGGACGTGAGTAGAAGTCGAGCTCCCAATCGGCCTGGCGGCTGCTTCGGGAATCGGCGCTGCCATCACTGGAGGCGGGTTCGGCCGTGATCATCCGGCAGATTGTTCTTGCTGCCTGAGGACGTTACGAGCCCTGTTGGCCCGATCGGCGGCTTCCGCCATCACGGTGTCCTTCTCGATCAACAGCTCACCGGGTTGACCTTCCAGCAGGGCGGTGTTCAGGGCGATCCGACCGCGGCCCGGATCGAGTTCGGTGATCAGGGCTTTCACGGCATCCCCTTGATCAAAGACTTCGCGAAGTGAGCGCATGCTGCCGCCGGTGATCATCGACTGGTGCAACAGGCCGCTGATGCCGCCGAGATCGACGAAGAAGCCGTAGGGCTTCACGGCCACCACGGTGCCTTCCACCAACTGGCCCACTTCGAGTTCGGCGAAGCGGGCCGCCGTGGCCGCCCGCTTCTCTGAAAGCACAAGCTTCCGGGTGTCGGCATTGACTTCGAGGAAGGCCACCCCGAGGGTCTTGCCCACCAGGGCTTCATGGTTCTCCCCATCCTGCAGATGGGACCGGGGAATGAAACCGCGCAGGCCCTCCAAGTCACAGGTGACACCGCCGCGGTTGAAACCGCTGATCTTCACCTGAACCACCTTGCCCTGTTTCTCCAGCTCCTTCACCTTGTCCCAGCTCTTGCGCAGGGCGAGGGCGCGGCAGCTGATCGTGACCATGCCATCCGCGTTCTGCTCGCGTGTCACGAGCACTTCCACCTCCAGGCCCTTGGGGAAACGCTCCTTGAGATTGGTGATCACCCCCAGGCCGCATTCGCTCTTGGGCATGAACCCCGGCGCTTTGCCGCCGATATCCACATACACACCGTCGCTCTCGAGGCCGATCACCGTTCCGGTGACCACTTCACCGGTGGTTCCCACCGGTTCGTTGGCATCGAGTGCCGCGAGGAAGGCATCTTCATCGAAGTCGAAATCGTCAACGCTGCGGCTGATCGATTCATCCCGTGGTGACTCCTGCCGGGACGCGCTTCCCGCACGTCTCTGCTGGTCTGCGGGGCCGAGCAGATCCGCCATCGAGAGGCCCTCGAGCTCCGCGGTGTCGAAACGGCTTTCGTCCGTGTTAACAGGGCTGCCCGGCCGGCTCGGCGCCACGGGCCGGCTCGGCCCGCTTGCCGGCACCACACCGGCCGCCTGGGCCGCCTGCTCGAGCTCCAGGGCTCGCTTTTCGGCTGCAACGGCCGCAGCTCGGGCATCCTCCGCCTCGCGGCGTAGGCGATCCTGCTCCTCTTTCTTGCTGATGTGCATCACCAGCTGGGGCTTGCGCGGAGCAGCCGCAGCGGGTGGCTTCGGCTGCTTGGGCTGCGGACTGCCGGATCCGGCCATGGGCCCTGGGGGGTCGTCGATCGGTCAGTCTGACAGGCAGGGTGGGGTGTCCTGCGCCCTTTTGTCTGATGCCCAAGCCGCAACGGCGCCTGGACCGTCTCGCCTGGCCGGAGGTGCGCACCGGCTTGCTTCGGGAGGGGGCCACGGTGGTCTGGCCCTTCGGTGCCTGCGAACAACATGGCCCCCAGTTGCCGCTGGCCACTGATGCCCTGTTCGCGGAGCGGATCCTCGCGGCGGTCCTGGAACGCCTGCCGGATGCGCTTCCGGTCTGGTCGTTGCCGGTGCAGGCGATCGGTTTCTCCCCGGAGCACCTCGGCTTCCCCGGCACCCTCTCCCTGTCGGCAGAACTGTTGATGCGTCTCGTTGAAGAGGTGGGGTGCCAGCTGGCCGATGCCGGTGCGCAACGTCTGGTGATGCTGAATGCCCATGGTGGGCAGATCGCCCTGCTACAGACAGCGGCCCGTAGCCTGCGGGCCAGCCGGCCGGCCCTGGCTGTGCTGCCTTGCTTTCTCTGGGCCGGTGTCGACGGCATCGGGGATCTGATTCCCGCTCCGGAATTACAGACCGGTCTCCATGCCGGCCTGGCAGAAACCAGCCTGATGCTGCAGTTGGCTCCGGATCTGGTCGGTTCCGAGCGCCCCGTGGATGGGGAGCATCAGCGCCTCGACGCTGCCGTGACGCCACCGGCTGGCTGGAGCCTGGAGGGCGATGCTCCCTGGGCCTGGATGAGCCGCGATCTCAGTGACAGCGGCGTGATCGGTGACAGCCGAGGCGCGTCCAGGTCGCTGGGGGAAGCCCTGGAGGCTGCCCTGGTGGACCACTGGTGCGATCGCCTCGAACGGCTGCTGGCGAGTGACTGGCCGCCCCGCCCTGAAGCTCCGGGCTCCGTCCCGAGGTGGTGATCTCACCACGCATCAGCAGTCCAACCGCGGATGTGCTGGTTACAGTCGGATCCATTGCTAGTTCTGTGAGACCCATGCCGACCCTTGAGACGTCTGAGGTCGCCGTTCTCGAAAATTCAATGGATGCAGGCTCCCAGCTGCCTGATTTCACCAGCGAGGCTTACAAGGATGCCTACAGCCGCATCAATGCGATCGTGATCGAGGGTGAGCAGGAAGCGCACGACAACTACATCGCCCTCGGCACGCTGATCCCTGAGCAGAAGGATGAGCTGGCCCGTCTCGCCCGGATGGAGATGAAGCACATGAAGGGATTCACCTCCTGTGGCCGCAATCTTGGCGTTGAGGCAGACCTTCCCTTTGCCAAGGAATTCTTCGCGCCCCTGCACGGGAACTTCCAGACGGCTCTCCAAGAGGGCAAGGTGGTGACCTGCCTGTTGATTCAGGCGCTGCTGATTGAAGCGTTCGCCATTTCCGCCTATCACATCTATATCCCGGTGGCGGATCCCTTCGCTCGCAAGATCACCGAAGGCGTGGTGAAGGATGAGTACACCCACCTCAATTACGGCCAGGAATGGCTGAAGGCCAATTTCGAGGCCAGCAAGGTTGAGCTGATGGAGGCCAACAAGGCCAACCTGCCCCTGATCCGCTCCATGCTGGAGCAGGTGGCAGCCGACGCCGCTGTGCTGCAGATGGAAAAGGAAGATCTGATCGAAGATTTCCTGATCGCTTACCAAGAGGCCCTCGGCGAGATCGGTTTCAGCTCCCGTGACATTGCCCGCATGGCCGCGGCTGCCCTCGCGGTCTGATCCACTTCACCAGCTCCCACGTTGCCGGAACCGCTGCGTGCACTGTCACGTAGTTTCGGATACATGCTTTCGTGGGAGCATGGCCAACCGGTCCGCCGCTCGGTTGGGCCCTGGTTCCTTTCTCTTTTGACCGTCGGCGGGACATGTTTGGTCTGATCGGACACTCCACCAGCTTTGAAGCCGCCAGGCAGAAGGCTTCCGAGCTCGGGTTCGATCACATCGCCGATGGCGATCTTGATGTGTGGTGCAGTGCCCCGCCCCAGCTGGTGGAAACGTTTGATGTGACCAGCCCCACCGGCCAAACCATCACGGGGGCCTACATCGATTCCTGTTTCGTGCCGGAGATGCTCAGCCGTTTCAAGACGGCTCGGCGCAAGGTGTTGAATGCCATGGAACTGGCTCAGAAAAAGGGCATCAACATCACGGCTCTCGGCGGCTTCACCTCGATCATTTTCGAGAACTTCAATTTGCTGCAGCATCAACATGTGCGCAGCACCACCCTGGAGTGGGAGCGCTTCACCACCGGCAACACCCACACGGCCTGGGTGATCAGCCGTCAAGTTGAGATCAATGCTCCCCGCCTAGGCATCGATCTCTCGAAAGCCCGTGTCGCTGTGGTGGGGGCCACCGGCGATATCGGCAGTGCCGTTTGCCGGTGGCTGTCTCAACGCACGGGCGTGGCAGAGCTGCTGCTTGTGGCGCGGCAGCCGCAGCCCCTCCTCGACCTGCAGAACGAGTTGGGTGGCGGTCGCATCCTTTCCCTTGACCAAGCCCTCCCCGAAGCGGATGTGGTCGTCTGGGTGGCAAGCATGCCCAGGACGCTGGAAATCGATGCCGCCAGCCTGCGTCAGCCCTGCCTGATGATCGACGGCGGCTATCCCAAAAACCTGGATGCCCGGATCGCCGGATCCGGCGTGCATGTGCTCAAAGGCGGCATTGTTGAATTCGGTAGTGATATTGGTTGGAACATGATGGAGCTGGCGGAAATGGAGAAACCGCAGCGTCAGATGTTTGCCTGCTTTGCAGAGGCGATGTTGCTCGAATTTGAGTCTTGCCACACCAATTTCAGCTGGGGGAGAAACAACATCACCCTCGAGAAAATGGATTTCATTGGTGAGGCATCGCGTCGACACGGCTTCTCCACCCTCAACCTCAGTGCTCCTGTTCAGGTCGCCGCTGCCTGACTTTCTTCCCCCCACCTTCCATGGCCCGTCGTCCCCTGCTCGAATTCGAGAAGCCCCTGGTGGAACTGGAGCAGCAGATCGAGCAGATCCGCCAGCTAGCCAGGGATTCTGAGGTGGATGTGAGCCAGCAGCTGCTCCAGCTCGAAACCCTGGCGGCGCGACGCCGTGAGGAGATCTTCTCCAATCTCACCCCCTCACAGAAAATCCAGGTGGCCCGCCACCCCCACCGGCCAAGCACTCTGGATTTCATCCAGATGTTCTGCGATGACTGGGTTGAGCTCCATGGCGACCGTCGCGGCAGCGATGACCAGGCCCTGATTGGCGGCCTGGGTCGGATCGGAGACCGTGCGGTGCTTCTGCTCGGCCATCAGAAAGGACGCGACACCAAAGAAAATGTGGCCCGTAATTTCGGCATGGCCACGCCGGGCGGCTACCGCAAAGCGTTGCGCCTGATGGATCACGCCGATCGGTTCGGATTGCCGATCCTCAGCTTCATCGATACACCCGGTGCCTATGCCGGCCTGTTGGCCGAAGAGCAGGGGCAGGGAGAGGCGATTGCCGTGAATCTGCGGGAGATGTTCCGCTTGCGGGTGCCGATCATCGCCACGGTGATCGGGGAGGGGGGATCCGGCGGTGCGCTCGGCATTGGAGTCGCCGATCGCTTGCTCATGTTTGAACACAGCGTCTACACGGTGGCCAGCCCCGAGGCCTGTGCCTCCATCCTCTGGCGTGATGCCGCTAAAGCGCCGGAGGCAGCAGCGGCCCTGCGCATCACCGGTCCTGATCTCTGCACGCTGGGGGTGGTGGATGAGGTGCTTCCGGAACCGGCTGGTGGGAACAACTGGGCTCCGCTTCAGGCCGGTGAGGTGCTGAAGGAGGCGATCGAGCGCCATCTGGGCGAACTCGATGGGCTCTCAGTCGACACGTTGCGCGAGCAGCGCTATCGCAAGTTCAGAGCGATGGGGCGGGTTCTCTCCACGGGGGCCGCGTCGGAGAACGATCACGCTGTCTAAGGTGTCGAGGCTTGCAACGGCATCTTGCCCTCTGTTCTGATCACCGGAGCGTCTCGAGGCATCGGTCACGCCGCCGCGAGACAGTTCGCCAAGGCGGGCTGGGATCTGCTTCTCGTCGCCCGCAGTGAAGCGGCACTCCAATCCCTCGCCAGCGAGTTGTCTGCATCCGGGCGAAACGTTCGCTATCGGGCGATTGATCTGGCGGATCCCGAGGCCATCGCTGAGGGTGTCGCCGCCCTCTTGAGTGAGGGGCTGCGCCCCTCCGTGCTGATCAACAATGCCGGTGCCGCTTGGACCGGTGATCTGCTCGCGATGCCTCTCGAGCGCTGGCAATGGTTGTTCCAGCTCAACCTCACCAGCGTCTTCCAGATGTGTGCCGCGGTGGTGCCCGTGATGCGCCCCTCCGGAGGTTTGGTGATCAATGTGAGCAGCCATGCCGCCCGCCATGCCTTTCCCGGCTGGGGTGCGTACTGCACCACCAAGGCGGCACTGGCTAGCTTCACCCGATGTCTGGCGGAGGAGGAGCGCCCGCATGGAATTCGGGCTTGCACGCTCACACTCGGTGCTGTCGATTCCCCCCTCTGGGACTCGTCCACGGTGCAGAGCGATTTCGACCGCCGTGCCATGCTTCCTCTCGAACAGGCGGCGGCAGCCCTTCTTCACCTCGCCCAGCAACCCGCCACGCAGGTGATCGAGGATCTCACTCTGATGCCAGCGACTGGCGCTTTCTGATAACCGGCTTTCATGACTTCCACGCTTCCTGCTTCAGCCAACGGACTCAGCCGTGAGACAGCTCCCTTGCTGTCGCAGTCGATGTCTGAGCGCATTCGTGCCCGACTCAGATCTGCCGGCGCCACGTTTCTGGCCAATGACAACATTGCCGATCACATTCTCGACGGAGAACTCGAAGGGCTCGAGCAGGAAGTGGCGGACCGCGTGCGCGACCTGCTGCGTGCTCTGGTGATTGACATCGAGAATGATCACAACACCGAGGAAACTGCTGAGCGCGTGGCTCGCATGTATCTCCACGAGGTGTTCAAAGGGCGCTATCACCAGCAGCCGAAGATCGCCAGTTTTCCGAATGTGAAACAGCTGGATGAGATTTACACGGTCGGACCGATCACGGTGCGCTCTGCCTGCTCTCACCATTTGGTGCCGATCATGGGCAACTGTTGGATTGGGATCAAGCCAGGCAGTCGTGTGATCGGACTCTCCAAGTTCACGCGAGTGGCCGACTGGGTGTTTTCACGCCCGCACATTCAGGAAGAAGCGGTGATGATCCTTGCGGATGAAATCGAGCGACTCTGCGAACCCCAGGGGCTCGGAATCATCGTGAAAGCCCAGCACTACTGCATGAAGTGGCGGGGTGTGCGTGAACCGCAAACCAGCATGGTCAACTCAGTGGTGCGCGGCGATTTCCGTCACGATCCGAGCCTGAAGCAGGAATTCTTTGAACTCGTCCGCCAGCAGGAAGCTCTTCTGAGCACCTGAGCTTCTCAGATTGTTGGTACCGGTCCAATGGCGTTGCTCTGCAGGCGTCGGACCGTTCCGTCGTCGGTTTGGACGGTGAGCACCGCCATCACTGATGCGCCCGCATCATCGGGCCCGATGCGGTAAGTGCTTTCACTGATGTCATCCACCAGGATCCAGGAGCCATCGCCCTGGCGCCGGTACCAGTGAATGTGAACTTCCTGCACGTTGTCCCCCTGAAGCATCAGCTCGGCGCGGATCAACGCTCCCTGCCTGGCTTCCCCCACCAGTTCGAAACGCTTCAGGTTTTGGATCGTCTGCTCGATCGCTCCCTCCTCCTGTTGATCCTGGCTGATTTCCCCGTCCAGGATCTGAATCTGCTGCTGCGGGCTCGTCGTGAGGCCCGGGACGCATTGGAGACTGCCGTTCACCAGGCGGCATCCGGCCAACATGCCTTGGCCGCGGCCCGCACTCGCCTGGGTCACCAGCAGCAGGGAAGCCACACCGAGGGTGGCGAGGCGAAGCGGGGCAGAACCCATCCGAATGCTGAATCGAAGCGCTCAACTTATCCCGCTCCAGGGCGGATGGCATCGATCAGTTCCTTGACCCGTTGCAGGTCTTTCACCCCGGGGGCCGTTTCCAGGCGACTGGAGGCATCGAGGCCATGGGGCTCCACCCGCTGGCGCAGTTCCGGAACCCATTCGGCGCTGATGCCGCCGGCCAGCCACCACGGCATGCCAGCCGGCAGGCGGTCCTGAAGGGTGTCGAGCCAGTGCAGATCGAGGCGATGGCCGGTGCCCCCCAATTGCTCGGGGCTCCAGGCATCCAGCAGCAAGCCATCCACGGCCTCGGCGTAGCGGATCAGCTGATCCAGATCGGCGGGTTGCCGGATGCGCAGCGCTTTCCACCACTGCAGTGTCGGGTGGTGTCGCCTCAGCCAGAGGCACCGCTCCGGGGTCTCCGATCCATGCAGCTGCACCACCGTCGGGCGGCCTGGGCCGCTCAGCCCGGCTGCGATGGCCCCATCCTCGAGATCCGCTACCACCCACACCCGCAGGACTGCGGGATGGTGGCGCTGCAGGGTCGAAAACAGCTCACGACGTTCCCTCTCCGGGAGATAGCGGGGGGAGCCAGGAACGCCGATCACACCGATGGCATCGACGCCGAGGGCGGCGATCGCCAGAGCCTGGGCCGGATCCGTCAGTCCGCAGATCTTGAGGGCGAGGGGCGATCGGGACATCGGAGGAACTGTTTCTAGGATGAAGTCATTCCGGGATACTGCACAGCCCGGTGGAGGTTGACGCGTGGGTCAGGGCTGGGAGTTGATGCGGATCAGGGGTATTCCCCTGCGGGTGCATCCCAGTTGGTTCGTGATTCTGATGCTGGCCACGCTCGCGTTCCAGAATCAGGTCGCTTCGCTGCCCGCCGCTCAGGCGAGCGGTCCCTGGCTCAGCTGGTTGCTGGGGTTGTTCACGGCCCTGCTTCTGTTCGCGTCCGTGTTGCTGCACGAACTGGGCCATTCCCTTGTGGCGCTGCAGGAAGGTGTGAAGGTGCGCAGCATCACCCTGTTTCTCCTGGGCGGTGTCGCCAGCGTGGAACGGGAGTGCCCCACTCCGATGGGGGCCCTGCGGGTGGCTGCCGCTGGTCCGTTGGTCAGCCTTGTGCTGGCTGGGCTGTTCCTGTCGTCCATGCATCAGGCCAGTCACGTCAGCCCCCTGCTCGGCAACCTGGTGGGCCAGTTGGGAGCGCTCAATCTGGTGCTCGCCCTGTTCAATCTTCTGCCCGGACTCCCCCTGGATGGGGGATTGATCCTCAAGGCTCTGGTCTGGCAATGGACCGGGAGCCAGCGCAAGGGGATCCAGGTGGCCACCGCCACGGGCCGCTTCCTGTCTCTGTTCGCGATCGTGCTCGGAGCCTGGATGTTTCTGCGTGGAGGTGGCATCGGTGCGCTCTGGCTGGTGATGCTGGGCTGGTTCGGTCTCGGCGCCTCCCGAAGCCAGAGCCAGATCCTGGCGCTGCAGCAGGTGCTGCGCCGTGTCACCGTGGCCGAGGCGGCCAGCCGTCGGTTTCGGGTGCTTGAAGCCGATCAGCCCCTGCGCCGCCTGTCCCAGCTGCGGCTGGCCGGTGCGGATGACAGCGACGGCGCCGATCCACTCGGTGACTGGGTGCTGGTGACGCGCGACGGTCGTTGGGTGGGTTATGTCACCGACGCGCCCCTCAGGGATCTGCCTGTGCAGCAATGGGACCGCCAGCGCCTGGCGGATCACCTCCAGCCCCTGACCGAGCTCCCCTCCATTGCCGAGACAGCACCGCTCTGGCAGGCGGTTCCGGCGCTGGAATCCAGCCCGCAGGGTCGCCTCTTGGTGATCAATCGGGCCGGGCTGCCCGGTGGCACCCTTGATCGCAGTGATCTGGGAGAGGCCGTGCTCAAGGCCATGGCCTTGCGATTGCCACCGCCGCTGCTGCAGGCGGCCCGGCGACAGAACACCTATCCCTTCGGCCTTCCCCTTGTTCAGGCGGTTGAGGCGATGCGTGCTTCGGGGCTGCTCGAGGACGACGGCACCGTTCAGGTGGGCCGAGTCTCCAGTCGGTAAGGGTTCAGCTCCCCCTCTTCCAGCATCAGGGTCTTGTCGATCCAGCGCAGAGGATCCCAGCGTTCTTCCAGGCTCGTTTGCAGGGCCTGGATCAGTTGCTTGCGGCTCAGCCCAGGCAGTGGGTCCGGTGCTGGACCGCCGAACAGTTCCATCCAGAGTTGCGGCGGCGGTTCGATCAGGATTTCACCGTGCTGGAGCAGATGGCCGTGGCGCCAGTACTGGGCGCTGCCGATGCGCTTCTGCCCCAGCGCGTCCACCAGGTCCGCCGGGCTTGCCGTGGCGAAACAATCCCTGGCTCCGGCCTCAGCCGCTTGTTCGCCGCACTGGAGCGGGTACCCGAGTCGGCGGAAGCCGTCTATCAGCCAGGCGGCGGTGTAGCCGTAGGCCTGGCGTCGGTGGCGGGGCGCCTGGGGCCAGATCAGGGCGTAGGTGAGCCCGCCGGCATGGAGCACTGCGCCACCGCCACTGGGGCGTCGCACCAGGGACACGGAGCCGGCGGCGGCCATCGTTCGCCAGTGCTCCGGTAGGCGGCCCTGGTGACGTCCCAACGACAGCCAGGGGCCGCGCCAGCCGTAGAAGCGCAACACGGGGCCGCTGTCGGGCTGCTGCACGCTGCGCTCCAGCAACCACCGATCCAGGGCCATTTGCTCGGGCCCATCCAACTCCAGGAATGGCAGTCGCCAGCCTTCCCCTGGGTGGCTGGAGCGGCAGGATGCGGATGTTGTCTTGGCATGCATGGAGCTCGGGGATCTACTGGTGGTGGTGCCCCTGGGCCTGCTGGCCGGTGCCCTGGCGGGGTTGCTGGGAATCGGCGGCGGTCTGATCTTCGCTCCGTTGTTGCTCTGGATGGGGCTGACGCCGCATCAGGCTCTGGCCACCAGCACCTTCGCGATCGTTCCCACGGCCCTCGGGGGCACGCTCTCCCATGTGCGCCGTCGCCGCCTGCCGCTGCGGCCTGGACTCGCCATCGGTCTGGCGGCGTTTCTGGCGGCCTTGGTGTTCAGCCGGCTCGGGCGCTTTGCGGCGGATTGGCATCTGCTCGGTCTTCAGGCCCTGTTGTATTTGATGCTCGCGCTCACGATCCAGGCGGATGCCGCGGCTTCTGAGGAGGTTGATGCTCGCCCGCTGCCTTTGGCGCCCCTGGCGGCCGTCGGAGGGGTGGCGGGGTTGGCCGGGGGGCTGTTGGGTCTGGGCGGCGGCCTGGTGATGGTGCCCCTGATGGTGCGCGGGCTGGCGGTGCCCATTCATCTGGCGATCCGCTTCAGCACCTTGGCCGTGGCCTGTTCCTCCAGTGCGGCGTCCCTCCAGTTTCTGGGAGACGCTCGGGGCGTGCCTGTGCTGGGCCTTGCCCTGGGGGCTGTGGCGGCTGTGGCGGCCCAGTGGACGGCTTCCCGGCTCGATCGGGTGGGCGGTGCCCGTCTGGCCTGGATGCTCCGAGGACTCTCCCTGTTGCTGGCGATCGACAGCGGTCGCCGGGCCGTGATGCTCGCCCTGCATCAGGGCGCCTGATCCAGCAGCTGCCAGAAGCCTGGATCGAGCTCATAGCCGAGGCTCTGGGCCATCAAGGTGAGGTTGCCGCGCTGGGATGCGCGTTCCGATCTGGCGAGCGTGTCGAGCAGGATCAGGCGGTGGGTGATCCAGAGTTCGAGGGCCTGGGGGTCGAAGCGCAGTCCTTCACTACGGCTGAAGGTGTGGGGCACCAGCATCGCCACATGTTGCGCCAGGGAGCCCCCCTGGCGTTCCAGCAGCAGCGGTAGCCAGGGGCAGCGACCATCGGCGCGCAGGGCCCAGAGTCGCGGTTCCGGGCATTCGCTCAGTTCGCGCGGATCGTCCCCGTCGCGGGGCCAGTCGTAACGCAACTCCAGCACCGGCCCAGCGGCCAGGCGCTCGCTCAGGGGGGTGTGGAGCCAGTCCTGCAGGGGCGTGAGATCCAGGCGGCGGATTCCCTCCTGCGAGACCAGAACAGACATGGGCGGTGTGACAGGCCTTTGCGAATGATGGCGTCTGCGTTGGAGTTGGGAGAACAATGGTGGTGTTTTTCTCTCGACGTCATGGCCAGCTCCCTTACCCAAGCTGAAGTGCTGATCGCTCTGGTGGTGGCGGCCCACGCCGGTGTGTTGGCTGTGCGTCTCTGCGTCAGCCTCTATCGCGCCTGATCCCAGGATCGGGCCTCTTGGCAGGTCCCACGGGCTGCGTTACAAGCGGTCATCCGCGCGAACGACCTGGTGGCGTCATCCCTGGCTCAGTCGTCCCGTCAGCGGCGTGAAGGTCGCGAGGTCTCCCAGCGTCGACCCCACGCCGCCGCCTCCCTGGCTTCTGAGTTGCAACTCGAGACGGAGCGCCGAGAACTGCTCTGCAGTGCCCTGGCACTCACCGTGAAGTTCGGTCTGGTCGCTCTGGGCGTGGTCAGCTTGGTCAAGCTGTCCATGGCTTATCAACAGCGACTGGATCGACACAGCGAACTGGCTGCTGTTGTTGACGTGGAAACCGGCAAGCTGCGCCAACTGCAGCAGCGCTTTGATCGCCTGTTCACCCTTGGTGGCGACCAGCGCTTGATGGATGAGCAGGATCAGTGGATTGAACCCAACCGTCTGCGTGTGATCTGGCGCTGAGTCGCCAAGTGTTGCGGTTACCTTGGCTCTCTGAACCTTCTCGGCCCGCCCTGATGGCTGCTTCTCCTGCTTCTTCAGCTGCCTCCACCGCCACTCCGGGCACGGCGCTGATCACGGGAACCACGTCCGGCGTGGGATTGAATGCTGCCAAGGCCCTGGTCGATCGGGGCTGGCGTGTGGTGACCGCCAATCGCGACCCAGTGCGGGCCGCCCAGGCCGCGGAGTCTCTGGGGCTTCCCTCCGCTCAGATGCATCATCTGCGCATCGATCTGGGCGATCTCGACAGTGTGCGGGCCGGCGTTGAGACCCTGATCGGCTCCCTCCCTGGTGAACTCGACGCCCTGGTTTGCAACGCCGCCGTCTATAAACCCCGCCTCAAGGAGCCGGAGCGCTCCCCCCAGGGCTACGAGATCTCGATGGCCACGAATCATTTCGGCCATTTTCTCCTGATTCAGCTGCTGCTGCCCACACTTCAGGCGTCCAGTCACCCGTCACGTCGGGTAGTGATCCTCGGCACGGTCACCGCCAATTCCAAGGAGCTGGGCGGCAAGATTCCCATCCCCGCGCCGGCCGATCTTGGCGACCTGTCGGGCTTCGAGCAGGGGTTCCAGGCTCCGATCAGCATGGCCAGCGGCAAGACCTTCAAGCCCGGCAAGGCCTACAAAGACAGCAAGCTCTGCAACATGATCACCAGCCAGGAGCTGCATCGGCGCCTGCATGAGCCGACAGGAATCGTGTTCAGCTCTCTTTACCCCGGCTGCGTGGCTGACACACCCCTGTTTCGCAACACACCGAAAGCATTTCAAACCATCTTCCCCTGGTTCCAGAAGAACATCACCGGGGGGTATGTGACCCAGGCCCTGGCCGGGGAGCGGGTGGCCCAGGTCGTTGCGGATCCAGACTTTGGCACCTCTGGAGTGCACTGGAGCTGGGGCAATCGGCAGAAGAAGGATGGTCGTCAGTTCAGTCAGGAGTTGTCTGACAAGGCCACAGACCCACACACGGCGCAACGGGTCTGGGATCTCTCGATGCAGCTGGTGGGGCTATCGGCGGAGGCCTGATCTCAGTCGAAGCCCAGGAGATCGAAAATCTCCCGGTCCTTCAGTGGCGAGGCCTCGAGGGGCTCGACACTGTCGAGCAGGGTCTGGGCCAGGCGCAGGTATTCGTTGCGGACTTCTTTGACTCCTGGCTCGTCGTCGTCCATTTCGAAAATCGTGCATTTCTTCAGGCGTGAGCGGCGGATTGCGTCTACATCGCGGAAATGGGCCATCGTGCGCAAGCCCGTGCGGTTGTTGAAGCGATCGATCTGATCGGTGTCGGCCGAGCGGTTGGCCACCACACCGCCCAGCCGCACCTTGTAGTTCTTCGCTTTGGCCTGGATCGCCGCCACGATGCGGTTCATCGCGAAAATGGAATCGAAGTCATTGGCGGTGACAATCAGGCAGTAGTTGGCGTGCTGCAGCGGCGCTGCAAAGCCGCCGCACACCACATCACCGAGCACGTCAAAGATCACCACATCGGTGTCGTCGAGCAGGTGGTGCTCCTTCAGAAGCTTCACCGTCTGACCGGTGACGTAGCCGCCGCAGCCCGTGCCGGCCGGGGGGCCACCACTCTCCACGCATTGCACACCGTTGTAGCCGGGAAAGACGAAATCTTCAGGACGCAGTTCCTCGCTGTGGAAGTCCACCTCTTCGAGGATGTCGATCACGGTGGGCACCATGCGATGGGTCAGGGTGAAGGTGCTGTCGTGTTTCGGGTCGCAACCGATCTGCAGAACCCGTCGGCCCAGCTTCGAAAAGGCCGCCGACAGATTGGAGGATGTGGTCGATTTACCGATGCCCCCCTTGCCATAGACGGCGATCACCAGCGCCCCCTCTTCGATGCGCATGGAGGCGTCCTGGTGCACCTGCACACTGCCTTCACCATCGATCGGGCGTTTCAGTGTTGAGGTCATGCTGAATGGGCTCCTGAGTGTCTGGAAAGTGATGCTGAGCTGATGAGGATTTGTGCTTAGGTCTTTATGCTGACCCTAAGAATCTGCTGCCGGTTTTAGGTGTTGAAGTGGGCCTTGGCGTCATACAGCGTTTCGCTGTCGATCTGATATTTCCCCTGCTGCCTGGCGAAACATTCGGTGTTGCGTTTCACCTTGCCGCGCACGAAGAAGGGAATCTTTTTCAGCTCCGCTTCACCATCGCGCGTCCATTGCAGCTCCACGTTGAGATTCGCTGCGGGGTCCGGTTCTGAGCCTGCAGCGTCAAAATCGCTGCCGGATGGCTTGGCAGTGTCGGCGCTGCCGAGATGGCCCAGATGGCTCGGCTGGTCATCCACAAACTCGAAGTCGTGGCGGAACATGCCGATCAGGTGTTCCTCCAGCCCCATCATCAGTGGGTGAACCCAACTGTCGAAAATCACATTGGCCCCTTCCCAACCCATCTGCGGGGCGTAGCGAGCGGGCACATCCTGCACATGCATCGGGGTGCTGATCACGGCGCAGGGGATGCCGAGTCGCTTGGCGCTGTGGCGTTCCATCTGGGTCCCGAGCACCAGCTCCGGTGCTGCGTCCGCCATGGCGGCCTCCACGCTCAGGTAGTCGTCGGTGATCAGGGCCTCGAGGCCCAGTTCCCTGGCGGCCGCCCGCACCGGCCGTGCCATCTCGCGGCTGTAGGTGCCGAGGCCCACCACTGTGAACCCCAGTTCCTGCTGAGCGATGCGGGCGGCCGCCAGGGCATGGCTCCCGTCTCCGAAAATGAACACCCGCTTCCCAGTGAGATAGGTGGAGTCCACCGAAGCGGCGTACCAGGGCAACCTCGACTGACGCTGGGCTTCCCGTGGATCCGGTGCCTCCAGGCCCAGCAGGCTGTGCAGTTCCTTCAGAAAGTCGGTGGTGGCCCCGATGCCGATCGGCACCGTGCGCGTGAAGGGTTGTCCGAAATGGCGTTCCAGCCAGGTGCAGCACGGTTCGGCGACCTCTGGAACCAGGCACACATTCGCGTCGGCCAGCGGCAGGCGCTCCACATCCGTCACCCGGGCAGCCAGGGGCACCACGGCATTCACCTCGATGCCGTGCGCCTCCAGTAGGCGGCGGATCTCGAGAACGTCATCGCGACAGCGAAATCCCAGCAGGGAGGGGCCGATCAGATTCACCCGTGGGCGCCGTTCCTGCCGGCGCCAGGCGCAGGGATCGTGATCGGTGGAGCCAGGGCGCAGATGTTGGAGCAGGCCGCGCACCAGTTGGTAAAGCGTTTCAGCAGCCCCCCAGTTCTCTTTCTTGCTGTAAGCCGGCAACTCCAGGCTCACAACCGGTAGCTCCAGCCCCATGCCGGCAGCCAAGGCACCGGGTTGATCCTGAATCAGCTCGGCCGTGCAGCTCTCGCCCACCAGCAGGGCATCGGGCTGGAAGCGATCCACCGCTTCACGCACATGTCGCTTCACCAGCTCCGCCGTGTCGCCGCTGAGATCACGGGCCTGAAACGTGGTGTAGGTGACGGGCGGGCGGCGATCGCGCCGCTCGATCATGGTGAACAGCAGATCGGCGTAGGTGTCCCCCTGGGGGGCATGCAGCACGAAGTGCACACCCTCCATGGAGGCGGCGATCCGCATCGCGCCCACGTGAGGGGGGCCTTCATAGGTCCAGAGGGTGAGATCCATGCGGTGAGAGTGTGGGGGTCAGGCGAAGGCGAGGGCGCCGTGGCGCACCAGGGGGCGTGAGAACAGTTCGGCCAGGTCTCCGGCCTGGTCGATGCCATGGATCGGACTGAACACCAGTTCGATCGACCACTTGGTGGCGATGCCCTCCGCTTCGAGTGGGTTGGCCAGGCCCATGCCGCAGACCACCAGATCCGGGTGCGCCTGCCGTACCCGGTCGAGCTGCTGTTCCACGTGCTGCCCCTCCACCACGCGGGTGTCGGCGGGCAGGAGCTTCAGTTCCTCCTCCATCAGATCGCGGTGGAGGTAAGGCGTGCCCACCTCCACCAACGCCATGCCGCATTCCCGGTGCAGGAAGCGGGCGAGGGGCAGTTCCAGTTGCGAGTCCGGCAGAAGGAAGATTCGCTTGCCTTGGAGCCGCTGCCGGTGGGGTTCGAGGGCCTGGCGCGCCCGGGCGCTGAGGGGATCGAGGGTGGCGCGGATGATCGGCTCGTCGATGCCCCAGGCCCTGGCCGCGGCTTCCATCCACAACCGACTGCCCTCAGCCCCCAGTGGATAGGGCGCCCTGATCAGTTCGGCGCCGCGGGCCTGCAGCTCGCGGCTGGTGTCGCTGAGGTAGGGCTGGCAGAGCAGCATCCGGGTGCCGCGGCCGACGGGCGGACAATCGGTTGACAGGCGAGGCGGGAAGCTCCGCACTGTTGCGATCCCCATGCGCTGGAACAGGGTGATCAGCCGGTCTTCCACCGCATGGGCCAGGGTCCCCACCAGCAACAACTGGGGCTCATCCCGCGCCGGCAGCGTCGGCACCAGGGCGGCCAGGGCACCGTCCTCCCCCTGGGTGAAGGTGGTTTCGATGCCGCTGCCGGAGTAATTCACCACCCGCACCCTGCCGGAGAGGCTGGCATTGAGCCGTTCCGCCGCCCGTGCCAGATCCAGCTTGATCACCTCGCTGGGGCAGGACCCCACCAGGAACAGGGTGCGGATTTCAGGGCGTCGTTGCAGCAGGTCGCGGGCGACGCGGTCCAGTTCCTCCTGGGCATCGGCGAGGCCGGCGAGATCCCGCTCGCTCAGGATGGCGGTGCCAAAGCGCGGCTCGGCGAAGATCATCACGCCAGCGGCGCTCTGAATCAGGTGGGCACAGGTGCGTGACCCCACCACCAGGAAAAAGGCATCCGGCATGCGCCGATGCAGCCAGACGATCGAGGTGAGGCCGCAGAACACCTCCCTTGGGCCCGATTCCTTCAGCAGGTTGGTGAGCATCCCGCCCGGCGGTCAATGTCTTCAGGGTGGCGCCGGAATCGGCTGAGGCGCCTGCACTCAGGAACTCTTCGGGATCAGGTGGTCTGGGCGGAGGAAACTGCGTCTACATTTCTGCCGCAATCGTTCTGCATCTCCCATGTCTCCTTTGCGCGTCCTGCCTGCGGTTCTCGCCCTGACCGTGGTTCTGGCGGCTTGTCAATCGCCAGAGAAAAAGGCGGTCAAGGATGAAGTGAAGGTGGCCCAGGGTGTGGAAGCGGTCTGTGCCGCTCGCGTCGATGTGGATGCCGCCCTCGAAACGGTCAACGCTTTGACGCCCCAATCCACGATCGGCGATGCCGAGAAGGCTGGCGAGCAGCTGAAGTCGGCCCTGGCCAAGCTTGAGGGCGCCGAAGAGCAGCTCAACAAGGCTGAGGTGAAGGAATACCGCGATCAGGTTGCCATCTTCCGCAAGGAAGTGGAAACGGTGAGCAAAGACAAGTCGCTCACTCTCGAGCAGGCGGCAGAGAAGCTCAAGGGCAAGGCCGCGCCTGTGGTAGCTGCCCAGGAGCAGCTGGCTGCCACCACCGTGTGTGTGGAAATCGATGAGACCGCCGCACCGAAGAAGGACGGAGCCAAGACCGATGAGAAGGCCAAGGAGGGTGACAAAGGTCAGTCCTGATCCCTCAGCGCTCAGACGTCTCAGAGGCGGCGGCGGAAGCGGTCATCGCTGAAGCCGCCAGAGGAGCGCGAGTCAGCGTCGAGACGTGTCAGCCGCCACACGTTGCGGCTGACACGTCGGGCCCGAAGACCGCCCCGCTCCACCACATCCGCCCCTGGTCGGGCACCCAGTAAGTGGGTGACCTCGCTGGTGGACAGCGGGGCGCCGGTGTCGATCGCCAGGGCCGTCAGCTCCAGACGCTGCCGCAGTTGGCGCAGCCCATCGCTCTCTTGCAAGTGGGTGGCGTCCAGCCAGGGGAGGGGATCCTGGCTCTGGTCAGCGAGCCGCTGCATCAGCGAGTAGCTCACCAGGCCGAGAGCCTGTTCCGCATTGAGCTCAGGAGCTGCCATCGATCCAAGCGCAGATGGCCGGACGGTATCGGTTGCCTGCCGCCGCGCAAGATTGCCACTGGCCTTTTGTCGTTGAGCTTCCGGTAAGATCCGCGTCATGAATCGTTTCGCCGGCTTCGATGCTCGGGAGCGGCGACGTGGCGGCAGCGCTCTCGTCACCGGTACGGAGGTTCGTCCCTCCGCAGGCGGTCCCAGCTGTGTGGTCACCACCGACAGCGAATCGCCGCGACTGACCCGGCTCAACAGCCATGTGCAGTCGATCGAGCTGCGCACGCATGTGTTCATCGATTCCCTGCAGCCGCAGTTGGCGGCCTATATGGGCTCGGTGAGCCAGGGGTTCCTGCCGATTCCCGGCGATGCCTGCCTCTGGATGGAGGTGTCGCCAGGGATGGCGGTGCACCGTGTCACCGACATTGCTCTCAAGGCCAGCAATGTGCGGCTTGGCCAGATGGTGGTGGAGCGGGCCTTCGGATCCATGGCGCTTTACCACCGCGATCAGAGCACCGTGCTCCATTCCGGCGATGTGGTGCTGGAAGCGATCGGCAGCTCGGTTGAGCAGCGCAGTCCGGCGGATGTGAGCTGGACCGAGGTGATCCGGGCGATCACCCCCGACCACGCCGTGTTGATCAACCGTCAGAACCGGCGCGGTTCGATGATCGAAGCGGGCATGAGCATGTTCATCCTGGAAACGGAGCCGGCGGGTTACGTGTTGATCGCCGCCAATGAAGCGGAAAAGGCCTCCAACATCACCCTGGTGGATGTGAAAGCGGTGGGGGCATTCGGCCGACTCACCCTCGCCGGTCGCGAGGGTGACGTGGAGGAGGCCGCCGCTGCCGCCATGCGTGCGATTGAGTTGGTCAACCGGCGATCCGCCGCGCGCTGATCAGTCCAGTCCGAGCCGTCTCCGTAGCCGGGGAGCCAGGGTTCTGGCCGCTTTGCCACGACTGCCCAGGCGGGCCAGCTGGGCGGGATTCAATTCGCCGTAGCTGCACTGTGCTTCTCGCACCCAGAACAGGGATTCAAGGCCGCCCCCTGGATAGGCCGGAGCCTGAAGCATTTCTCCCCAGCACAGTCCCTCCGCTTCCTCGAGGCACTCGCCCTGCGGTGAGCAGAGCACCATGGCGCTGCGAAAACGGGCGCTGCGGTAGGGGTGGTTTTTGAGGGCCTCCAGCAACCGACTCACCTTGTCGGCATCGGAGGGGGCGAAGCGGGCGGAATAGAGCCCGGGCGCACCGTCCAGGGCGTCCACCTCGAGGCCGGAGTCATCCGCCAGGGTCCAGTGACCGGTGCGTTGGGCGGCAGCCCTGGCTTTGAGGCGGGCGTTCTCCAGGTAGGACGCACCCGTTTCTTCCACCTCCAGATCCGAGGGCTGACGACGGACCTCCAGGGGAAGAGGGCCGAGCATCGCCTCGATTTCAGCAACTTTTATGGGGTTGCCGCTGGCAATGGTGAGGGTGGGCCGTGCCAATCCGCGGAGAGATGGGGGCCTCCATTGTGTGGGCTAGGGGTAAGGAGTCTCGGCGCTCGCTCGTCGGCCAGGAGTCAGATCGGGTTGAACATTCCACCCCCACAAGCGCAGGGTTCTGTCTCCGAATGTGAAGTTATGGCGGTCACAGGGCATTGACAACGCTGTGTGGCGGTGTGCTCACCGGAACCCCCACAGCCGTTCGTAACAGTTGGGGCCTTGCTGATTAGCTGCGCTTATCAGGTTCACTATGGACAGTGATGCGCGAGCAGGGCCGGATCGCTTGACGTCTGGGCTCGTGGCAGAGCAATGTCAGCGGCGAACATTCCACCCCCTTCTCCGGTAGGCAATGGCTAACGAAACCATGGGCATCGCTCTCGGCATGATCGAGACCCGCGGCCTGGTCCCCGCAATCGAGGCGGCTGACGCCATGACCAAGGCTGCTGAAGTGCGCCTGATTGGTCGTGAGTTCGTCGGCGGCGGTTACGTGACCGTGCTCGTGCGCGGTGAAACCGGTGCTGTGAACGCTGCCGTTCGCGCTGGCGCCGATGCCTGTGAGCGCGTGGGCGACGGCCTGGTGGCTGCCCACATCATCGCCCGCCCCCACCGTGAAGTGGAGCCTGCTCTGGGCAACGGCAACTTCCTGGGTCAGAAGGACTGAGATCTCCCGCTGACCCTCTGAGCGACTGGTGCTGACCATCGGTCCTCGAAGGTCGCGATCTAAACCCTCCCCTTCACCGACCTAACGGAGTTATCCCATGAGCAAGAAGTACGACGCAGGGGTCAAGGAGTACAGGGACACGTACTGGACTCCTGATTACGTTCCCCTCGATACCGATCTTCTGGCCTGCTTCAAGTGCACCGGCCAGGAAGGTGTGCCCAAGGAAGAAGTGGCTGCTGCTGTGGCAGCGGAATCCTCCACCGGCACCTGGTCCACCGTGTGGTCCGAGCTCCTCACCGACCTCGACTTCTACAAGGGCCGTTGCTATCGCATCGAAGATGTCCCTGGTGACAAGGAATCTTTCTATGCCTTCATCGCCTACCCTCTCGATCTATTCGAAGAGGGTTCCATCACCAACGTGCTGACCTCCCTGGTCGGCAACGTGTTCGGCTTTAAGGCTCTGCGCCACCTGCGTCTCGAGGACATCCGCTTCCCGATCGCCTTCATCAAGAGCTGCTACGGCCCGCCGAATGGCATTCAGGTCGAGCGCGATCGGATGAACAAGTACGGTCGTCCCCTCCTCGGTTGCACCATTAAGCCGAAGCTCGGCCTGAGTGGCAAAAACTACGGTCGAGTGGTCTATGAGTGCCTGCGCGGCGGTCTCGACTTCACCAAGGACGACGAGAACATCAACTCCCAGCCGTTCCAGCGCTGGCAGAACCGTTTCGAGTTCGTTGCCGAAGCGATCAAGCTGTCGGAGCAGGAAACCGGTGAGCGCAAGGGTCACTACCTCAATGTGACCGCGAACACTCCGGAAGAGATGTACGAGCGTGCTGAGTTCGCCAAAGAACTCGGTATGCCGATCATCATGCACGACTTCATCACCGGGGGCTTCACCGCCAACACCGGTCTGTCGAAGTGGTGCCGCAAGAACGGCATGCTCCTGCACATCCACCGCGCCATGCACGCGGTGATCGACCGTCACCCCAAGCACGGCATTCACTTCCGCGTCCTCGCCAAGTGTCTGCGTCTCTCCGGTGGTGACCAGCTCCACACCGGCACCGTGGTGGGCAAGCTCGAAGGTGATCGTCAGACCACCCTCGGCTACATCGACCAGCTGCGTGAATCCTTCGTGCCCGAAGATCGCAGCCGCGGCAACTTCTTCGATCAAGACTGGGGTTCCATGCCCGGTGTGTTCGCCGTTGCCTCCGGCGGTATTCACGTGTGGCACATGCCGGCCCTCGTCACCATTTTCGGTGATGACTCCGTTCTTCAGTTCGGTGGTGGTACCCATGGTCACCCCTGGGGCTCCGCTGCAGGTGCTGCGGCCAACCGTGTGGCCCTCGAGGCCTGCGTCAAGGCACGCAACGCTGGCCGTCATCTCGAGAAGGAGAGCCGCGACATCCTCACCGAGGCTGCGAAGCACAGCCCCGAGCTGGCCATCGCCCTCGAGACCTGGAAGGAGATCAAGTTCGAATTCGACACCGTCGACAAGCTCGACGTTCAGAACTGATCGTTTCTTCGGCCGGTTGATGCAACCGGCCAACCCCTTTTCTTACACCCAGGATCCCCATGCCTTTCCAGAGCACCGTGGGTGACTACCAAACAGTCGCCACCCTGGAGACCTTCGGCTTCCTCCCGCCGATGACCCAGGACGAGATCTACGACCAGATCGCCTACATCATTGCCCAGGGCTGGAGCCCGCTCGTTGAGCACGTCCATCCCAGCAATTCCATGGCCACCTACTGGTCGTATTGGAAGCTGCCTTTCTTCGGCGAGAAAGATCTCAACGTTGTGGTGAGTGAGCTCGAGGCCTGCCATCGCGCTTATCCCGACCATCACGTGCGCATCGTCGGTTACGACGCTTACACCCAAAGCCAGGGTGCCTGCTTCGTGGTCTTCGAAGGCCGCTGATCTTCGATCGAACGGTTCCGAGCCCTGACCTTCTTCAGGGCTCAATTTTTTTCTGGGGGGATGACCCCTCCACTTCACGACGAATCCATCGGGCGGACATGGCAAGACTTTCCAGTCGCGAACTCGCACTTGAACGCCGTAAGGCGCTCACCGCCTCCGGAAAGAAGGCGGCCGTCGCTGTTGGCAGTGCCAACCGGGTTCGCAATGCATCGGATGCCCGCCAGACCCGCACCAATCCCAGTGGTGCTGACGAGCCGGCCGTCGTGACGACGCCAGAGCCCGTTGCTGCAGCTCCGCAACGGCTTGTGCGATCCACCACGGTCCGTTCTCATGTCAAGCCCATCAGCCAGCCGAGCCGCGAGCTGGTGCTCGCGCGCCGCGAAGCTCTCTCCCGTCGAGGCAAATCGGCCGACACCACGCGCGATCGCAATCGTGCCGATGTGGCCAAGCAGACCAGTCAGTCGAGCAAGGTTGCTGCCAGCTCCAGCGAGGTCAACTCATCCTGCTCCTGCGGTGGCCAGCGGCCAGCGGAGAGCGCCGAAGTCCTCAGTCGTCCCGCATCTCGCCTTCAACTGAGCAGCCGCAACGGCGAGCGCCGCTCTGCGACGCCAAAGCGGCGGGCTATCGAAAATCCGAGCCGAGCTCTGGTGCTCGCCCGTCGTGAGGCGATGTCGAAGCACGGCAAAACCGCCGGCAAGCAGCCCACCAGTGCAGCAGCTGTCGCTCGACAGGCCAATCCCGATCTCACCAGCCGCGAGCTTGCCCAGCAGGTGCGCGAGCTCCGTGCCAAGGCCGGTGCCCGCAACAAGCAAAGCGCCGGTGTGACTCGCCCCACCGGTCCCAATCGCCACGGCGCCAAGCAGGCCGCTGCTGCGGATGCCCATTGGAAAGTGGGCGAAAGCACCACCAGTGCGGGCCAGACCGTGACCGGCACCCAGGCCAACCGTTCCGTGAAGACCACCGGCAACGAAGCCAGCACCTGTCGCACGATCACCGGCACTGAATATCTCGGTGCTGAGGTGTTCCAGACCTTCTGCCAGAGCGCGCCTCCGGTCACCACCCCAGCCAAGGTGAGGGTGTCGGCGACCAGCCACGGCAACCGGGTCACCGGGAACGAAGTCGGCCGCAGTGAGAAGGTCACTGGGGATGAGCCCGGTACCTGCAAGAACGTGACTGGCACCGAATACATCTCCGCCAACCAGGCCGCAGCCTGGTGTGGTGGCTCCTCTCAGCCGTCGCCGCGCAAGGTGGGACACAGCCTCACTGACCAGGGGCGTCCAGTGAGTGGCGTGATGGTCGGTCGCTCCTCCCGCGTCACCGGAGACGAGGCCGGTGCTGGTCGCAGCCTCACCGGAGATCAATATCTGGGCTCCGATCCCCTGCCCGAAGGCCGGCCTGCCCCGAAGGTCGGTGTGTCGGCCACTCTGTCGGGCACTGGTGTGACCGGCACCCTGGTGGGCCGGTCGGCCCAGGTGACCGGTGATGAATTTGGCTCCTGCCATCGCGTCACCGGCGATCAATACATCAGTGCCGAACAGGTGAATGCGTTCTGTGGCACCAAAGCAGAACCGGAAGCGGCCAAGGTGGGATTCAGCATCACCAATCGCAACCAGGTGGTGAGCGGCACTCGCACTGGTCGTTCCGACAAGGTCACCGGCGATGAGCCAGGCAGCTGCAAGGCAGTGACCGGCACTCCCTACGCCGGGCTTGAGCAGGCTGGTCACTACTGCGGCACCCCTGCGGTCAAGGCCATGCGTGAGCGCACCCCTTCCCGTCCTGGAACTCCAGGCGCTGCCATGACCGGAATCCAGCCCGGAGTTGGCGGTGTGATGACCGGTGATGAGCGTGGTGCCTGCGAAACGGTGACCGGCACTCCCTATGTGGGGGCCGATCAGTTGGCTGCGGCCTGTGGTTCCGATGCCCCAGAGGGAACCGATACCCATGGTGTCGCGCCTGAAGGTGCTGCCTGGACCCGCTTCAGCGTGATGTCTCCTGCCCGCGCCGCCCAGCAGCAGCGCGATCAACGCACCGGCGTCACCGGCACGGCCTATGAGCAAGGGAGCCGCATCACCGGCCCTTTTGATATGGCTGGCGGCAAGGTGACCGGGACCGAGCAATTTCGCTTCGATAACCGCGACTTCCAGAACCGTCAGCAGCGTCAGTTTCAGCCCACGGTGGCCGTGGTGAGTGAGCCCACCGCCCCGCCCGCATCCCGGGTGACGGGAGAGGGATCCTCCACCAAAATCACTGGCGATGATTGGGATCGTGGTGAGCACGTCACCGGCACGGAAGGGGTCTCAGCCCGTCGTCGTAATCCCACCCGTCCCGGCCCCATGGGTGCGATGCCACCATTCGAGCGCAAGCGCAATCAAGAGACGGAGTGGCCGGTCAGCCGTGTGACTGGGTCCAGCGGTAACACCGACAAAGGGTCCCTGATTACCGTCTCCGGCGGCGCACGGGGCTGATCGGGGCATGGTTCGCTCCACACCATCGTTGCGGAGCGGGCGGTCCCAGGCTCCAACCGCTCCGACGCGTCGTCAGCTGCAGCAGCCGGCCTGGATCCGACGTCAGTCAGCCTCCACGGCTCGCAACACGGCTGTCCATCCGCTCACCGAACGCGACGACAATGCCCGACTCCAGGCATATGAGCTGGAAGTGAAGGGCCGGTTTGAACGGATCATTCCTGTGCTTCAGCGGGTGTCTGCGCTTCAGCACGACCCCGATTTCACTGCCCAAGCCCAGCGACTGGCCCGAGCAGAACTCGGATTTGACCTTCCCGAGCACATCCTGGCCAAGGCCTGGGTGCGCCCTCTGGACATGCGGGCCCTGTTCGCCTGGTGCGTGTTTCAGTCGCACCAAAGCATCAGCGATCGATTTTTTCTGGATGACCCCCTCAACGGAGGGGCCTCAAGTGCACCGGCGGAAGCCTTTAATCGCTTCCTGCTGGACTGTGGCTTTCATCTTCTCGATGTCACGCCCTGCGCCGATGGTCGCTTGGCGCATGCCATCGCTTACACCCTGCGGATCCCGTTCAGTTCGGTGCGGCGTCGGGCCCATGCCGGTGCCATGTTCGATGTGGAGAACACCGTCAACCGCTGGGTGAAAACGGAACATCGGCGCTACCGGGAACAGGTGCCGAATGAGCCCCATGCCCCCACCCGCTATCTGAAGGTGGTGAACTACCACTTCAGTTCCCTGGACCCCGAGCATCAGGGTTGCGCTGCCCATGGCAGCAACGATGCCCTTGCGGCCTCGGCAGGCCTGCAACGGCTGCTGGATTTCCGTGAAGCGGTGGAAAACAGCTTCTGCTGCGGGGCCTCGGTTGATCTGCTTCTGATCGGTCTCGACACCGACACCGACGCGATTCGCGTGCATGTGCCCGATCGTGCTGGCAGCTTGCAACTCGGCCGCTGGCTCTGCGGCCGTGCCTTGTATGAGAGCACCCTGCCACTCACGGCCAGCCAGGCTCGGGACGCGGTGACAGCAGCCGTGGAGACACACCAGGCCGAGGCACCCGACCCGGGGATGGTGCGGTTCATCAGTCAGATGCTGATCAACAATTTTTCCCAGCAGGATTACGTGCGTGCTCTGCATGGAGGCGCCTATCCCGACGCCGGTCACGCCGAGCGCTTCATCGGTGTGGGGATCGGTTTCAAGGAGGTGCACCTTCGCAACCTCACTTATTTCGCCCATCTCGACACGGTGGAGGAGGGTGCGCCTGATCTCGATGTGGGCGTCAAGATCTTCAAAGGTCTCAATGTTTCCCGAGATCTGCCGATTCCGGTGGTCGTTCGCTTCGACTACTCAGGCAAGGTGCCTGGCGCCCGCGAGCGAGCCATCTCCGACTGCCGACGGGTGCATGGGGCGATTGTGGAGCGCTATGGCGATCTGATGCAGGACGGTCTGCTCCACACCTTTCTCACCATCCGCGACCGCGACGACGCCACCCCTGCCGAACCGGTAGGGTCCTCACTCGATCCTGTTCAACAGGAGGCCCACTGATCATGTTGATCGTCAAGGTCATCAAGCCGCTCGTTTCCACCAACCGGATCCCGGATTTCGAGCACAAACATCTCCAGGTGGTGCAGGACGGCAGCACGAAGAAGGTGGCTGTCGATGCCGTCGGCGCCAAACCCGGTGACTGGGTCATTTGTGTCAGCAGTTCTGCAGCTCGCGAAGCGGCAGGTAGCAAGTCGTATCCCAGCGATCTCACCATCGTTGGCATCATCGATCACTGGGAACCTGATCCGCCCAAGCCAGCCGCTGCTCCAGCTCCGAGTCCATCCCCGGCGCCGATGTCCACTCCCCCCAAGGAAGGCGTGGGCTGATGGAAATCATGCAGGTGAAGGGAACCCTGGTGTGCACCTATCGGGTGGCTGGTCTCGACCATATGCACCTGCGCATTCTTCAAAACAGCAAAGGCAAGCAGCTCGTGGCTGTGGATCCCGTTGGCGCCCGCGAGGGCAACTGGGTGTTCACCGCCAGTGGCTCCGCTGCCCGTCACGCTTGTCCCGATAACAAGGTGCTCACGGATCTCACGATCGGTGGAATCATCGACCACTGGATGCCGGATGGATAGCTGACCAGCGCCGCGTCCTCCGCCCCATCCCTTCCTCTCTCGCTATGGCCACTCCAGCTCCTCGTCGTCGTTCTTCCGCTTCCACCAGCACGCCGTCTTCGCCCACGGAGCAGGCCAAGGCCGCAACCTCCGGCACCCCAGCCTCGGGCAGCGCTCTGCCTGCGTCCCCTGCCCCGGCTGCGGCCTCCACAGGCTCCACTGCGGCAGTCTCGCCTGCAGCGAAAGCCACGGTCGATGTGACGCCGGTGCCAACGCGTGGCGCCACCACAACACGGCGCACCACCACTCGGCGTTCCACCAGCGCTCGCAGCACACCGGTTCGCAGCACTAGCGCGCGGGGGAGTGCAACAACCCGTGGCACGGCCGGAGCTGGTGGTTCCATGGGGTCGGACAGCAGTCTCCCCCCCAGTGCACCAGCCCCGATTCAAGGCATTGCTCTGGGCATGATCGAGACTAGGGGCATGGTGCCAGCCATCGAAGCTGCCGACGCGATGACCAAGGCCGCCGAAGTGCAGCTGATCTGCCGCGAGTATGTGGGTGGCGGTTATGTGACGGTGATGGTGCGTGGCGAAACCGGTGCCGTCAATGCCGCCGTGCGCGCCGGTGCCGATGCCTGTGAGCGGGTCGGCGACGGTCTGGTGGCTGCTCACATCATTGCCCGCCCGCACCAGGAGGTGGAGCCTGCCCTGGTCGCCACCGGGATCCGGAGGCGTCTCTGATCTGTTGTGATGCTCGATTTTGGGGTTTTCGCCTAGATTCCCCGGCCAACGCGGCTTTGGTTCGCTCCGTTTGATTCCTCTTTCTTGAGCTCGGTTTTCACACTGCCCATCCAAACGGCCTGGCTGATTCCTCTGTATGGAGTGGTTGGCACACTCGTGGCTCTTCCCTGGGCATTCGGGTGGTTCCGGCGTGACGCTCACCGACCGGCGGCCTACCTCAACATCCTGCTCTCGCTGGTGGCGTTTGTGCACGGGAGCCTGGTGCTGCAGGGGGTGATGCGCGCTGGGCCGGCCACGCTCGAGTTTCCTTGGCTGTCTTTTGCCGATCTCGATCTGAGCATCAGCATCAGCTTGTCGCTCACCAATCTGGCCGCTCTGGAGCTGATCACCGGCCTCAGCCTGCTCGCTCAGGTGTATGCCCTCGGGTATCTCGATAAGGAGTGGGCCCTGGCGCGCTTTTTTGCCCTGCTCGGGTTTTTCGAGGGGGCGATGTCGGGAGTGGTGCTCAGCGACTCCCTTTTTCAGAGCTATTTCCTGCTGGAGATGCTCACCCTTTCGACCTATCTGCTGGTGGGGTTCTGGTACGCCCAGCCCCTGGTGGTCACCGCCGCCCGCGATGCCTTTCTCACGAAACGCGTCGGCGATGTGCTGCTGCTGATGGGTGTGGTGGCCTTGGCCGCCTGGGCTGGGGTGATGCGTTTCGAGGATCTCTATGCCTGGTCGGCCACGCAGACGCTTCCGCCCCTGGCCGCCACCTTGCTGGGCCTGGGGTTGATTGCCGGTCCCACCGGCAAGTGTGCCCAGTTTCCGATGCACCTCTGGCTTGATGAAGCCATGGAGGGTCCGAATCCAGCCTCGATCCTGCGGAACTCGGTGGTCGTCACCTGTGGAGCGATCGTGCTGCTCAAGGTGATGCCCTTGCTTCAGCAGACTCCGGTCACCTTGGTGGTGCTCCAGGTGATCGGCACGATCAGTGCCATCGGTGGTTCCCTCGTGTCGATCGCCCAGGTCGATATCAAACGCAATCTCTCGTATTCAACGACCGCCTATCTGGGGTTGGTGTTCATTGCCATCGCCCTGCAGGTGCCCGTGCTCGCCCTCCTGCTTCTGTTCGCTCATGCGGTTGCCAAGGCGCTGATGTCGATGAGTGTGGGTGGCGTGATTGCGGCTACCAACTGTCAGGACATCACCGAGCTCGGTGGTCTTGGCTCGCGGATGCCAGCCACATCCGGCTCCTTTCTGATCGGCTCCCTCGGCCTGGTGGGTCTGCTGCCCCTGGGGGGGTTCCTTTGCCTGGCCCAGTCGGTGGAACTGATCGGTGCCCGTGCGCCCGCTTTGCTGAGTGTGTTCCTGCTCACCAATGCGCTCACGGCGCTCAACCTCACCCGTGTGTATCGCCATGTGTTCCTCGGCGCGTCTCTGCTCAAGACCCGGAGGGCGGTGGAGGTGAACTGGCAGATGGCGCTTCCCATGGTGGCCCTTGCGGTGATCGTTCTGCTCACGCCGTTTCTGTTGATCAGGCTCGAATCGCTTGAGGGGATGCTGGCTTTCCCGCTCTGGGCAGCCGCTCTGGTGGTGGGCAGTGGAGCTTTGGGGCTGCTGATTGGTGCGCTGATACCGCTTAATAAGGCTTGGAGTCGTTCCCTGAACCCGGTGATGCGTTGGTGTCAGGATCTTCTCGCCTTCGATTTCTACACCGAGCGTTTTTATCGGCTCACGATTGTGCGTGTTGTGGCAGCGTTTTCCACTCTGGCTGATCGTTTCGACCGTGTGGTGGTTGATGGGGTGCTCCATTCCATGGCCCGTCTCTCCCTGCAGAGTGCGGAGGGGCTGAAGCTGAGCATCAGCGGTCGAAGCCAGACCTATGTGCTCACGGCGATTGCAGCGATCGTGCTGCTGTTGTCCAGTTTGAGCTGGTTGCAGCGCTGAGATGAACGCCATGATGTTGACCTTTCTGCTCCTGATCCCCTTTGCCGGTGCGCTGCTGATCAGCCTCTGGCCCTCAGGTGCCGATGCGCCGGTGTTTCGCCGCCTGGCCCTGGCTGTGCTCATGGCCCAATGTCTGCTCGGATTGCCTGTGCTGTGGGCGTTTCAGCCGGGAGAGGCGGGCTTGCAGCTGATCGAGCGCATGCCCTGGCTGCCGAGCCTCGGTCTTGATTACGCCCTCGCCATTGATGGTCTGTCGCTGCCCCTGGTGTTGATGAATGGGCTGCTTTGCTTTGTCGCCGCCTTCACCTCCCGGCGTGTTGAGAATCGCCCCCGGATTTATTTCGCCCTGCTGTTGATCATCAGTGGCGCCGTAAATGGTGCGTTCCTGGCCCAGAACCTGCTGCTGTTTTTCCTCTTTTATGAACTGGAGCTGATCCCGCTCTGGCTGCTGATCGCGGTGTGGGGAGGTGCGAATCGCGCCTATGCCTCCACCAAGTTCCTGATCGTGACCGCAGTGTCGGGTGTGTTGATCCTGGCCGCATTTCTCGGCATGGCCGTGCTGACCGGATCGGCGGACTTCAGCCTCCACCCTGTGCTCGGCACGGACATGGGGCTGCTGAGTCAACTGGTGTTGATGGGGGCGCTCCTGATCGGCTTTGCGATCAAGATTCCCTTGTTTCCCTTTCACACCTGGTTGCCCGACGCCCACACCGAGGCGTCCACGCCGGTGTCGGTGCTCCTGGCCGGTGTGCTGCTCAAGCTTGGGACCTACGGCCTTCTGCGCTTCTGTCTGGGTCTGTTCCCGGAGGCGTGGGCCGTGGCGGCCCCCTGGTTGGCGATCTGGGCCGCAGTTTCCGTTCTCTACGGATCCCTCGCCGCCATCGCCCAGACCGATATGAAGCGCATGGTGGCCTACAGCTCGGTGGGCCACATGGGCTACGTGTTGCTCGCAGCCGCCGCTGCCACCCCCGTGGCTTTGGTTGGAGCCGTGTTCCAGATGGTGAGCCACGGCTTGATTTCGGCCATTCTTTTCCTGGTGGTGGGCGTTGTGTATGAGCGCACAGGCACCCGCGATCTCAATGTTCTGCGCGGTCTGCTCAACCCCCAGCGGGGTCTTCCCCTCAGTGGCACGTTGATGATTGTGGGCGTGATGGCCAGTGCTGGGATTCCCGGTATGGCTGGGTTCATCTCCGAATTTCTGATCTTCCGCGGCAGTCTTCCGTCGTTCACTCTCGCGACCTTGCTGTCGATGGTGGGCTCTGGATTGACAGCGGTGTATTTCCTTCTCTTGGTGAATCGCGCCTTCTTTGGTCGTCTGGCGATCGCTGTGGGCGATCAGCCCAACCCCCGCATCCTGTTGCCCGTGCCTCTGGCTGAGCAGATGCCTGCGATTCTGCTCAGTCTGGGCGTGTTGGTGCTCGGGTTGGCCCCTGACCTCTTGGTGGGCATCAGCGAAGCGGCCACCACCGGGCTCAGCCAGCTTGCTCTCACCGCCTTGCCTGGAGGTTTCACCTGATGACCCAACTCCAGTTCCAGTCCCCGCTTCAGACTCCGCCCGATCGTGAGCAGCTGATCGAGCGCCTCCTCGGCGATGTGCCTCTTCTGGCCGACACTCCTGATCACCTGCTTCAGGTGGTGAATGTGCTCGAGAGCTACGGCATTGTTCTTGATGCCTACAGCCGCAACTTGGTGTATCAGGGGCAGACGCAGCTGCTCAATCCCTTCCCGGTGCTGCGCTTTTTCCACGACGGCTTCAACCTGTCGAGGCTCTGGCAGCATCTGGCCGGGGATCGGATCAATTTTGAATACGCCGAGTACTGCCAGAAAGCGATGTTCTGGCATGGCACCGGAGGTCTTGATGCCTATCTCGACAGCCCGCCCTTCCTGGCAGCCTGTGATCGCATCATCCAGTTGAAACGCCGGCGGGATCCCCTGCTGGCAGGCGTCAACGCCCTGTTCCCGGGCTTTGCCCCGGAGGCGATCCGCTCCCTGACCACCATCTACGCCCTTGGCCTGTTCTGGCGGGTGATGAGCGATCTATTCCTCGATCTGGCCCGTTGTTATCGCCTCGGTGAGGTGGCTTCTGTGCAAGATGTCGTGCATCACATCCGCGATGGGCTCGTGGCAGCCGCTGCCGATCCGATCACCTATCAAGTGCAGCTGGGAGGAGAAGCGATCTGGATCCTGCCGCCGGAGGCCGGCCTCACGTTTCTTGCCGACGTTGCCGTGCCCTATGTGGAAGCGGTGTTCTTTCGGGGGATGCCCTTTCTGGGCACGGTGTCGTACAACGCCCAGGCCCAGCAGATCTCTCCCGATCCCAGCAGTTTTCGGTATGGGGCGCTCTATGCCGATCCCCTGCCGAGCATGGGGGCTGGGATCCCACCCAGTCTCTGCATGCAAGACATGTATCGCCATCTACCTGAGGAACTCAGTGCCTGGTACGAGCACCATGGGCGCGGTCAGGTGGATGTGCACGTGCAGATCTGCATCAGCTTCCAGAAATCGATGTTCTGCGTCACCAATGGCGCTATTGCCGGCACCATGCCTCACCCGCTCGACAGCCAGGATCCCGAGGCCCGCAAGGCGAACCTGGCCTATGCCCAGTCCTGGGTGGATCGGCTGATGGGCACCCGTCGCGAAGCCTTGATCTAGGTTCAGCCAGAGAGCCGGGAGGCTGGAGAGCGTGGAGCGACCGATCGAGAAGGTGCAGGGGCAGGACCACACCGGGAGGCATCAATGGCAGCAGCGCGAGCGCCCGACTCGTCTGGAGCGACGCGTTGAATTCGAAACCTACGGCGCCACCCGTGATTTTCTCGATCGACTCGGTGTGTTCAGCGAGCAACAGCAGCGTTTCCCCGATATCAGCTTTGGTCGTACCTATGTGAATCTGACGCTCCGGCCGGCTGATGAGTCTGCGGGCGCCCAGCTGCAGGAGCAGGATCATGCCTTCGCGGCAGGGGTCGATGGACTCCTCGATTGATCTTTCAGCGAGCCTCGCCGAATCTGGCGTGGCGGAGGTGCTGGAGCAGCTCGACCGTGAACTGATCGGGTTGAAGCCGGTGAAGACGCGGATTCGCGAAATCGCCGCTCTGCTCTTGGTGGATCGCGCGCGCCGTTCCTTCGATCTTCCCAGCTCAGCACCGTCGCTGCATATGTCGTTCACCGGTCATCCGGGAACGGGCAAAACCACCGTGGCCAATCGAATCTCCGAAATTCTTCATCGGCTTGGTTATCTGCGTAAAGGCCATGTGGTCACGGTGACGCGAGACGATCTTGTTGGTCAGTATGTGGGGCATACCGCCCCGAAAACCCGCGAGATGATCAAGCGGGCTCAGGGGGGTGTGTTGTTCATTGATGAGGCGTACTACCTCTATAAGCCTGGCAACGAAAGGGATTATGGGGCTGAGGCGATTGAAATCCTGCTGCAGGATATGGAGCGGCAGCGCAATGATTTTGTGGTGATTTTTGCGGGCTATAAAGACCGGATGCAGCAGTTTTATCAATCCAATCCAGGGCTTTCATCGCGTGTCGCCCACCATATTGATTTTCCGGATTACAGCGATGCTGAACTCATGGCGATCGCCTTGCTCCTGTTGGAACAGCAAAGCTACCGCTTTGCCGACGATGCCCAGGAGGTGTTCGCGGATTACATCCGTCGTCGTCGTCAGTTGCCGTTCTTTGCCAATGCCCGCTCAATTCGCAATGCCCTGGATCGCCTGCGTCTGCGCCAGGCCAACCGGTTGTTTTCCCGCATGGATCAACCGCTCAGTCGCGATGACCTGATCACGATCGAGGCCGCCGATATCCTGGCGAGCCGCGTGTTTCAAGGGGAGGTGGAAGGTGTGGATCCCGCTCGCCCGCTGACGTCTTGAGGTTGTGAATGGGCGGCTGCGCCGTCTCAGACCTTGGGTTGCTGCAGATCGCGACGGATGAGGGCGAGCAGATAGGAGGGAGCTTTGTAACGGGTGGGAAGGCAGCGGTTGAGGGTTTCCAGGTGTCCCCAGCAGACGGTTTTCTGGATGTCCTGGGTGCTGCGACCTTCCTTCAGCAAGCGGCGCAGGGCCTTGCAATACAGGGGATAGCCCGCCTCCAGTTCACCGATGGTCAGCTTGGTCTGTGCCATGGGGTCACGCAGCGCAACTCCAACCTATGCAACCGGCTGCCCCTCGGTCGATCGTTGGCGGCTGGCCCGCGTCAGCTGTTCGGACCCAGTCCGGCCAGGTGGAGCACCAGTTGGCTGTTGTGCTCCTGGGCCAGTTGTTCGATCTCTTGGATCGGCCCCTGCAGCCAGCGCGCGACCTGAAGCATGGCGCTCAGGTCAAGGGCGTGATTCACCCTGTTTTCCAGGCCGCTAAGACGACTGAGCGTGCCCTGCTCCACTCCGAGGGATTGGAGCCAGTCGCGCAGTGGCGCACTGAGCTGGTGGTGGCAGGCCTCAAGCCAGAGATTCCAGTCGTCGTCATGGTGAACCGGAATCTGCAGGCTGATCTGGAGGCTTTCGCTGGGATCCAGCAGGGTGGTGGTGACCCGTTGCGGCGTGCTGCCGGAGTAGAGCAGCTGCCAGCCGTGGCTGATCAGGGTGCGGGCGGCTTGATCACGACAATCCAGGCAGGCCAGGGAATCGGTAGATGCTGCAACTGGAGTGATCTCGGAGATCGATGGCATCACCGTGGTTCAGGAGCTGAGCTCTGATTAAGAGCCAGCGGGTGGAGGCCGCGGTGAGCTGGATGACACCGTTGCCGAATCCGCACCGGCGGTGTTCAGCCCAGGTAGGCGACGCAATCGATCTCCACCCGGGCGCCCTTCGGCAGGGCCGCCACCTGCACGCAGGCCCGCGCTGGGCTCACCCCCGCACCGAACATCTCCGCATAGATGGCATTGACGGCCTGAAAATCATTCAGATCGGCCAGGAACACGGTGGTGCGCACCACCTGGGCGGCACTGGCGCCTGCTGCGGAGAGCACCGCCTCCAGATTGCGCAGCACTTGGCGGGTCTCCGCCTCCACATCTCCGGCGCCGACCATGGCGCCGCTTTGGGGATCCAGGGGGATCTGGCCGGAGCAATAGAGCCATTCGCCGGCGCGCACCGCCTGGTTGTAGGGCCCCACCGGGGTCGGGGCCGCAGGAGTGTTGATCGCCTCGGGGCTGGCGGATGCCGGCATGGTCGGGTCGCAGAATGAGCGGGCATCATCGCCCCTGAGGACTATGGAGGGTCGCGGATCAGAGGCCGCGCCGGTTGCGGTGTCGGGCCTTTGGCACCGCTACCCAGGGCGCGACAGCGACTGGACGCTCAAGGGCATCGACCTAAGCCTGGCGGCGGGTGAGCTGGTGGGGTTGCTCGGCCCCTCCGGATGCGGCAAGACCACCCTCCTGCGCCTGATCGCCGGCTTTGAGGAGCCCTCGCGGGGGGAGGTGTGCCTGCAGGGGCAGATCGCCGCCGATGCTCAGCGCTGTCTGCCCCCGGAACGGCGTGGGGTGGGCATGGTCTTTCAGGACTACGCCCTCTTCCCCCACCTCACCGCGTGGGAGAACACGGTGTTCGGCCTGCGCAGGGGCCAGGACACCAGCCGGGCGTCCTGGCTGCTGGAGCTGCTTGGGCTTGAGCGGCTCACCGCCCGCTATCCCCACGAACTCTCCGGTGGCCAGCGCCAGCGGCTGGCCCTGGCCAGGGCCCTGGCGCCCGCTCCCGCTGTGGTGCTGCTCGATGAACCTTTCTCCAATCTCGATGTGGAGGTGCGCCTGCGTCTGCGCAGTGAATTGCCCGCCGTGCTCAGCCGTTGCGGCACTTCGGGCGTCCTCGTGACCCACGATCCCGGGGAAGCCCTGGCGATCTGCGATCGGGTTGCGGTGATGCAGAACGGCATCATTCATCAATGTGCGTCGCCCCGCACCCTCGTGGAGCAACCGGCGACGCCATTCGTGGGCCGTTTTGTGCTTCAGGGCAATCTGCTGCCGGTGCACGCCGACGCTGGCGGCCATCTGGTCTGCCCCCTGGGCCGCTTCCCGATGCCCGCTGGGATCCATGCCGACGATCTGGCCGAGGCCTCGGTTCTGATTGATCCTGCTGCCATTCGCCTGGTCCCGGATGCGTCGGCTGAGGCCTGCGTGATGGGTCGGGAATTTCTCGGACGCGAATGGCTGTATCGGGTTGAGGTGGGATCGCGTCAGCTGCGGCTGCGCCTGCCTTTGCAGAGCGATTACCGGCGCGGCACCCGCTGCCGCCTGGAGCTGTCTCCGGGGGAGGCGGTGGTGCTCTATCCCCAGCGTCTGCCGCCGGTGGCCTTGGCCACCATTTGAGATCGCTTCAGCCCCTCCAGTGATCCTTGTGCTGGCGCAGCGTCCCCAGCTCCTCCGCATCGGCGGCCCGCAGCATCAGATTGGTCGCCCGTTCGATCGCGATCGTGCTGGGCAGGCTGCAGCCGCCCTCTCGGCGCAGGGCCTGCACCGCCTTCAACCGCTGTTGAATCGCCTCGTTCGTCGGTTGCAGCGCTGCGGCCCAGCGCAGGTTGGCTTCGGTGTATTCGTGGGCGCAATGCACGGTGGTGTCGGCCGGTAGACGACTGAAGCGCTGCAGAGCGCGGTGCATGTCGGTTGCGGTGCCCTCGAACAGGCGACCGCAACCACCGCTGAATAGGGTGTCGCCGCAGAAGAGGGCCGCTGGGCGTCCATCGCTGGGGGTGAGCACAAAGGCGATGTGGGCACGGGTGTGGGCGGGAACCTCCATCACCTCAAGCTCCCCGTCGAGCAGGGGAATCCGCTCGCCTTCCCGCACCGACAGGGTCTGGAACGGGATCCGGTCTCGATCGTTGGCTGCGGCCAGGACCGCTGCCTCTGGCCAGCGTTGCAGCAGTGCCGGCGTGCCGCCGATGTGATCGGCGTGGTGGTGGGTCTGGAGCACCGCGTCCAACCGGAGCGAGCGGGCTTCGAGCCAGTCGATCACCTCCGCGGCCACGGCGGGGTCGACCACCACCGCTCGATCTCCGGCGACCCAGATCCAGACGATGTTGTCCTGGAGCACCGGCAGGGCGTGCAGGCCATCGCGCACCTCAGCAGCAGGGGGCATCGTTAAAGTCCAGGTCGACGCATCACTCCATGATCACCGTCGCCCTGGCCAAGGGAGCGCTCTTGAAGGATTCCGTGGCTCGATTCGCTGCGGCAGGGCTGGATTTCAGTGCCGTCCTCGATCCCGACAATCGCCAGTTGATGGTGCCGTCCGTCTGTGGCAAGGCCCGGGCTCTGCTGGTGCGTAATGGCGACGTGCCGGTGTATGTGGCCTATGGCCAGGCTCAGTTGGGGGTGGTCGGTTACGACGTGCTCCGTGAGCACCAGATGCCCGTTGCCCAGCTGGTGGATCTGGGCTTTGGCGGCTGTCGCATGTCGGTGGCGGTGAAGGACGGCAGCGGCTACCTCAGCGCCGCCGATCTGCCCCCCCATTGCCGCGTTGCCAGCAAATTCACCCACTGCGCCCGCACCTATTTCGATGCCCTCGACCTGCCGGTCGAACTGGTGCATCTCACCGGGTCTGTGGAGCTCGGGCCGATCACCGGCATCGCTGAAGCGATCGTCGACCTGGTGGCCACCGGCAGAACCCTGCGGGATAACGGCTTGGTCGCGATCGAAGACCTGTTCTATTCCACCGCCCGGCTGGTGGGCCACCCCCTGTCGCTGCGGCTCGATCGCGGTGAGCTGGGCGCCATCGTGGAGGCGATGCGGTCATCCGCCGGCCATCCGGCGGTAGCAGCCTGATGGCCGGTTCTGATCTGCAGCGCGTCAAGCGGCTTGGTCGCTATCTCGGCCGCGATCGACGCCGGCTCACGCTCACGCTCCTGTTGCTCGTGCCGGTGGCCCTGGCCGGTGCGATCCAGCCCCTGCTGGTGGGCCAGGCGATTGCCGTGCTGCGGCGCACGGGCGGTGCCACCAACGAATCAGTGCTTCCCCTCTTGCAGTCGCTCGACACGCCTCTGGCGGTCCGCCTGCTGGTGATCACGCTGCTGGTGTCAGTGTTGTTGCGCCTGGCTCTGCAGGGATTCCAGTCGTTCAATATTCAGGCGGTCGGGCAGCGCCTCACGGCCCGAATCCGCAACGATCTCTTCTCGCATGCGATGCAGCTGTCGCTGCGCTTTCACGACAGAATGCCGGTCGGCAAGTTGCTCACCAGGCTCACCAGCGATGTCGATGCCCTTGCGGAGGTGTTCGGCAGCGGTGCTGTGGGCGTGCTCGGCGACCTGGTGACCCTGTTGGTGATTGCGATCACCATGCTGTTGGTGGAATGGCGACTCGGGCTCTTGCTGCTGGTGTCACAGGTTCCGGTGACCCTCACCATTCTCTGGTTGCAGCGGCGCTACCGGAAGGCCAATTACCGGGTGCGCGAGGAGTTGTCGCAGCTGAATGCTGACTTTCAGGAAAACCTGCAGGGCCTGGATGTGGTGCAGATGTTCCGGCGAGAGGCGGCAAACAGCGCCCGTTTTGCCCATACCGGACAGGCCTACCGCCGTGCTGTGAACGGCACGATCTTCTTCGACAGCAGCATCTCCGCCTTCATCGAGTGGGTGGCCCTCGGGGCTGTGGCCGTGGTTCTGGCGCTTGGCGGCTGGATGGTGACTGCCGGGGCGATCGGTCTGGGCACCCTCACCACATTCATCCTCTACTCGCAGCGCTTGTTTGATCCCCTGCGTCAGTTGGCTGAACGCTTCACCCAGATCCAGGGGGGCCTGACGGCCGTGGAACGCATCGGCGAACTGCTCGAGGAGCCCCTCGACATCGTTGACCACACCTTGGGCGAGGTTGATCACCCCCTGGGCGAGACCACGGCGTCGCGTCGCGCCAGCACCACGCCAGCCCACCTCGTGGCCCTGCCGGCCCGTCGCGGCGAGGTGGTGTTTGACAACGTAAGTTTTGCCTATCGCCCCGATGAGCCGATCCTGCGGGATCTCAGTTTCCGGATTGCCGCCGGCGAGCATGTGGCCCTGGTGGGGCCGACTGGATCGGGCAAAAGCACGGTGATCCGCCTGCTCTGCCGTTTATATGAACCCCAGCAAGGCAGGATCCTTCTCGACGGCCAGGACATTCGTGATCTGCCCGTGCCGGAGTTGCGCCGGCAGCTGGGGGTGGTGTTGCAGGACACCTTCCTCTTCAGCGGCAATGTCGCCGATAACCTGCGCCTGGATGTGCCGATCGATGATCAGCGCCTTCAGCAGATTTGCCGGGATCTCGGCCTCGACCCCCTGTTGGCCCGGTTGCCAGAAGGGTTGAACTCCCCGTTGCGAGAACGGGGCGGAAATCTGTCCTCCGGTGAGCGTCAGCTTCTCGCGGTGGCCCGGGTGGCGATCCGCAATCCCACGGTGCTGGTGATGGATGAAGCCACCGCCTTCATGGATCCCTCCACCGAGGCCACCCTGCAGCGTGATCTCGATCGCCTGCTCGAACGCCGCACGGCTGTGGTGATTGCCCACCGCCTGGCGACCGTGGAAGCGGCGGATCGGATCTTCGTGTTGCGCCGTGGTCGTTTGATCGAGCAGGGCACCCACCGGGAGTTGCGAGCGCTCGGTGGTCTTTACGCCGAGCTGGCCGAGCTGCAGGAGCGCGGGCTGGCCAAGCTCTGAAGCCAGCCCGCGCTCCTGCAGCTCGGCCAGCTCGGTGGCGTGGGACTGCATCGGCAGATGGCCGCAACCCTCCAGATGGATCAGTGCATGCCGCGGGCTGTAGCTGGCGAGATGGCGCACGTAGCCCGGCTCCATGACGCGGTCGTCACTGCCGCTGATCCAGAGATTGGCCACCGGCAGGTTGGCCACCAGGTTGGGAATCTGGCGGATCGCTCCTCGGCAGGTGCTGTTCATCAACAGGCCGAGGGCAGCGCGTTCCTCCGCCTGAAACGGACCGAGTGCCAGGGGGAGTCGGGGACGCAGCCGCACCACCAGGCGGCCGCCGCGGCGCAGGCGCTGGAACGGCCGCGGCTGGTAGATGCCGCCACCGGCAGCAATCAGCACCAGGGCATGGAGACGCCCCGGCGTGTGGTGCTCTAGCACCTGGGCCGCATGCAGAGCCACACTCGCCCCAAGGGAATGGCCCATCAAGACGATCGGTCGAGGACCAGCCTCGGCGACGGCCTGATCCGCCAGCCAGCGGCCGTAGGCCGGCAGGGTGGGCAGCAGGGCCGAGGGGCGATGCCGTTCCCCGAAGCCCGGTAGATCCGGACACCACAGGGGCATGGTCGGTGTGCTTCCAGCCGTGTGCGATGTGTCTGCCCAGACCGGTTCAAACGGTGCCCAGACCTTGCGGCTGAGCATCCAGCCGTGGATGCCGACCAGCAGTGGAACCGGGGAAGGCTGGACAGGCATCGGCCGCAGCGGGGATTCCATGCTGACCGGAGAACGGGGTGATGCGTCAGGATCGGAACCGATTCGCAAGGCTTGGGTGATCAGCGCACCACCGCTCACGTCGCAGTCGATGGTGCAGGCCTACGGCGAGAAAGCCCGTCTTTGCGCGTCTCCCAATCCCCAGGTGAGCTTGGTGTTCAGCCGCTCCAGACCCCTGGATCTCGTGGAACTGGAGCGGCTGCTCGAGGCGGTGGGCTGGAGCCGGCGGCCCGTGCGCCGGGTCCGACGCGCCCTGGAGAACAGCCTGATCACCGTTGGCCTCTGGCGTCATGACCCCCGGGTGCCCCGGCTGATCGGGTTTGCCCGTTGCACTGGGGATGGGGTGCTGGAGGCCACGATCTGGGACGTGGCCATCCATCCGCTCTATCAGGGAGCCGGCCTGGGCCGGCAGTTGATGGACTACTTGCTCGATGCCCTGCGTGGGATGGGAACCGAACGGGTCACCCTGTTCGCCGACCCCGGTGTACTGCCGTTCTATGAGCGTCTCGGTTGGGAACTGGAGCCGAATGGGCATCGCTGCGGTTTCTGGTACGCCAGCTGAGCTGCGTTTCAGTTCTCGTAGAGAACGGCCAGGCGTTCGGGTGCCTCTCCCCGGCGCCAGCGGCGTCGCAGCCGTGCGTTTTTCCAGCTGCGCTGCCACACGCCGCAGCGGTCCCAGCGTCGTCCATCGGTGCTGATCGGGCAGGGCAGGCTCTGCAGGTGAGCCCGGCGGCCGATGCGCAACACCAGATCCAGGTCTTCCATCAGGGGGATCGGCGCAAAGCCCCCGCAGGCGTCGTAGAGACGCCGGTGCATCAGTAGGCCCTGGTCGCCGTAGGGGGTCTGGCCCAGCTGGCTCCGCAGCTGCACGGCCCGTTCCAACAGGCGTCGCGCGGGGGTGCTGGGGGTAATCCGGAGGCGGAAGAACCAGGCGGTGCCCAGCATGGCATCGGCGTGGTGGGCAGCCCGGCTGATCGCCTGGCTCACGCACTCCGCCCAGTCGGGCGGCAGGCGGCTGTCGGCGTGGAGAAACAGTAGCCAGGAGTGCTGGGCCCGATCCGCCCCGGTGGCCAATTGTCTGCCGCGGCAGGGAGGCGTGCTGGTCAGCACCCGGGCCCCCGCCAGGGCGGCATTGGCGACACTGCGATCAGTGCTTCCCCCATCCACCAGCAACAGCTCGGATGCGGCTGGCCAGCGTTGCAGATCCGCCAGCAGCAAGGGAAGCCGCTCCGCCTCATTCAGGCAGGGGATCACCACGCTCAGGGGTGGTGGTGGTGGCAGGGTGCGGTTGTCAGCCATGGACGCCGGAGGCCAGCCACGGGCTCAGGTCATCAATCCGATCCAGGTCGTTGCGGGTCTGGAGCAGCCAGGGATCCAGTCCCTGGGCCCTGGCCCGTTGCCGGGTGATCGCCAGCACCCGCTCGCTGCCCCAGGGCATGGCGCTGAAGGGCCAGCTCACCACCGGGTTCAGCAGGTTCGCCTGGAGGCCCAACAGCCAGTAGCCCCCATCGGCGGCCGGACCCAGCACCAGGGGATGGTGCTGCAGTGCGTCCAGGGCTGCCATCAGGTCGCGGCCCTCCAGGCCCGGAAGGTCACTGCCGATCAGCAAGATGGCGCTGCCGCGATGGCGCCGCTGGGTCTGCAGTAGTTGACGGCGCATGCGCTCCCCCAGCCCGCCGGCTCCCTGGAGCGTTGGGGTGCCGGCGCTTCGCCCCAGCCAGCGACGGGCCGCTTTGCTGCCACAGCCGGAGAGGGCGACGCGCAGGTGCACATGCCCCGCCTGGGCGAGGGTACGGGCCACGGCCAGGCTGTGGTGGCTGAGACGCCGCTGGATCGCCGCCGCCCTCTGGGCTCCCACGCCTTGCGATAGCCGTCGCTTGCAGCGCCCCTCGGCCGGCCAGCGCCCCATGATCACCACCACGGGCCGGTGGGCGGCGCTGCAGTCGTTGCCGTTCATCCCTCCCGCGGCAGTTCCGCAGGACGCACCGTCAGCGTTTGGGTGTTGCCATCCCGCTCAACGCTGAGGGGCATCGGCTTGCCAACCCGGCCCCGATCCACGGCGAGCTGCACCTGGGAGGGGTCTTTCACCGCTTCACCGTTGACGCTGCGGATGAGATCGCAGGGTCGGATTCCGGCCCGGGACGCGGGGCTGTCCTCCACCACTTCAATCACCAGCACCCCATTCACTTCCGGGACGCGACAGGATTTGCTGGTGGCATTGATCTCACGGGCCAACTGGGGGGTGAGGCTCTGCAGGCGCACGCCGATGAAGGGGTGGGAGGCCTGGCCTGTGCTGATGATCTGCTGGGCGATCCGCTTGGCCAGGTTGATCGGAATCGCGAAGCTGAGGCCGGCACCGGGGGCCTGGCGGATGGCGGTATTGATCCCGATCACCTGTCCGGACGCATTGATCAGCGGCCCGCCGCTGTTGCCTGGATTCACGGCCGCATCGGTCTGGATGTAGGGCACCCGTTGGCCTGCCCCCACCGCGTTGGTGCGTTCCACGGCGCTGATGATGCCGGCGGTGACCGTGTTGTTGAGCCCCAGCGGGTTGCCGATGGCGATCGCCCATTCCCCGGGTTTGAGGTCATCGGAATTTCCCAGGGGGGCCACCGGCAGCTTTTCGGCCACCACTTTCACCACGGCCACATCGGTGAGTGGATCTCCCCCCAGCACTTTGCCGTTGTAGCTGCGGCCATCGGGGAGGGTCACCGACACCTGGTCGGCCCCTTCCACCACATGGGCGTTCGTGAAGATCAGGCCATCGGATCGGGTGATGAAGCCTGATCCCTGCCCCGCCTGCTGCTGAATCGAGGGCCCCGCTCCGAATAGGTTCCCCAGCGGGTTGCTGATCCGTTTCACAGTGTCGATCCGCACCACGGCGGGGCCGACCCGCTCCACGGCTGAAACGATCACGTTCTTGCCCGGTTGCAGCGGTGCCGACCGCGGCCCATCGCTGACGACGGGGGCGGGGCTGGTGTCGGGCTTGGAATCGAGGCCGAGGCGCTGACGCCAGGAGGGATCACAACCCGTCAACCCCAGAGCCATGACGCTGAGTCCCAACCAGCGAAGAAGGCGCTGCCGGGAGGGGTGCGCGGCGGGGGCCATGGCGTTGCTGCGATCGGAGACGAGGGTCTCATTAAAGACGGACCGACCGGCTGGGGGTGCGTAGATTCGGCTCTCCAGGGAACTTGAGGGTGTGGTGCTGACCGGCAGCGAGCTGTGGAACAAGGTGCAGCACGCCCTCCAGTCGAGCCTCAGCAAGCCCACGTTTGAAACCTGGATCCGGCCGGCCCGCTGCAGCGCCTTCGCCGATGGCGAACTCACGCTTCAGGCCCCCAACAGCTTCGCGAGCAACTGGCTGCGCAAGAACTACGTGGCCACCATCGCCGAGGTGGCCAGTGACCTGCATGGTGCTCCGGTCACGGTGACCGTGCTGGCCCGGGAGGAGGAGGCGTCGGCCGATCCGGCCAAGGCCGCTCCGCCCCAGGCCGCTGAGTTGGCTCAGGCCGCGACGGCCAACTCCTCAGCCACCTCCAACGCCACAGCCACCGCCGCAGCACCGCGTCGGTTGCCCGGCTTGAACATGCGCTACGTGTTCAACCGATTTGTGGTGGGCCCCAACAGCCGCATGGCCCATGCCGCCGCCCTCGCCGTGGCGGAATCACCCGGGCGGGAGTTCAACCCACTGTTTATTTGCGGTGGCGTCGGTCTGGGCAAGACCCATCTGATGCAAGCGATCGGGCACTACCGCTTGGAGATCGATCCAGACGCCCGCGTGTCGTATGTGTCGACCGAAACCTTTACCAACGATCTGATTCAGGCGATCCGTAAGGACGGGATGCAGGCCTTCCGCGACCGCTACCGCGCCACGGATCTGATTCTTGTGGATGATATTCAGTTCATTGAAGGGAAGGAATACACCCAGGAGGAGTTCTTTCACACCTTCAATGCCTTGCATGAGGCCGGCCGGCAGATCGTGATTGCCAGTGATCGACCGCCCAGCCAGATTCCCCGTTTGCAGGAGCGCCTGATTTCCCGATTTTCGATGGGATTGATCGCCGACATTCAGGCGCCCGATCTGGAGACGCGGATGGCGATTCTGCAGAAAAAAGCGGAACAGGAACGGGTCACCCTGCCTCGGGATCTCATCCAGTACATCTCCGGGCGTTTCACATCGAACATCCGCGAACTCGAGGGTGCCCTCACCCGGGCGGTGGCCTTCGCGTCGATCACCGGTCTGCCGATGACGGTGGAGTCGGTGGCGCCGATGCTCGATCCCAGCGGTCAGGGGGTGGAGGTGACGCCCCAGCAGGTGATTGAGAAGGTATCGGAGGTGTTTGATGTGTCTGCCGATGACATGCTCAGCAGCAGCCGACGTCGTGCCGTGAGCCAGGCGCGGCAGGTGGGGATGTTCCTCATGCGTCAGGGAACCGGGCTCAGCCTGCCCCGGATCGGTGAGACCTTCGGGGGCAAAGACCACACCACCGTCATGTATGCGATCGAGCAGGTGGAGAAGAAACTTGCCAGTGACCCCCAGCTCGCCAGCCAGGTGCAACGGGTTCGGGATCTGCTGCAGATCGATTCACGCCGCAAGCGTTAAGCCTCCCCTTTCCAGCCGGCCAGGTGGGAGGCTGCCGGTGAGCGGGCCAGCCGCCGAGCCGTCGGCAGTGCCGGTTCCAGGCAGCCGGAGTGGAAGGGCGGCAGGGGGCGCCGGCGCAGCCAGGCGCCCCAGCGGAACTCGTGATAGGGAATCAGGGGCTGGGGGCGCAGGACTCCTTCTTTTTTCAGCTTCCACACCAGGCTGCGATAGGGATCGTCCTGAAGGTCGAGCAGGCTGGTGGGAAGTTGCTCTGGTGGCCAGGGGCCCTGGCCCCGGCCGTCGTGCAGGTAGAGCCAGCCCCGGCTTTGCAGTTCACGCAGGGTCTCGGCTCGGCTGCTGGATGCGACTTCAGCAACCAGATAGCCGAAGGTGGTGACCGAGGCATCCAGTTCAAGCAGGGCGCGCAGCCTGTGATGGCGATCGATCATCCATAGATCTCCCGTTTGGTTGCGCACCAGGGGAACGGGTTTGCTGCGGAGGTAGCGCCGCTGTTGCTCTGGTGTGTCGCGGGCAAAGTCGTGTTGCCGGCTCCGGATTTCGGCCAGCCCGATGCAGAGTTGGGTGGGTTGGAGCGCAGCGACCGCCACCTCGAAGAGTTCAACGCCCTCGGAGTCGGGAATGGGCTCGTAGTGAGACAGGTGCAGGATCTGCATGGCGCGGTGGCTCACCCACTATGGAGTCTCAAATTCCCGGCTCAAGGATGCTCATTTGCACCACTCCCACGCTTTGAGGGATCGGGTTCGGTCCCCAGGGCGTGGCTGAAACGGCAAAGGTATAGATGTCGGCCGGTGGGTTGGTGCCGATGCGAAAGGCCACGGTGACGGTGGAGCCAGCGGGCACAGGGTCCGGAAAACGGATGGCGATAGAGCGGGCCTCATCGCTGAAGCTGGCGGTCACCGGCACGGCGGCGCCTTCCCGGCGGGGGGTTCCCAGAAATGCGGTGGGTTGGATCGCTCCGTAATAGAAGGCGGGTTGCACGCCGCGAATCTGTTCCAGGCCGATGCCGCCCAGGCCGGCTTCGGCTCCGGCGGGCAGCTCAAGCACGAAGAAGAGTTCTGCGCCTCCCTCGAAGGCATACCAGCGGTAATTGATCAGTTTCGCTTTGGTGGGCACGGCCACAAAGCTGGTCTGACCGTTGATCTCGATCGCCTGAAGAGCCGCTGGCGGCACCCATAACCCGGTCATGGCGACGCTGATGGCGGTGCCGATGGCCGCCTTGAACCTGCGCTGAATCGTCCCCATGCTGGAAGGGTTGGCAACGCTGTGATTCTGAATCGCGTTTCTCGCTTCGGGCTCTCTAGCTTTTGGCCTGGAACGCTCGTCCCTTCCCTCTTTCCCCATGTTCGACGCCTTCACCAAGGTTGTTGCCCAGGCTGACGCCCGTGGCGAATTCATCAACGCCGGCCAGATCGATGCTCTGGCTGCCATGGTTGCTGACAGCAACAAGCGTATGGATGCCGTGAACCGCATCACCTCCAACGCTTCGTCCATCGTCACCAACGCCGCTCGCGAACTGTTCGCTCAGCAGCCCGCCCTGATCGCCCCCGGTGGTAACGCTTACACCCACCGCCGCATGGCTGCCTGCCTGCGCGACATGGAGATCATCCTCCGCTACGTCACCTACGCCGCCTTCACCGGCGACGCTTCCGTGCTGGAAGACCGTTGCCTCAATGGCCTGCGTGAGACCTACCTGGCCCTGGGCGTTCCTGGCGCTTCCGTGGCTGAAGGCGTTCGCAAGATGAAGGACGCGGCCATCGCTATCGCCAACGACAAGAACGGCATCACCGCTGGTGACTGCTCCGCTCTGATGTCTGAAATCGGCACCTACTTCGACCGCGCTGCCGCTGCTGTCGCCTGATCCGGCTGTGTTCTGTGCTCAGGCGCCCTCCTCGGGCGTCTGAGTTACCAAGGGGATCCAAAGCACGCTGGTTTTGGCTTTGGCGCTGCGGCTCTGCCACTCCCCCAGCTCCTGCATCAGGGCCAGGCAATCGTCGCGTCGTCCTTCCTGAGCGAGGGATTTCAAGCGGGCTGCCATGTCGTCGCAGGTGATCAGCATGGTCAGCTCCCGGCGCATCGGAGCGCTGATACGGCCATCAGGCTGTTGAGCGCGTCGCTTGTTTCTCATTGGGCCATACAACTCTTTCCCGCACGATAACGATCTCTTTACCTGCAGTCAGGTGTCCCAGCGCACTCCTCTGGCCGGGATTGCCCTTTGTCCCGGAGCAGGTCAGGGCTTGTGTCGGCATCCGTTCGTCATCACAATGCTGTGATGTCTGGGTCGCCTGTTGGTCGTGTCGATGGAAACGTCATTTGATCTGGTGGTGCTGGGGGCTGGTTCCGGCGGTCTGGCCGCTGCCAAACGGGCAGCGCGTTATGGCGCCAGGGTCGCCATCGTCGAAGGGGATCGGGTTGGCGGCACCTGTGTGATCCGGGGCTGTGTGCCCAAAAAGTTGCTGGTGTATGGCTCCAGGGTGAGTGAGCAACTCCAGGATGCCCCTGCCTATGGCGTGGAGATCGCTTCCGCCCAGTTCCACACCTCCCGCTTGCTGGCCAATGTCCGCCAGGAGGTGGATCGCCTGAATGCTCTCCACATCAGTCTGTTGGAGAAGGCTGGTGTCACCCTGGTGAGTGGCTGGGGTCGCTTCCAAGATCCCCATCGGATTGCCATGTCGTCGCGCCCCGGAGGAGAGGCGGAGCAGGTGTTGCAGGCCGGGCGCACCTTGATCGCCGTGGGCGGCCGTCCCCATCGGCCCCAGATTCCCGGTGCTGAGCTTGGTTGGGTCAGCGATGACATGTTCCTCCAGGATCAATTGCCGGAGCGGGTGGTCATCGTTGGCGCCGGCTTCATTGCCTGTGAATTCGCCTGCATCCTCAGCGGCCTCGGGGTGCAGGTCACCCAGTTGGTGCGAGGCGATCACCTCCTTCGGGGGTTTGATCGAGAACTGTCGGCGGTGGTGCAGGAGGGCATGGAGGAGAAAGGCATCGCCTTGCGCTTCTGCCACAGTCCAGCGGCGATCGAGGGGGCGCCAGGGGATTGCACTGTGATCACCCAGGCGGGAGAGCGGCTTGCGTGCGGTGGCGTGTTGCTCGCCACCGGTCGACGCCCCTTTCTGGAGGGTCTCAACCTGGAGGCCGCCGGGGTGGCGGTGGAGGGGCATCACATTGCCGTCGATGCCGATCAGGCCACGAACGTGCCCCACATTCATGCCGTTGGTGATGTGACCGATCGGATCTGCCTGACCCCCGTGGCTGTGGATGAGGGACGCGCCTACGCCGACACCGTCTTTGGCCGATCCCCCCGTCGGGTGGATCATGATCTGGTCGCCAGTGCTGTGTTCAGCCAGCCGGAGCTGGCCACCGTGGGTCTGAGCGAAGAACTGGCGTTGGAGCGTTATGGGGCCGAGGCGATCGTGGTGCATCGCGCCCGGTTCCGATCCATGGCCCAGGCCTTGCCGAAGAGTGGGCCGCGCTGCCTGCTCAAGCTGGTGGTGATGAAAGACAGCGATCGCGTGCTCGGTTGCCACATGGTGGGAGAGCATGCGGCCGAGATCATTCAGATGGCGGCCATCGCCGTTGGCATGGGTGCCACCAAGGCCGATTTCGATCGCACCATGGCACTGCACCCCACGATCTCGGAGGAATTCGTCACGATGGCCTGAGCTGGGGCGGCTCAGGCGACATTGAGGCTGTCGAGTCGTTGACGCAGGTGGTTCATCAGTCGCTCTTGCGCGAGCTGGCAGATGGCCTCCACCACTGGATCGGTGGCGGTGTAAAGAGAGCGATTCCCATCGCGTTCCACCTGCACCAGCCCGGCTTTCTGCAGTTGGCCGAGCTGGCGGCTGAGATGGGACTGACTGAAGCCGGTACGGTCCATCAGAGTGGCGACATCGCTGCTGCCGTTGCGGATTTCGCACATCAGGCGCAGGCGTGCCGGTTCGCCCAGCAGTCGGAAAAAGCCGCTCAGCTCCTCGATCATTTCGGGGGAGAGCTGATGCATGGAACACCCTTCGGCGTGTTCTGGTTGTCTCGCCATGGCATCCCCTATGCCGATACAGGCATTATGCCGTCGTGATGCGATGCGGCCATGGATGCGCGCTTCTGGGACGAGCGCTACCGGGAGGACGGCTTCGCCTATGGCGATCAGCCGAATGACTTTCTGCGGGAACAGGCGGCGGCGCTGACGCCAGGCGATGCGATCTGTCTGGCGGAGGGGGAGGGGCGTAACGCCGTTCACCTCGCTGCCCTCGGACACCGCGTCACCGTCCAGGACCTCAGTGTGGTGGGGCTGGAGAAAGCGCGGTCGCTGGCGGCGCAGCGCGGTCTTCAGCTGGAGACGCTGCAGGGGGATCTGGCGGACTGGCGAGCCGCCCCCGCAAGCCTGGATCTCGTGGTGGCGATCTGGATGCACCTGCCGGCACCGCTGCGCGCCCGTGTGCTCGGCGAGGCCGTGTCAGCCCTGCGTCCTGGTGGGGTGCTGGTGCTGGAGGCCTACACGCCCCGGCAGCTCGGCCGGGGCAGCGGCGGCCCGCCGGTGCTCGAGTTGCTGGTGGAGCCGGTGCAGCTGGAGCGAGAGCTGCAGGGGCTGGACTTGGACATCCTGCGGGAATGTGTGCGCCCGATCGCGGAAGGGCGCTACCACCAGGGAGACAGCGCCGTGGTGCAGGTCCTGGGCCGGAAGCCATGAGCGATGTTGATATGCGTGTACACTCATAAAGTGATCTGAGGACCTATGGCTAGCGCTTCGCTTCTCCAGGCCGCCGCAGGGGGCCATTCCCTGCTTCTGCGCCAGTTGTTCGATGCTGAGACCGGTACCTTCACCTATCTCCTGGTGGATGTGCCCTCGGCCAAGGGTGTGCTGATTGATCCGGTCTTCGAGCGCCATGAGCGGGATCTCGCCCTGGTGCGTGAGCTGGGGGTCGATCTGGTGGCCTGCCTCGACACCCACGCCCATGCCGACCATGTCACTGGCAGCTGGCTGATGCATGAGGCCACCGGCTGCGCCATCGGTCTGGCCGAGGCCGCCAGGGCCGAGAACGTGACCCTGCCGCTGCAACACGGCGATCGCGTCGGTTTCGGAGCCCGTTCCCTGGAGGTGCGCGCCACTCCCGGGCACACCGATGGCTGTCTGACCTTCGTGCTGGATGACGCCAGTGCGGCCTTCACCGGCGATGCCCTGTTGATCAGGGGTTGCGGCCGCTGCGACTTTCAGCAGGGAAATGCGCGCACGCTCTACCGCTCGATCACCGAGCAGATCCTCTCCCTCCCCGACCAGTGCCTTCTGTATCCCGGCCACGACTACATCGGTCGTCAGGTGACGAGCGTTGCCGAGGAGCGTGCTCTCAACGCCCGTCTGGGTGGTGGGGCCGATGAGCGGGATTTCGTGATTCACATGGAATCGCTCAAGCTTCCCCACCCGCATCGCATCGCCCAGGCCCTGCCGGCGAATCTGCGCAGTGGCCGCCCCCGGATCGATGGGCCGGACCAACCGGCGTGGGCGCCCTTGAAGCGCAGCTACTCCGGTCTGCCGGAGCTGGAGCCCGAGTGGGTCGCCGACCATCTCGCCGAGCTCACGATTCTCGACGTCCGCAACGCCGATGAAGCCCGGGGGCCCGATGGCGCGCTGCCCGGCAGCCGCAACATCCCCCTACCCGAGCTGGCGGAGCATCTCGATCGGCTCGATCCCGAGGCTGCCACCGTGGTGTTCTGCCATGCCGGCAGCCGTTCCGCCCTGGCCACCCAGCAGTTGGTCAAGGCCGGTTTCAAGAAGGTCGCCAACCTGCGCGGCGGACTTCAGGACTGGTATCGCAAGGGGCTGCCCATGCCCGAACCCCTCAGCGTCTGAGCGGCACCGGCCCGGCTTCCCTGGGTCGATTCACTGCATCCCTTCCCCTTCCCCTTCCCATTCACCCCATCCCTTCGTCATGACCAGCACCACTCCCTTGCGTCTCAGTCCCCACGAATTGCAGGACCGTTTGCGCCAAGGTCGCGTCAGCGTGATCGACGTGCGTGAACCGATGGAATACGTCGGCGGCCATATCGTCGGCAGCCGCAATGTGCCCCTCGGTCAGCTCACCGAGGCGCCACTCCCTTCTGCGCCTGTGGTGCTGGTGTGCCAGAGCGGTGCCCGCAGTGAGCGGGGGATGGCGGCTTTGCGCGCCAAGGGCTTTGGCGAAGGCCTCGCTGATCTGGAGGGCGGCATGTTGGCCTGGCAGCAGGCCGGTCTTCCTGTGGAGAAGCGCAAGGGGGCCCCATTGCCCCTGATGCGTCAGGTGCAGATCGTGGCCGGTGGCTTGGTGCTCGCTGGCGTGCTCCTGTCGGTGCTGGTGGCCCCGGGCTGGATCTGGCTCAGTGGCTTTGTCGGTGCCGGCTTGATGTTCGCCGGCATCAGTGGTTTCTGCGGGATGGCCCGACTGCTGGCTGCCATGCCCTGGAATCAGGTGCGCCCGTGATCGCGCTGCTGCTTTTCGGCGGTGGTGTGATCGGTTTCCTGTTGGCCGTGCTCGGCGCCGGTGGATCGATCCTGCTGCTTCCCATCCTCGTGACGGGAGCCGGCCTCTCCACCCGCGATGCGGTGCCCCTTTCGCTGGTGGTGGTGACCCTGCTGGCGATCGCCAACATGATTCCCTACCTGCGCCGTCGCCTTGTCGCGCCCCGTCCGGCCCTGCTCCTGGGGGTTCCGGCCCTGGTGGGGGCCTGGATCGGAGGCACGATGGTGAAGGCCGGCTGGATCGCCGAGCCGGTGCAGCTGGCTGTGTTTGCCGTCGCGGCCCTGCTGGCGGCCTGGTTGATGCTGAGTCGCCAGAAGCGATCGGATCGAGCGGATGACGAGCCTGCTGTTGCCGCTGCCACGGTGCGAGCACCGGCCCTGATGCTGCAGGGGGTGTTGGTGGGCTTGCTGACGGGCATTGCCGGCGTTGGTGGCGGCTTTGCGATCGTGCCCGCCCTTGTGCTTCTGGCCGGCCTGCCGATGCAGTTGGCGAGCGGCACCAGCCTGGTGCTGATTGCCCTGAACAGCCTGGTGGCCCTCGGTGCCCTGGGTCATTGGCCTGCCGAACGCTTGCCCCTGGTGATTCCCCTGTTGATCGGCGGTGCGGTGGGTGGCCTGGTCGGCCAGGCCCTGGCGCCCCATCTCAAGGATCGCCAGCTCCGCATCGGCTTCGCCGTCTTGCTGGTGTCTGCGGCCTTGCTCACGGGATGGGAGGGATTGCGGCGTCAACGCGCTCCTGTCAAGCAGGTGCAACACATGGGTGTCGTCGAGGGGTCCCTAACGTCAACCTGATCGCGTGGTAGCGGAATCGTGCTGACTGCTGAGGCCCTGCGCCACGGTGGCGTTTTGAATGTGCCTCTGCTGCTGCTGTCGGTGGCTGTCGTTGCGGTGGCTATCGATCGCCTCCGTTTCTGGTGGCGGTGGCGCCAGGTCGGTGCCGCCCAGCTCGAAGCTCTGCTCAATGAAGTCAGTGATCGAACCGCCGCTCAGGCGGCATTGCATCAGGAGAGGCTTTGCCGCCGATTGGAGCGATCGCTATCTCGCTGGGATGGCTGTTTGGAACTCGCCATGGTGCTCGGCCCCCTGCTCGGTTTGCTCGCCAGCGTGGTGGGCCTCATGCGTTTGCTCAGGGATCTGGGCCCAGATCTGGTGCTGCCGGCGCAGAGTGCTGCCCTGGTCGTGGGCTATGGCCAGGTGCTGGTGGGCACCGTGCTGGGTCTGTTGATCGCCACCATCGCCCTGGTGGTGCAGCGTCTCTGCCGGATGCAACGCCAGGCGGTGATCAGCACCTTCGCCGACGCCTGTTTCCACCGCCGAGCGGCACTGGGTTGATGCCTCTCGTGCTTGCCACTGCGGTTGTTGTGGTCAGCCTGACCGGCTTTCTTGCTGTGGTGCCTGCGTTGCTGAGTTCGCAGGATCTTGCCGTCGTCGAGGCGGCACCCAGGACCCGGACGGCGGGCCAATGGCTGTTGGTCCGCTCCAGCAGCGGCAGCTGGTACCTCAATGGTGATGCCGTGTCGTCCGCGGTGTTGGCCCGCTCCCTGCGTCAGGCCAGGCCCAAGCCCTCTGCGGTGCTGCTTCTGCCCTCTAGTGCCCGCACCAGTGCAGCGGTCGCGGCCGATCTCAGCTGGCTGAGGCGCCAGAGCAACGTGCCGATTCGTCTGGAGCGACCGGAGGGATTGGCGCAGCCATGAACGAGACGCCATCGGCGCCCTGGGCGCTGGCCTTCGCTGCTTCCAGTGTCTCCGTTGCGCTTCTCGCCACGGCAGCGGTGGTGCTGCCCCAGTGGCAGCGGCAATTGCCAGCGCGGCAAGGACTAGTCAGTCTCCATCTGGCCGCCGATGGCTCGCTCCGACTCTGGAACCGCCCGATTGCCGCCACCGCCCTGCCCGCTCTCCTGCGGCGCGCCGAACGCCTGGATTCCAGCACGCGCGTTCGCTTGGTGGTGGCACCCCAGGTTCCCTGGGGTGTGGTTCAGGACCTGCTCCCCCAACTTGACTCCAGCACGCTCCATGTGGACCTTGAACTCCCTCCTCCGGCGCGCCCCTGAAGCGTGGCCCTTGGCCCTTCCTGTTGCGGTGGCCATCGCAATCCACGCGGCGGTGATCGGTGCCTCCAGCTGGCGCAGCCGAGCCGCGCCTCCCGCCGCTGCGGCCACGGTGGTGGACAACACGCGCCAGCTCGTGAGGCTGAGCCGGCGCCTGGGTGGACAGGAGCCGCTGGTGCCCTCCTCCCTACTGACTCTCAGTGCCAAGTTGCCGCCGCCACCGGAGCTGGTCGAGGCCAAGGATGCGGCTGCCAAGCCCGGTGCCGAGAAGGACCCGGCCTGCCCACCGAGTGCATCGGGGGACAAGGCTGTTGCCAACGGCAAGGCTGTTGCCAACGGCAAGGCTGCTGCGAAGGCCAAGCCTGTTGACAATGCACCAGCTGTCTCACCACGCCCGTCGGCTGCTGTCGCTGTGGCTTCAGGGGTGTCCGTGGAGTTGATCCGGGCCCGTTGGGAGGAGGGAACCCTGGTGCGGAGCTGGCCTGAGCGTTTCGGCCCACTCCCCGAGGGGATACAGCTCCGGCGCTTGCCCCTCACGGCCTTTCCTGGCGTCAACGTGAAGCAGCTCAACCGATTGAGCCTCACATCCGAGGCCGATCAGTTCCTGGTGAGGGCCGACGATCAGGGGGTCTGGATCGGACGTCGACCCTTCGAATAGGTATTCAAACGGACTGTGGGAATCCGATGAGACCCTTAAGAATGGAGGGGTTAAGGATGTGTTAACCCTCGATGCCCCTGTTTCTGCTCCTGCTGGTGTCGTCGTTGGCGGGCATTCAGGTGGTGGAGGGAGGGAGTGGCTGCCAGGCGATTCACAACGGTGCCGGCAGTTTTGATCCCGCGCAGCAGAAGGTGAGCCTGTGTTCTGAGGTGGCACGTCGCAAGCAGCGCAGCATGGCGGAGGTGGCGCGCCATGAACTGTTTCATGGGCTCCAGCATCAGTTCGGCCGCGAGCAGGGGTTTCTCCCCGATGCCCTGCTCACCCCCCTGGTGCGCCAGTTCATGGATGATCGCGAAGTGATGGCGGTGCTTAGCCTCTATCCCGACGACGACATCAATGCCGAACTGGAGGCCCGGCTGGCCTCCCGTTTTCTGCCCAATGGTGTTCTGGCCGGTGGCTTGGTGGCGGGAGCGCTGGTGTCCGAACCGTCTCAGGCTGGAGCGATCGGTTCGCTGCGCGCCTTTCTCCTCGGTGGGTGAATGGCGTCAGTCCTGATGGAGACCGGCTGTGATGCCGTGCGCCTGAGGCTCAGGCCTGAAGGCGCTGATCGAGCTGATCGGCGAGCCTGAGGGCCAGGGCAATCACGGTGAGACCAGGGCCAACGCTCGGACAGCTTGGGAACACACTGGTGTCGGCCACGTAGAGGTTGTTGAGCTCATGGCACTTGCCGGTGGCATCCACCACTGAGGCGGCTGGATCTTGTCCCATCCGGCAGGTTCCGCAGGCATAACCCACCACGCTCAGGGGAGCTTCGCCGCGCGGATGGGTGGGCGCTGAGGTCACGACCCGCGTCACCGGATCAGCCTCCACCGCCTTCAGGGTGTCGATCCAGCGATAAACCAGCCGATCGTGGGCTTCTCGATTGTTATGGAGGTAGTTGATCCGGATCTGGTCGTTGTGCAGCCACACTTTGTTGTGGGGATCGGGTCGTACTTCGGTCATCGCCCACCAGGCCACCGAGCGGGAGGCGAGTCGTTCGAGGCCGAAATCGGGGATCAGCTTGCTGACCAGGGAGAGCACCGGCGGCGACTCCGCAAACAAGGCGTCCTGCAAGACGCCTCCGGCACTCTGGAGATGACCAAGCGGAAAGCTGACGTTCTTGTCTCCCCAGTAGTAGTCGTTGATGCCAAAGGAGCGGGCATAACGGCCGTCGTTGGCCTCGGCCGCCAGCTGCAGGATCGAGGTGAGCTGCAGATTCATCAGGTTGCGGCCCACCTGGTCGGAGCCGTTGCTCAGGCCGCGTGGATGCCGATCGGAGCTGGAGCGCAGCAAGATGGCTGCAGTGTTGATCGCACCGGCGGCCAGCACCACTAGATCAGCGCTGAACAGCCACAGTTCCCCGGCCACTTCGGCCTCCACCCCTTTCACCTCCCGTCCATCAGGGCTGGTGTGCAAGCGGGTCACCCGCGCGAGGGCTCGCGTCTCCAGCGTGTTGGGATCGGCCTGGTTCAGACCGAAAATCTGGGCATCGCCGGAGGGATCCTCGGGATCGGCCGACCAGCTAAGGGGGAGGTCATAGGGCTGACACCCCTGACGCTGCAGGCCATCGCGTAGCGGTTCCAGGAAGGGAAGCAGCGGTTTCGGGGCGTGGGGAAAAGGCGCCGACCGTGACGGCTCCGTGGGGTCCACCCCCGCTTGGCCATGCACCTGATAGAGCGTTTCGGCGGCGTCGTAGTAAGGCGCCAGGCTGGCGTAATCGAAGGGCCAGCTTGGTGACACGCCGTCCTGGAGGGGGACTTCGCCGAAATCCTTCTCCCGCATTCGCTCCAGGGCGGCTCCCCAGATCTTGGTATTGCCCCCCAGGGCATAGGTGGTCTGGGGAGCGAAGGGATCACCATCGGGCCCGAACCAGCGTTCGTTCTTGGGGTGGTAGCGGTCTTTCCTGAACAGATCCACATCGGCCACGTTCTGATCCTCCAGAGCCATGGCGCCGCCCCGCTCCAATAGCAGCACTTGGTGCCCTTTGCGGCTCAGGGCACCGGCCAGGGTTCCACCACCGGCACCGCTGCCGATGATGATGACGTCGTAGTGGCGATCATCGATGATCATGGCTCGATTCAGGTAAGGAACGACTCAGGTGTGGCGCTGCCACACGTAGATGAGGATGTAGAGAATGATCCAGATCACATCCACAAAGTGCCAGAACAGGCTCACAGAGGTGACCCCCATATCGCCCTTGGCGTAATTGTTAGGACGGAAGGAACGGAACAGCATCAGGGCCATCAAGAGGATGCCCGTGATCACATGCAGACCATGAAATCCGGTGAGCAGGTAGAACGTGCCCCCGAATACACCACTGGAGAGACTGAAGGGAAGCTCCGACCACTCCACGTATTGCCCGTACACGAAATAGGTGCCCATCGCCATGGTGAGCAGCCAGAGAGCCCGGAATCCCCAGAGGTTTTCCTTGTGAAGATAACGCTCGGCGAAGTAGGCCACAAAGCTGGAGCTCACCAGCACAATCGTGTTGATCAGGGGCAGTTTGGTCTCCAAGCCTTCCACCCCTTCCGGGAGCCATTCGGGGCTGGTGAGCTTCAGCAAGGCAAAGCCGCTGAAGAAGGCCAGAAAGATGATGCTCTCTGAGCAGAGAAAGATGATGAAGCCGGTGAGGTTGTGGCCATCGTGCTTGATGTGGCCTGGCTCGTGATTGAGGTTGAGATCCGGGGTGGCTGTGGTCATCGGTTTCAGGCCTCCATGGAACGGCGGATGTAATACTCCTCGTCTTTCACGAGGGGCTTGCCCAGGCCATAGCCATAGGGCTCGCTGATCACGGTGGGAACGTCATCCTCGAAGTTCTCAGCCGGGGGCGGTGAGGGAAGGAGCCACTCGAGGCCGATCGCGTTCCAGGGGTTGGCGGAGGCCTTGGCGCCGCGGGCCCAGGAGCTGACGATGTTGAGGATGAAGGGAATCGAAGCGACGCCGAGCATGAAGGCGCCGATGCTGGCAATCACGTTCCAGATGGCGAATTCTGGGTCGTAGGAGGCAACGCGACGGGGCATGCCGTAAAGGCCGGCCCAGTGCATCGGCAGCCAGTTGAGGGTGGCGCCGATGAAGGTGAGCACAAAATGAATTTTGCCGAGGCCTTCGTAATACATGCGGCCGGTGAACTTGGGGAACCAGTGGTAGATGCCGGCAAAGATTCCGAAGCCGATCGTGTTGAAGATCACATAGTGGAAGTGCGCCACCACGAAATAGGTGTTGCCGACGTGAATGTCCACCGGGGCGGTGCCGAGCATGATGCCCGTGATGCCACCCAGAATGAAATTCACCACACCACCGAGCACGAACAGCATCGGCGTGGTGAGCCGAATCTTCCCTCCCCAAAGCGTGCCGAGCCAGGCGAACACCTTCACACCGGTTGGCACGGCGATCAGCATCGTGGTGACGATGAAGATGTTGCGCATCCATTGGGGCGTGCCTGAATAGAACATGTGGTGCACCCACACGATCAAGCCCAGGAAGGTGATGATGAAGGAGGCGATCGCCACAAACTTGTAGCCAAACAGAGGCTTACGCGAATACACGGTGATCAGCTCGGAGAAGATGCCGAACACTGGCAGCACCATCACATACACCGCCGGGTGGGAGTAGAACCAGAAGAAGTGTTGGTAGAGCACCGGATCGCCGCCACCCTCGGGCCGGAAAAAGCTGGTGCCGAAGCTGAGGTCGAAGAGCAGCATGATCGCCCCACCGGTGAGGGCAGGAAGGCCCACCAGCTGCAGGGTCTGGGCCGCCCAGGCGGTCCAGACGAACACGGGCATCCGGAAAAAGCCCATGCCAGGAGCGCGCATGCGAATGATCGTGGTCACAAAATTGATCGCGCCCATGATCGAGGAAATCCCCGAGAGGGCCACGGCGAGAATCCAGAGGAATTCACCGTTGAGGAAGTGGCCGAGGGGGTTCTGGATGCTCACCGGTGGATAGGACCACCAACCGGCTGAGGCCGGTCCTCCCGGCACGAAAAAGCTGGAGAGCAACACCACCGCAAACACCGGAACCAGCCAGAAGGCGGCGGCATTCACCTTCGGGAAGGCCATGTCGGGGGCGCCGATCATGGTGGGGATCAGCAGGTTGTTGAAGCCGTTGAGAATCGGGAACAGAAACAGGAACAGCATCACTGTTCCATGCATCGTGTAGAGCCCGTTGTAAACGGTGGGATCCACCAGATCCGATGGCGGTGTGATCAGCTCACCGCGCATCACCATGGCCAGCAGTCCTCCCACAAGCAGGAAGAACAGGGACAGGCCCATGTACTGGATGCCGATCACCTTGGCGTCGGTGTTGAAGGTGAAAAAGCGCTTCCAGTTGTCCGGTGCACCGGGCACGGGATGGGGCGCCTTGAGAACTCTCGGGTCGTACTTGGTGGTGGTCATCGGGGTCAGGCGTCGTGGGGAGCGTCGGGATTGCCGGGATCATTCACCATCGGAGGCGGTGCCGGTGGCACCGTGGCCCAGCCCTTATTGCCTTTGGCGAGGCGCTCGTTATAGAGGGCCGTTCCCGGGCTCAATCCGGGAACCAGGGGATTGGCAGCACTTTGCTTCAGCCAGGCGTTGAACACGTCTTCGCTCTCCACCACCACATCGGTTTGATTCTGGGAGAAATAAGCACCGCTGAACTGGGAATCCCGCAGGCGATAACGCCCTTCTCGGGTGGGTGTGATGCTGTAAGAAATCACGCTGCCGGGAACGATGTCCTGCTTCAGGCGGAAGGCGGGAACAAAGAATCCATGAATCACATCTTCGCTGCTCATGCGGAAATTGGCCCGCTGATCGAGGGGCAGATGCAGTTCTGAGCTGTGCACGCCGTTGGGATAGATGAACTCCCAGCTCCATTGCCGAGCGATAACATCAATGGGGCCGATGTCAGCCCGCACGCCCGTCACAACTGCCGTGTCTGGGCTCAGGCCCCCTTCCACGTCGTATTTCACTTTGGGCCCGAGGGCCGAGAGGGTTTCACTCACGTGAATGGCCTGATAGGCCAGGATCATGACGATGATGAAGGGGATCACCGTCCAGGTGACCTCCAGTGTGTTGTTGCCTTCGATCGGCAGGCCATCGCTCTCGTCGTATTTTTCGGCCCGATTGAACAGCACCGACCAAAGAATGAAACCGGTGCAACCGAAGAAGATGAAGGCGCCGATTCCCACTTCCAGGCTGAAGAGATCGTCGACATAGGGAGCGGCGGTGGAGGCCGGTACGGGCAGCCAGCCATAAGCCCATTGCGACACCTGATAGCTGAGCAGGGCGTCGCTGGCCGTGGCCAGGAGGATGACGGCGATCAGCCGGATCGGCCAACCGCTCTTGCCTTTGGGGGTTGTCGATGTCATGGCAGAACCTCTTGGAGATCGGCTCCAGCAGCCAGGAGTTGATCCGCAGTGATGTGGACCCCGAATTCGCTGGCAAGCCAGGCGCCGAGGCTGCCGTGAACGCCCATGATCACAAGGATCAGGGCTCCGCAGCCCAGATACAGCCAGCTCACCTGACGGCCGAGGTCCTTGCGCCACACAAAGCGTTGATAGCCGCGCCAGATCGTCATGGCGACGATGATCAGGAGCAGGGCGACGCCGCCGATCGCATGCCAGAGCATCGTGTCGATCGCGTTCTGGCCGATCACACTGCGGATCCCCGGCAGCGGCACCGCCAGGAGCATTTCGTAGAAACCGGCAGCCACCGTGAAGAAGGTGATCACGGCACAGGCGAGCACGTTGTACCAGCCCACGTCGTGGAAGCCGGTGCGGGTCACCGGCAGCGCCAGAAAGCGGAACACCCGCTTCTCGAGTGGATAGAAGGCACCGGCGAAGTCGAAGGCGATGCCGATGGCGAACAATCCGATCGTGAAGTGCACCAGGTTGGGGTGCAGGGGGATGGCATAGGGGAGATCGTTGGCCCCGAGTTGGTCGACGATTTCATTGATCGGCGACGCGATCTCAATCAGGAGATCCATCGAAATGGTGGTCATGAGAGGGCCCCGCTACGCACCGCTTCCACCACGGGCACGGTGTGCAGTCCATAGACCCACACGAGCTTGTCGCCCAGATACACCTGGCAGAACACCAGCACTGCCAGCACCGCATCAATCACCAGGAAGCCCGAAGGCAGGCTGGTGGGATCCTTCTGCCGCACCACGTAGCGCCAGCCCGTGAGCAGGCCGAGCACACCGGCGAGGCTCCAACCGATGGTGCTGTGGTAGTTGAGGATGTCGCGGGATGCGCCATAGGGATTGGCGAGCCCGGCTTCGATCTGGCCGAAAATGATCGCCACGAAGATGGCCACCGTGGCCACCACCAGATTCCAGAAGCTGACCTCAAACAGGTTGCGCCGTTTGGTCAGCACGCCCAGAAGGTCGAAGACGACTGTGATCAGAGCCATCGCGATCACGAAATGAACCACGATCGGGTGGATCACATCGAGCCAGGGAAGATTCTTGTCGTTTAAGGGAGGCAGCAGCTCCAGCATCGGCAAGCCGCACTTGGCCTTACAAGGATGGTCAGCTTTGCCCCAGGAGTCATCCCCTCTTGTCGGATTGCAAATGTGGGTGTGCGCATGCCGACCGCTCTCCTGTGCTGTTGATCACGCCAGGTCGTCGTCGCCCCGCCGGCGGCTGTAGCGAAGTTGGCGCCAGTGGCTGATCACCTGCACGCTGATCAACACCAACACGACCGGAAGCACCAGGCAGAGCAGGGCCAGTCGGAACTCGTCCTGCCAGCTGGGCAGGGTGCGGGGCAGCACCTGATCGATCACATAAAACACGTAAAGCCCCAGCAACACGCCGCCCTCGACCCTGGTGATCCGGCCATCGCTCCAGAAAATTGGCATGCAGGCCAGGGTAGTGAGCACCATCACCGGCAGGTCCCGTTGAATCAGGATTGGATCCACGTGCAGGCCATAGGCGCCTGAAGCGAGGGCGGAGCCGCTGAGCACCAGTAACTGGTTGAGCAGATTGCTGCCCACTACGTTGCCGATCGCCAGATCCGTGCGTCCCCGCAGTGCCGCCACCAGGGAGGTGATCAGTTCCGGCATCGAGGTTCCCGCCGACACGATCGTGAGGCCGATCACCGCTTCACTCACGCCGAGCATGGCCGCTGCTGCGCTCGCTCCCTTCACCAGAACGTTGGAACCGAAGCCAAGCAGCACGATTCCGATCGCCAGCCGGACCAGGGAGCCACCCCAGCCGCGGTTGGCGCTTGCCGCATCCACCTCTGGCTCGGCCTCCTCGATCCCCTCCGGTTCCTCCTTGGCGGTCTGGATCTCCCAGAGGGTGTTGATCACCAGAGCGAGCAGCAGGGCCACGCCCGCCTGCCAGGTGACCCGACCCGCCGATGCCATGCCCCACACGGCCGCAGAAACCGCCAGCAACAGGGGCACATCGCGTCGCACCAGTCGACTTTCCACGCGCAGCGGCATGACCAGGGCGCTGCTGCCCAGTACCACCATCACATTGAAGATGCTGCTGCCCACCACGTTGCTTAAGGCCAGATCGGCGGAGCCAGCCAGCGCCGAGCCCACGCTCACGAAGAGTTCAGGTGAACTGGTGCCGAGGGCCACCACGGTGAGGCCGATCACCAGCTGGGGAATGCCCAGGATCAGGGCCAGACTCACGGCCCCTTGCACAAACAGCTCACCACCGCCGAAGAGCAGGCCGATCCCCACCACAACGTCAAGAACGGAGATCAGGAACGGCGACATCGCTCCGCAGGGCCAGGGGATTCATTGTCCTGTTCAGTCTGATCACGGACGCTGATCGGAACCAGGGCTCCTCTTTTCAGAAGCCACCTAGCATTTCGCCGCTCTTGATCGTTTGTCTTCGGTGCTCTTCAACCACATCAGCACCAGAAACCTGCGCGGTGATGCCTTCGGTGGCGTCACCGCCGCCGTGATCGCCCTGCCGATGGCCCTGGCCTTCGGAGTGGCCTCCGGAGCCGGTGCTGCCGCCGGTCTGTGGGCCGCCGTGATCATCGGCCTGGTGGCTGCCTTGTTCGGTGGAACCCCCACCCTGATCTCCGAGCCCACCGGTCCCATGACCGTGGTGTTCACCTCGGTGATCCTCAGTTTCACCGCCACGGCCCCCGACAAGGAAACGGCTCTGGCGATGGCCTTCACCGTGGTGATCCTGGCCGGAGTGTTCCAGATCCTCTTCGGGGTGTTTCGCCTGGGCCGGTATGTAACCCAGATGCCCTACACGGTGATTTCCGGCTTCATGTCGGGCATCGGCATCATCCTGGTGATCCTGCAGCTGGCTCCTTTCCTGGGGCAAGCCAGCCCCAAAGGTGGCGTGATCGGCACCCTGTCGCAGCTGCCCCAGTTGCTCTCGGGCGTGCGGCCCTACGAACTGATCCTGGCCCTGATCACCGTGGCCATCCTCTGGTTCACCCCATCCAGGCTGAAAAAAGTTTGCCCGCCCCAGCTGCTGGCGCTGGTGGTCGGCACGATTCTCTCCCTCACCATCTTCAGTGCCGCAGGTCTGCGCACGATTCCTGAATTTCAGGCGGAATTCCCCAGCCTGCACATGCCCACCTTCTCGGCCGATCAGCTGCGGCTGATGGTGATCGATGGTGCTGTGCTCGGCATGCTCGGCTGCATTGATGCCCTGCTCACGTCCGTGGTGGCCGACAGCCTCACCCGCACGGAGCACAACTCCAACAAAGAGCTGGTGGGTCAGGGCCTGGCCAACATCGCCTCCGGCTTGTTCGGAGGGCTGCCCGGTGCCGGCGCCACCATGGGAACGGTGGTGAACATTCAGGCCGGTGGACGCTCCGCCTTGTCCGGCGTGGTGCGGGCCGTGATTCTGATGCTCGTGATCCTGCTGGCGGCGCCCCTGGTCTCCACCATTCCCCTGGCGGTGCTGGCCGGGATCGCGCTCAAGGTCGGTATCGACATCATCGACTGGGACTTCCTGCGCCGGGCCCATCACCTGTCGTTGAAGGCCGCCTTGATCACCTATGGCGTCATTGCCCTCACCGTGTTGGTGGATCTGATCGCGGCCGTGGGCATCGGTGTGTTCGTGGCCAATGTGCTCACCATCGATCGCATGAGCGCGCTGCAGTCGAAACGGGTGAAAACGATCAGCACCGCTGACGATGACGTGGAGCTGTCTGGCGAGGAGCAGCAACTGCTCGACCAGGCTGGCGGCAAGGTGCTGCTGTTCCAGTTGGCCGGCCCGATGATTTTCGGTGTGGCCAAAACCATCGCCCGGGAGCACAACGCGATCAGCAATTGCAATGCCGTGGTGTTTGACCTCAGTGAGGTCACCCATCTCGGCGTCACAGCCTCCCTCGCCTTGGAAAACGCCATCAAGGAAGCACTTGAGGTGGGCCGCCAGGTGCACCTTGTGCTTCTGCCCGGTGGCGCCCGCAACCGGCTGGAGAAGCTGAAGCTGCTTGAGCGGATCCCCCAGGAGCAGATCAGCGAAGATCGATTGGAGGCCCTGCGCTCCGCCGTGGCCGGCCTTCCCGCCTGATCGTCTGCAGCCCATGGCCTCTCCCTCTCGCCTCGTCCTGCGTCGCCCCGACGACTGGCATCTACATCTGAGGGATGGGGCCATGCTGGCGGCGGTGCTGCCGTCAACAGCGCGCCTTTTCGCCAGGGCCATCGTGATGCCCAACCTCAGGCCTCCGGTCACGACCGCGGCCGCTGCCGTCGCCTACCGCGACCGCATCCTGGCGGCCTTGCCGCCTGGTCTGTCGTTCACGCCGCTGATGACGGCCTATCTCACCGACTCCACCGATCCGCAGGATCTGAAGCAGGGGTTTGAGACCGGCGTGTTCACGGCGGTCAAGCTCTATCCCGCCAACGCCACCACCAACTCCGCAGCGGGGGTGACGGATCTGGAGGCGATCACGCCCGTTCTCGAGATGTTGCAGGCGATCGATCAGCCCCTGCTCATCCATGGCGAGGTCACCGATCCCGAGGTGGATGTGTTTGATCGGGAGGCAGTGTTCATCGAACGCCATCTGGTGCCGTTGCGCCAACGCTTTCCCGCCCTGCGCGTGGTGCTGGAGCACATCACCACCGAGCAGGCCGCCCACTATGTGAGTGCCTGCCATCGCGCCGGTGAGACCACCCTGGCGGCGACGATCACCCCCCACCACCTCCACCTCAACCGCAATGCGATGTTCGCCGGCGGCTTGCGCAGCGATGCCTACTGCCTGCCGGTGTTGAAGCGGGAGCGGCATCGCCGAGCGTTGGTGGCGGCAGCAACGGGAGGTGAACCCTGCTTTTTCCTCGGCACCGATTCCGCTCCCCACGCCCGCTCCGGCAAGGAAACCAGCTGTGGTTGCGCGGGCATCTTCAATGCGTCCCACGCCCTGGAGAGCTATGCCGCGATCTTTGATCGGGAAGGGGCCTTAGATCGACTGGAAGGCTTTGCCAGTGAGCATGGTCCGCGCTTTTACCGCCTGCCTCTCAACAGCGAAACGGTCACCCTGGTGCGCCAGCCCCAGAGCGTGCCCGAGCGGCTGCAGCTGGATGCGGCGATGACCCCACCACTCGAAGCTGCGGAAGCGCCACGGCTGTTCCATGCCGGTGAGGAGCTGGCCTGGAGTGTGGAGAACGCTGGGCAGAGCGGAACGTTCTGAATAGGGTGCGCGCAGGCATCTGCGATGGCATGAGCGATCCCTTCAGCCAGGCTCCCCAGCCCGAGCGCTACTGGCATCTCTGGACCGATGCGCATGGGGTCAGTCGCCAGGAGCAGTGCACGATCAGTGACTTTCAGCTCGGCCAACTCGGGCCCGGGGATTCGCCCCAGTTTTCCCGTGAGTTGTTCGACAACGGGCATGCCTTTGTCACCTACCTGCCCGTGGGCTGGACCGCCGACTGGCATGAAAACCACGTCCCGAAATGGATCTACGTGTTGCGTGGGGCCTGGTCGGTGGAGAGCATGGACGGCACCAAGGTGGTGATGCATGCCGGGGAGTATTCCTATGGCGGCGACCAGGGCTGCGTGGCCACTGCCGACGGCAAGCAGGGCCATCTCTCCGCCCAGGTGGGGGACGAGCCCTGCGTGCAGCTGATCATCCAGCGCCATGACCAGGCCTGGCGCAACCGTCCTCCCGGCTTCTTTCAGTGAGGACTGAGCGATGGAGGTGACCCGCAGCCAGTTCGTGGAGACACGGTTCGAAATCGTTGATCCCCGCTTTCAGCAGTTGGTGTTGTTCAACGCCCAGCTGGAGCGCCTGTTCGATGGCTGCCGTTGGCTGGAGGGTCCGGTGTGGTTCGGCGACCAGCAGCGGCTGCTGGTGTCCGACATCCCCAACGATCGGATCCTCGCCTGGGATGACGCGCTGGGCCTCACGGTGTATCGCCACCGTGCCGGCTTCCCCAACGGTCAGACCCGGGATCGGCAAGGGCGCTTGCTCACCTGCAGCCACGGTCATCGCGCCCTGTTGCGCACGGAGCACAACGGGCGCGTGGTGACCTTGGTGGATTCCCATGCTGGCCAACCCCTCAACACGCCCAACGATGTGGTGGTGAAGAGTGACGGCACGATCTGGTTCAGCGATCCCCTCTACGGTCTGGTGAACGACTACGAGGGCGGTCGTCGTGCCTCCTGGCAGGCTCCGTCGGTGTATCGCTTTGATCCCGCCGATGGCTCCCTGCAGGCGATGACCACGCTGGAGGAGGTGCAAGGCCCCAATGGTCTGGCGTTCTCGCCGGATGAGTCGCTGCTTTATATCGTCGACACCGGGGCCCCCGATGACCCTGCCCCCGATCGACAGATCCGGGTGTTCGATGTGCGCGATGGCGGCCGGACCCTGGCCAACGGCCGCAGCTTTCATCGCGTCGCCCCGGGCAATGCCGACGGCATTCGTGTGGATGAGCAGGGCCATCTTTGGAGCAGCGCCGGGGATGGCGTGCACTGCATCGCTGCCGATGGCAGCCTGCTCGGCAAGATTCTCACCCCGAAACTGGTGGGCAATCTCTGTTTCGGTGGTGAGTTCGGCAACCGTTTGTTCCTTTGCAGTTGGGATGCGGTGTATGCCATTCACCTCAACACCCGTGGCGTTCAACACCCCGCCATGCCCTGACCACCGCTATCACGGGGATTCACGCCTGATCGCGCCTCATGCCCCTTGAACGTCATCCGATTCGCACGGAGCAGGCCAACCGGCCGGTTGCCAGCTATAGCCAGGGGTATCGCATCGGCCAGTTTGTGTTTGTGTCCGGCCAGATGCCTGTGGATCCGGTCACGAACCAGACCGTGGCGGGCGGCACGGCCGAACACACGCGCCAATGTCTGAAGAATGTGTTCGGTGTGCTGGAAGCGGCCGGATGCACCTATCGCGATGTGGGGCAGGCGGTGGTGTACATGACCGACATCGATGAGATCGAGGCGATGGATGCGGTGTGGCAGGAGTTCTTCCCCGATGCCGACAACTATTGCTCCCGCGCCGTGATCGGCATCAGCAAGCTGGTGGTGGGAGCCCGAATCGAAATCTCTTGCATCGCTATCAAAGACTGAACCGCCATCCTTTGCCATGACCAGCAATCCCCAACTGGAGGCCTTCCTCCGCACCGTGAAAGCCGATCCCGCTCTTCTGGAGCGTTTTCACAGCGCCGCCTGCCTCAATGACATCGCCGCCCAGGGTGAGGCGATGGGTTTCCATTTCACGGGTGTCGACATCCTCGTGCATCAGGCTGAAGCCACCCTTCGCTTGCCGGCGGAAGCCCTCGAGGCCCTGGCCGCCGGCGTGGAGCTGGAGGGTCACCTCTGGAAAATGGCGATTCAGTGGAGCTGAGCTGATGCATCAGCGCCTCTGGATGGATCTCGCCGATGCGGACGCGGTGCTGGCGTCGGCCTTAGCCGCCGCCGAGCAGGCTGCGGCCCGGGTTTCGATTGCGGTGGTGGATGGTGCGGGCCAGTTGGTCTGTTTCCGCCGCTGCGATGGCGCCTCGCCTGCCAGCGTGGAAACGGCCATGGCCAAGGCGCGCACCGCCGCTCTGACGGGAGCTGACAGTGCTGCAGCCGAGCAGGCGATCGCCGGCGGGCGGCTGGCGCTGCTCTCCTTGCAGGGGGTGCTGCACCAGCCCTGTGCCCTGATGGCCGGTGGGCTGGTGCTGCGCTGCGATCAAGCGCTGGTGGGGGCGATCGGGGTGTCCGGCATGACGCCGGATGTGGATGCAGCAGTCGCCCGTGCCGGTGTGGAGGCGTTCGCGCTCAGAGTCCGGGGCTACTCATCATGATGCCGCCGTCGGCGAAGAGGCTGGTGGCGGTCATGTAGCTGGCACCGTTGCTGGCGAGGAAGGCCACCACGGACGCGATCTCCTCCGGCTGGGCCATGCGCCCCATCGGAATGGCGGCATTGAGCTTGGCGAGGAGCTCAGGATTGTTCATGGTGGAGTCGTTGATCGGCGTGGCAACGGCACCAGGGCCAACGTTGACGATTGTCACGCCCTTGCCAGCCAGCTCCACACCGGCGGTACGGGTGAGCATGCGCACCCCACCCTTGGCCACGCAGTAGGGGGTGTTGTTGGGCATCGGCCAGTCTTCATGCACCGAGGAGATGTTGATGATGCGCCCACCCGTGCCCTGCGCGATCATCTGCTTGGCGGCGTACTGGGTGGCAAAGAACACGCCCCGAAGGTTGACATTCATCACCTTGTCAAAGTCCTCCGGGCTGGTGTCGAGAATCGAGGTGCGCGTCTCGATGCCAGCGTTGTTCACCATCACATCAACGCGGCCGAAAGTTGACACGGCGGTGTCGATCAGGCGTTGCAGATCCTCCAGCTTGCTCACGTCGGCCTGCACACCGATCGCCTGGCCGCCGAGTTCACCGATCTCCTCGATCAGTTCCTCCGTGCGCTCGGGATGGGAGCGGTAGTCGATCACCACTTTGGCGCCCAGGCCGCCGACCGTTTCCACGATCGCTTTGCCGATGCCGGAATTGCCACCGGTCACGACGATCACCTTGTCCTGCAGGCACAGGGAGGTCATCGCCTGGGGGACCTGAGTCATGAAGGGAAAGGAAAGCTCCTTATGGATAGCCGGGTTTCGCCGATCCTGCTGTGTTCCTGTCACGTCCTGTGGATCGGCGTGGTTCCGGCTAAGACAGGCGTGCTGTCTGCCAGACGTGCGTTCTTCCTGCCATGGCCGTGTCTGTCGATCGACCCGAGCGCCGGATCGAGGGTCTGGCTGTGTCCACGCCCGATCCCCAACGCCTGACGCCCCTGATGGCGGCGCTTGAGGCCCGACCCCTTCCATGTGAGCAGTTGGCAGGGGAGTTGTTGCAACGCCGTTTCGGCCTTCGTGATAGCCATGCCGTGCTGCACCCTTACCAGCTGGGGCAGGAGCGGCTGGAGTTGATCACCTTCCCGGATCGGCCGCCCCGGCCGCCCCTGGAGCCGGGGCCGTCCAACGGCCTCTGGTTCCAGCATGTGGCGATCGTTGTGAGCAATCTGGAGCAGGCCGCGGCCCGTCTCAGGCCCCTGGTCACCCCGATCTCCCAGGCGCCCCAGTGGTTGCCGAATGGCGTGGGTGCCTGGAAATTCCGCAATGCCTGCGGCCATGCGATGGAGTTGCTCAGCTTCCCCGAGGGGCAGGGGGATCGCCGCTGGCATGGCCCGGAGAAGCCTTTGTTCATGGGGTTCGACCACACGGCAATCGCCGTGTCAGACAGTGATCGCAGCCTGGCCTTCTACGTGGGTGAGCTGCGCTTCCAGCTCCGCTATGCCACATACAACATGGGGCTGGAGCAGGATCGGCTCGATGCTCTGGAGCAGGCCCAGGTGGCGATTCACGGCATCGGTCCGGCCCAGGGTTGCGGTGTGGAATTCCTTCGCTACCTCCAGCCTGCGTCCCCGGGGCCGATGGCCACGGATCTACAGCCTGAGGATGCGCTCTATGCCCAGATCCTGGTGCGAGATCCTGGGCTGGCGCAGGGCTGTCTTCTGCACGACCCCGATGGGCATCGCCTCTGGCTGCAGCCTTAACGACGTCTCAGGCGATTGTCCTTAACGTCGGCGCACCCATCGGCTTCAAGGTATGGATCCCGTCGCTCTGTTGGTGCCCGCCGCTCCCTCGGGCCTGGCCGGAGCCAGTGTGTTGCTCCTGCGTGTGTTCACCGGCCTGGTGTTCATCCGGCATGGCTGGCCGAAGCTGCGTCATCTCAACACCTGGGCGACGGCGATGAAGACACCCGCCTGGCTCTGTTTTCTCTCCGCTTTTTCGATGTGGGCCGGGGGGATCGCCCTGATCCTTGGCGTGTTGACGCCTCTGGCGGCCGCTGCGATCGCGGTGTCGATGCTCTACGCCGTGGTGCTGGAAATCCGCAGTGGCTTTCCCTTCATTGCACCGGATCCGTTTCAGATTCCTGAAGGTGATTACGCCGGACCGATGGGGGTGGGTGAGCCCCCCAGCTGGGAGAAAGCGGCGATGTATGTGGTGATGTGCGCCGTGCTGATCGGTTCAGGTGGTGGTCCGATCAGCGTCGATCTGCTTGTGTTGGCGCCGCGTCTCCAGCTCTGGCTGGGTTGAGATCAAGCCAGCCGCTCCGCCAGGTGTTCGGCCACGCGGATGGCATTGGCAATCGCCGTCAGGGAGGGATTCACGGCGGCGATGCTGGGCATGAAGCTGGTATCGACGACGTAGAGGTTGTCGAGATCGTGCGCCTTGCAGTTGAGATCGAGAACCGACTGGGTCGGATCGGTCCCAAACCGGCAGGTGCCGGCCTGGTGGCCCACCGCAGCAATCTCCATCGCTGAGGCGAAGTAAATCTGGCGTTCCGCCAGATGGTTCTGCAGGTAAAGCTTGTCGAGGAGCTGTTCCAGCCGGTTGGTCAGCTCCTGTGACGCCCGGTTGTTGGTGGGGGTGTAACTGAGTCGGATGCGACCGTCTCGATTCACGGTGACCCGATTGTCGGCCAGCGGCAGATCTTCCGTCTGCAACCAGAAATCGAGCGAATGCTGGGCGATCCGATCCATCGTCCAGGTGGGTGCTAAAGCCGTGAGGCGGGGTTTGTAGCCCTTCATCATCGCCCCATTGGTTTTCCCGGTCATCTGCACATTGCCCATCGGATAGTCGAAGGCGTCATCACCGAAATACCAATCGTTCACGGCCACCGTTTTCTGGAACACCGTGGTGTTGGGTTCATGGGCCAGAGCCACTACGGCTTTGCAGTTGTGATACATGTAATGGCGGCCTACCTGGTCGGAGCTGTTGGCGAGGCCGCGGGGGTGGGCATCGTTGGCTGACATCAGCAGCAGGCGGGCGCTGTTGGCCGCACCGGCCGACACCACCACCACATGGCCCCGGAAGCGCCGTTCCACGCCCCGATGGTTCACCACCACATCGGTGACCTGTCGCCCTTTTTCATCGGTGTGCAGCTTCAGCACCTCCGCTTCAGTGAGCAGAAACACATTGTCGTGATCCAGGGCTGGGCGCACCCCCATCACCTCAGCGTCTCCCTTGGCGTGCACCAGACAGGGGAAGCCATCACAGCGATTGCAGCGCACGCAGGCGCTGAAGGCGGGATCGGCCTCATTGAGGGCCACGCCCGTGGGGGCATGGAAGGGATGGAGACCGGCGGAACGCAGATCGTCAACCAGCTTCTGCATGCGCGGTTCGTGGCTGATCGGCGCGTAGGGGTAGGGCGAGGAGGCCGGTGGTTCGGTGGGGTCTTCACCCCGTGCTCCGTGCACGTGATACCACTCCTCCGCCTGGCGGTAGTAGGGCTCGAACACGTCGTATTTCAGGGGCCATTCCGGTGATTCACCATCCACGTGCAGCACCGATTCGAAATCGCGCTCCCGCAGGCGGAAGTGGGCGGCGCCGTACATCTTGGAGGCGCCTCCCACGAAGTAATGGCTACCGGGTTGGAAGGCCTTGCCGTGCTTGTCCTCCCAGAGGTCGGTGCTCACGTAGCGGTTGTTCTGAAACACCTCCACCGGGTCCCAGTTCTGGGGTTCACGGGGCAGCCAGCCGCCCCGCTCCAGGATCAGGATCGAGTGGCCACGGTCGGCGAGGGCACGGGCCAGGCTGCCGCCACCGGCTCCGCTGCCGATGATCACCACATCGAACTGTTCGCTCTGCGGTTCGATCGGGTTGTTGCGATGCGCCGCACGGGTGGAACAGTCCATGGCAGTCACGGGCTTGGCGATGTGGTTCAACGCTAGGGAGCCCGCACCGTGCCGTCATGAAGGATGGCTGGGTGAATCAGAGTGTTGCCATCGATTCAGCTGGGTGATCATCTTGGCCACCACAGCGGTCCATCCCGTCTGGTGGCTGGCCCCCACGCCGCTGCCATTGCAGCCGTGGAAGTATTCGTTGAACAGGAACAGATCGCGCCAGAGCGGATCCTGCTGGAACAGGTTCACCTCGCCATTGAAGGCGCGCCTGCCGGAGGCATCGCGACGGAAGATGCCGACCAGGCGTTTCTGCAGCTCCAGAGAGATCTGCCACAGGTTCATCTGCTGGCCTGAACCGGTGGGGAATTCGATCAGGAAGTCATCCCCGAAGAAGAAGCCGTATTTCTGCAGCGCTTCGATCAGCAGGAAGTTGATCGGCATCCAGATCGGTCCGCGCCAGTTGGAGTTGCCGCCGAACATGGCCACCGGACTGTCGGCTGGGCTGTAGCTGATGGTGGCTACATCGCTGCCCTCCACGTAGGTGTAGGGAGACGTTGCGTACACCTTGGACAGGCTTCGAATGCCATAGGGCGAGAGGAATTCGTTTTCATCGAAGACCCGCGTCAGGATGCGACGCAGTCGGGATGGCGGCACAAGGGAGTAGAGCACGCGGTTGCGGTGCCAGCTGCCCAGATGGCTGATGTGTTCAAACGGTGCGCCCCGTTCCTTGGCCACTTCTGAGAGGGTGCGGCGCACATCGAGGTTGGGAATGGCTTTCACCTCGTCAGCGTCGAAGCTGGCGATGCCGAGCAAGGGGATGAGGCCTGAAAGAGAGCGGGTGCGCAGATAGTCGGTGGAACCATCGGGGCGCTTGAGAACGTCGTAATAGAACCCGTCCTGTTCATCCCAGTTCACGAAGCCCCGCACGCCCGGGCTGTTGAGCGCAAAGCAGAGGACGCTGAAGTCATCGATGAAACGATCGGTGAGTTCGGCATACTCCGGCCGGTCTTGATGCAGGGTGACGGCGATCTCGAGCATGTTGAGGCTGAGCATGCCCATCCAGGCGGTGCCGTCGGATTGCTCGATGCGACTGCCGTCCTTGAGGGGATAGCGCCGATCGAAGATGGCGATGTTGTCGAGGCCGAGAAAGCCACCCTCAAACAGGCTGTCGCCGTTGCGATCGGTGCGGTTGGCCCACCAGCCGTATTCGAGCATCAATTGGCGCAGGGCACTGCGCAGAAAGGCGAAGTCGAGCGGGTGACCGGAGCGTTTTTCAATCTGGGCTATGCGCAGCGCCGCCCAAGCGCCGATCGGCGGGTTGGCATCGGAGAGGGCCCACTCATAGGCCGGTGATTGGCCGTTGTTGGCGGTGTAGGAGGCCTGGCGCAGCATGCGGCATTGGCGTTTCGCCTCACCTGGATCGAGTTCAGCGAAAGCCACGGCATGGAACATCAGATCCCACTGGCAGAAATAGGGGTACTCCCAGCAATCGGGCATGGAGATCACATCGCGGGAGCGCAGCGTTTTCCAGTAGGCGTTCTCGGTGTGCCAGCGCGCTTCCGGTGGCGTCGGTCCGGTTCGGTCGCCCCGCAGCCAGCGCGACACATTCCAGTTGTAAAATTTGCGGCACCAGAACAGACCCGCGGCGGCGGCCGCATGGATGGCGCGGTCATCCGCAGCCATCGCGCCTGTGACGCTCGTCAGATGGTCGTCCCACTCGGCCCGGCGTTGTTGCAACAGGCTGGAGGCCTGATTGGGCTGGAGCCAATCGCTCTCGCTGGCATGGTTGCGGTCATGCCGGCAGAGCCGCAGGTCAACGCACCACACCTCACCTGCCGCCAGCTGGCGCTGCAGCAGCAGGGCGCAGCGACTGCCCTTTTGGGCCGGATTGACCGCCGTTGACTCCTGATGGATCAGATAGCGATGGAACGCATCCTTGACATAGGGCTGCGTCAGGGGCTGGCCGTAGAGGCTTTCGGTGTTGGTTTCGTTTTCGGTGAACAACCAGGTGCCCGGCGCATTGCAGCGCAGCTCCATTGCCGGCAGGCCCGGCAGACCAGAGGTTTTCACCCCGCCGTCTGTGCGTTCAATGCAGCTGCGGGCGGCATTGCCATCACCCCATCCCCAGGTGTTGCGGAACCAAAGGCTGGGTAGCAGGTGCAGGGTCGCCGCGTCTGGCCCCTGATTGGTGATCGTGTAGCGGATCAGCAGGTCCTCCGGAGTGGCTTTGGCGATTTCCACCTCCAGGTCGAAAAAGCGTCCGGCGTCAAAGACGCCGGTGTCCACCAGTTCGAATTCGGGCTGGTCCCTGCCGCGGCGGCGATTCTCCTCGCGCAGTTGCTCGTAGGGGAAGCGTGTTTGGGGGTAGCGATACAGCGCTTTGGCGTAACTGCCGGTGGGAGTGCCGGCGAGGTGATACATCGCCTCCTTGATGTCTTCGCCGTGATTGCCTTCCGGATTGCCGAGGCCGAACAGACGCTCCTTGAGGATTGGATCCTCGCCGTTCCAGAGCACGGGGGCCAGGCAGAGCAGGCCTTGCTCATCGCAGAGGCCGAGCAGTCCGTCCTCCCCCCAGCGGTAGGTGCGCAGATGGCTGTGTTCAAAGGGGAAGGAGGTCCAGGCGTTGCCGTCGGCCGAATAGTCCTCCCGCACCGTTCCCCATTGCCGGTCGCTCAGATAGGTCCCCCAGCGATCCCAGGGCTCCTCTCCCGCATCTCGCTGTCGACAGCGCAGCAGTTCAGCGGGCTCCATGGAGCATCGAATTCTCGTTGCCCACAACCTAGGGAGAGGACTCTGGATTGCCCAGGCCTTCCGCTGCAGATCAGGTGGGCGGCATGGGGGCGGGGGGACTTGAACCCCCACAGGATTTGCATCCCAAGCGATTTTAAGTCGCGTGCGTCTACCGATTCCGCCACGCCCCCGCAGGTGCCCATGCCGGCGCCCTGATCGGCATCCTAGATTTCAGCTCCAACGAAGGGCCGTACCGAGGTGGATGCAATCACCAGTCTGATCGACCTCCAATGGCTGGCCGTGCTTGTGGTTTATGGCGCCTTGGCTGGCGCTTATCTCATCGTGGTACCTCTGGGGCTGCTGTTCTGGATGCAGCGTCGCTGGACCCGCATGGGCAAGATCGAGCGTTTGGTCGTGTACGGGCTGGTGTTTCTGTTCTTCCCGGGGATGATTGTGTTTGCGCCCTTCCTGAATTTCCGTCTGCAGGGTCAGGGCGAGGTCTGAACGGTTGACACGATTCAAGGTTCTATTGCTGGGTGGCCTCGTTCTCGGCCTGGGCGCCCTTGGCTATGGCGCATTCAGCGCCTTGGGTTTTGAAGGGGCCTCGGCAGGCATTGCCGCTGAGGCGGTTCTGATCGTTGTGGTGGTCGTCTGGACTGGCTCCTATCTGCTGCGCGTGGTCACCGGTCGCATGACCTTCATGGAGCAGCGTCGGCGCTACCGCCAGGTCTACGACCAGGTCACCGACGCGGAGCTTCAAGCGCGTTTCGATGCCCTCAGTGAAGCTGAGCAGCAGGCCTTGTTGGCGCAGCTTGAGGCGGAATCCGCGGCAGGTTCTGAGGATGCCCGTTGAACCGTAGGCTCCCGCAGAGCTTCAGGCGTGGCGACCCGCCACCCACCCCACCATGACCCCATCCGCGATCGCATCCCGCTTCCAGGCGCTGAAGCACGAGGGGCGCATGGCCCTGATGCCGTTTCTGATGGCGGGGGATCCCGATCTTGAGGTCACCGCCGAGGTGCTGCTCAGTCTTCAGGCAAACGGTGCCGACATGGTGGAGCTCGGCATTCCTTACAGCGATCCCCTAGCGGATGGTCCCGTGATCCAGGCGTCGGCCCATCGGGCCCTTGCGGCCGGCACCACGCCCGATCGGGTGCTGGACATGTTGCAGAGCCTGAGGGGCCGGCTGACCCTTCCGGTGATCCTCTTCACCTACAGCAATCCGCTGCTCAATCGCGGAGCTGAACGCTTCTTTGCTGATGCCGCCGCCGCCGGTGCCGCTGGCTTGGTGATTCCAGATCTGCCCTTGGAGGAAGCGGAGCGACTCTCTCCTTTGGCGGCCCAGCACCAACTTGATCTGGTGTTGCTGGTGGCACCCACCACACCGGCTGAGCGCATGCGCCGCATCGCCGAAGCCAGTCGAGGCTTCACTTATCTGGTGAGCGTCACTGGTGTGACTGGTGAACGCAGCAATCTTGAACAGCGGGTGGCGTCGTTGGTGACGTCCCTGCGGGGATGTTGTCCGATTCCCGTGGCGGTGGGGTTTGGGATTTCCGGCCCTGAGCAGGTGAGGCAGGTGCGTGAATGGGGTGCCGACGGAGCGATTGTTGGCAGCGCGTTGGTGAAAAGAATGGCGGCGGTGGATCGAAGCGCCGCCGCCGCCGAAGTGGGTGCGTTCTGCCGGCAGCTGCGAACCGCTGCCGGTTGAGAATCACTCGTCGTCTTCGTCGCTGCCGCCGACGGGGACGAGGCGGATCTGTTTGCGGCCCAGTTTGATCTCGAACTCATCGCCCGGCTTTAAGTCGAGCAGCTGGGTGTAGGCCTTGCCGATCAAGAGATTGCCATTGCCTTGAACTGTGGCGATGTAAGAAAGCTTGCGGCCACCTTTGCCCACGCCGGCACCAGCACCGATGCCCAGGTTGACGCCCTTGGCTTCGAGCAGGGCCTCATAGAACGCCGTGAAGTTGAGACGCTCGCCACCATCCTTCTTGTCCGAGACGTAGCCACAGGCGCGGACAAGGTCGGACTTACTGACATCGCCGAGCTCTTTGACTTTGTTGAGAAGGTCGCTCCCGGTGAGCATGATCGTGTGTGAAGAGATCAACGGTCCAAACATAGCGATCACTCTTGAGGTTGCGCCAATCCTCCTGATTTATTCTGTGGATGCTGGATTGCACTGCACAGATGGCTCGATTTGTTCTTTGGGGCACGTATTGCGAGAACGCACTGGAGAAGCGTGCGCCATTTCGAGAGGAGCACCTGGCCAGGCTGGCGGCATTGAAGGATGAGGGGGTATTGATCACCCTGGGCCCCACGGAGGGCAGCACGCACGTGTTCGGTGTGTTTGAAGCGTCAACGTCCGAGCAGGTGCGCAACCTGCTGGAAGAGGATGTGTATTGGCGCGAAGGAATCTGGACGGCTCTGGAGGTTTATCCCTGGACCCAAGCCTTCTGAGCCTGGTTCCAGATCCACTGGGCCACGACTTGATCACCATTGGGGCCCAGCACCTCGGCATAGCCGCCCATCTGGCCGATCCCTTCCCGGGCGATGCGTGCAATTGCATCGGGATTGTTCAGCTGTCGTTGCTCCAGGGCGCGGAGTTTCAGCGTGCGCCCACGACGGATGATGTTGCCGCCATGGGGGTGACAACCGGCGCAGTGATTGTTGAACAGTTGCTCACCATCGGCAGCGCTGGCCTGCAGAGCAGGACTCAGCAACCAGATGGCGACGGCAAGTATCAGGGCGCCGATCCGGTTGATGCGTGCCATCAAGGTCGTCCATTCCAAGGGGATGCTTCATTGTGCGCCAGCGGTGAGCTGGGCGCGCTGGTAACGCAGCACCAGATCCTTGGGGGAGCGATAGCTCTGGGGCAGACAGGTGTGCAAACGTTCCAGGTAGTCCCAGCAGATGGTGCGTTGAATCGCCTTGAGATCTCTCCCCTCCGACACCAGGCGACGCAGGGCCTGGCAATAGCTTGAGAATCCCGCCTCCAGTTCACCGATGGTCAGAGATCTGCTGGAGGTTGTCATGGTGATCCTGTGAGGACCCTGTGACTTTCATAGCAACGCCTGCGATCCGTCTGTTGCCAGGATCACGAGAGTGCACGACTCAGGCGTTGGCGGAAGCGGATCTGCAGCGATTTCTCGATAAGGTCAGTCAGCTCAATGCCCTGGTGGCGTTCCTGGAGGAGCAGCCCGATCGGCGTCAACGCTTCGCGGCCTGCACCGATCACAATCAGGTGGTGCAGTTAGCCCGCGACTGGGGATTTGAGATCGGCCGCCGCTGGGGTGAGACGGCTGAAACTCCAGGACTTCGCTCTGACAACCTGTTGGCGCACCCCGTGCCCGCAGCTGGTGCCGAAGCCGTGCTCGATCTCCAGCGGGGAGAGGGGTGGCGGCTGCAGTTGATTCACTCCTGCGACCATTCGAGTCCCGATGGATTCTGGTACGACCAGGACGAGCATGAATGGCTCCTGGTGCTGCGGGGCAGTGCCCGACTCCGCTTGCGCGAGCCTGAGGAGGAGCGTGATCTCAGCGTGGGGGATGTGCTGGTGCTGCCGCCCCACCGCCCCCATCGCCTGGAGCGGACGGATCCGGCGCCTGGAACGCTGTGGCTGACCTTGTTTTGGAGGGATCCGTCGCCGGAAGGCGCAGATTCGCGGCCCGCATGACCAGCCAGTAGGCCCCAGCCAGGGAGATGGAGGCAATCCCCAGGCCGATCAACAACTGGGGTTTGTCTTCCGAACCTGCCGGCAACACGATCACTTTCCGGGCGACGGCGGTGAGGGCGGTGACCAGAACGAGCTCCAGTTGCACCACATGACGGCGCAGGTAGCTGGTGACGTTCTGCAGCACCTCCAGGGCGATCAGCACGGTGAGGAGATCGCCGAGCACCTTGATCAGGCCATCACCCAGCCAGGAGGTACCGCCAGGAGTGATCAGGGAGATCAGAACCTGTTGGATCAGTTGGATCAGGGAGGCGGCGATCACCACACAGGTGACCACGGCGAGCACCTTGGCCACCAACCGTTCCAGCGTGTCAACGCTGTGCAGAAAGTTGGGAAGAGACCGGCGGGGACGGGGCACGGAACGGCTCAGTTGCTGAAGGGGTCGTAGTAAGGGCGTGCCGGCGTGTCACCGGGGGGATTCACGATCTTGGTGTTGCAGCTGATGGAGCCATCCGGTCCTTCAACGCAATCGGTGGGCACCACCGTGCTGTCTTTGCCCGTGCGGCTGTTGGGGCCAAGCAGCCAACCCTCGGTCTGGGCCATCAGGGGGGTGGGGGCCAGCAGCTGCAGGCCGGTGACGAGGCTGAGCATCAGGCCGTGGGAGGTGGGCAGCGTCGGGGAACCGGACACGGGCACAGGGCGACTGCGCCCATCCTGCCCGTGATCCCCCTCAGCTGACACGATCGTCGCGGATCTCCTGCAGGAGTAGATCCAGCTGGCCGAAGGGATCCGCTTCGGGGTTGAGGTCGCTGAGACCTTCTACCCCTGCGCTGCCGTGCTGGGGGCTGGCCGCCCATTCCGCCTCGATCGCGCACAAACGGCCGGCCAGTTGGGGGAGACCGCCGAGGCGATGCTCGCGTTCGAGAACCTCAAGCAGTGCCGGCATCCGGGTGGATGTGGCGCGGAGACTGCGCCGGAGATCGGCCTGGGTGCGTCCCTGCTGCTTCAGCCAGTCTTTGAGCAGGAGGCCGAGATCCGCTTCGAATGTTGTGTTCCAGCCCGTCATGGCCGATCTCTGGGAAACCACTGATCCAGTTTGCGTTGAGCCCGCTGGCGGATGCTGTCGGTGACGTGATTGCGGTGCAGACCGATCAGAGCCGTGAGGGCCACTAGGTCATCACTGAAGCCAGCCACCGGCAGCAGATCAGGGATCAGATCGGTGGGCAGGAGCACATAGGTGAGGGCCGCGACCATGGTGAGACGTACCTGGGGCGGTGTGCCCGGATCCAGCACGAGTTCCATCGCCTCGAGAGCCGGGCGCGCCAGGGCGCGGCCAGCCCGGCGCAGTAGGCGCCGCAGCAGCCCTTCATCAATCACCTCGCTGTCGATCACTTCCGCCTCGACGACGTCGTTGCCGGATCGAGCCTTGGCCATGACGGAAGGGCGATGGAACCCATCCACTCTGAGTCGAACGCTTGTGGCCGGCGAGGGAGGGGAACCGTCCCAAACCGAACCCTCCCCTTGGAGCTCTGGTCAGACTGCGCTGCTCACCAGGCCCTGCTGGATGCCGGTCTTGCGCAGTTTGCGCAGAGCCCGTTGCACCACCTGGCGGCAGTATTCACGGCTGCAGCTCATGTGACGGGCGACTTCAGCCAGGGTGCGCCATTCGTGACTGCCATCCAATCCGAAGCGCAGCATCACCACCGTGCGCTCCTTGGGAGTGAGATTGGCTTTCTCCAGCAGCGTCCAGGCGGAGGCGGTGCGCTCGGCGATTTCCGCCCGCTCCATCGGTGGTAATTCATCACTGGGAAGCACATCCACCAGTTCGGATGGATCGGCTTTCGATTTCACAATCCCCTGCAAACTCACCGTGACGCTACGGAGTTCACAGGCGAGCAGATCCTCCACTTCACTGAGGGGGATGTTCATCGCTTCCGCCAGTTGTTCCGGGCTGGCTGACTGGCCATGGCGCTGCATCAAGCGCGCTTTGGCGGCCCGCAGTTTGGTGAGCTTTTCATTCACATTCACGGGAATGCGGATGGTGCGGCTCTGGGTGGAGAGGGCTCGGTTCAGGCCCTGGCGGATCCACCAGTAGGCATAGGTGGAGAAGCGGTGGCCACGGGTAGGGTCGTATTTCTCGACGGCTCGGGTGAGGCCGAGCGTGCCTTCCTGGATCAGATCGAGCAGATCGAGGCCCTTGCCCTGATAGCGCTTGGCCAGATTCACCACCAGCCGTAGATTGGCAGTGATCATCTGATTTTTTGCTTTCTCTCCGCGCTTGATCACGCGCTTTTCATCATCGCTGTACTCGCAGGCCGGGCCTTCTCCTCCCGCAAGCATGCAGCGGTCAGTGATCGCTACCATCGCCTGAACCTTGCGGCCCATGGTGAGTTCCTGTTCCGGAGTGAGCAGTTGATGGCGACCGATTTCGCCGAGAAAGGCGCTGAGGGAACTCACCATTGCTGACTCCGGGTTGACGCTTGTCTTTTTTGAACCTAGAACGAAAACCTTTTGTCTCTGCGAGTGTAAGAAAGACTGCGGAATTCACACTTTGTACGAAGTTCCAGATTGCTGCATTATTCAGGTTTGCTTTTGTTTTCCTGCTTGGCGCTACCGCGGGAACGCCGCCCCCTCGCTACTCTCGGCGCCTCCGATCTGCTCCCATGCCTCTGGCCACCCTGTTGACCCCCGCGGTCGCCAAAAGCGCCGGTGTGGCGTATGTCCATTACCTGAGCTTCATGCTCTGCTTCGCCGCCCTCGTGGTTGAGCGACGCCTGCTCCGTCCTGATCCCGATCGGCGTGCCGCCACCGCGATGGTGATCACCGACATTATTTATGGCTTGGCAGCCTTGGCCCTGCTCGTGAGCGGCATCCTCCGGGTGCTCTACTTCGGTCAGGGCAGCGCCTTTTACACCAGCAATCCCCTGTTCTGGTGGAAGGTGGGGCTCTATCTCTCGGTCGGGGCCCTATCGCTGTATCCCACCATCACCTACATCCTCTGGGCCATCCCCCTGCGTAAGGGGGAGTTGCCGAAGGTGAGCGAGGCCCTGGCCACGCGTTTGGGTTGGATTATCAATGTGGAACTGGTGGGATTTGCCTTTGTTCCCCTCCTGGCCACGCTGATGGCCCGGGGGGTGGGATTACCGGCGGCGTGATTGCCGATCCATGCCCTCCGGCCCAGGAGCTGCGAAGTCTCGCGTTGGCCGTTCAGCCACCCGAGCGTCGAGGTGCTCCCGGCTACGGCGACGCCCTGGCCAGCACGGTGAAGGGGCCTCCCGTCCTGCCCCGCTGGTGTGTCTGGTTGGAGCCAGCCCGAGGCGTCACGCCCGATCGCTGGGAGACGCGGTGGCTTCAGGCAGTTGGTGCGGCTCTGGCCACCTGGGGGGAAGTCGTGCCAATTGTCCGTGTGGATGATCCCGATCGAGCCCATGTGCGGCTCGAGCGCCGCCGGCCGCCCTTGCGTCAACTTGCGACGGGGTGGCGGGCCAGCAACGGCCGCAGTTTGCTCCAGGTGGTGGAGGTGCAACGGTTGGATCGCTGGCGCCTTGAGCCGCAGGTCACCGTGCTTGTCTCTCCGGAGTTGCGGGGTCCAGTACTTCAGGCCACGGCCCTGCATGAACTGGGCCATGCCTTCGGGCTCTGGGGCCACAGTTCCGATGCGGCTGATGTGATGGCAGTCCATCAGGGGCGAGAGCCCCTGTTGCAGTTGAGTGAGCGAGATCGTCTCACCCTGGAATGGTTGAGGCTTCAGCCGACGCGCTTTGGCCTCCCCAGCCCCGCCTGGGGGCGCCGCGACGATCAGCCAGCACCTGCTGCACCTGGCGCCAGCTCACCCCATGGTGAGCGAGAGCCACCTGCAGGTGAAAGATGATGTCGGCGGCTTCGCCGGCAATCTCGGAGGCGTTGTTGTCCTTACAGGCCATCACGAACTCGGCACTCTCCTCGCCGATTTTCTTGAGGATGCGGTTGTCGCCACCGTCCAGCAAGGTGTTGGTGTAGCTCCCGGCTTCGGGGTGATTGCGCCGACCCTCGATCACGCGCATCAGTTCCGTACAAACATCCGCCGGCGGTGGCTCCGCCTGGGCACCACCGCCGCTTGGCGACAGGCCACCTGGGCCGAAACTGTCGTCGTAGAAGCAGCTGCGCGCTCCGGTGTGGCAAGCCACATCTCCGGTCTGCTCGATCGTGAGCAACAGCACATCGGCGTCGCAGTCGTAGCGCATTCCCTTCAGTTTTTGAGTGTGGCCACTGGTGGCACCCTTGTGCCAGAGCTCCTGCCGCGAGCGGCTCCAGTAGTGCACTTCTCCGCTTGAGAGGCTGCGCTCAAGTGCCTCCCGGTTCATCCAGGCCTGCATGAGCACGGCACCATCCAGCCAATCCTGAGCGATGGCGGGGATCAGACCGGCTTCATTGAAGCGGAGCTGATCGAGGAAGGCGGTGGAGGGAAGCTGCATCGGATCTGGTCGGGGAGCCTGCAGATGTAGACAGGAAGATCCTCCCGCAGTGCGATTCCTTCCCTGTTCTGATGTTGTCGCCCCCCGCTGGATACACCTGTAGCAAGCACTTTGATGGCTATCCCTGCTGCCATCGTCAGTGGCAGCACCATGGGCACTGCCGCTTTGTGCATGGCTACAGCCGCAGTTTCACCTTTTGGTTTGCAGCTCGTGAGCTAGATGCCAATGGCTTTGTGGTGGATTTCTCCAGCCTGCGGCCCTTGGAGGCACAACTGCGCCAGCAGTTCGACCACACGTTTCTGGTCAATGCTGATGACCCCCTGTTGCCTGAGTGGGAGCGCTTGCACGAGCAGGGTGCCCTCGATCTACGCGTGATGGAGAACGTGGGCATGGAAGCCAGTGCCCAGCTGCTCTGGGGCTGGGCGAATGAGCTGCTGCAGGACCGGGACGGCGGTCGCAGCTGCTGCTGGAAGGTGGAGGCCCGGGAGAACCGGGCCAATGCCGCCTGTTATGAGGCGCTTCCAGGTTGGTTCAGCTCTGGGGTGAGCTGATTCAGCGCAGCACCAGCCGCTCCTGATCCACCTCCACCTGCACCGTGGTGCCATCGCTGAAGCGTCCTGCCAGGATCGCCTTGGCGATGGGCGTTTCCAGTTCACGCTGGATCGCCCGCTTCAGTGGCCGAGCGCCATACACCGGGTCGTAGCCGGCATTGGCGAGCCAGTCGGTGGCCCCATCGCTGATGCTGAGGCCGAGTTTCCGATCGCTGAGGCGCTGCCGCAGGCGCTCCACCTGGAGGTTCACGATCCGGTGCAGCTCCTCGCGGCGCAGGCTGTGGAAGATGATCGTTTCATCGAGCCTGTTGAGGAACTCGGGCCGGAAGTGAGCCCTGAGGGCGTCATTCACGCGCCGCTCCATCTCGCTGTGCTGGCTGTCATCGCCGCCGAGATCGAGGATCGATTGGCTGCCGATGTTGCTGGTGAGGATGAGCACCGCGTTGGTGAAATCCACCGTGCGCCCCTGACCATCGGTGACGCGCCCGTCATCGAGGATCTGGAGCATCACGTTGAAGACATCGGGGTGCGCCTTCTCCACCTCGTCGAACAGGATCACCGCATAGGGACGGCGTCGTACCGCCTCGGTGAGCTGGCCACCGGCTTCGTAGCCCACATAACCCGGAGGCGCCCCGATCAGGCGGCTGACGCTGTGCTTCTCCATGTACTCCGACATGTCGATGCGCACCATGGCGTCTTCGCTGTCGAACAGCTGAGCGGCCAGCGCCTTGGAGAGTTCGGTTTTGCCCACGCCGGTGGGGCCGAGGAAGAGGAAGCTGGCGATCGGCCGATGCGGGTCGCTGAGGCCGGCGCGGGAGCGCTGGATCGCATCGGCGACGGCAGTCACAGCCTGCTGTTGGCCGACGACTCGTTCGTGCAGCTGGTCTTCGAGACCGAGCAGTTTCTCCATCTCGCTCTGCACCAGCTTCGCCACGGGGATGCCGGTCCACTTGGCGATCACCTCGGCGATGTCATCTTCAGTGACTTCCTCCCGCAACAGCGATTTCTCACCGTTGCTGCCGCCATCGTCGCCGGCGAGGGCGGCCTCCTTGGCACTTAACTGCTTCTGCAGGGTGGCCAAAGTGCCGTATTCCAGCTCGGCGGCCTTGTTGAGGTCGTAGTTCCGCTTCGCCTGCTCCACCTGCAGCTGCACTTTCTCGATCTCCTCCTTGAGGGCCGAGAGTTCATCGATGGCTCCTTTCTCCTGCTGCCACTGGGCATTGAGGCTGCTCTGCTGCTCAGCTAGTTCGGCAAGTTCCCGCTCCAGACGCTCCAGCCGTTCCTGGCTGGCCGCATCCGACTCCCGGCCCAGGGAGAGTTTTTCCATCTCCAACTGCAGGATTTTGCGATCGATCTCGTCGATCTCCTCCGGTTTGGAGGTGATCTCCATCTTCAGGCGGGCGGCGGATTCATCCACCAGGTCAATCGCCTTGTCGGGAAGGAAGCGATCGGCGATGTAGCGGCTGCTGAGAACGGCGGCGGCCACCAGGGCGCTGTCGGCGATGCGCACGCCGTGGTGCACCTCATAGCGCTCCTTGAGACCGCGCAGAATCGAGATCGTGTCTTCCACTGTGGGTTGATCCACCAGCACCTGCTGGAAGCGCCGCTCAAGGGCGGGATCTTTCTCGATGTGCTGGCGATGCTCATCCAGGGTGGTGGCACCGATGCAGCGCAGTTCACCGCGGGCGAGCATCGGCTTGAGCAGGTTGCTGGCATCCATGGCGCCACCGGTCGCACCAGCGCCTACCACGGTGTGGATTTCGTCGATGAACAGCACGATCCGCCCTTCGGAGGCGGTCACCTCCTTGAGCACGGCCTTGAGTCGCTCTTCGAACTCACCGCGATATTTCGCGCCGGCGATCAGGGCGCCCATGTCGAGGGCGATGAGCTGGCGGTTTTGCAGGGCCTGGGGCACATCGCCGTTGACGATGCGCTGAGCGAGCCCCTCCACAATCGCCGTTTTGCCCACGCCGGGTTCGCCGATCAGCACCGGATTGTTCTTGGTGCGGCGGCTAAGGATCTGGATCGTGCGCCGGATTTCTTCATCCCGACCGATCACCGGATCGAGCTTGCCATCGCGGGCCGCGGCCGTGAGATCCCGCCCATATTTTTCCAGAGATTCGTAGGTGCCTTCGGGGTTCTGGTCGGTCACTTTCTGGCTGCCGCGCACAGCGTCAACGGCGGTTTTGAGGCCTTGAGCATCCACGCCGGCCTGACTGAGGAGCCGTTTGCCGCAGCGTGGATCTTCGGCCAGGGCCAGCAGGAGATGCTCGATGGAGAGATAGCTGTCGCCGTAGGTCTGCTTGAGCCCGTCGGCCCGGTCGAACAGATCGCTCAGGCCCTTGCCCAGATACACCGACTCAGGTGGACTTTGCAGCGCTGCTTGTTGATTCAGGTGGGTGTCCACTGCGCTTGTGAGCGCTGGAGGGGAGACACCGGCCTTCTCCAGGATGCGCGAGGCCAGCCCGTTCTGCTCCAGCAGCGCGAGCAGCAGGTGTTCCGTTTCCAGTTGTTGATGGCGCCGGCTCTGGGCCAGCTGCTGGGCCGACAGGATCGCGGCCCAGGCCTTTTCGGTGAACTGTTCGGCCGTGGGTTGCATGGATCAGTGTTGTGCTGACCAAACCGTATGAACGGCGAGCCGCGCTGGGGAGCGGAGAACCGAATCCGTTCCGTTCGGTCTCTGCGGCAGCCTGCGGCAAACCGGTCTCGGTCGGTAGGGTCAGCCGAATCTTCGGAGACGCAAGGGGAGCAGCCATGGCTGAAACGCGTGCAGTGGATCCTGCTGTGGTGTCGGCGTTGGTGGAGCGGGTCAGGGAGCGTTATGGCTCTTCACCCCAAGACCCTGAACGCATGTGCTGGACGGTGGTGCACGAACATCACCATGGCGCCATGCCGACGGAATACGACATCAGGGAGGTGGATGAGGCGCTCTATCTGGCCGTGTTGGATCGCTTCCGCTGAATCCTGCTGGTGGCGAACCAGGCGTCGATCGCCTCGCAGCGGGCATCGTCATCAAGGTCTTGGTGGTTGATCGCGAAGCCATAGCGCAGGGCCAGGGCGATCAATCCCTCCGCATCCTCAACCTGATGGCAGTCGCGCCGCAGCGCGGCGCTGTGCTCCACGGCATGGACAAACTCTCGTAGCGCCTCGCGACTCATCGGCCCCAGCCCCGCTCCGCCTGCTCTTCCACGAAGGCCGCCACGTCAGCAATGTCTTGCTCGCTCAGCTTGCCGGCAAAGGCCGGCATCGCATTGTTGCCGTGTTCCACCTGCTCTTCGATCGCTTCGAGGTGATCGCTGCGGTAGGCCGCAAGGTGGGCTTGCAGGTCGGTCTGGCTGAGGGTGCGGTTGGCCCGAATCACGTTGCCGCCGCCCATGTGGCAGGCGGCGCATTGGGCTGAGAAGACCTGACTGCCATTCTCGAGATTGGCCGGCACCGCGTCCGTGGGGTTGAGGGCCAGGGTCGGGCTGCCGCTAAGCAAGCTCAACCACAGCAACAGCAGCACACCAAGAGACAGGCCGGGCAGGGGCAAGGCGTTGCGTTACGGCTGGACCAACCCTATCCAGAGCTTCACCAAAAAAAAAAGCCCGATGGTGATTCAATCATCACCACCGGGTTGAAACGTTTGTATCGTCGGTCAGACGATCATTCGACGATGACCTTGCCCACCATGCCAGCACCACGGTGGGGCTCGCAGTAGTAGTCGTAGGTGCCGGCGGTAGTGAAGGTTTCTTCCCAGGACTCGCCGGGGGCGAAGGCGAGATCGGTGTGGCTCAGCTCGTCATGCCCTTCGAAGACGGCATTGTGAGGAGCCATCTTGTTGTTCACGAACTTGACGGTGTCACCGGCTTTGATCGTGACGGTGCTGGGTTCGAAGGCGAGCATGCCGGAGTCGCTACCGAGCTTCACTTCCACGGTGGCTGCATGAGCCGAGGCAATGCCGAGGCCAAACACGAGGATCAGAGCGAAGCAAGCGGAAATCAGAGAGCGGAGTCGGGACATCAACGCGTGGTCAAAACTGGACGCAATCTTAACGCTGATCAGAGGCGTCCCCGCCGAGGCAGGCCGGAATCCTGAAGCACAGCGTCAAGGTCGGGGGCATGGCTGCGGCCACCGAAGCGCTCCGGCTGGCTGACCGGATCATGAATGAAGTGGCGTTGGCGGATCGAAAAACGATCCCAGGCGTTCACCTCGATCGGCAGGATGCGGATCAGGGTCTCGATCAACCAGGGCCAGAGGGGAATTCCGGGGGTGCGGGCCACACCGCGCCAGCGGCAGAGGGTGGCCACGGCCTCGTTGACCCCAAGGGCGGCCTGTCCCATCACGATGCGCCGCACGGGGCCTTGCCCCGGCTCCGGATTCGGCTTGTGCGCTGTGGTGGCGAGATGGCCACAGATCGCGGCGATGTCGGCTGCGTGGATGAAGTGGAAGCTGGCATCAGCCCGGAGCCAGCGGGCCAGCCACAACCACTTGCTCGCTTCGGCCAGCCCTTCGGTGAGATAGCTGGTGGGAAACGGACTGCTGCCATCCACCCGACCCCCGAACACCAGGGTGGGAAACACCGCCACGATCTTCTCGGCCAGGGGATGCTGCTCAAGATCGCGCAGGCATCGGGCCTTGGTCTGAATGTATTCCGTGCCATAGGCGAGTGCCTCGGGCAGCGGCTGGAGGTGGCGATCGAGGATGCTGGCCGTGGAGAAGTAGGTGATCTGTTCGATCTGTGCCGGATTGAGTAGGGCCAGGAGACGTTTCACGGCCACCACATTCACCTGCTCCGCCCGTTCCGGATCCCCCCAGGCAGTGGCGGTGTGGATCACGCGGTTCACACTGGCCAGATCGGCGGCGAAGCGATCGGTGTCCCGCAGGTCACCCACCAGCAGCCGCACCCGGGGGTGGTCGGCCGCGATCGCCGTGAGTTTGGCCGGATCCCGCAGCCAGAGCAGCAGCTCGGCATCACTGTGTTCGAGCAGCCAGGCCGCTGTGTATTGGCCCACGCAGCCGCTGGCGCCGGTGATCAGGATGCGCGAGGGCACGCTGGAGTTTTGAGTGACGTCGCTCAAGCCAAGGCTCCGAGCCGCTCCATCACCGATTTGCCCGCCTCAAAGAAGGCGGCCCCGTTCTCTTCCGGGGTGCCAGGAAGAATGCCGTGGCCGAGGTTGAGAATGTGGCGGCGGCCGCGCGCTTTGCGCACGCAGTCATCGATGCGGTCGCGAATGGCTTCCGGCGTCCCGAACAGGAGGCCAGGATCCACGTTGCCCTGCACACCGAGGTGTTCGGGCAAGCGAGCGCAGCCATCGGCCATGTCCACGGTCCAATCGAGCGACACGATGTCAACGCCGGTGCGACCCATGCGCTCGATCACCCCGGCGCTGCCGGAGATGTAGAGGATGAAGGGGGTGTCGGGGTGGGTCTGCTTGACCCGATCCACCACTTTCTTCTGATATGGAGCGGCGAAGGTGTCGTAATCGGTCGGGCTGAGCTGGCCGGCCCAGGAATCGAACATCTGCACCACCTGGGCACCGGCATCGATCTGGTAACGCAGGTATGTGGCGATCGACTCAGCGAAGTGGTCGAGCAGTTGATGGAGCAGCTCGGGTTCGCGGAAGGCCATCGCCTTGATCACCGCATAGTTCTTGCTGCTCTTGCCTTCCACCACGTAGGCGGCCAGGGTCCAGGGTGCACCCACGAATCCGAGCACGGCGGCTTGATTGCCCACGCTCTGCCGCAGGCGCCCCAGCACCTCACCCACAAACGGCATCGATTCTGCAGGCTCCAGCGGTCGCAAGGCCTTCACTTGCTCGATCGTGCGGATCGGCGCGTTGATCTGGGGACCTTTGCTCTCGATGATGTCGAAATCGATCCCCATGCCAGGCAGGGGAGTGAGGATGTCGGAGAACAGGATCACGCCGTCGGGCTTGAAGGCGTGGAACGGTTGCATCGAGATCTCGTAGGAGAGATCGGGGTTTTCCGAACGTTCACGAAAGCTGGGATAGCGATCACGCAGGTCGCGATAGATCTTCATGTAGCGGCCCGCCTGGCGCATCATCCACACCGGCGGCCGCTCGACGACTTCACCTCGGGCGGCACGGAGCAGCAGGGGGAGGGCGTCGCTCATGAATGCGGTCGGATCAAGCGGGCAACCTACCTGAGAGAACCCGCCACTTCCCGCGTCTTCAGGCCGAAGCCGGTGGGTTCGTCACATCGCTTTCGCCGGCCAGCAAACTCCGCTTCGGGTCGTGACGGAACACCATCACGCTGAGAGGGGGCAGGCAGAGATCGAGCGAGTGCTCATAGCCGTGGATGCCCCATTCATCGGTGGGTTTGCTGCCCATGTTCCCGAGGTTGCTGCCGCCGTATTGGGCCGCATCGGTGTTGAAGATCTCCTCGTAGAAGCCGGCAACCGGCACTCCCACCCGGTAGTGGGAGTGGCTCTGGGGCGTGAAGTTGGCCACCACCACCAGCCAGCTGCCACCGGCACTTTCGCGACGCATGAAACTGATCACCGAGTGGCGATTGTCGTTGCAGTCGATCCACTGGAAGCCGTATTGATCAAAGTCGTCGCGCCAGAGGGCGGGTTCGGCTTTGTAGAGCGCATTCAGGTCGCCCACCAGCCGCTGCAGGCCTTGATGAGGCTCGAACTGGAGCAGATCCCACTGCAGATCACCCCACACATTCCATTCGGCGCGCTGGCCGAATTCCATACCCATGAAGATGGTTTTCTTGCCGGGATGGGTCCACATGTAGGCCAGAAGGGCACGGGTATTGGCGTATTTCTGCCAATCATCTCCGGGCATCTTGTGGAGAAGATGACTCTTGCCGTGCACCACTTCGTCGTGGCTGAGGGCCAGCATGAAGTTTTCGGTGTAGTTGTACCAGATCGAGAATGTGATGTTGTTTTGGTGGAACTGGCGGAACCAGGGGTCGAGCTCGAAGTAATCGAGCATGTCGTGCATCCAGCCCATGTTCCATTTCAGGTTGAAGCCCAGGCCACCAATGTCGGTGGGTTGGGTCACCATCGGCCAGGTGGTGGATTCTTCTGCGATGGAGAGAGCACCAGGGAAGTGCTCGAACAGCACGTGGTTGGCCTGTTGCAGGAAGCGCACCGCCTCAGTGTTTTCCCTGCCGCCATGCTCGTTGGGTAGCCATTCACCATCCGGCCGCAGGTAGTCGCGGTAAAGCATGGAGGCCACCGCATCGACCCGAATGCCATCGATGTGGAACTGGTCAAACCAGAACACCAGATTGGCAACAAGGAAGTTTCGAACTTCATTGCGGCTGTAGTTGAAGATCAGCGTGCCCCACTCCTTGTGCTCGCCGATGCGCGGGTCGGCGTGCTCGTAGAGATGGCAGCCGTCAAAGAAGGCGAGGCCGTGGCTATCGCGCGGGAAGTGGCCGGGCACCCAGTCGATGATCACGCCAAGGCCTTCCGCATGGCAGCGATCCACGAAGGCACGGAATTCATCCGGGGTGCCGTAGCGGCTGGTGGGGGCATACCAGCCGGTGACCTGATAACCCCAGGAGCCATCGAAGGGATGCTCCGTGATCGGCATCAGTTCGATGTGGGTGAAGCCCCGTTCCTTCACGTAGGGGATCAGTCGATCCGCCAGTTCCGGATAGGTAAGGAGGCGGGCACCCGGCTTGAGATCGGCGGCGGGTACGGGGGGCCGGGCCGTGCCATCGGCCTCGATGAAGGGCTCTTGGGCTGAGGCATGGATCCAGCTGCCCAGGTGCATTTCGTACACCGCAATCGGCTGGTCGAGGGGATTGCGGCTGTCCCGCTCCTGCATCCAGCGCGCGTCGGTCCAGTCGAACCCATCCAGGTGGCTCACCACAGAACTGGTGGCAGGGCGCACCTCGTGCTGGAAACCGTAGGGATCAGCCTTCTGGTAGCAGTGCCCGTCCTGGGTGCGGATTTCGTATTTGTAAAGCTGGCCTTCGGCCAGACCGGGAACAAACAGTTCCCAGATGCCCCCCAGGCGTTGCTGCATGGGGTGGTGGCGGCCGTCCCAGCTGTTGAGGTCACCGATCACGCTCACGCTGCGGGCGTGGGGGGCCCACAGGCAGAACATCACCCCGTCCACCCCGTTGATCTGGATGCGATGGGCCCCCATGCGCCGCCAGATGTGGTGATGGTTGCCTTCGGCGAAGAGATGGCGGTCCATCTCCCCCATCCACGCCTCGCGGAAGGCCCAGGGGTCGTGCTGCACATGCTCGATGCCACCCCGGCTCACCTGCAGTTGGTAGGCGTTGCCTGGGTCGTGAGCGCACTCTGCCTCGAACAGCCATGGGTGGTGGGGCGTCTGCATCGGCAGGCGTTGACCGTTGAGCAGGAGCTCGACCCGATCGGCTTCGGGCATCCAGGCCCGCACCACCCATCGGCCAGCCTCCAGTGGCTGGGGTCCCAGAACGGCGAAGGGATGGTCATGGCGGCATTCCGCCAGACGTTGACCGTCCTGAACCATCCAGTCGAGAACGGTGCTGGTCATGCCGGCCAATGCTTGATTGGCCGGGAGCTTAAGCGGAAAAACCTGGCCGCCAACTTCCGTTGCGCTTCAGATCGGGCTCAGACCAGATCAGCCGAGAAATCCACGTTGATGATCCGGCCCTCACGGTTGAAGATCACGAACAGGTTGTCGGTCACCTTGCCGAATTCGATCGTGACCAGCACCAGTTGCTGCTCCCCGCCCTGACTGGCCACCAGCGCACTCTTCACCCGTTTGACGCCACCGAGGGTGCGTTCCAGCTTGGTCCATTTCCGCTTGAGATCCTGGGGGGTCAGTTCCTGCTGGAAATTGAGATCGAGGTAGTAGCGGGCGGCAATCCAGCGACCGGCATTCAGATCGTTCACGAACTTCAGCGCCGTTTCCTCGATCGGCAGGGTGGTGCCCACCCATTTCCAGGCCACCAATTTGCCGCTGTCGTCGAGCACCAGCAGCAGCGGCACCTCGCCTTTGCGCGTCTCCACCACGGCGAAGGCCTCGACGGTGGTGTCATCCATGCCGCGCGAGATCTCGCTGATCCGATAGGAGGTCACCCGGGGATTGCTGTCCATCCGCTGCTGCACGGCCTTGATGCTGGTGCTGTTGCGCAGGGGATCGGAGAGGCCGTTGTAGATCGTGGCGCCGTCCTTCCCCTTGATGGCTTCCAGGAGCGTGCGGGCAGCCTCATTGGCCTGGGCGGCCGTGAGGCTGGTGCTGGGGGTCGCCGTTGGCACCGCCTGAGCCTGGGCAAGGGCTGGTGTGCCCAGGGCCACCCCTGTGGCGCCGGGAAGCACCGCTCCGAGCGGGGCACTCAGGGCAACGGCAAGCAGACGGACGGCTGTGTTCACGGGCGACTGAAGCAGAGCTGGCGCCCAGTTTGCCGGAGGTTCAGCGGCTTGGGGCAGGGATCAGGGGCAGGAAGCGCAGGCGCGCGCTGTCGCTGCGGATCGTGATGGTGATGATCCGGCAGTGGCTGCTCGGCGGGCCGCAGGGATGCTCAGTGTGGCCAGGGTTGATGGCGATCGCCGGCCAGGCGGCTCCGGCCAGGGAGAGGCGGAGGCGATCGCCGGGCTGGAGCTCTGCTTCCAGGGCTTGAAGTTCCAGTCGCTGGCTCTGGGCTTCAAGGGCGGAGGGGCCCAGTCGCCGGATCACGCCGGTACTCAGCTGTTCGACAGCGTCGGAGCCGGCGGGGCAGACCGAGAGGGCGGCGCAGAGGTCGAACCCGGGTTGATCAGCCCAGGCGATCACTTCCAGCTCGGGACGACCTCGCAGGCGGTGGCGTGTTTCGAGTGGGGGGCTAGTGAAGGTGACCACATCGTTGCGGGCATCCAGATTGCACCGATCGCAGCGGCCCGCCGAGGCGCTCAGATGGCCGCCGACCGCCGGCACCGGTCGCCATGGGTCATGGACGATGACCACCGGCGCTGCTGGGGGGGAGGCCGGGCTTGCAGCGGCGATCCTCAGCTGACCCAGCCTCGGGTCATGGCTGCTCAAGGCGTTGCCCCACAGATGCCAGCAGCCTCCCTCGGCCTGATCCGTGACGACGCCGCCCCAGCACTCCAGCCGCTGGTCCCAGAGATGCACCTGTTGGTGAGGGGTGGGATTGGGATCCGCATCGATCAGATGGCGCTGGAAGAAGCGTCGATGCAACTCCTGCACCTCAGGCCACCACTGCAGATGGGTGGCCGGACCGATGTGAAGCTCTGGCTCGCCTCCCGCGGCCAGGCTGCGGGCCTGAAGATCCAGCACGCCGCGGAGATGGGGGTCCCACCAGCCGCCGATCAGCAGCATCGGCCTGGCTAACCAGCCGGGGGCCGGCGAATGGATCGCCCATCGCTGGCGTTCCCTGGGGTCTTCGCTCAGCCAGCGGTGCGCCATCCCCTGGCGATCGTGCTGCGCCAGCAGGGCGCGTCCCTCGCGGAGATAGCTCCCCGTCTCCAGAGCGGAGCGGATCGTGTCCCAGGCCTCCGCATCACCTCGGCGAGCGGCTTGTAGCGCCGCCAGCTGCAGACCCCAGCCCAGGCCGAGATGCCACCAGTGGGCACCGCCTTCACAACTCCAGTGGTCCCGCTCATCGAGGCCGGTCATTGCCGGGGCCAGACAATCGGGTGGTGGCACGCTGCTGTCGCCCACCAGTTGGCTGAACCCTTGATAGGAGAAGCCATACAAACCGATGCGGCCGTTGCAGTCAGGCCGTGAGCGCACCCACGCCAGGGTGTCGGCGGTGTCGGCAGCTTCCTGGGCGAAGCCGCGGAAGTCTCCCTCGGACTCCCCCTGGCCGCGGACGTCCTGGACGATCACCACATAACCTTGTGCAGCCCACCACTGCGGGTGGGCCAGCGTGACACTGGAGGCGATGGCGCGACCGTAGGGCTGGCGCATCACCAGGGTCGGCCAGGGCCCTTCCCCAGCAGGTCGCCACACCGTGGCCTTCAAGCGGATGCCGTCGCGGCAGGTCAGGTCCGCGTCATGGCAAGAACCGGGCCCGGAGCGCTGGTCAGCGCACATCCGGGCAGTAAAGACCGATCACATAGGTCACGAGGATTTCGGCATCCTGTCGGCTGAGATTGCGCTGCTTGGCGACGGCACTGATCGATTGCGCTGAAGTGGCCGACATGTTCTTGGCATTGAGGGCCTTGAACTGTTGGCACATCGCCCGGGCTTCGCCAGGGTTGCGCTTGACGCTTTCGAGAAGCGTGGATTCCTGGGCCTGGGTCGCGGGGGCGACAAGCGATGCACCCAATAGGGCTGCGAGAGATAAAACCAAGGAGAGGTGGCGCATGGTGCCTCCTCCATTCACTTCCTGCATTTGAACCCCGCCGCCCCTGGGCCGGCAGCGGGTCATGGTCAGTTCGTCGGTTGCCAGCGGCGTGCCCTCTGAATCCAGCGCTGGGCCAGGGCCAGATCCACCACTGGTGGGCGACCGGTGCGCAGCTGGCGCTCCAACCGGCCGGTGCGGGTCACCACATCCTGGGGGCTGGCAGCCGCCAACGCCGGAATCGTCGCCAGGCCTGCATGCATCAACAGAGCCGCATCAGCTGGTGCCAGATCGAGATCGCAGACGAGGGCTGCGATGCCCTGCAGGCGGCGCAGGTTGCGGGCCGTCGCGCGGCCTCGTCGTGCCAGCTGACTCAGGGCCTCCTCATCGAGGGCCCGAAGAGCGCTCCAGCCGGTCAGGCCCGCCGCTTCGATCACCCGCCGCTCCTCCCGGAAGGACGCCGGCAGATCGGCGAACGGGCCGTCGTTTCGGGAGCGTGGCGCCATCGAAGCGCTCAAGCCGCCGCCTGGGGACCCACGATCACCTCCCCTAGCACCACCGGGGTGCTGCTGCCCTCAGGTCCGGGTTGGAGCTGTCGCAGTCGGATCACCACCTCTTCACCGTTGCGGCCTCCGCTGCGCAGATTCGCCGCCAGTTGAGCCAGGGTCGGTTCGACCGCCTCCTTGGAAATCCCGGCCGGTGCCTGGGCGACCACCAGATCGTTGCCGTTGTCGAACACCACAGGAGCCCGCACGGCTCCCTCCACGATCACGGGAGGCTGGTAACTGACGCTGAAGGCCCAGCAGCTCACCGCCAGCAGCAGGGTGAAGCTGGTCACCCCCACGAGACGGAAGCGCACACCCCAACGGGCCCCAAACGCGACCAGCGTCAGCAGGGCGAAGGCCAGGCCGCTCCAGGCCAGCCATCCGATCGCACGGTCGAGGAGGTCGGGGAGTGGCATGGGGCTGGTGCTTCCAGGGGGAGAGCGTTATTTTGCGCTGGCCCCAGAGAAAAGTGTCGGCGTTGATGGGGAGGGGCGTGAGATCGCAGACCCTGTCGCGCGTTTTCCTTGGCGGTGGGGTGGTCCTGCTGGTGGGCGGAGCGACCGCGTGGGTCGCTCTGGATCGGATTGTCGCGACGGTGTTCACGCGGCTCAAGCCTTCGCTGGAAACCCAGTTCTCCAAGCCGCTTGGCCATCCCCTGGAGATCGGCCCTTTTCAGGGGTTGCGCCCCTGGGGCCTGGCGATCGGTCCCAGCCGGGTGCTGCCAGGGCTCAAGGATCAGTCCAAGGCCTCGATCACGGGGCTCACCCTCCAGCTCGATCCGCTGGCCAGCCTGCGGCGCTGGCGTCCCGTCGCGGTGGTCAGCCTTCGCGGCGCCAGGGTGGATCTGCGCCGCAATGCCCAGGGGGCCTATTGGGTGCCTGGGCCCTCCAGCGGTGGCAAGCCGCCCAAGCTGGATCTGCAGGTGAAGCTTCAGGATCCGGCTCGGCTCCAGATCCAGCCGGCAGGCCTGACCCTCAGCGCTGATGGTCGGGCCTCTGTGCATCTGGCCGAAAACTGGGCCGATGTCGCCCTCAAGGTGGCCCTGCCGCAGCAGGGACGGGTCAGCCTCAAGGCCCGTGGTCGTTGGGTGAAACCCCAGTTGCATCTGCAGACCAGGCTGGAACGGGTGCGTCTGGAGCCGTTCCAGGGGCTGCTGCCCGCCTCCATGCCCCTGACCTTCCGCGGCCAGATCGGTGGTGACCTTCGCCTGAGTTGGAGTCAGGGGCGGGCCGGATGCGCCGGCGCCCTGTCTCTGGTGGGCCTGGAGGTGAGCGGCAAACCGCTGCAGAGCGCCCTGCGTAATCCCCAGTGGCGCCTGCGCTGCCGTGACCAGCGCCTCAGTCTTCCCGCCAGCACCTGGCGTTATGGCGCCTACCAAGCCAGCCTCTCCGGCCATGTGGATCTGAATCAGGCCCTCGACCTCAAGGCGGTGCTGCGTGAACCCGGCGAAGAGCGCCAGCTCACCCTGCGCCTTGATGGCCGTTGGAAGCAGCCGCGGCTGCGGCTGGCGGGCCGCTGGGCCCTGCCTGAGTCGGTGCCCGTGATGGCACCCCTCGCTATTGATCTGCAGTTGAACGGCGACTGGCGCAAGCCCAAGGCCCCCACAGCCGTTCTGGAGCGGTTGAAGCTGGCGGGGCCAGGCCTGGCGGCCTCGCTCAGCGGAGCCCTTTATCCCGAGTTGGCGATTCGCAGCCAGCAGCTGCAACTCGATGGAGAGGCGTGGAAGCACTGGCCCCTGGTGCCGGATCTGCTGGGCACCCAGGCGCCGCTGCGGGGAGATCTGCGTCTCAGTGGCGCCAGCGTCAGCCCGGAGCTGTCGCTTCGCTTCGATCAGGCGCGCAATCCCCTGCTGGAGCGCTGGTCTCTGCGGGCCGACTGGAGCGCCAAGGCCGGGGAGTTGCGTCTCAAGCACTTCCGCAGTCCGCAGCTGCAGGCCACCGCGGCCTTGCCGCTGGCCCTGGCCGGTGGCGGTCTCAAGCTCGGCGATCTGGCGGCGCAGCTCAGTCTTGAGGCCTTTCCGCTCGCTCGCGTTGGGCCCCTGTTGGGCACCACGATGGATGGCACTCTCTCCGCCTATGGCGGTATTGGCGGTCCATTGACGGCCCTCCGGCCCGATCTGGAGCTTCAGCTCACGGATCCACAGGCCGGCACCCTGCGTTTGCTGGAAACCTGGCGTGGTCGGTTTGAAGGCCAGGTGGGTGGTGGCGGCCGGCTGCAGATGGCGTCGGTGGAGTCCCTGCTGCCCGGCCGCCTGGAGGCCAGCCTTGGTGCCAACTGGTTGCCCACCCAGGTGCGCCTGACCCGCCGTCAGGGGGTGCTGAGCCTGGAGGGCACACCCGCGTCGTATCAATGGCGTGCCGATGGCATGAGCCTGGATGGTCTGGAGCTGGCGCTTCCCCCCAAGGGGCGTTTTGAGGGGCTCTATGGCCGCATCAGCGGGCAGGGCAGCCTCGGCCTGCAGCCTCTGGCCATGGATGGCGCCGTAACGCTCGACTCCCCCGGGCTGATGGGGCTGCAGTTGCGTCAGGCCATCCTGCAGGCCCGCTACCGCAATGAGCGCTTTGACCTGAGCGGTGAATTGCTGCCGCCGGATACGGGGCAGATGCTGCTGGAGGCGAAGGGACGGTTGGGCGGTGCTCTGGATGCCCATCTCGAGGCCCGTGGCTTGAGTGCCCGTTGGCTCACCAGCGGGGCTCTGAGCCTGCCGCAGCTTGCAGAGGATGAACCGCCGGCTCGGGGGCGGGCCAGCGATCTGGGTACCCTCCTGATCAACACTTTCGGTGGCTCGATCGACGGTCAGTTGCGGGCCCTGCGTGAGATTCAGGCCAGCCTGCGGCAGCAGGCCTTGTCTAAGCACAGCGACAGCCAATTTCATCCCGAAGATCTCCGCGGCCAGCTGGATGCGGTGCTCGATCTCACCGGGCCCAACCTGGCGGATCTCAACCTTGATCTGAAGGCGCGTGGCCATCTCTGGGTGGAGGGCGACGACCAGGACAGGGCGCTGCAGATCGAACCCTTCGTCGCCAGCCTCAACGGACCGATCCAATCCGGCGAAGGACGCTTTTCACTCGAGCATCTGCCCTTCACGCTCCTGGCCCTGGTCGCCCCGGTGCCGCCGGCGCTGCAGGGAGCGCTCGGGCTCTCCGGCAGCTACCGCCTCGGCCGTGGGCTGCCCGATCTGAGCACGGATCTCCAGCTGGAGGATGCCCGGGTGGGGCGTCATCGCCTCAGCCTTGAACGCGGTCAGATCAACCTCGAGGATGGGGCCTTGCGCCTTGATCTGGCCCTGATCAGCGATGGGGCCCAGGACCCAGTCACCGTGATCGGCCAGGTGCCGCTCGATCCCTCCAAAGAGCTGGATGTGCGCGTGGTGAGCCGTGGCGATGCCCTGCGCTTCCTGACCGGATTCACGGATGATCAGGTCGCCTGGACTGCGGGCGACACCAATCTGCGTCTGTTGCTGCGCGGTCCGCTCAGCGCCCCTGAGGCCAATGGCTTCATCGTGGTGAAGCAGGGGCGTTTCACGATCCAGAAGCAGGTGATCAGTGACCTGAACACCTCGATCGTGTTCGATTTCAATCGACTGGAAGTGCAATCCCTCAGCGCCCGCGTCGGCTCCCAGGGGGAATTGCGTGGCTCCGGCGCCCTGGCCCTGTTCTCGCCCGTACCGGAGCCGAAGCCGCTGGCGGTGACCCTTCAGAAGGCACGGATCAAGCTGCCCATCGCCGATGTGGCGGTGGCTGCTGATCTGAAGGTGCGTGGTGCCCTGATTCAGCCGCAGTTGTCGGGAGATCTGACGATCGACAACGGCACGGTCAAACCGGCTCGCTCGATGTTTGTGAAGCCGGCGTCGCTGACCGCCTCGGCCGCTTCATCTCCTGCCTCCCCGGCGACCACCGCCATGGCCCAACCGGTCACGGCCGACACCCTGCTGGAGGAAAACTGGAACTTCCAGCAGCCGCTGGTGCTGCTGGGGCCGGATGTGGAGGCGAGCAGCAGTCGCTCTCTGCGCGCCTCCCTGCCCAATCTCCCCGCGATCCGTTTCGATCGTTTTCAACTGCGGCTTGGGCCCAAGCTGCGGGTCACGGTGGAGCCTGTGGCCAGTTTCAGCACCGCCGGTCGGCTCACGCTCAATGGTGCGCTCGACCCCAGCCTTCAGTTGCGGGGGGTGGTGCAACTCCTGTCTGGCCGCGTGTCGTTGTTCACCACCACCTTCAACCTCGATCGCCGCGCTCCCAACGTGGCCGTGTTTACGCCATCGCAGGGATTGATTCCTTATGTGGATGTGGCGCTCAACAGCCGGGTTTCCGACAGCATCAGTGTGGGCACCGGCAGCAATGCCGTGTCGACCAATGTGTTCGACACCAATGGCACCGGCAACCTGGGTGCGGGCGGCCAGCTGCGGCTTGTGAAAGTAATGCTCACGGCGACGGGGCCGGCCGATCGCCTGGCTGACAACATCCAGCTGCGCAGTTCCCCACCGATGTCGCGGGCTCAGCTGCTGGGTCTGATCGGCGGCAACTCCCTCGCCGGCTTGACCGGTGCTGGCGGTGGTGCGGCGCTTGCCGCCGTTCTTGGTCAGTCGTTGCTCTCGCCGGTGATCGGTTCCCTCACCGATGCCTTCAGTCAGCGTCTGCAATTTGCCGTGTACCCCACCTACATCACGCCTGAGGTGCAGGATGAGAATGAACGTGTCTCCGGTCGGGTGCCGCCGCAGCTGGCTGTGGTCACCGATGTGGGCGTGGACCTCACCGATCGCTTCAATTTCTCCGTGCTGGCCGCCCCCAATCGCAACGACATTCCGCCCCAGGGAACCTTGACGTATCAGATCAGTCCCAACCTCAATCTGTCCGGTTCGGTGGATACGCAGGGCACCTGGCAGAGCCAGTTCCAGGTGTTTGTTCGCTTCTGAGCCCCATGAAGGCCTCAAGCCAACAGGTGATCGGTGTCGATCTGGGCGGTACCGGCATCAAACTCGCCCGGTTTGATCGTGCTGGCCAACTCTTGGCTGAACAGCACATCGCCACCCCTCAGCCTGCGGTGCCGGGCGCCGTCTGCATGGCCCTCTGCGAGGCGATTGAAGCGCTCGATCCCGATCGCTGCGCTGCCGTGGTGGGCATCGGTTTGCCGGGGCCCATGGATGCGGCGGCCCGGGTGGCGCGGGTGTGCATCAATCTGCCGGGTTGGCAGGAGGTGCCGTTGGCCGAATGGTTGGAGCCGCAGCTGCAGCGGCGGGTCACCCTGGCCAACGATGGCAACTGCGCCCTGGTGGGCGAGGCCTGGCAGGGGGCGGCACGCGGTTGCGGCGATGTGGTTCTGCTCACCCTCGGCACCGGCGTCGGCGGTGGGGTGATGCTGGGAGGCCGCCTGTTCACGGGCCATAACGGAGCCGCCGCCGAGCCGGGCCTGATCGGCATTGATCCCAACGGCCCCCCGTGCAACAGCGGCAATCGGGGGTCGCTCGAGCAATACGCCAGCATCGCCGCCTTGCGACGCCTCTGGGATGGGGAGCCGGAGGAGCTCCATCGCCGCGCCTGCGCCGCTGATCCCGAGGCCCTGGCGGTGTGGGAGCGCTATGGCCGCACACTTGGCGTTGGCATCAGCTCCCTGGTGTATGTGTTCACGCCTCAGCGGGTGCTGCTGGGTGGGGGGTTGGCCGGGGCAGCAGAGCATTTCCTGCCGGCTGTGCGCCGTGAAGTGGACCTCCGGGTGCAGGCGGTGAGTCGGGAGGGACTGGAGATCCGCTCCTGTGAGCTGGGGAATGGCGCCGGACGTCTTGGTGCCGCCCGTTTGGCCATCGATCGTCTGCTTCCTCCCGCCTGACCCGCCGGACGGGATGATGCTGAGCAGATTCCGCCCCAGCCCATGACCCCTCAGGGTGTGCCCGAACCGTCGCCAGAACTGTTGCGGTTGGCGACCGATGTGCGCCGTTCCGCCACAGCCCTGGGGCAAACCGACGATGGCCAACGGCAGCAGGCCCTGGAGGCGATGGCCGCAGCGTTGGAGCACCGCGCCGAGTCGATCGTGGCGGCGAATCAGCAGGATCTTGAGCAAGCCGTGGCCGAAGGCCTGGCCCCGGCGCTGGTGGCGCGTCTGAAGCTGGATGCCGCCAAACTCGCCGGCGCCATCGATGGCGTGCGCCAGGTGGCAGCGCTGCCCGATCCCCTCGGTGTGCGTCAGCTGCATCGGGAGCTGGATGAGGGGCTGGTGCTGGAGAGGGTCAGCGTGCCCCTCGGCGTGCTGGGGGTGATCTTTGAGGCGCGACCGGATGCGGTGATTCAGATTGCGTCTCTGGCGATCCGCTCCGGCAACGGGGCGATTCTCAAAGGTGGCAGTGAGGCGAACCGCACCAACCGTGCCGTGATCGAAGCCCTGCAGGAGGGGCTCGGCGGTGCCCAGGTCGACACGACGATTTCGGCCGATGCCCTGGCCTTGCTCACCACCCGCCAGGAGAGCCTGGCGTTGCTGCGTCTCGATGGATTGGTGGATCTGATCATTCCTCGCGGCAGCAATGCGCTGGTGCGCTTCATCCAGGACAACACCCGCATCCCCGTACTCGGCCATGCGGACGGTGTCTGCCATCTGTACGTCGATGCCCAGGTGGATGTGCCCCAGGCGGTGCGGATCGCCATCGACAGCAAAACCCAGTACCCCGCGGCCTGCAACGCGATCGAGACTCTGCTGGTGCATCAAGACAGTGCTCCGGCGTTTCTCGCCGCGGCCGTGCCGGCGTTGGAGGCCGCGGGCGTGCGTCTGCTTGGTGATTCCCGCAGTCAGGCCCTCGGCGTAGCAGAGGCGGCCACAGAGGACGACTGGGATCGGGAGTACCTCGATCTGATCCTTTCGGTGCGGGTGGTCAGCGATCTGGAGGAGGCGTTGGAGCACATCCGTCGCCATGGCTCGCGCCATACCGAGGCCATCGCCACCCTGGACGTGACCACCGCCGAACGATTTCTGCGGGCGGTGGACAGTGCCGGTGTGTATCACAACTGCTCGACCCGTTTCGCCGATGGGTTCCGCTACGGCTTCGGTGCGGAGGTGGGCATCAGCACCCAGACCCTGCCGCCACGCGGGCCGGTTGGCCTGGAGGGGCTGGTGACCTATCGCTATCGCCTGCGTGGCGATGGCCATGTGGCCGCCGATTTCGCCGAAGGTCGTCGTCGCTTCAGTCACCGCGATCTGGAGCCATGAACGACGCGATTCACATCCAGGATCTGCGCGTGTGGGCCCATGTCGGCGTGCTGGAGCGGGAACGCCTGGAGGGGCAATGCTTCAGTCTTGATCTGACCCTCCTGGTGGATTGTCAGGCGGCGGCCCGATCCGACGCCCTCATCGACACGGCCGACTACAGCCTGGCGGTGCAGGCGGTGCAGACGCTGGCGTCGGAGCTCCGCTGTTACACCATTGAGCACTTCAGCGAACGGGTGTTGGAGCGTCTTGCCGATCTGTATGGGGTAGTGCCGATGCGCGTGTTGCTGCGCAAAACCAAACCGCCGATTCCAGGATTCAGCGGTACGGTTGCCGTCGAACGGCACCGGCACTGGCCGGCTCCTCGGTGAATGGTTCGGTGAAACAGCCCAGGCCCCTCGTGCTCGTGCATGGTCTCTGGGATACGCCCCACCTCTTCCATCGACTGGTGCGGCAGCTGGAGGACCACCGGGTGCCTCTGCTGGTGCCCCATCTGCCTCACCGACTTGGCGCGATCCCCCTGCGGAGCCTCGCCGAGCAGTTGGATGGTCACATCCAGGCCCGGTGGGGTGCGGAGCGCAAGATCGACATCCTCGGTTTTTCGATGGGAGGAATCATCAGCCGCGTGTGGTTGCAGGAGCTGGGCGGTGCCAACCGCACCCATCGCTTCATCAGCGTCGGCAGCCCTCAGCGCGGCACGCTCACGGCGCAGTGGATTCCCCGGTGGTTGTTTGCAGGGCTGGCTGATATGAAGCGGGGCAGTCGTTTGCTGCGACGCCTCAATGCGGATCCCTCCAGCCTCCGCCCCCTCGAGTGCGCCAGTTTCTATTGCCGCTGGGATCTGATGGTGTTTCCCGGATGGCAGGCCGTGCTGCCCCTCGGGACGCAACAATCGGTTCCGGTGTTGACTCACCAGCAGCTGATGGCCCATCCCCGAGCCCTCGAGCTGCTGACCCAAACGATTCTCAGCGATTGAGTGACAGGTTTGGTGTCGGTTGCCACCATTGATTCACCTTCACCCGTCGTTTGAGCCAATGTGCTTTTCGGCTTCCGCCAGTTTCACCGCCTCTGCGGTGCTGATGCCTCTGGGTCTGTATTCCCACCATCTGGCCTCCCGTCACGAACGCCCGGATTACAAACCTCTGGCCTTGGTGCCCTTCTTCTTCGGGGTGCAGCAGTTCGTGGAGGGCCTGGAGTGGACCGCGCTCGACCGCGGCGGAATTGAACCACTCGCCACGGCAGCTGCCTTGGGGTTTCTCTTTTTCGCCTACTGCTTCTGGATGATCTGGATCCCCTGGAGTGCCTGGTCGATCAGTCGAAGCACCGATTCCAAGGGGCTCCAGCATCGATTGAAATGGGTGGCGATCGTCGCCACGGTGATCGGCGTTGGTTTCTATCTACCGGTGCTGTTTAATCCACCGGCTGTCCAGCCCGCTGTGCATAGCACCGGTCGACTGCTCTACGACGTGTCGAATTTGCACAGCGCTCTGCATAATTTCGTGAACACCGAGCCGGTTGGCGAACTCGTCTACTGGGGCTTCATCGTGGTGCCCCTGCTGGCGGTGAGTGATCGTGCCGTGAAGCTGTTTGGTGTGCTGATCTTCGTTTCGATCTTTCTCACCTGGGCCACCTACAGCGCCACTTTCAATTCGGTGTGGTGTTTCTACTGCGCCGTGCTTTCGATTGTGGTGATCTGGATTGTGAATCGGCCGCACCTGCGTCGTGCCTGACTCCATGCTGCAGAGCATCAGCGCTGGGCTTGCCGGCATGGGCGAGCTTCTCGTCGAACTGGATGTTGGCGTTGGATTGCTGGTGGGAGTCGGCGCGTCGATGTCGGCCTCCCATCTGTTCGCTCTCTTGGCGAATCGGTTACGACCACGGCAGATCCTGTTTCACATGGTGGTGGATGCTCTGGTGCTCAGCCTGGCGTTCCTGATCGGCATCGTCAGCCATAGCCTCATGCTCACCCTGGTGGCGGGGGTCCCCCTGCAGCCCATCACCTTTGGAAACCGCATGGGTGTCGCCCTCTGGCCAGGACTGTTTTATGTGCTCGTCGCGGCGCCCTACATCAGCGATCTGATCGCCGTCACCCTGCTGGCGTGGGTGCATCTGAATGTACTGGTGCTTCTCCAGGCGGTGTATGGCGTGCCCCTGGAGAAAGGATTGGTCATCAGTCTGCCGGGTTATGTGCTGTCGTTGATCCTGATCGGCTTGCTCTTCGCCCAGCGTTGGCGCGCCAGTTACAACACCCTGGCGCGGGAAGTGGCGTCTCTCTCCTGATTCTCTGCCGCCAACGGACGGTCTTTTCATGACTGGCGCCACCTCGGCCATTCAGCATCACCGCAACCATCTGCGTTTCAGTCGGCGCCTGGTGTTGATCGTGTTGGTGATTGTTGCTGTGCTGGCTCTGCTCAGCATCAGCGCTCTGCGCCACGACGCCTCGTTGATTTTTCGACGGGAGGTGTTGGAGGAAGTCACCGGGGTGACTGTGGCGGTCGTGTTGATCGTTGTTGCTCTCGCCGGCATGTATTCGGTGATGGCGGACTTTGTTTTCTGGGAAGGTTGGCAGCAGGGCCTTCCCGATCCCTCCCATCTGTTTGAAAGCTCCGAAGCGACCGAGTCTCCCCATCGTCACTTTGTGGTGTATCTCGATGGCATTCACCAGAGCGAGGAGAGCCATCCTCCTCGCGTCAGTGATTTTCTCGATGTGCTCGAGCAGGGCATCGCTGCCGACATGCTGCTGGTGAAGGGGATCGAGGCCTACACGATCATGCCGGTGGGCTTGCGCGCCTCGTCGTATTCGCAGTGGTTCTGGCAGCGTCTGTTCGCCCTGCAGGAGCAGCATCCGATTGGCCTGATCCGTTTTCTGTGCGCCTTTTTCGTGCAGGCCAACAATGTGATCAAGGTGGGGATCTCTTCAGATCGTCGCTACGGCCCGGTGATGAATTACGAGCTGGCGCTCAAAATTGCCAGGCGTCTGGAGGGGCTCGGTTTCCATCCCTCTCGGGCGGTGCGGGTGGTGCTGGTGGGGTATAGCGGTGGCGGAGAGATGGCGATCGGAACGGCGGCCATGCTGCAGAAGATCTGCCATGTGCCGGTGCAGGTGATCACCGTTTGTGGTGTGTTCAGTGGCAATGGCGATCTCAGCAGCGTCGACCATGTGGCGATGGTGGTGGGTAGTCGGGATCCGGTGGCGGCGCTCGGCCGTATCGCTTACCCGGGGCGTTTGTTCCTGCTTCCTCTCTCCAACTGGAATCGTTGGCAGCGGACGCGCTCCTTGCATCGCTACAGCATTGATGGCATGAGTCATAACGGTGATTCAGGCCCGTTCAGCGACCACTACCGCGGCAAGGTGGTGGCGGCCATCTGCCGCGAACTGGAGCTCACAACGGATCGCTGAGGGACGTCTCAGCGGCGGCTTCGCCATTGAGAGCGCGCACGCACACAAAGGGAGAGTGGGTCGGCAGGCTGCGGATCAGGCGGGCTTCGGCGCGCAGGGCTGCTTCGCCATGCAGGCTCAGGTCCTGGGGCAGGCGTTGGAGGGCGTCGCGATAGCGCTCCACCGCCTCATCGCTGTGGTTGGTGTTGGCCGTGCTCAGGCCGGTGTTCAGCAATCGCTCCAGTTGCTGCGCCAGCCGTTCCCGCCAGATTCCCCCCAGGGTGAGGGGGAACAGCGTGCTGCGGCCCGTTAGGGCCTGCTCCAGTAGGGCGGTGGAATCGATGCAGAAGCCGAGGGCGCCATAGCCACCAAAACGGAGCTGGCCCGCTGCAGCGGTGCTGTTGTGCACCGCTGCCATCAGATCGCAGAGATCGAGAGCAAGGTCCAGGTGCTCCGCTTCAAAGGCTGGGCCTGGGTACGCGACGGTGCCATTGCCGCGGTCGTTCTGCCAAGGCCGGTCGAGGTCGTTAATCGCTGCCCAGCCGTTCAACCCTTCGGTGCCCTGGTAGTACTGCAACAGCACAGGCTCTGCCGCTTCCGGTGGCTGCAGTTCCAGCTCCAGGCAGCAGTGGGGGAGCAGGGATTCGATCTCCTGGCCATGGCGCAGCAAGCCGGTGCGATACGGAAGGGCCAGGGGGATCTGGTGCCAGGTGCCGTCTTCAGCGGCTGCGCTGGCACCCAGCCCGAAACTGGCCACGCTCGAGCGCACCCTGGCCCTGGCGGACCAGCCGCGGCCGCGCAGCAACGCCATGAGCGCCGCAGTGCTGGCGACACCTTCGAACTGGAAGGGTTCCACCGCAGCAGCCGGCAGGCGGTTGGCGCCGAGGGCGTTGAACACCTGGGCGAGCAGGCGGTTGGCCTGGCGGCAGTGGGCGGGTTGCAGGTGCGTCAGCCCCTGGTTGTGCCAGGTGAGGCCGGCGCCGAGGCTGCCCAGGTTCGCGGCTGACGTGGATCCGGCCTTGGTGGGTGGCCATGGGGTGGGTTCCTGGGCCGACTGTTTGGCGAGCTCTTGCCACTGCTGCAGCGATTGGGGCAGGGCTTGGCGCGAACCGTTCTCAGGGTTCACCACATGCCGGGCCGTCCAGCGGCTGAGCGCCGTGGCGTCCGAGGCGTTGTCGGGGTCGCCGATGGGCAGCAGATGCTGCAGATCGTCGGCCAGCGCCGCCAGCAGGGTGGGGCTGACCAGCCCTTCCTCCAGCAGGGAGCCTAGGCCGCGCAGCTTTTCAGGAAGGGCGGCCGGCGCCAGCCGCCAGCCCCTGGGCAGCATGGCGAGCAGGGGGATCAGTCGGCGTTGGTGCAGTCCCTGCAACAGCTCACGCAGAAAGGCATCGCGCTGGATTCCCCGGCGGAGCCAACTGTCCTCGAGCACCGCAGGGAAGGGCAGCAGCGGAGCCAGCGCTGTTCGGTCCTCCTTGCGCGCCCCCCATTGGCCGGAGAGCGCCAGCAGGTCAGCCATGGCTGGCGACCAGGCCGGAATGGCGAATGAGGGCGTCGGTGCTGGCGGCGCGCCCACGGAAGGCTTCATAGACCGCCGCTGGTGAGAGGCTGCCGCCGAGGCTGAGCACGGTGCTGCGGAAGCGCTCTCCCGTGGCGCTCACCTGGTCATCAAGATCGAGCCCCGCTTCCTCAAAGGCGGCAAAGGCATCGGCGCTGAGCACCTCGGCCCATTTGTAGGAGTAGTAACCGGCGGAATAGCCCCCCGCAAAGATATGGCTGAAGGCGCAAAGAAAGCGGTCCTCGGCAATCGGTGGGATCACCGTCGTCGTCGCGGCGATCTGGCGCCGCATCTCATCTGGGCTGATGCCGAGGTCTGGGGTCCAGCTGCTGTGCAGCCGCAGATCGGTGAGGGCGAAATGCACCTGCCGCAGGGTGCTGAAGCCGGTCATGAAGGTGCGGGATCGCTTCAGCTTCTCGAAGTCGGATTCCGGAAGCGGCTCACCTGTCTGCCAGTGGCGGGCCATGCCCATCAGGGTGGGGCGATCCAGGCACCAGTTCTCCATGAACTGACTCGGCAGCTCCACCGCATCCCATTCCACGTTGTTGATGCCCGCCGCCTGGGGGTGCTCCACCGTGGTGAGCATGTGCTGCAGGCCATGGCCGAACTCGTGGAAGAGGGTCTCCACCTCTTCGAAGCTCATCAGGCTCGGGCTGCTGTCGGTTGGCGGGGTCTGGTTGCAGATCAGATAGGCCACCGGCGTGATCCAGCCTCCCTTGCCGTCGGGTTGTCGGTTGAGGCATTCGTCCATCCAGGCCCCACCGCGCTTGCTGCCCGGTCGGCTGTAAGGATCGAGATAAAAGGCGGCCAGCGGCGAGCCATCCCGCTCGAGCACACGGAAGAAACGCACATCGGGATGCCAGATCGGCGCTTCGCCATCGGCGGCCGTGATCCGGATCCCGAACAGGCGCTCGCAGAGCGCAAACAAGCCGTCGAGCACCTGGGGCAGCGGGAACCAGGGGCGCAGCGCCTCCTGGTTGAGGTCGAAGCGTTCCTGACGCAGCTTTTCGGCCCAGTAGCTCACGTCCCAGGGGGCGAGCGCGTCGGCTTCGGCGGCTCCATGGCGCCGGGCACAGGCCTGAAGATCCTCCAGCTCACGGCAGGCGGTGGGGTAGGCGGCCGCCCGCAGCTCCTCGAGCAGGGCCTCCACGGCTGGCACATCCTCAGCCATCTTGCCGGCAAGGCTGAGTTCGGCCCAATGGGCATAGCCGAGGCGCTGGGCCTGCTGCTGGCGGAGTTCCAGGATCTCTTGGATCAAGGGGGTGTTGTCGAGCTCCCCGCTGCTGGCGCGGCTCACATGGGCCCGGTAAAGGGTTTCGCGGAGCTGCCGATCGTCGGCATGGCTGAGCACGGGGATGTAACGCGGCATGTCGAGGCCCAAGCGCCAGGGGCCGCGTTCTGCCGAGGCCTCGCTGCCATCCGCATGACGATCGCCCGCCTCTCGGGCCGCCTGCGCCAGGGCTTCGAGGGCCCGCTCGGGGAGGCCGGCGATGTGACGGGGATTCTCCACCACCAGATGCCAGGCCTGGGTGGCATCGAGCACGTGATTGCCGAATTGGGTGGAGAGCTCGGCGAGTCGCTCACTGGCAGCGTTGAAGGCGGCCTGGCTGTCGCCGCGCAGGCCGACGCCTCGCTGCTGCATCGAGAGCAATTCGGACGCAAGAATTCGTTGTTGGGTGCGGTCGAGGGGTTCGGATGGCCGCTGCTGCAGAGCCTCGAGGGCCTGATGCAGGCTGCGGCTCTGACCGAGGCGATTGCTGAACCGCACCACGTCGGCCTGCTGGGAGGCGTGGGCATCGCGCAGCTCGGGAGAGTTGCAGACCGCATTGAGGTGGGTCACCACACCCCAGCTCCAGCGCAACTGTTCACCGATCCGATGCAGGGGCGGCATCACCATGTCCCAGCCCAGGGGGGCGCCGGCGCCCAGGGCGTCGTCGAGGCTGGTTTCCAGGGCGGCAAACTGGTCGGAGAGCCGCTGCAACAACTGGGGAATCAGCGTTTGCACCTGGTCGGGTGTGATCGCCTCGTAGTCGGGGAATCCCTGGCCCGCCAGCAGGGCCAAATCGCGGGTCTCAGGCATAGCGTCAGCCCAGGGGTAAGAGGGAGCTCAGGGCCATCAAGCTATGGCCAGAGAGGGTTTCGGCGAGGGCGTCGGTGGAGGCTTCGTAGACATCCATGGCGACCCGGGGCCAGATGCCGATGGTGAGGGTGGGCACCAGCAGGGTGAGGCCAATCACCAACTCCCTGGGGCTCATGTCATCGACGAAAGCGAGAGCGGGGATGCGCGGCCCGAAGAAGACCCGACGGCAGAGGGAGAGCAGGTAGATCGGGGTGAGAACAAGGCCGATGGCTGCCACCACCACGGTGATCACCCGGAAGAGGGTGGTGAATTGCTCCTGGCTGGTCACCCCAAGGAAGATCGTGATTTCACTGATGAAGCCGCTCATGCCAGGCAGGGCGAGCGAGGCCAGACAGCTGGCCAGGAAGAAGGCGAACGTGATCGGCAGCACCTTGGCCAGCCCTCCCATGTTGGGGATGGAGAGGGTTTTGGTGCGTTCGTAGAAACTGCCTGTGATGAAGAACATGGCCGCGGCGATCAGGCCGTGGCTGATCATCTGCAGCATGGCGCCACTGAGGCTGAGAGCATCGACGGCACCGATGCCGAGGAGCACAAAGCCCATGTGGCTCACAGAGCTACAGGCAATGCGGCGCTTGACATTGTCTTGCGCAAAGGCGTTGAGGGCGCCGTAGATGATGTTGACGATGCCCAGGATGATCAGGGCCGGGGCCAGGGTGAGATGAGCTTCCGGCAGCATCTGCACGTTGAAGCGCAGCAAGGCATAGCCGCCCATCTTGAGCAGAACGCCCGCCAGCAGCATCGACACCGGAGCGTTCGCTTCACCATGGGCATCCGGCAACCAGGTGTGCAGTGGGAACATCGGCAATTTCACGCCGAAACCCACTAGGAATCCGAGATAACAGAGGAGGCCAAAGCTGCCGCCGGGGGAGCGCTGGGCGAGTTCAGTGAGATTGAGGCTGAAGCTGTCGCCGGAGAGGGCCAGGGCCAACCCGCTGATCAGGATCAGCAGCGAAGCGAGAGCGGTGTAGAGGATGAATTTGGTGGCGGCGTACTGGCGGTTCTGTCCACCCCAGATGGCGATCAGCAGATAGACCGGCACCAGTTCCAGTTCCCAGGCGAGGAAGAAGAGCAGGAAGTCCTGAGAGAGAAACACCAGGGCCTGAGCGGAGGCCTGCACCAGCAGCAGGCCAAAGTAAAGATTGGATTTGTGGTGCACCTTCCAGCTGGCGCACACCGACAGCAGCGTGACCAGGCCACTCAGCACCACCAGGGGCATGGACAGGCCATCGGCGCCCAAGGACCACTCCAGGCCGATCACCGGAAGCCAGTTGACCCGTTCCACCAGCTGGAGCCCGCCATCGAGGGGGTCGTAGAGCCGGCTGAAGACGGCGAGCATCAGCCCGAAATCGATCGCCAGCATGGTGACGGCGAGGTTGCGCGGCCAGGGCGAGGGGTGATCGTCATCCCCTGGCAACAACGGCATCACCAGGGCCGTCGCCGCTGGCAGCAGCACGATCAGGGATAACCAGGGAAAGGCTTCCGGGGACGCAACCGTCAGAGGCAGGTTGGCGTCCATGGCAGCAACAAGATTGTGATTGAACTTATCAGCACCTGGGGGGTGCCTGGGTACATCTACCCAGGCTGTTTCGGTTGCCAGTGACTGCCGGTGGTCTGCAGATTCAGCAGGGGTGCACGGCTCGCCACCCCCTCCGCTTCCCAGGCGCGCACCATCGCCGCGCTCACCGCGGCGCCGTTCTCCTCGGTGCAGAGCGCCAGGATGCTCGGGCCGGCCCCGCTGATGGCGCAACCCCAGGCCCCCGCCTGAATCGCCGCCTCGCGCACCGCCTGGCCCCCCTTGATCAGGCGCCAGCGATAGGGCTCATGCAGGCGGTCGTGCATGCCATCGGCGATCAGGTCGCCGTTGCCGGTGCGCAGGCCCTGGAGGAGCAGGGTGAGGGCGCCGAGGTTGACCACGGCGTCGGCCACGGGGATCGTCTTCGGCATCGCCCGCCGCGCTTCGCTGGTGCTGAGACGGATCGCGGGGATCGCCACCACCGCTTTCACGCTCGGCAGCCATTCGCAACGCACGACGCGCCAGCGCTGCGAGGCCGCCTTGGCCGTCATGCACAGACCGCCGAGCAGGGAGGGCACCACGTTGTCGGGATGGCCTTCGATGTCGATCGCCAGTTCCAGCAGCTTTTCCCGACTCAGGGGTTCTCCCACCAGGGCGTTGGCCCCCACCAGACCGGCCACGATCGCCGTGGCGCTGCTCCCCAGGCCCCGCGCCGGAGGCACGGCCAAGCGCACCCTCGCCTCCAGGGCCACCGGCTCCTCGCCGGCTGCTTTCCAGACGCGCTGGGCGGCGCGATACACGAGGTTCTCCGGGCCGCCGCGGAGGTGATTGCCCTCCTGGCCTTCGATAATCAGTTCAAAGCGCTCGCCGTTGCCTTCGATCCGGCGCATGCTGAAGCGATTGTTCAGATCGAGGGCGGCACCGAGGCAATCAAAACCCGGGCCGATGTTGGCCGTTGTGGCAGGCACGTCCACCACCACCGTTTGGCCGATGCGCGGCTGCACCATCCCTGCTGTCCTATTTGGGCCAGTGTCTCACCCGGCCGTCAGCCTCCCTGCAGATCCCGGGCACGGCAGGCGGCACTGAACAGGCCGGCATTCGGATCGATCACCGCCCGGATCGGCAGGCTTTCCAGGAAGGGACGGAAGCGTCCCTTGCGGCGCAGGGGTTCCATAAAGCGTTCGGAGCGGAGCCCTTCCAGGTTTTTCTCAGCGGTGCCACCCCCCACCCAGAGCCCGCCGCGACAAAGCTCCTGCAACGCCAGATCCCCGGCCGCGGAGCCGTAGGCCCCCAACCAGAGCGTGAGCGCGTCCTGGGCCAGCTGATCCCCTGCGGCTGCGGCCCGGCCCGTGTGGGCGGGAAGGTCCTCATGGCCTGGCTGATCGGCCCCGATCGTTCGCCAGGCTCGGGCCTGGGCCTGAAGGGGATGGTCCTCGTTGCCCTGGCGTTGCAGGAGCCAGTGCATCACATGGCCGAGGCCGGTGCCGCTCACGATCCGCTCCACCGAGAGGCGGTCCAGCTCCAGGTCGGCCATCAGCCAGCGGCTGAGCTCCCACTCCGCCTCGGTGCGGGGAGCGAACTCCCGGTGGCCGCCTTCGCTCGGCAGGGCGATCCAACCTTCCGTGCCGGGTAACCCGCGGGCCATGCCCAGGCCGGTGCCCGCCCCGAGAATCGCCACCGGACCAGGGCTGGCTTGCCCTTCCTGGAGCACCACCTGCTGGTTGTCACTGAAGTGGGGCAGCCCGTGGATGAGCACGGCGAAGTCGTTCACCAGCTCCAGTCGCTCCAGGCCGGTGGCAGCGCAGAGTGAGGTTTCCTGCACCAGCCAGGGCAGGTTGGTGAGCTTGGCCTGACCCTCTTGCACGGGGCCGGCCACGGCGATGCAGCTGGTGGCCGGTCGGGCCAGGTCCGCTGGCATCTCCTCCAGGAAGTGCACCAGCATCGCGTCCAGTGAGGGCCATTCCGCTGAGGCGTAGCGGTGTCCATGCAAGGCCTGGAGCTGGCCCTCCACCGTGCTGAAGAGGGACAGCAAGGTTTTGGTTCCCCCTAGATCACCGGCCAGGAAGGTCGTGGGTGCCATGGGTCCGGTTGGATCCGTTCCCACCAAGGCTGATCAGCGCGGCTCCAAACGGCAAGCTTTTGCTCAGCTCGCGAAGCAATCGAGCGGGAGCGGCCCCCAGGTGCTGCCGGAGCCATCGCCGTTGTGCCGATGCCCGGTGATCAGCACGCCCTCCCCCAAGCCGCTCTCCTGGCGGAGCCGCACGGTGCCGTTGGCTTGATTCGCTTTGAGAAACACGCCGTCGCCCGGCGCGAGTGCCTCGTCCTGCACCTGCATGGCCTCCCAGCCGCAGGCCGCCTCGAGTTGGCGCAGGCTTGTCAGGGCCTGTTCGGCATCGGCGGCCATCACGCCCACCGTGAACCAGTCAAACGCGGCCATGGTCTCACGCAGTTCCTGGCCCAAGGCCAGGCGCTGGGCCGGTTCAAGGCTCGGAGCCGTGCGCAGCAGGGCCAGATCCTTGAGATGGCGGATGGGGGTGGATGTCATGAGGCGGGGCTGAGTGGGAGGGAGGCGAGACGCTCCTGATTGGCCTGGCTGGCCGCCTCGATCAGGGCCTTGCGGTTCACCGAGCCCAGGTCGCCGTCGCGGCGGCTGCGCAGGCTCACGCTGCCCTGTTCAGCTTCCTTGGCGCCGATCACGGCCAGAAGGGGGATCTTCATCTGTTCGCCGGTGCGGATCAACTTGCCCAACCGCTCACCGCTGCGATCCACCGTGGCCCGGATGCCAGCGGCCCGGAGCTGGTCGCTGAGCTGCTGGGCATCCGCCAGCACCTCATCGGTGACGGGCAGCAGGCGGATCTGCTCCGGTGCCAGCCAGAAAGGAAAGTCGCCGGCGTAGTTCTCCGTCATGATTCCGAAGAAGCGCTCGAGCGAGCCGAAGATCGCCCGGTGGATCATGATCGGGCGCTGTTTGCTGCCGTCGGCGGCGACGTAGTTGAGAGCAAACCGTTCCGGCAGGTTGAAATCGAGCTGGATCGTGGAGCACTGCCACATCCGACCGATCGCATCCTCGATTTTCAGATCGATTTTGGGGCCGTAGAAGGCACCGCCACCGGCATCGACCTTGTAGGCCCACCCCTTGCGCTCGAGAGCCTCGATCAGTCCTTGCGTCGCCAGATCCCAGACGGCGTCGTCACCGATGGATTTCTCCGGACGGGTGGAGAGGTTGATCTCGTAGTTACGGAAATCGAAGGCGGAGAGGATTGTTTCGGTGAGGTCGAGGATGCGCAGGATCTCATCACTGATCTGCTCGGGCAGGCAGAACACATGGGCGTCGTCCTGGGTGAAGCCCCGCACGCGCATCAGGCCGTGCATAACCCCGGGGCGCTCGTAGCGATACACCGTTCCCAGTTCGGCCCAGCGAATCGGCAGTTCGCGATAGCTGCGCAATCGGCTGGCGTAGGTCAGCACATGGAACGGGCAGTTCATCGGCTTGAGCTGGTATTCCCGTTCGTCGACCTGCATCGGTCCGAACATGCTCTCGCTGTAGAAATCCAGGTGCCCCGAGGTCTTCCAGAGGCCGATGTCGGCCACATGGGGGGTATAGAGAAGCTCGTAGCCCCCCTCAAAGTGGGCCTGACGCCAGAAGTCTTCGATCAGCAGGCGCATGCGGGCACCGCGCGGGTGCCAGAACACCAGACCGGCACCGGCTTCATCCTCGATGGAAAACAGGTCGAGATCCTTGCCGAGGCGGCGATGGTCGCGGCGCAGCGCTTCCTCCTTCCGCCGCTGGTATTCGGCCAGTTGCTCCGGTGTTTCCCAGGCGGTGCCATAAATCCGCTGCAGCTGGGCTTTGGTTTCATCACCACGCCAATAGGCGCCGGCAACGCTTTCGACGGCGAACGCCTTGGGGTTGAGCTCGCTTGTGTTGCGCACGTGGGGTCCGGCGCAGAGATCCCACCATTGCTCGCCCAGGGTGTAGAGGGTGATCGGTTCCTGCAGACCAGCGAGGATTTCGAGTTTGTAGGGCTCGTTCTGAGCCTTGATCTTGGCCTCGGCTTCATCCCGGCTCACCTCGATCCGCTCCAGCGGCAGCTTCCGGTTGATGATCTTGATCATCTCTTTGCGGATCGCCTTCAGGTCGGCTTCGGTGAAGGGATCAGGGTTGTCGAAGTCGTAGTAGAAGCCGGTTTCGGTCCAGGGGCCAATGGTCACCTGGGCCTGGGGAAACAGGTGTTGCACCGCCATGGCCATCACGTGGCTCATGGAATGGCGGATGCGGAGCAGCTGATCGCTTTCGCTGGTTTTGGGCAGAACCACCGGTGCGGCTGGGGCTGGGGTGGTTGCTGCAGCGCTGCTCACCGGTTCATGCACAAGAACGGCCATCCTATGGGCGTGAGATTCAGCGCCATGGACCCGGATGCCGATGCCCTGCTTGAAAACTTGCTGGACTCTCTGCTGAATGACTTCAGCCATTGGTTCCAGCGGGGCGAGGAGTTGCTGGCGGTGTGTCCGGATCTGGTGATGGCCCCGCAGGAACGGGCCCAGATGGCTGGGCGCCTGGCGGAGGGCCGCAAGGCGATTGCGGCGACCCGGGCCCTTGTGGAGGCGTCTCCTCAGGCCATGGCCGTGTCCATGGAAGCAATGGCGCCCTGGCATCAGCTGGTGATGGAGGTGTGGGCGCTGGCGGCCCGCATCTCCCAGGCGGCCCGATGAAGATCCGCTGGCGTCAGCGGCGGCTCGGCCTCGGATCCCTGGCGGTCTTGCTGGTGTTGACGCTTCGCGCCCGCGGCGTGCCGTTGCTGCTACCGGGATGCCCCTGGCGGGCCCTCACCGGTGTGCCCTGCCCCACCTGTTTCCTCACCCGATCAGCTCTGGCGACCTTGAAAGGCGATCTGGGGGAGGCCCTGGAGCTGCATCTGTTCGGCCCTCCCCTGGTGACAGGCCTGGCCTGGTTGGGCTGGCGGCAGGCGGTGTGGGGCCGACCGCTCCGCTTCGGCCCGAATGCGCGCAGGCTCGCCTGGCTGGTGGGCGCGGCGATGGTGCTCTATTGGGCTCTGCGTTTGCTTCGCTGGGGGCTGGCCGGACAGCCCTGGCCGGCCTGACTCAGGCGCCTTGGCGAATCGCTTCGAGATTGCTGCTGTAGAAGCGCGCCAAGTCAGCGTGGCTTTTCACGGGCTGCCCATAGGCGCTTGTTCCAGCGTGGGTGGGAAAGGAGGCCCACTCGGGCGCCAGACGATTCATGACCGTGGGCGTAAGGCCATGGCGGTCGACTTCGTCGAGAGCGCCGCGACGCTCGACCAGACGCAGCGCTGCCTGGTCTTGGTGCTGGGGCTCAAAGCTGGGTAGCTTCAATTCGCGGGCCACTTGTCGCCAGGTGCCTGGCAGGAACTGATAAGCACCGGCGGCAGCACTGGTGTATCGCTTCACCACAACTTTTTCTGGGTGGCGCGACAGGTCCTGGAACAGGCTGCCGCCATACAGCACGCGGTAGCCGTGATCGCGACCGTCCTTCCAGGTGCCTTCGGCGTAGCGGATGGTGTTGAGGAGGGCGCGGCGCTCGGGGGTGATCCGATAGGGGCGATCCGCCAGCAGCTCAGCGCGGGCGTCCGCCTGTTCGCGCAGCGACGCCTGCAGGGTTTCGGCCTGATCCAGCCGCTCCTGGGCGCGTTCGGCATGGAGCCCCTGGCCGAAGCACAGGAGCAGGCCGGCACTCACCGCAGTGGCGGAGAGGAGCTGTTGGGTCTGACAACGAGAGAACCGACGCAAATCCATCCATCGAGGGCCCCATACCTTGAAGGCCGGCCTGGGACGGTGACGAGGGGAGCACGACCGCCCTTGACGGAGTCGATCGGATGTGTATAGGCGCACCAGGCAGAAGCCGTTTGGCGCTTGAGACCCATGAGACCCGTTGGCCGTGCATAGCTTCCGGGAGTGGGCCGCCGCAGGTCCGGGAATCCCCTCAGGAAGTTTTAATGATCAGCGAAACTTTTGTAATGCTGTGGCACTGATCAGCGAGCTGGCAGGAAGCCCAGCTGCTGGCGCACCCGCTCCACGGTGGTGGTCGCCACGGTTTGAGCGCGTTCACGTCCCTGCTGCAGCACCTGTTCCAGTTCGGCGCGATCATCCAGCAGCTCCTTGTGCCGAGCTTGAATGGGCTCCAGGGCTGCCACAGTCGCCTCGGCCAGCAGGGGTTTGAAGCGGCCCCAGCCCATCGCGGCGCACTCCGCCGCTGCGGCATCGCGGCCCAGGCCGCTGAGAATGGCGTAGAGGCCGAGAAGGTTGTCGGTTTCCGGTCGCTCCGGATTGCCGAATTCCAGGCCCATCTGGGGATCGGTCTTGGCCCGTTTGATCTTCTTGGTGATCAGCTCGGGCGGGTCGAGCAGGTTGATGCGGCTGCCTTCGTTCGGATCGCTTTTGCTCATTTTGCTGCGACCGTCGGTGAGGCTCATCACCCGGGCACCATCCCTAAGGATCAGGGGCTGGGGCACCTTGAGCACCGGCGACTCCTCGGAGCCGAAACGGGCGTTGATGCGTTGCTGAGCGATGTCGCGCGCCAGTTCGAGGTGCTGCTTCTGGTCTTCTCCCACCGGCACCAGGTCAGCGTCATAGAGAAGGATGTCGGCGGCCATCAACACTGGGTAATCCAGCAACCCCACCGACACGTTGTCGCCCTGTTTGACCGCTTTCTCCTTGAACTGGATCATCCGTTCCAGCCAGTTGAGCGGTGTGACGCAATTGAGCAGCCAGCAGAGCTCGGCATGGGCGGCCACATGGCTTTGCACGAACACCGTGCTGACCCTGGGGTCGATGCCGCAGGCGAGATAGAGCGCTGCTGTGTTGAGCGTGTCGTTCGCCAGGCGCGTCGGGTCATGGGGCACGGTGATCGCGTGCAGATCCACAACACAGAAAAAGGTGTCGTGGTCGTGCTGGAGGTCCACCCAGTTGCGAATGGCGCCCAGCCAGTTGCCGAGGTGCAAGGCGCCGGTGGGCTGCACCCCGGAGAGAACACGCGACCGTGCCATCGCCTCAGGCCTCGTCGGTCCTGGTGTCGGTGTCAGCGGCTGTCTCAACATCAGCGACAGCCTCAACAGCACTGGCAGCCTCAACAGCCGCTGCGTCGTTCACCTCCGCTTCGGGTTCAGGAGCGGCCGGCTGCGGTTTGGCCGGGCGGGCGAAGGGGTCAGGCCTGGAGCCGCGACCTCCCTCGCCCCGGCCGCCTTCGCCGCGCCAGCCGCCCCGGCCACCATCACGGCCTTCACTGCGTCCGCCTTCCCGGCGACCACCGCCACGGGGGGCCTGGGAGCGCTGCTGCTCCACCAGGGCGTCCAGTTCACCGTCCTCGAGCATCTGGCCGAGGGTGCGCACAGCAAAGCCGAGCACGGCCACGGTGGAGCGGAGATTGAAGGCCTCCTGCAGCGCCCGGGTGGCGCGCATTTCGTTATCGCTCAGGCGAATGCGGAAGCCGCCGCCCTCCCGGTTGCCCTGGCCACGTCCACCGCCACCGCCACGGAAGCCGCCTCGGCGACCACCCTCGTCTTGGCCGCGATCGCGACCCGTGTCACCCTCTCCCGCAAACGTCTGGGAATCGCCGTAGGAATCCGTCATGGCCTGAGGCCTTGCAACCAGCGGCAAGTGTGACGCATCACTGGGGGCCTGTCGGTGCCCGGTCGCGCCGCCCTGACGACCGGCCCAGTTGCGGGTCAGTCCTCCGATCCGTCATCCGTGGGCGCCCCGGAAGGTGATGTGTTGTTCGGCGTAGTCGCGGGGCTCCAGATGGATGGTGCAGCGCACCGGTCCGAAGCGACTCTCCAGACGCTCCTCCACCATTTCGGTGATCCTGTGGGCCGTGGGCAGATCATCGGCGTCCACCACCATGTGCATATCGATGAAGACGCGTTGGCCAAGCACGCCGCGGCTGGCGATGTCGTGGCAGTTGAGCACGCCCGGCACGGCCATCGCTTGTTCGTGAATCGCCTCAGGGGCGATGGCGATGTGATCCACCAGCCAGGGAAGATTGGCGCGGAGCACCTGCCAGCACACCCGCAGCAGCAACACCACCAGCGGCACGGCCAGGGCGACATCCAGCCAGTTCACCTTGAACCACCAGGCGCCGGTCAGACCCACCAGCACGATCACCGTGGTCCAGATGTCGCTGGTGGTGTGGCGGGCGTCGGCGAGGAGGAGCTGACTCTGCAGGCGGCGACCTTCCCGCCGCTCGTAGCTGGCAAGGCCCAGGTTGAACAGCAGCACCAGGAGGAGCAGGAATAGTTCCGGACCATTGATGCGCAGGGCTGGCAGACCGTCGAGCAGCCGCTCCCCTGCGGTGATCAGGATTTCCAGGGCGGTGAAGAGGATGAAACCGGCGATCGCCAGGGCACCGACCGCTTCGTATTTCTCATGGCCATAGGGATGGTCCCGATCCGGATGGGGATCCGACAGGCTGTTCGTGAGAAGCCCCATCAGGCTGGAGAGGGCATCCGTGGCGCTGTGCATGGCGTCAGCCACCACGGCGAGGGAGCCGCTGATCAGGCCGAGCACCAGCTTTAGGCCGGTCATGCTCAGGTTGATGACCAGGGCTGCAAGCAACACCCGTTTCACCTCGGTGCGACGGTCGGTGATCATCCGGGGGGTGCTGGTGCTTCCAGGCTATGGAGCACCATGAGTTGCGGTGCAGCGCCGGGGTCGGATTGCCTGCCGCCCAGTGCTCTGCGCTGTTGTGCCCTGGTGTGCGTGCCGGGGTTGAGCTAGGAAGGCCGGGTCTTCAGACGACTCCCCATGCTTCCGGTGCCGTCGCTGGGTTCTCTGAACTGGCTTCCGGTGAAGGGTCAAACCTTGCTTTGGGCAGGCGGAAGCCTGTTGTTTGGTCAGTGGGTCTGCGCCGACGTGTTGCATCTTCCCGGTGGTGGCCTCGGCGTGTTGGTGGTCGGTGCTGGTGTGTGGTGGTTGAGCCGGCCAGCGGCAGCCGCGAGGTTTCAGGCACCCACCACGCTTCCCGGCTGGGTGCAGCGATGCCGGGATGTGCTCGATCAGTTCGATCGCCTGGAGGAGCCCCTGGAAGAGTCTGGGGCCCGCGAGGAACGCCAGCGTCAGCTTGATGCGTTGCTGGAGCGTTCCGGCCCCCTTGCCATGGCGGTTGTGGCATCGGCCGGCGTGGCTTTCCCAGAACGCCAGCAGCTCGAGCAGGCCCTGGCCGGCCCCAGCCCGCTGCAGCTGTCGCTGGCTCACCCGCTCACCACCAACACGGGCAGCTGGACCTTGCCCGATGCCTTAGAGCACCAGGACGCCCTGCTGTTTCTCCTGCCGTTACCCCTGCGGGCGGCCGACTTCCTGCGTCTGGAGCAGATCGCTGACGATCAGCCCGCCTGGCTGCTGGTGGAGCGCAACGTCGGCGCCGAAGCCGACCTGTGCGCCCAGTTGCCGGAGCGGTGGCACGATCGTCTTTTGATCTGGGACGGCACGCCGACGGCGCTGCGTCCGTTGTTGCAGCCCTTGCGTCGCCTCCTCCAGCAACCGCAACGCAGCCTCGATGCCACGCGGCAGCGGCTCCTGGCCCGTCTGCATCAACGCTGGCAGGCTGAGCTCGAGCAGCGACGTCGTGAACGGTTCCGCAACCTGCTGCAGCGCAGCCAATGGCTGGTGGCGGGTGCGGTGGTGGTGTCGCCATTGCCCAGTGGTGATCTGGTGGCCGTCGCCGTTGGTAATGGCCTGATGCTGCGGGAGATGGCCCAGGTGTGGGATTGCCCCTGGACCTCTGAGGTGCTGCAGGTGGCGGCGCGCCATCTCGGTGCTGCCGCCTTGGCGCAGGGCGTGGTGGAGTGGAGTGGTCAGGCCCTGCTTGGCTTCGCCAAGCTCGATGGCGGCAGCTGGCTGGCTGCTGGTGCACTCCAGGCCCTCAGCGCCGCCTATCTCACCCGGGTGGTGGGAGCGTCGATGGCCGACTGGATGGCCCTCAATGCAGGGGTGGCTGAGCCCGACCTGGCTTTGTTGAAGCAACAGGCTCCCCTACTGGTGGCCCAAGCGGCGGAACGGGAGCGGCTCGATTGGAATGGTTTTCTGCAGCAGGCCCGTGAATGGACGAGCGCCCAGACCTCAAACTTGCGCATCAAAAGTTCATGAAGGCTTGATGAAGCGCTTCATCAATTTCTCTGTAGGCATGACTCGAAATCTGTGGTTTTCAGGAAAAGACGAGACCTTTCCATACCCTTAAGGCCTGCCCTTCTGCTGCCCATGGTGGCGTCCGGGTGGATCCGTCCTTTTCATCTGTTGTTCTATGGCTACTGCCATTCGCAGCGGTCGCCTCAGCAGCTGGGAATCCTTCTGTCAGTGGGTCACCAACACCAATAACCGCATTTATGTGGGTTGGTTCGGTGTGCTGATGATTCCCTGCCTGTTGGCTGCCACCACCTGCTTCATCGTTGCGTTCATCGCTGCTCCGGCGGTGGATATCGATGGTATCCGTGAGCCCGTCGCCGGTTCCCTGATCTACGGCAACAACATCATCTCCGGTGCTGTTGTGCCTTCCTCCAACGCCATTGGCCTGCACTTCTATCCCATCTGGGAAGCTGCCTCCCTCGATGAGTGGCTCTACAACGGCGGTCCTTACCAGTTGGTGGTGTTCCACTTTCTGATCGGCATTTCCGCCTACATGGGCCGGCAGTGGGAGCTCTCCTACCGCCTCGGCATGCGCCCCTGGATCTGTGTCGCTTACAGCGCGCCGCTCTCGGCCGCCTTTGCGGTGTTCCTGATCTATCCCTTCGGTCAGGGCTCCTTCTCCGACGGCATGCCCCTCGGCATCTCCGGCACCTTCAACTTCATGCTGGTGTTCCAGGCTGAACACAACATCCTGATGCACCCCTTCCACATGCTGGGTGTGGCCGGTGTGTTCGGTGGTTCCCTGTTCTCCGCCATGCACGGCTCACTGGTGACCTCCTCCCTGGTGCGTGAAACCACCGAGAGCGAGTCCCAGAACTACGGCTACAAGTTCGGCCAAGAAGAAGAGACCTACAACATCGTGGCTGCCCACGGTTACTTCGGTCGCCTGATCTTCCAATACGCCTCCTTCAACAACAGCCGCAGCCTCCACTTCTTTCTGGCGGCCTGGCCTGTGGTCGGCATCTGGTTCACCTCCATGGGCATCAGCACCATGGCCTTCAACCTGAACGGTTTCAACTTCAACCAGTCGGTTCTGGATGCCCAGGGCCGGGTGTTGAACACCTGGGCTGATGTGCTGAACCGCGCCAACCTCGGCATGGAAGTGATGCACGAGCGCAACGCTCACAACTTCCCCCTCGACCTGGCTGCTGCTGAGTCCACCCCCGTGGCTCTGCAGGCTCCCGCCATCGGTTGAGCTGCGCTCCACGCGGTTGAATCGGAACAGCCCCTGCCGCATGGTGGGGGCTTTTTGAACTGATGCCTGTTTCAACACTGTCGTGTGGCATCTGCGCCCTGCATGCGGACCAGGTGCAGCTGGATGCCATGGAAATCTGGCGCAATCCAGATTGGTTGCTGCGCCATCATCCACAGCCGTCGCCATTGCTCGGTTGGTGTTGTCTCGATGCCCGGCGCCATCTGAGCGGTCCGATCGACTTCACCGCTGAGGAAGCCCAGGCCTGGGGCCTGGTGGTGCAGAGGGCGTCTCAGCTAGTGCAAGAGCTCACGCGCTGCGATCGGGTGTATGCGATCGCCTTTGGCGAGGGTGCCCGCCATCTGCATCTCCACCTGATCCCGCGCCATGGGGAGGATTCCCAGACCACCGCCTGGGCGGTGGCCGATCACTATCGCGCTGTCGAGGCTGGAGAGCGTCCCGCTGTCGAATCTGCCGCGGTGCAGGCCTGGATTCACCAAGCCCGAGAGCTCGTAAAAGCGCCGGATTGGTTGCCGTTCAGCGCAGATCGAAGCGGTCGAGCTCCATCACTTTCACCCAGGCGCTGACGAAGTCACGCACAAAGCGCTCCCCCCCGTCGCTCTGGGCATAGACCTCCACGATGGCGCGCAGCTGGCTGTGGGAGCCGAACACCAGATCGACGCGGCTTGCGGTCCAGCGCAGGGATCCGCTGGTTCGATCGCGCCCTTCATAGGCATCTTTCGCTTCGCTGGTGGGTGCCCACACCGTGCCCATGTCGAGCAGGTTGGTACAGAAGTCGGGGCTGAGCACGCCGATGCGATCGGTGAAGACCCCTTGGCGGTTGCCATGACTGTTGGCACCCAGCACCCGGAGGCCTGCCACCAGCACGGTCATTTCCGGCGCGCTGAGGTTGAGGAGTTGGGCTCGATCGACGAGGAGCTGTTCGTCGCGGAGCGGTAGACCCTGGCGCTTCCAGTTGCGGAAACCATCCGCGAGTGGTTTGAGCGCGTTGAAGGAGGCGGTGTCGGTGTGCTCTGGCCCCGCATCGGTGCGCCCTGGCCGGAAGGGCACGCTGATGGCATGCCCAGCGGCGGCGGCCGCCTGTTCCACTGCGGCGCAACCCGCCAGCACGATCAGGTCGGCCATCGACACCTTCCGGCCATCGGAGCGGTTGGCGTTGAAGCGCTGCTGCACCTGCTCAAGGGCGCCGAGCACGTTGTTGAGCTGATCCGGATCATTCACCTCCCAGGTGCGTTGCGGCAGCAGCCGGATCCGGCCGCCATTGGCTCCGCCACGGCGATCGGAGTTGCGGAAGCTGGAGGCGGCCGCCCAGGCTGTGGCCACCAGGGCGCTGATGCTGATGCCCTGCTCCAGGGCCTCCCGTTTGAGCACGGCCACGTCGGAGGCGTCGATCAGGGGGTGATCCACCGCCGGCAGGGGGTCTTGCCAGATCATTACCTCGGTGGGTTGCTCGGGGCCGAGGTAAAGCGAGCGAGGCCCGAGATCGCGGTGAGTGAGTTTGAACCAGGCGCGGGCGAAGGTATCGGCGAAGGCCTCCTGGTCTTGATGAAAGCGATGGGCGATCGGCGCCATGATCGGGTCATGGCGGAGGGAGAGATCCGCTGTGGTCATGATCGGTGCTGCGCTTTTCCCGGCCACGTGGGCATCGGGAATCATGTGCTCGGGTTTCACATCCTTGGCGACCCACTGCCAGGCACCGGCGGGGCTTTTGCACAGCTCCCACTCGTAGGTGAACATCATTTCGAAGTAGCCCTGATCCCAGCGGGTGGGATTGGGTTTCCAGGCTCCTTCGATGCCGCTGGTGATGGTGTGTTCCCCCTTGCCGCTTGCGAAGCGGTTGTGCCATCCGAGGCCCTGTTCCGCCAGCTCGGCAGCCTCTGGTTCCGCCTCCAGGTGATCGGCGCTTGCAGCCCCATGGCATTTCCCGAAGGTGTGACCACCGGCCACCAGGGCCACGGTTTCCTCCACGGTCATGCCCATGCGCGCGAAGGTGTCACGCACTTCTTTGCCGGAGGCGAGCGGATCCGGGTGCCCCTCCGGGCCTTCCGGGTTGACGTAGATCAAGCCCATCTCAACCGCCGCGAGTGGATTGTCGAGCTGGCCATCGGCGCTGTGGCGTTCATCGGCAAGCCAGCGGGTCTCTTTGCCCCAGAACACATCCTCTTCCGGCTGCCAGATGTCGGTGCGACCGCCAGCAAAGCCCAGGGTGCGGAAGCCCATCGATTCCAGGGCCACGTTGCCGGTGAGGATGATTAGATCCGCCCATGAGATGGCATTGCCGTAGCGCTGCTTGATCGGCCAGAGCAGGCGGCGGGCCTTGTCGAGATTGGTGTTGTCGGGCCAGCTGTTCAGCGGTGCGAAGCGCTGGTTGCCATGGCCGGCTCCACCGCGACCGTCGGCGCTGCGATAAGTGCCGGCGCTGTGCCAGGCCATGCGGATGAACAGGCCGCCGTAGTGGCCCCAATCGGCGGGCCACCACGCCTGGGAATCCGTCATCAGGGCCTTCAGGTCGGCCTTGAGCCCGGCGTAGTCGAGTTGGGAGAAGGCCGCGGGGTAATCGAAATCAACCCCGAGTGGATTGGCGGCGGGGTGGTGCTGATGCAGGATCCCAAGGTCGATCTGGTCGGGCCACCACTGGCTGTTGCGGGTGCCGCCTGCTGGGGTGGTGGCACCAGCGTGACCACTGAAGGGGCATTGCAGTTCCGACATGCTGAATCGACCGCTGCGGTTCGGGAGGCACTACCAGGACGCTATGAACAGCTGCGGATTCGCGCCACGCTCAGCCGTAGGGACCGAAGCGTGTGGCGCAGGTCGCGCCGCAATGGGCGCCCAGGCGCACACTCTCCGCCACGCTCCAGCCGGCAGCCAGGCCTGCCGTCACGCCGGCTGCAAAGCTGTCGCCACAGCCGTACGTCTCCACCAGTGGCCCTGGAAGCGGTTCGGCGGAGAAGCGTCCACCGGGGATGAGCAGGCCACCGTCGGCTCCCTCGGTGGTGATCTGCAGGCGTGGCGCAGGGGCGAGGGCACCCTTGGGGATCTGTTCACTCGGATCGAGGCCGCTGCCGATCAGGGCATCGAGGACCACGCCGGCTTTCAGCAGCAGCGGCAACCGCAACCGTGGCGTTGCCGTGAGCACCGGTGCGCGGCGTGCCAAGCGCAAGCCCTCGGCATCGCTGGCGGACACAAACACGCCAGCGCAGTCGCTGAGCTGCTCCCAGGGAAGGGGGTCGGCTGCGGTGGGGGTGAGTCGTTCGCCGATCACGGTGATGGCCCGATCACTGCTGCCATCCACCAGGCTGAGCCCCCGGCGCGTGGGTTGATCGCGCCAGGCGATCTGGGGGGTCACCCACAGCTCCCGCAACCGTGCTTCGCTGCGCTCACCGATGGCATCCCGCCCCAGCGCCGTGAAAAAGATGACTTCGGCGCCGCACAGTTGCGCCAGCTGCACCGCCACCACAGCACCAGCTCCGGCGGGTTCCTCCAGGCTGCGATGGGCACGGCTGATCAGCCCGGCTTGGGGGAGCTGATCAACGGCCAAAAAGGTCACCCATTCGAGGTGCCCGACAACGGCGAGCCGCAGCCTTGGCAGGTGCAAATCCTGGGGCAACGACTGCATCAAGGGATCGGCAGCATTGATTTGGCGGCATCGCGGATCTGCACATTGATCTTGCCGCCCACCTGCTTCACGCTCACGCCTCCCTGCACCGACAAGGACTGATCCTCGGGAGTGCCGACCAGAATTGGCCCCTCATCGCTGCCATGCACCTTGACCGGTGCGCTCACCTCATCCACCGAGACCTGGCCCTGCACATCGACGCCGCCGGTCACGGTGACGGGTTGGCTGACCGCAATGCCAGCCGGGACACCCACCTCGCCCTGCACCGGCAGGGTGGCGGCAGCTTCGATCTTCAGAGGGGTGGCGCTGTTCACCTGAATCGGCGCTTTCAGCTGATCCACCGTGATGCCACCCACCAGGCGCACGGGGAAGGGTTGGTTCAGCGGCAGGCCGACGGGTAGGGGTTGCTTGAGGATCTGAATCGCAGCCACCGCCGCGGCCCAGGCGGCGATCACCACAGCGAGGGGCCAGCGGCAGGCCAGCGCGAGCCTGAACCAGCGCGGTTCACTCGAAACAGAGGGCGATGGCGATGGGTTGGCTTGCTCCGGCATGGTGGTTGCGCGCTCCTGATCCACCCACCGGTTGTACAGGCAATCGCCCGATTGTTCAGGTCCCCATAGTCAGCCCTTCGTCGTCAGGTCCTCCAGTCGAGCGCCTCGTTCACAACCAAACCAGGTCGATCTCGGCTGTTTGTTCGAGATTGTGTTTCACCGGGCAGGTCTCGGCGGCGCGCTGCAGCAGGCTGCGCTGCTGGGCATCGAGCGCTGCAGGCAGGCTGATCGCCACGCGCAGGTGGCCGATCCGGCGCGGCCCCTCGCTGGCCATGGTTTTGTCGACATCAACCGCGCTGCCCGTGAGATCCCAGCCGCGGCGTCGGGCGACGATGCCCATCACCGTGAGAATGCAGGTGCCCACTGAGGCTGCCACCAGATCGGTGGGCCCGAATGCCTCCGGATCCCGCTCCCCATCGAGGGGGTTATCGGTGCGGATCACGGCTCCACTGGGGCCATGTTCGGCTTCACAGCGCAGGTCGTTGGTGTACCGGCAGTGGACGCGGGTCATGGTGTGTTGGCGATGATCTCGCTGATGAGGCGGGTGCGACAAAAGCAAGGGAGTTCCCGGAGAAGCAGAGCCAAGGAGACCGAATCGTCGTTCGTTTAAAGCTCGTAGTCTTCTTCGAATTCCTGAATGAGGCGGCCATAGTCATTCAGTAAGGCTTCGCTCTCCTCTGTGAAACCCTCGAGAATGTAGAGCTTGCTGAGTTGAGTCAGGGTGGCGTGAACACCCGAGAAGGCCTCGGCGAATTCATTCTGGATGTCTTCGTCGCGAATGTCGCGAATTTTGGCGGTGATCAGCTCCACCTTTTTCTGGGCCGCACTGATGGCGGCCTCCATCGGTTTGCTGAGCTTGCGCCGTTTTTTTGCCATCCAAGTTGCGATTGCAGCCCTTGAGCCTAGCTGCGGCCTGGATTCTCAATGGCGCTCCGTCTTCTCCTTGGGATCAGAAGCAGAAGGGGAGGAAGCGGGTGGTGCAGGCGGCATAGCCATCCACGAGGGGGCCAAGGCCGATCTGGTGCACGATGCCCTGACCGGTGAGGGCTTCGGTGAGGATGCCGATCACAATGCCGAGCATGGCAGCGCGGCCGTTGAAGCGCTCCACGCGTTCCAGTTGCTCTTCATGGATGGCGCGGGCTGCGGCGTCCTGAAACCACTTGTCGCTGGCCTGGTTCGGAAGGGTTTGATCGCGGTTCATCGACTCTCCGGGGTGGATTGCTACGTAACGTAACAGTCTTTTGACGTTTGCAGTGTCGTAATCTCCACATTTGCTAGGGCTTGCGCCAGGTCACCGGCGTGCGGCGCTTGGGATACAGCTCCCGGCAGAGCGGACACACCGTGCCGTCGCAGCCCCTTGCCGTGCAGTGCTCCCGGCCATAAAAAATGATCTGCAGGTGCAGGCGATTCCAGGCTTCCTTCGGAAAGAGGGCCTTCAGGTCGGCTTCGGTGCGTTCCACGCTCAGTCCCTTGCTGAGGCCCCAGCGCTGGGCCAGTCGGTGAATGTGGGTGTCGACCGGGAACGCGGGCACGCCAAAGGCCTGGGCCATCACCACGCTGGCTGTTTTATGGCCCACGCCGGGTAGGGCCTCCAGCTCTTCAAAGCTGCGTGGCACCTCGCCGCCATGGACCTCCACCAGGATGTGGGCCAGTTTTTTGAGATGGCGAGCCTTGGTCTTCGCCAGGCCCAGCTGCCGGATGAAGCTCAGGATTTCGGCCTCCTCGAGGGCGGCGAGGGCCTTGGGGGTGGGTGCGGCGGCGAAAAGAGCCGGCGTCACCTCGTTGACTTTGCGATCGGTGCATTGGGCGCTGAGCAGCACCGCCACCAGAAGGGTGAAGGGATCGCAGTGGTCAAGAGGAATGGGCGGCTCCGGATAGTGCTCGTTCAGGCGCTCCAGAATGCGCTGGGCCCGCTGCTGCTTGTTCAAGGCTCTTGGGTGTTGGCGAAGGCCTGGGAGGATGGGAGGGTTGACCGGCTTCAGGCACCCGCTCCCATGGCCCGTGATCATGCCCGCGATCCAGCCTCCGAGGCGTCCGACCTTGAGTCCGCCTATGCCCGTGCGATCGCCCGAGAAGAAGCTGGCGTGGAACGTTCCGATTCCGAGCCTCCGCCGAAGCCACGGCCTTCAGCGCCTGTTTCCGCGGGCGAAACGGAGGATGAGCCTTTGAGTGATATGTATCGCCAGCACAGCCATCAGCAGTCGATGGAAGGGGGTTGAGTGATGAAGGGTGTGCTGTATGTGTCGGTGTGGGTGCTTCTTTGGGGGACGGCCTCATCCCTGGTGGACTGGCTCCTGCTCAATCAGGAGGTGTATGCCAGCGGTTCGGCCGGTCAGGTGATCACCTTCATCGGCTACGGGGCGGCCTGTGTGGTGCTGGCCGTGCGCTGGTCGGGTCGCTTTCTTGCCGCACCATCCCATGGCGAGCAACCCTCGTCGGGTGATGACGCCTGATCGTTCAGGGCTTGGCGGAGGATCGGCGCTGTTGGCGTGACACCGCCAGCGCGGCGACGACCCCACCTGCAAAGCCGCTGGCGTGGCCGATCCAGCTCACTCCCGCTGGCGTCAGCCAGGGAAGCAGCCCCGGCAAAGCGCTGCCGTAGAGCAGCAGCGCCGTCAGGCTGAGGGCCAGGGCCAGGGGTTGTCGCTCCAGCCAGCCGATCAGCAGCAGATAGCCCAGGAGTCCGTAGATCACCCCCGACAGCCCATGGCTGCCGACCGGCCAGAGCAGCCAGATCGGAATCTCCAACAGGATCACGCCGATCCACACGGCCAGGTAGGCCTTGAAGCCTCGGATCAGCACGAGATAGCTCAGGGGCACAAACACCAGGCTGTTGGTCAGCAGATGCCCGAGGCCGCCGTGGCTGAAGGGGGCAGTGAACAGCGTCCACCAGGGCGTACCGGGGCCCATGGCCAGAGACCAGCGGCCTGCACCGATCAGCTGCTCAAGCAACTCCAGCAGCCAGGCCACGCCCAACAGGATCCAGGGCAGCAGCACTCCTGGCGCCAGCAGCCGTCGTGTCCACCATGGCCGGGTTGGGGTCGGTGATCCGGTCTTCGACCGAACTGGTGGCGTCGGCACCCGTTCCTTAGCGTGATCGCAACAGATTGTGATGACCGATGGAGCACGTCAACCTCCCCGATGCCATCAGCCACCGGCAGTTGAGCGCGATGCTGCAAACCGCTCAGCCGGATCCTGAGCCATTGCCAGCTGGATCTGCTTCCGATGCTGGACCTGATGCTTCTGACCCCCAGGGATTGCTCAAGGAGTGGAGCCGTTTGAGCGTATCCGTGATGAGGAGTCTTCAAGCGCCATCTTCGGGTCTCACCGAAGGCCGCAGTGCCAAGCAATTGATGGCCCTTGGCGCCCTTCAGGCCCATCTGGCGATGGCCTTGCGCGCTAGCTCCGCCGCGCTTGAAGGCTGATTCCTATTGCACCCGGAAGGTCACACCCATCACGGCGGTGATGTCTTTGTCGATCGTGCGGGTGTCGTAGGAGCCGTAGCTGCCCATGTCGGTGGAATTGGGCACGGTGATCTGGAAGGTGCCGGTGTCGGCCTTGGTGATGGCGCCGATTCCCGAACCGGCCTGGCGGGCAATGGCGACGGCCCGTTTGCGCGCATCGGCGGTGGCCTTGGCGAGCATGTCGACTCGCTTCCCTTCCAGTTTGGTGTAGGTGTAAGCCGGTGGTTGGATCGTCAATGAGACGCCGTCGCCGATCAGGCTGCCGATGGCGCGAGACACCTTTGCGATCCGATCGACATCGGCGGAGCTGATTCGGATCGGTTGGCGGGCGGTCCACTCCGTGCTGATCAGCGCACCGGTGACCCGGTTGCGCACAGGGTTGCTGTTCGACTCCAACACCGCGAGCTGCAGTGCCTCGTCGGGCAGGCCTTGCTCACGCAGGAAGGTGAGGGTGCGTTGCAAATCGGGCTGGAGATTCTGGTAGGCGGCCTGCTGGCTGCCGCCATTGCCCGTCACCACCACGGTCCAGTCGGCATAGTCGCTGCGGATGCGTTCCGTGCTGGCTCCGGTCACCGTGATCGTGTCGGCGGCGGTGCGGATCCCTTTCACGGCGACCGCTCCAGCGATCACCAACCCGGCGCTCAACACCAGCATCGGCAACACCAACGGCGGCGTCCGGCGCCAGAGCGGCAGCGATGGCCCTGTTGCGTTGTTGATGGTCTCTGATTCGCCCGCCATGCCCGTTGGTTGTGGTGTTTCGAACCTACCGATGGCCGGCAGCCTCGGCATGCATCATTCGTTGCCTAGGAATGACCGGCTATGACTCGGACTGAACGATCCACGGGTAGCCGGGCGATGGCATCGACAACTGACGTGATCGTGATCGGCAGCGGCATCGGTGGCCTCTGCTGTGCAGCGCTTTGTGCCCGGGCAGGCCTTGAGGTGGTGGTGTTGGAGGCGCACGGCCATGCGGGCGGCGCCGCCCATGGCTTTGAACGCCAGGGCTATCACTTTGAGTCAGGTCCCTCGCTCTGGAGTGGCTTGGGCCGATGGCCGAGTGCCAATCCCCTGGCGCAGATCCTGCGGGTGTTGGACCAGCCCCTGGAGGTGGTGTCGTATCGCGATTGGGATGTGCTGTTTCCCGAGGGGCACCTGCGCATCGGTGTGGGAGCGGAGGGATTTGAACGGGTGGTGGCCGACCTGCGTGGGCCTGCGGTGGTGGAGGAATGGTGTCGCTTCGCTGCGGTGCTGAAGCCGATCGCTGCAGCGGCCGACGCCCTGCCCCTGTTGGCGCTTCCTGCCAATGGGCTCGAAGGCCTGGGGCCGTTGTTGCGGCGCAGTGGTCGCCTGTTGCCCCACCTGCCCGCCCTGCGCCATCTCAGTGGTGCCTTCGGCCCGCTGGTGGACCGCCATCTGCAGGATCCCTTCCTGCGCCATTGGGTGGATCTGCTCTGCTTCCTGATCAGCGGCATGCCGATGGCCGATACCAATGCCGCGGCGATGGCAACCCTGTTCGGCGAATGGTTTGATCCGGAAGCCTGCCTTGATTTCCCCCTTGGCGGCAGTGCGGCGGTGGTAGCGGCCTTAGTGCGGGGGCTGGAGGCCCATGGCGGTGCGCTGCGTCTGGGGGCGCGGGTGCGGCAGGTGGTGGTGGAGGATGATCGCGCCGTTGGCGTTGTGCTGGCCAATGGCGAGCAGTGGCGCGCCAACCATGTGGTGAGCAATGCCGATGCCTGGAGTACGGCTGCGCTGCTGCCCGAAGCAGCGGTGCCCGCCTGGCGGCGCCAGCGGATGCAGACGCCGGCCTGCGGCTCTTTCCTCCATCTGCATCTCGGTTTTGATGCGGCGGGTCTGGAGGATCTGCCGATTCACACCGTTTGGGTGGGGGACTGGGAGCGGGGGGTGCAGGCAGAGCGCAATGCCGTGGTGGTGTCGATCCCTTCCTTGCTCGATCCGGCCATGGCGCCTCCAGGCCAGCACGTGTTGCATGCCTACACGCCGGCCAACGAACCCTGGCACCTCTGGGCTGATCTTGACCGTGGCTCGCAGGCCTATGCCCAGCTGCGTCAACAGCGTTGTGCCCTGTTCTGGCAGGTGCTCGAGCAGCGCATCCCCGACCTGCGCAGTCGTTGCCATCTGGTGATGGAAGGCACGCCGCTCACCCATCGCCATTTTCTTTCGGTGCACCAGGGCAGCTATGGCCCGGCGCTGTCTGCCGCCAAGGGGCTGTTCCCTGGGGTGCAAACACCGCTGAAGCGGTTGCTTCACTGCGGCGCCAGCACCTTTCCAGGGATCGGCATTCCGCCGGTGGCAGCGAGCGGCGCCATGGCCGCTCATGCCATCACCGGACGGGCAGCCCAGCGGGAGTTGTTGGCCTCACTCGGCCTTTGAGCGGGCGCCAGCCAGAACGGCCATCACGGTGAGCGCGCCCACCAGAACGCCGACACCGGCGGAAACGGCCACGGCGAGAAGTGGCTTTTCCTTCACGGGTTGCTCCAGGCGAGGACGCAGCGTTTCATCGAGTTCGTGCAACTTGGCGTCGAGCTGCTTCTGCAGTGGATCGATCACGTCCACCATCTGCTCGCGCATGCTGCGGCGGGCGGTCGTGGTGGAGGTGGTGGGCTCGGCCACCGGCGCTGTGCCGGTGCTGGCGAGTTCGGTTTCGAAGGGAACCATGGGCCTGCGGGGGTGGGGTTCACCCCTGCCCTAGCCAGGGACATGGGGGGCGCATCGCGTTTTTTCGAGGGTTTCTTTAGGTTCCGCAGCAGTGTTCAGCACGGGAGTGGCCATGGCGGTGCAGGTGCTCACAGAGGCGCAGCGCACCAAGCTCGACGGCAGCGATGACGCGCTCTTCTACGCCCAACCCCGTTTCGTCCATCATCTGGATGCGCCCTTCCGCCGTCGTCTCACCCAGCTGTACCGGCAGCGCATTCCCAGTTGCGCCGTGGTACTCGATCTGATGAGCAGCTGGGTGAGCCACCTGCCCGAGGAGGTGCGTTACGAGCAGGTGATCGGCCATGGCCTCAATGCCGCGGAGCTGGAGGCCAACCCGCGCCTCGATCGTCACTGGGTTCAGAACCTCAACCAATCGCAAGCATTGCCGCTGGCGAATGCCAGCATCGACTGCAGCCTGATCGTGGCCGGTTGGCAATATCTCCAGCAGCCGGAGGCGGTGGCGGCAGAGCTGTGGCGTGTGACCCGACCGGGAGGAGAGCTGATCGTGGCCTTCAGCAATCGGATGTTTTTCAGCAAGGCGCCGCAGGTCTGGACCGATGGCGGCGATCGTGACCACCTCGCCTACGTGGCGGAGGTGTTGATCGCCCAGGGATGGCCCCGCCCGGAGCTGATCGCCGAGCCGACGCGCGCTTCGGGACCGCTGGGTTGGATCGGTGGTCAGGGCGATCCCTTTTTTGCCGTGATCGCCACCAAGCCGGTCCCCTCCACTGGTCGTTGAACTCTCTGCCATGTCTCCACGCACGATTGCCATCAGTGGTGCCTCGGGCAAGACCGGGTACCGCATCGCTGAAGACCTGCTCCAGCGCGGTGATCAACCGCGTCTGCTGCTTCGGCCTGCATCGCAGCTGCCTGAGAGCTTGCAGGGCTGCGACCAGCGCCGGCTTGAGCTCTCCGATGCCGTAGCCCTCGATGATGCCCTCACGGGAGTCGATGGGCTGGTGATCGCTACGGGCGCGCGGCCTTCGGTGGATCTCAGCGGACCGATGCGGGTCGACGCCTGGGGCGTGCAGCGCCAGGTGGAAAGCTGTCGCCGGGTGGGCGTGCGCCGGGTGCTGTTGGTGAGCTCCTTGTGCGCTGGTCGTTGGCGCCATCCGCTCAACCTGTTTGGGTTGATCCTGGTGTGGAAGCGCGTGGGCGAGAGGGCTCTCGAGCGCAGCGGTCTGGACTGGACCGTGATCCGACCGGGTGGGCTCTCGGAGCGGGAGGAAGGACTCGCGTCGGAAGGCATTCTCTGGACTGGGCCCGACGCACAGACCAGCAACGCCATTCCGCGCCGTCTCGTGGCGAAGGCCTGTGTGGAGGCGTTGGACACCTCGGAGTCGATCGGCCGGATTCTTGAGGTCACCAGCCGCCCCGATCTGGCGCCTCAACTGCTCGCCACGGTCCTGGCAACTTCCCTTTGAGTATGAATTCCTACAGCAGCCCCTGAAGGGTTTGCGCGATAACGCAAGGGCCTGGGGTTTTCTCGGGAACAATGTCGGGAGTTGAGAGACGGGCCGCCACCCGTCTTTTTTATGCAAGCGACCGCTGATCAGGTTGTTGATCTCGCCATCATCGGCGCTGGTCTGTCGGGCTGTGCCCTTGTGGCGGCCCTGCGGGCCAGGGGCTTTGGCGGCTCGATCCTGGTGCTGGAAGCAGGGCGTGGTGCGGGCGGACGGGCAGCAACCCGGCGTCGCCGCGACGACCCGCTCTGGCGGCTGGACCACGGCAGCCCGACCCTGAGCTTCAGCCAGCAGCCCCAGGCGGCCCTGGCCGCGTTGTTGGCGCCCTTGATCGCCCAGGGGGTGTTGGTGCCTGATCGGGGCGCGGTGGTGGGGCTCGACCTGGGTTCTGGCGCTGTTCAGCTGGTCGCCCCGCCTGATCACCCCTTGCTGCGAGGTCCCCGTTGGCGGGGGATGCCGACGATGGCTTCGGTGGCGGAGGCCCTGCTTGCCGCTGGCGGTGGCGGTGGCGCCACGATCACCCGTTTCGGTGGCCGGATCAGGAGCCTGGAGCATGGCCCCCAGGGCTGGTGGCTCGACCAGTCGATCCGGGCCCGCACGCTGGTGCTCAGTGGCACGCTCTTGGCCCATCCCCGTTCCCTGGCCATGCTCGATTGGCCCGAGGTGCCGCTGCGGGTTGCCCTGCCCGAGGGGGAGGACCCCTGCCTCGATCAGGCTTTGCTGGCCATCGCTGCGATGCAGGCGTCGGTGCGCTGGAACCTGATGCTGGCGCTGCCCCCGCAGGCGGCTGCGCAGGCAGTGGCGGTTCCGCGGCAGATCTGGCTGACGCCGCAGGCGCAGCAGCACTTCGGGGTGGAACGGCTCGTGTTGCAGCGTCAGCGCGATGGCCGTTTGGGACTGGTGGTGCATGGTCTCGATGGGGGCGCAACGATCACACCGGCGAAGCAACCGGAGCTGCTGCGCCAGCAGGAGCAACGGCTGCGGGCCCTGTTGCCCCAGCTCCTCGGCCCCTGGCCGGATCTGCAGGCTTCGTTAGTTCAGGCCCAGGTGCTTGGCGTGATGCGCTGGGGTGCGGCCCAACCCGTTGCGCCTGGTTTGGCGCCGCAGCTGCAATGGTGTGCCCGAAGCCGGGTTGGCTTCTGCGGCGACTGGATCGCCGGCCCAGGCTTCGCCATGGCCGAGGGCGCGATTCAGAGCGCCCTCGATCTCGCCGATCAACTACTGCTCAGCTGCTGATGCAGTTCCTCGAGGCGGCGCGCGTTCACGCCTAGATCGGAGTCTCCGAGGCGGGACACCGACCTTGCCTGCAGTTGCTGCCGTTCTTGATCGGCATAGAGCTCGAGATCATCGACAAAGCCGAACAGGCGACTGCTGCAGGTGGCATGCAGATAGGTGTCGCTCCGCTCCACCACGGCTGTGCGCGGCGCTTGGCTGAGCTGGTCGGCCAGACCCTGGAGTGCCTGCGTCGGGTTCTGCACGCTCCAGACCTGGCGCGCGCAGTGGGCCGGCGAAGGGCAGGGGCTCAACTGGCCCTGCTGAACACCGAGGTCGGCGGGAACCGGTCCGATCAGATGCAGGAGCCCCAGGATGAAGGGGACGGTGAAGCGGATGAGTGGGGCCATGGTCAGGTCCAGCGCACGGGATCCTGCGATTGCAGGTGCAACACATGATCAGCCTCCGATCCCAGCAGATCGCGACTGATGGTGAGACAGATGCTGTTGAGGGGTAGCGAGAAACTGCTGCCATCGGCATCAAAGGGCCCTTCCACATAGGCACCGATTCGCTCGGCCATCAGGAAGCAGAGCATGATCATGAAGCCGTTGAAGCTGCTGAAGCGGCCTCCGTCCTGGTAGTGAAAACTGAGCAACAGCTGGATTCCGAACACCCAGTTGATGATCCGCACGAACACGTCATACGACGCCGGCAGAGGGGTGTTGCGGATCCGCTCCAGACCGCCGATCGCATCGGTGCAGGCATTGCCCACCTCCACCAGCTGGTGCCGTCCCCAACCATCGATCAACCCTTCGGCGTGCAGGTGCTGCAACCACAGCCCCCGTTGCCTGCCGAGCTGGCGCAGGTTGGTGCTGTTCGGCAGCCGCAGGGCTTGGAGAAGCTCGGTCTGCAGGCTGCGCAGATCCCGGTGCCAGGAGTTGCGCAACTGGAAATTCAATTGCCACACGATCGCCACCTGCAGGCGAACCAGCCGCGTCGTCCAGCGCCGCCCTTCGGGTGAAACCGGGAGGTAGGCGGCGAGGCTGTCGGCCCAGTTGCGGCTCTGGTTCACCATGGTTCCCCAGAGTTTGCGGGCTTCCCACCAGCGACTGATCGCCTGGGTGTTGCGAAAACCGATGAAGATCGAAACGGCGATGCCGAGGATGCGCACGATCTCATCGCTCTCCACCCAGCCTCTCGGGATCAGCCCCCCCATCACGAGGCCGGTCACGAGCAGGAGCAGCAGGAGGTCGTAGCGCATGCGGCTGAGCAGTTGCAGCAGTACGTGCGCGTAGTCCTTGCGGCGCGTGCGTGGTGGATCGCCGTAGTTGCCGGATTCGATCATCGGTCTGAGGTCGCAGTGATGCTGCCCCTGGGGCGATCATGACCCCATCTGTGTCTGAGCCATGCCCCCCAGCTGGAGCGAACAGTGGTGGCCCGTGGCCTATCTGTGCGACCTGAATCGGGGTCGACCCTCCCGCTTCACGCTGCTGGAGAGGGATTTGGTGCTCTGGTGGGATCGCGAGGCTGGCCAGTGGCGTGCTTTCGACGACGTTTGCCCCCATCGCCTCGTGCCCCTGAGTGAGGGGCGGATCAATGCGGAGGGGCAATTGGAGTGCCCGTATCACGGCTGGAGCTTTGATGGCAGCGGCCATTGCCGCCGCATTCCTCAGATGACGGAGGAGGCAAGGCCGGAGGGGCGTCGATCCAGCTGCCGCAGCTTGCCAACCGCCAGCGCCCAGGGCTTGCTCTTTGTGTGGAGCGGTGATCCGGCGTCAGCCGATCCGGCGGCGCTTCCCCTGGTGCCGGTGCTGCAGGAGCAGGGGGAAGGGTGGGCTGATGGCTGGGTGGTGCAGGACACCTTTCGGGACCTGCCGATGGATGCGCTGACGCTGCTCGAGAACGTGCTCGATGTGAGCCACGTGCCCTTCACTCACCACCGCACCGTGGGGCGGCGCGACAACGCCTCTCCTGTTCAGGCCGAGATCACCCGTGAGGATGGCACCGGTTTCGAGGCGTTCTGGCAGGAGGGGCCTAGGCGGGGCAAGCTCGGTTCCCAGACAACCTGCTTCCGGGCTCCCCAGCTGATGTGGCACGACCTCACCGCCAAGGGGTTCGCCCGCATCCTCACGGTGGTGTATGCCGTCCCGATTCGTCCGGGGGAGTGCCGGCTCTTTGCCCGCTTCCCGTTCCAGTTTCAGGCGGCAGCGCCGCGGTTGCTGCTCGGTCTGCGCCCTCGCTGGTTGCAGCACATCGGCAACCACAAGGTGCTGGAAGACGACCAGGTGTTCCTGCACTGGCAGGAGCGGGTGCTCGAGGCCGCCGGAGGCTCTGCGGCTGCGGAGAAGGCCTTTTACCTGCCCACCGCCTCTGATTGTTATGTGGCCGCTCTGCATCGCTGGGTGCAGCGCCAGGGTGGTGGTCCGTTCCCGGGGCGGGCTCTGCCGCCGCGCCAGGGGCTGGAGGCGCTGATGGATCGCGAGCGGAGCCATACCCAGCACTGCCGCAGCTGTTCAGGGGCATTGCAACGACTTCGCGCCTTGCGGCCCTGGTTGATTGCCATGCTCTGGCTGTCGGCGGCATTGGTGGGCCTGGGCCAGTGGGGCTGGATCAGTGCCGTTGGTCTTGGGCTCGCTCTGGCCTCGGGCCTGGCGTTGCGTCAGCTGGGGCGCTGGGAGCAGGGCCTGCTCGCCGGGGATGGCCAGGCGCCGCGCAATCATGAGTGACTGGCTGTGATGCAGGCGTTGTGTCGATTCGTGTGACCTCTCCTTGCCCGGAAAGCGTGGTGATCGCTCTGGGGGCGCGGGAGTGGCCGATCTGGGGCTGTGAGGTGAGCAGCTTCCCCTGGCATTACGACCAGCATGAAACCTGCCTGGTGCTGGAGGGTGAGGTGACCGTCACCCCCGATGGTGGGGATCCGGTGCATTTCGGCGCGGGAGATCTTGTGGATTTCCCCAAGGGGCTGTGCTGCACCTGGACTGTGCACAAGCCCGTGCGCAAGCACTACCGCTTTACCTGATCGCTCAGACGTCGATATCGGCACCCCATTGGGGCTCGCAGGTGCGCCAACCGACGCGCAGCAGTTCGCGCCAGAGCAGTTCAGCCGTGTCGCGGCGCAGATACACCCTGGTTTTCAGCAGTGGGGGCTGGCCTGGAAGAGGTCGCCCTGAATCCACGAACACGCGCGGATCGCGGTTCCAGCTTTTTTCATCGGCATGGAAACGCTTCGTGTCGTTCGTGCGGGGGTCCTGGATCCAACCGTGCCTGGGCATTGCTTGCGGGGCGAGAGGGCGGAGGCGCGCATCCAGGCCTCGGCTTTGAAGGGGGCGTAGGGGGAGCTGGAGGCCATGGATCCGCCGCTGGTACGCCTGTTCTAAAGCTGTAGTACAAATGTGTCAACACGGATTGGGTGGCCATGGTTAGAACAAGGTCTCACGCAGGTTTTGCTTGTGACGATCACCGTGTGGCAGGCCCGTGAGGCCGGCGCACCCCTGGAGCGGGCCGAGCGGCCGATGCTGGAGCCGGCGGCCGGTGAGCTTGTGCTCGAGGTGCTGCATTGCGGCCTCTGTCACAGCGACCTGTCGATGCTTGACAACAACTGGGGCCTGAGTGCCTATCCGTTGGTTCCCGGCCATGAGGTGGTCGGCCGGGTGGTGCGTGTGGGTGAGGGGGTGGATCCCGGTGTGATCGGCGAGCTGCGCGGCCTGGGTTGGATCAGTGGTAGTTGCATGCACTGCGCTCTTTGTCTCGGCGGCACCGCCAATCTCTGCGGGTCCCTCGAGGCCACGATCGTGGGCCGCCAGGGCGGGTTTGCCAGCCATGTCACCGCCCGGCAAGACTGGGCGATTCGCTTGCCGGAGGGGATGGATCCGGCGGCAGCCGGCCCTCTGTTCTGCGGGGGAATCACCGTATTTGCGCCCTTGGTGGATGAAGTGGTGTCGCCCACGGCCCATGTGGCGGTGATCGGCATCGGTGGGCTTGGCCACATGGCCCTGCAGTTCGCCCGCGCCTGGGGTTGTGAGGTCACCGCGCTCACCACCAATCTCGCCAAGGCGGAGGAGGCGAAGCGCTTCGGGGCCCATCACGTGGAGTCGTTGGAGGAGCTGCCTGATCTGGCGGGCCGCTTCGATCTGGTGATCAACACCGTCAACCACTCCCTTGATTGGGGCGCGGTGATGGCCTCGCTGGCGCCGCTCGGGCGCCTGCATCAGCTTGGCGCTGTGCTCGAGCCGATCAGCATCGGTGCTTTTGATTTGATTCCGGGGCGGCGATCGATCACCGGTAGCCCCACCTCCTCACCCGCCAGCTTGATCAAGATGGTGGAGTTCTGCGTGCGGCACAACATCCGCCCGCAGGTGGAGCATCTGCCGATGGATCGGCTCAATGAAGCGATCGATCGGCTGCGTCGTGGTGATGTCCGCTATCGCTTTGTTTTGGATTCGGTAGCGGATTGAACGACGCCATCTCTTTACGTGGCGTTAACCATGGGTCTGGGAAATCGGCGCTCGTCTTCCTCACACCAGCGGGCGCTTTTTTTCTGCCAATCTGTGGCGCGACATGGCACGCGGGGATGGTGTGGCAATGAGGGCAGCCGTAGCCGAGGCCTTGAGCTGGTCGGAGTTGGAGGCCCTGGCTCCCGACCCCGAGGAACGGGTGCAGGGCCCCACGAACGCCCAGGCGACGCTGCGCCTTTTCGGTCAACCCGAGGACGCGATTCGCGTCACCTTGTATCGAGATCATCACGCCTGGTGCCCGTACTGCCAGAAGGTGTGGTTGTGGCTGGAGTTCCGCCGGATCCCCTATCGGATCCGCAAGGTCACCATGCGCTGCTATGGGCCCAAGGAGCCCTGGTTCACCGCCAAGGTGCCCTCGGGGATGCTGCCGGCCCTGGAGCTGGATGGTCGGCTGATCACGGAAAGCGATCGCATCCTGGACGCCCTCGAACGCGCTTTCGGGCCGGTGGGAGCTGGCATGAATGACAGGCGGGTGAGGCGTTTGCGTGAGATGGAACGGCTGCTGTTCCGCGCCTGGTGTGTCTGGCTCTGCACCCCAGGCCTGCGCGAGGACCAGGAACGACGTGCCAGGGATCAGTTCCAGCGGCTGGCCTCCCAAATGGAGGAGGCGATCGCCATTGGTGGTGGCTGCTGGCTCGATCCCGACAATCCGAGAGGGGCAACACCCGGTACCGCGGATCTGGTGTTCATCCCCTATGTGGAGCGCATGAACGCATCGCTGGCCTATTTCAAAGGGTTTGCCTTGCGCGAAGCCCATGGCGGCATCGACCGTTGGCTGTCAGCCCTCGAGCAGCTCGAGACCTACCGGGGCACCCAGAGCGATGTGCACACCCATGCGCACGATCTGCCTCCGCAGATGGGCGGTTGCTGGGCCAACGGCAGTGCGCAGCAGCAACGCATGGCCGCGGCGGTGGATCAAGGGGAGGGACTGGGTGCCCTCGAATGCCGCTGGTCACCGTCCGAAGGAAAGTTGACTCCCCAGGCCAGAGCCCTGGAGCGGGTGTTGCGCCATCGCAGCACGCTGCTGGCACGCAGTCCTCTCGGGGAGGGGTTGGATCAGCCCTTGCGCGCAGCACTCACGAAGCTGATCGCTGGGACGCCTGTGATGCCAGCTCCAGGGTCTGCGGCAGCTCTGCGGTATCTGCGCGACCGGATTTCGGTGCCCCGCGACATGCCTCTGCACAGCGCCCGGCTGCTCAGGCAGGCCCTTGAAAGCACCGCGGCTCTTGCAGGCCAGGACCAACCGTCCGCGCTGCCGTTTGAGCATCGCTTTGATCAGGATCCCAGACCATTTGTCGGCTCGGTCACCTGATCGGGGCTTCGCGATCAAGCAAGGTGGGAAGCCAACGTCCCATGAGTCGATGGCTGGAGATGGATTCGGAGCGAAGAGCTCCTCTGCCACTGGTGGGAAACGCAGCAGCTCCAAACGCAAGCCACGGCAGTCCAATCATCAGCGGGAACGTTGCCCCCTCGGCCGGGATCCCGGCTTTGAGGCGATCTGTGCCCGCCAGACATTGGGGCTGGCCTTGTCGGGGCGCCTGACGGAGCAGGCTGTGAAGCGGGCTCACAAAGCCTTGGCGGTTCAGCATCACCCTGACAAAGGCGGTGATCCCGAGATGATGACCAGGCTCAACAACGCCCGGGATCTGCTCCTGGAGCCAGAGATGGAGGCGATTCCGGCCTGATGACCAAGGTTGCTCTGCTTGGGGCTGGCCTCCTCGGCTCCGCCATCGGCCACCGTCTGTTGACGGTTGGCTGTTTGCTGCGGGTTTGGAACAGGGATCCATCCCGCTGTGAGTCGCTGATGTCCGCCGGTGCCCAGGTGGTCGCCGATCCGGCTGAGGCGGCCCAGGGATGCGCCACGGTGATCAGCGTGCTCCGTGATGGCCCCGTCACGGCCGACGTGGTGGCGCGGATCGGTCCTCTGAGCGGTGCCTGTGTGATGCCGATGGGCACGATGGGCATCAGTGAAAGTGTGGCTCTGGCCGCCCAGGTGCAGGGGCAGGGAGGCTGCTATCTGGAGGCGCCGGTGCTCGGTAGCCGCCCGGAGGCGCTCCAGGGGCGTTTGCTCGTGATGGCGGGCGGTGATGAGGCTGTTTTCGCCCGTCAACTGCCCCTGTTGCGTGGTCTGGCGAGCGAGCCGCGCCTGATGGGTGCGGTGGGCACCGGCGCAGCGGCCAAACTGGCGCTCAACCAGCTGATCGCCAGCCTCACCCATGGTTATTCACTAGCCCTGCGCCTGGTGCAGGCCTCCGGACTGGACGTGGAGCGGTTCATGGAGGTGCTGCGCCCCTCCGCCCTTTACGCCCCCACGGTCGATAAGAAGCTGACGCGGATGCTCGATCATCACTATGCCGACCCCAACTTCAGCACCAGCCTCCTGCGCAAAGACCTCAACCTGTTCCTGCGTGAGGCCTCCCTGGCCGGGGTGAACGCCGAGGCCCTGGAGGGCTTGGCCGATTTGCTGGCCCAGGCGGAAGGTACCGACCTGGATGCGGCCGATTACTCCGCCCTGCATGAGCTCACCGCCGCAGAACGGACCTCCATAAGCTGAGGGCGTTTGCGGCTGGCTGATGGCGTTGCATGATTCCGAGCGGTTGCGCGCGCTCTTCACCAAGCCCTACGGCCAGCCGGCGCCCACGGAGGCCCAGTGGCGTGAGCTTTACGACGAGAACGTGCATTTTCAGGATCCCACCCAGGAGCGGCAGGGCATCGCCGCCTACATCGCCGCCCAGGACGGGCTGATGCAGCGCTGCGATGACGTGTTTCTGGCGCCAGGGGCCATCGCGATCGAGGGCGACACCGCCTTTGTGGAGTGGGAGATGGGTCTGAAGATCAAGGGCATCGAGTTCCTCTATCCCGGCACGAGCCGCCTGCGCTTCAACGCGGAGGGCAAGGTGTGCGATCACCGCGACTACTTCGATTTCGTGGGGCCCACCTTTGCGCCGGTGCCCGTGGTGGGTGGTTTTGTGCGCTGGCTTTACAAACGCTTTGTGGATTGAGCCCTGTTTCTGAACAAAACCTGAAGCAGTGGCGTTTCTGTGTTGGATCCGACAAACCGGGTCGACGGGTCGGCGCCACTGTGGCAGCAGCAGCTTTTCTCTGAATGGGCGACTACCTCTACACCAACAGCACCCCGAAAATGGTGGTGCTGAAGTGTATCGGTGAAAACCACTTTTATCTGGAAAAGGTGATCCTGCCGTCGGAGACCTATTGGTTCAACGCACCGGAAGAATCGCGGGTGGAGATCTGGCAGATGGCGATTAATGGCCAACTGCTCAGCGTCCGCGCGGACGTGAATGACTTTGCCGCCAATGCCAATGCCAGTGATGCTGAGCTGGCGGCCGATGCGATGGCCTCTCCGTTCCATCAGGCCGTGGCTTGAGGTGGGGGTGAGCTCAGCGTCAGCTCGGCAGGGTGAAGCCGCTCTGCATGTGTTGCACATCGAGCATCACATAGGTGAGCCAGAGCAGGGCCGCGGCAATGCCGGCCCCAGCGGCCACCTTGGCCAGGTTCCGCAAAACCAGCTCCATCAGGCTCATCTCACGCATGGTTCGGTTCTCCGCTTCAGTCCATCCTGATCGATTTAGGCTGAGGCATGGCTGATTCCGCGAACAGACTTCAGATTGAGCGCGACTTCGCCCAGGCCCAGCGGCTTGGGCGCTGGCTCAGCGATGAGGAGGCGCTCTCAGCGGCCGAGGCGGAGGCTCGCTTGCGGCAACGCCAGCAGGAGATCGAGCGCAACCGGGGCAAGTTGTGGGCGCTGACCCTCATTTGCCTGCTGATTCCTCCTCTCTGGCCCCTGGCCCTGGGCTTGAGCGTGTATCTGTTGTTTCCGCTCACCACCCGCCGCTTTGTGGTGGCGGCTGGCCTGGGGCTCACGCTGTTGGTGTTACTGAGTGCGGGAGCCGTGGCCGCGTTGTTGGTGTGGTTGTGGATGCTCTTCGGCTAGGCGACGTTTGGATCAGCCTGGTCGTTCTGCAGGGATTGGGCCATGGCCCAGGCATTGGTGGAGCCCTGCAGTTGCTGATGCATGATCCAGGTTGTGGCTGCTTTCTGGGTTTGCCAGGCCTTCAGCAGCTGTTTGGCCAGATCCCGCAGTTGGGTGGGATCACTGGTGGCATCCAGGGCTCGGTTGAACTGCTCCACGTGAAACAGCTGTTCCGTGGTGAACTGAATTCCGCTCGTCATGCTCATCAGCTTCCAATGGATGGAGGTGAATGTATCGAGTGGGCACGTTGAAGCTGTAACAAAAGCCACGCCCTGCTCCGATTGTCAGTGTTTCGGGTTGTAAAGCTGCTCGCATCTGGCCTGTGCCGCCATCAGATTCGAGAGGTTTGACGAGCTCCCATGCGCCTGTCCTGGTCCCAGCATCTGCAGGCAGCGCGCACCCTGGAAACCAGCAGGTCCGCCGATCTCGGCACCAGCTTTGCCTTGATGGGCATGGCCCTGTTGATGCTCTCAGAGGATCTGCTCGCCCAGGAGCAGACCTGCGCATCGGCGCCAGCACGGTGGCAATCAGATTCAGTCACAGGTTGAAGGCCCGAAACGCTGAGTCAAACCTCGGCCAATGCGTCAATCTGCGGCAAACTTGCGGGGCAGGACGGCGTCCTGAAATCGGCAAACGAAACGGCGGGCGTGAGACACCCGCCGCTTTTTGTGGGACCTGTAACCGGGCTCAGACGCTGTAGCGAACACCGCGATAGCGGAGTTCGGAGGGCTTTTTGGGTTTCTGGGCCGTGTGATGGGCATCGATGTATTCGACGCCCCGGTAGGCCTTCGCCATCAGGCGCTGTGCTTCGCGCAGGGCTTCCGCTTTCTGGATGCGATTGCGGGTGAGATCGAGGGTGTTCATGGTGGAACTCCACAGTGCCCACGCCCCCGTTGCCTGGCGTGGAACGAACTGCAGCCCCAAGGGGCTCAACGTGAGCTCATTCTAAGGGGATGTCTGTAACAGTTGCTACCAAAATGGTTCCTGCTGAACCTTCTGGGCCGTCTCGATCGGTCGGGCTTCCACGTCGATCACGGGAGAGGCGTCGAGGGCGTGGTTGGTGAGATAACGAAGGGTGCGGTCGCGCACCAGTCGCACCTCCACGGCGTTCCAGCCACCACCGAGCAGCCCCCCCAGCACGGGGAGGGTTTTGGTGATGAGCCCCTGTTGCATGACGCGCCGCCCCAGGGCCCGTGCCGTCACCCGGTTCACAATCTCTGCCCCCTGGCGTTTCAGCAGTTTCACCACCACCTCACGGCTGGCGGTGTTGAGGGCCTTGACGCCCAGCTCCAGCCCCACCTGACTGATCACACCGGTGCCGAAGATCGGCAGCAGTAATTCCTGACGGGCGGTTTCGGCATCGAGAAAGCCAGGGATCAGCAGTTCTGCTGCGCAGGCGGCCGCGAAGATCTGGGTGCGCACGGTGATCGAGAGGTCGGCCAGGGTGCCCACCACACCGAGGAAGGGATTGGCGGCCAGGCCCGTCACCACCCCTGCCCCGATCACCCAGAGGCCGGCCTGATCGAAGGCCCGCTGGGCCAGGGCGAAGGAACTGTCGTCGGGCCAGCGGCGTCGCATTGCCTCCACCCGTTCCCGCACGGTTGCTGCATCGAAACGGATGATCCACTCCAGCAGCTCCTGGCTCTGTTGCAGATCGAGAGAACGCTGGGCCAAGGGCGATGCCGGGGTGGTGGGGATGGAGGTCAGCTGTGTTTGCTTTCTGCCACTGCCAGGGCGGCAGCGGGATCGCCACTGAGGTCGGCCTTCAGGAAGTCGGGCGTTTCCGGCAGGGCGAGATGGAGTTCATCTTCGCGGTGCAGGGCCACCTTGAGTTCGCGGCAGTGCAGATCGAGCACGTGGCCCCCGTGTTGACGGTCATCGCTGAGCAGATGGAGGTGGTATCCCGGCACGTTGATGGTGCGGGCAAAGCTCGGGGTCCAGAAGCCCACCAGGGTGCCGCTCACATTCTCAAGTTGGAATTCGGCCTGATGGGAGGTGGCGCTCACCAGGTCGGTGCCCGGCTCAGCACGGCAGGCCACCCGGTAATGCATGCGCTCGAACTGGCCCTCCAGGCGCAGGCCCACAAACAGATTGTTGTTGTCGCGCAGGGTATCGAGGCGTGTGGTGAGATCCTCCCAACTGCGCACATCGGACAAGGTCTCCTGCCGGTCAGCCCGGAAGTGGGTGGTGACCCAGAAGGGCGCCTCGGCATCGGCGGGAGCTTGGTGCACGCTGCCATCACTGCGGGCTTGCCAGCAGGTGCCATCGAGCAAGATCCCCTCGCCATCGAGGTCAGCGAAGGTGCCGAGGCCGAAGTCGCCATGGCGCAACAGATCGGCGACGCGCACGCAGCCCTGATACACCCCCTGCACCAGGGCCCCGGAAGTCGAGACCTGATACACGGTGTGATGCTCCAGATCGAGAGCCTCGCTGAGCAGGCTGCGAGCGAGATGGGCCGGGCTTTCGCCCCGCCGCTGACTTTCGGCCAGCAGTTCTTGCCAGAGGCCTTCGCCCAGGCGCAGTCGCAGGGTGTGGCCGAGATCGGGATGGGTCTTCATGGTGTGGAACGGTTTGGCGCGATCAGTGAATGAAGTCCTGGTAGACGTCCTGCATCAGACGCAGGTTCTTGGAGTAGTCGATCGGGATGTCGATCAGCACCGGCACGTCCTGTTGCAACCCCTCCCGGATCAAGGGCAGGAGCTGGTCGGCATCGTCAATGTGATGGCCGCGGCAGCCGAAGGACTCGGCAAACTTCTCCACGTCGTAGTGGCCGAGCTTCACGCCCGATACCTTGCCGTAGTGGGCCTGCTCCTGAAATTCGACCATGTCGTAAGAGCTGCTGTTCCAGATCAGATGCACGAAGCGGCTACCGATGCGCCTGGCCGTCTCCAGTTCGGTGGCTGTAAAAAGGAAACCGCCATCGCCTGACACCGAAAGGATCGGTGCATCGGGATAGAGCAACCGCGCCGCCATCGCCCAGGGCAGGGCCACCCCGAGGGTCTGCTGGCCGTTGCTCACCATCACCTGGCGGGCATGTTGCGCCGGCACGTAGCGATTCATCCAGATGTAGTGGGAGCCCACATCCAGCGCCAGGATCGTCTCGGGGGTGATCACCTGCTGGATGTCGTGCACCACACGCAGGGGCGGCACGGGGGAGCCGCCCATCTGGGCTCCCTCGGCCACGGTGCTGTGCAGTTCAGCGATGTGCGCCGTGGCGGCGCTGCGGAAGCTGGGATCCACCTGAACGGTGAGTCCTGCCTGCAGGGCCTTGAGGCTGGCGCCGATGTCACCGATCAGTTCCGCTGCTGGCAGAAAGGCCCGGTCTTGATCGGGGGGCACCACATCGACGGCGATCAGGGGCCGTGGATTGCCGCTGTTCCAGAGGCTGGGGTCGTATTCGATCGCATCGAAGCCGATGGTGAGAACGCCATCGGCGGCATCGAGAAGCTTGTCGGCCGGTTGGTTGCGGAACAGACCGACCCGGCCGACGAAATGGTCGGGCGCGACCCACTGGCCCGGCCCCTGGAAGGTGGAGGCGTAGGGAATGCCGGCGGCCTGGAGAAAGTGTTGGAGCGATTCGGCGTGTTGGGGGGAGGAGGCCTGCATGCCGAGCAGGGCGATCGGTTTGCGGCAGCTGTTGAGCAACTGGGCGGCGTGGCTGACGCTGGTGGCTGAGGCCGAGCCGATGCTGATCGGCTGGCCCCAGGGTCCGGCCGGCAGCTCGCCGAGTTCGGCGAGGCCCACATCCTTGGGCAGGCCGAGAAAGGCGGCGCCGGGGCGTCCACTTTCGGCGGCGCGCACCGCATTGCCGAACACCTCCGGTAGATCGTGCACGTTCAGGGCCGACTGGGCGAATTTGGTGACCGGTCGCATCACATCGACGCCATCGAGGGCCTGATGGGTGTGCTTGAAGCGGTCATCGAGGGGCACCTCTCCGCCGATCGCCAGCACCGGATCGCCTTCGGAGGTGGCGGTGGCCAGCCCGGTTACCAGGTTGGTGACGCCGGGGCCTGAGGTGGCCAAACAGACGCCGATTGTTCCCGTCAGACGCCCGAAGGCCTGGGCCATGAAGGCGGCGTTCTGTTCATGCCGGCACAGCACCAGCTCGATCGGCGAGTCGAGCAGGGCAATGAACACACTGTCGACCTTGGCGCCGGGGATGCCGAAGACATGGGTGACGCCGTGCTGCTCCAGCAGCTTCACCAGGGCCTGAGCTCCATTCATGCGGAAGGCGCAATCTGATTGTTTGGTAGCGCCTGGCGCCGTATCACGCTCCGCTCACGTCATCAAATCGACCAACTTTGATGCGCTTGGCGCCGTCGTGCTGCCCGTTCCTTGACCGCAACGGCCAGGGGCACGGGACGACCGAACAGGTATCCCTGCCCGGCTCGGATTCCATGGCGCCGCAACCACTGCGCTTGCGCGTCGGTTTCCACGCCTTCGGCCAGGGTGTGCAACTTCAGGGCGGACGCCATGGCCTGAATGACCTCGAGCAGTCGGTTGCTGGGTTGCTCGGGATCGTCAATGCGCTGGATAAACGATCGATCGATTTTCAGAGCATCAAAGGGGTAGCGGTTGAGGCGCGCGAGAGAGGAATAGCCGCTGCCGAAATCATCGATCGCCAGCCGCACACCGCTCTGCTTCAAGATCTGGAGCTTCTGAAGCAGTTGATCAGGACGCAATTGCAGATTCGTTTCCAGCAATTCCATCTGCAGCGTCCAGCCGGCCGGGAGGGGATGGCTGGCGATCTGCTCCAGCCATCGCTCAAAGGCGGCATCGCTGCTGAGCACGGCATCGGAGAGGTTGATGCTCAGGGTGAGGGGGCCGTCTGGGTCGGCGTGATGGAGCGCATCCGAAGCCTCCAGAACCATGCGGAGCATCTGCTGATCCAGGTCGGCCAGCAGACCTGCCGTTGCAGCGGCCGGCAAGAAGCGATCGGGGGAGAGCAGGGTGCCATCGGGGCGGCGCCAGCGCGCCAGGGCCTCAAAGCCCACAACCTGGCTGTTGTCCAGCGCCACGAATGGTTGGAGATGCAGCACCAGAGCGCTCTCGTTCTTCGTCAGCGCGCCGATCTGGAGACCGTGACGCATCTCCACCTCGATCTGCAGATCATCCTGGGCTTGCAGCCGGGTGGTGAGATCGATCATGCGTATGCCGCTGCTGCTCTGGGTTGAGGCTTTGCGCAGGGCCAGCGCTGTGTCGGCGATGAGTGAAGAGACATCGTCGTAGTTGTCGCGAAAGAGGGCAATGCCGATCGATACTGTGGAACCAAAGAGTTGATCATTTATCTTCACCGGTTGTTCGAGTGCGCGGGTGATCGTTGTCGCCAGCGCTTTCACCGGTTCCTCAAGATTGGCAAAGGGCAAAAGGATCATCCATTCGTAGTCGTTCAACTCGCAGCAGCTCGCATCGGCTGGCAGCACCTCAGTCAGACGCGCCTGGAGAGTGCGACGCAGCGGATTGGCCGTGCGATCACCCATCGCCATGGCGATACGTCGCAGATCCTTGAGTTGGAGCTGCATCAGGGCAAAGCACTGGCGCTCCTGCAGGCTGATCATCAGGTTCAGCATGGAGCGCAGTTGCTCCGCCGAGATGAACATGCTGGTGGTGTTGGCTCCCACGGAGGGTTGATTCACGGCCCGGCGCTGAGACTCGGCCAGCAGTTCTTCGCTGCGTCGTTTCTCCATCAGCTGCACGACCACGCGCGCCAGCCTCTGCAGCGACTGGACCTGCTGTTGGCTTAGGCAGCGGGGAATCGTGTCGATCACGCACAGGCTGCCGAGGGCGTAGCCATTGGTGGCGATCAGGGGAAAGCCTCCATAGAAGCGGATGTGCGGTGGCTCCACCACCAGGGGGTTATCGGCGAAGCGCCCATCGGCCAGGGCGTTCTCGATGATCAAAGGATGGCGCTGCAGGATGGTGTGACCGCAGAAGGAGATGTTTCGAGGGGTTTCCTCGGCCTCCAGCCCAAGGCAACTCTTGAACCACTGACGGTTTTCATCGACCAGGCTGACAATGCCGATCGGGACGTTGGCGATGTCTCGAGCCAGTGCCGACAGGTCGTCGAAGGCCGGATCCGAGGCGCTGTCGAGAATGCCGTAGCTGCGGAGCTCCTGGAGCCGCTCGCGCTCAGAAGCGGGGATTGGCGCATCGAGCATGTCGTTGCTGGCTTTTGGCGGCAAATCCGGAGCCTTCGTCCCGGAATCCACCTTCATCGTTGCTTAAATCGCGAGTGTCGTCAGCCCATGGAGGCTCAGCCCGGCCAAAAATTCTGCCATCGAAACGGAAAGTGCACCTTCAGGGGCAGTTGGTTCACGCGCCAAAGCGTTGGCAGGGGCTGGTTGAACTGCATCGGCACCACCAAGGCCAGGCGATCATCGTCGCCTGGGGGTCGTAGCCCTGGCGGCAACCGACGCGCCAAATCGGGTTGATCCACCACTGTGGCTCCCAGCCAGCTGCCGTCGGGCATCTGAACCTTCACAGGCTGCCCCGGTGTGGCCGAGCGCGCTTGGCGAGGTTGCAAATACACCCACAACAGAGGTTGCTCATCGCGTTCAATCCGCATCAGTAGCGTTCCGGGGCCAACGTTGTCGCCGGGATCCACCAGCACCTCCGCGACGCGACCATTGACCTCGGCTCGAAGGTTGAGACGTTTGATCTGGCCCCGAAGCCATTCCCGTTCCCGTTCGTCTCGCAGATTCTGGATCGGATCACCCTCCACCTGATACGTCTCCAGGCGTAGTCGTCGTTGCAACTCCAAGAGCGACAACTTGGTGCTGTTGAGCTGCACTTCCGATTGCAACAGTTCCGCTGAGCTCAGCCCGCCTTCCCGTTGCAGACCCTTGTAGAGATCCACCATCTGGTCTTGCAGCTGCACAGTGTTGCGGGCGATCGCCTGGGCCGAACGGCCGAGGTTGTCTTGGCGTTGCAAGGATGCGGGTGCCAGTTGCTTCAAACGCAGGCGCCAATCCGGGTTGTTGATCTGCACGAGCAGTTGGCCAGCTTTCACCTTGTCACCGACTTTCACCGGTAGGGTTTCCACAATGCCGCTCACGCCAGCGCGTAGGTCTTGGGTGGGAATCGAGAGCTGGGCGGGCACCTCCTGGTGGATCACACCCAGAAGCAATCGTGTGAACACCAGCACCAGGGGGGATGCCACCAGCAGGAGGATCAGATACCAGCGCAGGCGATAGGCCGTGCGTTTTCCAGGCCCATAGAGCACCTTCAGGCCGTTGTCCCGATCAGGGGTCAGTTCCTTCTCTCCGTTGAAGCGCACTTTCATGGGTCAGCGGTCTTTCGGATAGGAGGCCCAGTCCTGCCAATCGACACCGTCAATGCCGACCGGGCTTAGGCGTTCCTGCCATTGCCGCACTTGGCTCTGAAGTTGGCTGGCTGTGCTGCCCCGCCAGCTCTCGGTGGCAGGGAGGCCTGGCTCCACGCTCTGGGCAAGGCGGAAGTTGAGTTGGGGCCAACGTTTGGCAATCGCCAACGTGCGCTCGCTCACTCGCTTGGCATTGCGTTGATACAGCATCAGATCAATGCTTTCCACCCCTTTCAGGGCGCAGGGTACGCAAGGTGACGAGGGCATCTCGGCGGATGTTGGTGCTTCAAACCAGCGGGGATGCACGGAGAGGCTGAGGGGCCAGGGGCTGGCCTCCCGTGCCGCCTGAACTGTGGTGATCCACTGCTGTAGGCGGCTGGCCGGTACCGGCCAGCCCAGCTGTTCCACCTCCAGATCGAGGTGTACACCATCCAGAGGCAGATCGCGGAAGCGCTGAATCAAGGCCAACACTTGGGGCCGCCCTTTCGGGGTGATCCAGGCGGGATCCCCGAGCAGCAGAACCACCCGCTGGCCGTTGGCATGGGCCTCTTGCACCAAGGCCCTGAGGGCTCCGGGTGTGGAGGAGTTCCGCACCTGGGCCCCATTCAGCCCCACCATCAAATCAGTCATGCCGTGCTGGCGCAGTTGACGCAGTTCCTGGCGGCGTGTTTGGTGGTTCAACAAGGCGTCGCTTTGCCAGATGTAGGTGCCCTGGCTCCAGCCCGCCAATAGAGGTGTGAGGAGCAGAAGCAGCAGATGGGGAACACGCATGGCTGAAGCGTCAGGTCAGAAACGGGTGGCGCGCTGCAGCACCCACCAGGGAGCCATTGAGGATTCCTCATGGCCACGGCGCCACCACTCGTTCAGGATCGTCACCGCACTCCAGCAGCGCAGAATAAAGGTGGCGATAGGAAATAGGGGGAGCACCGGAGCTAATTTGAGGTCATGCCAAGGCCGTTCAGACACGAGCAGCAAGGCAAGCAGAAACTGCACACCCAGCATGACCAGATACACGCAATACACCATCCAGCTGAGGGAAAGCAGCGTGGACCATGGCAGCACCATCAGCATGACCAGGCTGTAGCCCACGATGATGAAAGGAAGCATCACCTGAATGAACAAGCCGCTGAAGAGGGTCATCAAGAGATTGGACCAGCCGATCAATCTGGGGTTGAAACTGGCGGCATGTTTTCGCGCATAAAGAAAGAGCAGATCGCCATCCCAGCGCAGGCGTTGATTGAGCAAGGCCAGGAAGGTGGTGGGTCCGTCGGTGTGGCCGATCGCCTTGGGTTCGAAGGGAATATGGAGACGTTGGTGACGTGCGTAGTAGTTCTTGATGCGGAGAGTGAGATCGAGATCTTCGGCGCTGTGGCTGTCCCAGCCACCGATCTGTTGCAGAAAGTCGCGTCGGAACGCTCCGAAAGCCCCCGAAATGTTGTTCACCAGGTTCCATTCACTGAGCCCGGTTTTCGACATCTGAATCGAAATCAGATACTCGATCGCTTGAATGGCGGTGGCCAGAGATGTCCAGGTGTTGCGAATGCGCAGACTGCCGGCAACCGCTGGAACGTTCGGGTCTTCGAAATGACGCACCATCGCACGCACCATCGTGTTGTCGAATGAGGTGTCGCCATCGAGGGCCATGACGATGCTGCCCGTGGCATGGCTCAGCCCGGCGTTGAGCGACGACACCCGCCCGCCCCGCTTCCATTTGGCAATGGGCCTGAGCTGTCGTTTGGGCTTCCATTCCGGTCGGACCTGGAAGCTGCGCACGGCTTCGAGGGTGTGCTGATTCACAGCGGCCCCATCCACCACTGGAATCAGTTCGATCTCTCCGGCATAGGTCTGTTCACATAACGACTCCAGCGTGCGTTGCACATCGCTGCCCTCGCTGTAGCAGGTGATGATGCACGACACCCGTGGCCGATATGGCGATTGACGCGGCGGCAAGGTCAGTTCGCGCACCCACCAGCGCAGAAGGCCCAGCACCACCACCAGCGTGAGGGGTAGATCCACCAGGATGAAGAAGGGAAAGAGCAGAAGAAACAGGCGGATGGTCTCGGCGTCTGTGTTCAGCAGTTCCATCGTGATGCGTGCTCCTCGTTGGCTTCCGGATCAGTTCAGATCACCGTTGAGGCGCGCCAGAAGTAAGGGGGCGTCTTCATCGGTCTGGATCTGATCGGGCAGGACACAACCCACAAAGCGAAGCTCCAGGGGGCTTTCATTGCGGTCATGCAGTGTCATCACTGCCTCCTCGAGTCGCTGTTGTAACCGCTGGAGACCCCCTGCCGATGTTTGGGGGAGGAGAAGCCAGAGCACGTCCTCGCTGCCGCGCATGCAGCGATCAGTGTCGCGGATCACCTGCATCAGACGCTCCACAAGATTGTCGAGCATGGCGATCGTTCGCCCTTCACCCGCCTGGCCGAGCAACGCCTCCAAATTCATCAGCTTGAGCCCCAGCACTGAGGCGATGGTGGTGCTGGCGGAGCCGCTGTAGCGCCGGGCAATCGCCATTTGCCAGTTGAGGGCTTCAAGGAAATCACTTTCTCCCATCAACTTCAGGCGCTGAAAGCTGCTGGCGGTCAAGGCGTTGTCATCCAGCCCCTGATGGCAGGCGAGTCGGCCAGTTTCACTGAGGCCGAAGTGTCGAACCTCCCGCACCCTCAGGTCGTCGGGTTGCTCGTTATGGTCGCAATCGAAGCAGCGCACATCCACCTCAGCATCGATGAAAAAAGCGCTGCAATCGCGGCAGCGATAGTTTTCCATCGGCCGGTCATAGTCACTGCCGATGTGGCGCAGGCGGCTGAGGCAGTTGGGGCAGATCAGCAGTTCCCCTTTGAGAAACTCCTGCTGTGGCGCCACATGGCCGCACACGAAACAGTGCAGGGAGGGTTGGCGAGCGATGTCGAGCCCGTGGCATTCGGGGCAGACATCCACATAGTTGAGCCGGCTCGACTGGCATTGGCTGCATTGACGGATGCGATCGGTGAGGCTGCCGGCCTCGAGGAGGTTCTCCTGGCGTTTCTGTTGCAGCCAGCCAAAACTGTTGAAGCTGCTGTCGGCAGCGATCGCTTCCACCAGGGGGTAGCGGTAGATCCCCGCACTGCGGCAATCGCGCACGGGCAAGAGCGTTGCGGTGGGGCGCAGCCAAAGCCAGCAGAGGACACGGTGATCGAGCCGTTGAGGCGGTAGGCCGCGGTTGAACACCTGTAGGCGTTCGTTCCATTGGCTCCAGGCGACGCTGATCTGGTTGGGATCGTTCGGGGCTATCCCATCGGTGAGGGCTGCGCACCAGTCATCACCGGGTTGGGCGGTGTAAATCAGAGCCTGCTGGTAGGCCGTATGGCGGCGGAGGCCCAGGGCCGCCTTGCCCATGGCGTCGGCGGGGCCATCCAGAACAACCACATCAGACGCCGTGCTCTGCTCCAGGAGTTGGGGCACGCTGGAGAACCGGAGGCAGTCGATGCCTGCCATCGCCTCGGGCGGTCTGGCTTGGTGATGGAGGCTCACCCAGGCCAGACGCGCCATGCCTTCGTGTTCAGATCTTTGATGGTTGCAGGGTGATCGTTTCCTCGCCCAGCGTCAAGCGGCGGCTCAAGCTGTGCGCCTGCATCAGTTCTCAGTAGATTACTTGCAGTTTCTGCATCGGTTTGCTCTCAGCATGCAGATCAAGCGCGAGAGCCTGACTGATCGGTTGAAGCAGCTGCTGATCGAGGCCGAACAGCTCGGGATGATGGGGAGCTGGGAGCTGATCCATGCCACCGGTGAGCTGCTCTGGTCAGCCGGCACCCACCGCGTCTTCGGGACCTCGCCCACCAGAACACCCGACTACGACCTGTTTCTTTGCTGCGTGCATCCCGAGGATCGTCAGCGGGTGGATCAGGCTTACCAGGATGCGGTGAGAACCGGGCAGCCTTACGACATGCGTCATCGCGTTCTCTGTGCGGATGGCACCGAGAAGGTGATTCAGGCGCGAAGCACCACCAGTTACGACGACGACGGCGCTCCCGTGCGCTCCTTGGGCATTGTGCAGGACATCACCAAGCTGGCCACCATCGAGGCTGAGCTGGCTCGCCTGGCCTACCACGATCCCCTGACGGGCTTGCCCAATCGTCAGGCGGTTGTGCGTGAACTAGCCAGGCAGTGCGGTGATGGCCCAATCGATCACTCTGCTGCTGTGAGTGACGATGGGCTGGCTCTGTTCAACCTGGACCTGGATGGATTCCAGGCGATCAATGACAGTTTTGGTAACGCTGTGGGAGATCAGTTACTGCTGGCGATTGCCACCCACCTGCGCGATCAGTTACCGCCAGAGGCGATGGTGGTGCGTTTGGAAAGTGATGAGTTTCTTGTGCTGATGCCGGTTGCTCTTCAGCAGCTCTCTGCTGCGTGCGACTCGCTGAAGAATCTGATCGCTACCTGCCCGTTGGACAAGGCTGGGATCCCTTTCATCCCTCCGGTGTCGATCGGCGTCAGCCATTACCCGACCCACGGCGATGATCCACTGGTGTTGCTGCAGTCGGCGAACACGGCATTGATGGAGGCCAAGCGGGCTCGGCAGGGCCGCTGCATCTACAGCACCACGATCAGTCAGCGCATCCATCAGCGGGTGTCGCTGGAGTCTGATCTGCAGCAGGCAATCAAGCGCGATGATTTTCATCTCGTCTTTCAGGCCCAGGTGGACCGAGATGGTGCCCTGTTAGGTGCCGAGGTGCTGTTGCGCTGGCGCAATTCTCTTGGCCATCTTGTGCCGCCCAGTGTGTTTATTCCGTTGGCGGAGCAATCGGGCTTGATTCATTCCATCACCGATTGGGTGCTCGATCAGGCTTGCCGGCAATGTGAGCGCTGGCGACAGGATGGGTTGCCTGTTCCCCGATTGGCGATCAATCTCTCGGCGGCTCAGTTTGGTGTGGCCGAATCGAATTTTGATCGCCATTTACTCAGTATTCTGCAACGTCATGGGCTGGAGCCTGAAGCCTTCGAGTTGGAAATCACCGAAACAGCCCTGCTGAAGCAACTTGATGTGTGTTGCGCGCAGGCTCAATCCCTTGCGGCGGCTGGCTTCCGTCTGGCCCTGGATGACTTCGGCACCGGTTACGGCTCCTTGGTGAGTTTGCGGATGTTTCCTGCCAGAACGATCAAGATTGATGGTAGTTTCGTTCAGAGAATGCATGGGAATCTTGTGGATCTGTCTATCGTTCGTCGCACGATTCAATTGATTCATGACCTTGGCATGATGGCCCTGGCTGAGGGGGTGGAAACGAAGCAGCAACAACAAGCACTGCTCTCTCTGGGCTGTGATGCCTTCCAAGGTTACCTTTTTCATCGGCCGATGACGGCCGACGCCTTTGCCAACCATTGGCTGTTGTCTTCGCCATGACAGGAGACCTTGATCTGCAGTTGCAGCGCTGGTCTGGCTCCTGGAGGGAGAAACGGCGCCATCACCGACAGGATCTGCTGCCGTCTGTGCCTGTGCAGTTGCAGCGCTGGAGCGCGGATCAAGCGGTGGGGCCCCTGCATCAGGCTGATCTGCTCGATCTCAGTGAGGGTGGAGCTTGTCTGGCGATCGCTAACGATTGTCTGCTGCAGCCGGGAGATCAGGCGCAGCTCTGGATCCCATCGACGATCGGCGCGTCTGAGCTCCATCGGGTGAGTGTGCGATGGCGTGATGAGGCTGAGATGATCGCAGCCCTTGGGGTGCAGTTTCTTCCTTCCGACCCGATAAAGCTTCCTGCAAGCGTTATGTCCTGATACTGTTATCAAGCTGGAAGCGGCTTCCCAAGTCGACACCCATGGAAGCCAGTGAATTCCCTATGGCGCAACATCAGGTCTACTCACTACGTCGGACCATTGAAACTGTCAGGGGCACGGTGGAATACGCCAGCAGAGGAGAAAGGGATTCTTGGTTTTGATTGGATTGCTGATGCAGGCCAGAAACTCTTCAAGTGGCTGGCTCGCGAGCCCCCAAGATTGAAGCTTTGCAGTTAATCAAAGGCAACTCACATTTGGCAACAGAGGAACTCAATGTTCAGGTCATGACAGCGATCCAGGATCCAAGCCAACTCAAATTGATGCTTAGAGCCGTCAAGACAATGGAACCAGATCCCTCTCAGGGAAGCAGGGGTCTTGAACGATATTAAGCAATTCACCATCATGGCACCGGTTGAGCTGGCCGAGATCCGCTGTCCAACGTTGATCGTGCATGGAACTCATGACAATCTGTTGCTCTATCAGGCTGTCTTTGCGAGCAATCAAATTGCAAAATCGCAATGCCTGTGGGTCATGAAGGGATCACACTCCTGCGCCTGGATCCATCCAGACGCTGCACGCACTCAGAACACGATCATCGAATTTCTGAAAGGCACGCAACTCCATTGAGAATGGTCGGCATGGCGGACGTGTAGACGCAAGCGCAAGGGCCCGTGCAAGTGCCGGCGAGCGCTGACTGCGCGAGCTGCATCAGCCTGCTTTGCTGCCAGTTGCATCAGGGCCGGATCGGCCAGGGTGCACATCTGAACCGCCGCTGCCATGGCTGGACACCGGAGGTGGGGTGAGGCAACACCACATTCACGCAGTGGTGGATGCCATAGCTCACATAGACGTAAAACCGCCCTGGATCACCAATGAGCGTTTCGTTGCTGGGAGAGCGGCGGCGATACCCGTGGCAGGCCGGGTCGTCCTGGGAATATGCCTCCGTTTCCACAATCACGCCCCACAGCAGCTCACCAGAGGATTGGCGTTTCACCAGCAGGCAACCGATCAGGTCAGGGGCGACCAGCTCGGCAGGGCGGGCGAAGAAAGCTTGGGGGAGGGCTGGGAAATCGTTGGTGATGGGCGTGCTGGCTATGGGAGTTGCTGCTGTTGCCCGGTTGTCACGCCATCCTGCTGACACCAGGCTGAGGATGGGTGATACTGGAGGTCACTTCATCTCGCCCACTCAACGCGATGTCAGAAGAGCAACTCAAAGCCTTTCTAGAGAAGGTCAAAGCTGACACCAGCCTTCAGAAAAAGCTCAAGGCAGCAGCCTCCCCTGAAGCTGCTATTGAAATCGCTAAAGCAGCAGGATTTTCAATTATTGCAGAAGATATTAATCCAATGCAATCAAGGGAATTGTCAGAGGAGGAGTTGGAAGGTGCAGCTGGTGGCACGATATTTATACCAACCTTGTGGAGCATGGAATGCCACTGGTACTGCGGCCATCCTGGCGGCTAAACCCTGAATACCGAGAACCTACATCCCTGAAGCCCCTGTCGCTACAGGGGATTTTTATTTCTTTAACAGTCGATTAATCCTGTCAATCAACCTGGCTTGATATCATCTCAAAAGCGGAGACAACTGCTGTACAGGTTATTCAGAGGTTTTTCACGCTATCCTGCTGACACCAAGCTGTGTATGAGCGATACTGGAGGTAACCACACCTCTACCCGACTCCAAGCAATGTCAGAAGAACAACTCAAAGCCTTCCTCGAAGCCGTCAAGGCTGATGCAGGGCTTCAGGAGAAACTGAAGGCAGCAGGCGATGCGGATGCAGTGGTGGAGATTGCGAAGGCTGCGGGCTTTGTGATTTCTGTTGAGGAGCTGAAGACGGCTCAGGATGAGGTTTCGGGCGCGGAGCTGGAAGGCGTGGCTGGTGGTCGGAAACTTATTTGCAAAGAGGGTTCATTCATATGGCAAGACAACTAATAAAGAGCTATATTGGTTAACCGATGCAACAGCTACATAGGCAATTAGCCTGAACAACTCATATATCAGCTCCGATGCCCCTGTAACCGCAGGGGCCTTTTTATTTTTTCAATAGCCCACAAAGACCCATCATTCAGCCACCAATACCTGGCACCATTTCATTGGCGGGGACTATTGCTGGACGGGTTTTCCAGAGGTCTCTCAAGTAATCCTGCTGACGCAGGAGTGACCTTGGGCGATAATGAAGTCATCCACCTCGCCCACTCCAAACCTATGTCAGAAGAGCAACTCAAAGCCTTCCTGGAAGCCGTCAAGGCTGACGCAGAGCTTCAAGAGATGCTAAAGGCAGCAAAAGATGTTGATGCTGTGGTGGCGATTGCCAAGGCTGCGGGCTTTGTGATTTCTGCTGAGGAGCTGCAGAAGGCTCAGGCAGAGGTTCCAGGGGATGAGCTGGAAGATGTTGCTGGGGGAAGAATATCTATGCCTAATACTAATATCGATATGTGGTGTCCTAAGAGGTGTTGGTGACTTTCGAGGCAAGGAGCTGGAAGGCGCGGCTGATTGGTCCGAGCCAACTGCCGTACAGATTTGCATTCCGATTCGCAGGTCTTTCTGTTTCCAATCTATAAGTAGGCATCAGGACTCATTGTAAATGTTGTTATTTGCGGGTTTTTGTGATTTTGCAAGATCCCCCCTCTAAAAACTCTGTAATCGTGAGGCTTTCAATTTCTTAAATTTTGCCAGGTAGTCAAGTTATTATCGGGATCCAATGCCAGGCTTCATCGTCATCTGGACAGGGTGGGTAAAAGCCCAGCGAAAACTCTCTTCCCTTCACGGCAAAAACAAGGCAAATCATACAGGTACCGTTATCTATATACTTGCTACAGTCTCTGTTTCCTCGATATATTTGCTGATAACTTCTCTCTCTTTTGCCATCAGGGATACTAATGGATAGCCGATTCACAAGCACGTAATCGGTTAGGTCGGGAGGCTGCCAACTAGGCGGGGCTTGCGAAGAATGCTTGGGTGAGGGCTCGTAAAGCCTTTATGGCTTTGGAAATGACTGCTCTTTGCGTCAAAACCTAGATCTTGATTTCATTCCAGACAATCGTAGGCATCCCAAGCTGAAACATATTTTCAGCTATACTGGACTACCTTATACAGCCGTAATGCTCAAGAACATAGTGTCATTCATTGAAAAACATTTTAACACAATAGCAATTGCGTTGTTAGTGCCATTAGGCGGTTTGTGGCTTAATTATATGCAAGAAGCTCGTCAAGCAGCACAGTCGCAACGACAGTGGATAGAGGGGATGGAAGATAAGCACGAGAACTTTTCCAAAGAAATCAGCTCATATCTCAGGCAAAACGAGCTTGGCTTCATGGATCAGTCATCAAACTCTCTTACGGCGTCTATTGTCATCAATGAACTCGCGCCAATAGCAGATCAGGGTAATGCTGGAACAGGATACAGCCAACAGCAACTCGAAGATTTTAGATTACTAATTCGCCAATCCAAAAGCTTGACGCCAAAGCAGCGTTCACTTTTTAATTATTTAAAAGTGCGACTTCAAAGCCTTATCAGCGCCAGTAGATTAGGCAAAACCTACTCTCAGAGTGAATCGATGGCTTCATCTGCAAAGATAAAGGAGACGCTTGAATTTCTCCATGGCCTAGGGCTCATGTCTGGAGGAAGAAGCATCTTGTCTCACGTCGACATGAGCGACCTAAATCTTTCTGAATCACGGCTAACATGTCTAAATATAAATGCAGTCACTATGTCAAATACTAATTTGGGACATTCTGAGTTACCATTCTCCTATATCTTGTGGTGGCTCGATGGGGTTGATCTACAATCTGCCCACTTGGATTCTTCAAGAATAATGGGAGCCATCAAGGATTCTAGCTTCAAAAATGCCTACTTGCCTAAGGTTTCATTCGACAATGTTAATATATATGCGACTAATTTTGAAGGGGCAAGCCTAATCGAAGCTAGTTTGTATGATACTGAGCTGCATGGGGCCAGTATTTTCAAAGGGGCCGACCTGCGGGGAGCCGACTTAAGGGTGAAAAATTATGGTAAGCGGAATCAGAAGTTTTTTAAGGGTGGATACGCAAATACAGAACAAATAAATATGAGTGATGGAACGATTATTCCGTCTACAATTTTGCCGAAGAATCAATCACTTTCTTCCCTTGGGTTGATAGAATGGAACAAAGAGGATGCCCCTCCTTCTGCGAACAAAGAGAAGTTATATGCATTTTCTCGAGGGGCGCTAGTCCCGAAGGATTGCCTTCAGCGAATTGATTTATTCCACAGATTAATTATACAAGGAAGAAGTCGCAGTCACGCTTAGGGTAAAAGATGACCAGTATTTGTCACTGCAGAATTGTTTAGCAAAACTTGCTGTGAGTAAAATGTGAAATTAATGCTATAATTTCAGGAAGCGCTCTTCTCGTAGGTACGCATTCAATTGAGAGTCAATCAACCCAGATGCATTCTTGAAAGCTCTCAAGTTACATGGATGAAAGCATTGATGGTTGTGCATGCAGTGATCGCAAAAGGCTTATGGGCATTTTGCTTGCATTTAAAAAATAGATTGCAGCTAATGGTTAAGGTGTTTCCCTGATGATTGATATGTTTAATGTGAATCCTGGAGATCCGACCAGGGTGAATGAGAGACCTCATCCGGCTCAGCTGGGCTCGTCGGGCGGGTGATGGAGCTGCGTGGGATAGCTGAGCGATCCGTTGTGATCGTTTGTGCGGCTGTTGAAATGTCTGCTATTGCCTGCATTTGCCCCCACCTTGCTGAAACGAGGCTCACGATGGGTGATACTAAAGAGAGCTCCTCGCCCTCTCAAAGGGATGTCAGAAGAGCAACTCAAGGCATTCCTGGAAGCCTTCAAGGCTCATGCAGGTCTTCACGAGCAACTCAAAGCCGCCACCGACGCTGATGCCGTGGTGGCGATTGCCAGAGCTGCGGGCTATGAGGTGTCTGTTGAGGAGTTGAAGACAGCTCAGGCAGAGCTTTCGGAAGAGGAGCTGGAAGGCGTGGCTGGGGGCACATTCACTGCGGGGATGAATTGCACCGGCAACTTGCCCGGGGGGCCTTTCACCAGCCGATTCCACTGCTGATTTGCTGGTGGCATCGCAAGCTGCGTTACTCTTGCGTGAAATCACACTAAGCTGGCTTGTTTCGATGCCATGGCTTTGAAGGCCTGCACGGCACAACTTGTTTGCGCTTTGCTTTTGGGCGTTGAATCCGCATGCTTCTCAATACCTCTTGTCGCTCAAGACGCAGTCACGGCGTCTGAAGCGACACCCCTCGTTGATCAACAGAAAGTTTCGCCGTCTGAGCTTGTTGGGAAGCTCAAGCAGCTGCAAGATCAAATCAAGGCTAATTCGAGACCTGTCAGTCTCTCTGATGCAATCAGGTTGGGATTGCAGAACAATCCCGAGCTCGCTCGTTCGTTCAGCACGATTCAGCAGTTTGAGTGGCAGTTGATTGCGGCGCAAAGGCGCTGGTATCCCACGCTGCAGCTCACCAATGGAACTCCTTTTGTTGGCAGTAACTGGGGCACATTTGTTCAGGATCAGTACGCCTTGCCAGCGCAACAAGTTCAGGAGCTTCAGGCGCAGGGGCAAAGCCGGAAAATGGCGGCAAAGTCACAGCAGTTTGTTGTGCAGCCTGGTGCCCAGGTGAATTGGAATTTTCTTGACCCTACTCGTCAACCCAATATCAATGCCGCCTCTGATTCTCTTCAGCAGCAAAAGTTTCTTTTTGACGTGAGTGCGCGCAATCTGGTTTTGCAGATCCAGGAGTCTTTTTACGCGATTCAGAGCAATCAGCAGTTGATCAACAGCTTTCAGGAAATCTATGCGATCAACCAGAAACAGCTTGAGATTCTCGAGGCGCGAAAGTCGATTGGTATGGTCACGGTGCTCGATCTCGAGCAAACCCGTTCTCAGCTCTATGCCCAGCTCAGTCAGCTTGTGCTGTATACACGCGAATACATTGATCAGGCAGCCCTTTTGGCCCAGCAATTAGCCTTACCTGCTAATCAATTGGCCATTCCAGACCAGCAAGCCCAGATACAGGGGCGTTGGCAGGTCTCTTTGCAGGAGACCATTCGTAGAGCCACGCAGCAGAGGGAGGAAATTCTCGCGAGCTTGGCAGCTGCAGAAGCTTCCAAGTGGAGCAGTGTGGCCTCCTTAAGACAATATTTACCCGTCTTCTCTCTGGTCGCTACGGGGAATCTACTCGGTCAAAACGGCTACCAAAATGTCCCGGTGCCGAATGATCCAGGCTCTCAGTATGCCCGCAATCGTCAGTGGAACGCCGCGATTGGTATTGGTTTCAACTGGTTGTTGTTTGATGGTGGGATCAATGCCGCGAATGCGCTGGCGCTCAAGGCCCAGGCTCAGCAACAATTGGCCCAGGCGGCTCTCACGGAACTGCAAGTCACCCAGCAAGTCCGTTCCAGCTATGGCCAGTATCAGACCTCGCAGGTAGCCGTCACGACCGCTCGCCAGGCGTACCGGAGTGCCGAATTGGCCCAGGAGGCGGCTCGAGCTCGGTTTGATGTGGGTGTGGGCGATATCACCAGTGTGGTGCAAACGATTCAACAACTTTCTACTGCGGCTCAGCAGCTGTCGCAAGCGGTTCTGAGCTACAACAGTGCTGTTGCTGAGTTGTATCGCTATTCGGCAACCTGGCCCGGCGCCTCGCAGCAGGAGGTGCAGGAGCGTCTCAAAATGATGCGAGATTCTCCTGAGCCTTTTCGTCCGGATTCCTTCACGAGGCTCGAGCCATGACCCAGTTATTCAATGATCGGGCCTTACGCAAGCGTCACCGTGTCGGTGATCGCACTGGACCTGTGCGTCTTTTGACGCCTCCCTTGCGACTCACCCTGGTGTTAGGTGTCTTGATTGCAGCCTCCGGTGCGCTTTGGGCCACTTTGGCAAGGATTCCGATCACTGTGCAGGGAACCGGCGTTTTGTTGCCTGTGAGCACGATCAATAGCAGTTTGAGTGGCACCAATGGCACGGTGCATTGGTTCTTCGATGAACCAGTTCAGGCTTGGCACAGCACAGCTCTCAAGTTTCGCAATGATCCGGAGCAGTTTGACAACCAACAGATGGCCGCCTTGGCCCGAACGATGGTGCGTCAGACCGCTTCCCTCTATGACAGGCAGGCGAAGCCGCGTGCAGATGATCAAACATCAACCAAGTTTGCGGAGAGCCTGAACCGAACTTACAAGGGGCAACAAATTCCTGCTGGCACGTTGCTGCTTTGGGTGCAATCGTCAGCGCAGCAGGAGCGCTTGCAGAGTGCACTCACGGATCTGAATCGTACCCTCGCCGATTCCCGTGCCCAATCCGACAATATCGAGTCGAAGCAGGCCATCCTCTCGGGCGAGCTCTCGAGTCGTTTGTCGTATCTCCAAAAGATGATGGCGTTGGAAGGTCGTGGTTTCGTCAGTCGCGAGTCGATCCTCCAGGAGCAGGCCCAGGTGGATAATATCCGATCACAGATTCTTGGCAATCGTAATGAACTGATTCGGATCCAAAATCAAAGTAATCAGGCTTATCAGCAGCTCCGTAATGAGCTTGCCAAGTTGATCAACGAAGAGCTTTTGTTCGCCACACGCGATGTCTATCTCTCTCAGGTGATCCCCAACGATGGTGAGTCGGTCACCCAGGGGCAGGTGCTGCTCGAACTGAGTGATGACGATCTCAACGATCCTGTGGCAGTGCCATTGTTCCTCAGCAGCAAGGAAATGGCCCAGGTGTTTCCCGGGATGCGTGCCTTGGCAACACCATCAGGGTATAAACGATCGGAGGTGGGTGGAATTCAGGCTGAGGTTGTCTCCATGGGCAAGCTCCCGAGTGGCCGCGAGGACGTGCAGGCCAGGGTGGGTGTGCGCTCTCTCGCTGATGTGATCATGCAGAAGGAGCCAGCCCCCACCTTGGCGGTGTTGGCACTCAAGCGTGCCAAGACTTCAACCGGCCGCAACACAGGTGGTTACCTCTGGAGTTCCCGGGGGGATCTTCCTTTCCCGCCTACACCAGGCGACCGGTTGGACGTGGAAGTCACCACACGCCGGGTGGCTCCGATTGAGCTGGTCCTGCCAGCGTTGCGTCGCTTCTTTGGCTGGTCGCCACCGGAGTCACCAGCCTCGGCAGCCGCGGCTTCCCAACCACAACGGCAGCCATGAAACGCCTGCAGCGTCATCGGGTGAAGGCTCGCACCCGACTTCAATACGAAGCTGCTGAATGCGGCGCTGCATCGCTTGGCACCATCCTCGCCTACTTCGGCCGAGTGGTGGAGCTGGGTGAGCTGCGTTTGGCCTGCGGTGTGAATCGGGATGGATCAAACGCGAAACAGGTGCTCGTGGCAGGCCGCCAATACGGACTCAAGGCTCGCGCCTATCGCTGCTCCGGTGAGCAGCTCAGGCGCGAGGGCCAATTTCCTTGCGTTGTGTTCTGGGGGTTCAATCATTTCCTTGTTGTGGAAGGGTTTGATGCCAGCCATGCCTTTTTGAGTGATCCTGCCCAGGGGCGTGTGCGGGTGGAGATGGAGGAATTCCTCGATAATTTCACCGGCATTGTGCTCGAATTCGAGCCGGGCCCTGAGTTTCAAACCGGCGGGCGTGAGCGCTCGCCTTTGCTGAGCCTGCCAGCCACCCTGGCTCCTTATCGCCATTCGATTGCCGTGTTGCTACTGGTGAGCAGCGCCCAAGCCGTGCTCACTCTTCTCGTGGCTGGCTTTACCTCTACGTTTATTGACAGTTTTCTTCAGAATCAGCGCTTCTATTTCGGGATCCCGTTGATCTGGTTGTTGCTGATCACCCTGCTGGCCTGGTTGGCGCTGTTGGCTGGCCAGTTTCTGGTGTTGCGGCGTATGGAGCTGTTGCTCTCCAAACGACTCACTGCGGATCTTTTCCGTAAGTTGTTTCAGGTGACGTTTGCCTTCTATCAGGCGCGTTTTCAGGGGGAAATTGCCAGCCGGATGCTGTTGGGGATGGAAACCACCCAGGTGGTGGTGGGGCAGATGCTCCGCTTCGGGCTGTCGCTCTGGATTGGCCTCTTTGTTTTGATTTTTGCTTTGGTGATCTCTCCCTGGCTGGCGCTCCTGGTTTTGGTGGTAATGCTCGGCAATCTGGTTTTGAATTGGTGGCTCACCGATCAGCGCTATGACTCCAATCGGCGTCTGGCGATCGAACAGGGTAAGGCTCAGGGCAAGGGCCTGCAGGGGATCAACAACATTGAAACCTTGAAGGCGTCTGGTCTGGAATTTGACTTCCTCAGCCAGTGGCAAGGAAGTTTTGGCAATGTGGTGACCCAGAATCAACAGCTCGGCGCCCAGATGGCCTTGGCCACTATCACGGCGAGCGGCAGCACCTTCCTTCTTAGTGCCCTGATCATCACAGCTGGAGGTCTGCTGATTATTGCTGGCAAGATGTCGCTGGGAACCCTGGTGGCGTTTCAGTTTCTGCAAGGACAACTCACCGCTCCGATCTCGTCGTTGCCCCAACTGAATGCCACGCTTCAACAGTTGATCGGCAGCCTTGGCCGCCTAGACGACCTCAAGCGCAGCAATGATGATCCTTTGGTGCGCAGTTTTGCCCTGCCAGCACACTCTTCTCCGCCGCACGAGGATCGGCAGGATCGCCTTCAAGGGCGTTTAGACCTTGAGAACCTCAGTTATAGCTTCAATCCTGTTTCACCCCCCTTCATCAGTAATCTCAGTCTTTCGATTCCGGCAGGATCGCAGTTGGCGATCGTGGGTGGTAGTGGATCGGGTAAAACCACCTTGATTCGCGTTCTCGCCGGTTTGTACCAACCCAGCGGTGGCCGTTTGCTCTTTGATGGTGAGTCCTGGGAGCATCACGGTGATCGGTTGATGCGCGACAGCTTGGCCTATGTGCCCCAGCAGGTGTTCATGTTCAACGCCTCGATTCACGACAATATCACCCTGTGGCGCTCTGGTTATCTCCTGCAGGATCTTGAGGAGGCGGCCAGCGATGCTCAAATTCTTAATACCATTACCAGCCACCCAGAGGCCTTTGCCCGTCATCTCAAAGACAATGGCAGTGACCTCAGCGGTGGCGAACGTCAACGCATGGAACTCTGTCGAGCACTTCTGCGCAGACCCTCCATTTTGCTGCTCGATGAGGCCACCAGTGCGCTCGATAATGCCACGCAGATGCGCGTCTTGGATGCCCTCAAGGCCAGGCGACTCACGGTGGTGAGTGTGGCGCATCGTCTTGATGCCGCCTTGCGCAGTGATCAGGTGTTGGTGATGGCTCAGGGCGCTGTTGTGGAACTTGGCTCTCCGCAGGAGCTGCTCGATCAAAACGGCGCTTTTCGTGCGCTCGTCGATTCAGAGCATGCCGGCCAGGGGGTGGCGTGATGGACCGTCAACATCCACAACCTGCTGCTGAGCAGGCCTTGCTGGCTGCGCAGTCGCTGGAATCGGCTCTGTTGTTTGAGGAAGCTCCCAACGATGATCAAGACGCTTCCCTGCGTCTGTTGGGTTTCTGCCTCGCCGAGCTCGGCCGTCGGCATCAGCCTTTGGAGCCACTGCCGGGTGCTTCGATTGAGGCGCTGTTAAATCACAACGACATTCATCATCGCCGCGTCGAGGTGCCTCGTCATCCACAAGGTGATGAGGTTCCCTTGATGGTCGTGATTCCCCAAGGGGGCACCACCCCTTGTGCTCTTTATCGGCGCGGTCGCACTAATTGGCTTTACGACCCCGTCAAACAAACGCACCAGCCCGCTACGGATGCCACGGCGTTTGAAGATACGGGCTTTGAAATTTACCTTTCCTTACCGGAGCGTGTCCCTGGTCCCCTGGCGGTGTTGCGCTTTGCTTTCGGCACGGAATTCGCAGCCTTGCTGGCGTTGATCATCACGTCAGCTGTGGTGATGGGATTCAATCTGTCGATCCCGATGCTGACCAATCTTCTTGTGAGTCGCATCCTGCCGCAAAACGATCAGGAGTTGCTTTTTCAGGGGCTCGCCGTGGTGGTGTTGATCGTGATCGGTTCGGTCGCCACCCAATATCTCCAGAATTTGATGATGCTGCGGCTGGAGAGTGTGGCCGATCTCCGCTTGCAATCGGCCGTTTGGGATCGGGTGATGCGCCTTCCGATGAGTTTTGTCAGCCGCTATACCACTGGTGATCTTGCTTCTCGCGTCAGCTCCATCAGCCAGTTGCGCCAGTTGATGGGTAATGGTGTGCTCTCCACGTTGCTGTCGAGCTTGTTCGCGGTCAGCTATTTCGTGTTGATGTTCGTCTACGACAGTCATCTGGCCCTCTGGGCCAGTGCCTTCACGTTGGTGGCCGTGATCTGCCTGCTTTGGATCACCTGGCGCTCGATTCAGCTGCAGATGCCCTTGCTCGAGAGTGGAGCAGAAATCACCAATTTTTCTCTCCAAGCCGTGATGGGCATGCCCCAGATACGCAGTGCCGGTGCGGAACCGTTTGTGCTGTTGCGATGGTTGCGTGAGGTGAATCGCTATGCCCTCCTGCAATTACGCAGCAGCGTGTATAGCGATGCGATTGAGCAATACGGCACGCTTGTCTCGCCTCTGGCCAGCTTGTTTTTGTTTGCTGTAGTGGCTTATCGGGTTCTCAACAGCCCGACCAGCTTTGAATTAAATCAAACGGTGGTGGCTTTTATTTCCTTCAATGCTGCCTTCGGTAGCTTCAATGGTTCGGTGACCGGTGCGGTCAACCTCATTGCCAACGTTGCTGGGCGCGCTGCTGTGCTGTGGCAGCGGGCTGAACCGGTGATGTACGCCGACGTGGAGCCTGGCTATCAAGCCGATGCGGTGCACCATCAATTGAAGGGTGAGTTTCGTTTGCGCCGCATTGCCTATGAGTTTCCGGGCAGCAGTGAATCTCTTTTTCAGAATTTGTCGTTCTCGATCCCGGCGGGTCAACACACGGCGATCACCGGCCCGAGTGGGTGCGGTAAAACCACACTGGTGCGAATGTTGCTGGGCTTCATCACACCGATGGGAGGTGAATTATTGGTAGATGGTATTCCCCTGAGTCAGCTGGCGATTCGCGCCTATCGCCGTCAGCTTGGTGTGGTGATGCAGACCGCACGCCTGAATGCTGGCTCGATTTACGATGTGATCTGCGGTGGCGTGCAACGCACTGAGCAGGAGGTCTGGGAAGCCCTTGAAAGGGCTGCAGTGGCCGACGAAGTGCGTGCGATGCCCATGCAGTTGGAGACCCTGCTCAGCGATTCCGGCGGCAACGTGTCGGGTGGCCAGGTGCAGCGCATTGCGATCGCCCGTGCTCTGATCACCCAACCGAAGGTGTTGATCATGGATGAAGCCACCAGCGCCCTTGATAATCGATCTCAGCTGGCGATCACTGAAACGATCAACGCCCTTGGCATTACGCGGATTTCCATCGCTCATCGACTGGCGACTATTCAACAGGCGGATCAGATTGTGATCCTCGAGCGCGGCTGCCCTGCGGAATCAGGCCAGTGGGATGAACTAAAGAACCATGGTTACCTTCAGCGCATGTTGGCCAGTCATTGACTTTACTTTTTCAGTAGGCCGGCGCTCAAGAGTGTGTTAATTGCACATTGTGAGTCGCGATCATCCAGCAACGCCAAGGCCATCCCGCTCAATCCTGTGAAGAAGCCTGGCAAGACCAGGTTGCCTTCCTGGGTGCCAAAGCAGCGCAGCTGTGGTTCCGTGCCTTGGCATCGATCCAGCGCCTGCTCCTGGATCTGCCTGGCTTGGGCCAACGCCAGCTGTTGGACGCGTTCGCTCAGCGGCCAGGGCCCTTGGGCCAGATCGCGCAGCAGCACCATCAAGCCGAGGGAGCCGCAACAGAGATGGTCCATCCTAATTTGCTTGATCGATGCTGTGGTTTCAAGAGCGATGCTGAGTTCCTCAGCGCACTGGTCATCCCAGAGTTCGGTGCCCCAGAGACAGGCGCGGCCGAGAGCAATGCCGGGTGCGCCATGGCACCAGCTCACCATGTAAGAGGGTCCTTCCGCAGATGTCTGTTGGCCGCGAAAATCGGGCCAGTTGCCGACATCGGCGTGGAAATGGCCTCGCTCATGGGATACGGCTTGGCGTGCTGCCCTTAGAAAGCGCTCCTCGTCTGTGGCCTGATGGAGCCGCGCCAGGGCGGCGGAATAGCCCGCAGTGCCGTGGGAGAACCCCAGCAGTCCGGAGTGGCGCGTCGACAGTCGCCAGCTGCCATTGGCATCCTGGGCTTGCAATAACCGATCGCCAGCCAAAACAGCCAGTTCAATCGATGCTGTGGATCGGAGCTGCAGTAAGGGTCCGATCAGACCTGCGCAGCCGCCGATCACATCCCATTGCTGATCGGCCTCGATGAAGCGGGGCTGGGCTCCTTTCAGGAGTTGGGCGGCCAACTCGGTTTCCCCGATCTCGAGTAGTGCCAGAAGAATGCCGCCGCAGCCACTCAGGCCCAGGGGTTGGTCGCGCCACCAGCGCCTCAGCCCATCGCCATGGGCTTGACCCACAAGGTCATGCAGTGGTTTGAGGATCGCCGCTTGGATCGCCTCCACTTTGGCTGGCGCGGTGCCGAGGGCTTGGAGCCGCTTCAACAGGCAAGCGATGCCGATCGAACCGCCGTAGAGCGAGAGACCGACCGGCCCAAACGAAAAACTCTCACCATCGGCACCGAGATCCATTCCCAACCACTCGATCTGCCCCTGTGGATCTCGGATCGCAAGATCTAGGAGCGTCTGGGCGATGGTGGTGGCAGCCTCAACCGCTGTGATCGCAGGAGCCGGATGGGGGGGGGCTTCTTGTTGATTGATGCCTTCCGATGGACTGACCTGTTGCCGTTGCTTGAGAATGCGGGCCTGCACGGCACCACGAATCAAGCGCTCCTGAAAGTCGATTTCGGCTGCATTGAAGGCCCTGAGCCGCTTGCGTGCGGAGGCCAGGCCACTGGTTTCGATGAACCCCGGCAGCAGCGAGCCTTTCTCGTCGAGTTCCAGGCCATCGCGATCGATCGGATGCGTGAAGAATGGAATATCCAGCCGTTGCATTTGCTCGCGCTCGGCGGCAAACACTGGCCAGTGCAGCGGTTTGCTCTCGGCTAAAAGAAAGCTGCGGCCCAGTTGCTCGAGGCGCAGGGCCTGGGCCTCTTCTGTCCGTAAGGCTGAGGCTTCGAGTTGTTGCCGCTGCAGGGCGAAATACACCCGCGTGGCCCGCAACACGATCCGGCGCGGCAGGCCCTCAAAACGATCCAGCGGACTGTCTGGGCTCAACCAACGCTCGCGCAGCTGCAGCAACTCTTGAGCCTGGAGCCGAAAACCGGCGCAGAACGGCTCCAGATGGTCGGACAACGGATTGCTGTGGCCAAAGCCCACCGGCAGGCTGGTGGGGCATTCGGCCGCTCGGTTGATCCGGCCGGGCATCATGCCGTCGCTGTTGATCCCAAGCCAGCCGGCCATCGTGATCTCCTCTTTGGCGGGAGGTGCGATGCCAAGGGCACTGATGTCGATGGCCTGTTTGGCCTGGCCCATGAACAACCACTGGGGCAGCAGACCGGATCTGAGCACGGAGCCCCGAAAGCGCTGCTGCAGGCCTGAGGGCTCCTGGTGTTCTGCTGCCTCAGCAGCCGCCTGGATGTGATCGGGAAGGTCAGCTTCCAGCAGGGTCTCCGTGTCGATCAACACCAACTGATCACCGCTGGCGATCAGATTTTCATGGTGACAATCGGTACAGCCGAGCAGGTGCAGCAGGGCGGTGAGTCGGCCGGCGTTGCGGTAGAAGCGCTCCAGCTCCTCAGCGTTGGTGCAGAGGGTGTGGGACACATACTCCATGTAGCCATAGCCATCGCAGGTCTGCACCACGAGGCTGCGCAGGGGAGGCAGCTCGGAGTTGGCATTGAGGTCCTTAATCAGGGCCTGGTAAGCCGCATCCACTCCCATGTCTTTGGGTTTGTAGACCAACCGATGGCTGTTGCTGCGATCCGGTGATGTGAAGCTGAGGATGGCCACAGCGCGACCACCGCGGTGGGGATCACTGAGGCCCTGCTGCACCGCCTGCAGGCACCAATCGCGAGGGATCGAACAATGCTCGGCCAGGATGGAGCGATCCTGTTGGATCCTCTCCAGCATCTCCAGGCTGCCCTGATGCCAGAGGGCCACCACCGTGCCGATGAAGCGCCCCAACACGGGGAAGGTGGTGAGCAGGCTCTGCAAGCCATCGCGCCGGTGCGTTGTGATGAAGCGGGTGTAGAGCTCTCGCACCGGCGGCCCTTCTCCATCACCTGCAGACCCCAGATGGGCGAGCAGCATCGCTCCAGGAGTGCGGCCCGTGTTGAACTGATCCCAGAGCACCTGCTCGCCGATGGCGCAGAGCCGATTCAGCAGGGAGTCGGCCAGTTGATCGACCACGTTGGGGCCGATGCGATCAAGCCCAGCGCTGCGCTCAAGCGCTGCACGCAGCTCTGCTGCGGCGCCATCCCGAACTGGCAGCCAAAGGTCGACAAAGGGCCGCTGTTCGCTGGCCTGCACCGGCTGGAGGGGCTGATCCCAGGCGCATTGAAGCCATCCCTGGCAATGGGTCAGGGCCTCTTGCCAGGCTTTGGATTGGTTGGTTTCGATCTGCGGTGGAGCCGAGAGCCACTCCGCAAAGGCGTTGCTGTTAGCCCACTGGTCCCAGGCGAGGCGTCGCTCGAGCTTGTGGGGCTCGTCTGGAGCGATGAGCTCAAGCCACTGTTGGGTCCAGGCCATGAAGCCGAGTTATTCCTGTTGAGTGGTCAATCCTACCCCGATTGTTGAGACCGACTGTTGACAATCCTTAGTAGACAGCTTAAAAAGAATGGTAGCTCTATATTTTCAATGACCGAGTATCAACTCAAATCCTTCCTTAATGCCTGTCGTGACGATGCAGGCCTTCGAGAGCGAATTTCGCAGGCCAAGACGGCTGAGGAAGCTGTGTCGATCGCCAAGGCGGCGGGATTTTCAATTGAGCCCTCTGAATTGCTGAACGTCTCTCGTGGGCTGACCGATAAAGAACTCGAGAGTGTTGCAGGCGGCGGCGATCCATTTGGCCCAACTTTTATGTGCGATATGACGAAGAACCCTTGCGTCATTGGCGAGCCCGGAACAGAGACCATTATTCATTGATTCTCTCGGCGCATTTATATTTGAAATAAAGGGTTCGGGACGTAGAAGGATGGCTTTGAGTTTTGCTTCCTTGCAGGCGATACGATATTGATCAAGTATTTCGCAAGCTCACGAGCCCTATTCTCTAATTTTCTTTTCGCGCCTGCCCTTGTTCTCTTCCGCTTCATGGGTGATCTGAATGGTCAACTTCACGCTGTAGTCGCTCTCGATCACTCCACCGCGAGCTGAGAATCCTGGTTGGGATGATCCATTCCACGCTTGCCAGCTATTGCGAAGGATTTCCTGATGCAACAAAAGCCTGGCCGGCGTTTCCGTTGGCTCAGCCCCCGGAGTTGGCGTGGTGGAGCAACCTCACCGCTGATGCTTTGGATGGCGTGTTGCAGGGCCAGAGCGTGTTGGAGCTTCTGCAAAGCGGGCTGCCTCAGTTGCTTTTGCCGCAACAGAGTGGCATCAGCTCTAGCGATCTCTACAAGGCTTTGGTGCTCCGTGGGGAGAGCGTGGATCAGGCTTTGATCGCAGGCGTTGATGCACCTCCCCACTGGCACGATCCAGAGGCGTTGCGTTTCTGGATCGCACCGCATCCTTGCGGCGCCATGCCTGTAGTGCAGACGCCCAGTTGGGCTGATTTTGTGCTGTTGGTGCGTGCCCTGGCTCATCGCGGCGAACCCGCGAAGCTGGTTGATGGCGTGCATGCTCAGGCAGTGAGTGGCCTGATTCACTGGGGCTTGATTCGAGCGTTCGGCCGCCAGAGCAGAGCGCGGCTGATCGTTCTGCATGATGCGCCCTATGGCTCGGTGCAGGCTAGCGATGTGCCTGGAGATCTCACAGAGGCCGAATGGTTGCAGGCCTCATCCAACCTGCGCCTGGAGCATGAGCTCACCCATCTGGCCACCAAACGCCTGCTGAGTCAGATGCGCATCAACCTGTTGGATGAACTGATCGCCGACTGCATGGGCATGGTGGCAGCACTGGGTCGGTTTCATGCGGAGTTGTTTGGCCGCTGTCTGGCTACTGAATCGGCATCAGGGCGTTGGACGACCTACACCAACGCGTTATCGGAAACAGATGCACGCCTCGCACTGGATTTGGTGATGCTGCGCGCATGCGAGCTTGAGCACCACCTGGACCATCGACCAGAGCTGCTTCTGCGTGAACAGGCGATGGATCGCCTGAGATGGTTGTGCCAGCAGCGGTTGGATCGGCCAATCCAATGAGATCTGACGGGTGCTTGGCGATCAAGCACTCATTTCACGCAGTGGTGGATGCCATAGCTCACATACACATAGAAACGCCCTGGCTCACCGAAGAGCGTTTCGTTGCTGGGGGAGCGGCGGCGATAGCCGTGGCAGGCGGGGTCGTCTTGGGAATACGCCTCCGTTTCCACAATCACACCCCAGAGCAGCTCGCCATCGGCTTGGCGTTTCACCAACCTGCAGCCAATCAGGTCGGGGGCGACCTGCTCGGCGGGGCGGCAGAAGAAGCTGCGGGGGAGAGCGGGGAAATCCTTGGCGATGGGCTGGGTGGCTATGGGAGTGGCTACTCGTGCCTACGTCTTATGCCATCCTGCTGTCACCAAGCTGAGACTGGGCGATACTGAAGCCAGACACACCTCGCCCACTCAACGCGATGTCAGAAGAGCAACTCAAGGCTTTCCTGGAAGCCGTCAAGGCTGATGCGGGTCTTCAAGAAAAGCTGAAGGCAGCAGAAAATGTGGATGCTGTGGTGGTGATTGCCAAGGCTGCGGGCTTTGTGATTTCTGCTGAAGATTTGAAGAGAGCTCAGGCAGAGATTTCCGATGAGGAGCTGGAAGGCGTGGCTGGTGGTGGTGCCTTCGATTGGCTGGCCTGTTCTAAAGGAGGCAGGCGAATAGATTGAGCTATAGGATCCGATCCTAATCCTCTAAAGCCCCTGCAGTCGCAGGGGCTTTTTATTTCTTCAGACACACCAATAAACCAGCAAATCAGTCTCCAATACCTGGCACCATTGCCATCAACGCAGCCTGACAACAGACCCAACGAGGCGCTGAGCGCAAAACCGAAAATCCAGAGCACACCAAAACCATCTTCAATATTTCTTCTCCCTACTTCTATCCTTATTCCCTCAACGCATTCACCAATAACTTCGCTCCCTATCGCTATCACGGATGCCATTGGCTCTTCTAAATCTCACCGCAACCTGATGCCACTCGTCAGGGATTTGATTGATGGGAATACGCCTCCGTTTCCACAATCACGCCCCAGAGCAGCTCGCCACTCTCTTGGCGTTTCACCAGCAGGCAGCCGATGAGGTCGGGGGCGACCAACTGGGCGGGGCGAGAGAAGAAGGCTTGGGGGAGGGAGGGGAGGTCTTGGATGGTCGTGGTGGCTATGGGAGTGGCTGCTGTTGCCTGGTTGTCACGCCATCCTGCTGACATCAGGCTGAAGTGGGCGATACTGGAACTCATTACACTTCGCCCACTCAAAGCAATGTCAGAAGAGCAACTCAAAGCCTTCCTGGAAGCGGTCAAGGCTGATGCAGGTCTTCAGGAGAAGCTGAAGACGGCTACTGATGCTGATGCTGATGCTGTGGTGGCGATTGCGATGGCTGCGGGCTTTGTGTTTACTGCTGAAGATCTGAAGAAGCCTCAGGCAGGGGTTACAGAGGAGGAGCTGGAAGGCGTGGCTGGTGGTTGCAATGCTTTCATGACTGGGATGGCCGATTACATTTACAGTGTGTTTCACCCCGGCCAAGGAAATGGACAACCTTGTAGTCATTGACATAGGCCTGCACAAACTCCTGCGCTTGCAGAGGGTTTTATTGTTTCTTCAACCACCCTCGAAGTACTAAAGACGACCTCCAATACCAGACACCATTGCGCCGAAGCGAACCTTGCTGCTTGCGTTGCCGAATGCTTGCTGACACGAGGCTGAGGATGGGTTATAATAAAATTAACCATTCCTCACCCTCTCAAAGCGATGTCAGAAGAGCAACTCAAAGCCTTCCTGGGTGTCGTCAAGGCTGATGCGGCACTTCAGGAGAAGTTAAAGACGGCTGCGGATGCTGATGCCGTGGTGGCGATTGCCAAGGCTGCGGGCTTTGTAATTTCTGTTGAGGGGCTTAAAAGCTCTCTGGAGGTTTCAGAGGAGGAGTTAGAAGGAGTGGCTGGTGGAGGATGGGATTGGAAAAAGGTCTTATTTGGTATTACCAATCAGTACTACGCAAATTGTAGACAAACAGGACATAGTTGTTGAGGTATCTGATTTTAGACTCTGGTGCAATGTTTCTTGCTTTCCTGCGTATTTAGTTTCATTAGTTACTTCTTCGGTATGTCATCTGCGGGTCGCTAAGGGGAGGCGATAACCAATTCCGGAGGCAATGTTGGCTAATATATTTTTATATGAGCTGTCAAATAAGAGCCACCCAACTCAGATCCCAGCACAATTTGAACTCGCTTAAGAGCAATCCCTTCTTTGCCCGCTACTTAGACGCAGATTTTGTGCGTCAACGCATCCAGGTATTCGAGGTGGGCATGGTGAGTTTCTATAGTGTGTGGCTCTATCTTCCCTCTTTGGCTTACAACTGCGTTATGAAGTAGGGAGAGACATCCAATCTTCTATAGTGGTTATAAAGCACCGAAGTGAGGATGGCAAGCAACGGCAAGCCAGTCCCCTTAGCCACTCGACCCATTGATACGGTACCTGTGCCAGCAGATAGAATGCTGAAGCTATTAACCGTCTTGTCCCGTTGCGATGGCTCTGTCAATCACCCCAGCGATTAATCAATATCTCTATGGCACGTTGCCGCCCAGCTTGGCTGGTCTGAACAAGGGGGTTGCGTACCCACCAGTGTGACTAATCCAATGAGTTGACTAAGGGTTAGCTTTTGAGGCGTGCGCTGTGAGGTGATCATGACCACAACCCAGCAACGGCTGCAGTTGAAGCAGCTGGGAGACCGGGCCCGCGCCTCTGATCAGGTCAATCCGCTCCGCGCTTGCTACCAAGAGTTGAGTCGAATCGAACCATGACATCAGCAAACACCTGGAATCGCGACGGACTCCCGGCCTGGAGCTACCGAAGCGCATCGCTACTGGACGCGGAGAAAGAGAAGGTTTTTCTTAATCATTGGCATGTCGTCGGTCACGTCAACGATCTCAAGCAGCCTGGAGACTGGCTCAGCTTTGACCTGTTGGGTGAACGAGCCCTGGTGATGCGGGGGCAGGACGGCGTGATTCGCTCATTTCACAACACCTGCCGGCATCGCGGCTCAAGGCTGGTGGAAGGGGATCAGGGGCATTGTCGTGGCGCCATCATGTGTCCATTCCATGCCTGGGTTTACACATTGGAAGGAGATCTTAAGAAAGTCTCCCAGCCAGAAAAATTCCCTGACCTGGACAGCAACACCTGGGCGCTGAAGCCCTTGGAGTTGGAGATTTGGCGAGGCTTCCTCTTTCTGCGCTTTGAACCTGGCCCGCAGAGCTCGATCGCTGAAATGATGGCGCGTCATGAGGACGAGCTCAGTGTTTACCCGCTGGAATCACTCGAACCAACGGATGGCCTCTACACCAGCCCGATCACACCGGTGAACTGGAAAGCAATGGTGGATGTGGACAACGAGTGCTACCACTGCCCCACTGCCCATCCTGGCCTCACTGATCTCTATGGACGCCGCTACGAGGAAGGCCCATGGATTAATGGAACGCATCGAATCCGAGGTCCCTTCAACGAGAACCCATCGAGGCGAGAGTTGAATCAGCGCTATCGAGAGCTGGTGGAACAACATCCGGACCCCTTCCGTTCCATTCCACAAGCCTGGCTTTACATTGGGCTATTTCCAGTTTCAGTCCTCGTCTTTTATCCCGAATCAGCAGGCTTCTACCGCTCCATTCCGCTCGACGTGCAGACCTCGGTGATGACGGGAGCGACTTACAAGTACGACGGAGAAAGCGAGAGCATGACATTCGCTAGAAAAACATCCACAGCCATTGACGCGGAGGTGATGTTGGAGGACAAACATGTCTGCGAGCTTCACTATCAAGCTACTGCCTCAAAATACTGGGATCATGGGCTGCTCGGGGATTCTGAAAAAGCGTTGCGAGAACACCACGACATGCTCAGACAACTCATCCCTGAGCTGAACAACCCCAAATCACCTGGCGACTCCTGGCATTGACTCCACCAAGCCCGGATAGTTTGAGATCACGACACCCGAAAAGATGAGAAGCAAGCCAAGAGCAACTTTCCATCCAAATTTCTCTTTGTAAACGAGAATTCCCGTCAGGGTCACAACAGACATGCCGAGGCCAGACCAAATGGAATAGGCAATGGCAAGGGGTAGCCTTGCCAAGGCCTGCCCCATAAAAGCGAACGACAGGATGTATCCCAAGACCGCAACTGAACCCAGCACTGGTCTCTTGAATCCATTGGAACCCTTTAATGCGGCCGTGCCAAGATTCTCAAAAAGAATGGCGGCAATCAGAACGGCGTAGCCAATTAACATCAGACGGCCTCCTGTTGGCTTGAGTTTAAAACAAGAATTCCTGCAAAAACGAATATCAAGCCAATGACCACAGAAGGTGTTAAGACCTCTGAAAAAAGAACAATCCCCGAAATACTTGCTACCACCATGCCGATACCAACCCAAAGGGCATAGGCGAATCCCATGGGCAGCACACGCATGCTTCTCCCGAACCACAGCATGGACAGGGCGTAGCCTGCAAGAGCCAACACGGTGAGTGGCAATTGCGTGAAGCCATTCGATGCCTTCATCGCTGAGGTGCCGATCTGCTCCGCTGCGATTGCTAGAAACAATTCGATTAATGCACCCCAACGGCGCTTCGCATGCGGCTGGATCTGTGGCTCGCTTTCCATAGACAGAGATATTTCTCTCGATCCTACATGCGAGCCCTCGCCGATTGATTGCCAAATAATGTGACCCGACAACACCCTTTAGAGAGAGCCGATCGACCCGACTTCAAGGGTCGCATTTCTAGGTCTTGGCCGTAAGTACGTTGTGATCCCTCTTGAAACCATGAAGATTGTTATGGCTTTTCTAGAATGCCATCACTGAAATTCCTGCTGCCGTAGCTTCTCCACTACGCCAACGGCTCCAGGTCATTCAGCCACGTGTAGCCTGATGATGGTCCAGGCTGTTAAAATTTAGTAAGACCAGATTGCTGAGATGAACAGCGGCAACACCGATCTGCAGAACTTTTTGAAGGTGATCCAATCGGACGCTGACTTGCGTCAACAGGTGAGTCGTCTCCAATCGTTCCAGGAGCTGGGTGACTTGGCACGAGATAGGGGTTTCTTTCTCTCAGTCGACGCTTTGCAGCAGGCATGGAATACGTTGTCTGAAGCCGATTTAGAGCAAGTTGTTGGTGGCACTTGGTTCCCTCCTGGAACCCCTGTGCATACCAATCGGCAGGTTGTGCCCAATGGATGCCTCTGAGCTAGATGATGATGCCTCATCGCATCTCTCTTGCAAGCATAGACGTGCTCCTCTAGGTTTGATTTCTGTTATCCACCTGCCATATGTCAGAGCAGCAACTCAACGCTTTCTTGGCTGCTATCAAGTCTGATGCCGGCCTTCAGGAGAAAATCAATGCAGCAACCGATTCTGATGCTGTGGTTGCGATAGCTCATGCAGCTGGCTTTTTGATTTCTGCTGATGCAATCATAGAATCTTATCTATTCCCGGAGGGCCTTTCAGACTCAGAGCTCGAGGGTGTGGCCGGTGGCGCTAGCCACAGGGCGATGATCAACGGAAGGGATGGATGCATCTGACGCGATTGTTGAATCTGACGCGAGGCTGAAAATGTGTCATGATGGCATCAATGATGTCCCTCTCAGACGCATCGATGTCAGAAGAGCAACTCAAGGCCTTTATGGTGTCTGTCAAGGCTGATGCTTGTCTCCAGGATAAGCTCAAGATGGCTGAAGATGCTGATGCCGTTGTGGCGATTGCCAAGGCTGCAGGCTTTGTGATTTCCGCTGAGGAGCTGAAGAAGGCTCAAGCACAGCTTTCAGATGAGGAGTTGGAAGGCGTAGCTGGGGGCATGAATGGCATACTACCCAGGAACGTGAAATAACAGATCCGTAACATGGAATTACTTGGCGCTTCTCATGTGGGCTCGCCTGGAAACGAGGTGATGAATTACCTTCGCACAGTAGATGTCTCGATTATATGCAAAGATGATTGAGTACTTAGCAAGCTATTGGATTGAATCGCAGATCGTGATTAAAGCCTCCGTTTCCACCACCACGTTCCTTAGCAAGCTGCCGTCCAATTGGCGTTTCACCAACAAGCAGCCGAGCAGTTCAGCAGCCACCAGCTCCGCGGGGTGAGAGAAGAAAGATTGGGGGAGGCTGGGAGGTCGTGGTGGCTATGGGAGTGGCTGCTTTTGGCTGGGTCTTATGCAATCCTGCTGACACCTGACAGAGCTTGGGCGATGATGGAGGTCACCACACCTCGCTCCCTCACAACAATGTCAGAAGAGCTACTCAAGGATTTCCTGGAAGCCGTCAAGGCTGATGCAGGGCTTCAGGAGAAGCTGAAGGCTGCTGCAGATGCGGACGCGGTGGTGGCGATTGCCAAGTCAGCAGGTTTTGTGATTTCTGCTGAGGAGCTTCAGAAGACTCAGTCGGACTTGTCGGACGAGGAGTTGGAAGGCGTAGCTGGGGGCATGCCAATATATTGTGGAAAAGAACACAACTATTCGATTGTATAATAGACTGGGAGAAAAGGGAGGCTATACACCCAAAGTCCCGGCAAACGCATGGGCTTCTGTTTCTTAAATATCCCGCAGAAAAACCTTATTTACTCTCCAATACCTGGCACCATTGCCATCACTGCTGCCTAACGACAGTCCCATTAAGACACTCAGTGCATCGCAACAAAAACTCGAGGCACACCAAGGCAATCCTCAAAGCTTTTCTCCTTACTCCTACCCTTATTTCCTCAACGCAGCTACCACATACTTCGCTCCCTATCACCATCACGGATGCCATTCGCCCTGCGAAACTTCAACGCAATCTGGTGCCAGTCGTCAGGGATTTGATTGAGGCGACAATCAAATGCACAAGGCAGTTGTTGCTGTTCTGGTGAGACACCTTTTCTCTTGCTTCTTTTAGCACCTCTTGTCTCAACTAATCGCTTCAGCATCCTTGAGCCCCAGTGGCATGATGACACCAGGCTGGAGTTGAGCGATAATTGAGGTCATCACACCTCCCCCACTCAATGCGATGTCAGATGAGCAACTCAAGGTATTCTTGGAAGCCGTCAAGGCTGATGCGGGTCTTCAGGAGAAGCTAAAAGCGGCAACAGACGTTGATGCCGTAGTGGCGATTGCTAAGGCAGCGGGCTTTGCGATTTCTGCTGATGAGTTGAAGAGGGCTCAGGCAGAGGTTTCAGAAGAAGAGCTGGAAGGTGTGGCTGGGGGTCAGGGCAGATCTGGAGGAGCTACTATGGGCCCACTCTGTAAAATGCCCTCTCTGTTTTGCACCTATATCATGTGTCTCTAGATGGTAAATCCATGAATCTTTTGTTCCGGATTTTTCTGTAATCGCATGGGCTTTTCATTGCATCAATAATGCGTACAAGCCAATGAACCAGCATCTTATACCTGGCAGCATCGCTATCAGAGCTACCTTTCAACAGGACCAATAAGGTGTTCAGCGCTCACAAAATAACTCAAGACACACTAGAATAAGATCTATCATCCTCAGGTAGGAACTAGATATCCAGTGCAGCAGCCAATGGCTGGGACGAATTAAATCCTTCTGACATCAGACTGGAGTTGCGAGAAAATTGAAGCAAATACACCTCACCCACTTAAAGCGATGTCAGAAGACCAACTCATAGCGTTCCTAGAAGCCGTCAAGGCTGATGCAGGTCTTCAAGAAAGGCTAAAGATAGCAAAAGATGCGGATGCCGTGGTGGCGATTGCTCAAGCTGCGGGCTTTGTAATTTCTGCTAATGATCTGATGAAAGCTCAGGCAGAGCTTTCGGATGAAGAATTGGAAGGCGTGGCTGGGGGGGTGGGCTGCGCAAGGATTTATGGGATTGATGTGGATCAGGTCGGTAGAGCTGCGTCAGGACCAATCTAGCGGGAGGGTCGCATTTCACCTTCTTCCCCCAAATCACTGCAGAACTCAGGGGCTTTTTATTTCTTCAATATCCAACCAAGACCCTTCATTTAGTCGCCAATTTCTGGCGCCTTCGTCATCAACGCTTCCTGAAGACAGATAAGCTATAATGGAATTTCACACTTCTCCCTCTCAAAACAATGTCAGATGAGCAACTCAAGGCTTTCCTGAAAGCCGTCAAGGCTGATGCAGGTCTTCAGGAGAAGCTAAAAGCGGCAGGTGATGCCGATGCCGTGGTGGCGATTGCTAAGACTGCTGGCTTTGGGATTTCTGTTGAAGAGCTGAAGAGAGCTGAGGCAGAGATTTCAGAAGAGGAGTTGGAAGGTGTGGCTGGTGGTGAATGTAATGAGACCTACAATTACGTTCATAGAGGCGGAAACTTTCTCGCGACCTGGGCCATGAAATCTGTCTGTCATTAGAAGACGTGGTATAAAGATGACAAGAGCCCCTGTAGCGTCAGGGGCGTTTTATTTTTTCAATAGCCCACAAAGATCCTTCATCCAGCCTCCAATACCTGGCTCCATTTCCATCAACGCAGCCTGACACTAGGGAAGCTCTGGGCAACGCCGGTTTGAGCGGCGCGGGGCCGCCAAAAGTTGTCTGACGTGGCCTTTGTGTTGCATTGAGACTTGAATCAGCCCCTGGATAGCTGATTACGGGCTCTTTGCCTTCTCTTTTGGCACCCTGTTCATCCCAACAGCCACACCAGTTCTGTGTTCATGCTGCAGCCAGTAGATGGCCACGAGCGAGAAACAGATTGGTCAGTGCGGCCATCACATTAATCTTGCATCGATTCTTGGCCAGGCCACGCAGTCGGGTCTTTTGAAAGCCGAACTGTTGTTTGATCACCCTGAATGGGTGCTCAACCTTGGCGCGGACGTGTGCCTTTGCAGCCTCGATCAGATCCTCAAGCCTTCCTTCTGGAGTGTCAGGTAGCGCTCGGCGTTTGCCTGGTCGCATCGCCACCCGAAACACTGCTGAATGGCCCGCCATTTCAGGTCGTTTAGTGATGCCCTGGTAGCCGGCGTCGCCGTAGACGACCTCCTCATCGCCATGCAACAGCTCAGCCGCTGGGGTGAGGTCGTGCACGTTGGCGGCTGTGGCGACGACTGAATGGATCAGGCCGGAGTCCTTGTCGACGCCGATATGGACTTTCATCCCGTAGGCGCAGCCTTCCGCGCAGCGGTGATACCACTGGTTTCCCTTCTTGGTCTGGTGCATCTCGGGATCGCGCTTCCCTTCTTTGTTCTTGGTGGAACTGGGTGCCGCAATCAAGGTGGCATCGACGATCGTGCCTTGGCGCATCGTCATGCCCCTTGTGCTGAGATGGGCTTTGACCGTCTCAAAGATCTGCTGGCCCAGATCGTGCTTCTCCAGCAGGTGGCGGAAGGTCAGGATCGTCGTCTCATCAGGGATCCGGTCGCTGATCAACTCGATGCCGGCAAAGCGGCGCATGGTGGGCACCTCGATCAGGGCCTCTTCCATGGCCGGATCGCTGAGTGAATACCACTGCTGCAACAGGTGGATCCGCAGCATGGTGGCCAACGGATAGGGAGGCCTACCGCCTTTCTTGCTCGTCTTTGGGTAGTGGGGCTCGATCAAGTCGATCAGCGCCTGCCATGGCACCACCACCTCCATCTCAGAGAGAAACTTCTCCCGTTTGGTCTGCTTCTTGGCCGTGGTGAGCTCGTAATCCAAGAAGCCGAGCTGTTTGCCGCCCATCAACCCAGTCCTGGCCTGCGATCACAGGGACATTGTCCCGCGAATGGCCCTGGTTTTCCAGAGTCTCCCTAGACCCAAGGAGGCACTGAACACCAAACCAAAAATCCTGGGCACACCAAAATCATCTTCAATATCTCTCTCTTCTTTTATCCTTATTCTCTCAAAACATTCACCAACAACTTCGCTTTCCATCGCCATCACGGATGCCGTTGGCTCGCCGAAATCTCACCGCCACCTGATGTAGACGCCTACTTAGAGCAGAGGCAGAAGTAGATGGGCAGTCGTGGTGGTTCTGAACGTAGTTACTGAGTCATTCTCAACACATCCTGCTGACACCAGGCTGAAGGTCAGCCATGATGGAGTTCTCACCTCCCCTTCTCAAAAATCATGTCAGAAGAGCAACTGAAAGCCTTCCTGGAAGCCGTCAAGGCTGATGCGGGGCTACAGGAGAAGCTGAAGGCGACTGGAGATGCTGATGCCGTGGTGGCGATTGCCAAGGCTGCGGGCTTTTTGATTTCTGCTGAAGAGCTCCAAGGGTCTCAAGCAGAGGTTTCAGAAAAGGAGCTGGAAGGCATGGCTGGTGGTGGTTGGTGGTGCGGGATTATGACTGACTACGAGGATGTCGGTGATAGTTTCTCCTGTGGTGGGTTTGCGGCTTGTTAATTGAAAATCTCTCTTCCTGAGTTGATATTTTTCTGCATCGCTTCCACAAGTGCAGATAAATTTGTTTAATTAATAATCAATTCTAAGCCTTTAATTAATATCCAATGCCCGGCTAAATGCTATTAGCTTGGCTGGCTATGGGCTCAGCAAGGGGTTCTGTGCGCCAAGTCAAGATTTAATGAGGGCTTCCTGAACAAGACCGGATCCACTGCAGCGCAATGGATGTCAGCTCTTTTTGACGCTAAAATGTGCGAGAACTGGCCAATTTGAGCCCAAAAGCGGCCCGGAGTTTTCCACATGTACCGGCGTGAGCATCGTCATCAGCTCTCGTTCGAAGACTTCTTCCTGCCGTTTGGTGGCAAACTCTCGGGTGACAATCGCTGGATCAAGCTGGCTGAGCTCATTCCGTGGGATGAGCTGGAGGATGATTACGCGGCTCAGTTCTGCAAGGGATTTGGAGCGCCAGCAAAGCCCTTTCGCATGGCACTGGGTGCCTTGATCATCAAGGCTCGCCTCGGGCTCACGGATGAAGAACTGGTCGAGCAGATCAAGGAGAACCCATACTTGCAGTTCTTCATCGGCCTGGAAGCATTCCAGTATTCGGCACCGTTTGATCCATCGATGATGGTGTATTTCCGCAAGCGCCTGCCGGAAGCTGTTGTGAATGACTGCAACGAACGAATTGTGCGCCATGGCCTGAAGGTGATTCGCTCATCCATTGACCATGATCCCGGCGACGACGACGGCAGTGGAGGCGGATCGACCAGCACAGCCGACCAGCCACAACCGTCACCCCAGAAGCAGGCGAACCAGGGTTCACTCTTAATCGATGCCACCTGTGCGCCGGTGGATATCCGTCATCCCACCGATCTATCCCTGCTCAATGAAGCCAGGGAGGTGACTGAGATCCTGATTGACGCGATGCATCCTCAGGTCAGGGAACGCTTTGGCCACAAGCCGCGTACACACCGCAAAAAGGCGAGACAGCAGTTTCTTGCTGTGGCCAAGAAGAAGAAGCCCCGTATCAGCAAGATCCGCAAGGCGATCAAGCAGCAGCTTGGCTATCTCAAGAGGAATCTGGCAAGTATTGACGCCCTGATCGCTTGTGGTGGCTGCCTTCTGGCTGCTGGACGACATATCTACCAGAAGCTGCTTGTGATCAGCGAGCTGGTCCGACAGCAGACCATTCTCTATCACGCAGACAGCAGAAGCATCCCTGCTCGCATCGTCAGCCTCTGCCAGGCACATGTCAGACCGATTGTACGCGGGAAAGCTCGTTGCAATGTTGAGTTCGGAGCCAAGATCTCAATCTCTGTCACCGGTGAGGGATTCATCTTCCTTGATCGGCTCAGCTACGACCCCTATAACGAAGGAGAGGACCTCAAGGCTCAAGCGATCGCCTATCGCCGCCGATATGGTCACTATCCGAAAGTGATTTGTGCTGACCAGATCTACCGGTCAAGATCAAACCGTGCATTCTGTCAGCGTCACGGAATCCGCTTGAGCGGCCCCCGTCTGGGACGGCCGAAGAACGATCCTGAGTTGGTGGCGGCAGAGAAGCAGCAATTCATCGATGACCAGCGCCAAAGGAATGCCGTTGAAGGCAAGATTGGACAAGGCAAGCGGCGCTTTGGACTGGGCCTGATTCGTGAGAAGCTCCCTGCGACACAGGGTTCAACCATTGCACTGAATGTTTTGGTGATGAACCTGGAGAAGCTGCTGGAGCTTCTTTTTGTCTTTTTTGCGTACTGGCTCCAGCTTCTCCTCGGCAATGAACCAGGGAAGGATTCACGTTACGCGTATCTGAGTAATCAGGTGGCCCCCGCATGAACTACAAGACTCCAGGCCATTCGAGCTCAGGTCTTTGACGGATTGGGCTCGGGCTCACTTTCTCAGGAAGCCCTAATGAATGCCAAGGTAAGTCTCGGCATCTATCCCTCCTGTACTATGTAAGATGCATCAAAATTTATACCGACAACTTGCGTTTTTTATTTCCATTGCGAATGCTATTCGATCGTTGTTGCGCCAGCTCGGCGAGGTGGTAAAAAGCACTTTTTTGGGGAAGTCTCATCTCACTCGCTGTAGTAGTTGTTTGTGCGTACGTTATCCCATCTTGCTGCGAAGAGGATGAAGTTGGGCGATACTGGAGTGATCTACACCGCCCCCACTCCAAGTGATGTCAGAAGAGCAACTCAAGGCTTTCCTGGCAGCCGTCAAGGCTGATGCAGATCTCCAGGAGAAGCTGAAGGCGGCAGGTGATGCGGATGCCGTGGTGGCGATTGCGAAAGCTGCGGGTTTTGTGATTTCTGCTGATGAGTTGAAGAAATCTCAGGCAGAGATTTCCGAAAAGGAGCTGGAAGGCGTGGCTGGGAGGTGGGCTGTGCAGGGAATTATGAGGATTTATGGGATTGATGTGGATCCGGTCGGTAGAGTCGCGTCGGGACCAATGTAGCGGAAGGGACTTATTTCACCTTTTACCCCCAAGTCTCTGCAGAACTCAGGGGTTTTTTTATTTCTTCAATATTCCACAAAGATCCTTCATTTAGTCGCCAGTTCCTGGCGCCTTTGCTATCAACGCAGCCTGAAGACAGATAGGCCATACTGGATGTCATCACACCTCTCACTCTCAAAGCGATGTCAGAAAATCAACTTAAAGCTTTCCTGGAAGCAGTCATGGCTGATGCAGGGCTTCAGGAGAAGCTGAAGGCGGCAGGCGATGCCGATGCCGTGGTGGCCATTGCCAAGGCTGCGGGCTATGTGATTTCTGCTGATGAGTTGAAGAAATCTCAGGCAGAGGTTTCTGAGGAGGAGCTGGAAGGCTTGGCTGGTGGGTTGGCTGAATTTTACTGGGAATTTAAAAGTAAAATACAGGGCTGTGATTAGGCGAGATTATTAAGGATCCTTTTTCAATTTTAATGGTTTGGCTGACCATCGCCTTCTTCCCACAGAATCCTCCACTAACCCTGCTTGTTTCAGAAGGGGCGCCCACCGCATCCTGCAGTGCCTGTGCATGGGCGCGATGATTCTGAGTTGATCCCTATGGCTGCGTAGTGCCTTGGCTCCAATGACGCGACCGCGTGATCGCCCCACCAAGATCTGTGCCGTGTGCGGACGCCCGTTTCAGTGGCGTCGCAAGTGGAAGGACGTGTGGGATGAGGTGCGCTACTGCTCAGAGCGGTGTCGCCGTGATCGCAACCGTCAGCAACAGCGCGAACGCCTTGCCGACCTCAATCCTGAATAGGGGCAGCACTGGGCTGGGGATACTCAGGGTTGCGGCCCCGGGGAGGAATGGCAAAGCGTTGACGCACCTCCTCCAGCGGATCGGCGAAATGGTCCCAGGGATCGATGTCGCGGATCAGATCGGTGCTCACGTGGCTGCCGTGTTCCAGCCCTGCGAACAGGCGGTCGGGATCGAGTTGGCCGAATTCCCCAGGGATGAACGGTGAGGCGCCGATCCCCAGCTCGAATTCCGCCATGGCGAACATCACCACATCAAAGGGATCGAGGTGCTCGAAACCGGCCTGGAAGCCCACCACACCGCCTTCTTCCGCTGCCGTGGTGCCGTATCCGCCCAGCACATGGCAACAGTCGTGGCGAAACACCGGCACCGGCGGTCCGCCCACATCACCTGGGAAATTGAACTGATTGATGCTGATGAAGTCGGCGTAGGCCTTGCCGAAGCTGCCGCTCGGGTAGTCCTGCAGGGCCTGGAACCGCTCCAGGGTGGCCTGATCACGGTGTCCGCTCACCACCTTCAAGGTGGCAGCCAGCATCGGTAGCCCCCCATCCCGCAAGGTGGCGCGTGCTGCATCGCGCACAAAGCTGCGTCGCACCAGATCGAGGCGCACCATCCCTAGGCGCTCCTGCATCACATTCCGGTAGGAGCGCACTGGCGATGCGTTCACCTGGAAGCTGCGGGCGGTGCGTTCCAGCAGCTCCAGGGCCTCAGGGCTGGGCTCGCCATCGAATAGGGCCACCAGGGTCATGCCTCGGAGGATGCGTTCCCGCCATTCCGGATCGGCATCGCAGGCCGTGATGCCCGCGGCCATTGCCTCCGGCTCCAGGCTGGGCAGACGGCTCAGATCCACGTCCGGCAACTCCAGCAGGTGATCACGGATGCCGCGAATCGCCGCCAGGGCCCGCTCCGATGGCTCTCCGCGCAGGCGCGCCATGGTCATCAGGCAGGGCAGGCCGGCCTGCCCCAGGCACTGGCGCAGTTCGGGGGAGAGGTGGCGGCCGGGATGGATGGTCATCGTGTCAGGAACGACCTGGATCCCCAGTTGATAGCAAGGCCCCATAAAAATCCCCCGGCTTCAAGACCGGGGGTCACGTCAGTCGGTGATGTGCCCCATCACCCGACCCTGAGCGGACGCTAGAGCGAAAACGCGTCGTGCCATCCACCGCACATACCAATAGTCCTGGTGGTTGGCTCGGCGCAAGTCCCAGATCTGGTGTGGTGGGCCGGGTTTGGCACCCTTTCGGGAAGCCTGCATCGCCACGTTGGCGCTTCCGGGTTCAGGTGCACCAGATCTGGTGTGGACGATCGGCTGATTGTCCGGATCGTGGTCGTCCTCCCCGGCGCCAGGTGCGTTGAATCGCCGCATTCACTTCACGCGAACGGGTTCGCTGGGGCATGCGCCGCTTGTCGAGGAAGATGCCGTCGTTAGCCACCAGGCGGGCCAGGATCAGCAAGTGGATGGAGAGCGCGCGCATCGCGTCGCTGAATCTCCTTGCACTGAACCGACTTGGCGCCGCAGCGGGTGTAGCGGTGGCGTCATTTTCCCGGGTGGTTCTGGATGCGTTTGGGAGAGGCGGCAAGAAAAAAGCCCCGCCGAAGGCAGGGCTCTGTGGCACATCCGAATCCAGGCGTCTGACCTTGTTTCGACTCCGGATCGGAGGGGCACTCCTCACAACCACACCTTGGCCTTCGCACTGGCACTGTGCCAGTTGTTGGTGGGCGCTTTGCTGGCTGGCCACGCCGGGGCGCGGTAGTGGTTCTTGATGCTTTCCCGGTGATTTTTTGCTTTGAAGTATGAAATTGGCCGCGATCCATCGCCTGAAACGATTTGTTGTAAAGATTTGCGTGTTCGCTCTCGACCGCCCTTGTGCCAGTCGCTTGCCCGGTTTTTAATAAAGAAGTCGGGCGCGAGGGAGAGCGTATGAATCATGTGGATTGGCTGGGTTCGCTGGCCTTGGTGTTGTTGATGATTGGGATCACCATGGCCGGGTATCGGGTGAATCACCCTTTGCCCTAAAGGATCCGTTTCCTCATTGGTTGATCGAGGCGTTGCAGGCGATCGAGGCGTAGATGGTGTTGAGGGCTGGTGAGATGCAGGTAGGCAAGGGCAACAATCGCTGTGACGCCAAGGGCTGTGGCCGAGGCAATCATGAACAGAATCACGATTTGATAGCGCACTGCAGCGGAAGGCAGCGCCCCTTCAAGGATCTGGCCTGTCATCATTCCAGGCAGGCTCACCAGACCCATCACCATCATCGAATTGATGGTGGGAATCATCGCCACACGAATGGCTTCACGCACCTGCGGTCTGCAGGCTTCCCACCGACTGGCACCGAGTGAAAGTGCACATTCGAGAATCGCGCGTTGACTCAGCATTCGCTCCATCAACGTGTCGAGTCCGAGTGAGATTGCATTGAGCGTGTTACCCAACACCATCCCCAGAAGCGGAATCCAATATTGCGCTGTGGTCCAGGGTTGCACCCGGATGATGCCGGCCATCGCCAGACCCGTGACAAGGGCCGCGGAGGCGGTGATGCTCAGGAAGCTTTGCCAGTAAATCCCGGCGAAACGGTGTCGGGTGCGATGCACCGCAGCCAGGCTGGCCATGAGGGCCATCAACAGCGACAGGGCAAGGATCAGGCCAGGGTTTTGTTGCAGAAACAGCCACTGCAGCACCTGCCCGATCAGCAGCAGTTGCACCACCATCCGGACCGATGCCAGCAGCAGGGAGCGCCCCAGGCCGAGGCGCAGGCCCATCGACAGGACGATGTTCAGGAGTATCAAGCTCGCCGATGCGGCCAGCTGTCCGTTGCTGATGGCGATGGCCCCCGTGCCCATGCTCATGGCAGTGCCAGCACCCGGTTGCAGAAGCGCTCGATCTGATCCGGGTCATGGCTGGTGAACACGCAGGCGCGTTCCGCCTCGCTGAGCCAGCGCTGCAGCAGGGTCTCCATCGCTCGGCAGGTGGTGGGGTCGAGCGAGGCGGTGCATTCGTCGAGCAGCAGCACCGCCGGTTGCAGTTGCAGGGCCCGGAGCAGGTTCAGCACTTGCTGCTCACCGCCAGAGAGTTGCTCCGCATCCCAGCCGAGAAAGTCGCTCGTGCGCCCCAGCGCTTCCAGCCAGGCCACGATCGTGGCGGGCTGCCAGCTGGTCTGGTGGCGATGTTGGCGCCAGTGCAGTGGCAGGCGCAGATTGTCTTCTACCGTTCCTGGTGTCACGGCGCAGCGTTGCGCCACCAGCATCACCATGGCGCGCCATTGCGTCATGCCTAGCTGCCCGGGGCTGGTGCCACGGCATGAGAGGTCACCGCTGCGCAGGGGGTCGAGTTGAGCCAAGGCGCGTAGCAGCAGGGTTTTGCCTGCACCGGATGGGGCGACAAGGCCGAGCCGATCGCCCTTTTGCAGGGAAAAGCTGATCTGCTGCCAGCAGGCCCGACCGGCCTGGATCGGCTCCAGTGCACGGGCGGAAAACAGCGGCATGCTGGTGGAAGAGCCGTTCATGTCTGAACGCCATGTATGAAATCACCTGCATCGCCGTTCTCCCCGTGATGTTGGTCGTGTACTACGTGATCCAGCGCACGGTGGCCCATCACAGTCGCCTGGAAACCCGATTGATGATCCACGACCTGGTGATCGAAGCGATGAACAAGCACGACCATGACTTTGACGATTAAGGCGACATTGGCTGCTCTCGGCTCCAATGTTGCTAACGCTGGGGTAACCGCAGCAACACTGATGACGACCTCCACCAGCCATGGCCTCCAGATCGAGTCGTTGACGTTGGGTCCAGTTCCCGTGGTTCGCGTCACCGCTCGGGGCACCCTCACCCATGACGACTACGTCGCCTTCATGCCCCAACTGGATGCGGCGTTTGCGGAACAGACCGGTGATCGCTTGCGCTTGCTGTTTGATGCCCGCGAGCTTCAGGGGTGGGAACTGCGCGCAGCGCTCGACGACCTCAAGGTGGTGATGACCCACGGCCGCCAGGTGGAGCGGATGGCTTTGGTCACCGAAGCCCGTTGGATGGAGTTGCTAAGCAACATCGGCAAGCTGCTGCTCGCCGGCGAGATGCGTCACTTCCACGACCGCAGCGAGGCGGAAGCCTGGATCAGCGCCTGAGTCGTTCCTTTGTTCCCTCGCCTGCATTTCCATGAATGATGAAGCGGCGCGTCATGAGGCTCTGCAACGGTTGCGCCGTCGGCGCAACCTGAACAACCAGTTCCGCCTCTATGTGGTGGTGAACGTGGTTCTGGTGCTGGTGTGGCTGGGCAGCGATCGTGGCTTTTTCTGGCCGATCTATCCGATCGCGTTCTGGGGGCTCTCGCTGTTAATCCAGGCCTGGACGGCAGCCCACCCCGACCCTGGTTTCAGTGAGGCAGAGATCGAACAGGAGATGCGTCGCTCTTGAGGGTGTCGGGCTCCAGCTCAGCCCACCCCCACGACTTCGCCGCTGCCGGTGCTGGTGATCGAGAGGATCATCAGCAGAATCACAACCGTGGCTGACACCAGCACCACCGGCCAGATCTGGGATTCGCTATTCATCGTGTGCGGAGGCGGCAGGGGAGAGACGGCACTTCTTTAGCGTTTTCTGGAACAAGCTGCTGTTGATCGCGGGATGATGGCGTGCGTCGGAGGGGTGGGGTCGGCCTTGCTTCGCCTGGGGGGAGCCGCTGCTCTGGCGTTGCTGGTGGCCTGCGGTGAGCCTCGATCAACCCCGCCGCAGGCCGTGGACGGTCGCCCGCGCGTGCTCACCACCTTCACCGTGCTGGCCGATATGGCACGGCAGGTGGCCGGTGATCGCCTCGATGTGCAATCGATCACCCGGATCGGTGCCGAGGTGCATGGCTATGAACCCACTCCCAGCGACATGGAGCGGGCTGCCGGGGCGGATCTGATTGTGGAGAACGGCTTTGGGCTGGAGCGCTGGGCGAAGCGTTACATCGCCTCGGCCGGCGATGTGCCCACCGTGACCCTCTCGCAAGGGATGGAGCCGCTGCTGATCGCCTCGGATGCCGCTGCGGGCCAAGCCAATCCCCATGCCTGGATGTCCCCTAAGCGAGCCCAGGTGTATGTGGATCGCCTGGTGGACGCGTTCAGCCAACTGGATCCGGAGGGACAGACCACGTATCAGCAGAACGGAGCGGCCTACAAGCAGCGCCTGCAGGCGCTGGATCAGGAGCTGCGTGTGGCCCTGGCAACCATCCCGCCCAAGCAACGGGTGCTGGTGAGCTGCGAAGGAGCCTTCAGCTATCTCGCCCATGACTATGGCCTTGAGGAGGCCTATCTCTGGCCGGTGAATGCGGAGAGTCAGATCACGCCCCGCCGGATGGTGCAGTTGATCGAGACCGTGCGCTCGCGCCAGGTGCCGGTGGTGTTCTGCGAAACCACCGTGAGCGACAAGGCGCAGCGGGAGGTGGCCCGTGCCAGCGGCGCCCGCTTCGGCGGCAGTTTCTACGTCGATTCCCTTTCAGAGCCCGGTGGACCAGCCCCCACCCTGATCGATCTGCAGCGCCACAACGTCAAGCTGCTGCTCGACGGGCTGAAGGGATCAGACCTGCCAGGATGACGGCTTCGATCGATGCCTGGATGGGGGAGCAGCGACGCGGGCACCGGGTGGGGAGCCTCCCTGCTGCTGATTCCAACCGCATCGACGTGGATCAGCTTTGCGTGGACTACAACGGCAGCGTTGCCCTTTACGACGCATCGCTGCATTTGCCCCCTGGCTGCATCTGCGGCCTGGTGGGGATGAATGGCGCTGGTAAATCCACCCTCTTCAAAGCCCTCACAGGCTTTCTACGGCCCAGTCGGGGCAGGATCCGGATCAATGGCCTGCAGGTGAGTGAGGCCCAGCGTGAACAGGCCGTGGCCTATGTGCCCCAGAACGAGGGGATCGATTGCGCCTTTCCTGTGTCGGTGTGGGATGTGGTGATGATGGGGCGATACGGCGCCATGAATCTGCTGCGGATTCCCAGCCAGGCCGATCGCGTGGCGGTGCGTGAGGCCCTGAGCCGGGTGGATCTGCTCGATCTGCGCCATCGCCCGATCGGCGCCCTTTCCGGCGGTCAGCGCAAGCGGGCTTTTCTGGCCCGGGCCATCGCCCAGGGAGCCTCAGTGCTGCTTCTGGATGAGCCGTTCAACGGTGTGGATGTGCGCACCGAGAAACTGATGGCTGAACTGTTTTTCCAGTTCCGCCGCGAGGGGCGCACGATCCTGATCTCCACCCACGACCTCAGCCATGTGCGCGATTTTTGCGACCTCGTGGTGCTGATCAACAAAACCGTGCTCGCCTATGGCGAGACTTCGGAGGTGTTCACGCCAGAGAACCTCTCCCTCGCCTTCGGTGGGCTCCCCCCGGATCTGCTCACCGGTCACAGTTCCGATGAGCCCACCGCCTGAGTGAGTCTCTGGTTGACTCAGCGCATGAACAGCATCTCTTCGTAGGTGGGAAGCGGCCAGAGCTTGTCATCCACCAGCTCTTCCAGGCCATCCACCGCACCGCGCAGTGCCTCCATCAGAGGCAGCAGGGTGTCGGCGCAGTAGCGCATCTGGGCGACGGCATCGCTTTCGGGCAGGCTCTTGATCGCCCGCTCGAGTTCGGTGGATCGGCTGCTCACGATGCCGATCCCCTCAGCGATCGTGGCGGGGATCTCCGGTGTGACCGGTTGGTGTAGGTGTTTCTGCTCCAGCATCACTTCCGTGAGCGTGCGTTGATAGGCCATCACGGCGGGCAGCACCTGGGTGCGGGCCAGACGTAACGCCAGCCGGGCCTCCACTTCGATCGCCAGCACGTATTGCTCGGCATAGACCTCGAAGCGGCTTTCGAGCTCCACCGGGCTCAGCACCCCCTGACGCTCGAACAGCTCGCGGATCTCGGGGCGATGCAGCACCGGCAGGGCATCGGCGGTGGTGCGCAGGTTCTCCAGCCCGCGTTCCTCCACGGCTTTGTGATGCCACTCGCTTGAGTAGCCATCGCCGCCGAACACCACGGCACCGTGGTCGTCCATGGTGCGTTTGATCACCTGGAAGCCCGCTTCCTCCAGGGAGGAGCCGGCCTTGAGCAGGTCCTCCAGCTGGTCGGCCACCCAGGCGATCGAATCGGCCAGGATCGTGTTCAGCACCACCAGGGGGCCGGCCACGGACTGGCCGGAGCCAACGGCGCGGAATTCGAAGCGGTTGCCGGTGAAGGCGAAGGGGGAGGTGCGGTTGCGATCGCCCGGATCGCGGTTGAGTTCGGGCAGGGTGTCGATCCCCAGCGACATCAGCGCCTTGCTCGCCGAGCCGCTCAAAGACCCGCTCTGGATCTGGGAGAACACCTCCTCGAGCTGGCTGCCGAGATACACCGAGATGATCGCCGGCGGGGCCTCGTTGGCGCCGAGGCGGTGATCATTGCTGGCGGTGGCGATCGCCGTGCGCATCAGGGGGCCGAAGCGGTGGACGCCCCGGATCACCGCGGCGCAGAAGAGCAGAAACTGCAGGTTCTGATGCGGGGTGTCGCCGGGGTCGAGCAGGTTGCCCTGGGTGCTGTTCCCCACCGACCAGTTCACGTGTTTGCCACTACCGTTCACGCCCGCGAACGGTTTTTCGTGCAGCAGGCAGGTGAAGCCATGGCGTTTGGCCGTGCTGCGCAGCACGGTCATGATCAGCTGCTGGTGATCGGTGGCCACATTGGCCGCTTCGTGGAACGGCGCGATTTCAAACTGTCCCGGCGCCACTTCGTTGTGACGGGTTTTGGCCGGGATGCCGAGGCGATAGAGCTGTTGCTCCACGTCTTGCATGAACACCTGCACCCGCTCCGGGATCGCCCCGAAATAGTGGTCGTCAAACTGCTGCCCTTTCGCTGGCGGAGCGCCGTAGAGGGTGCGACCGGCGAGGCGCAGGTCGGGGCGCAGGGCGGCAAAGGCTTCGTCAACCAGGAAATACTCCTGCTCCGCACCGCAACTGGAATTCACCGGTGCGATTTCGGTTTCGCCCAGGAGCTGCAGAAGCCGGCGCGCCTGCTGATCCATCGCCGCATTGGAGCGCAGCAGAGGTGTTTTTTTGTCGAGGGCTTCCCCGGTCCAGCTCACGAACACGGTGGGAATGCAGAGCGTCACCCCATTCGGTGTGCGCATCAGATAGGCGGGGCTGGTGACATCCCAGGCGGTGTAACCGCGGGCTTCAAAGGTGGAGCGAATGCCGCCATTGGGAAACGACGACCCATCCGGTTCGCCCTGCACCAGCAACTTGCCGGAGAATTCGCTGATCGCTGAGCCATCCGATTGCGGTGAAATGAATCCGTCGTGTTTTTCTGCGGTGAGGTTGGTGAGCGGATAAAACACATGGGCGTAATACAGCGCGCCGTGGGCGGTTGCCCATTCCTTCATCGCCTGGGCGACGGCATCGGCCACGGAGAGGTCGAGTTTGCTGCCCTGACGGATCGAGCGCTGGATTGATTTGAACACCGCCTTGGGCAGGGCACCCTTCATGCGCTCGAGGGTGAACACATCGTCGGCCCAGGTGGTGGCGAGGGGCTGGGAGGCCTCCACAGCAACCGGTTGGCGTTGCTGAATCTGCTGATAAGCCTGCAGGCGCGCAGCTGAGGGCATGGTGGGTGACCCAGTCGAGTGATCACACAGAACAGGAGCGCGGTGACGGCTGAATGTGGGTGTTGTTACGGATTCAGAAAGTTTTCCTCTCCCTTGCGGAATGGGCAAGCCTTGGCGGCACGGGTAGGTTCCCCCCAGGGCAGCACGCAATCCAATGGATGATTTGCCACAGGCCCTGCTGATTTTTGGGCTCGGTGCCGTGGTCACACTGGCCACCACGTTGATGATCTGGCAGGGGTATCGGCACTGGCAGGGCCGCGATCCCTTCGAGGGAGCGGATTGATGGCCCAACCCTTTCTGGCGCCCGGGATCGCCTGGGCTCTGGTGGTGATCTTCTCCGTGCTTTGGATCGCCCTCGGCGTGTCCTGGGGGCGAAAGGGCAAGGGCGACGCCGACGACTACATGCTGGCGGGGCGGAATATCGGCCTGGCCTTGAGCACCGCCACCCTGATGGCCTCCTGGGTGACCGGCAACACCACCCTGCTGGCGCCCGAATTCGGCTACCGCAACGGGCTCTGGGGCATGTTCAGCTATGCCCTGGCCGGCTTGGGCCTGATTCTGTTCGCCCCGCTGGCCCTGCGCATCAAGCAACTGATGCCTGCCGGTCGCACTAGCGGCGATTTCTTTCGGCTGCGCTACGGCCGGGCGGCCTGGTGGGTGTTCATGGTGATCACGGCGATCTACACCCTCGGCTTCCTGATGACCCAGGCGATGGGGGCGGGGATCCTGCTGGAGGCCTTATCGGGTTTCGATTACCGCCTCGGCATGGTGGTGGTGATCGGCGTGTCCACGATCTACACCCTTTATGGCGGCATGCGCGCCGTGGTGGGCACCGATTTCATTCAGTCGTTGCTGATCATGGTGCTCCTGGTGGTGGTGGCCGTGCTCGCCTTTCGCCAGTTCCCCGTGCCGGAGGTGCATCGCGCCTTGGTGGCCAGCCATCCCGGCCGCCTCAATCTGTTGCTTCCCGCCGGTCTGTTGATCGCCTGGAATTCGGCCCTCTTCTCGATGGGTGAGGTGTTTCACAACAACATCTGGTGGTCGCGGGTGTTCGCCAGCCGCCCCTCGGTGGTGTTTCGCTCGTTTGTGTTCGGTGGCCTCGCCTGGATGACCGTTCCTGTGGTGACCGGTTCGATCGGCTTGGTGGCGCTGGCCCAGGCGATTGAGCTGCCCCAGGTGAACATGGTGTTCCCTGTGGTGGCCTCCCAGCTGCTGGGCGCCGGCGGCGCGGCGATGGTGTTCGTGGTGGTGTTCGCTTCGCTCACCTCCACGCTGGATTCTCTGCTCGCCTCCACGGCCGATCTGGTGGCTGAGGATGTGGTGTTCAAACTGCTCAACCCCCGGCTCAGCGATGCCGAGCTCAAACGCGCGACCCGGCTGGTGGTGATCGGCCTCGGGGTCGTCACCCTGGCACTCTCCTGGCCGCGGCTGGATTCGCTCGCCTCGGTGCTGTTCTTCACCGGTGCCCTGGTGGCCTCCACGATCTGGCCGGTGGCCTATGGCCTCTACTGGCGTAGTGCCAATCGCACCGCCGCCATCGCTGCGATGGTGGCGGGAAGTGGGTGCGGCCTCCTGGCTTACACCCTGATTGCGCCCTACTGCGCTGCGTTGATTTCCGCGGCGGTGTCGGCCCTGGTGATGGCAGTGGGCACCCAGCTGTGGCCGGAGCGTTTCTCCTGGCACATCTTGAAGGAGGGTTGAGGAATGCTGGCCATGACCTGGATCGCCGGACCGACCCTGTTTGAACTGGTGGTGGTGGGCAGCCTGCTGGGATTGATCCTCGCCGTGTTCGCCCTGCTGCTGATCTGGTGGATCGAATGGCGACGGGGGCGCATCTGGTAGCTCAGCGAACCTTTGCACCGGTCAAACGTTTGAACGGCTACAAAAACGCGTCAATCTCGTAAAGAAAACCGTGCATGGGCTCGCCCCCCGTGCACAGCCTGGTCTAAGGGTGTCCAAAGACACACCGGATGCCCACCCGCTCCACATCTTCGCCTTCGGTGGTGTCGCTGTTGTTGTTATGGCCAGTTGTCCTGTGATTGAGCGCGACCATCGCTGCGATCCCCAGCGTTTTGAGCGTCTTGGCCCGGATGTGTACGGATCCAGTCATCCCCAGTCGCTGCTCAATGCGGTGCAGGAGAACGGTGATGCCCTGTTGGATCTCGCCGACCAGCATGTGATCTCGATCCGGCCTTTCCGCGCCGATTCTCTGCTGCAGCTGTTTCGTTTGGCGGCCAAGTTTGAGAGCAATCCCAACCGCTACATCGCCCACAACCATCCCCTGCGCGGCAAGGTGCTGATCAACGCCTTCTATGAACCGAGCACCCGCACCCGCCTCTCCTTCGATAGCGCCTGGCACCGGCTCGGCGGCGATTCGATCAACATCACCGATCGCGGCTCCACCGGGATCGCCAAGGGGGAATCGCTTCTGGATGTCGCCCACATGTTCAACAACTACGGCGATTGTGTGGTGTTGCGCGACAACCAGGCGGATGCCGTGTATCAGATGGTGGAGGGATTGCGGATCCCGATCATCAATGCGGGCAACGGCATCGATGAACATCCCACCCAGGCGATGGCCGATCTCTACACGATCTTTAAATGGCGGCCTGAGCTGGCCAATCCCTCTCTGCCTGAGGCGGAACGCATCCGTATCGGGGTGATCGGAATCCCCAGCCGGATGCGCACGGTGCGCTCATTGCTGCGCATCCTGGCCAAATTCCCCTACATGGTGTCGGAGCTGGTGATCATTCATGATCCCGCCACCAATGCCAGTGGGGATCTGTTTGATCCCGGCCAGTTGGAGGAGTTGCGGGAGGCGGGGCTGACGGTGCGCTGGACCTCCAGCCTGCGGAGCGAATTGCCCGAACTGGATGTGCTCTACATCAATGCGATCGCCTGGGTGGGCGACAGCTACGAGACCCACGGTGATTCCTTTCGGATCACCCATGATCTGCCGTTCAAGCCCAACGCCATCGTGTTGCATCCGCTCGCCCGTGGTGCGGAGTTGAGCACCTGTATGGACGCCACGCCCCACAACTGGTATTTCTCGCAGGCTCGCGGTGCGGTGTTTTTGCGCATGGCGTTGCTCACCTGCATGGTGGAGCGCATCGACCGCGTCATGGATGTGATCTGAGGAACCGTTATGTGTGGAATCGGAGGGGTGTTCAGCGCCCAGGCCCATCAGCGCGTCGATCCCCAGCTGCTGGTGAACATGGCCGCGATCCAGGAGCATCGTGGTCCGGATGGCTTCGGCTACCGCAGCCTTGACGATGCCGGCGTGGGCTTTTGCCATGCCCGCCTCTCGATCATCGACCTCAACGAGACGCGGGCCCGTCAGCCCTTCCTGAGCGAGGCCGCCGGCCCCGGGGCGCGGCTGCTGATGGCCCACAACGGTGAGTTCTACGACTTCCAGCGCATCCGCGCCGATCTCACCGCCCGCGGTGTGCATTTCGACAGCAAGAGCGATTCAGAAATTCTGCTGCGCCTCTATCAACAGCAGGGGCTTGAGGCCACCCTGCCGCAGCTGCGCGGCGAATTCGCCTTCGCGATCTACGACGAAGCCGACGATGCCCTGCATCTGGTGCGGGATCGCTTCGGCATCAAGCCCCAGTATTGGGCGCTGACGCCGGCGGGCTTGGTGTTCGGCTCCGAGCTCAAGGTGCTGTTTGCCCATCCGGCTGTGGAGCGGCGCTTCACCTCGGAGGGACTCTTCCACCAGCTCATGCAGACGATGGTGCCGGGCACCACCGCTTTCGCCGGTGTGCACCAGGTGCCACCCGGTCATGGCATCACCGTGCGTCGCCGCGAGGGCCAGCTCACGGTGGAGCACTGGAAATACTGGGATCTTGATTTCCCCAGACAGGGGGAGCGCGACGCCGCCATCACCGAGCAGGAGCATATCGACACGATCCGGGCCGCCCTGCTGGAAGCGGTGGAGCTGCGCATGGTGGCCGACGTGCCGGTGGGCTGCTATCTCTCCGGCGGTATCGACAGCTGTTCGATCCTCGGGCTGGCGGCGGCGGTGAGTCAAAACCCGGTGAAGGCGTTCACGATCGGCTTCGATGACGCCCGTTACGACGAATCGCCGATCGCCCGGGAGATGGCGGAGGCGACCGGCGCCGAACAGGACCTGATGCGCTTGTCGGGTAAGGAGCTCTATGGCTGGATGGAGCGCACCCTCTGGCACACCGAACGCACGATCTACAACACCCTGGCGGTGGCGAAATTTCTGATGAGCCGCCATGTGAATGCCGTGGATTACAAGGTGGTGATGACCGGTGAGGGCTCCGATGAGCTCTTCGGGGGCTATCCCGCCTTCCGCCGCGACATGTTTCTGCATGGTTTCAACGACCTGCCGGAAGCGGAGCGACGCAGCTGGGAAGAGCTGCTGCAGCAGTCGAATGCCCTGGTGCAGGGCGCGATGTTGGCGGCGGATCAGGTGGATGATCCCGATCTCGATGCGGTGGTGGGCTTCACCCCCAGCTGCCTGCAGCCCTGGCTGGCCTGCGCTCCCCTGGTGCCCGACCTGCTGGCGGAGCCCCATCGCCAGGCGCTGGAGGGCTATGCCCCTGGCAAAGCGATTGCCGCCACCCTCGATGCCGATCAGCTCGAGGGGCGCCACGCCCTCGACAAGGCCCAATACGTGTGGATCAAGACCATGCTTGAGGGCCAAATCCTCACCTGGGGTGGCGATCGGGTGGACATGGCCAATTCGATGGAAGCGAGGCCCGCGTTCCTGGATCACCATCTGGTCGCGGCGGCGGTGCAGGTGCCTCCGGAGCTGCGCATCAAGGGCAAAACGGAGAAATACGTGTTGCGTGAAGCGATGGCCGGGCTGTTGCCCGAGGTGCTCTACAAGCGCGAGAAATTCGCCTTCATGGCTCCTCCGGCCCACACCGAGCCCGACAAGTGGAATCAGATGCGCCAGCTGGCCGACGACTACCTCAGTGATGCGGCGATCGCCGAGGCCGGTCTGCTCAGCGCCGATGGGGTGCGCGACCTGTTCGCCCGCCATGAGGATCCCGCCACCACCGATGCGGATCGGGTGCAGATGGACGCCCTGATCAACCATCTGCTCGGGGTGCAGATGCTGCATCGGATGTTCATTGCCACCGATGTGCCCGCCCAGGCGCGCCAGAAAGCGGATGCCCTCGGCTGGCACGTGTGAGCGGATGGTGAATGGTGGCGCTCGATACATCACCGCCTCAGCATTGCCGAGATCGTTAATCTCTTCCCACTGAGATTGGTGCTTGACCCTGCTGCAAACGCTCCCAACTGCTGAATTCCACGGTCAGGCCGGGCAGGGTCGCCTCGAACCGAACAGCTTGCGCTTGCTCGCCAGCCTGGAATCGATGGCGGAAGTGGGCGGTCAGGAGGATGGTTCCGTCTGCCGTCGCGGTTTCACCCCTGCTGATCGTCAGGGGCGTGAACTGTTCAGCTCCTGGTTGCTGGAAGCCGGCTTGACGGTGCGGGTCGATGCGGCCGGCAACCTGATCGGTCGCCTTGAGGGCACGGAGCCCAGCTTGCCCGCCCTGATGACCGGCTCCCATCTCGACACGGTGCCCACGGGTGGCCGCTATGACGGCGCCCTGGGGGTGCTGGCCGGTCTGGAGGTGGTGCGCTGCCTGGGGGAGCGGGGCCTTCGCCTGCGCCATCCGCTGGAAGTGGTGGTGTTCGCCGATGAGGAGTCCACGATGGTGGGCTGCAAGGGAATGGCCGGTGTCGCCCCTGCCGACCCTGACGCCTATGCCACCAGCAATGGCGAATCGATCGAGCGCAATCTCGCCAGCATCGGTGGCGATTGGCATGCCCTGCCCCAGGCCCGCCGCGAGGATCAGGCGATCGCCGCCTTCCTGGAGTTGCACGTGGAACAGGGGGGCGTGCTTGAGGATCGCGGTGACCTGATCGGAGTGGTGGAGGGGGTCGTCGGACAGCGCCGCTTCACAATCCGGGTGGAGGGCCAGGCCAACCATGCCGGCACTACCCCGATGGATCGGCGTCAGGATGCCCTGGTGGCAGCCGCCCAGGTGGTGCTGGCGGTGGAGCGTCTGGCTGCGGACCATCCCGGCGACCCCGTGGCCACCGTTGGTCGGCTCGATGTGTGGCCCAATGCGGCCAATGTGGTGTCGGGTGCGGTGACGCTCACGGTCGACATGCGCGATCTCGATGCGACGGTGCTCGATGGGCTCGAGGCTGGTCTGGAACACGCTTTGGAGCAGATCCGTGCTCGCTCCGGCTGCCGCCTGGCGATGGAACCCCAGTTCGCGGTGGCCCCAACCCCGGCCGACCCCACCTTGATGGCTGCGATCCGCCAGGCCGCCGAGCGGTTGGGCCTGCCCAGCAGCTATCTGCCCAGCCGGGCCAGTCATGATGCCCAGGAGATCGGTCGCCGCTGGCCGATGGGGATGATCTTTGTGCCCAGCCATCGGGGCCTGAGCCATTCAGCGGCTGAATTCACCAGCCTCGATCAGTGCCAAGCCGGCACTGCCGTTTTGTTGGAGAGCCTGTTTCAGCTCGACCGCAGCCTGGATCCGGCGCCATGACCTTTTCGATCCTGGCCCGGGATCCCCACAACGGTCGCTTTGGCGTGGCTGTGGCCACCTGCCATCTGGCCGTGGGTTCCACCGTGCCTCACATCCGTGCCGGTGTTGGAGCGGTGGCCACTCAGGCGCATACCAACCCTTATCTCGGCATCTGCGGACTGGAGCGGCTGGAGCAGCACCAAAGTGCCCCCGTGGTGCTCACTGGATTGCTCGCCGATGACCCCCAGGCAGAGCTGCGCCAGGTGCAGTTGATCGATGGGTCGGGCCACACCGCCGGCTGGACCGGAGACGGTTGCGGCGCCTGGGCTGGGCATCGTTGCAGCGACAACGTGGCCGTGGCCGGCAATCTGCTTGTGGGGGAGGAGGTGCTACTGGCGATGGAAGCGACCTTCTTGGCCTCCGACGCCAGTTGGAAGTTAGGGCGACGGCTGCTCCAGGCGCTGCGAGCCGGCGAGGATGCTGGGGGTGACCGGCGCGCGGAGCGCTCGACATCGGCGGCGCTTCAGGTGAGCGGCGAAGCGGCGTTCCCTTTGCTCGATCTTCGTGTGGATTTCCACGACGATGCCGTTGTGGAACTGGAGCGGATCTACGAGCGCAGTCAGATGCGCTGGGCCCAGCAATGGCGTCAGGAACTGCTGCAGCGCCCCTCCCTGGATCGCACCCCGCTCAACCGCACGATCCCCCATCGGGCTAGCGCCGATCCGGCCAGCGAAGATCGAACGGTCGCCTGATCTGCCGATGGACTGGTTGCTGGAACCCCTTCGCCATGACTTCATGGTGCGTGCCCTGGTGGTGAGCGGCCTGGTGGGGGCCGTGTGCGGCCTGCTCTCCTGTTACATGACCTTGAAGGGTTGGGCCTTGATGGGGGATGCCGTCTCCCATGCGGTGCTACCTGGGGTGGTGCTTGCCTACGCCCTTGGTTTGCCCTTTTCGCTTGGGGCCTTTGTGTTCGGTGTGGGCTCGGTGGCGGCGATCGGTTTCGTGAAGCAGAAATCGCGCATCAAGGAAGACACGGTGATCGGCCTGGTGTTCACGGGGTTTTTCGCCCTGGGGCTCGTGTTGGTGTCGAAGACCCGGAGCAACATCGATCTCACCCACATCCTCTTCGGCAATGTGCTGGGCATCTCTGCCGCTGACATTCAGCAGACCCTTTTGATTTCGGCGGTGGTGACGGCGGTGCTGCTGCTGTTGCGGCGCGATCTGCTGCTGTTCTGTTTTGATCCCACCCATGCCCGTTCGATCGGGATCAACACCGGTGTATTGCACTACCTGCTGCTTTCAATTTTGTCGCTAGCGGCGGTGGCCGGCCTGCAGACCGTGGGGATCATCCTCGTGGTGGCGATGTTGGTGACCCCTGGCGCCACCGCCTATCTGCTCACCGATCGCTTTGATCGCATGACCTGGCTGGCTGTGGGCAGCAGCGTGGTGTCGAGTCTGTTCGGGGTGTATCTCAGCTACTGGAGCGACAGCTCAACGGCCGGTTGCATCGTTTTGGTACAGACCGGATTGTTTCTGCTCGCTTTTCTGTTCGCGCCCCAGCACGGTGTGTTGCGGCACAAGCAGGCCAACCTGACCACTTGAGGCAGCCGCTGCCGGAGCTGGGGCCGCCAGGCTCGTCAGGTCGTTGATGCTGTGGACCGTCACGATTCTCCAGTTGTCACGCCCGTGGTGTTTGGCCTGATACATCGCCTGATCGGCGCAGCGCAGCAGCTGGGACACGCCCGGTAACTCGGCCTTGCCGCGTCGGTCAGTGTGGGGCTGCAGCAAGGTGCAGCCGAAACTGGCCGTCACCGACACCGTGGTGTCGCGGTAATGCACTGGTTGGCGGATCTGCTCGATCAGGCGGTTGAGCAATCCCTCCACCTGCTGGGGCGAGGTGGTGCTGATGAGCACAAGAACGAATTCATCGCCGCCGAGCCTCGCCACCAGATCGCTCTGGCGTACACCTGCCCGCAGGCGCTTTCCCACCTCTTGCAGCAGGTGATCGCCAGCTTCATGGCCAAACACGTCGTTGATCGGCTTGAAGCCATCCAGGTCGAGCAGGCAGAGGGCCAGGGTGGGAGTGGTGCCGCGCTGCATCGCGCTGAGGTGCTGCTCCAGGCAATGCTCCAGCTGGCGTCGGTTCGCCAGCCCGGTGAGCGGATCCACCAGGGCGTCCTGTTGCAGCGACTGGTTTTCCTGTTCCAGGACCAACCGCTGTTGCCGGTTGCGTGCCTGCAGCCCCAGGGCCACCAGCCACATCGCGGCTCCACACACCAGGGCCGCCATCAGGCTGATCAGCAGGATCTGCAACCGCAGTTCCAACAGCAGCTGTTCCACCGGTGTGGACCAGCGCGTCATCGCCAGGCTGCCGACCGGTCCGCCGGCCTTGATGGTGCTGCGGAGTTCGATCAGTCCTGGCTCGGTGGCGGCAGGGGCGCCGATCACTGTGCTGGGGGGTGCTCCCGGGCTCGGGCGTTCCAGGTGGGCCAGGGTCTGGCCCTGGCGGTTGCGCACCTCGATGCCGTGCAGATTCGGGTCGGCCATCGCCTGCTTGAGGCGTGATTCCAGGCCGGCGAGATCTTCGCCGATCAGGGGATCCACCAGGGCGATGCTCAGCCCCCGCAGCAAGGCCTGTCGGTTGCGCTCCTGGCTTAGGCGCACGATCGATTCCGAACGCCAATACCCCAAGAGCCCAATCGTTGTGGCCAGCAGGGTGACCCCACCCAGCATCGCCAGCCGCCGCAGGGTCGCGCCGTTCATGGCGCGCTCCGCTGCACCAGGGCATCAAGTCCGAGCTGGTCCAACGGGCCGTAATCCTGCGGATAGTCGCTGCGCACGGGGCGCGGGATCTGCACCCGGTTGAGCAGGGGCTGTTGCTGCGACTGGTTGCCGAGGGCGAGCCAGGCCTCCGCGAGTGCGGTGGTTTCCGCTGTGGGGAGGCTGCGCAGGGCGGAGAAGGGGTGGGCGGCATAGCCGCGGGTGGTGTGGAGGATCTTCAGGTGTCGCGCGATCTCCGGCTCCTCCCGGTTGAGCGTGTTGTTGACGCCGCCACCGGCGCTGCTCAGCTTCAAGGCGACGGAGCGATACACGTTCGAGTGGCTGGTGACGTAATCCGCCTCGATCGGAATTCCGCGCTGGCGCAGATCGGCCCGGATCAACAGCGACGCCGCAAAGGCATTGGGAGCGGGGAAGGCGACGGTCTGGCCTTTGAGGTCGTCCAGTGTGTTCACTGTCGACTTGCGATGGATCACCAGCACGCCCTTCAGTTGGCGCTGGTCATCTCGGATCAGCGGTTGATAGGTGTCTTTCACCATCACCTGGTGATAGGGATTCATGAAGGCGTAGTCGACGCCGCCGGTCTCCAGCAGTTGCTCGAAGGCTGGTATCGACGGCGGCACCACCAGCTCAAAGCAGAGCTTGCTGCGCTGGCCCAGCTCCTGGAGCAGGGGGGCCCAGCGGCTGTAGATCTCCGAGGGGGGCAGCTGGGGCACCACGGCCACACGCCGGGCTTGGGCGGCCTGGCTGGCATCGCCGAGGCAGGCCTGGGATGGTGTGCTGCTGTCGCTGCGCGGGGCGGCCGGCTGTGGCCTTGAGCTGCAGGCCACGGTGATCAGTGCCAGCAGCAGGCTGAAGAGAGTGGAAGCGGGCTGGAACTGGGAACCCCCCGAGCGCAATGGATCGGCTGCCAACGTTGTTCAACGCAGCTTGATCGGTTTGGGGCGGTTTGGCATGAGAATGACCTGAATCCTTCCATTCCCATGCGTCAGTCACCGGTGGCGACCCTGCTGATCGCCGTGTCCTTCTGTTCTGCAGGCTTGCTGGCCGCACCCGGCCGTGCCCAGCACACCAGTGGTGGGTCGTCCTCTGGCAGCGGTGCCGTGAAAGCGCTCTACGACACCAAGGCGGAGGCCGAGGCGGCCGCGCCTTTGTTCAACTGCAAGGGGGCCCATGCGATGGGCAGCAAGTGGATGCCCTGCAGCACCCATGACCATGGTGGGAATGCTCAGTCTGGCCATTGAGCCCTGAGCTAGAACAGGGTGTCTCGGTTCCGGTGGGGATCAGCCTCCGGAGGTAACGGGGAAAGATGGTGAAAATCCATCGCTGTCCCGCAGCTGTGAACCATCGGCCCTGGCCAGATGGCAGTCAGAACGCCCGCCGGGGTTTCCATCGACGAGGATCGACTTGAAGTTTTCCCGCTGTTCCGGTGCCTTTCGTGGCATCGGTTTGCTCGGTGGCAGCGCCCTGTTGCTGCTGAGCCTGGCCGGCCCCGCCCTCGCCCATCACCCCTTCGGCATGGCTGAGGGGGCCGAGCTCAATGCCTGGCAGGGACTGGTGAGCGGTATCGGCCACCCCCTGCTGGGTCCCGACCATCTGCTCTTCCTGCTGGCGATCGGTTTCATCGGCCTGGGGCGTCCCGTGGCCTGGGTGTTGCCGTTGCTGGGCACTGGGTTGCTGGGGGCGGCCCTCACCCAGGTGGTGCCCCTGTCGGCCGACCTGGTGCCGTTCGCGGAAGTGCTGGTGTCGCTGAGCCTGGCGATCGAAGGCCTGATCGCCCTTGGCAGCCTGCCCAGCGCCCTGTTGCTGCCGGTGATGGGCCTGCATGGCTATCTGCTCGGTGGCATGATCGTGGGGGCCGAACCCACGCCGCTGTTCGCCTATTTCCTCGGACTGTTTCTCGGTCAGGGAGCTCTGCTGCTCGCCGTGTGCCTTGGCTCAAGGCGCTGGATCGCCGCGATCGGTGAGAACGGTCGACGTCTAGCTGCCGGCATCTGGATCGGCATTGGCGCCGCCTTCGCCTGGACGGCCCTGGTGGCCTGATCACTCCGCGTTGTTTTTCGGTTTTATTCCCATGGTTTTCACCCCCAACCGCCGACTGCTCCTGCCGGTCGGACTGACAGCCGCCCTGGTGGCCACGCTTGCGTCCCCCTCCGCCCAGGCCCACGGCGAGGCTTCCGGTGGCTTGCTCGCCGGTGTTGCCCACCCGCTGCTCGGACTCGATCACCTGGTGATGCTGGTGGCGGTCGGCACCGTTGCGGCGGCTCTCTCCACGCGCCTGTTGCTCTGGGCCCTGGCTGGTGCCCTGCTGGGTGCTGCGATCGGCTTCGCTGGTGTGACAGTTCCCGCTGCTGAAATCCTCGCCTCCCTGGCGATCGCTGCGGTGGGGCTGGTGCTGATGGCGCCCGCCCGTCTGGCGGCTGTGGCTGGTCCGTTGGTGGCTGGTGGCATCGCGATCCACGCCATGCTTCACGGCCTGGAAGCCCCCCGCGATCAGGGCAGCCTGCTCTGGTGGACCGGTGCCCTGCTGGCTTCTGCCCTGGTAGTGGGTGTGACCACCGTGTTAATGCAACGCCTTCCCGCCCCCCTGCTGCGTCGTGCCGGTGCGGTGTTTGTGGTGCTGGGCGGTGGCTTGCTGTTCTTGCCGGTAGCGATCAGCGCTTGATGGCGTTGCCCAGCGAAGTCAGAGCAGGGCTGGATTGAGTCGACTCGGCCGGTAGCTGAGCAGGAACGCTTCGTCTCCTGCTCGCACCGCTGTGATGCAATCGGTGCCGGTGTTCCAGACCCACACCTGCTGCATGGGTTGGCCCTCCGTTTCCACCGTGGTGCTCACCGGAGCGCCATAACGCGAGCGCAGGCCAGCCAGCACTTCCGTCATCGCATCCGGCTCCAATTCATAGGCGAGCTGTTGGAGACCCCCATCGCTGAGCTGAAGCCGCAGGCGCGTCACGGGCAGCTCACCGATCGTCAACCCATGGGCTTCAAGGGTGCGATCGCCCGCCTCGGTGAGCGACACCCCGAGGCGGTCTTCCAGATGAGAGCGCTGCATGCCCCAATCCAGCCCTGGCACACAGGCCATCGCCGCGGTTGGCAGCGCCAGGGGCAGCAGCCAGCAGAGCAGACCGACCAGGACGGCGAGGCAGTGCCGGGGGAAGGGAGGGATCAAGGTGCTGATGCCATTGTCTGGACGATACGGATGGCCAGGCGATCTGTCTCCGATCGGTTGTTGATGGCGGCTCGATCGGTCTTCGGTGACAAATCGATGACAACTGCTGGTTGCGAACAACCCCGCTGGAGATTCCTGCCAACAATGTGACCAACACTGCGCTGTTGGTCATGCGCCTGCTTCTCTCCTTTGCCCTTGCTCTGCTCTGTGGTTTGGTGTCGCCACTGAGCGCCTCCGCTGCGGATGCCGCCCTGGGAGCGAAGGTGTTTTCCGCCAACTGTGCCGCCTGCCATGCCGGTGGGGGCAATATCGTCAACGGCGAGCGCACCTTGAAGCAGGCCGATCTGCAGAACTATCTGGCCCAGTATTCCAATGGTCATGAGAGCGCGATCGTCGCCCAGGTGACCTACGGCCGCAACGCCATGCCGGCATTCATCGATACGCTCACCGAAACTCAGATTTCTGATGTGGCGGCCTATGTGGAAGAGCAGGCCAGCAAGGGCTGGAGCTGAAGTTGCGGCGGAGCCTTGATGGCTCCCCTCTCCACAGCCTGGGCGATCTTTCAGGGCCTGTTGCTGGAGGCCCTGCCCTTTCTGTTGCTCGGTGTGGCCATCTCCGGTCTGGCGCGTTGGCTGCTGCCCCAGACCGGTTGGATCCGTCTGTTGCCACGCCAGCCCTTCCTGGCCCCCGTGGTGGGCGCCCTGATGGGGTTTGCCCTGCCCGCCTGTGAGTGCGGCAACGTGCCGATTGCCCGGCGTCTGATCGCCAGTGGTGCGCCCCTCGGCACCGGCTTCGGCTTTCTCTTCGCCGCGCCGGTGCTCAACCCGATCGTGATCGCCAGCACCTGGGCGGCGTTTCCCGATCAACCCTGGCTACTGATCGCCCGGCCTTGCGGTGCCTTTCTGATCGCCCTGGCGCTCACCTTCGTGTTGCGGCCTGTTCCCGAGCACGCCCTGCTCACCGATGCTCTCCTGGAGGAGCGGCGTCTGTGCCAGCCTCTCGCCCAGGTGGGCCTGTTGGAGCGCCGCAGCGGCATGCTCGGCGCCTCTGCCATCGAGGCACCCCTGCCGGCACCGGCACCGGCCCGGCTGGCGCCTGCGGATCTGCTCGCCCACAGCAGCCGTGAGTTCCTCGATCTGCTCAGCCTGTTGGTTGTGGGTTGCGCAATCGCTGCCAGCGTGCAGACCTTTCTACCCCGCAGCTGGCTTCTGGCCGTGGGGGAGGCGCCAACGCTCTCGATCCTCGCCCTGATGCTGATGGCGGTGGTGATTTCGGTCTGCTCCAGTGTGGATGCCTTCCTGGCCCTGGGCTTTGCGGCCCAGGTCACGCCTGGTGCCCTGCTCGCCTTTCTGCTCCTGGGGCCGGTGGTGGATCTCAAGCTCGCTGGCTTGTTCACGGTGGTGCTCAAGCCCCGGGCGATTGCGATCACAGCGGTGGCGGCGGCGATGGTGGTGCTGCTGATGGGGCAATGGGTCAATGGGCTGCTGCTGTGAGGGTGCTGGCGGCGATGCTTCCCTCCCTGCTGCTGGCGCTCTGGGGCTGGTTGTTGTTCTGGAGTAGTTGGTCCGGCCGTTTGTCGTTGCTTCTGCGCGAAGCCTTCCATCCCCTGGTGAGCCTGGCTGGAGCTCTGCTGCTTCTCCTCGCTGTGCTCTGGTGGCTGCCCCTGGGGTGGCGCCGCCCGCCGGCCCTGCGCCTGCGCGCCAGTGGAGCGGTGCCCTGGCACTGGGTGTTGAGTGCTGGTGCGGCAGCTGCCGTGCTGGCGTTTCCACCGGCCCCCTCCTTCAGTGATCTGGCGGCCACCCGGCCCACGGCCCTGCCCGACGGACCGGTCTTGATCTTTCATCTGCCCCCGGAGCAGCGCAGCCTCACCGAATGGGTGCGTCTGTTGCGCAGTCAGCCCGACCCTGCCCTGCATGACGGGGCACCGGTGCGCATCAGTGGATTCGTGCTGGAGCGTGCCGGTCAGCCGCCCCAGCTGGCGCGCTTGCTGGTGCGCTGTTGTCTGGCTGATGCGACGCCGGCCGGGCTGGATGTGGCCTGGCCAGGTGGGGTGGCACCAGCGGTGAATCAGTGGTTGGAGATTGACGGCACCATGACCGTGAAGAGCGTGGCGGGTCGACAGCGACCGGTGGTGGTGCCGGAGCGGATCACGCCGATCCCGCGACCGGAGCGGCCCCTGGAGCCATGACACGGACGCTGTGGCTTCTGCTGATCGGTTCGGCCGGGCTGGCGATCGTCCAGCAGCAGGTCCTGCTGCGCCAACCGCCTCACATGGAAACCATCGCGCCGGCGCCGGTGCATTCCGCTGCTGCAGCGCTGGATCTGCGCTTCAGCCGACCGATGCGCCTCGCGTCCGTGCAGCAGGACAGTCGTCTGCAGCCCGACCGTCCCCATCGCTTTCAGGGGGAGCAACGGCTGCTGCGTTTGCTGCTCGATCTGGAGCAGCCGTTGCGTCAACCCTTGCAGCTCCAGTTGGGCGGAGACGACAACCGCGGCCTCGCCCTGCCCACAACGGCCTGGTGGTGGGATCCACGCCCCCATCTGCTGGTGGTGGCCCGCACGCGCCAGGGGGAACAACTGCGGCTGCGTCGCCATGACGGCACCTGGATGCCCCTCAGCGGCATGCATCCGCGCATCCTGCAGGTGGAGCCTCTCGGCCAGGGGGCTGGCGTGGCCTATGTCAGCGCCGATGCCCAGGGCTATCAGCGGGGCTGGCTGCAACGGTTGCAACCCCGGTCGCTGCTGCCGGCTCCGGAGCGTCCCTCGTTTCCGCTGCGGGGTCAGACGATCCCGCTCACAGCCCCTGCCCAGATGTTTGTGCACCTGAGCGCTGACCGCCAGGGGGATCTGCTGATCCAGACCGGTGGTCAGGAGCCAGACAGTGATCAGGTGACCCTGCGCGAGCGCGCCGGGCGTCGTGTGGATCTCGCTGTGCAACCCTCCGGCACGATTCAGCTGCTGCCGAGTGGTGGGGCCGTGGTGCTGCCGACCGACAACGGTCTGGCCCTGGCTTCGCTGGAGGCGCTGCAGTCGGCGGATGGTGGCACGGAGCGGCGGCAGCTCCTGCCTGGCAGCCGGGATCTGCGCGCCTTCTGCAGTGGTGCCGGACGGGCGGTGTTGGTGCGTCACTGGCCCGACTACCGGCGCTCCCTGGAGCTGGTGATTCCGTCGCAGGCTCCCCGTCAGCTCTGGCTGGGGGAGCAGGCGGTGATGGCGGCCAGCTGTGATGCGATGGGCACCCGTATCTGGGTGGTGCTGCGCGAGGGGGGCGGGCAGGGTACGGATACCTTGCTGCAGCTGGATCCGCAGGGAACGGTGCAGGCTCGGCGCTCTCTGGCGCCGTGGTCGCTGGAGAGCGGGGCATCCCTCGCGTTCGATCCAGTGGGACAACAGCTGTTGCTCACCTTGCGCAAGGGCCCACAGGGTGCGGCCCAACCGGCCCTGGTGAAGCTGGCGGGGCTCCAGCTCACCGTGCTCGATTTCCCGGTGGCGCTGGCCCGCTGGCTGCCTTAAAGCAAGCCGCGGTGCCGCACCAATCGCTGAATCATCGCCCAGGAGCCGAGGGTCACCTTGATGGCCACCAGGGCGTTGAGCAGCGGGATCCAGCCGCCGCTGAACAGGGCACCGAAACGCCCCTGGGGCAGCTCGACCCCGGCCAGGGAGGCCGCGGCGATCAGGATGAACACCACCACGGCAACTTTTTCGAGCCAATCGGCCCGCCAACGGCGATACAAGCCTTCGTAGCGCTCGGCGCCGCCGCTGATCAACAACAGGCCGATCGCGGTGCCGCCCGCCACGCCCGCCGCGAAACCGCCGCCGGGGCTGAGGTGACCACGCAGGGCCAGTTCGACGGCGATCAGGGCGGCCACGGTGGATCCCACTTCGCAGAGCACCCGGGATGGCGCATCCACCATGCCGCGCACCCTCAGGCGCTGGGGTTCACCGCTCAGCACCTGGCGCACGCCGCTGGCGGCCAGGGTGAACACCACCACCTCCGCCACCGTGTCGAACAGGCGGGTCTGCAGGATCACCCCCGACACGAGATTGGGCACCCCGGTCTGTTGCCGGATCGTTTCGATGCTGGTGGTGATGCCATCCACCGAAGGCAGTGCGCTCTGCAGGGGGGCCGCGAACAGGGCGATCGCTGCCAACAGATAGATCCAGATCCAGTTCATGCTGCTGGGTCCTCCTGGAGGCGGAGGCTGCCGCCAAGGGCCTGCCAGCGTTCGAATCCCGGTGTGTTTCGCAGGCGTCGTGCCAGGGCGGCCCGGGTGAGCACCAGGGTGCGGCCCTCTTCGAGCCAGCCGTGGCGCACCCTGGTCTGGCCGCTGATGATGTCGGCGCTGGTCATCAGCCGGAGCCGGAGGTTCAGGGGGCTGATCCACTGCAGCAGCTCCTCGTCTTCGCTGCCGGCTTGCTGGCGCCGGTCATCGAGGCGCAGGGTCATGGAGGAACGCATCGCCACCGCGTAGAGGGTGGTAGAGAGCAAGGTGCCCACCAGGGCTTCGGTGAGGGCCACATCCACGGCGCCGAGCAGGGCGTAAAGCAGGGTGGAGAGGGAGCCGAGGATGCCGCGCAGCATCAGGCTCTGCCAGGGGCTCGACTGACTCACCAACAGCAGGGCGCAGAGGGGAAGCAGGGCCGTGATCGGCAGCAGCACATCCAGCTGTCCCTGCAGGCTGAGCAAGGCATTCATCGGCTTCGGGGGGTCTGGGAGGAGCTGGCGAGCACGTAGCCGAAGATCGTGTTCCAAAGCATCAGGCCGATCAGCGCCAGCAGCAGCAGGGGCCAGAGATCGGCACGGCGCAGCCACAGCCCCGCGAGCATCAGGGCCGAGCCGAGTGTGTCGGCCACCGAGAGGCGATGCAGCTTCACCAGCAGGCTGCGCTGCTGCAGCAGGGGCCAGGTGCCCCAGAACCACATCAGCAGGCCGAGGCTGAGCAGGATCAGGCTGAGGGGATGGAGCCAGGCGTGCATCAGGTTTCCACCTCCCGCAGCAGATGGGCGAGCAGCATCATGCCGGCGTTGCCGGCGCTCAGGGCGATCGCACCCACCAGGGCGAGCATCCGCTCGTCCCGGATCACCGCTACCACCAGAATGATCATCGCCACCTTGGTCGACACGCTGGCGAAGGCCGCCAGACGATCCCAGGCGGGAATCGGTCGCACCATCACCGTGATCGGCACCAGCAGGGCCAGCACCATGCCCCAGAGCAGCAGCGTCATGGTTCGCGCTCCTCAAGGCCGCTGCTCGGCTGCAGCTGATGGATGCGGTAGGTGGGGCCATCGGGCCCGGCGCTGACCCCGAGCACCAGGGTGAAGGGCGTGAGCGTGATCGCAAACACCTCAAGAAAGATCGCTGCTGCGGTGCGGGTGCCGCTTGAGGGTCGCTCCAGCCACTGTTCCGTTTCCGCCGGCGCCAGCATCAGCCGAAAGGCTTCGGCATAGGCGTGGGGGATGGCCGCGATCGCCTGAACCAGCGCCCGCAGCAACGACAGCAGATCGCTGCGTCCGCGCCGTTGGGGTAACAACACGGCCACGATCGCGCCGATGAGCAGGTTCAGGCCGGAGCGATCGCCGGTGAGCAGGCACCAGAGCAGCAGGCGGAAGAGGCAGCTGAGCAACCAGGTCATCGCGGCCACCCTCCCGGCAGGCTCAGGAGCAGGCCGCTGCCCATCAAGCCCAGCCCTCCGATCAGGTGTTCTAGGCGTTCGAGCACAAAGGGAGGCGCGGTGCAGGGAGCGTCGGTTGGACCTTGGCGTTGTGACTGCAGCAGCTGATGGAGCAGCAGGCCTGCCGCCAGGTTCGCGCCGAGCCAGAGCCACTTGGTGGGCATCAGCAGGGGGGTGAGGGAGGCGGGCCGAAGCAGGGGCAGCCACAACAACGCCAGCAGCAGCACCACTCCCGCCGACCAGCACCGGGCGTCTGAGGCGGTCGCTTGGGTCAGATCCCCAGGTGCAGGCGTTGTTTCGCCTCGGCTCCAGAGACGGGCGTACACCGCGATCGCCAGAATCGCGATCAAGCTGAGCAGGGGGGCGAGCCAGGGGCCGGCGAGGGAGGGAGTGCCGGTTTTGGCTAGGGCACCGATCAGGGGCGGCAGGCCGGCGAGGGAGAGGGGGGCCAGCCAGAAGGCGAGGCGCTGATCCGGGCGGCAGTGCGCGAGGTTCCAGTGGGCCAGTGCCCGGGTGGGCAGTTGGCGGCAACTGAGAAAGAGCGCGGCCTTGGCCAGTCCATGGGCCAGGCCGAAGAGGCCGGCGCTGGCGGGCATCAACACCAGCAATCCCATCTGCGACAGGGTGCTCCAGGCCAGCAACCGCTTCACATCGGTGCAGATCAGGCCGGCGATCACGCCCAGCAGCGCACTGGCCAGTCCCACCGCGCCGATGCGCAGGGCCAGCGCTTCATTGAGGAGGCTGAAGCGCACCAGGGGGATCACCCCGGCGGTCACGACCGAGCCTGAGAGCAGGGCCGAGATCGGTGCTGCGGCTGCCGCATGGGTGGCGGGCAGCCAGAACCCATTCAGGAAGAGGCCGCCTTTGGTGAAGAGGCCGATCAGCAGGAACACATGGCCCGCGCAGAGAGGCAGCGCTGAGGCCTCGCTGAGGCCGAAGCTTTCTGTCTGGGCATAGAGCAAGGCAGCACCCACCAAGTACAGAGTCATGGCGGTGTTGCCGATCAGCAGATAGCGCAGGCCGATCCAGAGGTTGGTGTCGGTCTCGGAGAGGATCAGCAGAAAGGCGGCGATGCTGATCACCTCCAGGGTCACGTAAAGGCTGATCAGATCGCTCACCACCGCGGCCCCGCCCAAACCTCCCAGCAGCACGAGCATCAGGGTGAGTTGGCTGGCCCGTTGCGGTCGGCTCCAGCCATCGAGCAACACGGCGCAAAACACCAGGCCATCCAGAAGCAGAAACCAACCCGCCAGAGGGTCGATGGCCAGCTGCACTCCGAGGGGGCCGAGCCAGGTCAGCAGCTGCGGGCTGCCGCTGAGGATCGCCTTCAGGCCAAGCCCGGCACAGCTCAGGCTGCAGGCGAGCAACAAGGGCCGTCCGAGGGAGGGCAGCAGGGCATTGAGAAAGGCGGCCAGATAGGGGCCCAGCAGGGCAGTGATGGGGAGAGCGAGTGGGCTCATTCTTCAAAGCTCTCCGGTTCCAGGCAGGGATCCACAGCCGACAGGCGGCTGATCACCACCAGCAACAGGGCCTGAATCGAGAGGCCGATCACGATGGCCGTGAGGATCACCGCCTGGGGAATCGGGTCGGCGTTCTGCAGCAGGGCCTGGGTGAGGGGTTGGCCGCCCGTGGGCAGGATCGGACTGCGCAGCCCGGTGCGGGCGGCCAGCAGCACAAACAGGGCAACCACGGCGCTGCCGAGCACATCCATCGCCAGCACTTTCTGGATCAGGTTTTTGCGCAGCAGCAGCCCGCAGAAGCCGATGAGGGCCGTGAGCAAAATCAACAGTTCCAGGAGCCGGATCGCAGCCATCAACGTTCAGCCCTGCGGGAACCCTTGTGCTGGATGACGTTAGATGCGGCAACGCAGCGGATGACCCGGGCTGGAGTCCGGGGCCTGCCCGCGATAACACTTCATCACGACATCGGCATCCGCAGCCAGTTCTGCTCCAAGAGGGCGTGACAATGAATCCGACTGTCATTTCACCCATGCGTGTTCTGTTCGGTGCCGCCCTGGCCCTTTTGATCGGCCTCCTGTCACCCATGGCCGCCTTTGCGGCGGATGCTGCCCATGGTGCTCAGGTGTTCTCCGCCAACTGTGCGGCCTGCCATATCGGTGGCGGCAACGTGGTGAACGCGGAGCGCACCCTGAAGCAGGCCGATCTGGATGCCTACCTCAGCGGCTATGGCGAAGGTCACGAAGCGGCGATTGCCGCCCAGGTGACCAAAGGCAAAAACGCGATGCCCTCCTTCCTTGGCAAGCTGAGCGACACCGACATTGCCGATGTGGCGGCCTATGTGGAACAGCAGGCAGGCAACGGCTGGAGCTGAGCTGTTTGCACATCTGCCTTCTGCGATCTCAAACAGTGCCCCCTGCGGACCAACCGCAGGGGGCTTTTGATTGGCTCAGAACAGGAACTGGGTTTTCACCAAGCCACCGAACTGGTTGAACGTGTCGCCAGCAGGTGTGTCCTGACCGTAAGGACGAGAGAGGTAGAAGAGGGCGGGAGTGATGCTGATGTTGTCCGTCACCTGGAACTGATACCACCACTCCCACACATAATTGCCGTCCCGTGGTGTGTCCCCGGATTCCAGCGCAGTTGCGAACACCGGTTGGCCGACAGCCATGCCGGCGTTGTTGCCTCGGATGAAGACGTCGGTCCAGTCGAGGCCCACACTCCAGGATTGGCTGGTGGTGACCAAGCGGCTGGCATCCACACTCGGATCGTTGTAAACGCTGCCGTTGTAGGAGGTGGAGTTGATGCCCCAGCCGGCGCTGATGGAGGGGATCCAGCCGCTTTCTTCCGGTTGCCAGTAGCCACTGAGGGCAAAGGCTGAGGTGGTGCCTTTGTTGGTGAAGCTCTCCAGAGCAAAGGTGGTGCCGTACACAATGATGTCGTTCCCGTTCTGGATCGACGAATAGAGAGCGGCCAGTCCCCAGGTGTCGCTCTGGTAGCCGATCTGCACGGTGCCGGTTCCGCCCGATCCGTTGGTGGCGATGCCGCCTTCGTTGGGGTTGCTGCTGTTGCCGTTGGCGGCCACATAGTTGGCGGTAACGCTGAAGCCGTTGGTGTTCCAGGTGATGCCGGCGCCTGCCCCCAGGTTTTTGTTGTAGGCCGCTGGCGCCCCGTTGAGGGTGAGCACATCGAGCACGGTGCTGCTGGGATACACGCTGGGCCAGATGCCGAGCATGTCTTCCTGGCCAACGCTGCCGCCAGCTGTCAGCACGATGTTGTCACCGAGAGGAAAGGTGTAGAAAAGCTTGTCGATTACGACAAAATTCGGCGTGTCTCCTTCCTGGAAGGCGACTTCGAGCTGGGAGAGTGGGCTCGGACCACCGCCGCCGAAGGCATTGGTGCCATCATCGAAGTTGCCGGCACGCAGCACGGCGATCAGGTTGTCTTTGCCGGTGAAGCTGGTGTTGAAGATCAGCTGCTGGTCGTAGTTGAAGGTGGTGGCTCCGTAGTCCTTGTTCGCTCGGGTGGCATTGGGTTCATCCAGGTTTCCCTTGGCATTCCCCCCAAAGCTGTTGGCACCCACTACAAAGGTGGTCTGCCCTTCCAGCTTGGTGGTGGTGGAGAACTGAGTTGCTTCAAGCTCGCCCACTTTGGCTTCGAGGCCATCCACGCGGCCCTTGAGGATGGCGAGCTCCTTCTCGAATTCCTTCATCAGGCGCTTGAGCTCGTCGGTCACTTCGGTGACGCGGTCGAGACAGGCGTTCAGCAGGGCGGCCGCTTCAAAGCGGGTCATGGCGCGCTGACCGCGGTAAGTGCCGTTGGGGTAACCGGCAACGCAGCCGTAGCGCTCGATCAGGTTGCTCAGAGCCTGGTAGGCCCAGTCGGTCGGATACACATCCGAGAACTGGGTGATGCTGGTGACCTGCTCGCTGGAGCTGGCGTAGTCGGAAACGCCACGGATGTTTAGCGGTCTTGCGTTCAGCTCAGCGGCAGTCGCGGGCTTGGTGGCGTCAACAGCCAGTGGAGCCAGCAGGCCCAGGGCCGCAGGCGCCACCAGCAGGTGCTGGAAGAAGTTCATTCAGAGGTCCTCACACAGAAACAGGACGAAGGCAGCAAGCGGTCGGTCGCGCGGCACGTTCTATCGCGCGGCAGAAGAATACAATGAGAACGATTATCGGTAACGCGTTCCCTGTGTCGCTTCTCCCCCGTGTCTGGCGCTGCTCCGCTGCAGTGCTCCTCGCCGGTGTGATGACGGCCTGCGGCATCACGCCTCGCTCGGATCCATCTGCCGGAATCCCCTCGAAGCTGCCGGTGGTCACCACCTTCCTGCCGATCACCCTGTTCACCCGCGCGGTCGCCGGCGATTGCGCCACGGTCAAGTCCTTGATCCCCCCCCACCACGGGCCCCCACGACGTCCAGGCCAAACCTGGCGATCTGGTGGCGCTGCGCCAGGCCCGGGTGCTGGTGACCAACGGCCTGGGGATGGAAGCCTTTCTCGACAAACTGGTGGCGTCAGCCGGCAACAGCGAGCTGGTGGTGATTGATTCCAGTCGCGGCATTGCCACCATCGACTCCCCTGAGGAGCACGACCACGACAAGGACCACGACCATGAGCACGGCCACAGCCATGGGGAGGTGAATCCCCACATCTGGCTGGATCCGCTGCGGGCTGTGCAGCAGGTGGAAACGATCCGCGATGGCCTGATCAAGGCCGACCCCAGCTGCGCTGAGGGATACACGCGCAATGCAGCGGCCTACACCGCAGAGCTGCGGGCGCTGGACGACGCATTTGCCAGCCAACTGAAGCCCTACCAAGGCAAAACCTTCATTACCTTCCACGATTTCGCCCCTTACTTCGCCCAGCGCTACAAGCTCAAGGCCGATTTTCTGGTGGATGTGCCGGAGTTGAGCCCGAGCCCCGCTGATCTGCAGCGGCTGTCGGCGGTCGTGCAGCGTCAGCAGATCAAGGTGTTGCTGTCCGAGCCCCAGGAGCACCAGCGCTCCTATCGAGCCCTGGCGAAGGATCTGGGAGTTGCCATCAGTGTGTTTGATCCCCTGGGCACCGGTTCCGAAGTGTCCGCCCGTGAGCCGGACACCTATTTTGTGGTGATGCGGCGCAACGTGGCCGATCTGATCAAGGCGTTCGGTGGTTAAGGCCCGATGACCCAACCGGTCCTGCAGGTGCACGATCTCAGCGTCGAGCGCAGTGGGCGTTTGGCGGTGGAGGGCGTCACTTTCGCCCTTGCCCCGGAAAGCGACACCGCCCTGGTGGGGCCCAATGGTGCGGGCAAAAGCACCCTGGTGGCGGCCTTGCTGGGACTGCTGCCACGGCGATCCGGTGCCGTGGAGATCCTCGGGCAGCCGTTGGGCCCCGATGGGCAGCTGCCACGGGCCGTGCGGTCCCAGATCGCTTACATGCCCCAGACCCTGGCTCTGCAAGGGCGTTTCCCGCTCACGGTGGCGGAGTTCGTTGCGTACGGATTTGATCCCCCTGGCATTCGGCTGCCATGGGCGCAGCGCCGCAGGCGCCAGGCTGCGGTGGAGCAGGCCCTGCAGCGCACCGGTTGCGTGGATCTGGGCCTGCGCCTGCTCAGTGAGCTCTCAGGCGGTCAGCTGAAGCGGGTGTTGCTGGCGTTCTGTGTGGTGCGCCCCCGTCAGTTGTTGGTGTTGGATGAAGCCCAGGCGGGTCTGGATGCGCCCTCCAATGAGCAGTTCCAACAGCTGCTGTTCGACCTGCGCCGGCAGGAGGGCTGGACAGTGCTGCAGGTCTCCCACGATCTCGACATGGTGCGCCGCAGCTGCGATCAGGTGCTCTGCCTGAATCGGCGTTTGCGCTGCAGCGGCAGCCCCGATCACGCCCTCAGCCCGGAGCGGCTCAATGAGCTCTACGGCCCCAACATGATCACTTACCGCCATCAGCACCATGGCTGATGGTGCCTCCCTGGTTCCCATCCTGGCCGAACCCTTCATGCAACGGGCCCTGGTGGGGGGGCTGCTCACGGGCAGCCTCGGAGGTGTGTTGGGCAGCTTTGCGGTCTTGCGCCAGCTGTCGTTCTTCAGCGATGCGCTTGGCCATTCGGCCTTGCTGGGGATCACCGTGGGCATCTTGCTCGGGATCAATCCCACCTTGGTGTTGATTCCGTTTGCCGTGGTCTTCGCCTTGCTGGTGCATCAACTGGTGCAACGCAGTGCTCTACCCACCGATGCCCTGCTGAACATTGTGTATTCGAGCTCGCTGGCGGCTGCTGTGCTGGCTCTGAGTCTGGTGGAGACCTATCGCGGTGGGATCCAGCAGTTGCTCTTCGGCGACATTCTGGGCATCAGCTGGCTGGATCTCGGCGTGATTGCTGGATTACTCCTGGTTGCTTTGCTGTATCTCACTCTGAGCCTTCGCGCTCAGGTGTTGCTCACGCTCAACACCGACCTCGCCGGGGCAATGGGCGTGCGCAGCGGCTGGCACCGCCTGTCCTTCATTGTTCTGTTGGCCGTGGTTGTGGCGGTCTCGATCAAGGCGGTGGGTGTCTTGTTGATCAGTGCGTTTGTGGTGATTCCTGCGTGCGCCGGCCGCCTTCTCAGCCGTCGTTTTCCTGTTTACGTAGTCAGTTCAGCTCTTCTGGGAGGAGGGTGCGCCCTCGTGGGGTTACTGGGCTCCGGCTTAACGAACCTGCCCTCAGGTCCGTGTGTGGTGATGGTGCAATTTCTGGGCTTTGTGGTGGCGCTGGTGATCAGCCAAACGACGCGACGCCACCTGGCACGCTCCCTTTGACTTCTCCCAACCTATGGAGACCCCGGACCACCATCTCTCTGTTTGCTGAGGATGGATATATCAAGCTAAAAACATAAAGGAGCAGTCGTGAAATCCGATGCCATTTTTTCAGGCTGCAGGACGTATCGGTATGCGTTGTGGCGCCTCTGGGATGATTCAAGGCCCTGCGCAATGTTTATCGGTCTGAATCCATCCAGTGCCGATGAAGCTGTCAATGATCCAACGATCCGTCGATGCATCGCTTTTTCTCACGACTGGGGATATGGAGGGTTATGCATGGCCAACCTCTTTGCATTTCGAGCAACGACCCCAGGTGATCTGAAGGCCGCTGATCAACCCATTGGTTCAGGCAATGATGATTGGATCATCAGGCTGGTTAAGAAGGCTGGGCTTGTGGTCGCGGCATGGGGAAATCATGGCTCCTATTTGGGTCGCTCTCAGGACGTCCGGGTGATGATTCCGGAGTTGATGTGCCTGAAAATCAATCAATCCGGTGAGCCGGCGCACCCTTTGTACCAGCCCGGATTGGCGCGACCGATGCCGTATGTCGTGGATCAGTCCTCATGCCAATGAACCTGGTTGGCGCCGCCATGGAACGAGTGGCTAAACCGGCTCGATGCGCATCCAGAGGATCGAGCGGGCATCCACCATCGAGTGGTTCGAGGTGTTCAACTATTACATCGCGGGCGTCGGCCGCGGAGCCATGACAACTTGAGAAGGAGTCGCAGTTTCTGTTAGTACACTGATGTGATGTCTGATTCTGATCAGCCCGTTCCGTCGTCCGCTGACTCCTGTGCCTGTCCAGATGGCGGGCCAGGGCCTGTCAGGCCGCGCTGGCGTCGCCGACTGCGGCATCGCCGCAGTGCGGACCTGTCTGCTCTGAAGATTGCCCTCCTCGGCATGCCCAACACGGGCAAGTCCACCCTTTACAACCGCCTTACCGGCGGCAATGCCCAGATTGCCAACTGGCCCGGGCTCACCGTGGAGCTGCTGCGTGGGGCCATGCCGGCGGATCGCCAGGGGCGCGCCTATGAACTGGTGGATCTCCCCGGCATCCACGATTTCAGCGGCAGCAGTGAAGACGAGGCTGTGGTGCAGCGCTTCATGCGCAACACGCCGCCCGACCTGGTGTTGGTGGTGCTCAATGCCAGTCAGATCACCAGTCAGCTGCGCTTGTTGATGCAGATCCAGGCCCTGGGGCTGCCGGTGGTGGCGGCGTTCAACATGAGCGATGAAGCGCAGCGTTTCGGGATTGAGATCAACCATGAAGGCCTGTCCAAGGCGTTGGGTTTGCCGCTGTTGCCGGTGAGTGCCAAGCGCAACCAGGGCATTCACGCTCTGATTGATCGCGTCCACCAGCTGGGTGAACGTTTGGAGTGCCGATCGGCCAGGGCTCAGCAGCCTCTCAACCTGGAGCCGAAGGTTTCCGAGGTGGTGCAGGAGCAGCTGATCACCCGATTCGTGACACTGCCGGAGCGGCTGCTTAATCACCGCACGAGAGCGGTGGATCGCATCCTGCTGCATCCCCTTGTGGGGGTGGTGCTGTTTCTGGCGATTGTGCTGGTGGTGTTCCAGCTGCTGTATGCGGTCACCACGCCACTGCAGGACTGGCTCGGTTTCGGCCTCGACTGGATCCAGGGCCGCTGGCTGGAGCCGGGGCTGACGTGGCTCGGTTCGCCTGATTGGTTGAAGCGCTTCCTTCTCGATGGCATCTGGCTGGGGGTGAGCACGGTGGCCACCTTCCTGCCTCTGATCTTTGTGTTTTATGTGTTGATCGGCATCATCGAAGATTCGGGCTATCTGCCGCGCGCCGCCTTCTTGATGGATGGCTTCATGCGCTGGCTGGGGCTGGATGGTCGCAGCTTTGTGCTCCAGGTGATGGGGTTCGGTTGCAATGTGCCCTCGATCCTGGGCACCCGCGTGGTCCGCGACCAGGGCATGCGCCTGCTGGCGATGCTCTGCATTCCCTTTGCCCTCTGTCAGGCCCGGCTCACGGTGTTTGTGTTTCTTGCTGGGGTGTTCTTTCCGAAACCCTGGTGGGCGCCGGGGTTGGTGCTGTTCAGCTTCTATTGGATGAGTTTTCTGGCGGCGATCATCACCGGTTTGATCTTCAAGCGCGCCTATCCCAGCAATGAGTCGTTTGTGCTGGAGCTGCCTCCTTATCGAGCGCCGAGCCTGATCACGATCCTCCGCCGGGGTTGGTCGTCGATGCTGAACTTTCTCTTCACCACACGCATTTTCATCATCGGTGGTGCGGCGGCGATCTGGCTGCTCACCAACTTGCCGCCGGGTGCGCGGGAGGGATCCGGCGGCAGCTACGCCGATGCGATCGGTCAGTTCTTTCAGCCCATCTTGGGGCCGATCGGCATGAACCCCGAACTCACGGTGTCGCTGTTCTTTGGCTTGATTGCTAAGGAGATCCTGCTGGGGGCGATGGCCGTGATCTACAAGACCACCGAATCCAATCTGGGTGGGGCGATTCAGAGCGTGATCACCCCACTGCAATCCCTCAGCTTCATGACCTTCGTGCTGCTTTACACCCCCTGCCTTGGCACGATTGCCGCCCAGCTGCAGGAATCCAAGAGCCGCAACTTTGCAATCATGTCGTTGGCCTGGTCGCTGAGCCTGGCCTGGATTCTGGCGCTGATCGTGTATCAGGGAGGAGGTTTGATCTTGGCCATGGGGAGTTGATGCAAGTCAATGGTGTGATTCGTCGCCGCGATTTGTTCTTTTTGGTTCTGGTCGAGAAGGTGAAGGTGGACATCGCTCCTGAGCTGATCGCCACATCACCCCTCAGTTTCTGAGTGGGCACCAAGGCATCTGACAACCGGGTGTTGATCCCGTCACCCACGAAGAAAAAGGGTTGCAAGAAATCCAAATGCTCCAAGTGAAAGCGTTCGAGCTGCTGTTGCGCCAGAGACTGAACCCGGACTCCAGCCTGCTGGTCAAGATGTCGGTGTTCGCCGAATGGGAAGAAGCGATGACGAGTCGCAACGGCGTTCGCTGATCTCGTCATCGCTTCAGCTGGCTCAGAGCGACTTCTTGCAGAAGTACCAATCGGTGTAGTCGTAGCCTTCGTGCATGCGTTGATCGGCTGCGGCCGCATCGGCCGGTGGGGGCACGATCACCTGTTCCCCGGGTTTCCAGTTTTCCGGTGTCGCAACGCCATGGGTGTCAGAGGTCTGGAGCGCTTTCACCAGGCGCAGGAATTCCTCCACCGAGCGGCCGTTGGTCATCGGGTAATACACCATGGCGCGCAGAATGCCGTGATCGTCGATCACGAAGGTGGCGCGAACCGCTGATGTGTCGGAGGCTCCCGGTTGGATCATGCCGTAAGCATGGGCCACCTTCATCGACAGGTCCTCAATAATCGGGAAGGGGATCTCCACGCCGAATTTCTCCCGGATGTTGCGGACCCAGGCGAGGTGGGCGTAATTGCTATCGATTGACAGACCAAGCAGGTCGCAGTTGAGATCCTGAAACTGGGAGTAGGCACGCGCGAAGCCGATGAATTCCGTGGTGCACACAGGAGTGAAATCGGCCGGATGGGAGAACAGCACCAGCCAGCGTCCGCTGTAGTCGCTGAGTTTGCGAGGGCCGTGGGTGGTGCGAGCTTCAAAGGCCGGTGCCGGCTCCTTCAGGCGCGGCAGGCTCGGTGTGGCGGCAGGGGTGGCGGAGTCCATGGTCGGATGGCAGTTGGACATGCTCATATGCGTTGATGAGCATGTCTTGAGCCTACTAAGGCGGACTCGTTATGACTATGAGTTATTTCGCTTAGTGCGGTTCCGTCTTTGGAGCGGCGTTCAGTCGGCCTGTTCGAGGCTGGGCACTTTGCCGCGGAAGGCCACGTAGTTGTAGAGGTTGTAGAAGAGCATGATCGGGATCAGCACACCGATGAAGGTGAGCATGAACACCAGGGAAGTGATCGAGGCGTGGGCCTCGAAGATCGTCACCGACGGGGGGATGATCGCCGGGAACACCAGCAGGCCCAGGCCCGCGAAGCTGAGCACGAACAGCAGCACTGTGTAGACCATCGGCCACACCTCCTGGCCGAGGCGAAGGCTGCGGAACAGTTGCACGATCAGGGCGATGCCCAGCAGCGGCAAGGCGATGAACAAGGGGAGAAATTGGTGATCGAAGATCCGCTCCCGCAGGCTGCTCGACACCCAGGGTGTGGTGGAGGTGATCACCAGAGCGCCGATCAGGGTGGTGGCAGCGGCAATCTGGGCCGTTCGCACATGCTGGCGCTGCAGATCACCACTGGTTTTGAGAATCAGATAGGTGGATCCGATCAGCACATAACCCTGGATCAGGGTGAACGCCACCAACAGGCTGGTCCAGTTCAGCCAGATCCAGGTGGAGCCGATGAAGTGGCCTTGGCTGTCGGTGGGAATGCCGGTGAGCACGGTGCCGAGGCACACGCCTTGTGCAGCAGCGGCCAGCACGCTCCCCAGGCCGAACATCAGATTCCAGGGCCGTTTCTGGCTGGAGTTCTCCCGGAATTCAAAGGCGACCGCCCGCAGGATCAGCCCCAGGATCATCAGATAGATCGGGGCATACAAGGCATGGAGAATGGTGCCGTAGGCGAGGGGGAAGGCGCCGAACAGGGCCCCGCCCATCAAGACGAGCCAGGTTTCATTCGCGTCCCACACATTGCCCAGAGAGGTCATCAACACGCTGCGTTGTTGTTCGTCTGACGATGTGAGCGAGAGGATGCCAACGCCCAGATCAAAACCGTCGAGAATCACATACAGCAATAGAAACAGGGCCAGGATCACAAACCAGACCGCTGGCATGAACAGGTCGAGGAAGTCCATCGCTTGGGAGGTCGTGCGTTAGGGAGCGGTGAGGTCGAGGTCGGGGCCTCGGCGGATGATGCGGGAACCGAACCAGAGGGCGCAGACCAGCAGCACGCTGTAGAGCACGGCAAAGCTGATCAAGCTGGTGAGAATCTCGCCAGCGGGCAACACCGTGGCTGCATCGGCTGTGCGTAGTTCGCCATACACCGTCCAGGGTTGCCGGCCCACGCAGCGCACCACCCAGCCCGCTTCGATCGCAAGATATCCCGCCGGCGCCGCCAGGATCCAGGCCCAGCCAAGCCAGGGCAGTTGGCTCAGGGTCTCCGCCGTCAGCCCCCGCCGCCACCACAGCAGAATGGTCACCGCCATCAACAGGGTGATGGCGATGCCGATGCCGGCCATCACCCGGAAGGAATAAAACAGCAACCCCACCATCTTGGGGCGATCGGCCTGGGGCCAGCTGTCCAGGCCCCGCACGTCATGGCTGAGGCGGGAGCGACCTTCGAGAATCCAGCTGAAGCCACCCGGCACGCCCAGTTGCCAACGGTTCCGCTCCGCCGCTTCATCCGGCAAGGCCAGCAGGCTCCACTCCGGAGCACTTCCGGCGGGTTGGGTGTCCCAGATCCCCTCAATCGCGGCCAGTTTGGTGGGTTGGTGCTCGGCCACCTGCAGGGCGCTCTCGTGGCCCGCCATCACCTGCATCGGTGCCACCACCAGCAGAATCACCAGAGCCAGTTTCAAGGAGAAACTGAAGAACCTGCGGATGGCCTCTGCTGCCTCGCGGCGTAGCAGCCACCAGCAACTCACCGCGGCCACCACCAGCATGCTGGTTTCCACGGTGGCCAGGCTCATGTGCCACACGCTGCGCAGCATGAAGGGGTTGTTGATCGCAGCGAAGTAGTTCTGCACGTGGAAATGGCCATCGGCGAAGCTGCCGCCAGCGGGCGTCTGCAGCCAGGAATTGGCGCTGAGAATCCAGAACACCGACAGATTGGCGCCGAAGGCCACCATCACGGTGGAGAGAAAGTGGACGACCGGGGGAACCCGGTTCCAGCCGAACAGCATGATTCCGAGGAAGCCTGCTTCGAGCATGAAGGCCATCGCCCCTTCGAAGCCGAGCACCGCCCCAAAGAAATCCCCCACGAATTCCGACAGGGGAGCCCAGTTAGTGCCGAACTGGAACTCCATCGGCAGGCCTGAGGCCACGCCGATGCCGAAATTGAGCACGTAGAGCTTCGCCCAGAAGCGGGCCTGGCGGTAATAGAAGGGATCCCGGGTGCGCAGCCAGAAGCCTTCGAGCACCACCAGGAAAATCGCCAGCCCGGTCGACAACACGGGCCAGAGCATGTGGAAGATCGCCGTGAGGGCGAACTGCATGCGTGAGAGCACCAGGGGATCAAGGGGCATGAAGCAGCTCCGGGCGGGTTGAGGCGGTGTCGTTTTCCACTGTTAGCGGCGGAAGAACAGGTGAAAACACTCTGGTTCTGAATATCACGATATCGCTATGAAGGGGTTAATGAATATGGCGAGAGGCTTGCTTTCATGGCATTCATCCCTCAAGGAGCATCAAGGCGTCGCCGGGTGCTGATCGCCGGTGGTGGCACCGGCGGTGTCACCCTGGCCAGCTGGTTGCGTCGCCTCGATCCCGACGTGCCGATCACCCTGGTGGAGCCATCCACGCAACACCACTACCAGTCGGGCTGGGTGTTGGTGGCTGGTGGCTTCATCCCTCCGGAGCAGACCAGCCGTTCGGAGCAGAGTGTGCTTCCGCCCGATGTGGAGTGGATTCACAGCCGCATTGCCCGCTTTGAGCCTGAGGCCAACCGTTTGGAGCTGATCACGGGTGAACGGCTCCACTACGACGTGCTGATCGTGGCCCTCGGCCTCGAGCTGGGCTGGACCTCGATCCCGGGTCTAGTGCAGGCGCTGGGCCGTGAGGGTGTGGTGAGCATCTACAGCCGTCGTTTCGCCCAGGACACGCGCCGGATGCTGGAGCGTTTCGCCGGCGGAACCGCGATCTTCACCGAACCGGAAACACCGATCAAATGCGGTGGAGCGCCCCAGAAGATCCTGCATCTCGCCCACGAGCGCTTCGCGCAACGCAGTGGGGTGGGCGTCAGGACTCGCTACCTGTTCTGCAGCGCCAAGCCCAGCCTCTTCCCCGTGCCCGCCTATGCCGAGCAGATGGGGCGGATTGCACGGGAGCACGGCGCCGAGATTCACCTCAACCACCGTCTCGTGGCCGTGCATGGCAGCAGTCGCGAGGCGGTGTTCGCCGTGACGGCACCGGACGGATCCCCACAGTTGCAGACGCTGCACTACGACCTGTTGCATGTGGTGCCGCCGATGACGGCTCCGCCGGTGGTGGCGACCAGTCCCCTCGCTTCAGCGGAGCCGGGGGGCTGGATGGATGTGGATCCGGCCAGTGGGCGACATCGCCACTACGCCAACGTGTTGGCCATCGGTGATGTGGGCAATTTCCCCACGGCCAAAACGGCAGCGGCGATCCGCAAGCAGGCGCCGGTGGTGGCGGCCCACGTACTCGCTGCACTGGAGGGGCGAGAGGCCTCGGCCGTGTACGACGGCTATTCCGCTTGCCCGTTGATCACCACGGATCACACGGTGATGCTGATGGAATTCGACTACAGCCGCCAGCCGGTGAGCAGTTTTCTGGTCAACCCCCTGCGGGAGAGATGGTTCCAGTGGCTGTTGGAGCGGTTCGGTTTCCCCTGGATCTACTGGAATCGCATGCTCAAAGGCCTGCCCCACGAAGGGGGCTATCTGCGACCGTTCACTCCCCTGGCCCGGGCCTTCGGCGTTCTGCGTTGGCAGCGGCGGTTCAACCGCGCCAATCCAGCCAGGGTAGAAAGGGCACGATCGCAGCCGTGTTCTGCCGGTAGGTCGCGTAATCCGGATGCTCAGCGCAGAGGCGTGTCTCTTCCCGCCGCGCCTTCCAGCCCAGCACCAGGGCCAGGGCGAGCAGCAGGCCCAGGTGCAGCAGGCTCCCCAACAGCAGCACCACACCAAGCGAACACAACAACAGCGATTGATACAGCGGATGACGGCAGCGGCCATAGGCCCCTTCGGTCACCAGGGCGGCACCGGGCATCGGTTCCGGCAGCGGACTGAGGGAATCGCCCAGGTAGAACACCGCCTGGGCGCCCACAGCCACACCGATCAACACCACCACGCCACCGACCCCGCGCCAGACCAGAGGCCAGTGCCAGCCAAGGGCCTGCAGCGATGGTTCCGGTGGCAGTGCATGGGCTGCGATCAGGGTCATCTGGGCGAGCAGCCACCATTCACCGTGGCGGTTATCGCGCAGGCCGGCCCAGCTGAAGCCCCAGCGCGTGAGCCGTTCCTGCAGAGGGTTGGGTTGGGTCATCGCGAACCTGCCGGGATGGCTTCGTTGTCAGCCTGGCTCGGTTTGCTCCAGAGCCCAAGCCATTCATCACTGCGCTGCGCCACCGAGCCCCGGGCCGGCTCCCAGATCACGCCGGTGAATCCGATCTGCGACCAGCTCGCTGCCAGTTGCTCCGCATCGCTGCCGTAGGGCGGGCCACCGGGTCGGTCATGGCAGAAAAACACCCCGAGCAACCATCCCCCCGGCTCCAGCAGGCGATCGACCGTGCTGCGGTAGTGGTCGCGTTGGCTGGGATCGATGGCGCAGAAGCAGGTGTGCTCCACTACGCCGCTGAGGCTGTGGGCCCCCAGACCGGCTCTATCCAGGGCGGCGCCATCGAACAGATCGGCCTGAAGCCAGCGCAAGTGCTCGTGTTCGCCCTGCAGGCGCCGGGCTTCACGGATTGCTTCAACGCTGAAATCCAGCCCCACCACATCGAAGCCCAGGCGGGCCAACAGGGCGGCTTCATGGCCGCGCCCGCAACCGGGCACCAGCACTGTCCCAGTGGGCTTGGGTGCCAGGGGGTGCTGCTCGAGAAAGGCTTGCAGCGGTGGCGCTGCCATGCCCAGCTCCCAGCGGTCCGTGCCCTGCCGATAGCGCGCATCCCATGCCTGCGGCTGGCGCATGTCGGTCATGACCAAAACATTGATGTTGAGACGTTTGCACTCATGGTGAGGCGTTCGCCAGCAGCTCCACGGTCATGTGATGGGCCACATCCCGGCGCAGCATGAATTCGAGGAAGCCGTTGGCGAGGTGCAGAAGGCCCCCTGGGGCGCCAAGCCTGAGCACCTCCAGCTCGGAGCTGATCTGGATTCCCATGGCGGCGAGGCGGCTGCGGCACTCGGGCTGCTGGGGCAGGGAGTGAATGCGGACCCGCTGGCCAGCGCGCGCCTGGCTGAGGGGGATGAGGGTGGTGGGCTCGGTCATGCCGCGATTCTACCGCTATTGCGAATCAGTTTCGTGTCAACGTCATTGTTGTCTCGAGATTCTGTTGTTGGGCTCCAGTGCGTCCCGCAGCTTCCTGCGAGCCCGGTTCAGTCGGCGGGCCATCGCCGTGGCGCTGATGGCGCTTTCTGTTGCCATCGCCTTGGTGGTGTGTTGCTTCACCACGTGCCGTTCGACTAGGGCCAGCTCCTCCGGTAGGGCCGCTGCCAGCCGATCCAGCAGCAGGTTGCGGTCCAGAGCATCAAGGGGATCACTGGCGGCAACACTCAGCCGTTCGGCCAGGCTCATCCCCTCACGCTCCTGCTCCCCTCCGGCGGCATCGATGCTGCGGGTTCTGGCCTGATGCACGAGGGTCAGCACCCCTTGCATCGCTTCAGGGGTGGTGTGCCACTGCTCACAAAACTGCTCCAGATTCTGGCCGGGCGGACGCAGATTCCAGCGCCGCTCCAGGTCTTGCACATGGGCCGGAAGCCGAATCGTGTGGGCCTGCCCCTGGATCAGGCGATGCACTGATTGGCGACACCACCACACCGCATAAGTGCTGAAGCTGCACCCCCGTTCCGGATCGAAGCGTTGCGCCGCGGTGTGCAGCCCGATGATCGCCTCTTGAATCAGGTCGGCGAATTCCAGGCTCGATCCCTGCCCCAGGCGCGGCATGAAACCGCGGGCGATCGCCACCGCCAGTCGAACGTTGCCGCTCATCAGGCGCTGGCAGGCCCGTTGACCGGCTCGAGCCTGAGATCGAGAGGCGCCCACCGCCTGACCCTGCCGGATCAGACGCGCAAGGTGGAGTTGCTCCGCCTTTGTGGGGATCGGCTGGCGACCAGCCCCATTGAGGATCAGGGTCACAGCTCCATCACGCATCGGTTGGGCCGGGCGAATGTTGGCCATGTCTTAGGCCGATCGCAGCGCCACACTCCTCTCGCTGCAGATCAACTGCAAGAACTACGCAGAGCTCGCGGGTCTGCCATGGCGAACCCATCGTTCCATGAGTGGGATGAGGGGCGGTGTCATCTGATCTTGTGCTGCCGCTCGATGCGGTCGGGCACGATGCCATCGCGATCGTGGGTGGCAAAAGCGCTTCGCTCGGTGAGATGCGCCGCTGCTTGAGCGCTGAAGGCATCCGCGTGCCCGAAGGCTTCACCACCACAGCCGAGGCCTATCGCCTGCTGCTGAAGGCGGGGGCGTTGCAGCGACCCTTGGAGAAACTGCTCGGGAATCTCGATGTGCAGGATCTTTCGGCACTGCATGCAGCCGGCTCTGCAGCCCGGGGTTTGGTTCAGCACACCCCGCTGCCAGCAGCCTTAGTTGAGGCGATCCTCGACGCCTACCGGGCCATGGGCCGGCCTGCCGTGGCGGTGCGCTCCAGTGCAACCGCCGAAGACCTGCCGGAGGCCTCCTTCGCTGGGCAGCAAGACACGATCCTCAATGTGCGAGGCGACGAGGCCCTGCTGGAAGCCTGTCGTCGTTGTTATGGATCCCTGTTCACCGATCGAGCGATCGCTTACCGCCAGCTGCATGGCTTTGACCCCTTGCAGGTGGCCCTGGCGATCGTGGTGCAACGCATGGTGCGGGCCGATCGCGGCTGTTCAGGGGTGATGTTCACTCTCGACACAGAGTCGGGCTTCGCCGATGTGGTGTTGCTCAATGCTGCTTACGGCCTGGGCGAAACGGTGGTGCAGGGGGATGTCAATCCCGACGAGATCCTCGTCTTTAAGCCCACCCTGGCCCAGGGATTTCCCGCCATCCTCAGCTGGCGCCGCGGCACCAAGGCCCGCCGGCGTGTCCTCGATGCCAGCGGTTGCATCCGGCTCGAGTCCGTGCCGGAAGATTTGCAGCGCCGCTTTGCCCTGTCGCCTGACGAGGTGCTGCAGCTCAGTCGCTGGGCCTGTCGGATCGAAGCGCATCTGAGCGCCCAACGCGGCCAGCCCACTCCCCTGGATCTCGAATGGGCCAAGGATGGCGACAGCGGGGAACTGTTCATTCTTCAGGCGCGCCCGGAAACGGTTCAGGCCAGGCGCCCGGCCACCGTGTTGCGCCGTTGGGTGCTCGATGACGTTGGTGGCGAGCCGATCTGCCTCGGGCGTGCGATCGGGGCTGGTGTGTGCAGTGGTGTTGCCCGTGTGTTGCACACACAACAGGAGATGGACACGTTTCAGAACGGTGAAGTGTTGGTCACACCCCGCACCGACCCTGACTGGGAGCCAATTCTTCAGCGCGCCGCCGCTGTGATCACCGATCGCGGTGGGCGCACCTGCCATGCGGCCATCCTGGCGCGGGAGTTGGGACTACCGGCGATCGTGGGCACCGGTGATGGCACCTTGCGCATTCAGCCCGGTCAGCTGGTCACCGTGAGTTGCTGTGAGGGAGATGAGGGGCTGGTGTATCGCGGTGCCGTGCCTTTCCATGTGGAGGAACGGGATCTGGGTGACCTTCCTCCAACGCGCACCCGCATTCTGATGAATGTGGCCAACCCGGAGGAGGCCTTTCGCTTAGCGGCGATCCCTTGTGATGGGGTCGGCCTGGCGCGACTGGAATTTGTGATTGCGCATCAGATCGGTGTGCATCCGATGGCCCTGCTCCATCCCGAGCGTGTGGTGGATCCGCACGAACGGCACTTGATCGCGGCCCGGCTGGCTGAGGCCTCAACATCCGATCCGGTGGAGGGGTATCGCACCCAATTGGTGGAGGGAATCGGTCGGTTGGCGGCAGCGTTCTACCCCCGGCCAGTGTTGGTGCGCTTTTCCGATTTCAAAAGCAACGAATATGCCCATCTGCTCGGCGGGCGCGTCTTCGAACCCGAGGAAGACAATCCGATGCTTGGCTGGCGTGGCGCCCTCCGCTACACCTCAGCGGGATTTCAGGAAGCCTTTGCCCTGGAGTGTCAGGCCATTCAGAAGGCAAGGGAGACGTTGGGACTGACCAACCTGATTCCGATGGTGCCCTTCTGCCGCACACCTCAGGAAGGCGATCGGGTGCTGGCGGCAATGGCCGAGCAGGGGTTGGTGCGTGGCCGTGATGGTCTGCAGGTGTATGTGATGTGTGAATTACCAGCCAATGCCCTGAGCGCAGATGCGCTCGCCCAGCGGTTTGATGGCTTTTCGATTGGCTCCAACGATCTCACCCAGCTCACCCTGGGGTTGGATCGTGATTCCGCTGCCGTGGCGCCCTGGTTTGACGAACGGGATCCAGCGGTGCTGGCGATGATGCAACTGTTGATCAGAGCGGCCAAGCGCTGCGGCAAACCGGTGGGGATCTGCGGCCAGGCGCCGAGTGACCATCCGGCTTTGGCTGAATTTCTGGTGCGGGAAGGCATCGATTCGATCAGCCTCAACCCGGATGCGGTGCTGCGGATGCGTCTCAAGGTGGCCACGATTGAAGCGGCGCAGGCCATTGGTTGATGCGCATCCGCGGCGATGATGCTGCCAATGTGCAGCACTGTTTACGGCCGCACATGTCATCGGGTTGCTAGGCGTCAGTGTGAAAGGACCCTGCTTGCTGTTCCAGTGATGTGGGTCTCAATGGCGGCTGTCGCCCTGCTCCTCCTGGTGGTCGTGCTTGTGCAGCACAATCGCCGCCTGAAGGTTGTTCAGCTGCGCCAGCAAGCCTTGCTGGAAGCCAAGTTGGAGCGCGGACTTCAGGCCTCAGCTCTGGCCCATGAATTACGTCAGCCCCTCAGTCATCTGCTGCTGCAGAGCCGCCTGCTGCAATGCCGCCTGGAAAGCGGTGTTGAACAGCCTGAGGCTGTGCTCGCAGAGGTTCAGAATCTGCAGCGATCAGCGCAGCAGATCGATCAATTGATCGACACAATCACAGCATTACTGCGTGGTCAGCCGGGCCAGACGGAGCCTGTGGATCTGGTGGCCCTGGTGCACAAGCTGGTTGCCAGTCGTTGTGCCGAACGCAGCCTGCGCCAGATTCAGTTGCATCTGGATCTGCCCGCTGAGCCTGTGATTCTGGAGCTGAACCAAGCCCAGATCAGCATCGCGATCCGCAATCTTTTGGTCAATGCTCAGCAGGCGCTGCTCGACGTGGAACCGCAGCACCGCCATCTTGCGGTGACTCTGGCTGAGAATGCTGGACAGATTCTGGTGCAGGTGGCCGATAGCGGACCTGGCTTACCCAGTGACTCCATACGCGAATTGATGATGAACAGTTCGACAGCAGGAGGCATGGGCTTGGGTCTGTTTACGGTGCATGCCATTGCGAAGCAACATCGAGGTCGATTGACGCTGGCGCGATCGCAGGCGCTCAGGGGAGCTGAATGTTCCCTTTGGTTCCAGCCCTGTTCTGTTGATCCAGGCACCAGCATCGATAGAGCGTTGCCAGGCGCACCAGTTGGGATCCACTGACACCGAGGCTGGTCGCCACATGTTTTCGGTAAGTCTTCACAGTGGCTTCTTTTAGATTTAATGAACGGGCAATTTCTTTGTTGAGCAGTCCATGGCCGAGGGCTTTCATCAAGCGCTGTTCCCTTGGTGCGAGCGCCTGGATGCGCTGCAGCTGATCGATCGTCAGATTGATCGCCGGAGCGCCGTGCTGAGCTCGCCAGAGTTGCAGACTGCTCAGCAGTTGCTCCCAAGCCTGGGTCTTGTCGACCACGCCAATGGTGAAGGCGCGAAGCTCAGCGGGTGGTTGAAACTTGGCCCCCAGAGCGGTGACAAAGAGCACATGGGCTTCGGGTGCAAGGCGGTGCAGCAGATGGACAGCATCGCGGTAATCATCACCACCCAGGTCCACATCCAACACCAGCAGGTCGGGCGGCTGCCGCTTGATCAAGGCACAGGCGTCGTTGACGCCGCTGCAGACTCCTAACACCGACAGTCCACCAAGCTCAGAGAGCAGGGCAGCGATGGACTGGGCCACCATCCGATGATCATCCAGCACGATCACATTCATGGCTTAAGCTGCGATGATGATTATATTCATTCATTCATTCATTCATTCATTCATTCATTCATTCATTCTACTTCTTTCTGACGACTTGATCAAGAAGCAACGAGGTTTTATGAAGTTTCTACATCAAGCAGCCATCCCTTTTGTAGGACGCCCTGAAGTGGGATCTTGGCAGCGGCACTGCGCTGGCTAGAAGCTCATTGGGCCAACCGGCTATGTCCTGTCAGATTGTTCCCATGGTGTTGTCGCAGTCTCCCCAAACATCGTCCGTACGCGTTGGGTTTCGTTCCAGTCAGCGGATCACGATCACACTTCCCTTTGCGATCGCCCACGGCCTGATGCAGCGCAGCATCCATGAGGGGCGCTCGCTCAGCAATCTGGCTGCATTCCTGCTCGAGGCCTCGTTGCAGCCCACCAGCCCCTGCTTCTCCCCGGGCTGCCTTGGTGCCTCAGCAAAGTCTCAGTGAAGCTCGGCGTCATGAAGCTCTCAGCTGTCTCACGAGCTGAGACAGCTTTCATAGCCTGGGGTTAAGGGCGAGAGAGGTCGATCATGACGCAACTGATTGCACGCACTGGTGTTCACAGTGCTCAGGAAGCGGAGCGCCTCCGAGAGGTGCAGCGGTTGGATCGTTCCGGCCTGGAGCACGATCCTGCCCTCTCCCTTTTGGTGTCGTTGGCCAGCAGTTGCCTGGAAGCGCCCATGGCGATGGTGTCGATCGTGGACGCCGAGCACCAGCGTCCCTTGGTGGGTGTTGGGTGTGATCTGGAGGCGATTCCCCGTGATCTCTCCTTCTGCAGTCAAGCCATCGCCGCCGAGGGCGAGCTGTTTGTCATTCCGGATGCGCGGCGGGATCCCCGCTTTCGAGACAACCCCCTGGTGCGTGGTGAACCGGGCCTGCGTTTTTACGCTGCGGCTGTGCTGAAAGGCCCCCATGGCGCGAGGCTCGGCACCCTCTGTGTTGCTGATCCGCGCCATCCCCACCATCCGAGAGAACGCCAACGGCAGCAGTTGCGTTGGTTGGCTGATCTGGTGGTTCTGGAATTGCAACGCCATGAACAGCACCATCGCTGTCCGGTCACCGGCTTACCCACCCTGCATCAGTTGCTTCGGGTGGGGCGGAAGGAATGGCAGGCAGCCACAGAACAGGCTCAGCCGCTGGCATTGCTCTTGTTGGATTGCAACAACTTCCGTGCCGTCAACCGTAGTTGCGGACACGAACAAGGCGATCACTTTCTGCATGATGTGGGTAGAGCGTTGGCTGAGCACGCCAGGCCCGAGGATTTTCCTGCTCACATGCAGGCCGACCGCTTTGCTCTCTTGCTGCCTCTCCAGGAGGTGGAGCAGGGCATCACGTTGGCCCGGGAGCTGCAGAGCAAACTGGCAGCGATGGAGTTGACGTCCGCTCCTCCCGGCTATGTGATGAATCCGGTGATCGGCCTTGCCCTCACCCATGCGGCGGATCGCAGTTTTGATGATCTGGTGCATCGCTCTGAACAGGCGTTGGATCTGGCTCGCCTGCAGGGCCATGGCGCCCTGGTAGAGCTGCGTGAGGCCACCCCCCTGCAGGCGGCGAATCACACCTCCGGTCGGTGGTGAGTTGGCTCCCCTCCCTTCCAGAGTTGTTCCAGGGAGGCCCGAATGAAGACACGATCGGCCATCGCCTTCAGCCAGGCCTCCGCCTGCGGATCCCGTTCATCAAACCAGGCGATCAGTTTTTTGAGCTCGTCGTCTTGATGCTGCGTCGACATGGGTGAATGGTGCAGACTCTTGTGATGATCGGTGCCATTGGTTTCGATCACGTCACCTGACGCAGGAGTGCCTCGTCATGACGGCATGGTGCTGGTCAAGAGCTGAAGCTGCTGTTGCACCTGATTGGTCATGCTGACTTGATAGGTGATGAAATGTTCATTGAGCATCAAGAGCCAGAGGTATTCATCCAGGATCAGGGGATGATGAGTCGCGATCTGCCATAAATGCTTCCAGAACAGCCAGCGTGTCTTGCGCAGAACCCCCTGACGCCAACAGAGAATCGTGATTCCCCGGAGCAAGCCTGCACTCTGATTCCATCGCCAATGTTGGTCCGGTTCGTGGCCGATCCGACGCCGTCCGGCATCAAGCCAGCAGCAGTAACGAAACACCCGCTCCAGATAGGCGTGTGGGTCGTAGAGCGTTGCGAAGGCCTGTAGAAATTCTGCGGCGATCTCCGGCATCGGGCGCTGCGGTCGAAAGTTGAGCAGATGGGTTTGCACCCCCTGATCGAAGCCGTCCTTGCTCTCGAGTAGTCGCCCCTCATTCTGCAGGCGATGCCACAAGGCCGTGTTCGGCAAGGCCACCAGAATGCCAACCATGGCCAAGGGGATCCCGGTGCGTTCAATGAACTGCACAATCCGATCCCCGGCTCCGGTTGTTTCGCCATCAAAGCCCAAAATAAATCCTGCCATCACCTCCAAACCATGGGCAGTGATTCTCTCCACGGCCAGATCGAGGGGATGGCGCGTGTTTTGGATTTTGTTCGTGAGCTTGAGGCTGTCTTGATCCGGAGTTTCAATCCCCAGAAACACCCGCCTGAACCCTGCCATCGCCATCGCGATCATCAGCTCCTCATCCTGGGCCAGATCGAGGGAGGCTTCGGTGGTGAAGCTGAAGGGCCACTGATGCAAGCGTTGCCAATGCAGTAGCACGGGCAGAAGTCGCTTCACGTTGCGCTTGTTGCCGATAAAATTGTCATCAACAAGAAAGATTTCTCCACCCCAACCGAGAGCATGAAGGCAATCGAGTTCTGCGAGCAATTGGGAGGGCTCTTTGGTGCGTGGCTTGCGGCCGTAGAGCACGATAATGTCGCAAAATTCACACTGATACGGACAGCCTCTGGAAAACTGGACGGCCATCATGCTGTAGTGCTTGAAATCGAGTAGGTCGAATCGGGGAATCGGTGACTGATGCACATCCGGCCGTTCGCCCCCTGCTCGGAATTGTCCTTGCGTCTCACCCCGGGCCAGGGCCTCCAGAAACAGCGGGATCGTGATTTCCCCCTCATCCAGGATTCGATAATCAGCGTCCTTCAATTCCGGAGCGTCCGGCGTGGAGGTGGCAAACGGGCCACCCACAGCCACAGGCAGCTGCTGCTGTTTGGCACGACGAATCAGCTGGGCCAAATGCTGACGTTGCACGAGCATGGCGGAGGCCATCACAAGCTCCGCCCAGTCCCAATCGTCTGCACGCACCGGACGGATGTTGGTGTCCACCAGACGGAACTCCCACTGCTGCGGAAGTAGGGCTGCCACGGTGATCAGTCCCAGCGGCGGAAGCAGCACCTTCCGTCCCAGCAATTCCAGAGCCCCATGCAGGCTCCAGAACGTGCTTGGGAATTCGGGATAGAGCAACAGCACACGCATGGAGCCCACAGCGATTGAGGGCAGATTGGAGTGCGGACCGGCTTGTCGATGCGTGGGTTACCGATGCACGGTATCTCTGCGTCGATGTTGCATCTGTTGCCGTTTCAACCAGTCATCGGCCAGCACGATCAACACAGCCGAGCTGGTCATCCAGAGCAGGATCGGCTCCGGAAACGGTGCCATTCCAAACAGCGCGGCGAGGGGGTGCCAAAGCACCAGTGCGATCAAAAGAACCAGCTCGCCACCCACCCCCAGCCAGAGCAGCGCATTGGCCGAGCGCATCATCGACCATGCCGATCGCCAGTCACTGCGGCACGCCATCAGCACACCAACCTGGCTGGCCACGATCGTGGCGAAAGCAGCGCTGGAAGCGCTGCGTTGAAGCATCTGGATTGGATCGCTCGCCGTGTGATTGAACAGGCTTGGTGTCAGTTCGCGTAGCTCCCACAGGTTCACGCCCCCCAGCTGCCAAACCATCAGATAGGCAGCCATGGCAAAGAACGCCTCCAGCGCCCCCAGAAATCCGTAGGCCCGGATCAGCATCCCGCGATCTAAAAGTGGTGCCTGTCGTGCTCGCGGCGGTTGTTGCATGATCCCGGCATCCGGACGCTCCGCGCCAAGACCAAGGGCTGGCAGCACATCGGTGCCCAGGTCCACCGCCAGGATCTGCATCACCGAGAGGGCCGGTGGGATCCGCAAGGCCACCATCAGAAAAAAGGGTGTCGCTTCCGCGATGTTCGCCACCAGGATGTAGGTGATGAACTTGCGGATGTTGCTGACCACGCCTCGTCCGTAGCGCACGGCCTCCACAACGGTGGCGAAGTTGTCGTCGAGCAGCACGATGTCGGCAGCTTCTCGTGCCACATCGGTGCCAATGCGCCCCATGGCCACCCCCACATCTGCAGCCCGCAGGGCCGGCGCGTCATTGACGCCATCGCCCGTCACGGCCACCACATCACCCAGCTGCCGATAGGCCTGCACGAGCCGTAGTTTCTGCTCCGGAGACATGCGGGCAAACACCAGTCGCGTTCGGTACTTCAGAAGGTGGCGCAGTTGCAGGTCGCTGATTCGCTCCAGGGTGCTGCCTTCAATCACCCGCACAGGATCGAAACCGGAGGAGTGGTCGTTACCTGGCTCAGGGTCGAGCAGGCCGATCTGGCGGGCGATCGCCTGGGCCGTGAGGCCCGCATCGCCCGTGACCATCGTCACCTTGATGCCGGCGTTCCTGCAGAGACGGATGGCATCAGGCACCTCAGGGCGGGGTGGGTCATAAAGTCCCACTAGCCCGATCAAGCACAGATCGTTTTCCAGAGCTTCGGGTGGCGCGTTGTCGAGTGCCTGATCCCCCGTTCGTAGGGCCACGCTGATGACGCGGATGCCCCTGGCGGCCATGGCGCGTTCCGCATCCTCGGCAATCGCACGGTTCTGATGGCCAAGAGGTGTGAACGCATCGGCGCTCAGCCAGTGGCTGCAGCGCGGCAGCACCTCCTCCAACGCTCCTTTGCAGATCACCAGTCGCTCGGGGCAAGCGGGTGATGGCAGCCCCGGCATCGGCGTCATCGGTGCCACCACCACACTCATCCTGCGGCGATGGGAGTCAAATGGCACTTCTCGGTAGCGTGGGAAGGCCTGTGCAGCGTGGAGATCGATCCATTTCGCCTGCACTGCTGCAATGACAAGGGCGGCTTCAGTCGGATCCCCGTTGGCGTGCCACTGTCCAGTCTCCGTGGGTTGAATCCTGGCGTTGCTGCAGAGGCTGGCGGAGAGGAGCAACAGATCGCAGTGATCGGAGCCCGCAGGCGACCAGGTGGTCTCCACAGCCATACGGTTCTGGGTCAGGGTGCCGGTTTTGTCGGTGCAGATCACCCCCACCGACCCCAGGCTCTCCACCGCCGAGAGTCTGCGCACCAGCGCCTGGCGCCGGGCCATGCGCTGCACATTCAGAGCCAGGGTGAGTGTCACCTGAGGCAGGAGCCCTTCGGGAACAAAGCTCACCAGGATGCCCACCGCGTAGATCAGGCTTTCGAGAGGCGTGAGGCGAACGATCAAAAGGTCCACCAGGAAGGTGAGCACGCCTGTGCTCACCGCGATCAGCGTGATCGTGTGGACAATCCGCTGGATCTGCACCTCCAGGGTGCTGATGCCGCGGCTTGTGCTGGCCGAGAGGTGAGCCATCTGCCCCAATTCGGTTTCCGCTCCGGTGGCATACACGAGCGCTTCGCCATGGCCAGCGACCACCGTCGATCCCGCCAGGAGCAGATTCGAGCGTTCACGGCTGGGGAGATTGGCCTCCGACTGAATCGTGTCCTCTCGGCACACCGGTAGGGATTCGCCTGTGAGCACCGAGAGATTCACCGCCAGCTGATGGGCCACCAACAACCGGCAGTCGGCGGGGATCCGGTCGCCTTCCTCGAGAACAATCCGATCGCCGCAGACCAGCTCGAGGGCCGTGCGCTGTTGCAACTGGCCATCGCGCCACACCTGCACCTGGGCTGGCAGGTTGCTTGCCAATGCCTCCAGCGTGCGTTCCGCTTTGAATTCCTGCCAGAAGGAAAAGAGGGCGTTGATCAGCACCACAGCCCAGATCACCCAGCCGAGTTGAGGCGCCTGGGCCAGGAAGGCCAGACCGCCCGCCACCCAGAGCAGCAGGGCCATGAAGTGCACCAGCTGGTCGGTGAAGCGCAGTGCCAGGGGGCGCCGCCGCAGGGGAGGGAGACTGTTAGGGCCGAAGCGCTGCAGACGGGCTGCCGCTTCTGCGCTGCTCAGTCCCTCAGGCCTGGTGCGAAGGGCTGACCAGAGTTGATGGCGTTGGAGTGCCCAGATCGGTTGACTGGCGGCGAGCTGCACGAGGGTCCGCCGGAAGGCAGATCAAGGCTGATGCCGTTTGGATTGCTGCGGGCGCTGCAGAAACGTTTCAATTTTCGTTGTCCTGACATCAGCGCATTCCCACAACGGAAGGCTGCGCTTGCATTTGCAAGAGCACTAAGGTGCGCTTGCATCAGTCATGAAGGCACGACTTCACCAGGCCGTTTCGCGGGGTGTTGTGCCGCTGAAACGTTGCGTTGTTCTTGAGGTATGGCGCCATCTGGAAACCCCAACCAACCGGCTCGATTCAAGTCACCACAACGCCTCACGGTGACGCTTGCCCATGCAGTGTATGAGCGATTGGTGCTGCGCAGCAGTTCCGAAGGGCGGTCGATCAGCAACCTGGCCGCCTATCTGATTGAGGAATCCCTGGCGCGCGAGAAGTGAGGCGCGTGACGATTAAATAGCCAGTCGCTGCAGCATCAGCAGGCCGAGCAGAAACCAACCCACATTGGCCAGGGCCGGCAGGGTGCGCTGTGTGGCCTTGATCTCTGGAACCAGATCCGAGGCGGCGATGTAGAGAAAGTTTCCGGCGGCAAAGAGCACCAGGGGGGCCAGGGGCAGGCTGGCGCGAAAACTCCAGGCCAGCAGGGCACCGAGCGGGAAGGTGAGTGCCGAGATCAGATTCCAGAACAGGGCGCGAGTCGGTGGCCAGCCGCTGTGGACCAGCACGCCGAAATCGCCCAGCTCCTGGGGGATTTCGTGCAGCACAGCTGCAAACCAGGCGGCGACCCCCGCCGCCGGATTGATCAGATAAGTGCCGGTGATGCCCAGGCCACCGATGAAGTTGTGCAGACCATCGCCGAGCAGGATCAACAGAGCCATCGGTTTCACGGCAACGGTTGATCGATGCGTCTGCGCGCGATGGCTGTGATGCCAATGCAGCGATTGCTCCAGCACCAGGAAGGTGCTGAAACCAGCGCCGATCCAGAGCGCTCCACGGCGGGGCAGCAGTTGGGAGAATCCCTCGGGAAGCATGTGGAACAGTGCACCTCCGAGCAGTGATCCCGCCGCAAGAGCCACCAGTGGCAGCAGCAGAGCTTCCAGTCGACGGGCCGGCAGCACCAGGGTGATCGCTCCCACCATGGCGATCAGGCTCATCAGCACGGCACCTATGGCGATTGTGATGGCGCTGGTCAGATCGGCGCTCATCCGCGCCACCACAGCCAGGTCTCCACATTGAGCATCAGACCGATCAGGGTCAGAAAGCTCATCAGCACGATCTGATCACGGCGCGCATCGGGGATGCGGATGTCGGCGGTGAGGTGAATCAGGTTGGTGAGCGTGTAGAGCAGGCTCAACCACCACTGGGCGCCCCGCCAGCTGGATGCCGCACTCCAGCTTTGCGGATCTGCCGCGGCGTGGAAGGCCAAGAGCATCGCCAACACCGGCACCATCAGATACAGCAACATCGCCATGAACAGACGCGGCAGCCTGGCGACGGGCACATCCGTTTCGATCTGCACGGAGCGACCATGAAACAAGGGCATCAACCCCAGCTCCACGTGGAACAGCATGACGATCAGCCAGGCAATCCAGAGTGCGGCGATCCGTAGCGCCTGGCCTACGGGGGGCAGCACGACAAAGGCCGAAAACAGAGCGACAGAGAACAGATCCATCTCATTCACCCTGATGCCGGCCATACAGTCCGATCAGGGAGGCATCAGCCAGCACATGGCTCTGCATCGCATCCCGCAGATCACTCGCTGTGCTTCCTGCCGGTAGCAGCAGCGACTCATCGAGGGCATACAGCTGAAACACATAGCGATGCAGTTCACCCTCAGGGGGCAGTGGACCCTGGTAGCCGGTGCGCTGAAAATGGTTGATGCCCCAGCAACAACCCTGGCGAGCACCATTGGCCAACTGCAGCGATTGCGGCTGAGCTGCGGAAAGGGCGCGTTGCTCAGGCGGCAGATTGAAGAGAACCCAGTGCACCCAGTGACCGCCCGCTGCATCGGGATCATCCACAATCAGTGCAAAGCTCCGGGTGCCGGCCGGTGCTCCAGCCCAACGCAATGGCGGCGAGAGGTTGAGGCTCTCAGCGGTATGAATCAAGGGGATCAGGTCGCCATCGCCAAAGGCCGGTGAATCGAGGTGAAACACGCCGTTACCGCTGGCCATTCGCTGTCTACAGAGTTCGGCCTCAACTTTGCGGGTGACCAAGGAGAACCGCGACTGTTGCTGTGGATCAGCCTGCGGCATGCTGCATGGATGCAGCGGCTTTGGATCATCGTTCAGGGCCGAGATAACGAGGCGATACGGTTCTGCCGATGTTCTCACCCATCCAATGATTGAAGTGATCGAATCCTTGCCCTCAGCCACTGTGGGTTTCGCATTTCGTGGTCAGGTCAGTGATGCAGAATTACAGCGCTGTGTGGTGCCAACGATCGAATCAAGGCTGCTGGACGTTGAGCGCATCAAGGCTCTGCTGGTGTTTGAATCAAGCTTTCAGCATTTTGGCTTGGCAGCAGCGCTCGATGACGCGGTGCTGGGACTACGCCACTGGGAGGGTTTCGAGCGGATCGCCGTCGTGACGGATCAGCCCCTGATCCGTCACGCCACGACGGTGATGGCCCTGCTGCTTCCATGCCCTGTGCGCATGTTTCGTCTGGAGCAACAAGATGAGGCACGTCGTTGGTTGAGTGAATCCCTTGGCACCATCCATCTCGAACGGGCAGGTGATGTCATCACGATCACGCTGCTTGGTTTACTGGATTCGCAGACCTTTGCACGCATCGAGACAGACCTGTCAAGGCTGTTTACCGCCGGTGAGCGCCCCCGTGTACTTGTGGATCTGCGTCAGTTTGATGGTTGGCTTGCATTGACAGCGCTACGGGAGCACCTGCGACTGATTCACACCTACAGGCAACAACCTTCCCGCATTGCGGTGGTCACAGGTGAGCTCTGGCAGCAGTTGGCGCACAGGCTTGTTCGCGGCTTTGGTGAGCCCAGGGTCGAAGTGTTTCCCAGTGGGCGCATGCTGGAGGCGCAGGAGTGGATCTGCCAGGATTGAGTCCATGCAGTGGGGCTGATGCAGATCAGCCCCTTCATCCTCAGCCTTCACGGGGATTCATATCCTGAAGGTGTCCTCTTCACACCTTTGAGGTGATGACATGAGCTTGATCAAGTGGGAGCCTCTCAATGATCTTGAAGCGATGATGGATCGAGCCCTGGCCATGCCGACGATGCCATTCACATCCACGATGCCCTGGAATGAATGGGGCCCTCGTGTGGACATCTATGAAGCCAATGGCTCCTATCAATTCAAAGCCGATCTACCGGGCATGCGCCGTGATGATGTGTCGGTGATGGTGTCGGGTGACCGACTCACCGTGCAAGGTGAACGGAAACGGGAAAAAGAGGAGAAGAATCCTCGTTTTCACCGGGTCGAGCGCTCCTATGGCAGCTTCAGTCGCAGTTTTACCTTGCCTGAAGACGCGGATCTCAAGGCAGTGAAGGCCCACTGCGAAAATGGTGAGCTCACGATTTCCATCCCCCGCAAGGGCGGCGCGGTCGAAACAAAGGCGATCAAGATTCCTGTGTCTTGATAGCTGGTGTGCCCGTGCTGAGCAACTGCCGCAGAATGGATGCAGGTGATGGTTTGATTGGTGATGCGTGTTTGCCTTGTCAGGCAATGTTCAGCCACGCATGACCGCACCAGCTCTCATTGAGACCATCGCCTCGATGGCAGATGTTCGCTTTGATGGCCAAAGGCCCTATGACCTCGATGTGCATGATCGGGGTCTTTTTTCTGACCTGCTTCAGAGGGGAGGGCTGGCTCTTGGGGAGGGATATGTTCGTGGTGATTGGGATTGTGATGATCTGCCGGAGTTGATTGCACGGCTCTTGCGTGCTCGCTATCAGCTTGAGGCTAATCCTTTGCAGGGTCTTCGAGAAGCCTGGCAGCGGCTACGGGAGTGGATGCTGAATCCCCAGACCCTGCATCGGTCCTTTCGCGTAGGGCGGGTGCATTACGACATCGATCCGAGGGTGTACGCGGCCATGCTCGATGCCAGGCGGATTTACAGCTGTGCGATCTGGAACGACGGCGACACCCTGGATCAGGCCCAGGAACGCAAGCTGGATCTGATCTGCCGCAAACTGGAGTTACAGCCTGGCCATCGCCTCCTTGATGTGGGCTGCGGCTGGGGCGGCTTGTTGGCCTATGCCTGCGAGCACTATGGGGTGCAAGGCTATGGGATCACGATTTCAGCGCGACAGTATGCCTATATCCGTGATCACCACACCCATTGGCCGATTGAGGTGCTGATGGCTGATTATCGCTCCCTGCCGCAACTGAATCAACCGCGCTTTGATCGCATCGTATCTGTGGGAATGTTTGAGCATGTGGGTCCCGTCAATCAAGGCACGTATCATCGGATCTTGCGGGATTGCTTGCTGCCGGATGGCCTCTTCCTGTTGCAGACAATCGGTCACTTTGTGACCACCGCCCAAACCGATCCATGGATTGAGCGCTACATCTTCCCGGGTGGTCGCCTGCCAGCCCCGTCCCAGTTAGCGCAAGCCGTTGAGGGGGTCTTTCAGCTGCAAAGCTGGGAAAACTATGGACTCCACTATGAACGCACCCTGTTGGCTTGGTGGGAGAAGTTCTCAGCCCACTGGCCCCTGTTGCAAGGGACGCTCAGCGATGAGTTTTACCGGATGTGGCGTTACTACCTTCTCGGTTGTGCGGGTTACTTCCGCTCTGGCCATGGCCAGCTCTGGCAGTTGCTCCTGCGTCCCGCCCTCTGAGCCAAGGCAGATGGCGACACAAAGAAGCCCCGGTTGGTCAGGCCGGGGCTTTGCCATTTCAAAAGTAACGGGGTTTGTTGATCGGCGGATGTTTCCCTGCCATCCCGGGGCTTGGATTGAAGCCGTTGCCGGGGCCAGTGTTCAGGGCGTTGGTCTGGCCATAGGCCATATTGGCTTGTCCGTTGCGCAAAGGGTCGCGAAGGGCCTCTTCAAGCAGAAAGGCGCAGAGATTCGATACGGAGCGTCCTTCGTCTTCTGAGCGTGTGAGGAGTGCGTCATGAACATTGTGACTGAGGGTGATTGAAATTCGCTTGGGTTGTCTTTGCAGCACGCGAATGCGGTTGTTCATGGTGTGTGTTGAAGCAGAATGCTCGACGCCTGAATCTTATGCGTGTTGCTCGCATCAAGGTGCAGCTTCACTGCAGCACTCTGGATGCCGATCCGTGCTGATCCAATGGGCGGATTGATGGCGCTGCGCCTCAGCTGCACTTGTGTGAAATTCCCAAATGACGAATCGCCTCCTGCTTATGACTGTCTGGGGCGCGCGCCTCTCTTTTGTTCCTTCTCTGGATCAACCCAATGCCTGCTTTCGAACTGATTTCTGACCTCCACGCTGAGACCCTCCAGGGTGGATATTCCCGTCGTGGTCGCTGGTCCCGCCCGAGCTACAGCAGCAAGTCCTATGCCCGTCAATCCGTCCGCACCAACACTGTGCAGGACAACGGCATGTACACCGCCGGCGCTCTGGGCCTCGGCGCTGTGAGTGTGCGGGACCAATTCAACGCGGCTGAGATTTCGATCGCTCAGCGCGCCTGAGACTCGTTGTTCGGGCGGCCTTCGGCCGCCTTTCTTCTTGATTCCTATGGAAGCTCTCTCAGACCTTCAATGTGAAGCCCTTCAAGGTGGCTTCTTCTCCATCCAGGTGTCGCCCCGATTGGTCACCCGGGTGTCACCTCAGGTGGCACCAGTGGTGGCTCCCATGATCAGCACTGATGTGGCTGTGGTGGAGACCAACCAGCTCAACCTTGCCGTACCCACGGCTGTTGGAGTGCTGGGCGGACGGGCTGAATCGAATGTGTCTTCGATGGTCAACATGCTGTCGCTGCGCATTCGTAGTTAGTCCCTTGCAGCCATGGGCTCAGGCCCATGGCTGTTGTTCCGATGTTCTGCGTAAAGGCTGGTTCTGTGCCCATTTCCCTTGCCGTCTTGCTGTCGCCATTGCGGCGCCTGGGACAACATCTTGCGCCTGCTTATCCCTGCGTGCGTCAGTTCGATGAGGAGGATTGTGGGGCCGCCTGCTTGGCCACGGTGGCCAAAAGCCATGGCATTCAGCTTCCCCAGGGGATGATTCGCGACGCGGTGGGCACCACCAGCCATGGCACCACCTTGCTCGGCCTGCGCCGCGGTGCCGAGCAACTCGGGTTCGCAGCGCGGGCTGCCCGAGCGCCGGAGCGATTTCTTGACGCGCTCAGGGAGGTTCCCCTGCCACTGATCTGTCACTGGGATGGCCAGCACTGGGTGGTGTTACATCACCTGATCGGCGATGAGGTGCTGATTGCCGATCCAGCTGTCGGTTTGCGCCGCCTCAGTCGGGAGCGATTCCTGCAGCATTGGAATGACGGCGTCGTTCTGCTGCTCGAGCCCGATCCGGCCCGCCGTCCTGAGCATCCCGAAGAACCCAGCCATGCCTTTGCAGTGCTGCTGCGCTATGTGCTGCCGTTCCGCAAACTTCTGGTTCAGGCGCTCTTGCTCAATCTGGTGGTGGGCATGATGTCGCTGGGTTTGCCCCTGTTGATGCAGCTACTCACCGACGACGTGCTAGTGCGCGGTGATCAGCGCATGCTCGTGAGCCTCTGCCTCGGCCTGATGCTGCTTTTTGCCTTCCGTTCGCTGATCGGACAGTTGCAGGGCCATCTGGTCGGTTACTTCGGTCAGAAGCTGCAGTTGCAGATGGTGATGCATTACGGCCGACAGCTGCTCCTCTTGCCTCTGCGTTATTTCGAAACCCATCGCAGCGGCGAGGCGGTGAGTCGCATCGGCGACATCGAGCATGTGAACAACCTGATTGGCTCGGTGGTGCTTGGCCTTCCCAGTCAGTTCTGCATTGCGCTGATTTCGCTGGTTCTGATGTGGACCTATTCAGCCTCACTGACGCTGGCCGCCTTACTCGGTTACACGTTGGTGATCACCTGCAGTTTGGTGTTTCTACCTGCCTTGAAGGCGGCTTCGCGGGAGCTGTTGGTGCGCTCTGCTGACAATCAAGGCTTCCTGGTGGAGATCTTTCGTGGCGCCAGTGTGTTGAAGACGAGTGAGGCCTTCGCCCAGGCCTGGCAGGAATATCAAAGCAATTTCGGTCGGATGTCACACCTCGCCTGGCGCGAGCTGCGGCTGAAGTTGGCTGAATCCAGCCTCACCGGAGCCCTCGGCAGCGTGGTCACCGTGGCCTTGCTCTGGTACGGCAGTTCGTTTGTGATTGCCCGCGAGCTCTCGATCGGCCAGTTGCTGGCGTTCAACGGCTTTGGTGCCAACGTGCTGGCTTTGCTCGCATCCTTGAGTGGTGTCACCCAGGAATTGTTGCTGGCGGATGTGGTGATTCGCCGGATGGGTGATGTGTTGGAACGCAAACCGGAACCGATGGGTCCAGGAACCGGTGCCTCGGTGACGATCCCCAGGAATGCTGAAATCCGCTGCGAAGCGATCACCTACAACCATCCTGGTCGGCGCGCGTTGCTTCAAGACCTCAACCTCCTGATTCCAGGAGGTGTCACCACGGCTCTGGTAGGGGAATCCGGCTGTGGCAAAAGCACCCTCAGCAAGATCCTGGCCGGCATCTATCCACCTGATCAGGGCACGATCCACTTCGGGCCGTTCAATAGTCGGGACCTGTCGCTTGATGTGTTGCGTTCCCAGGTGGTGCTGGTGCCGCAGGAATCGGTCATCTTCAATCGCTCCATCGCGGAGAACTTCACCTTCGCCCATCCGGGAGTGAGCTTTGAGCAGATCGTTGCGGCCTGTCAGCTTTCCCTCGCCGATGATTTCATCCGGCAACTGCCGGATGGCTATCGCACGATTCTTGGTGAGTTCGGCGCCAACCTCTCCGGCGGTCAACGTCAGCGGCTGGCGATTGCGCGGGCCTTGATCAGTGATCCACCGCTGTTGATTCTTGATGAGGCCACCTCTGCACTCGACCCCGTGCTGGAGAGCCGGCTGATGGAGCGCCTGCTCGAGCAGCGTCAGGGACACACCACCGTGCTGATCAGTCACCGCCCCTCGGTGATCATGCGTGCCGATTGGATTATTTATCTCGAGCAGGGCCAGGTGTTGGCGGAAAACACACCACGCTTGCTCCAGGAGCACGCCCCTGTTGCACCCTTCCTGAAGGTGGCCTGATGACAGTTCCACACCATCACGCGCTCCCCCCCGCCACCCCGGATGAGTTTCTGCCGCCGCCCGGGGCCTGGGCACACCAGCTCGGTTGGCGCACCGCTGCCGCCGGTGTCGCTCTCCTCGCCATGGCCTGCGTCTGGCCTTTGGATGAATTGGCACGGGCCAGTGGCCAGGTGCGACCCCAGGGAGAAAATTCGCCGGTTCAGTCGTTGGGCGGCGGTCGCCTCAGCCGCGTGCTGGTGTCGCCCAATCAAAAGGTGAAGGCGGGCCAGTTGCTAGCGGAATTCGATCGGGAACCCTTGCTGTCGCAACGTCGGCAGTTGCTGCGGGAGCGCACCCAGTTGCAGGAGCAGCTCCATCAGGCCAGACGGCAAGGCACTGATCTGCAGGCGCAAACGCAATCGATCGCCCGTCTGATCCAGACCCAGATCGCCTCAGCACGTGGTGGCGTGGCCCAGGCCCTCGCCGGATCACGCTTTCAGGATCGCGAACTGCAGCGGTTGCGCTCCCTGGCGGCGGAAGGGGCGATTCCCCAGTTGTTGCTGGAGGAAAAAGAGGCCGGGGTCGCCGTTGCTAGCAGCAGGTTGGAGCAGGCACGCCTCGGTGTGGGAGAGCAGCGCGCCCGTCTTGAGGCCGAACAGGCCCGATTGCGCCAGTCTCTCAGTACGGCACTCAGTTCCCAGGCCGAGCTTGAGCGGCAGTTGGCAGCCATCGAGGGTCGCCTGCGCGAGAACGCCAGGGCCACGGAACAGATGCGGTTGCTTGCTCCCGTGGATGGCACGGTGGTGGAGACAAAACTTCGCTACCCGGGCCAAGTGCTCCAACCGGGCGATGTGGTCGCCACCCTGGCCCCCGCATCCCAGCCCCTGGCCGTGCGGGTGCAACTTCCGGCTCGGGATGTGGCGCCCCTGCGCGCAGGACAGGCGGCGGCACTGCGGGTGAGCTCCTGCCCTTACACCGATTTCGGGGTGCTGGACGGGCGCATCCAGGCCATCGCTGCTGATGCTGTGGATGGTGAATACGCCGTGACGATCACACCGAGCGCCGATCAGCTCAGGCAGGGTCAGCGGCGCTGTGCTCTCCGTGCCGGTATGGATGTGGACGCCGATCTGATCATCCGCCGAGGAACGGTGATGGGACTGTTATTGCGCAAGTTGCGGTTGCTGGTACCCACCTGATCCGCTGCATTGCTGAGCATCACCGCCCCGGCTCCAGGCGCCCTGCCTAGGTGACAGACAGCCCTTCGCGCTGTCGCTCCATGCTTCACCATTCACCGGTCTGGACCGATCGGCATCAGGCCGGCCTCGCTCTCGCCGAACGCCTGCAGGATTGTGCCGATGGCGATGGGATGACCAGCCTGATCGCCCTGCCCCGAGGCGGTGTTCCGGTGGCGGCAGCGATGGCCTCCAAGCTGCAACTCCCCCTGCACACCTGGTCGGTGCGCAAGATCGTGGAACCAGCCCGCCCGGAGCTGGCCCTGGGCGCAGTGGCTGGTGAGGGTGTGGTGCTCTGGCGCCACGAACCTGGTGATCCGGCCTGGTCGATGCTTCCCCAAGCGGAAGCCTGGCTGAGGCTGGCCCAACAGGAATGGGAGCGCCGCCATCAGGAGTTTGACGACCCCGACGTCAGTGAGCTCTTCAATCATCACCTCATCGTTGTCGATGATGGAGTCGCCACGGGCATGACCACCTTGGCGGCCTTGCAATCGCTAAGGCTGGCTCGTCCCTCGATGCTGACGCTGGCTGTGCCGGTGATGGACCGCGCACTGGTGGAGACGATGCGTCATGTTGTCGACCGTTTGGAAGTGTTGCTGTTGGTGGATCACCTCACCGCCGTAGGGCTCTGGTACGAGCGGTTTGATCAGCTCAGCGACGCTGATGTGTTGGCAATCCTGGCTCCCCACCGTTCTGGTGAACCCCAGCCAGCTCCCTCAAGCACGTCTTTGCTTGCGTGAGGATCGAACGACGCCGGGCGGGAAGCTTGCGCCCGGCCCGGTTGATGTACAAACACAGCATGGCCATGGCACTGCCGTAAACGCTGCGTTTGCGGGCCCGGCTTCGACGCGCTGATTGCAACAGAGAGGCTGCAATCTGCTCCGGCTGGTCCCAGGTGAAGAGGCCTGGCTCCAGATCCAGCACCGGTGGGCGACGATTCACTTCCGCCGCCCAGTCGTGCCCGCTGTTGATCGATCGTTTGTTCAACGTCATTGTCAACGGTGCCATTGCAGGCGGAGCTTGCTGCCGGGGGTGACGTCGTCGCCACTGAGTCGACCGCCATAGGCCCGTTGCAGACGCTTGGCCAGTCCATGGGTGATGTGGTGGCCGCTGAAGGCAATCCGGGTGGCACCGCTGAGGCCGTTGCTCTCCATCCACATCATCCGCTCGAGGGGATGTTCAGATCGGTAGCGCTGTTCGTTGTGGAGCAGCAAATGCATCACCTCCTCCTCGTGCTCCTGCAGGAAGGGACCGCTCAGTTCCAGCTCACCGGCCGGTAGGCGTTCAGCGATCCTGCGACAGGCTGGACAGATCTGCTCAGGTGCTGACTCCACAGCCTGGTGCCAGCTCCAGCGCCCCTGATGCACGGTGGCGCCGCAGTGGGGGCAAAGGCTGTGCTCCCTGGGCTTCTCCTTGTCCACAAAGGGATCCAGTCGACCGCGCTGTGCCATACCCGCTTGGCGGATGCGGTGGCCCGGGCTGCGGCTGTCAAGGCTTCGCTCAAGGATGTGGTCGCTCATGGCCAACTGTTCCGATCACTGTCTGGATCCTCTGTCGTTTCAGGAGGGTGGGGCATTGGCTGATGGCGATCTGCTTCATCACCGCTCCGGAGACGCGAAAGTCGATAGACGTCGCCTGGTTCTGCTCAGAGCCTGTTGCAGTCCTCGTTCAGGTCCTGGCTCCTATGGCTGATGCCTTCACGGATTACCTGCGTCAGATCGCTGGCTCACCGTTGCTCACCACGGCAGAAGAAATCCATCTCGGCACTCTGATTCAGCGCTGGCGGGGAGATGCTGCACCGGATGCCCGTCGTGTCCGTAGTGGCCAGCGGGCCCTGTCTCGGGTGGTAACCGCCAATCTCCGCTTGGTGGTCGCGGTGGTGAAACGATCCCACGCACGCCTGGAGCAGTTGGGTGTGGATCCGATGGATGCGATTCAGGCGGGAAATCTTGGCCTGATTCGTGCTGCGCAACGCTTTGACCCTTCCCGCGGCTATCGCTTCTCCACCTATGCGTTCTGGTGGGTGAAGGAATCACTCAATCGCTTTTTACATGAGCAACACAGCGCCATTCATATTCCTTCGAATGTGTTACAACTCGCCTTCAAGGTGAGTGCGATGCTCGCTCGCTCGGATGCCGATCGAGGCGTTTCGTTGGATGCGATCGCCGTGGACCTCAACGAAAAACCTGAGCGCCTGCGCTTCGCCCTGCATGCTCTGCAACGCGCCCGTGTGTCGTCATTGGATCAACGTTGGGATCCGAGTGAGTCAGGTGGTTCTCTGATGGAGACCGTTTGTGATGGCCGCTTGCAGGAGCCCGAGGATGATTATCTCTGGCTCCATCAAGTGATTCAGGGATTGAATCAGCGCGAACAAAGGATTCTGGGTCTCCGGTTTGGCTCGACTGAGCCCGTGAGCCTCAGTCATGCCGCCGATGCGATGGGGTTGAGCCGATACCAGGCCCATCGCCTAGAACAACAAGCCCTGCGCAAACTCAAGGACCAACTGGAGCCGATGTTGAATCCCTCCATGGCAGCGGATCAGCTGCGGTTGTCCAGATCTCCCGACAGTCCTTGGCAAGGGTTGGAAAGGCATCGGCCAGCCGTTGCCTCTCCTCGCCAAGCTGCTGCACTGCCGATCTAAGAGACAGGCAGTGGCGCAGAATCCCCGCCTCGGTGGCCACGGTCACCTGGCGGGTCTGATGCCGCATCGCGTCAATGCAGCTAGACACCTGGGGGCCGAAGGGAATGGAGACGCCAAAGGCCCCCTGCGGCATCCAGTCTTTGTCACGCACATTGTCATCAAAAACAGCATAATATTGATTATCGTAGGGGTAAACACCGAGCTGTAAATACACACTGGCCGATTCGCAACTGACGCCCCCCTTGCCAACGGTCATGACGCCAAGCTTGCCGATGGCGGGATTGATGTTTTGCTGGATCAGATCGCCGCCTGTGCTGAAACTGCTCGATTGATTGGTCTGGTTGTTGTTCGGCGTAGCGATGGCCTGATTGTTAGTGTTTTGATCGGCACTCATGGATGCCTGTTGGGCCAGGCCCACTGGCGCAATGGCCAGCAAGCCGCCCAGCAGGCACCCGGTGAGGATGGTGGCGTTGCGGTGTGCTGCACGCTCAGGACAAAGGGGCCGCATCAATCGAAGGCGAACAGGTCACCACGTCCACTTCGCTCCGACTGATAAACACTGCTGCCGGTGAAGCGCTCGATGGAATGGAGGCGTTGGGAACCGGAGTCCTGCATGGCATACACAGCGTTCTGGCCTCCACGTTCGATGCGCAGATCGAGGCTGCCGTTCATGCCGATCTGCTCTCCCGTCTGGAGGCGTTCCAGAACGGAACTGGCGGCGGAATCGTTGGCCTGCAGGTTGATCGCTCCGCCGGAGAACGATTGACTGCTGCTGACGTCGGTACCGAGGCTTTGAGAGGCCTGCTCCATCAACAAGCTCTCCAGGCCGATTCCGGGCATCTGCAGGTTCAGGTCATGGTCGGCGCTGTTGCCGCTCGAGGCACTGGTAGTGGCACTCCATTGCAGGAGATCCGATTGGCTCATGCCGGCTGCGCTGAGATCACGACTGAGACCATGAGCGCCAAGGCTGGCATCCACCTGGTTGATCTGGCGGCTGAACGCGAATCCATCCGCCTGCATGGTCAGCCCAATGTGGTCAACCCGGCTGCTGCCGTTGATGGTGTTGGTGTAAGTGCGTTCGCTGCGGATCTCCTCCATGCCGGAGGTGATGTTGCGATGGCTGCTTGAGCTGTCGTTCGTTTGGTAAGTGCCGGTTCGGAATCCGCCGGCTTCGGCGCTTAAGGGTGAAGTGAGACCCAGGGCGAGCGCCAGTGTCAGGGCGCTGATCTGTGGTCGTGTCATGCGGCCAACCTGCGGCAATGGTCAGGCGGAACCTAGAGATCTGGCGCTAACGATTCTGCGTCTATGCAGTGCTGCTGCGTACATGCAGCAGTCGAAATCTTGTCCTTGACTATATTTAACTTTTCCGGACTTTGTTGGGACTTCAAGCTCTATTGCATGTTGAGGCTTTGTGCTTCGCTTAAGAAGCGTTCATAGGGTGTTCGCTTTTGGGCTTTTCTCGTCATCAGTTTTTGATTGGATTTCCAAATCGTAGGCACCTTCATTTTTTAGGTGGTGCTCAATTGCTTCTTGGATAATCTTGATTACCCGCTTGCCCTTTTGTAGTGATAAAAGCTTCAGCGCCAAATGGTTGCGATCACTTAGCGCAATGGTGATGCGCGCCATTGCTTTTTGTCAAACTTTCACTCTACGGTGCTACCTCTCGGCTTGCGCTTTGCGCTGTTGCACCAAAGTGTTTCAGTGACTGATGTGCGTCAGCCTGCGTCGTTTCTGTTGCTTGCCTTGCGAGTAAGTCTTGTGAATTGATTCGCATTTGGCACACGTGCCTCTGGTTTGCGGCGATGTTTGCGGTTGTGAGATATTGCTATTAAGCAATATTGTGATGGATTCTCTTGCTTCATTGATGTTAAGCCGATGGTCTAGTTGAGTTTTAACCCCAATTGACCTTGGCTTGGCATCTTCATGCGCGCTCAAGTGATCCTTCCGGGGCGCGTAGTCTGCTCGTTGTTGTCGCCAGGGGTTCGGGGGATAGGCCCGCTCCCCATTGTCAGATGCTGAGCGCATGAGCGAGTCTCCTCACCCATCAACGCTGATTTCTGAGGTGTCGAGGCGCGATCAACGCTGGCCTTGGTGGCCCTTGCTGCCTCTGTATCCCTACGGCCGCCGGGCCACCTGCATGGAGGAGCTGATCCCCGGCCAGGTGTGGAGCTTCGTGCAGCTCCAGGGCGTGTATTACGTGGCGGTGCCGATCCGGCTCACGGTGGTGAAGGTGCCGGGGGGCTTGATGCTGGTGAATCCGCTGCCCCCCACGGCCGAATTGCGCACAGCCCTCCGGGCTCTGGAAGCCGAACATGGGCCCGTGTGCACGATCGTGTTGCCCACCGCCTCCGGTCTGGAGCACAAGCTGCCACTCGCTCCCTTGGCTCGGGCTTTTCCCGACGCCCAGCTCTGGCTCTGCCCCGGCCAGTGGAGTTTCCCGCTGCCGCTGCCCCTCAGCTGGCTCGGCATTCCCCGCAGCCGAAGGCGCCTGCTGCTTGAAGACGGTGTGCCTCACCCTGAGGTCTGCCACTGGTTCTCGCTGGGCCCCCTCGATCTCGGTGTGGGTCGGTTTCAGGAGATCAGTTGCCTGCATCGTCCCTCGGGGAGTCTGTTGATCACCGACGCCCTGGTGGGGATTTCGGCCACCCCGCCCGCGATCTTCGATCGCGATCCCACCCCGTTGCTCTTCCATGCCCGCGATCGTGGCGATGCGCCCCTCACCGACACGCCGGAGGCCAGGCGTCGTGGCTGGGCCAGATTGGTGCTGTTCGCGTCCTATTTACGCCCGCAACCTCTGGAGATTCCCGGCCTGGCCGAGCTGGTGCGCCGTGCCTTCCGCCCCGGCCTGCGCAATGCCCGGGCCCATTTCGGGCTCTATCCCTTTGCCTGGCAGCCCGGTTGGCAGGCCGATGCCGAACGCTTGATGGGGGAGACCACCCCCAAACTGCAGGTGGCGCCGGTGCTGGAGCGGTTGGTGCTCCCCCGCGCCCGTCGCACCCTGCTGGCCTGGCTGGAACAACTCGAAGCCCTGCCCGATCTGCGCTGGCTGGTGCCCGCCCACTACAGCGCGCCCTTGCCCTTCACGCCGGAGCGGGTGCAGCAGTTGCGGGCGGAACTGAACGCTCGCGCCTGGGCACCGAGTGAGGGCAACTGGAGTTTCCTCGGGGCGCTCGATCAACGGCTCCTGGATCTCAAGCTGGTGCCCTCCGATCCCGAAACCACGTGATCAGAGACGCAGATCGTCGTCGGGATTCACCGCCATCTGATCGTCGGCGAAGAGCGCTTCCTCCAGCTCCTTGCGCTGTTCCATCTGACGGAGGAAGTACCCCGTCATCATGGCTGAGGCCAACAGATTGGCGAGATTGTCGCGGCTCGCCGTCACCTTCACATCGAAATGTTCGCCAGGGAGCATGCCCAGCAGCCCCTGCACGTTGTGGCGAATGATGTCCTGGATGTCGCCGCTGGCCGATTTGGCGACCCGTTGCAGCACATCGGGCGACTGATCCTGCAGGTACTGAATCAGACCGTTGACGGGTTGTCCGTCCTGGCTATCGGTGGTCAGGAACTCCGGGTTGAACATCCCGTGTGCTCTCCGTCACGACGTTGACCCTACCGCAGCTGTCTGATGCGCAAGCTCCGCATCCGGGTGGGGGAACCGAATCGGACCGAACCGGGTCAGCGGCCAGTAGCGCCATACGGCTGTGCCGATCACCCGATCCTGCGGCAGCGAACCCCAGAGATGGGAATCCAGGCTGGCGTTGCGGTTGTCTCCCAGCACCCAGAGCTGATTCTCCGGCACCGTCACCGGTGGGAGGGAATAGTCGATCGGTGTGTCCAGCCAGGGCTCGCTCACCACCTGTCCGTTGCGGAGCAACACCCCGTCGCGCACTTCCAGGGCGTCCCCGGGCCGTCCCACCACCCGTTTGATCAAGGCCGCGTTCGGGTCGTAACCCGCCTCCACCAGCCGGGGCGGCGCCGCGAACACCACCACGCTGCCCAGGGGCAGGGATTGGTGGCGCAGCTCCGTCCATCTGGGCCTCAGCTTCTCCACCAGAATCCGGTCCTGCAGTTGCAGGGTGGGCAGCATCGAGCCGGAGGGAATCCAGCGTGGCTCGAGCACCAACCAGCGCAACAGCAGCGCCACTAGCACCCACACCAGCAGGTTCCGCCAGGCCGGTCCGTCCTTCTGAGGCCTGGAGTCCGCTGTCATCTGTCCTGTCCGATCCCTGGTCACCGAGGATCCCATCAGCACCGCCATCCTCGCTTGACGCGATCGATCGCCAATCTGCAGGCCGCACTGACCCTGCTGGAGGGGTTCTGCGTCCAGGGCCTCCGCCATCTGGTGCTCTGCCCGGGTAGTCGCAGTGGTCCGCTGGCCCATGCCGCCGGTGGGCTGGCCCGACGTGGTCGCCTGACCTTGATCACCGCCATCGATGAGCGCTCCGCGGCCTTCCATGCCCTGGGCATCGCCGCTGGGAGTGGTCGGGCCGTGGCTGTGATCACCACCTCCGGCACGGCGGTGGCCAATCTGCTGCCGGCGGCGGTGGAGGCGGATCGGTCCTGTTTGCCCTTGCTCTTGATCAGTGCTGATCGACCCGAGCGGCTCAAGCACTGCGGTGCCAATCAGACGGTGAATCAGGAGACGTTTCTGCGCAGCGTCTGCCGCTGGATGGGTCACGGCGATTCCGCCGGGATCGATCGGATGGAGCCCAAAGCGCTGCAGGTGCTGGCGGTTCAGGCCTGGGGGGAGGCCCACCGCTGGCCTGGTCCGGTGCACCTCAACCTGCCCTTTGAAGAGCCGCTCCATCCTTCGGCGCAGGAGCAGGACCAGGTCTGGCGGTCCTGGGCGGATGCCTCGCCTACGAGAACGTCGGAGCGCCCGTCCGCGGCACCGGTCTTCGACGCCCGCTGCCGCCTCGATCCCGATCGTCCCGGTGTGGTGATCGCCGGGCCGTGGCGGGGTCAGCCGCATCAGCACGGGGCCTATCGGCAGGCCCTGAGCGCCTGGCAGCAGCGCAGCGGTTGGCCGCTGCTGGTGGATCCTCTCGCCGCCATTCCCGCCGATCTGCCGGGACAGATCCACGCCTGGGATCTCTTGCTTCCCGATGCCCTGCCCCTGCCCGATGGGCTGGAGCCGCGGGACCTGCAGGTGTTGCGCCTCGGCCCGATGCCGGCCAGTCGCCGCTTGGAGCGCTGGCTGCAGTCGCTGGCCGGCCCCCAGGTGGTGATCAGCGAGGGGGAGCGGCGCGGTCTCGATCCGTTGCGGCTGGCCAGCCAGTGGTCTGGAGGTCTGGCTTCGTGGTGGCAGGCCCTGGCGTCGGAACTTCCTGCCGCTGATGGTGCGGAGGCCCCCTCCCAGGCGCTGCGCCAGCTCTGGCAGCAGCAGGATCAGGCGCTGCGGACCTGGTTAGAAGCGCAGCTTCCTGCTCGCGGGGCCGTCAGCGAACCGGCCCTGATGTGCGCCTTGCCGCCCTTGTTGCCCGCCGACTGCGCCGTGATGCTCGCGGCCAGCAGTCCGGTGCGGGATTGGCAGGCGTTCGCCCTGGCGGAGCGTGGTCGGCATCGCTGCATCAGTTTCCGGGGGGCCTCCGGGATCGATGGCACCTTGTCGTTGGCGCTCGGCTTTGCCCGCACCCATGGACCCACCCTGCTGCTGACGGGCGATCTCGCCCTGCTGCACGACAGCAACGGTTGGCTGCTCGCCTCGGCGCAGGGCCCGCCTCTGCTGGTGCTGCTGATCGATAACGGTGGCGGTGGCATCTTTGCGCAACTGCCGGTGCCGGTGGCTGCAGCGGATCAGTTTGACCAGCTCTTCGCCATGCCCCAGGCCGCAGACCATCTCGCCCTGGCCGCAGCTCATGGGGTGCCTGGTCGTGCGGTGGCCTGCCTGGAGGATCTGGCTGAGGCCCTCGACTGGGGCTGGGCCCAGGGCCGTCCGGCCTTGCTGCGGGTGCGCACCGATCGCGGGCGCGATGCGGCCCTGCGCTTGGCCCTGCGCCGCGCTGTGCAAGCGGGTGACCACAATGACTGCGTCACGGGGTGCCTGCCATGACCGATCGTTCCGCCCGCGCCGTGTTGCCCGGTGCGCCTGTGGTGCCCTGGCAGCCCTGGGGCGACTACAGCGACATCCTGCTCGATCGCTGCAGCGAGGGGATCGCCCGTGTGGCGATCAATCGGCCCCAGAAACGCAACGCCTTCCGGCCGCGCACGGTGGTGGAGCTCTGCGATGCCTTCAGTCGCATCCGCGAAGCCAGCGACATCGGTGTGGTGCTCTTCACCGGCGTCGGGCCCGCTGCCGATGGGGGGTTCTCCTTCTGCGCCGGAGGTGATCAGAGCGTGCGTGGCGATGGCGGTTACCTCGATGACGACGGCCTGCCCCGCCTCAATGTGCTCGACTTGCAGCGCATCATCCGCAGCCTGCCCAAGGTGGTGATCGCCCTGGTGGCGGGCTATGCCATTGGCGGCGGCCAGGTGTTGCATCTGCTCTGTGATCTCAGCCTGGCGGCGGAGAACGCCGTGTTCGGGCAGACGGGCCCGAAGGTGGGCAGCTTCGATGGTGGCTTCGGTGCCGGTTATCTGGCCCGGCTGGTGGGGCAACGCAAGGCCCGGGAGATCTGGTTTCTCTGCCGTCAATACGGCGCTGAGGACGCCCTGGCGATGGGGCTGGTGAACCAAGTGGTGCCTCTCGAGCAGCTAGAGGCTGAGGGGGTCCGCTGGGCCCGGGAGGTGTTGCAGCACAGCCCCACAGCCATCCGCTGCCTCAAGGCTGCCTTCAATGCCGAAACCGACGGCATGGCCGGGATCCAGGAGCTGGCCGGTCAGGCCACCCATCTCTTTTATCGAACCGCCGAGGGCCAGGAGGGTCGCAATGCCTTCCTGGAGAAGCGCCGTCCTGATTTCTCGTCATCCCCCTGGTTGCCATAGCTAAAGATGGTGCGGCCTCGCCATCGCTGTTGACTGTTTTGTTGGCTGCTTCTCTGTCGCGTTTCCGCAGCGCACGCCTCCTGTCGCTTGCGATGGCGCTGGGCCTCTTGCTGGCCTCCCCTAGCCAGGCCATGGTTCCCCAACCGGCCAGGGTGGAGGGCGAAATCGGCGGTGCCGAATCGCCGCCTTCAACCGCGCCCGCAGATCGAGCTGCCGATCCGATTCCGCCGCTGGCCCAGCCGATCTCGGAGCAGGAGTCGCTTGCGCGGATTCCTCCCGATCTGTTCCAGACGGTGGGTGTGCAGTTGGTGCTCGACCGCACCCATCGCCAGCTGATGGTGCTGAAGGATGGCCAACTTACCCATCGCTTCCCGGCAGCGGTGGGCACGGTGGGTTGGGAGACGCCGGCTGGCCGCCATCGGGTGCTCGAAAAGGTGTTGGAGCCGATCTGGGTGCACCCTGTGACCGGTGAACGGATCGGCCAGGGGGAGCGCAATCCCCTCGGATCCCGCTGGATCGGCTTCTATCGCGATTGCAAGGGCCGCAATGGCTGGGATGGCGAGCAATACCTCGATATCGATGGCTGCACCGTCGCCGGTTTCCATGGCACCCCTTATCGCTGGACCGTCGGCCGGGCCGTGTCCCATGGCTGCGTGCGTCTCTATGAGGAAAACGTGCAGGAGGTGTTCGACCTAGTGCGACTGGGCACCCCGGTCACGGTGATTCCCTGAACCGGCCCCGGTTCCCCTTAAAGTCGCGGCGCCTTCCTGGGGCCTCCCCGTCCATGCGCATCCTGTTCGCTGCTGCCGAGTGCGCCCCGATGGTCAAGGTGGGTGGCATGGGTGATGTGGTGGGGTCCCTGCCGCCGGCCCTGGCCAAGCTCGGCCACGACGTGCGTCTGATCATGCCGGGCTACGGCAAGCTCTGGAGTCGTCTGCAGATCCCCGACGAGCCGATCTGGCGGGCCCAGACCATGGGCACCGAGTTCGCCGTGTTCGAAACACGCCATCCCAGCAACGGCATGACCATCTATCTGGTGGGCCATCCGGTGTTTGATCCGGAACGGATCTACGGCGGTGAAGACGAAGACTGGCGCTTCACCTTCTTCGCTAGCGCGGCGGCGGAGTTCGCCTGGAATGTGTGGAAGCCCCAGGTGATGCATTGCCATGACTGGCATACGGGCATGATTCCGGTGTGGATGCATCAAGACCCGGAGATCAGCACGGTCTTCACGATCCACAACCTCAAATACCAGGGCCCCTGGCGTTGGAAGCTCGATCGGATGACCTGGTGCCCCTGGTACATGCAGGGTGATCACACCATGGCGGCGGCGCTGCTCTACGCCGATCGGGTCAACGCCGTGTCGCCCACCTATGCCAGTGAGATCCGCACGGCCGAATACGGCGAAAAGCTGGAGGGACTGCTCAATTACATCTCGGGCAAGCTGCGCGGCATTCTCAATGGCCTCGATCTGGAGGCCTGGGATCCAGCCACCGACCGCACCCTGCCGGCCAACTTCAGTGCCGACGACCTCTCCGGTCGGGCCGAGAACAAGCGGGTGCTGCAGGAGCGGATGGGGCTGACGCTCAATCCCGACACCTTCCTGCTTGGCATGGTGAGTCGGCTGGTGGATCAGAAGGGGGTGGATCTGTTGCTGCAGGTGGCCGACCGGCTGCTCGCTTACACCGACACCCAGATCGTGGTGCTCGGCACTGGAGATCGGGGGCTGGAATCCGGGCTCTGGCAGTTGGCCTCGCGCCATCCCGGCCGGGTCGCCGTGTTCCTCACCTACGACGATGCCCTGTCGCGGTTGATCTACGCCGGCAGTGACGCCTTCCTGATGCCGAGCCGCTTCGAGCCCTGTGGCATCAGTCAGCTGATGGCGATGCGCTACGGCTGCGTGCCGGTGGTGCGCAAGGTGGGTGGCCTGGTCGACACGGTGCCGCCCCACGATCCAGCCCACCACAGCGGCACGGGCTTCTGTTTCGATCGCTTTGAACCGGTCGACTTCTACACCGCCCTGGTGCGGGCCTGGGAGGCCTACCGCCATCAGGAGAGCTGGCGGGAGCTGCAGCTTCGCGGCATGGGTCAGGACTACAGCTGGGATCGCTCCGCCCTCGCCTATGACCAGATGTACCGCGATGTCTGTGGTCTCAAGGAGCCGAGTCCGGATGCGGCGGCCGTGGAACGGTTCTCCCAGGGCCAGGACGCCGATCCCAGCCGGATGGACCCGTCAGCACGTCCGTCCGCAGAGGAACATCAGGCGGCTGTCGAGCCCAGCCCTTCGGCGACAGGCGCTGTGGCTGCTCCGGTGCAACGGCGCAATCCTCTGGCTCGCCTGCTCGGCCGCTCCCGCTCCTGACCCTGAATGGCGGATCGATCCGATCGTTCCGATCCAGGCGTCGAGGAGAGCGGTTCGCTTCCGGCGCCCTATGCCAACCCCTGGTCGTCGTTAGCCCAGGATCTCCGCGCTGTGGCTGCCGATCTGCGCCTGCGTCTGCAGGAGCTATGGCGTCGTAACCGCGAGGGTGATCTCTCCACGCCGGGGTTCTGGCCCCGGGATCTGGCGCCGCTCTTCTGGCCCCTGGTGCTTGTGCTGCCTGCCTTGTTGCTCGCTGCAGGAGTGATGCAATGGCAGCGGCTGCACCCCGAGCCAACCCCACCTCCCCAGGTGGAGCAGCTCACCACCACGCCCCTGCCTGAAGCCCGGCTTCTGCCGGGACAGCCGGCCACGGAGCCTGTCCAAGCACCAGTTCCAGAGCCAGCCCCAGATTCAGCACCGGAACCAGCCCCTGAACCAGCTCCTGAGCCGGAAGCTGCGTTGCCGCGCCTCGACCCTCTGTTGCAGTTCCTCGCCGCTGACGATTCCGATGGGCTGATTCTTGCCGCCGAACCCCAACTGAGCCGCAACAGCGTGCGCCTGCTCGTGTCGGACGACTGGCTGGATTGGCCCCAAGCCCGTCGCCAGGCGCTGGCCGAGAGCTGGTGGGAGCGACTTGAGGCCGAGGGCTTCAGCGCCCTCACGATCGAATCGTCCGATCAGCGCCTCCTGGCCAGGACAGCCCGGGTTGGCAACGGCATGATCCTGTTCAACGTCGAAGACCGCTGACCGTGCTGACACTGAGGCAGCTGATCGAGATCTGGGGCGAACCCGTGGGATTGCAGCACCCAGAGCTGCTGGATCAGCCCCTGGGCCCGGTCTGCACCGATAGCCGCCAGCTCGTGGCCGGGGCCTTTTTCGTGCCCCTGGTGGGCGAGCGCTTTGATGGCCATCGCTTCCTGCCAGAAGCCGCCGCTCGCTCGGCCCAGGCCGCCGTGGTGGCGACCGCTTGGAGCGACCCCATGCCATCTGGGTTGCTCCACTGGCGCGTCAACGACACCCTGGAGGCTTACCAGATGCTGGCCCGCGCCCATCGCCGCCAGCTCCCGTGCCCCGTGGTGGCGGTGACCGGGTCCGCCGGCAAAACCACCACGCGGGAGCTGATCCGCGCTGCTTTGGCGCCCCTTGGTGTCGTGCAGGCGAGCATCGGCAACAACAACAACGACGTCGGAGTGCCGCTCACCGTGCTCGGTGTGGGTCCGGAGCACGGCGCTGCCGTGATCGAGATGGGGATGCGCGGCCCCGGTGAGATCGCCCGTCTCTCCCGATGCGCCGAACCGCAGATCGCGGTAATCACCAACATCGGCACGGCTCACATCGGTCGTCTCGGCAGTCGGGAAGCGATCGCTGCCGCCAAATGTGAGATCACCGCGTCGTTGGCGGCCGATGGTCTGGTGGTGATTCCTGCCGGTGATCCCCTGCTGGAGGCGGCCCTGGCGCAGTGCTGGCGCGGTCGGGTACGGCGTGTGGCGTTGGAGGGGGATGCTCTCGGGTCTGTGCGGCCCGAAGCTCCGGTGGATCGCCTCGGTGTCGTCGATGCCTGCGCCGGGGTGCTGCGGCTCGATGGCTTCGCGATCCGTCTGCCGCTCGAGGGGCGCCATAACGCCCGCAATCTGTTGCTGGCGCTCACGGTGGCGGAGGAGCTCGGCGTGCCGTTGGCGCAGCTTCAGGATCTGCAGGTTGCCGTTCCCGGCGGGCGCAATCGCCGCATGGAGCTGGCCGGCATCCAGGTGCTCGATGAGACCTACAACGCCTCACCGGAGGCGGTGCTCGCCGCCCTGGAGTTGTTGGCGCAACAGGCTGGGCGGCGCTTTGCGGTGCTGGGCACCATGCTTGAGCTGGGAGACCAGAGCGTGGCGCTGCACCGGCAGGTGGCGGAACGGGCGGTGGCCTGCGGGATTGATGGTCTGGTGCTGGTGATGGCGGGAGCAGAAGCCGACGCCATGGCCGAGGCCGCTGCCGCCCTCCCCCGCCTTCAGCGGGTTGACACCCCCGAGCAGGCCGTGCCGGTGCTGGCGGCCTGGCTTCAGTCCGGCGACACGCTCCTGCTCAAAGCCAGTCGCGGGGTGGCCCTGGAGCGCCTGCTGCCGGAGCTCGGCCGGGCCCTGGCCTGATCAAGCTTCGGGCTTGGGGCCCTGCCAGTGTTCCTTGATCAGTTGTTTGGCGCGGCCCAGGGCCAGGGCGCCATCGGGCACATCCTTGGTGATGGTGGAACCGGCACCGATCGTCACCGCTTGGCCGATGGTCACCGGGGCCACGATCACGGAATTGGCACCGGTTTTGCTGCCATCGCCGATCACGGTGCGGTGTTTGTTGACGCCGTCGTAATTGGCGGTGATGGTGCCCGCCCCCACATTCACATCCCGGCCCAGTTCGGCATCGCCGATGTAACTGAGGTGATTCACCTTGCTGCCGCTGCCGAGCACACTCTTTTTCACCTCCACAAAGTTGCCGATCCGGCACTGATCGCCGATCTCCGCGGCCGGCCTGAGGTGGGCAAAGGGGCCGATCGCCACCCCATCGCCCGCGGTGGCTCCGCGCACCACCGACTGCAGCACGGTCACATCGCAACCCAGGACTGCATCCTCCAGCATGCTTCCGGGTCCGAGTCGACAGTTGTCGCCGATCCGGCAGCGTCCACGCAGATGGGTCTGCGGTTCGATCACCACGTCTCTGCCGAAGTGGCACTCCTCACTCAGGGTGCAGCTGGCGGGATCGATGAAGGTGACGCCTTCCGCCATCCAGTGCTGTCGCAGGCGCTCCTGCAGCAGCCCTTCGCACTGGGCCAGCTGTTGCCGGTTGTTGATGCCGTTCACCTCATCGGGATCGGCCACCTCCACATGCATGGCTTTGGCCAGCATCGCCACGGTGTCGGTGAGATAGAGCTCTCCCTGGTCGTTGTCGGTGCTGAGTTGCGGCAACACCCGCGCCAGCTGTCGCCAGTTGAAGCAGTAGATCCCCGCATTGGTGAGCGTGTTGCGTCGTTGCTCTTCGCTGCAGTCGCGATGCTCGATGATGCCGCTCACCTGGCCTTCGGCATCGGCGAACACCCGGCCATAGCCGGTCGGGTCAGCAAGCCGGGCCGTGAGCAGGGTCACGTCGGCACCACTGCTGCGGTGGGTCGCCACCAGCTGTTCCACGGTCTCCTCCCGCAGCAGGGGCACATCACCGTTGAGCACCAGCAGTTCGCCGTCAAAGTCGCTGAGCGGTTCCAGCAGTTGTTGCACGGCGTGGCCGGTGCCGTTCTGGGGCTGCTGCAGCACGAAGTCGAGCCCTTCCACATGGCTCAGTTGTTGCTCCACCCGCTCCGCCTGGTGGCCCACGATCAGCAACCGTCGCTCCGGCTGCAGGCGGCGGGCACTGGCCAGCACCCGCTCCACCAGGGTGGCGCCGGCCAGGGGCTGGAGCACCTTGGGCAGGGCGCTTTTCATCCGGGTGCCTTTTCCGGCGGCCAGAACGGCAACGGCGAGCATGCGCGGCAGGCGAGTCGGCCGGAATCTACCGGGAGATTCCGCTGCTCTTGCCCATGCTGGTGCCGATCCAACGGCGTTGCCAGGCGCTGGTGCTCTCCAGGGCGCAGCGCTCCTGTTCCTCACCTCGACGTTGGCGGATCGCCGTGGCCGCGTCCTGTTGGTGGGGATCCCGGTAGGGGATGGCGGCGCGGGTGTGCAGGTGCTCCTCTTCCATGGCGCTCAGCGGTTGCCAGCCCGGCCCGTGCTCCGGTAAGGGCTCCACCGGGTTCGGTCGCTGGGCCAGCGTCCCCGAGCTCCATTCCTGGCGTTGGCCCGGTGCCGGCAGCAGTGAACGCAACGTCAGCCCGGCCCGGCGCAGGCTGGCTCGCACCGCCGCCGCCCGTGAGTAGGTGAGCAGGCGACCGCCGGGGGCCAGGCGCTGTGCCAGAGCGCTGAGGAACTCCTCGCTCCAGAGCTCGGGGCAGCGGCTGGGGGAGAAGGCATCGTGGAGGATCAGGTCAAAGCGTCTGTGCGCCGGCAGCTGCGTCAGGGTCAGGCGCGCGTCCCCCCACAGGAGCGTGCCCCTACTACCGCTGTCCTGCCAGGCGCCCTGGTGCTGCAGCGCCTCAAGCCGCCGCAGCACCGGCTCAGGCCAGAGCCGGCGGAAGGATGGGTGCGCCAGCGCCAGCTCGAGAGGACGGCGATCCAGCTCCAGCCCCCACCAGGCGAGTTGGGGCTGGTCCAGCTCTGTCATCAGTGCGGCGCTGTTGTAGCCGAGCCCCACGCACACATCGAGCACCCGCAGGGTGGAACCGGCGCCAAAGCGCTGCAGTTCAGCCGGCTGGGCGAACTTGGCCCGGGCTTCCGCCAGCGCTCCTGCAGAACTGTGGAAGGCCTCCTGGAAATGGCCGCTGTGCAGGCTGAGGCTGCCGTCCGCCGTGTCCAGGGGAGTCAGCGGACCGAGCGGATGGCTTCCGGGTTCGGCTCCGGACCCCTCAGCAGCGCAGTCGCTCAAGATCGCTCCAGAAACCGGGATAGCTCACGGCGGCTGCTTCGCTGCGGGCCAGCGTGGAGTCTCCCTCCGCCAGCATCGCCGCCACCGCCAGGCTCATCGCCACCCGATGGTCGGTTTCGCTGTCGAGGGCGGCTCCGCGCAGGGGCTGGCCGCCATGGATGGTGAGGCCATCGTCGTGTTCCTCGATCGAGGCTCCCATCGCCTTGAGTTGGCGCGCCATCACCGCCAGCCGGTCGGTTTCCTTCACCCGCAGCTCGGAGGCGCCGCTGATGCGGCTGACGCCATCGCAGAAGCAGGCCGCCACGGCCAGGATCGGCACCTCATCCACCAGGCGGGGCATGATCTCCTCGCCGAAGTTGAAGGGTTGGAGCGGGCCCTGACGCACGCGCAGGTCGCCGACAGGCTCGCCGGCCACATCCCGCTGGTTCAGCACCTCGATCCGCGCCTGCATCTGCTCCAGCACCTCCAACACCCCGGTGCGGGTGGGATTGAGCCCCACGTTTTCGATCGTCAGATCCGCGCCCGGCACCAGAGCGCCGGCCACCAGCCAGAAGGCCGCCGAGCTGATGTCTCCGGGCACCACCACGTGCTGACCGCGCAGGTTGGCACCAGGCCGCACGGTGATGTGGCGTCCCATCTCGCCACCCACCTCAAGGTCAGCACCGAAGGCGCGCAGCATCCGTTCGCTGTGGTCACGAGAATGGGCCGGTTCGATCACCGTGCTCGCCCCTTTGGCGGTGAGGGCAGCGAGGAGAAGCGCGGATTTCACCTGGGCGCTGGCCACCGGCGTGCCCACCACGGCGCCATGGAGCGGTTGGCCCTGCACCGCGAGGGGGGCGAAGTTGCCGCCATTGCGTCCGCGCACCTCCGCTCCCATCAGGGCCAGCGGCTGCCCGACCCGTTGCATCGGTCGCCGGCGCAGGGAGGCATCGCCGCTGAGCACGAAGTGCCTGCCCTCGCGACCGGCCAGCAAACCGAGCATCAAGCGCATGGTGGTGCCGGAATTGCCGCAGTCGAGCACTTCGGATGGTTCCTGCAGGCCATCAAGCCCCACACCCTGCACTTCGATCACCGCTCCGGCCTCGATCGGGCTGATCACCGCCCCCATCGCCCGCAGGCAGGCGGCGGTGCTGATCGGGTCCTCGGCCGGCAGCAAGCCTTCGATGGTGGTGGTGCCTTCGGCGATCGCACCGAAGAGCAGAGCTCGGTGGGAAATGGATTTATCGCCCGGTACCCGGACCCGTCCGCCCAGTCGTCCGCCCGCCTTCAGGTCACGGGGAGAGCCAGTCGTTCCGGACACGGTGGGTCACCCCCCTTGAGATGGAGCCGATCCTATGGGGCGGTTCTGCAGCAGCCGGTCGAGCACATAGCCGAACAGGGCTGGGTCGGGCTCATGGCTGTCGATGTCCGCCAGGCCGAGTTCTTCCATTCGTGCGCTCACCCGCTGCTCCAGCTCCACCGGCCGGCTCAGCGGTTCGCCCCAGTCGTGGTTCTTCTCCGGGCCGATTTTGGTGGTGGCATCGATCGCCATCCGACCACCGAGGCCGAGCTGTTCGCTGGCGAAATCGAGGCTGTCGAAGGGGGTGTTCTCGAGCACGAACAGATCCCGCTGGGGATCCACCTGGGCGGCGATCGCCCAGATCACCTGGCGCGGATCGCGCACGTTGATGTGCTGATCCACCACCACCACGAATTTGGTGTAGGTGAACTGGGGCAGGGCGCTCCAGAAGGCCATCGCCGCGCGTTTCGCCTGGCCCGGGTAGGCCTTGTCGATGGAGATCACCGCCAGCTTGTAGCTGAGGGCTTCCATCGGTAGGAAGAAATCTTTGATCTCCGGTATCTGCTGGCGCAGGATCGGCGTGTAGATGCGATTGAGGGCGATCGCCAGCATCGCTTCCTCCTTGGGCGGTCTGCCGCTGAAGGTGGTGAGCAGGATCGGGTCGCGCCGTTGCGTGATGCAGTGGAAGCGCACCAGCGGCGAATCCTCGATGCCGCCGTAAAAGCCCATGTGATCACCGAAGGGGCCGTCAGGGCTGACTTCTCCGGGGGTGATCGTGCCTTCCAGCACGATTTCGCTGTGGCTCGGCACCTTCAGATCGAGGGTTTTGCACGGGGCCAGCCGCACTCCTTCACCGGCGTATAGCCCGGCGAACAACCATTCGCTCAGTTGCACCGGGATCGGCGTGGCGGCGGCCATTACCAGCAGCGGGTGCACCCCGATTGCCACAGCCACCTCGAGCTTCTGGCCCAGAGCCGCCGCCTTGCGCAGGTGGCGGGCGCCACCGCGCACGCTCAACCAATGCACGGTCATCGTGTTGATCGATTGCTTCTGCAGGCGATACACCCCCACATTCGGCACACCGGTTTCCGGATCCTTCGTGATCACCAGGCCGAGGGTGATCACACCGCCGGCATCCCCCGGCCAGGGACGGATCAGCGGCAGGGCGTCGAGATTGACCTCATCGCCCATCACCATCCGCTGGCGGCAGGGGGGGGTGAGGTCGCGGTCGGGCACCGCCTTCACCAGATCCCAGAACACCCGAGCAAAGGCCTTGGTCTCCTTCAAGCCTTTCGGTGGTTTGGGCTGCTGGAGCAGGGCCAGGCGGGAGCCGAGTTCCTCCAGCTGCTCAGCCCGCTCCAGCCCCATGCTCCACACCACCCGCTCCACGGTGCCGAGCAGATTCACGGCCACGGGCATCGAGGAGCCGATCACGTTCTCAAACAGCAGTGCCGGGCCACCGGCGGCCAGCACCCGATCGGCGATCGCAGCCAGTTCCAGATCGGGGTCCACCGCCGCCGTAATCCGACGCAACTGGCCCCGCTCCTCCAGGAGCTGCAGGAAGCCCCTCAGGTCTCGGGTCGCCGGTCCGGAGCGAAACAGGGCCATGGAGCAGACGGTGGCGGATCGGGCGATCCCGGTACTGTGACGCACCCGCCGGATCGCCGTGGCCCTGCAGATCGCCTATTTCCACGTTGCCAACGACGTGCCGGAGGCAGCCTCTCCCGATGCTGCGGTCGTGATCGATGTGCTGCGGGCCACCACCACGATCGCCTGGGCGCTCCACAACGGGGCGGAGGCGGTGCAGACCTTCAGTGATCTCGATGCCTTGCGGGCCGCGGCGGCGGCCTGGCCGGAAGGATCCCGACTGTTGGTGGGCGAACGGGGTGGCCAGAAGATCGAGGGCTTTGATCTGGGCAATTCACCGGTGGCCGTGGTGCCGGAGTTGGTGCAGGGCAAACGCTTGTTCATGAGCACCACCAATGGCACCCGCTCGCTGCAGCGGGTGCGTGATGTTTCGCGGGTGTTCACCGCGGCCCTACCCAATCGCCAGGCAGTGGCGGAGCGGTTGTTGCAAGAGCCGTTGGAGCGGCTGTTGATCGTCGGTAGTGGCTGGGAAGGGGCCTACTCCTTGGAGGATTCCTTCGCCGCCGGCGCCCTCGCCTCGCTGTTGATCGCCCAGGGGGCCCAGGTTGCCAACGATGAATTGGAGGCGGCTTTGGCGCTCTGGCAGCGCTGGCAGGCCGACCCTGAAGCCTGTCTGCGCACCGCCAGCCATGGTCAACGTCTGATCGGGCTCGGCAATCACGACGCCGATTTCCGCTGTTGCGCTGGTTTAGATCAGCTGCGTGTGGTGCCGACCCAGGTGGAGCCGGGCGTGCTCCGGGCCGTGCCGTTCACCAACTGATTCTCCGGTGTCATCGGCTTCGGTGTCATCCGCGCGGTCTTCAGATTGCCGCCCAGGGGGATCCCCTTACGATCAGAGCCTTTCTCGACCTTCCGTGAGCGACTTCCTGGCGGCGGCTGTGCAACTCACGAGCGGCTCTGATCCAGAGGCCAACTTCGCGGCGGCGGAAGAACAGATCGAACTGGCGGCCCGACGCGGTGCCGAGCTGGTGGGCCTGCCGGAGAATTTCGCCTTCATGGGCGACGATGCGCGCCGCCTCGAACTGGCCTCCGCCCTCTCGGAGCAGTGCGAGCGCTTCCTGGTCACCATGGCCTGCCGCTACCAGCTGGCCATCCTCGGTGGCGGTTTTCCTGTGCCGGTCGGCGACGGACAGCACACCTATCAACGGGCCCAGCTGGTGGGCCGTGATGGCCAGCTGCTGGCGCGCTACGACAAGATCCACCTCTTCGATGTGGACCTGCCAGACGGCAGTACGTACCGGGAATCCGCCAGCTTCAGTCCGGGGCACAACCATCCGCCGGTCGTCACCATCCCCGGTCTCTGCCGAGTGGGGGTGTCCATTTGCTACGACCTGCGCTTCCCTGAGCTCTACCGCCATCTCGTCGGTGATGGAGCCGAGGTGTTGATGATCCCAGCCGCCTTCACTGCCTTCACCGGGAAGGATCACTGGCAGGTGCTGCTGCAGGCCCGGGCGATCGAGAACACGGCCTACGTGTTGGCTCCGGCCCAGACGGGGCTGCACTACGGCCGGCGTCAGACCCATGGTCACGCCATGGTGATCGACCCCTGGGGCACGGTGCTCGCCGATGCCGGCGTTGCGCCCGGTGCTGCCATCGCCCCCATCGATCCCGACCATCTGAAGCGGATCCGCGGCCAGATGCCCAGCCTTGAACATCGCCGGCCTGCGCTGTTCTGAGCCCATGCGCCCGGTCCGTCCCCGTCCCTTGGCGCTGGCGAGCCTGGCGCTTGTGCAGCTGTCCGCTTTGCTGCTGGCCCTGCCGGCGCGAGCGGCCAGCGCCCTGGCTGCCTGGTCGTTCAATCGCGAGGGTGTGCTCGAACTGCGCACCGCCACCGGTGCCCGCCTGGAAGCTTTTTTTGAAGCCGGTGATCGTCGGCAGGGCCCGCGGGTGTGGATTGATTTTCCCGGCGAGCTGAGTCGGGCGCGCAGCCTGGCTGGCAGTGGGGCCTTGCGGGAGGTGCGACTCGGCAAGCCCACCCCGGGCACCACCCGGCTTGTGCTCGAGTTCCAGCCTGGCGTTGATCTTGATCCCGGCCGCCTGAAGCTGGTGGGCACGGCCGCCGACCGCTGGAAACTGGTCTTCCCCGATCTGCCGACGCGGGGACTGCGGGCGATGGGAGAGGGCGACCTCACCGCCCGCTCCGGGGGCTGGTCGCCTGGGGTGCGCATCACCCCCACGCGCACGCCGATCAATGCCTCCGGCCTGCCCGATGTGCCGCGGGGTCGGTATCGGGTTGTGATCGATCCCGGCCATGGTGGCCCGGATCCCGGAGCGGTGGGAATCGGCGGGCTGCGCGAAACCGATGTGGTGCTCGATATTTCCCTGCAGGTGGCCCAGCTGCTGGAGGCCAAGGGGGTGCAAGTCACGATGACGCGCACGGCGGATGTGGATGTTGACTTGCCGCCCCGTGTGGCGATCGCCAACCGCATCGGTGCCACCGCCTTCGTGAGCATTCACGCCAATGCGATCAGCATGTCGCGCCCGGAGGTGAACGGGATCGAGACCTTCTATTTCTCCGACCCCCGCTCGGCTCGCCTGGCCTCGCGCATTCAGCAGCAGGTGCTCAATGTCTCGCCGGGCAGTCCCGATCGTGGCGTGCGTCGCGGTCGCTTCTTTGTGATCCGCCGCACCACCATGCCCTCGGCGCTGGTGGAAACCGGTTTTGTCACCGGGGAGATCGATGCGCCCCGGCTGGCGAATGCGGGTCATCGCCGTCGCCTGGCGCTCGCCATCGCTGCCGGCATCCTCGAGTACCTCCAGGGGGTGCGGTGAGCGTTTGTCTTGGATTGTTCGACAGCGGCGTCGGTGGCCTCACCGTGCTGCGCAGCGTGTTGCATCGCCACGGACCGGTGCCCTGCGTGTATCTCGGCGACACCGCCCGGGTGCCCTACGGCAGTCGCTCGCCCTCCGAGATCCGCTCGATCGCCGCGGAGGTGGTGGCCTGGCTGCGTTCCCAGCAGGTGTCCACCGTGGTGATGGCCTGCAACACCACCAATGCCCTTGCCCGAGATGTGGCGGAGGGCCAGGCGGGGGTGCCGGTGGTGGGCCTGATCGGTGCGGCGGCGGCCCTGGTGCGGGAGTCCCGCGTCGGGGTGCTGGCCACGCCGGCCACGGTGGCCTCCGGTGCCTATCGGGAAAGCATCGAGGCGCTCCATCCCGGTTCGCTGGTGGTGCAGCAGGCCTGCCCGGAGTTCGTGCCCCGGATCGAAGCCGGTGATCTCAGCAGCCCGGCCCTGCGTCAGATCGCCCAGCTGTATCTCACTCCCCTGCTGGAGGCGTCGGTGCAATCGGTGATCCTGGGCTGCACCCACTACCCCTTGCTGCAACCGTTGCTGCAGAGCCTGCTCCCACCCGATGTGCGGCTGATCGATCCGGCGGAAGGGGTGGCGCGCCAGCTCGATGCCCTGCTCGGCACACCCCAGGAGGGCCGACCGGACCAACCCCTTTCCCTCAGCTCAACCCGCCTGTGTGTCACCGCCGATCCCGAAGGCTTTGCCTGTCGGGCCACTCCCTGGCTGGGGGAGCGGCCGCTCGTGGAGCTGGTGGAGCTGCGCTGAGCCTTCAGCGTTCATCGGCTCGCTGCCCCTAGGATCGCAGCGCCGAGGGGAGTCATGAGCACCGTTACAGAGTTGCTGCAGCCGGTTGAGCAGGATCTCGAAGCGCTCCTGAGCGATCTGCGCAGTCTGATCGGTGCCGGTCATCCGATCCTGCAGGCAGCGGCTGAACATCTCTTCAGTGCCGGTGGCAAGCGGTTGCGTCCGGGCATCGTCCTGCTGATTTCCCGTGCCCTTTCCCCCAGCGGCGACCTGACGGCGCGCCATCGTCGGCTGGCGGAGATCACGGAGATGATTCACACCGCCTCGTTAGTGCACGACGACGTGGTGGATGAGGCGGCCACCCGCCGGGGTGTGGCCACGGTCCACAGCCGTTTCAACCATCGAGTGGCGGTGTTGGCTGGGGATTTCCTCTTCGCCCAGGCCAGCTGGCACCTCGCCAACCTGGATGACCTCGAGGTGGTGAAACTGCTCAGCCGGGTGATCATGGATCTGGCGGATGGGGAGGTGAAGCAGGGCCTGTTCCGTTACGACACCGGCCAAACCTTCGCGACCTATCTCGAAAAGAGCTACTGCAAAACGGCATCACTCATTGCCAACAGCGCCAAGGCTGCTGGTGTTTTGAGTGGTGAGAGCCCGGATCACCTGCAGGCTCTTTATCACTACGGTCGTCAGCTCGGCCTCGCCTTCCAGGTGGTGGATGACATCCTTGATTTCACCGGCAGCGATCAGCAGCTCGGCAAACCCGCCGCCAGCGACTTGGCCAGTGGCTATCTCACCGCTCCCGCTTTGTATGCCCTGGAAGAGCAGCCCACCCTGGCCGGTCTGATCGAGCGGGAATTCAGTGGTGACGGAGATCTTGATCAGGCTCTGGAGCTCGTGCGCGCCTCCCGCGCCATTCCGCGCACCCGGGAGCTGGCTGAAACCTTCGCCCGCGAAGCGCGGGAAGCCCTGGTCTGGTTGCCCGAGTCGCCCAGTCGGCGTGCTCTGCTCGATCTGCCCGACTTCGTGCTCGGCCGTCTCTACTGATTGGTTGGTGGCCTTGCCTCAGGCCCCCGCGAGCAGTCGCAGTTCCCCTTGCACTTGGTCCAGCCGCTGAATCAGGGTCCAAGTCCCCTCGGGCAACTGGTCGAGGGCGATGCCATCCCCTTCGGCGTCGCTCTCGAGAATCCACACGCGGCACCCCGCCGCTAGGGCTGCCGTTGCACCGGCGAGGGAGTCTTCCAGGGCCCAGCAGGCCGCCGGATCAACGCCGAGTCGGGCTGCGGCCAGCCGGAAGGGGTCAGCGGCAGGCTTTCCCTGCGCCAGCTCCGGGTCATCCCCCAGTACCCGTGTCTGAATCTGCTTCAGCCAGGGATGGGACGCACTTTTGCGTTGCACCGCTTCCTTGGCACTGCTGGTGACCAGCGCCATCGGAATCGACAGCTCGGCGCAGCAGCGCACCAATGCTTGTGCCCCAGGCATCGCTGGCGCAGCCGCGAGCAACTGCCGGGAGATCGGTTGCTGCACCGCGAGCAGGTCATCGCTGCTCACCGGGATGGCGTTTGCGGCCAGGAGCCAGGTGGCCACCTGGGCGGCGCAGTCCTGGCGACGCCGTCCCCGCAGCTGAAGCCGTTGGCTTGGGCTGAGCTGGCCGCCGAAATGGGCCGCCGCCCTGGTCCAGGCCTGGCCATGCAAGGGCTCTGTGTCGAGCAGCAGGCCGTCCAGATCAAACAGGCAGGCGGCTGGGGCGGGCATGGTCCGCGGGATCGGATGCATTTGAACAAGCGTGTCACCCCGCCCTGTCAGGTGGCTCCGACTGGCTTGAATGCGGCCAATGCTCCGTTGATCTCTGTTGATGGCTTCCGATCCCTCCACCACGATCGAGTCGGTGCTGCATGAGCAGCGGGTGTTCGAGCCCCCGGCAGCGCTGGCGGCTGGGGCCCGGATCGGCAGCCTGGAGGCGTATCGCGCCATGGCCGAGGCGGCGTCGGCGGATCCCGATCGCTTCTGGGGTGAGGCAGCCCGGCGGGAACTGCATTGGTTCGAGCCCTTTCACACCGTGCTCGATTGGCGGGATCCTCCCTTCGCTCGTTGGTTCGAAGGCGGCACCACCAACCTCTCCTACAACTGCCTGGATCGCCATCTTGCGGGGCCCACAGCGGAGAAAACGGCCCTGATCTGGGAGGGCGAACCGGGCGATGTGCGTCGGTTCAGCTACCGGGAGCTCCATGCCGAGGTGTGCAAGGCCGCCAATGCCCTGAAGGCCATGGGTATCGGCAAGGGGGATCTGGTGGCGCTCTACATGCCGATGGTGCCGGAGGCGGCGATCGCCATGCTGGCCTGCGCCCGCATCGGTGCCCCCCACTCGGTAGTGTTCGGCGGTTTCTCTGCCGAGGCCCTGCGCGATCGCCTCATTGATGGGGAGGCGAAGGCGGTGATCACCGCTGATGGCGGTTTCCGCAAAGACAAGCCCGTCTCGCTCAAGCCTGCCGTCGATGCGGCCCTTGAAGACGGCGCCTGCCCCAGCGTGTCGTCAGTTCTGGTGGTGCGGCGCACCGAGCAACCGGTGGTGATGGTGGAGGGTCGCGATCACTGGTGGCACGAGCTGGTGGAGGGCCAGAGCCCCGAGTGCCCGGCGGAGCCGATGGCCAGCGAAGATCGTTTGTTCGTGCTCTACACCTCCGGTTCCACCGGCAAACCCAAGGGGGTGGTGCACACCACCGCCGGTTACAACCTCTGGGCCCATCTCACCTTCCAGTGGATCTTCGACATCAAGGACGACGACATCTACTGGTGCACCGCCGATGTGGGCTGGATTACCGGCCACAGCTACATCGTTTATGGCCCCCTCTCCAACGGGGCCACCACCGTCATGTATGAGGGGGCTCCGCGCCCCAGCAAACCCGGTGCCTTCTGGGAGCTGATCCAGAAGCACGGCGTCACGATCTTCTACACGGCCCCCACGGCGATCCGCGCCTTCATGAAGAGCGGTCGCGCCGTGCCCGATCAATACGACATGAGCAGCCTGCGCCTGCTCGGCACGGTCGGTGAGCCGATCAACCCCGAGGCCTGGATGTGGTATCGCGAGGTGATCGGTGGCAACCGCTGCCCGATCGTGGACACCTGGTGGCAGACCGAAACCGGTGGCGTGATGATCAGCCCGTTGCCAGGCGCCACCCCCACCAAGCCCGGCTCCGCCACCCTGCCATTGCCAGGGATTGCTGCCGATGTGGTGGATGCTGAGGGCCGCAGTGTCGGAGCTGATGAAGGCGGCTACCTGGTGGTGCGTCGCCCCTGGCCCGGGATGATGCGCACCGTGCACGGCAACCCCCAGCGCTTCCGGGAGAGCTACTGGGAGCACATCCGCCCCGCCGATGGCTCCTGCATCTACTTCGCCGGTGATGGCGCCCGCCGCGATGCCGATGGTTATTTCTGGGTGATGGGACGGGTCGATGACGTGATCAATGTCTCCGGCCACCGTCTCGGCACCATGGAGATCGAGTCAGCGCTCGTCAGCCACCCTGCCGTTGCTGAAGCGGCGGTGGTCGGGCGTCCCGATCCGCTCAAGGGGGAGGGCATCGTCGCCTTCGTCACTTTGGAGGCCGATCGCGACCCCAGCGAAGCGTTGGTGGCTGAGTTGCGTGCCCATGTGGGCCAGGAGATCGGTCCGATCGCTAAGCCCGATGAGATCCGCTGCAGCGATGCCCTGCCCAAGACCCGCAGCGGCAAAATCATGCGTCGCATCCTCCGCTCGCTTGCGGCCGGTCAGGAGGTGAGCGGCGACACCAGCACCCTGGAGGATCGCTCCGTGCTGGATCGCCTGCGGGCCTGATCACCTGCGAGTCAGCTCGCCTGGGGGCTTCAGCGCGCCCAGGCCACCAGGGCTTCAGTCAGTTGCCGCAGCCTGCGACTGCGTTTGGGATCATCGGCCCAGTCGCCCAGCAGGCCCTGACGCAGCCCGGCACTGGCGGGCGTCAAGTGATCCCCCTCCATCTGCAGCCAGGTGCTCTGGTCGCCGGGACGGCTCTGGAGGCAGGCGAGCAGCGCCGCGCTTTGATCGAGGCTGTCGTTGCCGAAGCGCACCACCAGGTTGCGGGCTGGCAGGTAGTGGCGTGCGATCAGGCGCAGGGTTTCCTCCGGGCTCGGGCTGAACTCCGTGCTCACCCCCAGGCTCGGTGCCAGGTTGCCGAGCAGGGGGATCGAGCGATCGGCCGCGAAGTTGTTGAAGCTGAGGGCGGCAAGACCGCTGCTGTTGCGACCGCCATCCGGAGCCAGCAGATGCAGTTTGCAGCCGAGGCTGTGGCCGACCCGGAGCGATTGGGGTAGATCACCCATCCGCTGGATCAGGTTGTTGCGGCAGCTCCGGAAGGCATCCCAGGCCTGTCTGGCCTGCAGCTGGTGGTCGAAGGCCGGCACGTAGCTCCAGGCGTGAATCGCCCATCCCTGCTGCGCCAGCCCTTCCAGCAAGCGCCGATAACTGATCTGGGGCGTCGCCGCTAGGTAGCTGCCACCGATGAAGTCGATCAGAGCGCGGGGTTGGGCGGGCCAGAGACACCAGCATTCCCCAGATCGTCGCCAGCGGCTCATGCCTTGCCCTGAAGGCCCTGAAGGATTCTTAGCGCCTCTTTCACATGGGCGGGGCCATCGAGCAGGTTGTTGAACACATGCCGAATCGTGCCGGATCCATCGATCACGTAGGTGACCCGCGATGGCAGCAGGCCCAGGGTTTTGGGTACGCCGAAGGCGCGGCGCAGGCTCTGGTCGCGATCGCTCAACAAGGGAAAGGGCAGCTGATGCCGCTCGGCGAACCGCCGATGACTGACGATGTCATCCCCGCTCACCCCCCAGACCTCCGCGCCCTGGGCCTGAAGCTCGCTGTAGTTGTCCCGGAACCCGCAGGCCTCGGCGGTGCATCCCGGTGTTTCGTCCTTGGGATAGAAAAACAGCACCAGACAACAGCCCTTGAGGGCACTGCTGTCCCGCAGTACACCGTTCTGATCCTCCAGTTGGATGGTTGGGGCTGAATCGCCGACGCCAAGGGCCATGGGGGATGCACGGATCGGCCTCGCACCCTAGGGGGCGCTGGCGAGCGATTGGAGAATGGGGGGAGTCGAGGCTGAAGGGATGGAGAGCGGGGCTGGCGCATCGCAATTGAATCTGCTCTCGGGCTTCTCTGAAGCGATGCCTGTGGAGCCGATCCCTGCTGCGGAGCCAGAGCCAGCAGCTTCCGACGATGGTCCCTGCACGGCTGATCCGCGCACCCTCTTGATCCTCGACACGGAGACCAGCGGTCTCGACCCCGAGCAGGATCAATGCCTGGAGGTGGGAGCCATTTTGTTTGATGTGCCGGAGCGGGAGGTGTTGGTGCAGCAGTCGTTTCTGCTGCCGGTTGACCACAATCCCGCCCAGGCGATTAATCACATCGCCGCCAGCGCCACCCGCTGTCCCCAGCCCTGGCGCGATGGGCTGCGCTATCTCCAGGCCCTGATGGATACGGCGGATCTGCTCGTGGCCCATCACGCAGCCTTTGATCGCCAGTGGTTCGGTCGGGGCCATCTGCCCGCGGCCCGGGCCGCCTGGCTCTGCACCATGGACGACATTCGCTGGCCCGCCGAGCTGCAGCTGCGCCCCCGGCCTTCGGTGCGCGATCTCGCTCTGGCCCACGGCATTCCAGTCTGGGCCGTACACCGCGCCCTCGCCGACTGCGTGTACATCGCGGAGGTGTTCAAACGCCGCGATGATCTGGAGACCCTGATTCGGCTCGGGCTGGAACCGAGGCTGCTGATGCGCGCCCAGGTGTCGTTTGAGCAGCGCCATCTGGCCCGGGAGGCGGGATTCCGCTGGAACGATCCGGTGGCCGGGGCCTGGACCCGCCGCCTCAGTGCTCGGGAAGCCCAGGCGCTGGATTTCCCGGTGGTGGCACTGGAGACCTCCGAGCCCCTGGCCTCCTGAAGCGGGTGCGCGACAGGATTTGCTTCAGCAGTCCGAAAGGACACCGATGGTTTGCGCTGGATCGCTGTGCCTCGAGCAGCCTGAAGGCATGGTTGTTCAAGTCCCACCTTCACCCTGCAGTCGCCTGCGTCATTGGCAGCAGGTGCGCACCTGGGCCCGGCTGATCCGGGAGGCGGAAGCGCTCTGGCATGTGGATGTGCGTGAACTGAAGCGCCTCGGTGCCCTGGAGCTGTCGCAGCTGTTGGAGGAGGTGCCTCCGGCACAACGACCGCGGGTCAATCGCTGGTTGCAGCGTTATGCCGTGGCGACGCGGTTGCAGGATCGCGCTTTGGTATCGCAGCAAACAGATCCATGGGGGAAGCGTGAATAAAAAAGGCGCAACTGCCGCTTCGCAGGCCGCTAATCGGATCGCTCCTTAACCTTCCCCTAACGACCAATTCGCTTTCATTTGGCTACTCATAGGACGCCGATTTCCCTATGGCTTCCCATGAGCTTCGCCAAGAAGGCTCTTCTGTTCTCCTCCGTGCTCGCTCTTGGAGCCGGTGTTTCCGCTTCCGCTGCCGATCGTCTCAACGGTGCCGGAGCTTCCTTCCCCGCCAAGATTTATCAGCGTTGGTTCGCTGAACTGGCCAAATCCGGTGGCCCCCAGGTGAACTATCAGGCCGTGGGCTCCGGCTCCGGCCGCAAGGCTTTCATTGACCAGACCGTCAACTTCGGTGCCTCTGATGACCCGATGAAGGCCGCCGACATGGCCAAGGTGAAGCGCGGTGTGGTGCAGATCCCCATGGTGGGTGGCACGATTGCCTTCGGTTACAACAAGCCCGGCTGCAACCTGAAGCTCACCCAGAAGCAGGCCGTTCAGGTCGCCATGGGCAAAATCACCGACTGGAAGCAGGTCGGCTGCGCCGCTGGCCCGATCACCTGGGTGCACCGTTCTGATGGTTCCGGCACCACCAAGGCGTTCACCGCTTCTCTGGCTGCCTTCTCTCCTGAGTGGACCCTCGGCGCCGGTAAGTCCGTGAAGTGGCCCGGTAAGAACGCTGTGGGTGCCAAGGGCAACTCCGGTGTGGCCGGCGTCATCCAGAGCAAAGTGGGCGCCATCGGCTATGTGAACCAGTCCTACATCAAGGGCAACGTCAAGGCCGCTGCTCTCCAGAACAAGTCTGGTGAGTACGTGAAGCCCAGCTTCTCCTCCGGTGCCAAGGCTCTGAACGGCATCAAGCTCGATGCCAACCTGGCCGGCTCCAACCCCAACCCCACCGCCAAGGGTGCCTATCCCATCGCCACCCTCACCTGGGTGCTGGCCTATAAGACCGGCAACGGCAAAAACACCAACGCGATCAAGAAGACCTTCAACTTCATGCTGAGCGATAAGGCTCAGAGTCAGGCCGATGACATGGGCTTCGTTCCCCTCAAGGGCGGAATCCTCAGCAAGGCCCGCGCTGCTGTGAACAAGATCGGCAACTGATCGCCGCTCTCTATCGCATCACCGCTGTGGTGACGCGAGATTTGTTGAGGAGGGGTCCGCTAGGACCCCTTTTTTCTTGGTTGTTAGCAGCCACTTAGGCCACTCTTAATAGCCTCACTTCCTGCTCTTTGCCTGCAGGGCATGTTGTGCTCCATACAGTTAGAACGTACTGACAGACACCTGCCATGGTTGCCGTTCCCTCCCGCGACAGTGCTCGCCGTCGAGACGGCTTCCGAGATCTGCTCGAGGCGAATTATCAGAAACGCAATCTGGTGCATCTCTCGGCCGGCAGCGTGGTGCCCCTCCTGAAAAACAACCTTTGGTTGGTGGTGCGCGGCATGGTGAAGCTCGGCGCTGTGTCGGTGCATGGCGATGAGCTGCTGCTGGGTCTCGCTGGCCCCAATGAGCCCTTTGGTGAGCCCCTGAGCACGGTGGAGGCCTATGAAGCCGTCACGCTCACCGACTGCGATCTGCTCTGTTTAACGATGGCTGAGGTGGAGCAGTCACCCGCGCTGGCCACGGCGATGTTGGAGGCGATTGCCGTGCGCTACCGCCAGGCTGAATACCTGTTGTCGCTGCTGGGGTTACGTCGGGTTGAGGAGCGGGTGCGCGGGTTTCTTGAATTGCTCGCTCAGGATTACGGCCAGGTGTGTGAGGACGGTCTGCGCCTCAATCTGCGCCTCACCCATCAGGAGATGGCCAGTGCCCTCAGCACCACCCGGGTGACCGTGACTCGGGTGATCGGTTTGTTGCGGGATGAAGGCTGGTTGAAGATCGATGATCAGCGTCATCTGGTGATCAGCCATCTGCCCCGGCGTTGACCCTCCAGCAATAAAAAAAGCCCCTCCATGGAGGGGCTTTTAGCTGGGGTGACGATGGAAAGAAATCGGAGCGGCGGGATTTGAACCCACGACCCCCACTACCCCAAAGTGGTGCGCTACCAAGCTGCGCTACGCCCCGTCAGATGCAAGTTATCACAAGGCATTCCCCCCTCGGCTTCCGCTTTGAGTCCGGCGTTGGATGCGCTTCAGCAGCCGTGCGGTGAGCCCGGTGCGGTTGTCGCTGCTATAGCCCCACAGGCGCAGCTGGCGCGCCAGCTGACGCAGCTCAGCCAGCGACATCGAGGCGAGTTGAAGCTCCGGCAGGGTGCGCCAGGCGCGGGACTTCAGCGGCAGGCTGGAGCCGCTGCGGCCGTTGCCCAGGCTGATCGTTCCATCGGCGAGCCATTCCGGGATCAGCACCACGAGCACGGCGATCAAGCCGTAGAGCTCCACCAGCCCCTTCGGCAGCGGGTGGAGTTGGCGTCGCTGATGAGGATCGGGAGGGGAGGTCACGATCGGCGATCCTGCATGGCCAAGGCGTACCTTGCCAGCAAAGTTCCCGCCCCGTTCCCGTTGGTGGTCAGATCTGCAGGGAACCGGAGCTCTCCTGGCCTGCTGGCGTGCGCCACAGCAGCGGCGGCTCCTTGGTGCCGGAAGGCCGCTGGCTGAACACCAGGCCGAACACCAGCGCCAGGGTGAGGGCGAGGGTGAGCAACACCATCCAATCGGGCCAGGGGGATTTCATCAGGCCAGCTGGATCGGAGCGTTCTCACCCCGCAGCACACAGTGGTCGATCGACCAGTCGTAGTGGCTCCACACCCGGGCGGGCAGTTTGTAGGCCGCACCCGGGAAGTCTTTGAGAGGCACGCCGGTGGGCATGGCCGAGCAGTAGGGGCGGCTGCCCGGTTTGGCCAGGTATTGCTGGTGATACGTCTCCGCGGGGTAGTAGGTCTGATCTGGGCGGATGTCGGTGGTGATGTGGCCCAGCCCCTGCTCGCTCAGGGCCTGCTGATAGGCCTCCTTGCTGGCCTGGGCCAGCTCCAGCTGGTGCGCTGTGGTGGTGAAAATTGCCGAGCGGTATTGGCTGCCGCGGTCGTTCCCCTGGCGATCCCCCTGGGTTGGGTCGTGGCATTCCCAGAAGAGCTTGAGCAGATCGCTGAAATCGATCGCTGGCGTGCTCCACACCACGCGCACGATCTCGGCGTGGCCGGTGCGACCGCTGCACACCTGTTGATAGCTGGGCGATGGACTGTTGCCGCCGGCGTACCCCACCGTGGTGGTCACCACGCCCGGGAGGCGCCAGAACCCCTTTTCTGCGCCCCAGAAGCAACCGCAACCGAACAGGGCTTCTTCCTGGTCGTCCATCAAGGCCGCATGCAGCGGTGTCTTCAACACCGCATGGCGATCAGCGGCGCCGGCATCGGCCGCCGCCGGCTGTCCGGTCAACCAGGAAGGAAGCATGGAGGGGAGGGCAGATCGCTCGACCCTAGGAACCCTGCACCGGCTCCAGCTGAATGTGGTTCAGCAGGGTGGTGACAAAGGCGAAGAGCAGAAACGGCAGGCTGAGCACCAGGATCAGGCCCACGCCCACCAGGGCGAAGATGGGCCGGCTGGCTCCCATCAAGCCGAGGCCGGCGGCCAGGCTCACGAAGATCACCGCCATCCAGGCCAGGATCTGGAGATAGATGTCGCCGAAGGTGAGGGTGCAGCGCACCGCGAACGGGGTGCCGGGCGTCATGGGCGGCAGGCCATGGGTCTTCTCCAGCTAAGCCGCGCCCGGGCCGTCAGGCCACCGCTTCGAGACGTTCCGCAGCCTGTTCCCGCTCCCAGAGGCGTCGATAGGCGCCGTCCTCCTCCACCAACACGCTGTGATGACCTTGCTGCACCAGCTGACCGTCTTCGATCACCAGGATCCGATCGCAGGCTGCAGCGGCGGAGAGTTGATGGCTGATCATCAGAATCGTGCGCTGCCGCTGGGCGCGCACCGACGCCAGGATTGCCGCCGCCGTGTTGTTGTCAACACTGGCCAGGGCATCGTCGAGCACAAGCACCGGAGACGACATGATCAGGGCCCGCCCCAGGGCGGTGCGCTGCCGCTGGCCGCCGCTCAGGGTGATCCCCCGTTCACCCACCAGGGTGTCGAAGCCATCCGGAAAGCCGCGCACGTCATCCAGCAGGCGCGCTTCCGCTGCCGCCGCCTCCACCGCTTCCAGGGGGGCGGATGGTTCGCCGTAGCGCAGGTTGTCCGCCAGGGTGCTCGTGAACAGATACCCCTCCTGGGGCACCAGGGCGATGAGGCTACGAAGGTCTGTGAGGCGCAGCTGGGTCACGTCGCAACCGTCGATGAACAGCTCCCCCTCCGGCACAGTCACCATGCGGCCGAGGGCCCGAGCCAGGGTGGTTTTACCGCAGCCCACGGGGCCCACCACCGCCACCAGCTCGCCGGGCTCCACCACAAACGAGAGGCCGTTGAGTGTGTCGCGGTTGCTGCCGTCGTAGCGGATGTGGAGGTTTCTGGCTTCGATCCGTCCCCGCGCTGGCGTTGTTGGTTGCTGGGGTGTGATCGGATCGCTGATCTGAGGCTCCCGTTTCAGCAGTTCCTCCACCCGCTCCAGACTCACCTGACCGGTCTGGAAGGTGTTGAGGGTGAAGCCCAGCAGGGCGGTGGGGAACACCAGCCGCTCCACATAAAGAATGAGGGCCACCAGGCCGCCGATCGTGAGACTGCCCCGCTCCAGCTGGCCGCTGCCCAGGGCAAGCAGCAGCAGCAGTGAAATCGAGGAGATGCCCTCGAGCAGGGGGAACAGGGTGCTGCGGGTGCGCGCCAGGTGGATGGCGGAATCCCTGTAGCGCAGGTTCCGTTCCCCGAAGGCGGCCTGTTCCTGAGGCTCCTGTCCGTAGATCTTGATGGCGGCGATGCCGGAGAGGTCTTCCTGGATCAGATCGCTGAGGCCGGCCAGTTCCTCCTGCTGGCGCCGCTGCTGGCGCATCATCCGCCCCCCGAACAGACGCACGGCTCCGAGCATCACCGGATAAAGGGCGATCGCCGCGACGGTCAGCCCTGGATCGATCGCCAGCATCGCCGGCAGGGTGAAGGCATAGGCCAGGGCGGTGTTGGTGAGGCTGAGCACGGCGAAACCAAGCAGGCGTCGCACGTTCTCCACATCGCTGGTGGCCCGGCTGATCACTTCGCCGCTGCCTGTCTGTTGCACCCAGCCCGGTTCCTGCTCGAGCATCCGTTCAAACAGTTTCTGGCGCAGGTCCACCTCCACCTGGCGGCCCACGCCGAAGACGAGCTGCCGCGAGATCAGCCGCACCACGGCCATGGTGCTCGCCAGGAGCACGATCCAGCCCGCCTGACGCAGCACATCGCTCACCGCGAAGCCGCCTTGGAGCTCGTCGATGATCCGCCGCACTTCGAGGGGAATCGTGACGCTCAGCACATTGACGATCACCAGGGCCACAGCGCCGAACAGGACGGTGCGGCGATGGGGCCTCAGATATCGGCCGATCAGGTCAATGCGAAAGGCTGCCATGCAGTCGGCGGTGCAGGCTTCAACTTAGGAAGCTGTTGGGCTTGACCCGGAGTTTGCGTCGGGGGCCGCCGGAAACGAGTGGGGCGTTCTGGCCAGATGATGCTTTTTGAGGGATATTGGAACAGTCCCCATCACCCGGCCCGGCGTGCTTCGCACCCGGGTTTTTTTCTGTCTGCCCATGGCCACTGCCTCCGCCCCCTGGCCCCGTTTGCTCGATCGCCTGCTCGAGGGTGAGCAGCTTCTGCCCTCGGATGCCGCGGCGCTGATGGAGGCCTGGCTGGCGGAGGAGCTCACCCCGGTTCAGACCGGAGCCTTCCTGGCGGCCCTGCGAGCGCGGGGGGCGCAGGGGGGAGAGCTGGCGGCCATGGCCGAGGTGCTGCGCCGGGCTTGTCCCCTGCCCTGCGCCCGCCCCGAGGGCCTGCTGGTCGATACCTGCGGCACCGGTGGTGATGGCGCCGACACCTTCAATATCTCCACTGCGGTGGCTTTCACCGCAGTGGCCTGCGGCGCGGTGGTGGCCAAACACGGCAATCGCAGCGCCAGTGGTCGGGTGGGCTCGGCCGATGTTCTGGAAGGCCTGGGGTTGCACTTGCAGGCTGACGCCCGCCAGGTGGTGGAGGCGCTGCCCGCCGTGGGCGTCACCTTTCTCTTTGCTCCGGCCTGGCATCCGGCCCTGGTCAATCTGGCGCCGTTGCGGCGCAGCCTTGGCGTGCGCACCGTGTTCAACCTGCTCGGTCCGCTGGTCAATCCCCTTCTGCCCGATGGTCAGGTGCTCGGTGTGGCCCGCGCGGATCTGCTTGATCCGATGGCGGAGGCCCTGCAGCAGCTCGGGCAACGGCGCGCTGTGGTGGTGCATGGCGCCGGCGGTTTAGATGAAGCCTCCCTGGCCGGCCCCAATGCCGTGCGCATCGTGGAGGAGGGCCGGATCCGCGCCGAAACCCTGGCGCCCGGAGATTTCGGCCTGCGGGAGGCGCCGTTGTCGGCCCTCAAGGGCGGAGATCTGGAGCTGAATCAGGCGATCCTGCGCGAGCTGTTGCAGGGGCGGGGCAGCGAAGCGCAGCGGGATGTGGTGGCGTTCAACACGGCGCTGGTGCTCTGGGTGGCTGGCGTGGAGATGGATCTGCGATCCGGTGTCGATCGCGCCATCACCGCCCTGGCGGAGGGGCGAGCCTGGAAGCGTCTGGAGCAGCTGCGCCAGGCGCTGGACCCCGCCGAGGAAGAATGAGTTCACGACTGTCGCCGAAGGGAGCGCGCTGCCGATGACTGTTGCTGATTCAGGCGCTCAGGCCAGAGCGACGGCGCGACTCGTTCTGGCCGATGGCACCGTGTTTGAAGGGCTGGCCTGCGGTGCCCGGGGGTCGGTGGTGGGCGAAGTGGTGTTCAACACCGGCATGACCGGGTACCAGGAGGTGCTGACCGACCCCAGTTATGCCGGCCAGCTGGTCACATTCACCTATCCCGAACTGGGCAACACCGGCGTCAATCCAGACGATCAGGAGGCGGAGAGGCCCCACGCCCGAGGACTGATCGCTCGGCAGCTGGCACCCCGTCCCAGCAACTGGCGCTGCCATCAGACGCTGCCCGACTGGCTCGACGCCCATGGTGTGGTGGGCATCCATGGCATCGACACACGGGCCCTGGTGCGTCATCTGCGCGAGACCGGTGCCATGAATGGCGTCATCAGCAGTGATGGGCAGTCGCCCCAGGCTTTGCTCGACACCGTGCGCTCCGCTCCGTCGATGCAGGGGTTGAACCTGGCCGATCAGGTTTCCACCGAGCATCCCTACACCTGGACAAGCGCCTGTTCGGCCGCCTTTGATCAGCGGTTGCAGCCCTCGCCCTCCCAGCGGTATCGCGTTGTGGCGATCGATTTCGGCATCAAGCGGGCGATTCTCGATCGGTTGGTGGGCCATGGCTGCGATGTGACCGTGATGCCTGCCGATGTCGATCTAGCCACGGTGCTAGCCCAACAGCCCGAAGGGGTGTTCCTCTCCAACGGCCCTGGTGATCCCGCCGCTGTGACCAACGGCATCGGCCTGGCCCGCGACCTGCTGGCTGAGAAGAACCTGCCTTTGTTCGGGATCTGCCTCGGCCATCAGATTCTCGGCCTCGCCCTGGGGGGCTCCACCTTCAAGCTCACTTACGGCCATCGTGGTCTGAACCATCCGTGCGGCACCACCGGACAGGTGGAAATCACCAGCCAGAACCATGGCTTTGCTCTCGATGGTGCATCGCTCGATCCTGAGGCGATCGCCATCACCCACTTCAACCTGAACGACCGCACCGTGGCGGCCATGGCCCATCGTCATCAACCGGTTTTCGGGGTGCAGTACCACCCGGAAGCCAGTCCAGGTCCCCACGATGCCGACCATCACTTCGCTCGATTTGTGGCGTTGATGGCGGAACGGCGCTGAATCGTGGTGTTCTGCGGTGAGGATCCCTACACTTCGGCACAACACTTTCGAGGGGGTCTGGTTCCATCACTGAACTGCAGCGATTGACCGTTTCTCTGCGCGGCGGTTTCGAGCAACGGGACCGTTGCCTGGTCTTCCATTTCACCGGCCAGCTGGACGCCTATTCCGAGAAGCAGTTCCTGGCCTATGTGGGCGACGTGCTGCAGACCAACAAGTCTGCTGTCGTTGTGGATCTGAGCAAGATCGATTTCATCGATTCCTCCGGTCTGGGGGCGATGGTGCAGCTCGCCAAGCAGTGCAACGACGGGAAGCGCAGCTTCCTGGTGGTTGGCAATGCCCGGGTGATTCAGACGGTGAAACTGGTGCGTCTGGAGGAGTTTCTCCATCTGGTTCCCGATCTGGAGAGCGCCATGAATCAGCTGGCGGCTTGATTTGAGCGACTGGATCCGTGCCCAGGCGACCCAGGTCGGCATCGCCGATGGTCTTGGGCCACTTCAGCTGGCCTGGCTGGGTGATGCGGTGTGGGAACTGCATCAGCGCTTGCGCCACTGCCGGCGTCCGGGACGCTCCGATGACCTGCATCGGGCGGTGGTGGCGGAGGTGAAAGCAGCAGCCCAGGCCGATCTGCTCGAGCGGCTTGATCCCCTGCTCACCGACCAGGAGAGGGATTGGGTGCGCCGGGGGCGGAATCGCGCCGGTCGTGGGCCCCGGCGCGGTGAGGCGTCGATTTATGGCCGGGCCACGGGATTTGAGACAATGGTGGGCTGGCTCTTTTTGCAGAATCCGGCGCGGCTTGCCGAGCTTTTGGATCGACTCGAGGAGACCGACACCGCCCTGCCATAGACCGTTCTGCCCATGAGCTTCCGTTCTGATCGCCGTTCGCCAGGAGGAGCGGGTCGCTCCAGTCGTCCTTACCGCAGCCGTCGCGATGGGGCTGGCCAGGGCGATGACCGACCGCCCAGCGATGGCCGCCGCGAGGACCGCTATCGCCGCGACCGTGCCGACCGAGGTCGCCCGGATCGGGAGCGCCCGGATCGCGAACGCTCGTTTCGGGAGCGCCCCAGTCGCGATCGATTCGATCGGGGTCGCCCGGAGCGTGACCGCCCCGATCGCTTCAACCGAGAGGAGCACTCCCCGCGGGAGCCGCGTTGGAATCAAGAGGGCCGTTCTGATCGAACAGGTCGCTTTGATCGGGATCAGCGCAAGCCGATGTCTTCTCGCCCAGAACGCTCCCGCCCCGACTACCGCCGCGGACCCCAGCGTGCCGGTTGGACCCCACCGGAGCGCGCCGCTGCGCCTGCGCTTGCGCCTGAAGCCAGCAGCCATGCGGCCGAGCCGCCGGCCGATGATCTGCTCTGGGGTCGACACGCCACCCAGGCCGCGCTGGAGGCGGGACGGCCGATTCATCGCATCTGGTGCACCTCCGACATGCGCAGTGCGCCTCGATTCATGGGCCTGCTGCGGGAGGCGAAGGCCTCTGGAGTGCTGGTGGAAGAGGTCACCTGGGCCCGGCTGGGCCAGATCACCGGCGGTGCGGTGCATCAGGGCATCGCCCTGCAGACCGCCGCTGCGGAAACCCTCGATCTCCCGACCCTGATCGAAGGTTGTGCCTCCCTGGGGGAACCCCCCCTTCTTCTGGCTCTTGATGGCCTCACCGATCCCCACAACCTGGGTGCGATTGTTCGATCTGCCGAGGCTCTCGGCGCCCACGGTGTGGTGTTGCCCCAGCGACGCAGTGCCGGTCTGACTGGATCGGTGGCGAAGGTGGCGGCTGGGGCGCTGGAACACCTTCCCGTTGCCCGGGTGGTGAATCTGAATCGTTCCCTCGAAAGCCTGAAGGATGCGGGGTATCGGGTGGTCGGTCTGGCTGAAGAGGGGGATCTGACCCTGGCCGAGGCTGATCTGGAGGGGCCCCTGGTGGTGGTCACCGGTTCGGAGGGTGATGGCCTCTCGCTGTTGACTCGTCGTCACTGCGATCAACTGATCCGCATTCCTTTGCGCGGGATCACCCCGAGTCTCAATGCCTCGGTGGCCACGGCACTGTGCCTCTACGAGGTTGCCCGCCGCGGCTGGATGAAGGATCTGCGCGGTCAGGCCCCCTCCCCTGCGATCCGGCGCCCCCGCTTCAGCAACGCCGCCCAGGCGCCCAACCCCGAGGCGCCCAACCCCGAGGCGCCAGCGCCCGAGTCTTCACCGGCAGAGGGTTTATCGGCAGACGTGGTGCACCTCGATCTGAATCGGACGGAGCAAGACAACGCTTCGGCCCCTTCGCCAGCTGTGTTTGACGGCAGCATCGAGCTCTGATTCGGATCCGATCCGCTGTTTTCCTCGGATCGGCGGGTCCCATCGCCGCGGAATCGGGCCAAAATGACGAAGACATGCCACCCGCTCCATGGGCCCCCTGATTCGGCCGCTGCGCACCCTTGCCAACGGCCTCGGCATGGCCTGGTGGGCAAGAATTCAGACCCATGGCCCCGATGTCACCTACTGGTTCGGTCCGTTTGTGACCCGCACCAGCCTGGAGCGGGAACTGCCGGCGTTCTTGGAGGATGTCTCCTCCGAATCGCCTCAGTCCATCGATCACAGCCTGCTGCGCTGCCGTCGCGGTGAACCCTTCACCATTGCGGTCGACAACGGCTGATAGCGTCGCAACTGCATCACAGCCCTGCCGATGGCGATCGCCGAGTGGCGTCAGCAACTTGAATCTGGTGAGGTGTCCGCCCGGGAGCTCACCGATCATCATTTGGCCCGGATAGCTGCGGTGGATCCCAGCCTCCACGCCTTTCTCGATGTGACGGCCGAGAGGGCTCGTGCCGATGCGGATCGGATCGACGCGGCACGTCAGGCAGGTGAGACTCTGCCGCCGCTGGCCGGCGTGCCCTTGGCCATCAAAGACAACCTCTGTACCCGGGGTGTGCGCACCACCTGCGCCAGCCGGATGTTGGAGCACTTTGTGCCGCCCTATGAATCCACCGTCACCGAGCGTCTCTGGCGCTCAGGTGCCGTGCTTCTCGGTAAAACCAATCTCGATGAATTCGCCATGGGTGGATCCACCGAGACCTCCGCCTTTGGTCCCACGGGCAATCCCTGGAATCTCGAGCATGTGCCCGGCGGTAGCTCCGGGGGCAGTGCGGCGGCGCTGGCCTCGGGTGAATGCATGGCTGCTCTCGGTTCAGACACCGGCGGCTCGATTCGTCAGCCCGCCTCCTTCTGTGGTGTGGTGGGTCTGAAACCGACCTATGGCCGAATCAGCCGCTACGGGCTGGTGGCGTTTGCCAGCTCCCTTGATCAGGTCGGTCCGTTCACCACAACGGTGGCCGATGCCGCCGCCCTGCTCCAGGTGATGGCCGGCCCGGACCCGCGCGATTCGACCTGCCTGCGGGCAGCGGTGCCCGACTACAGCGCCACGCTGGCTGATCCGATCGATGGCCTGCGGGTGGGCCTGGTGCGTGAATGCTTCGATCAGGAAGGTCTGGATCCGGAAGTGAAAGCTTCGGTGATGGCCGCGGCGGAGCAGCTTCAGGCTCTCGGCGCCGAATTGGTGGATGTGAGCTGCCCTCGCTTCAACGATGGCATTGCCACTTATTACGTGATTGCCCCCTCGGAAGCGTCCGCCAATCTCGCCCGCTACGACGGCGTCAAATATGGCTATCGGGCCGAGGACGCCGACAGCCTGGCCGGCATGACGGCCCGCAGTCGCGCTGAAGGATTCGGGGCCGAGGTGCAGCGCCGCATCCTGATCGGCACCTACGCCCTCTCGGCCGGTTATGTGGATGCCTACTACAAAAAAGCGCAGCAGGTGCGCACCCTGATCCGTCAGGACTTCGATGCGGCCTACCGACAAGTGGATGTGCTGCTGACGCCCACGGCTCCCACCACATCGTTCCGTCGCGGTGCCCATGCCGATGACCCTCTGGCGATGTATCTGGCCGATCTGCTCACCATCCCGGCCAACCTCGCCGGCCTGCCGGCGATCAGCGTTCCCTGTGGCTTTGATGAAGCCGGACTACCGATCGGTGTTCAGTTGATTGGCAATGTGCTTGAGGAGCCCCGTTTGCTGCAGGTAGCCCACCAATACGAACAGGCGGCGGCCGTGATGCAGCATCGTCCTGAGGGGGCCCTGATCCCGGGCTGACCCAGCCCCGGGGCGGTCAAGGCGCCAGATCTGGTGTCTGACCTCAGCCCCTGACCCCCTATCTTGCGCCGCCCCCTAGGCTGGGGTTATGGCATTCGTTCCCCTACACAACCACAGCGACTACAGCCTGCTCGATGGCGCCTCCCAGTTGCCCCAGATGGTGGAGCGCTGCAAGGAGCTGGGCATGCCGGCGCTGGCCCTCACCGATCACGGCGTGATGTATGGGGCGATCGAGCTGCTCAAACTCTGCAAAGCCGCAGGCATCAAGCCGATCATCGGCAATGAGATGTATGTGATCAACGGCTCGATCGAGGATCCCCAGCAGAAGAAAGAACGGCGCTATCACCTGGTGGTGCTGGCTAAGAATGTCACCGGCTACCGCAATCTGGTGAAGCTCACCAGCCTCAGTCATCTGCGCGGCATGCGCGGCAAAGGCATTTTCTCGCGGGCCTGCATTGATAAGCACCTGCTCAAGCAATACAGCGAAGGTCTGATCATCGCCACGGCCTGTCTCGGCGGCGAGATTCCTCAGGCGATTTTGCGTGGTCGTCCGGATGTGGCCAGGGATGTGGCCCGTTGGTATCAGGAGGTGTTCGGTGATGATTTCTACCTTGAGATTCAGGATCACGGTTCTCCCGAAGACCGCATCGTCAATGTGGAGATCGTGCGCATCGCCAAGGAGCTGGGCATCGGTCTGATCGCCACCAACGATGCCCACTACCTCACGCGCCACGACGTGGAGGCCCACGACGCCCTGTTGTGCGTGCTCACCGGCAAGCTGATCAGCGACGAGAAACGCCTGCGCTACACCGGCACGGAATACATCCGCAGCGAAGAGGAGATGGGGCGTCTCTTCGCTGACCATCTCGCGCCGGAGGTGGTGCAGGAGGCGATCACCACCACGGCGTTGGTGGCCGACAAGGTCGAGGATTACGACATTCTCGGCCGGTACCAGATGCCGAGGTTCCCAATCCCGGAGGGGCACACCCCGGTGAGTTATTTGCGGGAGGTGTCGGAGCGTGGCCTGCGCGAGCGCCTGGAGCTCGATGCCGATGCGGTGATCGCCCCCACCTACGGCGAACGGCTCACCTATGAGCTGGGAATCATGGAGCAGATGGGCTTCCCCACCTACTTCCTGGTGGTGTGGGACTACATCCGCTTTGCCCGCGACCAGGGCATTCCGGTGGGACCGGGCCGTGGATCTGCGGCAGGCTCTCTCGTGGCCTACGCCCTTGGCATCACCAATATCGATCCGGTGAGCAATGGCTTGCTGTTCGAACGTTTCCTCAACCCGGAGCGTAAATCGATGCCGGATATCGACACCGATTTCTGCATTGAGCGCCGTGGTGAAGTGATCGACTACGTCACCCGCCGCTACGGCGACGACAAGGTGGCGCAGATCATCACCTTCAACCGCATGACCTCCAAGGCGGTGTTGAAGGATGTGGCGCGGGTGCTGGATATCCCCTATGGCGATGCCGACCGACTGGCGAAGTTGATCCCGGTGGTGCGCGGTAAGCCCGCCAAGCTCAAGGCGATGATTGGAGAAGAGTCTCCGAATCCTGAATTTCGCGACAAATATGACAAGGATCCGGTGGTGAAGCGCTGGGTCGACATGGCCATGCGCATCGAAGGCACCAATAAAACCTTCGGTGTGCACGCGGCCGGGGTGGTGATTGCCGCTGACCCGCTGGATGAACTGGTGCCCTTGCAGCGCAACAACGACGGCCAGGTGATCACCCAATATTTCATGGAGGATGTGGAGTCGATGGGACTCCTGAAGATGGATTTCCTTGGCCTCAAAAATCTCACGATGATCGACAAAACTCTCGAGCTGGTGGAGACCAGCCTGGGAGAACGGATTGATCCCGATAAACTGCCTGCCAAGGATCCCGACACGTTTGCTCTGCTCGCTCGCGGTGATCTGGAAGGTATCTTCCAGCTCGAATCAACGGGAATGCGGCAGATTGTTCGCGATCTGAAGCCCTCGTCGCTGGAGGACATTTCGTCCATCCTGGCGCTTTATCGCCCTGGCCCTCTCGATGCCGGCCTGATTCCGAAGTTCATCAATCGCAAGCATGGGCGCGAGGCGATTGATTTCGCCCATCAATCGCTAGAGCCAATCCTTCAGGAAACCTACGGGATCATGGTGTATCAGGAGCAGATCATGAAGATCGCTCAGGATCTGGCCGGTTACTCCCTGGGCGAGGCCGATCTGTTGCGTCGCGCCATGGGCAAGAAGAAGGTGGCGGAGATGCAGAAACACCGCAGCATTTTTGTGAAGGGCGCCTGCGAACGCGGTGTCGATGACAAGGTCGCCGATGAGCTGTTTGATCAGATGGTGCTCTTCGCGGAGTATTGCTTCAACAAAAGCCACTCCACGGCCTATGGCGCAGTGACGTATCAAACCGCCTATCTCAAGGCCCACTACCCAGTGGCCTACATGGCGGCCCTGCTCACGGTGAATGCCGGTGCCAGCGACAAGGTGCAGCGCTACATCGCGAACTGCAATGCCATGGGCATCGAAGTGATGCCACCGGATGTGAATGCATCGGGCACCGATTTCACTCCCACCGGCGATCGCATCCTTTTCGGTCTCTCCGCGGTGCGCAATCTCGGTGACGGTGCGATCCGGCAGCTGATCGCCTCCCGTGAGACGGATGGTCCGTTCCAGTCGTTGGCCGATCTCTGCGACCGTTTGCCCTCATCGGTGCTGAATCGCCGCAGCCTTGAATCTTTAATTCACTGCGGTGCGATGGATGCCCTGGCGCCCGAGGCGAATCGGGCCCAGTTGATCGCCGATCTTGATCTGTTGCTCGATTGGGCCTCGTCCCGCGCGAAGGATCGCGATAGCGGCCAGGGCAATTTGTTTGATCTGATGGCGTCCGCCGCAGACAGTGCGGGATCGGGCCCTGCGGATCTCAGCCTGGCCCCCAAGGCTGCCCCCGTTCCTGACTACCACCCCTCCGAAAAACTGCGGCTTGAGAAGGAACTGGTGGGCTTTTATCTGTCCGACCATCCGCTCAAACAGCTCAGGCCACCGGCCAGGCTGTTGGCTCCCATTGGCTTGGCAAGCCTGCAGGAGCAGGCCGACAAGGCCAAGGTCAGTGCGATCGCGATGGTCAGTGAGCTGCGTCAGGTGACCACCCGCAAGGGTGATCGCATGGCTGTGCTGCAGCTGGAGGATCTCACCGGCAGCTGCGAAGCCGTGGTGTTCCCGAAGAGTTATGCCCGTCTGGCCGATCACCTGATGGCCGAGGCCCGTCTGCTGGTGTGGGCTGCGGTGGATCGCCGCGATGAGCGGGTTCAGTTGATCGTGGACGACTGCCGCGCCATCGATGATCTGCGCCTGTTGCTTGTGGAGCTTGATCCTGACCAGGCCAGCGATGTGGCGGTGCAGCACCGGCTGCGGGAATGCCTGCAGTCGCACCGGCCCCAACAGGATGAGTTGGGGGTGCGCGTTCCTGTGGTGGCGGCCGTTCGCCAAGGACCCCAGGTGCGTTACGTGCGCTTTGGACCCCAGTTCTGTGTGCGCGATGCGGCCCTGGCCGCCAGCGATCTGTCTGCAAAGGCCTTCACAGCGCGTTGCACCGATCCCCTGCTCAGTTGATTCAGCTCTTCTGGGCTTTGATCGAGCTGCGCATGCGTTGAAGATTGGGCTTAATGTTTTCAAGCCCCAGCAGGCTTCCGGCCTCGGGTTCCCAGCTGGCAGAGAGCACACCGAAACTCAAACCCACCAGCCCCAGCAGAAAGCAGCCACCGGAAGCGAGCAGGGTGACACCGGGGGGAATATCGAGAATGCCTCGACTCACCAACCAGTAGCTGATCACAAACACGGCCATGCCAAGCACGGATGGCACACCCGTGGCGATCGCCACCCGGCGTGCCATCCGATTGGCCACGTGCTTGGGGATTGCCTCAGTGTTCGCTCTACCCTTCGCTGATTGGCTCGCCTTGCTTGGCTTCCCATTGCCGCTGGATGGGCCAGCAGCGGGGGCACGACGAGGCTCGAAAGGAAGGGGGCGGCGTGGATCGGCCATCAAGGCAGGGGAGCGAGGCGGAACCGCGGCGGATCAGCCGCGGATGCCCAGTTTGGCGATCAGGCTGGTGTAGCGCTCCTCGCTCTTCCCACGCACATAGCCGAGCAGGCGCTTGCGGCGTCCGATCATCTTCAGCAGGCCCTGGCGTGACGAGAAGTCGTGGATGTTCTGCTGGAGATGGCTGCTGAGCTTGGAGATTCGCTCGGTCAGCATCGCCACCTGCACTTCCGCCGATCCGGTGTCGGTGGCGTGCGTCTGATGGGTGTTGATCAGTTGCTGCTTTTCGGTGGTATCGAGCGACATGCGCGGCGTCTGGCCCTGACAGTGCAAACAACCAATTTACCTCCTCGACGGCCCCCTCATCAGCTCGCCTCTCTGTGAATCCCTCAACTTGCCTCTCGGCTCAACCAGCGCAGGCATTCCCGCAACCAGGCCTCCCCGTCCGTTGCCGCAGGGCTGGTGGCGCTGGTCGCCACCGCTTTGAGGGCACGACGGATCTCCAGATCCTCATAGCCGAGGCTGGTCAGGGTGAGCTGCAGATCCTGCAGGGGATCGGCCGTAATCGGTAGGGCGTGCACGTCCTGGCGGTCCACCAGGGAGAGTGGCGCGTCCACGCGGTGGCTCCAGGCGGCGAGGCGATCGCGCAATTCCACGGCCAAACGCTCGGCCGTGCGCTTCCCCACCCCCTGCGCCTGGCTCAGGCGGCGCACATCACCATCAAGGATCGCGTTCACCAGCTCATCAGCACGCCAGCACGCCAGCAACGCCAACCCCACCTGCGGTCCCACACCGTTCACGCTGATCAGCTGACGAAACAGATCGCGTTCACGCCGTTCCGGAAAGCCGAAAAGACTGCTGCCATCCTCCTTCTGCACCTGGTGGATCCAGAGGGTCACCTGGCGTTGCTGCTCTGGATCGGCCATGTGCCGTTCCGACAGTTGCACCTCGTAGCCCACGCCGGCACAGGCGATCAGCCAGCCCCGCCGGGTTCCCTGCTCCCAGGTGTCGATGCGATCCCCTTGCAGCCAGCCGATCATGGGGATGTTCCCGCCTGCGCCCATGCTGCCCGACCAGACGCCGTTCACCCAGGGGGTCTCCGTGCTGAGTCGCACCTGGGCCCGCACCAGGGCTTTGCTGCTGAAACGATCGCTCGGTCCGCTTCTCAGTGTGTGTCTTCTTCTCGGTCTCAGCGCCTGCGGTAGTGGCTCCCAGCCGCCCCGCTCGGTGCTGCTCAGCGCCCTCGGGCTGCAGATTCAACTCACGCAGTCCGCGATCGCCCATTCCCTTGATCTCGATGTCGCCGGGGATCCGGATGTGAGCCGGGTGCGGCTGGAAGACCAGGAGAGCATCCGCCTGGGCGAGCACCGTGGCGTTCATCTCACCGGCCGTTTCGATTGGCGGCTTCCCGGTGATCGGGTGCGGGTCGACAGCCCCTTCGAGCTCTTCCTGGAACAAGGCGAACGGGGAGAGAGTTGGAGGCTGGCCCAGCCGGTGGGATCGTCTGATGGCCTCACGCAGGAATGGGTCACCTACCCTTTGCCGCTGGATCCTTCCTGAAGGCTGCGCGGCTGCCTCGCGCTCAGGCTGATCAGGGTGGCGGCTAGCACGCAGCCGGCCCCGATCACCACTGTGCCCGTGATCGGTTCGGCGAACCACAACACACCCCAGAGCGTGGCGAAGGCCACCTGCACGTAATTGATCGAGGTCGCCCTGGCGGCGGGGAGTACCGCCAGTCCCTCCGTGAGCCATACCTGACCCAGTTGGGTGAACAGCCCCACGCCGATCAGCCAGAACCATTCGGTGAGGGTGGGCCAGACGCCCTGCCCCCACAGCAGTGGCAGGGTCACCGGCACTGAGATGAACGGGAAATAGAACACGATCACCAGCGGGTGTTCCCGCACCGACAGGCGGCGCACACTCACATAGGCCAGGGCGGTGAGCAGGGCCCCTCCCAGGCCGACCAGCACCGCCAGCAGCGGCAGGTTCCGCACCGTTTCCCCCATCCATTCGGGCTGCACCACCAGGGTCACCCCCAGCCAGCCGAGCAACACGGCGAGGCCGATGCGCTTGCGCAGGGGTTCACCGAGCAGCAGCCAGGCGGTCAGCGCCGTGAGGGTTGGATAGGTGTATTGGATCAGCGTGGCGGCGGCCAGGGGCAGCCTTGCCAGGGCTTCGAAGAACAGCAGCAGGGCGCCGGTGCCCAGGGCTCCCCTGAGTATCAGCAGGGGGCGTTGGTGTCCCCAGGGCGAGATCTGGGCTTGCTGGAGCATGGCGAGGGTGATCGCCAGGCTGATCACGGAACGCACCAGCACGATTTCCGCTACCGGCAGCCGACCGCCGAGATGCTTCACGCACACGGTCATCAGGCTGAACGCCAGGGCGCAGGCCACCAGCAGTCCGCAGGCTCGCCATTCCGCATCCGACTGTCGACCACGCAGGGCCTTGAGCAGGCTCGCCATCCCCATCCAGCGCCGATCGCCTGTCAACCATGCCACCCGGCTCCGGGTCTCGCAGAATGCGGGGATGGCGATGCCCAGGCTCCACCCGCGCACGATTGACGCCGTCAAGGAACGGGCCGACATCGTCGATGTCGTCGGCGAGCACGTGGTGCTCAAGAAGAAGGGCAGAGAGTTCGTGGGGATCTGCCCCTTCCACGACGACAGCAAGCCGTCGATGACGGTGTCCCCCGCCAAGCAGTTCTATTACTGCTTCTCCTGCGGCGCCGGCGGCAATGCGATCAAGTTTCTGATGGAGCTGCAGCGCCGCAGCTTCAGTGACGTGGTGCTGGAGCTGGCGCGCAAATATCAGTTGCCGGTTGAAACCGTCGAGGGCCCCCAGCAGGAGCGCCTGCGGCAGCAACTGTCCCGTCGTGAGACGTTGCAGCGGGCTCTCGCCTTGGCAGCCGGCTGGTTCCGCGGCCAGTTGAAAAGCGCCGGCGGCGCTGAGGCCCTCGCCTATCTGAAGGAGAAACGGGGGCTGCGGGAGGCGACGCTGGAGCAGTTCGGTCTCGGGTACGCCCCGGATCAGTGGGACGGTCTGCTCAAGCATCTCCAGCAGGTGGAGGGACTGGCCCCTGAACTGCTCGAGGCGGCGGGGCTGGTGGTGCCGCGCAAGGGGGGGAATGGCTTTTATGACCGGTTCCGCCATCGGGTGATGGTGCCGATCCACGACCGCCAGGGCCGGGTGATCGGTTTCGGTGGGCGCAGCCTCGATGGCAGCGAACCGAAATATCTCAATTCACCGGAAACGGAGGTGTTTGAAAAAGGCAAGCACCTGTTTGGATTGGATCGGGCCGCCAACGCGATTCGCAAAGCCGATCGCGCTGTGGTGGTGGAGGGATATTTCGATGTCATCGCCCTCCACGCTGCCGGCATCACCAATGCGGTGGCTTCTCTGGGCACGGCGCTCAGCGGTCAGCAGATCACCCAGCTCTGCCGTTGCACCGACAGCAAGCGCATCATTCTGAACTTTGATGCCGATCGGGCTGGTGTGCGTGCCGCCAACCGGGCGATCGGTGAGGTGGAGCAGCTGGCCCTTCAGGGGCAGCTCGAATTGCGGGTTCTCCACCTGCCCTCGGGCAAGGATCCGGATGAATTTCTCCAGGATCATGGCGCCGGCGACTACCGCGCCCTCTTGGATCAGGCGCCGCTCTGGCTCGATTGGCAGATCGAGCAGGTGCTGGAGGGGCGTGATCTTGATCGGGCCGACCAGTTTCAGCAGGCGGTGTCAGGCATGGTGCAACTGCTGGGCAAATTGCCCCAGTCCGCACTGCGCACCCACTACCTGCAGCAGGTGGCTGAACGCCTCAGTGGTGGTCAGAGCCGGGTGGCCTTGCAGTTGGAAGACGACCTGCGTCAGCAGGTCAAGGGTCAGCGTTGGCATGGCCGGGCAGCCCGCTTTGAACAGCCGGGCGAGTCGAGTCAACGGGAGCGTTGTGAGGCTCAGCTGTTGATGTTGTATCTCCATTGCCCGTCCCATCGGCCGGAGATCCGGCGCGAGCTGCGCCAGCGGGAGCTGGAGGATTTTGGCCTTCAGCACCATCGCCTGCTTTGGGCTGCCATCAGTGAACTGGAGGAAACCAACCTGGGTGCGGGACGGCTGGAAGCGATCAGTCGGGGCGACGATCCCGGCCATGCCTTGGCCGATCTTGAATTGGCGCGACTGCTCACCGATCAGTTGTTGCTAGAGAACAGTGCCCTGGTCACCAGGCTGACCCCGCTGCTGGAACCAGGCGAGTTGCAGCGACTCAGCCTGGAGCAGCCGTTGCAGCAGCTGCGGGGAACGGCTGCCATGCTCGAGCGTCAGAAAAGTCTCAAGCGCTGTCGCCATCTGCTTGAGGCCTGGAGTGGCCAACGACTGGAAACGCTGGAACGCTGCATTGCGGCCTTGATTCAAGAGGAGCAGCAGGACCCCCAGCCCTCGGTTGACATGGAGCAGCGCATTCAGTCGATGTTCGAAACGCTGAATGCGGATGCCTTGCGTTTTCAGCAGCTGTATTACAGCGAGCGTCAACATCTGTCTTTTCTCGATCAACAGCGCTGCGCCGGTTATTCACCCTCTGTTCCTGTGCATCCCGATTCGGAATCATCCAGTGCTTTGCCTCCCACTGCCTGAATTTATGAGCAACGATTCAGCCATTCGTTGCATTGTTTCGCTAGGTTTTCTCGATAACGAAAGCTCGTTTCTGCAGGCTTTTCGCCCTTCTTCAGGCTCTCCCTCAATGCCTTGCCAGCGAGCTTTCCGCTTTTCATGGCACGATCGATTCCGTGGCCCAGCAGTGGATCGACCAAGCAGGCGGCATCTCCGCAAAGAAAAATTCCTTCAGCGCCATCGATCGAAGGAATAGATTGAAGGATAGGGAGCCCCATGGTGCGGACGTCTCGGCAGCCTGGCTCGAGCGTCCGAGTGAGATCTATGATGGCTTTTCCTGAGATTTTTGGTTGATCCGACTGGCAAAGCCAAGCGATGCCGCAGTTGTGTCCACCCGGCACTGCGAAACGCCAGGAGTATGCCCCCGTTCCTTGCCAGCGAAATGCAATGGTCGACTGGTTGTGATTCCTACTGGGATCGACTAGTCGATAGCACCTCGATGCCAGGACAATGGTTTTTGTTTCTTTGCTTCGTTCTGTTGCACGCCTTACAACAGAGCCAACTCCGTCACAGCCAACGATGCAGCGCGTATAAATCGAAAATGAGCCGATTCTTAGGCCTCTTTTTGAGTGTATTGATCCGCTGGCAATCCACGTCTTATTCTTGTTGTCGCGTTGGATCACTTGCACTTTCCAGCCGAATTCCATCCAGAGCCCTTCGCTGGCGCATTGTCTAACAAGCCAATTGTCAAGATCGTATCGCCGAATGGCCTGGAAAATGGGCGCTTGTGTTTGAAAGCAGTGTTGATAGCTTGGGCTCCCGTCTGGGCTCCATTGCGCAAATCGTGATGTTGTCCTTATTTCAGGGCAAGACTGTCCCAGTCCGAGCCTGTCGACCTCGAACTGTGCTTCTGTAGGAAGTGCATCACCGCAAATCTTGTCGCGAGGGAAGTGGCTTCGGTCGATACCAAGCACCTTGATGCCTGTTGCGTTGAGTTCCAGGCCGCAGGCGGTACCAGCTGGCCCAAGTCCCACGATCAAAACATCGACATTGACTTCTCGAGTCTGGTTTTGAGTTGAAGCCATCTTTAATTTGGTTCCCAGCGAAACTGCGCCTCTTTTCAGTCTCGTAGATTCTATGTAAGCAGCTGTGTAGGGTTGCTTGGCTGCATGGCGGCGCATGGTGTCATCGACAATATGACGACACACTCTCGAAATTTGATGGGCATCTTTGAGCGGTATCTCAGTGTGTGGGTGGCTTTGGCGATCCTTGCCGGTGTGGCCCTCGGGGCGGCTGTGCCCGCATGGCCGCAGGCGATCGCCTCCCTTGAGGTGGCTGGGATCAACCTGCCGATCGCTCTGCTGATCTGGGGCATGATCTACCCGATGATGCTGGCGGTGGATTTCGCCGCGATCGGTGGTCTCAGCCGTCAGCCCCGCGGTCTGCTCATCACCGTGGTGGTGAACTGGTTGATCAAACCCCTCACGATGACGGCGCTGGCCTGGCTGTTCATCCGTGGCTTGTTTTCTGCCTGGATCCCTGCCGAGCTCGGGGATCAGTACGTGGCTGGCATGATCCTGCTCGGCGTGGCTCCCTGCACGGCGATGGTGTTTGTGTGGAGCCGTCTCAGCGACGGAGATGCCAACTACACCCTCGTGCAAGTGGCGGTGAACGATCTGATCATGGTGTTCGCCTTCGCACCGATTGCCGCCCTGCTGCTGGGGGTGAGTGAGGTTCTGGTGCCCTGGAACACGTTGATTGCTGCTGTCGGCTTGTTTGTGGTGGTGCCGCTCACGGCCGGCTGGCTCACGAGGGTGTTCCTCAGGTCGCCCGGCCGGATTGAGCGGCTGGAACAACGCCTGAAACCGCTCACCGTGGTGTGCCTCATCGGCACCGTGTTGCTGCTGTTCATGGTGCAGGCCGAATCAATCCTGGCGGATCCCCTGGCCATCGCCTTGATCGCCGTACCCCTGATCCTTCAGACCTATCTGATCTTCTGGATCAGCGCCCAGTGGATGCGCCTTTGGAGGCAACCGCACGCGATTGCTGCGCCGGGAGCGATGATCGGGGCATCGAACTTTTTCGAGCTGGCGGTCGCCGTGGCCATCAGTCTGTTTGGCTTGCAGTCCGGTGCTGCGTTAGCCACCGTGGTGGGTGTGCTGGTGGAAGTTCCGGTCATGCTGTCGTTGGTGGCGATCGCCAACCGCAACCGTCGTCTGTTCCCCACGGGCCATGTCTGAATTTTTTGAAGCGATCTGGCACGGGGAGGGCATCGGCGATGGTGGCGACCTGCAGGAAGCCCTTCAGGCCTACGTGGCGGTGAAGCCCGACGACAACGACTGGATTGAGGCCTGTGCCGCCGAAGGTGCAGCCCCTCGGATCGAACGCTTCGCCTCCTTCGACGCCTATCTCGACAACGAGGATGCACTGGAGACGATCCCGGTCACACCGCAGATGATCGTGGTCGCGATCGAGCAGCTCCCGGTCTGATTTGATGACAGCGTCGTCGTTTGATTTCGCCAGCTGCACCCCCGTCAACCACCTCTGGCCAGCTCTGGTGGAACGACTCGGTCTTGAGAGAGCGCAGCGGGCCGTGCGTCAGGCCCTCGACCTTCAGGGGATGGCTGGCCATGACGGCACCCTGCCGGTGCTGTTCTGTGAAACCTGCGGTCTGGCCCTGGCCAGCAACGATCTGCTCCGGGAGCAGACCGGTCTCAACAGCCACGGCGAGCGGATGGTGTTGCTGCTCAGCCAGCGCGAGCAGGCTGTGCAGCTGCTTCAGCACATCTGAGCTCGGCTCAGGAGGGAGTCAGCACTGTCACGTCGAGAGGTTGATTCAACGGCATCACCTTGATTGTTCCTCCATCGAGGGGCAGCTGGTCGAAATTCAGACTGCGTAAGCCGGGATTGTCATAGGTCTGGATGTAATACACCAGGTTTTTCTGATCCGCTGCCACGGTCCATTCCGTGATCTCGTAAGTGGTTGTGGATCCGGCACCACCGAAAGACCCACCTGGCGGCAGCAGAATGCTCCCCGGTGGCAGGTCAAATTGGCCCAACAGCCGGAAGGCGGTGCCCACCTGTTGCCGGGTGCTGAGATTGGTTGGTGCGAAGCGGCTGAGCAGCAGGGCACGAATGAAGCGGGAGGTGGAGAGGAAATCTCCGGGCAGGCCATGCAGGCCCCCACCGGTGCTGGTGGGTGGCAGCTTCAGACCATTGATCGTCATCTCCGCCGGTGGCATGGCGCTCAAGTTGGCGTAATTCCCTGCCGTCGCCAGGTGATAAGGAAAGGGTGGATCGTTGGTGTAGGTCCCCGTGGGGTTGTCCATCATGGTCAGCTCCCCTTGGATGTATTCCACGGACAGGCTTTTGCCGCTGCTGTCATGCAGCGTCATGTGGATGGGCAGCGGTCCGCCGAAGGCCTTCACGGCGGCTCCATTGACCAGAATCTTGGGAAGTCCTTGCTTCACCTCCTCGATGGTGGCGAAGTTGGTCAGCACATAGGTGAGTAGTTGGGCGCTGTTGATCGATCGCTTCGTCTGCCCTGCCGGCACTGTCTGAAAGTCTGCATAGCCAGCGAAATAGAGCAGGCCGCCCGCCAACCCCTTCTCATTCATGCCATCGGGCACCACATCCTTGAGGCCCAGGGCGTTCATGCCCACCACCGCGTAGCGACTGGTCCAGGCCAGGCCATTGCCGATGCCGCCGTTGGGTCCATTGCCGCGTAACGGCGTGCCCCGCTGAATCAGAACCGCCTCGCTGTTTAGCGGTTGGCCGAATTCCATCGTGCGGCCATACACATGGCCACCGTCATTGCCCTTCAAGGTGAAGCTGGTGCAGGCCTGGGTCGGCGTCCCCACCGTGCTTCCGAGCAGTCCCACCCCCGCCAGGGCTGTGGCCAGCGTTCTGAGCACTTTGTTCATGCTGATCTCTGGGTTGTGTGCTGCTTGACATCGTGGCTCAGGCCTGCACGATCGGCACATCACGCAGTCGGGTCGTGGCGGCCCGGCCCAGCCGTTCCCGCCGCATCGCCCAACTCGGATCCAGGCCACAGGCGGCCCATTGCACCGTGCCACGGCCATAGCGCCGGTTTAGTGCATCGATCGTGGCCATCAGCGCCTGCCGACGCTGTTGCTCGGCGGCGCTGCAGGGCACCAGCAGGTGATGTTGCAGCTGGTCGGTGCTCTCCAGGTGCTGCATCAACACGCCGGCTTTGGCGAGTTGGCGGTGCGGCTGAAAAATCCGCTCCACCAGAGGTAAAGCTGCGTTGAGCAGCGCCTGGGTGTCGTTGCTGGGTAGGTCCAGACGGGTGCTGGCGGTGTTGCTGTAGAAACCGGGGACGAAGGGACTGGTGCGGGTGTAGACGCTGAGGGCGGCGGCGCGCTGATGCTGCTGGCGTAATTTTTCGGCGGCGCGCACCACGTAGGTGGCCACCGCCTCGCGCAGCTCCTCCAGGCCGGTGATCGGTCGGCTGAAGCTGCGGCTCACACAGGTTTCCCGCTTCGGTGCGGGCGTCAGCTCCAGCGGCAGGCAGCTGTGACCCTGCAGCTCTCGCTGCAGCCGCACTCCCACGACCCCCGCCTTGGCCCGCAGGATGCCGCTGGGCATGTCGCGCAGTGCCCGGGCGTGGGTCACCCCCCGCGCTCGACACCAGTGGGCCAACTGGCGGCCGATGCCCCACACATCCTCGATCGCGATGGTTTCCAGCCAGCGGTCGGGGTCGCTGCACCGCGTCAGGTCGAACAGGCCGGCATGGGCCGCCACCATTTTGGCCAGGCGGTTGGCGAGTTTGGCCTGCCCTTTGCTCGCCCCCAGGCCGATGCAGATGGAGAGGCCCAGATTGCGACGGATCAGGGCGCGTAGGTGTCGCCCCCAGGCCAGCAGGTCGCCGTCGGCCGGTCGGCTCAGGCGTGCAAAGGCTTCGTCGATCGAATAGATCTCCAGGTCTTCCACCTGCCTCTCCAGCAGGCTCATCAGCCGCTGGCTCATGTCGGCGTAGAGGGCGTAGTTCGAGCTGCGCACCACCACGCCATGGCGTTCCAGCTCCCGTTTTGCCTTGAAGAATGGCGTGCCCATGGCGATGCCCAGGGCCCGGGCTTCGGCGCTTCGGGCCACGATGCAGCCATCGTTGTTGGAGAGCACCACCACCGGCCGGCCGATCAGGGAGGGATCGAGGCTCTGCTCGCAGGAGGCATAGAAGTTGTTGGCATCAATCAGTGCCGTGGCGGCAGGCATGGCGCTGCGTTCTGAGGGCTCAGAGCGGGTGGATCACAGGGGGTGAATCACATGGATTGCCACCCCCCAGATCTGCACGTCACCGCAGCGGTGCAGATCGAGGGGGGGATAGTCGGGGTTGGCCGCCTCCAGGCGCAGCTGGCCGCGATGGCGGGCCAGGCGTTTGAGGGTGAAGGCGCCATCGAGCACGGCCACCACCACCCGGCCTGGTCTGGGTTCAAGGCTGCGGTCCACCACCAGCAGGTCGCCGTCGTGGATGCCGGCGCCGAGCATGGAATCGCCGCTCACCCGCAGGAAGAAGGTGCTGAGGGGATGGCGAATCAGCTGGTCGTTGAGATCGATGCCCACCTCCACGTAGTCGTCGGCGGGTGAGGGGAACCCCGCCGCGACACGTTCGCCCGCCAGAGGCAGCAGCAGGGGCTGGCGCTGGGCCCGCAGGGGCAGCGGGGGCTGAAGAGAGGAGCGATCGACCGCCAAAGGAGACCATCTAACGCACCGCAATAGTACAGGCGTTCTCCGGCGATGGCGTGGGTGATCGGTGAGGATGCGCCCATTGGCGCGTTCCTGATGGCTGAGGCTCCCTATCTCGTCGCTCTGGCCCTGATCGAGCAGGAGGGGCGACGGGCCTTGCCTCTGGCCGGTCGCTCGCTCACGGCCGAGGCTGCTGCGGCTGAGCAGCCCTTGGAGGTGGCGCATGTCCTGGCGCTGGAGCTGTTGCTGCGTGTGTGGCAGCGCAGTGATGACGGACCGCTACGCCGCGCCTGCGGGCTGGACAGTCTGCTGCTGGTGGAGTTGCCGATGGAGCGGTTGCCGGAAGACTTGCCGGCTCTCAAGGCCGCCTGGCTGAACACGGGGGATACCCCAGCGTTCCAGGCCGGCCTTCGGGCGATGGCCGGCCGCGGCTGGACCCTGAGCGTCGCCAAGTTCCAGCCACTGACGTTGACGGATTGGATGACGTCATCTGGACGGAGTGATGGTGATGCCTGAAGGCCCTGTCGTGACGCCGGAGCAGATCATGGGAGAGTCCCAGCAGAGTGCCGGAGGGCATCGCAAGGGAACGACATCGGCGTTTTTTCTCAATGCGGAATGGGCGCTGCGCCAGCCGCAGGCAACGGAGCACGATCGCCTGCAGGCTGCTGCCAGTGAACGGATGCTGCGCCGTCAGATGGTCGACATCGTGCATTCCAATGGAGTGGGCGATCTGTTCGACTGGCGCGATCAGGACATCGCTGCGATCTGCCGTCAGGAGATGGCAAACCGGGGCGGGGAAGCGGTGCAGGCTTTTGATGACGACAACCGGGCGGCACGCGCTGCTGGTGTCGTGTGCGGATTCACCGGCGAAGATCTACTGCCTGGAGATCAGGATTACGGCGCCTCAGCCGCTGCCACGGAGGTCAGCACCCACCGCTGCGATGCCTTGTTGCAAAAGCATCTAGAGCGCCAGAAAGGCGTGCGAAAGGGAACGTTCGGCGCCTTCTGCGCCAACTATCGCCTGGCGCGGCAACAGTCCAACCCTGCCGGTTCAGCCGCCGCTGCCATGATGCGTGAACTGCTGCCCCATGTTCGTCAACTGGGGTATCTGAACTGGTGGCGCTGCCGGGATGCCTGGGCAGAAGCCTTGGCGACAGAGGCGTGCGCTGAAGATGTTTCAAGCCCGGTGATACGGGCTCCCCTGCAGGATCGCCTGGGCGCGGTAGAGCTGCTCGAGCAGCAGGAGCCGGGCCAGTTCATGGGGGAAGGTCATCGGTGAGAGGCTCAGTTGCCAGCGGGCGGCTGCTTTGAGCCCATCGCTGAGTCCATCGGCGCCGCCGATCACAAAGGCCAGGCGTTCGTTGCCGAACTGCTGCAGCCGCTTAGCGAAGGGCACCGAAGCGAGGCTGTCCCCCTGCTCCATCAGCATCACCGGATGCTCATCGGAGCGCAGCGCCGCTCGGATCGCCTCCGCCTCCTTGTCTCGGTTGCTGTCTTTGAGTTCCAGCACCTGGAGTCCAGGCAGCCGTTTGAGGTAGAGCTCCACCCCCTCCTGCACCCAGCCTTTGCGCACTTTGCCGACGGCGATGATCCGGCAGCGGGAGGGATTCAATCCTCTTCCTCGTCTTCCAGCAGCAACTGGCCGAAGGCCACATAGAGGCTTTCCTCCTCGCTGCCAGGCGCCACAGAGGGCCGCTGGGGGCGGGTGGTTTTGCCTTTGTTCGGCCGTTGAGCAGCCGTCGGGGCCGGCAAGGGGGAGCCGGTGGCCCCTGTGGCCGGCCGGCGTTCCGTTTTGCTGCGCTGTTCCGCCTCCTTCAGGCGCTGCATCAGATGCTCGGGCACCGTGCCATCGGGGCTCACCTGCATCAGTTCGCGAAACAGCTGCTCCGGGTTTTGCTCCGTTTCCACCTTGTGGCGCCTTTCACTGGCCTTCGGCGCTGGCGCTGGTTTCGCCTCAGGCGTCGGCAGGGCCTGGGGAAGGGTCCGGCCCAGTTCCTTCAGGCGTTCGAGACTGCGGGGATCGAAGCTCATCAGCAGCCGAGGGTGTCGCGGGTGTTGCGGCCGGTCACCGGATTGACGCCATCGGCGGCGGCGCAGAGGGTTTTGAGCACATCGCCGCGCAGGGGCACGTTTGTGAAGTCCGCGCCGCTGATCGTCACATTGATGAAGCGGGTGTTGAAGGCGAAGGCATCTTCCAGAACCGCATTGTTGAGGTTGGTGCCATCCAGCACGGCGGAATCGAGGGTGGCGTCGCGCAGGTTGGTGTTGCTCAGATCGGCATCCTGCAACTTGGCGCCGAACAGGCTGGCCCCCTGCAGATCACTGCCGGAGAGATCGGCCTCGCGCAGGTTGGTGAGGTTGAAGGTGACGCCCTGCATCTCCCGTCCAGAGAAGTCGGCGCCGATCAGCACCTGTTTGGCGTAGTCCATGGCGGCCTGGGCGGCCGGCGGCGCCATCACCAGGGTGCAAACGGAGAGCAGCAGGGCAAGGACTGCTGCAGCGGGACGGAACGACATCGATCGAAAGGCCACAGGGGAACCCTAAGAGCGGAGCCTGAGACAAGAGCATGGAACCACGGAACCGCGGCCGGAACCTGGATGGTCGCTGGGCGGAGCAGCGGGCCCTGCGTCTGTTACGGGGTCAGGGTTGGCGTTGTGTGGCCCAGCGTTGGCGCTGCCGCTACGGCGAGATCGACTTGCTCATGGTCAAGGGACGCTCCTGCCGCATGCGTCTGCTCGCCGTGGAGGTGAAGGCCCGGCGGCGCCTTGGTCCTGATGCCGGCGGCCTGGCCGCCTTTCATCACCGCAAACGACTGCGGCTGGCACGGGCCCTGGCCTGCTGGCAGGCGGACCATCCCTGGATGGCCACGGCCGGGCTCGAGGTGGTGCTGGCACTGGTGCCCTTGGCGCCGAGCACAAGGCCGGTGCGCTGGGTCATGGTGGAAAGACTGATCTGATCGATTCCGTGCCGTTGGTTCACCCGCTGGAGTTGCTGACCAGCAGTCGCCTGTGGTTGGCCCTCCCCCAACTGCTCGTGATTCTCCTGGTGTCTTGGCTGGCGGTGTTGCTGGGATCCCGATTGATCGAGCGGGTCGTGGGGCGGCTGGTGCGCAAACGCCCTCCTCAGGATCGGGCGGCCTTCTTCGGTGAGACCGACTTCGAGATGGCCACCAAGATGATGCTCGACCGGCGTGCACAGCACGTGTCGGCCCTGGGCAACCTCTTCAAGAGCCTGTGGCGATTGCTGGTGGCCTTCATGGCGCTGCTCTGGATGCTCGATTCCCTTGGGGTGAATCTGGTGCCCTTGCTGGCCGGCGCGGGCATTGTGGCCGGCGTGGTGGGTTTCGGTGCCCAATCCCTGGTGGCCGACATCATCGCCGGAACGTTGATCATCTTTCAGGATCAGCTCGGCATCGGTGATTCGGTGAAAATCGGAGAGGTGCTGGGCCAGGTGCGGGAGGTGAATCTCTACAACATCCGCATCCGTGATTACTGGGGGGTGGTCTGGTACATCCGCAACAGCCAAGTCACGTTTCTGGCCAATCAGTCGAAAGGTTGGACCTGGTCTCTGGTGCGACTGCCGGTTCCTTACGACGCCGATCTGCGCCAGGTGGAGGCGATCATCAACGCCACTGGCAAATCGTTAGGGCAGGACCCGCAATACAAAGAAGTTTTTCTCGACAACCCTTATTTCTCGAATGTGGAGGAATTGCGTGCCAATGCGGTGGTGGTGCGCGTCAACACCAAAATCCATGGCAATGAAAATCAGTGGTGGGCCACACGGATCGTGCAGCAGGCGATGAAGGAGGCGCTGGATCAGAACGGCATCCGGATTCCCTTCGAGGCGATTGAGGTGGAAACGCGCACGCCGATTGAATTGAGTGGTGCCCTGCGTCGTCTTTGAAACCTTGTCGAGCCACACGCCATGACGTTTTCTGGTCACACCGCGCGCAAACGCTTCGGCCAACACTGGCTCCGGGATGAGCAGGTGCTGGAGCGGATCCTGCAGGCCGCCGATCTGCAGGCGGATGACCGGGTGCTGGAGGTGGGGCCTGGGCGCGGCGCCCTCACCGAGCGTCTCCTGGCCTCACCGGTCGCGTGGGTGCATGCGGTGGAGCTCGATCGCGACCTGGTGGGTGGGCTGCGCCAGCGCTTCGCGGTCGAGCCCCGCTTCTCCCTGCAGGAGGGGGATGTGCTGGCCGTGGCCCTGGAGGGCCCAGGCGGCAGCCGTGCCACCAAGGTGGTCGCCAACATCCCTTACAACATCACAGGCCCTTTGCTGGAGCGCCTGGTCGGACGGCTGGATCGACCGGTGGATCCGCCCTATCAGTCGCTGGTGCTGCTGGTGCAGAAGGAGGTGGCCGAGCGGATCCGTGCCCGCCCCGGGCAGAGCAGTTTCAGTGCATTGAGCGTGCGCATGCAGTTGCTGGCGCACTGCAGCAGCGTCTGTCCTGTGCCGCCGCGCTGTTTTCAACCGCCGCCGAAGGTGCAGTCGGAAGTGGTGCGACTCGACCCTCTGCCTGCAGACCAGCGCTTGCCGATCGAGCTGGCCCGTGGCGTTGAGCGCTTGCTGCGTATGGCCTTTCTGGCTCGCCGCAAGATGCTGCGCAACACCCTGGCTCCTCTCGCGGCGCCGGATCAGTTGCAGGCCCTGGCGACTGCGGCTGGGATCAATCTTCAGCAACGGCCTCAGGAGATTGCGCCGGCGGCCTGGGTGGCGCTGGCCAGGGGCTTGAATCAGACCGATCCCGCCGCATCGATGCCATGACGGCCACGGTTCGCGTCAGCGCTCCCGCCAAGATCAATCTCCATCTGGAGGTGCTCGGGTTGCGACCCGACGGTTTTCATGAACTGGCGATGGTGATGCAGAGCATCGACCTGGCCGACGAGCTGCTCTGCGACAACACCGCCGACGCCTCACTCCAGCTCAGTTGCGATCGGCCTGAGCTCAGTTGCGGACCTGACAACCTGATACTTCGCGCCGCTGAGCTGCTGCGACAACGCTCAGGCTTTTCCGAGTTGGGGGCACGTCTCCATTTGCGCAAGCGGATTCCCATCGGTGCAGGGTTGGCCGGTGGTTCCAGTGATGGGGCTGCCACTCTCGTGGCCCTCAACACGCTCTGGGGACTGGGGCATTCTCAGGCCGATCTGGAGCGGATGGCGGCCGAGCTGGGCTCCGACATGCCTTTCTGCGTGGCGGGAGGCACCCAGTTGTGCTTTGGGCGAGGCGAACGCCTCGAGCCCTTGCCCGCTGCTGCTGAAGCGTCAGAGGGTTTTGGGATTGTGCTGGTGAAGGATCCCGGCGTCAGCGTGTCAACGCCATGGGCCTACGGCGAATGCCGTCGCCGGCGTGATGCCACCTATCAAGACGGAGAAGAGGCGTTTGAGCAACGGCGCTCTGCGCTGCGACAGGCTCCCTGGTTGGCGTCGGCCCAGGCCGCGATGCCACCGCCTCTGCGCAATGACCTTCAGGATGTGGTGGCGCCGCAGACGCCGGCGGTGCAAACAGCCCTCAAGCTGTTGCAGGCGCTTCCCGGCCAGCTGCGGGTGGCGATGAGCGGGTCGGGGCCGAGTTGCTTCGCCCTGTTTCCGGGGCGACCCCAGGCCGACAGGGCCCTGGAGCAGGGGATGCAGCAGTTTCAGGCCGCCGGACTGGAGGCCTGGAGTTGTTCCTTTCTCGCCCATGGGGCCAAGCTGTTGGCATGAGTGACACCAACAGCACCCCCCCGGTCGACGAGCGACGCAAAGGGCCGCTCAGTTTTCTCTCCGGATCCCTCACGAGCCTGGTGCTGGCCTGGCTCAGCCTTGGTCTGAGCAAGCGCATGGTGCTCTATTTCGCGGAGCATCCACCCCACTACAGCTCGGCGATCGCCCAGAGCATTGCTTCGGCGCTCAAGACCCTGCTGACTGGCATGTGCTTTCTCGCCACCTTCAGCTTTGCCTTCATCGGCCTGGGCCTGGCGCTGGTGTTTCTTCGCAGTCTTTTCACAGGCCGGCCCGCCGACCCTGCCTAGGGTCCAACCAATGCGATGCACTCAGGGGAGTGGCTGCCATGACGCTGCATGACCTTGGTCAACTGGTGCTGCTGCTCTCACCAGGACTGCTCCTGTCGGTGCTGCTGCTCACCACCTTTGCCGCCGGCGGTTGAGCCTGACCGGACTGAGATAGCTTGGCCGCTGACGCCGGCCTGGCCGGACCGACAGCAACGCCGTGGCAGGGACGCTCCTTTTCAATGCACTCCGTGAAGCCATCGACGAGGAGATGGCCCGTGATCCCCATGTCTGCGTGATGGGGGAGGACGTCGGTCATTACGGCGGTTCCTACAAGGTCACCAAGGATCTCTACGAGAAGTACGGCGAGCTGCGGGTGCTGGACACTCCAATCGCGGAAAACAGCTTCACCGGCATGGCGGTGGGTGCGGCGATGACGGGGCTGCGCCCGATCGTGGAGGGCATGAACATGGGGTTCCTGCTCCTGGCCTTCAACCAGATCTCCAACAACATGGGGATGCTCCGCTACACCAGTGGCGGCAACTTCACCATTCCCACCGTGGTGCGTGGGCCCGGTGGGGTGGGCCGGCAGCTGGGCGCCGAGCACAGCCAACGGCTCGAGGCCTATTTCCACGCGGTGCCCGGCATCAAGATCGTGGCCTGCAGCACGCCCACGAATGCCAAGGGCCTGATGAAGGCCGCCATTCGCGACAACAACCCGGTGTTGTTCTTCGAGCATGTGTTGCTTTACAACCTCAGCGAAGAACTGCCAGCTGGCGAGTACACCTGTGCGCTTGATCAGGCCGATCTGGTGCAGGAGGGATCGGACGTCACGATCCTCACCTATTCCCGCATGCGTCATCACTGCCTGAAGGCTGTGGAGCAACTTGAGGCCGATGGCATCAGCGCCGAACTGATCGATCTGATCAGCCTTAAGCCATTCGATATGGACACGATCGCCCGATCGGTCCGCAAGACCCACCGCGTGATCGTGGTGGAGGAGTGCATGAAAACCGGTGGCATCGGTGCCGAACTGATCGCCCTGATCACAGAGCAATGTTTCGACGACCTGGACGCCCGGCCCCTGCGGTTGTCCAGCCAGGACATTCCCACGCCTTACAACGGCACCCTGGAGAATCTCACCATCATCCAGCCCCATCAGATTGTTGAGGCGGCGCAGCAGATCGTGCGCAAGGGGCTCTGATCCATGGCCCGACAGCAGGGCTGGTTTGCCCTCATCCTCGCTTTGGCGATCGCCGCCGCTTCGGTGCTCGCCAGCTTCCCTCTTCAGCTGGGCCTCGATCTGCGTGGCGGCAGTCAGCTCACCCTTGAAGTGCAGCCGGGAGGCTCAATTCAAACCGTGAAGCCGGAGCAGCTCGAGGCCGTGAAGGCCGTGCTCGATCGCCGCGTCAATGGCCTGGGTGTGGCGGAATCCACGCTTCAGACCGTGGGTGATGACCAGTTGGTTCTGCAGCTTCCGGGCGAAACCGACCCGTCCCGCGCCGCAAAGGTGCTGGGCAGCACAGCCCTGCTCGAATTCCGTGCCCAGAAGCCTGGCACCGAGGAGGAGATGCGCGGTCTGCTGCGACTGCGAAACCAGGTGCGTCAGATTCTCGCCCTGCGGGAGGCTCGCAGCCGTGATGGGAGTGCGGAGTCGTCCGCCGACGATGCCGAGACGGCCCTGGATCAGGAGCAGCTGGCCAAGGCTCAGCAAGCTCTGGGGTTAAGCGGCAGCGCCGGCAGTGAACAGGAGCAGCTGGAGCAGTTGCAGGCCAAGGTCAACGAGGAGATCGTCGCCCGTTTCGAACCGGCCGCTCTCACCGGCAAGGATCTGGTCACTGCCGGACGTCAGCAGCAGCCCAATGCCACCGGTTGGGAGGTCACGCTCACGTTCAATCGGGAAGGCGGTGAAGCGTTTGCCAATCTCACCAGTTCGATTGCCGGCACTGGTCGCCTGCTGGGGATCGTTCTCGATGGTCAGCCGATCAGCGAAGCGAGCGTGGGGGAGCAGTTCAAGGCGGCGGGCATCACGGGGGGCGCCGCCAGCATCACGGGCAATTTCAGCGCCGAGGAAGCTCGCGATCTTGAGGTGCAACTCCGGGGTGGTTCCCTTCCCCTGCCGGTGAAAATTCTCGAGGTGCGCACCATCGGCCCCACCCTGGGGGCGGAGAACGTGCAGCGCAGCCTGATCGCCGCTCTCTCCGGTTTGGCGCTCGTGGCCCTGTTCATGCTGCTCGTCTATCGCCTCGCCGGCCTCGTGGCCGTTCTCGCGCTCAGCCTCTACGCCCTCTTCAACCTGGCGGTTTACGCCCTGATCCCGGTCACGCTCACCTTGCCGGGCATCGCCGGATTCATCCTCAGCATCGGCATGGCGGTCGACGCCAATGTGTTGATCTTCGAGCGCATCAAAGACGAATTGCGGCGCGGCACCACCTTGATTCGCTCGATTGAAACCGGGTTCTCCGAAGCGCTCTCCTCGATCGTGGATGGTCACCTCACCACCTTGATCAGCTGTGCCGCCTTGTTTTTCCTCGGCACCGGTCTGGTGAAGGGCTTCGCGGCAACGCTGGGCATCGGCGTGCTGCTCAGTCTGTTCACGGCCCTCACCTGCACGCGAACGCTGCTGCGCTTCCTGATGGGGTACCAGGCGCTCCGCCGACCCACCAACTTCCTGCCGGCCCGGCAGCTCCCCTCGACTCCCGCCTGAGCCATGGTCGTTTTTCCTCTCAGTCGTCTTCGTCGCCGCGTCTGGTGGGTGTCGTTGCTGGTGCTGCTGATCAGCAGCCTTGGTCTGCTGCTCTGCTGGACCAATCCCTCGATTCAGGCGCCGCTCCGCCCTGGCCTTGACTTCACGGGCGGCACCCAGATTCAGCTGGAACGCGCCTGTGGTGCCACCTGCTCCCAGTTGCGGGTCTCCGAGGTGCAGGCCAGCCTGGCCAAGCTCTCCCTGCCTGAGCAGGACGGTATCCCGGCGCCCGACCTCGCCTCGGCGCGGGTGCAGTTGCTCGATCGGGGCCAGTCGCTGGTGTTGAGGCTGCCCACGCTCACGGCCGCCCAGGGGCAGGCGCTGATTCAGGCACTTCAGCCTGTGGCTGGACCGTTTCAAGCCGGTGGCGAAGCGGTCGACACGATCGGTCCGACCCTCGGCAGCCAGCTGCTGCGCAGCAGCCTGATCTCCCTAGCGGTGGCCTTCATCGGGATTTCGGCCTACATCAGCGTTCGCTACGACCGTCGCTATGCCTTCCTCGCCCTGGTGGCCCTGGCCCACGATGTGGTGATCGTCTGTGGCCTGTTCGCCTGGCTGGGTCTGTTGATCTCCCTGGAGGTTGACAGCCTGTTCGCCGTGGCCCTGCTCACGATTGCGGGCTATTCGGTGAATGACACCGTGGTGGTGTTCGATCGGATTCGGGAACGGCAGCGGCTCGATGACGCTCTCTCCCTACCGGAACAGGTCGACAATGCGGTGAATGCCACCCTCACCCGCACGCTCTACACCAGTGGCACCACCCTGTTGCCCCTGTTGGCGCTGATCCTTTTCGGTGGCGCCACGCTCTACTGGTTTGCCATCGCCCTGGCGGTGGGCGTGGTGGTGGGCAGCTGGTCGAGCATTGCCCTGGCCCCCTCTCTCCTCATGCTCTGGTCCCAGCAGCGTCGTGGTGCCTGATCCGCTGACGTCGCGGCGGCGCCAGCGTGTCGTTGGCCCGGCCCCGAGCGGAAATCGCTGGTTCCCGCTGCTGCTCCTGTTGCTGGCTCTGCTGGACCTGCGTACGGAGCTTCTCCTCCTCCGTGATCACGTCACCGTCACGGCGCTCTCCTACGCGATTCGTCATCATGCGCTCGCGATCACGGTGCTCTGTGCCATGCCTTCGTTGTGGCGGCGTTATGGACCCTCAGGTCAGGAGTGATCCATGGGTTTGCAGCGCTTCTGGGCTGTGTATCTGCTCTGCGGCCTGGTGTTGGTGATGCTGATGGCGCGTAGCCGCTCCCAGTTTCAGCCCCATCGCCCCGGGCAACCCGCCACCAAGCTGCGGCCTTCGAAGGCCAGGCCCGCCCGCACAAGCCCGCGCAACACGATTCGTCAGGTCAAGACCAGCGATCCATGATCTGGCGCACCACCACCAGCTCCATGCCCACCTGAAGCACCACCACCAGAGGGAGGGCCAGCAAGACGCCGGGTAAACCCAGCAGGGCCCCCAGGCTGAGCTGGGCCATTAGGGCCACCGTGGGCAGCAGGTTGACCGTGCGGCTGAGCAGCACCGGCGTGAGCACGAAGGCCTCCAGGTTCTGCAGGACCAGCCGCAGCACCAGCACTTGCACGGTGAGCGTGGGTGAGATCAGCAGGGCCAGGCCCATGGGCAGCAGTGTCGCCGCCGTCGGACCGATGGTGGGCACAAAGGTGAACAGTCCGCACACCAGCGCACTGAGCAGGGCCAAAGGAGCTTTGAGCAGGGCCAGGCCGAGCCAGGTGGACAGAAACACGGCCGTTGCCGAGAGGGTCATCCCGGCCAGCCAGCCGCCGAGGGCCGTGCGGCACCGATCCAGCACCCGATTCATCATCGGCCGGGCGGGCCGGGGTGTCACCGCCACCACCATGCGCCGATGGGCTCCGGGGTCCAGGGCCATCAGGATGGCGAGAAGGCTCATCAGCAACAGCTGGATCACGCTGTTGGCGGCACCCCCCGCCACTCCGAGCAGTTGCACCCCCACGGGCTGGATGCGATCCCAGCTGAACTGATCGGGCAAGGACCGCTCCAGCTCACTCAGCTGGGGCTGGCTGGCGACCATTGATTTGAGTTTGTCGAACAGGCTCGGCACCAGGGAGGTGAGCTGTTGCAGCTGGGTGAGCAGTTCCGGCACCAGCAGCTGGATCACCAGCGCTCCCCCCAGGGTCATCACGGCCAGCACCACGAGCAGCGCCAGATGGCGCGGCAGCCCCAGATGCATCAGCTTGCCGATCGGCACGTCCAGGGCAACGGCCAATACCACGGCCCCAAACAGCACCAGAAGCACCCAGCGCAGTTCCCACACCAACAGGGCGAGCACTACGAGGGTGAGGGCGGCGAGCAGGGTCCTGGCGTTCATCGGGCCGGGTGGGGAAGCTGTCGGTTGAGCCGGTGGCGGTGTGCCGGTTTCCAGCGGTCGAGCATGTCGTGGATCACCACCTCTCGGATCAGCACCTGCAGCACCACGGCCAGGGGCAGGGCCAGCAGCAGACCGAGGGGGCCGAACAACACCGTGAACACAAACTGGGCCGTGAGGGTGAGGCCGGGAAGCAATTTCACCTGGTGGTGCATCACCGAAGGGGTGATCACATAACTCTCCAGGTGCTGAATCACCACATAGAGGCCCAGCACCGCCAGGGATTTCCAGGGGGCATCCAGGAGGGCCATCGCCATGGGAAAGATCGTGCTCATCGTGGGCCCCACGTTGGGGATCACATTGAGAAGCCCCGCCAACAGGGCGTTCGCCATCACCAGGCGCACGCCGAGCAGGGAGAGGCCGATGCCTGCCAGCACGGCCACACAGAGGGAGCTGATCAGCAGGCCCACCATCCAGCTGCTCAGCGCATCACCACACTGGAGCAGGATCTCCCGAGCCCGGCGCCGATAGAAGGAGGGCACCAGCAGGATCGCCACCTCGCGGTAGGCCTGGGGCTGCACGGCCACCATCAGGCTCACAGCGATCACAAACACGATCTGCACCAGGCCGCTGCCCAGATTGCCGGCGAGCCCGAGCAGTCCCTGAAGGCTCCCCCCCAGTCCGGAGGCCAGGGCGGAACCGTCGGGCCAACCGTTCACGCCATCGGGGAAGAGGCGCTCACTCCAGCTGGCCGCAGTTCCCGAGCCATACACCATGCCGGAAATGCCGTTGATGCTCTGGATCGCGAGCGATTTCAACTCGCGGGCCGCGGCGGGCAGCTGCAGAAGCAACTGATGAAACTGGGTGGTGAAGGGCGGCACAACGATCGCGGCGCCGATACCGATCACCAGAGCCAGACCGACCAGGCAGACCAGCAGGGCCAGGGGTCTGGGCATGGGCAGGCGTTGGCGCAACCGACCCACCAGGGTGCAGAGCGCCATCGCCAACACGACGGCGGCAAAGCAATGGATCAGGACATCCTTGAGCGTCCAGAGCAGAACGACCGCGGCCATGAGGGCCGCGAGTCCAAGCCATTGGGGCAGCTTCACCCGTTCCCGTCGTCGTCCTCGGCATTGTTGCCGGAATTCTGCGAATAGCCCAGGTCATGGGCATCGGCGTAGCGCTGGGCGAAGCGCATGAATCGCTCAAAGTCCACTTCGCTCTTCCAGGTGTAGGTGGCCTCGATCGCGCTCGGTTTGCCGTTCACAAAGCGGGCCTTCACCTCCCGGGTCACCAGGGTGCCTTCCTCATCCACCAAGAACATGCCGGTGATGTCACCCATGCTCTCCGGTGCCAGGGCATCCGGTTCCTCGAACACGAACATCGCCTGGCCGGTGCGTCCATCACGGCTGCGGGTGAGTCGGATGTCGGGCACCACCGGCTCATTCACACCCCGGAAAAACTGGATGGCCGCCGCCGCCTGCCCGGCGCTGTTCGCTGCACCAGCGTTTGTGTCTTCTGCCATTGCGGTCCCCCAGCAGGCCAAACGCCAACACTAAACCGACCAATCCAGCAGGCCCTGCTCCAGCAGCAGCTGGGTGGACTCCTCCACATCCAGCCCCTGCAGATCAACCTCCCGGCGCTTCACGGCCCGGGCGAGCTCATGGTCGTAGCAGCGGTCGTAGTAATCCAGCATCGCTCGACAGGCCGTCGCCCAGTCAGCGTCTTGAATCGCCTCAAGCGCTTGCCTGGTGCGCTGGGGGCCGAGACGACGGCTGATCCGTTCCGTCGCTGCCTGCAGGGGAGCCGCACCGAGGGGGGCGTAGACCTTGACTAGTTGGGCGATGCGTTCCTCCAGGCTGCGTTGGATTTCCAGCACGGGCGCGTCACGCATCTGCTGAAACAGGGCCTGGGGGATGCGGCAACGACCCACTTGGGCACTCTCCGCTTCCAACCAGATCTGCGACGCTCCGCGCGCACGATGGTGGTCCAGCTGCTCCGCCAGCAGATTTTCATAGTGCTCCGTGCTCGGTTGCTCCGGCTGGCCCAGACCACCGAAGCTGCTGCCGCGGTGATGGGCGAGTCCTTCGAGATCCACCACGGCCACACCATGCCGCTGCAGGCTCAGCAACAGGTCGGTTTTGCCAGTTCCTGTACGTCCACCCAACAGATGCAGGGGCCATGGGCGTAGGAACTGCTGCAGCACCCAACGGCGATAGGTCTTGTAGCCCCCCGCCAGCAGCACGGGGGACAGGCCGATCAGCTGGGCCAGCCAGGTCACGCTGCCGGAACGCATGCCGCCGCGCCAGCAATAGATCCGCAGGGCTGCGCCCGAGGCGGAGTGTTTCGCTGGAGCCGCAACCTGGCGAAGCTGTTTGGCCAGGCTTGCCAGCTGGGGTCCCACCACCTCCAGGCCCAGCTGGATCGCCTCCTCCCGGCCGACGGTTTTGTAGGTGAGGCCGACCTCGGCCCGTTGGTCATCGCTGAACAACGGCAGGTTGATCGCTCCGGGCCAGTGACCCTGCCGGAATTCCGATGGGCTGCGCACATCCACCAGCGGACCTGCCGTGCAACGGAAGCTCTCCAGCTCGAGAGAAGTTGATGGGCCCATGCCTGACATAGTGGGCCAACGCCGAGCCTGTCAGCGCCGGCCCTGACCCATGCTTTCCGGTTCCTCTCCCAGCACCAGCCTCAGCGCTGAACAACTGTTGGAGCGCTTCAGCAGCGGCTCCACCCGGCAGCGTCGCTCCCTGATCCCCACGCTGGAATCCAGGGCCGGCGAGATCGCGGCGCTCGGTTCCGCCGCCCTTGCCGCTTTTGACCCAGCCGGCGACGCCTGGGAAGCGGGCTGGTTGCTCCAGGTGTTGCAACGCCATCAACCCCAGGTGTTGCCCGCCCTGCTCGGCGCCCGCGACGGATGGTTCCAGGCCTCGTCCTCGGTCGGCATCGATTACGGCCCGTTGCAGCGGGATCTGTTGGCCGAACGGTTCGAAGATGCCGACCGCAGCACCAGCGCGATTCTCCGCCGCTTGGCCGGTGCGGAGGCGGAGCGCCGCGGTTACGTGTACTTCAGCGAAGTTCCTGCCATGCCGGGGCAGGATCTGGTCACGCTCGATCGCCTCTGGTTCGCTTACTCCCAGGGTCGCTTCGGTTTCAGTGTTCAGGCCCGTCTCCTGGAGGGCCTCAATGGCCGCTACGACCGCCTCTGGCCGCGGATCGGCTGGAAGCTCGACGGGGTCTGGACCCGGTATCCCGGTGCGTTCGATTGGTCGATCACGGCGCCGGAAGGCCACATGCCCCTGATCAACCAGCTCCGAGGCGTGCGCTTGATGGATGCCATTCTCAACCACCCCTCTCTGCTGGCCCGTCGCTCCAGCTCCATGCGGTAGTGGCAGCCGGTCCGCATCCCGGTATGGTCGAAACAGGATGCAGGATCTGCGATGTCGTCCGGGCAACGGAGCGTCAGCGTTGACCCACTACAGAGTTTGCTGCAGTCCTTTGGCGTGGCGCCCATGTTCCGCTGGGCGGATTTCATCCTGCCGTCCACGCTGCAGCTCAGTCCGCTGTTGGAGCTGCTCCTCGAGCCGGTGCGCTGCCGCGACACCTGTTGTCGCCTTGAGCTCGGCCTGCAGGAGGCTCTGGTGAATGCGGTGCGCCATGGCAATGCCGGCGATCCGCGCAAATGCCTGCGGGTGCGACGCATCCTCACCCCCAACTGGTTGGTCTGGCAGATCCAGGATGAGGGAGCGGGCTTGCCGGCCCATGCCCGCCGCGGCGATCTCCCCAGCCGCCTTGATATCGACCATGGCCGCGGCCTGTTTCTGATCCATCAGTGCTTCGACGATGTGCGCTGGAGTCGGCGCGGCAATCGTCTGCAGGTGGCCTGTCGCCGGCCTGAGGCCGCCTCGGTGAGTCCTGCCGTCAGCGGTGCGGGCAGCCTGGATCCTTCAGTTCCCGTCTGAGCCAACGCAGACCTTGGCACACGAGCGCGTCCACATCTTCGCGCTGTCCACCCTGAAGCAATTGAGCCAGGGCGCCAGCGAGGAGTTCAGCGGCGCGGCGATCCGGATCGGTTTTCAGCTGATGCCAGTTGCGATCGTTCAGGCTCAGCTGCCTATGCAGTGTCCGGGCCAGTTCTGGTGCGGTGTCGGGCCAGGAGGCGCTGGAGGGGGCCATGGCGGCAAAGTGGCGGCTTTCTATCCTGGGGGCTGCAGCGTCGGAATGGAGCCATGCCTTCAGGGCGACGGCAACCGATGGCGCGGCAAAGGCTGTTGAAAGACCAGGGCCTGTTGCATCGCCTGGGGGCTTGGTTGCGGGTTGAGCAGCAGCTCTCAGCTCCAGTTAGGGCTGGGCGCCACAGCCGGCAGCAGCGCGTGCGTGTGCGGCAACGCCAGGCCCTGGTGCGCCAGCTCCTCGAAGCACTGCCGGAGCAGCAGAGGTTGAACCTGATGCCTTCCGGTTGGTGGTTCTGGCGCGCTTTGCGCTGGGGTGGGCCGGGCCTTCTTCTGGGCTGGATCTTGGCGCGACTCTGAGGAGGGCGAGCCAGCGGCTGGTGGCGAAGCGATCAGGCCGCCAGGGGCTCGGGGTGGACCACCACCAGCGACTCCGGTGCTTCGGGGCGGGGGCCGTCGAGGGCGGGTACCACCTGGGGGCTGGCCTGAGTCAGATCCTGCCCGCGAATCCAGGCCTGATGAAGGGCGCGGCGCCGGCGATCTTCTGCCAGCACCAGGCGATCAGCGGCAGCGCGGGGGCTTTCACCGGGGAAGAGGGCTGTGCGCAGGCAGATGCCGAAGCCATGGGCTTCAACCTGAACCTTTCCCTCCATCAGCACCAGCTGGAAGGTCCAGCCCTGAAGCCAGCGAAGACGAAAGGGGTTGGTCATGGGCTCCCGCAACAGGGATGAGTGCACCTTATGGTCGAGAGACCCCGGCGCAAGAGCCCGTGTCAGGGAAACCTTATGGGGTTTTCTGGGCGGCCCAGACCCGCGTCATGAAATGGGACTCGGCCGTGATCCCCTGGAAGCCTGCTGCGCTGAGCCTGGCGTCGATGTCATCACGGATGTAATCCGGGTAGTAGGGCTCGTGGAAGGCGCGGCGGAAGTTCTCCATCGCCACGCTGAACTGGGGGGAATCGGCCAGCTGAATCGAATCGGCCAGCACCAGAACACCGCCGGGTTCGAGCACGCGGTAACACTCTGCAAGCACGGCCTGACGCACGTCGCCGGGTAACTCATGCAGCAGAAACACACAGGTGACCGCCTGCATGCTGCCGTCGGCGAAGGGGAGGGATTCGCCATTGCCCTGCAACAGCTGAACCAGACCCTGCCGGCCCTGGTTCAGCCACCGATTCGCCTGCCGCAGATAGGCCTCGGACAGATCAAGGCCGATCATGGTGGCGTCGGGCAGCGCAGCCCGGATCTGATGCAGGGTTCGCCCCGTTCCCGTGGCCACATCGAGCACCTTCAGGGTGGCGGCCGGGCGGTTGTTAAAACGGCGGATACCGCGCAGCAGAGGGGCGATCACGCGCCTGCGCATGGCGTCAGCAGCGCCGTTGAAGAGGATGTCGACCTGGAGGTCGTAGAGCTCGGCGGAGTGGTCGCTCAGGTAGCCATCAGTCTGATGGTGAAAGTTCTGCAGGTAATAGGAGGGGTAGAGCTCATCCCGCGCCTCATCGGGCAGGTCGCGCACATTCCGCTCTTTGCGCCGCATCCAGGTGGAGGGCAGGTCGAGCCAGAGCCGGGGATAGCGGGTGGCCCAGTCGACCCAGGGGAGATCGAAGAGCTGACGGGTGGGGTAGAGCCCGGCTTCGGCGTCTTGCCAGTCTTGATCCTCAAGGGTGGCGAGAGAACGGCGCAGCTCCAGAAACATCTCCTGGGGCACCGCTTCGGTTTGGGGGGTGGCATCAGGCGCGACCCACTCCATGAGTTTGGTGCTCAATTCCTTGTGCGCGAGGCCCGCCAGGCTGCGGCTCTGCTGCAGGGTGCGGTAGGCGATTTCAGTGAGATTGGGCGTCGCCATCGCGGCTGTCGGGTCTTCAGATGCTGCTTATTCCAGCTCACCGAACCCTGCTGGCGTGGCCATGGCACGTTTCATGTCGCAGCCCGAAAAAATGGTAGTGGTTGCTACAGACTGAGTGCAGGAATCGGAGGGAGAAGCCATGACCGATCGTGATCGCCGCAACCTGCTGGAGCGTCGCCAACGGGCCGCCGCTGAATTCGTCGCCTGGTCGGATCACCATGCTCAGGAGCAGCGCCACCACGAGGTGCTCTTGGCGCAATTGGAAACCCATCCCGATCAACTGGATGGCCGCAATGCCATGGCCCAGCAACGGGCTTGGGCCCAGCGGGACCAGCACCGCCGCCACTTGCATGACAGCGCCCTGGCCCAGCTGCGGCACGCTTTTCGCTGATCGGCTCAGGCGTCGTAGTACATCACGAATTCGTGGGGGTGGGGCCGCTGACGCAGCTGCTGCACCTCCTCGTATTTGATGTCGATCCAGTTGTTGATGAAGTCTTCGCTGAAGACGCCCCCCTCCATCAGATAGTGCTTGTCGGCGTTCAGGGCCTCCAGAGCTCCATTCAGGGATGCCGGCACAGTGGCGATTTGCGCCAACTCATCGGCGGGCAGCTCGAACAGATCCACATCCACGCCATCGCCGGGATCAATCTGGTTTTTGATGCCATCGAGGCCGGCCATCATCATGGCGCTGAAGGCCAGGTAGGGATTGGCCAGAGCATCGCCGGAGCGGAATTCCAGGCGCTTCGCCTTAGGGCTTGGGCCTGTCAGCGGAATCCGCACTGCGGCGGAGCGGTTGCCTTCCGAATACACCAGGTTCACTGGCGCTTCAAAGCCAGGCACCAGTCGCTTGTAGCTGTTGGTGGTGGGGTTGGTGAAGGCCAGGAAAGAGGGGGCGTGCTTGAGAATGCCGCCGATGTACCAACGGGCGGTCTGGGACAGGTTGGCGTAGGTGCCCTCTCCGAAAAACAGGGGTTGGCCGCCTTTCCAGAGACTCTGGTGCACGTGCATGCCGCTGCCGTTGTCGTTGAACACGGGCTTCGGCATGAATGTGGCGGTTTTGCCGTATTTCTTGGCAACGTTCCGTACCACATATTTGTAGGTCATTACGTTGTCGGCGGCCTGGATCAGCTCCGCGAACTTCATCCCCAGTTCGTGCTGGCCGGCGCCGGCCACTTCATGGTGGTGCTTCTCGATGGGAATCCCCAGTTGTCCCATCATCAGGAGCATCTCGGAGCGGATGTCCTGGGCGGTGTCGTTGGGGGCGACCGGGAAATACCCCTCCTTCAACTGAATCTTGTAAGCCAGGTTGCCGCCCTCTTCCAGTCGGCCGGAGTTCCAGGGGGCTTCAATCGTGTCAACGCTGTAGAAGCAGCCGCCTTCGCTGGAGTTGTAGCGGACGTCATCGAAGAGGAAGAATTCCGGTTCTGGACCGAAGAAGGCCGTATCGGCCAGGCCGGTGCCCGCCAGGTAGGAGAGCGCTTTCTGCGCCAGGGCCCGGGGGCAGCGGTCGTAGGGCTCGCCCGTGCGCGGATCCTGGATCGAGCAGATCAGGCTCAGGGTTTTGTGCCGGTAGAACGGATCGATCCAGGCAGTGTTGGGATCGGGAACCATCGCCATGTCGGAGGCGTTGATCGCCTTCCAGCCCCGGATCGATGACCCGTCGAATGCCAGGCCTTCACTGAACGCTTCTTCATCCACCATGTCGGCGCAGACCGTCAGGTGCTGCCACTTGCCATGCAGATCGGTGAACTTCAGGTCGATCAGCTCAATGCCGTCGTCTTTGATCTGCCGGAGAACGTCCTGTGCGGTCTTGGCCATGAATGGTGTGGGTGGCACGAAGCCTCAGTCGTGGCGGACCGTAGGGAGAGATCAACCCCCTTTTTGTATCAATGCGTACATTTTGCTGCCCTCGCTCGTCACTCGCGCTGTGGCGGATGCGCCGGTTTTCTGCTTGGTAACCGTTTCTGTCAATTGGCCCATATCGCAGCTACCCAAAGCGTTCTCCGAGGTTCGCTGGTGTTACTTTCCAGCTTGTCATCGTCTATGCCTGCGCCATGCGTGATGCCATCACCGGGTTGATCGGCCGCTACGACCAGCTTGGTCGTTACCTCGATCGCTCCGCCATGGACAGGATCGATGACTACCTCTCGGAAGCTTCCATTCGGCTTAAGGCCGTGGAACTGATCAACCGCGAGGCCGCTGAGGTGGTGCGCGAAGCGAGCCAGCGGCTGTTTGCCGGCGACCCGGAACTGCTGCTTCCGGGTGGTAATGCTTACACCACCCGACGCCTGGCCGCCTGTCTGCGCGATATGGATTATTTCCTTCGCTATGCCAGCTACGCCCTGGCGGCCGGTGACAGCACCATCCTCAACGAACGGGTGTTGAACGGACTGGATGACACCTACAAGAGCCTGGGAGTGCCGACGGGCCCGACCGTGCGCAGCATCACTTTGCTGGCCGAGGTTCTTTGTGAGCGGCTTGTGGCGGAGGGTCTGGATCTCGATCGCTGTGCGGTGATCCGTCAGCCCTTTGATCACATGGCCTCCGGCCTGGCGGCCACCGACGTGCGGCAGCGCTGACGGTTCGCTGCTGTCACCGTTGCAAACGCACATCTCTCCCCGTCTTGGCGGAGCGACTGCGTAGGCTTCACGCCAACAATTTCTTGTGCAGGCCTTGGCGACATCGCTCTCTCAGCGTCCGGTTGATTCGAGCCACCGCCGGGCTCTTGCCCCGATTGCCACACCGGATCGGCTTCTGTTGGGTCCAGGCCCTTCCAATGCCCATCCCACGGTGCTCCAGGCCCTGTCGCGCACTCCGATTGGTCATCTCGATCCTCTCTACGTGGAGTTGATGAGCGAGGTGCAGGAGCTGCTCCGTTACGCCTGGCAAACCGACAATCGCCTCACCCTTCCCATGAGCGGCACCGGCAGTGCTGCCATGGAAGCCACCCTGGCCAACACGGTCGAGCCCGGCGACACCGTGCTCGTGGCTGTGAAGGGCTATTTCGGTCATCGCCTCGCTGATATGGCGGGTCGATACCGAGCCGATGTGCGGGTGATTGAGCGTCCCTGGGGAGAGGCCTTCAGCCTGGAGGAACTCGAGGCGGCCCTGATTGAGCATCGGCCCGCGATTCTGGCGATGGTTCACGCCGAAACCTCCACGGGCATCTGCCAGCCGATGGAGGGTGTGGGTGATCTCTGCCGCAAGCATGATTGCCTGCTGCTGCTCGACACCGTCACTTCCCTTGGTGGCGTTCCCCTTTACCTCGATGCCTGGAAAGTTGATCTCGCCTACAGCTGCAGTCAGAAAGGGCTGAGCTGCCCCCCAGGCCTCGGACCCTTCACCATGGGCCCCCGCGCTGAAGCGAAACTCGCCTCCCGCTCCAGCAAAGTGCCCAACTGGTATCTCGATGTCTCCCTGCTGAATCAATACTGGGGGAGTGACCGGGTCTATCACCACACGGCACCGGTGAACATGAATTTCGGCATGCGGGAAGCCCTGCGTCTGCTGGCGGAAGAGGGATTGGAGCAGGCCTGGGCCCGTCATCGTCGCAATGCCGAAGCGCTCTGGGCCGGCCTCGAGCGGCTCGGCCTAGTGCTCCATGCCCCTGAGGCGTTGCGTCTTCCCACCCTCACCACCGTGCGCATCCCGGACGGGGTGGATGGCAAGGCCTTCAGCCAGCACCTGCTCAACAACCACGGCATCGAAGTGGGTGGTGGTCTCGGCACCCTGGCCGGCAAAATCTGGCGGATCGGCCTGATGGGCTACAACTCCAATCCCGAGAACGTGGATCGCCTGCTCAACCTGTTTGAGACCGAGCTGCCCCGGTTCAAGTCGGCCGCTGCCGCCGCTGCCTGAACCAGGCCTCCAGCCTGGTTCTCGCCTCAGGCTCCATCACCCCACCCACCACGCGCATGGAGTGGTGGGCACTGCGGTGCTGGCTCAGATCGATCGTGCTTCCCAGCGCCCCGCGTTTGCTGTCCCAGGCGGCGAAGATCACCTGGCCCATGCGGGCCTGCACCAGGGCGCCGGCGCACATCGGGCAGGGTTCCAGGGTCACCAGCAGGGTGCAGTCGTTGAAACGCCAGTCCTGGCGCAGCTCGCTGGCTTGCTTTAAAGCCACCAGTTCGGCATGGCCGAGGGGATCCCGTTGCTGTTCGCGTCGGTTGCCGCCGTAACCGAGGCACCGCCCCTGTCCATCCAGGATCACGGCGCACACCGGCACTTCGCCCTCACGGCCGAGCTGATCGGCGCGCCGCAGCAGCCGCCCCATCCAGAGGCTCTGTTCCGCATCGCTCAGAACATGGTGGGCAGCCACGGCACTCGTCACGGTGACCTGTCGATGGCACTGTGCCACCGCAGGGGAGAATGGCGTCTGTTCTGGCGATGGTCTTGGTCGGCAACCCCGCGCGCGAACCGATGCTGACCCTGCCCTTCTTTGCTGCGCCGGAGGGGTTGGACCCGGCGCTGCAGGCGTTTCTCGATCAGGCGAGCCAAAGGCTCTGTCGCTGGTTCGCCGATGCCGAGGGCCGGGGGCCGTTGCCGGCCCTCTCGGTGTTGCCGGCGATCGCTCCGGAGCCGACCCCGCGCTCGGCCACCGCGCTGCTGGAGGACCTGCAATTGGTCATGGATGGGGCCTACCGCCCCTCCCATCCCGGCGCTCTGGCCCACCTTGATCCGCCGCCGTTGACGGCCAGCATCGCGGCCGACCTGATTTGCGCTGGTCTCAACAACAATCTCCTTGCCGAAGAGTTGGCGCCCAGCCTCAGTCATCTGGAGCGACAGCTCTGTCAGTGGCTGGCACAGCGTCTTGGCCTGCCCTCCGGCGCCGGTGGCGTGCCCGCCAGTGGCGGCAGCCTCAGCAATCTGATGGCCTTGGTGGTGGCCCGGCAGCGGGCTGGTCTCAGCGCCGAGCCCGGGGCGGTGGTGCTCGCCAGCGACGAGGCCCACGTGTCCCTCGACAAGGCGGTGCGCGTGATGGGGTTGCGGCCGGATGGCCTGCGTCGCATCGCCGTTGATGTCGATGGCGCCATGCGGCTGGAGGCGCTCGAGACCGCACTGGAGCAACTTCAGGCGGAAGGACGACCCTGCCTAGCCGTGGTGGCCACCGCCGGCACCACCGTGCGCGGGGCGATCGATCCCTTGCCCCAGCTGGCGGATCTCTGTCGTCGCCGCGGTGTTTGGCTGCATGTGGATGGTGCGATTGGAGCCGTTTATGCGCTCTCCCCCGACACCTCGGCCCCCCTGGAGGGGCTGGGTCTTGCTGATTCGATCACGGTCAACCCCCAGAAACTGCTCGGAATCACCAAAACGTCCTCCCTGCTCCTGGTTGCCGACCGTCGACTGCTGGCGGAGGCCTTCGCCACCGGTCTGCCCTACATGGAGCCGGCCTGGGGCGACGCCCATGGAGGCGAGCAGGGATTGCAGGGCTCAAGACCTGCGGAGATTCTCAAGCTCTGGCTGGGCCTGCGCCAGTTGGGCGAAACCGGGATACGATCGCTGCTCCAGGGTGCCCTGCAGCGTCGTCAGCTCCTGGAAGCCCGTCTGGATCCGGAGCGGATTCAGGTCAGTTCCGGCCCCTTGCATCTGCTGGTGTGCCGGCCCCGCATCGCTGCGCCCGATCAAGTCGATGCCTGGTCGGCGACCACACGCGCCAGGCTGCTTGAGCAGGGATTCATGCTGTCGCGCCCCTTCCATGGCGGTTGCCATCCGTTGAAGGCGGTGCTGGGCAATCCCCACACCCAAAGTCATCACCTCGATCAGCTGGCTGCCATGCTCAATCGTTCGGTTCTGGAGAACGGCTGATGGCTGCACCTGCCTCGCCCCGTGGTCGCTGGGTGGCGATCGTGACCGGGGCCCTGTCGGTGCTGATCGGTGTGGTGTATCTCGCTCTGATCACGGTGCTGGATTCCCGCGGTCCCATGCGTCCGCCGCCGCCCGAGGCCCTGGCTGGGGCGGCAGTCGTTTCGCCTCCCGCCGCTGCAGTGGTTCCACCACCCGCCGCAGCGCCATCTCCAGAAAGCGCCTGAGCGAGGCCTCGCGCCGGCTGAGGTCGTAGTGATGCTGCACCACATCCTGCACGCCGCCATCACCCCAGTCTTGATCCTGCTGGAAAAAGGTGATGAAACTGGCTCCGGCGATGCGGGTGAGCCACGCGGCCGCGACCCCCTGGACCGCCCTGCCCAGCAACAGGGTGGGCAGGTTGAGGGTGAGGGCTGTGCCGATCAGGGAGACAGCCCCTTTCACCACCCCCAGGCCCGCCAAGGTGCGTCCCACCGACATCGCCAGCTCCTGGGCCCGGCTTCGGGTCAGTTGCACCCCGTAGACCCCCGCCACCTCGATCACCATCTGGGCGTTCACTGCAGCGGTTCCCAGCAGATCAATCCCGGGGAGGGGAGTGGCCGCCACCAGCCCTCCACCGATCCAGCTGTAGCGATCGACGATGCGGCCGGCCTCCTGGCGACGTTGACGATCGAGCAAGTCCCGGCCCGCTTCGCCCAGATGGCGGCACTGAAGCAGGATGTTGTCGGCGAGGAGTTCTTCGCCATCGGCATGGAGCACGACGGCGAGGCGTCGCAAGACGCGGTCCACTTCGGCCGGCGGTTGCCAGGGGGAGCGCCCAGGTCTCGGGACCGACTGGGGGGCTGCGCTCGCGGACACCACGTCCTCCTTGCTGAGGAGATCGCCGCAACGCCGATGCAGCAGGGCGAGCAGGCGCCGCTCCTCCTCCTCTCCCCGCAGGTCGCATTTGTTCAGCACCAGCAGCAGCCGCTTGCCCAATCCGGCCAGGTGGCGGGTCACCTCTAGCTCCGCTGCTCTGAGGTCTCCGTCCACCACCACCAGCATCAGATCGGCTCGACTGGCCTGTCGGCGCGCTTCCTGCTCCCGTTCGCGGCCGTCGCGACCACTCTCGAGAATGCCGGGGGTGTCGATGAGTTTCAGGCCGCGCTCGAGGCCCTTGAGGCGCAGCCGATAACTGCGGGTTTCACTGGTGCTGCCCATGGCGGCGCCCACCTCCCCCACCATCTCCTGGAGCAGGGCGCGGATCAGGGAGGTTTTGCCGCTTGATCCCGTGCCGAACACCACCACAGTGAGATCACCGCGCTTGAGCTCCTGCGCCACCCGCTCACGCTCTTGACGCAGGCCTTCGCGGGCTACCTCATCCTGGAGTTTTTCGAGCAAGCGGTCGATGCTCTCCAGGCTCTGTTCGGCGGCCTGGCGGCGATTGTCCGGCGCTGGCGGTGCTGCTGTGGTGTGGCTTCGGCCGGCGCTACCAGCTCGGCCCCTCCCCTGGCGCCAGGCTTGCCACCAGGGCCAACCCAGCTGCCAGGCCAGGGCGGCGATCACACCGAAGCCCAGCAGCAGCACCGGACCCACCAGCCAGGGTGGCAGCCAGTAACTGAGATCCCACAGCAGGTTGCGAATCGCCTGCAGGACCATCCCCAGCACAATCAGGACCACCAGGGCGCCACCCGCCCAGACGATCCATCGCTTCTGCCCTTTCATCGCTGACCAGCGCTGCCCCTGCCAGCGGCGCGCATGATGTCGCCCCAGAGGGAGGCGGCCAGGGCGCTGGAACTGGCGGTTGGGCTGTTGTCGTCATTGCCGAGCCAGATGCCGAGAACCCAGTGCCGGCTGGGTTCGTAGCCGATGAACAGCAGATCCCGGCCATCGTTGGTGGTGCCGGTCTTGCCCCCCTCCAGGCCCCCCAGGGAGGCGGCGGAGCCGGTGCCACCGCGCACCACAGCCCGCAGCATCGCCTGCATGCGTTGCGCCACGTCTTTGCTGATGGCACGACGGGCGCTGGTCACCTGCGCCGAGCCATCGCCGGTGAGGCTGCCGCAGCGTTTCAACGTGTCGGCGGTGCAGCTCTCCGCATCCAGCAGCCTGCGGATTGTGGTGGGGGGGTGCCAGAGCCCGTCGTTGGCAACGGCGGCATAGGCTCCAGTCAGTTCGATCAGGCGCACCTCGCTCTGGCCGAGCGCTAGCCCGGGCACGGGGTCGAGCGGCGTGTTGATCCCCAGGGCCCGAGCCTGGCGCACCACCTGCTCAAGCCCCACCCGCCGCGCCAGGCGCAGCGCCGCCGTGTTGCTGCTGGAGGCAAAGGCACTGGTGAGGCTGAGGCGACCGTTGCAGCTGCTTTCAAAGCGTTGGCCGCCCCACTCCAGAGTGCTGCAATCGATTCCGTCGCCTGGCTTGATTCCCCGCTGCAGCGCCGCCAGATAGGTCAACAGCTTGAAGGTGCTACCGGGCTGACGCAGCGCCATGGTGGCCCGGTTGAACTGACTCGATCGGTAGTCCCTGCCGCCGGCGATGGCTAGCACGCCGCCGTTGCGACTGTCGATCACCACCGCGGCGCCCTCGCCCACGCCCAGCCCTTTGGCCTGGTTGAGGAGCTCCTGCAGCTGCCGCTCCACCACCTGCTGGAGCACCGGGTCGAGGTGGGTTTCAATCAGAAAATTGCCCTCGGCGGCCACATCAGGTCCGACCAGGGCGCTGAGATCGCGCCGAACCTGATCGGTGTAAAAGGGAGCGGAGCGGCGCAACGCTTCCTTGCTGCAGGCCGCCTTGGCCAGCTGGATCGGTTGGCGTCTTGCCAGACGGGCCTCCTCCAGAGAAAGCCGCCCGGCATCCGCCATCTTGTTGAGCACGCGGTTGCGCGCCTCCAGGGCCCGTTGCGGATAGCGGCAGGGATCGTGGCCATTGGGTGATGGCAGCAGCCCCACAAGCAGCGCCGCTTCGGGCAGCGACACCTTGGAGGCGGATTTGTTGAAGTACACGCGGGAGGCATCCTCGAACCCCCAGCCCACGCCCAGATACACCCGGTTGAGGTAACTGAGCAGCAGCTCTCCTTTGCTGAAACGGCTTTCCAGCTGCAGGGCCACCAGCAGCTCCCGCCATTTCCGGCCCAGGGTGTCCCCCTGACCGACCTGATCGGGATACAGGCTGCGTGCCAGCTGCTGGGTGAGGCTGCTGCCCCCTTCGATCAGGCGACCGCCGCTCAGATTGGTGGCAAACGCGCGCAGGGTGCCGATGGGATCCACTCCCGGGTGCCACCAGAAGCGATTGTCTTCCGAGCTCAGCAGGGCATCGACCAGCGCTGGAGAGAACGCCGAAATCGTCTTCAGCTCCCGGTGGCGGCTGGAATCCACCGATTCGAGGGGTTTGTTGAGGCGGTCGTAGATGGCGATCGGCCCCTGCACCGTGGCCAGGCGTCCGCGGATCGGCACATCGAGCACGGCGATGAGCATCAGCGCCGCCGTGGCCCCAAGGCCCGTCAATAGCCCAAACCCCAGCAGCCGTTCCAGCCTGCGCCGGCCCTGTTCGGTTGGATTGAGAAACCGCAGGCTCGGGGCTCCTGGTTCACTGGCAGGAGCGAGGCTGATCCGATCGCCATCGCGCAGCTCCAATTCCTGCACCCGTCGCCCTCGCCACCAGAGCCCGTTGGTGGAGTTGAGATCCTCCAGGACCCAGCGGCGGCCACGCCGGCGCAACAGCGCATGCTGCCGGCTGACTGCAGGATGGTCGAGGCTCAGTTCCATCCCCTCTTCACGCCCGAGGCGGTAGGCCTCGCCGTGGAGGGGGATCGACTGGGAGGGCTGACCGGCCTGATCGATGCAGAGCCGTGCCACCGAGGGGTGGTGGCCCGACGTTGGCGGCTCAGGTGCCGTTGGGGTCACGGCGTCGGCTGAGGGCGTCGATGGCGAAGCAGGCGACGGCAAGGTTGATGGCGAGATCAGCTCCATTGAAGATGGGAAACGAGATCGGCACCAGTTCCAGAAAATCGGTCACGTGGCCAAGCCGCCAGCGATCGATCCCGTTGCCCACCGTTCCGCCCAGCAGAAAGGCGAGCGCTAGCCCTTGCCACAGTCCAAGCTTGGGAGCACGCCACAACCAGACCAACAGCACCACCGCCACCACCAGGCTGAGCAGGGCGAGCAACCCTGTGGCATCTGTGAAGAGGCTGAAGGCGGCGCCGGTGTTGCGGACCCAGCGCAGTTGCAGCAGGCCGGGGATCAGGGGGGCCACCACACCCGGGAGCAGATGCTGCCGCACCCAGGCCTTGCTGCCTTGATCGAGGAGCACCAGGAGAAGCGCAAGGCCGAGGAGCGCTGTCCTCGACACGCCCCGCCTGCTGGAGGCGAGCGCGGGCATCGATGGGGGCCAGCGTTGCGTCATCAATCGATGATCAGCAGGCGGCGGAGCGGCAGGGCCAACACCCCTGCAGCAATGCAGAGAGCGATCTGGGCTGGGAACGGACCGATGCCGTAGCTGAACAGCAATTCGGGCAGGGGGTCACTCCAGCGTCCAAACAGGCTGCCCAGCAGCAGATTGAGCAGACCGCAAAGCTGAATCGTGAGCAGCCCGGCGATTGCGGCCAGGCTCAAACGCGCCAGATCGTTCATGCCCCGTTGCTGGGCCAGGCGCCCGCACAACCAGGCGGCCGGAACAAAGCCGGCCAGATAGCCAAAACCGGGATTGAGCAGATACCCGAGGCCACCGCCGTCATGGAACACGGGCAGATCCACAAGGCCGATGGTGAGATAGGCCATGGCCGCCATCACGCCGGCGCGGGGGCCGCAGATCAGGGCGGTGAGCAACAGGGCCGGCACCTGCCAGGTGCTCGGCAGCGGCAGCACCTGGGGAGGCAGCACGGGGAGCACGACGGCTGCGGGCATGAGGCTGCCCACCAGAATCAGCATCAGGCCGGCGACGGCGCCGCTCCAGGTGGCGAGAGCCCGCACGGGCAACACTCAACTGGCCACCATCCTGCTGTAGGACGCATCCATTGCCCAGGGATCATGAACCCAGTCATCGGCGATCGCGTCCAGCTCCGACGCCCCTTGCCCTATTTAAAAACGGCTGATCCGATGCCCATGCTCAGGCCGGCTGATCTCGTGACCCCCGAAGAACCGGGTGAACTGGTCGGTCTGCGGCCACTGAACACAGCAGTGGTGCGCTTTCGCCGCGGCACGTTTCTGATTCCACTCGATCAGCTGCAGCAGATCCCCGAGACCGGCGCATCAGCTGGCGCTAGCTCTTAACCGCTCCGTTCAGCCCCTTGGCGCCACTCTGCGGCGAGAGAATCAATCACCGCGCCGCGTCCACAGAGGCTGAGCAGGGGGCGATCGAGGTGACGTTCGGCGGCCCTGCGCAGCTGCTCGGGTTCGAGTGTGGCCAGGCGCTCCAGGCTGGTGTGGTCGTAATCATCAGGCAGTCCGAGGGCCCTGAGCTGGGCCCGACGCTCGGCCCGTTGGCCTGAGGTCTGGGTGGCGTGGGCGATCTGACCGCGGATCTTGGCTGCGGCCAGTGTCATGTCCTGGGCCGTGAGCGGCCGGTGGGCTAAGTCATCCCATGCCTCCTGCAGCAACCGCAGACTCAGCGCCGCCCGCTCGGCACTGCTGCTGGCATGCAGCACAAAGGGAGCGGCGCCGGCGCGGGCTGGATGGTGGATGCCTACGTCGTAAGCGACGCCATGCTCTTCCCGCAATCGTCGGAACAACACGCTGGTCATGCCGACCCCGAGGTGCGCCTGCAGCATGCGCAGGGCCAGGTCATCGGTATGGCCATGGGGCAGGGTCGGCTGGCCGAGCATGATCACCACCTGTTCGGTGTCGAGCGGTTGGAGGCCAACCCGTTCCGACCGGTTGCTCTCCGCTATGGGTGGCAAGCCGGTTGCGCCTGGGCAGTCGCGGTCGGTGGCCGGTTTGCTGAACCCCGGGAAGGCCTGCATCTCCGTGAGCAGACCGTCAGGGATCGTGCCGGAGAGGGCGAGGATGCCCTGGCTGCGGGCCAACTGCCGGGCCAGGGGATGCAGGGTCTCCGCATTCAGAGTCTCCAGTTCGGCAGCGATTCCCAGCGGGTCGTGCCCATAGGGACCGCCTCCATAGGCCAGTTGTCTCCAGCCGTCATGGGCCCGGTGGAAGGGATCCTCCTGTTGGCGCTGGAGTGCCTGCAGGCTAAGATCCCGTTCCAGCTCCACCTGCTCCTCGCTGAGATGGGGATCGTCGAGCATCCAACCCAGCAGGGGCAGCAGCCGCCTGGCATCGCTGTCTTGGCATTTGAGGCTGATCAGGATGCCGTCTTCATGGGTGTCGCACCGCAGGCCAGCGCCGCATCCTTCCACCAGATCGGCCACCTGGAGATGGTCGTAGGGGCCGCAGCCTCTGGTGAGAGTGGATCCCAGCAGTTGATGGGCGCCACGCTGTCCGAGCGGGTCACTGCCGCTCCCCCCCCGAAGCCAGAGCTTGGCGGCGATCACACCGGGTGTGCTGATCGCATCCACAATCCATTCAGGTGTCGCCATCACGCAGGATCTGCAGGGAGGGCGATCAGGGTGCTGGCCAGTTCCGGTTGCAGCGCGGGAAAAATCCGCTCCTGCAGGCTGGGGCCGTCCCAGGTCTCCATCTGCAGCAAAGGATCTAGAAGGGCCTGGGGACCTCGCCAGAGGGTCTGGGCGCCGGCGATGGCCGCCACCGAGCCCGGAGCTTCGAGGCTGAAGCGCAGTCCGTTGCCCACCAGATGTCGGGCCCGCTCGAGCTCCTGGCTCTCGATCGGTGCGTCGATCATCGCCCCGAGCACGGCGCGCACCTCCGCTTCCACCTGCGTCACCAGATCCGGGGGGCAGCAGGCTTCCAGCATCACCAGGCTTCCTTGCTCGAGGCTGGTCAGATCCATGTCGATCGATTCCACGATCTGCAGCTCTTCCCTCAGGCGCTGCACCAGGCGACTGCGGCGTCCTTCCGCCAGCACTGTGGTGGCCAGATCGAAGCCCATGAGGGTGGTCTGCTCCCGGGCGGGAGGGGCCGGCCAGGCCATCAGCAGTCGCGCTGCTTCCAGTCGGGGCACCCGTTGTTCCTGCCGCCCGGGTCGGAACTGGAGTGTGGGTTCGATGGGGTCGGGAATGGCGTCGCCCTTGCTGTCGAGCCCTGCCAGCGCACTCGATTGCAGCCATTGCTCCCAGCCTGCTGGGACTGCGCCGGCCATGGCCAGGCAGCAATGGGGACCCTGGTAGCGACGGCGGTGGAACTGCCGCATCACCTCGGGATCGCAGGCCTGCAGGCTGCTCTCCCAGCCGAGGATCGGTCGTCCATAGGCCTGGTCTGGGCAGCAGGCCGACAGGAGGTGCTGGATCACCTGTTCATCCGGTTGATCGCGGTACTGGGCGATCTCCTCGAGCACCACATCCCGCTCCATGGCGAAGGCCTCCGCTTGCAGGGCCGGTTGCAGCACCAGATCGAGCAGCAGCTCCAGCCCTTCCGCCGCCGCGTCGGGCGGCACCAGGGCATGGAAGTGCACGTCATCAAAACCGGTGGCGGCATTGCTGCTGCCGCCGAGGGCTTCAATCCGCAGGTCGAACTCCCCGGCGCCGAGCCGGTCGCTTCCTTTGAACACCATGTGCTCCAGGAAGTGGGCCAGCCCTTCTTCGCCGTTCTCTTCGCTGGCGCTGCCGGCCCGGCACCAGAAATCCAGACAGGTGAGCGGGCTCTCCGGCATGGGGGCGAGCACACAGCGACTGCCATTGGCCAGGGTCTGATGCAACAGCTCAGGGCCGGGGGTGGGGTGGCTCAGGATCCCGTGGCAAAGTCCCATTCTGTGCTCTTTCGCACCTGTGTCGACGTCCGTCACCGCTCCCGACCGGCCCATGCATCCGTTGATGGATGCTCTGGCGGATCGGATCCGGGAGTGCCGCTCCCAGCTTCCGGCGCTGGACGATTTGGCGGTGGATCCCTCCTTGGAGGAGATCAGCGCGAGCCTCGATGGCGAAGCTCTGTTCATTCGCAACGAGCTGCATCACTGCAGGGGCCTGCGCAAGCTCCACCTGGAAACGGCCCGACTGGGGCTTGGCCTGCAGATCCTTCACTGCGTGTTTTTCCCGGATCCGCGTTTTGATCTGCCCGTTTTCGGCGCTGATCTTGTCGCCAGTCCGGCCGGCATCTCCGCCGCGATCGTCGATCTCTCCCCGGTGACGGACCGCCTGCCGGATGCGGTGCGGACTCCGCTGGAGGATCTGGTGTTGCCGCCGTTCCAGCAGGTGCGCGAGTTGCCGCCCTGGGGCACGATCTTCTCTCCTTATGTGCGCTTCATCCGCCCGGTTGATCGGGAAGAGGAGGGGTGGTTTGTTGATCTGGTGGGGGCTTACCTGGCGATTCTTGCGGCCGCCATCGACCAGACCGAGCCCGATCCGCCTCAGGCGGCTCCTACCATCGCTCGATATCAGGGTCAGCTCTCCTATTGCCTCCAACAGAAACGCAACGACAAGACGCGACGGGTTCTGGAGAAGGCGTTCAGTCCGGAGTGGGCGGACCGTTACATCGAGGAACTGCTCTTCGACAATCCGCCGCAACCTTGAGCGCCCGCCCTCGCCTCGTCTGGTTCGTGGGGGGGCTGGGTCTCCTTGTTGTGATCCTGCTGGTGGCGATCCTGCGTCGCCCTTCCGCCCCCACCAAGCCGGTTGCTCCCACGGCTGAAGCAGTCCGCCCGCCGGAAGCCGTTGCGGCCCTGGGTCAGCTCGAGCCCGCTGGTGATGTGCGGCGGCTGGCCGCTCCGGTGAGTGGCTTTGGTGGCACGCCTCGGGTCGCTGAGTTGTTGGTGAAGGAGGGTGATCCAGTGGCTCAGGGCGAAGTGCTCGCCCGTTTCGACAGCCGCCCCCAGATCCTCGCTGACCTCGCTGCGGTGAGGGAGAAGCTCCGCACCCTCGACATCGAAATCCGGATGCAGAAGCGGGAAGTGTCCCGTTATGCCGCTGCTGCCCGGGAAGGAGCCGCCGCGCTTGTTCTGCTGGAAGACAAGCAGGATGACCTGGTGCGCCTCGAGGGTGAGCGGCGTGAAGCTCTCGCTCGTGAGCGCAAGTTGAAGGCGGATCTGGCCGACTCCGAGCTGCGCTCACCGATTGATGGTGTGGTGCTGAAGCTGCACACTCGCGTCGGTGAGCGTTCCAGTGCCGACGGTGTGCTCGAGGTGGGTGCCAGTCAGCAGATGGAGGCCCTGATTGAGGTGTACGAATCGGATGTCAATCGCATCCGCCTCGGTCAGCCCGTTGCCCTGGTCAGCGAGAACGGTGGCTTTAGCGGTCGTCTCAGTGGTGAGGTGGTGCGCATCAGCCCCCAGGTGCGCCAACGGCGGGTTCTCTCCACCGATCCCACCGGGGATGCCGATGCGCGCATTGTGGAAGTACGGGTGCGGCTTTCGCCTGAATCAGCGGCCAAGGTGAGCCGGTTGGCGGGGATGAAGGTGATCGCCCGCTTCCAGAATCCGTGACGAGGGGGCACTGATGGGCCGGTTCTGGTGGTGGCGTCGGATTCCCCTGGCGTCGCTGATGTTGGTGCGCCAACCGGTGCGGCTTCTGGTGGCCCTGGCGGGGATCAGCTTCGCCGGGATTCTGATGTTCATGCAGCTCGGCTTTCGGGACGGGCTGTTTGATGCCAGCGTCACCGTGCATCGTCGCTTTGATGCTGATCTGGTGTTGATCAGTCCCCGCTCCACCAGCTCGGTGCGAATGGCGGGGTTTCCGCGGCGGCGGCTGATCCAGGCGATGGCTGATCCGGCCGTGGAAGGCATCACCCCGGTGCACTGGAGTCTGATGTTGTGGCGCAACCCGGAAACGCTTCAGACCCGCTCCATCCTCGCTCTGGGGTTTGATCCGGGCGATCCTTTCTTCACCGATCAGGACCTGCCCGCCAAGGCTCGTCTGCTCTCGCAGAAAGGCCGGGTGCTCTTTGACGAACGCTCCCGGCCTGAATTTGGCCCCGTCGCCGAATGGTTCCGCGAGGGGCGAACTGTGGAGAGTGAGATCAGTGGCAATCGGGTGCGAGTGGCCGGTCTGGTGGCGCTCGGCACCAGCTTCGGGGCCGACGGCAACCTGCTCACCAGCTCCGAGACCTTTCTCGACCTCATGCCGAACACTCCGGCGGGGAGCATCGAGCTCGGCCTGATCCGGTTGAAGCCCGGTGCAGATCCGACCTTGGTGCAGCAGCGACTTCAGGCCCTCTTGCCTCAGGACGTGCGCGTGCTCACAAAGCAGGGATTCATCGATTTCGAGCAGAACTACTGGCGCAGCAGCACCTCGATCGGATTCATCTTCACCCTTGGCGCTGCCATGGGCTTCGTGGTGGGCTGCGTGATCGTGTATCAGGTGCTCTACACCGATGTGAGCGACCATCTGCCCGAGTACGCCACCCTGATGGCGATGGGGTATCGCCTCTCGTCACTGCTGGGTGTGGTGGTGCGGGAGGGGCTGCTGTTGGCAATGTTCGGTTACGTGCCGGCCTACCTCGCTGGCCAGGGCCTGTATTGGTTCGTGCGCCAGGCCACCCGGCTGCCCGTGGGGATGGACGTCACCCGTGCCGTCACCGTGTTCAGCATGATTCTGGTGATGTGCATGGTGTCCGCCTGTCTCGCCATGCGTCGCCTGATCGATGCCGACCCCGCCGAGATCTTCTGACGCGATGACCAGGACCCTGTCTCCCTCGGCGTTGAGCCCCGTGGGTAGTTCTCCCACGGTCGACATCGAGGGCCTGAGCCACTGGTATGGCCGTCGCGACATGCGCCGTCAGGTGCTCCAGCAGGTGTCGTTGCGCATCGAGCCCGGCGAGGTGGTGCTGCTGACCGGACCGTCCGGTTGCGGGAAAACGACCCTGCTCACCCTCATCGGTGCGTTGCGTCAGGTGCAGGAGGGTGATCTGCGCGTGTTCGGCGAGCAGTTGCGCGGAGCTGGCCGGGGTGCCCGGCAGCGCCTGCGCCGCCGGATCGGCATGATCTTTCAGGGCCACAACCTGCTCCGTTGCCTTTCGGCGGAACAGAACGTGCAGATGGGCGCCGACCTTCTGCCCAACCTCTCCTATGCCGCCCGCCGCGGTCAGGCGCGGGAATGGTTGCGGGCGGTGGGCCTGGAGGATCACATGAACAAGCGCCCCCACGATCTCTCCGGAGGTCAGAAGCAACGCGTCGCCATTGCCCGGGCGCTGGCGGCCCAGCCCCAGTTGCTCCTGGCTGATGAGCCCACGGCGGCTCTCGACAGCACCACCGGCCGCGAAGTGGTGGAGCTATTGCGTCGGCTGGCCCGGGAACAGGCCTGTTCGGTGCTGATGGTCACCCATGACCCCCGCATTCTTGATTTGGCCGATCGGTTGGTGCGCATGGAAGACGGCCGCCTGTATGCGGCGGAAGGGTAGGTTGGTGGCAGTTCTCGACGATCCATTCTTCGAACCGCATGGCCAAGCGCAGAAATCTCAAGAAGGAAAAGCAGGAGCGCAATCGCGCCTACGCCCGCAAGTTCAAGAAGCGCAAGCTCCGCAACGATGGCCGTGGTGAAGGTGCTGGCAATGGCGTGACCGGGACGGCCAACAACGGTGGCGCCGCCGATTGATCTGCGGTCGCACAAGACTTTTGGGGGGGCTTCGGCCCCCTTTTTTCATGTCTTTAGGCTGAGAAGCCTCCTGCCGATTCCGTGCGGATGTTTGCCAGCGTCGTCATCCCCACCTACAACCGGCGGCCGATCCTTGAGAAGTGCCTGAACGCTCTGGAGCAGCAGCAAGCCAGTCCACTGCTGCAGGGGTATGAGGTGGTCGTCGTCGATGATGGCTCCACCGATGGCACACCCGACTGGCTGCGCGACAACAGCCACCGCTTTCCCCATGTGCGGCTCGTCGAGCAGGCCCATGGCGGACCCGCTGAGGGGCGCAACCGCGGCGTCGATCAGGCCCGAGGCGATGTGATCGTGTTCATCGACAGTGATCTGGTCGTGACATCCGGATTCCTGGCCTCCCACGCCGCCGCCCTGGACCGCACCTGGCAGCAACGGGGTGATCGACTCTGTTTCACCTATGGCGCCGTGATCAACACGGCCAATTTCGCCGATCCCACCTCGGAACGTCACAAGCTGCGTGACCTCTCCTGGGCCTATTTCGCCACCGGCAATGTGGCGATTGATCGGGAGGTGCTGGAACGCTCTGGCCTGTTTGACACCGGGTTTCGTCTCTATGGCTGGGAAGACCTCGAGCTGGGGGAACGCCTGCGTCAGATGGGCGTTGTGTTGGTCAAGTGTCCGGAAGCTGTGGGGTACCACTGGCATCCCGCCTTTCGCCTGGAGCAGATTCCCGATCTGATCCGGGTGGAGCAGGAACGGGCCCGGATGGGGCTTGTGTTTTATCGGAAGCACCCAAGCCGTCGGGTGCGTTTCATCATTCAGTTCACCTGGCTGCATCGGGCACTCTGGGAACTGCTCACCCTGGGAGGGCTGCTGAATGAACGCAGTCTGCGGCCGATTCTTGCCTGGTTGATTCGCCGCGGTCGTCCCGATCTGGCTCTGGAGTTGCTGCGGTTGCCACTCAATCGAATCGGTGTGCGGGCGATGGCGCGGGAAGCGCGGCAGCAGGGCATCGCCTGAGCGGCAACGGACGCTTTGATAGGTTCGTCAAGTTCATTCATTCCGCACACCTGTCTGTTTCGGGTGCTGGTCCCAGACCATCCCTGACAGGTGGAGGCGAACCCGAAACCCAAACACCATGGCTGTTGTCACTCTCGCCGAGATGATGGAAGCTGGCGCCCATTTCGGGCACCAGACCCGTCGTTGGAACCCCAAGATGTCGCGCTACATCTATTGCGCGCGCAACGGGGTTCACATCATTGACCTCGTGCAGACTGCCGTCTGCATGAACAATGCCTACAAGTGGGTCCGCTCGGCGGCCCGCAGCGGCAAGCGTTTTCTCTTTGTTGGCACCAAAAAGCAGGCCTCTGAAGTGGTGGCCCTGGAGGCCAGCCGCTGTGGCGCCTCCTATGTGAACCAACGCTGGCTGGGCGGCATGCTCACCAACTGGACCACCATGAAGGCCCGCATTGATCGCCTCAAGGATCTGGAGCGGATGGAATCCAGTGGTGCCATCGCCATGCGTCCGAAGAAGGAAGCCGCCGTGCTGCGGCGCGAACTCGATCGTCTGCAGAAGTATCTGGGCGGTCTGAAGAACATGCGTCGTCTTCCCGACGTGGTGATCCTGGTGGATCAGCGCCGCGAAACCAATGCGGTGCTGGAGGCGCGCAAGCTGGATATCCCCCTGGTTTCCATGCTGGACACCAACTGCGATCCCGATCTCTGCGAAGTGCCGATTCCTTGCAACGACGATGCCGTGCGCTCGGTGCAACTCGTGCTGAGTCGCCTCGCTGATGCGATCAATGAAGGTCGCCACGGCGCCAACGATCAGCGTGGTGCCGACGACGCCCAGGGCTGAGTCTCCTGAACCGCTAAGTTCACGCCGCCGATGCGCTGTTGCGGATCGGCGGTTCGTCACAGTTCCTTCCCACCTTTTTCTCCTCTCCGATGGCTGCCGTTTCTGCCAAGCTTGTCAAGGATCTGCGCGATAAGACCGGCGCAGGCATGATGGATTGCAAGAAAGCCCTGGCGGAGACCGAGGGCGACATGACCAAGGCCGTCGAGTGGTTGCGCCAGAAGGGCATCGCCAGTGCCGAGAAAAAATCCGGTCGCACCGCTGCTGAAGGTGCGATCGGCAGCTACATCCACACCGGTGCCCGGGTGGGTGTGCTGCTCGAACTGAACTGCGAGACTGACTTCGTGGCCCGTGGCGATGTGTTCCAGGGGCTGCTGCGCGACGTCGCCATGCAGATTGCGGCCTGCCCGAGTGTGGAGTACGTGAGCACCGATGACATCCCTCAGGATGTGGTGGATCGCGAGAAGGCAATTGAAATGGGCCGCGACGATCTCGACGGCAAGCCCGAGGCCATGAAGGCCAAGATCGTGGAGGGCCGCATCGGCAAACGGTTGAAGGAGATGGCCCTGTTGGATCAACCCTTCATTCGCGACAGCTCCCTCACCGTGGCGGAGTTGGTGAAGCAAGTCGCTGGCAAAATCGGCGAAAACGTGCAGGTGCGTCGTTTCACCCGTTACACCCTGGGTGAGGGGATCGAGGTGGAGCAGGTTGATTTCGCCACGGAGGTCGCCTCCATGACTGCGAGTTGAGTTGGTCGCCGCCCCAGAGCCTGCGTCCTTGCACGATTCACACGTGCGCGATCCGAACGAACAACTCGCTCGCCTAAGCGCCTGGGGCCAATCCCTGGCCCCGGCGTTGTACAGGGATCAGGCCCTTTATCTGCAGTTGCTGCGCGAGCAGCTTCCTTCCGCTGTTCGCACCGTGCTCACGGCGCTCCTGACGGCTGACCAGGGCGTGCGCCTGGATGTTTTGGACGCAACGGCACGCCAGGCGTTTCAGGCAAAGATTGACGCGCTGGTGCAGCGCTGTTGCTCCCTGCTCACGGTGGAGCAGCTCATGGAGCTGTCGCGTCAGATCGAGCGCGAGCACCTGGTGAGGCGACTGCAGGCCCAGCGGGCCCTGCTTGACGATCGCCCCACCACCGATGAGGCGCCAGGGGGCGGAGAGTCGTCCGCTTCGATTGCCCTGAGCCTGACACCACCGATCGATCAGCCGGAGCTGTTGCAGGGATTGCTGCCGCCCACTCAGGAGTCACCAGCGCTCCAGCCTGCAGCCGATGCCGCAGATGACGATGACGCATCGGCTCCCGAGTCGGACGATCTCACCACCCTGAGGTCTTTGTTTGCCATGGCCGGTCAGGTGATGGCCAGTGGTGCCGCGCTGTCCGATGCCGGCAGTGAGGCTGAACAGGAGGATGGAACCACCGATGCAGATCCGCTCGACCCCGATTCGGATCGCCTCCTGCCCAGCCTGCCGTTGGATCTGCTGCATTGGATGGACGGCCAGGATCAGGCGCTGATGCGCCGGCTTCGCAATCTCTCCCATGCCCTCAACGTGGAGTTGATGCGGGCGCAGCTGATGCACAGCCTGTTGCCGATCAGCCTGCTCGATGCCGCGCTTGCCGGTCAGCTCGAGACGTTGCCGTCCGTGTCCAATCTGCTGCGGCTGCGTGTGCCCTTGCCCACGGCCCCAGCCGGCCATTGGGTCGACCTGACCGGGGTGCTGCTGCGCCCTGCCGACCTGGAGTTTGATCGGATTGATCTGCGTCGCTGTCGATCCCGCCTGCGCCAACGGCGCCGTCAGCTGCTCACAATGGTGCGACAGCAACGCCACTGGCAGCGGCGTGCAACGACCCGGCAGGTGCAACAACAGTGGTGGCCCAGCCCAACCAATCCTCCACTGGATCAGAGCTGACACCACGGGCGGCTGGTCAGGGTCTAGCCGCCGAAGATCTGTCAGTGCTCCGGGCCTGGTTGCAGCCACTGCAGACTGCTCTGGGCCTGGAGGTTGAACGGGGTTGCTCTGATCTGCAGGGCCGCCAGGAGCGCTTCCACGCCTTTCTGAGCCGGCAACTGCAGGCACCGCCCCCTTGCCCCCTTCCTACTGATAGTCGGCAGCGTCTGGCTCGGATGGCGGAGTCTTTCGCTGGCTATCCGCAGCTGAATGAGGCGGCGCGGCGTCGTTTGGTGACCAGCACGCGGCAGTGGTTGCATGATCTGCGCCAACGGCTGGAGCCCAGCACACCGATGGCGCCGCCACGGCTCCGCTTCGATGCGCCCCCCGCTCCATCGGCGGGAACACCGTCGCCGTCCCCGAGCCGCCATGGTGGCCAGCCGACCCTTGACACGCCCCTGGGGAAGGTGAAGGGGGTTGGGCCAAAACTGGCGGAGCGCCTGGCGGCGCTTGGTCTGCTGCTGGTGCGCGATCTGCTCCTCTATTACCCCCGCGACTACGTCGACTACTCCGCCTTGCGCCGGATTGAGGCCCTGCAGGCCGGAGAGACTGCCACCATCGTCGCCAGCGTGCGCCGATGTCATGGCTTCACCAGTCCGCGCAATCCCAATCTCTCCATTCTGGAGCTGCAATTGCAGGATCCCACCGGCCGTTTGAAGGTCACGCGCTTTCTGGCCGGACGACGCTTCAGTTCTCCAGCGGCTTTGCACAGCCAGACCCGTCAATACCCTCCCGGGACCACGGTGGCCGTCAGCGGTCTGGTGAAAGCGGGCCCCTATGGACTCAGTTTTCAGGATCCCCTGATCGAGGTGATGGAGAGCGCCCAGGCGCCGCTGCGTTCTCGCCAGATCGGACGACTGCTGCCGGTGTATGCGCTGACGGAAGGGTTGACCGCCGATCGTCTGCGTCGCACCGTTGACGCCGTTCTGCCCCTGGGACGGCTCTGGCCCGAGCCGTTGACGGCTCAGCAACGTCAGCGGCTCGGTTTAATGACCCGCTCGGAAGCGCTGCACGCGATTCATCAGCCGCCCCACCGCGACAGCCTCCAGCAGGCCCGGCGTCGCCTGGTGTTTGATGAATTCCTCCTGCTTCAGCTCGGCTTGATGCAGCGCCGGGCGGCTTTGCGCCAGCGTCAGGCGCCAGCCCTACGCGCCCTGGGGGCCCGTGATGGTCTGGTGGGGCGTTTTCTTGATGAGCTTCCCTTTCGGCTCACGGCGGCCCAGGAGCGTGTACTGGCGGAGATTGAGCTGGATCTGGCCCGGCCGGAACCGATGGCACGGCTGGTGCAGGGCGACGTGGGCAGTGGCAAAACCGTGGTGGCGATCGCAGCCCTGCTCAAGGCCGTGGAGGCGGGCTGGCAGGGCGCGTTCATGGCACCCACCGAGGTGCTGGCGGAGCAGCACTACCGCAGCCTCTGTCGCTGGTTGATTCCTTTGAACGTGACGGTGGAGCTGCTGACCGGTGCCACGCCTCGGCCGGCGCGGCGACGCCTGCTCACGGATCTGGCGAACGGCCAGTTGAACATGCTGGTGGGCACCCATGCCCTGATTGAAGACCCGGTCGACTTTTCAAGGCTCGGCCTGGTGGTGGTGGATGAGCAGCATCGCTTCGGCGTGAAACAGCGCAACCGCCTGCTTGGCAAAGGATTGCAGCCCCATCTGCTCACGATGACGGCCACGCCGATCCCCCGCACCCTGGCCCTGTCACTCCATGGCGATCTTGACGTGAGTCAGATCGATGAGCTGCCGCCGGGGCGCACGCCGATCAAGACCCGGCTGCTCACCGCTTCAGCCCGGGATGAGGCCTATGCCCTGATCCGTGAGGAGGTCGCACGTGGCCAGCGAGCCTATGTGGTGCTGCCGTTGGTGGAGGACTCAGAAAAACTGGACCTTCGTTCAGCGGTGGAGGTCCATCGCCAACTGTCCGATGAGGTGTTCCCCGAGTTGGAGGTGGGGTTGTTGCATGGTCGCCTCAGCAGTGCGGAGAAGCAGGCGGTGATCCATGCCTTTGCGGAAGGGAGGGCGCAGGTGCTGGTGTCCACCACGGTGGTGGAGGTGGGGGTGGATGTGCCGGAGGCCAGCGTGATGGTGATCGACCACGCCGATCGCTTTGGTTTGGCGCAACTCCATCAGCTGCGCGGTCGTGTTGGTCGGGGGGCGGCCGCCTCCCATTGCCTGCTGATCAACGACAGCCGCAATGTGCTGGCGAAGCAGCGGCTGGAGGTGCTGGTGCGCTCCAACGATGGCTTTGAAATCGCCGAGATGGATCTGCGCCTGCGCGGCCCCGGGCAGGTTCTCGGCACCCGCCAGTCTGGATTGCCCGATCTGGCCCTGGCCAGCCTGGCTGATGACGGCAGTGTGCTGGAAGAAGCTCGGCAAGAGGCCGCAGCGTTGATCAGCGCTGACCCCAGCCTGCAGAACCAGCCGATCCTCCGGCAACTCCTGGCGGATCAGCTTCAGCGAACGGCCGCCGCCGGGCAGTTGAATTGAAGGCCACGGTCTGGAATGCGACGGTGAGCTTCTCGGCGTGCGAATCATGACCAGGCCCTGGAACGAGTGTTCGATTCATGAGTGCGGCGAACCCCTGGAGCCACTCCCATCGGTTCTTCATTGCCTCCGCCCCCATCCCTATCAGCGCCTCGGTGCCCCTTATGGGGAGGGGGCCGATCCCTTTCGTTTGCGCCGGGGTGTGCGCGAGCGGCTGATCCGGGCCGAGCAGCAGCTGCAGCAATGGGATGCCTCCTTGCGCCTGGCGATTTTTGATGCCTGGCGTCCGGTGGCGGTGCAGGCCTTCATGGTGGAGCATGCCGTGGCCGAGGAATGCCGACGGCATGGCTTGCATCCCACCGGCGCCGATCAGCCGATGTTGCGTCAGGAGCTCCGTCGCCGGGTGGGCCGTTTCTGGGCCCCTCCTAGCGCTGACCCTGCCACGCCACCTCCCCATAGCACTGGCGCTGCAGTGGATCTCACCCTGGCGGACCGCAACGGCCATCCCCTGGAGATGGGCGGGGCCATTGATGCGATCGATGCGGTGTCGGAGCCGGAGTTCCACGCCGCCGCCGCTGCTGCCGATCCCGAATCGGAGGCTGCGCTCTGGCATCAGCGCCGCTGCCTGCTGGCGGAATGCCTGCACACCCAGGGATTGGTCCGTCACCCGAACGAGTGGTGGCATTTCAGTTTCGGTGACCAGCTCTGGGCCTGGCGCACGCAGGCGCCATCGGCCCGATACGGCCGGGTGGATCAGGTGGGGGCCACCGCCTGATCACTCACCGCCTGATCACCGAGCAGTGCCGCCACAACCTGATCGCCGAGTTTCTCGACATGGTCGCCGAGGCTGCGCCGGCCACCGGCGTCGCGCCAGCTGATCAGCAGAGGTTCCAGGGTGGTCTCGAGTTGTTCGAGGGGCATCCGTTGCAGGAAGGGGCGGGCCAGGCGTTGCAGATTGGCGCTGCCGCCAAGCCAGAGCTGATATTGATTCACGCCGCTGCCCACCAGGGCCACTTCCGCCATGTAAGGGCGTGCACACCCGTTCGGGCAGCCGGTCATCCGCACCAGGATCGGTTTGTTGATCGCCAGCTGTTCCAGCTGGGTGTTGAGCCGCTCGAGCACGTCGGGAAGAATGCGCTCCGATTCTGTGATCGCCAGGCCGCAGGTGGGCAGGGCCGGACAGGCGATCGCATGGCGGGCCAGCGGTGCAGGCGCGTCCGGCGTCTCGATGCCGAGATCGGCAAGGGCCTGGCGGATGCCGGCCCGCTGCGGGGTGCCGATGTTGCAGAGCAGCAGATCCTGATTGGGCGTCAGCCGGATCTCGAGCTGGTAGGTCTCCACGATCCGCCGCAGCCCAGCTTTGAGCTCTCCCTCCAGGCGACCGCACAGCAGGGGGATGCCGACAAACCACATGCCAGGCCGGTGGCGGTGCCAGCCGAGGTAGTCGGTGAGCTTTGGTTTTGCCTCATGGCGCAGGGCGCCTAGCTCCCCCTGGAAGTAGCGGGCCAGCAGCTCGTCGCGGAACCAGTCGATGCCCCGATCGTGAATCAGATACTTCATTCGCGCATGGCGCCGCAGGGTTCGATCGCCGTGATCGCGCTGGAGGGCGAGGATCGCCTGCACGAGATCCAGAACCTGGTCGGCGGCTACATAGCCCAAGGGGTCGGCGATCCGAGCAAAGGTCTCCTCTTTGTTGTGGGTGCGGCCCATGCCCCCTCCCACGTACACATTGCAACCGCGCAGGGCGCCGGAGGGATCGCTGAAGGCCACCAGGCCGATGTCCTGGGTGAGCAGATCCACGGAATTGTCACCGGGAACGGTAACGGCCACCTTGAACTTGCGGGGCAGATAGGTGTCGCCGTAGAGGGGTTCCTGTGGATCACCGGAAAACACAGCGCCATCGAGCTGGCGCTGCCGGGCCGCTTTGACGTTGCGGTTTGGTTTGATCCGATAGCTGAGGTCGCCGTCGACCCAGAGGTCGAGATAGGAGCCTTCGGCTGTTTCGGGGCTGAGCAGATCGGCGATGTCATCGGCGAGCTGCCGGGCTGCCGGATAGCCATCCTTGTCGAATGGGGCCGCCGGTGCCATCACATTGCGATTGACATCTCCGCAGGCCGCCAGGGTGGAGCCCATGTGGCGCACGATCGTGCCGATCACTTCCTTGAGGTCGGCTTTGGCCACCCCATGCATCTGAAAGGCCTGGCGGGTGGTGGCCCGCAGGCTGCCGTCTCCGAGGCGATTGGAAAGATCGTCGAGAGCCAGGAACAAGGAGGCGGGAATTCTGCCGCCGGGGCTGCGTAAACGCAGCATCATCTGCCAGTGCTTGTCTTTTCCCTTCTCGCGCCGATCGCGATCATCCTGTTGATAGCTGCCGTGAAACTTGAGGATCTGAAGCGCATCCTCACTGAACTGGGGCCGATCGTTCGCCAGTTCTGTTAGTAACGGTTCGCGCAGGTAATCGCTGTCGACCTTGCGTTGTTCCGCCTTGGGTAGTGTCTGAGCACCGTCGCCGTTGCCGGAGCCCAGCGGACTCTGCGATGCATCGACGTCGAGCTGGCTCACTGGCACACGAAATCCATCTCTCCGAAAGTAGCGAAACGGCTTCCAATACAGTCGGCCACTGGATGGATCGACGGGCGTGGCTTCAACCTTTCTGCTGGAGATCGGAACGGAGGAACTGCCGGCTGATTTTGCCCGCCTGGCTCTGCCCCAGCTCAAGGCGACGGTGGCGGGCGATCTGAAGGAGTGGCGTCTGAACCATGGCGCGATTCAGGTCACCAGCACCCCCCGGCGCCTGGCCGTGATCGTGGAGAACCTGGTCGAGCGCCAGGAGGATCTGCGCGAGGACCGCAAGGGGCCGCCCGTTGCCCAGGCCTATGTCGATGGCCAGCCCGGTCCGGCTGCCCTTGGTTTCGCGCGCCGCTGCGGCGTCGACCCCTCGGCTCTGCAGGTCCGTGCCACACCCAAAGGCGACTGTGTGTTTGCCACGGTGTTGGTGGAAGGTCAAAGCACCCTGGCGCTGTTGCAGGCGCGCATCCCCGGTTGGATTGATGCACTGCAGGGGCGTCGCTTCATGCGTTGGGGTTCGGGTGATCAGCGCTTCAGCCGTCCGGTGCGCTGGTTGGTGGCTCTCTTCGGCGAGGCCTGCGTGCCAGTGACTCTGGCGGCCAGCGATCCGGTGGTGCACAGCGGACGTTCCAGCCGGGCCCACCGCCTGTTGGATCAGCCTGTGGATCTTGCCGAGGCGGAGGCCTACGGCGCTGCCCTGGCGGCGGCGGGAGTGGTGGTGGACCGCGACGAGCGAGCGGAGATGATCCGCACCGCCCTTAAGGAGCGGGCCCAGGCCCTGCAGGGCGAGGCTGATTGCCCGCCTGCTCTGTTCGAGGAGCTGGTGGATCTCGTCGAGGCCCCCAGGGTGCTCACCGGCTCGATTGCCGATCGCTATCTGGCGTTGCCGCCGGAGGTGATCATCACCGTGATGCAATCGCATCAACGTTATGTGCCCCTCCGCCGTCCAGGCGTGAACATGGATCCCCTCGGGTTGAGAGCCCGCGAGGTTTTATGCCCCGACTTCCTGTTGGTGAGCAACGGCCTGGCTTCGGCAGATGATCGGATTCGTGAAGGTAATCAACGGGTGTTGAGTGCGCGCCTGGCCGATGCTGAATTCTTTCTCACCGTGGATCGCCGCCAGCCCAGTTGCGAGCGGAGAGAGGCGCTGCAGGCCGTGACCTTTGCGGAGGGATTGGGTAGTTTGCGCGATCGCTCCGATCGGATCGAGTACCTCGCAGGCCAGCTGCTCGAGCAGCTCGATTGTCCCTTGGCCACGCAGGAAGCGGCCCGTCGTGCCGCCCACCTCTGCAAACACGACCTGGTGAGTCAGATGGTGGGCGAGTTCCCGGAATTGCAGGGATTGATCGGAGGCAAATATCTCCTGGAGGAGGGAGAATCCCGCGCCGTCGCTCTGGCTGTAGTGGAGCACTATCAACCCCGGGGTGCCGGCGATGCCTTGCCATCCAGTGATGCCGGCGCCGTGGTGGCTCTAGCCGAGCGCTTCGAACTGCTCCTGAGCATTTTCGCCAAAGGTGAGCGACCCAGCGGTTCCTCCGATCCCTATGCCTTGCGCCGCGCTGGGAATGGCATCCTTCAGATCCTCTGGGAACGGGGCTGGCGTCTCGATCTGCTCGAGCTCCTGAAGGGCGCTGCTGGGCGTTGGCAGGAGCTGCTGCCCGCTTTCGCTGTGGACACCGATGCCCTGGTGAGGGATCTGGTGCTCCTGTTGCGCCAGCGCATCCATTCCCAGCTTGAAGACGATGGCCATGACCCCGACTTGGTGCAGGCCGTTGCAGGGGATGCGGTCAGCGACGAACGCCTCCTCTGCGATCCGATCGATGTGCTGGATCGGATCCGCCTTCTCTCCCAGCTGCGTCAGCAGAACCGACTGGTGGCCGTTCAGGCGGTGGTGCAGCGGGCCGCCCGCCTCGCGGAGAAAGGCGATCTGTCTCTCGGCGTGCTCAATGCCGCCGACGCCGTAGATCCGAAACGGTTTGCCTCACCGAGCGAGCAGGCGATGTATGGCGTGGTGCAACAGCTGGAGCCTCTAGCCCAAGCTCGCAATTATCAGGCTCTTACTCATGCTCTGGTGGAGGCCACGCCCACCCTGGAAGCGTTCTTTGATGGCGATCAGAGTGTGATGGTGATGGCCGACGAGCCAGAGCTTCGCCGCAATCGTCTCAATCTGCTCTCTGTCCTGCGCAATCAGGCCACGGTGTTGGCTCAGTTCGAACGGATCCAGGCCTGAGGCCTGGATCCACGGATGGCATCAAGGGCGCGGTTTCAGGCGGCTGGTCTCAGGCGACGGTGGCGGTTTCTTTGTGATCGCTACTGCCGCTGGCTTGGGCTTTAATCGCTTCGGCCGCTTCCTGGGCAAGGAAGTCACCATCCGATCGTCCCACCGCTGAGGGAACCGGGCCGTAGTTGGAGGGGGCCAGGGCTTCGCCGCGCAGCAGGCTGCCCAGGGTGCGAAGGGTGAGCTTGACCTGTTGCCAGGGGTTCATCATCACCACCCGCTTGTAGAGGTAGCTGTCGAAGGTCAGCTTCTGGACGTCGCGGTCATCGCACATTTCCACGAAAGCTTCGCGGGCAGCATCGTTGCGATAAAAAATGCGCTGCAGAATGTCGAGGACGGCATAGGTGGCACCGTACTTGCGGTCCCAGCGCTTCAAATAGGTGGCTTTGATCTCCTTTTCAGTGGGGATGCGCGCACCGTTGCCTGAGATTTCCACGATCGCCTCCGCGCACATCCGGCCGCTCTTGGCGGCGAAGTAAATCCCCTCACCAGAGCTCTTGGTCACATAGCCGGCCGCATCACCAACCAGGGCCATCCGTCCCACCACCCGGCGGGGACGGGGATGCTCGGGGATCGGATGGGCTTCCACCTTGATCACTTCGCCCTTGAACAGGCGCTTGCTGGCTCGCTCCCGAATCCCTTTCTGCAGCCCTTTGATCAGCGACTGATTCTGCTGCATGGTGCCCGTTCCGACCGCCACGTGGTCGTACTTGGGAAACACCCAGGCATAGAAATCAGGGGACACATCGGTGCCCACATACATTTCGGCGAGATCCTCGTAGTAAGCCATCTCTTCGGCAGGAAGCTTGATCCGCTCTTGAAAGGCGATCGCCACGTTGTAGTCGCCGGCGTCCATCGCTTTGGCGACGCGGGAATTAGCCCCGTCGGCACCAATGATCAGATCCACCTCCAGACTTTTGATCTCACCAGTGGGTCCACCACTGCTGTAGTCGGCGTAGTGGAGGGTGTAGGGGCCTTGGCGTTGGTTGCCGGTGTCGATCTTCTGCACCAGACCATTCACCAAGGTGGCACCGAGCTCGGCGGCCCGGTTGCGCAGAAACGCATCAAACACCTCACGCCGGCACATGCCGATGTAGGCGTTTTGGTCGTAGCCGAGCGGATCAAGCTTGATATCCACCTCCCGGTTGGAGGGGGAGATCATTTTCATGTTCCGCACCTTGCGGTCGATGATGTGATCGGGGATCTCGAATTCATCGACCATGCACAACGGGATGGCCCCGCCGCAGGGTTTGGCGTTATCGAGTTTTCGCTCAAAGAGCCAGGTCTGGATGCCGGCTTTGGCGAGAATTTCTGCAGCGCAGGATCCGGATGGACCCCCACCGACGACGGCAACTCGAAGCATCGCAGCCTGACTCCGCTGGATTGTTCTCGCGAAGCTATCACCGTCAACGGTGGTGCTGTGGAGGGGGCCTGGCACCCCCCCTTACGATCGTCACAAGACTGCATCAACGTTGTGGCTCGTGCCGTTGCGCCCCGTCGCACCAGCCGGGATGACATTCCGGTCGCACGTCGCGCCCGGCCGGAGCGGCGCCGCTCCGGCGGCGGGTCGGGTGTCTGGATCGCCTGTGTGCTGGTGTTTGGGGGGTCTTTGGGAACGGTGCTTTTCGGTCCGTCCCTCCTGGCCAGATTGTCTCCACCGTCTGTGGTGGTGGAAGGGATCGAGGAAACCCCCAGCACCGACGGTCGCCTTCTCGGCCACTTTCCCTACCCGGAGGCCTCTGTGACGGAACTGGTCTCGGTGGAGCCTGGCATTGAGCTCCATACTGATGCGGCCTCGGCGTTCAGGGCTCTGCAGCAGGCTGCCGCCGCCGATGGCGTGGATCTTCGCTTGCTCAGTGGCTACCGCTCCCATGCCCTCCAGAAGGGGATTTTCTTCGATGTGAAATCGGAGCGGAATCAAACGGCATCAGAGCGGGCCAAGGTGAGTGCCCCCCCGGGCTATTCGGAGCACAGCACGGGATTCGCCATGGATCTGGGGGATGGCGATGCGCCCGGCACCAACCTCTCCCAGTCGTTTGAAACAACTCGCGCCTTCCGCTGGCTCCAGGACCATGCGGCCAGCTACCACTTTGTGCTCTCCTTCCCACCCTCGAACCCTCAGGGGGTGAGTTACGAGCCGTGGCACTGGCGTTTTGAGGGGTCAGCCGAAGCTCTGCGGCGCTTCGAGCCAGCCCGACAGCTCGCCCAAACGCTTTGACGTCGAACGCATCGGCACTGTCGCTGCCCGAGCTTCTGGCCCCCGCCGGCGATTGGGCCGCACTCAAAGCGGCCGTGGCCCAGGGCGCTGATGCGGTGTATTTCGGGGTGGAGGCCTTCAATGCTCGCTTGAGGGCTGAAAACTTCCGCCTCCAGGAGCTGCCCGAGATCATGTCCTGGCTGCATGCCAGGGGCGTGAAGGGGTTTCTCACCTTCAACGTGCTCGTGTTCACGGATGAGCTCCCCGCCGCGGCGAGCCTGCTGCTGGCCGCGGCACGGGCTGGGGTGGATGCCTTGATCGTGCAGGACCTGGGCCTCTGCATGCTCGCCCGTCAACTCGTCCCGGAGTTGGCCCTGCATGCCTCCACCCAGATGTCGATCACCAGCGCTGCCGGTGTCGCCCAGGCGGCGGCGGCGGGCTGTGAGCGGGTGGTGTGCGCCAGAGAACTGAGCCTGAAGGACCTGCGGCGCCTGCAACAGCAGCTGCGGCAGTGTCAGCAGATAGGTCAGTGTCAGCAGCCGATGCCGCTCGAAGTGTTCGTGCATGGTGCCCTGTGTGTGGCCTACTCGGGGCAGTGCCTCACCAGCGAAGCGCTCGGGCAGCGCAGTGCCAACCGGGGCGAATGCGCCCAGGCCTGTCGCCTGCCCTACGCCTTGATCGTGGATGGTGAGCAGCGGGATTTGGTGGAGCAGCGCTATCTGCTCTCTCCCCAGGACCTTTCGGCCTGGGCGCTGCTCCCGGAGCTGGTCGACCTGGGGATCGCCAGTTTCAAGATCGAAGGTCGCCTGAAGGACCCCACCTACGTGGCCTCCGTCACCCAGGCCTATCGCCAGCAGCTGGATGGCCTCGCGGTCGACCCTGCAGCCATTCGTCGCCAGTTGGAGCTGGGCTTTTCCCGTGGCCTCTCGAGTGGCTGGCTGGAGGGCGTGAACCACCGCCGGCTTGTCCATGGCCTCTGGAGCAAGAAGCGTGGACCCGTGATCGGGCGCCTCGAGCGTGTGGAAGCGCGGGGCTGGCTGGTGTTGCGAAGTTCCGAATCGCTTCGGCCCGGGCAGGGGCTGGTGCTGGAGGTGGCGGACGTCAACGCCGATCCCCTGGAGCCGCCTCGGGAGCTCGGGGGGCGGATCATGGAGATTCAAAGTCTGGGAACGGATCGCTGTCGTCTGCGCCTCGGGCCGAAACGACACGATGTGCGTGCCCTGCGTCCTGGCGCCACCGTGTGGCTCACCGATGATCCCCAGTGGCAGAGCCATTGGCAGCGGCAGGCGGCCCTAGAGGTCTCAGCCCTGGAGCGGCCGCTGCGGCTGCGGGTGTCGGGTCAGGTCGGGGCGCCGCTTCGGCTCCAGGCGGTGGTGCCGCCCCTGGCCTCCGGGCCGATCACGGTGGAGAGTGCCATGGCCCTCCAGCCCGCCCAGGCTCAGGCGCTGGATCGATCGCGACTCGAGGGTCAGTTGGGACGGCTTGGCGGTACGGGCTGGCGGCTGGAGGCTCTGGAGCTCGACCTGGCGGAGGGGATGTTCTTGCCGGTCGCCGAACTCAACAGGATGCGACGACGCCTGCTGACGGCGATGGCCGACGTGGATCACACGGATCACAGCGCGTCCACCGCCGGGCCTGCGGAAGATCACGAGGCGATCGAGCGGGCTTTGGCGGCCTGCGCGCCGCAGCGACCGGAGCGTTCCGCTGCCATTGAAGTGCCGGCTCTGCATGTGCTGGTGCGCAGCCTTGAGCAGCTCCAGGCCCTGATCGAGGTGGGTGATGCCGTCCCGATCGCCAGCGTGGTGGCGGATCTGGAGTGCCCCAGTGATCTCAAAACTGCGGTGCGGCTCGGCCGTGGTCACTGGCCCGGGGGGATCCGTTTGGCCGGTGCCCGCATCACCCGGCCCGACGAGCGCTGGAGCCTGGAACCGCTGATTCGCGCTGAAGCCGATGGTTATCTGGTGCGCAATGCCGATCAGCTCGAAACACTCAGTCCCCTCGCCCCTTGCGTCGGCGACTTCTCCCTGAATATTGCCAACCCCCTGAGCCATCGCTGGATGCTTGAGCACTGGGGGCTCCAGCGGCTCACCGCCAGCTATGACCTGAACCTGAGCCAGTTGCTCGACCTGGCCAGGGCGGTCGATCCGGCCCAGCTGGAGGTGACCCTGCATCAGCACATGCCCCTGTTTCACATGGAGCACTGCTTGTTCTGTGCCTTCCTCTCCGAGGGGCACGACCACACCGATTGCGGTCGCCCCTGTGAACAGCATGTGGTGAGCCTGCGCGATCGCAGTGGTGTCGACCATCCGCTGCGGGCCGACCTGGGGTGTCGCAACACCCTGTTCAATGGCCGAGCCCAGAGTGGTGTGGAGGCTTTGCCCGATCTGCTGGCGGCGGGGTTGCGCCACTTCCGGCTGGAGCTTTTAGAGGAGAACGCCGAGGCCAGCGTGCGCCGCGTCAGGCTGTATGGACAGGCTCTCCAGGGCAGGATTGCTTCTGAGGCTGTGTGGCGGCAGGAACGGATCGACCACCGGCTCGGGGTCACCCGCGGCGGCCTGCGGGGAGCGAGGTCCGAACGCACCAGTCGCCTCGGTTCCTGACGGATCTCACGTTGAGATAGCCTGGGCCGGCTGCGCCCACGGGCGAGATCAGCCTTTTTTCAGACCGATACGGACCCCATGAGCGCCCCGAATAAGGCGATTCGCAATATCGCGATCATCGCCCACGTTGACCACGGCAAAACAACCCTGGTCGACGCCCTGCTCAATCAGTCCGGCATCTTCCGCGACAACGAAGCGGTGCCCACCTGCGTGATGGACTCCAACGATCTGGAGCGGGAGCGCGGCATCACCATTCTCTCCAAAAACACGGCGGTCACTTACAACGAAACCCGCATCAACATCGTCGATACCCCCGGTCACGCCGATTTCGGTGGCGAAGTGGAGCGGGTGCTCGGCATGGTGGATGGCTGCCTGCTGATCGTGGATGCCAATGAGGGGCCGATGCCCCAGACCCGCTTCGTGTTGAAGAAAGCGCTGGAGCAGGGGCTCCGTCCGATTGTGTTCGTGAACAAGATCGACCGGGCGCGCGTCGATCCCGAGACGGCTGTCGACAAGGTGCTGGATCTGTTCATCGAGCTGGGCGCCGATGACGATCAGTGCGATTTCCCTTACCTGTTCGGTAGTGGTCTGGGTGGGTTCGCCAAGCCCGATATGAAAACCGACAGCGACACGATGCGGCCGTTGTTCGATGCGATCCTGCGCCATGTTCCGCCGCCGGTCGGTGATCCCGAGAAGCCACTGCAGCTTCAGATCACCACCCTCGACTACTCCGATTTCCTCGGTCGGATCATCATCGGCCGCGTTCACAACGGCGTGATAAAGCAGGGGCAGAGTGCGGCCTTGATCAAGGACGACGGCAGCGTCAAGAAGGGGCGGATCAGCAAGTTGCTCGGTTTCGAAGGCCTGCAGCGTGTGGAAATCGAGCAAGCCTCTGCCGGTGATCTGGTGGCCGTGGCCGGTTTCGATGATGTGAACATCGGCGAAACGATCGCCTGCCCGGATGAGCCCAAAGCTCTGCCGCTGATCAAGGTGGACGAGCCCACCCTGCAGATGACTTTCGTGGTCAACGACTCCCCCTTCGCCGGTAAGGAGGGCAAATTCGTGACCAGTCGCCAGGTGCGCGACCGCCTGCAGCGCGAACTGCTCACCAATGTCGCTCTGCGCGTGGAAGACACCGACTCACCGGACCGCTTCGCCGTGAGCGGTCGTGGTGAACTCCACCTGGGCATCCTGATTGAAACCATGCGGCGCGAGGGCTATGAGTTCCAGGTGTCCCAGCCGCAGGTGATCTTCCGCACGATTGACGGCACCCCCTGCGAGCCGGTGGAGACTCTGGTGATGGATGTGCCTGAGGAAGCGGTTGGGGCCTGCATAGAGAAGCTCGGCACCCGCAAAGGTGAGATGCAGAACATGGAAACCGGCCAGGACGGTCGCACCCAGCTCGAATTCATCGTTCCCTCACGTGGCCTGATCGGTTTCCGTGGGGAATTCATCCGCGCCACCCGCGGTGAAGGGATCATGAGCCATTCCTTCTTTGAATACCGGCCGATGCTGGGTGATTTCGACACTCGCCGGAATGGTGTGCTGATCGCCTTTGAGGAGGGAACCGCCACCTTCTATGCCCTCAAGAATGCCGAAGATCGGGGCCAGTTCTTCATCTCTCCCGGCACCAAGGTGTACAAGGGCATGATCATCGGTGAGAACAATCGTCCTCAGGATCTTGAGATCAACATCTGTAAGGCGAAGCAGCTCACCAACATGCGTTCGGCTGGTGCTGATGAACTCGACACCCTGCAGGCCCCCGTCCAGATGACCCTGGAGCGGGCGCTGGAGTACATCGGTCCCGATGAGATGCTCGAAGTCACCCCGGAGTCGATCCGTCTGCGCAAGCTGCCAGCCAAGAAGATGGCCAAGCGTTGAGCGTCAATCCCACCGCGACGGCAGACGATCCCCGTTTCGCGCGGGGTGTCGCTCTGTTTGATCAAGGCGAGTGGTACGCCGCCCACGATGTGCTCGAGGATCTCTGGCATGAAACCTCAGATCCCGAGCGGCGGGTGCTGCAGGGGCTGATCCAGATTGCCGTGGCCCAGGTACATCTGCAGCGCGGCAATGTGCGGGGTGCCACGATTCTGTTCGGTGAAGGGCTCGGTCGCCTCAGTGGCCGCGCCGATCCCGATCTCGGACTTGATCTTCCGCGCTTGCGCGAACGGGTCTCTCAGCGCCTGAAGGCGCTTCAGAACGGTGAGGATCCAGACATCACTTTGCCGCCGCTGCGTCTGTTGTCCTGATCGGGATGTCGGTACATTGAGCCATCGCATCTTCGGCTACGCCTTGTCGGTTTCTGTGTCACGGCTGTCGACCGCCTGGTTTTCCATGCTGTGTCTCAGTGCTCTGGCGCCGGGCCTCTGCGCCCAGCCGCAACAGCCTGTTGCGAGCCAACAGCCTGCTCAGCAGGGCGGTTTGATCACGATTGAATCCGACACCCAGAGCGCCGACAACATCACCGGTGTGGTGACGGCACTCGGCAATGTGCGCATTGTCTATCCCGCCAGGGGGATGGTGGCCACTTCGCGTCAGGCCCAGTACTACAGCAAGGAGGGGCGGCTGGTGCTGAGCGGTGATGTGGATGTGATTCAGGAGGGTGGCAATGCCCTTCGGGCTGAACGTGTCGTGTATTCACTCGACGATGAGCGCGCCGTGGCCGAACCACCGCAGGGGGGGCAGGTGTTCAGCCAGATGGTGATCCGCCAGGACCAGGGCCAACCGCTGCCGGCCGTCACCCCTCTCCTGCCATGAGCCTGACCCTGGAACGGGTCTCCCTGACCCTGGGGGGCCGACCGTTGGTGCGCGATCTCTCGATTGCGCTGGCACCTGGTGAGGTGATCGGTTTGCTCGGGCCGAACGGGGCTGGCAAAACCACCAGTTTCAATCTGGTGATCGGCTTGTTACGCCCCGACCAGGGGCAGGTGCTGCTGGATGGGCATCCGATCGCCGGGCTGCCGATGCCGGAACGGGCCCGGCTCGGGATCGGTTACCTGCCGCAGGAGCCAAGTGTCTTCCGCCAGCTCACCGTGCGCGAGAACCTCGAGCTTGTTCTCGCCCAGAGCTGCCTGCCCACGCAGCAGTGCCGTGAGCGTCTGCATCAATTGGTGGAGGATTTCCACCTCAGTGCCTTTCTCAACCGTCGTGGCTATCAGCTTTCCGGCGGGGAGCGCCGCCGCTGCGAGGTGGCCCGGGCCCTGGCCGTGGGCCTGGAGGGTCCGCGTTATCTGCTGCTCGACGAACCCTTCGCTGGGGTGGATCCCCTCGCCGTGGCGGATCTGCAACAGCTGATTCAGGGTCTGCGCGATCGGGGGATGGGCATCCTGATCACCGACCACAACGTGCGCGAAACGCTGGCGATCACCGATCGCGCCTACATCCTCACCGACGGCTCGATCCTGGCCTCCGGTCCCTCCGATCAGGTCGCCCACGATCCCCAGGTGCGGCGCCACTATCTCGGGGAGGGGTTCCAGCTGTGATCCAACGGATGATCGCCCGCGTTGGCAGCTGGTGCCGACGCATTCCTCTCCTGGATCGCTGGCTCCTCGGTGAGCTGATCGGGCCCCTTCTGTTTGCGATCGCGGCCTTCACCGTGGTGTCCCTCTCGGTGGGGGTGATGTTTGAGCTGGTCCGCCGGATTGTGGAATCGGGGTTGCCGGTGGGCATCGCGGTGCAGGTGTTGTTGCTGCGCCTGCCCAGCTTTCTGGTGATCTCCTTCCCGATGGCCACCTTGATGGCCACCCTGCTGGCCTACAGCCGCCTGTCGGCGAACAGTGAACTAACGGCCTTGCGCAGCGTCGGCATCAGTGCCAGACGGATGATTGCGCCGGCCCTGGCCCTCGCGCTGGTGATGACCGGCCTCACCTTCGTCTTCAATGACGTGATCGTGCCCCGCACCAGCCTTTCGGCGGAGATCACGCTGCAGCGGGCGCTGGGTCGCTCCGTGTCAACCGAGAAAGGAAGCAACATCATTTATTCCCGCTTCGGGCGCCTGGTGGCCGGTGATGGCGAATCGGAGACCGGGCTGGCCCAGTTGTTCTATGCCAAAAAGTTCAACGAGGGGGTCATGAGTGGCGTCACGGTGCTCGATTTCTCCCGCCTCGGCTTCACCCAGATGTTGGTGGCCGATGAGGCGCGCTGGAACGAGCGTGAGAGCAAATGGGAGTTTCTCGATGGCCAGATCCTCACCCTGTCTCCCTCCGGCAGCGTGACGTCGGCCGATTTTGATCGCTATCTCTATCCGCTCAGTGCCGCACCGATCCGGATTGCCAAGTTGCCGAAGGATGCCAACAACATGACGGTGGCCGAGGCGATCGAAGCCGAACGCATGCTCGATGAAGCCGGCGATCGCAAGGAAGCGCGGCGGATGCGCGTGCGCATTCAGGAGAAGTTCACCCTGCCGATGGCCTGTCTGGTTTTCGGTCTGATCGGCAGCAGCCTCGGGGCGAAGCCGAATGGCCGCACCAGTCGCAGCCAGGGCTTCGGCATCAGTGTGGTGCTGATTCTGGTGTACTACGTGCTGAGCTTCAGTTTCAGTTCCCTTGGCGTCAAAGGCACCCTGCCCCCGGTGGTGGCTGCCTGGGCGCCGGTGTTGATCTCCCTCGCCGGGGGTGGCGTGCTGCTTCGGCAGGCCAGCCGTTGAATCCGAACGTCAGAATCGGCCGATGATCCCCTCCCCAGCTCTCGTGTTCTCCGCGTTGACGCCCTTCCTGGACACCGCCCTGTCCGAGCCTGTGCTGCTGCTGGGGTTGATCGCGTTCGCGTTGTTGTTGCTCGCGCTTCCCTGGGCCTTCTGGGCCCTCTCCACCGGGGAGAGTTCCAGTTCCGTGCGCACCCTGGTGGCGCTGGCGAACCTGGCCTTCACCGCCCAGCTGGTGTTGCGCTGGTGGCAGTCGGGTCACTTCCCGATCAGCAATCTCTACGAATCCCTCTGCTTCCTCGCCTGGGCCTGCACCCTCACCCAGCTGCTGGTGGAGAGGGCCTGGGCCTCGCCCCTGGTGGCGGCTGCCGCTACGCCGATGGGTCTGGGCTGCATTGCCTTCGCCAGTTTTGCCCTGCCCGATCGTCTGCAGGAGGCATCGCCCTTGGTGCCGGCCCTGAGATCGAGCTGGTTGGTCATGCATGTGAGCGTGATCATGGTCAGTTACGCCGCCCTGTTGGTGGGCTCCCTGCTGTCCATTGCTGTACTCGTCACCGATCGGGGCAATGCCCTGGAATTGCGCAGCAGTTCGATCGGAAGCGGTGGCTTTCGTCGTGCGGCTCTGACCGGACCCAGCCTGGAGCCTGAGTCCACCGCATCCTGGCAGCTCTCGCCGGTGCAGTTTTCCCGAGCCGAGCAGCTCGACAGCCTCAGCTATCGCACGATCACCGTGGGCTTCCTTCTCCTCACCGTGGGCATCATCAGTGGTGCCGTGTGGGCCAATGAAGCCTGGGGGAGTTGGTGGAGCTGGGATCCGAAGGAAACCTGGGCCCTGATCTGCTGGCTGGTCTATGCCGCCTATCTGCACACGCGCCTCAGTCGCGGCTGGCAGGGCCGGCGGCCTGCCCTGGTGGCCTCTGCCGGACTGGTGGTGATTGTGGTCTGCTACATCGGCGTGAACCTGCTGGGGATCGGCCTGCACAGCTATGGCTGGTTTTTCGAGGGTTGAGCATCGCCATCGCCATCTGCATCGCCATGCATTCAACCGTCGCTCCCACGCCATGAAAAAGCCCCGCGTAGTGGCGGGGCTGTGCAATGGGTATGGCCGTTCTTGATCAAACGAGAACGCCTTCCGGGCGCTTGCTGTTGCGGATGCCCTCAATGGCGGCGGCGTAGTCGGGCTGATTAAACACGCCGGATCCACTCACAATCGCATTGGCCCCTGCCTCGATTACTTTCCAGGCGTTGGCTCCTTTGACGCCACCATCCACTTCTATCCAGGGATCGAGACCTTTGGCCTCGCACATGCGACGCAGGTCGCGGATTTTCTGCACCTGGTTCTCGATGAAGCTCTGACCACCGAAGCCGGGGTTCACGCTCATGATCAGCACCAGATCGCAGAGCTCAAGGCAGTACTCCAGGGTGTCGAGCGGGGTGCTGGGGTTGAGCACAGCACCTGCCTGTTTGCCCAGATCCTTGATCTGCGCCAGGTTGCGGTGCAGATGCGGGCAGGCTTCGACCTGCACCGAGATGATGTCGGCTCCCGCTTTCGCGAAATCGGGCACGTACTTCTCGGGCTCCACGATCATCAGGTGCACATCCAGAGGTTTCTGGGTCACCGGGCGGAGGGCTTCAACGATCAAGGGGCCGATGGTGATGTTCGGCACGAAGCGACCATCCATCACGTCAACGTGGATCCAGTCGGCACCGGCCTGATCCACCGCTTTCACCTCCTCGCCGAGGCGGGCGAAATCGGCCGAGAGGATCGACGGGGAGATCACCAGGGGCTTGGTGCTCATGAAGGGTCCACGGGAGTGCGCGGCGATTGTAGGAAGCGCTGAAGCCACTGATACAGTGAGCCGCGCTTAAGAGCTGGAAAGCCCTGCGGCATCGCGCCCCTGGCCCAGGCCTGCCGATGCTCTCGGCGAGTCCCAGACCGGTCCGCACCGCTCTCCGTTCGCTGCAACCGTCCCCAACGCCGCACACCCGTGGATCGCACTCTCATCCAGGAAATACTCGAGGTCGTGGAGCAGGCGGCCATCGCCTCTGCTCGCCTCACCGGTCTCGGCAAGAAGGATGAAGCCGATGCCGCTGCTGTTGAGGCCATGCGTCAGCGCATGGGCCAGATCCAGATGCAGGGCCGGATCGTGATCGGGGAAGGCGAGCGTGACGAAGCGCCGATGCTCTACATCGGTGAAGAAGTGGGTAGCGGAACGGGCCCCGGCGTCGACTTCGCCGTCGACCCCTGTGAAGGCACCAACCTCTGCGCTAACAACCAGCGCGGTTCGATGGCCGTGCTTGCGGCTTCCGATCGCGGTGGTCTGTTCAATGCACCCGACTTCTACATGAAGAAGTTGGCCGCTCCTCCGGCTGCCAAGGGCAAGGTGGACATCCGCAAGTCGGCCACCGAAAATATCAAGATCCTCAGCGAGTGCCTCGGCCTGGCGGTGAGCGAGCTCACGATCGTGGTGATGGATCGGGCCCGCCACAAGGATCTGATCGCTGAAATCCGCGCCACCGGCGCCCGCGTGCAGCCCATTTCCGATGGTGATGTGCAAGCGGCCATCGCCTGTGGCTTCGCTGGCACCGGCACCCACTGCCTGATGGGGATCGGCGCCGCTCCCGAAGGGGTGATTTCCGCCGCTGCCATGCGCGCCCTCGGTGGTCACTTCCAGGGCCAGCTCGTCTATGACCCCGCTGTCGCTCAAACCAAGGAATGGGCCGATCTCACCAAGGAGGGCAACCTGGCTCGCCTGGCCGAGATGGGAATCAGCGACCCTGACAAGATCTATGAAGCTGAGGAGCTTGCCTCCGGTGAGCACGTCGTGTTCGCCGGCAGCGGGATCACCGACGGCCTCCTGTTCCACGGCGTTAAGTTCGAAAAGGACTGCACCCGCACCAGCAGCCTGGTGATCAGCAATCTCGACAACACCTGCCGCTTCACCAACACGGTGCACATCAAGGACGGCGCCCAGAGCATCGCTCTGAGCTGATCACCGTTTCGTCTGGATTCGAGGGATTCACTCCATGCATATTGCCGTCGTCGGCCTCAGTCATCGCACGGCACCCGTTGAAGTCCGGGAGAAGCTCAGTATCCCGGAGCAGACGATGGAGTCCTCGCTCCAGACCCTGCGCGACCATGAGCAGGTGCTCGAGGCATCGATCCTCAGCACCTGCAACCGGCTTGAGATTTACACCCTGGTGCGGCATCCCGAGCTGGGCATGTCCGCCGTGCGTGAGTTCCTCAGCGGTCATTCCGGTCTTCCCACCGATGACCTCACCCCCCATCTCTTCACGTATCACCATCAAGACGCAGTCGCCCACCTGTTGAGGGTCTCTGCCGGGCTCGACAGTCTGGTGCTCGGCGAAGGCCAGATCCTGTCCCAGGTGAAGAAGATGATGCGCCTGGGCCAGGAGCACAAATCGATCGGCCCGATCCTCAACCGTCTCCTCACCCAGGCGGTCAGCACCGGCAAGCGGGTGCGAAGTGAAACGAACCTCGGCACCGGTGCGGTATCGATCAGCTCGGCGGCGGTGGAGCTGGCCCAGTTGAAGCTCGGTCAGGCCCGCGGCCTCGATCAGTTGGTCACCCTGGAGTCTGAGCAGGTGGCCGTGGTGGGTGCCGGCCGCATGAGCCGTTTGCTGTTGCAACATCTGCAGGCCAAGGGGTGTTCCGGCGTGGTGCTGCTCAACCGCACCCGTGAACGGGCCCAGATGCTCGCCGCCGACTTCCCCGGGCTGCCGGTGCAGTGCCGCACCCTGGAGGAGCTGGACCATTGCTTGAGCACCTGTTCCCTGGTGTTCACGAGCACGGCGGCCGATGATCCGATCATCGATGCCGCTCGCCTGCTACGGCTGAACCGCCGCAGCTCCCTGCGTCTGATCGACATCGGCGTGCCCCGCAACATCGCTTCGGATGTCGCTGGCATCGCCGGCGTTGAGGCCTTCGATGTGGACGACCTCCAGGAAGTGGTGGCGCGCAATCAGGAAGCGCGCCAGCAGGTGGCTCGTGAAGCCCAGGGACTACTGGATGAGGAGGGGCGCCTGTTCCTGGAGTGGTGGGACAGCCTGGAGGCGGTTCCCACGATCAACCGCTTGCGTTCAGCTCTCGAGCAGATCCGCTCGGATGAACTGCAGAAAGCGCTCAGTCGCATGGGGCCCGACTTCTCGGCCAGGGAGCGCAAGGTGGTGGAAGCCCTCAGCAAGGGCATCATCAATAAAATCCTGCACACGCCCGTGACTCAGTTGCGCAGTCCCCAGCCCCGTCAGGATCGTCAGCAAGCCCTGCGGGTTGTGGAGCGGATCTTCGAGCTGGAGCTCGATCCAGCCTCCGCCGATGCCTGAGGCCTTGCCTTTCCGTCCGGTCACCGCTGCAGTCCAGACCTGATTCCCAGCATTCTTGGCCGATCTTCACCGGATGGCGGTTGGAACGGCGCAATGTCCGGTAAGTTTGCACGCGCAACGCCGATCTGAAGGGGGCGGCATGAAGCGCGTTCTGGCCATCATTCTGGGGGGGGGAGCAGGAACCCGCCTCTACCCGCTCACCAAGATGAGGGCCAAGCCGGCGGTCCCACTGGCTGGAAAATATCGATTGATCGATATTCCGATCAGCAACTGCATCAACTCCAACATCACCAAGATGTATGTGTTGACGCAGTTCAACAGTGCATCGCTGAACCGACATCTCTCCCAGACCTACGACCTCAGCGCAGGTTTCGGTCAGGGGTTCGTGGAAGTGTTGGCGGCTCAACAAACACCTGAAAGCCCATCCTGGTTTGAGGGCACCGCCGATGCGGTGCGTAAGTATCAATGGCTGTTTCAGGAATGGGATGTTGATGAATATCTAATCCTCTCCGGGGACCAGCTCTACCGGATGGACTACAGCCTCTTTGTAGAGCATCACCGTCAGTCGGGAGCTGATCTCACCGTAGCCGCTCTTCCGGTTGACCCCCAGCAGGCGGAGGCGTTCGGCCTGATGCGCACCGATGCCCATGGCACCATTCAGGAGTTCCGGGAGAAGCCCAAGGGAAACTCCCTCAAAGAGATGGCCGTAGACACCTCCCGCTTCGGCTTGTCACCGGAATCGGCTGAGCAGAAGCCCTATCTGGCGTCGATGGGCATTTATGTGTTCAGCCGTAAGGCGCTGATCGATCTCCTTAACGATCATCCCCAACATAAGGATTTCGGCAAGGAGGTCATTCCTGAGGCCCTGGCGGGTGGCATGACGCTCAAGAGTTATGTGTTTGATGATTACTGGGAAGATATCGGAACGATCGGAGCTTTTTACGAGGCCAACCTGGCCCTGACCCAGCAACCTTCACCGCCCTTCAGCTTCTACGACGAAGACTTTCCGATTTACACCCGGCCCCGTTATCTACCACCCAGCAAACTCGTGGATGCCCAGATCACGGAGTCGATCATCGGCGAGGGCACCATGCTCAAGTCGTGCAGCATTCACCATTGCGTGCTGGGTGTGCGCAGCCGGGTGGAAAACGATGTGGTGCTTCAAGATTCGCTGCTGATGGGGGCTGATTTCTTCGAATCCTCCACCGAGCGCGCCGTTCTCAGGGAGCGTGGTGGCATTCCGGTGGGTGTGGGTCAGGGCACCACGGTGAAACGCGCCATCCTCGACAAGAACACCCGGATCGGCTCCAACGTCACCATCGTCAACAAAGACCACGTGGAAGAAGCCGACCGGCCTGAGCTGGGTTTCTACATCCGCAACGGCATCGTTGTGGTGGTGAAGAATGCCTCCATCCCCGATGGCACGGTGATCTGATCGCGCCAGCGGGATCGCCACCGATCCCCTCCTTCTGTCAGAGGTTGTGCAGGTTGCAGCCGAATCGCTCCGTCGTGGTCACACTGACCCCAGTGAATGACTTCACGGATCCATGTCCAAGGCGCACTTCGGTCTGATCGGTCTCGGCGTGATGGGCGAGAATCTCGTCCTCAACGCTGAACGCAACGGTTTCTCCAGCGTCGTTTACAACCGCACCTACGCCAAGACGGAGGAGTTCCTCGCCGGGCGCGGGGCCGGCCGCAACATCCAGGGCGCCACGGACCTTCAGGATTTCGTCAACAAGCTGGAGCGTCCCCGCCGGATCCTGATGATGGTGAAAGCCGGTGGCCCGGTCGACGCTGTGATTCAGCAGATCTCCCCTTACCTGGAGGAAGGCGATCTACTGATCGATGGTGGCAACTCGGAGTACCACGACACCGAGCGACGGGTGGCTGAGTTGGAGAGCAAAAGCTTTGGCTTCATCGGCATGGGCGTGTCCGGTGGTGCCAAGGGTGCTCTGGAAGGTCCGAGCATGATGCCCGGCGGCACCAAGGCCTCTTACGACGCGATTGAGAGTCTGGTGTGCAAGATGGCGGCCCAGGTGGAAGACGGGCCCTGCGTCACTTATATCGGCCCCGGGGGGTCGGGCCATTTCGTCAAGACCGTGCACAACGGCATTGAGTACGGCATCGAGCAGATCCTGGCGGAGGGCTACGACCTGATGAAGCGGGTCGGTGGCCTGAGCGGCAGCGCGATGGCAGATGTGTTTGCCCACTGGAACAGCACCGAGGAATTGTCTTCGTATCTGGTGGAGATCACGGAAGTGTGTCTGCGCACCAAGGATCCCGATGACGGCAGCGACTTGGTGGAGAAGATCCAGGACAAGGCCGGCCAGAAGGGGACCGGTCTCTGGACCGTCGTGAGTGCCCTCCAGATGGGGGCTTCCGTGCCCACCATCTATGCCGCATTGAACGGTCGGGTGATGAGCTCGATGAAGGATCAGCGCATCAAGGCCGAAACCCTTCTCAAGGGGCCGGCAATGAAGCCCTTTGACATGGGCAGCCCCGCCGACGGCATGGCGCCGTTGATGGATGCGATGGTGCTGGCCTGCATGGCCAGTTACGCCCAGGGGATGGAGCTGCTACGCATCGCCTCCGCCGAGCACAACTACAACCTGCATATGCCGTCGATCGCCCAGATCTGGAAGGGCGGCTGCATCATTCGCGCCCGTCTGCTCAAGCGCATTCAGGATGCTTTCAACGCTGATCCCCAGCTTCCCAATCTGCTGATTGACCCCTGGTTTGCCGATCAGGTGAACCGTCGCTTACCCGGCCTGGCCAGGATCGTGGCTGGCGCCGCTGAGGCCGGGATTCCCGTGCCCTGCCTGAGCAGCACGCTGGATTACATCAACAGCTACCGCACCTCGCGCTTGCCCCAGAACCTGGTGCAGGCCATGCGCGATTGCTTCGGCTCCCACACCTACGAGCGGGTCGACAAAGACGGTGTGTTCCACACCGAGTGGCTGAACTGAGGTTCGTCGGATGACCTCTTATCGCATCGAGCGGGCCAAGGATCCCCAGGATCTGGCCCGCCGCGCCGCAGAGCACATCGCCACGGCAATTGATCTGGCTCTCGATCAGCGAGACCGAGCCCAGATCGCCCTCTCCGGAGGCACCACACCGGCCAGGGCCTACGAGGTTCTCGGCCATGAGCACCTGCCTTGGGATCGGGTGGATGTGCTGCTTGGCGACGAACGTTGGGTTGCCGCTGATGATGCCTCCAGCAACGCCCGGATGCTGCGCAACACGCTTCTGAAGCCGGGGCAGCCGGGTGCACGTGCTTGTTTTCACCCCGTACCCACGGTGGAGCTGGCGTCGGCTGAGGCCAGTGCCGAAGCCTTCGCGGACCTTGTGTCGCGCCTGTGCAGTGGTGCACCGCCTGTGTTTGATCTGATGCTGCTCGGTCTGGGCGATGACGGTCACACTGCCTCGCTGTTCCCGGGCACGGAGGCCCCGTTGGTGCGCGATCGCTGGACCACGATCGGTCGCGGCAAGGGGCTGGATCGGATCACCCTCACCGCTCCCGTGCTCAGCGCCGCCCGCCAGGTGGTGTTCCTTGTGAGCGGTGAAGGCAAGCGTCAGGCCCTCAGTCGATTGCTCGATCCCGCCGAGTCCCCTGTGCGCACCCCGGCTCGCCTGGTGCAACCGGCTGCCGAAGTGATCATCCTTGCCGATGAGGCGGCCTTGGGGACCCCTTAAGCTCGGGCCGTTTTTCCTTCCTCCCATGTTGCATCGCCTCGCTGCCACCGCTGGCGCTCTCTCCCTCTCCGCTCTCGCTTTTGGTGCGCCGATGGCTGAGGCCAAGAGCCAGACGATCTTTGCCTTCCAGTGCCTCAAAGCGGGCAAGAACTATGTGGTGGGTCTCGGTCCCATGCCCCGCCCCGCTGATGGTGTGGCGATCAACCCCAGCACGATCGCACCGTTGGCCGGTTCCGGCTCCTACCCCGTGGCCCTGGTGAACGCTCCCCAGGGAGGCGTTTCGGTGAAGAAGCGCTGCTCCTCCATCGCCACTCGCCTCACCAACCTGGCCCTCGCCACCAAGACGGCGACTCCCGCTGGGATCGTGGCGCTCAGTGACTACTTCGTGGCCGGCAAGATCGCCAAGCAGCCCGTGATCGCCATCGGCCAGCTCAGCCTCGGCGATGTGCTCGGCACCCTGCCCAGCAACGTCAATCCCAACGCTGCGCTCAACGTGATTAACGCGCGCATCCGGGCGATTTCCGTTGGTAACGCCGTTGCCGAGGCCCTGAAGAACAACGATCTGGTGGTGTTCGAAGCCGTCGTGGTCGACTGAGGATTGGCCTCCTTGTCTGTTCGACTTGCGGATTGGACCTGCCTCAATGACACGATCATGGGCGGGTCCAGCAGGGCAGGCTGCCGCTTCAGCTCCGAGGGCCTCTGGCTCGAGGGTGACGTGGTGGCCGAGGGTGGCGGCTTTGTGAGCTGCCGCTCTCCGGTGTTCCGGCCGCCGTTGGATTGGTCCGCTGCCCAGGGGTTGCGGATCGTGGTGGATGGAGGTGGTCGCACCCTCAAGCTGGCTGTCGCTTGTCGCGATGGTGTTTTGGGCCTCACCGATCTGATCCCGGGAGGGCTGCGTTGGGTGGCTTCGCTGCCGACCGAGGCTGAGGGAACCACCACCACGGTGATTCCCTTGGCTGATCTCAAGCCTGTGGTCCGGGCCAAGCCCGTGACCCTGCCGGTGCGTTTTGATGCCTCGGGAGTGACCCGGCTCCAGTTGCTCCATTCCCGTTTTGCCGAGGATGGCCGTGAGAACACCGGCTTCCGCGCTGGCCCGATTCAGCTGCTCGTGCGCGCGATTGAACCGGTGGTTTGATGGATTTGCAGGTGCTGATTGCCGCGGCGGCGGATGTGTGCCTCAAACCGCAGCGGCATGCGGTCGTGCCTGTGGTTGGGGAGTCAAACGTGAATGGTGCGGTGGATCTGACCGCAGACGACGCCCACCTGCGGATTGAAAGCAGGGACCCTGGCGGCGACCGACGCCCTGAGCTGGATCTGGAGCTGGAGATCTATCGCAGTGGCGCTGATCTGCACCTGATGCTCAGTTGGTGGCAGCAGGATGAGCGGCCGTTGCTCTGGCAGGGATCCCATCCGGTGTGGATGGATGGCAGCAGTGGCCAACGGTGTGAGCGCCCTCGCGATGGGGCGCCACTGGAAGCACTGGCGCGGCGGCTGCGGGCGTTGCTGTGCGGTTCTGATCTCTGACCGTTTGCCGGCTGAGAGGATCGCCGCTGCGGCGAGACGGTCACGGTTCGGAGGTGCTGTTCACCGACTCGAGAAGCGCCTGTTGGAGCCGATGGCGGCTAATTCCTTGGTTGATCTGCCGCTGGGTCGCCTGGGGGAGGCGGGGATTGAAGCCAAAACTCTGACTGAAACTGAAGTAGGCCTTGCGGGCTTCGTTCACAGTGAGCATCTGCTGCCATGGCCGTTGGCTGGTGAGCGCCATCGCCTCCTGGCTATCGACCACACCGAAGCGAACCTCATCCCGGGCCACCGCCTGCGCCAGGGCCGTGAGGTTGCTGTAGCGACGCAGGTGCTTGAACTGCGTTCCCGTGCTGAGCTCCGCAGCCCGGAGGATTTCCTCAGCGGCATGGTTCTGGATCACACCGATCCGGTCGTTTGCTGAGACCACGCGTGCCGTGCGGCTTGGGAGCTGAAAGCGCGGACCGGCCTCATCTTTGTTGATCAGCCAAGTGGTGAGACTGGCGGTGACGAATGCGGCGATCACCAGGCGAATCAGGCCAAAACTGGTCCAGATCAAAATGGATGCAGATCGGCTGCCCAGGGAATGGATGCCTGAGCCGATGATCAAGCTTCCGGTGTTCTGCAGCAGCTGCCGGAGCAATTGCGGCCAGGTTGGTGGGGGGCTGACCGCTTGATGGTTCCGTTCGGCAACCTGCAGCAGCACGGCCGTGAGGCAGGAGAGGCCCACCAGAAGCATCAAGCTACCGATCAGCACCTGATTGGAGACGACAGCCAAGGTCACCTGCAGGGGGGTGACCGATCGCTTCTGGATCAAGCGCAGGCTGTCTTCCCGGATGGGCAGGGATAAGTCGATCCGGGCGGCACGTCCTGGCGTATTGGTCAGACACGTCGCGAGCACATCCAGCGCATTGGTTTCGAGACCCTGCAGTCCTGCCTCCAGCGAGTCGAGCGGAACCAGGAGTTGGTCTCGATCGAGATGATCGGCGATCGAGCCCCAGGTGTCGTAAGCCCAGCCGCGATATCCACCGCTGCTGCTGCCTTCACTGCAGGGGGGCTGATCGATCGGGACCCCCACCCGCAGGGGCATGGCCCTGGCGGAGATGGGGGCGAGCAAAACCACCAAGGCTGCGAGCTGCAGCAGCGGTGTTCTGAGGGGAGCCATGGCTGAGCGGGTTCCGGCGGACAGTCCGTCAGGGTTGATCGGTGACCGCTCCCACACTGCTGGAGCTCACCAGTCGGGCGTATTTACCGAGGATGCCGGTGCGATACCGGGGTGCGGGTTGGGTCCAGGCGGCCCGGCGTTGGGCCAGCTCGGTTGCATCCACGTTGAGTTGAATCAGCAGCTGGTTCGCATCCACGGTGATGCTGTCGCCTTCCTGCACCAGGCCGATCGTGCCGCCCACCGCGGCCTCTGGAGCCACATGGCCGATCACCAGGCCATAGGAGCCGCCTGAGAAGCGGCCATCGGTGATCAGAGCCACCTTGTCGAGCAGCCCCTGGCCCACGATCGCCGAGGTGGGGCTGAGCATCTCCCGCATCCCCGGGCCTCCCACCGGCCCCTCATTGCGCACCACCACCACATCGCCGGGGTTGATCTGCTTGTCGAGAATGGCGGCCAGGCAGGTTTCCTCGCTTTCAAACACGCGGGCTGGGCCGGTGATCACCGGGTTTTTGACGCCGCTGATCTTGGCCACCGCGCCTTCCTCGGCCAGGTTGCCTTTGAGAATCGCCAGATGCCCCTTGGCATAGAGCGGATGGCTCAGGGGGCGAATCACGTCCTGGCCGGCGGGGGGGACCGACGGCACAGCGGCGAGCACCTCGCGGAGGGTCTTGCCTTCGATCGTGCGGCAGTCGCCGTGGAGCAGGCCGGCATCGAGGAGCAGTTTCATCACCTGGGGGATGCCACCGGCCTGGTGCAGATCCACCGTCACGAAGCGGCCGCTGGGTTTGAGATCACAGATCACGGGCACTCGCTGCCGAATCCGCTCGAAATCGTCGATGCTCAGTTCCACGCCCGCGGTGCGGGCGATCGCCAGCAGGTGCAGCACGGAATTGGTGGAGCCACCCACCGCCATGATCACGCTGATGGCGTTTTCAAACGCTTCACGGGTGAGTAGATCGAGGGGACGGATGTTTTGTTGGATCGCCTCCACCAGCACCTCGGCGGAGCGCGCCGCGCTCTCGGCCTTTTCGGCATCTTCCGCCGCCATGGTGGAGCTGTAGGGCAGGCTCAGCCCCATCGTTTCGATTGCGGCACTCATGGTGTTGGCGGTGAACATGCCGCCGCAGCTCCCCGCGCCCGGACAGGCGTTCTTTTCGATCGCTGTGAGCTGTTCTTCGTCGATCTTGCCGCTGGTGATCTGACCCACCGCCTCAAACGCACTCACCACCGTGAGGTCGCAGCCACCGAGCTTGCCCGGCTTGATGGTGCCGCCATACACAAAGATCGCCGGAATGTTCATCCGGGCCATGGCGATCATCGCCCCGGGCATGTTCTTGTCGCAGCCGCCCACGGCCAGCACACCATCCATGCTCTGGCCATTGCAGGCCGTTTCAATCGCATCGGCGATCACCTCACGGCTCACGAGGGAATATTTCATCCCCTCGGTGCCCATGGAGATCCCATCACTGACCGTGATCGTGCCGAAGGTCTGGGGCATGCCACCGGCCAATCGGGCCGCTTCCTCAGCGCGCCGGGCGAGGTCGTTCAGCCCCACATTGCAGGGCGTGATCGTGCTGTACCCGTTGGCGATCCCAATGATCGGCTTGCCGAAATCGGAATCCCCGAAGCCAACGGCGCGGAGCATGGCTCGGTTGGGTGAACGCTGGATCCCCTGCGTGACGGCGTCGGAGCGGAGCATCGATGGCAGCCGGAGCCCGGTGATTGACTGACGCCAACCTACCGAGCGCAGCCCTCAGTTCCTGGCGCCCAGATCTTCGAGCTGACGGCGCACATCGGCGATGGCGGCGTTGAGTTGCTCCACCCGTTGCTCAAGCTGGGCCTGGTTGTTCCGACGCCGGCTGGGATCGCTGGCTTCGCTCCCGTCTTGGAGGCGCGAGGCGTAGAGCATGTTGCGTTGCCGCTGGCCGCGCTGGCGTCGGTCCGCCTCGGAAAGAAGCCACCAGGCGAGCCCGGCAGCTCCGAGAACGGCACCACTCACCAGGGTGATCAGGGTGCCGCTGGCCGTGTCCCGCTGCTGGGCCATGGGGTGTGTCGCAGTGCACCCAGATTAGGTCGATCCGGCCGAGTGGCTCGCCGATCGAATCTGCTGGCGCTGCACTGGATCGCCGATGCCCGGCGTGATGCGTCCCTCAGCGTCGAGTGCCTCATCGATGCAGGCCGTGTGAATCGTGAGCTCGGGCATGCGCTCACCGATCCGTTTCAAGCCGGGGCTCGCCGCGACAGCCGTGATCACCCGGAGGCGCCGGGCATCCTCGACGCCTCGGGCCTGAAGCTGCTCCAACAGGGCCAACAGGGTGCTGCCGTCGGCGATTTGATCGAGAAACAGCACCAGGCCCGCCTGCGCTTCTACCTGGTCGGGGATGCCCGAGAGGCACAGATCCGCATTGGGAAGAACCTGACGGGCCCCTTGCCAAAGGGACAAGCCCCCCGGGAGCACGGGGATCGCCAACAGGGGGACGCCCGTTTCAATGACCCGTCCCTCCGTCGTCGCCACCGGGGTGGTGACCGTTTCGGCGCGGTGGGGCAGCCAGTCGCGCACCGCTTCATAGGTGAGCCAGCGGCCCATCTCCTCCATGCCGGTGCCATAGAGAGCCGCCGGTGTGTCGCCATGCCTGAGCACGGTCAGCCAGTGGGCGATCAGGGGATGGGGGGGAACCACCACCCGCAGAGTGTTGGCCATGACGCGTGGGGCGGCGGAGGACTGCCATAACGTGACGAATCAAATTACGTCAGGTCGTCTGACGACCAAATGACGCTTCCTCTGCCGCGCATGCGTGTTTTCCGCCGCTTTACCACCCTGGCGATCAGCTTGGCTGCCTGCGTTCTTGCAATCGGGCTCTGGCTCCCCGCTGCACCGGCCCTGGCCATCACGGCTCCCGAATTGCGCGGGCAACGGGCTGTTCAGGAGATCGTTCCCGACATGCACGGGATGGATCTCAAGGAAAAGGAGTTTCTGAAGGCGGATCTGCAAGGGGTTGATCTGTCGGGGAGTGATCTTCGCGGGGCTGTGATCAACACCTCCTCTCTGCAGGGTGCCGATCTCCAGGGTGCTGATCTTTCGGATGTGGTGGCCTTTGCCAGTCGTTTTGATGGTGCCGATCTGCGCAATGCCGTGTTCACCAACGCCATGCTGATGCAGAGCCGCTTCGGCGATGCCCAGATTGAAGGTGCTGATTTCACGGATGCCGTGATTGATCTGCCACAGCTGAAGGCCCTCTGTGCCCGCGCCGCTGGAGAGAACAGCCGCACTGGTGTGATCACCCGCGACAGTCTGGGTTGCCGCTGATGGCCAGGCTTCCCGTCACCGTGATCACCGGCTTCCTAGGGGCCGGCAAAACCACCCTGCTGCGCCATCTGCTCGCCCAAAGCGGTCAGCGCCTGGCGGTGATGGTCAATGAATTCGGCACTGTGGGGCTGGATGGGGATCTCATCCGCAGTTGCGGCTTCTGCCCGGAGGATGAGCTCGATGGGCGACTGGTGGAGTTGAACAACGGTTGCCTCTGCTGCACGGTTCAGGACGACTTCTTGCCCACGATGAACACCCTGCTGGAGCGTGCTGACCGCCTCGATGGGATCGTCGTTGAAACGAGTGGGTTGGCGCTTCCCCGTCCGCTGCTTCAGGCCTTGGCCTGGCCGGAGGTGCGCTCCCGGGTGGTGGTGAACGGTGTGGTCACGGTGGTGGATGGGGAGGCCCTGGTTGCCGGGAGTCCGGTGGGTGATCCGAAAGCCCTGGAGCAGCAGCGCCTAGAGGATCCCAGCCTCGATCACCTCAGCTCGATCGACGAGCTGTTTGAGGATCAGTTGCAGGCGGCCGATCAGGTGTTAATCAGTCGTGCCGACCGGCTGGATTCTTCGGCTTTGGCCGCACTCCAGGCCCAGTTGCAAGAGCGGGTGCGTCCTGGCACGGGCCTGTTGGCGATGGAGCGGGGGCAGGTGGATCCAAGGATTGTGTTGGGCCTCAACACGGCCTCGGCCGCCGAGCCCACGCCAACGGGCGATCATCACGACAGCCATCACCAGGACAGCCATCACCACGACGGCCATCACGATCACGACCATCACGACCACAGCCATGTGGAGGTGGTTGGCGGCAGTGTGCGCCTTGAGGTGCCACTGACGCGGCAGCAACTGGAGCACAGCCTGCCTGCCTTTGTGCAGGCGCATCGGGTGATTCGCCTGAAAGGGCGCATGTGGCTGGAAGGCAAAAGCCTGCCCCTCCAGCTCCAAATGGTGGGCCCCAGGCTCGACAGCTGGTTTGAAGCCGCACCCGAGCAGGCCTGGCGTCCGGCCACTGGTGTGGGTGTGGATCTGGTGCTGATCGGATTCGATCCGGCGGCAGCGGATCAGCTCAGCGCCCAGCTGCTGGCTTTGTCGCCAACAACCGGTTCCAGTCCCGCATGACCCAGAGGCTGGCGACTACCAGCAGCGCGGGGATCAGCCCCATGCACAGACGGATCATCACCAGGGCGCTTGCGGGTTGGTTGTCGTTGAGGGCGGGGTTGTAGCCGCTCCAGCTCAACAGCAGCCCGAGGGCGAACACCGACAGGGCACTGCCGAGTTTCTGAATCTGCACCATGAAGGCCGTGATCAGGCCAGCCGGATGCTCCGTTTCCGCATCCACTGCATCGGGGAGAAAAGCCCAGGGCAGCAGATAGGCGGTGGCGGCACTGATGCCAAGCCCCACCAGGCTGACCAGCAAGAGGGCCAGGTCGGTGCGATTGGCCGGCGCCAGAGGAGTCTGCCCCTGGGGCAGAGCGGGCAGCAGCATGGTGATCAGACACAGGATCACCCAGGCGGATCCCCCGATCTGCAGTGCGAGCAAGCGACTGCGCTGCGCTGCCACCTGATTCCAGATCCAGATCCCCACCATCGCACTGATCTGGAAGGGAATCAGCAGGGAGGTGCTCCAGCTGTGGGGCAGGTGCAGGCCATCGGAGAGAAAGATGATCGCCACGGGCTGCATCAGCTGCAGAGCGCCCCACACCAGGAGATAGAGCGACACCACCCGCAGGAAGAATCCGTTGTGGCTCAGGCTGCGTAACTGGGGCAGCAGCGGGCGATGCTCCTGGCTCGGACGCTGACATCGGGCCGCTGCCGGAGCCAGTCCGAAGGCACTGAGCAGGCTGCCCACAATCAGAATCGCTCCCGCGGCCAGGCCGATGCTCCAGTACCCCGCAGCGCCCTTGTGGCTCAGGGCGGCGCCCAGAAGCAGGCCCACCAGGGAGGCCAACACGGACCCGGTGAAGCGGGCGCTGTTGAGCCTCGTGCGCAGATTCACGTCGGTGCTGAGCTCGGTGGCCAGGGCCGAATAGGGCAGATTCACACCGGAATAGGAGGCCTGAAACAGGCTGGCGATCAACACAAACCAGAGGAAGCGCCAGGGATCCGGGAATGGTGGAACCCACCACATCAGGGCCATCGAAATCCCCAGGGGCAGGGCGCTGGCCAGCATCCAGGGGATGCGGGGCCCCATCCGGCTGCGGGTGCGGTCTCCGAGCCAGCCGATCAGCTGATCGCTGAACACATCCCAGAGACGCACCACCATGAGCACCGTGCCAGCCAGCCAGGGGGGCAGGCCGGCAACGGCTGTGTAAAACACGAAGAGGTAGAACCCCACGAGCGCCGCTGCCATGCCAGTGCCCGCATCGCCGATCCCGTAGGCCAGGAGCACCCGCCGCCGCAGCGGTGCTGGAGCCGCCGCCACATCAAGGGGCGCTGTCAGCAATGGCAGGGTTGGAATTGGGCTCAAACGTCGCTCCTTTCAGCTGCGTGGCCTCAGTGGCCGATCGGTGGCCCCAGAGGCGGATGAGGAAACCTCAGTGGCGCACTACGAGCTGACGGGTGCCGCTGCGTTGAATCAGCGCAGACAGTTCCAGCAGGTCCTTGCGGTGAATGAGGCCGATGCAGCCGAGGGTACCGCTGTTGCCATTCAGACCGGCGCTGGGATCCTGATGGATGCCGAGCACGCGTCGACCGGTGGGGAAGGTGGGCTCAATGCTGATCCAGACCGGACCCAGCTCCGGATAGGCGCCGTCGGCGAGGGGCTCCACGGCGCCGAGGGTGTAATGGCCCCGGGGGAGGGGGGCCCGGCTGCCCATCTGGTCCCGGTTGGCCTGTTGGCGATTGGCACGGCCGCTGAGGGCCGGGTAATGGCGTGGCGGTTGGCCGGGGATCTCAAGGCGCAGATCCCAGATCGGATCGCCGGTGGGCTGGAGGGAGCGATCGGTGCGCTCCAACACCAGCACCGATTCCTGGCGCTCCTGAAGCAGGGCCAGCCACTGCTCCGGGCTGGTGTCGGCCCTGGCGACACCGGAGCTCAGCCCAACGGTCAGCAGCAGGGCAGTGGTGAGCCGGGATAGCGGCATCGGCAGCGCGCAAACGGATGCCGAAACTACGGATTGTTTTTAACGCTCACGAGAGAAAAAGCCAGTTCCCGGTTTGGCTTTCGCTTGCACCTCGCCCTCAATCCAGGGGCAGGTCTCCCCGGGCGCAGACCCCGTCCCAGCAAAGGGTGCGCTCGGCGATCCAGCGGGCCTGCACCGATTGCCAGCTCGGATCACGCGACCCTTTCATGCGCATCCGGCCGCTGCCGTCATGACGGAAGCGGATGCGTTGATGGGCCAGATCCAGCCACCACTCCTCCCCCAGCTTCACCACCCCCATTCGGCAGGTCTGCCAGCGACCACCGTTCTCGCGGCATTCCAGCTCAAGCACCAGTTCCGGGGGCCCGGCGGCCTGGCTTGTCGGCGCGACCGCGAGTGCCAGGCCCAGGGCGCCCACGGCGATCCAGCGCCCTCCACGCAGGCGAGCTAACGGCATCCGTTGGGCAGGAGCGAGAGCCAAGGCGCTGATGGCGGCCTGCCTTCAACGTGCCCAGAGCGCTCCGGCAGCGGTGCCCCGGCCTGTCAAGATTTAACAATCCCCGCCCGGAGTCCGTGCCGCGTTTTCAAGCCCGCGTCTTGGTGAACCTGCGTCCCTCCGTGCTCGATCCGGCTGGAGAGGCCACCCGTGCCGCAGCGGTCCGCCTCGGAGTCGACGGGGTGAGCAAGCTGCGAATCGGCAAAGCGGTGGAGCTGGAGCTGGAGGCGCCCGATGAGCAGGAGGCCCGGCGGCGACTGGAGCTGCTCAGCGATCGGCTGTTGGCCAATCCCGTGATCGAAAACTGGAGCCTGGAGCTGCAGCAGTCATGAGCATCGGGGTGGTCATTTTTCCCGGCTCCAACTGTGACCGGGACGTGCGTTGGGCCACTGAGGGCTGCCTCGGCTTGCCCACCCGTTTCCTCTGGCATGAGGACCAAGACCTGAGCGGCTTGGATGCGGTGGTGTTGCCGGGCGGATTCAGCTACGGCGATTACCTGCGTTGCGGTGCCATTGCCCGCTTTGCTCCCGTGCTTCAGGCTCTGGTCGACTTCGCCGCCAAAGGCGGGCGGGTGCTGGGCATCTGCAATGGGTTTCAGGTGCTGACGGAGCTGGGCCTGCTGCCCGGTGCTCTGACCCGCAACCAGAACCTCCATTTCATTTGTGAAGACGCTGCGCTGTCTGTGGCCAGCTCTCGCACGCCCTGGTTGCGGGATCAGAGCGTCGGCAGTGAAATCGTGCTGCCCATCGCCCACGGTGAGGGGCGCTATCAGTGCAGCGAGGACACGCTCAAGCAGCTGCAGGACGACGATGCCATTGCTCTGCGCTACTGCAACAATCCCAACGGCTCGATCGCGGATATCGCCGGGATCACCAATGCCAGCGGCACTGTGCTCGGCTTGATGCCCCACCCGGAACGTGCCTGCGATCCCCAGATCGGCGGAGTCGATGGTCAGGGCCTCCTGCGCGCTCTGATCGCCTGATATCGGGGGGCTCGGGCGATGACGATGCGGCGTCGCACGTTTCTGAGCAGCACCGTTCTGAGCAGCAGTGCTTGGGCCCTGCTCGGTTCGGCGCTTCCCGCTTGGGTGCGGGGTCGCTCCTTGCCGTCACCGCTACCCCCACCCTCACCGCTGCGTCCTGGGTCGCGCTTGCGAGCGCTCAATCTGGGCACCTGGATCGCCCCCGACACCGACTTCACGCCGTTGCAGAACCGCTGCGCGGCGCAGGGTTGGCACCTGGAGATTCCGGTATCGGTGCGGCGTCAATGGCAGTGGTTCGCCGGTACGGATGCCCAGCGTTGTGCAGCCCTGGAGGAGGCCTGGCGCGATCCAAGCCTTGATGGCCTGATCGTGGTGGGGGCCGGTTGGGGTGGTGCTCGGGTTCTTGAAGCTGGCTTCCAGTTTCCTCGTCGTTCCCTCTGGACCCTGGGCTTTTCCGACACCAGCTCTCTTTTGCTGGCGCAGTGGGCCGCAGGCTCCCGCGGCGCGATTCATGGCTCCAGCGGTGGCAGCGAAGCCCAGTGGCAACGAACGGTGGAGTTGCTGAGCGGCCGCGAGGTGGCGCCACTCACGGGTCGGGCTGTTCGGCCCGGTCGGGCCACCGGTCCCCTGGTCGTGACCAACCTCACGGTGGCGACCCATCTGATCGGCACACCGTGGTGGCCTTCACTCGAGGGGGCGATTCTTGTGCTGGAGGATGTGGGGGAAGCGCCCTATCGGGTCGATCGCATGCTGACCCAATGGCGCAGCGCCGGGGTGTTGCGGGGTGTCGCCGGGATCGGCACCGGCCGCTTCAGCTGGGCGGAAGATGACATCCTCCCCGGCGATTTCTCGATGGCGGCGATCCTCGAGGAGCGCCTGGGCGATTTGGGAGTTCCGCTGGTGATGGATCTGCCGGTGGGTCACGGCCAGCCGAACCTGGCCTTACCACTGGGCCAGATGGCGCTCCTGGATGGCCGCAGCGGGTCCCTGGCACTGCGCTGAAGGTCCGTTCTGATTCCATCAAAAAGGGGGGGCATAGCCCCCCCCCAACTGTTCTGGATCGATCCGTGCGGTGATCAGGCGGCCACAGCGGTTTTGGGATCGAGCTGGCCTTTGGCGTAGAGATCGGCGTAGTAGTTGATGCTCTGCTGCTTGATCTTGCTGGCCTGGCCGGCGCACCAGAACTGCTGGTAACGATCGAGGCAGACCTGCTTCATGTACTTGCGGGCCGGCTTGTTGAAGTGACGGGGATCAAAATTGGCGGGATCGGCGAAGGCCGCCTCACGCACAGCGGCGGTGAAGGCAAGGCGATTGTCGGTGTCGATGTTCACCTTGCGCACACCGTTGCGGATGCCCTCCTGGATCTCTTCGACGGGGACGCCGTAGGTCTCGGGGATCTGACCGCCGAACTTGTTGATCATGTCGAGCCACTCCTGAGGCACGGAGGAAGAGCCGTGCATCACCAGGTGGGTGTTGGGGATGGCTTTGTGGATCTCAGCGATGCGGCTGATCGCCAGCACTTCACCGGTGGGTTTGCGGGTGAACTTGTAGGCGCCATGGCTGGTGCCGATGGCGATCGCCAGGGCATCCACCTTGGTCTTGGCAACGAAATCAGCAGCCTCGGCCGGATCGGTGAGGAGCATGTCCTTCGACAGTTCGCCTTCGAAACCGTGGCCGTCCTCGGCTTCACCCTTGCCGGTTTCCAGGGAACCGAGGCAACCCAGTTCGCCCTCGACGCTCACACCCACAGAATGGGCGAAATCCACCACTTCCTTGGTGACCGCCACGTTGTAGTCGTAGCTGGCCGGGGTCTTGGCATCGGCTTCCAGAGAACCATCCATCATCACGGAGGTGAAACCGTTGATGGCAGCGGAGTAGCAGGTGGAAGGGGCGTTGCCATGGTCCTGGTGCATCACCACCGGGATGTTCGGATAGGTCTCGGTGGCGGCCAGGATCAAGTGGCGCAGGAAGATCTCACCGGCGTAGCTGCGGGCGCCGCGGGAGGCCTGCAGGATCACGGGGCTGTCGGTTTCGGCAGCGGCTTCCATGATCGCCTGCACCTGCTCCAGGTTGTTCACGTTGAACGCAGGAATGCCGTAGCCGTTCTCAGCGGCATGGTCGAGCAGAAGCCGAAGCGGAACGAGCGCCATGGTGAAATCCTCGGTGGTGGTACGTCGTGGGGACGAATGCGGGCGAATCTACCGGATCTCATTCGACCGATTCCGTGTTGTTCCGGGCTTGTCCCAAGGCGTCAGTCTGCAGCGGTCACAGGCCTGCTGGCTGCGTAGCCCTTCGCTCAGCCCCGGCAGCATGGGGCGGCCGGAGCGGATGCTGTCGATCCACCACTGCTGGATGCGCGCCACGGGAGCCACCCGCCCGTCGCTCCAGGTGGTGGCGAAGCGCAGATCTGCATCCGCCTGAAGGCTGCGGGGCGCCTCCCCGTTCTGGGCCAGCCAGAGTCCGAACCCGTGCACATAATCCTTTTGATTGTCGCTGCCCAGCACCAGGCTTCCTTCGGAGCCATAGATCTCCAGCCAACAGCCGCGCCCGTTGCGCGCCACAGACGCGAGGCTCACCTGGGCGGGCACAGGCCCAGTGCCTCCATGGCTGAGCAGGCGGGCCTGGATCAGGGCCACATCCTCCGCATCAACCGCGGCCTGGCCGCCACCGGGCAGGGGGCGTGCCGCGATGGCCGTGTGCTGCAACGCCTGGAGTTGATCGATCTCCCCCACCAACCAGGCGAGCATGTCGAAGGCATGGGTGCCCAGGGCGCCGATGACACCGCCCCCCTGCTCGGCTGACGAATACCAGGTCCAGGGCCGTTCGGGGTTGGCGCGGCTGCTCATCAGCCAATCCAGTTTCACCAGCCAGGGGGTGCCAATCGCCCCCGCCGCCAGGAGGCGTTCCGCCTGCATGAACAGCGGCACGGCCCGATATTCAAAATCCACCGCCACGCTGCAGCCCTGCCGGATCGCGAGTCGCTGCAGATCGGCCACCTGGTCAGCCTCGAGGGCGACCGGTTTTTCCAGCAGCAGGTGTTTGCCCGCCTCAAGGGCGCGGCGAGCGAGATCGAACCGTGCCTGCGGTGGGGTGGCGATCACGATGGCCTCAACGGCCGGATCGGCCAGGAGGGCATCCCAGTGGTGGTACCCCTTCAGCCCATGCTGGGCGCAGGCCTGATCGAGCCGTTCGGCGCGGGGATGCCAGAGCGCCACAGGCTGGGCATCGGTCAGGCTGTGCAGTGCTGGGAGATGCACAGCTTCGCCGAAGCCGAGGCCAGCGATGGCGACGCCGATCTGCGCTGGGACGTTTGAGGGAGAATTCGAGGCAGAGAGAGGCATTCAGGCCGGAGCAGAGCTGCAGACCGCCTCGATCACGTTGCTGATCAGGGCGTCATCGCCGGCAGCTTCCCACTGGGCACCCCAGCGCGGCAATCCATTCACCTGTTTGTCGCGATACAGCTTCTGGCCGCAGTCAATCTGCATCACCACCAGGGTCCCCAGGCTGGGGGTGTCGGGATCGGTCTCTGCGGTGTAGCGGCTCAACACCGAGAGGTTGCCGTCTCGATCGCGGCGCAGGCTGCCCGCATCCCACCACTGGCGGCCTTCGCTCGTGGCGGGAACCTCACGCCAGTCGACGGGGCCTGCCCAGACCGGTCCGCTCCAGCACCAGCTCAGCAGAAGAACCACGCCGCAGAGCAGAACCCCTCGACACCACTGGCGCAGGCGCCCCATCAACCCACGGCCTCCAGCGGACGGCTGCCGTGCAGCCGCAGCAGTCGGGCCAGGGTGGAGCGCAGCTGGGTGCGGGGCACGATCGTGTCGACGAATCCGTGCTCCTGCAGATACTCAGCAGTCTGGAAATTGTCGGGCAGTTTCTCCCTCAGGGTCTGTTCGATCACGCGCCGTCCGGCGAAGCCGATCAAGGCTTTCGGTTCGGCAAGGATCAGGTCTCCGAGCATGGCGAAGCTGGCGGTCACACCTCCGGTGGTGGGGTGGGTGAGCAGGGGCATGTAGAGCAGGCCCGCGTCGCGATGGCGCTCCAGCGCCCCGGAGATCTTCGCCATCTGCATCAAGCTCAGCATCCCCTCCTGCATGCGCGCCCCCCCTGAGGCGCACACGATCAGTAGTGGCAGGCGCTCCTCGGTGGCCCGTTCCACCAGGCGGGTGATCTTCTCTCCCACCACCGAGCCCATCGAGCCGCCCATGAAGCGGAAATCCATCACCGCCAGGGCCATGCGATGGTGCTCGACACGGCAGAGCCCGGTCACCACGGCGTCTTTCAGGCCTGTTTTCGCCTGCATCTCCCGCAGGCGTTCGGCGTAGGCGCGACGATCCTTGAATCCCAGGGGATCGGTGGGTTCCAGGTCGGTGTCAAGAGGAACGAAACTGCCGGGATCGACGATCACGGCGATCCGCTCACTGCTGTCGATGCGGTGGTGATGACCGCAGTTGCTACACACGCTGGCATTGGCCAGCAGATCTTTGCGATACACCACCTGAGAGCATTCCGGGCATTTGCTCCAGAGGCCATCGCCCTCTTCCGGTTCCTGGGCCACCTTGTTCACCGATTGACCCTTGCGGCGATCAGCAAACCAGTCGAACAGTGACACGTCATCGCTCCTGCTGGGCCCTATTTAAGACCCATCGCATCGCAGCAACGCTCAGCTCGCCCCGATCAGTCGCATCCAGCTCTGCCACCACCACAGGGGCCCGGTGAGCCACACCAACCAGATGCCAAGAGCGATGAACGGACCAAAGGGAAACGGTTGCCGGGGGCCGAGGCGCCCGCTGATCCGGCCCAGGAGGCCGAGGATCGCGCCGCTGCACACCGCCAGGGCCATGGCGGCGGTGATTCCGGCCAGGCCGAGCCAGGCACCCCCGAGGGCGGCGAGTTTGGCATCCCCGAGCCCGAGGGCCGGTTGCCCGAGAAGTCGCTCCGCCAGAGCGCTCAGTCCCTCCATTACCAGCAGTGCGGCCGCCGCCGCCAGCAGGTGATCGAGCCAGCGTTCCGGCGTTGTGAGGGCAACTGTGGCCACCAACCCCAGGATCACGCCGCTGCGGCAGAGCGGTTCGGGTAACCAGAGATGGTCGCAGTCGATCAGGCTCAGGGTGAGGAGCAGGCTGACCAGCACGAGGCCGGCGATCAGATGGAGGGCTGATCCGTGGGCCCATGCCGCCGTGAGCCAGAGCCCGCCACAGAGCACTTCGGTGGCGGGGTAACGCGCAGGGATCGGCCAGGCGCAGTCGCGGCAGCGGCCCCTCAGCAGCAGCCATCCGAGCAGCGGGATGTTGTCGTGCCAGCGCACGGCGTGGCCGCAGTTGGGGCAATGGCTACCGGGCCAGATCAGCGATTCGCGGCGGGGAAGCCGCCAGACCACCACATTGAGAAAACTGCCCACGCAGGCCCCGAAAAGGATCAGCACCGGGGCGAGGGGCGGCATCAGGGCAAGGAAGGCGGCCATGGGGGGGAGGCTTCAGCGCCCACCGGAGCGCCGGGCGCGATTGCGCAGCAGTGCTGTGGAGAGGAATTCCTCATCCGGCAGCAGGGTTGGCGGCTCAAACACCACCCGGCCTTCACCGCTCCGCTGGCAGACGACCACACCACTGGGTTCCTGGCTTCGCGTTGCTTCGCTGAGATAACGGAAATAGATCTGTCTAGCGAGGGCAATCAGCGCTTGGCTGTTGACCCGATCCCATCGCGGCGTTGAACCGATGGGGGCACCGGCTCCACTGATCAGAAAGGATGGCGGCGAAATGGAAATGGGCCCACCTGATTGCTCAGATGGACCCACGATAGAGCTCCTGCCTGGAAATGAATCAGGCCAGCTTCTGCTTCTCTTCGATCATTCGATGAATGATCGGAGTGAGGATCAGCTCCATGGCGAAGCCCATCTTGCCGCCGTTCACCACGATGCTGGTGGGGCTGGACATGAAGGAATCGTGGATCATGCTCAGCAGGTAAGGGAAGTCGATTCCCCACTTCTCCCGGGCTCCCTTGCGGAAGTGAATGATCACAAAGCTTTCATCCGGCGTCGGGATGTTCCGGCAGATGAAGGGATTCGAGGTGTCCACGGTGGGGACACGCTGGAAGTTGATGTCCGTGCGGCTGAACTGCGGGCAGATGTGATTGATGTAGTCGGGCATGCGGCGCAGGATCGTGTCAACGATCGCTTCCGCCGAATAACCACGCTCGGCGTTATCACGGTGGATCTTCTGGATCCATTCCAGGTTTGTGATCGGCACCACACCCACCAGAAGATCGGCGAGGGCAGCCACGTCGTAGCCATCACCCTGCACACCGCCGTGCAGGCCTTCGTAGAAGAGCAGGTCGGTGCCGGCGGGAATGTTTTCCCAGGGGGTGAACTGACCGGGGGCCAGATCGGTACCCAGGCGAGCGTTGTGCTCAGCCGCTTCCTCGGGGCTGTGCAGGTAGTAGCGCTTCTGACCACCACCGCTCTCGCCGTAAATGCGGAACAGCTCTTCGAGCTTGTCGAAGAGATTGGCCTCCGGCCCGAAGTGGGAGAAGTTTTCGCCCTTCGCCATGGCCTCCGCCATGGCTTCCTTCATCGCTGTGCGCTCGAAGCGGTGGTAGCTATCACCTTCCACCACGGCCGGGGTGATGTTCTCCCTGGCGAAGATGTGTTCAAAGGCCCTTTTGACAGTGCTGGTTCCGGCACCGGAGGACCCTGTAACGGCGACAACGGGGTGACGCTTCGACATCGACGCAGGCTGAGCAGGCTGGAAGAGTTTGGCAGGTCAGCGGACCGGCACCGTGGTGACTGGGCCGGGAATGCCAATGGCCTCAACCGTTGCAGTGGGCCAGCAGCTGTTCACCCATGGCACGACAGCCGAGGGGTGTACAGCCCTCGGCCATCAGGTCTCCGGTGCGGTAACCGGCAGCGAGCACCCGGTCCACCGCCGCTTCGAGCGCATCGGCAGCCTCCGTCTCCTTCAGACCGATGCGCAGCATCATGGCGGCAGACAGCACCATCGCCATTGGATTGGCCTTGTCCTGACCAGCGATGTCAGGCGCTGAGCCGTGCACGGGTTCAAACAGGCCGGGCCCTTCACTGCCGAGGGAAGCGGAGGGCAGCATGCCGATTGAGCCGGTGAGCATCGCCGCTTCATCGCTGAGGATGTCGCCGAACAGGTTGCCCGTAAGCAGCACATCAAATTGGCGCGGATCGCGCACCAGCTGCATGGCGGCGTTGTCGACATAGAGATGGCTCACGCTGACCTCCGGATGGGCGGCAGCCATGGCCTCGACCCGGTCGCGCCAGAGCTGACTCACATCCAGCACATTCGCCTTGTCCACCGAACAGAGTTGGCCGCGGCGCTCTTTCGCTAGCTCGAAAGCGACCCTGGCGATCCGGTCGACTTCGGAGGCGGAGTAGGTCATGGTGTTGAAGCCCCGCTCCTCTCCATCGGCCGTCACCCGTCCTTTGGGCTGACCGAAATAGATGCCACCGGTGAGTTCGCGCACCACGAGCAGATCGACTCCTTCGATCACCTCTGTTTTGAGGCTGCTGGCGGCGCTCAGGGCCGGAACAATCTTCACCGGTCTGAGGTTGGCAAACAGTCCCAGGCCGGAGCGCAGGGCGAGGAGACCGCTTTCCGGGCGTTGCTCTCGGGGCAGGGCATCGAAACGGGGGCTGCCGATTGCCGCGAGCAACACCGCATCGGCGCCGCGGCAGGCCTCGAGGCTGTTTTCAGGCAGGGGGACACCCGTGGCGTCGATCGCGGCCCCCCCGATCAACTGCTCATCAAACTGGATCGCAAAACCGTGCCTTGCCGCCACGGCCTCCAGCAGCATTCGAGCGACCGCCGTGATCTCCGGACCGATCCCGTCACCGGGCAGCAGAACAACGCGATGGTGACGCATGGAACCAGAGCCAAGACCTGACGCGGCGAGACTACTGAGGGGTGGTTCCCGTCTCCTGGGCACGCTTGAGCTCCCGGAGCTGTTTCGCCAGTTCGGGCAATTTGCTGAAGGCGGCGGAGCAACGGAGCCAGAGGCGGTTGGGGATCGCCGGGTAGCCGCTCACGACCTCCCCCGCAGCGATCTCTCCGTGGATGCCGCTCTTGGAGCTGGCGATGGCCCGGTCGCCGATCACCGCTCTGTTGGCCACACCCACCTGGCCGGCAAGAATCACGCCATCCCCGAGGCGGGCACCGCCGGCGATGCCCACCTGGGAGGCCAGGGCACAACCTCGACCGGTTTCCACGCCATGGCCGATCTGCACCAGATTGTCGATCTTGGTGCCGGCACCAATGCGTGTTTCGCCCACGGCAGGGCGGTCGATCGTGCTGCCGCAGCCCACCTCGACGCCCTCCTCCAGCACCACCAGGCCGGTCTGGGGCATCTTGCGCCAGCCGCGGGCAGTGGGCACGAAGCCGAACCCCTCCGATCCCACCACGGCGTTCGAGTGAACGACACAACGGTTCCCCAGGCGAGAGCCGGGGTGCAACACGGCATTGGCATGCACTTCGCAGCGCTCGCCCACCACCACGTCGTCATAGATCACCACACCGGGGTGGATCACGCTCTGGCTGCCGATCCGGCTGCCGTCCTGGATGCAGACATGGGCGCCGATCGAGACACCGGCACCGAGTTCGACGCGATCACCGATCACCGCCGTGGGGTGGATGCCCGCCTGGGGAAGACGCCTTGGATGGAGTTGCTCGAGCGATTCCGCGAAGGCCAGGCGCGGGTCTTTGCACACGGCCCAGGCCAGCTGGCGCGATTGCGCCTGCTGCACCAGCTCGTCCTGATCCGGGAGCAAAACGGCTCCCACCGCACTGCTGGCCAGCGCCTGGACCAGAGCATTGCCAGGCTCCAGGAAACTCAGTTGATCGGCCGTGGCCTTCTCGAGGGAGGCAGCGGAGTGCAACTGAGGGTCGCACCCGAGTCCGTGGCGGAGAAGGCCGGCCTCGCCCGCCTGCAGCGCCGCAACCAACTGACTGAAACGCATGATTCAGGTGTCCTGCGGGCGGATCGTAGGCGTGGTGAGCACGAGGGCATCGCGATGCACCACAACGGGGGAGCCGCTGGCGGTGGCTGGGGCCTGGGTCAGGGCCCGCTGAAGCGCTTCGCTGCTCCATGAGCTCAACCCACGCGCCACTTCCCGACCATCGGCTGCGAGCAGTCGGATCGGTTGGTTGGCGGCAAACTGGCCTTCCACGGCGGTGATCCCCACCAGGAGTAGAGAGGCGCCGCGTTGTTCCACAGCGTTGCAGGCACCGTTGTCGAGCCTGAGATCCCCCTGGGGCCGAAGGGCATGGGCGAGCCAGCTTTTACGGTTTCCCAGCGGTTCGGGGTGGGGATGGAACACGGTGCCGCCCCGGCCACCGCTGAGCAGTTTCTCGAGCACCTCGCGTTGCCGGCCATCGGCCAGGTGCACGGTGATGCCGCTGGCCGTGGCGATCCGTGCGGCTGCCAGTTTGGTGGTCATGCCTCCGGTTCCCCAGCGGCCGCCATCACCGGCCCCATCCTGAAGGCGGGCCAGCTCGGCGGGATGGTGCACATCCGTGATCGGATGGGCATTGGCATCGGTGCGGGGATCGGCGGTGTAGAGACGATCCACATCCGTGAGCAGGATCAACTCATCGGCCTCCACAGCCGCCGCCACCAGGGCCGAGAGGGTGTCGTTGTCGCCGAAGCGCAATTCCGCTGAGGACACGGTGTCGTTCTCGTTGACCACCGGCAGCACACCCCAGTCGAGAAGCTGGTGCAGGGTGGCTGAAGCGGTGCGGTAGCTGCGTCGGTCGGCGAGATCGGAGCGGGTGAGCAGCACCTGCGCCACGGGCTGACCATGGCGGGCCATCGCTTCTTCGTAGAGGCCCATCAGGTGTCCCTGGCCTACGGCTGCGGCCGCCTGCAGGGCCACCACGTTGTCGGGGCGATGGCTCAGCCCCAGGCGCCGGCAGCCCAGGCCCACGGCCCCACTGCTTACGAGCACCGTGCGATCGCCCTGGATCAGACTCGCGGCGAGCGCATCAGCCAGCCAGCCGATCACGGCTGAGGTGGAAGAGCCGTTGTCGCCGCGGAGCAGGCTGGTGCCCACTTTCACCACCCGCAGCGTCATCGACGCCCTGCCCCCATCCAACGGGCGACCTGCCGCTCCAGCCGCTGCACCCGGTCATGGCGACAGGGTGTGCCATCAGCTCGGAGCGGACGCACCAACACAGTGAATAGCCCCAGCCGATTGCCGGCCAGCACATCGGTGAAGAGGCGATCGCCCACGATCGCCATCTCCTCTGGTTTGAGCTGGAGCTGGTGCAGCACACGACGGAGTGCTGCCCGCCGGGGTTTCGCCGCACCGCTGGTGAACTCAACCTGGAGCTGGTCGGCCACGGCGCCGATCCGCTGCCGTGAGGGATTGTTGCTGAAGAGGTGCAGGTTCAGATGTCGGCGCGCTTCGGTGGCCCAGGTGAGCACCGGCGCCGGCAGGGTCACGTCATGGCCGGGCAACAGGGTGCGATCCACATCGAGGAGCAGAGCGTGGATGCCACGGTGCATCAGGGGCTGCAGCGGCAGTTGCGCCACGGTGACGCCGGGATCCCAGTCGGGTTGCAGCCAGTGGTGGCTCATCAGTTGGGCAGCTCCCGTTCCTCGAGCTCGGCCTCGATCCTGGGCTGAATGCGATCAAACGCTTCCCCTTCCACCAGCTCCGCCGCACCATCGACCATGCGAGCCACCACGAAGAAGGGATCCAGTGGGATGTAAAGACCATATTCCTGTTCCTCCACCAGGAAGCTCACCAGCAGCTCGTAGGTTTCCGAGTCGTCGTCGTCCTCGCCCTCATCGTCGAGGTCATCCGGGTCGGGCTCGTCGAGTTCGCCGCTCACCGTGAGGGTGACGGCAGAGCGCACCAGGGTGAGGTCATGCTCCTGAAGCACCACATCGGCCACGGAAAGGATTGGCTCGCTGTCGGCAATCGCATCGATCAGCTCCGGATCCTCGCCGTCCTTGAGACGGAACAGGCAGACCGGGGTGTCGACCGGAGTGAGCAGGGCGTAATCCTCCCCATCGAGGGGAATCAGCTGCTCCAGGAAGCAGAGCAGATCCCGTCCGCCACTGTCTTTGACCAGAACAGTCGGGACCTCACCGCTGTTCCCCGTTCCGCTGGCGCTCATGTCTGGCTTGCGCTGTTCCTCCAGGATCCTGCATCGTCGGGTCTTGTGCCACGCTCCGAGGCCGCCGCGGTCACCGGTTCCGGTTCGGGGCCTTCCCGCAGCCACTGCTCGAGCAGCAGGGCTGCCGCCGCACTGTCGAGCTGTCCACTGCGATCGCCGTGAAGTCCGAGCGCCTCGCCGGCCGCCCAGCTGCTGCTGTGTTCATTGATCCAGGCCAGGGGCAGCTGCAGGGCTTGTGCCAGCCGCAGGCCGTAGCGTTTGCAATGCATCGCTTGTTCAGTGGGCTCTCCGTTGCGATCCAGGGGAAGTCCCACCACCAGCAGTTCGACGCGCCGTTGGCGGCAGAGGTCGCGCAAGTGGGCCAGATCCTCGGGAAAGCGACGGCGCTGGAGGGCTGCCAGGGGGCGCACGGTGATGCCGAGGGGGTCGCAGCCGGCCAGGCCGATGCGGCGGCGGCCCACATCGAGACTCAAGCCGGAGCGAGGTCGTGGTCTGGCGTTGGCCATCGGCTGGCTCAACGCCGCCCCAAACTCGGGGTGGGCAGCGGAGGATGCTGGGGCTGCAGGCGCCCGAGCATGGTGTCGAGCGGATGGGTGAGGGGAACGGCCCGGCTGCGTCCGTGTTGCCGCCAGAGGCTGCGGCCGAGGAGGAGTTCCTCCCTGAGGGGGTGCCAGCCTCCCGTGGTCAGCAGCTGGCTCAGGGGCGAGTCCGCCTGGTCGGTCACGAGGACGACGGCTGGTCGCTGCGTCAGGAGCTGATCCAGCAGGGCCGGCAATGCCTGACTAAGACGCTCATCCCAGGCCACATCCCGCAATAGCTCGATCCCGAACGACCCGTCCGCCAGTTCCTGGCGGACGAGGCCTGCGATGGCGACCGATGCTTCACCGCTGTCCCAGAGCAGAACGCCGGTGTGACGTCCGGATTGATCCAGGAGATCGGGGTAGCGTCGATCAATGATCTGGCGCAGGTGACTGGAACTTGCCGCCTGTTCCAGGGGCCAGAGCAGGGGAGCTGTGCGCCGGTTTAAGGGACTCCACTGACAGGTGGTCGGCAGGGGAGTGGGGGTGTGAGGGAGAGCTGCAGGCTGACTGGCATCCGCGTTCCCTGGCCTCCAGATGCGCTGGGTTTTCAGGGGCTGAAAGCCCAGTTCGCGCAGCACATCCAGTTGCTCATCGCAGCTGCTGTCGCAACGGATCACCCAGCTGCGGGAGCGGACATCAGTGCCGAGCAGGGCTTGTTGCAGCAGGGCTTTCAGAAGTTGACGCCGGCCCACCCACTGGCCGGGGCTGAGCTCTTCGAGTGACAGCAACCAGCAGCTCCACTGCCGGTTGTAGGGACGCACCTGAACAAGGGCTCGGAGGATTCCCTGCTCGAGAGCCACGAGCACCCGCGGTTGGCGCGTGATCGGCTCACCGGGCCAGAGACCATCGAGCCGTGCCACCAGGCTGCGCAGCAACAACCTCTGAAACCGGGGCAGGTCGTCGCCCAAGCCCTCGGTCTGGAGACCATGAAGGTGAGCCGCCCGGAGCGGCTCAACCCGAAGGGAGCTGCCGGAAGACTCCACCGGAACACTCAACAAGAGTGACTTCAATGTATCTCCCGTGGCGAGATGCCGCGTTGTCAGGCCGGGCGCACAAGCACGAGGGGAGTGCGTTCATTGGCGTTGCCTGCCGGGTTCGGACGCAGGGCGCGATGCAGCAAGGTGTGATCGCAGTGTTGGTTCGAGGCGAGCACTTTGACGCGGCCCAGGTCATTGACATCCACGATCGCAACATCCACCCCGAGAGCTGATGCCGCCGCCTGGCACAGCGCCTCCGGTGCCTCAGGCCCGAGCACGATGGTTTGGTCGTAGGGCGGCGTCGTGCCGGTGATGTCGTCGATCAGCCGGGCCTGGTCGCCGGCGAGTCGATAGAAACCGCCCGGGCTTCCCACCAGCTTCAGGGCCAGGCCCAGACCCCAGGCCACCAACACCCGGGTCGGCCCCACCTGGTCGATCAGGGTCTGCAACCCGCAAGCGGTGGCGAGGCTGCTGGTGGGATGAAACACGCGGCAGAGCAGGCGGGCCAGCCAGCCGGGTTCCACCATCGAGGGGTGCTGGTAGCGACCCTGGATCACGGCCACCGGGGTTTCTCCGATGGTGAGAACATCACCCGGTTGCACCAGGTGGCCGGCGTAGGTCCGCAGCACCTCGATCGTGTCATCGAGTGGGCCGAGCAGATGGGTTCGGATGGGCAGCACGGTGCAACCCTCGCCCTTGCGGAACACGACCTGATCCGGCTCCAGCACCTCTGGGCGGCGCACGGGCACCACCACGCCCTGGCGGCGTTGCAGGCGTCCGAAGGGGCCATAGTTCACCCACTGCACCTCGGCCCAGAGCGTGTCGACGCGCCCCGCCAGGGACGACGCGGCGGGGTCGCTGATCCGGATCTCCACCTCAACCCGAGTGGTTTTGCGTCCCTTGACGATGTAAGCGGCCCAGTACCCATCGGGTCGGGCGTCCTCATCGGGGTGATGGGGGGTGACCCGGGTCTGGGTTTGCAGGTCGCTGAGGTCCTGCTGACCGAGCAGCACAGGCTGGATCGTGAGCTCGGGCACCATCACCTCCATGCGGGGATGGGGGTTGTGGATGTCAAGCCAGCCGCTGATCAGGAGGCCCTGATCGATTGCCTGGACCTGCCAGTCGAGGGGGGTGAGGCGGAGTGGCGAAGCGGGGCGAAGGCGATGCCGTGCTTCGAGCCAGGCCACCGCCAGCCCGAGGATCAGAAGAACCAGCATCAACGCGGCCATGCCCCAGCGGTCATCCGACCGAATGTTCAGCCGCGCAGCGTAAGCGCTTTCGCTGGACCGATCAGGCCCCTGACAGTCAGCGGGTCTGGATCTCGGTGTTCAGCTCATTGAAACTGAGGCTGGTGCTGCTCCCTTCCGGGGCCGGCAATCCCGTCGCCTTGCTGATGGCCGCGTTGATCCGGTCGAGGGGCACCTGCCCCGTGGCGTCGAGGAGCACGGAGCCCGCACCATCGATGACCACCACTTGCGGGATGTGTCCGCCCCAGTAATGGGCCGGGTCGGTCGGGCCCTGATCGACGCGATCCTGAAGGGCGTCGGTGGTGAGGGGCATCAGATCGATGTTTCGGGTCCAGAGCCGTTGCAGTTCGGAGACGGAGGGGGCAAAGGCTTTGCTCGTGCGGCTGTCATCGAGATAGAAGACGAGCACACTCGTGCGACCCGCGGCCAGGGCGTCGTCGAGGCTGGTGGCGGGTGGCACCAGGGAGCCGTTGCCGGCATAGAGGGCAAAGATGTTGCCGTCGTAAGCGTCGTCGTCGCGGCCCGCTTGGGCTGGCGGCACGATCAGCAGAAAGGCGAGACAGACACTAAGCAGCGCTTGCAGCAGGCGGGCCATCCGATCTCCGGAGCAGGCGGCATTCTGACGCTCCGGCTCAGCCACGGCCGGCTGGCCGGCTGCTCAGGCTCCGTCCCATGCCCTGGGCGATGCCCCGACCGATCAGTCCGATGGCCCGTCCCACCACCTGAGTCAGCACCACGACCATCAGATCTCCGATCGTGCGCACCAAGGCCTGAATCTGCGGGGCCAGGGCATCACGGGCTTCGAGCACCAGAGCCACCTGTTGTTGCCACCAACCGAGTTGTTGCAACTCAACATCGCGGGGCTCGGTGAGCAACAGCGGTTCGATGCGACCGGCCTTGAGCCGATACAGCAACCGACGGCTTTCGTAGAGGCGAATCGGTCGCTGAATCCAGTCTTGCCAGCGGTTTTGATTGTTGAGTTGGTTGCGCAGTCGCTCGAGCTCCCGGGTGGAGATCAGGCGCTGATCGAGCAGGTAGCGACGCAGTTCCGGCCAGGCGCTGCAGGCGCTGATCAGTTCGGCGCTGATCAGTTCGGCGGTGCGCACCAGCCAGTTGCTCACCAGGGTCTCCAGCTGCAGCAGGGCCCGGGGATGATCCGCTGGCAACAGCTGGCCGTCCACCAGCACCGGCTGGTCGAGCAGGAGAGGTTCAAGCATGCGGCGGGGATCGGGTAGCTCGTCATCCCCCTGATCGAAATCAGCCTGGGCGAGGAGGGAGGCGGCCACGGGCTGGAGACTCTCGCCCTGGGGCAGTCGCACGTAGCTGCCAGCCATGGCCTGCAGGGCCTGGCGTCGCAGTTCCGGTTGCAGGGCATGCCAGTTGTCCTGCAGGGTTCCCTCGAGGTTGCCCTCGCTTCGCAGTCGTGCCATCACCCGGTCGAGTTGCTGGAGAAGTGCCAGCAGCAGGTCTCGACGCCGTTCCGGATGGAGCCCTTCGATCGCCAGCAGGCTGCCGGTGGCGTTGCCCAGCCCCGCGCTCACGGCGCCATTGAGCCGCTCCTGAATGGCGGCCCACACCGCGGTGGCGTGGCGCTCACGCAGGGTGATCGCCATGGTGTCCTCCGTCGCTTCATCACGGGAGTGGGCAGGCCGATCGCTAGAGCGGCGAAGCGGCACGGCATCGGCCAGGCCCACCTCCAGGGGCCCCCAGAGCCAGAGCAAAAGATCACGGGCACTGCGCAGTTCCCGCTGACGGCCCTCCAGCAAAAGGCGCAGCAGCAGGTGCTCCGGCGGGGGAGTCAGCAGCGCTTCGATCACCTGAAGATCTTGGCTGATTTGTTGCAGACCGCTCACCAGCAGCCATTGCCCCAGCCCCATGGTCGAGTCGGGCGTCGTGGCTTCAGCCGCCGCGCGCTCCTGCCGTAGTCGCACCACCCGTCCCCCTCCGCGAAGGGTGGTGATCGCCTCCGCCAGGGTCTGCACATCCGGGTCCTGCAACAGACCGGGGCAATCCAGGGTCAGCAGATCGCTTGAGCTCAGCTGCAGATGGGCCGGAAGCAGCAGCAGCAGAGCGGCGGGCTGCCAACGCTCCTGCAGATGGCGAAGCTCCCGGCGGATGGTGTCGAGGGTGCTTGCTGGCTCGATCGACCAGATCACCAGGCAGGGACATCCACTGAGAGCCTCGGCCTTGAGCCTGATCTCAAGATCGGAGAAGCGCTGGCTGAGCTGGAGGGCCAGGGATTCGCCGAGCAGTTCAGGGGCGAGCAGGAGGAGTTCGGTGTTCGCGCTGCTCACAACGGCATCCCCGGAGGCTCATGGTTGCCGACAACGTAACGAGGGCAGCGCTTCCGCTCCAGAGTGCAACGGTGGATCAGTCGGGTTCAGCCACAGGACGGCCGTTCAATTGCAGGGTGTACGACTCGATGCGATAGCCGGTGCGCTCTTCAATCGAACGCAGTAGGTCTTCGGGAAGTTCGATGTCCAGATCCTCGATCTGGCCGGAATCCAGACAGGTCAGATGGCTGTGGGGATCGCTGCGGTAGCCGTAGAGACGGCCGTTAGCCCGATCGAGACACTCGATCACACCGGCGCTCTGCAGCGCTTCGAGGTTTTGGTACACGGACGTGTGGCCGATGTGGCGTCCGCGGGCATTGAGCTTTTCAAAAATGTCTCGGGCGCTGAGATGGCTGGCCTCACTCCAGAGCAGATCGAGCACCATGCGTCGTTGCCGACTCAGACGCATCCCAAGTTCCCGGCAACGCTCAAAGGCGATCTGCACGCCGCCTTCGATGGCGCGCTTCCCTTGCGGGTCGATGGAGGCAGACGCTCCGCTCACAGGCGAATCAGGAATGACTTCACCTTAAAGCGCAAGGCAAGCGCATGCTTTCCGCCGATCAACAGCTGCGCACCGTTCCTGTCGGCGGGTCCTGCAACCGCTCCGTGGCCAGGGCTTTGATTGCCTCTGCCAGGTCGATGCGACCGTCATAGAGCGCCCGACCCACGACCACACCGCAGATGCCCATGGGTTCGAGGGCCAGCAGGGCCAGCAGATCGGCCATGCAGCCCACGCCGCCGGAGGCGATCACCGGCACCGCACTCGCTGCGGCCATGGACCGGAGCGCCGCCAGATTCGGGCCCTGCAGGGTGCCGTCGGTGGCGATGTCGGTGCTGATGATTGCGGCGATGCCGGTGCTGCTCAGCGCTGCAGCCAGCCCCGTGGCCTCCGTGTTGCTGGTCTCCAACCAGCCGCGCGTCGCCACCTTTCCATCGCGCGCATCGATGCCCACCACGATCCGGCCGGGATGGCGTGACGCCAGCGTCTTCACCAGCTCGGGGTTCTCCAGCGCTGCGGTGCCCAGAATCACCCGGTCAAGGCCGCAGGCCAGCAACGCTTCGGCGCGTTCAATGGTGCGGACGCCACCACCGAGTTGCACGGGGATGGAGAGAGCGGCCGTGATCGCGCGCACGGCGCTGTCGTTCACGGGCTCGCCGCTTTTGGCGCCATCCAGGTCCACCAGATGGAGACGGCGGGCTCCCTGGTTCTGCCAGCTCATCGCCTGTGCGACCGGATCATCGCTGAACCGAGTCACCTGGTTGTAATCCCCCTGGTGCAGGCGCACACAGGCCCCACCCAGGAGGTCGATGGCGGGAATGATCTCCATGACAGCCAGCACTCTGCAGCCGTCCATCCTCGGCTTTCATCGGTCAGGGGCGCCGATCGACTCGATCAAGGGGGCCTGGCGAGGTTGGATGATCTGGCCCCAGCTCACCTCCACCTCCCGCAGCATCTGGTCGATCCGATCGATCTGGAACAGGCGGCTGGCCAGTCCGCTCCGTTCCTGTTCCGTGAGGGTCTGGAATGCCTGCTCCAGGTTTTGACGATGGGGCGCTGATAGGCCACGGAGGCTCCAGGTGTCGGCCGGAGCAGGCGGTAGCACCATGGATCTGCCGAGGCTGGATTCCCAAAGCCTCAGTCGGGCCACGATCGCCTCGGCCCGCTGCCGACGTTCCTCCGCCGCTGCCTGCAGCGCCGACAATCCCATGGGGATCACCGGCAACCGACTCAGTTCCGCCATCGCCAGGATCAGGGTGAAGGCGGCTCCATCGAGCAGCACCCACATCCTGGCGACCGGGTGATCGGCGGCTCTGGCACCGAGTTCCCGCATGGCGGCGGGCCGGCTGCTGCGCAGTTGCAGCAGGGTCTGGCGGTGGCCGTCCAGTCGCTCTTGCAACTCCTTTCTGTCGTGGCGCACGAGCGTGCTGTGCGTCTGTTCCTCGTCGCAGAGCAGGATCTGCTGCTCCCGTTGGATGTGGGCCTCCAGGGTGCTGGCCAGGTCCACCAACAGCTTGAGCAGGCCGAGGCGTTGCTCCATCCGGGCCCGTGAGGGCCAGATCAGTCGCAGGGCCAGGAGGCTCACGATCACCCCCAGAGAGGTCCAGAAAATGCGCAGGCTGATCCAGCTGTCGTAGACGTTTTCGTGTTTCAGCCAGCCGATGGCCACCACGAAGCAACACACGGTATAGCCCACGGTGAGCCCGAACGCCCCGGCCACAAGGCGGGCCAGCAGCAAGGCCAGAGGCAACGCCAACGCCAGGGGAATTCCCACGAACCCCTTAAAGGCAAAGAAGAGGATCACCCCGCCCAGCACCGTGCCGATGACCCGTTGGCGGCCCAATTCCAGGGTGTTGCCGTAGGTGCCACTCATCACACTGAGGCAGGCCAACGAGGCGTAATAGCCAAAGGCCAGTCCGCTGATCTGGGCCAGGCCCTGCAGAAGACCCACCACAACGATGAGACGCAGGGCAATGCGATGGGATTGCGGTGCTGCCATCCCTCAGGCTTTGGTGAGGGACGCTCCGAGCTGGGCTCGGCTGGTGAGCAGGTTGAGCACCACCTGCAGTTGGGCTCGGCTAGTGAGGGTGCTGAGGGCGGTGTTGCCCTCCGTCGTCTCCGAAGTTCTCTGGCTCTGCAGAGTGGCGTTGAGCCGCTCGCCGCGGCGCAGGCTTTCGCTCCACTGGCCCAGGCGCAGCGAGTCGACCAGATCCTGGAGCTGTTCGAGGCTGATCAGCAAGGGTTGCGCCGCCAGTGGCTCACCGTGCAGCAGCTGCTGCTCCAAGAGGGTCCAATGACGCAGGCATTGTTGCCAGAGCAGGCCGTTCTGGCGCCATCGGGAACGCAGCCGTCGTCTGCGGTGATCCTGTGCTGGCGCTGTTTGCACCAGCTGGGTGAGCTGGAGGATCGCCGTCTGAATGGCATCAAGGCGGTCGGCGGTAGGTCGCTCGCCACCGTTGAGGAGCCAGTGCCGTACCTGCTCAGTGCGTTGTTCCAGAGCTTGGCTGATCAGTTGATCCAGAGCCTGGGCACGATCGCGACGCAGGCGAGGAAAGAAGGCGAGTGTGGCCAGATGGGCCATCACGATGCCCACGGCCGCGGCCACGACCAGGTTGATCAACATGGCCCAGTGAAAGCGGGTGTCGGCTTGCCAGAACAGACTCATGGACCAGCAACCCAGGTAGGCCATCCCCCGGCCCGCTTCCAACCGCAGTTGGGTGACGAGGCAATGGGTGATCAGCAGGGCGATGCTCAGGGTGAGCCAGTTGCTCGCGAAGCTGTGGCACGCCATCCCCACCACCACACCGATCGCGGCACCTTCGACAGCGATCACGCTCCGGCGCACAGGGGCTGTGTCGTTTTCGCTGATGAACAACACGGTTGTGATCAATGTGAGTGAGAGGTACGGCCCGCGATTGGCCCACTCCATCACCGCGATGCCCAACCCACTGGCCACGAGGGTCTTCAGGGACGCTCTTGCCAGATCGTTCATCGCAGCCTCGGTGCCTAGACCGCAGGCATCTTGCCGGCGTTGCTGGCTTTCAGCAGCAACGCCGCACGCGCTTCAATGGCGCCTCAACCGCTGCATGAGTTGTGAACATCCTCGTGATGGGGGGAACCCGCTTCGTCGGCAGGCCCCTGGTGGCAGCTCTGCTGGCGCAGGGCCATGCCCTCACCCTGTTCACCCGCGGGCGTCAGGGGGTGCCGGATGGGGTGGAGCATTGCTGTGGTGATCGCACCAAGGCCTCTGATCTGCAGCAACTCCAGGGCCGGCGCTTTGAGGTGATCATCGACAGCTCCGGTCGCACGCTGGACGACAGTCGCCTTGTGCTCGACCACACAGGCAGTCCCAGCCATCGCTTTCTTTACGTGAGCTCAGCCGGTGTGTACGCCGCCTCGGAGCAGTGGCCTCTCGATGAAGACAGCGCTCTGGATCCGGCGAGTCGCCATGTCGGCAAGGCCCACACCGAGGCCTGGCTGCAGGCGGAGGGCATTCCTTTCACCAGCTTCCGCCCCACTTACATCGTGGGGCCTGGCAATTACAACCCGATTGAGCGCTGGTTCTTCGCGCGCATCCACCATGACCTGCCGGTGCCGGTTCCCGGCGATGGCACCACGATCACCCAGGTGGGCCATGTGGAGGATCTGGCCGAGGCCATGGTGCGGTCGCTGGCTGTCGATGCCGCCACCAATCGGATCTACAACTGTTCCTCCCGTCGTGGCATCACCTTCAATGGGTTGGTGGCGGCAGCGGCTCTTGCGGCCGGCAAGGAGCCGCAGAGTGTCGATGTGCGCTTTTTCGATCCGAGTGGCCTCGATCCCAAGGCGCGCAAGGCCTTCCCGCTGCGCATCAGCCATTTCCTCACCGATATCACCCGGGTGGAACGTGAACTGGCCTGGAGCCCCCGCTTCGATGCGGCGTCCGCCTTCCACGACAGTTATGTCCGCGACTTCCATCGCGATCCGGGTCCGGCCCCGGACCTCAGCGCTGATCAGACCCTGATCGGCGCGGCCTGAGATACAGCAGGGCTGATTGCAGCGCCAGGGCAAGGGAGGGCCAGAACAGCCACCAGCCCAGGCGCCGCAGCCCATCCACCAGGCCGGCGACCCCCCAGGACTCGGGCCAGAGCAGCAGCAAGAGACTGAGGAACTGCAGCAGCGTCTTTGCTTTTCCCCCGCTTGAGGCGGGGGCTCCATCCTGGGCGTCCCGTCGCCAGCCGGAGATCAGCATTTCCCTGGCCAGCAGCAGCCACACCGCCCAGGCGGGCAAGGTTTGCCGGGCCGTGAGCGCGAGCAGGGGGGCCAGGATCAGCAGCTTGTCGGCCAGGGGATCCAGGCGTGCGCCCCAGCTGCTGCCGGCGCCCGCCCGTCGGGCCAGCCAGCCGTCGAGGGCGTCGCTCGCACCACCGAGCAGGAGCAGGAGCCAGGCGATGCCTTCCTGGCCGGTCACCAGGCAGAGAATCAAGGGCAGCCCCGCGATCGCCCGCATCACCGTGACGCGGTCAGCCCAGATGCGACATGGGTTGTTCAAGGCTCAGAATGCCTGCACTCGCATGTGTTCCATGGTGCTCCAGCAGTCGGTTCGTGAGGTGATGACCACGCCGGTGCTGACGGTCACGCCGGAGACCCCTCTGCAGGAGGCCGTGGCGCTGATGAGTGATCACCACATCAGCGGCCTGCCAGTGGTGGATGCCTCGGGGGTCCTGGTTGGAGAGATCACGGAACAGGATCTGATGGTGCGCGAGAGCGGTGTGGATGTGGGTCCTTACGTGATGCTGCTCGACAGCGTGATCTACCTCCGCAATCCCCTGCACTGGGATCGGCAGGTCCATCAGGTGCTGGGCACGGCGGTGAACGACCTGATGCGCCGCGACAGCCACACCTGCGCGGCCGCCTTGCCCCTGCCACGGGCTGCGTCTCTGTTGCATGAACGCAGCACCCAGCGCTTGATCGTTGTCGATGATCAGCAGAAACCCATCGGTGTCATCACCCGCGGCGATGTGGTGCGGGCGCTGGCCTCCGGTGCGGAGGCCTGACCTCAGCTCCTGCCGGTTGCTTGTCGCTGAATCGCGTAGGCAATCGGTTGGATCAGGCGGAAATCCACCAGATCACCCACTTGCAGCGAGGTCAGAGCCTCCTGTTCCAGGGCTCGGCGCACATCGAGATTGTGCACATGGCCATCCGGTCCGAGCAGGCTGATCGTGTGATCCTTTCTGGCGATCCGCACCACTTCGGCCGTTCCGGTGGCCATGGTCACCCGGGTGCCCTTGGGCACCGGACCAAACGCACTGGCCAGGATCACGGTTTCCCTTGCGACTGTCAGCTGCGTCGCTGAGGCTGGCAGCAGGTCCACCACCAGGCCCTCCAGGAAATCGACGGACACCTGATCGCCCGAGCGAAGGCCCGTGCGGCCGAGATCGAGGCCTGCCGACAGGGTGATGCTGTGACCCTCCGGCCCCCGCACCACAAACGCCTGGCCGTCATCCATTACTTGGGTGACGGTGCCATCGAGATGGGCGAATTCGAAGGACTCGAGCAGCTCAGCTTTGAGCGACGCGGAGGGGCGCACCGTTCGCACCGAGGTTGGAGCGGCGCCAGTCGGAGCCTTGGTGAGACTCGATGCCGGCAGCTTGCGCACGCTGAGCGCCATCGGTTGGATCAGACGGAAGTCCACCAGGTCGCCCGTTTTGAGGTCAGCGAAGTCGTCATCCCCCTGAGCGTTGAGCACATCTAGATTGTGGATGCCGCCAAGGGGGCCCATCAGGCTGATGCTGTGATCCTGGCGGTCGATCCGGATCACGCGCGCTGTTCCCGAGGCCAGGGCCACGCGCATGCCCTTGGTCATCTGCCCCATGTCCATCGGCAGGATGATGTCTTCCCTGCTGAAGCTGAGCTCCTGCTCCTGGGAGGGTTCCAGATCCACGACCAGGCCATCGAGGATCGAGAGCTTCACTCGATCGCCGGGCTGCAGCGCCAGGGGTGTGAGATCGCTGCCCACCGTGAGCACTTCGGTGTGGCCCTGGGGGTCTTCGATTTCCAGCACCTTTTCACTCGGAATCACCGTGGTGACGGTGGCCTGGATTTCGGTGACTTCATGGCCGGCCAGTTCCTCCGGCGAAAAGCCTGCCCGGGCCCCCACGGCCGGCAGGGTCAGGGAGGCGCCGAGCGCTGCCGTGAGCATCCATCCGCGCATCGCCTGAAGCCTTCATAAAAACGTGGCGACGTTACTGCCAACCCCTTTGCGTCACAATGCTGCCGCTGCTGTTGCCTCCACCCCATGGGTTCCGCTCTGTTCAAGCGCTTCGCCATCGTTGCCGGAGCCGGGGTGCTGGCGACCGCCGCGGCCAGTCCGGTCCGGGCGGAGCGCACCGTTGAAGTGAGCCTCAAGGAGCGGTACCTCACGATTCTCGATGATGGGGAGCCGGTGGCCCGCTTCCCTGTAGCGATCGGTGCTCCCGAATCTCCCACTCCTCCTGGTGACTACGCGATCACCCGGAAGGAAGCCAAACCCGTGTATCACAAGCACGGCAAAGTGATCGCCCCAGGGCCGAAGAATCCCGTGGGCGTGCGTTACATGGCTTACTTCACTTTGGGTTCGGGTGAATATGCCATTCACGGCACCGCCTGGCCCAACTGGGTCAAGCTGCGTGCGGCCGTGAGCCTCGGATGCATTCGCATGCTCAATTCCGATGTGGTGAAGGTGTTCAACATGGTGGATGTCGGCACGCCCGTGGTGGTGAAAGCCAACTGATCACAGCTGAATCGTCAACGTTTGTCGTCATGTCTCTGTCTGCTCTGAAAACCGCTCTGCCCCTGCTTGGCACCCTGTTGCTGCCCTCCCCTGTCGTTGCAGCCCAGGAAATGAAGGAACAGAAGTTTCTGGATCAGGTGGAGCAACCTGGCCACGTGGTGGTCACGGCCCGGGGTGTGGACGCGGTGAACGCGGAGGCCAGGCGGCAGGGCTTGCGCTTTCCCGCCATCGGCTACTGGTCTCCCGACAATGTCTGTTTCAGCAAGCCGCCTCAGGGCGACTGCAACGGCCTGTTCCGGCGTTAGGGCAGGGGCGGCGGCAGCACCGGCGGTGGCGGCGCACCGATCACCGGTTCCCGGCGCGGTGTCGTTGGCGATGAGCTTGGGGCTGCCGCTGTCGCTTCCACAGGCTCTTCGTCCTGCACCACCAGAGGCGGTGGCAGGTCGGGGGGAAGACTCGGACGCGGGGTTGCCTGGGCATCGGCTTCCGGCAGCACAGGGTCATCCATCAGGGAGGGAGTGCGGAGTGGTTCCGGGTCTTGCAGCACCAGGGGATCAGCGGTGATCGGCGGTTCCGGCAGGGGTGAGCGCTCGCGCACGGCGGTGGCAGGCGCGGCGCCTGAGGGTGCCGATGGATCGGGGGAGGGTTGGCGCGGTGGCCAGATCATTCGGGCGATCGGTTCCACACCTTGCTCCATGACGCGGTTCAGGCCGGCGAGGGCTCGGTCGATCAATCGGCCTCCGAGCCACTGACTGCACCGGATCGGTCCATCGCAGTGGGCACCCATCCCGACGCGGCTGCTGAGGTTGGCCATCAGATTGCCTTCCAGGGCGAAACGTCGCTCACTCAGCCGCAGCAGGTAGGGCACATGCACAAAACTGGTGGCGCCGCCGCTGATCCAGTTGGCGTCTTCCTCGGTGAAGCCCTTCACCCCAGGAATAATCAGGCGGCTCTTGGAGGCATGGTCGGGCATGTAGGCGGCGACCAGTCCGCGGCGGCGGGCCAGATCCCTGGTCTGCTCGAGGGTGAGCCCGTCTTTGCTCATCAGCATCTCAAGGCGGCCGTCCTGCTTGAGCCCGAAGATCATTCGGATCCTGGGCAGGTAATAGCGGATGCGCTGGCCCATGCTGATGCTGTAGGCCCCCTTGTAGCTCTCGGGCGGCTCCTCCAGATCGTTGTAGATGCTGTGCAAACCGCCGATGAAGGTGTCGTAGCGCTGTTCCCGTTCCGGGGTTAGGGCGCCGTAGCCGAAGTCGACGCTGCCGTCGTGGGCGATGCCCACATAGGCCCTCTGCAGAGCAGCCGTACGGTTGCGGCCCTTCCAGATCCGCTGCCCCAGCTTGAGATCGCCCAGGGGCACGGTGATCTCCTGACCACCGCTGTCCACATGCCGTTCATACATCGGGCCTGACACGTAAGCCAGGGCGGCCGTGTCTTGGAAGGCATCCTGTTCGCGGTCCCAACCCTCCAGGAGGCCCACCCGCACTTTGCGCGGGTCGAAATCGAGGGCATACACCTCATCATCGGGCAGATAACGGAACGTGCCGGCCTCCGCGCCCTCCTCCAAGGACGCTTCGTTGGTGGCTGTTTGTTTCTTGCTGGGGGCTTCCGGGGTGGGTGGCGCCAGAGCCAGGAGCCCGGCAAAGGTGAGCAGGGGCAAACCGATCACCACCCAGCGTTTGCGCAATCCCCGCTTGCGGCGTCGGCGTGGCGCCGGCGAGCGCCGCCGTTTGGGCTGGCGTTCAGCGGTGCCGGAAGGGGAGGATCCGCGTTTCACCGGGCCAGCCTTCTGCTTGGAGAGTGGGAGAGCGGATCGAGCCAAGGAACGATGGCATTCTCAGCCACCAGCCATTTGCGGTAACGCTGGCCGCACTCATGCCCTCCCGTCAACTCCCCGAAGGCCGGAATCAGCAATTGCTGGTCGGAGGCATGGAAGGCGAAGCAGGGCAGACGCAGGCCATCGCAGCCTTGCCTGAGGCGTGCCACGGGATGCACGTGGCCGCAGATGTTGAGCAGCGATGACGACGGTTGCGGCTCCGGTTCATGGCTCAGCCAGAGGGCACCGAGTCGCTGGCTGGGTTGATGCGGAAGACCCTCCAGATCACTGCCCCGGTCGTGGTTGCCACCGATCAGGCGGACCGCGCAGCCGCAGGCTTCAGGGAGGCTGCGCAGGCGCTGATGCAGGGATGGGGTGAGCCCGAGGCGGCCATGGATTAGATCGCCGAGCACGATCACCTCGTCAGGTTCGAGGCGATCGCAGAGGTCGATTAGGCGGTCGAAGGTGGCCTGGTCTCCATCGCTGGGCAGGGGAATGCCATGGGCCTGGAACAGTTCCGCCTTGCCGAGATGGAGATCGGCCACCAGCAACTGGCGGCTTTCAGGACGCCAGAGGGCACGTTGCGGCAGCATCACGAGTTCCTCCTCTCCCCAGCGCCACAGGACCTCTCCTCTCGCCATGGCGTTGTCCTTCATGCGGTTAGTCCGAGCCGGTGTGATCTCAATGGCATACGAAGGGACATCCGCTGCTGCAGCCTGAGCGAGCCTGCGCGGTTGCATTGTGGCGTCATCCGACTGCCCGCACCACCCGGAACGCGAGACCGTCCGTTATCTCGAGCAGCGCCTGCTTTGGCTTGAGCAACTTGGGCAGCACGAATGCGCCTTCGCTCTGCGCATGGAAGTGGCCGACTGGTTGCTGGCTGATGGCAATGCAAACCTGAGTGCTCCCCTCGCACACTGAGCGCTCCGCCATGACCATCGCCCTTCTGATTGCTCTTGCCGGATCCCTGGCTGCCATGGCCTGGATTGTGCGTCGGCTCGATCAGGGCTGATCCCCTGTGATAGCCATGGCCCAGTCTCACGGAGGGAGCACGTTGCGCCAACGGCTGTCCCTGCTCTGTTCCCTGCTGGCCCTCTCCGGCCTGGCCATCGGCAGTCGAGGCCTTGCCCTCGAGGCCGGGCTGCCCGCCACGATCCGGGTGGGCGTCAGCGGCAGTCCTCCCTTTGTGTTTGAGCGCGACGATGCCTTCTCCGGGATCAGCGTGGAGGTGTGGCGTGAGGTCGCCGATCAACTCGATCAACCGTTCGTGTTGGTGCGTCAAGCCAATGCTGAGGCCAATCTCAAGGCGGTGGCCGAGCGACAGGTTGACCTGGCGATCGGACCGCTGAGCATCACACCGGATCGACTGGCCCAGAAAGCGATCGATTTCAGTCAGCCCTATTTCCATGGTCAGCTCGGTCTTCTGGTGCCGATCCGGCCGCCAGGTCTGCTCTCCCGCCTCGCTCCCTTTTTCGGTTGGGCCGCTCTCTCATCGCTGGGGGTGTTGATGCTGTTGCTGTTCATCGTCGGCAACCTGATCTGGTTGGCGGAACGGCGGCGCAACTATGAACAGTTCCCGCGGCACTACTTCCACGGCGTCGGCAACGGGATGTGGTTCGCACTGGTGACCCTCACCACGGTGGGATACGGCGATCGGGCGCCCCTGTCGCGCACAGGTCGCACCATTGCCGGGGTCTGGATGGTGCTGTCGCTGGTGGCCCTGTCATCTGTCACCGCCGGTCTGGCTTCGGCCTTCACGGTGTCGTTCTCCCGCTGGGCACCGGGCACGATCCAGCGTCCGGAAGCGCTGGCCGGGGAGCCGATTGCGGTGGTGGAGGGCACCACCAGTGCGGTGTGGGCGCGGATCTACGGAGCCAGGCCCACGGCGGCAGCCAACCTGGACGCGGCGATCAGCCTGCTCAAGCAAGGCAAGGTGCACGGTGTGATGTTCGACCGACCTGTGCTGCGCTACTACCAGCAGCAGAATCCCAACAATGGCTTCAAGCTCGCCAGTTTTTCCCTGGCGGATCAGACCTATGGCTTTGCCTTTCCAGCCGGCAGCCCTCTGGGTACAGCGCTGGATGTGTCGATCGTGGAGCTGAATCGCTCCGGCCGCATCCATGCGATCACGGAAAAAACCTTCGGCCGCACAACGTTTGACCGCCAGCTTCCGAGCGAGGGACAGTCACCTTCCCAGTGAGCGGTAACCTGGCCGCGTTTAAAGGCCGAATTCCGTAGGTATGCGAGCGCTGCCGCTGACATTGGCACCCGGTCAGGATCTCAAGGTGTTTCTGGACACCCTGGCAAGGGAGCAGCAGTGTTCCGGTTTCGTGCTCGGCGTGGTGGGGAATCTCAGCCGCGCAGCCTTTCAGTGCCCCGGTCGCCCTGAGCCCACTGTGCTGGAGGGAGATCTTGAGATCATCACCCTCAATGGAACCGTCTCGCCCCAAGGCGCTCACCTGCATCTGAGTCTTTCCGATGGTGCCTGTCAGGTGTGGGGTGGCCATCTCGAACCGGGCACCCTGGTGCTCAAAGGGGTGGAGTTGCTGCTCGGCGTGCTCGACCAGCCCAAGGTGGCTGTGGCGGTCGGCTCCCATCCGGTTACAGCTCCGATGCCGGCGCCATCAACCCAGGTTTCGCCCTGGCAAGCGTTGCCCTCCCGGGTGGAGATCGCCGTTCTTCCCGGTTGCCCTTGGTGCGCCCGCGCCCTTCGTCTGCTCAGCAGTGCCGAGGTGCCCCATCAGGTGTTCCGCGTTGATCACGACGATGCCTTCCATCATTGGCACGGCCGCAGCGGCATGTCCACGTTCCCCCAGGTGTTTGTGGATGGCACCCTTCTTGGCGGATACGACGCCCTCTCGGCCCTGCATGAACGCGGTGACCTGATGCAGCTGCGATGAGCCACACCGAGCCGGAGTCGGTTCCGTCGTTCTGGAGCCTGAAGCCTTGGTGGTGTCAGCCCTGGTCGATTCTCCTGACCGGTGTGGGAGCGATTGTTGGCAGCTGGGTTTTGCTGCATTGGATTTGGCTCACCGCCTTGGTCACCGTGGCCGTGAGCGCCTGGTGGCTGCTGTTTCTGGTGCTGGTGCCAAGGGCTGCCAGCTCCTAAGCGCCCTTGTCATTTCTGTGCCGACGCTTCTGGTCGAGCAATTCCGTTTCCAGCTGCTCGATCAGTTGGCTCACCAGGGCCTGAAACTCCGGCTGGCAGCCACGGAATGCCGCTTTGTGCCGGATCGGTTCGTTGCGGGTGCGCAGGTCGGTGAGCATGAGCTCCAGCGCATCGATCCTGGCATTGCTGTGCATGGCGAGAGCAACATCGCGCAGCGAGGTTATGACAGCTGCTGCCAACCTCCAGTGGCCCGGCTCAGAAGTGCAGGGTCGTTTTCAGCAAGAGCCCCAGTTGGGCCAGTGCCGTGCCCGCAGGGGTGTCGGCCCCCAAAGGGCGGCTGAGCCAGAACAGGGCCGGCGTCATCGTGATCGCATCTGTGATCCGGGCCTGATACCACCATTCCGCGACGAAACTGCTGTCATTCGGCGTGGTTCCCCCCACCAGGGCGGTGGCGACGATCGGCTGGCCGATGGCTCCCCCCATGGCATTGCCCTGAAGCAGCACGTCCTCCCACTGCAGGGCCAGCGTCCATGACTGACTGGTGGACACCAGCCCAGTGGATCGCACCTGCGGGTCGTAGCGGGTTTGGTTCAGGCCCCAACCGGCACTGATCGAGGGCCGCCAGCCAGTCCGTTGCGGTTGCCAGGTGCCGCTGAGGGCGTAGCTGCTGGTGAGGCCGGGATTCTCGTAGCTCGAGAGCACAAACGGACTGCCGTAATCGATGATCCCGAATCCGTTTTCGATCCAGGCCGCTGCGGCCGCCAGTCGCCAGTTGGTGCCCTGATAGCCGATCTGCACGGTGGTGCTGCTGCCGGCATTCGCGCCGAAGACACCGCCGCTGTTGCTGCCGTTCTGGCCATTGCCGGCGATGTACTGACCGCTGAGACGAAGACCGTCCTGCGACCAGATCAGGCCAGCACCGACCCCGAGATTGCTGCTGTAAGCACCTGAGGCTCCCCCCTGGGTGAACAGATCGAGCACCGTGTCGTCGGGATAGACGGTGGGTCGAAGCCCGAGCATCACCGACTGGTTCACCCGGCCGCCCACGGTGGCGCGCAGGTTGGATCCAAGCGGGAATTGGTAGTAGGCGCGATTGATTCCCAGCAGGTTTGGGGTGGGCCCTTCCTGAAACGCCACCTCCAGTTCCGATAGACGACTGGGGCCGCCGCCGCCGAAGCTATTGCGGTCACTGTCAAAGTCACCCGCCCGCAGGCGAATGTTGAGCAGATCTCGGCCCGTGAAGCTGGTTTTGAGAATCAGTTTCTGGTCGTAATTGACCACCCCAGCGCCATAGGTCGCTCTCGTGTCTGTGAGGGTGGAATCCTGGGTGCCGAAAAAGGCGTTGCCCCCCACCACCACCGTGGTGGTGCCCCGCAGGCTGGTGGTCGTGCTGAATCGCTGAGCTTCCAGCTCGGTGCTACGGCTCTCGAGGGCATCGATCCGAAACTGCAAGGCAGCGAGCTCTGCCGCATACTCCCGCCGCAGGCGTTCCGCTTCTGCCATGGGGAGAGCGGCTGCGTTGAGGCAGCGAAGCAGCCAGGTCGCCATCGCCATCCGGTTGAGCGGCGCCTCCCGCTCGCCAAGTTGCAGCAGGCTGCGGCAGTCGTTGGCGTTCGCCGCGTCGGCGCCAGGGAGCCCCAGCAGCAGGCCGCCGAGCAGGGCCGGCAGCGGTTTGAGTCGGTTGCATCGCTCCCACCCCATGATCAGGCCTGGACGCTGTCGAGCAACCACACCACGAGCAAGCCGATGAAAAAGGCCAGATTCACCACGCCGGAATCATCTTCCCCATCGGCATGGGCCTCCTTCATCACTTCCTCCACCACCAGATAAATCAGGGCTGCGGTTCCGAAGGCGAGCAGGCCGGTGAGGGCGGAGCCCCGCAACCAGTCGCCCAACCATTGGCTCACGCCTAAACCGAGCAGATAGGTCAGGCCCATCAGCACTCCGGCCAGGCTGCTGCGCCAACGGCCGGCACCCCGCCCGAGCAGGGTGCCCACTCCAAGGGCGGCCAGGCCCATCTCCAGGGCCACGGCGATCGGAATGATCCAACCGTTGCTGGTGGCTTCACTGCTGATGCCCACCACCAGTCCATCGATCAGGCTGTCGACTAAAAAGGGCAGCAGCAGGATGGCCAGCGGCCGCGCCCGCACCCCATCGCTGGGGAGCTCCGGCTCTTTGAGCACTGCATTGATCACCAGCAGCAGGGAGAAGCCCAAGCAGAAGCCAAGCGCCAGGGCCAGAGGATGACCGCTGCGGCTGGCTGCGGGCATTAGGTCGGCGGCGGCGGTGCCCAGCACCAGGCCTCCCACCAGGTGAGCGATCATGCCGCGAAGGCGATGGCCGGGATGGAAGCGACTGCCGAGTGCACCGCCACCCATCAGGGTGAGCGCCGGCAGGATCATCAGAATCACGAAGCGTCCTGGCTGGGCTGATCGCCCAGTTTGCTCATCCGGGCAGCACCTGTCGGTAGCCGGAAGCGGTCACAATGCGTAGGGGGGTGTCGAACAGGTCGGAGAGGGGGCGATCCGCCAGCACCTGGTCCGGATGGCCATCGAGGATGACCCGGCCTTGGCGCAGGCCGATGACCCGCTCCATCTCCGGTGGGATCGCGTCGAGCTGGTGCGTCACTATCACCAGGGTGGTGCCTGTGGCCATCAGACGGCGCAACTGGTTGAGAAGGTGGTGCTTGGCCTTGAGATCGAGGGCATTGGTGGGTTCATCCAGAACGACCACTTCGGGTTGATGCACGAGGGCCCGAGCGAGCAGGAAGCGGCGTTTCTGGCCGTCGGAGAGACGGCCGAAGGGCTGATCGGCCTGGTCCTCCAGCTCGAGCTCCTGCAGTAAGCGCTCGCAGCGCTCGATCTGTTCAGCACTGGGATGGCGATCCCGCCCGAGACTGATCGCCCCGTAGAAGGCGGCCAGCAGCAGTTCTCTGCCGATCAGCCCAGCGGGGATGCGGGCTTCAAGATCGCTGGCGACGAGCCCCAGGCGCTGGCGCAGCTGCCAGAGGTTCACCGTGTCCGACCCGAAGAGCTTGAGATGGGAGCCCGCACGCACCACCGGATACAGGCTGCGGCTGATCAGTTTCACTAGCGAACTCTTGCCTGAGCCATTTGGCCCCAGGAGTGCCGTGTGCTCCCCGCAGCGCAGGTGCAGGCTCAGGTCGTCGAACACCCGGTACCCGTCGATCCAGGCCTCCACCGCCTGCAGATCGAGCCAGATCGCCCCTCTGGCGCTTGTCGAACGACTCGGCATCGCGGCATTCTCCGATCGGTTGCTGAGGTCATGGTGAACAGCCGCCGCTGCGCACGCTGCGGAGCCAGCAGTTTTCGCGCCGACCGCTCCTTGGCGGGACGCCTGGTCTGCAGCCGCTGTGGTGCTCCGGCCTCGGCGAGGGCAATGGGACGGAACACTGCTTCTGCGGGGCGATCCAGAGGTCGCTGGCTCTGGTGGCTGTTGCTCTTGACCGCCGTGGTGTTGTTGGTGCTGTGGCTTCAGGCGTCTTGAGCCGGGGCCGGCATCAAGGCATCGAGTGACAGGTCGTCGCGTCGCAACAGGGCGAAATAGGTGCCGGCGTTGCCTTTGCACAGGCGCAGTTGATGATCAAGAGAAGTGATCTCCAGCCAGGCAGGGAAGGATTGCTTCACGGTCGCGAGCAGCTCCGGTCGCCAGCCCCCGGGCAGGGAAGGGCCGATCCAGCCACCGCGTTGGAAACGCACTCCCACCCTGTGGGGCCCTTCGATCGCCAGGTCGGCCTGCACGGCCACCGCGGCTAGGCCGCCCAAGGGGCCGCTGAGGCGAAGGAGGTTCATGCCCCGTCCCCTGGCTGGATCCAGCAGTTGGAGATTTTCCAGCCAGGGCGCCTGTTTCAGCCAGGGCTGGGAGGACGAGCTCCAGCGCAGCTCCCACACCCCCGTCAGCAGAGAGGCCTGCTCGCGAAGGTCGACAGTGCTGTCGGATTCGACCTGCGCGATCAGATTCGGGATCGTGGGATCGCGTGGGTTGGTGCGCAGAGCCGCGATCAACTGGTGTCGCGGGGAGGTGCTGGGATCGTCGGCCGCGTTGGGCATCGGGGATGGGGCGAGGGGAACGGACGGCGGAAACGGGGGATCAGATCAGTTCGGGGTGGGCCGGGTCTCCCTTGAAGGGCCCCTCCACTGCGGAGGTGATCCAGCCGCCGTAGAAGTTGCCCGGCTGGGGAATCACGGCCTCACCGTTGACCCAGCAGCCGTCCATCTGGCGGGGATAGAGCGCATACCAGCCTGCGATCGGCGCGAAGCGGGCTGTGGGCGAGGGATAACGCCAGACGGCCCGCTCCAGTCGCTTGCTGCCCACCACCACATCGAAGTATTCGGCCACTCCTTTCCATTCGCAGAAACTGCGCCCCTGAGCCGGTTGCAACAGCTGCAGGTTCATGCCCTCCGGCGGCAGGTAATAGGTGGGTGCATGGAAGGTTTCCAGCACTCGCATGCAGCCACGGCCCTCGAACAACCTCTCTCCACAGGCCCGCACCAGCACCTGATCACGGCAGGGCTCGAGCCTCGGCGGGCGGGGATAGTCGGCAACCCGTTCCGGAGCCATTCAGGTGCTCACCAGCTGACCCGATGATGGCGTCGATCAATGCCGAGCGGAGCGATGCCTGCGGTAGACCCCAAGCAGCCAGTGGTGATCCTCGGCGGCTTTCTGATCACCGATGAGGCCTATGCGCCGATGGCGGATTGGCTGCGGCAGGAGCACCAACTCGATGTGGCGATCACGCCGGCGGGCCGGCTTGATTGGCTGAGCACCACCTGGGCATTCGGATGGCGGCGGTTGCTCGATCGGGTCGATGCTCTAGTCCAGGAGCAGCAGTCCCGTTCTCCATCCGGTCAGGTCACCCTGATCGGTCATAGTTCCGGTGGGGTGATGCTGAGGCTTTATCTGAGCCGGGAGCCTTTTGCCGGACGGGTTTATGCAGGCGCGGAACGTTGCAACCGGCTGATCACACTCGGCAGTCCGCATCAGGCGGTGCGGGCCACGCCCCTGCGGGCGATGGTGGAACGGCGCTTTCCCGGCTGCCATGAAGCCGGCGTCGATTATCTGGCCGTGGCCGGGGAGCTCGACCTCCAGGGGCCGATGGCCTCGGCCTTCAGTCGCCGCAGCGCCCGCGGCAGCTATCGCAGCATCGTGGGGGAAGCGGAAGTGCTCGGCGATGGCTTGGTGCCACTGAGCTCGGCCCTGCTCACGGGAGCGCGCCAGCTGGTGTTGCCGGCCACGGCCCACGGCGGCCTGTTTGGAACGACCTGGTATGGCTCGCCGGAACGGCTGGCGCTCTGGTGGGATGCCGCCACAGCGGTCACAGCCTGAATCCGATCAGGCCGCAGAGCAGCACCACGCGCCAGGCCGGTTGTCGCCAGGCCACCAACAGCAAAAAGGCGGCGATGCCAAGGCTGAAATCGGCGCTGCTGCGGATGCCCACCTGCCAGACGGGTTGGAACAGGGCCGCCAGAAGGATGCCCACCACAGCCGCGTTGATGCCCCGCAGGGCCCGCCGCATGGTGGCCAGTCGGCCGAGATCACTCCAGAACGGAAGCACCCCCCCGATCAGCAGGAAGGCGGGCAAGAACAGGGCGAGCAGCGCCAGAAGGGCGCCGCCGACCCCGTGCAGCCCGCCTTGGAGGTCGAAACCGAGAAATGCCGCCAGGCTGAACATCGGGCCGGGGACCGCCTGGGCAGCGCCGTAGCCCGCCAGAAATTGATCCAGGCTGATCCAGCCCGGAGGCACCAGGGACTGCTCCAGCAGGGGCAGCACCACGTGACCGCCGCCAAACACAAGGGCACCCGCCTGCAGAAAGGACGCGAGCTGTTGCACGAGCATGGGCCGTGCACTGGCGGTTAGCCAAGGCAGGGTGAGTAGCAAGCATCCCAGTCCCACCAGCATCAGGAGTGCCGCACCCCGACCGATCGGAACGCGCAGCTGCGTGTGATGCGCCTGGTCGAGATCGAGTGGTTGGTCGTCGGGCGGATCCAGCACCGTCAGTCCGAGGCCGGCCCCCAGCAGCAACGCCAGCACCTGCACCCAGGGCACGGGCAGCAGCAGCACGAGCGCCGCTGCGGCCACCATCAAGCTCGCCCGGGCGCGATCCGGCGCCAGCTTTCGTTGCATCCCCAGCACCGCTTGGCTCACCACGGCCACGGCCGCCACCTTCAACCCCTGCAGCCAGCCACCGCTCAGCCAGTCGGGGTGCGCGGCCAGCAGGGCTGCGCTGATGATCAGCAGCAGCGCCGAGGGAAGGGTGAAGCCGATCCAGGCGGCGAGCCCACCGAGCCAACCCGCTCGCATCAAGCCGAGACCGATGCCCACCTGGGAGCTGGCCGGGCCAGGTAACAGCTGGCAGAGGGCCACGAGGTCGGCGTAAGCCGCATCCGTGAGCCAGCCCTGGCGGGTCACGAAGCGTTCACGGAAATAACCCAGGTGGGCCACCGGCCCGCCGAACGAGGTGCAACCCAGCAGCAGGAACTGGCGAAAGACATCCCAGGACCTCGGCATCGGAACTGCGTCGGCAAAGTCGCGCCGACGCTAATCCGCTTCCAGCCGCTGCGCTGCTGCCACCATCCGCTGCACCCGCTCCAGCACCGACTCATTGCTCATCCGGTTGTTGAGACGCTCCACGAGCAAAGGAAAGGCCAGCGGACCAGGGCGGGGTGTGGCGCTGTGCACCACCTCGCCGCGGCGCATCCGATCCAACGCCTTGTGCAGACGCGGGAGCTCCAGCTGTTCCTGCAGCACCTCCTGCCGCGCCTGCTGCAACAGCAGATTGGTGGGTTCGTGTTTGTTGAACACCTCCCAGAGCAGGGCGCCGCTGATCTGCAGCTGACCGGCGCTTTTGCTCTGGCCCGGATAGCCCTGCACCAACAGGCCGGCCACCTGGGCGATGCTGCGGAAGCGGCGGCGGCAGAGCTCCGACAGATTCAGGGCCTGCTCCAGGTCGCTTTCCAGGGCGTCGCTAGCGATTAGGTCGTCGAGGTGGCTGTCCAGCAAGCTCTCCATCGGGTAGCTAGGTGGTGCCAAAAGCTCGAAGCCGTAGTCGTTCACCGACACCGTGATCGTGCCGCGCTGCCAGCGGGTGAGCCGGGTGGCCCAGAGAAACCCGAGCCCCTCGTGCACAAAGCGTCCTTCGAAGGGGTAGGCGAACAGATGGCGCCCCTCGCGGGTGCGGCAGGTTTCGATGAGCAGTTGATCCGCCTGCGGCAGGATGGAGAGGTCGCGCTGGCGATCCAGGAGCGGTGCCAGGGCCTCCAATTCGGGGGTGTCGAGTTCCTCACGGCCGGCGCGGGCCACCTCCTGGCGCAGATGCTCGGTGAGCAGGTCGGAGAGGGCCATCTGTCCGCCGGCCCAGGCGGGCACCGCTGTGCTTTTGCGACTGGTGGCCTTCACGTAGGCGGTCATGTCGCGAAGCCGTACGAATTCCAGCTGACGACCGGCGAAGAAGAACACATCCTTCGGCTTCAGTTGGCTGATGAAGGTCTCCTCCACATGGCCGAGCACGGCGCCGCGCACAAAGCGAACGCGGATGGCCGGTGCGGAGGTGATCGTGCCGATGTTGAACCGGTGCAGTCGAGCGATCGCCTGGTCCCGCACCACCAGCCGACCGTTTGCGGCTTCTTCGAGCTTGCGGTAACGGGGATAGGCGCCGAGGCAGTCGCCGCCGTGCTGGAGAAAGCGCAGGCACCAGTGCCAGTGCGGATCACTGAGGTTCTCAAAGCTGGCGGTGCTTCGAATCGCCGCCAGGGTGGGCTCGGGCTGGAAACCGGGTCCACAGGCCAGGGTGGTGAGGTGTTGCAACAGCACGTCCAGGCCCGCCTGCGGTGGCCGTCGCTCTTCGATCAGGCCGTTGTCCAGGCCACGACGCACGGCGCTGAGCTCGAGCAGTTCCAGGGCATTGGTGGGCATGAACAACACCTGGGAGGTGCCCCCCGGCAGGTGGGCCGATCGTCCGGCCCGTTGGAGCAGGCGAGCCAGGTTCTTTGGGGAACCGATCTGCACCACCCGTTCCACCGGTTGAAAATCCACGCCGAGATCGAGGGAGCTGGTGCAGACCACCCAGCGCAGGGCACCGACCTTCACCGCGGCTTCGATCGCCTCCCGTTCCTGGCGATCCAGTGCGCTGTGATGCAAGGCGAGCAGGCCCTCCATCTCAGGGCAGGCATAGCGCAGGCATTGATACCAGCGCTCCGCCTGGTTGCGGGTGTTGGTGAACAGCAGGGTGCTCACCTCCGGTTGCAGGCAGGCGACCAGGTCGTCGTAGCGCCGCAGCCCCAGATGCCCGCCCCAGGGGAAGCCATCGATGCTGTCGGGAAGGATGCTCTGAATCCGCAGCGCCCGATCCGGTGCTCCAGTGATCAGGCGGGGCCTGACCCCGGTGCCGAGGGCATGGCGGGCTGCTTCGTTGAGGTTGCCGATCGTGGCGCTGATGGCCCAGGTCTGTAGAGCTGGCCGCTGCTGGCGCAGCCAGCTCAGGGCCAGTTCGGTCTGGATGCCGCGCTTGCTGCCCACCAGCTCATGCCATTCATCCAGGATCACTGTCTCGAGGCCGCGGAACAGCCGTTCGCAGTGGCGTCCCGCCAGCAGCACGCAGAGAGATTCGGGTGTGGTGATCAGGATCTCGGGCGGGGTCTTGATCTGACGGCTGCGCTCCGTTGTGGTGGTGTCACCGTTGCGGATGCCGATCCTCAGGGGCCAGGCCATCGCCTCGACCGGTTCTTCCAGGGCTAGGGCCAGGTCTCGGCTGAGGGCACGCAGCGGGGTGACGTACAGCAGGCGGACGCCCCGTTCCGCCGCTGGTGTTTCGAGCATCCTGGCGATGGGGGCCATCACCGCCGCATAGGTTTTGCCGGAGCCCGTCGGCACCTGAATCAGGCCGCTTTCCCCTGCGAGATGGGCGTCCCAGGCGCGTCGCTGAAAGGGCAGGGGTTGCCAGCCCTTCCGTGCAAACCAGCGTTCAATCGGTTCCAGGCAACGCAGGGAGGGCACTGTCAATCCGCTGGAGTGGGGCTGGTGGTGCTGTTGACCAGCTCCATCGCCTGGCCGAGTGAGTCGGCGCTTTCGGCGGTGCGGTCACGGCGCCAGCGCAGAATCCGAGGGAAACGAACCGCCAGGCCGCACTTGTGGCGTCTGGAGTGCTGGATGCCCTCGAACCCGATCTCGAACACCTGTTGGGGTTCCACCGCCCGTGCCGGTCCGAACCGCTCGCGGGTGTGGCCTCGAATCCAGCGATCGAGTTCGAGGATCTCTTCATTATTGAGGCCCGAATAGGCCTTAGCGAAGGTGACCAGCCGGTGCTGCTCGGGTTCGGCGGCGGTGCGATCCCAGAGGGCGAAGGTGTAGTCGGTGAAGAGGTTGGCGCGACGGCCGCTGCCTGCCTGGGCGTAGATCAGCACCGAATCCAGGGCCATCGGATCCCGTTTGTGCTTCCACCAGTGACCCCGTTTGCGGCCACTGAGATAGGGAGAGTCTCGATGTTTGAGCATCACGCCCTCCGCGCCGGCGGCGACTGCCCGGTTGCGGAGTTCTTCCAGCTCGTCCCAGCTCTGCAGAGGGTCGGCCTCACTCCAGCGCAAGCGCCAGGGCTCCTCCATGGCGCTGCGATCGAGGCCTTGCAACTGGTCCCTGCGCTGATGCAAGGGCCGGTTGCGCAGATCCTCCCCCTCGTGCTCGAGCAGGTCATAGGCCACAAAGGCTGCCGGGCACTCCGAACGCAGGCGGCGTCCCACCTGTTGGCGACCCAGACGCCGCTGCAGGGCGCTGAACGGCAGGGGTTGTCGATGCTGCTGTGGCCAGCAGATCACCTCCCCATCCAGCACCGTGTTCAGGGGGAGAGACTCCGCCATCGTCACCAGCTCCGGGAACTGGGTGTTGATCAGTTCCTCACCCCGGCTCCAGAGAAAAACGCCGCTGGCACGGCGGATGAGCTGGCCGCGGATGCCATCCCATTTGTGCTCCACCCACCAGTCAGTGGCCGGGCTGTCGCGCAATGCCTCCAGCTGCAGCGGGCTGGCGAGAAAGAATGGATAGGGGATGGCTCCTCGGTCGGTGCGGGACGCTGTCGCAGCAACCGTGAGCTGGGTGAACCAAGCAGCACTGGGGCTCTGGGGTGCCATCAGACGCTCGAGCACGACCGTCTCCTCAAGGTCGAAGCCGCTGGCAATCGCTTGCACCACCAACCCGCGGGCCACGCCGATGCGGAATCCGCCAGTGAGCAGTTTGTTGATCAGCAGATGTTGGCTTGGATCGCAGTGTTGCCAGAGGCTGAGCATGGCGGCACTCTGCTGGGCGTTGTCCAGGCTGGCGATGCTGGGCAGGAGTGTGTCCATCCACCAGTGCAAGGGCGGATCGTTGGCGATCGCTGCGATCCCTTCGCGCACGGTGGCCGGGCAGGTGCTGGCCGGCTCTGTGAGCTTGCCCTGCACCTGGGGCCAGAGCAGGGCGACGGTTTCAGCCGAGTCCCCAACCTGTCCGTGACACTCGGCAAACAGCCAATCCGGCATGACGCTGCAGCTGAGCAGAATCTCGCGCAGGCGACGCCCGGTGATCAGACGCCGGCGGCGCTGACCGATCAGCAACTGCAGCGCCCAGGCGCCGTCGGCAGCTGGCTGGCTGGTGAGGAACGCACGGATCAGGGCCACTTTGCGCTTGGACCCCGTGGTGGCGTCCAGGTCCTCGATCAGGGCTGCGAAGGCCTGCACAACGTTCAGACCATCAGTAATTCCACTGGTAGAGATCGGTGTTCTGGGGATCGGTGATGCGGATGTTGCAACCGGATTGTTGTTGGGCCGTGGTGTTGAAGCTGTTCACGTAGCGGTTCACCAGCGCTTGGTCGCCAGTGAGGGAGAGAGCCCGTTGCAGCCGGGCCAGATCAACGCCGACGCCATCGCGGCTGAGCACGCCTTCGGCCAGGCCGGCACAGATCGCCGCTGCCGCCTCATTCCCCTGGGCCGGGAACACGACGGTCTGGATCTGTTCGATCGTCACCTCCTCCACCTCCTGGGCTTTTGCGTGCTGGGGCATCGCTGCGGCCATGGTGGTGAGGGCGAGACAGGCCGTCAGGAGAGAACGCATGGAGGCACAGGGCTTTGCGCTGACGCTAAGGCAGTGATTCCAGCGGTGCTGCCGTGATTCCTTCCACCTCGTTGAGGTAACGCGCCAGAACGTCGCTATGGCCGTGGGTCACGTACACCTGCCGCGCCCCGCTCTCCTTCACTGTGCGAATCAGGCCGTTCCAGTCGGCGTGGTCGCTGAGCACGAAACCCCGTTCGTAGCCGCGTCGCCTCCGGGCACCGCGCACGGCCATCCAGCCGGAGGCAAAGGCCGTCTGTGGTGCCTTGAATCGCCGCATCCAGGCGGAGCGATGGGCGGAGGGCGGCGCTAGGACCAAGCGTCCGTCCATCGGTTGTTTGCGGGGCAGGTCGCTCAGGGGCCGGCTGGGCGTCATCGGCACCCCCGCCTCCCGGTAATGCCGCGTCACGGTCTCCACGGCACCGTGCAGGAGCACCTCCTCCTCCACTCCGATCGCGGCCAGTTCTGCCAGCACGCGCTGCGCCTTACCGAAGGAGTAGCAGAAGAGCAATGAGGCGCGGCCCTGGTCGGCCTGCCACCAATCACGGATCTGCCGGGCCAGGCTGGCGCCACTGCCCCATTGGTAGATCGGTAAGGCGAAGGTCGCTTCGGTGATCAACACATCGCAGCGCACGGGCTCGAACGGGTCGCAGCTTGGATCGGGGCAGCGCTTGTAGTCGCCGGTCACGACCCAGCACTCTCCCGCCGCTTCCAGGCGGATCTGGGCGCTACCCAGCACGTGGCCGGCTGAATGAAACGACACCCGGGCGTCACCGATGCGATGCAGCTGGCCGTAGCCCACAGGCAGGAGTTGAATCTCGCGGCCCAGGCGTTGGCGCAGGATCGCTTCACTGCTGGCCACAGCCCAATACTCGCCGCAGCCGGGCCGGGCATGGTCGGCATGGGCGTGGGTGATCAGGGCGCGGGGCACGGGGCGGATCGGATCGATCCAGGCCTGGGCCGCCGGGCAATACAGGCCTTCAGGCGTGCGACGCAGCAGGCTCAGAGGCTCATCTCCAACATCTTCTGGATCGGCGCCAGTGCCCGCCGCCGCAGCTCTTCGTCCATCTGGATCTCTGGTTGGCCGCTGTGGAGGCAGCGCCAGAGTTTTTCGAGCGTGTTGAGCCGCATGTAGGGGCAGCTATTGCAACTGCAGCCATCGATTCCCGGCACCGAGAGGAAGGTTTTCTGGGGAAGGCGTTGCTCCATCTGATGGAGGATGCCTGGCTCGGTGAGCACGATGAAACTTGGCGCTGGGCTGGCTTCGGCGTGGTGCAAGAGCTTGCTGGTGGAGCCGATGAAGTCGGCTAGATCCAACAGCGGTTCGAGGCATTCCGGGTGGGCGATCACCTCCGCCTCAGGGTGTTGGAGCTGCAGTTTGAGCACCGCTTCCTCGCTGAAGGTTTCGTGCACGATGCAGCGCCCCGGCCAGAGGGTGAGCTCCCGGCCGCTTTGTTGCTGCACCCAGCGTCCGAGGTTGCGATCGGGTGCAAACAGGATCGGCCGATCGGCGGGGAGTTGCTTCACCAGATCCACCGCATTGCTGCTGGTGCAGATCAGATCGCTCTGGGCTTTGACTGCGGCCGTGCAATTGATGTAACTGACGACGATGTGATCGGGATGCTGGGCGCGGAATGCGGCGAAGGCGTCGGCGGGGCAGTCGTCGGCCAGCGAGCAGCCGGCCTCCAGATCCGGAAGCAACACGGTTTTGTTGGGGCTCAGGATCTTGGCCGTTTCCGCCATGAAATGAACGCCACAGAACACGATCACATCGGCATCGGTGGCGGCGGCTTTACGCGATAACTCGAGGGAATCGCCAATGAAATCGGCGACATCCTGGATCTCTGGCTCTTGGTAGTAGTGCGCCAGGATCACCGCATTGCGCTCTTGCCGCAGGGCCTCGATGGCGGCGGGAAGGTCAGCTGGCACCGCTGTCGCGGCCGTGGACGCTGGGGAGTCCGCGGTCATCGGGACCATCTCGGGGCAGGATGAATCCAGCCTAGGCATCGCCCCTGATCGCTTCGAGTCCCCCGGCCTCGCCCTCCCTGCGCCTGGCGATCGCCGGTGATCTGCATGGTCAGTGGGGGCCGCGGGACCGGCAACTGCTCGAGCGGTTGCAGCCGGATGCAGTGCTCTTCGTCGGCGATCTCAGCGATGGCGATCTACGCCTGGTGAAAGCGATCGCCGCGTTGCCGTTGCCGACGGCAGTGATTCTTGGCAATCACGATCACGGCAAGGACGCCAGTGGCCAGGTGTTTCAACGGCAGCTCAACCTGCTGGGTCCACGCCACTGCGCCTGGGATCTGCGCCGTTGGGACCGGGACGCTGCGGCAGTGCCAGCCGTTTCGGTGCTGGGAGCACGCCCCGGCAGTGCCGGCGGGGGCTATCACCTGTCGAGAGCCATCACCGCTGTGTATGGGCCGCTGAAGCTGGAGGAGTCGGCGACGCGCCTGGTGGAGGCCGCCGCCCGCGCTCCCCTGGATCAGCCTTTGGTGGTGCTGGCCCATGTGGGTCCGAGCGGTCTGGGCTCCGACGTGTCCAGCCTTTGCGGTCGAGACTGGAAGCGGCCAGCCATCGATTGGGGCGATCAGGATCTTGCGTTGGCTCTGGAGCGCATCCGCAGCACACGCCTCCTGCCCCTGGTGGTGTTCGGCCACATGCATCACCGCCTCAAGCGCGGCCAGGGAGAGCGCAGCACCTTTCTGATGGATCGTTATGGCACGGCCTATCTCAACGCCGCCTGTGTTCCCCGCTGCGGACAGGACGCGGCCGGTCGTGACTTGATCCATTGGGCCTGGGTGGAATTCCACGGCCTGCAACTGACCCATGCCAGCCATCGCTGGTATGCGCCTGAAGGCCGGCTGGTTTATGCGGAAACCCTGTGGCAGCGGTCGGAGCATCCGCGCCATCAGGAGGTGACGCCATGTTGATCTATGTCTGCCTTAGCAGTCATGGCTTCGGGCATGCGGCCCGCCAGGCCGCTGTGTTGTCGGCCCTGCATTGCCTCGCACCCACGGCGCGGTTGGTGCTCAGTTCCGCTGTGGATCCCGCCTTCCTGCGCCTGGTGTTGATGGGGCTCCCCGTGGAGCAGCGGCGCCTGCGCTGGGACGTGGGCATGGTGCAGTCGGATGCGCTTGGCACCGATCCCGCCGCCACTCTCGCCGCGCTCCAGCGACTCGAGCAGGAGCTGCCGCAGCAGCTGGATGCCGAGTCGGCCTGGCTCGCCAGCCAGGGGGAGCCGGTGCTGGTGGTGGGGGATGTGCCCCCTGCCGCGGCCGCGCTGGCGCAACGCCTTGGCGCTCCCCTGATCTGGATGGCCAATTTCGGTTGGGACGAGATCTATGCCCCTCTGGGCAATGAGTTCGCAGGCCATGCCGAGACTGCAGCTGCGGCCTACGGGCAGGGAACCCTGCTCCTTCGCTGCCCTTTTTCCCTGGCCATGCCCTGGGGGCTGCCGGAGCGATCGGTGGGGCTGACGGTGCCGCCCAGCCGACCCTTGCCAGCCGCTCTGCAGGAGACCCTCGCTGCTGACCCTCGTGCCACGGTGTTTGTGGGTTTCGGTGGCCTTGGCCTGGCGTTGAACCCTGAGCTGTTCAGGCGCTGGCCGACCCACCGCTTTCTGCTCAGCGCCCCTGCTGAGCCGGAGCACTGCCGCGCGCTCGAGGCTTGCGGCAATGTGCTGCTTCTGCCCGCTGGTGTGCGGCCCTTGGATGTGCTCAAGCATTGCGAGCGCCACCTCGGAAAGCCGGGCTACAGCAGCTTCTGTGAAGCCCTCAGTGCCGGATGTGGCCTGCATGTGGTGGAACGCTCTGGCTTTGCTGAGGCCGCCGCCTTGATCAATGGGCTGCGCCTGCATGGACACCACCGTCTGCTCCGTCGTGATCAGCTGGAGTGTGGCGACTGGCAACTGGATCAACCCCTGCACGCTCCCAGCGCAGCAGCCCTGCCCAAGGACGGGGCGTTGGAGGCGGCACGAGCCATCGTGCACATCGCGGCGACGGATGCGGCCTGTTCCGATCAGAACTTTTGATCCTTTTCCGCTTTCGGATTGGGGCTCAATCGTGAGGAGGTTTTTCACTGGTTCTTGACAGATTCATGACCAAGGAACACGCCATGGACGGAAGTGTGACTGGCACGTTGATGCTTGGGTCGCGAGGGTGCGTTCGACAGAGTTCCGCTGACTGAGGTTTCAGTCCTGAATTGTTCGTCATTGATTTCGTATCGATGGCAACGTTCATCGATCGTTCCATCCGCTTCTGGTTCGATCTTTTCTGCTTCGGCAGAGTCCTTCACAGAACGCTTTTATGGTTTCCCTCGCTCCGTCCGTCTGTCGTGTTCTTGCAGCGGCCGTCGCAGGTTTACCCGTTGTTTCGATGCAGCCTTCTGCTCAGGCTGCTGCCGTTCCCTTCCCTTCCGTTGAGTCTTCGGCTAGATCCCTTTCGGTCACTCTGCCCGAGGAGCCCAAAGCCTCAGCCCTTCCTTACATCATCACGCCTGAGCGCCGCGCCCTGCTGAATACGATCCGTTTTGCTGAGGGCACCTGGAAAGGTGGGCGTGACCTTGGTTACCGCGTCATGTTCGGTGGCGGTCTGATGGCATCGCTTGATCGCCATCCCAATCGCGTGATTCGATCCTCTCGCTATGCCAGCGCTGCCGCTGGGGCGTATCAGTTCATGCCTTTCACCTGGGATCTGGTCAAGCGCAGCATCGGCGTGCAGGGATTCGGTCCAGAAGCTCAGGATCAAGGTGCCCTTTTTCTGGTGCAACGCCGTAAAGCGATGGGCCTCACCGACACCGGTGTGATGAGCCCGAAACTCGCTGCCCTTCTGGCCCCGGAATGGGCCTCCTTCCCCACCCTGCGCGGTGTCAGCTTCTACGGCCAGCCCGTGAAGCGCTTCACCCAGTTGCGTGGCTTCTACAACGTCAGCCTTGCCCAGCTGCGTCAGATTCGCGATCGGCGTCGTGAGTTGCTCAGCCGCCGTGAGCCAGCCGAACAACAGCAAGGCGTGGGCGTGCGCCGACCGGTCTGCACCGGCCCCACCGTGCTCTGCGGCCTCTGATTGGAGGCGTTGACTCCTAATCAGCGGGAGCCTGAGTCCTCAGGCCTCGCCACTGCTTTGACGGGTGCGGCCCACGGTGGCTCCGGCAATCAGATAGGCCGCGACTGCCCCTCCTAGGAATCCCAGGCCATTGCGCAGGAGCGGTAGCAGCTCCTGAGTTCGGGTGATCACCGGAGCGATGCCGAACACACCAAACAGCATCACCCAGAGCGGAGAGAGCAACAGCAACCACGACCAGGAGATGACCTCACCCTCCTTGCGCGGATAGGCGGCGAATCCGGCGATCAAACCGCCGAGCACGGCTGTTGTGAGCGTCCAGAGCCACTGTTCCACTGGCAGACCGGGAACCACCTGGCAGCCGCCGCGATCGAGACACAGTTCCACGGCTCCAATCGCGGCCAGAATGGCGCCATCTTCGCCGTTGTCTCGCACGTAATACTGATTGCCGTAGCGGGTTTGCAGTTCCACCCACCAGGTGCGCGGCATCAGGGCGAAGAACGCATCCCCCACGTTGAAGTTGAGCAGGTTGCCGCCACGGGGATCGGCCACCAGCAGCAGACTGCGTTCATCCAGTCCCCAGAAGGACTTCACCGCCAGTCCGGGCGTTCGTTCGTATTGCGTGAGCACCCGCAATTTCCAGCCGCTGCGTTGCTCGAAGTCATCGAGGCTGGTTTCGAGATCGGCCCGCTGCTGGTCGCTGAAGGCTCGGGCCAGATCGATCACCGGAGTGGCATGGTCGGGAAGGAGCTCCGGGTTGTCACTCGCTTCTGCGGGAGCTCCACCGATCAGCAGGCACGTCAGCGCGATCCCGATCACCAACGTGCGCAAGCGCTGTTGTGCTCCCATGGCCTTGATGCAGTGAACGGCATTCTCTCCAATGGACGCTTCTGGTGCTGCCTGCCCCGCCTGGATGATCGCCGCACTGGCTGCGAATGGCGGCTCCATTCCCTTTCGGCAGTTCATGAAACTGGCGCTCCATCACCCCGAGCATGGGGCCTATGGCAGCGGCCGTCTGCTGGTGGGCCCCCGCGGCGATTTCGCTACCTCCCCGTCGCTGGGCCCTGATTTCGCTGCCCTCCTGGCGCCCCAGATCGCCCAGTGGCTGCAGCAGCAACCGGTCGATCAGCCCCTGGCCCTGGTGGAAGCCGGCCCAGGTGAAGGCGATTTCGCTTGGGATCTGGCCCAGGAGCTGGCCGTCGGCTGGCCCGAGCTGGCGGCGCGCACCACATTGCTGCTGCTCGAACCCAATGCCGGCATGGCCGAGCGGCAGCGCTTGCGCCTGCGCCAGTGCCCCCTCCCCTGCCAGTGGCTGAGCGTTGAAGAGCTGGCAGCCCAGCCCGTGCGGGGGGTGGTGCTGGCCCATGAGGTGCTCGATGCCCTGGCGGTGGAGCGGATCGTGTGGGATGGCGCCCTCTGGCGCCGTCAGCAGGTGGCCCTCCAGCAGGTGCCGGGAGCCGAGCCCTCGCTGCGACTTGAGCCCGGCGAGCCTCTGGAGCCCGTGGAGCTCGCCCAGCTTGAGCCCCTCGGGCTGCTGCCGCCTGGTCCTCAGCGCGACCCCGGCTGGTGCACGGAGCTCCATCCCGAGCAGGGTCCCTGGTTGCGGGCTGCAGCCGCAGCCCTGGAGTCCGGTGTGCTGTTGGTGATCGATTACGCCCTTGAGGCCTGGCGTTATTACGCCCCCCAGCGCAGCAGCGGCACCCTGATGGCCTACCGGCAGCAGCGGGCCAGCCCCGATCCGCTGCAGGAACCGGGTTGCTGGGATCTCACGGCCCATCTCTGCCTGGAGACTCTGGAGCAGGCGGCGTTGGCCGCCGGTTGGCAGCTCCTGGGCCAGCGCCGTCAGGGCGAAGCCTTGTTGGCGCTCGGTCTGGCGCAGCGACTGCATGGGTTGCAGCAACAGAGCGGAGTGAGCCTGGAGGCTTTGCTGGCGCGCCGCGAAGCGCTGCTGCGCCTGGTGGATCCCCACACCCTCGGTGATTTTCGCTGGATCGCCTTCAGTCGCAGCCTCGAGGGAGCCAACAGCGATGCATCGGCTCTGTTCTTTCTGCAGGAACCGCCGCTGGTTTGAACGGGGCGCTAGTCGTGGCAGCGTGCCAGCGCGGCAACCACCTGCGCGCCGCTCACGTCGCTGCGGATCTCCACGCTGCCGAGGCTGGTGGGCAGCACGAAGCGCACGCAACCGTCGCGCACCTTCTTGTCGCCCTGCAGGCACTCCAGCACGGCTGTGCTGTCGAGTTCCGGCCAGCGGCCGGGCAGTCCGGCGGCGGCGATCACCGCCCGCTGGCGGGCTTGATCCTCAGCGTTCCATAGCTCCAGCTCCAGGGCCAATTCGCCGGCGGCGACCATGCCGATCGCCACGGCTTCGCCGTGCAGATAGGTGCCGTAGCCACAGAGCGTTTCCACCACGTGGCCGAGGGTGTGGCCGTAGTTGAGGATCGCCCGCAGGCCGCCCTCCCGTTCATCAGCCGCCACCACGCGGGCTTTGGCGGCAGCGGAGCGCTCCAGGATGCGCTGGAGCAGTTCGGCCGGCAGTGTGCGCATCGAGGCGAGCCGCTCCCCGGCGGCCTCCAGTTCCCTGAACAACTCCGCATCGCCGATCACGCCGTACTTGATCACTTCTGCCATGCCGGCACGGAATTCACGCTCCGGCAGGGTGGCGAGGGTGTCTGGATCGATCAGCACCAGCTGGGGCTGGTGGAAGGCGCCGATCAGGTTCTTGCCGCCGGGGTGGTTCACCCCGGTTTTGCCACCAATGGAGGCATCCACCATGGCCAGCAGGGTGGTGGGCACCTGCGCCACCCCGATGCCCCGCAGCCAGGTGGCAGCGGCAAAGCCGGTCATGTCGCCCACCACGCCGCCGCCCAGAGCCACCATCAGGGAACTGCGCTCCAGCCGTTGGGCGAAAGCCGCATCGTGAATGAGGCTGATGCTGGCCAGGGTCTTGCGATCTTCTCCCGCCTCAAGCACCAGCAGGTTGGCGTCGAAGCCCGCCTGTCGCAGTGAGGTGAGGCAGCGCTCGCCATAGGGCTTGGCCACGTCGGGATTGCTCACGATCAGCACCTTGCGACCGGAGCGGACCCCCGCATCGCTCAGGCGCTGCCCCAGATGATCGAGGCCGCCCGCTTCGATCATCACCGCGTAGGGCTGCTGCTCAAGCGCCACCGGGATGCGTCTCAGTCCCGGGTGGGAGGGTTCGGCGCTGGGTGCTGCTGTCTGGGGCCTGTTCATGACCCCACTCTGCCGGTCCGTTGCTGGACTCCGCCTACGCTCCCGCCAAGCGTTCGATCACGTGACGTGTTCCGGCCCCGCATCGCCCGCTCCCGCCAGACCCTCACCGCCTGGGCCTTTTTGACACCGGCCTTGATCCTGCTCGGGTTGTCGGTGTTGATTCCAGCTCTGATGGCCCTGGTGATGACCTTCACCCAGACCGGCTTGGATGTGAGTGAACCGCTGCGCTTCGTTGGCCTAGCCAACCTGCGACGGCTCAGCCTGGATCCGATGTTTTATCGGGTGTTGGCCACCACCCTGCTGTATCTAGTCGGGATCGTGCCACCGATTGTGCTCGGCTCCCTCGCCCTCGCGGTTTTGGTCAACCGAAGCCTGCCAGGCATGCATGGGCTGCGGGCGGCCTTCTACACCCCGGTGCTGGTGTCGATCGTGGTGGCTGCGATCGCCTTCCGCTGGCTTTATGCCGAGAACGGATTGATCAACGGCTGGCTGTCGGTGTTGATCGGTGCCGGTTTCGAGCCGATCGGCTTTCTCACCAACCCTCTGCTGGCCTTGCCCTCGGTGATGCTGGTGACTCTCTGGAAAGGCCTCGGTTACTACATGGTGATTTTTCTCGCGGGGCTCCAGGGCATCCCTGGCGAGCTTTACGAGGCGGCCGAGCTGGATGGGAGCGAGGGGTGGCGCCAGCATGTCGACATCACACTGCCCCTTCTGCGCCCCTACATCACCCTGGTGTCGGTGATCTCCGCCATTGCGGCAACCAAGGTGTTCGAGGAGGTGTTCCTGATGACCCAGGGGGGGCCTGCTGATTCAACCCGCACCCTGGTCTATTTCGTCTACGACCAGGCCTTTGCCGAATTGGAGATCAGCTATGCCTGCACCGTGGGTCTGGCTCTGTTTCTGCTGGTGATGCTGCTCACGCTGGTGCGCCTGGCTTTTGCCGGCGACCGGGGCCTGATCTGAGGCGAGGCCCTGATCTGACCTGAGGCAGCGCGATGCAGCGTGGAATGGCATTCTTCGGGCAGTGCCTGGCCCGCCAGCGATGACCACCACCCCGAGGGAGCTGGCCACCGACACCATCGGGGTGATCGGAGGCGGGCAGCTGGCCCAGATGCTCGCTGAAGCGGCGCATGAGCGCGGCGTGGCCCTGGCGGTGCAGTGCAGCTCCCGGGAGGACCCGGCGGCGGCGTTGGCGAGTCGGCTGGTGGAGGCGAACCCCCTCGATGCCGGCGCCAGCCAGGAGCTGGTGGCCGGTTGCCAGGGCGTGACGTTCGAGAATGAATGGATTGATCTCGACGCGCTCATGCCGCTGGAGCGGCAGGGTGTGCGTTTCCGGCCCACGTTGGCCAGTCTGAAACCTCTGGTCGACAAGCTGGAGCAGCGTCAATTGCTTGATGACCTGGCGATTCCAGGTCCGGCCTGGGTGCCGCTCCGGTCGATCGACCCTGGCGCTCCTTCCCTGCCGAAGGGCTGGGTGTTTCCGGTGATGGCGAAGGCGGCCCGCGGTGGTTACGACGGCAAGGGAACCCGCATTCTCCAGTCGATCGAAGACCTGGCCCACCTGCTCCGGACCGTGGATCCAGGCGCTTGGCTGCTCGAATCCTGGGTGGCGTATGAGCGGGAACTGGCGCTGGTGGTGAGCCGTGATGGCAAGGGAAGGGTTCGCAGCCTGCCCCTGGTGGAGACCCACCAGAACCAGCAGGTGTGCGACTGGGTGTTGGCTCCAGCTCCGGTGGAGCAGTTGGTGGAGGCCACGGCCTACAACATGGCCGCATCCCTGCTCACCAAGCTCAACTATGTGGGGGTGATGGCCCTGGAGTTCTTCTACGGCCCCCAGGGACTGCTGGTGAACGAGATCGCACCGCGCACCCACAACTCCGGTCATTTTTCGATTGAAGCCTGCAGTAGTAGCCAGTTCGACCAGCAGCTCTGCATCACGGCGGGACTGCCGGTGCCCGATCCTGACCTGCTCTGTCAGGGGGCGCTGATGGTGAATCTGCTCGGCCTGGATGCCGATCAGGCGACCCCCCTGGAGCAACGACTTCAGGCCCTGAAGGCCGACCCGCGCTTTCACCTGCACTGGTACGGCAAGGCTGAGGAGAGCCCTGGCCGCAAGCTCGGGCATGTCACGGTGCTTCTGGAGCAGACGGATGGTGAAGGGCGGTTTCACGAAGCACGGGAACTGCGTGGTGCGATCCGTTCGATCTGGCCTCTGCCCTTAGATTGACGGCGGACTGCCGTGTTGGTGACAGCCTTTCTCTAGTGCTCTGATCTGACTCTCTGTCGACTTGGGGCGACTGTCGTGACGGTGCCGTAGACCGGCCAAGCAGCCGGAAACGAATCCCCACTTTGTTACCCCTTCTGGTTCATCCAGGTCGATCACTGGGGCTTGCACGGCACGGCGGTTCACCCCCTTCGCTCCAAGGCCCGTGTTCAGGCAGGGCGACAGCGCGCGATCCGATCGCCCAGCTCCTCCGCACTCAGATCGGTGACCACGAACACCTCCTGGACACTGCTGCCCCGGCGGGCTACCAGTTTGTGTCCACCGCGGATTGGCGTCGACACCCTGAGCAGCAGTCCGGGGGCGCGACCCCGCACGCGACGGATCACGGCCGGGGTGATTGTTTGAATCCTCGGATCCCCAGCCAGGGGTTTGAGCCAGTCGATCAGGCCCTCCACGTAGGTGCTGTGGGTGATCACCAGACGGCCCAAGCGGCGGCACCTTGCGCTGCGACTGGTCGAAATTAGCGGCTCTGGCTACGACAAAGGCAGGTCTCCTTTCGGCGTGATGCTCAAGTCAGTGGATGCCCTGCGCCACCAGGTCTCCGGGCCGTTGGCGGAGCGTTGCGGCGTCGAGGTGCGGGTGCTCACGGCTGAGGTGCACGGGCATGAGGTGCGGGGTCTGGCCTTTTCGCCAGGACGGATCCTCCGCTATGTGCTGGATGCCCAGACCGATCGGCTGAGGACTTCGGTGATGCTTCGGCTCGCCCGATCCAGCCGCCAACCTGCCGCCTGAGGCGACACGAAGGCCCTCAGCCTTCGATCTCCGCCAGGAGCACCGTCTCAAGCCGCTGGGACGTTGCCGCGCGGAACTGCCGAACGCTGAGGTGATTGAGCACCAGGGCGGCAGCGATCATCACAAGGATTTCGACACCGAACACCAGGGCAAAGCCGCTGAAGGGTCCCTGATTCGGGAACAGGCGCCGACCCAGATCGAGAAGGCCACCGCCGCCCACCTTGCCCAGGGCGCGAGACAGCGCCTGGGCAAGGCCCCAGATCCCCACGAAGGTGCCGGCCATGGCCGGCAGCGTGAGATCGAGCATCAACGTGAGGGCGCTGTTGGTGCCGATGCCTGCCGCCAGCCCGAACAGCACCATCACCGCTGGAAGGAAGCGCATCGCCTCCAACCAGCCGGTGAGCACCAACAGCGCCAGAGACACCACCACCAGCCAGCAACCGATCCGGGCGGTGGCCAACTTCCCCACCTTCGGGGTGAACCACAGACCGGCGAACAGCAGGCCGACCAGGGTTCCCGACCCCCAATAGGCATTGAGCAGCGTCGTTTTCGAGATCGGCATCCCGAACACTTCGGCGGCGAAGCTTTCGAGGATCGGATCCTGGAGGAAGAGTCCGAGGGTGTAGAGCACCAGAAACCCGAAGAACACCAGAATCTGCCGGCTGGAAGTGATCACAGCCCAGGCATCGTTCAGGGTCACCAGGTCTTGCATCGGCGTTTCTCCAGCTCTGCCGCGGCGGCGCTCCATGCCCAGGATCGCCACCAGTGTCAGCAGCAGCACCGCCAGGGCCACCCGCTGCATGAAGCTCTGCAGCAGCGGTTGCAGGAGCTCGGGAGATTCGATTCCATCCATAGAACGGGTCGCCACGCTGATGACGATGGCGCCCACCACAATCCCCACCGTGAGCATCGCCCAGATGATGCCGATGCAGCGGGGGCGCTCCTCTTCGCTGGAGCGATCGATCACCAGGGCCAGATAGGAGGTGCTCGCCAGGGAGGTGCACAGTCCGTAGGCGGCGAACAAGCCGCAGAAGGCCAGCACACCGGCGGTGCCAAGGGCGCCAGAGCCGCTGGTGATCGCTTCGCGCACGGCAAAACTGATCGGCACGCTCAGCGCTGCCAGCAGGCAGATGCCGATGGCCCCCACCAGGATGTAGGGGGTGCGGTGCGCACCGCACCAGGGCCTGGAATCACTGAGATGGCCAAACAGCACCCGTGAGGGTGACACCAGTTGCTCAAAGGCCAGGCCGCCGCCGGCGAGGAGGGCTGGAAAGGCCAGTTCTGTGATCAGGATCCGGTTGAACATGCCGGTGAAGACCACCGCCAGGGTGCCCAGACAGGCCTGAAACAGGCTCAGGCGCATCAGGTCGATCCAGCCAAGGCGTTGGCTGGGGCGGAGTGCCTCCGGCTCTGTGGTGGCTGCGGTCATGGCTGGCTCCGCTCCTCAGCAGCGCTCGAGTGGTGCCATTGTCAGTCCCTCGGCGCTCAGCTGCTGGTGGTACAGCTCGGCCTGCTCCAGTGGGCCAGACCACACATCAGCAGCCCCTTCGCCATCGATGCGGTGAGCCAGGTCCCAGGCACGCTCGGAGCCCATCCCTGGAATGATCCGACACAGGCAATCCACCACGTGTTGAAAGGTGTTGACGTCGTCGTCGAGCACGATCACCCGCGCCTGGGGGTACTCGCTTCGGCTGGTCACGCGGTCCAGAACGGTGGCTGTGCCTGTGGGTGTAACGGTCATGGGGAGCAATCAGGTGCGCTGGCGAATCCGGGCGTGGGCCTCGTTAAAGTCTCAGCATTCGCTTGCACCTCCATGCTGTTCACCCTTGCCTGGGCCTCCCTGGCCGCCGTGTTCAGTTTTTCCATCGCCATGGTGGTGTGGGGACGTAACGGCGACGGCACCCTGAACTTCTGAGGTGCAGGAGTTTTTGCTCAATCCCGGTTTGGGTCAGGCGTTGGCTCTTACTGCGGCTGCGCTGCTCGTGTTCGTGAGCGTGGCCGTGATCTATCTCTCCACCATTGAATGGCGCGATCGGCGGCGGCGGCGAGGCACTGCGCGGAAAGGCTGAAGCACCAGCTGTTCGCCCGTCCCTTCACGATTGGAGGGGTCGTGTTGCTCACCTGCAGTGGCGCTTTGGGGGTGTGGCTTCACTCCGCATCGAGTCATCGTGTGGTGACATCCCAAGAGGCGGGCCTTAGTCGCCTGATGGCCGCCACTCAGTTGCTGCAGGGTTTCCGCGGTGACCCCGGCCGTCCCGTGCCCGAGCTCTGGACCCAGAGGCTCGGCCTGCGCAGGGCGAAGGAACTCTGGAATCGCCAGGGTTCAGCGATCTGGTGGCAGGCGTGGAGCACGGATGGGGAGGCCTATCTCGTGCTTCCCGCCACCCTGCTGCCTGGGGCCGATCGCTCGGGTCTGATGCTTACCCCGGTTCAGGGGGTTCTTGCCACCGCTGCCGATCCCTTGCATCGTCAGCAACTGCTACAGCGTCTCAAGGCTGCTGGGGCTTCGCAGGCAACGTCGCCACTGCAGAGGAACTGCCTCAGTCGTTTCCAGCAGGGGCCCGCGGTGGTCTGGTCGTCCGACGGTCTGGCCTCAGTCAGTGGCACTCTCGCGCCCCTCTTGCAACGGGCCAGCCATGGTTGTCTGTCGCTTGAACTTCAGGGGCGTGCCTTGCGTTGGCAGGGGGTGGTGGGTCGTCGTCCCCTTGCGGCAGCACCCGCCACATTCAAGGCGGACCGTGCGGATTCCAGGCCCCAACCTGAGCCGCTGCCGGCCCAGACCCTGTTGAGTCTGCGCGGACCTCAACTGGCCGATGTGCTCGGTGCTTTGTTGTCAAGGCGGATCATTCAGACCCCGCTGGAGAAGGACTACGGCATCGATCAGAAGGCTCGCACCACATTGTCGAGCCGACCTTTTGCCCTGCAATTGATCGAGCAGGCGAAGGGGCCGTTTCAGGCCGGTCTGGAGATCCAGATTCCTTTTCCGGGGGATGAGACCCGCTGGCGCCGCAGCCTCGAACGCATTGAGAGTCGTTTGATCGAGCGGGGCCTCGCCGCCCAGCCCGACACCCCACCGGGCGAGGTGCTGTTCGAAGATCCTCAGCGGCCTGGGAGCCCATTGGTGGGAGGTTGGCGATGGATCGCGAGAAAAGGCCAGCCTGCTCCGGCGCTGCTCAGCATCGGTCTGGGGCGGCCACCTGCCGACTCCCCCTGGCGCATGGCGGCCTCGATGACACCTGGCCAGGGGCTTCAGATGCAGGCCCGGCCGAAGCAACTGCAGGCGTTGCAGCTGCTTCCTGGCCGTTGGCCCAAGGTGGTGCGCGACGCTGGCATGCTCTCCCTTGAACTCAGACCACTCCCGGGATGAACGATGGGAACGGACTGGCTGCGCTGTGACGGTCGACTCAGTTTTGGTTCCTGAGCCTCAGCTGCTTGCAGCCTCCTGTTGCTGTCGTTCCCGTTTGCGGCGTTCCGCCGCCAAGGTCTCCTCCATTAGTTCCACCGCCTGGGCCATTTTCTCAAGGTTGCTGGCGTAAAGACCGAGATCTTTTTCAACTCTGGTTTGGGCAAACCCGAGCGGTCCGCTCAACTCATGGGCCAGTTTGCGCAGCTGCTCCGGGTCGGCTTGATCACCCTGGGCTTCCGACAAAAGGCTGAGCAGACCCACAGCCATCAGGCGTGAATAGTGGAAGCTGCTGCTATCGGCCCGTTGCAGCACGGAGGCGAGAGGAGCCGGGGCGCCATCGCCTCCATGTTCGAGCCAATGGCGCACTTCCTCAATGGAATGGCCACGCACGGCGGCTTCGCTCTGATCGGCCAGGCTTTCCAACTCGCCGGCCTGGAATCCGGTGCTGCTGCAGAGGGCTTCAAACAGAGAGGCCAGGTGCTGCTCCGGTTTGTAGCCGCGGGTGAAGGCGCGAAAGACCTGACGCAAGCCCACGGCAAACAGGGCATCCACCTGAAACTGCTGCTGATGGCTGAGCAAGTGCAGCTCCACAAGAAGCTCGTCGGCCGTGCGCCGGTACAGCGGCGGAATTACAAACGGGAAGGCGGTGTGAAAGGCGCGCTTGCTGTCAGCAATGGTCTGATGCTCAGCCAACGTTGGCACGGAAAGAAGATGCCAACGACCTTAGCGTCGCTGATGGCGCCGTTAAGATCAGTGGATCCGACGCTGGAGCAGCATGATCCCGATCGTGATCGAGGAATCGGGCCGGGGAGAAAGGGCCTTTGATATTTATTCCCGTCTTCTGAGGGAGCGGATTGTTTTTCTCGGTGAGCCTGTCACCAGCGATTCGGCCAATCGCATTGTGGCTCAACTGCTTTTCCTTGAAGCGGAAGATCCTGACAAGGACATCTATCTCTATATCAACTCTCCTGGAGGATCCGTGTATGACGGGCTCGGGATTTTTGACACGATGCAACACATCAAACCCGACGTTCATACGGTCTGCGTCGGTCTTGCGGCCAGCATGGGCGCCTTTCTCCTCTGTGCCGGAGCCAAGGGCAAGCGCAGCAGTCTGCAGCATTCACGCATCATGATTCACCAGCCCCTCGGTGGGGCTCGGGGGCAGGCCAGTGACATCCGCATCCAGGCCGATGAGATTCTCTTCCTCAAGGACAAGCTCAACCGTGAGCTCGCTGAGCGTTCCGGTCAACCACTGGAGAAAATTCAGGAGGATACCGACCGTGACTTTTTCATGTCACCGCAAGATGCGGTGAGCTATGGATTGATTGATTCTGTGATTGATCGCAGGCCGGTCCACTCGGTTTAGCCAAGCTCACTGAATTTCGGTATAAAACCAGAGTATTGATCTTAAGACCTTCTATTTCAGGAGGTCTTTTTTGCTTTCCTTTAATTCTGCCCACAGGGATTTGATTTCATCGTAGGCCGCGTCCTGATCAATTTTGCCGTTGGCTTGTAGCCCCACGATTAAGCCGACGCGCTCGGCAAATTGTTCCAGGTTCTGATGGAAAATCAGGCGCTGAGGGCTCCAGTTGTCGCCGCGAAAGCTGCTGAAACCCTCCATGGGAGAGCGGGTCCCATCGTCTTTCATGCTGAGGTATCAATCCACGTCAACTTAGGAACAAAAGGGGGTCGCGACCCGGCTCAAGGGTTAAGGACAGGTGAAAATCGCTCTTTCTCGGGAATCGTTGTCGCTGTGGCAACCATGGCGCGAAATTCGTCGCCGTCCATGGTCTCGATCTCGATCAGGCGTTCCACCAGGCGATCCATCAGGTCGCGGTTGGCCTGCACCAGGGTCACGGTTTCCTCGTAGCAGCGCTTCACGATGGCCCGAACCTGTTCGTCGATCTGACGTGAGATCGCATCGGACACGTCGCTGCGGGTCATCAGGTCACGACCAAGGAACACTTCTTGACTGCCCCCCTCGAGGGACATCGGTCCAAGGTCACTCATGCCGAAGCGGGTCACCATCTGACGGGCCATCGAGGCCACCTGCTGAATGTCTCCGCCAGCACCGGTGGTGACCTCTTGGTGGCCGAACACCACGTCTTCAGCGGCTCGTCCACCGAGGGCGCCCATGATCCGCGCCTTGAGCTGGGCTCGTGACACCAGCATCTGCTCCTCATCGGGGGAGAACCAGGTCAGGCCCTGGGCCTGACCCCGGGGAATCAGGGTGACTTTCTGCACCGGGTCGTGGTCCTTGACCAGGGTGCCCACGAGGGCATGGCCCACCTCGTGATAGGCAATCAAGCGCTTGCTACGTCCGTCGGTGAGGGGCTGACCTTCCATGCCGGCGATGATCCGATCCACGGCATCGTCGATTTCGGCTAACCCGATCGCCTCCTTCCGGCGCCGGGCTGTGAGGATCGCCGCCTCGTTAAGCAGATTGGCGAGATCGGCGCCGGTGAACCCGGGGGTGCGACGCGCAATGCTGTCGAGGGAAAGCTCGGAGTCGAGTTTTTTGTTGCGCGCATGCACTTCAAGGATCGACAGTCGGCCCTTGATGTCAGGTGCATCCACCGTGACCTGACGGTCGAAACGCCCTGGTCGCATCAGCGCCGAATCGAGCACATCGGGGCGGTTGGTGGCCGCGATGATGATGATGCCGCTATTGCCTTCGAAGCCATCCATCTCCGTGAGGAGCTGGTTGAGGGTTTGCTCGCGCTCATCGTTACCGCCACCGATTCCGGCACCGCGTTGCCGTCCCACCGCATCGATTTCGTCGATGAAGATCAGGCAGGGGCTGTTTTCCTTGGCGCGTTTGAACAGGTCGCGAACACGGCTAGCACCGACGCCCACAAACATCTCCACGAACTCCGAACCGGAGAGGGAGAAGAAGGGCACGCCGGCTTCGCCGGCGATCGCTTTGGCCAGGAGGGTCTTGCCAGTTCCGGGAGGACCCACCAACAGCACACCTTTAGGGATCTGGGCACCCACCGAGGTGAAACGCTCCGGTTGTTTCAGGAAGGTCACCACCTCCTGAAGGTCTTGCTTCGCTTCGGCGACTCCGGCTACGTCGTCAAATTTCACGCCGGTTTCCGCCTCCATGGCGAAGCGAGCCTTGGTTTTGCCGAACTGCATCGCCTGGCCAGGACCACCGGGCATGCCGCTGGATCGACGCGCCAGAAAGATCAGGGAGCCGATCAGCAGGAGGGGGAAGAGCAGGTTGCCGAGAATGCCCAGAGCTGGCGGTGTCGTGCGGGGCGGGTGAATGTCAAAGCTGATGCCCTCCTGTTTGAGAGTGTTGATCAGTTCGGGCGCCAGGCCAGGCAGATCCACACGCAGGCGCTGCACGCGATTGTCGAGGTCAGGATCCACCGCCTCCACCACCGCATTGCGGCCACCGTCGTAGATGTCGACAGCGGTGACGCGGCCGGATTCCACATAGTCAAGGAAACGGCCGTAGCTCATGCGCGCCACGGCGGTATTCCGCGGTGCCACAGTGGGTCCCCCCGGCCGGAGCGCCTGCAGACCACCCTGGCCGAGCAGCTGCCAGCCGAGCAGAAGCGCGACGCCGATGGGAAGAATCCAGAGTGCGATTTGGCGCCAGCGCTGGTTCATGGGTGACCGTTCGATCCGATGACTGTAGGTGTCACCACCGCTTGATCGCTGGCTTCAGAGGCTGCGCAGGGCCACGATCGGATCGAGGCGGGCGGCACGACGGGCCGGCACCACCCCGAAAAAGAGGCCGATCGAGCCCGACAGTGACACCGTGATCAACACGGTGCTGGCGCCGATGCTCGCCGGCAGGGGCGTGAGGGCAGCAACGGCGGCAACGCTGCCGAGCCCCACCGCGGTGCCCACCAGGCCACCGAGGCTGGCGAGCACGAGCGATTCCACCAGAAATTGCGACAACACATCGGCACGACGGGCGCCAAGGGCTTTGCGCAGGCCGATCTCCTCGGTGCGCTCACTCACCGACACCAGCATGATGTTCATGATGCCGATGCCTCCCACCAGAAGGGAGACCCCGCCGATCGCGCCGAGCATCAGGGTCAGGCCGCCGGTGATGGTGCTCACAATCGTGAGGGCATCTTTCTGTGAACGCACGGCGAAGTCATCCTCCCGGAGGATCCGATGCCGCTGGCGCAACAGATTGGTGATCTGGAATTTGGCGGCACCGGTGCTTGCTTCGTCGTTGGCTTCAGCACTGATGAAGCTGAGGCTGACGCCATAGGTGGGATCGCGGCCCGTGAGCCGGCTCACCATCGTTGTGAGGGGGATGTAAGCATTTTCGTCTTGATTGCTGCCGAACACGGCCCCTTTCGGTGCCATCACACCGATCACCTCAAAGCTCTGGTTGCGAATGCGCAGCGTCTGGCCGATGGCGGACCCACTGGGAAACAGCTTGTCTTTGAGATCGGGCCCGATCACCACCACACTGCGAGCTGCCTGAAGATCCTGTTCAGACAGGAAGCGACCTTGGGCGACTTCAAAACTGCGCACAGGCAGAAACTCAGGCGTGACGCCGGAAATGGAGCTCGTGGCGCTGCGCGATCCCACCTGCACCACGTTGCTGCTGCTGATCTGGGGGGCGACCCGGCGCACGCTGGGTACCTGGGCTTCAATCGCTTCCGCGTCTTCGAGCACCAGGGTCTTCGGGAACGCCACCCCCTGCCGCCGGGTGTCGTTGTTGCCTGGCACCACAAACAACACGTTGGCGCCCAGGTTGCTGAGCTGGTCTTCCGCCAGGTTCTGGGCACCCCGGCCCACCCCCACCAGGCTGATCACCGAGGCATTGCCAATGATGATCCCCAGCATGGTGAGCAGGCTGCGCAGCCGATTGGCCCGGAGGGTGTTGAGGGCCATGCCCACCGTGTCCCTCAGCGGTAGCTTGCGCGCCATCAGGATTGTTTAGCTGGTGACGCCGATCCTGACGGATCAGAGGGCTGTGTTGATGCTGGTGCCGCGATGCACGAGCCCGTCCTTGATCTGCAGGGTCACCACCTCGCCTTCCAGTAGGTGGCGGGTGGCATTGGCCACGCCGGCAATCAGGGGGGTGCCGAGTCGCTGGGCGATCACGGCCGCATGGGAGGTAGCCGCCGGCACTTCGGTGATCACGGCGGCGGCGTTGCGGATCGCGTCGAGATCATCGGCAGTGGTGTCATGCACCACGAGGATCTCCCCTTGTTCGATCTTGCAGGCGTCGCCAGGGCACTGGGCCAAGCGCACCCGGCCGCTCACCGTGCCTTGACCCACACCCGTGCCTTGGCCGAGCACGGCGCTCACGATGCCCACTTTCACAAGGTCGGTGGAGCCGGCGACGCCCGCCAGGGTGCCGGCGGTCTGAATCACCAAATCTCCTTCCTTGAGCAGGCCTTTGTCCTGGGCGGCGCCCATGGCGGTGGTGAAGGTTCCCGAGGTGCTGCTTTGTTGGGCGATCACCAGCGGGGTCACGCCCCACACCAACTGCAGTTTCCGGGCCACGGCCACTTCACTGGTGATCGCCAGAATCGGTGCAGCAGGGCGGAACTTGCTCACGTTGTGGGCCGTGGCACCACTTTTGGTGAGCGGCAGGATCGCCGCCGCATTCAGCTGGCTGGCGATGGTGCTCACCGCGCTGCTGATTGCATTGGGGATGGTGCTGGGCAGATGGCTGTCGATACTGCGTTGCGGATAATCCCGTTCGATGCGCCGGGCGATCGTGGCCATGGTCTCCACCGCCTCAATCGGGTAATCGCCCACCGCGGTTTCATTGGAGAGCATCACCGCATCGGTGCCATCAAGGATGGCGTTGGCCACGTCGCTCACTTCGGCGCGGGTTGGCCTCGGGCTGGAGGCCATGGAATCCAGCATCTGGGTGGCGGTGATGATCGGGATGCCGAGGCTGTTCGCTTTCTGAATCAGTTCTTTCTGCAGCAGCGGCACCTCCTCCGCAGGCATTTCCACGCCCAAGTCGCCTCTGGCCACCATGACGCCGTCGCAGAGCGGCAGGATCGCGTCGATCTGATCGATCGCCTCAAATTTTTCGATCTTGGCCACCACCGGAGTGGAGAAGCCGTGTTGGCGGATCAGCTCGCGGATCTCCAGCATGTCGGAGGGATTGCGCACGAAGCTCAGTGCCACCCAGTCGACCCCTTGCTGCAGACCGAAGGCCAGATCGATTCGATCTTTTTCGGTCAGAGCTCGCACCGACAACTGCACGTCGGGGAAATTGACGCCTTTGTTGTTGGAGAGCACGCCGCCGACGGTCACCGTGCAATGCAGGGTCTGCTCGGCCTGATCGACGCGCTCTACCTTCATTTCCACCCGACCGTCGTCGAGAAGAATCCGGCTCCCGGCACTCACTTCTGCCGCTAGCTTGTCGTAAGTCACCGTGGCGATCTGTTGATCACAGGGGACGGATCTCGAGGTCAGTGCGAAGGAATCGCCCTTGGCCAGGGTGATGGGACCAAGGGCGAAACGCCCCAGACGAATTTTCGGCCCTTGTAAATCCTGAAGGATGCCGATGTGCTGGCCCAGTTCGCTGGCGACCTGACGAATGGTGGCGATGCGGGTGGCGTGCTCGCTGTGATCGCCGTGGGAAAAATTCAGTCGAAAGGTGGTGGCTCCGGCCTGGATCAACTCGCGGATCCGCTCGGGGCTTTCAGTGGCGGGGCCGATGGTGGCCACGATCTTGGTACGGCGTGTCAGATCGATGAGGGCCATCAGCGGCGCCAGAGTCATTGCGGAATCTACCCTCCAGGCCTGTCGGGATCCGTTGCAAGCGACGCGTTCCGGCGTTCAGGATCCCTTGGGGAAGTTGCGCTTATGGACCTCAACACCTACCAGCAATCCGCCCGCACAACGGCTCGCTATCCCGACGTTGGCGCCAATCCGATCTATCCCACCCTGGGGCTCAGCGGTGAAGCCGGCGAGGTGGCCGACAAAGTGAAGAAGGTGCTCCGGGATCGGGGTGGTGTGTTTGATGCGGCGGTGCGTGAGGAGCTCAAGCTGGAATTGGGGGATGTGCTCTGGTATGTCGCCCAGCTGGCCAGTGAACTGGGCCTGAGCCTGGAGGAGGTGGCGGAAGCCAACCTGGCCAAATTGGCGAGTCGTGCCGCCAGGGGCCGCCTTCGTGGTAGCGGCGACCATCGCTGAGGTGGGCCAGGAGCTCAATAGGCCGCCATCCCGCTGGCGAAGGCAAAGCTGGCTGACATCAGCAGCTGTTGCATCAGGCTCAGGGCGATGAAGGCGAGGATCGCGGAGAGATCCAGACCCCCCATCGGCGGGATCAGACCCCGAAAGGCATTGAGGTAGGGATCGGTGATCGAGCTGACCGTGCTCAGCACCGGATTCCCCCAGTCGAGGTTGGGGAACCAGCTGAGCAGCACTCGCACAATCAACACCAGTGAATAGATCTGGAGTGTCTGCGCCAGGATCTGCAGAAGGCTGGAGGCGAGTTCGAAGGCCATCGATGACTGATGATCTCCCCAGACTCTATGCAGCTTCGTCGGTGCTGGTGTCGACAGGACCGGTGGCGGGCAGCACCGAAAAGGTGCGGTGGAATGTTTCCGTGAGACTGATCCAGTAAGAACGTCCTTCGCTGTGGCGCTGGCGTTCGATGAACTTTTGGTTGAGCAGCTCTTTGATGTGGTCGTAAGCCCCGGAACCGCGCAGCTCCACCAGGTCTGACTGGAGGATCCGTTTTTTCAGCGCAATCGTGGCCAATGTGCGCAGCGTGGCCGTTGACAGATTGACCGGCAACAGATCGCGCACCAGCTCTCCCAGGCCGGCTCTGAGCTGGAGGCTGTAGCGGCCCTGGCTGACGCTGATCTCCAGGGCCGTGTCCCGTTGGGCGTAGGCCGCCATCAGGGCCACCATCGCTTCCTCCACCTCCTGCTCACGTCGATTCGCCAGTTCGGCGAGTTCCCGCAGGCTGAGCGATCGCCCTTTGAGATAAAGAATCGCCTCAAGCCTGGCGGGCAGGGAGATCGTGCTGTCGTCAGCCATCCCGATGCCCCGGGCCGTCAACGCTTCAAGCTACCGCCCATTGGCCTCAGGGGCGATGGCCAAGGAACAGGGCATAGGCCGGATTGCCCGTTTCCTCCCAGCTCCCGTAACCGAGATCGCGCAGAAAGTCGTTCCAGGCGTCCCGATCCGCTTCGGGCACCAGCACGCCGACCACGATCCGGCCCACATCGGCGCCATGGTTGCGGTAATGGAAGATGCTGATGGTCCAGTCCGGGTGCAAGGCGCTCACAAAGGTCATCAGGGCGCCGGGTCGTTCCGGGAACTCAAAGCGGTACAGCAATTCCTGGCAGTGCTGGCCTGCCGCCTCCAGGGCCCCCTGGGGCAGCCGGCCCCCCACCATGTGGCGCAGATGCACCTTGGCCAGCTCATCGTCGCTGAGGTCCTGACATCCGAAGCCCTGCTCCTGCAGCTGTTCGATCAGCGCCTGGCGGTCGTCGTGGTCCTGCACCTGCACGCCCATGAAGATCTGGGCGGTGTCGCCCGCCGCCATGCGATAGCTGAATTCGGTGAGGCTGCGGTTCTGGAGTTGCTCGCAGAGGTGGCGGAGGCTGCCGGCCCGCTCCGGAATCTGCACCGCGAGCATCGCTTCCCGTTCCTCGCCCAGTTCGGCGCGCTCGGCCACGAAGCGCAGCCGATCGAAATTCATGTTGGCGCCGCAGGCCACCGCCACCAGCTGCTGTCCCCGCAAACCCCGCCGCATCACATCGGCCTTGAGCCCCGCCACTGCCAGGGCACCGGCGGGTTCAAGGATCGAGCGGGTGTCTTCGAACACATCCTTGATCGCCGCACAGATTTCATCGGTGCTCACGGTCACCATGGCGTCCACGTGCTCCTGGGCGATCGCAAAGGTGTGCTCCCCCACCTCCCGCACGGCGACGCCATCGGCGAACAGGCCCACCTGGGGGAGGCGAATCCGTTCACCGGCCTCCAACGACAGGGTCATGGCTGCGGCGTCGTGGGGTTCCACCCCGATCACCTCCACATCGGGCCAGAGGCTCTTCACGTAGGCAGCGATTCCGCCGATCAGTCCGCCGCCGCCGACGGCGACATAGATGGCATCAGGCGGCGTCGGCAGTTGACGCAGGATCTCCATGCCGATCGTGCCCTGCCCGGCGATCACTTCCGGATCGTCGAAGGGATGGATGAAGCAGAGCTCCTCCGCTTCGCCGCGCCGACGGGCTTCGGCATAGGCCTCGTCGTAGGTCTCGCCATGCAGCACAACCGTGCCGCCCCGACGCCGCACCGCGTCCACCTTCACTTCGGGGGTGGTGATTGGCATCACGATCACGGCCCGGCAGCCGAGGTGCTGGGCACTCAGGGCCACACCCTGAGCATGGTTGCCTGCGCTGGAGGCAATCACCCCGCGCGAGAGCTGCTCCGGTGAGAGCTGGGCCATCCGGTTGTAGGCACCGCGCAGTTTGAACGAAAAGACCGGCTGTAGATCTTCCCGCTTCAGCCAGATCGCGTTGTCGAGTCGTTCACTCAGATTTGCAGCTGGCTCCAGCGGCGTTTCCCGGGCCACGTCGTAGACGCGGGCGCGCAGGATGCGGGGCAGGTAATGATCCATTGGGTCAGTCTGGCAACCGCCGCCTCCGCCGTAGGCCCCGTAGATTGCCCTGATCGGCCGTGGGACGGGCATGCATCTGAGCGAATTAACCCATCCGAATCAGCTGCATGGCCTCTCGATGGCTGAGCTGGAGGATGTGGCGCGGCAGATCCGTGAGCGTCACCTGGAAGTGGTCTCCAACAGTGGTGGCCATCTGGGGCCTGGCCTTGGCGTTGTGGAACTGACGCTGGCTCTCTACCAGACCCTCGACCTGGATCATGACCGGGTGGTGTGGGATGTCGGCCACCAGGCCTATCCCCACAAACTGATCACCGGCCGCTACGGCGACTTCCATACCTTGCGGCAGCAGGGCGGTGTGGCCGGATATCTGAAGCGTTGTGAGAGCGACTTCGACCATTTCGGCGCTGGCCATGCCAGCACCTCAATCTCAGCGGCCTTGGGGATGGCGATCGCGCGAGACCGTCGCGGTGAACAGTTCAAATGTGTGGCGGTGATCGGCGATGGCGCCCTCACCGGTGGCATGGCTCTTGAGGCGATCAATCACGCCGGCCACCTGCCGCACACGCCGCTCGTGGTGGTGTTGAACGACAACGACATGTCGATTTCACCGCCCGTCGGCGCTCTCTCCACCTATCTCAATCGCATGCGGCTGAGCCCGCCGATGCAGTTCCTCTCCGGATCCGTGGAGGAGAGCATGAAGCATCTGCCCTTCATGGGTGGTGAGCTGCCAGCGGAACTGAATCGCCTCAAGGGCAGCATGCGCCGACTGGCGGTGCCCAAGGTCGGTGCGGTGTTTGAAGAGCTCGGCTTCACCTACATGGGGCCGATTGATGGCCATGACATGGCCGAGATGGTGCGCACCTTCCAGGCGGCCCATCGCGTTGGCGGACCTGTGCTGGTGCATGTCGTCACCACCAAGGGCAAGGGCTACCCCTACGCTGAGGCCGACCAGGTGGGCTATCACGCCCAGTCGGCCTTCGATCTTTCCACCGGTAAGGCTCGACCGAGTAAAACCCCCAAACCCCCCAGCTACAGCAAGGTGTTTGGCCAGACCCTGGTGAAGCTGTGTGAGCAGGATCCCCGGGTGATCGGCATCACCGCCGCCATGGCCACCGGCACGGGCCTGGATCTGCTCCAGAAAGCGATTCCTGAACAATATGTTGATGTGGGCATTGCCGAGCAGCATGCGGTCACCCTGGCGGCGGGAATGGCCTGCGAAGGGCTCAGGCCGGTTGTGGCGATTTACAGCACCTTCCTGCAGCGCGCCTATGACCAGCTCATCCACGATGTAGGGATCCAGAATCTGCCCGTCACCTTCGTGTTGGATCGGGCCGGCATTGTTGGTGCTGACGGCCCGACCCACCAGGGCCAGTACGACATCAGCTACTTCCGCGCCGTGCCTAATTTCACGGTGATGGCTCCCCGCGATGAGGCTGAGCTGCAGCGCATGCTCGTGACCTGTCTGCAACACGATGGCCCCACCGCCCTTCGCATTCCCCGCGGTCCTGGCGAGGGGGTGCCGCTGATGGAAGAGGGTTGGGAGCCCCTGCCCATCGGCTGCGGCGAGCAGATTCGCGAAGGCGACGATCTCCTCATCGTTGCTTACGGCTCAATGGTGAGTCGCGCCATGGCCACAGCTGATCGCCTGGCCCAGCAGGGCATTGAGGCCAGCGTGGTGAATGCCCGTTTCCTTCGACCCCTCGATGAGCAGCTGATTCATCCCCTGGCGCGCCGGATCGGCCGGGTGGTCACGATGGAAGAGGGTGCCCTTGCCGGTGGCTTTGGGGCTGCGGTGCTCGAGTCATTCAGCGATCAAGACCTGCACTTGCCCCTGCTCCGTCTTGGCATCCCTGACACCCTGGTGGATCACGCCACCCCCCAGCAGAGCTTCGAAAGCCTGGGCCTCACGCCCGATCAGATGGCCGAGCGGATTGTGGCTCGCTTTGGCAGAGCTCCCCTGCGCGCAAGTTCTGCTCAGGCCAGCTCCAATGTTGCCGCGACGGCTGCTGTTGGCTGAGTTCAGAGCTCTGGTCAGAGCTCTGGTCCGGAGACAGGACGTTTCCAACAAAACCAACAAAAAGCGGCCCCTTGGGGCCGCAGGCTGACTCTCAACGCCAGCGAAATGATTTCAGAGCACGCCGCGGGCGGCGAGACCCTGGATGGCACCGATGCCGAGGATGTGGCCAAGGCTGGTGGTGGCCAGCAGGGCTGCATGACCCATGCCACCGAAGAATGCGGGGCTGGGCAGCTTGGCTCCCTCATTCGGGTATTTGATCGTGGCCTTGCCGATCCCGATGGCAAGAACGTTGCAGATCACCATCACCAGGGCCACTTTCGGGGTCCAGGAAACCGTGGCAGGGGCAATAGCCAGAAGCGAGGGGAGCATGCCAAACATGATGCGACGCCTCATCTTCAGGTTTCAGCAGCCTCCGGTCTGCTCCTCGTAAGAGTTATTCACCGGCCTCCTTCGGTGCTGAATCCACCGTCTCATCGGTCTGTTTCGCCTGGTGCAGGTGACGCAAACGTCCGATCAGCCCCGCCACGATCACCGCATTGCTGAGGGTGAGAAAGGCTTCGGCACCCCCATGCAGGCCGTCGACTTCCACCAGTTCGGCCCCGAAGCGCAGGTCGGCGAACAAGGCCGCAGCAATCGTGACCGCCACGAACAGCAGGGTGAGCTGGAAGCCGAGCAGGCTGAGCCTGGGGATCAGTTGACGCCGCTGCGCCCACCAGAGAAACAGCAGGTAAGGGAACAGGGAGAGGGCAAACAGGGGTGCCGGATCGATCGCGGCGATGGCCAGGCTGATCTGATCCGGGTTCATCGGCGGAGGTTCCAGGCGGCCAGCGCCAGGGTGCCGTTCCCAAGAAAGGTGCATGCGGCCTGGAGCACCACCAGGAACCGCAGCGCTTCAGCGTTGTCGAACCAGTGCCAGGTGCAAGCGGCCATGGCACTGATCAGGGCGGGAGTCATCGCCAGCGCCAGCCAATTGAGGGACGGTTCCCGTTGTTGCGTGGCCAGTCGCTGCAGCAGCACAATCGCCACGATCCACTCCAACACCGAGGCGACATGAATCCACCAGGTGCCGAGCGAGAGGGCATGCATGGGCACTGAGGAGCCTTGAAAAGCTTAGGCCGCAGCAGCTGGCCAATAATGGCGTGCGATCGGAGAGCCTCATGGGCCAGAGGGCTTCAGGGCGCAGGCGGGTGTTGCTCTGCGGCTACTACGGCGAACACAACCTTGGCGACGATGCCTTGCTCGATGTGCTGTTGGGTCAGTTGCCTGACGACTGTCAGCTCAGCATCACGGCCCACGATCCAACACCTGTGCTGCAACGGGCCCCGTCTGCCCGCCTGGTGCCACGTCGCTCCTTGCTGGCGACCCTTCGGGTCTTGGAGCAGACCGATGTGCTCGTCTTCGGTGGCGGCAGCCTGCTGCAGGACAGCACCAGCTTCAAAAGCCTGCTCTATTACCTGGCCCTGTTGCTGATCGCCCGCGCCCGCGGGCTCACGGTGGTGCTCTGGGGCCAGGGGCTGGGCCCCCTGCGCCGCCGTCGCAGCCGTTGGTTGGTGCGTCGTTGCCTCGCTTGCGCGAGCCGCATCAGCTGGCGCGATCCCGCCTCCCTGGCCCTGGCGCAGCGTTGGCGGATTCCGGTGCCGATGGCCATGGGGCCCGACCCCGTGTGGTGTCACCCCGGCACTCCTCGCCATGGCGATGGTCCGATCGTGCTCTGTTGGCGGCCCACCCCGTTGCTGGATCATCAGGGATGGCGCCGTCTCGGCCAGGCGCTGGATCAGCTGATGGCCAGCCAACCCGACGCCTCCCTGCTCTGGCTGGCGTTCCACGCGGAGCAGGATGGGTCACTTCTGGGCTGGTTGAGCGACCAGGGGCTGTTGCCAGCCAGGCTGCAGGCGATCAGTACAACCGCCGTTGCCCGCTCCGTTCCCGATGTGCTGAATCGGTTCGCCCGCTCACGGTTGGTCATTCCGATGCGGTTGCATGCCCTGGTGCTCGCTCAACTTGCGGCTGCGCCCTGCGCGGCCCTCAGCTATGACCCGAAAGTGGCTGCAGCAGCAGCGATGGCAGCAGTTCCCTGTCATGAGCTGTCTGATTTGCCTGCCACCGAGGTGATTGCGGCCTGTTGGCAGCAGCAGATCGGCCATCTCCCGGATCCTGAGCGTCTCGCCCGGATCCGGCGGGACGCAGCCGTGCACCAGGCGACGCTCAACGCGGTGTGGTCAATCGACGGATCAGGACCTTGCGCTGCGAACTCCTGAGCATGCGCTGGCTCTGCAGGCGCCACTGGGCCGCCAGCCTCTCCTGGCGCTGGTGGCTGAGCTGGAGCACCGCTTTGGTCTGGCGTGCACTCAGGTTGATGCGTGCGTCCTCCACCAGGCTGTCGAACACATTCAGATCGTGCAGTTGCCCGAGAATGTCTTGCAGGGTCTTGAACCGTTGCAGATGGGCCGAGAGCGGCGCCGAACAGATCGGTTCGAGGTTTTCGATCATGTAGCGGCAGCGCCGGATGCGGCCGCGCAGGCTGTGCAGTTCCTGGGGATGCTCAAGGGGATCGAGCGTCCAGCTCGGATGCAACCACAGCGGCGGTAACCAGGGCATGATCAATTCATCGATCCAGGCCTGCATGGGCATCGATGCTGCCGGAGTGGTGTTCGGCTCCCGCAGCCAGTGCTGCAGACGGGCAATCACTTTGAGGTAGGCCGAGCTGCGGAGCGATTGCTTCATCTCCTCCGAGGCCCGGCGCCGTTCCCGGCTGAGGGCCTTGCGCAGGGGCGCCAGTTCCTCGGACGCCTGCGGCCCCAGCATCTCGGCGAAGCTGGAGCCCACCAGCTCCTGCAACACATCCAGGTCACGGACCAGGCCGAGCTTGGCGCACATCCGCCCCACCCGGCGGGGTGTGGCACCACTCGGCAACACCAGGAATGGTTCGAACTGCAGCAGGACGCAACGCAAGCGCCGCAGACTCACCCGCAACTGATGCAACGGTTCTGGATCGCGGTCTTCGAGTACTTCGGCCTGGAGCCCAACAATGCGCTTCAGCTGAGAGGCAATGCGTTCACAGGCGTAGGCGTCGATGCGATCCGGCGTTGCATCCATGGCTGCAGACCCCCGTCTGCCTTCAGCGATAGCTCGGTTTCTTGTGCTGATCGAAGCTGCGCTCGAGAACTTGACCGATGGTCAGGCCCACCGGGATGTTGCCGCCGAAGGAGGTGCCAAGGATGTGGCGATAGAGCTTGCTCTCTACCAGCCGATAGGTGCGGGGTGGTAGGGGGATGTAGTCGGCTTTCTCCACCAATGACTGGGCATGGCGCAGGTAGCTGGTGACAAAGCTGCGGAAGGCTTTGTTCTGATTCAGCGTTTTGTCGTTGACGTAGAGAAACAGAGGGCGTGACAATGGTTGATACAGCTCTTTCTGCACGCTGGCCACCGACGGCGCAATCGGATTGCCTTTCGGATTCACCACCTTGAGGGCCTTCAGCCGCTGGCTGTTTTTCTTGTAATAACCGAAGCCGAAATAGCCGAGGGCATTGGGATCGGTGGCCACGCACTTCACCAGCACGTTGTCGTCTTCGCTGGCCGTGTAATCCGTGCGCGTGTTGGTGGTCGACTTGTTAATCGCTTTGTTGAAGATGTCGTAAGTGCCGGAATCCTTGCCAGGGCCGCAGAGCCTGATCGGCTGATTGGGGAAATCGTGGTTCACCTGGTCCCAGCGGGTCACGGTTCCCTGGGCCTGCTTGCGCCAGAGGCGCGACAGTTCCTTCGGGGTCACCGTGGTGGCCCAGGTGTTCTTGGGGTTCACCACCACGGTGATCGCATCAAAGGCGATCGGCAGCTCAATGAACTGAATCCCTTTGGCCTTGCAGGCCTTGATCTCCTTGCTGGAAATTGGCCTGGAGGCATTGGCCATCGGTACCTTGCCGCTGCAGAAGTCGCGGAAGCCGGCGCTGGATCCCGTTTCCTTCAGATCAAACTTGACGGTCTTGCCTTCGCTTGTCTTCTGAAAGCGTTGAATCGCCCGGGCCGTGATCGGATACACGGTGCTTGAGCCACTGATCCGGATGGTCGCTTGAGCCCGCAAAGGCTGTTGGGCTGAGACAGCCAGCAGCGACGTCAGGGCCGTAGCGGTCACGGCGAAGGCACCCAGAGGCTTGCGGAAGGCCATCAGGAGTCAGAACAACACTTCCATCTTGAACCGTGCGTTCCGAACCAGGGTTAATGCAGCGTTATGGCAGCCGTTTTCCTTGTCGGCCGCCGGTCCAGTCTTGAAACCAACCCCGGCGCCAGAGGAAATAGGCCTGGAGAGCGGCGATGATGGTCATCAAGAGAAGGGAATAGGCATAGCCGTATTTCCATTTGAGTTCGGGCATGTTCTCGAAGTTCATGCCATAGATCCCGGCGATGAATGTGAGCGGGGCAAAGATTGTGCTCACGATTGTGAGCGTTTTCATGATCTGATTCATCCGGTTGCCAGTGCTTGCCATGTAGGCATCCGTCACGGCGTCGGCCTGGCGTTGGATCTGTTCACCGATGTCGAGCAGCGTGTTCACGTGTTCGGCCATCTCATGCAGGCCCTGGCGTGCGCCGGGGCCGAGCAGGCGTTGGCTCTGTCTGAGCAGGCGAATCAGTTGATTGCGCAGCGGCCAGAGCTGCCGACGGGTGCGACGCAGATTCATCCGCAGCTGAAAGGCGCGATTGAGCAGCGATGGCTTCGGCCTCAAGAGGGCCGTCTCCTCCAGATCATCGAAGTAGCTGCGCATGATTTCCAGCATGGGCAACTGGGTGTCGAGCACTTCGTCGATCAGATAGTGCAGCAGGTTGTCGAGATCAAGATCGGATTCTGGTGCTTCTAAGCTCTGAATCCAGGCCTCAAGATCACTGAAGTCGCTGCGGGGATTTTCATGAATGCTGATCAGGAGATCATTCACCAATAACAGGGCGATTTGCTCACTGATCAGATGCACCGGATTGGATGCCAGTGAAAACTGATGCAGCACCACCAACACGGCTTGAGGGAAGGAGTCGACCCGGGCCTGTTGGGGGGCATCGAGGAGCAGGGGCCAGAGCTGGGGATCCAGGTCGAGGCCGCTGAGCAGGTCTTCCAGGAGGGGGCGATCGCCCAGGCCTCGAATCTGCACCCAGAGAGGTTGCCCCTCCTGGCGTAAGGCCCGAAGCGCAGCACCGTTACGGATCAGCTGCCATCCGGCGGCGGTGTCACTGAGGTCCAGGGTTCGGCAACTCACCGGTGCCAGGCCGCCGTGCACGAACAGGTGGGAGGGCATCTCCCCTGGCCTGTCCGGGAGTCGGATCGGTTCCGGAATGCTGTCCTGATAACTGAGCGAGGCGTTGGACGCCGTCGTCATGGCGTTGGCATGGCTTGGCCCGATCTTGGCAGCACCAGACCGTGGCGTCCGGAGTCAGAGGGGAGGGGCTGGGAGAGCATCAGGGTGTGCAGCGCGGCGCCGATGAGCAGCAGCAACCCCTGGAGCACCAGGCAAGCGATCACGTCGTTGCGATGTTTCCACAACAGCGTTGTCATCGGTAGACGGCCGAGCGTCGCCCCATTTCATCGATCCAGCTGAGGCGTTGCAGTACTCAGCAGCACATCGCACCGTCGTCCATGGCCAGCCGTTCCGTCCGCACCGCCATGCGACGCAGTTCCGCCTGCAGTTGTTCGGCCAGGGGCAGATCCAGGGCGGGGGTGCAGTGCCAGGCGCCATCCATCGCTTCGGCAAAGGAACCAGGCGCCTGGCCCAGGTGGCGCGCCAGCACCTGCTGGGTGTCGAAGCTCTGGGCCGATCGATGATGCACCTGGTAGCGCAGCCGCCAGCGCGGTGGCCGGATGTCGTTGCGTTCGATCCGGCGCAGTCCCTTCAGATCGGCCAGCACCACCAGCTCCTGGCCGGGTGAGAGCGTCCAGTCGAGGCCGGGCAGCAAGGTGTAAGTGGCGTGGAGCTGGCGTCGCAGGGCGACGGCGGTGACCCCGAAGCCGCATTGCAATCTGGCAATGCTGAGGCCATGCAGGGTGTCGTCGGTTTCGACTCGATAGCGCACCAGAAGCAGGTTGTTGCCATCCAACCGGCGCACCTCCTCCACTTTCTCGCCGAAGGCGGTGGCCACGAAAGCATCCGCCGCCAGGTCGAGGGTGGAGATCAGGGTGATGCCGCCGAGCAGATCGCCGAGGGCGTCGGCCGCATCGAGGTCTTTCGTCACGATCGCCAATCGGGTGTGGGGGAGGCTCTGTTGCAGTTCCAGGCCGATCCTCAGGTTGCGCAGCAGGTCGTTGGAGAGCAATCCGGCCCCCAGGCACTGGGTGCGTCGCAAACTCTCGAGGCTGCGGTTCAGCTGTTGGTCGCCTTCGTCGTCTCCCGCTTCCACCCGCACCACATCGAGGCCATCGAGGGCCAGCTGCTCCGTCACCGGTGCCGCCAGGGCACCTCCCTCCAGCAGCAACACGGTGCGACTGCCCCGTTTCGGCGCCCGCCGCCGTTGCAGGCCCAGACGCCGACTCAGCACCTGATCGAGGATCAGGGCCACAATCGCCGAGGTGAGCACGGTGCCGAGCAGGGCATAGAGCAAGGAGGTGACCAGAGCCAGCAGGGGCAATTGGTTCAGCGGCTGACCGCTGGCCTCGATCAGCATGTTCACGGGGTCGACCAGTTCCCCCTTGAGCAAGGCCACCGTGATGAACAGGCCTTCCTGCAGGCCCCTGCCGGTGGCGAAATACTGCACACCGACCATCAAGAGACCCACCATCAGCAGGATCGCCAGATCCCAGGCGCGGGGTTGGGCCAGGCGAGTTTTCAGTTGCTGGCGGAGACGATCCCGCAGGGCCACCAGCCGCATGGCGCCCAAGCTTGTCCAGGGGGTGCGCCGGTGTTGTCGCGATCGGCTGCTGCTGGCTTCCCAGCTCACCACCAGAGGGCATCCCTCCGCCGGTGGGTCACCGCTCTGCAGTTGCAGGGGCCGGATTCGGCGGGTGTTGCCATGGCCATCCCCTAGGGAAAGGCGCTCCAGGCGCAGCCGTTCCCCGCCGATGCGGAAGGTGGCGGGAGCCCGGTCTGGCCGCAGCGACTGGGCGATCGCTCCGGCGCAGAGCAGCAGCGGATCCACCACCGTCAATTTCGGCAGCCGGCTCTGCAGCAGGGTGTTGAGGGAGGCCTGCTGACTGTTCGAGCGCACCACGATCGTGGTGTCGGGATTGAGAATTCTCACCTGCAGCGCCGCTTCCAGGTTCACCGTGCTGTCGGAACTGAGCAGCAACACGCTGCGGGCGAGTCGCACCTGGGCGCGTTGCAGGATCTCGGGCCGGCGCATGTCGCCGATCACCAGCTGGCCGGCCACCGCCTGTTCCAGCTGTTCGGAGCGCCAGACGGGTCGATCCCGGTCGATGCAGATCAGAGGGACGTCGAAATGGCGGAGCCGCTCCAGGCAGATCTGACCGAGAGAGCCAACGCCACAGATCAGGATCGGTCCGGAACCGCCGTCGCCCATGACCGCAGCACTGCCGCCGTCAACCTAGCGATGGCGCTGGCCGCTGACTGCGTCAAACCGCAGCTCGTCCTGGGGCCGCCAGCCGACTCGGATCGTCTCGGGGACGCGGCTGTCGGCGGCCAGCACCATGCGCAAGGCCCCCTGCGGGCTGTCGAGATACCAGAGTTGGGAGGCACCGAGCCACTCCAGGTGGGTAAGTCGGCAGGGCAGGCCGTCGGCTTGCAGCTGCAGGGCCTCCGGGCGGACGCCACGCACGATGCTGGACTCGGTGTGCAGCAGGTTGATCTGGGGGCGACCGATGAAGGTGGCCACAAACAGCGACACCGGATCGCGATACAGCTCGCTCGGCGTGCCGATCTGTTCCAGCCTGCCCTGATGCAGCACGGCGATCCGATCCGCCATGGCCATCGCTTCGTGTTGATCGTGGGTCACGTAGAGGACCGGTTTCTGATCGCGCAACACCAGTTGGCGTAATTCCGGCCGGAGGTCTTCCCGCAGCTGGGCATCGAGATTGCTCATTGGCTCATCCATCAGATAGATGAGTGGATCGCGGAGCAGGGCCCGGGCCAGGGCGACGCGCTGGCGTTGACCACCGGAGAGCTGGGCCGGTTTGTGGGCGGCCCGTTCCTTCAGCCGCATGCGTTCCAGCACGTCGCTCACCCGACGGCGTCGTTCCTGGATGGCGATCCCGCGAATCTTCAGGCCCAGATCGAGGTTGTCGGCGACGCTGAGGTGGGGGAACAGGGCATAGCTCTGAAACACCATGCCGATGCGGCGTTGCACAGCAGGCATGTGGGTGATGTCGCGTCCACCGAGTTCAATGGTGCCCTCATCAGCTGGATCAAGCCCGGCAATCAGCCGCAGGGTGGTGCTTTTGCCGCAGCCGCTCGCGCCGACAAGGGCGAGGCATTGGCCATCGCTCACCGTCAGCTCCAGATGGCGAAGAATCCACTGCTGGCCGGCGCGGCGACCGATGTTTGAGAGGCGCAGACTCATCCCTTCACGGCTCCGCTGGTCAGACCTGAAACGATCGATTTCTGGAACAGCAGCACCAGGAGCACCAGCGGAATCGACCCCAGCACGGTGGCAGCTGCGTAGGCACCGTAAGGAACGGAGTAAATCGAGGATCCGGCGATCCGGGCCATCGCCACCGGCAGGGTGAGCAGGGAGGCGTCGCTGATCCAGGTGAGGGCGATCGGGTATTCGTTCCAGTAGAAGAGAAACACCAGAATCGCCGTACTGGTGGTGGCGGGTGCGATCAGAGGGATCAGCACCCACCGCAGGCGTTGCCACAGCCCCATCCCCTCAAGACGGGCGGCATCCTCCAGGTCGAGGGGCAGATCCCGGAAGGCTGCGGTGAGCAGCAGGATCGCCAGGGGCTGGGAGAGGGCGGCATAGGGAATGCTCAGGGCGAGCAGGTGATTGCCCAGATGTAAGCTCCGCGCCACCTCCAACAGGGCCAAAAACAGCAACACGTAGGGAAACAGCGCGGCCGCCAGCAGCAGCAGCCGCGCCGGGCGTGCAATCCAGGGCTTGAGCCGGGTGAGGGCATAGGCGGCGGGGAGGGCGATCACCAGGGTGAGCAGCGTGCTGCTGGTGCCCACGATCAGGCTGTTCAGCAGATAGCGCCAAAACGGTGGCTCACTGTTGAGCACGGCCCGGTAATGGGCCAGGGTCCAGTGCTCCGGCGTGGCGGCAAAGGGTGTCACCAGGGCCTGATCGCTGCAAAAGGAGGTGTAAAGCTGCCAGAGCAGGGGGCCGAGCGACCAGGCCAGCAACAGCACAATCCAGAAGCGACGTTGGTGTGACATCCGCTTACACCTCCTGCTGCCCCTGGGGCCTGGAGAGGCCGAGGGCCAGCCACCAACCGCCGAGGCAGAGACCGAGTAAGAGCAGGAAGCTGCCACTCACCACGGTGGCGCTGTAGCCGAAATCGAGGAACCGCATCGCGTTGAGGTAGGCATACAGCGCCAGGCTTTCGGTGCTGCTGGCCGGTCCGCCACCGGTCATCACCTGGATCAGATCAAACACGCCGAAGGCCTGGGCCAGCCGGAACAACAGGGCCAGAGCCAGGTAAGGGCGCAGCAGGGGCAGGGTGATGCGTCGGAAGCAGACCCAGCTGCTGCCCCCTTCCAGGCGCAGCGCCTCATAGAGATCGCCGGGAATGGTCTGCAAGCCGGCTAGCAGGATCAGGGCCGCAAACGGCGTGGTTTTCCACACATCACCCACCACCGTGGCGATCCAGGTGATTGAAGGATTGGCCAACAAGTTCAGCGATGGCCAGCCGAGTGCGTGTGCCAGTTGATCGAGGGGGCCGTAGGGGGTGTTGAAGATCCAGCGCCAGCCCAGGGCCATCACGGTGGTGGGCAGCGCCCACGGAATCAGGGCGATGGCACGCACGGCACCGCGGCCACGCCAGCGTTGATCGAGCAAGAGGGCGATTGCCAGGGCCAGCAGCAGTTCCACCCCCACCGACACCACGGCGAAGCGCAGGGTCTGGGCGGCGTCTTGCCAGAAGCGTTGATCCTGGAGCAGTCGGATCCAGTTGGCACCGTGATTGCGCACCGGCTCCAGGCCGGTAACCACCGAGTCGGCGTGGTTGCTGAGCCAGGCGTAATGCAGCAGCGGCGCCGCAAACACCACGAGCAGGAGCAGGCCGGCGGGAACAAGCAGCAGGATCACAGCGTTTCTCCGGCGGACCGCAGGATCGCCTCGGTGCTGGCGTTGGCCCGCTCCATCCCCTGCGCGGCGGACTGCTGGGCGGTGAGGCTGGCGCTCAGGTCACGCTGCAGCACGTCGCTGATCTGGGCGTAGAGGGGGGTTTCCGGCCTGGGCAGGGCGTGCTTCAGCGCCTCCTCCAGTTGGGGGAGGATCGGATTCATAGCGATCAACTCGGGATCGCGATACAAGCTTGCTGCGGTGGGGGTGTAGCCGTGGGAGAGAAACAGCGCCTTCTGCGATTCGGTGGAGCTGAGATAGCGGATCGCCGTGGCCGTGGCTTCAGGGTGGGCACTGCCGCGCAACATGGAAAGGCCCCAACTGCCCAGGGTGGCGGTGGAGGGATCGCCGCTGTTGGCCACCATCGTGGTGATCCCCACCCGACCGCGCACGGCGCTGTCCGGCTGCTGGAGTTCGGCCCAGGCATAGGGCCAGTTGCGCATGAAGGCGGCATCCCCGGCCTTGAAGCTCTGCAAGGCCTCTGGTTCGGCGTAGTTGGTCACCGCCTCGGGGCTGATCCCCTCGCTGATCAGTTGACGCAGCCAGGCGGCTGCGGCGATCGCCTGGGGTTGGTTGAGGCCCACAGCCACCTGGTCGGGGTGGAACCAGAACCCCCCGAAGCCATGAACCAGCTCGAGAAACACGCAGCTGAGCCCTTCGTATTGGCGCCCTTCCCACACGTAGCCCCAGGGCACCCGGCCATCGGCCTGGAGCTGCCGGCTGATCGTCACCAGTTCCTGCGGGGTGCGGGGCGGCTGCTCGATCAGATCCGTGCGCCAGTAGAGCAGCCCCATGCTGGCGACGAGGGGCCAGCGGTAGAGCACATCGTTGACGCTGTTGCCAGCACGGACGCCCTCGGCCAGGGCTTCCATAGCCTCGGGGCCAAACCAGGGATCGAGGGGTTGCAGCCAATCCGCGGCCACATATTTGGGCATCCAGGTGACGTCCATCAACAGGGCATCAAAGGGGGTGTCGCCCAGCAGCAGACTGCTGATGGCTAGATCGGAGATTGCCTCCGTCTCCAACGGACCTCGCGTCACCGTGAGCCGGATGCGACCGCGATGCTCCTGGTTGAACCGCTGCACCAGGGGTTGGGTCGCATCGGCAAACGGCGCCGGCATCAGAATGTTGACCGGTTCGATAGGGCGAGCCTGTAGCCAGGCGACGCTCCCTGCGACCAGCAGTGCCATGGTCAGGGCCGCCACCATCCAGGGCCGAAGACGGCGCAGGGCGGCTGTCATGCCGCGCCGGAGTCCTCGCGCAGGGCTCCCATCTGCTCCTCAGCCCAGTCACTCACGGTGAAGGCCTCCACGGCGGCCGACATCTTGCGCATGCGCTGTTGCTGTTCCTCGGGGGGCATCGCCAGGGCCTGATCGATCGCCTCATCCATGCGGCGATGGGAATAGGGATTGGTGAGCACGGCACCATCCAGCACCACCGAGGCACCGGTGAACTCGGAGAGCACCAGCACGCCGCCGTGATCGCGGCGGGCAGCGGCGTATTCCTTGGCCACCAGGTTGAGACCGTCGCGCAGGGGGGTGATCCAGCAGACATCGGCTTTGCTGAACCAGGCCACCATTTCTTCGTAGGGAATCCGGCGGGTCGAGAAGCGGATCGGCACCCAGTCCATGAGGCTGAAGCGCCCGTTGATCCGCCCTGCCATTTCTTCGATGGAGCGCTGCGTGTCCTCGTAGATCTTCATCCCACTGGCGGCTGACACACAGGCGAGCATGAGCACCACCTGGCCGTGCAATTCCGGGCGACGTTCCAGCAGTCGCTCGAAGGCCAGCAGCAACTCCTCGTTGCCTTTGGTGTAGTCCACCCGGCTGGCCGAGAGGATCAGCTGACGACCCTTGCGGGTGTCCTCTTCAATGCGAGCGGCATAGTCCTGAATGTCGTCGCGATTCACCAGGGCCTGAATCACATCCGGTGAGGTGCCCACCGGCGACGAGAGCAGCCGAATCCGCCGACCTTTGTAGTCGAGCCAGGGTGTTTCCGACGGTTCCGTGAGGGCGGAGCCGGTGGAGAGGAATCGGGCGTTGACTGGCTGCTTCGGTCCCTTGCGGGCACCGAGAAGGCAGTTGGCGGCTCGGGCGAAGTTTTCGGTGTAGCGCGGGATATGAAAACCAACGAGATCGCAACTGAGCAGACTTTCGAGGATCTGCTCCCGCCAGGGCAGAATCGCGAACACATCATTCCCGGGGAAGGGGGTGTGATGGAAAAAGGCGATTTTCAGATCTGGTCGTTGCTGGCGGATGTAGCCGGGTGCTAACCAAAGGTTGTAGTCGTGCACCCACACGGTGGCCCCTTGAGCCGACTCGTGGCAGGCGGCTTGGGCAAACCGTTGATTGACGTCCTGAAAGATCGTCCAGTCGGTGTTGTTGACGTCGAAATAAGTGGGAAAGGTGTGAAGAATCGGCCAGAACGATTCCTTCGACGTGACGTGATAAAAACTTGAGATCTGCTCCTGTTCAAGCGGAATGCGTCGCAACGTGAAGTCTGCCGGCGCGTCCATGGCGATGCGCTCATCCTCAACCCCATCGATCGATTCCACCTGACGCCAGGCAATCCAGGTGCCATCAAGGCGGCTGCTAAACAGGTTCCGCAGGGTTGGAATGATGCCGTTGGGACTCTTCTGATCGATCCAGATTCGCTTTCCCTGCTCATCTCTACCTTCGTCAAAAGGGGTGCGGTGGTAGAGAAGAATGAATGAACTTTTGCCTTCTTCTTTCAACATGGAAGCGATTTCTCCTCGGTTGGATTGCTTCAATCCAACGCTTAACATCCCCTTCCACCATTCCTTAAAGCGGGCTCTTTGTCAAACCTGAGGCGGGGTCAGCCTGTGGCCTGAAGCGTCTGCAGTGAAGCGAGCACCTCCCGGGCGTGTCCGGCTGGGCGCACTCCGGTCCAGATTTGGCGCAACACACCATTCGGATCGATCAGGAAGGTGTGGCGCATCGAGAAGGGTGCCATCCAGGAGCCATAGCGCTGGCTCACCTGGCCCTTGGGATCGGAGAGCAACACGAAATCGAGGCCTTCGCTGCTGCAGAACGAGGCATGCTCATCGACAGGATCGGCGCTCACTGCGGCGATTGATGCTCCGGCAGCTTCGAAGTCGGCGAGGGCGGCTTGAAAACCATGGGCTTCAAGGGTGCAGCCGGAGGTGAAATCGCGTGGATAGAAATAAAGAACGAGCCACTGACCACGAAAATCCTGCAGCGACCACTGGGTGCGGCTGGGATCACGGCGTGAGGTGCCCGGGCAATCAAATCCTGGGGCCGCTTGGTTCAAGCTCGGGAGTGTGCCGCCGAGGGCCAGGGCCTGCTGGGGCGTGCGCCATACAAAAGCCCCTCCGACCAGAAACAGTTGGAGGAGCGTGCGACGCTGCATGGTGACAGGATCCTGACGTTCTCAGGACCTTAGGCAGAACTCAGATCTTGCTGAGATCGATACCGAGGGAGCGGGCGTAGGCGCCGAGACCTTTTTTCTGGATCGTTTTCAGAGCGCGGGTGGTGATGCGCAGGTTGACCCAGCGCTTGCCCTCGGCCCACCAGAGACGACGCTGCTGCAGGTTGGCCTGCTGCAGCTTTTTGGTGCGGATATGGGAGTGGCTCACAGCCATGCCGTTATTGGCGCGCGTGCCGGTGAGCTGACATACCCGGGACATGATCGACTCCGTGACTGATCGCTGATCCAAAAGGATCAAACGACAACTTTAGCAAAGCAAGCTCACAGTCCCCGTTCCATCAGTGAGGCCATCAGGCGACTGCTGCGGGTCTGGAACCCGCTCAGTTCCTTCGGTTCGAGGCCACCGACCGCCAGGCGCGCCATGTCATAGAGATAGACGGCGAGATCGCGGGCGAGGGCTTTGCTGGGGGAGCTGCTGCCAGCGCCCACCAGCACGCCGCCGGATTCGAGTTTGAGCAGGCCTTCCACCATCGGATGGCTGCGATTCACCACCAACACGTGATGCTCCGGAAGGCCTGGCAGTCGCTGTTCCATCAGCGCACCGATGTCGTTGATCCGGCGCATCTGTTCGGGCAGAAGGATGAGGGCCGCCGGAGCGTCGGCTCCTCCCTTGAGCGCCTGCACCTGAATCGTCACCTTGTCGTTGGCGAGCGCCTCCTTCATCAGGTTGCGCAGACTTTCCGCCTGGGTCTCACCGCCTTGATCGGCCAGGTCTGGTGCGTCGTCTTTCAGGCTGTCATCCAGTTCCGCATCGACGCGCTGGAAGCGGAGCTCGTCATGGCGTGACTCCAACCAGGGAAGGAATTGGCTGTCGATCACCGTGTCGGCAAAGAGCACTTCCGCGCCCTGGCCCTTCCAGAGGCTGAGGGCGCCAGCCTGGGCGATCTCATCGCTGCAATAGAGCACGCGCTGCTTGTCGGAACTCTGGGGTAGGCGCGAGGTGTAACCCTCCAGGGTGGTGTAAGCCTTGTCTCCGCTGCGCAGGATGGCCGCCCCGGTTTCGGACTCCCCATCGTCGCTTTCGGCAGTGGTGCCGAACAGCACCAGGGGCTCGACCTGATCGGCGAACTTTTCATCCTCCATGGCGCCGATCTTCACGAAGGGCGCCAGCGCTTCCCAGGCATCCGCATAGGCCGACGCATCGTCCTGTTTCAACGACTTGAGCCGATCCGCCACCTTCTTGGCCACGAAATTGCCGATGGAACGCACCCGTCGGTCGGTCTGCAGGGCACTCCGACTCACATTCAGCGGAATATCAGGAGAATCAATGACGCCACGCAGGGGCAGGAGGTAGCGGGGCACGATTTCTTTGATCGAGTCGCTCACGAACACCTGGTTGCAATACAACCGAATCTCCCCCTTTTCCCAGTCGGCTCGTCCAGTCGATTTCGGGAAATACAGAATTCCCTGGAGGGCATAGGGATAGTCGGTGTTGAGGTGCACCCAGAGCAGGGGATCACCCTGGAAGGGATAGAGATAGTGGTAGAGATCGATGTAGTCTTGATCACTCAGCTCCCGACTGCTCTGACGCCACGGCGCCGTTTGCTTGTTGATCGTTTCTCCCTCCAGCTGCACCGGTACCGGCATGAAGTCGCAGTACTGGGTGATCAGCGTGCGGAGGCGGGCCGGCTCCAGATACTCCAGCTCCTCCTCCAGCAGATGCAGAATCACATCGGTGCCCGGCTCCGAGCGTTCCGCCTGATCCAGCGTGAAGGAGGGGGATCCATCACAACTCCAGCGCACGGCCTGCTGCTCTGGCCGAGCTGAGAGGGTGACCAATTCAACCTGCCTGGCCACCATGAAGCTGGAATAAAAGCCCAGGCCGAAGTGGCCGATGATCGCATCGCTTTCCTGTTTGTATTTTTCCAGGAAATCCTCGGCGCTTGAAAACGCCACCTGGTTGATATACCGCTTCACTTCATCGGCTGTCATGCCAATGCCGTTGTCAGACACGGTGATCGTTTTTTTCTCGCGGTCGATTCGAATCTGAATCAGGCCATCCGAACCTTCGGAGCAGTCGCCAGCCATGGAGGCCATGCGGCGCTTGCTGATCGCGTCAGAACTGTTGCTGACCAATTCACGGAGGAACACCTCATGGCCGGAATACACGGCCTTTTTGATGATCGGGAAGATGTTCTCGGTATGAATCTGAATCTGGCCTTGTTCCAGCATCGCCCTGGGTCAATGACTGACAGAACCTATGGCAGGAGCGAAGGCCGGAACAAGTCAGCCCGTGGGGTGGTGACCGAACCGTTCAGGGGCGGCGCTGGAGATCGGCCCGTTCCTCGGCAAGAATCGCACCATCCACCGGGCACACCTGCAGGCAGATGCCGCAATCAATGCAGGTGTCGAAATCGATCCAGTAGAACTCTGTGCCTTTCTTATTGCGCCCTCGGCCGGGTTGAATGCACGCCACCGGACAGGCATCGACGCAGTCGGCAATTCCCTCGCAGACATCGGTGACGATTGTGTGGGCCATGCCGTGAACCAAGCAACGGCAACTTTAGGCACCAAGCCAGACCAGGTCGTCGCATTGCCTGTCGTGTTGCTGCTGCTCCGCCATGGCGCGGTCGGTGCAGGGTTCCAGTGCCAGTTCGGCTTGGCGGCCCTGGCCATGCAGACGACGTTGCTCCGCGATCGCTTCCTCCAGGCGCTGCGTGGGGCCATGGCACACCAGCACCCGGCGCTCCGATGGGGCGGAATCGGCCAGGGAGGAGGGCAAATCGCGGATGTCATCGAGACAGAAGCTGAAGCCAACACCAGCACCATCACCGCCGCTGGCGCCGAAGCGTTTCACCAGGGCGTCGTAGCGACCACCCCGGGCCACCACCACGGGTGCGGACTGTCCCTGGCAGATCAGCTGAAACACCAGGCCGTCGTAGAGGCCGTAATGGGATTGGAAGCTCGGATCCAGCTGCAGGGTGACGCCCTGGCCCCGGGCGAGGGGCGTCAGGTGCTCGAACAAACGCTCCAGTTCGCTCAGGGAGGGTTGAGGCCCAAACAATCGCCTCAGGGCTTCGAGCACGGCGTTCGGTTCACCACGGAGATCCATCAGGCGTGTCAACCGCTCCATCGTGGTGGCATCCAGATCCAGGGCCTCGAGGCTGAGCCGGTCGTAGCGCATCAGGGCGATGCGGATCGCTTCCCGTTCCGTGCCGCGGAAGGGGGCCAGGATCAGGGTCATCAGGTCGGCGTGGCCGAGCAGCAGCCGCACCTGCGGATCCCCCTGAAGATCGAGGCTGGCCAGGGCATCCATCAACAGCGTCAGCAGCTCCAGTTCGGCGCCGATCGCGTTGGCACCGAAGAGTTCCACGCCGCTGTGCAGTTTCTCTTCGATGCATTGGCGGCCTTCATCGGCCTGCCGATTTTCAAACACCGTGCCCGAAGCCCACAGCCGCAGGGGACGACTGCGCTTGGCAAACCGGGTGCTGGCCGCCCGGGCAATGGAGGCTGTCATTTCCGGCCTGAGACCGAGAGGTTCATCCGCCACCAGCCGCACGATGTCTTCACTGGCGATGCCGCCGCCGGCTTTGAGGGTGTCGAGGCGCTCCACCCGCGGTGGCGCCACTTCCTCGTAGCCCCAACGCCGATACACCGAAGCAAGGCGCTCCCTGAGCCGATGGTTGTGTTCGACCTGCTGGGGATTCAGATCGCGGGCTCCCGCCGCCGGTTGAAGGGCCATCGCGATGGGTCCACTGGGCCTTCTCAGGATCCCATGGCCCCCAGCGCTGGCGCCCCATAGCTGGCCCCATCCAGGGGTTCGATGCCGGCCAGGCACTGCCGCAACGGGGTATGCAGCCCTGCCCCCGCTGCCACGATCCGACCCTCGTGGAGATCAAACGGGGCGTCGCCATAGCCGCTCACCACGCCACCAGCCAATTCCACCAGAGCCACGCCGGCCGCCAGATCCCAGGGGGCCAGTCCCCGTTCCCAGTAGCCATCCACAAGTCCGGCAGCGACGAATGCCAGGTCCACCGCCGCGGCGCCGCCCCGTCGCACACCCCGACTCTGGTGCGTCAATGTGCAGAACTCGGCGTAGTTGTTGTCGAGGCGGCTGTGTCGGTCGTAAGCAAAACCGGTGACCAGCAGGGAATCTTGCAGGCTGCTGCAGTCGCTCACATGGATGGGGGTGTCGTTGCAGAAGGCGCCGAGGCCAGGGCAACCGTGATAGGTCTGCTTCAGGTAGGGCACGGCGATGGCCCCCAGCAGAGGCCGACCCTCCAGAGTCAGGCCTACGGACGTGGCGAAAAAGGGATAGCCGTGGGCGAAGTTGGTGGTGCCATCGAGCGGGTCGACGACCCATTGCAGCCCCTGATTCGGGCCACTGAGGCCCGATTCCTCCGCCAGGATGCCGATCTCAGGCGTGCGCTCCCGCAGCAGTCCAAGCACTTCGGCCTCGGCTGCCAGGTCGGCCTCCGTCACCAGATCGCCGATGCGTCCCTTGCTGCGGATCGAGGTGAGTTGACCGTAGTGGGCCATCAGCACGGTGCCGCCCACCTCGGCGGCCTGGCGGGCGATCCCGTGCAGATGGTTGATCTGTTGTTGGTCCATCACGTCAGTCCTCATCCAGGGGCAGCCCCGGGCGCACCTGTCCCCGTCCGAAGTGCCGCCCGAACTGGAGGTCGTAGACCTCATCTTCATCCTGGGTTTCGGCCTCAAGCGGTCCCACCGCCCGCGCAACGCAGAGCAGGCCATAGCCCTTGGCACGCAACTCCTTCGAGAGGCCCATCGCCTCGCGTTGGTCGACTTCACCACTCAGGACGCGGACAGCGCAGGCGGTGCAGCAGCCATTGCGGCAGGAGAAGGGCAGGGGATCCCCTTGCGCTTCAAAGCTTTTGAGGATGTAGTCCCCCTCAGGCACTTCATGGGTGATCGTGCGATGCGCCTGACGCCAATGAATCGTGATCCGATGGCTGCGTGGCATGGCTGGTGGTGAGGGAACGCCCTGCTACATTCTCACTTGCCACACCCAGCCTCTGGAGAGGTGGCCGAGTGGTCGAAGGCGCAGCACTGGAAATGCTGTATAGGGGCAACTCTATCGAGGGTTCGAATCCCTCCCTCTCCGTTGCATGATCCGGCCCCAGGGGGCCGGTTTTTTTTGCCATTAGTTTTTGCCATTAAAAAAGCCCCGCTGCTGGAGCGGAGCTTGGCAGTGCCGCCAACTGGATCAACCGAAGCGGCCAGACACGTAATCCTGGGTGGCTTGTTGGGTAGGGGCGTTGAAAATTTTCTCGGTTTCATTGAATTCCACCAGGTAGCCCACCTTGCCGGAGCCCCCTTCCTGGGCCTCGGCGTTGTAGAAGGCCGTCATGTCGCTGACGCGAACGGCCTGTTGCATGTTGTGGGTCACGATCACGATCGTGAAGCTCTTCTTCAGCTCATGCATGGTTTCCTCGATCTTCAAGGTGGAGATCGGGTCGAGGGCCGAGCAGGGCTCGTCCATCAGAATCACTTCGGGTTGGATGGCAATCGTGCGGGCGATGCAGAGGCGCTGTTGCTGGCCACCGGAGAGGGAATAGCCACTCTCGTTGAGCTTGTCCTTGCACTCATCCCACACGGCGGCCTGACGCAGGGAGCGCTCGACCAACTCATCCATGTCGCCGGTGTAGCCGTTGATCCGGGCCCCGAAGGCAATGTTTTCGTAGATGCTCTTGGGGAAGGGGTTCGGCTGCTGAAACACCATGCCGATGCGCCTGCGCACTTCCACAGGATCAACGTTGGGGTCATAGAGGTCGGCCCCGTCGAAAATCACCCGCCCCTTGAGTGAACAGCCTTCAATCAGGTCGTTCATGCGGTTCAGGGCCCGCAGCACGGTGGATTTACCGCAACCGGAAGGGCCGATGAAGGCTGTGACCTTGCCGCGGGGAATGTCACAGAAGACGTTGCGGACAGCTTCATAGCTGCCGTAGCTGATCGTGACGTTCTGCAGGGAGATGCAGGTATCTTCTGACACCTGCTGGCTGGGAATGGCAGTGGAGAGAGTCATGACCCTGAAGGGTGATTGGTAGAGGTGTCAGAGAAGGGGGTGCTGAAGCGACCGTTCAAGATGCCGATTACTTGGCAGCAAAACGGCCAAGCCAACGGGCGAAGAGGTTCATGGCGAGGATGAACACCACCAGAACAAAGGAGGCTGCCCAGGCCAATTCGTTCTGGGCCTGATAAGGCATGATCGCGAAGTTGTAGATCAGCACCGACAGGCTGGCGATCGGATTGAAAATTCCCTCTGGCCAGAAGGGAGAGAACAGGGCAGTGAAGATCAGGGGTGCTGTTTCACCAGCCGCACGGGCGATCGAGAGCACCACTCCTGTGGCGATCGGGGTAAAGGCCGTCGGCAGGGTGATCCGCACGATCGTGACGAATCGGGAGGCGCCGACGCCAAGAGCACCACGCCGCAGGTCGTCGGACACCAGCTTGAGCCCTTCATCGGTGGTTTTGATTACCGTGGGAAGCATCAAAATCGAGAGGGCTATACCACCGGCTAGAGCGCTGTAGGAATTGCCGAAAAAGATCCGGGTCGAAACGATGATGCCGTAGATGAACACACCGGCGATGATCGAAGGAACGCCGGAGAGCACATTGGTGCCGAAGCGGATGAACTGAGCGAAAGATCCGCCCTTGGAATATTCCGCCAGGAAGATGCCACCGCCCACACCCACCGGAATGGCGATCAGCCCGGCGATGATCGACACGATGATCGTGCCGATAATGGCGTTACCGATACCGCCACCTTCCAGGCCCGGCGGTGGCGGCAGTTGGGTGAACAAAGCCAGGCTGATCTTGCCGCCGCCCATGATCAGCACATAGGCCAACACCAGCACGAGGGGAAGCACGCAGATGGCCGAAAACAGGCCGGCAATCAAGGTGAGCAGGCGACTCAGCAGGTTGCGTTGCAAGCCCGGCTTGTAGCTGAGATCGGGAATCGGACGGGCGGAACTGGAAACAGTCATGATCTCGATCAGTACTTAAGGCTGAGACGCTTCACCAGCCACTGGGCGAACACGTTGACCGCCAAGGTCAACACGATCAGCACAAAGGCGGCGTACATCAACGACGACACCTGGCTGCCATCGGCTTCACCGAATTGGTTCGCCAACATCGCCGCAATCGTGTTGCCGGGGGCCAGGAGCGACCAGCTGAAATTGTTCGAATTGCCGATAATCATGGTCACGGCCATGGTTTCACCCATCGCTCGTCCGAGCGCGAGCATCACACCACCAACGATCCCCGACACCGCAGCTGGCAGGATCACGTTGAGAATGGCTCCCCAACGGGTGGTACCGACGCCATAAGCGGCTTGCCGCAGCTTGATCGGCACCTGATTGAGGGAATCGCGGGCGATCGCAGTGATGATCGGCAGGATCATCACCACGAGGATCAGGATCGCCGGCGCCATGCCAGGACCCATCGGAGCGGAGCTGAAGATGGGCAGCCAGCCGAAGGCCTGATTCAGCCAATTAAGGAAGGGCCGAATGAAGGGTTCGAGCACGAAGATGGCCCAGAGGCCAAGAACGACGGAGGGGATCGCCGCCAGGAGTTCCACCATCACACCGATCACATCGCGGATTCGGCGCGGAATGATGTTTTCGGTGATGAACACAGCGGTGCCCACGCCGAGGGGAACGGCGATCGCCAATGACAACAGAGAGGTGACAATCGTGCCGTAAATGGCCGTGAAGGCACCGTATTCATCGTCGACAGGATTCCAGTTGGAGGTCACCAGAAACTTCCAGCCGTAACGGCCCATGGAGTCCAGGGAACCCCAGAACACCACCACGAGAATGGCGAACAGCACGATCGCCACCATCGAGGCCAGCGCGATCGCCAGATTTTTGAAGCCGACATCAACAAGCTTCTCGGAAGCCGGCCGACGCCTCAGGAGGTACTGCTCCTCAGTGTCAGGAGACATTCTGTGCAGCAACAGACCCCCGAAAACTAATGCTGGGAGGGGTGGTCCATCACTAAGGTCCCTTTAAAGGGCGGGGATTGCCCTGTCCATGGGGCTCTGAAAGCCAGCGGTGGCCTCGGTAGCGTGGGTTCGACCTTCAGGTGGCTATGGGCCGAATCGTCGGGATTGATCTGGGAACCACCAATTCCGTCGTGGCCGTGCTGGAGGCCGGTCGTCCCCAGGTGATCGCCAATGCCGAGGGGATGCGCACGACCCCTTCGGTGGTGGGTTACACGAAAGAGGGTGAACTGCTGGTGGGACAGGCCGCCCGTCGCCAGTTGGTGCTCAATCCGCGCAACACCTTCGCCAACCTCAAACGCTTCGTGGGGCGCGCCTGGGACGAGCTCGATGACTCCAGCCTGGCGGTGCCCTACACCATCCGCGCCAATGACCGCGGCAATGTGAGAGTCGCCTGCCCCCAGATGGAGCGGGAGTATGCGCCGGAGGAGTTGGTGGCCTCGATCCTGCGCAAGCTCGTCGATGACGCTTCCACTTATTTAGGTGAACCGATCGAAGCCGCGGTGATCACCGTTCCCGCCTACTTCGACGACGCCCAGCGCCAGGCCACCCGCGATGCGGGGCGCCTGGCCGGCCTGGAGGTGGAGCGGATCCTCAACGAACCCACGGCGGCAGCGCTCGCCTACGGCTTCGACCGCAGCGCTGTGAAGCGGGTGCTCGTGTTCGACCTCGGCGGCGGCACCTTCGATGTGTCGTTGCTGCGGATCGCCAACGGTGTGTTTGATGTGAAAGCCACCAATGGCGACACCCAGCTGGGCGGCAACGATTTTGACCAACGCATTGTCGACTGGTTGGCCGCTGCGTTTCAGGAGCAGCACGGCATCGATCTCCGCCGGGATCGCCAGGCGCTGCAACGCTTGACCGAGGCGGCGGAAAAGGCCAAGCAGGAGCTCTCCGGTGTGGCCAGCACGCCCATCTCCCTGCCTTTCATCGCCACCGGTGCTGATGGCCCTCTGCACATCGAAACCCGGCTGGATCGCACCACGTTCGAATCCCTCTGCCCCGATCTGCTCGACCGCCTGCTGCTTCCCGTGCAGGCGGCCCTGCGCGATTCCGGTTGGGCCGCCGAGGATGTGGACGATGTGGTGCTCGTTGGCGGCAGCACCCGGATGCCGATGGTGCAGCAACTGGTGCGCACCCTGATTCCCCACGACCCCTGCCAGTCGGTCAATCCCGATGAAGTCGTGGCGATCGGTGCAGCGGTGCAGGCCGGGATTCTCACCGGTGAACTGCGCGATCTGCTGCTCAATGATGTGACGCCCCTCTCGCTCGGCTTGGAGACCGTGGGTGGGCTGATGAAGGTGCTGATCCCCCGCAACACACCGATTCCGGTGCGTCAGTCCGATGTGTTCAGCACCTCGGAGCCGAATCAATCCTCGGTGGAGATTCATGTGTGGCAGGGCGAGCGACAGATGGCGGCCGACAACAAATCCCTCGGTCGCTTCCGCCTCTCCGGCATTCCGCCGGCGCCTCGCGGTGTGCCCCAGATCCAGGTGGCCTTTGATATCGATGCCAATGGCATCCTTCAGGTCAGCGCCACCGACCGCACCACGGGCCGAAAGCAATCGGTCACGATTCAGGGTGGCTCCACCCTCAACGAAGACGAACTACAGGCCATGCTCAAGGAGGCGGAGGAGCGGGCCGATGAGGATCGGCGCAAGCGGGCCGGTATCGAACGGCGCAACCGGGCCCTCACCCTGGTGGCCCAGGCGGAGCGGCGCTTGCGGGACGCGGCGTTGGAGTTGGGGCCCTACGGCGCCGAACGGCAGCAGCGCGCCGTGGAAATGGCCATGCGTGATGTGCAGGACACGCTCGAGCAGGAGGATCTGCAGGAGCTGGAACTGAGCGTGAGTGCCCTGGAGGAGGCGCTGTTCGGACTCAACCGCCGCCTTTCGGCGGAACGGCGCAGTGAGGCCAGCCCCTTGCAGGGCATCCGCAACACGCTCGGTTCGCTGAAGGATGAGCTCTTCGCCGATGACGACTGGGATGACGATCCCTGGGCGGCACCGCGTGGGCGGCCATCCGGTCGCTACGGCCCGACCCGACAAGGCTTCGACCCCTGGGACGATGACCCCTACCGCTGAAACGGATTACTGGGCGCTGCTCGGTCTTCCTCCTGACAGCGACAGCGAGGCCCTGAAGCGCGCCTTCCGGCGGGAAGCCCGCCGTTGGCATCCCGATCTCAATGGCAACGACATTCGGGCCGAGGAACGCTTCAAGTTGGTCAATGAGGCCTATGCGGTGCTCAGCGACCCGAGGCGTCGTCAGGCCTGGGAGTCGCGTCAGCAGGGGGGCGCGGGCGAGCCCGGTGCGGATCCCTTCGCCAGCGGCTTTCCCAGTTTTGAGCACTACCTCGCCGTGGTGCTTGGCATGGCCGAGCCGGAACCGATGGATCGACCGGAACCGGACGTGGCGGCCCATGCCGACTGGCCTGCCGCCGCACCACCGCCGCCCCCTCCCCCGGTCCAGGCCGCCGAAAGCCTGGAAACCGATGTGTGGCTCAGCCCTGATCAGGCGCTGCACGGCACCGCCGTGGAACTGGAGCTGGCCGACGGCACGTTGGTGGAGGTGCAGACCCCATCAAGGGCCGGTGATGGGTGGCGTCTGCGCCTGGCGGGGGTGACGCCGGGCGGGGGTGATCACTTTCTGCACCTGCGCGTACAGACCGACGAGGGCCTGCGCATTGATGGCTTGCGAGTGCTGTATCGCCTCGAACTGCTGCCTCCAGACGCGGCGCTCGGATGCGCCGTCGAGGTGCCCACTCTGCGTGGACCGGTAACCCTGCAGGTGCCGCCTGGCTCCTCCAGCGGCCGTTTGCTCCGGTTGCGCGGCCGGGGGCTCGAGCTGGAAGGTCAGCGTGGTGATCAGTTGGTGGAAATCGTGGTGGTGATTCCCTCGTCGTTGACGGAGGCTGAACGGGCTCTCTATCGCCGGCTTCAGGAGCTGGCTCTGGAGGAGTGAGCGCGGGCCGGTGCCAAACTGCCTGCGCTTTGCCAACAGCCATGCTCGTTCACGTGCTGCTTTACGACGCCGGCGGTGAAAGCGAAGGGATCCATTCGCTCGAACTGGCGGGATCCACCGTGGTGTTGATGTTCGAGAACCGGGATGATGCGGAGCGCTATGCCGGTCTGCTCGAGGCCCAGGATTTTCCGGTGCCCAGCCTGGAGGCGATCGAGCGGGACGACATCGAGATCTTCTGCCGGGAGGCTGGCTATGTGGCGCGGTTTGTGGAAAGTGGTTTCGTCCCCAAAACCGATGAGGAGCGGCTGTTGTTGTCGCCGCCCACAGCCAACCGGGATGTGACGGGTTGGCAGGACGCCGAACCCGCTGTGCCCTCTGATGAATCAGCCCAGCTGGAGGCGTTTCGCCGACAGCTTGAAAATCTGCTCTGAGGAGCTATCTGATGACTCACATTCCAGCATCGGAAGACCGGGGCCATCTGATGACGGAGCAGGCCAATCCGCGCAGTCACGCCCTCGATCGCCTCTGCACCGCAGACCTGGTGGATCTGTTTGTTACGGAGGATCGTCGCCCCCAGGAGGCGGTGGCCGCCGCCGCCCCGGCCCTGGCCGAGGCGATTGATCAGATCGCTGATCGGCTGCGCCAGGGTGGCCGTTTGTTCTATGTGGGCGCCGGGACGTCCGGACGGCTCGGGGTGCTGGATGCGGCGGAATGTCCCCCCACGTTCTGCAGTCCGCCCGAGCTGGTGCAGGGTGTGCTCGCCGGTGGTGCTCCAGCGTTGCTGCGCAGTTCGGAGGGTTTGGAGGACCAGCGCGATGCCGGAGCCGAGGCTCTGCGTGATCGCGGTGTCGGCACGGCCGATTGCGTGGTGGGCATTGCTGCTGGCGGCACCACGCCCTATGTGCATGGGGCGCTCGATTACGCCGGTTCCCTCGGCGCGCTCACGATCGGCATGGCCTGCGTCCCCAGCGCCCAGGCGTCGCTGCCCTGCGCGATCGACATCCGTCTGCTCACGGGGCCGGAACTGCTCACCGGTTCGACCCGGCTCAAAGCCGGGACGGCCACCAAAATGGCGCTAAACATCCTCTCCACCGGCGTGATGGTGCGCTTGGGCAAGGTGTATGGCAATCGGATGGTGGATGTGGCCGCTAGCAACAGCAAGCTGGTGGACCGGGCCCTGCGGATCTTGCGCGATCTGGCGGGGGTGCCCCGGGAGGATGGGGAGCGGTTGCTGCAGGCAGCGGGAGGCTCGGTGAAGCTCGCCTTGCTGATGGCCGCAACGGGCCTGGAGGCGGAGCCGGCGCGAGCCTGTCTGGGGGAGCACAACGAACAACTGCGGCCCGCCCTGGCGTCGTGCGGCGCGGCGCTGGTGTCGCCCTAGTTAGGGCTGCGGCTCACCGGGTGGTGCTCACTGGCCCCCAATAGGGGGCGGTGAACAGATCGAGGCGCTGTCTTGTTTCAGCGGGAACGGCTTCGGGCGCCGTCATCAGGGCGTCCTTGAGGGCTGTGTGGGCCACCGAGGCGGGCCGCTGCTGCTTCAGAGACTCCATCAATTGGTGGAGGATCGGGCCGGTGGCCACCGCATTGGCGCGCAGATTGCCCACCACCATCTCCACCGACACGGCGTCGTGGTCGTTGTGCCAGCAATCGAAGTCGGTGACCATGCTCAGGGAGGCGTAGGCGATTTCCGCTTCCCTTGCCAGTCGCGCTTCGGTGTGATTGGTCATGCCGATCACATCACAGCCCCAGTTGCGGTAGAGCTCGCTTTCCGCTCGGGTCGAGAATGCCGGCCCTTCCATGCAGAGGTAGGTGCCGCCCCGATGCAGGTGGTGCCCGGCTGGCATCTCCGCTTCGGCGGCGTTGGCGAGCAGGGTGCTGAGGCGGGAGCAGAAGGGTTCCGCCAGGCTGACGTGGGCGACGCAACCCTCTCCGAAGAACGACTGGGGCCGCTGCATCGTTCGATCGATGAACTGGGAGGGCACCACCATGTCGCGGGGGCGCAGATGTTCCCGCAGGGAGCCTACCGCCGAGACGGAGACCAACCAGCGCACGTTGAGGGAGCGCAGCGCCCAGATGTTGGCGCGATAGGGGACTTCACTCGGGAGCAGGTGATGGCCGCGCCCATGGCGGGCCAGAAACACCACATCCACCCCGTTGAGCCGCCCGACCCGCAGGGGGTCGGAGGGACTGCCGAAGGGGGTGTCCACCACCACCTCCTGCACATCCGTAAGCCCGTCGATGGCATAGAGACCGCTGCCACCGATCACTCCCACCCGGGCCGCATCGAGGGGAGCCGTCCCTGCCGAAGCGTTCATTGGCTGATCTTGTCGTCGACAACCATCATCGCCTGCTTAGGCTGACCGTTTGCGCAGTTCACCCCTTGACGACTGTTCTGATGGAGACGGACGCCGGCCTGATCCGGCTGGAGATGTTCGATGCCGACGCTCCGAACACCGTGGCCAACTTCGTCAAACTGGCCCGCGATGGCTTTTACGACGGGCTTGCCTTCCATCGCGTCATCGACGGCTTCATGGCCCAGGGCGGTTGCCCCAACTCCCGTGAAGGTGCCAAGGGCATGCCCGGCACCGGTGGCCCTGGCTACACGATCGACTGTGAGATCAACAGTCGCAAGCACGTGCCCGGCGCTCTCTCGATGGCCCATGCCGGCAAGAACACCGGTGGCAGCCAGTTTTTCATCGTCCACGAGGCCCAGCCCCATCTCGATGGGGTCCACACCGTCTTCGGTCAGACCGGTGACATGGCGGTGGTGCTGGCTCTGAAGAACGGCTCCCGGATCACCAAGGTGAACGTCGAAGACTGATCTGCTAAGCAGTCAGCTCCACTGGATCAGGGCGACGTCGTTGCTGCCGAGCGGCAATGGCGGCGTCCCGTTCCGCAGCTGCTCCAGCAGCCGTTCGTCTCGCTCCAGGGTCTGGGGTGGGTGGTTCAGTTGGTCAGGCCTTGATGTGCGATAGAGGCCGATCCGGCGCGTGATCGGCCAGGACGCCATGGCGCTCAGCAAGCGGTTCAGTCGGCTGTCCAAGGGTTCAGTCGAGTTGGTCTCCCCCTCACCCGCAGCTTCTGCGGTGGCATCCGCCAGCCGCCAGGCGAACTGGGGGCGTTCCCACAGGGCCAGCAGTCGGGGCGATTGCACGGGCACCAGCACCAATCCTTCGAGCGCAGCGGCCTCCGAGGCCATGGCCAGGGGCTGCGGCAGGGCGTCCGCCGGCAGGGTGCCGTCCCAACAGATCACCGTGGAGACTTCGTGGATCCAATGGCCGAGCTTGTCGCGTTTGACGGCGAGGTAGTCGGCGTTGTGGTCACCGGGTTCGATCACCAGGGGAACCCGCTCCACCACCTCGAGTCCGTAACCATCGAGGCCGGCGATCTTGCGCGGATTGTTGGTGAGCAGGCGCAGGCGGTGGATGCCCAGGTCGCTGAGGATCTGGGCACCGACGCCGTAGTTGCGCAGATCCGCCGGAAAGCCCAGCTTTTCGTTCGCTTCCACCGTGTCGAGCCCGCCATCTTGAAGGCTGTAGGCCTTCAGTTTGTTGATCAGGCCGATGCCACGACCTTCCTGACGCAGATACACCACCACCCCTTCGCCTTCGGCTTCGATGCGGGCCAGGGCTGATTCCAGCTGGGGTCTGCAGTCGCAGCGCAAGGAGCCAAAGGCATCGCCGGTGAGGCATTCGGAGTGCATCCGCACCAACACCGGTTCCTGCAGCTGTTGCGGATCCCCCTTGATGATCGCCACATGTTCACTGCCATCGAGTTCGTTGCGATAGCCGATCGCCTGGAAGCTGCCGAACAGGCTCGGCAGGGTGGCCTGGGCCTGGCGACGCACGAAACGCTCGTTGTTGAGGCGATAGCGGATCAGGTCGGCAATGCTGATCAGGCGCAGGTTCCATTGACGGGCGTAGTCCCGTAGTTCCGGAAGCCGCGCCATCGAGCCATCGGCGTTTTGGATTTCGCAGATCACTCCGGCGGGGATGAGGCCTGCCAACTGGGCAAGATCCACCGCGGCTTCGGTATGCCCTGCCCGTTTGAGCACCCCGCCCTGGCGTGCGCGCAGGGGAAAGATGTGGCCGGGGCGGCGCAGATCGGCCGGGCGCGCATCCGGACGCAGGGCGACCTGAATGGTGCGTGAGCGGTCGTCGGCGGAAATGCCCGTGCTCACGCCATGCTCCGGGCCGGCATCGATGCTCACCGTGAAAGCGGTCTGATTGGCATCGGTGTTGCGGTCCACCATCAAGGGCAGATCGAGGGCATCCAGGCGTTCCCCCTCCATGGCCAGGCAGATCAACCCCCGGGCATGGGTGGCCATGAAATTGATCTGATCCGGTGAGGCGAACTGGGCGGCACAGATCAGATCGCCTTCGTTCTCCCGACGTTCGTCATCGACAACAACGACACACTCTCCGTTGCGGATCGCCGCCAGGGCATCGGAAATCGAATCGAAGGAAATGGCTGTTGTTCGCGCTCTTGTCATTATCGACACCGTTACGATCAGCCGGCGTCCAGACCGGCTCATGCAGAGCGTTTCCCCCGCCCTTCCCGACACGCCCGTTGGCAGGGTTGCTGTGATCGGGGCGTCCGGATACGGCGGTCTGCAGACGCTTCGCTTGCTGCAGAACCATCCTGGCCTGGTGGTCACCTTTCTCGGTGGTGAACGCAGCGCGGGCCAACGCTGGAGTGAACTGTGTTCCTTTCTTCCCCTGGCAGATGACCCGATCGTTGAGAAGCCCGATCCGGATCGGATCGCCGAGCAGGCTGACTTCGCCGTTCTGAGTCTTCCCAACGGTCTGGCCAGTGATCTGGTGCCGGCCCTGCTGGAGCGAAGTGTTCGGGTGGTGGATCTCTCCGCTGACTACCGCTATCGCTCACTGGACCAATGGAGTCAGGTGTATGTACAGGAGGCGTCCCAGCGCCAGCGTCAGGATTCCGATCTCTGCGAACAGGCCGTGTATGGATTGCCGGAATGGAACGGGCCGGCGATCGCCACAGCGTCGCTTGTGGCCGCGCCCGGTTGTTTTCCCACCGCCAGCCTGTTGCCCCTACTTCCCTTCCTCAAGCAGGGCCTGATTGAAACCGAAGGGCTGATCATCGATGCCAAAACCGGCACCTCCGGTGGTGGTCGGGCCGCTAAGGAGAACCTGCTGCTCTCGGAGGCGTCGGAGTCGATCGCGCCCTATGGCGTGATCGGCCATCGCCACACATCCGAAATCGAACAGCTCGCCAGCCAGGCCGCCGGTTGTGGGATTCAGCTGCAGTTCACGCCCCACCTGGTGCCGATGGTGCGCGGTTTGCTGGCCACCGTGTATGGCCGCCTGCGCGACCCCGGCCTCACCGCTGAAGACTGCACCACCGTGCTGGAGGCCTTTTATCGCCATCACCCCTTCATCCGGGTGCTTCCGGTGGGTACCTACCCCGCAACAAAGTGGGTGCGCCACACCAATCTCTCCCTCCTGTCGGTTCAGGTGGATCAGCGCAACAGCCGCCTGGTGCTGATGAGTGCTGTCGACAACCTGATCAAGGGGCAAGCCGGTCAGGGGGTGCAGTGCCTCAATCTGATGGCGGGTCTGCCGGTGGCCACCGGACTGCCCTTGGCACCCTTCTACCCCTGAGCGCGCCAACGCTTCGCGGCGAGCGCCACGGCCCAGGGCAGGAGCCGATGCTCCTGCACCCGGATCCGCGCCGCGAGCCTGGCTGGATCGTCGCCGGGAAGCACCGGGACGGCGGCCTGGGCCAGCAGCGGACCGGAATCCACGTCTTCACAGACCAGGTGGGCGGAGCAGCCACTGATCGGCACACCGGCACCCAGGGCCTGTCCCACCGCATCGAGGCCCCGGAAACTGGGCAGCAGGGACGGATGCAGGTTGATCAGCCGTTGCGGGAAGGCCTCGATCAGCACCTTGGTGACGATGCGCATCCATCCCGCCATCACCACCGCTTCCACCGCATCGGCCTGGAAGCTCGCCACCAGGGCGCGATCAAGATCCTCTCGCGTCTCGAAGCGACGGTGGTCGTGCAGCACCCAGGGAATGCCGAGCCGATCGGCCCGCGCCAGTGCGCCGCAATTGGCCTTGTTCACCACCAGGCGCAGCAGCCGGGCCTGCAGCAGCCCATCCCTGCAGGCCTGGGCCAGGGCCTCGAGATTGGTTCCCTCGCCTGAGGCCATCACCCCGAGGCGCAAGGGCGGATCGAACTGGGGCCAGCTGTCGATCGCCGGCACCAGCAGAGAGGTCGAAGCCTGATCCCCGGGTTGCGCAGCCTGGCTAAGGTTCGAAAAAGCGGGCATTTGGTTCATGTCCCATCTCTCCATCCTGCCCACCGTGCTCACCGACCTCGAGGGTCTGGCGGCAGCGTTGGAGGCTGAGGGCTACAGCGTCAGCCGAAACGGCACGGTGGCCACGCTCGCCTCCGGCGTCCTGCCCGTTGATCTCGTCGCGTCTCGCCACGGTCGGGTCTGTTTCGCCTGGCGACGCCCGGCGCCGGAGCAGCCTCTCGACCTTGTCACTGACCTGCAGCGACAGGTGTGGAGTGCCGCGACCCAGCTGCGGCTGCGGAAGATCCTGCGGCGTTACGCCTTGATTCAGGCCTTGAGCAGCTTGGACGCTCGCGCTGTCGTCAGCGTCGACTGAAGCCTTGTCTGCCGCACCTGCCGTCACACTCCGGCTCGATCTACGGGATGCCGCCTCCCAGACCCTGCGTGTTGAGCAGAGCTGGATGCCGCGCCATGCCCGGGCCCAATGGCAACTGCCGATCTGGACGCCGGGCTCTTACACGGTGCGCGATCCGGTGCAGCACCTGCATTCGCTTTGCCTGCGCCAGGGCGATCACGTCCTGACGCCGCAGCGCTGCTCCCCGTCGCGGTGGACCGCCACCGTCGAACCGGGCTCGCCGCTCCATCTGACTTATCAACTGGAGGCGCGACAGCTCACGGTGCGCACCTGCTATCTCGATCCCGACTTCGCCTCTCTTTGCCTCTCGGCCGTGGCGATGCTGGTGGAGGGGGAGCGCTGGAGCGAACACCGGCTGGAGCTGCAGTTGCCTGCCGAATGGCAAGCCCATGTGCCCTTGCCGCTGGAGTCGGGTCGATATTGCGCTGAGCATTTTGATGCGTTGGTGGATAGCCCGGTGCATGCCGGTGACGTTTCGGCCCAGACCTTCGAGGTGGAGGGGTGCCGTCATGAGCTGGTGCTGATCGGCGCCCCGCCCCAGGGTTGGCCCACCACCCTTCTGGCCGACATTGAGGCCGTCTGCACCGCCACCTGTCGCCTCATGGCTGAGCCCCCGGCGGCCCGTGATCGCTATCAGCTGGTGATTCAGATGCTGGAGCAGGGCTACGGCGGTCTGGAACACGATCATGGCGCCGTGCTCCAGTTCTCCTGGTCGGCCCTGGCGTCCGAAAGTGGGTATCACGAGCTGCTTCAGCTGGTGGGGCATGAATATCTGCACCAGTGGAATGTGCGACGCCTGCGCCCGAAGGAGTACGTGCCCTATGACCACGGCGCTGCGGTGCTCTCCGATGGGTTGTGGTTCGCCGAAGGCGTCACCAGCTATTACGACCTGGCCCTGCCCCTGCTGGCGGGCCGTTCCGATCGCGATCAGCTGCTGAAGGATCTGGGGAGGGATCTCTCCCGGGTGTTGCTCAGTCCCGGCTTGCAGGTGCAGAGCCTGGCGGACAGTTCCCGCGAGGCCTGGGTGCGCCTCTACAAACGAACACCGGCCGCTGCCGACAGCCAGATCAGTTACTACCTGCTTGGCGCCGCCCTCGCCTTCTGCCTCGATGTGCAATTGCGTCAGGCGGAGGCCAGCCTGGCCCAGGTGCTGCGCGATCTCTGGCGCCGGTTCGGCCGGAGCGGTCGCGGTTACGGCCGCGCCGACATCCAGGCCCAGATCGCCCGGGTCTCACCCCAGCTCGCCGCATCACTGCCCGGTTGGTTGGAGGATCGGGGCACCTTGCCGATCGAGGCCTGCGTCAGGGCCATCGGCCTGCGTCTGGAGCCAGTGCGGTCAGACCAGGACGACACCGGGCTGCAGCTGCGGCAGGACCGCGAGATGGTGGTGGTGGAACGGGTGCGTCGCCAAAGCCCCGGCCATGGGGCCGGCCTGGTGCCGGGCGACGAATTGGTGGCGGTGCGCGGTCGCCGGCTGCGCACTCTCGAGCAGTGGCCGCAGCTTCTGCGCGGCGATGATGCGGTGCCGATTGTGCTGGCGCGTCGCGGCGTTTTGGCCACAGCAACCCTGATCAAAGCGGAACCGACCCTGGACCATTGGCACCTCCGTTGTGATCCTGAGGCGTCCCCCTCCGCCTGCGCACTCCGCGACGCATGGTTCCAGATCATCTGACCAGGCTGTGGAGTCGCTGGCGTGCCGGCTGGGGCGCTGGGGGGCGCGATCCGTGGCGCTGGTTGCCCGTGGTCGGCTCGGCAGTGGCGATTGGCCTGATGGGAGCCCTCTGGCTCAGCGCCGAGGACCCCAAGACGGGCGCAGAGCAGCGTCGCCCTTCCCTGCTGGACCTATTGGAGGAGGTGACGGAGCAGGGGCGGCCGGAGCAGGCGCAACCGGATCAACCCCCACCGAAGCAGCCGCGGGCCGTCGCCTGGTCCTCGCCCCTGGCGCAGCAATGCAGCGGCATCGACCCGAAGCTGCGCCAGCGCCTCCTGCAGGAACGCCGCCAGCTGCCTGGTCGCCGTCAGAGAATCGCCATCGATCCGACCAACTTCGGCGACCGTTACCGCCGCGACCCTTGGGGCCGCAACCTCAATCCCAGCCCCCGGGTGGTGGTGCTGCATGAAACCGTTTATTCACTCTCCTCCGCCCTCAACACCTTCCGCACGCCCCATCCCCGCGATGAGGATCAGGTGAGTTATCACACCCTGATCGGCCTCGATGGCACGGTGGTGGATGTGGTGGATCCGCTCAAACGGGCCTTTGGAGCGGGATATTCCGCTTTTCTGGGGGAATGGGCGGCCACCAACCCGAACTTCCAGGGATCGGTGAACAACTTCGCCCTGCATCTCAGCTTGGAAACGCCGGAGGACGGTCAGCACAACAACCCGGGCCACAGCGGTTACACCGAGGCGCAATACGACGCGCTGGCCCTGGTGTTGCACGACTGGATCCGCAGCTTCGGCATCCCGCCCGCTGCCATCACCACCCATGAACATGTGGATCTGGGCGGAGAGCGGGCTGATCCGCGCAGCTTCGACTGGTCGGCCCTGCAGCAACGCCTCGCCGCCCTCGGCGATCTGTGCGCCGGCTAAGACGTTGCTGCAGTCGCTCAGATCAGGCCACCGAGGGCGGAACGCTGCTGTGAGTAGATCAGTCCATGCAAGGCCGGATCCTGCATGTAACGGAGGATGCGCGCCGGATAGTCGAGCTTGCCGTTGTGGAGATAGGCCAGGGTGGCGATCGCTTTCGCCTCCATCGGTGAACGGCTGGCGATCAACGGCGAGCGGGTGGAGAAGCCGAGTTCGGCCTTGAGACGCGCCATCTTGCCAGCGAGCAGCGCCACATTCGACTCGGGATCGAGCAGCAACTCGCGGGCTGCGGCAATGTCGGCAGCGCTGGGTTCCGGCGGCAGTTTGCCCTGATGGATCAGTTCGCTGATGCCCAGCTGGGCCGGGCCCAGGGTGCTCACCAGGCCGGAGTGGGCCACGAAGGGAAGACCTTCGCCGGGTTTGGAGTGTTGGATCTCGTCGTAGAGGATGCCGCTGATCAGCATCGGATTGACCCGCAACCGCTTGGATTCCCGCAGGATCACCGGTTTCAGCTCCCTGAGGCGAAGCAGCGTGTTGGCGCGGAGCGGTTCGAGCTGATCGACGCCGCGGGTGAACAACTGGGCGAGGGGGGTCTGGGGGCCATGGACCCCGAAGCGCCGCTGTAGGTAGGCCAGCTCCTCGGGCGAGAAATCCGTGGGTTCCGCTTCCGGCTGCAGGGTCTGGGGCGTGGTCGGCCCACCATCAGCGGCAGCGATGGGCAGAGGCTGGGGCTGGCGCAGGGCCTGCAGGAGCTGAACCAGCACCAGAAGGGCCACCAGGGGTGACCAGACGAGTGGGCGGGCCAGACCTCGCAGTTGTGAACGCAACCGTTCCATGAACTGACGCTAGCTGGGGTGTCGCAGTTGATGGGCAGGCCGGCCGATCATGGATACCTTCTGCTGGTGAGCGTCAGCGTTTGACCAGCCATGAGCTTTCCGGATTTCAGTGCAAGCGATGCCCAGACCCAGTGGCAGCGCTTCTGTGATCTGCTCTGGTTTCACGATGATCTGGGGATGTGGCTCGATGTGAGTCGCATGCACGTGAACAGCGCCGACCTCGACGCCCTCGCTCCCCAGTTTGACCAGGCTTTCCAGGCGATGCAGGCCCTGGAGGGCGGGGCCATCGCCAATGCGGATGAACAGCGGCAGGTGGGCCACTACTGGCTGCGCCAACCCCAGCTGGCCCCCAGCCCCGAGGTTGCCGACCACATCAGCGCCGAGATCGACCAGATCGAGCAGTTCGGCAAGGCGGTGATCGCCGGTGAGATCAAGGCTCCCAATGGTGCGGCCTTCACCGATGTGCTCTGGATCGGCATCGGCGGCAGCGGTCTTGGCCCCCTGCTGATGATCCGGGCGCTGCAGAAGCAAGGGGAAGGCCTGCCGTTTCACTTCTTCGACAATGTCGATCCCAACGGCATGAGCCGCGTGCTCGCTGGCCTGGGCGAGGCGATCAAGACCACGCTGGTGATCACGGTGAGCAAGTCCGGTGGCACGCCGGAGCCGCACCTGGGCATGGAGCAGGCCCGTCACCGCCTCGAGGCCAGCGGGGGTGATTGGCCAGGTCAGGCGGTGGCGATCACGATGAAGAACAGCCACCTCGACCAGCAAGCCCAGCAGGAGGGGTGGCTGCAGCGCTTCGACATGTTCGATTGGGTGGGGGGACGCACCAGCATCACCAGCGCCGTGGGCCTCGTGCCCGGCGCCCTGATCGGTGCCAACATTCGCGATTTCCTCGCCGGTGCCGCCCAGATGGATGAGGCGACCCGGCTCGCCGATCTGCGCCGCAATCCCTCCGCCCTGATGGCTGCCTCCTGGTTTGTGGCCGGTGAGGGCAAGGGCAAGCGCGACATGGTGGTGCTGCCCTACCGCGATCGGCTCGAGGTGTTCAGCCGCTACCTGCAGCAACTGGTGATGGAGTCGCTGGGCAAGCGTCTCGATCGCAGCGGCGCCGAGGTGCATCAGGGCATTGCCGTGTATGGCAACAAGGGCTCCACCGATCAGCACGCCTACGTGCAGCAACTGCGGGACGGGGTCGACAATTTCTTCGTCACTTTCATCGAAGAGCTCACCGATGTGGAGGACATCCCGGAGATCAACGGCGAACGCCCCGGCGATTTCCTCGATGGCTTCCTGCAGGGCACCCGCTCAGCCCTCACGGAGGGCGGTCGCCAGAGCATCAGCATCAGCATGCGCCACCTCGATGCTCGCCGTCTCGGTGCTCTGATCGCTCTGTTCGAGAGGGCGGTGGGCTTCTACGGCGAACTGGTGAACATCAATGCCTATCACCAACCGGGCGTGGAGGCCGGCAAAAAAGCGGCGGCCGCCATCCTCAAGTTGCAGGGTCAGGTGGAGGCCCTGCTCGCCGACGGTGTGAGCCGCTCCGCCGCTGATGTGCAGCAGGCGATCGGTGAAGGACCCGTGGAGCCGATTTTCTGGATCCTGCGTCACCTCTGCGCCAACAAGCGGGGCTACATCGCCCAGGGCAGCTGGGATCAACCCGCCTCGCTGCGCTTCAGCAAGGCCTGAGCTCAGGGCACCAGATTCACCAGCTTCCCCGGCACCACAATCACCCGTCGGGGCGGCTGGCCCTCCAGCCATTTCTGGGCCACATCACTGGCCAGGGCGAGTTGCTCCAAGGTCTCGCGATCGGCGTCGGCCGGCACGGTCACACTGCCCCGCACCTTGCCCTTCACCTGAATCACCAGCTCGATGCTGTCTTGCACCAGGGCTTCAGGATCGTGGCTGGGCCAGGCTTGCCGGTGCACGCTGCCGTGGCCGCCAAGACGTAGCCAGAACTCCTCGGCCAGGTGGGGGGCAAACGGCGCCAACAGGCGGATCAACGCCGAGAGCGCCTCCTGGCGCACGGCCTCGGAGAGCTGATCGAGGCCCCCTCCAAGAGCATTGGCGAGCTTCATCAGCTCGGAGATCGCGGTGTTGAACTGCAGTTCCCCGCTCAGGTCCTCGTCGATGGCGGCGATGGCGCTGTGGATGGCCCGGCGCGCCTCGCGGTCGTCTGGTGTGAGTTCGGTTGGCAGGGGCAGGGGTGTGGCGAGTGCAACGCCGCAGCCAGCGGCCTGATCCACCAGGCGCCAGAGCCGCTGCAGAAAGCGAAACTGCCCTTCCACATCGGCGTCATCCCATTCCAGATCCTTTTCCGGAGGCGCCTTGAACAGGATGAACATGCGGGCCGTGTCGGCCCCGTAGCGATCGATCACCGCCGCTGGGTCGACGCCGTTGTGCTTCGACTTCGACATTTTTTCGAACAGGATCTCCAGACGGCTGCCGTCGTCTGGGTCGCGTGGATCGGCGGGATCGCTCACCTGGGCGCTGGGCACGTAGCGACCGGTGCTGGGGTTGCGATAGGTCACCCCCTGCACCATGCCCTGGGTGAGCAGCCGCTGGAAGGGTTCGCGGATCGTGAGCAGACCGCGATCGTGCAGGGCCTTGGTGAAGAAGCGGGCATAGAGCAGATGCAGGATCGCGTGTTCAATGCCGCCCACGTACTGCTGCACCGGCAGCCAGCGCGCAATCGCTTCGGCGCTGAATGGCTTCTCCTGATTGCGGGGATCGGCGAAGCGCAGGAAATACCAGGAGGAACACATGAAGGTGTCCATGGTGTCGGTTTCCCGCTGCGCGTCGGCACCGCAACAGGGACAGGCCACCGCTTTCCAGCTCTCAAGCTGGGCCAGGGGCGAACCGCCCCGGCCCGACAGCTCCACCGTGCGGGGCAACTCCACCGGCAACTGCTCCCTGGGCACGGGCACCGCCCCACAGGACGGACAATGGATGATCGGAATCGGGCAACCCCAGTAGCGCTGGCGGGAGATCAACCAGTCGCGCAGGCGGTATTGCACGGTCGCCCTCGCCCAGCCATGCTCCTCGCCAAAGGCAGTGATGGCGGCCTTGGCGCCGTTGGAGGTCAGGCCATCAAACCGGCCTGAGTTCACCAGCACACCGGCTTCGGTCCAGGCTTCCCCCAGGGGGTCAGGACCGTCCTGGCCAGGGGCTTGCACCACCTGGCGCAGCGGCAGCTGATGCTGCCGCGCAAACAGAAAGTCGCGCTGGTCATGGGCGGGCACCCCCATGACGGCGCCGGTGCCGTAGTCCGACAGCACGTAATCGGCGATCCAGATCGGCAGCGATTCGCCGTTCACCGGATTGATGACGTGGCTGCCGAGCGGCAGGCCGCGTTTGGGTTGATCGTCTGCCGTGCGTTCGTCCTGGGAGAGGGTCTCCATCAGGTCGCGGAACGCGGTGACGGCGTCACGCTGGGCCTCGCTGGTCAGGGCCTCCACCAGGGGATGGTCGGGAGCGAGCACCACATAACTGGCGCCATACAGGGTGTCGGGGCGGGTGGTGAACACGGTGATGTGTTCACCCGTCGTGGCCCCGCCCGGCTCGACCACAGCGAAATCGATTTCTGCTCCGCGGGAGCGACCGATCCAGTTCGCCTGCATGGTGCGCACCCGTTCCGGCCACCCCTGGAGCTGCTCGAGATCGTCCAGCAGGGCGTCGGCGTAGTCGGTGATCCGCAGGAACCATTGACGCAGTTTGCGTTGCTCCACCAGGGCGCCGGAGCGCCAGGAGCGGCCATCGCCATCCACCTGTTCGTTGGCCAGCACGGTCTGGTCGATTGGATCCCAGTTGACCGTCGCTTCCTTCTGATAAGCCAGCCCGCCCTCATGCAGCTCGAGGAACAACCACTGGGTCCAGCGGTAGTAATCGTCGTGGCACGTGGCCTGTTCCCGTTGCCAGTCGATCGAGAGGCCGAGTCGATTCAGCTGGGCTTTCATCTGGGCGATGTTGCGATCGGTCCAGTCGGCCGGATTCACACCACGCTCGATCGCTGCGTTCTCCGCCGGCAGTCCGAAGGCATCCCAGCCCATCGGGTGAAGCACCGCATCGCCGCGCATCCGCTGCGCCCTTGCGATCACATCGGTGATCACGTAGTTGCGCACATGCCCCATGTGCAGTGTTCCCGAGGGATAGGGGAACATCGAAAGGGCATAGAAAGCCTTCTGCCCCTCGGCCGGTTCCTGGGTGCGATCAAGCCCCTCGGCCTTCCATTGACGCTGCCAACGTTCCTCCAGCTCCAGGGGGGTGTAGCGCTGGCCACCGGGCTGGGCTGGGGCGGAATTCGACGGGGTCGCGGCGGTCACGGGCAGGGCTCACCTGGGGCGATCGTGACACAACCGCACACCGCCCCCAGTGGCCGCCACCAGCAAGCGCCTTCGCGTCAGCCGAGGGTGCGGATCAGGGCGATGGCGCGGCGACTGAGAAGCACCGGTTGGTCACTGTCTGAGCGATTGAGCGCGAGAAATTCCGGGTCCTGCCAGCGCAGGGATCCCTCCAGGCATTGCCCGTCGTTCAGTTCAATGCGAAGCACACGGCCCTGTCGCAGCCAGTCCTGGAGCAGTCGCACCCCCGGCAGACTGGGGTCGAAACTGGTGGTCTCCATCGATCCTGCCGCCGCGAACAACCATGCTCCAGTTCAGCAAGTATCAGGGTCTCGGCAACGATTTCATCCTGCTCGAGGGGCGTTCGGGGCAGCTGTCTGCGGCGATCTGCGAACCAGACCCCGCCTGGGTGCGGCGTCTGTGCGACCGACGCTTCGGCATCGGCGCCGACGGCATCATCCTGGCGCTTCCACCAGCGGCGGCAGGTGAGTTGCGGATGCGCATCTTCAACGCCGATGGCAGTGAGGCCGAGATGTGTGGCAACGGCATCCGCTGTCTCGCCCGCTTCCTCGCCGACAGCGACGGCGATGCCCCCGGTCGCACCTGGCGGATCGAAACCGCCGCCGGAATGATCATTCCCACCTTGCTGGCTGATGGTCAGATCCAGGTCGACATGGGGCGGCCCTTTCTGCAGCCGGAGCAGGTGCCCACCACCTTGCCGGTGGGTGCTGCGGGCCTGCCGCAGGGGGAGGTGGAGCTGGATGGTCGCCGCCTGGCACTGGCCGCCGCCGGGATGGGCAATCCCCACGTCGTCGTGACAGTGGACGATCTGGATCAGATCCCTTTTGAACGTTGGGGGGCGGCCCTGGAGGTGGATGCCCTCTTCCCCGCCAAGACCAACGTGCATTTTCTCCAGGTGTTGAGCCCCAACCGTCTGCAGATCCGCGTCTGGGAACGGGGTGCGGGCCCGACCTTGGCCTGCGGCACCGGAGCTTGCGCCACCCTCGTGGCGGCCCACCTGCTCGGTCTGGCGGAGGCCACAGCGGAGGTGCTACTCCCCGGCGGCCCGCTCACGATCAGCTGGCCGGATCGCTCCGGCTCGATCCTGATGACCGGTCCGGCAGAGGCGGTGTTTGATGGCGTTCTGGTGCCGGAGCTAGTGCCTGCCGATATGCCTGCCGATGTGGCCGCTGATCCGGTCCTCCCTGAGGTCGATGTGCCCATCCCTGACGCAGCCCCGGAGAGCTCACTTGATTGCGCCCGCGACTGCAGCGACACCTGTCAGCAACCGGAGCGCTGTCTGCGGGAGGAAGCGCAGAAGGAGGTGCAATCGCTGCTGTCGTCCATGTCGCTTGACGCCATGATCAATCTGGCCGGCGAGAGCCTGGAGCAGCGCACGCGGGCGCGGATGGATCGGGATCGTGGTGCTTGAGTTCAGCCCAGACCTGGGACCTGGTCTTTACCTTGATGCCTGCGCCACCGCGCCTCCTCGGCCTGAGGTTCTGCAGCACATGGCGGCCGTGCAGCGTACGGCCTGGGGCAACGCTTCGAGCCTGCACGCCCAGGGGCTTCAGGCGGCAGAGCAGTTGGAGCGCTCCCGCCTCGAGCTCGCCCAGGCCTTCGAGGCCGATCGCGATGAGTTGATCGTCACCTCGGGCGCCACCGAGTCGATCCATCTCGCCCTGCTCGGTGTGGCCCGTTGCCAGCCTCCAGGGCGGCTGGTGATCTCCGCGGTGGAACATCCGGCGGTGGAGGCTGCCGCCTTCAGGATGGTGGAGCGGGGTTGGCAGATCGCCCGTTGGCCCGTGGATGAAGAGGGCACCGTTCGCCTCGATCAGCTCGAGACCTTGCTGGCGCCGCCGACGCGGCTGGTGTCGTTGATCTGGGGGCAGAGCGAAGTGGGAACGCTTCAACCGGTGGAGAGGGTCGGGGAAGCCTGTCGTGCGCGGGAGATTCCGTTGCATGTGGATGCCACCCAGGTGGTGAGCCAGGGTCGGCCCGCCTGGCGCAGCTTGCCCGTGGATCTGCTCAGTGCCTCAGCCCACAAGTGTGGTGGTCCGAAAGGGGTGGGCCTGCTGTTGCGACGCCGGGCTCTCCAGGAAAGGCATGGCCCTATCCAAGCTGGTGGTGGCCAGGAGGGGGGGCTCCGGGGCGGAACCCAGCCAGTGGTCCTGATGGCCGGGATGGCACGGGCGATCAGCCTGTTGGAGCCCTGGGTGGATCCGCAGGCGCCTGAAGCCGAACCAGGCCCCAGTGGCATAGGCGCCGTGCAACAACGGCGCGATCGGTTGTTGAAGCAGTTGCTCAACCTCGCTCCGCTCCAGCTGCTCGGTGCTCCTGTGCAGCGACTGCCGCACCACATCGCCCTGTTGGCGGCTGATCCGAAGGGACGACCGCTGCCTGGACGCGCCGTTGTGCGGGCTCTGGCCGCTGAGGGTGTGGCGATCAGCAGTGGCAGTGCCTGCGCTTCCGGCCGCGATGGTGGCAGCCCGGTGCTGGCGGCCATGGGGATCGCACCGGATTGGTGTCGTTCCGGCCTTCGCCTCAGCCTCGGCCCCTGGCTCAGCGAAGCCGATCTCAACGGTGTGGCAGCCCAGGTGCAAGGAGCGCTTGAGCAGGTCGCCGCCACGACGGCACCGCCTTGAGCCGCAGTACCCTCCGGCCTGCCACCAGCACCCGACCGTGAGCCTTCGCCTTCCCGCCGATCTGCTCGAGGCTGAAGATCAGGCTCAGCAGGCCATGCTCGAGGCCCTCGCCGAGCCGAAGCAACGGCGTTGGTCGGTGCACTGGCGCTTTGAGGGCCTGCGCATTCTTCCGGTGGCGCTTCGTTTCGCCCAGGCTCTCGCCGCCCAGGAGCTCTCACCGCTGCTGGTCTGGCCCGATGCTGGTGCGGCGGCTCTGGCGCGCCGAGATGGCGGTGCGCTGGCGAGCGCCAATGCCTCGCTGCAGGATGTGCTTACCGGTCGGATGGATCAGCGCCAGGGCGATCTGTTGATCGCGGTCACCCCCCAACCGAGTGATTACGACACGCTGGAGCAGGTGTGTGAACGCTGGACCGGTCCGGTGGTGATGCTCAATGGTCGCCTGGAGGATGCCGCCGTGGGCATCGGCAGTGTGGCCCGGGCCCGCCGCCGCGGTTTTGTCGCCACCTGGCAGGTGGCCTACTGGCTCGAGCCCCTGGCCGGAGCGGCACTGCTCGGGCGCTACCCCGCGTCCTGGACGTTGTTCCGACAAGACGCCGATGGCTACCGGGAGGTCACCCGGTTTGATCAGCGCCCCGACGCGGATCAGATCGACAGCGCTCTCCACGATGGTGCAGCAGCACTGGGTCAACAGATCGGTGCGATGGATCGCTTCCTCAAGGACCTGAGCGGCTGATCGCCCCGGGCCCTTGAAGCCTGGGGCTGACCTCCGTAACCTGTCGATTCCAGAGCACTGCAGATGGCCAGCGGACCCCGCTTCAGATCGATCAGCGCCATCGATGGCGTCGCTGCCGTGATCGGACTGGCTGCCTTGGCCGGTGTGCTCTGGAGCCCGAAGCTCAGCAACACCGTCGCTCGCGCTACCGGCTCTGTGAAGCCCGTGCAGATCAGCGTGGATGTGCGCGGTGTGCCGGCGGCTGATCCCTCCAAGTTGATTCAGGAGGCGCTCGCCAACGGCCGCACCAGCATCGTGATTCGAAACCAGCCCCATGGCTCGGTCCGTCTGGTGAAAGTCGATGACATCACCCGACAACTGGTGACCCTCACCCCCGAGGGGCGGGTGGTGACGGCGGAGGATCCGAATCGGCTCAGGCAGAGCACCCTTGATGCTCGCTTTGTCTTGGAAGGGGAGGCGACGGTCTCCAAAAGTGGTGTGGTGATGGCCGGCACCAATCTGAAGATCGGCACCCCGGTGGAGCTCGAGGGGCCGCGTTATCGGGTGAACGGCACCGTCAGCGGCGTCGAGGTGGAGTGACCATGACCCCGATCCAACCGTTGCGACGCAGTCTTCCCCTCCTGAGCTTGTTGACCATCGCCGCACCGGCGATTGCCGCACCTCCGCCGGTGCCCCTGCTCAGCCCCCAGGCCCCCCAGGAAGCGCGTGGTCTGCCCTCCTTGCGCGATGGCCAGCGCTGCCCTGCGCTGCAGCGGGCTGTGGAAGCCGATCTGGGAGCTGGCAAGCAGGCCTGGAGCATCAGCATCGTGGATGGCAATGGGGAGTTGCAGGCGGATGTGAATGGTCGGGTCGCTCGGGTCCCCGCTTCGAATCAGAAGTTGATCAGCACCGCCTTCGCTCTCGATCGTCTTGGCCCAGACTTCCGCCTGCGCACCCAACTGGTGCGCCGCCCTGATGGGGTGCTGGAGTTGCGCGGTCAGGGCGATCCCGACCTGGGTCTGGCCGGTCTGCAGCGGCTGGCGATGGCAGCTCTGGGGCAAGGCGGCTCCCGTAACCCCGAGACCGGAGCGGCGCCGATCAAACTGATGTTGCGGGAAGAACCACCCCAACGCTGGTGGCCCCGCGACTGGGAACCCGCTGATCGTGCCTATGCCTATGGCGCACCGATCACCCGGCTGGCTCTTACCAGCAATGCCCTCGACATGGCGGTGCAGAACCCGGCGGCCCGGTTCAAGACCTTGTTCAGCAAACAGGTGCAACGGCAGGGCGGTGCGGTGCAGCTCACGGTTGCGGCGCCCCAACCGCTTCGGGTCACGCCCGATCTGAGCCAGGACGATGGCATGGGAACAGCCGATGGCGAGGGCACGACGTTGCTGCATGAGGAAACCTCTGCGCCCATGCATGCCCTGCTCAGCCTCGCCAACACCGAGAGCCACAACTTCACCGCTGAGGTGTTGTTGCGGGCGGCGGCGGATCAGTGGGATGTGAAGGCCGCCTCGCGTGAGGCGATGGCCTGGATGACGGCCCAGAATCTGCCCGTCCAGGGACTGCGCATCGCTGATGGCAGCGGCCTCTCCCGTTCCAATCGGGTCAGCAGCCAGACCCTGGCGGCCCTCTTGTTGCACATGCATCAACACCCCCTGGGGCCCTACTACCAGGCCTCCATGGCTATCGCCGGGCGACGGGGCACCCTGCGCAATTACTTCCGAGGCACGTCCCTGGAGGGACGGTTATGGGCGAAGACCGGCACCCTGCGTGGGGTGCGGTCTGTGAGTGGGATTCTCCAGACCGCCGATGGCCCTCGGTTTGTGAGCCTGATCTCCAATGGTGCCGGGGCCCCGAATCAAACGATCGGGGCCGTGTTGCGCTCGGTGCAACGCCTCAGCCCGTGCCCCGGATCTGTCTGAGCCGTGAGGCGGCGCGGCGGGCCCGTGAGATGGGCACCGCTTTCTCCCGTTCGTTCTCGGCAGCAGGCCTGGCCTGCGATGGTTCGGTTTTCAGGGTCTGGATTTTCACCAGCTCCTGACGGCCGGCGAGCACCACCTGGGCCATTTCCTTGAGGCGGGTTTCCAGTTCACCCAGGGTCTGCTCGGCGTAGCGGTTGGCGCCGTCCTGCACCGAAGCCGCCTCCTGGCGACTGCGCTGAATCAAGGATTCGCACTGCTGTTGGGTCTGTTGCCGGTAGCTGAGGGCGTCCTGATGCAGCCGCTCCGCTTCGGCTTGGGCTTCCTTCTGCAGGCGCAGACCCTCCTGGCGGATCTGCTCCAGCTCCTGCATCGCCTGGGTGCGGTTGCGCTCGTGCTGTTCGCTCAGTTGCCGCTTCAGCTCCATCGCTTCTTGATCGAGCTGTTGACGTCGCTGCAGCGCTTCTTGTTCGAGCTGTTGACGACGACCGGCGAACTGCTGCTCGAGTTGGGCGAGCTTGGCCTGCATGTCGTGCTCCATCTGGGCCGACTGCTGCCGGGTGGACTGGAGCAGCTGTTCACACTGCTGTCGGGTGTGTTCCCGCAGTTCATTCACCTGGCGCTCCGCCTCCTGGCGAATCGCAGCAGCGTTCACCATCTGCTCACGCTGCTGCTGCGCTTTCTGAACGATCTCCTCGGCTTGCTGGCGGGCCGTGGCGATGAAGCTGTCGCGTTGTTCGATCAGCGCATCGGCCTGGGTGATCTGGGCCGGCAGCGCTTCACGCACGCTGTCGAGGATCTCGATCGCATCCTGCTCATTGACCAATCGCCCTCCGCTGAAGGGAATACGACTCCCCTCAAGGACGATCTCCTCCAGCTGATCAAGCTGGTCGAGCACGGGAAACCGGATCTCGCTCATCGCTGTTCAGGTGGGAAAGGCAAATTAAAGAGCCTGGCGAGGTCCTGCGCCACCACCTCCGGCACCATGTGACTGACACGGCCGCCAAAACGGGCCACTTCCTTCACCACCGAGCTGCTGAGGAAGCTGTGGTGAGCTGACGTGGCCAGGAACACGGTTTCGATCTCTGGTTGCAGCGATCGGTTGGTGTGGGCGATCTGGAGCTCGTATTCGAAGTCACTCATCGCCCGCAGACCCCGCAGAATCAGATCGGCGCCGATGGTCTCAGCGCAGCGCACGGTGAGGCCGTCGAAGCTGGTCACTTGCACGCCCCTGAGGTGCGCGGTGGAGGCTTTGATCTGGTCGAGGCGTTGCTCGAGGCTGAAAGCCGGCGTTTTGCCGGGGTTCTGCAGCACGGCCACCACCACCTCGCCGAAGAGGCGGTAGCCCCGCTCGATCAGATCCAGATGGCCCAGGGTGAGCGGATCAAAGCTGCCGGGGTAGAGGGCACGCATGTGCGGCGACGGGCGAGCCAGGATCTTATGAAGATGCGGAGCGGATGCTTCTTGGCTTCACCGTCGGTGCGATCACCCTTGCTGATGCAACCGGAGCGGCTGGAACGCCGCCTCAAGGAGATTCCGGCCCAGCCCGGCTGTTACCTGATGCGCGATCAGGACGATCGCATTCTTTACGTGGGCAAGTCGAAGAGTCTGCGCAGCCGGGTGCGCAGTTATTTCCGCAGTCGTCACGACCTCTCCCCCCGCATCCGCCTGATGACACGGCAGGTGTGCGAGATCGAATTCATCGTGACTGACAGCGAGGCGGAAGCGCTGGCGCTGGAATCGAATCTGATCAAGAACCATCAGCCCCACTTCAATGTGTTGCTGAAGGACGACAAGAAATACCCCTACCTGTGCATCACCTGGAGTGAGACCTATCCGCGTCTGTTCATCACCCGCCGGCGCCGTTTTCGCAGCCCCCTCGATCGGTTTTATGGTCCGTATGTGGATGTTGGCCTGCTGCGCCGCACCCTGTTTCTGGTGAAACGGGTGTTTCCCCTGCGGCAGCGTCCGCGGCCGCTTTACCCCGACCGCACCTGCCTCAACCATGCCATCGGCCGCTGCCCGGGGGTGTGTCAGGAAAAGATCAGCTCGGAGGAGTACCACCGCATCCTGCGCAAGGTGGCGATGGTGTTTCAGGGCCGCAGCGATGAGCTTCAGACCCTGCTCACCGAGCAGATGGAGCGCTACGCCGAACGGCTCGATTTCGAAGCGGCGGCCCGGATCCGTGACCAGCTGCAGGGGCTGGATCAACTGACCGCCGATCAGAAAATGAGCCTGCCCGATTCCTCGGTGAGTCGGGATGTGCTCGCCCTGGCGTGTGATCAACGGGTGGCCGCCGTGCAGTTGTTCCAGATGCGCGCCGGCAAGTTGGTGGGTCGCCTCGGTTTCACCGCCGACGCCGAGGGCCTGGAGCCGGGATTGATCCTGCAGCGGGTGATCGAAGAGCACTACAGCCAGGTGGATGCGGTGGAGATTCCACCGGAGCTGTTGGTGCAACATCCGTTGCCCCAGCGGGCCCTGCTGGAGGACTGGTTGGGGGAACAGCGGGAGCGGCGGGTCCAGATCCACTGTCCGCAGCGCCGCCAGAAGGCGGATCTGATCGAGCTGGTGCAACGCAACGCCGAATTCGAGCTGTTGCGGGCCCAACGGGGGCAGGAACAGCAGGCCCTGGCAACGGAAGATCTGGCCCAGCTGCTCGAATTGCCCCGCCCCCCCCGACGGATCGAGGGCTACGACATCAGCCATATCCAGGGCAGCGATGCGGTGGCCTCGCAGGTGGTGTTTATCGATGGTCTGCCCGCCAAGCAGCACTACCGCAAATACAAGATCCGCAGCAGCAGCGTCCGGGCGGGCCACAGCGACGACTTCATGTCGATGGCGGAGGTGATTCGTCGCCGGTTCCGGCGGTGGGCGCGGGCCAAGGCGGAGGGGGCTGACCTGGGGGCGCTGCGGCATCGGGGTGGCAGTGCTCTGCAGACCGATGGCCTCAACGACTGGCCCGATGTGGTGATGATCGACGGTGGCAAGGGTCAGCTCTCAGCCGTGATGGAAGCCCTGCGGGAACTGGATCTGGATCAGGACCTCACCGTCTGCTCTCTGGCGAAGCAACGGGAGGAGATTTTTCTGCCGGGTGAACGGCAGCCCCTGGAGAGCGAGCCGGATCAACTGGGGGTGGCTCTGCTGCGACGGCTTCGTGATGAGGCCCATCGCTTCGCCGTGAGCTTCCATCGTCAACAGCGGGGCGAACGGATGAAGCGCTCCCGTCTCTCCGATATTCCCGGTCTGGGGCCGAAACGGGTGCGCGACCTGCTGGCCCATTTCCACTCCATCGATGCCATCCAGCTGGCGCCTGTGGAGCAGTTGGCGGCGGCACCGGGGATCGGCCCCTCCCTTGCCGAGCAGATCCATGGCTTCTTTCATCCCCAGGACGACCATGGCTTCGACGAGGCCGAGGTGGAGGCCCCCCCGCCGGCGGCTGGGGGCCAGAGTGAACGCTTCGATGCCCTGCCGCGATGAGGTGCCTGAGGCCACTGCTGTGCACCCTGTTCGCGCTGTTGTGGAGCAGTGCGCTCTGCGCTGGCCAGGCCGCCTGGGCCGCTCCCGGCCTCTGTACCGGAGCGGTCTGCGCGGATCACATCACCCGCAGCGCCAAGAACCACTGGCAGTTGGTGCTGCGTCTCAACGATCAGCTCGGCCATCGGGAAAAGGTGGTGATGGATTGTCGCGCCCTGGTGCTCAGCCCACGGGCGGGTCAGGTCGACCGGGGTTACGCCACCGCCCTGGGGCGACGGGCCTGCCGGCTGGCCGGTGAACTGAGCTGAAGCCGATGGAGGAAATCACCCTCATCTACCCCCACCAGCTGTTTGCCCACCACCCCGGTCTGGCCCCCGGCCGCCCGGTGGTGCTGGTGGAGGAGCCGCTGCTGTTTGGCACAGATCCGTCCTGGCCGTTGCAGCTCCATCCCCAGAAGCTGCTGTTGCATCGCCACTCGATCGAGGCCTACAGGCATCGGCTCGAGGCGGCCGGGCATCCGGTGCGGCTGCAGCGCCACGATCAGGCGGCCAGCACGGAAGACCATCTGGCCCTGCTGCTGGCGCAGGGGGTGCGTCACCTCCACCTGGTCGATCCCGTTGATGACTGGCTGGAGCGCCGCATCCGCCGCTGGTCGGCCCGGGAGGGCCTCAGGCTCACGTGGTATGCCTCGCCGATGCTGCTGACGCCGGTGGAGGAGGGCGAAGCCTTCCTGGCCCGTGGCAAGAAGCCCTCGATGGCCCGGTTTTACGAGCGCCAGCGGCGGCGCTTGGGCGTGTTGATCGATCCGCAGGGTCAACCCGTGGGCGGTCGATGGAGTTTTGATGCCGACAATCGCAAAAAGCTGCCGAAGCAGATCCAGCTGCCACCGGATCCACTTCAGGCTGATCTTCAGGCGGATCCGGTGACTGGCCTGGTGCCGGTCGATCACAGCGGAGCGGAGCGTTGGCTCGAGGCCTTTCTCGAGCAACGCTTGCAGAAGTTCGGGGCCTACGAAGACGCCATCAGCCGGCAGCATCACGTGCTCTGGCACAGCGTGCTCACCCCCATGCTCAACATCGGCCTGCTCACCCCGCAACAGGTGCTCGATCGCACCCTGGCCCGGGCTGAGGCGGGGGATGTGCCGCTCAATTCACTCGAGGGGTTTGTGCGTCAGATCATTGGTTGGCGTGAATTCATGGCGTTGATGTATCGCCACCACGGCGTGACCCTGCGCAACGGCAATTTCTGGGGTCTGGAGGATCGGCCAATCCCTGAGGCCTTCTACACCGGTCACACCGGCCTTCCCCCGATCGATGCAGTGATTCAACGGGTGCGGCGCAGTGGCTACTGCCATCACATCGAGCGGTTGATGCTGCTCGGGAATGTGATGCTCCTCTGCGGCTTCCACCCCACCCGCATTTGCAATTGGTTCATGGAGCTGTTCCTTGATGCCTACGACTGGGTGATGGTGCCGAATGTGTATGGCATGAGTCAGTTCGCCGATGGGGGTCTGTTCACCACCAAGCCCTACGTCTCCGGCTCCAACTATGTGCGCAAGATGTCGGATTACCCGAAGGGGCCTTGGTGCGACGTTTGGGACAGCCTCTTCTGGAGCTTCATCGATCGCCATGGCGACTTTTTCCGCAGCCAGGTGCGTCTGGCGATGATGGCGCGCCATCTCGATCGCATGGGTGAGGCGACCCTGGCGGAGCATCGCGAGCGGGCTCAGCGTTTTCTTGACGGGCTGGCCTGAATGCTGCGTAGGGTCACCGCGTTGACGTTCATCCCATGACCCTGCCGTCCGAGGCCTACCTCTGGTTCAAGACCCTCCACATTGTGGGCGTGGTGGTGTGGTTTGCCGGGCTCTTCTACCTGGTGCGGTTGTTCATCTACCACGTGGAAGCGGAGGAGCTGGCCCCTGAGCTGCGCACGCCCTTTCAGACCCAATACGGCCTGATGGAACGGCGCTTGGCCAACATCATCACCACCCCCGGCATGGTGGTGGCGGTGTCGATGGCGGTGGGCCTGCTGGCGGTGCAACCCAGTTGGCTGCATCAGGGCTGGATGCACGCCAAGCTCGCGTTTGTCGCCGCACTCCTCGTTTATCACGCCTTTTGCTACCGCCTCATGGGGCAATTGCAGCGAGGCGACTGCCGTTGGAGCGGACGACAGCTGCGCGCCCTCAATGAACTCCCCACCCTGCTCCTGGTGATCGTGGTGATGCTCGTGGTGTTCAAGAACCAGTTTCCGACCGGCGCCGCCACCTGGTTCGTGGTTGCCCTAGTGGTGTTCATGGCCGCCTCAATTCAGTTCTATGCCCGCTGGCGGCGGCTCAAAGCCGAAGCCCTCGCAGCCGAGCCTGCCGAAGCCCATGGCCACTGATCGCCACCCCCTGAGGCCCATCCTTGAAACGGTGGGCCCCGAGAGCTGCCCGGCGGCTCTCAATTTCCACTGCCACACGCTCTGCAGCGACGGCAGCCTCTCCCCCGAGGCCCTGATTCGGCAGGCCCGCGATCAGGGCCTCAAGCATCTCGCCGTCACCGATCACCACAGTGCGGCGGCGTTCCGCCCGATGCAGGCCTGGTTGGAGCGGCAGCTGGACGCCGGCCACGCGGTGCCCACCCTCTGGAGCGGCATGGAGATCAGTTGCGTGCTGCGCGGCTGCCTCGTGCACGTGCTGGCGCTGGGCTTCGAGCTCGACCACCCGGCGTTGCACGTCTACAGCCAGGGGGATGCGGCGGTGGGAGAACCGCTCCGGGCAGAGGCCGTCCGCAAGGCGATTCATGCTGCTGGCGGTCTGGCTGTGCTGGCCCATCCGGCCCGTTATCGCCTCGGTTACCCCGAGCTGATCGATGCGGCGGCTGAGCTGGGCTTCGATGGCGGCGAGGCCTGGTACGACTACGACATGCAACCGCGTTGGAGCCCGACACCGCTGATGTGCGAAGCGATCGATGCCCAGTTGAAGAACCTTGGCCTTTTGCGTACGTGTGGCACCGATACCCACGGCCATGACCTCAAGGGTCGCTAAGTTCAGTCCACTTCCTGTTGATCAGGCATGGGTTTCTTCGATCGTCTGCTGAATCCCCGCGCTGCAGCGCCGCGCACCGATACGAACCAGGTCCAGCCGAAGCCCGCGAAAAAGCAGGACGCCTTCTTCCTCGACAGCGACACCTCCACCTCCCTGGGGGATCTCAACTACATGCGTGAGGCGAAGACGATCCGCCGCACCTTCCCCGGTACTGCCGACAGTCCAGGGACGAAGGAATTGGTCACCGAGGTGGATGCCATGGACCTGAAGGTGGATGTGGCCTCTGAGGGGCTCGGTGGTGTGAGCAAAACCGAGGCGACTGTTTCGGTGACCCAGGGCGTGCCCAAACCGGTGAAGAAAACCTTCGCTGAACCGATGAGTCAGCAGGAGTTGAATCAACGCCTTAAAGGCAGCGCCCTCTCCGGCGTCAATGCCCCGACTCCAGCCGATGCCGCTCCCGTGGCCCGCAAAACGGAACTGAAGCCGGAAGCCAGCGCGTCCAAGCCCAGCAGTGCCCAGTCGGCCGCTCCCGGCTCGATCGATCCCTTCCGTGCCATGGTGCGGGATCTCAACAGCTGAGTCTCAATTTCTGAGCCTCAGTCGCTGAGGCCGTCGTGCTCCACGCGCGTCTCGGCCTCGAGCACCAACTGGCGCAGCCGTTCCAGTCGCCCAGGCGTTGCATCGGACCAGAGCTGGCGATTGGCGGCTTCCAATAACCGTTCCGCCATGTCGCGCAGGGCCCAGGGGTTGTGGCGGATCAGAAAGGCGCGGTTTTCGCTGTCATCGAGCCAGGCGTCCTGAACGGCGGCGTAACACCAGTTCTGCACCACGCCGCTGCTGGCGTCATAGGCAAACAGGTAGTCGAGGCTGGCGGCCATCTCGAAGGCTCCCTTGTAGCCATGGCCGCGCATGCCCTCGATCCAGCGGGGATTGAGCAGCCGGCTGCGCATCACCTTGTCGATTTCTTTGCCGAGCGGATGCAGGCGCAAGCGCTCTCGCCGCGAGTGGTCGGCAAACCAGAGCGCGGCAGGTCGACCGCGCACTGCCGTCACGGCAGCGGCCAGACCGCCCTGGAACTGGTAGTAATCGTCGGAATCGAGCAGGTCATGCTCCCGGTTGTCCTGGTTGTGGAGCACCACCTGCACCTCGCTCAGGCTGCGCTCCAGGCCCTCCCGATCCTCCTGGGGTTCCCCCTGCCCGTCGTAGGCCCAACGGCTCCAGCTCAGGAAGGCCTCGGCCAGGTCGCCCTGCTCCTCCCACTGGCCTGAATCAATCAGGGCCTGCAGGCCAGCGCCGTAGGCACCGGGTGCGGAGCCGAACACCCGCGGCGGGCGACCGTTGTCGCGGCTGCGGGCTGCCAGGGGATTGTCGTGGGCGTCTTCCTCCAGGCCGGCCACCAACGCCAACGCCCGATCCACCCAGCGCACCAGTTGGGGAAAGGCATCGCGGAACAGACCGGAGATCCGCAGCGTCACATCGACGCGGGGGCGTTGCAGTAGGGCGAGGGGAATCACCTCCAGATCCACCAAGCGCCGGGTCGGTCCATCCCACACCGGTCTCACCCCCAAAAGGGCCAGCATCTGGGCGATGTCCTCGCCGCCGTTGCGCATCGTCGCCGTGCCCCACACCGACAAGGCCAGATGCCGCAAGGGCTCGCCCTCCTCCAGCAGGTAAAGCTCGAGCAACTGTTCGGCACTGCGCCGGCCCAGATCCCAGGCCGCTTCCGTCGGCAGTCCGCGCAGATCCACCGAATAGAAATTCCGGCCTGTGGGCAGCACATCCGGTCGCCCCCGGGTGGGTGCGCCGGAGGGGCCGCTGGCGATCCGGCCACCGGCCATGGCATGGAGGAATCCCGCCCGCTCCCGATCGGCGCAGGCCCGCAGGCGGGGAATCAACGTTTGTGTGAGATGCAGCAGGCTTGGATCACGGCCATCCAGCAGCCAGCGCTCCAGATCGGAATGGAGGGCCTGGCCGTCGGTTTCGTTGCGGCCCTCACGCTCGATCAGGTGCTGAATCAGCGTGGAGGCCTGACGCTCCAACCAGTCGACGGCATCGGCGACGCGGCGGGGCCGCTCCATGCCATGGCCCTCCAGCCAGGCCTGATCGCTGGCCTGGAGAGCCTGGCCATCCTCATCGGCCCAGGGATCACAGCTGAGGCCGAGACGCCTGGCTATCGCCTGGGTGAGGCCGGGGCGATCGGGCCCAGGACATCGGGCGATCGCCAGCAGCAGTTCCACCAGGGCGTGCGGCTCCGGCTCGGTGCCGAGGCGATGCAGGCCAGTGCGGATCTGCGCTTCCTTCAATTCACAGAGATAGGTCTCCACCTGCTCCAGGCAATCGCTCCACTCCGGTGCAGCAAACAGGGCCTGGCGCTCCTGGGTCTTGTTGACGCTGCCGCTGGGCAAACCCGGCCAGTTGAGGCGGGTGAGCAGCGCGAGCAGTTGCTCATCGAGCACGCCACAGCGCTCCGCTCCCAGCTGCCGGGCCTCGACCACTTCATCGAGCAGCTGCTCCAGGCTCACCAGGTCGCCATGGGATCCAGCACGCCCCAACGGCGGCGTCAGGTGATCGAGGATCACGGCATGGCCTCGCCGTTTGGCCTGGGACCCTTCGCCCGGATCGTTGACGATGAAGGGATAGAGATGGGGAATCGGCCCCAAAGCCAGAGCCGGTGCACAGGACTTGCTCAGGCCCACCGCTTTGCCCGGCAGCCATTCGGCGCTGCCGTGTTTACCCAGGTGCACCATCACCTGGCAACCGTGCACCTGGCGCATCCAGAGGTATTGGGCCAGGTAGCGGTGCGGTGGCGGCAGGTCAGGGGAGTGGAGATCGCTGAGCTGATCCGGGTCATAGCCGCGACTCGGTTGAATCAGCACCACCACATGGCCAAAGCGCAAGCCATGGATGGCGAAACCAGTGGAGCCATCCAACGTTGTGTCGAGATCCACCGCCTGCTCCGGTGGCCCCCATCGCCCTTCCACCGCCTGGCGCGCCTCGGCAGGTAATTGCTGCCACCAGGCCTGATAGTCGCCAAGGGGGAGGTGGTCGAGGGCTGGGCGATGGTGGCTCTCGGGATCATTGCTGCGCCCCCTCAGCAGAGCCTGCATCAAGGCCTCTGAAGTGCCGGGCAAAGGGTCGACACCGAGGTCGTGACCCGACTCCTGCAACCAGTGCAGGGCGTTGTGCAACGAGGCGGGGGTGTCGAGACCGACGCCATTGGCCACACGCCCATTGCGGATCGGATAGTTGGCCAGAACCAAGGCGACACGACGCTCGCGGGCCTGGCTGCGCCGCAACGCAATCCAGGCCTCGGCGTGTTGCACCACCCAGTCCAGTCCGGTGAGGTCCGGTTCGAGGCCATGCACCGCCGTGGCCAGGCTGGGATGGGCCTGCTGCTGCTCCCGGAAGCCACCGACCCGGGTGGTGATGCGTCCATCGAGCTCGGGCAGCACCACCTGGAGCGAGAGGTCGAGGGGGTCGAGGCCTCGGGAGGAATCGGCCCACACCTGGCGGGAGCGGCCGCTGCTGAGCACTTGCAGAACCGGGCGATCGAGCTGATCCCAGAGCGGACTGCCAAGACCGGCCTCTTCGAATTGCACCGAGGCGAAGGCGGTGGTGGTGATCACCAGCTCCACCTGCTGTTGCTGCAAGAGATCCAACACGCCCTGCTGCACCACCGGATCGCGCAGGCTGCTCACCCAGAGCGCTCGCGGCACCAGGCCACGCCGGCGCAGGCTGGTGAGCAGCGCTTCCGCCACCGCCGTGTCGCCGGCACGGGCCAGGGCGCGATACAGGATCACACCGACCCGAGGCCCGGGGGTGTCCTGCCACTGCCAGGGGGCCGGATCGGCCATCGGCAGCGGCTCCAGCGCCGAGGTCTGGGGCTCCTCGCCTGCCAGCACCAGAGCCAAGGCATCGAGGCAACGCTTGAGATTCTCCGGGCCGCCTTCTCGCATCAAGCCAGCGAGGCCATCGCAGAGAGGTTCGGGAACGGAGCTCAGGCTATGCAGGGCACGGTCCTGATCCGGGGTGCCAGCCAGAACGATCAGCTGGCGATCGCTGCGGGCTTCCTGCCAGCGCAGCACTTGCTCGAAGCCATAGGACCAGTGGCCCCGGCCACCGAGCAGACGCACCACGATCAAGCGGGCGTCGGCACCAGTGCTGGCGAGATAGTGATCGATCTGGGCCTGGTGTTGCAGCGCATCGAGCGGCAGGGCACGGATCCGATCGCGCCAGGGGGCCGCCTCCGGTGCCTCCAACACCCTGGCGAGGGTGCTGATGTCGGTCTGGGCGCTGGTGAGTAGCAACAGCGGTGCCGTCGGCTGCTCGACGAGCACCACCTCGCCGCCTTCATCGGATCCAGGGACGCTGCTCAGTCGGTGCATGCCGCCATTGTCGTTCGTGCCGGTGGGATGGTGGGTGAGAAGATTTGGCGAACGGCCCCGTCAGCCATGCATCAGTTCCTGCCGTACGCCTGGTTTGAAGGCCGTTGCATCCCCTTCTCAGAAGCGAAGGTGTCGGTCGCGACCCACGCGCTCCACTACGGCACGGGCGCGTTTGGCGGCATGCGGGCGATTCCCGATCCGCAGACGGCAGATCACGTGCTTCTGTTCCGGGCTGATCGCCATGCCCGTCGCCTCAGTCAGAGCGCCCGGCTCCTGCTGACGGATTTGAGTGAAACCACCGTGATGGAGGCACTCACCGCGATGCTGCGGGCGAATCGGCCCACCACACCGATCTACCTGCGACCGTTCGTCTACACGAGTGACCTCGGCATCGCCCCCCGGTTGCACAACATCGAAACCGACTTCCTGATCTATGGCCTCGAGTTGGGGGATTACCTCTCGCCCGAGGGCGTCAGTTGCCGGATCAGCTCCTGGACCCGTCAGGAAGATCGTTCCCTGCCCCTGCGCGGCAAGATCAGCGGCGCCTACATCACCAGCTCCCTGGCCAAGACCGAGGCGGTACTCAGCGGTTTCGACGAAGCCTTGTTGCTTAACAGCCGCGGCAAGATCAGCGAGGCCAGCGGCATGAATCTGTTCATCGTGCGCGACGGCGTCCTGATCACCCCCGGGGTGGATCAGGACATCCTCGAGGGCATCACCCGCGCCAGCGTGATCGAGCTGGCCCGCAGCATGGGGGTCACGGTGGTGGAGCGTCCGGTCGACAAGACGGAGCTGTTCATCGCTGATGAGGTGTTTCTCACCGGCACGGCCGCCAAGATCACACCGGTGCGCCAGCTGGAATCCACCACCCTTTCCAGTGAGCGTCCCTTGATGAATGCACTGCGCGAGCGACTGGTGGCGATCACCGAAGGGCGCGATCCCGCGTATGAGCACTGGGTCACGCGCATCGACCTCAACGGCTGAGGCGATTCTTAGGATGGCCCCAGAGGCAAGCAATCGGAATGCAGGCAGAACTGGTGGCGCCGACCCCCATTGTTTCCCGCTTTCTTTCTCGCCTCCATTCTCCTGAACGCCCGGTTCTGGTGTTTGACGGTGCCACTGGCACCTCTCTGCAGCAACTCAATCTCACCGCTGAGGATTTCGGCGGTCCCGAACTGGAGGGCTGCAACGAGAACCTGGTGGTCACCCGTCCGGATGCGGTGCAGGCCGTGCATCGCCAGTTTCTGGAGGCCGGCTGCGATGTGATCGAAACCGACACCTTCGGTGCCGCCTCGGTGGTGTTGGCGGAATACGGGCTTCAGGATCAGGCGTTTGCGCTCAACAAACGGGCGGCTGAATTGGCCCGCACGGTGGCGCAGGAATACAGCACTGCAGAGAAGCCCCGATTCGTGGCCGGCTCCATGGGACCGACCACCAAACTGCCGACCCTGGGCCATATCGGCTTCGACACCCTCAAAGAGGCCTACCGCGAACAGGCCGCCGGGCTGTTGGCCGGTGATGTGGATCTGTTCATCATCGAAACCTGCCAGGACGTGCTGCAGATCAAAGCGGCGCTCCAGGGTGTTGAGGCCGCCTTCGCCGACGCTGGTGAACGCCGGCCCCTGATGGTGTCGGTGACGATGGAAACCACCGGCACCATGTTGGTGGGATCCGACATCGCCGCTGTGGTGGCGATTCTCGAACCCTTTGCCATCGACATTCTTGGTCTGAACTGCGCCACGGGCCCGGAGCAGATGAAGGAGCACATCCGTTATCTGGCGGAGCATTCCCCTTTTGTGGTCAGTTGCATTCCTAATGCCGGCCTGCCTGAAAATGTGGGTGGCGTGGCGCACTACCGCCTGCAGCCGCTGGAGCTGAAGATGCAGCTCATGCACTTCGTGGAGGATCTCGGTGTGCAGGTGATCGGTGGCTGCTGCGGCACCACACCGGCCCATATCCAAGCGCTCTCGGAGTTGTCCGCTGAGCTCAAGCCTGCGCAGCGTCCCTGCCGCACGGAGCATCGTCAACGGGTGCAGCTCAGCTACGAACCGGCGGCGGCCTCGATTTATGGCGCCACCTCGTATCACCAGGACAATTCTTTTCTGATCATCGGTGAGCGCCTCAACGCCAGCGGTTCCAAGAAAGTGCGGGAACTGCTCAATGCTGAAGACTGGGATGGCCTGGTGGCGGTGGCCCGCGGCCAGGTGAAAGAAAACGCCCACGTGCTCGATGTGAACGTCGATTATGTGGGGCGTGATGGTGAGCAGGACATGCACGAATTGGTGACCCGCGTGGTCACCAACATCAACCTGCCGCTGATGCTCGACTCCACCGAGTGGCAGAAGATGGAGGCGGGCCTGAAGGTGGCCGGCGGCAAGTGCATCCTCAACTCCACCAACTACGAAGATGGCGATGAACGCTTCTTCAAGGTGCTCGAACTGGCGCGGCGCTACGGCGCCGGCGTGGTGGTGGGAACCATCGACGAAGAGGGGATGGCGCGCACGGCTGAGAAGAAGCTGGCGATCGCGAAACGGGCCTATCGCGATGCGGTGGAATTCGGAATTCCTGCCCGTGAGATCTTTTACGACCCTCTGGCCCTGCCGATCTCCACGGGGATTGAAGAGGATCGCCGCAACGGCCTGGAAACGATCGAGGCGATCCGGCGCATCCGCGAGGAACTGCCCGGAGTGCACGTGGTGCTCGGTGTTTCCAACGTGAGTTTCGGCCTGTCACCAGCGGCGCGGATCAGCCTCAACTCCGTGTTTCTGCACGACTGCTGTGAGGCCGGCATGGACGCAGCGATTGTGTCGCCCGCCAAGATCCTGCCCTTGATGAAGATCGCCGAGGAGCACCAGCAGGTCTGCCGTGATCTGATCTTTGATCGGCGTCGCTTTGAGGGCGACGTCTGCACCTACGACCCACTCACCGAACTCACCACCCTGTTTGAGGGGGTGAGTGCCAAGGAGGCCCGCCAGTCGGGGCCGTCCCTGGCCGATCTGCCGGTGGAGGAGCGCCTCAAGCAGCACATCATCGATGGGGAACGCATTGGCCTTGAGGAGGCACTCAGCGAAGGCCTCCAGTCGTATCCGCCCCTGGAGATTGTCAACACGTTTCTGCTCGATGGCATGAAGGTGGTGGGTGATCTATTCGGCTCCGGCCAGATGCAGCTCCCCTTCGTGCTCCAATCCGCCGAAACCATGAAAGCCGCCGTGGCCTTCCTCGAGCCCCACATGGAGAAATCCGATGGCAAGCGCTCGGCGAAGGCGAAGTTTTTGATCGCCACCGTGAAGGGCGATGTGCACGATATCGGCAAAAACCTGGTCGACATCATCCTCACCAACAACGGCTATGAGGTGATCAATCTCGGCATCAAACAGGAGGTGGGTGCGATCATCGCGGCGCAGCAGGAGCACCAGGCCGACTGCATTGCCATGAGCGGTTTGCTGGTTAAATCAACCGCCTTCATGAAAGACAATCTGCAGGCGTTCAATGACGCTGGAATCAGCGTGCCCGTGGTGCTCGGTGGTGCTGCACTCACCCCTCGGTTTGTCAACAAGGATTGCAGCGAGGTGTATGAGGGCAAGGTGATCTATGGCCGTGATGCTTTCACCGATCTGCGCTTCATGGATGCCTATGTGAAGGCTCGAGCCGAGGAGCGTTGGGATGATCGACGCGGCTTCCTCGATGGCACGCCTGAAGGTCTCACCATCGGTGGAGAGGATTCTGCGGTCAGCGAGGCTGGTGCAGGTCAAGCAGCTGCAGCTGAAGCGGCGGCTGAGGCCAGTGAGACCACCCGTGAGGCAAACGCAGCTCTGCCGGTCAGCTCTGAGCGCTCCGAGGCCGTTCCAGCCGAAGCCCCGATCCAGCCCCCCTTCCTGGGCGCCAGCTTGCTCGAGGGCCCGGAGGCGATTCCGCTCGAGGACGTGATCGCCTACCTCGATCGCCAGGCTCTCTTCGCCGGCCAATGGCAGATGCGCAAAGCCCGGGAGCAAACGCGTGAGGCCTATGAGGCGGAGCTGCAGGAGAAGGCGGAGCCGATCCTGCAGAGCTGGCTGGAGCGGGTGCGGTCGGAGCAGCTGCTCAGGCCGGCCGTGGCCTACGGCTACTTCCCGTGCGGCCGGGAGGGCAACGATCTGCTGGTGTTTTCCACCGATGGCGCCGAGGAGCTCGGTCGCTTCTCCCTGCCGCGCCAACGCAGCGGCAATCGTTATTGCATCGCCGATTTCTTCGCTGATCTGCGCGATGGCCGACCAACCGACGTATTGCCGATGCAGGCGGTGACCATGGGCGAGGAGGCCAGTCGCTTCGCTCAGGATCTGTTCCAGCGGGATGCCTACAGCGACTATCTCTTCTTTCACGGCCTGGCCGTGCAGATGGCGGAGGCCCTGGCGGAGTGGACCCATGCCCGGATCCGCCGGGACTGTGGTTTCCCTGATCCGGAGGGTCTGCCCATCCGCGATGTGTTGGCACAGCGGTATCGGGGCAGCCGCTATTCCTTTGGCTATCCGGCCTGCCCGAATGTGGGTGATTCGAGGCAACAGCTCGCCTGGCTCGACGCTGAGCGGATCGGCCTGGCGATGGATGAGTCGGAGCAGCTCCACCCCGAGCAGAGCACCACGGCCCTGGTGGCTCTGCACAGCAAGGCGCGTTACTTCAGCGCCTGACTCGACGCCGCTGAGGGGCCGGCAGCAGCAGACTGAACAGGCCCCACCTTGTGCCCATGGATCTCAGCGGTCCCGATGCGATTGACCAGGCTATTGCCGCCGGCCTCGACCTCGATGGTTCCCCCCTGCCCGAGCCGATGCTGACGCTCTACCGCGAGGTGATGGACCTCGAGGCGCAGCGCCAGCGCAGTGGAGTGCGGAAATCGATGCGCAATCGAATCGTGCGCACCGGAGCCAAGCATTTCGATCAGGACACCTTGAACCAGCGGCTGGTGTCGGCCGGTTGGGAGGGCCTGAAGGAGAAGGAGATCAGCTTCTTCTACAGCTGATCAACGGACGAATCAGAAATCAGAGCCGGCAGGCTCAGTCCTGACAGAGCGATTCCATCGTGTCGATCACATCCTGCTGAAAGGCCTCGAGATCGTCGGAATCGCTCAGGTCCACGCCCTCACCCGCTGCATTCTGGGTGAGCTCCTGAAAATGGAAGGCTCCCTCCCCGTTCGCGAGAAATTCGATCGCCGAGCTTTCGCCGCTCTCGCGAAAGGCATCGCAGAGGGCCATGAAGGCCGCGTCTTCCGTGAACTCCCAATCCATCGAGGAGGCATAACTGATTGACCTTTAACGCCTCGCCCCCGGGATCCGTCAACCACCTTGTCGCGCAATGTGCCACTGATTCGGCAGACTCCTGCTCGACGATCGCCGCCAGCTGCCGTGAAAAGCCAGTCCCCAAGCGAGGATCTCAATGTTCTCGGCCAGCCGCTTGCCCTGTGTGGCTGTTCGCCCATGACCGGATGGTTCCGCGACGGTCACTGCCGCACCGAAGCCGCTGATCTCGGCCAACACAGCGTCTGCTGTGTGATGACGGAGGCCTTTCTGAGCTACAGCAAAGCTCAGGGCAACGATCTCTCCACGCCGGTGCCGGCCTTCGGATTCCCCGGGCTCCAGCCCGGGGATCATTGGTGCGTGTGTGCGCCGCGCTGGAAACAGGCCTACGAGGACGGCATGGCACCGCTGGTGCGCCTGGAGGCCACCGAGCAGTCCACCCTCCAGGTGGTGCCCCTCGAGATCCTCAAGGAACACGCCTACCAGGGGATCGCCTGACCATCCCAGGCGAGAAAGGCACCACTGTCGGCCGCTGACTGGCTCAGGAGCACATCGAGCAGCTGTTCGGCGGCCCGTGCCGGCGCGAACAGCTTGCCTGGCGGGACGAAGCTCTGGAAGGGGCGCGACAGGGCCGTGTCGGTAGTGCCGGGATGGAGCAGGGTGACGCAAGCCTGGGGATAGCGGCGGGCCCACTCGATGCTGAGGCAGCGCAGGAGTTGGTTCTGGGCCGCCTTGGCGGCGCGATAGGCGTACCAACCACCGCTGTGGTTATCCCCGATGCTGCCCACCCGGGCGCTGAGGCTGGCGAAGTGGAACGGCCGCTCCCGCTCGAGGCAAGGTTCGATCGCCTGGGCCAGGAGCAGCGGCGCCATCGCGTTGATGGCGTAGCTGGCGGTGAGGGCTTCAGCTCGCACCTGCTGCAATCGTTTTTCCGGCTGCAGGCCGGGGCCATGCAGGCGACCGCTGGCGTTGATCACCAGCCGCAGCGGTTGCGGCGCGTCTCCCACCCGTTGCCGCAAGGCCTCGAGCGATCGCGGATCCTCCAGGTCCACACACCAGCCCTCGTCTGCAGGTAATTGGCGACCGCAGAGCACCACGGTCAGATCCCTGCAGCGGCGTCGCAGGGCTGGCACCAGGGCCCGGCCGATGCCACCGGCGCCCACCACCAGGGCCAGTCCGTTCCAGGAGCTGATTGTCATCGCCAACCTCTAGCGAAACAGCGATGATGGTGGCGCTTGCGCTTGGCCTGGATGCTTCGCCGATGGGCGCTGGTGGGATTACTCCCCCTGCTGACGCTTGGGGGCCTGGCCCTGGGCCGGATGCCCTGGCTGAGTGGCTTTCAGCGCCCGTCGCCAGGGTCGGCCCAGGAGCCGCTCCTTGAGGCCTTGCTCCATGGCGAGGCGGCGTCGGATGCCGGCACCAAGCCAGGGGCTCGCCCCACAGAGGCACAGGCCCCATCGGCTCAGCCGACCAAGCCGCGCGGCTTCCCGGTCCCGAAGGTGCCTCCCGCCGGGGCATCCCCCAACCCGCGCCTGCGGGTGGCCCTGCTCAGTCAGGCGCCGATTCGCTCCGTGCGCAGCAGCGGATCCGCCTCCTGCCGCACGGCAGCTGGCCAGCGCTTGGCCATGGATCAGCTGCCGCTCTGGTTGGAGCGGGGCGACGGGCGCTGGTTCTGTGAGTCCTCAGGCGATGGCGCCTTGCTCCTGAATGGCCGTGCCTACTCGGGTCTGATCGAATTCCATCGCCAGGACGCCGGCTGGCTGGCGGTGAATGTGCTCGATCTCGAGCGTTATGTCGCCTCGGTGGTGGGGGCGGAGATGCCCAGCCACTGGCGCAGCGAAGCGCTCAAAGCCCAGGCTGTTGCAGCGCGCTCCTATGCGCTGGTGCATCTGGTCCGTCCAGCCAGCCCCCTCTACAACTTGGGGGACACCACCCGCTGGCAGGCCTACGGCGGCCAGGCCACCAGCACCGACGCGACCCGACAGGCGACGGCCGCCACCCGCGGCATGGTGCTCAGCTATCGCGGCGGGTTGGTGGAGAGCCTCTATGCCGCTTCGAGCGAGATCAGCCGCGAAGCCCATGGCCATCTCGGTGCCAGCATGAGCCAGACCGGTGCCCAGGAACTGGCAAGCGAAGGACTGCGTTTCAATGAGATCCTCGGGCGCTACTACACCGGTGCTGCGTTGGCCCGGCTGCGCACGGATGGCTGAAGGAGGTAGCTGAGGCGGATGGCTGAGGGGAGGATCGGGGAGCGGGCCCTGGAGTGCAGTGCCTCGGCCTTGGCGCAGGGGGCCCTGCAACCGCTCGACACCGCGGTGCTTCCCCTGGCCTCGCTGCAGGACGCCGGCTTTGAGTGCCGTCGTTTACGCAGTCGCCTGCCCCGCCATCTGCGCCCTGCCGGCCCGAAACCGAATCCATTCCGGCCCTGGGATCGTCGCCTTGAAGTGGAGCCCGTGGCGGACGACCACGTGCTGATCCTCAATAAATACCCCGTGCAACGCGGTCACCTGTTGCTGATCAGTCGCGACTGGGTGCCCCAGGGCGCCTGGCTCACCGCCAACGATTGGCGTGCCGTGGCACAGGTGGATGCCGACACCACGGGGCTGTGGTTCTTCAATAGCGGCCCCTTGGCCGGTGCCAGCCAGCCCCATCGTCATTTGCAGTTGTTGCCCCGCAGCCCCACGGAGCCCCTCTGCCCGAGGCAGCACTGGTTCGAGACTCAGATTCGATTCACCAACGACCAGCTGGGGAATCAAGGCCCCGAGTGCCTGGTAGGTGATCCGCTGCGGGCCGCCTGCGCCGTTCTGAGCCGTGAGAGGGGGTCAGCCGATTCCGATCCCGCTCTGAGCCTGCAGGAGCTCTATCGGCGCTTGGCGCGGAGTCTGGAGCTAGGTGATCCGGAGAGCTCCGCTGCTCCAGCCCATCCGTACAACCTGCTGTTGACGCCCCAGTGGATGGCCCTGATTCGCCGCGAGCGTGAACACAGCCACGGCTTCAGTATCAATGGCCTGGGTTTTGCCGGCTATCTGCTGCTCACCGACCACTCCGATGCCGACTGGCTTGAGCGCCACGGACCGGAGGCGTTGTTGCGGGCGGTGGTTCCGAACATCCGTGCTTCCACGGTTGGCGGCACCGATGTGGATGTGAATCGCTGAAGAGACGGCGGCAGATCGAGCTGACGTCGACGATTCAGAACCATGAAAGCCTCAACCAAGCAACGCAATCGGCGGGTGGAACAACACCTGCGGCTGGTGCAGCCGATTGCCCGCCATTACGCCCAGCGCAGCGGCGAAGACAGGGATGACCTGCTCCAGGTGGGCTGTCTCGGTTTGATTCGAGCCGCCGGCCTGTACGACGACGCCAAGGGTGTGCCTTTTGAGGCCTTTGCCCGGCCCCATGTGCGGGGCGCGATCCTTCACTATCTGCGAGACAGCCGAGGCTTGGTGAAATTGCCTCGGCGGCTGCAGGAACGAGCCCAGCGCCTCAACCGTCGTGAGGACGGCACCGAGCAGCGGGGCGATGATCTCGTGATGGCGCTGTACCGGAACCAAGGCCGCTGGTGGTCGTTGGAGGATCAGGGGCGCGAAGCGGAGGCGATGACGGAACCGGGAGATGGTGGCTGGTCGGATCTGAGCCAGCGGGAGACTCGCGAACAGTTGGTGCGGCAATTGAAGCGATTGCCGGTGGTTGAGCAGCGCAGTGTCCGCAGCGTGGTGCTGGAGGGCCTCAGCCTGAGGCAGTGCGGCCGGGAGCAGGGGGTCAGCGCCATGACGGTGCAACGGCGCCTGCGCCGGGGGCTGCAGCGTCTGGCGACGACCTGCAGCCCGCTGGTCTGCTGAGCTCAGCCCTGGGTGACAGTCGGCTGATCGCGCTCGATCTGGCCCTCCAGGGTGCTGATCGCTGCATTGATCGCGGCGAGTTGGCGCTCGATGCCGTCGCGCCAGAAGCGAAGCATCTCCAATTTGCGTTTCTGGTGCTTGTGGCGCCAATCGGTGCTGTGGCAGCTCGAGGCGCAGAAGGGAGGCAGCATGACGAAAGGTGGATCTCGCTCCCATCCTGACGAACCGATCGGGTCGCTGGGGGCGTGCTTGGCTTCCGGGGTGGTCGTGTTTAACGTTGGGGCTTGCGCGGGTTGGTAAGCATCAACCGCCCCAATCCGACCCTCGCCACGTCTCAGGTGTCTCAACGAATCCCACTCCTGGTCTTGACGGGCGTCTCGCTAGCGACAGCTGAGGCGGTGTGGATGGCGCCCTCCCGGGCCTATGTGCCATTGATGGCGGGCCAGCGGGCCAAGCCGCTCAATGGCAACTTCAACAATGTGCCCGTTCTTCACTCCAATCAGCCGGAGATTGTGGAGGGCCCGGGCATTCTGGTGAGCACAACGCCGGGGTCTGCGATCGCCAGCGAAAACAATCAACCACTAAAAAACGCAAGCTACACATTTAATGGCGAATTTGGCTTGCATATGCATCATAAATATTACCCAAACGATGCCAGCAAGCTGGGAGGACGTCGTCAGCGCGGCTTGTTAACCATTGCGGCGATCGCGATCAACCCGGGCGATCAGCCGGTGACCCTCAAATTCGAGCGGGGGTCGGTGAAAAATAGTTTTGAGGCTCCTTATCACCCCAATAAATTGATGGGGGTCAAACCTCTCGGACCCAGGCCCTGGAACACCGGCCCAGGTGATGCCACCGCTGTGCAGATGCTCCGCGGTGAACTGGATCGTCGTCTTCCGCGCGAGGTGGTGATTCCGCCCAGGAGCCGCAAGGTGATTGTGAGCACTGTGTTACCGGCAAGGGGTATTGCCAATGGCTTGCTCAAGGGCCGCAGTGATGGGCCCTTCCAGATGGCCGTCGTGGCTGCAGAGGAAACCAAACGCGATCAGGATCTGGTGGCTGTGCTGGATCAAGGACGCCTCGCTCCCGGCCGGATTTACCTCAATCGCATCCGAGAAATTCAGGCCGGTCAGATCTTCTCTCGGGTGGCGGGGGTGGCCCTCGGCGATGAATACGAAGCGTCGATCCGCCATGACCTCGGCCAGGGCCCTTTGCATGTGCCCTTGACCAGCACCCGCAAGCATCATTTCGGCACTCGCGACATCCAGGTCAACCAACTGAAGACCCGGATGGTCGATTCCGCTGTGAACAATGTGGGCACCTACGGCGTTCGCTTTGATGTGGATCTGAACCTCAGCGGCGAAGGTCCCTACGAGTTGGTGTTCAGCCATCCTGTCGCCTCCGGCCGGGCCCCGTTCACCGCCTTCCGTGGCTCCATCGGCATCAAAACCGAGGAGGGATATCAGGAAGTCCATGTGGGTCTCAAGTCGGGCCAGAGCCTGCCGATCGCCCAGCTCAACCTCAAGGGCGGCCAGGTGAACCCGGTGCGCGTCAGCCTGGTGTATCCCGCCGATGCCACGCCGGGCCACCTGCTCAGTGTGGTGCCAGTGCAGCAGCTGGCCATGCTCCGCAAGCGCGAGGAGATGTTGCAGGCGGCGCGACGGGCTCAGCAGGAGGCGAAGAAGCGTCAGGTCACCCCAGCCCAGGCTCCGCCCAATCTCAACGCTGCACCGAAGCCCGCCACTGACAAGCCCGTCACAACGAAGGCCAAACCCACCACGAAACCTGCCGCCCAGCCGGTGGCCAAGCCCACACGTCAGCCACCTACTGCCCCCGTGCCACCGCCGCCGGTGCTGGTGGCCCCCCGCGGTGGTCTCAATCCGATGCCGCCGGCGATGATCATGCCCAATCGCCTCAATCAATCGCTGGAACAGCGCTATCGCGATGCGATCCGTGCCCAGCAGGAGTGGCTCAAACGTCTCCAGGGCCGATAGTCTTGGCCCCAAGCGACGACGGCTGAGTGAGCGCGCCTGCAGGAGACGGTCGTCGACGCATCAGTGTCGAGCTGCCGGAGCATCTCGTCGACTGGATTGATTCCCTGCGCAGCGAGTGGGGACTGCGCGGTCGGGGTGATTGTCTCACCCGTCTGCTTGAAGAGGTGTTCCCCGCTGATGGCGAGGACGTGCTCCCCTCGCCACCGGATCCCGCACCAGAAACCAACGAGCCAGGCGCCTTTCGCGACGATCGGGCCCTGGTTTTGATCGGTGGCCAGGGGTTGCGCCGCCTGGATGGCGAGGCCTCCGCTGATGACACCGATTACCTCCCACCTGTTGAGCCTGAGACGCGCTCTGGGATTGACCTGCCTGGCTTTGTGCGACGCAAGAGTCGCAATCTGCGCGAAAGTTTGCGGCGCGAGCCCGAGGCTCCAGAGTCACTGGAGGAGGCGATGGTGTTGCCGGCGATTGAACCGGCCCTGTTGCGACATTGCGCCGAGTTGGCCCAGTCGCACTGGGTGAATCTCTATGGCCAGGCACCGGGCGCCACCGTGCTGGAAGCAGCCATGCTCTGGCTGGCGCGCGACATCTGGCCGCAGGCGGAAGGCTTGGAGAGCCGGATCTTCACTTGGTCTGAGTTGGGGCGGCAATTGCAGCCCCGTTGCCCGGGCTGGCTCCTGGCTGAGCCTTCGTTTGCTCAGGTCATGGTGGTGGCAGGCGTGCTGGAAGACCCCTTCGCCACCTCCGATCTTCACAACCGTATCCCTACCCTGATTCGCCGCTTCGTCAATCGCTTCAAGCGCAGTCGCCGGATCACCTCCTTTGAAACGCTCGAATCCACGATGACGGTGCATGGTGCGCTGCGGCTTCTCGGCCTACCGACTCAAGCGGGTGCGTCATTGACCTTGCGTGCGATTCGCGACGCTTATAAACAGCAGGCGATGCAGAGCCATCCCGATGCCGGTGGTTCCACCGATGGCATGCGCCGCCTTAATGAGGCGTATCAGATGCTGCGTGAGCTCTACCGCGACCGATAATCAATCGTCCCAGATGAGACGATTGATTGGACCCGATTGGTGTCTTGTGTGAGCCTGTCGAGATCTCTCTCTTCGTTCTCTTTAAGAACGAAAAATCGTGCAGTTTTATTCGAGAGGTTGGCTTCTACTTCCTTGCACGCACCTGCCAGAAGTGGTGACAGCTTTGGAGTATTTTGCGGCCCTCTTGGCGCCAGCCCGCGTCCATGGCGGCGGTAGGCCTTGTCCAGTCCAAAGAAGGCCTCTGGATCGCCCAGTTCTGACAGGCTGTTTGGCTGTCGCGTATCTGCTGAAGAAGCAGATACGCAAAGGATTGGGGGTGGGCTATGGGGTGCAGATCGAGGCGGCGGCGGTCGGGTTATGACGATCGGCGCAGAGTTCTCTTACATCTTGGCTGAGAATAGAGATAAGACCTGAATTGCGTCTTATTCAGGGCTGGTGAGACTTGCGCGCAACAAAAAAGCCGGCCCGTGGGCCGGCGGTTATTCAGTAACAGAAGTGCGCGAAGGATCAGATCAGGTGGTGGTTTGCATGCCCTGGATCAGGAAATCGAAGTAAGGGGAGGCGAGCGACTGCTGCTCGTCGGAGAGCAAGGCCAGGGAGGCTTCCCGCATCGCCTTCATCGCTTCCACCATCCCCGGCATCGGCACGCCAAGGCTGTTGTACATCTCGCGGGCGCCGATCAGGCCGATGTTTTGGATCATCTCGGTGCTGCCGGCGAGCACGCCGTAGGTCACCAGGCGCAGATACCAGCTGTAATCGCGCAGGCATTGGGCCCGCTGCTTCTGGCCATAAGCATTGCCGCCGGGGGCGACGTATTCCGGCTTACGGCTGAACAGTTGTTTCGCCGACTCATCGACGATTTTCTTCTCGTTGTCGGTGAGGATCCGAACCACCGCCAGGCGCATCGCTCCCTGCCCCAGGAAATCGACGATGGAGCGCAATTCGCCGCTGGTCGGATAACGGAGATCGTCATCGGCCTGGAGAATCAGATCCCGAACAACGCTCATGGCAGCTGGCATGCTGAAGGTGAGTTTAGTGCTCTCCGGCCTGTCGACCGCGGTGGATGGCCTGGGTGTAACGCCTTTGCAATGGCCGAGAACGCAACCGCACCCCGCCCCGGTCTGACCCTCACGGTGAAGGGGGAGGATCTCAACCTGCGCGGTGAAGGCATCGCCCGCTGGCAGGGCTGGGTGCTGGTGATCCCCGAACTGCTCCCCGGTGAACTGGCCCGGGTGCAGCTGGTGCAGCGGCGACGCTCGCAATGGATTGGCCGACGCCTCGAAACCCTGTTCGCCGCCCCAGGCGCCCGCACGCCCCCCTGCATCCTCGCCAGGCGCTGTGGCGGCTGCACGCTCCAGCACTGGGACGATGCCCATCAGAGCGTCTGGAAACGCGATCGCCTGGTGCAGACCCTCCACCGGATCGGTGGCCTCCACCACCCGGTGGATCCGCTGGAGCCATCAGAGATGGGTGCACCGCTTGGCTATCGCAACCGCGCCCTGCTGCCGCTACAGCGCGATGCGGAGGGGCAACTGCGCATGGGGTATTACAAGCGTGGCAGTCACCAGCTGGTGAATCTGAACCATTGCCCGGTGCTTGATCCTGGCCTCGATGAGCTGTTGGCACCGCTCAAGGCGGATCTGCAGGCCACGGGCTGGCCCGCCGATGCCGATCTGCACCAGGGCGATGGCCTGCGCCACCTGGGCTTGAGACTGGGCAGTCGCAGCCGCGAGGTGTTGATCACCTTGATCAGCAGCACCGCCGAACTGCCCGGCGTGCACAGGCTGGCCCAGGCCTGGTGTGATCGCTGGCCCCAGGTGAAGGGCGTGACCCTCAACCTCCAACCCAGGCGCACCAACACCGTGCTCGGCCCGCAGACCCTCACCCTGGCCGGTGCGGGCACGGTGGAGGAGCAGTTCTGCGGCCTGCAGCTCACCCTGGCCTCCACCACCTTTTTTCAGGTGAACACAACGGAGGCGGAGCGGGCGGTGCTGGGCCTGAGCCAGTGGTTGCTCTCACAGGCGGGCCCGATTGCCGTGATCGATGCCTATTGCGGCATCGGCACGATCGCCTTACCCCTCGCCGCGGCTGGTCACAACGTTCTCGGGCTGGAAGTGCACCAGGCGTCGGTGGAGCAGGCCCGGCGCAACGCCGAGCACAACGGCCTGACCGGTGTGCGCTTCCTCGCCGGCGATGTGCATCAACACCTGGCCGAAGCTCTCCCGCAGCATCAGGCCCTGGTGGTGGACCCTCCCCGCAAGGGCCTGGAGCCGGCGGTCACAGAGCAGATCCTCGCCCGCCCGCCCCACTGGCTCGCCTATCTCAGTTGCGATCCGGCCACGCTGGCGCGGGATCTGGCGCGATTGGCTGGTCCGGAGGCGCCCTATCGGATCCAGAGGCTGCAACCGTTTGACTTTTTCCCCCAGACCAGCCACCTGGAGTGCCTGGCGCTGCTGGAGCGCGTCAGCTCCTGAGTTCGGCGCCGAATTGCTTCACCAGGGCCTGACGCACCTTGTCGTGCACCGGTTGCACGGTTTCGTCGGTGAGGGTGGCCTGCTGGCTCCGGTAACGGATCCGGAAGGCCTGGCTGCATTGGTCGCTTGGCAGTTGGCCGCCCTCAAAGCGGTCGATCAGTTCGACGCTTTCCAGCAGCGGTTTGCCCGCCTTACGGATCGCCTGAATCAGCTCAGCTGAGGTCTGGCTGCGTTGCACGAGCACCGCCAGGTCCCGTTCCATGGCGGGAACGGTGGGATAGGGCTTGAAGGCAGGCACCCAGCGGTTGCTGCGGGTGGCGGCCTGGAGCAGTCGCTCTAGATCCAGATCGAAGCCGTAGGTCTGCTCCGGCAGATCAAACCGCTCCGACACCAGGGGGTGCAGCTGACCGAAGCAGCCCAGGGGACGGCCCTCCAGAATCAGCTCGGCACTGCGACCGGGATGGAGCCGCACGTCGCTGCTCAGGGGCCGATCGGACACCTCGAGCTTCAGGCCTGCAAACAGGCGCGTGAGCAGACCGCGGGCCTGGAAGTAGTTGAGGGGCTCGGGTTTACCGCTGCTGCTCCAGCGCTCCAGGCGGCGCTCGGCGCAGATCATGCCGCCGAGGCGGGCGCGTTGCTCGATCGTTCCGCTCTCGCCCTGGCGATGGAACACATGCCCCAGTTCAAAGATCCAGCAACCGGGTTGGGACGCCTGCAGATTGCGCTGACAGATGCGCAGATGCTCGTCCCAGAGGCTGGTGCGCAGGTGACTGGTTTCCGCAAGCAACGGATTGGCGATGGCGATGCGGTCGACGTCGTCGGAGGGTCCGGTGAGCGACAGGGTGGTGACCTCCTGCAGACCGGTGGCGCAGAGCAGTTGGCGCAGGCGCCGTTCGGCGGTCTGTTGGGGCGTCAGGCCACCGGGGGTCAGGGGATCGGGCAGATGGGAGCCAAAGCGATCAAAGCCGATCAGGCGGGCCACCTCTTCAATCAGATCCACTTCTCGCACCAGGTCGCAACGTCGCGACGGTGGAATCGCTACCTGCCAGCCCGCTTCGGTGCTGGTGAGTTCACAGCCGAGGGCCTCAAGGCAGCGCTCAATCGCATCATCGTCCAGATCCTCCGGCCCCTCCGGCGTGTCCAGCGGCCCCAGGAGCTGGTGCAGGGCATCGCGCCGCAAGAGCAGGGGCTGGGGGCTCTCCATGGGTGCCTCGCACACCAGGGTGGGTCCGGCCTGACCGCCGCAGTGCTCCTGAATCAGGCTGCAGGCCCGCTGCGCAGCGAGCAGGGTGACCTCTCGGGGCAGACCTTTTTCATACCGGCTGGACGCCTCAGTGCGCAGCCCGGCGCAGCGGGCGGTGTTGCGCACTGAGGCTGCGGAGAACATCGCCGACTCCAGCCAGATTCTGGTGGTCTGGGCGGTGACGCCACTCGCCTCACTGCCCATGACGCCGGCCAGGGCGATCGGCATGTCGTTGCAGGTCACCACCTGGGCCCGTGGATCGAGGCTCAGGTCTCGACAATCGAGGCCCCGGAACGTCTCACCCTGCCGGGCCTGACGCAGGCCGAAATCAGCCGCCTGCACGGCGCTGCCGCAGAGGCGCTCAAGGGCATCGGCGTCAAAGGCGTGCAGGGGCTGCCCCAGTTCGAGCATCACCAGGTTGGTGAGATCCACCGCTGGATTGACGCTGTTCATGCCCGCCCGTTGCAGACGTCGCTGCAACCAGTCGGGCGAGGGGCCAGAGGCGTCCACACCGCTGAGTTCGGTGAGGGCATAGATCCCGCCGGCCCGCATCGCCTCCGCACTGGCCGGGTCCACCGCCAGGCCGTCCAGAGCCGCTGGGGGCGTCAACGCCGGCAGGTTGAGATCGGCTCCGGTGAGGGCGGCCACTTCGCGGGCAATACCGGTCATCGAGAGGCCATCAGGCCGGTTGGCGGTGATCGCCAGCTCCAGCACCACATCATCGAGACCAAGAACCGGGGCGATCGGTGCCCCCACCACCAAGGGCGCGCTGCTGAGGTCCTCGAGCACGGCGATGCCATCCACCGCACTGGGCTGACCCAGTTCGGCGAGGGAGCAGATCATGCCGTTGCTGGCCACGCCGCGCAGCTCACCGGCCTTGATCGTGAGGTTCACCGCAGGCAAGACGGCGCCCACGGTGGCCACGGGCACGTGGATGCCGGCGCGCACATTGCTGGCACCGCAAACGATCTGCAGCGGTTCGGCTTCACCGACATCCACGCTGCAGACGCTGAGCTTGTCGGCGTTGGGATGTTTCTCCCGCTCGAGCACATGCCCCACCACCACGCCCTGAGCCAGGCTGCTGAGATCGTCTATCGCCTCCACCTCGAAGCCGGCCATCGAGAGGCGCTCGGCCAGAGCCTCAGCGGGTTCAGTCACCTGCACCAGATCCTGCAGCCAGGAAAGGGAAACCCGCATCGGGACGATCGGAACGGCGACTGATCCTACGGAGCCCAAAGGGAGGGCAACGGCCCTGTAGGCTCGTTGTTTGTCACTTCGCTACGCAACTGCGGCGCAACGTCCTTTATGGCCAAGAACAAGGGCGTCCGGATCGTGATCACTCTCGAGTGCACCGAATGCCGGTCCAATCCCGCCAAGCGCTCTCCCGGTGTGTCTCGCTACACCACCGAGAAGAATCGCCGGAACACCACCGAACGGCTGGAGATCAAGAAGTTCTGTCCCCACTGCAACAAGTCGACTCCCCACAAGGAGATCAAGTGACCTTGCAGGTCTTCCCCATCCACCAGCGTTCCTGAGTCATGTCCAGCTCCTTCTTCAAGAAGCGTCTTTCCCCGATCAAACCCGGCGATCCCATCGATTACAAGGATGTGGATCTGCTCAAGAAGTTCATCACTGAGCGTGGCAAGATCCTGCCCCGTCGCCTCACAGGTCTCACCGCTAAACAGCAGCGCGATCTCACCAATGCGGTGAAGCGTGCACGCATCGTGGCCCTGCTCCCCTTCGTCAATCCCGAGGGTTGAGTCCTGGCGGCTGTCGCGTGCCAACCGGGTGATCTGGTCGGGATCCAGGCCTCCGGAACAGCTCAGCTCGCTGTCGTCCAGGCCATCCAGGGCAGCAAAGTCCGCCTCCAGGTTGGTTTCAAGGCGCGAGAACAGGTGCTTCCTGCGCGCCAGATCGATCCCATTCACCCCCTGCCGTCCGGTGTGGATGCACCGGCCCGGTTGGGGGTCTTTCCATGGTCGTTCAGCCCTGAGCAGCTCACAGAAGCCAGTCCCAAGCGTCGCGACTGGGGCCAGGCCTGGGTCTTGCTGGTCGACACGGGTGAGACGCTTGATCTCGCTGGCTTTGCTTCCCTGGTGGGCGCCGCCGATTCGGCCGTGGCCCGTGCTGCCGTGTGGCTGGCTCTGCAGGCTGGTCAGGATCTGTTTCGGCTTCGCCAGGGGGTGGTGGAACCCCGCAGCCTCACCGATGTGCGTCAACGGCGTCGCGAGCGCTATCAACAGGTGTTGCGTGATCGCCAGGAGCAGCGCTGGTTGACGCTATTGCGTCAACCCCAGCCTGTGGAAGCGGCTGGCCTCGATGCCTGGACGCAAGCCGCTCTGCGCCAGATGCAACAGGTGGCCGCGTCCCAGTTGGATCTCGTCGACTGCGACCCCCTGGTGCGCAGCGCACTGAAACAGCTCCACCTCGATGACGACCGCGGCAGCCTGCGCCATTGGCTTGTGGACCTGGGGCAGTGGGATCCCCATCACCTGGTGTCGATGGGCGGCACCACCTGGAGCCAGGGTTTCAGCGCTGAGCTGATCGCTGAGGCGGAGCGATTGCTGGTTTTGCACGATCACACCCTGCCCGGGGATGAGGAGAGGCTCGACTGCACCCAGCAGCGCTGCGTCACAATCGACGATGACGACACCCGCGATATCGACGACGGCCTGGCCCTGGAGCGCAGGCCCGACGGCAGACAACGGATCTGGATCCATGTGGCCGATCCGGGGCGTTTGGTGGCAGCGGAGTCTCCCCTGGATCTGGAGGCACGACGTCGGGGTAGCAGCTTGTATCTGGCGCGGGGCATCCTGCCGATGTTCCCGGAATCACTCTCCACCGGCCCCTTCAGCCTCCGGGCCGGACAGCGCAATCCCGCCTGGAGCACCTGGGTGGAGCTGGACGACAGCGGTGCCATCGAGACCTATGGCATTGCGCGCAGCTGGGTGGCGCCCCGCTATCGGCTCAGTTACGAGGACGCCGATGAATTGATCGATTTTGCTCCGCCGGAAGAGGCGGACCTGACGGAGCTGAACGACTTGCTGGAGCGCCGCCGCCAATGGCGCGTCAGCCAGGGTGCGCTGTTGATGGACCTCCCGGAAGGGCGGATCCGCTGCCGTGAGGATGATCGTCCAAGCGTGGCGATCACCGAGCCCAGCCCCTCGCGCTTGATGGTGGCCGAGGCAATGATCCTGGCCGGGGCGGTGGCGGCCCGTTTCGGTATGGAGCAGGGCCTGGCCTTGCCCTTCCGCAGTCAGTTGCCGGCGGATCTGCCTTCTCCTGCTCAGTTGGATGAGCTTCCTGACGGGGCGGTGCGCTTTGCGGCGATCAAGCGCTGCCTCAGCCGCGGGCTGATGGGCACGACTGCAGCGCCCCATTTCAGCCTCGGCCTGCCGGCCTACGCCCAGGCCACTTCGCCGATCCGCCGTTATGGCGATCTGGTGGTGCAACGCCAGATCCAGGCGCAGCTCAGCGGCGCCACTCCCTTGAGCGACGACGCTCTGCAGGAGCTCGTTAACAGTTTCGATGGCGCCGTGCGCGAAGGCATCGCGATCTCCAGAGAAGATCAGCGCCACTGGCAACAGGTTTGGTTTGAAGCGCACAGCAAGGAACAGTGGCAAGCCGATTTCCTGCGCTGGCTCCGCCCCCAGGATCGTCTCGGCCTGGTGCGCATCGAGGCGCTGGCCATTGACCTGGCGGCCGAATGTCCCCAGAACGCCCAGCCCGGCGAAGCGCTGCTCCTGCGGGTGCAACAAGTGGATTCGTTGCGCGATCAGCTGAAGCTGGTGGCTTCAGCCAGTTGATTCGCCATTCGGCTCGGTGGATCTGGTTGTGAGAAGCCTCATGCGCGTGCTGACCTGGCTGGCTTCCTGAAGGAGTTCTTCCCAGTCACTGGGTGGATGACCGTTGTCCAGCATCGATTGAAAGACTCGGTAGGCATCTGTCTTGCTTCCATAGGCCCGCTTGGTGGCTGTGTCGTTCACCCAGCCCAGAACGATCACCTTGGATCGGTTGTGAAAACGAAAGAAGAGCCGGTATTGCTGAAAGAACTTGGCCCGGTGCCAGTGGCGGTGCTCAGGGCCGAGGGTGGACCCCTGGCGGTATTCCTTGCGGCCGGGGTCTTGGGGAATGTCGTTGAGCATCAAGCGCATCACCGCCGCTAAGCGTTTACTGGCGTTTTTGCTGCGGTAACCCTCAGGATCCCTACGGCGCAGCCGTTCCACCTCAGCGGTCAGGCTCTCCAGCTGATTGAGAAACAAGGGGTGTGCAAAGAGTCTCCATCCGTTGATGGCAATAGGCGTTGCACTGGCAGCGCTCACGAGCTGCTCTCGTCTTCATCCGTCAGTGGCGTCTCGAGATCCACCTCGAGATCGCCGACCAGCGTTTGCAAGCGTTGAACAAGGTCGGAGGTGATGGGCTGGAGACGGGCTGGTGCCCTGGCGATGTCTTGCTCGAGCAGAGCCAGGAACGGCGCCAGGGCTGGATCGTCATCGACGGGCTCAGGGCTCACGCGCTGCAGCACCACCTCACCGTTGGTGCGGAAGGCGTAGCGAATCCGATCTCGCTTGCGTAGCCCCAGGGCTTGCCGCACCGGTTGCGGCACGGTTGTCTGATAGCGGTCGGTGAGCGAAGACTCGACCTGATCAGGGGAGCGATCAATGGAGGAAGGCGCAGACACAGGCTGACCAGATTCTTCTTCCAATTGTAATGCAGTTGCATTACTGCTGCTGCGGGTGCAGCAGGTGGAGCCTTTGGATCCTGGCCAGACCGATCAATGGACCAGCATCTGCCAGGAGAATCCGCATGCTCTGAATGGATCAAACCTCTTGAGCGAGCCAGCGTCTGGCCTGAGCGAGGTCGTCATCCAATTCAACAGCCGTGGCATCCGTCACAGGGATCCGGAGCGAAGCAAGGATCTCAAGAAAACGCGTGAGGGGTAAGCCAGCGATCTTTGCCGCTGCACCTACAGACAACGATCCGGCCTGAAACAGCGACAGGGCAAGACCCGAGCGGACGGCTCCTGTGTCTGGCAAGCCAAGACGATCTAGTGCCACCACCAGTGCAGTGGGCTCCTGATGGCTCGTCACCAGGGCCATGGCATCCGCCTCTGCAGCGCGAAGCACCGTTGATGGGTTGCTTTTGAGTTGCCGCACCGAAAAGGCCTGCATGGTGTTCCTACAGACTGTTCCAGCATGGCACGGGTCCAGCAGTTGGATCACCGCGCAAGGAGCTGCGTCGTGTCAACTCCTCGTCCGCCGTGGGAGTTGCGGCGCCAAGAGCCGTATCCGGCAGATTCTTGAGCGTGAGGGTCTTGGCCATTGCAGCCAGGCTTGGTTCTACAACGCAACCTTCATGGATGCATTGTGGCGAATGCCACCAGAACTCCCAGCCCTGTGAGGCCTCCAGCACATCGCAGGGTGGCATCGCCAAACCCATGACAGCATGGGGCGCCTCGTACCCGGTCGATGCTGTTTGAGGGCGCTATCAGTCCGCTGGTTTACTTGCTGCTGCTCGCAGGCGGTGTCGGTCTGGGGATGCCGATGGGTCCGGTGGTCGTCGGGGCTGGTGCCCTCTACGGCGGAGTGAGCGGATTGGTCGTGGTAGTGATCGCCCAGGGTGCCGGGCTCACCATCAACTGGCATGTCTGCCGCCATTGGTGTCGCGGCTGGATCAGGCGACGCTTTGAGAGCCGCCGCCGTTGGCAATGGATGCTGACCTTCTCCAACACCTGTCTGCCTTGGCCAACGTTGCTCCTGTTGCGGTTGGCCTTGTTACCGATGACCATGGTGAATGCCATGTGCGCGCTGTCATCAACCCGCTGGCAGCCCTATGCCTTCACCTCCTTGGCGATGGTGCTTCGCTTTGCCGTGATGGTTCAGGTTGGAGCCCTTGGCGTTGAGGCTGCCACCGGACACCTCAATGGTGTAAGTGCCGCAATGACGATGATCGCAACGGCAGCCACCGTTGCACTGGCCTGGCTCAGTGGCATCCGGTTGCGGGGGTTGATGACACAGCCACAGAGCAATCGGCAAGCCGATTCACACAGTCTGCCAATCGCTGATTCTCATCAGCCAAGCCTGATTGCCACCGAGATTGATTAATGCATCAAAAGCATGTGTGATCCGAAGTGCTTTGTATAAATTCGTAAGCAGGGCGGCCAGGTCACTTCGTCAAACGCACCAGCTTGTATGGTGGGGCTTCTGCCGGAAGGGCCATCTGAAGCTTGCCTCAATCCTGCAGTGGATTGAAGGGCTTGTATGACGGCTGCTTGATGAATATCAACCCTAACAAAAGAAAAGCCCTTGTCATCAATCAATTGGCTGAAAACTACAACGCCACAGGCAGCGTCGAGAATGGAGGGTGGCTGTGGCTCACCGCAAACCCTTGCCAATCAGACCGTGCATCTCATTGAGTCATAGTTGGCATTAATAGTCATGATCAGGATTTGTCGCTACCATGTTATGAAACATGATGACACCACTCCAAGCGACAACGAAGCATTCATTGTAAGGTAATGCCAAAGTCATGCATGCGGTTTTGAATCAGCTCAATCAGTTACCGGATGGGTTGGTGGTGGTGAGCGGAGCCAGCCGAGGCATCGGCCGTGAACTCGTGAATCTGTTGCTCGCCTCTGGAATGGAGGTGGTGGCACTGTCGCGACAAGCTTGCGACCATGCTGAGAATCTCACTGCACTGAGCGTGGATCTCAGCGACGCGAATGGGATCAGTACCGCTGTCGACATGTTGAAGACTGTGATCGATGGCAGACCGGTTGCAGGGCTTGTGAATGCGGCTGGAGCAATTAAGCCGTTAGGAGCTCTGATTGACCAGGGCACCTCTGACCTACAGCGAGCCCTATGCCTAATGGCTGTGGCACCGGTTCAGCTCACTGCCGCAATCGCCCCGCAAATGCCAACAGGCGGCAGGATACTCAACCTTTCGAGTCGATCAGCACAGGCGGTATTTCCAGGTCTCGGTGCTTACTGCATGAGTAAGCATGCTTTGCATGCCGTCACTGCAAGTCTGCGGCATGATCTGAATCCAAACATCGGTGTTGCTGAGTTGATACCCGGCGAGGTGGATACTGGTATGCAAGCCGACCTGCGCGAACCAGATCCTGAGGAATTCCCACTCGCTTCCTTCTTCCGTGGCAACCGAGCCAATCTGATACCTGCAGCTGTGGCGGCTCAGTTCTGTTATTGGGTGCTCACGCAGACCACGCCAGAGACGTTTAACCGTGCTGAGCCCTGGTTCATCTATGACCGAGCTGAGCAGACCCGCTGGCTCGCTGAAGGTTCTAAATTTACCTACACAGAGCCGTGAATCATGGACTCAGCGACATGTGAGCTTCATGGATAACGGCTACTTGAGCGTTGTTGGGTTCCCAGGGTCAGGGCTAGTGGATTCCATGATGGCACCTAGTGGCGCATGCACGGGTTAACACAACTTGCTGCGAGTAGGCATGACTACTGAGGAGGTGGATTGTTTAAGAACGTGGGATCAGGGCTGAATGTTGCTGAAGCCGGGGAATCTGCGTAAGCACTGGCGCAGATCTGAGTCAATAGCAGTTGATCACACAACGTGTTGTCAAAGCACAATATAATCCGCTAGGCAGTTATTGTCAGGTTGATGGATATCTGTATCAACGCAGTCAGTTCGATGTGGAAACGAGCAATGCCGAGTTGGGGTTAAACTATGAAGCTGACACTAGCAAACTGATATGATTCAGCATCTATAAGGGATGGCAATACTGTCGAAGGAATAGCAGATGTGCTAAACATGTGCAAGACGAAGAGTGGCGTTGTGTGACCGATTGAATGAAAACACTGATAGACTAATATACTGGATAATGGGTTTAAGTGGTGTGCCGAATGCCTCAATGGAGTGCCGCAGGACTGCGACGCGTAGAAGTGGTGTGATCAGATGACACAAGACAGCAGCCACTCAGACATGCTGATACGGGCCATGGACCACCGACCTGCCGATAGGAACTGATGCTGCCGACATGAGCCTGTGTAACGACAAATTTTGGCCGGCGAGCAACCAGTTTCTGCGACATTCGACAAGGACTCTAAGGAAAATCATAGAAATCCTACATTTGTAGGATGCGCTGAGCTCGAAACTGAATCACAATTGTGAAATCCGATACCACGGTCATGTTTGTTGAAAGCATTCAGCAAGTCCACCCTGATATTACAGAGCAGAGTGCGGCTCAGCTTCGCGAGTTCCTTGTCACGGCTCATTCAAGACACCAATCGGACAGCCAAGTGCTGTCGATAGGATTCCAGACTCTGAAACAAGAAATCTTGAATGAAGGGTATGAGTGGGGTGAATTGATCAGCATGCTGGTTGATCTTGTAAGTGCTGATATGCAAGAAGACCAGCACGGGCGGTTTGTTGCAGAATTGGATCGCTTGTATGCCAGCAATGCCAGCCTACTGGAAGTTGGATCCGTGATGGCATCCGACTATTCCAGCGCCCTAGAAGAGCTACAGCTGCTGATTCAAGAAGCTCAGAAGGAACATGAGACGCTTGCCGGCATGGCAGGAGGAACATCGAAATTCACTCGGACGTGGAAGAAAAATCCGAATCGAACGAAAATGGAAAAAGGAGAGGCGATTGGTGTCGATGTACTAGAGGCCACTGTTGGTCTCACGTTGGTCGCCGGTGGTGGAATACTAGCTTATAAGGGTATTAAGCGCGCTATGACTAGAGGAGGAGGGGAAGAGGTACAACAGGTTGAAAGACTGGCAGATAACGCTGCTCGAGATACCGGGCCAGATGAAATTATAGGCCTAAGGGAGAGAGCCATGAAAGACGCGAGGGAAGTAATGGACACAATGAATAAAGTTACCAAGGGTGAAGCGGTTGAATTTGGTGGTAAGGCCAGCGAATTAACTGAGAACTCAATCAATAACTATGCAGAAGGAGCAATGAGTAGTCACTTAGTGAATCACCAGGATCATATAAAGAGAATTCTAGATGAAAGGCTGAGCCCCAGCACTTGGGAGGAAGTTAGCAGAACAGACGAGCCCAGATTGAGAAAACTCAGGTCAGAAGTGACAAAAGAATTAAAAGGGCACTACAAAGGGCAAATCGAAGATTTTATACGAGAAAACCCTGATGCAACTGAAATGGACTTAAGGCATGACACCAAGGCGCTACTTGATCCAGATAAGCAGTTTAACCCCAATGATGTAGACGAAGATGACCTTGTCAGCAGGGTGATGAATGACGATAGTCGTCTGATAAATCCTAATGTTAACTTCAGAAAAGCTGGACGCGAAGCCAGGAGAGCAGTTAATAATGATGGTATGCGTATTCAGCCGCCCGACCGTAAAAAAGGTGGTGAAAACGATGGCGGCCGCCTGGACAACGATGGTGAGCTCGACAGCCTCCTTGAAGCCCCAGGAAAGCTAGAAGAAGGTTTTGAATCAGGTATAGAAAACGAAGCTGGAGTATTTAAAGAATCATTTGAATCTGAATTGGGCGGCATCGTAAGGGAAGATGTTCAAGTCGAAGCACAATCATTCGTCGATACCATTGAAGATGCAGAGGAACTTGAGTTATGATCTGTGTTGACGGCTCATTGCAGAGCAGAGCAATGTCTCTGAAGATGGAAGGTCATTCAAGCCAAACGTAATCAGGGGCTAGCATTCTTTAGAGACCAAAGAACAGATAAGTCCGCAAGTACCCTCTGTTAAGTTATCAATGCTGCGCCCACTCCTCCACGAATAGGCGCCACTACAGCTTGGCTGATTTTGGTCCTGCGCTTTCATGTGATGGTCCAAGTAGGAGCAGCTGGAGCACCTGCTTTCGAGGTGAAATTGTCAGCTGCGGCTGCAGCGACCTCCATCACCGCAGCAGCGGCAACAGCTTCACTCGCATGGTTCAGCTCCATGAAACTAAGGAGGCGGTTTTACGCAGGTAGCAGGGCCGCCTAAAAGTCTGTTCTGGTAGCTCTTGGCGGTGCTGTCAGCATCGGGTTCGCTCGGCTGGTCTCAGTGCCCCCTATCCCCGAAACCTGCTCCACCGCAGTCAATCAGCCCGCACCGGATGACCTGATTAATTTTCTCAAGTGCATCCCTGACGGACGATACAGCCGTGGGGTGCGTCACCCGCAGTGGGTCCTACTGCTGGTGGCGGTGCTCGGGATCCTGAGCGGCTGCCGCAGCTCCCGTGATTTGGAGGCCTCTGCCCGGCGGCATCGGGAGGTGTTGAACGAGGCTCTGGGGCCTGATTTCAAGCGCTGGCCCTCCAATGCCACCTTCCTTTACCTATTCAACAAGGCCCACCTGCAGGCATTTGGCCAGGCGCTGCAGGCCTGGATGGTCAGCCAGATCCCAGGCGGGGCAATGGTCTGGATCAGTTGGTGTGTGATGGCAAAACCCTGCGCGGCTCAGCCATCGAGACGGAAGAGGGTAACCACCGTTTTGTGGCCCAGGTCACGGTCTATGCCCGGGCCCTTGGCGTTGCCCTTGCCCAGAAGACCTAGGACACCCACGAATCCAGTGAGCGTGCGGCGCTGAAAAAGCTGCTCAGCGGACTGGATCTCGTTGGCGTGTTGATCCAGGCGGATGCCCTGCACACCACGCAGTCGTTTTTCATTGGTGCCTCTCCCAGGGTGCCGACGTGCTCCTGACCGTCAAATCCAACCAGAAGACCCTCTACCGCCAGATCGGCTACCAGTTCCAGGGAAAGCGTCACATGCTTTTAACTTCAAGAGATCACGAGAAGCGCCACGGGCGCGACACCGTCTGGGAACTGCAGGCCCAGGAGCTCCCGGAGTACATCAAGGCCAACTGGCCGGGTATTGCCTGGATCGTGAAGGTGATCACCGACACTCTGACCCACAAGCACAAGCGCAGCGTGCGGCGGCATCTGTTCCTCACAAGCGTGCGCACAGCTCCAGAAGCCTTGCTGCTCCTGGTCTGGCAGCGCTGGAGCATTGAGAACGAATGGCACTGGGCGCGTGATGCCCAACTGGGTGAGAACGCCCACCGCTACGCCAACCGGATCGGGGCCCGGTGTTCGCCTTCCTGCGCACCATCGTGATGAACTTGCTACGGCGCGGCGGCTACCTCGATCCGGCAGCCTGCGAGTGCTGGCCTACGACATCAAGGGAATGCTGGCGCTGGGAGGGGTGACAACCACCGCCTGAGCACCTTGATCACACTTTTAGGCAGCCCTGACGCTGGTAGCCAGTGATACCTGAAGCATCAGACACCTACAATTATAGGAGGCATCGTCGACATACCCAAGGTAGAATGAGAGATAGTTGTTAGGTAGATCGATGGGGTTTCTGGAAGAACTAGATCAGATCTGCCCTGGCCTGTCCAGCGACCATTCATCTGAGCTACGTGAATTTCTTGCAGCCAGTCATGAAGTTGATCAAGACCTATTGGATTCATCAACACTTCAAGAATGGTTCGAGTAAGCAGGTGATCAAGGATATGACTCAGACACACTTCAGCAGACACTCAGGCACATCGCATCAGCGGTCCTGTCAGCCAGGCAACAAGAACGATTTCTCGCCGACTGGTCATCGAGTCTATCGAGTAACATAACTGTTGCCGAGTTTATTGCAGCGCTCTTATTGAATTATCCGGAACTGAAGCTCATCTTGACCAAGCTTACCATTGCTGCTGAAGAAGAACGAAAGGCTCTTAGCGCTCAAGCAGGTGGGACAGGCAAGGATTCTGGTTTCACAAAAACTTGGAAGACACCAGGAACGAGGACCACAAAGCAGAAGTTTGAGGCATTTGGTGCTGATGCGTTAGAAGTGGCAGCTGGTGTCCTTTTTGTGGGTGGTGTTGGTAAGCTTGGCCATTTAGCACTACAAGGACGACAGAAAGCAGAAGTTCCTGACAATGGTGAGTGGAAAGGCATAGTCACGATACGGCGTCATGGACAAGATGATGTCGAAATTGACACTAGGACACACGAAGAGGTCTCAGACATCGACCCAGCGGACTTGACAGATGAAGATGTGTTCTCTGATCTGGGAAATGCAGATTTCCGTAAACTCGATCGTAGGTTTGCTCAAAGCGACCTAAGCAATTTAATGGCTCGCCCTCGTGCCGATACTGATCCTTTTGATCCGGAGCGCCCGATGAGATTCTCGCTCGACTTGGACGTACACCCTGCTCCCGAATTGGCCGATATTGCTCAGAATGGTGTAGACAAGGCACTGGACGATGCCGCTTCTGATATAACAAATGATGTTAGGGCTGAAATTAATGTAGAGGAGGGTTTTGAGTCTGATCTAGATTAGTTAATGGGTTGCCATATCATCAACTCAACATTCGCTCTCAGCTCTTCATTGCCAATTTATGACACCATGTGCTGCATTATGCTGAGCTATCATAACCAAGCAGTGTAAAGCTTAAATAAGTTGTTGTTGCTTGGATTGTAGTTATGCAGAGAACAGGATTCGAGGGAGGGCCGCGCTGAGCAGATGGCGAGGGAATGTGTCGATGAGAGCATTCTGCGTGAGCACTCTGTCTAATAATATTGACACTATTAAGGGAGTTAGACCTGCACAGTAATACGCATAGCCCAGGGTTGTGTAACAACGCTCTGAATCATCCGTGAATTCGGTATTAAACTGCTAACATCCACTATCATGGGGATAAACTGACAGATATCATGCGATCAGTACCCAGATACCTACCAAGCCGTATACCTACAAATGTAGGTTGCCGCCTCCAAGACGGGCATATACGATGGAAGTAGAGATGGCAACCATTCGTGTCTGAACTACTCTCAGCTCTTAAGACAGCGCTTAGCGAAGATCTTGCCGCTAACATATCATTAAGCAAAGAAAGCGTTGATCAGTTTCTCATTGACCAAGGATATGATCCAGATAGAATTAATGACGAGTTCATTGGGTTATTAGACGATCAAAAAGTAGAGCACGCCCAATTACTTGAACTCAATGATTACTCAACCCTTTTTAGCAGCCGCGAAGCTGCGCTAGGTTTTATTGATAAGTACAGTATTAATAGAGATGATGATTCTATACAATACACGGGAGCTGGGTTTGGCCACGTTACACCAGGCCACTCACTTAGTAATATCAGGAATAAGTTGCAATCACACAGGTCAGAGTTGCAGCAACGTGAGGCATCGTTGCTTCAGGAAAGAGGTAATAACGATTTAACTCAACTTAAGGAGCAAGATATCGGTGCAATCGAACATAGACTTTCTAACTTCAAGGAAGTCAGTAGTGTCCTGGAGAACAAGCAAGAACATCGATCTACAGGTTCTCATCGCGAGATCCATCACGATCGTGAAACGCTTGAAAATCATTCAAGGGCTTTTAGTGTTTACAAAAAAGCTTATATTGACAGCCGTGTCCACATAGAAGACATCAGTGTAAAAAACTTAGAGTTAGATCTTGCGCATCGTATAGTCGCTTACCAGGTTAAGAAGTTTTATTCCGGATACGTGAGTGCTAGTCAAGGTAAGCAGAATGGACATGATTGGTCATCAAGCTTTAAAAATACCAATTGGTATGATGGCGTTGATTATAACGAGACTAATTACTCGTATTCAGACAACAACGTACAAAAAACCCTTTCGGTTGGGTTCATCCAAGGAGGACTTGCTGAATCTAAACAAACGGGTGCACCACCTGTTACAATAGGTTATTATTTTGACCCAAATAATAAAGACGATACTCAGATTAATGCGTCTGTTGCCCTTGACCCGAAAACCGCAACTGCCTCCTGGACCTACACTAAAAGTACTAAGAAAGGTTGTACTCCTAAATCTGGTACCATTTCTTTTGGCAGCCTCAAAATGTACCAGAGAGATCAAGAAGTCCTCAAGAAGTATCGTGATGGCACGCTGATTCCTCACGATCTTAAGTTAAAATTCGGGCGCGTATTAGCACTCTCTGCGATAGCTTATAATTTGAAACGAGATATAACAATTGAAAAGAGATTCTGGCCAGACCAGTTCAGCAATATCGTTGAAAGAACTAGAACTCATAGCTGGGGAAAGGCTTATTCTCATCTTAATCACCAGAGATCGGCAGAGCTTGCGACTCTCAAGTCTAATTCGCATAATCAGAAGCGTGATGCCCGTGGGTTGCGTATGCTCTACGGTGCGGAACTCGCCGCAAATAAGACGGAAGAATACGCGATCAAGAATTCTGAGAATGTGTATAAACGAGCTTTCAGCGATGGACTATCAAAGTCAACTGCTTTTAAGCTTGCAGATCTTTGTTATGTATCTGATCTTGTCCTCTTTGACTCTTTTCTGGCATCTAAAGCACTTCCGCGGCTAGCGAATGGAGAGCTAAGCACACTAACTGGTGACAAGGCCTTAGAGGAAATGACTTACCGCTCGATGCCTTTCGTGATCCGTCGTCAAATTCACGAGAGCCATCACATTCTTAACTTGGAAGTGATAGACCAGCGTGATCCCAAAACGGCAGAGTTTCTGTATACGTACGATAAGTTCAAAAACAACTGTCTTACAGAGCTTCTAAAGTATAGCGATACATATTACAGCAACTATCTTGGCTTCCATCCTGTTCATCGTGTATTTAGATTTTCGAAGGACAAGATTCTGGGCGTTACGAATGTTTTTGAGCATTACGTTTTCGACCCCATACTGCATGCCATCTCGTGGACACGCATACCAAAACTTATCAACAATAGTACTCTGCTACGGTTCTTGCCCAGCTTTACCTTATCGGGTTTATTCAATGGGGCCATTGGGTTTACTGAAGGCCTTGTATTTGCAATGGCCCATGGTATTAAAACATTTCCAAAGCATCTCTACAAAGATACAAGAAATCTTAGCAGACAGCTTGGCAAGATTTTCAAAGGTGAAGCCACATGGAAGGGTAGTTTTAACGCCTATCGGAGGGATACAAGCATGCCAAGAAAACTGTTTATGAAAGGTTATAAATATTCCGAATTAAACTATTTCGTTCATAAGATCAGGGGCAAACAAGATCCGGTTTTCAAGAATATCTCTGATACGGCTAATATGGCACGAGTGGGTATCAGTGGCATGAGACATAAGGCAAAAATTAAAAAAGATCTCGTTGAAGGAAAGGTTGAAATCCGGCTTCACAAGCAATTACATGAGTTTGCACCCAACCTCATCAAGTCTCCGTATGAGTTGCTTGAGATGCAATCACCAAAAGTTAAAGTTGCTCAGCATAAACTTGTGGATCAACTTAAGACACTTGCAAAGGCTGATATCACACAAATGGCTGATATCACACAAATCGAAGATCAGATTTCGTCGCATAAACACGCTGATATGTTGAGATTATTCCGCGGTAAATACAATAAATCACTAAAAGCGTCTGCTCAGGCTTTCAATGAGCAGATACAAGGATATCTTGCGAATTGGAACGCAAAGGCAAAACTACAGAGCTATATCAAAAATAATACAGTTGAGGAACGTAAGTATTTCAAGGCCGTGCATGCTCGACAAGCACAGCGACTCAAAGACCAGGTCACTGCACTTGAATTCGCCCATGAACACCGTAGGCTCATTAATAATGACCTCCCCTATGCAATCAAATTACAAAAGTCGATTAAACATACAAAACGACTTTTTGAGACCATGTATTCTTCTGAAATTAAGTCAGACTGGAAAAGTGGTGGCAAAAAACTATTCAAAAACTTGTTCGTCTATCCCATCGGCAATACGATCCCGCTACCTAAGAATCAGAAAAGGGACGTAAGAAGAGAGATTTCTAAATTTTTCTCTTACAACATAGGAGAAAAAGTCTTCGGAGCAATACTACTAGAGGACTATGCAAGTCGAGTGCTTAATAATACATCTGTCATTAGGGTGGACAAGCGTATCTCGGCAGCTCTTCGTTCCACATCAGTTGGAACGGCTGTAGCGGATCTTGTTCGTTGGGACAATCGGAAATTACGAAGTGATTTGGGAAGATTAAATCGTATTGCCTCTTTAGACATTAATAAGTCTACAGTAGTTCGAACTGGATCTTATGCTCGCCGGGCTCTTCGTCAGTTTGCATCTAAATTTAAGATTAGACATCCCAAATGGGCAAAGGCTGATATGACATGGTATAAAAACGAGTCTTCAAATGGGCGTTTTCTAAAGACATGGAGACCTCGAATCAGCAAGGATGCCAGCAAGGGCAAGGGAGTTGCGATTGCCTGGCAACAGGATGTCAACGCGATCAAGTCTGGTCAGACTCTAACAGTTGGTGAAGTTATTAATTCACTCAAGCCTAGCCAAGATCAATGGGGTTTACACCTAGAGAAACCATCCGATATTACTCAGCCGGTTACACCGGCTCATAATGGTGGAAACAGCAGTAACCCTGACAATGTTATTAATAATAAAGATTCGCAATCATCGACTTCCAATGACACTTCCAGCGACAAGATAAAGGTGAACATCTTTGGGTACGCCATGAAAATCAAAATGTCTTCACACCTGATCAAGAAGATCTGGAATAAGGCAACCAAAAAGGAAGATAAAAAAGATAGTGGCGATAAGTCTGATGACAATATCCGCGAGAATGCGGAAAGTGACGTCAAAAGAGACATCTCTTCTGAGGAAAATATTCTGAAGAGCGATTTAGAGGCTGATCTCGCGAATGAAGAGTCTGCAATTGTTGATACAGTTGTTGATGAGAGCGAGGCAGTCATAGTGGGTGAGGGTGAGGCTGTTGAAGCGGGTGAAGAGATGGCCATAGATACGTTGATAGAACTATGATTTCTATCACTGAGTGTAAAATGACCGCGTTTTTAGACGGGCATATTTAGACAGATTCTCTTACCAAAACAATACAGGCCGATAGGAAACGCGGGCTGTACCGCAAGTACAGCTCCGTGCGGTTAGAGGACGGCGACGAGTGACGTTACCGGACGACGCCCGGGAGGCCTTGGACATCCTTGATACGGGCACGGTTAGGGTGGACGGATTCCATAGGAACCGTGACGTAACCCCCTCTACCGATCCCGTGCTTATGAGAGTGGATGGTCGTGATCATGCTGTAGCTCCTTGTTGAGCAGCCTGATGGGGCCCGAGGGTGTCTACTCCCAGCGCCAGCGATTGGCCAAACCCTGGGCTTCCGTCACCGTGGCAAACAGCTCAGTGTTAATGATTCATCCCTGAACTGAGTGGGCGTGCTCTGAATCTCGCCCAGGCCGAGGGTGGCGAATGACGACCCCTACTCCGTATCGATGATCAGATCGGCGAAGTGCCGACTACCCCAGACGGCTGTTTATGGGCAAGAGCAAGGCCTGTCAGTGGTCGTGTCACCTGCGGATTGGTAAAACCATCGGCACCACCACATCTGAATTAAGGCCGTCACTCCCGAGGAGCGTCACAGCGGTAAGGGTGAAGAAATATCTAGAGCCGTGCTGCTGTCTACGAACAGGCCAGACATTTCAATCCACAGCGATAGTCGGTAACGATGCGGTGTTAGAATCAACCGGATTTGGTTTGAATCAATCCATCACCAGCGGAAGACGAATCGAGCTGTCTAGCTTGACAAGAATTATTTGAAAAGGAGCAGAGGCGGCATCTGCCCTGGGAGATCAGGATCAGAGTTCAACGGGCAACTGTTGCAGAAGGTTTGATTCCGGTCGGAACGATCGTCGTGATAGGTCTGTCAGAATGACCCATCGCAAGCGCGGAGCATATCGAGTCTGGTGATGGAGGCGGACTGAGCAATTGCTGCTTCGAGAGCCACCTACAGATGTAGGTACCTACAAGCGTCTAACACTGCTAAAAAGCAGAAGAGTGTCTCGGGCGTGATTTGCAGTTGCAATGATGCCGATTCACTCGTTACTTCGTGAACACATTTGATTAAAATGACATTTTCCACTGGCACTGCACCCGACAATGTGGCAGAAGCCGACCAACTGTCTGATAAGTTTATTGCCTGTCTCAAGGCTCAAGCCGACGCACTGGGCTCAGGCTTCCCCAATCTGTCGCCGATGGAGGCTCATGCCATGGCACTCATTCTAGTTGACACCCTGGTAAAACTTCATGAGTCAGGCCTTGAGGAATCATTGAAGAGCTCTGATGCGCAACAGGCGACCTCATGGACTCGCGACCTTGCAATCTTGGAACTGGTTGTCTCGTTACTTCGCAATATTCAGCCACTTGACTTGGATGCAGCTGGAGACGAGGACGTACAAATCAACAGCTAAGACCAAAGGATTCACGCCAACTGATGTTGGCGTGAATCCTGAATTCTAATATCAGCAGATCAGAGCCATAACTCTGAAGACAATCATATAGCTGCGATCAGATCAGTGATGCAGGTTAGTTAGTTTGATCTTCATAGAAGCAAGACGCAAAACCAGCTGAACCAGCTCATGGCGAGTTGAGATGTTTCTTGTCCATTCTGGTTCTCCCACCTCAGATCAGACTCAAGAAGAAAAGGGTATGACGTGACCCCCTTCATTGGTCCAGGCGCAATGAGAGTGGGTGGTTATGCAGCAGCTGGTTGAGCTGCCTCCAGGGGCGTACGCCCCTGGAGGGCTGAATGCGGCCTCAAGGTGTTGTACTCCCAGCGCCAGCGATCAGCCAAGGTTTGGGCCTCGCTCACGCTGGTGAACAGCTCAGTGTTCAGGAACTCATCCCTGAACCGGCTGTTGTACGACTCGGCAAACCCGTTCTGCCACGGTGATCCTGGTTTGATGTAGGTCGTGGTAGTGCCGATGTTGTCAAGCGACATCCGCTTTTGGTCCTCCGCCTACCTAATTGTCGTCAAACAGTGAGGCCACCGATCGAGAAGCCGAGGATGTGGTCGTCGTGATCGAGATCACCGCCACCGAGCTGGTCTTCCAGGCCAAAGAGGTTGCTGCCGAGGGAGCGGAAGTGGGAGAGGCCATCAGTGTTGGCATCCGCGAAGGCAAAGAAGGTGTTGCCGTTCACCTTGGCATACGGTGCGAGGTAGGAGGCGTCCTGAAGGCTGAACTCGGTGGAGGAGGATTCACCATCAGCGATGGAGAGATTGTCAAAAGCGCTGATGCGATTGGCCTCCAGCAGAGCGGCGGCGGCGTAGCCGTCATCACCGGGGGTGAGCAGAGACCCATCGGCGGCACGCACACTGCCGCTGGTGTCGAGCACGCGGTAGAAACCGGTGACGGCGTCGTAGTCGGCTTCACGGGCCTGAATGATCGTGCCGGTGATGGTTTCGTCGTTCGTAAAGGCGGTGAAATCGAGCAGGGGTGCGGCGTGTTGCTCCTGGGCGATCAGAGCACCGAGCGTCTGATCGCTGTTGAGCAGTTCCAGATCAAAGCCAATGCCGCTGGCGCTGGAGAAGGAGGCCGCGCCGGTGGTGGCATCGACGCTGCCATCAAGGAAGGAGAAGCGTGAATCCTCGAGGCTGGCGAGATCCGCCAGGCTGCCGTTGGTGACGGCAAAAAAGCGGATGCTCTGTCCGTTGCGCAGCAGGAACTGACTGTTGAACGTCATCGCCTCGGTGAGGGTCACGTCGTTGTTTTCCAGGGCGGAGAACAGGAGGCTGGCGCGCTCCTGGAAGGCGGTGAGGTCGCTGACGGTTGAGGCCTCCTCGCCCTCGTTGAGGATCACGTAACCGATCTCCGTGACGGCATTGGCGCGGCTGGTGAGAGAGGCCTCCAATGCGATGGCAGCGGGTGCGGCATTGGCGGCATCAGCCACCTGCAGAAAGCCGTTCTCAAGAGCGGTGATCACCGGATCGAGGGCGACGGTGCCCATTGCGGAGGGATCATCGATGACGCCATTTTTGACGCCGTCCTTGTCCCCGAAGCCACCATCGATCAGCTTGAGCGAGAGGAAATCGGCAATGCCATCCCCATCGGTGTCGTAGAAGCGAGCACCGGCATTGATCAGGGGGTCGTAGGAGAGGGGTGAGAGAGCACCTTGAGAATCAATTGCGTAGTAAATCGGATTGATAGAGGGATCACGTTTTCCATCGCCAGTAATGAGGGTGAGATCACCAAGCAGAGCGGTGAGCGGAATATTGGCCGTGGCCGAAGGTGACTCATCACCGATTTCAAGCCCAAAATCAATCGCCTGGGAGCTGAGGTTAACCTGCTGGTCACTGAGCTGCGCACGCGCATGTTCTGTGATGACACTGTCGGTTGAGACAACAGTGACGGCAGGTAGTTGAGACCCCTGACTGGTGGAAGCGGAGACCGACAGCAACGGGAGTGGGGCTGCGACGGTCAGGCTATATGCGGTCCCTGCATAAATGGTGCCGTCGGCTGCGTAGACAGCATTGACAGTGTTGCTCTCCAACCCATTGGCTGTTGTGTAGTTTGTGAAGGTGCTGCCTCCGTCGGTGGAGATGCTCAAGCCGCCGGCTGCAGAGACGCCATCGTAAGAGTTCTGGGTCGCGGCATAAATAATGCCGCCACTCTCGTAGACGCCTACGACAGTGTTGGTCCCCAGCCCATTAAGGATGGTGTAGTTGGTGAATGTGTTGCCGCCGTCAGTGGAGATACTCAGGCCGCCAGCTTTAGGGTTGCGAAGTTCGCCAGTAGCGGCATAAATGGTGCCGTCGCTCGCGTAGACGTCCCAGACATTGTAGCTCCCCAGCCCATTGGCGGTGGTGTAGTTGGTGAAGGTGGCGCCGCCGTCAATGGAGATGCTTAAACCTTCCTCGGTCGCGGCATAAATGGTGCCACCGCTCTCGTAGACGCCATTGACAAAGTTGCTCCCCAGCCCATTGGCGGTGGTGTAGTTGGTGAAGGTGGCGCCGCCGTCAGTGGAGATGCTTAAACCTTTCTCGGTCGCGGCATAAATGGTGCCACCGCTCTCGTAGACGTCATTGACAAAGTTGCTCCCCAGCCCATTGGCTCTGGTGTAGTTGGTGAAGCTGGCGCCGCCGTCGGTGGAGATGCTCAAGCCGCCGTAGGTCGCGACATAAATGGAGCCGCCGCTCTCGTAGACGTCATTGGCCATGGAGCTCCCCAGCCCATTGGCAATGCCGTAGTTGGTGAAGGTGCTGCCGCCGTCGGTGGAGATGCTCAAGCCACCAAACGTCGAGCCCTGGGTCGCCGCATAAATGGTGCCGCCGCTCGCGTAGACGCCATGGACGTAGTTAATTGGCGCATTGGTGATGCTGTAGGTGTTAGGGGTAGCCACGGTGTTGTACCCAACGCCCTTCTGGGGACTGTCTTTCAGCCGTCCGCTCCAATCCTGCTGCCTTGCAGTTGGAATTGGAAGCGCAGGTGGAGCTGTTGCGGAGGCTGACGCAAGAGTCCAATGGGAGCTCCCGTCCTCAAGGCGTCCGAGCACGCCGCTGCTGCTCCACACGCTGGCGCCGGTGAGCTCTTCCCACAGGGCAATGAAACGTTGATCAGCGCCGGCCTGGCAACTCCACAGGGCCAGGGTGCTGATCCCCCAGCTGGCAAGGTTGTGAGCATTGGCCGCCAAGGAGGCGCTACCTATCACAGTGGCACCAACCTGCAGTCGTCCCGGGCTGCCATGGCTCAGCCAGTGCAGAGTTTCCACCGGCTTGGCTAAAAGCCGGCGCTGGACCAGGGCGCGACTCACGGCCTGCAGCGGCGGCTCCTGGCCATCGAGCCAGAGCACCGGTGCTTCTGCAGCCCTCAGCAGCTCACGGATCTGCGGGCAGCTGGCATCAGCCACCACCAGCGCTGTTTCAAGGGCGAAGGCATTGCGGCCATCAGCGATGGCGACCGGACAGAACAGGTGGGCCATGATGGTGCATGTCAAAACTGGTTCAATTGTGGTCGGGGTGGGGCACCATCCAACACCTCCTTTTGTAGGCATTTCTCGAATGCGTTATCTCCCTTTCAACGAACCTGGGGGGATTCATTCATCTCACAGCATTGACGGCTTCGCTGTAACGACGCATTGGTCATGTCCTTGAACCCCCGGGTGACCTGATCAGAGGGGTGAAAACTTTTTTGAAACCGGTGGGAATCAGCTGCAGCGTGTTTTGGCCTATTGGTTCGACGGAATTAAAACCTCAACGCCGCCACTCAACGCTGAGATACCTCAGAGCGGTTGAATACGAGTAGCAGATCTTCGTGGCTCGTACACTCACCTGCATGAATTACTGATCGGTGTTTACCAAACCAGGGGAAGACCAAAGAGATCATTCTGGGGCAGTACATGTATGAAGGTTTAGCATAAAAAGGGCAAAGTTACTTGGTCAGTGTGCTGTTAGTTTGTGGCCTCGAATCGGTACCCACTAACCCCTTCAGCTGCTCATAGCTTTTAACGTAAGCGGCAAGAGCTTGAATAAGCTGAAGACGAGATTGGTGCTTTTCCATCTCGGAATTGATGACGTCATACTGCTGCGCAAGCCCTACAGCAGAGCGTTCTTCGGTGTCAGATGAGATCTGCCGAGCGCTTTGTAAATCTTTGAGGCTGAGTCCTATTAATTGATTATTACCTGAAAGTTGGTTCAGTGTTTCAAGAGTCTGTGCCTTCAGTTGCGTTGCGGCGTCAAGATATTGCGCTTTATATGATAACGCTGATTGTTCATAGGATTTTGCTTGATTTCTCGTTGCATAACCATCAAAGATATTCCAGGAGAATGACAGACCAGCGTAGTTACTTAACGTGGAAGACGCGGCACCAGTAGGTTGTGTGGGGGGAGCGTAGTTCTGGCTACCAGCTGTATATTGGTAGGTCATATATCCAAGAAGTCCAATGGTGGGCAAAATACCACCCCATTGCTCATTAGCATTATCTGTGGCAATACGCGATTGAAGCATCAGTTGCTTTAATGATTCTGAGTGGGCTAGAGATCGTTTAACCGTCTCAAGATCATCCCATGGCCACGGTTTGATAGCAGGTGCAAGAATTTCGTGCAGTGTAATGGGAGAAAATACAGGTGTGAGAGCACCAAGCTGATTATTATCTGCGTCTTTTATAGGTGAAAGAAGCGTGTTAAGAGCAACATTCGCGTTCATTTGCTGAATTCTCAATGACTGTAGTTGCGTCTGGTACGAGAGAAGCGTTCGAAACTCTTGGTCATACTGAAAACGTGGCAAAAGCTTTAGCTTAACGCGGTTATTTGCCTCGCCAACGATCTTTCCTTGAAGCTCTATAAGCCTCAATACTTCTGCAATCTGAAAGCCCGTAAAAAGAAAATTGCCATATGACTGCAAAATTTGCTGGCGTTTCTCCTGTGTAGCCTGGAGTAGTTGGGATTTAGAAAGTTCGAGCTGGTGTTTTGCTGCTGCAATTTGTGGGTAACGTGAGGGATCTAGAAAGTTCCACTGAATTGTAATAACTGGATAAGCCTGAGTGTAATTGGAATAGGATTCAGCCCAGCCAGTGAGCTCACTACTGGATCGACCTCGGAAACCATCGCGTAAACTGCTCCCATTAAAGGGATTAAAGCTTGTACCGGATGTTGATGGTGATGAGGGTGTGCTAGGTGTACCACCGTAGTTCTGGGCAGAGAGAATATCGGTAAATAAAACGGAACTGTTCGACATAGATACACTCGGCCACCAACTTCCCTTGGCGGATTTTAATGAGTATTCGGATGACTTAACTTGTGATTTATATGACAAAACTGACGGGCTCTCCAAGACAATGTTATTCAGATAAGATGTTTGATCAAGGTTTAGCGATTTTTCTTGGGAAGGTGAATGTGTATCACTTGGTCCACAGAAGATAAGCGGAGGAAGCTGGGGAAGTGTCGAGAGTTCGGATTTTATTGATACTTGTTGGCAATTCAAAGATGAAGTTTTATCCTGCGCTCGAGCAAGCGATCCTACCAAAAATAGGATACCAAGTACGGGCAGAGTAGAAGTGATGATGTTCATGGAGTAATACCTGATGTGGATTTGACTGAAATTTGTCCTGATCGATCAATTTCAATCGCATAATCAAAGAGTGATAACGCTGATAAACGATGCAAAACAGAAATGTGAAGTTTAGAGCGTTTGTTTAGTAGGGCCATGATCTCCAGATGCTGCTTCTCCGGAAGATGACATGTTGCCTCATCGCTAATAATGATATCGTAGTCATTGACAAGCGCTCTTGCTATTTTAAATCTCTGCAGCTGGCCCAAAGACAAATCACGGCTAAATTCATTTACTGGTGTTTTCCACCGCAATGGAAGACTATCAAGCAACTCAGACAACCCAAGTTCCCTGCATGCAGCTTCTATTTTCTCGATGGATACATGGCGTGATGGATCAACCACATCAGAGAGATAGCTTCCGCAGGCACTAGCCTCCTGTCCCAGAACAAGTAATCGACAATCGGTAAGATTATAAGGTAGAATCTGTTGTCTATCATCGTACAAGTCCACTGAACCCGATCGTGGATTTAGATGACCTATAAGTAGGCTAAGAAGGGTTGATTTGCCAGAGCCCGATGGGCCTATAAGAGCGTAGCTGCGATTTAGATTTATTTCAAATGAGATCGGTTGACTAAATGGATAGTCAACGTTACTGGCTGTATATGTTAAATCAGATAAAACAATGCTCTGCGGAGCCGCTAAAAAAGATGATGTGCGAGGTTTCCTAAAGAAATTAATATCTCTGATAGCATTTGGCATCCAGTAAGTAGGAAGACTTTGAGCGATTGAAACAAGATCTTGAGCAACAGAGGCAAGTGAACCGCTTAATGTACCGATTGCAAAATAGATGACAAGAAGTGAACCAACGGACAAATTGGACCTTGAGGGATCAAGATAACTTCTATAATATTGATAGAAGATAAATGCATATAAAAACCCCTGGAAGAGTCCGTTTAATACAGAACTAATAGCCTCAAGCCTACCCGATTTAAGCAAGCTTTTTGACATAGCTACTCGGGCACGAACAAAGCGATTAATGTAGACAGATTCTGTATTCGTTAACCAAATACCTCTTATCTGACGAACAGTATCATAGATGGTTGATTCGACTGAAGACTGTTGGCCGATCACACGTATCGATATATTAGAGCTGAGGTATGAAATAACAATGCTGATCGCAGTAGGGATCAAAAGTATCAAGAATAAGTTCCATACAGCAGAAAGATCTGTAAAGGCACCGATTACAAGAACGTTGGCAATCATTGATATCACTGCCAAGGGGATTGATATAAACAGTGAATTTATGGATCCTAGAAACGCACTTGCCACACTAAAGGTAAGGCGCCAGCTACCGATATCTTTCTGCGGTAATGTACTGCTATTGGCGTCCAAATAGCGCCTTGCTGTTGCAACCTTGGTCTCAAGATCAAGGTTCTGCGTAAAATAGGTCTGAGCTAACGTCTGCATCGATGTAAAAAGCTGTGCAGTCAACTGCAAGATTATCGTTGCAATACCAACAAGAATGATGGGTGAAATTCGTCCTTCTGGTACAAAGTTGTCAAAAAGAGGTTGTTGGAGCAGCTCAGCGATTGCCGATCCAATGACTGGCGGACTGCCAAGCCCTATGGCCACAGTGATGATCGACCAGCGTCGCTCCATCAATGTGTTAACAAATTGCTTCTTTGTCAGTTTTTGCTTAGGTAGCGGCACTGACAAAAAGAAGACTCGAGGTTGATCACCGGCCCCAAATGAGATCTCAGAATCTTGAGCGCATTCGAGAGGAAGTAATTTTCTGTCATGAACAAGAAATGCGACGTTCGCGAGGCGAGATAGAGAAGAAAGCTGCCGACTGTTAAATGGAATTTCATTAACCTGAAACAACTCTGAGAATTGTTGAAGAAGCCCCTCAAGACCAAGATTCTCTTGATCACATATTGCTGATAATGAATCTTGGATCAGTTCTGTATTGAGGAAGGAACAACTCTTGCTCTCTGATAGCAAGTATCTAACGTACTCAGTAGTGGTTAGCCAATAGCGTTGATTTGATTGTATTAGTTTTTTGTTTGTCATTGGTTGGCGCCCTCCTTCTGAAGGTCTCGCATCATTACTGTTGGCAAACCACTTATGAACGAACTGTCCCCATGTTGAACAATAACTACATTGACATTGAGTTTTAAGAATCCTTCGATTATTTGTTTATGAAGAGTTTCGGGTATACTTACTAAAGACTCGTCTATCATTAAGAGTTTAGGTTTAAGTAAGGCGGCGCGAACGAGGGAAATCATCACTGCTTGGCCAGTACTGATCGAAGATTCGTTCTGCAGGATGCGTGCATTCTGCTGGCTAAAAACTGATTCATGGCTTAATCCAAGGTCAGCTAGGACAGCCTCATAGTCGTCATGACTGGCGGTAGTGCCAAGACGTGCGTTTGACTCAACAGAACCGAAAGCTATCAAAGCAGATCGATCCACGTACTGGACCAATTTACGAAGCTCAGTTAGGTTTAAGGTTCTGAGATCAACTCCATTGATTAGTACATGACCAGAGGTTGGATGTATTAGTCCCATAAGTAAATTCAAAAGAGTACTTTTGCCAGAGCCACTATTACCATCTAGGCGAATAGCAATTGAGCGACCTGATTTGGACTTAATTGTTAAATTGGCATTAGATAATACGGGTTTAGAGTATTTTGAATATTGAAATGAAACGTCAACAAGTTGTATCGCTGGTGCATTCTGCGAGATTTGAGGATCAGAATCGCTCAGGCTTCCTACATCAGAAGGAGCATCATCAAGAACGGGTAAGAGTTCAGCAGCGGATTGAAAAGTAAGCTTTGAGTTTTGAAATGTCTCTAAGAGCTGAGAGAGGGATCTTATTGGCTCCAATGCTGTTCCGATGATGACGTTAATGGCCGCATATGTACCTGTGGTAAGATTTCCATTCACAATCAGTATTGAAGAAACAATAAGCAGTAATGCATTGAGAGACTGGTCGATAAAACCCAGAAAGAATTCGCTGATCGCCCCAACTCGAGATGTTGACAGATCAGCCTTCGCAAGCGAAATATAACCCGATGCGAGTTCTCTCTGGATAGCGTCTTCTGAGTGCTCAAGTATGATTTGTTCACGTCCCTTAATTAACTTGAATTCAGCAGTTGCGGCTAAACATTCTGCTTCTCGTATCATGTAGTTGTTCTGAATATTATAACCATAGAATTTCAGACCTACATAGAGGAACCCAGCTATGCCAAGGGCAGAGACGAGACCAAGGGGTGGGCTAACAAGCATCACCGCAACTACAAAAACCAAAAGGTTCAACGATCCCGTAAACGCACTCAACACTGCAGACTGATACCCTTCTAAGGCTTCCTCAACTTGACTAAACCGAGACGAGATCAAACCTGAAGTCTTATTTATAAAAAACGAGTAAGGTGCATTAAATAGTGATTTAAATAGATCTATGTTCCATGTCTGGATGACTTTTTGTAACTGCCTCTGCACTGCAATCTGCATCATAAGCCCAGCCAACGAAACAAGAATGGAGAGGCTGATAGTTACAATAATCAAACCTTTAGTCCATAGAATTTCACCTTCCTCTACTACGTAAGTCATGAAGACATCTTGGGCTGCTGCGTTCAACAGTGCAAGAACGGCTGAAACAACGGCCAATACACAAATGATCGCAACAATAAGTGTCCTGCCAATCAGAAGAGAGGACAAGGAAACAGAGTGGATTTGACTTGCTGAGCTAAGATTTTGATTTTTAAAGATTTTTTTAATTGGACGGAACGAAATCTGTATGCCTGAGTAGTAATCTCTTATTTCATCATCTGAAAAACACAGAATGCCATCGCTTGGGTCAGCAATATAGAAACGAGTTGCGTCTGTCTTTTCAATCTTCCACAATAAACTAAAGTGCTCATTTCTAGAAAATATAATAGAGGGTGTTTTTGTTAACTCGTCCGATGCCACTCGAGCAGGGATTCCTCGAAGTCCAATTGTTGCTGCGAAATCACATAATTCACCTACCGTCATGCCACCTCGAGTTGAGCCGTAACGTTCGCGCAAACGTTCCAATTCACAGTTACAGCCTAGAGCTCGTATCACCATTGCCAATGAAGCAAGTCCACATTCCGTCTCATCAGATTGGATGGCAAGTGGGAATGGGGGTTGACGGCCGATCCGCTGAATTAATGATTGAATCCAATTAATGAAGTAGCTCATATCTGCCTCAGGAAGGGAATGAGGAGGCTGATTGGGCGTACCTGCTCAGAGATAATCCGAGCACTTGCCTGGCTGCCGGGTCGTAGACCCCAAGGAGGCTGTCGTCCTAATGTCCATATAGGCTGTTGATTCTTTTCTTCGATTAGCACGTTCACGAGGTAGGGAAGATTAACCTGACCTTCCTTACTAAAACTCTGCAGAAGCGACTGAACGATATCCTGACTCCCAAACGCTTTTAGCAGCTCAGCTGAAGTTGCAGGAGCGTCAGCTTTTGCTACAACTTTTCCTTTAATATAACCAAAGCGAATCGACGGGCTAGCAGAGGGAGATACCAAGACACGGTCACCATTCTTGATGCGTCCAAATTGATCCGACCCAACCAAAAGTATGGCCCTGAGCGGGCCGTGTTTTGGCGCAATAGTTACGAGAGGGTCTCCAGGATTTGCGTATCCACCAAGCTGTACGTCGTAACTAATCATTGTTCCATCGATTGGTGAACGTATAAGTTTCGATTGATCAAGCGCAAGTTGCGACTGTTTCACATTAGAATCTGTTGATATATTCTGCGATTCTAAATTAATTTTAGCCTGTGCATTTGCCTGCAAGAGCTGTTGATAATTAGACTTTTGTTCTTGTACACTATTCTCTAGGCCTGCAAGCTGTTGCTTTAGATCTACGAGTGAAGAAAAAGCAGATGCAAGTTCGTCACTACTCACCTTGTTTTGTGAATAGAGTTCTTGAACTCCCTGATAAGCTAGCTCTTGCTTTTGAATTAAGCTTCTCAGAGATGGAGCATTGCGATTGAAAAGTTTCTCGGCAGAGAATATGTTATCTTTGGCGATCTGTTCAGCACGCTTACCTGCTTGATCGCTAAGCAAACTCAATGGTCGTGATAACCCGAGAGTTTTAGTTGAAGCTTGGAGACCAAGCTGATCCATCTGTGTATCCAGAGACATGAGAATATCTCCAGCTTTTACTGGCTCATCCAGTTCAAAGAACTGCTTAGCAACGACACCCTGCTGTTTACTGTTAATGGTGTAGAAATGCTTACCGCGTACAATGATTCCGATCCCAGTTGATTCAAGCTTTAGACTACCAAAAATAGACCAAAGCAATGTTGCCCCTGTTAGTAGGGCCAGGCTACCTGTGATGTATACAAAACGACGATCAACTAAATCATTGGCACTTTTCTCAAGCATACAAGTTAATCAGCTGTGCAAATGATATTGATTTAGAGGCCAGCACACCACCTACAAATGTAGGCATGAGTGGACGGTGTTGCAACTGACCTACGTCAAGCCGATGTTTCCTGCATTGACAACAACCATCGTTCTATTTGTTGCATTTAGCTTCACCATAAGATTTTGCACATAATCACGAACAGTCACTGGTGATATTGTCAATTTGTTTGCAATTTCTTTATTCGTCAGGCCTGTTTTCAAATATTCAAGCACTTGCTGTTCACGCTTTGTCAATATTACGCTTGATTGAGAAAGGTTCCTTAGGAATGCTTTGTCAAGATAGCGACGGCCTGAAGTTATCTCTGACAGTGCAATCGCAACAGCACCTGTTCCGAACGAAGTTGTCATAAGCACTGCATCTATGTCAAATGTACGAATTATGTTTGCGATGGTTCCTTCCTGAAGTATATAAACAATCTTGATTGAATCGAAGTCTTTGCGAAGCAGTTTGATGAGTTTGGCGCCGTAATCGGAACTTATAGATTCAGTCATGAACAATAGGATATTGTTCGTATTCGCACACAGCTGTCGGACCTCGTTAAGGTCGGTGCCACAGCCCACGAGATTTGGAAACCCTCCACTAATACCCAACCTAGCCAAAAGATGCGCTTCCAAGAGTGATCCTGTTGCAGCTATTATATTGTAGTTTCGAAGCAAAGAATTAACTGTAACCGTCCTATTTGTGAATTCGCTTGTCGTCAGATCAAAGCGACCTGCTGGCCGTTCTTCTTTGTTCATCACCAATCTTTATCCATGACATGCATTCGATAACGAGGAGGTAAGATTGGAATTATTCGATTTCATTTCGATGAATGCTAATCGAGCTAAGTCTCGTGGTGTCAGGTAACCATTGCTAGCCATGGTGTGAGTCCGTCATACGTAGTTGTGGACTAGCTTCATCTTAACCCCAGAGATGAAAAATCTTCCCCATTTGTGAAAATGGGGAAGGGTGATGAACACTATCTTCTATGACTGCTGGTACTTCATTCGGTGGCACCGAGCATGTCGGGCTTAGTCTCCCGCATTTCGGCTTTTGCATCCAGTTCGCCATCCGTTGGCATGTAGTCACGGCGGGGCTCTAGGCCGCGGTCATTGAGTCCGTCCTCCCTTGTGGCGTAGGTGATGGGGTCACGCTCATCTCTGATGACCTCTCGCACATCGTCATACCTCCTCGCTGCTGGACTCTCCACTCCTCCACCGTTGCGACCAGGCATCTCCAATTCGGCTACATCTTTAGCGACCATATCCTCTCTCATCTCTATTCTTTCCTCTCGCACGTCGTCATACCTCCTCGCTTCTGGACTCTCTACTCCTCCTTTTCCACCCATGATGGGTTCTCGCTCTTCCCTTACCACCGTTCGCACATCGTCAAAGGCCTTCGCTGCTGGGCTCTCCACTCCTCCACCGTTGCGACCAGGCATCTCCAATTCGGCTACATCTTTAGCGACCATATCCTCTCTCATCTCTATTCTTTCCTCTCGCACGTCGTCATACCTCCTCGCTTCTGGACTCTCTACTCCTCCTTTTCCACCCATGATGGGTTCTCGCTCTTCCCTTACCACCGTTCGCACATCGTCAAAGGCCTTCGCTGCTGGGCTCTCCACTCCTCCACCGTTGCGACCAGGCATCTCCAATTCGGCTACATCTTTAGCGACCATATCCTCTCTCATCTCTATTCTTTCCTCTCGCACGTCGTCATACCTCCTCGCTTCTGGACTCTCTACTCCTCCTTTTCCACCCATGATGGGTTCTCGCTCTTCCCTTACCACCGTTCGCACATCGTCAAAGGCCTTCGCTGCTGGGCTCTCCACTCCTCCACCGTTGCGACCAGGCATCTCCAATTTGGCTACTTTGGCTACATCGTCAGCGACCATATCCGCTCTCATCTCTATTCTTTCCTCTCGCACGTCGTCATACCTCCTCGCTTCTGGACTCTCTACTCCTCCTTTTCCACCCATGATGGGTTCTCGCTCTTCCCTTACCACCGTTCGCACATCGTCAAAGGCCTTCGCTGCTGGGCTCTCCACTCCTCCACCGTTGCGACCAGGCATCTCCAATTTGGCTACTTTGGCTACATCGTCAGCGACCATATCCGCTCTCCTCTCTATTCTTTCCTCTCGCTCATATACCCTACTCGCTTCTGGGCTAAGTCCTCCACCGTTGCGACCTTCTTCAGGCACTATTTCAGCTCTTGCATCCCGTTCTCCACCTGTTGGCATGTAGTCACGGCGGGGCTCCATGCCGCGGTCATTGAGGCCGTCCTCCCTTGTGACGTAACGCCCTTCTCGCGCTGTGCTGATCCGGTCTGCCGCACGCTGAGACTCACCACCACGATTCTCTGTAGCGCCCTCCGATCCGGGCGTAGTCTCCCGCATTTCGGCTTTGTAATCCATTTCGGCACCCGTTGGCATGTAGTCACGGCGGGGCTCAATGCCGCGGTCATTGAGGTCGTCCTCCCTTGAGGCGTACGTGATGGGGTCACGCTCATCTCTGATGACCTCTCGCACATCGTCATACCTCCTCGCTTCTGGTCTCTCCACTCCTCCTTTTCCACCAATGATGGGTTCTCGCTCTTCCCTTACCACCTCTCGCACATCGTCATAGGCCTTCGTCGCTGGGCTCTCCACTCCTGCACCGTTGCGACCTTCTTCAGGCACTATTTCAGCTCTTGCATCCCGTTCTCCACCTGTTGGCATGTAGTCACGGCGGGGCTCCATGCCGCGGTCATTGAGGCCGTCCTCCCTTGTGACGTATCGCCCTTCTCGCGCTGTGCTGATCCGGTCTGCCGCACGCTGAGACTCACCACCACGATTCTCTGTAGCGCCCTCCGATCCGGGCGTAGTCTCCCGCATTTCGGCTTTGTAATCCATTTCGGCACCCGTTGGCATGTAGTCACGGCGGGGCTCTAGGCCGCGGTCATTGAGGCCGTCCTCCCTTGTGACGTACCGCCCTTCTCGCGCTGTGCTGATCCGGTCTGCAACATCTTGTGCTCTGCCGCCAAACTCGTCACGGCGCGGCTCAAGTCCTCGGTCGTTAAGACCTCCTTGGCTTTGGCCATCTCGCGCTGTGCTATCAAATTCGCTCGATGCTTCCCGAGCCTCACCTGCACCTTCTCGAATCGCCAGTTTTTTCCGATCTACACCAAGACGCTTAGCCACAATTTTACCGCGAGCCAGCCCCGTTCCACCTGCGGCTCCGACTACATCAGAATGAAGTGTTAACGAATGATCAAAAAGAGTGAACAACAACTCGAGCAAATGAGGAACTTGTTTCAGCTCTTGCACTAAATAATTTGTTTTCGTGTCACCACTGATGAGATGCGAAATTCCAGCGTCATGAAGGAGTGATACAAATCTATTTGAGTTATCTTGTACTGTTTGCGCGCTATACCCCTCATCGTCGAGCCACTTGAGCCAATCGGACATGCTTCGCTCGAATACACTAGCTTCACCACTCTCAATGGATTCAGCGATCGCAGTGAAGGCCGTTCGTAGTTCAGGATCACCTTCGATCAAGGCAAAGAACTCAGCCTGAACGGCATCAAGGCCATGTAGTACGAACTTAGTCATCGTTTGATAAGCAGTTTCCCGTCACCATAGTTGCAGGCAAACCCTTTAACCACCTACATTCGTAGGAGTTTCCGAATCAGGGCCTTAGCCAACGCCCTAGCTTGGCTATCGAGCCTAGTGAAGATGTAAAAATGAATACTTTTTGGTTTGCTGCGCGTCAGCTTCATGCAATCGGCGCAATTCACTGCGATGGCAGAGCTCATGACATGTTGGGGATGTAGATTGCAGAAGCAGACGACTTTGGAACTCACAACCAAGGCTGCGAGCTCCCAACAATCAACTTGATTTGCTCAAACATAGTCGAGGATCAAATTTAATTTTTTGGGATCTCGTGCTAACCCCTCAATTCCACCACGCTAATAGACCTCTTCACCATGAATGGTGCAAGAGCGGCATACATCCGATTGTGAATCTGGGTCGCAATGACAACAGCGATCCGGGAATACCACTAAAAAATTCAGAGTGGGACTTGCAGTCGGTCGACGATCTTCTTTCGCAGCACAAGGCCAACATCTTTTACCATTCTCTCGTCGATCGTGGTTAACTGGCGATCACGAAGCAATACCTGGCCTTCCACCATCAGATCGCAGACATCGTTGGCCTTGGTGGCATACACCAGCGCTGAGTAAATACTGCTAAGGGGAACCTGGTTGATCGCCTCCATCTCCAGCACTACGATGTCGGCTCGCTTGCCCACCTCCAGCGAGCCGATCTGTTGATCCAGATGCAGAGCTCTGGCTCCGTGAATCGTGGCGAGCTCAAACGCCTGTTGAGCAGAGATCATCTTGGGATCAGCCGTAACCAGTTTGTGCAGCTTGGCGGCTGTGTCAATTTCCTCCCACAAGCTCAAATCATTATTGGAGGCTGAACCATCCGTGCCCAAGCCTACGGCCATATCCCGCATCAGCATCTGTGGTAACGGTGCCACCCCCGAGGCAAGTTTCATGTTCGACTGAGGGTTATGTACCACGCCGACGCCATGGTCGGCCAACAGATCAAGTTCATGGTTTTCAGCCCAGACAACATGCGCTGCTACCATGCGATTGCTTAAAACACCGAGATGGGAAAGATGTTCCACGGGCCTGGCACCCTTGAGCCGCATACTTTCAGCCACCTCGTGTTGACTTTCTGCCAGGTGGATGATGAACGGGCAATCGTGGTCGAGAGCAAAACGGTGGGCTTCCTTCAGGTGCTCATCCCCTACGGTGTAGGGGGCATGTGGAGCGATGGCCGGGGTAATCAAATGATGACCACGCCAACGCTCCACAAAACGATGGATGACATCGAGCGCCGTCGCATAGTCGTTGGCATCGGGAGAGGGGAAGTCGATCAAAGCCTGACCAAGTAAGCCGCGGAGCCCAGCCGCCGCCATCTCCTCGGCAACGGCATTTTCGAAGTAATACATATCGCAGACGGTGGTGATCCCGCCTCGTATCAACTCAGCAAGGCCAAGTCGCGTTCCGCAACGCACAAATGCCTCATCCACGTTCATCGCCTCGGCTGGGAAGATCGTGTGCTGCAGCCACTCATCGACATCCTGGTCATCCGCCAGACCGCGGAACAGGGTCATCGGCAGGTGGGCATGGCCGTTGATCAACCCCGGAATCACCGTGCGTCCTTGGGCATCGATGCGATCCTGAGGACTGCAGACTGCTTCAACAGATTGACGCTCGCCCACCGATACGATCTTGCCGGCCTTAACAGCAACGGCCCCATCGGCGATGACACGACGATGGGAGTCCATGGTGACGACAATGCCTCCAGAGATCAGAGTGTCAACGGCATGCAAATCAGTCATCATTTGCGATGTCTTTAATCCAATTGTAGGCCCTTTCGCGACTGATGGCTCGGTCAAGAACTGCATGTAGAAACGCAGCGCTTGCATAAGAACAATAATCGTGCCATGCGTCTGTCTTTTCTGAATCAGCAAAATCACATACACCCTTCACGATCAAGGGAACGATCGGGCGCACATACGTGCTACACATCGAGGCGGCGAGTGCAATCCCGTACGACTCCATATCGATGGCAAGCAGGGAATGCTCTTTGCTTTTCAGGCTCTCAATATACGATTGATCTTTTATCACTTGCGGACCGCATGCCATCGCACCATAATGAATGGTTGGTATCAGATCAGAGGGCAACGACTGGCCGAAACCAACTCGAACTTGCTCTTGCAACTCCTGGGAATCTGTGTGCGCCATCAAAAAATCTAGTACCCACGGCGGTGTTGATACTCGATTCTGCTCAGGAATCAATTCACCATCCCTGAGCTGGCCGCTGGAGTGCTCAAAACATTGGCTAGCTACGACCAGGTCTCCTAAATTGACAGCTGATTTTACGCCGGCACAGATGCCAGTCATCACTGCTAGTTTGGGCCGCCAGAGGCACAACGCCTTCGTTGCCGTGACTGCCGAGCTGGTTAACCCTTTCTCCTGCTGTCGAAGGGCAACAATCCGCACATGTCGTGATGATCGCCTCCATTCGTAGACGAGATAGGAGGTCCCATATCGAGCCAGTCTATGACATTCACTTCCAAATACCCTTTGGAGCCCTACCAATTCTTCATGCAATCCTGTCATTATGAGAATGTCAGCCCATTCTTCTGAAGAATCAAGTCGGTTCTGCGGATTAGATTGCATGACAGGGGAGTACAGCTAGACAGTGAAGCAGCGATCACAGAGATCCAAAGGAATGACGATAACGATCAGACTCAATCAATCCTTATCTACTGTCTTCATAATGAGAGACCAGGTCCATTCTGAAGGATGTGCCCATCTAGGGTTCGAGTCTATGCAGTTCATGTGTTGGATGTAGCGTTCAACACAACCGGCGTAGAACATCAGGAGCGCCAGGCTGACCCGATGCAGGGTTTCCTCGTGAGCGGCATCAAGGAGCTGAGATTGGTTCAACCATGCTGTGGGAATCAGAAAGCCCAGGAGCAACACGGCGGCAGCCCCTGGCAAACGCCAGCTCGCCGCCAGTCGGTCTACGGCAAGGGCAGCCAGGTAGATCAAGCCAACGCCAAGGAAGAAACCGCGTGGTAGCAGCGTGCCTTCCAGATGAGGGCTGGGGATGTTGAAGGTGATCAGTAGAGAGCCAAGCACTGAAATCTGAGCCAACCGTGACGTCATCATCTCAACCTTTGCCTTTGTCGCTGCACCGCCGGCTTTGATGAAGCAGACGACCTCTTCCAGACCTAGGTTCATCCAGCGATTTGAGAATCTTGCGGAAGCATCCGGGCAATCAGAATCAACACAGTGATGACGCCATAGGCAATCGCCCAAGGCTGGCCCGTCCCCCAGCCCAGATTCAAAACGGTGTCTGCTGTTGAGAACGACCAGGCATGCAGCACCCCGAACCAGGACAGAACAGCTGCTGAGCCGCTACAGACTGCCGCAGCGAGAAACCGCTTTTCAATGGCAAAGACCAACAGGGCGGCTAACAGCATCGATGTGATGATCTGTCCTTGCTCAAGTGCAAAGGCACCCGCCGCCCAGACATCACCTGATGCCAACTGGGTGATCATCGACTCGTTGAAGGGTCTGGCCTCGCTCCCCAACCCGCCTGTTCGCAGGCCAGCTTTCAGTAATTGTGCTCCCCATCCCGCCAGGCCAGGCAGGATTCCCAACACCACGGCCGGCGCATGCCTGGACGGTGTGGCCTGAAACGCTTGTGACGTCATCGCAATCCCGATGTAGAGCACGATCGCCATACCGGCATCAATGGGAACTAGCAGTGAGATCAGACCGAACAGTCCAAGGAAGCAGGCTGCTCCCATCACCACACCATTGAGCCACGAATAACCCGAACGGGCCCCGAGGTCTTTGAAGCCTGAATGACCGATGTAGATCGTTGTCGGAAAACAGGATCCCAAGGCTGCGGCTGCCAACGTGCCGATGCCATCAATCAAGAGGCAGGAGCGAGTGCCGTAGTGATCTCCTGCGGCATCAGCGCTATCCAGATTCTGCAAAGACCCGATCACATTGAACAGTCCCATCGGTACGATCACCCCAAGCCAGGGAAGCAAGTCGGCGCGTGCCTGCCAGAGGGTGGTGAGGTGCAGTGTTGGGGTTTGAAGCTTGACTGTGCTGAGGCTGTCCTGCCAAGCGCTTGTCGAGGGATGAATCAGACCACTACTCCAGGCGAGCACCATGCCGAGTAATACGGCCATTAACCCCGTGGGTAAAGGCCACTGAACCCTGGCGTAGTAACCGAGCAAAATGACAGCCAAACTCGCCAATCCAACCAGTGGATTGGCATAGGTCCGCAAGAGGAAACCCAGGGCGATGTAACCGAGAGCGATGCCAGAGAGCGTGGAGAGCAATGCGGCACGAGGCAACCAGCGTCTCAAGCGATCGGCGCAAAAAGCACCCGCCGTTTCGATCAGGCCTGAGCCCAGGCAGGCCACCATGCCGGCATGCCATGAGCGTGTGATAGCGGCTGCCTCCGGCTGGCCACTGTTCAGAGCCGCCAGCTTCACTGGCAGCATCACCAGGAAGATGTAGGCAAACAGGCTGACCGTGTTGATCCCATAGGGGAGTGCTGTGCAGTCACTGCGCTTTTCCCGAGCAGCGAGGCGTCTGGCCAGGTGGGTGTAGGCCAGATTGCCGACCAACAGGCTGACGCCAGCAGCTGGCAGGATCTGCCCGAACAGCAGGGCATCGGGGTAACCGAGGATGCCGCGGCAGAGGCTGATGATGAGCAGGATCTGAATCAGGTTGTTGAGACCCAGAGCCAGGAAGCCATCCAGATCTCCGGGCCTCCAGGGGCCCAGAAGGCGCGTCAGTGCAGTGGGCATTCAGCCGGACCGAAGCTCAGAGGTTCTGGGCATCATCCCGGATTGAACTAACCCTCAAGCCACACCAATCACGCGAAGCCAAGGCCCCCATTGATTCACAACCCCCACAAGGTTGATGTCGACGGGCTTCTCATGTTGCGCCAGCCAACGATCGATCGAGGGTTCCAAGGTGATCAAAGGCCAAGAGATCCCTTCGGCCTGCTGGAGGGTGTAGCCCCCTGAGCCATCAGGCACCAACCGCCCAGGCCAGTGCGAGGCCTGTCGTTCTGTTGGGATGCCACCTGACTCTGCGTCAGAGGCGAACCCGCTGAACGGAGTCAGAACTGGGTGGATCAAGCTTGTGGGATCGGCAAGAGCTCTGCGCTGACGCTCACGCCACTGCGGGTGATGCCAAGGCGTGTGCCAATCGGGCATCACCGCCGCTGGTGCGTAGGCATCGCTCAGCAGGCGTTTTTGTAGCTCACTTGCTGTCACCTGCGCAGGTCGTCGTCCTGATTGCACCGCCAGCGCTGCCGCTGCTCCAGCCGCCTGGCCCACGTTCAACACCAATGGCTGCAGTCGTGTGGCGCCATTGGCCATGTGGCTGGTGCTGATCGCCTTATCAGCCGCCAGCAGATTGTCGATCTCGGCACTCACCAGTGCGCCGTAGGGGACACAGAACGGTGTGCCCGTCCAGCGCCCACCCCAACGGCAGCTCTTGGCTGCCAAGGGCCAATCCGGCCCAGGATAGTGATGGTCATTGGCGTAATTGCCCACAGCGATCGATTGCAGCGCACCGGCTGGATCGCGCGGCAAGGCAGCGCACGAAGACCCCTCGCCAAGGGGCAGCAGATCCTGCTCGATCACCGTGGCGCGTCCCACCATGCGGCGCCCCTCCCGCCAGTAGGGCATGGCGGCCAGCCAGGGGGCCGGGCTGCCTGATTCAGCAGGAAACGCATCGCCGAGTTGCAGCCAGCCGCCGCTCGCTTCCTTCAGGGCTTCGCCAAAACGCAGGCTGTGGGCCTGCATCTCGTGAAAGAGCTCCGCCTCCTGCGCAGGATCATTGCTGAAGGCTCGCTCCAACCCCCAATGCCAGTCGTTGCCATGGAGGGGCCAGTTGAGCATCACCAGCCCACCAGGCAGGCGCCCATAGGTGAGGGTGCGCTCCAGGCCGAAGGCTTCACAGGCGCGTTCAAACGGTGCTGGTAGCTGGGGGTAAGCGGCGGGATCGATGCCACGAACTGGATCCGCCTTCAGGGTGTCGCTCTGCAATTGCCCCATCACCACCCAGGTGGGCGATTGCACCGGTTGCTCCTTGAAGAACGCTTCCGTGCGAATCCGCTCAGCGCTGGGAGCACTCGGTTCGCCCCATTGCTCCTGTGGTTCCCAACCGAAGCGAAAGGGAGCTTCGGCCAGGGGCAGCAGATCGCCGCGATCGCTGCCATCGATCACCACCTGACAGCCAAGCCGGCGCTGCTCTCCGTCGACTTCGACGCGCACCGCCGTGATCAGCGACCCATGCCGCTCCACCGCCAGCAACCGGCAGCCTGGCCACCAGAGCAGCTTGGCCTCAGCCGCCACCCAGTCCTGCAGGATCTGCTCTGCGGTGGTGGGCCGGTAGCCGAAACAGCTCACCCAATTGTGATCGAGCCCCTCAGGCTCACGCCGCTCCAGTTCCCTGAGGAAGGCTCCCCACAGGCCCGTCTGCCAGGGGGTGAGCTCGTTGCCATCGGGGCAGCACACCCCGGCGGCACTCACCATCCCGCCGAGCCAGCGGCTAGGGGTCAACAACAGTGTGGAGGCACCACCACGCGCCGCCTGGATCGCTGCCGCCACGCCGCCGGTGCCGCCGCCCCACACGAGCACGTCGACTGAGTCGAGGGAGGCGCTCATGCCTGGGCGGAGTCTTTGCGGCAGATCCGCAATTGTTGTTCTTCCGAGAGATGGCCGAGGCAGCGGAAACGAAGACCCACCAGCTGGTCGTAAAGCGGATTTAGTTTGCACATCGGCGGGATGTGCACCAGCTTGTGGCCGAACAGCACGATGTCGCGTTCAAACGGACACTGGGCCGGGATCAGGTTCACGATGAAGCCCGCCACCCGCGGATCGCTGGGGTCGAGATCATCCAGCCAATGCTTGAGCGGCTCCAATGGTTGCCAGTCGTCGTTGCTGAGGTGGTCGATGCAGGGTTTGAGACCCGCCAGCGGCGCCTGATCACAGCCCAGCAGGTCGGCCCAGTGCTGCAACAGATCGAGTTCGGAGCGGCTGAGATGGCCATCGGCGAGAGCCACCACCACAGCGGTGCGCAGAAACTGCTCGGCCACGGTGGGATCCGCCGCCAGAAGCCGCGCCAGTTCACCGTCGTCCACCGTCTCCATCGCCTCCCAATCGAGCGCTGATTCCGGCAGGGTTTCTGAGAGGTGTTCCGCGAGCATGCGCCGCTCTTCCGCATCGAAATCGCCATCGGCCAGAGCCAGTTGGTGCAGGGCCGACAACCAGACCTGGAGGGAGGGATCGAGCGGCTCAGGGGAGGCCATGGGAAACGATCGTGGTTGGAAAGTGCAGCGAAGAGCGGTCGTTAGGATCCAGCGCCATGCCTGAGGCCGGGAGCGACCGCCGAAGCGATGACCTACAGCCTCACAACGCCGCTCTATTACGTCAACGACCGGCCGCACCTCGGCAGCACTTACACCACGATCGCCTGCGATGCCTTGGCCCGCTTTCAGCGGCTCGAGGGGGAAACGGTGCTGTTCGTGACCGGAGTGGATGAACACGGCCAGAAGATTCAACGCACCGCAGCAGACCAGGGGATCGAACCCCGCGAGCACTGCGACCGGATCACCGCCCGTTACCTGGAGGCCTGGCGACAGTGGGGCATCAGCAACGACCGCTTCGTGCGGACCACTGAGCCGCGCCATCGCCCCCTGGTGCAAGCCTTCTTCCAGCGCTGTGAAGCGGCCGGCGATATCCGCAGCGGCCGCCAGACCGGCTGGTATTGCGTCGGTTGCGAGGAATTCAAAGACGAACCTGCTGAGGCCAAGGAGCCCTGCTGCCCCTTGCACCAGAAGCCGTTGGAATGGCGCGATGAGGAGAACCTCTTTTTCTGCCTCTCCCATTTCCAGGAGCGGATCGAAGCGCTGATCAACCAACCGGGCTTCATCGCTCCCGCCAGCCGCCGCAAGGAGATTCAGAATTTTGTGGCGGGCGGATTGCGTGATTTCTCGATTTCCCGCGTCAATGTGGCGTGGGGGTTGCCCGTTCCCGGCCATGAGGGCCACACCTTTTATGTCTGGTTTGATGCCCTGCTCGGGTATCTCACTGCCCTGCTCGATGACGGTGGCGATGTGGATCTCGACCGATTGGGCGCAGCGGGTTGGCCTGCCGATGTGCAGGTGATCGGCAAAGACATCCTCCGCTTTCATGCCGTGTATTGGCCGGCGATGTTGATGTCGGCTGGATTGCCGGTGCCCAAACGGGTGTTTGGCCATGGATTTCTCACCCGAGAAGGCCAGAAGATGGGCAAATCACTGGGCAATGTGCTCGATCCGGAGGTGTTGCTGGAGCGCTGCGGCGCTGATGCGGTGCGTTGGTATCTGCTGCGCGACATTCAATTTGGCGAGGACGGTGACTTTCAGCAGCAACGCTTCACCGATCTGGTGAACAACGATCTCGCCAACACGATCGGCAATCTGCTCAATCGCACTGCGTCGATGGCGCGCAAATGGTTCAACGACGCTGTGCCGCCAATCGATTCCACCGCGTCTGCGGGGCATGCGCTTCAAGCCGACGCGGAACAGACGATCGAAAAGGTGCGCCAAGCGATGCCCGAGTTGCACTTCCAGCAGGCCTGTGAGGCGATTCTTTCTCTGGCGATCCAGGCCAATGGCTACCTCAATGAGCAGGCCCCCTGGAGCCGGATGAAGCAACCCGGCAATGAGGCGAGCGTGGCCCGTGATCTCTACGCCGTGCTCGAGTGCTGCCGGTTGGTGGGTCTGTTGCTGCAGCCCCTTGTGCCAGACCTGAGCCAGCGGATCCTCGACCAACTTGGTGAAGCGCCCGTCGCTACCACCTGGAAGGAACGGTTGATCTGGGGCAAGCTGAGCGCCGGTTCTCCCCTGCCCCAGCCCCAACCGGTGATGGCCCGCCTCGAACTCGACGCTCCGCTCTGATGCACCCCATCCCTGGGCGAGCCCTGGTCGGGGGCTTGCTGGCGCTGCCCCTGGTCCTCGTCGGTTGCCAGTCGTCACCCGAAATCACCACGCCGGAGACGCCGCCGTTCGTGTTCCGCTCCCTCGACCTGCGCCAGAAAAAGGCGGATGGGCAGCGCGATTGGGATCTCAGCAGCCCGGAAGCCCGTTACAACGTGAGGCAGCGCCTGGTGCGGGCCCGCAATCCTGCGGGGGTGTTGTATCGCAACAACCGCCCGGCTTTTGCAATCCGTGCCCAGTCGGCGATGGTGTTCAACGACGGCGAGCTGGTGATCCTGGAGGGTCAGGTGCAGCTTCAGCAGCTGCAAGGCCAGAAGGTGTTGATCAGCGGTGATCGGTTGCGTTGGACCCCGGGCCAATCCTTGCTGGTGATCGAACAACGTCCCCAAGCCGATGACGCCAGCAGTCGGATCCGCTCCACCACGGCCCAGCTGCGCCAGGACACCCAGCAACTCACGCTCAAGGGCGTGGTGCAGCTCGAGCAGTGGACCGGCAAGGTCAACAAACAGGTGGTTCCCACCACGGTGATCCGCACTGGTGTGGCCGATTGGAATCTCGGCGATGGTGCTCTCAAGGCCCGCGGACCCGTTCTCGGTCAGCGGCGGGACGACCAGAACACCCTGCAGCAATTGCAGGCCAGTCGCCTCACCGGCAACACCCAGAAAGGATTCATTGATCTGATCGAGCCGGTGCAGGTGCGGATCCCCAAACGCCAAGGCGTGCTTGAGGCCCTCACCACCCGTTGGAACTTTCAGAAGGAGACGCTCACCAGCAGCGAACCGTTCCGGGCCCGCATGGAGCAATCAAGCCTCAGCGGCCAGAACTTCCGCGTCAACCTCAAGGACACCACCGTGCTGGTGACCGGTGGCTGTCGCTTGAAGCAGCCCGGCGATCAGCTCGATGCGGAGCGGTGTCTCTGGAACTGGAGCGATGACGCTGTGCTCGCCGAAGGCCAGGTGGTGTTGCGGCGCCAGGCCAATGACCAGATCACCCGCAGCCAGAGGCTTGAGGGCAAGGTGGGCAAGCAAGGGCTGGTGGTGTTCTCCGCCCCGGGCGACAAGGTGCGCTCCCAGCTCAGCCTGGAGGAGGGCCGTCCAGGCCCTCAGAAGAAGCGCAAGCCGGCTCCAGTGTCGTTCTGAGCCGTTCGCACCAACCGCTGAACCAGCGCTCATCGGCACGGGTGAAACATCGTTCCGACCAGCCACCGAGCACCACCCAGCCCCGCTGGCCAAGGGGGTGCACCATCACCGCCGGCAATTGAGGCACCACTGAATCAAATTCTTCGCGGCCGGGATACAACGCTGTTTTTACGAGCGACACCAGCTGTTGTTGCTCCCTGGCACGGCTGCAGATCGCGCCGGGGTGAAACGGGCTGTCGCTGATCAGACCCCGCCTCAGGAGCACCTCCCCGTCCCAGGCCACCAGGATCGTGGCAGCGGAGGTGGCGGTGAGCAGCATCTGGCTGCCCCAGGCCAGTTCGAGCCGTTCTGCCTCGGTGAGATCCGGCTTGAGCACAAAGCCCTGTTCGGCGCTGAGTGCCACCGCTTCTGCAGCGCGGGGCACGGCGCGGGTCCAGAGCACTGCCACCAACATCAGCCCCACCCCGGCCAGACCGGCGATCACCTCCGCCCGCTGCAGGCTTGGCTCGATCGTTGCTGCCGTGAAGCCGTTCAGAACGGCCAGAACGAGCACCAGTACGCCGGCAGACAGGGTGATGCGGGCGGCGGCTGGCATGAAGGAACGCGAAAGAGCTGTCAGATCGCTGCACTCTTGCTCAAATGGGGTGGCACGCACCAGCGGGTATGACTGAGGCCGAAGCCTTTGCCGCCGTGGCTCTCGGAGCCGTGGCCTGTGATGGCGTCCTGGGCAAGGACGAAGCGCATGCCTTGCGGCGCCAACTCGAATATCGCTCGCCTTACAAAGACCGGAGCGAAGAGGAGATGGCGGCGCTGTTCGACACGCTGCTCACCGTGCTGCGGGAGCAGGGGATCGATCAGCTGATCGCCCAGGCTCTTCCCCAGCTCAAGCCCCATCAGCAGGAAACCGCCCTGGCGGTGGCGGCTCAACTGGTGCATGCCGACCGCAAAGTGGGTGCCCCGGAAACGGATTTTTTGAACAAACTCGGCGCCCAATTGGTGTTGCCGGAAGGTCGCGCCGAGGCGGTGGTCGGAGCGATCATGGCTCTCAACCGCGACAGCCTGGCCGACTGACGGCAGACTGCCCGCATCAGGCCTTTTCCATCGATGCCGAGGATCTCGAAGCTGCTGGCCGGACTTGCCGCCGCCTGCCTGTCGTTGCTGCTGTTGGTGCCTGCGGCCCTGGCCGTAGCGCCCCAGGATTTTCCTGCGGTGGCTCCGGAGGATCCGGTGCTGGATGCGGCCGATGTGCTCAGTCGCGCCAGCCGCAGTGAACTCAGCGCCAGGCTGGATCAGCTCGATGAGCAGCGCCTTGATGCCCGTCTGGTGACCGTGCGTCGACTCGACTACGGCCTCAGCCTTCCCGCCTTCGGTGAGGATCTCATTGCTCAATGGTCGAATCAGGGCTCCAGTGATCCGATCCTGCTGTTTCTGATCGAGGCCCAGAACAAGCAGGCCGCCGTGGTGGCCGATCCCTCCCTCAGCCAGCGCTTGCCCGCCGAGTTGTTACGCAGCACCGGCCGCACCACCATGAGCCAGCCCATGCGGGATGGTGATCGCTACCGCCAAGCCAGCCTGGATGGCATCGAGCGTCTCGCCGTGGTGCTTGATGGCGGCGAAGACCCTGGTCCGCCTGTGGAGGTGGAGCGCACCACCCTGCCCACCAACATTCCCAGCAAAGAGGAAACCCAGAGCAGCAACGCCTTCACCTGGGTGGTGGTGCTGCTGGTGGTGGGCACCATCGTGCCGATGGCCACCTGGTGGGTCTTCTCCCGCTGACCTCGCCTGAGAACACGATCATGCGCAATTGGATCAGCACCTTCGGTCAGGCGAACGACCGCGATGTGAACAGCGATCTGGATCGGGGCTATGAAGCCGCCCTGCTGATCCAGAGCCTGGAGCTGGAATATTACGGCGATCGCCCGATCCGCACCGACCTTGAGCTGTCGGTGCCTCGCTCGGTGCAGGCCACCGTGTTGCGCAAATTCCGAGCCGCCCTGAATGTGTGTCGCACCAGCCTCGACAAGCTCGAGGGGCAACGCGGCCAGCTCGACATGCAGGAGCTGCGTCAGCTGCAGCTGATTGAAAGTGTGGTGAATCGCTATTCACCGCGGCGCGCAGCGGCCGCCCCCACCATGAGCCGGGCGCCCGATCCGCTGCCCCGCTCGTTGCTCGGCGTAGTCGACACCGTGCGGCGGCAGTTGGACCCCACCGCCGAGGCGACCCTGGTGGCCGGCTTCCGTCGGCGCCGTGATTCCACCTTGATCTCGCTCAAGGTGCTGTTGCTGTTGATCCTGGTGCCCCTGCTGGTGCAACAGGTGAGCCGCACCTATGTGATCAGCCCCTTGGTGGATCGCTACGCCCCCGATCTTCCTTTTCTCAGTTACCCGAAACCGCAGCTGGAGGAGCAGGCGGTGGAGAAACTGCGGGTCTACAAGGCAGAGATTGAATTCGATGCGCTCCTGCGCGGCAAAGGCATTCCCAGTGAGGAAGACCTGCAACAGGCCCTCACCCTTAAGGCCGAGGAACTGAAGGAGGAGGCGGATTCCGAGAGCACCCACGCCGTCAAGAACGTGTTCTCAGACATTGCCGCCCTGTTCGCTTTCGTGGGCGTGTGTCTGGTGAGCCGGGAGGAACTGCGGGTGTTGCGTGGTTTCTTTGATGAAGCCGTGTATGGCCTCAGTGATTCCGCCAAGGCCTTCGCGATCATCCTCTTCACCGACATCTTTGTGGGTTTCCACAGCCCGGAGGGTTGGACGGTGCTGCTCGATGGCATCGCCAATCACTTTGGCTTCCCGGCGCGGGATAACTTCATCCTGTTGTTCATCGCCACCTTCCCGGTGATCCTGGCGACGATCTTCAAGTATTGGATCTTCCGCTATCTCAACCGTGTCAGCCCCTCTTCCGTGGCAACCCTGCGCGGCATGAATGGGGGTGGTTGATCGGATTGGGGCCTGCGGCGAGCGGGATCTCATCCTGGTGAGTGGCCCCAGCCGGAGCGGCAAGAGCCGTTGGGCGGAACACCTTCTCGGCCACCATCCCGCCGTGACCTACGTGGCCACCTCTGATCCAAGACCCGAGGATCCCGCCTGGCAGGAGCGGTTGCGCCTGCATCGCCAGCGTCGCCCCGAGGCCTGGCAGTTGCTGGAATGCGGCCCTGCCTTGGCGTGGGGCTTGGCGTCGATTGCCTCGGATCGGGCCCTGTTGATTGATTCCCTCGGTGGATTTGTGGCCTGGCACCTGGAGCAGGTCGAAGCCCAGTGGCAGGCCACCGTGGCGGATCTTCTCACTGCTCTGCAGACTCGCAAGCAGCCGGTTGTGCTGGTGATCGAGGAGACAGGCTGGGGCCTGGTGCCCCCCACCGCGATCGGCGGCTTGTTCCGGGATCGGCTCGGTGCCCTAGCTCAGCGCCTTGAGGGCCTGGCCAGCCGCAGCTGGTTGGTGGTGCAGGGCCGCGCCATCGATTTACACCAGGTGGGGCAGCGGGTGCCATGACGACAACCAAGTTGACGCCTGCCCCCCTGCGTATCGCCTTGTATGAGCCGCAGATCCCGCCGAACACCGGCAACATCGCCCGCACCTCAGCGGCCTTCCAGCTACCCCTGGCCCTGATCGAGCCGTTGGGCTTCAGTCTCGAGGATCGCTACCTCAAACGGGCTGGTCTTGACTACTGGCCCCATGTGCAGCTGAGCACCCACGGCGATGTCGAAGCGCTCATCGCGGCCCTGCCCACTCCGTTTCGCCTGATCGGTTGCAGTCGCCATGGCGGCACGGCCCTGCCTCAGATGCGCTTTCAACCGGGCGATGTGTTGCTGTTTGGACGGGAGGACCTCGGCCTGCCGGAGAGCGTCCGTGCGCGCTGCGACCAGATGTGCACGATTCCGATGCCCGGTGGTGCAGCGGTGCGCAGCCTCAATCTGTCGGTGGCAGCGGCGCTTGTGAGCTTCCAGGCCGGCCTGCAACTCGGCTTGTGGTGATTGTCAGGCTGAACCACGCCCCCTTGCACCGGGGTGTTCGGCCCGTTACTTTCGGGCCGTCTCCGGGTCGTGGCGGCTTCTCCGGAGTTGTTGTTTCCCTTTCTTGGTATGAAGCCCCTGCTGGTTCTCACCACCACATCAGCGCTTCCCGTTCTTGGCTTGATCGCCCTCGGACATCAGCCTGGAATCGCCGATGGGGCCAGACCAGTCAGCCAGCAACAACTCCTGGCCTCGCTGCCGACCCTGCAGACCAAGTTCTGGATCCAGGCCAGTCGTGACACCAGCATGGAAGCGCTGGCCGCTGAACTGGATCTTCCGCTCACAGCCCTAGCTGAACTGAATGAGCAAGCACCCACGGCAACGCTGAGCAAAGGGCAGTGGTTGATCTTGCCCACCAAGGTGGAAAGCCGTCTCAGCCGCAGCCTGTCACTTGATGCTTCCAGCATCCGCAGAACTGCGCCGGTGTCAGCGCCCCCGGCACCCGTTGCGGAAGTGGAGGTGCAGCGGGGCGATTCCATCGCCAAGATTGCCAAGAGCCATGGTTTGAGCCTCAGCCAGTTCCGCAAGCTCAACCCAGGCATGGACCTGGCCCGCCTGGTGGTGGGATCCACGGTGCGTGTGGCCGAAGCCGCCCCCCGCAAATTGTTGGCGATTCGTCCCACCGTCTCGGGTGGTGCCAGTTGGCCAGAGCTCCCCAATCTCCCAGGCACGTCGCGTCCCCAGGGTGAGCGCCAGGCGTTCATCTGGCCGGCGAAGGGCGTCTTCACCTCCGGTTATGGCTGGCGCTGGGGGCGGATGCACAAGGGAATTGATATTGCCAACAACGTCGGCACGCCGATCGTGGCTGCTAAGGATGGCCTTGTGGTGTTCTCAGGCTGGAGCAGTGGCTACGGCTATCTCGTCGAGCTGTCTCATGGCGATGGCACCGCCACCCGTTATGCCCACAACAGCCGCCTGGTCGTGCGCAAAGGTCAGATGGTGCCCCAGGGCGCCACGATCTCTTTGATGGGAAGCACGGGGCGCAGCACCGGGCCGCACCTCCATTTCGAGATCCGTAAGCCCGGCGGTGCCGCCACCGACCCGATGCCGTTCCTGCCCAGCCGCCGCGCCTGAAGCCCGATCGGACGATCGTTTAAACTCTTCCTACACGGCTCGGTAGCTCAGCTGGTTAGAGCGTGGGATTCATAACCCCAAGGTCGGGAGTTCAAGTCTCCCCCGAGCCACTTGTTTGCTTTTTTCGTAGGCACCTCCTTTGCGAGACAGTGCCCACTGGCTGGCGCGGCAGTGAAGGAGAGTCTCTATTGTCTTGAAGTCAATCAAGGTCGGGTCCTGCTGCTTTACACACAAGCCCCATTTTTGCTGTGGATTGCATCACCACTGTGGCTGCTTCCACAGTGACTTCCCCAAACAGCAGGCCCGTTCCACCAGCAACGCCCTCCAGCTCCTCATCCGAAATCTCAGTGCGAACGGTTTTCAACTCTTCAGCTGAAACCACAAAGCCAGCTGTCCTGGCAATCGCCACCACCGCATCCCGATCAGCCGCCGCCCTCAGCTTCTCTCGAAGGTCCGCATCAGCCTTGATGGCTTCCAAGAGGGCTTCGAGCTGCTCTTTGGACACCGCACTCTCCTATTTCACGATCCACCCCCTTCCTAGCAAGCCCGTTCATCCCGAGCTCAGGAGTCACCCCCGAGACTGACCATCGCCCAGACATTGAAACAGCATCCATGGGCATGATTGCGACTTCTTGGTCTTATGGCTTGATGTTTGGTCGCTGGCTCAGAGAATTTGCAGAATTTTTCTTCCAGAAAGGTAATGCCCTGAACCTTGCGATCGCCGTGGTGGTCGGCACCCAGTTCCAGAAGATCGTGGATGCTCTCACCAATGATTTTCTGATGCCGCTCTTGAATCCATTCATCAGAAGTGGCAATTGGAGGGATCTGAACCTCCCTTATTACGGTGGCAACATCGCGATCGGAAGCATTCTCGACGTGATTCTCAACTCCCTGATTGTGGGATGGGTTTTGTTTTTGCTTGTCAAAACGATCAACCGTTCGCAGCGCGCTGCGACAACGGGAGTCAATCGCTTCCGAAAAGGCGCGGAACTCTCCAGTGATGATGCGGCGTGACTAGTGCTATGTGACCCTGGCATCAGCCCTGGGAGCGCGTGCGACACCCCACACCAACACTCGCCAAGATAGGGCCAGTTGTTGTGGTGACGCCCATGACCTTGAATGCCGATGCCAAAAAGACCCTGCTGCGCAAGATCCCCCATGGTCTGTTCATCTGCGGCGTGGCCGAAGGCGAAGAGATCAACGGCTTCACCGCCAGCTGGGTGACCCAGGGCTCCTTTGAACCACCTCTTGTGGTGATGGCCGTTCGAGCCGACAGCACGAGCAACGGCATGATCCAGCGCACTGGCCGTTTTTCGCTCAACGTCCTGGCGTCGGATCAAAAGGAGTTGGGGGCCGTGTTCTTCAAGCCGCAACAGGGTGTGGGAGGTCGTTTTGAAGCGGCGCCTTACAGCCTCGGTGCCTTGGGGTTGCCGATTCTCCAGGAAGCCCTCGGCACCGTGGAGTGCGAGTTGGTGGGCCAGGTCGCCCATGGCGATCACACCGTGTTTGTGGGGGAGGTGAAAACGGCAACGCTCCATCGCGATGGCGAGGCGCTCGAGCTCAGCAGCACCGGCTGGTCCTACGGCGGTTGAATCGCCAGAACGCCTGCCTCCGCTTAGCTTGCAGTACAAATGCACTGATCCCATGTCGGTTGATCACTCCCCTCCACCGCCGTTGTTACCGTCGGAATCACGCCCAGCTTTTCTGAAGCTTCAGCCGGGCATGACCGTGGTTGTGCGCCATGACCCGCTTCCTGGCGAGGCGTTGGATCGGGACTGGTGGATGGGCCAGGTGGTGCATTGCAGTGGCGGCGCCCGGGATCCCAAGGCCTGGACGCTGTTTCAAATCGCCGATGTGGATAGCGGCGTGATTCGCTGGGTCAACGCCGACCTGATCCTTCAGGTGCTGATGGAGAACACCGATGAGTCTGACTAAGCCTGGATTGACTGGGCAGCTCTGGTTCGCTTCCCTCGCTTGCCTCACCCTCTTGGGCGGCATGGTGCTGAGCCTGATCCTGGCGTTGCTGCTGATCGTCGACAACACCCAACCGGTGATCGGGCTCCTTCTCGCCTTGGCGATCACCCTGGCGGTGAATGGTCTCGGCTTTCTGCTCGCTCCTTTCCTAATGGATTGGATCCAGGCCTGGCTCTACAAAACGCGCTGGGTCACAACAGAGGAGCTCAAGGCGTCCAGTCCCCAATCCCTCGCCATCCTCCAGCGCATCTGTCAGGAACGCCGCATCAGCATGCCCCGTCTGGGCATCATCGACGACGACAACCCCACCGCCTTCACCTACGGCTCATTGCCGAGTCACGCCCGCATCGTCGTCAGCCGTGGCTTGTTTCATTATCTCGACGACGACGAGGTCGCCGCCGTTTACAGCCACGAACTGGGTCACATCGTGCATTGGGATTTCGCGGTGATGACACTGGCAGCCAGCCTGGTGCAGGTGGCCTACCTGATCTATGTGGCTGGCGAGACGTTCAACAGAAAAGCCAACGACAACAGCGGTGCCACCGGTTGGATTTCTGCGGTGGCGTTTCTTGTTTATGAGGCGGGCTCCTATCTGCTGCTCTATCTCTCCAGGGTTCGGGAATATTTCGCTGATCAGTTCTCAGCGACGGTCACCGGCAATCCCAACGCCCTCAGCCGTGCCCTGGTGAAGATCGCCTACGGAATCGTGCAGGAGCAACAACGGCTCAATCAGCAGCCTCAGGCCGCAAAGCAGTCCCGTTCCCGGTTGTTGGAAGGTACCCGCGCTCTCGGGGTGGTCGACCCTCGCGCCGCCCTCAGCACCGGTACGGCCTTCGGGATCAACGCTAATCCCGAGGTCATCACCCAGGTGTTTCTCTGGGATCTGTTCAATCCCTGGGCCTGGTGGCAGGAGCTTGCCTCCACCCATCCCCTCACGGCCAAGCGGATTCGAGCACTGAGCACCACCGCTGAACGGATGGGTCGCACGGCGGAATTCGACATGGCCCAGGTGATCCAGGCGGGCCGTCGTTTGGATCAGCGCCGCCTGCTGGTTCGCTTCAGCCAGGATCTGCTCGTCGCCAATGCCGCCTGGGTTTTGGCGCTGCTGGGACTGTTCCTTGGGTTGGGGAGCGGTCGCATGACCATCAGTTTGGGGTGGATGAGTCTGGGTTTAAGCCTGGGCCTGTTGCTGCAGGTGGGCTATATCGATCCCCTCTCGAAGCAGCCGGAAGCCTGTAATGTTCTGTCTCTGCTCTCGGATCCCTATGCGAGTCCGGTGCGTGGTCGGCTGGTGAGCCTCAAGGGCGAGCTGATCGGCCGGGCGAATGCTGGCAACCGCTGGAGTGCCGACATGGAGCTGCGCGATGGCACCGGCTTGATCAGCCTCCGCTATGCAGCCCTGGTGCCCCTGGTTGGAGCGCTGGTCACGGCCCGCCGGCGGGTTCCGAAACTGATCGGATCCGAGGTCACCAGCGTCGGCTGGTTTCGTCGCGGTGTCGTGCCTTGGATCGATCTCAGGCATCTGCGCGTCGACCGCCATGGCGAAACGCTCCATAGCTACCCACGCGTCGGCCTTCTGGTCTTGTCGCTTTTGTTCCTGCTGATCGGTTGCTTTGGCGTGTTCTGGCGCTGAGTGCCATCACTTGGCTCGCCACGATTCAGGTGTCCCAGATGGAGGCCAGGGACCAGGGGCCGTTCTCAAGCACCCAGAATCGACCATCGATGAAGCGATAGCCCCGATCCAACTGGGCAATCCGGGCCATCGCCGTCGGGGTGAGTTCGACGGCAGCGGCCTCCAGGTTCTGCCGCAACCGTGACAAGGTCACCGTTTTTGGAATCACAGCAATGTTCCGCTGCACCTGCCAAGCGAGCAACACCTGGGCGGGGGTGCAGCCCTGCTCAGCGGCGATGGCAACGATCTCCGGGTGCTCGAGCAGGACCGGCGCATCGCTGGCTTGCACAAAACTGGGACGGTCCATCGATCCCAGGGGTGAATAGGCGGTTACGAGAATGTTGTGACGTTGGCAGAAACTGACCAGCTCGGGTTGTTGCAGCAGCGGGTGCAGTTCCACCTGATTCACTTCCGGGGGGCGCCGGCTGTGGACCATCAGGTTCTGTAACTTCGCGATCGACACGTTGCTGACCCCGATGTGACGTGTCAGACCACATTCAGCCACCGCCTCCATGCCGGCCCAGGTGTCGCTGAGCGGCATGGCCATGGGATCGAGAAAATCCTCGGCAGAAGCGGGGAACTGCACTGAGGGTTGAATCGGAATCGGCCAATGGATCAGATAGAGATCCAGCCACTCCAGCTCGAGATGCTCGAGCGTCTCACGCAGGGCGGGCTCGACCCGCTCACGACCATGACTGTTGGACCAGAGCTTGGAGGTGATCCAGAGCTGGTCGCGGCGCACCTCACCGGCCGCGATGGCTGCCGCAATCGCCCGACCGATTTCGCGCTCATTGCCGTAGAACCAGGCGCAATCGATGTGGCGATAGCCCAGGCGGATCGCTTCCCTCACCACTGCTTCCACCTGTCCCGGTTCCGATTTCCAGGTGCCAAGGCCAAGGATCGGCATCCGATCGCCATTGGCCAGAGGGAGCGTCTTCATCGATAGAACGCGCACCCCATCACCATGGCAACAATCCCTGGCTGCGTCCGCTGATCGCGATTGCTGTGCCAGCGGAGCGGATCGATCAGCAGCCTTGAACAGAGCTCCTTTCCCCCTCGCAACCAATCGTTTCCACAGCTTTTCCACAGGGGCAATCACGGCAATCGAATGGCCGAGCGGGGTTCTGTCGGGCAGCTCGGGAAAACCCCCTTTCCCCTTGACGGCGAGCTCCAGGCCGCTTCCGGATGGTGTTCCAGCACACATCGCCATCCTCAAAACCCAGTAAGGGCAAGCAATCTGCTCTAACGCACCCGTTGCATCACCTCCGATCAAGCCGTTTTGACAGTCGACCGGTTGCCATGGCGTGATGGATGGGTTGACAGCGAGAGAGCGAGTTGCAGGAGACACCTGATGCGATGCCGGTTCACGTGAGTGTGGAAAACCAGTTGCCGGAGGATCTCTATCGCGCCATGGGGATGTTCATTGCCGACCACCCCCAATGGGACCAGTACCGCCTGGTGCAGGCCGCAATCGCCGGATTCCTGTTTCAACAGGGCTGCAAGGAGCGTTCGGTGGTGCGTCACTACCTGGGTGGGCTGTTCCGCCGCCAGACCGCAGATCTCAGCACCGAACAGCCCTGGCGTTAGAATCGGGCTTCCGGGGTATAGCGCAGTTTGGTAGCGCGCCTGCTTTGGGAGCAGGATGCCGGGGGTTCAAATCCCTCTACCCCGATCCATTCACCAGCCAGCGGCCGCAGATCGCCAGCGTGACCATCAGGCTGGACGCTCCGATCCAGACGCTGCGGCGATGGCTGAACATGCGGCGCAGGATCACCAGGCTCCAGATCGCTCCGAGGGCGACCACGCCGCTCTGGCAGAAGCCGATCACCGCGGGCTGAGCCTGCCAGTGGGGCAATGACAGGGCCGCGCCGCCAAGCCAGGGCGACAGGCTGACGGGCAGCAGGAGTCCCGCTTCCGACATCCCCAGGGGGAGATGGTGCGCGAGCAACAGGGCCCAGAACAACGGAAGCAATCCGTAAAGGCAGCGTTCGAGCCGGATCCGACTCACGACTGTCCGGCCGAGCCAAAACATCAGGGCGGGCAGGGCCAAGGTCGCCGACGCCACAGCAAGTCGCGGTAGGAGGGGCCCCTCGCTGAGGCTGGCCGGCGCGAGACCACTCCACTGCCACAGGCGCTGCCAATGGCCGAGGGCAATGCTTCCCACCAGGATCAACAGCAAGGACGGTTCCCCCTCGGGAGTCACCATCTCCCGTTGCAGATCTGCAGCAGGCGGGCGGATCGCCAGACGGACCGAGCGATGCGGACAGGCCTGGGCGCAGCTGAGGCAAAGCACGCAGTTGCGGTTGTCGCGCAGGTGGGCGGGATGGGTGCCGAGCGGGCAACCCTCCGTGGCCAGACCCTCCCCTTCCGCCGGCCCGCCTTTGAAGCAGGCGTAGCTGCTGCAATTGCCGCTGCAGATGCCGGCCTGGGCGCGCAACTCCAGAATCGAAAGCTTGGCGAACAGGCCGTTCATGCCACCGATCGGGCAGAGGTAGCGGCACCAGAACCGTTTCTCAAAGCGCAGGGAGCCGATCACGGCACCAGCGGTGATCAACAGCAACAGGGAACTGCTCAACCAGGCCGTGTTGGGAAGGTCCCACACCGCTTCCCAGATCAGAATCAACGCAAAGCCAGCGCTGAGCCAACGCGAGGCCCAGCGGTCGTGATCGCCTCGGGGCCAGGCCAGCGGTTGCCAGCCCAGCCTTTGCGCCAGGCGCTGCGTGATCGTGCCCCACACCATGAACGGGCAGAAGGAACACCAGAGCCGCCCCACCAGGGGGAAACCGATCAGGATCAAGGGCCACCACCAAGCCCAGAACAGGTTCAGGGCGCCGTTGTGGGCCCGATCCTGGGGGCCCTGCCAGAGCCAGAGATTCACCAGCACAAACACCCAGCTCACCAGACCGAACAGCAGGCCGTTCCAGAGCCGTGGTGATCGCATCCAATCGCGCAGCTGCGGTTTCCAGCGCCAGAGATCGAAGCGGGCGTGCTCCTGCCGTGGTGAGGTCCAGAACACATCCTCCGGCAACTGTTTCGGCCCACGCCGCGTGCGTGTGTTGTTCTGATGGTTCTCCTGATGGCGCACCTGCTGGATGGCTCGATCGATCAGCGCATCCAGTTCGCGCAGGTTGTTGGGGAAATCATGGGTCTGCAGTTGCTTCACCACGGCCATTGGCACCTCCGGCGCCGGCTCCCAGCCAAGGCTGCGGCTGCGTTGGCGCACGCCATAGCGCAGCCACTCGCCCAGATCCTGACGCCGCACCCTTAGGGGCGGCACCCTGATCACGCTGCAGCAGCCATCGAATGGGGTCTGGGTGGTTTCGGCGGTGAAGAACAAGCGCCCCTGAAACCGATGCGGTGGATCGGTGGAACCCACCGATCGCCACGCACCGGTGCGGGCCAGATCGAGCAAGGCCTGCCTGGCCGGCTCCGGCACCTGATCGAGGTTGTCGACCAGCAGAGAGCCATCGCCCAACAGCTGCAACAGGGGCGGATCCTCGGATTGGGACGCAGTACCGAAGAGGTCGGCCCCATCGGAGCGCATCCGTGAGCCGTCGATCCGCAACATCAGCCGATGGCGATCGACAGAACCGAAATGAATCAGCGCCGCCAGGTTGTCTTTCTCCAGGCCCGGTTCACCGAACACCAACACGGCATGGCGCTCCCGATCAGCAGCAGCGGTTCGAATCGCCTCACGCAATTGTTTGGCCTGGCGACTGCTGCCCACCACACCGCGTCGGGGCCGCGCCACCAGATGAGGGGCGAGACGCTGCAGGGTGGCGTTCTCAACCCGATCTGGAGACATGGCTGCGGGGAGCTCTGACTCCATTGTGATGTGGCTTCAAACCAGGAATGTTGGCCACTTCAGATCAGCCGCGATCCGCTGGCTTGATGCCGTTGGTTCGGATCCAACACGGCAGCGATTGTGCGAATCAACCACCGGCCATCCGTGGTCACGCGCACGTTGATGCTTCCATCAACGCCGCGGCTCAGACAGACCAAGCCATCGCATTCCAGCTGCTTGAAATCGGCCAATTCCTGCTCAAAACCGGTTGGCGGCAGCTGAACTTCAAACCGACACATCACCTCGCGGATCAGCTCCCGGCGTTGCAGCACATCCGGTTCGGTCACCAGCAGACCCCGTTCCACGGGCAACTGCCCCTGGTTCAGAGCAGCGCCATAGGCCTTGAGATCCCGTTCGTTCTGGCTGAACAGATGGCGGAACTGGCTGATCGCGCTCGGCCCGATCCCGAGCAGATCCAGCTCACCGCCTGTGGTGTAGCCCTGAAAGTTGCGATGCAGCCGGCCCTCCCGGGCGGCCTCCGCCAAACCATCGTCATGCAGTGCGTAATGGTCCATGCCGATCGCGTCGTAGCCGTTGACGCAGAGGAGCTGATTGGCGTCCTCCAGCATGCTCAGCCGTTGCCGCTGGCTGGGGAGATCCTCCGCCTGAATCTTGCGCTGCATCGGCAACTGCTCGGGCAGGTAGGCAAAGGAAAACAGAGAGATCCGATCCGGGCGCAACTCCTGCACCAGCTCCAGCGTGCGCTGGAACCGCTCCGGGGTCTGGAGGGGCAGACCACAGATCAGATCCACATTCACACTCTCGAAGCCCGCTTCCCGTAGCCAGTGCATCGCGCGGCGCAACTGGGTGTCCGGCACCACCCGGTTGACGGCGTTCTGCACATCCGGATCCGCATCCTGGATACCGAAACTGATGCGGTTGAAGCCCAGCTCCCGCAGCTGGCAGGCCGCATCGCGGCTGAGACCTTCCGGGTTGACCTCAATCGAGGCCTCCAGGTCGTCGTCAAAATCGAAATGGCGACGGATCAGCTCCCAGAGCTGGGACGTTTCCTCCCGATTCAGATAGTTCGGGGTGCCGCCGCCCCAATGCATCTGCGCCAGTCGCCGGCGTTGGGGCATGGCCTCGGTGATCAGCTCCAGTTCCTGTGCCAACGAGGCGAGATAGGGCTCCACCACCTTGGAACCGAGCTGGGTGGTGATCCGGTTGCAGCCGCAATACCAGCAGGCATGGCGACAGAAGGGCACATGGACGTACAGCGACAGGGGCGCGTCGGTGACTTCCGCTAGCTGTTGCCGCAACTGGAGGTCGCCCACATCGGTGCGAAACGCAGCGGCGGTGGGGTAGCTGGTGTATCGGGGTACCGGCCGATCATGTTTGAGCAGCAACTCGAGGGCACGGCTGGTCTGGGGCGTTGCTGTCATGCGATGGCTTGGTGGCGGGATGGATGAACGGGGCCGGGGGCAGCGACCCGTGGGGCTGTTTTGGTGTGATCAGTCGAGCTGGGCCAGTTCCGCCAGCAAGCGCTGGGTGGCGTGGAAGGCCTGCACCGCCTCATCCAGCAGTTCCACCTCCTCGGCTTCGGACAGTTCCATTGCTTCGAAGCCGTCATGGAGCGCCAGCTTGAGCTCGGTGATCGGTGCCGTGAACGACCAGAAGCTGAGGGCGGGAAGGCCGGCCTTGTTCAGGATGGCGTTGGCCTGGGCCGCCAATTGCTGGCCGCCGGAGAGATCGCCGCCGTAGCGCACGTACACATGGGCCATCAGCCGATGGGGGGCCTGGCGGGCCAGCTGCTGCAGTTGCTCCATCCAGATCGCCGCCGCCGCCGATGCCGGCGTGGCGGCAACACTGGCGAGGATGGCGAGGTCGTGGCGCAGGGCGGTGGTGCGGGCCAGGTCGTGCCAGGGAATCGAATCAGATCCGAGCGAGAAGGCCAGATCGGGCGCTTCCTGTTCAAGGAAGGCATAGGCCGGCGCCAGCGCCCGCATCAGGGCCGCCAGCTGACGAGGCGACGCATCACCGGCAAGAAGGGCTCTGGAGAAGGACATGCCTTCGGCCTTGTGATGCGCTTTGCCGATACGGCTGTGCAGCTTGCGCACTCTTGGGCCAAAGCCGCGACGCATGTCGGCATCGGCGGGCTTGGCGTGATCGGAAATCGAGTGGCTGGCGGTCATGGCAACGAGGCAACCAATGTGTCAACAGTAATACGCTGCCGTTATGCCATGGTTCAATGTTTTCGGTTTGTTGTGTGTTGTCATGGCCCGCGCCCCCCAGAACTCCTCCTCCGGCCTGCAGGCTCTGATCGCCCCCGTCGGGCGCCTCAGTGGTGATGGCCAGTTGCGCGAACTGATCAAGGAACGCCACGCCCATTCCTCCCCCAGCGACGCCGGGATCTGGTATCTCCCCGAGGCCTGGTCGGAAGGGGTGTTCGGTGTGGCCGGCCGGGAGGCGGTGGTGGTGCAGGACCCGAACGTGGCCACCTGGCTGCAGCTTCGCTTCGGCGTCGCCCCCCAACCCCTGTCGCTCGAACCGGAGTGGCTCAACCGCAATGCTGGTGGGCTGCCTCCGGCGGCAGCCCCTGTGGCCCTGGATTGATCAGGCCAAGCGATCAGACCCGGCGATCAGGCCATCCGGGCGGCCGCGCGCATCAGCAGTCGCCTGGCCTCCACAGCCTCAAATCCCACCGATTCCAACGCCTCCCGAAACAGTTCACTGAAGCTGGCCAGGGTTTCCACCGGATCCATGCCGATCTGTCGCATGTCTGCAGCGAGCGACTGCAACATCGCCAGGGTGAGGGGCAACGCCTCCACCACCACCGCGCTGACCCGGGCCTTCACCTGATCGAAATGGCGCTGCAGCCAGGTCTCGGCGTAGTCGAGATGTTCCGATTCATCGTTCATCACCGCTGCGGTGATCGGCCGGGCGTAGGCATCAGCCACCGGCAGATAGTGGCGGTAAGCCGCCACGGCGAAACATTCCACGATCAACCCCTGGATCACCAGGCATTCGGCCCGATTGCCGTCGTGGTCGTGGCGTTTGAACAGATCATGGAGGGGCTGAAACAGGTGTCGGGCCAAGGGCAGATCGGCCACCACGCCGAGGTTGCGACCACAGCCCACAAAGGCGCTGGCATGGTCTCCCTCCATCCGTCCGAGCCGCTGCAGCTCGTCGCGATCAGCGGGAATGCGCCGCGCCAACATCTGGAAATGGCGATTGGCGAGACCTTCGCCCACAATCACAACGCCGTTGATCCGGCTGTAGGCCTCGCGGTAGGCCGCACTGGCAAAGTCGAGCTGGGTCATCACGAAGAAGCTTGAAGCGCTAAGGGGTGGTTGAGGGCCTGGCGGGCCTGTGTCCAGAGCTCGGAGCGAGGCATGGTCTGGCAGTCGTCAAACCAGGGACCGCCCAGGGTGTAATGGAGGATGCGGGCGTCTTCGGGAACGTCCTGCACACCCACCAGCACATTCCATTGCGGCGGCAGTTCGCCGATCTCGCCGTCCTCGAGCCATTGGAACTGGTGCAGCTCCAGACCGCTGGCCGTGTTCACCACCTGGGGGGTGAGTGCCTTGCAGCGATCACAGTTGAACAACATCACCGACGACCAGTTCTTGCGGCGATAGGGGGTCTGGGGCATGCCCTGGAATTTGGTGCCCGACTCGCAGTCGTGCTGATGCTTGACCACCTGCACCGCATAGCGGTCGTCGCGCAGGGCCCAGAGTTCAGCCAGATCACCGAGGCAGAGCATGTCGGCATCGATGAAGAGGGCCCAACCTTCGTAGCCGCAGAGCCAGGGCACCAGAAAGCGACTGAAGGAGAACTCCGTGCTCTGGAGTGGATTGTGCGGCCGGGTGTACACCGAGCGCAGCTGGGAGAGGCGGATCTGGGCGATCTGCACTGGCACGCTGGCATGACGCTGCATCGAATCGGTGAGCACATTCACCGCCACGTCTTCGCGCGGATCAAAACCAATGAAGACGCGGGGACATGGATCGGTGGGTGTCATGCCGCCACCTCGTTGCTGGCCTGCATCGGCTGCAGAAACTGGCGCAGCAACAACTGACCAAAGCGCAGCCTCAGGCCGAGGCGAGTCCAGGCACCGGCCAGCCCTGGCTGATCCCGCTTGCTGTTGTTCAGGCGCCGGAAGGTGTCGACCAGTTGATCCCGCAGGGCGAGGAACTGGGAGTTCTCCAGATCAAACACCCGGGGGAAGGCGCGCCGGGCTGTGCGATTGGTCTGGCGCATCACCTCCGCATCAAAATGGTCGGGATCCATGCCGAGCAGACGGTAGAAGTCACCGCGCTCACACACCGTGAGGCTGTGGGTCAGGAACACGCTCCAGAGAAAGAAGCGGCTGAGCAGGGAGCCGCGCAGGCCGCTGTTGAGGCCGGGCCAACAACGGATCAGCATGTTGAAAATGTCGCCATGGCGGTTCTCGTCCTGACACCAGGGCTCGAAGAAATCAAACAGTGGCGCGAAGGCGTTCTCCGGATGGGCCTTGAGATGCCGGTCGATCAGGATGTAACGCCAGTAGCCGATCTTCTCGGAGAGATACACCGAATAGAGCACCCAGTTGAGCGGGAACCAGGTGATCGGTCGCTTTCCACTGAGGGAGGGCAGGTCGATTTCGATCCCTTCAGCCACCAGGGCCCGGTTCAGGAAGCCGGCATGGCGGGCCTCATCGCGGGCCATCAGGTTGAACAGACGGCTGAGCTCCGGGCGCTTGGCGTCGCGCAGCTGGCGGGAGAGCTCCTTGAACAGGAGAAAGCCGGAGAATTCTGAGACGCAGGAGCGCACCAGATAGCTTTCATAAGCGCCCTTCTGCTCGGGATTGAGGTCGTGCAGGCGATCCAGCGGGGCTCGCCGATCGAAGTGATCGCGGTTGTAGTCGGCCTCCATTTCACTGAGCATCGCCTCGAAGGAGGACCGCTGCTCCTCGAGATCCGTGCGGGCGGCCTTGGCGATCTCCGTGGTGTAGAAGCGAGGTGTGAGCAGGTCTTCACGAAGATGGGGAGCCGCCGGTGCTCCGCTGGTGGTGGCTGTCATGGCGTCGAGAGCGCAGGGCAAGTCGCTTCGAGGACTATGCCATAACGAAAGCGTGATGACACGGAATCGGCGATCAACGGATCCGTGCCATGATGATTGCGTCTGAAGCTTGTGACGCGGCCCGATGGAGCATCTCGCCGATTATTTCAAGGTCTTTTCTGAACCCAACCGTCTGGCGGTGTTGGAAGCCCTGCGCGACGGGCCGATCAATGTCACCGCCGTGGTGGAGAAAACCGGTCTGAGTCAGGCCCTGGTCTCCAAGCACCTCAAACTGCTCACGATCGCCGGCGTGGTGGAGCGCCGCCCTGAAGGATCGCTGGTGTTCTACGAAGTGATCGATCGCTCGGTGTTCCGCTTCGTGGCCCAGGCCGAGAAGCTGTTGCTCGCCTCCCGGCGTCAACAGCTCGATGCCCTCAGCGCCATCGTTTGATGGCTGGTTTCAGCGCCCTGCCCACCACGGTCGAGGAGCTGCGGGATCAACTGAACTCCGGTCAGACCCGATTTCCGGGATTGCGCCTCGGTGAGATTGATGGCGTCGATCTCGATCTGGCCGGATGTGATCTCCACGGCGGCTGCTTCAAGGAAGCCCGTTTCGGTCACGCCTGTCTGGCCGGCACCAACATTGAAGGCTGCTGCTTCCAGCAGTCGCTGATCTGGGGCGCCGACCTCTCCGGCGTGCTCGCCCAGGGCTCCTCCTGGCATGACGCCGACCTCTCCGGCTCCCGCCTGCAGAAGGCCGATTTCACTGGTGCCTTCCTGCACCGCTGCTGCCTGCGGGGCGTGGTGGCCGCCGGAAGCCTCTGGCGCGGCGCCCGTCTGGTGGAAGCGGATTTCCGCTCCGGGCTCGACCAGCTCACCGATCTCGGCGGCGCCGATTTCGCTGCCGCCGATCTCAGCTTTGCCCTGCTCCAGGGGGTCAACCTGCAGGGCGCCAACTTGCGACACAGTTGCCTCTATGGCGCTGATCTCAGTGGGGCCGATCTGCGGGGTGCCGACCTGAGTGGCTGCGACCTGCGCGACACGCGCCTACGCAGCGCTGATCTCAGCGGGTCAGTACTGGATAGTGCTCTCCTGCCCGATGCAGGGCTGCAGTGAGGGCTGGGTCGCTGATGATCACGGCTTCGCCCCCCGGCTCCAGAGGGATGCGCAACAGCAGGGGACGATTCTCCGAAGGCGCCGGAACGAGTGCTTCCAGGCTGAACTGGGCCGAACCGGCCGGCATCGCGGCCTGCTCTGAGGGCACCATCATGGCGCTGGTGTTGCTGAGTGACCAGGTCTGGTCCACGCCATCCGCGAGGGCGAGGGGGGCGCTGTGGTTTAGGTGCTGGTCCATGTCACTGGCCGTGAGCCGCAGCTGCCAGGGGATGGCATCCGCTGGCTCGGTCTCGATCATCACAGCGAGCCAGGCCTCACCGTTCTGGTCGTGCAGGCGATAGCGCTGGGCGGCCGCGCTGGTGGCGGCCGCTGCCCCCAGGACCACGAGAAGGCTGAGCACCAGTGCCAGCAGAAGCCGAGCCGGTTGCCTGAACAATTGAGCGTTTGTACGCATCGTCAAGACTCCCCACCTGTACGTCATTACGCTACTGTTATAAACGAATGGGACGGTGATCCTCCGCTCAGCCCCCAGCCGATCGGAGGATTTTTCTTCACCGCCTGTTCCCATCCTGTCTTCCTTACCTCATGTCTTCAACAACCCTGTCCCGCAGGCGCGTTGGCTCCTGGGATGCCTTCAAGAACTGGATCACCAGCACCGACAACCGCCTCTACATCGGCTGGTTCGGTGTGCTGATGATTCCCTGCCTGCTCACGGCAGCCATCTGCTTCATCCTCGCCTTCATCGCCGCTCCCCCCGTTGACATCGACGGCGTGCGTGAGCCAGTGACCGGTTCGTTGCTCTATGGCAACAACATCATCACCGCAGCGGTAGTGCCCACCTCCAACGCGATCGGACTGCACCTCTACCCGATCTGGGAGGCCTCCAGCCTCGATGAGTGGCTCTACAACGGCGGCCCTTATCAGCTGATCATCTTCCACTTCCTGATCGGCATCTACGCCTATATGGGGCGCGAGTGGGAACTCTCCTACCGCCTCGGCATGCGTCCCTGGATCGCCGTTGCCTACAGCGCCCCTGTGGCTGCAGCCACCGCCGTGCTGCTCGTGTATGCCATCGGCCAGGGCTCCTTCTCCGATCCCCTGCCCCTCGGGATTTCAGGCACCTTCAATTTCATGCTGGTGCTCCAGGCGGAACACAACGTGCTCATGCACCCCTTCCACATGGTGGGTGTGGCCGGCGTCTTCGGTGGAGCCCTCTTCTCCGCCATGCACGGCTCCCTGGTGACCTCCTCCCTGGTGCGTGAAACCACCGAAGCGGAATCCCAGAACCGTGGCTACAAATTCGGCCAGGAAGAAGAGACCTACAACATCGTGGCTGCCCACGGTTACTTCGGTCGCCTGATCTTCCAATACGCCTCCTTCAACAACAGCCGCAGCCTTCACTTCTTCCTGGCGGCCTGGCCGGTGATCGGCATCTGGTTCGCCTCCATGGCGGTGGTGAGCTTCTCCTTCAACGTCAATGGTTTCAACTTCAACCAGTCGATCCTCGACAACCAGGGTCGGGTGATCAGCACCTGGGCCGATGTGCTCAACCGTGGCGGTCTTGGTATCGAAGCGATGCATGAACGCAACGTGCATAACTTCCCGCTCGATCTGGCAGCGGTCGACAGTCAACCCGTGGCGCTCACAGCACCTGCGATCGGTTAGTGGGGCTTTGAACCCCGCCCAGCTGATCAGGGCATCAGGGCCTGGATCCTCCAGGCCCTTTTTGGGTGGCAGGCCGTGAGCGGCGTGGCCATCTTGAACACATTGCTCACGGCCTGATGAACAACCTCACGTCTCCCCTCTCGCAGCTCCTCGCTGCTTTGATCGCAGGGCTGCTCTTCACTGTTCAGCCCGCCATCGCCCTGGCCAACCAGGGGGCCGCTCCCGTCGACCCGGCTGTCTTGGCGAAAGCCGTGGATCAGATGGAAGCGCTGGATCGCATGCGCATCTCCCTCGCCTCATCCCTGGAGGGCAGTACGGACGAGCCCACCATGGACACGATGCGTGAGGTGTGCATGCCCGTCGGCAAGAGAGCCATGGCGATTGGCCAGGACAACGGCTGGACCGTGCGCCAGGTGGCCAGCCACTACCGCAACCCCGATCATGCCCCCATCGGCGCCCAGGAGACCGAGGTGATTGATCTCTTCGCCAAGCACCCCGAAATCAATGGGCTCTGGGAGCCAGCCAGCGCTGAGCAGGGTGCGGGCGTGAACTACTACCGCCGCATCGACGTCCAGGCGAGCTGCCTGGCGTGTCATGGCAGCAAGGCGAATCGACCCGCTTTCATTCAGGAGAACTACCCCAACGACCGGGCCTTCAACTTCAAGCCCGGAGATCTGCGCGGCATGTACGCCGTGTTCATTCCCGAGGGTTGATGTCGGGCTTGGCGAGCTGAGACACGGCGGTCGGCTCGGAGGCTTTGGCGGCCAGCTCCTGGCCGTCCTGGAGCGCCTTCACCACCCGCGCTGCGATCTGATTCAACGTGGTGTCACGGCGCCGGGGATCGCGCAGGCTGGCCTCCAGTGCCCCCTCGAGCTGACCGATCTCCAGCATGGCGATGCCGCGACGCGGCGCACCGAGCATGCCGCGGTAGTCGTAGGGATAGGCGCCGAACTCCGACGCCAGGGCTTCGTCGATCACCGAAAAGCCGTAGGACACCGCCGGGATGATGCCTGGGCCGATGCCATGGGGGCTGTAGGCGTCGTAGTGGATCTCCACCACATACCCACCCTGCGCGGCGTGTTCAGCACCGACGCTCCAGTTCGAGCGGGGATCGTTTTCATTGCGCAGTGTGCGGATCCCCGGGTCGTAGAAGCGGATGTTGAGACCCTGCTTCTGCCCCTCAGCCACCACGGCTCTGGCGGTGCGCAGATTCCAGTAGAGCTCATCGGTGATCCCTGCCTGCATCGGTGCAGCGCCGCCCAGATCCACCGCCCATCCGGGGGTGCCAGCGCCGTGCATGCGCTGGGAATCGGCATGACCGGCCATCACCAGGATCGGCAGCTTGGCGTTAGGGGCCCGCCTGCCGATCCAGTTTTTGCCTCGGCCGGGCCGGGCCGGCAACGGTGGTAGCTGGGGCTCGAGGCGCTGGGGCTGGGCCGGGCGCATGCTCTCGAGGATGTCCATCAGCCCTGCATGGGCTGGACCAGACAGGGCCAGAAGGCTGCCCAGCAACAGAGCAGTGCGTCGCATGCGTCTCCGTTCAAGCACCCCATGCTGCCCTGTGTTGGGATCGCTGTCACCCCGTCAACGAACAGGGGCTGGTGCGATCGAGTGATTCCCAGTGGATGTGGGTCGCATCGGCCTGATGCTCGAGCATGTCTTCGAAGCAACGCCCAAAGGCGATCCGCTCCACAGGCCAGCTGTGGCGGGCATGCACCGGGCGCTCCAGGGTTTCATCCACCCCGGCGAAGGCCACCACCAGCTCGGCGTTGAGGCGCTGCAGCGCCGCGCCATCCAGGCCGCACAGCGGGCTGCTGGCATCGATCCGGTGCATTCCCGTCCAGATCAGCTGGAAGGCGATGCTTTGATCCCGCTCCAGAGCCAGGGGGAGCAGGCGACGCATGCGATGCCCTTCGCTGCTCACTTCGTCGACGGCCAGGAAGGCGCGCAGGCGGGCATCGAGCAGACCATTGCGACGTTCATTGGCGAGTCGGAACACCAGGGTGGGCACGCCGTTGTAGGCATGCACCACCGCCAACTGGGAGAAGCGGATCCGGGCCGTGCTCCGGGCGAAGCGCGCAAAGGCAAGCCCGGTGGTGAGGGCGATGAAGAGCAGGCCGCAGAGCGCCTCCACGGTCACCACCAGGTTGGTGTACAGGCTGATCGGATGCATGGCGCCATAGCCGATCGAGCCCAGGGTCTGCACGCTGAAGAAGAACGCCTCAGCCCAGCTCAAGCCAGCCGCCCTGACGCCGGCGATCCCGGTGGGGTCGAGGCGATAGAGCACGGCAAACAAGGCGTTGATCGCGCCATAGGCGACGGCGACCAGGGCGAGGAACACAGGCCATGACATCGCCAGGGCCTGCAGGTAGGGCTCGCGCCAATGCTGCAACCAGCTGCCCCGCCGCTCCGTTTCGAGGATGCCGCGATGGCGCCTCAGACGCTGACTTCGGCCCATCCGACGCTGCCCACTCCATCTAGATCTCAACCCAGACCTAGCGCCGAGATTGACATCACATCACAGTGATACTACAAAAATGGTTAACCTTTTGATCCCGGCTTTTCCCGCCATGACCCAGGCTTCCTCCAGTGGTGCCTCCCTTCCGGACTCGGTGCCCAGCCCCTCACGCCGTCAGCTGCTCAATTGGCTCAGCTTCGGCGCCGTTGGTGGCGTGGCCCTCGGCACGCTCTATCCCGTGCTGCGCATGCTGACCCCCAGCCGGGAGGCGTCTGCGGCAGGCGGCGTCCTCGCTCGCAACGCCCAGGGTGAACCGATCGCTCTCACCGGTTGGCTCGCCGCCCATGACGTTGGCGATCGCTCCCTGGTGCAGGGGCTCAAGGGCGACCCCACCTATCTGATCGTCACCGGTGAGGAGGCCATCGGCAGTTACGGCCTTAATGCGATCTGCACCCACCTGGGCTGCGTCGTGCCCTGGGATAGCGGTGCGAACCAGTTCATCTGCCCCTGCCATGGCTCCCGATACGACGACACGGGCAAGGTGGTGCGCGGACCGGCCCCCCTCTCCCTCGCCCTCAACCACGTGCAGGTCGACGACGACCAGGTGCGCCTGACGCCATGGACGGAGACCGATTTCCGGGATGGCAGCGCTCCCTGGTGGATCTGAGTCGGGCCCTTCAGGTCGCAGGATTCCTTCCGATTCAGGGGAATGTCAGGAAGCGCATGTCTGCATACCTTTTGGGTATCGCTGATTGTTCATGTCTGATTCCCCTGCGACCGTCTCCACCAAGGTGTTGATCGTGGGCGGTGGTGCCGCTGGCATCACCGTGGCCAACCTCCTTCGCAAACAGCGTCCTGCGCTGCAGATCACGATCCTGGAGCCGAGCAGCGATCACTTTTATCAACCCGGCTGGACCCTGGTGGGCGGCGGACTGATGCCGGTGGAGCGCACCCGCCGCAATGAAGCGGATCTGATTCCCAAGGGTGTGACCTGGATCCAGGCGGCGGCCAGCACGTTTGATCCCGACCAGAACGCGGTGATCACCGATGCAGGTCAGCGCATTCAATACGAGGCCATGGTGCTGGCCACCGGGCTGCAATGCCGTTGGGACTGGATTCCCGGCCTGGTGGAGAGCCTCGGCCGCAATGGCGTCTGCAGCAACTACTCCAATCGCTACGCCCCCTACACCTGGGAAACAATCGAAGCCTTCCAGGGCGGCACCGCGATTTTCACCATGCCCGGCACCCCCGTGAAATGCGGTGGGGCGCCCCAGAAGGTGATGTACATGGCCGATGACCGCTTCAAGAGTCGCAGCGGCGTGGGGGTGAACACCAAGGTGATGTTCTGCACCGCCACCGCTGGCATCTTCTCGGTGCCCGCCTATGCCGCCACGCTCCGGCAGGTGGTGGCCCGTCGCGGCATCGATGCCCGCTTCCGCTGGAATCTCGTGGAGGTGCGCGGCGAGAAGAAAGTGGCGGTGTTTGAGGTGACCCCCGAGGAGGGCGAGCCCCACCGGCAGGAGCTCCATTTCGACATGCTCCACGCCGTGCCGCCGATGACGGCACCGGAGGTGGTGGCCAACAGCCCCCTGGCTGGCGAGGGCCCCGGCGGATGGGCCGCAGCCGACAAACAGACCCTGCAACACCCGGGTTGGCCGAATGTGTTCTGCCTCGGCGATGTGGCCAAGCTGCCCACCTCAAAAACCGCAGGGGCGGTGCGTGGTGAAGCTCCGATTGCCGCAGCGAACCTGATCGCTCAGCTGGAGGGGCGTCCGCTGACGGCTCACTACGACGGTTACACCGTCTGCCCCCTGATCACGGGTTACAACCGGACCCTGATGGCGGAATTCAACTACGAGAACAAGCCGGTCAGTTCCTTCCTGGTGGATCCCACCAAGGAGCGCTGGAGCATGTATCTGATGAAAACCAAGATGCTGCCCTGGCTCTACTGGAATCGGATGCTGCCGGGCGAACCCCACGAGGCCCGCTACCTCAAGCCGTTCAAACCGCTGGTGCATGCCATGGGGCTCGACTATCGCGAACCGAAGGCCACGGCGGGCCACTCCTGATCGGCATGGATCCGGCGGAACTGCGACGTCACTACGGATCGGCGGCCCTTCGCCGCCGCGATCTCGCGGATGACCCGATCGCCCAGTTCCGCCTCTGGTTCGAGCAGGCCCTTGCCGCTGAGCTGCTCGAACCCAACGCCATGGTGCTCAGCACCGTGGCGGCGGATCAGCCGAGCAGCCGCACCGTGCTGCTCAAGGCCTATGACCAGCGCGGTTTTGTCTTCTTCACCAACAGCAGCAGCCGCAAAGCGAGGCAGATCGCTTCCAATGGCCGGGTTGGCCTCCTCTTTCCCTGGTATGGCCTCGAACGCCAGGTGGAAATCCAGGGTGAGGCGTCGCCCATTGCCCTCCTGGAGACCCTGGCTTACTTCCGCTCCCGGCCTCGGGGCAGCCAGCTGGGTGCCTGGGTCTCCCAACAGAGCTCGGTGATTTCCGGCCGCCAACTGCTGGAGCAGCAGCTGGCGGCGATGCGGCAGCGGTTTGAGGCTGGTGAGGTGCCCTTGCCACCGTTCTGGAGTGGCTATCGGGTGCGTCCGCAGACGATCGAGTTCTGGCAGGGGGGCGCCGATCGCCTGCACGATCGCTTGCGCTACCAGCGCGAGGGCGAGACCTGGCACGTGGAGCGACTCGCCCCCTGAACACAGAGCCGATCCGACCAATCCCTAGATGCGTTCATGCCGGTAAAGGCATACCATGGGTTTGTCCAGTGGATCACCCTCCTCCCATGGCCGATCGCGTCTTCCAGTTCCGCCTACGCAGCGACCACCCCGCGCCGGACCGTCAGACCGAAGCGTTGGTGGTGGAATTTCTCAATGCTGAGGGGCAGTGGGAACCCCAGGATCCAACCCTCACCACGCCCGGTTTTCGGCTTTTCCTGCTCTCATTGGTGCTCTGCCAACACTTCTATCTCGTGGCCAATGCCCGGGAGATGGAGCTTCCCCTCCATCGCGTCGAAGGCGAAATCAAGGTCACGACTGGCGAAGACTGGATTCTGACCGCCTTCCAGGGTGACTTCCGCATCAGCCTCGACCCTGCGGCCAGCCCAGACGATCGCGCCAAGGCCGATGCCGCTGCCCTTGATCACATCCGCCAGCGCATGGCCCTCTGCCCGGTGTCGCGCAACCTGCCTGGCAGCGTGCAGAAGCTCACCAGCCTCTGCTTGAGCGAGGGGAGGGTGCCCGCCTGAGGGTCTGTGGTCGGGGCCGCCGATCCGTGGCTATGGATCAGGGTGGTCGCCTCCACCGGCATGCCCCGCTCGTCCTTCCTGGTGATGCTGCTGGCCCTGGGCATGGCGCCCGTGGCCGCCCAGCCGAGCCGCGGTCTGCCGCTCAGCGCAGGCCAGTCGATCCTGGAAGCGGATGCGGTGCTGGTGTCCTCAGGCTGGCGTCCGCATCCGATTGGTCCGGCCTTGCCCCTGGATCAGGAACGGGCCGGCGTGCCTCTCACCAGCCTGTCGGCCTGCTCCGGCACCGGCGCCGGCTTCTGTCGCTTTGACTATCGCCGCAACGGCCGCCAACTGTCGGTGGTCACGATCCCTGCCCCAAACACGCCGTCCTCAGGGGAACGCATCGGCGGTGTGGTCGAGCGCTGGTGGGTCGAGCGGGTCGTGGCTGGATCGCACTGAGGAGAAAGCTCAATTGAGGAGACAGCCTCAGCTGATCGCCCCCGTGAGCCGCACGGTTCCCCAGAGATCAAACACACAGAAGACCACACCGATCACGATGATGTCCCAGGCGCGGTGACGCACCGCCCAGGGGGCGAGGAACAGCTCGGCGACGCCGTGGAGTGCGGTGCCGATCGCCACGTGTTCGAGCACCAGCAAGCCGTGGGCGAGCAGAAACATGGCGCTGGCGACACAGCGCATCACCACTTGCCAGGAGCCTGCCACCGTCGTTCGCCAGAGCCGTATCAGAGTGCGGAACCTTAAGACCAGCGCAAGAGGCTTGTCTCCAGGGCACCGTCCGCTTTCAGATCCAGCCATCGCCCCCCCGGATCGTCCGGCCGTCCCAGTGGACAGGGCTGCACCGCCTGAAACGACTTGAGGGTGGAGGGACAGGCGAGCAGAGCCACATCGGCCCGGCCTGGCAAGCGCCCCTGCCAGTGCTGATGGATGTGGCCGAACACCACCGCCTTCAGCGCCGGCGCCCGTTGCAGAAGGCTGATCAGCGCCTCGCCATCACGCAGACCGATCCGATCCAGACCGGGGTCACCGATCGGCAGCGGTGGATGGTGCAAGGCCACCAAGGTGGCGGTGCTGGTGTGGCGCGGATCGTTGAGCCGTTGTTCCAACCAACTCAATTGCGGCGTTCCCAGGCCGCCACCGCACTGCCCTGCCAGATGACTGGACAGCAAGAGCAGCCGGCCCTGGCCGCGGACAATCTCCGCCGGTCCCACCATGGCCTGGCGCCCCAGGGCAGCGCGCAGCAGCGTCGGCTGGTCGTGGTTCCCGGCGACCAGGGCCACCGCCGTCTCGGCGGGAAGATCGGTGAGGGACTCGCGCAGCTGCCTGTAGCCGCCCCAGCTTTCGTCCTGACAGAGATCGCCCGTGACCAGCAGCAGGTGGGGCCGGGTCTGCCGCACCTGGGCGAGGGCCCGTTGCCAGAGGCTGAGGGCGGGGCGCTCACGCACCAGCCCCTCGGCATCAGCCAGGAGATGGGGATCGCTGAGCTGAAGGATGCGCATGCTGTGGGGCGCCGTGGCCTGCAGCCATTGTCGCCTCCTCTCATTAGTCGTTACTGTTGAGAAGACTGGTGCGTGGCCGATGCCTTCAGGATCGACGTCGGCTCGTCTTGAAGAGCCCCTGGAGCGTGGACTGCATGAGGACGGGCGCCGTCTGACGCCGCAGCGGCGTCGGATCCTCGATCTGTTTGAACGCATCGGCTCCGGCCGGCACCTCAGCGCTGAAGACGTGCACCAGCAGCTGCTCGAAGCAGACGCTCGGGTGTCGCTGGCCACGATCTACCGCACCCTGCGTCTGCTCGTAGAGATGGGCTTCCTGCAGGAGCTGGAACTCACCGACGCCGGTCGCCGTTTCGAGCTCCGTTGCGACGACCATCACGACCATCACCATCTGGTGTGCGTGCGTTGCGGACGCACCGAGGAATTTGAGAGCACACCGGTGATCGAAGCCGGCCAGGAGGCTGCCCGTTTGTTTGGCTTCGACCTGATCGAATCGAGCCTCAACGTGCGCGGCATCTGCCCCGACTGCCGCAGCTGAGCTCAGCTGCCTGGATGGTGCTCACAAGGCATCCAGAAGCTGCCCATGCGATGCACCCCTGTGCAGCCGAGTTTTTTCGCTTCCGCCTCCGCCTCCTCCCGAGTGGGGTAGGCCAGCATGTTGGCCTCACCTCCAGTAGCTGCGCCCTCGGGGCCGGGGTGATGGCCCTGATGGTTGTGGTGCCCGCCCTGGCTGCCACCCAGATGCACCAATCCCATGCCCTGGGGCCCGGCTGTCCATACCCCCATCGTGTTCAGCCCCACGGCAAGCAGGCCCATGCCCACCACGGAAAAATTGATCACCCCCATCGCCACCACACCAATGGAGACCACCCCCATCGGCACGATGCCGATGCACACCACTCCCATGGGCACGATGCCAATCGAAATCGTGCCCAGCGGGGCGATTCCCACAGCAAAGCGTTTCGGCTTGCTGCCGCAGTGGGCCGGCCCCGGGGTCTCCATGCTCAAGTCGGTGTTCGCTCCATGCTCTCAGCTCAAGGCCCCACCGCAACTGGAGCCATGACCGGCCGTGCAACCGAAGCAGTGCGTCGCCACCCGAATCGGCTCCCCCTCCAGGTCGCCGACCTGATCGAGCAGATCACTGAGGTGGCGGTGGCGTCCGCCCAGCGGCAAGCCCAGCTGCTGGTTGAAGTCGCAATCAAACAGCTCCCCCTTCCAGTTCACACTGATCAAACCGCGGCACATCACCGCCTCGAGGTTCTCGGGCCGATGGGCCTGCTGGAGCCGCTCGAGGTAGTCGTCGAGCGCACCACGATGGGCGAGATCGCGGGCGAAGCGCTCGATTGGCATGTTGGTGATCGTGAGCAGGCGATTGAAACGGAGGCCGTAATCACGGGCGAGGGCCTCGCGGTAGTGGGCCTCCAGGCTGGCCTGCGCCGGCGGCAGATTGGCACCTGAGGGGTTGTAAACAAGATCCAATCGCAACGGGCCGGTGGGATCGCCGTAGCCGAGGTGATTGAGACGCTGCAGGGCCTCGATGCTGCGCTCGAACACACCATCACCCCGCTGCTGGTTCACCCGTTCCGCCTCTGTGCAGGGCAGGGAGGCCACCACGTGCACAGCCTGATCGGCGAGAAAGGCGGCCAGATCCTCCTGGCCCGGTTCCAACAGGATGGTGAGATTGCAGCGATCGATCACCTGCCGCCCCAAGGCCCGGGCCCGCCGCACTAAGGAGCGAAAGCGGGGGTGCAGCTCCGGAGCGCCGCCGGTGAGATCCAGGGTTTCGACGCTGGGATGGGCCAACACCTCGAGCACCTGCTCGATCTGGGCCTCCGCCATCGCTTCGGTGCGCCACGGCCCGGCGTTGACGTGGCAATGGCTGCAGCTCTGATTGCAGCGGTAGCCGAGATTCACCTGCAGGGTCTGCAGCCGACGGCGCTGCAGGGGCGGGAACAGACGAGACGTCGAGGAGCAGGTCAGCGGGCTGCTTGAGGCGCTAACGCATTCTGGCGAACAACAGAGAGGCCCGACCTAGGGCCGGGCCTCTGGTTCATGGTGCTGTCGATGCAGCGGATCGTTGTGATCGTGAACCGTGAAATCTTGTGTGAACAATGTGTGGCGGAGTGGCCGGCGAAGGGCCCTGGGGCCATGACGTTTCATGGTGGGAAGTCTTATTCACCCGGGGGCACCTAGGGCGATGCATCGGGACTCAGCAGAACCGTCCAATCGCAGGGGCTTTGTTCAGCTGAAGACTTCAGAAATCAAGTGAGACTGTTGGAGCAGGGTCCGAACACGTCAGCCAACTCCTCGTTGCTGGCGGGGTGGAGTGTCATCCGACATAGGAGCCTCCGAATCAGTGATCTCAGTGTTGATCAAGGGCCCTGATCCAGCAACCGGCAAGGGCGAGATCCGCCGATTTCTTCACTCAGCTTCAGGTCTCTTCACGGTTGAGCAGGGCCACCGTGAGGCCATCCCCCTGGGTCTGCAAATAGGCATAGCCCTGGCCATCAGAGCGCAAGATCGCCACATAGGCGTAGGTCACACCCTTGGCGTCCTGTTGGCGGATGCGCCCCAGGCAGCCGTCCTCCTGGGTGAAGCGACCTTGATAGGCCGCGACCTCGGCCTTGCCGCCATAGGACGACACCGCCAGGCCAGCCATGCCCCAGTTCGACCACACCTCCCGCTGGATCACGGCATTGGCCACCCAGTTGGCGCCCTCGGCATTGAAGCCCTGTTGATCGCTGAGCACGGTGCCTTCGAGCGTGGTGGCGGTGCAGGCCGTGTCGGGCTGGTGAATCCAGCGCTCACTCACCACCGTGTCTGCGGCCATGGTGAGGCCCACCCGGGGCCGACCGACCTGATTGAGCAACAGCTGGCTCGACGGCCCGGCATCCCCTCGGCTCACCGTCGCCCCGCAACCACCCAGGCTGGACCAGCGGCCCTCATAACTGGAGGCGCTGTAGCTGCGACCCACGCGCAGAAAACGACGACCGCGCACGGAACCATCCGCCTGCCAGGTTTCCAGATTGAGCCGCCCCACCGGCACACCGGCGCGGCTGCCCCGCGCCACCACCAAATACTGACCGGGCTGCGGTGCGGCACAGGCCGCAGGCGGCTCGGCGGCTTTGGCCAGCGACAAGGCGAGGGCAGGTGCCGCGAGTGCAGAGGTGAGCGGCAGCAGGCGGAGCGGCAGCACTAGGGCATTCTCCTCAGGACGTGAAGCCAAGACCGAGGCAACTGTGGCCCATATCGCGTCGATGCCAGAGCACACGCACCCGACGTCGATGTCCGAAGTGGCCCTGGTCGTCTTCGAGGCTGAGGTGGCCATGGCTGGCGCGGGTCGGTCCCAGATCGGCATCCAGAACGATGCAGGCCCCCTCAGGGCTGAGTTCACTCAGCTCGCCCTGCACACACTCCCAGCAGCTGTCGTCGTCGGCATCGCCGCTGTCGGGACCGACCGCCAAACAGAGACTGGCGTGCCGAGGCAGCGACAGAGGTGGATGAGCCTGTCCCATGGTGATCACCCCCATGTCGCCTTGATTTCAGTCTGGAAGCCAACGACGCTCCGCGTCCACAGGATTGGATGAGGCTTTGGTGAAAATGCCGCAGCCCAGCGCCGGATCGCGACAGGATGGCCACGCTGAGATCCCCTTCGGATCATGAAAGCGGGCACCCTTGTGGCGATCGGAGTGGCCTCCACTCTTCTCGGTGCCCTGGTGGCGGCAGCCCAACCCTTCTGGCGGGTCGCACAGAACTCTGATCGCCAAGCCAGCAGCATCGAGTCGTTGGCTTGGCTCCTGCCGGAACCTCCTCCCCAACCACCCCCGTTGGCGGAGATCGCCGTCTTCCAAGCCGACCAGGTGCAGCAGCTCAGCCGCGATGACGGCAGCACGGTGTCGGTGGGGTATTCGAGTGTGATCCTCGATCCCCGCTGGGTGGACCTGGAATTCTTCGGCGGCTGGAACCGGGAGTTGGAGGCGAATCGGGATGCCGAGGCCCTGCTGTTCTTCACCGGTCCCACTTTTGAAAAGGGCCATCCGAACGAACCGCTGGGCATGGTGCTCCATGGCGATTTGATGTTGAGCGATGGCATCCGCCGGGCCGGCAATCGAGCCGCTGCCTCCGAGCGTGCCTACATCGCCGTCACCGAAGCGGGAGAGCTGCGCTACGGCTTTGGTGATCTCACCCCCGAGCGCCAGCAGCGCTATCGCCTTTTCATCGGTGGGCTCCATGCCTTCGCCCATCCCAACTCAACCCCGCCCAGCACCTATCGCGGCGTCTATGGCCCGATGCGTCTGGCCGACGTGCGCATCCTGTATGGCTTCCGGCCCGATGGTCGCCTGGAGGTGATCGAAACCGACGATGGCGTCTTGTTCGATGACCTGCACCGCTTCGTGCAGGCCCGAGGTTTCTCGGCGGCGTTTCTGCCCGACCATGCCTCCAAGTCGCGCCTGATCGTGCCGGGCCGCAGGCTGTGGAGCGAAGAGCAGGCGGTGTGGGTTAGTGGCGGCAAACCGTCGATCACCGCCCTGCCCTTCATGATGCGGGTGCTTCCCCGAACCCTCAGTTCCGCCTCCGCGCGAACGCCAACGTCTTGAACCAGTTCACGTAGGCCTCTGGGCCACCGGGTACGCAGACATCGAAGCGGAGCGGATCCTCCGGATCGCTGATCCCCGCCAACGATCCATCGGCGAGAGAGGGGCGATCCACCTCGCCACCGCTGCTGTCGACAAGCACGACGCGGTTGGGCTGGCCATAGCTCTCACCGAGTTCCTGCAGCAGGGTGAGAAAGCCGCGATCGCTGCCGCCACGCAGCCAGCCCGACCCCTGCGGACAGGGATGGGAGGTGACCGTGTCACCCACCCCCACCAGATGGGGCATCTGATCAAGCGGGATGTGGCGATGGCAGAGATCGAGCAGGGCCGCATGGTCGTGGGGGGCGCAGCGCACGTTGAACTCAGCACCGAGGGGAGCCTCACCGGTGCGGGCGGCGATATGGCGATTGATCAACACCAGCAGCCCCACCTCCTTGATGGCGCCGCGCAGCATGAACTGAATGTCGGTGCTGCCCACATCCCCAGGCTGGGCCGGCTTGAGACGCTCCTGCCCCTCCGCATCCCGGCCCAGGTTGGGCGCCACATGCAGAAAGAACGACTCCGCCAATCCCGCCGCCGCCGCCCGGTCCATCAGGGTGACCATCACATCCGCGAGCATCGTCTGCAGCTGACGTTGCCGCTCCACAGCGTCGGGGAGCCGGGCGAAGAGGCTGTTCAGATTGATCGTGGGTGAAACCTGGGTGTCGAGAATCGCCCGCTGAATCTCCAGCTGCAGCTCCCCTTCCCCCAGCTCGGGCAGCAGCGGCGGCAACTGCTCGGCAAGAAGCGCCGCCATCGTGGCAGGCACAGCGGCGAGAAAGGTCATTTCCGCTTCACTCACGCCCGGATGGCTGAGGCTGCCGTAGCGATCCTGCAGCTGCACACCACCGGCGGCGAGGCCGGGGAGGTAGAGGCCATCGCGACCGGGACGCTCCCGATCACCCAGGGCCTGCTCCACCAGGCGATTCACGCCACGGCGCCCCTCATGTTCGCCATTGGTGAGCACATTGAAATGGCCATGAAGATCCGCTGCTGCCTGCACATAGTCAGCCGGGAGCTTCCGGGTGAGAGGGTCCTGCACCAGGGGCATGCAAACCCCATCGAGGTCCTGAATGATCAACAGATCGGGGCTGGCGGCGAGCTCGTCGTGCAGCTGGTTGAGACTGAGGGACTGCATCGGCTTCAGCGCGCTCCCATGGCGATTTGATAGGCCGGTCGCTGCTGCACGGCGTCAATCACGGCCTGGATCCTGGGATAGGGGCTCAGATCGATGTCCGGGAAAAAGATCGGCAGGTAGGCCAGATAGGCCTGCACAGCGCAGTCAGCCGCACCCCAGCAGCGCCCCACCAGAGGCCGATCGGGATCGAGCTGCTCATTGAGCACCCCCATCAGACGGGGAAAGTCCCGCTCCCGGTTGCTGGGTACAAACAGGGCGATCGCCAGGGTGGCATTGGCAAACAGCAGCCACTGGCTGGTGAGGGCCCGCTCCGCCGCGGTGGTGATGTCGTCGCTGTGGCAGTCGGCGAGATGGAGCAGAATCGCGCCGCTTTCGAACAACGTCAGCGGCTGGCCATCGGCCCCCTGCACCGTGGTGTCCACCAGGGCGGGCAATTTGCCGAAGGGATTGATCGCCAGAAACTCCGGTTGACGCTGCTCCTGGGCCTGGAGATCCAGCTCCTCCAAGCGGTACGCGATGCCCTTTTCCTCCATGTACCAGCGCGGCATCGAAGCGCGGGTGCGCGGCCCGCCGTAGAGCGTGAGCGTCATCGGATCGCTGCGTAGGGTGTCGAGGGATCATGGCCCCGAGGCCCCAAGTGATGCCAGCACGATGCAGACCTCGCTGAAGAGCAACACCTTCTTCCCCCGCAGCCTCGACGCCGAGCTGGTGCGTCAACGCATCCGCGAGCTGGAGGTGGGCAAGGTGGGCTTCTACAGCGTGGGGCTCTACCCGGCCTCCCTGGCCTACAACTGCGCCATGCAGCAGGAGAGCGAAGGCGATCTGCTGCTGGCGGCCCGCCCCGGACGCAGTCTTCTCGGTGCCTTCAACGCCGACGCCCTCGCCGGCATGGATCCCGACCATGTGGCCGCCGTGGAGCGGATGGCGAGCCACGACGCTGGTGCAGGCGAACGGCGCCCCAATTCCCTGGCCGACCTGCTGCAGCGCTGTGAGCTGGTGGTGCTCAGTGCCAACAGCAACCACGTGGAGGATGACCTGCAGGAGGCCTGCCGACTGCGGGAGGAGCTGGGGCGAGAGCAGGTGGTGCTCGCCTGCCTGGCCGGATCCTTCAGCCATGACCACATCGCCAACGAGTCGTATGTGCTCTGCGAGAAGGTGCCGAACCTGGCCTTCTTCTCCGGCTTCCACCGTCACGGCGCCCTGCGCAACCCACTCGACAGCTTCACTGCCAACTTCTGCCATCCCAATGCGCTCACCGCCCTGCTCGGCGCGCGCATGCTCGATCGCCTCTCCCCCAACATTCAGGTGTCCCCCGGCGTCCACAACGTCGAAGGGCAATACATCAAGGCGGCAAAAAACATGTCGTCGGTGTTTGCCGGCTTCGGATACAGCTATCACCAGCAAAATCCGGGGGTCTTGCCGACCCTGCTCACCCTGCTGCTGGATCAATGCCTGGATCAGGCGGCAACCGTGTCGATGGCCCGGCGGGATCGTCAGCGGCTCTACAACCGTCAACCGTTCGCCCTCACCGAACTCGGCTATGGCGTGCAGCGGATCGAAGCGGCGCTGGTGCGGGGCGGAGATATGGAGAAGGTGCGCGACCACACCTTCGCCCAGCTCACTGCCATGGTGGCGGATGTGCGCGGCAGCATGATGCTGCCGGTGTCGGGGAAACCGACGCGCAATTTCCAGGCCGGACAAGTCTTGGCGGATCGGATGCGTGAGGTGCAGCGCTGCCCCCACGCGATGGAAGAGGTGGAGGACTGGTGTGAACAGGCCGGTCTGCGCAAAGGCGGACTGGAAGGGCTGAAGGCGCTGCGCTATTGGCCGCAGATCGTGCGCAACTACGCCATTCCGGTGCATGACGCCTCGATGGTGAACCTGCTCTACATGGCGATCTACGGCAAAACCTCCACCAAGGAGGTGGCCTTCTCCGTGATGACCGACAGCCGGGAGCTCTCCAACTACTGCCAGGAATCGGTGCGTCCCACTCACAGCCGCCGCTACGCCGAGGCGCTGCAGAACCTCCACCAACCGGAGGCGATGGATCTGGTGGTGAATGCGGTGATCGCCGATAACGCCCGTCGCCTGATCCGCGACGACAGCAGCCTCGAAGAGCTGGACGCCGCCACCGAACCACCCGCCTACCTGCGGGCGATGAATGTGATCGAAACGGCGCTCTGATGACAGCGCTCTGAGGCCGGTGCTTCTCAGCTGGTTGGCAGCTCCACCACCGCATCGGCGATAGCCCGGTAGGGATCGGGATCGCAACTCATCACAATCACCTGCAGCCCCCGTTCCGCCGCCTGGCGGAGCATGGTGAGCACCGCCTGCAGACGCTGCGGATCGCTGTTGCTGAAGGCGTCATCGAAGAGCACGGGCAGACATCCGTCGTGGCCCTGACGCAACACATCGGCGATCGCCAGACGCAGAGCCGCGTTGAGCTGCTCGCGCAGACCACCACTCAACGCGGCAAACGGCAACAACAGCCCATCCCGTTCCAGTCCCAGATCGCCAAGGCCATCTTTGGCGGAGTAACCCAGGGCGGTGCGTGCTCCCTCAGGGCCGAAGAGGGGGGCGAGAACGCGATCCATGCTGCGTCGCAGCGGCACCGTGTAGCGGCTGGAGAGATCGCTGCGCGCCCGTTGGAATTCCTGCAGCAACAGCTGTTGCGCCTCCACCACCAACCGCTCACTGCGCTCCCGCGCCTCCGCCTGCTCCAGGCGGGCGGCAGCTTCCTCCTCTGCTGCATAGGGATCGGCATCACTCAGCGCCAAGCAGCGTTCCTGCAATCCGCCCCGCTCCCCGCTGAGCTGTTGCAGGCTGCGTGCCAGACGCTGCTCCTCCGCCTCCAGGCGCTGCAGCTCAGCTTCGGCCTCACGCACCGCTTCACCCCCACCAACCTCGCTTGGTACGCCCTGAGCGCTCTGGCGCAGGGCGTCCTCCTCGCGCCGCAGCGCCTCTAGGGCGGCATCCAGCCGGGCCAGATCCCCGCACTCCTCCACCAGGGTCTGCTGCTGCTTGGCGCCAGAGGCCTGCTCCGTCAGCAGCCGTTCCCGTTGCAGCTGATGGCTCTGCAAGTCCTTTGCGGTCTGGGCCAGGCGCGCCTCCGCTGGCTCCCGTTGGCCCTGCAGGCGCTTCCAGCTCTCCTGCACGGTCCGATAGTTGATCCGGCACTGCTCCAGAGCCCGATGCAGAGCGTCGGGTTGCTGCGCGAGCTGCTCCAGCTGGTCATCAAGATCAGGTTGGTCATCAGCAATAGGTTGGTCATCAGCAACAGCCGTGTCCTCCTCCTGGAGCGCCGCCAGCCGCTGGCGCAGGTGCTGCAGTTCCGTCTCGAGGTCCTCAGCTGGCGCAACCTGCTGCCACTGCCCCTCAAGCAACCGTTGCTCGGCAACGAGACGCAAGCGCTGCTGCCACTGGGCTTCGGCCTCCTCAACACTGGCAAGGTCATGGCGCTCAAGCATCTGCTCCAGCTGGTGCTGCCGTTGCCGGCGTTCCCGTTCGAGCGCCTCCAGGTCCGCCCCTCCCCCAGGCGTCAGCTCCAGCTCCACGCCCTCGCCAACGGTCAGGCCGAAGGGTTGGCTAAGCAGACGTTCCTCCCCCACCTGCAGTGCTGAGCCACCCAGCGCCACAGGCGTGGAAGCGCGCAGCAGTCGCACCCGGGTGGCCATCGCCTCGCGCCGGATCCTGAGGGCCTCCAAGGCCTGACGCTGCTCCTGCAACGCCTCATGCTCCGAGGCGCTGAGGGAGCGGCAACGCTTCAGCTTCTCCTGCAACTGCTGGCGTTGGCGATGCAACGCCTGAACCTTCATCCGACGATTCTCCAGCTCACGGCAGCGCTGCTCGAGACCGGCTCGCTCTTCCAGGCGTCGCAAGGCCTGGCCGCGTTGCTCGAGAGCCTGGCGTTGCTGCTCAAGCGCCTGCAGCTCCGTGTGTTGGTGCCGGCAGGTCTGGCTGGCTTGGTGATTCTCCTGCTGCAACCGTTGCAGGCCCAGCTCCAGCTGGCGGAGGCGCTCCGCCTGGCTGTGCGCCTCCGTCTCCAGGCGCTGCAGGCTGCTGCGCTGGCGTTCCAACTGCTCACGCCGCAGCCGTAACGGTTCAAGGCTCTGCAGCAGGCTGATGCGTTGCTTCTGGCTGCGGATCCGGTCCTGCAGCGCGGGCAGTTGCTGGCGTTCGATCGTGTCGATCTCCTGCACAAGCCGATCAAGCGCTTTACCGCTCTGCTCAAACCGCTCGCGGGTCTCGATCGCCGTCTCCAACGCCTCTTGAGCCGCTGCGCAGCTCTGTTGGCATTGCCAGAGCACGCTGTTGGTGCGCACGCCACGGCTGGTCAACGAGGCCTGCACCAGACTTTCGAGCTGGTCGTTGACGCGTTGATCCAGGGGCGATTGCAACGCCCCCTCCGCCTTCGCCTCCAGCGCCTCAATCAGGGCCGCCAGGGCGTAATGCTCCGCACCCTGAGCCAACAGATCGCGCCCGGCCTCACCCTGCATCACCCAGAGATGGGCCCAGCGGCCTGGCAGTTGGCGGTTGGCCTGGCGACTGCCGAGACTTTCCGACACACCGAGTAACTGGGCGAGGCGATCTTCCGCATCCCCCCCCTGAAGCACGTCCTGCCCGGCTGTGCGCAGGGATGCGGTGCCACTGGCGCCACTGAAGCGTTTCTGGAGCGTCCAGGCCTGGTTCGCCGCCTCAAAGCCGATCTCCACCTGGGGGTGGCCGGGGTGTTGCTGCGAGCGCAGAGCCTGAATCGGCGCCCCGGTGGCGTTGGCACGCAGAAACAGGGCGCGATGCATCGCCTCCACCAGGGTGCTCTTGCCGCTCTCATTGGCACCGGCAACCAGTGTCACCCCGGAGGCAAACGCCAGCTCCAGCTGGCGGTGGCGACGCACACTCTCGAGCCGGCAGTGGGTCAGGCGCATGGCGCCTCCTGGGCGTTGCGCTCCTGTTCCGTGAGCCGATGCAATTCACAGAGGGCGGTCTCCAGACGCTCAACCTCGCCTGGCTCGTCACCGGCCTCGAGGCCCTGGCAGAGCTGCTCGGCCACGGCCCGGATCAGGGGGCCCTCAGGGCAGTCCCGCAGGGCCAGGAGCTCATCCGCCTCAGGGCGGCGATGGCAGTGACCGCGCAGACGCAGATGCAGCAACGCCTGGCGCAGCTCCTCCAGACGCTCACCGAGCCGCTGATGGTCCGCAAGGCCGAGCTGCCCTTCGAGCTCGAGCCGGAGCAGGTCCCGCCCAACGCGCCGACCGATGCGGTGCTCGAGCCATTGATCCAACCGGTGCAGATCGGCGGCGGAGCGGAGGCTGATCCGTTCGTTGTGCCAGCGCAACGACGCCGTGGGCAGGGGGGTCACGGCCGGCCTGGTGCCCCGCGCCAGCTCCACTAGAAGCACCTGACCACGTTGGTCATCAGCAGTCCGGGGGAAGCGGTCCGGCTCCGGAGTGCCGCTGTACCAACAGCGATCGCTCACCGCATGCAAGGCATGCCAATCGCCCAGGGCGACGTAATCGATCTCCTCCTGTGGCAGACGCTCCAGACGCAGCCGGTTGCTGTCGCTGCGGCGCCCGGCATTCGCGGCGGTGAGGTCCGCATCGCTGGCGCCGAACCCCTGCACGGAGCCATGGGCCAACACCACACGACAGCGATCGGCAGGCAGCTGACTCCAGTCGAACGACTCCAGCCAGGCGGTGGGGCTGTCGCTCTCGTGCTGACGCAGTAGAGGGCAGGGCAACACCACCAGGTCGCCGATCTCGACAGGACGACGTTCCAAAAGCAGGTGCAGATCCGGGCAGCGCCGGGCCATCTCCCGTTGCACGTCACCGCGCCGCCACAACCCCCCGGCGCCACCATGATCGTGATTGCCAGGGATCACCAGCACCGGGCAGGGGACGGCAGCGATCGCCTCCAGCACCTCCAACACCGTGGCGGTGGGCACCGCCGCGGAATCAAACAGATCACCGGCCACGAGCAGCACCTCTGGCCTGTGCTCCTGCGCCAGAGCGCTGAGGCGCTCGATCATGGCGATGCGCACCTGCTGCAGACGGCTGCGTTTGGCGGTGTCCTCCACCCAGCGGAAAGGCTTACCGATCTGCCAGTCGGCCGTATGCAACAGACGGGGCAAGGGCAACGTCGGCTCGGGTCAGCCCCATGCTGCCTGAGGTTCCGCACACTCGAGCCTTGCGGCGGCAGGGGAGCGCGTCATTCTCCCTTTTAGACGCATGCGATCAGCCATGGCGGATGGGGCCACGCTCTCTGAACCCTCCCTCCAGCTGGTGGCCGGCCGCTTCCATGCGCCCGAGCGGATCGCCGCAATCCGCGCGCTCGGCACGGGCAACGTCAACGACACCTACCTGGTGCAGCTGCGGGGCGAGGGGGAACCGGACGCCTTCGTGATGCAACGGCTGAACACCACCGTGTTCCAGCGTCCCGACCTCGTGATGGGCAACCTGCTCACCCTGGGCCGCCATGTCGAACATCGCCTCGCCAACGCACCGGCGGAGCTGGCCGGGCGTCGCTGGGAGGTGCCCCGGGTGCTCAGCGCGCGCCCCGACGGGGAGCACTGGGTGGAGCATGAAGGGCAGTTCTGGCGATCGATCAGCTACATCGGCGCCGCCACCACGAGCGATGTGATCCGTGATGAAGCCCATGCCCGCGAAATCGGCTATGGCCTGGGCATGTTTCACCATCTGGTGAGTGACCTGCCGATCGCCGATCTGGCGGACACCCTGGAGGGGTTTCACATCACCCCGGCCTATCTGGCCCGCTTCGATCAGGTGCGGCAGGACTGTCAACAGGGATCAACAGATGCGGCTCTGACTCTGGCCCTCGAGCATGTGGAACGCCGCCGCCATGCGGTGGATGTACTCGAGGCGGCCTGTGCACGTGGCGAGCTGCAGCGCCGACCGATCCACGGCGATCCGAAGATCAACAACGTGATGATCGATGAGCGCACCGGACAGGCCGTGGGCCTGATCGACCTCGACACGGTCAAGCCCGGGCTGGTGCATTACGACATCGGCGACTGTCTGCGCTCCTGTTGCAACCCAGCCGGAGAGGAATGCCGCGAGTGGAGCACGGTGCACTTTGATCTGGACCTCTGCCGCTCCATCCTCGAGGGCTATCTGGGCGTGGGGCGTTCGTTTCTGAGCGCTGCCGATCGCCACTATCTGCCCGACTGCATCCGCCTGCTGCCTTTTGAACTGGGCCTGCGCTTCCTGACCGATCACCTGGAGGGGGATCGCTACTTCCGCACCGAACGACCGGGCCACAACCTGGATCGGGCCTTGGTGCAGTTCGCCCTCACCGACTCGATCGAGCGTCAGTGGGATGGCATCGAAGCCCTGGTCCGCGACGTGCTGTCGCAGCAGCCTGCCTGAGATGGCACGTCACGCGGTGATGGTGCGCCAGCTCTGCGTCCTGCAGCCGTTTGCGCCGGACACCTGCCCGCCTCTGCTGGTGCGTGTGGAAGCCGTCTGGCAGACCTCCGGTGCGTTGGCCTTCAGCTTCGGTCTGCGGCCCGGACCGGGTTGGGACTCCCTGGAGGGCCTGCGTTGCCCCAGCCGCACCGGCCACCCGCAACGCCGCGATGGCCTCTGGCAACACACCTGCTTTGAGGCCTTCCTCGGCTGGCCCGATTCGCCGCGCTATTGGGAGCTCAACGCCGCTGCCAACGGCGACTGGAACCTCTACGCCTTCAGCGCCTACCGCAGCCCCCCGGAGCTGGTGGATCTGCCCCAGGCACCCCGGATTCAGCTGCGCCGTCAGGCCCGGGATCTGCGCTGCGACATCGAGCTCGACCTGCACCCGTGCTGGCCCGAAGCGATGCAGCCCGAGATCGGCCTTGCGATGGTGGTGGAAGACCAAGGGGGTCGCCTCTCCTACTGGGCCCTCTCCCACCCCGGCGACCAGCCTGATTTTCACGATCGGCGCGCCTTCCTGCCCACCTGATCTGCACCCATTGTTGATGGCTCGATCGATGCGCTGGCTTCTGCCCCTGATCGCTGCCGCCCTAGTGCCGGCGGTGATCGCCAGCCAGCCCCGCTCCCAGAGCGACGCTCCCCAGGTCGACGAACCCACCGCAACACAACTCAGCCAGGGTCCGGCGTTACCCACAGATCCAACCCTGCCCCGCAACGCCACAGGGCGTCATTACCCGCTGGTTCCTGAAGACGCCACGGCCCTGGCGAATCTGCTTGCGGCACTGGAGACCTCGATCCGCGATCCGCAGTTGCCGAGCAGCGCCCTGCCTCCCCTGGCGCATCAACAGCAGGTGATCTATCGGGTGTTGTCCAAACAGCCGAAGCGGGCTGCCGCCGTGCGCAGCGCCCTCCCCGAGCGTTGGCACTGGGTGTTCGATCAGCACATCGCCGCACGGCGCCAATTACTCGCCATGCATCGCGGGCCTGCCAGCAACCGCCTCCCCGCCTGGCGAATCCGCCCACCCGCACCGGCTGACCAGTTGCTCAAGGCTTACCGCAGCGCCGCTGCCCAGACCGGCATCGACTGGGAGGTGTTGGCGGCTGTGAACCTGGTGGAAACCGGCATGGGACGCATCGATGGGGTGTCGGTGGCCAATGCCCAGGGCCCGATGCAGTTTCTGCCCAGCACCTGGGCGGAGCCAGGCATCGGCAAGGGAGGCGACATTCGCAATCCCTGGGATGCGATCCACGCCGCTGCCCGCTATCTGGTGCGACGGGGTGGGCTGAAGGACATCCGCCGCGGGCTCTGGGGTTACAACAACAGCGACCATTACGGCGACGCCGTGCTCCGCTACGCCGCCCTGCTCAAGGACAACCCGGCGGCCTATCGCGGCCTCTATCACTGGGAAATTCATTTCGCTTCAGCGGCGGGGGATCTCTGGTTGCCGGTGGGCTACGCCCAGAGCGAGCCGATCGGGGTTGGCGCCTATCTCCAACGGCAACCCGCCAGCAGTCCACCGGCGTCCTGACCAGGTGGGCCTGAGGCCACCGCCTACGCTGCCTTTGATTGAAACCGATCCTGCGCGTGGCTAAGGAACTGACCCATCGGGGCGATGAGCTGAAGGCGCTGGGCTGGTCCGACGAGGATGTGGCCCGCTATGCAGAGCTGTGGGAATACCGCCAACGCTGGGGGGCGATGAATCTGGAGCGGGAGGATCGTCTCTTTCTGCGCAAGGCGGAAGCGGCCCTCCCCGTGATCCTCAGCGGCAAGGCCGCAGTCCGCAAAGGCCTGCGCGACAAGTCGTACTACCGCTGGCTCCAGTTTCACCTCGACGTGATGACCAGCGCGGAGGCGGGATTTGGCCTGCCGGAGGGGGCCCGGGGCGCCTGGGCAATCCTGCTGGAGGAGGAGCTGCGCCTGCTCGACTACTACCAGCCGGTGCTCGGCCTGCCCGACACGCTGAAAGCCAAGGGCTTTGACCCGGTGCGCGATGAACTGGCGGAGGTGGCGACCACACTGGCCGCCGCCCAAGGGGAACTGCGTCAGCTCGATCTGAGCACACCACTGCAAGAGCTCAAGGCCAAAGACAACAACCGCTGGCGGCCCCTGCGGGATCAGGCCGGCCCTCAGGCCTATCCGGTGCTGCACGCCGAGGCGGTGGATGGCTTCCGGCAGCAGGTGCGCAGCCGCTTCGTGCCCCTGTTGCGGGAGACCCTGCCCTCTCTTGCCGAAAGCGACAAGCCCGAGCCCCCCGCCGACTGGAGTCCGGGGGGTGGGGCCGCCAGCTAGAACGGGTGTCCCAGACCTGGCACGCCTTGGCATCCCAACGTTTCGAGACCCTCCAGCTCCACGCCGGCCAGGTCCCGGATCCGGTGACCAACTCCCGGGCGGTGCCGATCTATCAGACCAGTTCCTACGTCTTCAATGACGCCGAGCACGGCGCCAACCTCTTCGGGCTGAAGGAGTTCGGCAACATCTACACCCGTCTGATGAACCCGACGACGGATGTGTTCGAGAAACGGGTGGCGGCCCTGGAAGGGGGTGTGGCCGCCCTGGCGACGGCGTCGGGCCAGTCAGCGCAGTTTCTGGCGATCACCAACTGCATGCAGGCGGGCGACAACCTGGTGTCGACGTCGTTCCTCTATGGCGGCACCTACAACCAATTCAAGGTGCAGTTTCCCCGCCTGGGAATCCAGGTGAAGTTCGCCGAAGGCGATGACGTGGACAGCTTCGCGGCCCAGATCGATGCCAACACCAAAGCGATCTATGTGGAAGCAATGGGCAATCCCCGCTTCAACATTCCCGATTTCGCCGGCCTCTCCGCCCTTGCCAAGGAGCGTGGCATTCCGCTGATTGTCGACAACACCCTGGGCGCCTGCGGTGCCCTGCTCCGCCCGATCGAGCACGGGGCCGATGTGGTGGTGGAGAGCGCCACCAAATGGATCGGAGGCCATGGCACCAGCCTGGGTGGTGTGATCGTTGATGCGGGAACGTTCGACTGGGGCAATGGCCGCTTCCCCCTGATGAGTGAGCCCAGCGCCGCCTATCACGGCCTGGTGCACTGGCAGGCCTTCGGCTTTGGCAGCGACATCTGCACAATGCTCGGTGTGCCCGATGACCGCAACATCGCCTTCGCGCTGCGGGCCCGTCTGGAGGGATTGCGGGATTGGGGGCCGGCGGTGAGCCCGTTCAACAGCTTCCTGCTGCTGCAGGGCCTGGAGACCCTGAGTCTGCGGGTGGAGCGCCATGCCGAGAATGCAATGGCTCTCGCCAGCTGGCTGCAGGAGCACCCGAAGGTGGCGTCCGTCAGCTACCCCGGTCTCCCCGGGGATCCGTATCACGCCCGCGCCAAGCAGTACCTGACCGGTCGCGGCATGGGCTGCATGCTGATGTTCGCCCTTAAAGGCGGGTTCGATGATGCGGTGCAGTTCATCAATGGCCTGAAACTGGCCAGTCATCTGGCCAATGTGGGCGATGCCAAGACCCTGGTGATCCACCCGGCCTCCACCACCCACCAGCAGCTTTCGGAAGCGGAGCAGGCTTCCGCCGGTGTGACGCCCACCATGGTGCGGGTGTCGGTGGGTCTGGAGCACATCGACGACATCAAGGCCGATTTCGATCAGGCCCTGGCTCTCCTTCCCTGATCTGCGACCTCACAATCGGACGCCATGGCTCTGATTCTGCCGCGCAATTACCACAAGATCGCCTCGGTTGAACGCAACGGCATTTCCTGGATTGAACCGGCGCTGGCGGAACGCCAGGACATACGACCGCTGCGCATCGGCATCCTCAACATCATGCCATTGGGGAAGCAATATGAGTTCAATTTGCTCCATCCACTCGGGCTATCGCCATTGCAGATCGAGCCGATCTGGATTCGCCTGCAGAGTCACAGCTACAAAACCTGGGATCACGATCATCTCGACCAGCTGTATGTGAGTTGGGACGAAGCGACGGCTCACGCTCCCCTGGATGGATTGATCATCACCGGCGCCCCGGTTGAACATCTGCCTTATGAGCAGGTGAACTACTGGCCGGAACTGGTGGAGTTGATCGAGGAGGCACGGCGAGTGTGCGCTAGCACCCTGGGCCTTTGCTGGGCCGGTTTCGCCTTGGCCTATCTGGCAGGAGTCGACAAGGTGCCGTTCGAGCGCAAATTATTCGGGGTGTATCCGATGCGCAGTCTGGTGCCGGGTCACGCCCTGATGGGCACCCAGGACGACCGCTTTGTCTGCCCGCAGAGTCGCCATGCCGGTCTGCGCGATGCAGCGATGGAAGCAGCCCAGCGCCAGGGTCGCCTGCGCCTGCTCGCCCATGGCGAGCAGGTGGGGTACACGATTTTCGAGACCACCGATCAGCGCCAACTGATGCATCTGGGTCACCCGGAATACAACACCTCCCGCATCCTTGGCGAAATGGAACGGGATCGCGCCCGCGGCGATGTGCCCCCTCCGGAAAATTTCGACGCCGACCAACCCCGCACCCTGTGGCGCTCCCACCGCAATCTGCTATTTCAGCAGTGGGTCTGGTTCTGCTATCAACGCGTCAGCCTGAAGGAATAATGTGATTTACGGCTTGAAAAATACCGTGCAGCGATAACGGTCGCTGTTTCTCACCTGAATGGTCTCACATTGGGTGTCGGTGATGGTGCTGTTTTTGGGCACCTGCACCTCGGCGCGCTGCGTGGCATCGTCTTCACTCCACACCGATTCGGCGGTGATGCTGCCGGCCTGAACCGGAAGGGCCGCACCGAGAAGCAGAGCCAACAGGGCCAGACGCTGCACCTGGCTGATCGGCCTCTCGAGCTGCCGCTCCGGCGACTGGCGATTCAACTCCCGCTCGAGCGACTCCACGCGTTTCTCCCGTAGGCAATGGCGACAACCGCCAGTGGTTTGCAGATGTTTTTCCGGCGTGATTGATATCGGCTGCACGGGATGTTTGCGGCAAATGATCTTGATCGGGCTCTTATAGCTGCGGTAATGAATGGCGGAGTAATCAAAGCGATCACCGAAGCGCTGCTGCGCCCGGGCCAGAAACTCGTCTTTGGTGATGCGCGCTGCCATAGCGGAAATCTATGGGGGTGGACCGATCAGGCCCGAGGCGATGTCATCCGTTGTTACGCGACGTCAGCAGACAAGCGTTGCCGCAACTGCACCGCCAAGGCCTCCGGGTCATCATCTTCATGGAACGGCAGACAGCGACTCCGTTCGCTGTCCACCAGGGGCTCCAGCCATCGCTGCTGCCGCTGACGAATCGCCAGGTCGGCTTCGGAGGGATCCCGCCCCTGCTGCTGACGATGGATGAGCCGCTGGGCGGCAGTGGTGTCGCTGCAGTGGCAGGCAACGATCCAGGCGGGACGTTGCAAGCGCGAAGCCAGGCTCAACATCTGCTGCCGTTCCCGTTGGCGCAGGAAGGTGGCATCCACGATCACGTGGAAGCCGCTGCTCAGCAGCCGCTGCGTCAAAGCAGGCAGATGCTGACCGAACAGCCAGGCATTCACCTCCGGGCTGTAAGGATCGGCATCGCGGCGCCAGCCCGCCTGCCCCGGCAGACGACCGAAGGCACGGGCCCGCTCCAGATCCGAGCGCAGACGAAGGGCCGGCAGGGAGGCCACGAGCTGCTCACTGCAAAAAGACTTGCCACTGCCACTGAGCCCATGCATCAACACCAGCCCACCCCCGGGCGCTGACTCCATGGCGGCAGCGCGGGCGAGGTAGCGCTCCAGTTCCTCCAGGTTGGCTGGATTCGGGGCCTGGCGCTGGCGCAGCGCTGACACCTTGGCGCGCACCATCGCCCGATAGGCCGAATACCAACGCCACAGGTCCATCCCGGCGTAGTCGCCGCTGCACTCCAACCAGCGATTGAGCAGACACGCTGCCGCCGCTGGCTCATCGAGCACCTGCAGATCCATGGCCAGAAAGGCCATCTCACTGATCGGATCAATCCAACGCAGGCCTGGGTTGAAATCGATGGCATCAAACACCTCCAGGCTGCCGTCGTCGCGGCGATGCACGTTGCCGCAGTGCAAATCGCCGTGGCATTCCCGGATGGCACCATCGCGCAGCCGTTGCCGGAACCGGGAGCCGAGGCGGCTGGCCTCACAGGCCACCCAGGCGCGATGCCTGGCCAGGAGGTGGCGGCTGGCGGCTGGGCTCACCTCTTCCTCCAGTACCCGCAGGTTGGTCTCAACCGGTTCCACCACCGCCTCGACGTTGCCGAAGCGGCCACCGGCCGGTGCCGCATCGGCCTGGCGATGAAAGCGGGCCAGATCCTCGGCCAGCTGCTCAAAACTGCTGCGGGGCACCCCAGCGGCAAGGCAGCGACTGAGCAGGGATCGGGCGGGAAACTGACGCATCCTCACCGCCGGTTCGATCAGCCCATCCGCCCCCTCGTCCAGGGAGATCCGAGCCCGCTCCGTAGGGCCGAGCACAGACACCACACCGCAGTAGAGATCGGGAGCAAGCCGGCGATTCAAGCGCAGCTCCTCGCGGCAGAAGTGCTGGCGCTGGCTGAGGGAGCCGGCCTGCACAAAGCCGAGATCGATCGGCTTTTTGATTTTGTAGGCCCAGGTGCCGGTGAGCAGCACCCAGGAGATATGGGTCTCCACCAGCTGCACCGTCTCCACCGGATGGGGGTAGGCCTCAGGCCGGAGCAGCGCCGCAATCAGGGGCGGCAGACCATCGGAGGAGTCAGCCACCATGGGCAAGGTCCGCTGGATCCATTGCCGCATGATGACGCGTCCCTGGCACTGGCATGACAGCTGGTTGCCGGAACCCGACTGTCGGCACTGGCAGACCCTTCTCTCGGAGCGGCTGCTGTGGCAACAACCGGTGGTGCGGGTCTACGGGCGGGAGCATCCGGTGCCCCGTCTCACCCTCTATCTGGCTGATCAGGGGCTCGCCTACCGCTACAGCGGCGTTGTCCATCGCGGCGACGGTTGGCCCGACTGGTTCCGGCCCCTGCTCGAGCGGGTCAGGGAGGCAGCCAACACGCCATTCAACGGCTGTCTGCTCAATCTCTATCGGCATGGAAACGACCGCATGGGATGGCATGCCGACGACGAGCCGGAGATCGCCGCCGATCAGGCGATTGCCTCCCTGTCGCTCGGTGCCAGCCGCACCTTTCAGTTCCGTCACCGGCAGACCCGGGAACGGCACGACCTTGAGCTTGGCGATGGTGATCTGCTCGTGATGGCACCGGGCTGTCAACAGGCCTGGCTGCACGCCGTGCCCGTGCGCAAAAAGGTGACCAAAGCACGCATCAATCTCACCTTCCGCGTCTTCCTCCCGCCTGCAGGCCTCAACCCTGCCACGGCAACCCCTTCTGCAAGACCCACCACCAGAGCGGCACGGTGACCAGGGCCAGCGCCGTGCTGCGCAACACCACCAGTGCAGCGGCGTGGTGATCCCGCTGTTGCGTCTCCGCCATCAGGAGCACGGAAATCGCCGTAGGCGCCGCCGCCTGCAGCACCAGGGCATCGCGGGCGGCGGTGGCAAGGGGCAACGGACCAGTGAGAAGCAACACCAGGGCTGGAAAAATCAGCAATTTGGCGATCACGGTGCCCTGCAGGGCCCAGCGGCTGCCCTGGGGGCCTGGGGCCGACGCCTGAGCGGGATCGATCGCGCCAAGGCGCATCCCCACCACCACGAGGGCCAACACGATCACCACCCGGGCCGGCCACCAAAGCCAATCGGACACCGCCTGCTGCCAGGGGGTCCAGTGCACGAGCAGGGCGCCGAGCAAGCCACGACTGGCGGGGCTTTCACACACATGCCGCCAAAGGGCCCGGAGTTGATGCTCTCCAGGCACGGAGCATCCACGCGCCAGCCAGAACGGCCCCAGGGCCCAGGCGAGCAGGGTGGCGCCGAAGTCGTAGCCGATGCTCACCTTGAGGGCCTCCGCCGGCAGCAGGGCCAGAGCGACGGGAATGCCGAAATAGGCCGTGTTCCCCACGCAGGTGCCCAGCTCCAGTGCCGGCCGACCGATCCAGCGACGCAGGGGATCCATCTGATGGCTGAGGGTGAGCATCACCGCGATGACCACCACCGCCACAGCCGCATAGCCAAGCAGGGACCAGCTCAGACCGGCGCGCAGCAACAGGCCCATCAGGCTGATCGGCACGCCATAGCGCACCAAGGGCACGGAGAGGGGCCGGATCCATCCCGGCCGCTGGCGTCCGATCAGAACGCCGAGGCTGAGGCAGGGCAGCAGTTCGAGCAGGAGGCGGAGCATGGCGTCAGCGCCAGGAGCAAATCAAAACCAAAGCTGTGCCAGAGTGGCAACTGTCTACAGATTGTCTGCATGGTTGCCGCCGGACCGACCTGCTCCCTCTCCAGGCACTGGCTCTCGCTGGTGGAGAGCCTGCGGGGGCGCCGAGACCAGTTGCTGCTGCGCCTGGCCGACCAGGTGGACCGGCTGCCCCAGGGCAATGAGAGCTGGCTGCACACCGAGCGGGAGCTGATGGCGGCGGAGCGGGCCCTGCAACGGCTCCAGGCGGTCTGAGTCAGTGCTGCATCTGGTTGAGGAAGCGGCGGCTGCGCTCTTCTTCGGCATGGTGGAAGAAGCGGCGGGCGTCGTTGAGCTCGACCACCCGGCCGGCATCCATGAACAACACCCGGTCGGCCACCTCCCGGGCGAAGCCCAGTTCATGGGTCACCACCACCATGGTCATGCCCTGGGACGCCAGTGCACGCATCGCATCGAGCACCTCCTTGACCCGCTCCGGATCCAGGGCGCTGGTGGGTTCATCAAACAGCATCACCTCGGGCTTCAGGGCGAGGGCGCGGGCAATCGCCACCCGCTGCTGCTGACCGCCGCTGAGCTGGCCCGGTCGCTTGTGGATGTGTTCAGCGATGCCCATCTGCTCGAGCAACTGCCGTGCCTGGCTCTCGGCCTCCTGGCGGGAGCGCTTCTGCACCCGGATCGGCGCCAGGGTGATGTTGTCGAGAATCGAGAGATGGGGAAACAGATTGAACTGTTGAAACACCATCCCCACCCGCCGGCGGATGTGGCGGATCTGGCGCTCGTCATGGTCGGCATCAAGGTGGATCCCGAGCACATTCAGCGCACCGGCATCGATCGCCTCCAGACCATTGAAGGTGCGGATCAGGGTGCTCTTCCCCGATCCCGAGGGCCCCATCACCACCAGCACCTCACCCAGGCGCACGTCCAGCGACACCTGATCGAGGGCGGCAGGCCCCTGGTCGTAGCGCTTGCAGATCGCGCTGGCCTGGATCGCCGGCTGCATCGGGCTGGAAGCGTCAGTGGTCATCGGCCTGGGGCGCGGGGGATCGGCTGGACGGAGCGCTCGAGGCGACGGGCCAACAGGGCCATCGCCGTGCAAAGCAGCCAATAAAGCGCCGCCAGCCACACATACACCTCCAGGTGCCGGCCGATGAAGGCGGGGTTGGCGAGCAAGCTGCGGCTGATGCCCAGCAATTCCACCAGGCCGAGCAGGGCCATCAGGCTGGTGTTCTGCAGCAAGCCGACCGCCTGATTGGTGAGGGCGGGAATCGCGATCTGGAGCGCCTGGGGCAACACCACCAGCTGCAGGCTCTGCCAAGTGTTGAGGCCGAGAGCCGCCGCCGCCTCCCTTTGCGTGGCGGGAATCGACTGCAGCCCGCCGCGCACATCTTCGGCCACGTAGGCCGAGGCGAACAGGGCAAAGGCCAGCACCGCGCGCAACAGCCGATTCAATTCGAGCTGCACGGGCAGAAACAGGGGGATGAGCAGCTGGCCGAAGAACAACACGGCGATCAGCGGCACGGCCCGCATCAGATCGACATACAGACGACAGCCATGACGGAGCACCGGCAGGTCGCTGCTGCGGCCAAGGGCGAGCATCACGCCCAATGGCAGGGCGAGCAGTGCACTGGCGCCCGTGAGCAAGAGGGTGAGCACCAGCCCACCCCAGGCCCGGGACGAGACGGCACTGAGCCCCGTGCCCGCACCACCGCCGAGCACCGCCAACCCCAGGGGGAGCATCAGAAGCCACAACCAGGGGAGGGCCAGCCGGAAGGGGCCGGAGCGTTGACCCGATGCGGGCCAGGGCGCCAGCAGGGTGACCAGGGTGAGCAACAGGATGAGGCCCAGCCAGAGCAGGGGGCGCCAGCGCTGCTCAGCGGGATAACTGCCACTGGCGTAGAGCGGCAGGTTGGCGCCCACCACCCGCCAATCGGCCACCTGCACCACCCACTGGCCGGTGGCCCAGAGGGCCCAGGCGATCAAGAGCAGGATCGCCAGGGACAGGACCGAATCCAGGGGATGGCGGCGCAGATGGCGCCGGAAATGGCGCCAACGCCCCATCAGCTGGCGCCGCCGCTGGGGGTGGGGGACTGGAACAGATTGAGGGCGGAGAGGAACAGACCCACACCGAAGAGGGTGCCCAGGGCCCAGAGGCTGTCGGTGGGCCACTCGAGCACCAGCAGCAGTCCGAGAATCGCCGTGACGACACCATCGAGCACCGCCAGGCCAGCGGCAGGAACCGCTGCGGTGGCTCCAACCGCCAGTTCCATCACCCCTTCCACCAGCAGCAACACGCCCACAAACAGGGTGAGGCTGATTTCACTGTCGATCGGATCGATCAACACCCAGATGGCGGCGCCGCAGTAGAGCAGGCCGGTGAGCACGCGGAAGAGGCGGGCCTGCAGGCCGGTTTCTCCACCGAGACGCAGGAACTGACCGATGCCGGCCGCGAAGGCGATACCGCCCAAGCCGATGGTGAGCAGCGTTCCGGACGCAAAGGGGAGCAGGATGGCGGCGATCGCGGCAACGATCAGCAGCACGGCAGCGATCCGACGGGATCCCATGACCTTTCTGGAAAGAACGGCCGCAGCTTAGGGGTGGTGCCGTCCGCTCACGACCACCCGGTTGAGCAGTTGCATGCCGCCATTGATCAGCAGGTTGAGCAGAAGAAAGCTGAGCAACAGCAGCAGGAATCCCTCGATCGCCCGGCCTGTCTGGGTGATGGTGGTATCGCTGACGGCGTAGAGATCGGCGTAACCGACTGCAATCGCCAGGGTGCTGTTCTTGGCGAGATTGAGATATTGGCTGCTCAGTCCGGGCAGGATCGCCGGCAGGGCCTGGGGCAGGATCACGCGACGCAGGCCCAACCCTTCCGGCAACCCGAGGCTGCGGAAGGCCTCCCACTGCCCCCTGGGCACCGCATCAAGACCGCCCCGCACCACCTCGGCGATCGCCGCCCCGCTGAACACCGACAAGCCCACCAACACCGCACTGAACTCCACACTCATTGGCACGCCGAGCAGCTCGATGCCCTGGTTGGAGAGGCGAAGCAGCGCTGGCAGCGGGCTGAGGGGTTCCGAGGCGGGGGGCAGACCGAGAAAGGCGACGAAATACCAGAACAACAACTGCAGCAGCAGGGGGATCTGGCGGATCAGGCCCACATAGAGCGCCGCCAACCAGCGCAGCAGGGCATTGGCACTGCGGCGGGCAGCCCCAGCGCTCACCCCGAGGAGAGTGGCCAGGATCAGACCGGCCACGATCACCTTGAGGCTGTTGAGCCACCCCATCAGCAGAGCCCAGGCGTAGCTGTCGGATGGGGCGTAGGGCAGAGGATGCTCAGCCAGGGCAAAACCCGCCGGCCGCGATAACCAATGAAAACTGAGGCCAAGGCCGGTGCGGATCAGATTCACCGTGAGGTTGTTCACCAGCAGCCCCAGCAGGGTGAGGGCCGCCAGAACGACCAGGGCCTGAAGCCACCAGCGACGTCGCCCAGGCATGGGAGCGCTCATTGGAAGGGAGGGGCGACCATCACACCGCCATCGCTCCCGAGACGATTGAGGCCACGGGAGATCGGCACCTGGCTGTCAGGTCCGAGGTTGCGGGCATAGATCTCGCCGTAGTTGCCGGTGGCCTGGATCACCTGCACCACAAAGTCGTCGCGCAGACCGAGCTTCTCGCCCAGGCCAGCATCGAGCCCGAAGAACCGCCGCAGCCGGGTGAGTTCCGGGCGCCGCTGCGCTTCGGTATAGCGCTCCTGCACATTGGCCTGGGTGATGCCCAGCTCCTCGGCGGTGATCAGGGCGTACACCACCCAGCGCATCGCATCGGCCAGGCGCTGATCGCCGCCCACTGAGGCGGGAGCCAGGGGCTCCTTGCTCAGAACCTCCTCAAGGATCCGGTGGTTGCCCTGATCGGCGAATCCGGACCGGGCCGCTGCGAGCTGGGAGCGATCGGAGGTCATCGCCTGACAACGACCCTGCAGGTAGCCGGCCACCACCTGGTTCAGGTCTTGGTATTTGATCGGTGTGTAGGCGATGCCCCTGGCTTCAAACGCATCGTTGAGGTTCTGCTCGGTGGTCGTGCCAGAGCCCACGCAGATGCTCTTCCCCTGGAGATCCTCCAGCCGGTTGATGCCGCTGCCTGATGTCACCATCAAACCCTGGCCATCGTGAAAGACCACGGGGGCGAAGCTGAGGCCATTGCCGCCCGCCGCATCCCGGCTGAGGTTCATGGTGGTATTGCGCGAGAGCAGATCGATCTCCCCGGTGCGCAGGGCCGTGAACCGCTCCGGTGCCGTCAGCGGGCGATAGTCAACAGCGCCGGTTCCGGGCACAAAGGCTGCCGCAAACGCCTTGCAGAGATCCACATCAAGACCGGAATAGCTGCCGTCGGTCTGCAGGAAGCTGAAGCCAGGAATCTTGCCGCTGACGCCACAGCGCAGGCTGCCGCGCTGTCGGATCAGATCGAGCCGTGAGGCGCCGCCCTCACCGAGGGTGGCGCAGCCCGCGAGCAGCGCCAGACCCAGCAGCAGGGCCATGGGGCGACGCTTGGCCATGGCTTCCAACCTCCTCGCTGAGGAGAGGATGGCAGAACGGCGCCAAGCTCCCTAAGTTCCGCGCAATCGTGTCGGGGCGGATCGTGACGCAGAACTGGCCCTGGACCGCAGGACTGGTGGGGATGGCCCTCAGCCTTGGCACACCGATCGAGGTGCGCGCCTGGGAAGCCACCGATCGCCAGCTTTACAACAACAAGATGGCGCTGTTGCAGGTGATTCGTGATGGCGCCGGGCAGCGGGCTGCCCAGAGCGGCGATGTGGAAACCCTCTGTCTGGTGCTCAGCATCGGCGTGGATGTGACCGAGCGCTACGTGCAGGCCAAACCGAAGGATGAACAGATCCGCAAGCGTCTCAAGGGCATGCGCAAAGACCTGCTCAGCTGCCTGGCGCTGATGCAGCAGTCCCGCTGATCCGGATCGGGCGTCAGCATGAGGATCGTTGCCGCACCGCCATGGATGCCGATCTCACCCTTCCCCTGCTGGGCGGTGGCCTGCTGATTCTGGTGATCGTGGCGGGAACGGTGGCCGTTCTCCTCAAGCCCTCCGACACCCCCGAACCGCCGCAGAAGCGCTGATGCAGCTGGCGCGGAGTCAGCCGTGGGCCCCCTGGGCCTGGCTGCCGATCCGCTCGAACAGGTTGAGGCTCTCTGCGTTCATCCCCTCCACCGTGACGGTGGAACCACCGAGCTCGAGCTTGCGAATCAATTGATTCAAAGCGCCGACGCCGGTCTGGTCCCAGATGTGGGCTGCGGAGAGATCGATCGTGATTCGGGCGGGATGGGTGTGCACATCAAATCCCTGGAGGAAATACACCTTGCTCACGAAGAACAGCTGACCGCTCACCACATAACGACGCTCGTCCGGACCGAGGTCTTCCACATCCACGCGGATCACCTTCGCCACCTTGCGGCTGAAGAGGATGGCCGCCAGGGCCACACCGGCCAGCACCCCGAGGGCCAGATTGTGCGGCGTGGTGAGCATGGTGACGGCAAACGTCATCAGCATCACGGAGGTGTCGCTTTTGGGGATGCGCGCCAGTTGACGCAATCCGTTGAGGTCGGCGGTGCTCACGGCGATGCTGATCATCACGGCCACCAGTGCCGCCATGGGGATCTGCTCCAACCAGGGGCGTGCCAACAGGATCATCGCCATCAGGCTGAGACCTGAGACCAGAGTGGAGAGGCGCCCGCGCCCACCGTTCTCGATGTTCATCACCGACTGACCCACCAAGGCGCAGCCGGCCATCCCACCGAACAGCGACGACACGATGTTGGCGATGCCCTGACCACGCGCTTCCACGTTTTTGTTGGAATTGCTGTCGGTGCGTTCATCCAGGATGTCCTGGGTGAGGAAGGTTTCCATCAACCCCACCAGGGAAATCGCCAGGGCCGTCGGTAACACCAGACCGAACGTCTCCAGATTGAGGGGAACCCGTCCATCACTGAGGGCACCGAAGGGAAGCTGAAAGCTGGGCAGGCCGCTGGGCAGCTGGCCGAGGCTCTGCACGGAGGGGATGTCGAGGCGGAAGCCGATGCTCAAGGCGGTGAGCACCACGATCGCCACCAGCTGGGAGGGCACGAGCCGGGTGAGCCGAGGCAGGCCATAAATGATCACCAGGCCGAGAATCACCAGCAGCCACACAATCGGGATCTGGCTGCCGTGGGGCAACAGGGTTGAGGCGTGATCCGCCGCCTGAGCCTCGCCGTAATGGAGATTGAGGCCGAGCTGGGGAAGCTGGGCCTGGAAGATCAGCAGGGCCAGAGCATTCACGAAGCCGCTGAGCACCCCTTGGGGCACAAAGCGCATCTGATACGCCAGGCGCAGATAGCCCCAGAGGATCTGAAACACGCCGGTGAGCAGGCCGGCCACCAACAAATAACTCAGCCCCAACCCCTCACCGCGGGCATTGCCTGCCGCCACCAGGCCTGTCATCAGCAGGGCAGTAGAGCCGGTCGCCGAGGTGATCATCGCCGTGCGTCCCCCCACCACGGCAATGGTGAGCGAGAGGCAGAAGGCACCGAACAGGCCCACCTGGGGATCCACACCGGCGATGCCGGAGAAGGCGATCGCTTCCGGGATCATGGCGAAGGCGACGACCAGGCCGGAGAGCAGTTCCGGGCCTGGATTGCTGAACCACTGCCGCATGGAGTGCCGCCGCATCTGGCGGCGACCGTATCTCACAACCCTGGCAGGAGTCGGTGGCGATCGTGCTGCGCTTTCAGGCGTCGCAAACCGGGAAGCCAGTCGCCGAAGGCGGCCTTCAGCTCCCAGCCATGCCAGGGCAGATGGTCATGGAGCTGGGCGAGGTGCACTCCGGGGCAGTGGGGCCGAAGCTGATCCCGCAGCTGCAGCAGCCAAGCCAGGCTGCGCTGCCGCGCCGCTGGATCGGCAGCGGGCCAGGCGGCGGTGATCCAGGGTTTCCAGATCGCCTGACGATGCACAAAGGAAGTCGCGGTGGCAGGCACCCGGGCGGTCGCGCCCCCCAGCTGCTGGCTTGCCAGGGCACAACCGGGATCCGGCCGTTGCGCCATCGCTTGCCGTGCCACCTGGATCAGGGCCGGGGTGGCCGCCCCCCAGGCGGGCGCCAGCAGACCGAGCACTTCCTGAGCCACTGGCGCTCTCTGGAGTGGGCAACGGGCCAACGCCCCGAACGGCGGCAAGGCCTCCAGCCCATCGATCCGCTCCACCACGGCGCCGGGGAGGCGCGCGAGCTGCGGTTGACACGCGGCCCAGGCCTGAACCGACGGGGCATCCACCTCGATCGCCACCAGCAGGATTTCGATCCGTTCCGACCAGAACCACTGCAAACTGAGGCCATCCGGCCAGGTCTCCGCCCGCTGAATCCACTCAGCCAGCTGATCGGGCGACACCAGGGCACGGGCGATCTGGAGGGGCTGGCGTGGTGTGGTTCGCAGCTCGATGGCGCTCACCACCGCCAGAAACGGCGCCGCCCCGAGCAGACCCCGCCAGGCGTCTGAGGCATGGCCATCAGCGCTGGTGCTTTGCTCTGCCGTGAGCACCAACGGCTCCCCATCGCCCCACACCCCCTCCAAAGCGAGGATCCGATCAATCGCCAGACCCTGACTGCGGCTGAGTGGACTGATGCCTCCAGTAAGCAGATAGCCCGCTCCCGGCAGGCCGGAAAGGCCGGTGGGAATACTGCGTCCCGCTGGGGCCAGATGCCGTTGCAGCTCCGCCATCGTCACGCCAGCGCCGACGCGCACCCTGTGGCCGTCATCACTGAGCTGCAGCTCGCGGCAGTGGGTCCGCAGATCGAGGCTCCACAGAACTGGATCACGGGAACGGCTCGAGGTGCCGCCGCTGCGCACCAGCAAAGGGGTCGGCCCGCTCCAGTCGCGTAAGCAACTGGAAAGATCACCGGGACGGGGCTCAAGTTCTGGCAATGGCGTTATGGCGATAGGGTCAGATCAGGAACTTTCCCGTTGTGATCCCATCGTTATCGGAACTGAAGGCCAAGGGCTATGGGGTCTTGATCTGCGGCCACGGCAGCCGCAACAAACTGGCTGTTGAGGAATTCGCCCAGCTGGCCGAAGGCTTGCGCCCGAAGCTGTCGGGGATTCCGGTGGAACACGGCTACCTCGAATTCGCCCGACCGATCCTGCGCGATGCCCTCGATCGCTTACGGGAACAAGGCGTGCAGCGGGTTCTCGCCGTGCCGGCGATGCTCTTCGCTGCGGGCCATGCCAAAAACGACATCCCCTCGGTGTTGAACACCTACAGCGCCGAGTGGAACCTGCCGATCGACTACGGACGGGAGCTGGGAGTGGACCGGCTGATGATCGCCGCCGCCGGCGCCCGGATTCGGGAGACCCTGGAGGCGGCGCCGGCTGTGCCCCTGGCGGAAACGCTGCTGGTGGTGGTGGGGCGCGGCTCCTCCGATCCTGATGCCAACTCGAATGTGGCCAAGGTCACGCGGATGTTGGTGGAGGGGTTCGGCTTCGGCTGGGGTGAAACCGTGTATTCCGGCGTCACCTTCCCGCTGGTGGAACCGGGCCTGCGTCATTTGGTGCGCCTGGGCTTCCGCCGCATCGTGGTGTTCCCTTACTTCCTCTTCTCCGGCGTGCTGGTGAGCCGGATCCGAATGCACACCGACAAGGTGGCCGCCGATCACCCCGAGATCGAGTTCCTCTCGGCGCCCTATCTCGGCGATCACCCCCTGGTGCTCGACACCTTCCTGGAGCGACTGGAGGAGGTGCTGGGCGGCGAGGCGGTGATGAACTGCTCGTTGTGCAAATACCGAGCGCAGGTGCTGGGCTTCGAGGCGGAGGTGGGCCTGGCCCAGGCCAGCCATCACCATCACGTGGAGGGCCTCACGGAGGGCTGCGACCTGTGCGAGCGCGAATGCACCGGCGCCTGCCAGCCCGATGGCATCCCGATCCCCCTGGGTGGCCACAGCCATGCACACGAGCACAGCCATGGCCACCATCCCTATCCCCACGCGGCCCATCCCCTCGGGCCGAGCACGCTTGGACCCACCAACGCCGCCGGTAACAGGAACGCGACAGAAAGCTGAAAGAAACCGGTGATTCCCACCCCCTCATACTTCTCATTCCCGACCTGGTCTCGCGAGACTCGCTCCCATTAGCAGGGCTTATCGGTTCGCGGGGCCAACGGTTTTGCGCCGGGTTTCCACAGCCTGTGCAGCGTTTTCCCCAGGTCGGGGGTTGACATCGCTTCAGCGGTGCTGCGGCTGTGAAATGCAGGATCGGTATTCACTTCGGCTTGACATCGCCCTGAACCGACTTAGCCAACGTGTTGCGGACCACTCGACGGCCAAGGAGCCCCAATGTGGTGCTTGAGTCTCGCCTGAGATCGTGGGATGTTGATCGATTGCGTCAGCTTTTGACGCCCCGCACCGTTCTGTGGCTTCCTACTGGGGTCATGTCGTGCTGACGCCAGAGGCGCTCAATGGATCGGAATCATCTGGAACGCTGTGTGGATGGATCGGCTGCGGCCGAGAACGCACCCACCTACGTGAGTATGGAAGCGGAAATCCCTGAGGTGCTCTATCGCGGCATGAAGGAGTTCATCGGCGACCACCCCCACTGGGATCAATACCGGCTGATGAGTTCCGCCCTGGCCCATTTTCTGTTCCAGAACGGTTGCAGTGATCGCGCCGTGACGGAGCGCTACCTCGACGACCTGTTCAGTCGCTCCCAGGCCTGAGCGCCGCCAGACAGGCCCGGCGTGTGATCGCCATCATCGTGAGTGTGGGGCTCTGCCAGGCGGAGCTGGGCCAGCAGGCGCCATCCACCACCAGCACATTGGGGCAACGCCAGAGCCGATTCCAGGGGTCCACGACACCCTCGCTTTCGTTGGCCGCCATCGCCGCCCCGCCCACCTCATGGATGTAGTAGCCGGGGGGGGCAGCCCCATCGGTCAAAGCGACCGCCTGCCGCAGCAGCGGTTCGATGAGAGGGGCCTTGACCAGATCAACCAGGGGCAACATCGTGCCGCCGGCTGCAGCGATCGCAGCGGCGATCGTCTGCTCCATGTGCCGGGTCATCACCTCTTCATTGCGGCGCCAGCGGCAGTCGATGTGCACGGTGGGGCTGCCCCAGCGATCGAGGGGCCCCTCAAGGCTGACCCGATTGGCCGGATCCGGAAGCACCTCACCGTGGCCGATCAGGAACCCGAGCCGGCACTCGGGCTGCCGTTTAAGCCAGGCGGGCGGATCGAAACGATTGATGCCGCCCCAGAGGCCATAGCCCCGCAGGGGCCGGGCGGCGCTGGTGTCGGGCAGCGCATGACCGAAAGGAAGAAAAAAGCTGCCGGCGCCGGAAAGCTCCGCCGGGGTCGTGGCGGGAGCACTTGGATCGGCGGGCGTTGCTGCCGGCATGGCAAAGAAGCGGCAGGTCGACACGTGATCCATCAGGGCCACGCCGAGTCGTCCGGAGGGATCGATGAAGCCGCGACCCTCAGCCGCCTGTTCCTCTGACTGCAACAGCAGACGCAGGGTCTGGATCGTGGAGGCGCAAAGCACGATCTGCTGGGCCGCCAGTCGCTGCCGCTGGCCTGTGGCCCGATCGATCGCAATCACCGCTTCGGCGCGGTCGTGATGGCGGTTGAGCTCGAAACGCTCGACGCGGTGCTCACTGAGGAGCTGCACACGCCCTGTCGCCAGAGCGGCCTGCAGGGTGCTTCCGGGGCTGCTGGAGCTGGGCCAACGCTTCCTGGCTTGGGCTGGATGGGCCGCGAAGCCACGGGAGGGCATCCAGGGGTAGCCGTGCTGCTCACGCACGGCGGCAGCAAAGCGCTGTTCCTCGAGGGTGGAGGGCAAGGCCTGCTGGGCCCAGCCATCGGGAACCTGGCCATAGCCATCCCGCTGCCCATATACGCCGAGCCGTTGCTCCAGGGCGGTGTAGTGCGGATCGAGATCGGCGTGGCGAATCGGCCAGCTGCTGCCAACGCCATCCCGTTCGGCCGCCTGAAAATCGGCGTCTGAGAGCCGCAGCGTGATACCACCCCAGGTGAGGCTGCGGCCACCCACCTGATCGGCCCGGGTCCAGAGAAACGGACGCTCGGCCGGATGGCTGTAGGGGTGCTCCTGTTCGTCGATGAACAGCTGGGGGTTGTGCTTCCAGTAGCCGGGATGCTGAGCCTGGCGTTGCTGTCGTCCGCTGCTGAGGGCGCTGAAGCGGCGCAGGCTGTTGAGCGGTTCAAAGCCCAGGGCATCGCGCGCAGATAGCGAGCGCCCCGCCTCAATCACCAACACCCGCACACCGGCCTCGGCCAGGGTGAGGGCGGCCACACCACCGGTGGCGCCGGAGCCCACCACGATCGCCTCCCAGGGCCGCAGATCCACCGCTCAACAACAGCGCCAGAGCCCGTTCTACATGTCAGCCCACGGAGGAAAGTTCAAGCATCGGCACGAATGGGCCACAGCGGCCAAGCCGAGGTATCCGTCAGGCTGGAGCCACTTGCGCTTGCCCGTTCATGTTGCGCCTGATTCGCACGTGCTGCCTAACACTTCTGGCGTTGGTTGCCGTTGCAGCACCGGCCTGGGCCCAATTCAGCCTTCCCCCATTGCCCTATCCAGTGGAAGCCCTGGAGCCGGCGATCGATGCAGACACCATGACGCTCCATCACGATCGCCATCACGCCGCCTATGTGAGCAATCTGAATGGCCAGATCAGAGCCAACCCTGCCTTGCAATCCTTGGATCTCGAGACACTCCAGGGTCAGATGTCCCACTTTCCGCTCGCAGTGCGGAACAACGGCGGTGGCCATTGGAATCACAGCCAATTCTGGGCAGTGATGGCACCACCTGGTGAGGGCGGCACGCCATCAGACGACCTGTTAGCAGCAATCACCTCGAGCTTTGGGTCGCTGGACGCGATGAAAATGCAATTCTCGCAAGCTGCCGCCAGCCGATTCGGTTCTGGCTGGGCCTGGCTGATCTGCACCGACGACGGAAGCCTGGCGATCACCAGCACGGCCAACCAAGACAATCCCTTGATGGACCTACCTGGGATCGAGAACGGTACGCCGCTGCTCGGCCTCGATGTCTGGGAGCATGCTTACTACCTCAAGTACCAAAATCGCAGGGTCGACTACATCAGTTCTTGGTGGGATCTGGTGAACTGGACTGAGGTGAACCGTCGCTACAACCAGGCACTCGCATGACCGGAAATCTGCAAGCCATTGGTTTTCTGTTCAGTTGGGTGCTCGGGTGGGGAATCGGTGGTTCTTTGATTGATGCCGGCTTGATCCATGCTGGCCTTTATTCTCTGGAATCTGGCCAACTTGGTACCGCCATCACCTTTGTGCTTTGGTCAATAGTCTGGAGCTGGGGTGGCTACAGGCTCTACCAAATCATGACCAAGCCCGCACCTGAAAGCGATCCACACGGTGGAGCCTGAATCGCAGGATCTGGCCAATGCCCGGCCGCACCAACGCAGCAGCCCTCGCAAAGCGTTACGATTTATTGCAGATGCTTGATCTCGTGACGGATTACACTCCTTTCATTCTGGGCATGGTTGTCTTTTCGGTGGTGATCACGGCTGCCGTCACCTACGTTCTGGCCCAACCAACCGACCTTCCCTCGCTCAAGCAAAAGGGCTGATCCATGTTGACCAGCCTGTTCCCCCTCCTCTATGGCTCCTGTTGTCTGGTGCTTCTGTTGCAGGCCTTCCGCTTGATGGCAGGTCAGACCGGAGCAGCGAGAGGTCACCAGCACTCTCGGACAACAGACCGCACTGGCTTGCGCACCACCCACCCGGAACTGCTCAACGCCAACGGTGATCTCACCGACGAACCCCTTTTGGTCGTTCACTTCCCAGACCAGGACACCCCGGAACCCACAGCTGCATGACATCGGCCGATCACCAGAAGGAACCCACGCTCCTGCTGATCCATCCGATCGGAGTGGGGCTCTCCTCACGGTTCTGGGATCGCTTTATTCAGCGCTGGCACAGAAAAAGTCCTAACACTGAACTGCTGGCTCCCGATCTGATCGGATGCGGCAACGCGCCCTACTCCACGGCACCGCTCTCACCTAACGACTGGGCGCAACCACTGGTCACTCTGCTCAAGCAGCGCAACGCAGGTCCAGTGGTGCTCGTCACCCAGGGCAGCTCTCTGCCCATCGCCCTGGCCCTGATGCAGCAGGCCCCGGAATCGGTGAGCGGCCTGGTGGCCATCAGTCCGCCGGGCTGGCGAGTGCTGCAAGAACCCTTCCCGATTGAACGCTCCCAGCGGCTCTGGCGCTGGTTGTTCCAAGGCCCCATCGGCAACATCTTCTATCGCTACGCGAGGCGACGCAGTTTTCTGCAGTCGTTCTCCAAAAAGAACCTGTTTGCCGATGCCGACGCGGTGGATGAGGAGTGGCTGGAAACCCTCAGGCAGGGATCCCGCGCCATGGAGACCCGATGGGCCGTGTATTCGTTTCTGGCGGGGTTCTGGCGGCGTGACTGGGAACCCCAACTCACTCAGCTGAGCCTTCCATTGCTGGTAGTGTTCGGCCGCTCAGCAACTGGCATCGGCCGCTCACGCAACTGGGACGACGTGGATCAACGCCTCGCCACTTATCGGCAGAAGCTGCCTGCTGCGGCGATCGAGACCATCCCGGGCCGCAATGTATTGCCTTACGAATCGACGGAAGCCTGCGTGCAATGCGTCAGTGCCTGGCTCAAGGACCATCGAGAGTTGCGATCATCGGGCGTCGAACACGCTCCAACCGGTCACCGCTAACTGAGGCAGTAGCGCAACATCCAGCGGAGCTCACGATCGCTCTCGACATCATTCACCAGGCGTTCGAACTCTTGCCATGGCAGCAGAGACAGAAAGCATCACACGCATCAGCAAGCGCATCAGAGCCTGCATCGCGCGCATGAAGGTAGAAGCCTCAAAGGGGACTGCTCAGGCTGCCATTAAAAATCAACATTTCAGCACCGCGGATAACCTGGTGAGCATCATCGTCAGTTGGTTGTCGATGGATCCCACAATCACCCAGAGGTTCTGATGGCGCATCATGCTTCCGCTTAAACCCAGCTCACCAGTCCACGGCGCAGTCCAATGACAGCGGCATGGGTTCTATCTTTAGCCTGCAACTTTGAAAGAATATGGCTCATATGAGTTTTCACTGTCTCAGCTGACACGGTTAGGACGTCGGCCATCTCTCTATTGGTGTAGCCCTGAAGAACGAGCTGCAAGATTTCCAATTCCCGTTGACTCAAAGGCTCGACGGGTTCAGATATTTCTCCCCGGCCACTTGATCTCAGTGCCCCAACGGCAACTCTATCGAAGTAGATGCCGCCGCCCACGACGGCACGGATGGCATGAACCATGGAACCCTCTGCGAGCCGGTTTTCAACCACGACTCCATTGCAGCCGTAGTCAATTGCTTGCTGTAGGCGCTCATGGCGATCGCTCGACAAGATCAGCAGCGTGCGCAGCTCTGGTTGCAGCTGGTGAGCGCGATGTACTAGCGATAAGCCGTTGCCTTTCTCCAGCGATTCGGTCACAAAAAGGAAGGCAGGCTTGTGTTGCTCTAACAGGGAGAGAGCCTCTCCTTCTGTGGTGACTGCCCCAACAATACTTTCAGGGAAAGGCGCAGCGCAAACAAAAAGGGACAGCAAGGCACGACTCCCAATACAGGCCAAGGTGCTGCTGCCCTGCATCAGGTCGGCCACCTGGGGCAGTCCAGAGATCAAGACTGGGATATTGGGGGTGAGGTCCATCGACTCAGTCTGCCCATCAGGGTCTTCAAGCGCCACCAATGCGACAGGGAGTCCGGGGCTCAGGCGCCTGGCCATAGCTCGTGCCTGCAAGCGAGCACGTTGCTGACTTCTCTTGACCTGAAGACTGACATTCTGCCAGTGCACCAGATTGCAGGCTCAAAGCGCATAGCCAGAGCTTTACATCCCCCATGTGGGGGAGTGGATATCTGCAAACAAATCCCCTTGATAGGTGATGGAGAACGTCATAGCCACGGCCGACGATGAATGCATCAAGGGGGAACCCTGCACGCATTCCCTGACTCATGAACCTCAGCACATTCTTCCTTCCTCTCCTCACCACCCTGACCTTTGCTGTACCTGCGCAGGCACAGACCATGACTCACATCCAAACCCGCCAGTGCACACCAGTGCCTGCTCAATCAGCGCAACACGCAGGGTTCATCCAAGTCGGCAACCAAACCCAGCAGATCTATACGGAAGCCATATCGGCCCATATGGACTGCGAATGGGTAGATCACATCCGGATCACCCCCACCTATCGCTGATCACCACACACTTCTCACGAATACGACCATGCATCTCTCAGCTTTCCTCGTTGCGCTACTTACTGTATCTGCCGTCGCATCACTCGCCTTTTACCTCGCTGGCTCGTCAAGTCATTACCCGGTCGGCAACCGTCTTGAGTGCGTTCTTGACGTTCCCAATGGGTCCCATCCCATTGAAAACGCACGCTTTAGCTGCAAGTAATCACGGCTGACGGATGAGGGTGGGCTTCCCCCGGCTTGGTGGACACCGATCAGAGATCCGCGAGTGTGATTGATTACGAGCAGCAATGAACTGCTGCTCGTCAATCGGTTGCTGGCCAAAGGCGGAGCAGGTCCCCAACGATTTGCCCAGAGCAGGGAATGCATGCCTTCATCTCCTCTGCTGATCCTGCTCCCAGATCCGCTCGAGGGTCTGCCGGGCCGCGTTCATGTCGGTTTGATCAGAGCTGGCCATCCCCCGCTGTCGCCAGGGACTGGTGAGACGCCAGATCTTCACCCCGGCTGAGAGCGCCACCAGTGCCCAGGGCAGCAGTAACCAGACGGGATTGACCATCACGTTTCTTGTTGCGCCCTCAGCGGCGCACCACCTCGATTCGCTCCACCACCAGATCAAGCGCGCGGGGGTGGGAGTGGCGCAAGTCCAGCTCCACCTGCAGCTCGGCGTCCGTGCGGCTGGAATCGGAGATGCACACCCGGGAGCTTTCATTCGGCCAGAGCACCCGGAAACCGAGCTTGCTGACCGCCAGAACCTGGTCTTCTGCGCTGCGGTGGTGACGCAACAGCCAGCGGAGCTCCCGATCGCTCTCGGCATCGTCCACCAGGGGATCGAACTCTTGCCAGCTCATGCGGGGGCAACCCCAGAGGTGAATCCACGCTGCCGCCAGAAGCGAATTCGGGCAAGTTTCGGCGGATACGCCCAGAGACGTCATCGGATCCTTATCGGGCTAGGTAGTTCTGCTCAATTCGCATTGCCATCGCGGCGTAGCTCGCGACCACGACCACACTGCCTTTAAGTTTTGTAAAGCGCAAGAGTCTTTTCATGCTTCGCATCATTCTTTCAAAGCCATTCCTTCTTGACCTTGGGCTCCTTGTGCTGAGGGTGGTCACAGGAATGCTCTTGATCCATCACGGCTATGAAAAGCTCGCGAATATCGAGAATTTTGCTGACGCTTTCGTCCGCCCCTTGCATCTGCCATTCCCCATTGTACTCTCTTACATCGCTGCCTTTTCCGAAATCGTCGGGAGCTGGCTTCTCATTCTCGGATTGTTGACCCGATTCGGAGCACTTGCGATTTTGGGAACAATCAGCGTTGCCATTTATCACGCAATCGCCATCAACGGCTTCAACATCTACCTATTGGAGCTGCTTGGTCTTTATTTTGCAGCTTCAGCGTCATTGCTAGCCTCAGGTCCTGGCCGATTTGCTCTTGATGAGTTAATCCTGCGTCGTTTTGCGCCCGACCTCGAAGCCCAGCAGTCTCGACTGGAAGCATCCTTGGCAGCGAACACCAAGACGGAGTCAGAGCTATCAGGAGTTGCTTGATACCTCTTCGATCGATTGATCACCATGCTGATTCAGATTGATTGCGTTCCATAGGAGTGGGTGATCTGAACGATCGAGTCTCGGTCAGATCATCGATCAAGACCCTTGAGGATGGCAGACAAATCGATCTCATCCTCCAGCAGACAGGCATGTCCGCTCTCAGGGAGCAACACGGTTGTTGCCCTCGGAAAACGTTGTGACAATCGCGACGCTTCGCGCTTGGAAGGGAGAAGACGATCAGCGCCGGAAGCCAGAATCAAAATGGATTGCGGCGGACGATCAATGACAAAGTCGTCGACATCAAACTTGCTCAGCAATGACAACCTCCAGGCGGCATTTTGAGGGCCAACAGCCTGCATGACAGACAACAATTTCTGCCTCATCGGCTTGCGAACCCTGTGGGATGCAATCAATAGATCAAGGAGACTGAAAGTCGAAAGTTTGTAGAACGTCGCTGGCAACAGCTCAGCCAGAAAAGCGAAAGAACTAATCCATGGCTGTTGACTGGCTGAAGAAGCAGGATTGACCAAAATCAGCTGATTACAGAGATCTGGAAATCGCGACACCAGACTTAGGGCAAGACAACCTCCAAACGATTCACCACAAATTATGGTGGCTTGCCCGGGATGTAGAGATTGCTCCAATCGAATCAGTGTGGCTACCTCTTCGGTCAGCTCGCTCCATCCCGAGCGATCGCACGGGGGAATAAAAAGACCTCGGACATCAAAACTAGAACCAAGGCCAACAGCTTGTGATTGCGAGGAAAAGCAAGTGCCATCCATACCCGGCAAAAACACAAACAATGGCCGAGATGATGTCGCTTGCGTCAAATTAGTCAACCGCAAATAATTTGAATTGCTGGCCATAAACTCAGAAATTAACAGTTTTTGCGAGTTAGAAAATCAGCAATCTGACCCCGACAAGCCTCAGTGATCTCCCTCACAATAGAAGCTCCGTGACAACCTCGATAACGGGATTTCACTTCCCTATCAATCATCAGAGGCCTGCCAAAAGCAATGTCAACATGGCGATAAATAACCGCAGCATGCCAACCTTCATTTTGGAAAAGTGCTTCCGATGGATCGAAACGACGAAACAATGCGAGCGGTGCAATCTTTGCCAGCTTTTCCTGCCTTGAAAAGATGGCCACTGGAAGAATCGCCAGGTCGTCCACCGGAGCCTTCAGGGCGAGGTGTGCAAACCCTCGATGAAACGTGCTGAGGTGATGGGGCGGATTGACGTTCACCATCGGATCCGCTCCTTCTGGAAACACACCCACCAACTGATTGGACAACAAAAGATTGGTTGACGTGCGAAAGAAGGATGACTGACAACTATGTCCAGATTCAAGTGGGAATGCGCCCATAAGGAGCGTGATCTGGCGCAGAAGTGGCACTTGACTCATGTAGTGATGACAAGCAAATCTCACCGGGCAACCGATCGCTCTCATCAGCAGAGGCGCATCAAACGGGCTACGGTGGTTGCTGACGATCAAAAGCCGGTTCTGTCGAGGTATTCGTTCTGAATAGCGACAGTTCGCCGACACATCAGCAACCGTTAGCAGAACTCGCGATATTTTAAGTGGAACATCATGTTGAATGCTTGAGCCGACAGTGGTGGCCATGCACAAAGGCGAAAGAATGTAATCATTCAGCCAACTAACTTAAAGGGCTCGCATGGCGATAGTGACTGACGAAGCAAATGCGCTGCGATTCGACACCGCTGATGAATCTGCCCATCATCAAGTCAATGTCTTCACCGCAGCATCGCCGCACCCATCAAGGTCATGATCAGGTTCTCGGCAAAACTCACCACGCCAAGCGGTGTGCGCGTGTTGCCGCCCACGCAGGCGCAGTTGAGGGCGAGGTGATCAATGAACACCGCCTTGCCCACCGACAGCATCCCCATCCCGCCCAACAACACCGCCACAGCGCCCACCAGGCCATCCAGACCAGAGGCCGGTTGCATGAGCATGCCCAGACCCACCAGTAACTCCACCCCTGGATAAAGGCGGCTCCAGGCCCGCCAGCGTTGGCTGAGCAGGTCGTATTTCTGAAAGCTGGCGGCAAAGGCCGGCACATCCATCAGCTTGAGCATCGCAAGCAGACTGATCGCCAGGCCCATGAAGCCCCGCACGCCCGCGCCAAGGGCAAGGGCCATCAAGGCCGCGCTGACAAACACCGCGATCACTGGTGTGTACGACACCTCCGGTCCCTCCGCCTTCACCCCCAGCCGTGTGGCCAGTTCGCTGTAGCCACCGATCCGCTCAGGGCCGCTGAACACCTGGGGCGTGGTGCTGACGCCGTGGGAACGTTTGAACGCCTCCACCTCGTCTGCGCTCCGCAGCGGATGATCCTCAAACGCAATCCCCTGGCTCTGCAGCAGGGCCACCGCCTTCAGGCCCCAGGGGCAGGCATGCTCCGGGGTGTCCATCCGATAGAGCTGAACATCCCGCAGCGCTGAACGGGTCTCAGGAGAAACCTGTGTCATCAGCCCTTGATCATCTGAAGGAACTTGATCAGTCTGGTGGAGCTCGCATCCCTGGCGAACCCCATGTGATGCCCCAGACATCTCGTCTCAACTCAGAAATGACCTCACGATCGCGAGGTCAATGGGCTGGTCTCAGTGCTGCTGTGCTCTTCGGGTGCAGTGCTCCATTGATCAGCACCCTCACCACCACAGGCTCTCCCTTAACCCTCGCGGGCCTGCTCTATGGCGGAGCAGCACTGATGCTCTGTCCTCTGCAGCTGCTCAAGGCAAGGCAATCCCAAGAAACTCCTGTGCAAAGGGGCGACTGGGGTGGGCTGGTGATGCTGACCCTTCTTGGCGGTGTGGTCGGTCCATTGGCCCTGGTGAACGGACTGACGCTGCTGTCGCCCGCATCCAGCTCACTCATGCTCAATCTGGAAACCGTATTCACGCTCTTGATTGCGGTGCTCATTGGTCGCGAACACATCGGCTCTCGTGGTGTTATCGCCGCAGCTCTGACCATCTCCGGAGCCTTGATCCTCTCGGAGGGTTCACTGGATGGCAGCACCTGGCAAGGCGGCGCCTGGATCACCCTGGCCACGCTGGCCTGGGGCATCGACAACACCATCAGCCAACGACTCTCTCTGCGCAATCCACTCCAGATCGCAGCGATCAAATCCCTTGGTGCGACCGTGCCAATGCTTGGCCTCGCCTTCGCCATGCATGAACGGTTCCCATCGCCTGCGGCAATGGCCTTCTTGCTGCTGATCGGTGCTCTTGGTTATGGCCTCTCGATCTGGCTGGATCTGGTAGCCCTACGCAATCTGGGAGCGGCCAGAGAGGCGGTGCTGTTTGCTGCGGCTCCTTTTATCGGCGCATTGTTTTCGGTCATTGTGTTGCAAGTGCAGCTGACGGTTGCCATCACGCTGGCATCACTCTTGATGCTCATCGGCATGTTGGTTCTTCTTGGCGAGGAACATACCCACAGTCACCGGCATGCGCTGCAACGACATAACCATCGCCACCGTCATGACCCCCAAGCCGGCAGCCTGCATCACAACCACGACCATCCACTTGAATGGTTACCTGAGAACGCAAATCAGGAACCGTTTTGGCACGCCCACGATCATGTTCATGATGAACAGGAGCATGAACATCCTCACGTGAGCGATGCTCACCATCGTCATCAACACTGACTCAACAGGCTTTAACGCCGTTGCAACAGCTGCTTAGGCCAGTGGCGCGGACGATCTGAGTCGCGCACAGTCAACTTCACCATGGAACCTGCCAAGCGCAAACCGCCACGTCGCACCACATCGACGACGTGCCAGATCACAGCCCCACTGATAATCAACCAGGCCAGGCAATGCAGGCGATAAGGCCAATGCTCCAATTCACCGCTGCGCAACCAGTCCTCGTCCATCAATTTGCCGCTGCCAATCGCCAGCAGCAGCCCGATCAACACCGCAGCATTGGCCGGGTGGCGCAGTCGGGCCCGGCCAGCTGTGAAGGCATAGAGCGCAAACAGCAGCGCCACGGGCCACAGCACCACACCGATCGTTCCATGCACATCAATCCAATCACCAGGAACAGCTGGCAGCTGCACCCATCGACCGTCGTGATTGATCAACACCACCAACCCACTCAGCCAGGCCAGAGGCACAAGCAACGCCGTCACGCCATGGAGCAAACGCAGCAGGGACGGCTGATAGGGAGTCGCCCGGCCCATCAACCCTGGCTCACTTCTGAGGACAGGTAACGGGAAAACATCAGCTCTATACCCCTTTGGGTATGGCCATGGGGACGATGGCGATTGGCGACCATGCCATCAACTCATTCCTTCTACACAAGTGTAGGCAGCCGAGTGTGCCCCGGAATTCAGCGCGAAACCTTTTGATCCCAGAGCGCGCAGAACGACACAGCGGCCGTAACAACGCCGGCGAGCAGGGCGAATTCCATCGATGGGCATCCAACTGATTGGGTATCCATCGTCGCCAGCCATTCGGGCATGGTCTGCAGCAACCACAACAAACAAGCCTGGTCGGCTCATCCGACAGTGACATCGTCCTGCCGAATTCTGCTGAGTCATGGCCTCGGCGTTTCCCTGATGGCCGATCGATTGCTGGTGCTCCAACACCTTGCCTGTGAGGGGCCGGATCTCATCGCAGATCTGGCACTGGAGCGTGGCCTGGCTATTGAGGTCTTTCGCACCGATCGCGGCGATCGCCTACCCGATCACACCGAAACGCACGGCAGTATCGCCCTGGTGCTCGGTGGCCCGATGAGCACCTCCGATCCCCTGCCCTGGCTGCAACAGGAGCTCGAGTGGATCCGATGCAGACACCAGAAGCAACAACCGATTCTGGGCATCTGCCTTGGTGCCCAGCTCCTCGCCATCGCCGCTGGCGGCTCGGTGGAACCTCTGCGGGTAGGTGAACCACCCATGCCCTTGAAAGAAGTTGGCTACGGCGCCATTCATTGGCTCAGGAACGCGGAGCAGGAACCCGTGCTCAGGGGCATGAATCCGAGCGAAACCGTCTTGCACTGGCATGGCGATCGCATTCGCCTCCCCGCCTCAGCGACATTGCTGGCCTCCTCCTTGCACTGCCGCGAGCAGGTCTTTCGCATCGCACAGCATGCGTTCGCTCTGCAATGCCATCTCGAAGTGAGTGGTCCAAATCTGGAGCAGTGGATCCAAGAGGATCGGGACTACGTCATCGCTGCGATGGGAGCCGATGGTCCGGAGCAATTGCTTCAGGACTGGTCCCGGCTGCACCCCCAGATCGAACTGCAGGCCCGCAGACTCTTCTCCAACCTGCTCGATCAATGGAGCCACCCTTTGCAATGAACCAGGGAACGAAGTTTCTGATCCGCACATGCACACATCAACCGGTGACAACCACGACCAAATCAACTGCCAATCGCCTTGATCCCAAAGCCGATCTGCAGATCCCATACCATTCCCCGGCTCTCGTTCTTCACTGAGAGGAAGCGACCAACACTGACCTCATGGTTGTCATTCAGGTTCTCCATCCCGATGGTTGGCGAGAGCAAGGGCGTTGCAGCAGCGAATACTGGGCCCATCAGGAAGCCCAGACCCGTTGCTGTTCCGACGGACGGCACTACCGGATCCTTCATCCCGACAACAGTGCCGTGATCGCCACGCTCGACACCACCTGCTGCCCCCATCGCTTGCTGCAGGGCTGATCGGTCCACCCGCAGGTCGCCTCATCAGCTGACGGGCGCCATGGCCGTTTCTACGGTTGAGCGCAGGGGGTTCGCTGGGACACCGACAGGCGCGGTTCAGCTACGGGCGCATGGGAGTGGTGAATCGTTGCGCCATCGGCGTCCGCGCCCGTTCACCCATGCGGGCCTGGGCCCATGAAATGGAACCAGAAGCGCCCTTGATCGATGATCTCGAACCCTCGCTTTATCTGATCCCCATCCAGGATCAGGACCGCCCCCCAGAGGAGCGCCTGCGGGAGCATTACCAGCCGATCTTTCAGGAGGAGCTGCGCTGCTGGTGTGAGGACCCGAGCTTCTGGCCCCAACCGCTCACACTCGAGTTGTTCCTGCTCTGGTTCGATGTGCGCTTCTACGGCCTGATCGATGATCTCCACATGGCTGAACCCCTACGCAATCAACCCACACCAGAAGAACGCGAGCTGCTTGAGGAGCTGCTCAGGGAGATCAACGACAGCGAGCCCTGACTGGCAACAGCGGGCTCTGGCGCCGCTGCGCTGCTGTGCCTACAACTCCATCAAGTCCCTGACGTTGGCGATGGAGATTCTCAGCCAGCGCACCCTGCCCACACCCCTTGAGCTGATCGCAGAACAGAGCGGTGCCGATCGCTGGTTCCTACCCACCGGCAGCCTGATCGTGCAGCAAGGCGATCCGGTCCGCGCCATCTTTGCCGTCGAGCGCGGCCTGGTGTCACTTGATGGCCCGAACATCGCCTCAGCCTCTCGCTGCCGCAGCGGCGATCTCTTCTCCTATCCCGATCTCGCCTCACGGCATCAGCGCCATCAACTGGCGGCCAGGGCGCTCACGCCCGTGCAGCTGCTGCGCCTGGATCGGTCTTCCTTTCTCGAGCTCATCCATCGCCACCCGACGCTGGTGATTGAGCTGCTGCAACAGCAATACGGCCGTCTCCGCGCCCAGCGCCGGCAGAGCGCCATTGCACCGGCTCCCTTCCCCTTCCATGGCACCGAAAAGGAGCACAACGCCGCCTGATCAGCTCCATCCCAATCAGCCTCCGCGCCAACGTGCACCAATGGGTTAACCCAGGGTTAACCTTGATGCAGGAACGCCAGGAGGTGGTCATGACCACAACCCAGCAACTGGTGCAGTTGATGCAACTGGAAGAACGGGCACGCACCTGCACCAACCGCGCAGAAGCACGGCTGTTCATCGCCGATGCCGAGGCCGCCAAACGCAAGCTCTGGGGCAACAGCGCCGAGGCCCAGCGAACCCACTTCTGAATTCACGGGTCCGACCAGCCAACCGCGTCTGGCTGAACACTGCCACCCACAAAGCAGCGCGAGGTCTTACCCCATCCAGCCACGGGCCTACTCACCCGGCAAGGATCGAGCCATGCACCCCTGCGGGGTGTCCTTGCCTGAGGGTTGCGCGGCCGTGCCTCACCGGTGGGGTCCCTCGCACTTCCGCTCCATGGCCTGCGCTGTTCAACCTCTCTCCTGTCCGATCCGTTTCCTCTGCATTCATCGCTACGCGCCAGGTGTCCCCAAAGGCGGCACCAGCCCCTATGAGCTGCAGTGGCTCGGCAAGCGCGGCAAACCCGTCAAAACAAAGCGCCTGATTCCAGCTGAGCGAGCCCATGCCATCGCCCGCAAGCTGCAGGGCACACTCGGCGTCACCATCTCGGTGCTCTGAGCCGCAGGGCCTCACCCGGCTGGCTGCCAATGCGCAGGTGGCTGGGTTTTCCTTTTCTGCTACTGCAGAAAATCTGCTGCACTCTGCAGAAGATCAAACGTTCGCATCGAACTAGTAGATCTCCACATCGACTGCAGCAACACAGCAACCAACGCAATCATGCGCTTTATGCATATTTTAAGAGTTTCTTCATGATATTGACCAAGGGGGTGGCTGGCCTTCAGTGTCGCCAAGCCCAATTTCTTTCCCTTCAGTGGCAAGGTCTCACTTCGTCGCTCCCCTGTTGATCGCTCGGGCTCCCCAGAGGATCACCATCACCATTCCTTTGCACGTCTACGAACAGATCGCCAAGCGCAGCACCCAGGAGGGACGCTCCATGAGCAACCTTGCCGCCTACATGCTCGAACGCGCGGCCTTTGGCTGAAGACATCCGTCAATCGACCGAGGCCCTGTGGGCCTCTCAGTTCTATTCCTGCTGCAGTCCCCGATCCAGAAGCTCCAGCAGCAGCTCATCTGGATCGCGGCCCGTCTCCGCAGCTTTCTGGCGCACCCACTCCATGACCCGCTCAGGCACGTCAATCTCAACGCGGCGGGGCAATTGGTTCGGATCTAACTTCATGACGTCGTTGGCATTTGACGCCAGAGAAACTAACCAATTGATTCTCCGCTGGTGTCGCTTGCAAAACGGCGAATCGGCATCGCTCCCACTTGCATCTTGTCTTGCTCAGCACCTCAGTGCATTGGTGCGTTGGTGCACTGCAATCAGCCGTTGCCATCAAAAAAGCCCCGCTCCAGGCGGGGCTCAGCAGTTGACTCAGGCGGCAACGCGCCTGAGCGCCGCTCACTTGCGGTAGGTCGTGCCGCGGTAGGTCAGGGCAGGGTGAACTGCCGTTGTTGCTGCGCCTTTGCGTTCGGCCACGGCCTGGCCCCGGTAGGTCAGGGCAGGCTTGGTCATCGTCACGGCAGCGTGGCGCTGCTGGACGGTCTGGCCGCGATAGGTCAGGGTCATGATTCAGTTCCTCGGAGCAAGTCCAGGTCCCCGTTCCTTGGCCTGGATCGAACTGCGCTCCACGCAAGTGGTGGAGTGAACGCTTGGTAGCTGTTGCTACATCCCCTTCTTAGACCCGGCGTCAACCACCGTGGCGTTCGCGCCGTTACCAAAGCCAGGGGCTGGATCGAACTGCACTCGCAACAAAAGCGCTGCGAGCGAAGGAAGAATTCAAGAACGCCTGCGGCGCAACGCTTAACAAATGCAGCATGGATGCCGTGGCAAAAACGCCCAAACAGGCCAGAGCAAGAAATAAAGTGTTACAGTTCAACCAGTTGGCGGCTCCATATGTTCACGCTTGAAAAAGCACGGCAAATTTTTCCTGAGACGCGAACGGCTGACGCGGTTCCCGCCATCACAGCCCGATACAAGCTCCTCAGCGCAGAAGATCAACTCGCTCTCATCTGGTTTGCCTATCTGGAAATGGGCCGAACTATCACGGTGGCGGCACCTGGAGCCGCAAGGATGGCACTGGCGAAACCAACGCTCGACGAGATCGAGGCGATGACTTTTGACGAACAAACAAAAGCCATGTGTGATCTTGCCTCCAAGATCAACAGCCCGATTTCAAACCGCTATGCCTATTGGTCAGTCAATGTGAAACTCGGATTCTGGTATGAGCTCGGCGAGCTCATGCGACAAGGAAAAGTTGCCCCTATTCCCCAAGGATACAAACTCTCCGCTAACGCTTCCTCCGTATTGGAAGCTGTCAAAAAAGTTGAACAAGGCCAGCAGATTACATTGCTGCGCAATTTCGTTGTCGACATGGGTTTCGATCCAAATATCGATGACGACAAAATCGTTTCTGAACCGATTGTCATTCCAACACCTGCAGACGAACGTGAAATCATTACGATTCCCGGGGTGTTCAACCAAACGGTTTTGAGCTACATGCAACTGCTCAATGCAAATGATTTTGATCAACTTATTGAGCTTTTTCTTGAAGATGGCGCCCTGCAACCACCATTCCAAAGACCAATTATCGGTCGTGATGCTATTCTGAAATTTTTCAGGCGGGATTGCCAAAACCTCAAATTGATTCCTCGCGGCGGCTTTGGTGAGCCTACAGAGGGAGGCTTCAATCAAATTAAAGTGACTGGAAAAGTCGAGACACCCTGGTTTGGCCGTGAAGTCGGCATGAATGTTGCCTGGCGTTTTCTGCTCGACGAAAACAATAAAATTTATTTCGTCGCGATTGATCTTTTGGCATCTCCAGATGAGCTTCTCAAGCTAGGCGCAGATAAGCTGAGTGGCAAGTGAATCGTTAGTCGATAATTACAAAGGGCTTAGCATTGCGGCCATCATTTTAGGCGCTTGGATTTGGTCACTTGCCGTAGGTCTCGAGCTTGACTTGGGATCTTGTCACCCGATTCTAATTGCTGTCCTTGTAGCAATTAAGGCCTTTTTGCATACGGGTCTGTTCATTGTTGCGCACGATTCGATGCACAACAGCCTGCTAGCTGGAAAGCCTGAGGCCAATCGATGGATCGGAAGCCTCATGCTGTTTCTTTACGCCGGTCTTGATTTTGATTTGTGTGAGCGTAATCACAACCTTCATCACCAATTTCCGGAAACAGAGAACGATCCCGATTTCTCTCCAGACAGGGACAACGACACCAACATCATGAACTGGTACGCCCATTTTATTGGGAATTATATCCACTCCTCGCAACTGATGAAGTTGACGATTGGTTGGTTGACGATTTATTGGCTTGCCAGCATGGTCAACACGTCCCCAATTGTCAATGTGCTTACCTTTTGCGTGCTTCCACTTGTCTTGAGCTCTCTCCAACTGTTCATTGTTGGCACTTGGTTGCCACATCGACACAGCAATCATGCATCTTTAAACGCAACACCGAGAAGCCTATCCCTCAATCCGATCGTCTCATTCGCGGCCTGTTATCACTTTGGCTATCATCGCGAACATCACGAGTCTCCTTCCGCTCCCTGGTTCGAGCTTCCTAAACTTAATCTCGCCAACAAAGCAGTTTAAGTTCAACCATCTGTTCATCACTCTTCCATTCTCATGTCGGCAACTGACTGGTCACAAGATGAAATAGTCATTGCTCGCCATGCCTTCGAGCGAGGCAACCAGAAATCGATTGAGGTCCTTATCATTACGCTGCAACAGCAGGTGAATACCCTCAGTTCAGCGGAATCCATTTGGGAGTTCCACGACTTTCTCAGCACAGAGAGGTTTGACCATGAGGGCAGATCAGAATTTGATGAAGCCAAAATATTGTTCGTTCTGGCCGATATGGTCAAACGCAATTTGATCTCCACAGAAGACCTTCAGGGTTTGAGCGATAAGAAAATTAGTAAAATAAAAGCAATGTCGATGTTCTAGTCGGCACAATCCCCGTCAGAACTCAAGCTTCAGGACGATCTCGGCGTCAAAGCGGTGGTCGGTGGCGTCGGTGAAAAAAGCGCAGGCGCCGCTGATCAGATCCAGGGCGATCACGTAATCGATCAAGCCTCCGGCATCAGCAGCAAACAGGGCCGCCACCTGATCGTCATCGCCACGTCGTTCCGACACCTGACCGTTGCAGAAGACGATGCGCAGAACCTGATCCATGACAGCTGATGTGGCTGCCACAGGGTTATGGGTTCAGCAGTCCGGATCGATCACGTCCTCAGCTCTGCCCCATGCCGATGCACCAGCGGATCGGAACTGCTGCGCCCTGTTGGCAGCACTCGGGCCATCCAGCGCCTCCAGCTTGATCGCCAGGCCATCACCGTGGTCAGCAGTCCCCCCAGCACCGCAAAGGCGCGCTCCTGGCGATCAGCAAAAAGCCCCCGGAAGGTGGACCTCCCGGGGGCTTTCAAGTGGTGGCGGGGGGGAGATTTGAACTCCCGACCTTCGGGTTATGAGAGCGATGCAAATCGCTCAGAACCTCTGCTACCACAGGACAAGCACCAGGCATGACCAGAGTCGTACTACCAGAGTAGCCAGGAACAAGAGCTCTCAGGCACCGACTTCCCTGTCACGCCGATTCGACGCCGTCAAGCGAGGGCCCCATGGGTCTTGACAAAACCCTTTCAATATGCAGTTCAGAATTAACCTCTAGCAAGCCCCAAGCAGCCTCGACAGGCCTACCAACAAGTCAGCACCAGTAGCGGCAGGGCTGTTCTACAGGCACTATGGGTAGCGGCAACGGCGATCCGGATGACCACGACCTTCAACACCCAGAACCTGCGGGGGCAGTCCCTGCTGTTCCGTTGTCTGGACACGGGGTTCGTCACCACCGCACCGGCGCTGACCCGCTACCAGCAGGGCAGAGGCATCGATCCCGCCCGGCGCGAGCTGGTGGGTGAACGCAGCCCCCACTGGCACAAACAGACGCCTGTGACGATCTGCGAGCACTGCGGCATGGCGGTCAAAGGCAACCAATGGGCCTTCCGCCAGCATCAGCAGACCAAGCGCTGCCGGAGGGCGCAACAAGCATCGTGATGGCCAACCCCCTCTGGTTGCTGCTGCCCTGGGCGCTGGTGGCGCTCTCTGCAGGCATCAAGTTCTGGCGTCTCACCAGCGCCTGGCGGCAACGGGAGATCGCCAGTTCCGATCAAACCGACACGGACGCGGCCCGGCAGACCCTCGAGCGGATCTGGGAGCAGGATCAGCAGAGGCGATGAGGCCAGGCACGGCTCTGCCGTTGATGCTCCTGCTCGGAGCCTGCAGCATCCAAGCTGAGAGCGCCCATCGCAGCCCTTGCCTGGATGGAGGATCCTCGTGTGCGGCCGCCCAGGCGCCTGCAGGGATGCGTCAGGTGCTCAAGGGTCACAGGATGGTGAAAACCAAATGGATGGAGAAAATCAACAAAGAATCAGGCGTGCCGGATATTGGCGTCAAGGCGGGGTGGAAAGCGATCACTGAATTCCGCTAATCAGCATCCAGGGGCCTGAATGCGAAGCCTCAGACGCCAATGAGCGCCAGAATAATGACGCGCAAGCGAATGCAAGCTGCATGATTCGTATTGAAGATTTGTGCAGAATGCTGATAATTAGTGGCCGACTTTAGAGGCTTACGTTTGAGGTGAGCGGGGGCAGAGCGCGCAGGAGACCCAGCCCGACTGCGCCTCTTGGGTTTCCCGATAACTGACATATTAGGCCTGGTGAGTTTCACCGGACACCCAAACGTTGGCTGTGCAGACAGTCTCGAATCCGAGCTTCTCGTAAAGGCGGTAACCAGCGGGCGATGCTCCGAGGAAAAAGCGGCGGATCTGGTTATTGCGTGCCTGCGCCATCGCTGTCGACAGGAGCCTTAGACCAATTCCGCACCGTTGACGCGATGCGTCCGTCCCCATCGCCCAGATGCCGCAGGTATCGCCGTGATAGGTCAATGTAACGCTGCCTACGGGGTCACCATTGGTGCGAGCGACGTAGACATCGATGCCCGTCGAATCGAACAAGGACGCAGGCTGCGCTCGAAGTACGCTGTCTTTTGGCATGCCATAGGCTGAAACCAGCACATCTGCGCTTGCCTCCGCATCCTCGGCGCCGGACGCGCAAACAACTTCAACGTCGGGGTTACCGGATGGCTCGATTGGCACATCATCACGCACCATGATCGGAAAATCCACCGCATAGACCAGTCCCAGATCGGCTGCGATGTCGTTGAGAGCCTTGTCAGCTTCTGGGAAGATGATGGCGAGAAACGGAAGCTGTCGATCCAGGCACGAATCCACCATGTCCCGGAAGCGATTTTGGTCAGCGCCGGCCCCAACAACGAGCATGTTCATATCGGCAACCGGTTCGTTGCTCAAGGCCAACTGAAGGCCGGGGCAGGCGGCCGCCTCATAGCGTGTCGCCTCGCCAAGAAACGTAGTGACGGCGTCATTGGTAAGGCGGCGCAAGACGGACTGACTCAGTGATTTCGATGCTCTATTCACGGAATTTTTCCTGTTCTTTAGTACTCCCAGTCACTTGACTCTTGCTTGGTCATTTGCACTCAAACGACCTCAGCCTTCTCCTGAACTCCGGCACTCAGTTTTAATCCGAGCGCGGAGATCACTTTGAGAACAGTGTCAAAACTAGGGCTGCGATCACCAGACAGCGCTTTGTACAGGCTTTCGCGAGAGAGTCCTGTCTGGCGAGCGATCTGCGTCATCCCCTGAGCACGAGCGATATCGCCAAGAGCCTTGGCAATGAAGGCAGCATCGCCATCGGCATCCTCGATGCATGCCTCGAGATAGGCCGCCATTTCGTCAGGTGTTCTAAGTGTCTCAGCGACGTCGTAGGGCAGAGTCTTGATCTTCATCAACGGTTCTCCGTGATCTGACGAGCCAGCAAGAGAGCTTCCTCGATGTCTCTTGATTGTGATGACTTATCGCCACCAGCCAAGAGGATGATCAACGTGGAGCCTTTTTGCTGGAAGTAGACCCTGTAACCAGGGCCGTAGTTGATTCTCAACTCTGAGACACCAGAACCAATGGGTTTGACGTCACCCGGATTGCCGCCAATAAGACGCTCAATCCTGGCCTGAACGCGCGCTCGGGCCCTGAGATCACGTAGATCCCCCAGCCATTGCGCAAAGCGCTCTGTTTGCCGAACTTCAACCACCCAACCACTGTAGCCACCTGGCTACGCGTGCGCAAGCCTCAGATTTGCTGAAGGTCCCTTCTGCCTGCTCCTTCGAGCGCCAGTTACAAGGTCCTCGTCTGTCCATTGCCTGGAAGGGCTTTCTCTAGGGGGTGAGAGTGTCTTGCGAACCCACAGAAATTTCTTCAAAGATGAACTGCCGGGCTTCTCACGCCTGCTGGGAGCACGGTTGAGCGCGTGGGCCTCAGTCATCGTGGTGTTCACATCGCTTGACCTGATCAGCTCCATGGCAATGATGCAACCGCGAATGCAGGCTGAGGGTATCGGGCGATCGCGACTGGAGAAGCCCCGACTGTTTGCAGTTCCTGCATCATCAATGCTGAGTATTGTCTCCCGCGATGCAGCTGTTAGCCTCACGCTGGTGGCCGATCTCGGCAGAATTGTTTCAGAAGATTTTGTGGAGTTTATTGACCGCTCCGCTTGCAACCTGACGTTGCAAGAGAGAATCAGATCATGCACATCACCGGAGCATTTCACTGAGATCGCGCAGTCGTACGGCTTGACACTATCTACAGAGGAGCTGTTCAAGAACTCCAGGCATTTACTAGCCTGCTATTTCCCTTGGCATGGCCGCGGTGACGCGTGGCGCATAGAGTTTTTCAACCCACCCTGCCGCACCGCCCCTTGTGAGCGTCAACATCGAATGGCAGGACCAGCACGGCCGCTGGCATCACCTTCAAAGCAAGCAGAACCAGACCGACGCCTATCGCGTCGCCATGCGACGGGCTGAATCCACCGGCAAGCGGCACCGCCTTGTGGATGACTCCGGTCGGTTGCTGGAGCTGCTCGACAGCTGAGCCTGCATTGCAACCCTCCCGGCTGATGCAGAGCTTCAGCCCTGCAGCTCCTGCACCAGCTCTTCCGGTGTTCGTGCCCGCCCATCGATGCGCTCCAGACCCGCGCAGATGCCCTGCACGTTGGTGGTGAGTTCCTCGGCGCTGAGCACTTCCAGGCCCGCTGCTGCTGCCACCACCAGCTTGGCCTTGGCCTCATCCGCCAGCGCTTTGGTGAACGCCTGGCGTGCCTCAACGAAATCCACCCTGGCGTTGCGGATCACCGTCTCGATGTAGGGGCCGAGGTTCGCCGCCACCTGGGCCATGTCGGTGCTGCCGCCACTGCCGCCGATCACACCGGGCAGGTGCACATAGCCCAGATACAGCTCCAGAAAACCGCCCTGGGTCAGGGGTTGCTCGGTGCGGGGGTCGATCAGCGGTTCAGCCCCCTCCAGCAGCTCCTCGATCCGGGGGGTGAGCGGCGCGCAGCCCAGCTGCTCCAGTTGCTCCGGCTCGCCATAGCGTACGATCCACAGACCCAGGTTGATCGCACCGAGCGCATCCACGGTCTTGACGCCGAGCATGCGCATCCGGCCATTGCGGATGTGGGAGATCTGACTGGTGTGCAGCGCCCCTTCCTCGTTCAGGGCCCAGGTGGCCAGCTCCTCGAGAATCGGATGGGACCAGCGGTTGCGCGCGATCCAATAGATCATCACCGCCGACATGTGCTGCTTGCCGTCCTCCCGCCGCGCTTCGTTGTCGGCAAGGACGCCATCGCGGCTGAGCACAGGAATCGTCATCACTACGGAGCCCTCTCTTGGATCAGCATGGCTCCGTCACGATTCGAATGTCAACAGGTACCTGCACGGATCAAGACACTACAGCTGGTGTGCCGGCGTGCAGGGGCGCCACATGACCTGACAGCTCAGGCCTGAATCCAGGCCACAACACGGCTTTCGCGGGCATCGGCCCGCCTCAGGGGTCCCCGGGCATGGAACGCTCCCCCATACCTTGTGCGAGTCCGCATCAAGAGCCATGCTGATCAACTTCTCCAACTCCCAGCTCGCTCACGTCTGTCAGCTCGCCGATACCAACTATCCAGGCGCCTTGCTGCTGCTGGATCTCTATGGCGCCCTGGCCTACAAAGCCGGGGCCCGGGTGCAGCTCTCCACCAGCAAACGCCAGCTCGCCCTCGATCGCTGCACCAACATCAAGACGATCGATCGCCAGCTCGCCAATCTCGCCCGGCTCGGCTGGATCGAATTGCGCACGATCGAGGGCAAGGGCACCGAGATCCTCCTCAAGGGCATCCCGCCGCGGGAGGACTCCCCTTCCGTCCTCACCCCGCAAAGGGATCGCGCTCCAACCCCGCTCCGGGAGCGCAACCCAACCCGCTCAGGGGTCGATATTGACCCCTCTCCTGGTGCACATATAAAACAAAAACAACAGCCAAACAGAGAAGAAGAAAAGAGCAGCCCCTCTCCCGTCACCACCAGCAGCAGGGGGGAGGAGCCATCCAAGCCAACCGCTGCCGCAAGCGCAGCTGATCCGCCACCTGACCCGCCAGCTGATCCGGCACCGGAACCGGACACGGCCGATCTGCAGCAGCAGCTGATCGACTCCTGGAACCGCCTCAAGCCCGATGCCTGGCGGCCGCTCAAGCACCTCTCCCCCTCCCGGCAGCGCTCGATCCGTGCCCTCGGCGGCCTTCGCCAGGTGCTCGCCCTCCTCCCCGAGGTGATGGCCGGCGCCAAGGCCAACCGCTGGTGGAGCGGCAAGGCGATCGCCTTCGAGCAGCTGATCGGCACCGGCCTGACCCCCAAGGGCCACTTCCATGCCCTGGCAGAAGAAGCCCCGGAACCCTCCAGCAAGACCAACCCCACCAGCACCCATGCCAGTCGTCTGGCTGCAGCGATCAACAGCATCCCGGCCTTCGCCGGTCCCCAGCACCCGGACTTCTTCCCGCCGGAACCGCTCACCGGTGACCTCAGGCCCCGGCATGGCTTCCCCAGCAAGGCCGAACGCCTGGCCGCCCGTGAGGACGCCCGTCGCTTCTACGCAGCCAGCGGGGTGCAGGCCTGATGGACACACTCACCGCCACCAGCCTTCCCGAGCAGGTGCTCGGTGCGGTCGATGCCGCCCTTGCCGCTGGCACGGTCGTGATCCAGGACGGGCAGCTCCAGCTCGCGGCTGAGGCGGAACCCGCCGCCGACGACGCGCTGCTCAGCAACCTCGACCCCAGCAACTCCGCCCCCAAGGACGACCCCAGCAACGCCAGCAGCGGCGAGTGCAGCCTGGAACAGGAGCGCCTCATCCTCGGCTTTGCGCTCCACGGCGAGCAGGACAACAGCCCGATCTGGGCACGCTTTCGCGCTGCACTCGGCCTCAGGCCCGATCAGAGCGTCCCAGACAGCCTCTGGTCGCTGCCTCTGCACCAGCAGCTCTCCAGTGAAATCGAGGCGATCTTCCAGGGCCAGCGCGATCTGCGCACGCTCAATGGCCACACCCTGATCGAATCCACCCGCCTGCGGCTCGAGCGTGGTCAGATCAAGGGCTCTCTGCAGCAGATCAGCGCTGACATCACCGCGCTGGCGCGCGATGCCTCAGGCCTGATCGCCAATGATCTGCAGATCGCGATCGAGCTGCTCCAGTCCACGCGTGCCCGCACCCTCCTCAAGGCCGCCGGCTCTGAGCTGGAGCTGGCCCTGCGCCGCGATCGCTGCATCGAGCAGGTCGCCCAGACCATGCTCAACGCGATCGAGAACGCCAGGGCCCTGGTCGCCGGGCGCCTGGGCCAGAGCATCGAACTGGAGTGCTTCTCCAGCGAGCGCGAGACCCTGCTGGAGGCGATGACCCAGGAGCGCTGCTCGGCGATCTCCACCGGCATCGCCGCCCTCGACATGGACCTGCAGGGCGGTGTCCAACCGAGCGACACCGGCAAGCTCAACGTCATCGGCGCCCGCACCGGTGTCGGCAAAACCACCGTCGGCATGGCGGCTGCCATGGGCCTGGCCCTCCATGGCGCCGGGGTGCTCTTTCTCTCCAGTGAACTCAGCAGTCGCGAGATCACCGCCCGCGCCCTCAGCCATTACGCCTACCGCCGCGACCATCTCGCCTGCCGCGCCTGGATCCTCGAGGGCCGGGGCCGGCGCCGGGAGGTGGCCAGCGGCTTTGAGGCGATGCTCAGCCAATGGCAACAGGAGCGGGACGCCGGCGTCATCGGTGATTTCCACTCCAAGGCCCTCTTCCATGCCACCGCGGAGGACATGATCGATGCGATGCATGCCGCCAAGGCCCGCAACCCCGGGCTCTCAGCGGTGTTCATCGATCACTTCCATGCCCTCAGGCCCAGCAAGGGCTACATCAACCGCAGCCAGGAGATGGAGGCCCGCATCCTGCTGCTCTACCAGGCCGCCAAGGCCTGCCAGCTGGATCTGTTCCTGATGGCCCAACTCAACCGCGACGCCTGCCTCAGCGATGCACCCAGGCTGGATCACATCAACGGCACCGATGCGATCGCCCAGCTCGCTACCGCCGTCTGGCTGCTGGAGTTCGAGCGCAACAGCGAAAGCTTCAATCCGGGGGTGCTGCAGCTCACCCACGCCAAGTGCCGCAATGGTCAGCGCGTCGGCGATGACTTCATCCACTGCAAGACCTCGATCCTGCAGGTGAACCGCGAATACAACGCCATCACCAGCGAGGCCCATTGCTGATGCGGCTGCATCCAACGGTGATCGAGCAGGTCAGGCAACGGCTGCAGATCGTCGATCTCTTTGAGCCCGCCAGCCTCAGGCGGGTGGGCGGTGAGTTCCTCACCCGCTGCCCCTGGCATGAGGACCGCCGGCCCAGCCTCAGCCTCAACCCCAGCAAGAACCTCGCCTACTGCCATGTCTGCGCCCGCGGCACCGACGCGATCGGCTGGTGGATGGAGCAGCAGGGGCTGAGCTTCCAGGAGGCGGTGCTCCAACTCGCCGAGCGCCTCGGCATCACAGCTGAGCCGATCGATGCGGCAGACCGGGATCGCCTGCAGCAGGAGAGGGCCGAACGCAAACGGCTGTATGCCCTCAGGCAAACCCAGCGCCAGACCTTTGCCGAACGGCTCTGGCGCAGCGAGGGCGCCGCTGCCCTGGCCTACCTGCAGGGGCGTGGTCTGACGCCACAGACGATTCGGGACTGGCAGCTGGGCTGGAACGGTGAGCGGGTGATGGTGCCGCTCAACGATCCCCAGGGCCGCACCGTCGCCTTCTCCGGTCGCTTGCTCAACCACCAGAACGACCAGCCGGGGGGAGCACCCAAGTACCGCAATTCCCGCAATGACCTGCTTTACCAGAAATCCCAGCTGCTCTTTGGCCTCGATCGCGCCCGCGAGGCGATCAACCGCAGCAGGCAGGCGGTGCTGGTGGAGGGACAGTTCGATGTGATCCGCCTCGCCCAGACGGGACTCAGCAACGTGCTGGCGGTGTCGGGCTCCAACCTCACAGCCTCGATGCTCCAGCTGTTGCAGCAGCACTGCCGCATCGAGCAGCTGCTGCTCTGTTTTGACGGCGATGCCGCTGGCGCCAGTGCCGCCGATCGCGCCATTGCGGCCCTCCAACCCCAGGTGCTCAGCAGCGGGCTGGATCTGCGCATCCTCAGCCTGCCGGCGGGGCAGGATCCCGCCGAACTGGCCGATCAGTTCCAGGCGCTGCTGGACCGCGCGATCAGCTGGATCGACCACCGCCTCACCCGCGCCAGTGCGGGGCTCGATCTGGGCGATCCAGCCACGATCCAGCGCTGCGAGCAGGAGCTCCAGGCGCTGCTCAAGCAGCTGCCCGCCGGTGGCCTGCGCGCCTACGTGCTGCGCCGCGCCAGCGCCCTGCTGAGCAGCGATCTCAACAGCACCGGCCTGGAGGCGATCCCGCCCGCTCCAGCACCTGCCACCTCGCGACAACTGGCAGGCCTGCCGGCAACAGCCGAAGCCAACCGGAGCGACAACCCAGCGGGATCGCGTCTCACCGGCTCAAGCCGTGGCGGCATTGATCACCAGCGCTGGGCCGAGCGACGCGCCCTGCGCCTTTACATCCACGACCCCAGCCAACGGGCCGCCCTGCAAGCGATCCGCTACCGCGAACCGCTGCTGGCGGAGATCCAGCAGGTGATCGAGACCGTCGAGGCGATGGGTGGTGGCGGCACAGGCCTGCGCGGGCTGCTGATGGGCCTGATTCAGCCCCTGATCGGCCAGAACCGCCGCGCCCTGGCCGAGGCGATCGCTGCGCTCTGCAGGCCACCTGAGGAGGTGCTGCGGGTGATCCGGGCCAATCCGCTGGGGGAACTGGAAGGCGCCCTGCAGCTGCTCAAGCGCGGACCTGAACCGGAGGGAGCAGAGGCCCAAACCACCGCACCCTGTTCGACTTCTGATTCATAAGCAAACCATGAAGCTTTCGTATGGACGTTGACAGCCTCAGCGCAACGAGGCCAGCTTGTGGTCACGCCTGTTCCAGTTCGCATCACCAGGAGGTCTCAATCATGCAGCGCATCCAATCGGACCATCAGGGCCGGCGCGTCTGCGGCAACAGCGCCATCCGCATCAACAGCAAGGGCATGCGCATCAATCCCGCCCTGCCCCGCTGCGATGACATCCAGCTGGCCCTGCTCCAGCACCGCGAGCAGCAACGGCAGCCACAGCGGCAAGCCTCAGGCCCGCAGGCCGGGCAGCAGCGCCCTGAGGCCCATCGCCTGGACCATGCCTGCCTGCGGCGGCGCATCGCCGAGCAGATCCGCGCAGCTCTCAACAACGAGGCCAAAGCCGCAACGACAACCGCCCAACAGACCAACCAATCAACCCACACCAGCTGCGGAGGCCAGATCCATGCTTGACACCGTCACCTGCTGGCTCCAGGCCGCTGGACGCGAACCGCGTCTCACCGACGAGGAGCTGATCATCCTCAGCCGCACCATCCAGAGCAGCAGCAGCGGCAAAGCGTCCAAACGCGCTGGGCAGCGGGCTCTCGATCGGGTGATCCGCGCCAACCTGCGCCTGATCGTCACCGTGATGCGCAAGCGCTTCTCCTGGATCAGCCTGCGCGGACCCCTCGCTGCCGATTGCCTCCAGGAAGGCAGCATCGGCCTGCGCAGCGCCGCCCTCAAATACCAGCACCAGAAGGGCTATCGCTTCTCCACCTACGCCGCCCAGTGGATCGCCAAGGAGATCGGCGAATTCCTGCGCGATCGTCATCGCATGATCCGGGTGCCGGTCGATTGCCACAGCGTTGCTTACACCGCCCGCAAGCTCGCTGCCCGCTCCGCAGCACGCAACGGCACTGGAGGCCCGATCGTCCTGGAGGAGGTGGCCAACAGCCTGCAGAAGCCCCTGGACACCGTGCGGCAGTACTTGCAGGCGTTCCGCAGCACCGACTGCATGAGCGCCAACCAACAGGTCCAGTCAGAGGAAGGCCAGGAGTTGCTCCAGTTCCTGGCGGACCCGCATCAGGACTATGACGAGCAGCAGGACCAGCGCGCCGAGCGGATCGGCACGGTCCTGCAGGCGGTGTTTGATGGCCTTGGTCTCAGCGCCAGGGAACGGGCGATCGTCTGCAAACGGCAGCTCTACACGGTGCCGGTCACCTTCCGGGAACTGGGCAGGACTTATGGCGTCACCAGCGCAGCGATCCGCTGCCAGTACCACCGGCTGATGGAGCGGATCCAGAGCCAGCTGCAGCGGGCCGATGTTTCCTTGACCCATATCCTGTCAGAGGTCTGATCGACCACCTGCTCAATACGCCTCCTGATTCCACTTGTTGCCTATGGCTTCCATCGCTCTTGCCGGCATGCTCGTTCAGGCGCCAAGCCTGCGAAGCTTTGACTCCGGCTCCCAGGTCTGCTGCTTCTGCGTCGCTGATCGCGCCTACGTCAGGCCCCGCAAGGGAGAAGAGGACGCACCGGGGCAGTTCTATGACGTGGAGGTGTGGGGCAAGGCCGCTGAGCACTGCGTCGATCGGCTCCACAAAGGCAGCCGCGTGGCAGTGCAGGGCCAGGCGATCTGGCAGGAGTACCGAAACAGCAATGGCGAGAAGCGCCGCAGCCTCAAGGTGACCCGGGCCAACCTCACCTTCCTCGACAGCAAAAGCGAACGGCAAGCGTTGGCAGCCACTACCTCTACGGCTGAGACCGGAGGCTCAGCCCACACGGGGAGCCGCACTGGCGCCGGTGCGCCGTTCTAAGCCGAGCAGGGCAGAGCAAGCCCCAACCATCACACAAAGCCCCTGGGTGCGACGGAGCGCCTAGGGGGGCTTGTTGAAATCACATTTCCGCGACCACCAGTTGCAGGAAACCTGACGACAACGGGATCAGACTCCCAAGAGCCGTAGACCTCCTTTACGAACCGGTAGTTGAAACCGGTAAGGAGCTGTATCGCGCTTTTGAGCTAGCGCAGGCCAGTCCTGAGCCAAACGTAGAGCTCTCTTGTTGAAGACGACTGAACATAAAGGCAATCGCACTACAGTTAGATAGCGTGACTGATGCCACCTTGGATGATCTCAGCCTATTGATCGACCTGCATGTGGACAGCGAGCGTCAGGGACCGGGAAGCGACGCTTGCACCAAAAAAGCCCTGCAGCTGACGGGACTGAACCGAGAGAAAGCCCTGCAGATTGCAGATCTTGGCTGCGGCACCGGCGCCTCAGCGATGGTGCTCGCGGAAGAACTCAACGCCAAAGTGCTTGCTGTTGATTTCTTGCAACCTTTTCTGGACGCTCTCAATGCTCGCTCGAGCGAACGCGGGATCGACGATCAGATTGACACCATCTGCTGCAGCATTGATGATCTGCCATTCGAAGACCAATCGCTTGACGCAATTTGGTCGGAGGGTGCAATTTACAACATCGGCTTTGAGAATGGAGCAGGCGCCTGGAAGCGCTGTCTCAAACCAGGCGGTTATCTCGTGGCTTCCGAGATCACATGGCTGACGCGCGAGCGACCCGCGGAACTCACCCAACACTGGGAATCCGAATACCCAGAGATTCGCTTGGCATCTGAGAAGTTTGAAGTTCTCGAACGACTTGGTTACATCCCAGATGCCTATTTTATCCTCCCAGAAAACTGCTGGCTCGATCACTACTACAAGCCGATGCAGGATCGCTTTGAGGCCTACCTCGAGCGAAACAACCAGTCGGATGATGCGCGTGCAGTGGTGGCTGGCGAACAGGCAGAAATCGATCTATACAGGAAGTACAAATCCTTTTTTGGTTACGGTATGTATGTGGCCCGAGTGCCTGGAGAGAGGCGATAACGGGGTTCCAAGCAAAACCCCCGAGCACTGCCCGGGGGTGCATGGCAAACCACATCCCGATGAAGCATTGGGTCTTGAGCGAAGCTGCTGGCGTTGGCGCCTGGGGCCATACGTTCCAGGTGTGGGCTCCTTTGGTCTCCTGGGGCACCTGTGACGGTGCAAACGGAGTGTCGATCAGTCAGGCGCACCGGTTGAGGTCTCTCCTCTTGCCCGACTGAACGACCTGCCCACGGTTGGGTAAAGACTGTTGGAACAGGGGCCGGCAGTCAGCGTGCTTCTGACAGGTAGCGAGGTGGCGTGTCGTCCATCCGGGCGCCTCCTTGGTGGATATCGATACAGTCGCGCCACCCGTGGCGCTGCGCAATCGGGAATTCCACGCATTGCCTCTGGGGCTGAGCGGGAGCAGAGTGAAAGTGATTTGACCTTGGTTTCAGACTGGAGCGGAGCCCGAGGCCACGCGGCACGCCATGCCTGAGATCAGCCTGCCGAGTTTTGCGTACACACAGCAGCTGGGCTGGTCTACCACTCGCTCTGAGACATTCAGAGCCTGCCGCCGCTGGTACTTCTACCAGTACTACGGAAAATTCGACCCTGAGATCCCTTAGGGCCGCATCCTGCAGCTCAAGGGGTTGAACAGTATCCCGATGACGGTCGGCAACGCTGTGCATGACGTGCTCGCGTCAATGTTGAAACCCCTGCTCGGGACCGCAACGCCCATTGATCGCCAGCGCTTGACACGCCACACCGAACGCACGCTCGACGGGCTTCTGAGCGGGCTGGCTGATGGAGACCTACTACAAGCAGCCGCCGCAGCCTGAGGTGTCTGAGCTGCTTGAACCGGTGCAGGCCTTCCTGGCTGATCGTACCTGACGGCTATGGCGAATTGAAAAACAAAAGCCCCTGCGATTGCACGGACTTTTGATGCTCAAGCTTCAGCATCCCTGCTCAAGTAGCCACTTTGGAACATACCTACAACCGCCAGCCACGCCTTCAAGCTCCTCCTCAGAAACTTCTGCCTGAGCCCTTCTCAACTCATCAACAGAAATGACAAAGCCCGCAGCCTTGGCAATCGCCACCACGGCATCGTCATCACCTGCTGCTTTCAGCTGCTTCTGTAGCCCCGCATCAGCCTTCACGGCATTCAGGAAAGCCTTGAGTTGCTCTTCTGACATTACCTCGAAAGGACCAGGAGATAAACCTCCAGTATAGCCTATCTTTCTTCAGGTTGCGTTGATGATAATGGTGCCAGGTATTGGTGGCTGAATGAAGGGTCTTTGTGGGCTATTGAAGAAATGAAACGCCCCTGCCGCTACAGGGGCTCTTGGCATCTTTATAACACGTCTTCTAATGACAGACAGATTTCATGGCCCAGGTCGCGAGAAAGTTTCCGCCTCGATGAACGTAATTGTAGGTCTCATTGCATTCACCACCAGCCACACCTTCCAACTCCTCTTCTGAAATCTCTGCCTCAGCTCTCTTCAGCTCTTCAACAGAAATCCCAAAGCCAGCAGTCTTAGCAATCGCCACCACGGCATCGGCATCACCTGCCGCTTTTAGCTTCTCCTGAAGACCTGCATCAGCCTTGACGGCTTTCAGGAAAGCCTTGAGTTGTTCATCTGACATGGCTTTGAGAGGGCGAGGTGTCAAATTCCATTATAGCTTATCTGTCTTCAGGAAGCGTTGATGACGAAGGCGCCAGAAATTGGCGACTAAATGAAGGGTCTTGGTTGGATATTGAAGAAATAAAAACCCCTTGTAGCGACAGGGGCTTGACGGGATTAGGGATTACGTTTTGGGTTTAGGAGTCACATCGCCAACAAGAATACCGTTAGCATAAAAACCACAAACAGCTTGGGTTCCCCAAGGCCCTACACCCCCAGCCACGCCTTCCAGCTCCCCTTCCGAAAGTTCTGCCTGAGCCTTCTTCAACTCCTCAGCTGAAATCACAAAGCCTACAGCCTTAGCAATCTCCACCACAGCATCGGCATCAGCTGCCTCCATCAACTTCTCCTGAAGACCAGCATCCGCCTTGACGGCTTCTAGGAAGGCTTTGAGTTGCTCTTCTGACATGGAACGTGTGGAGCTACAGCCCGTTTTTAGCAACCGTTGACGACGTTGGCAGCAGGCAACAAAAAACCCCGCCATTGCTGACGCACTACTGTTGCTTAATTGACGAAAAAATTGTGCCAGGTATCGGAAGCCGTTTGGGGCTGGTTGAGGGTGGCTGAAGAAATAAAAAGCCCCTGCAGTCGCAGGGGCTTTTTAGGATTAGGCTGAAAGGGTTGCAGCAGTATCTATTAGATATATATACAATTTATTCTAATTTCATACTTCCACAGGCACAAAGCAAAACTCACAGGAGTTCCAAGTCACGCCAGCCACCACCAGCCACGCCTTCAAGCTCTTCTTCGGAAATCTCTGCCACCTGAGCTTTCTTCAGCTCCTCAGCAGAAATCACAAAGCCTGCAGCCTTGGCAATCGCTACTACGACATCAGCATCTTTTGCTGCATTCAGCTTCTCCTGAAGCCCTGCATCAGCCTTGACGGCTTCCAGGAAGGCTTTGAGTTGCTCTTCTGACATTGGGTTGACGCGGTGAGGTGTGATGACTTCCAGTGTCGCCCATTCACAGCCTGGTGTCAGCAGGATGTGTTGAGAATGACTCAGTAACCACGTTCAGAACCACCACGACTGCCCATGTACTTCTGCCTCTGCTCTAAGTAGGCGTCTACATCAGGTGGCGGTGAGATTTCGGCGAGCCAACGGAATCAGAGATGGCGATGGAGAGCGAAGTTGTTGGTGAATGTTTTGAGGGAATAAGGGTAGAAGTAGGGAGAGAAATATTGAAGATGGTTTTGGTGTGCCCTGGATTTTTCGATTTGGTGCTCAGTGCCTCATTAGGTCTGTAGTCAGGCTGCGCTGAGTGCAATGGTGCCAGGCATCGGAAGCCGTTTGGTGCTGGTTGAGGGTGGATGAAGAAAATAAAAAGCCCCCGAATAAAAAGCCCCTGTGGAGACAGGGGCTTGACTGGATTAGGTAGCAGGATATTTCTTTCTATGATATTTTCTAAAAAACCCCACCACAGCCGCCCCCCGTCACACCAGTGCCGGTTCCCCCAGCCACGCCTTCCAGCTCCTCGTCCGAAATCTCTGCCTGAGATTTTTTCAACTCATCAACAGAAATGGCATAGCCCGCAGCCTTGGCAATCTCCACTACAGCATCCGGATCGGAAGCCGCCTTCATCTTCTCCTTAAGACCTGCATCAGACTTAACTGCTTCCAGAAACGCATTGAGTTGCTCTTCTGACATTGGGTTTGAGCTTCAACAGTCACATCATAGCAAAACGGACAGCATTTATCTGTTCAATAAAGAACTCCGCCATTGCTGACGTAATACTGTTGCTTGATTGACGGAAATTGTGCCAGGTATTGGAGGCTGAATGAGGGGTCTTCGTGGGCAGTTGAAAAAATAAAAAGCTCCTACGCAGACAGGAGCTTAAGCAAGATTTTTCTTATTTATAATGTCCTCTTCACCTATTAGTAGTTACACAACCAAAAGTACACACTGCAGTCCCACCAGCCACGCCTTCCAGCTCCTCTTCAGAAATCTCTGCCTGAGATTTCTTCAGCTCCTCAGCAGAAATCACAAAGCCTGCAGCCTTGGCAATCGCCACCACCGCATCCGCATCGCCTGCCGCCTTCAGCTTCTCCTGAAGCCCTGCATCAGCCTTGACGGCTTCCAGGAAGGCTTTGAGTTGCTCTTCTGACATCGCTTTGAGTGGGCGAGGTGTGGTGAGCCCCCATTATCGTCCATTCCATGGCTGCCGTCAGCTGGATGTTGAGACCTACGCATCAGCCACTCCCATAGCCACCACGCCCATCCAAGATTTCTCAGCCCTCCCCCAATCCTTCTTCTTTCGCCCCGCCCAGGCGGTCGCCCCCGCCCTGATCGGCTGCCTGCTGGTGAAGCGCCAAGTGGTCGGCAGCTTGCTTTGGAGCTCAAGGATGCTGAAGCGATTGGTGGAGGCAAGAGGTGCTCATAGAAGCAAGAGAAGGCGTGTCTCGTCAGGGCAGCAGCAACTGCCTTTTGCATTTGATTGTCGCCTCAATCAAATCCCTGACGAGTGGCATCAGATTGCGGTGAGATTTAGACGAGCCAATGGCATCCGTGATGGCGATAGGGAGCGAAGTATTTGGTGAATGTGTTGAAGGAATAAGGGTAGAAAATAGGAGAGAAGTATTGAGGATGGTTTTGGTGTGCCTTGAGTTTTTGTTGTGATGCACTGAGTGCCTTGATGGGGCTGTAGTTAGGCTGCGTTGAGTGCAATGGTGCCAGGTATTGGAGGCTGATTTATGGGCGCTGGCGGGTTATTGAAGAAATAAAAAGCCCCTGCGACTGCAGGGGCTTTGGGGGTATTAGGGTAGAGGATGCGTCAACAATCCAACAGATACGGTGTACCTAATATAGCTAAACCACCACCAGCCACACCATCAAGCTCCTCTTCTGATACCTCTGAATGAGCCCTCTTCAACTCCTCAGCTGAAATAATAAAACCTGCAGCCTTGGCAATCGTTACGACGGCATCACCATCTTTTGCTGCCTTTAGCTTCTCCTGAAGACCTGCGTCGGATTTGGCAGCTTCCATGAAGGCTTTGAGTTGCTCTTCTGACATTGCTGCGCTGTGAGTGGGTGTGATGCCTCCATTTTGGGTCATCCACAGCTTGATGTCAGCAGGATGAATCAAGACCTGCAAGCCACTCCTATACCCACCCAGCCCATCACCCAAGACTTCCCAGCGCTCCTCCAAGCTTTTTTCGCCCGCCCTGCCGAGCTGGTCGCCCCCGACCTGATCGGTTGCCTGCTGGTGAAACGCCAATCCTCTGGTGAGCTGCTGTGGGGCGTGATTGTGGAAACGGAGGCGTATTCCCAGGACGACCCCGCCTGCCACGGGCATCGCCGCCGCTCCCCCAGCAACGGAACGCTCTTCGGTGAGCCAGGGCGTTTTTATGTGGTTGTGAGCTATGGCATTCACCACTGCGTGAATGTGGTGTCGCCTCACCCCACCTCCGGTGCCCAGCCCTGCCGCAGCGCCTGCGCTTCGCTCCAGCCGTGGCAGCGGCGGCTGAGGTGTTCACCCTGGGCGATCAGGCCCTGATGCAACTGGCAGCAGAGCAGGGTGATGCAGCTCGCGCCAGCGTGATGGCGAAACCAGTGGCAGGTCATGCAGACCTGGCGGCTGCGGCTGGGCCGGAGCAGTTCGGGTGGCAGGTAGGGCCAGCCCTCGCAGTCAGCGCTCACCGGCACCAGCACGGGCCCTTCCGCCTGCGCTTGCGTCTTTCCCTTCGTCATGCGGACCGCCCTCAATGCGTACACATGTACTAGCACCGCTCATTCACCTCCGCCACCTCCGCGAACGCAGCCCCATACGTTGCTGGCAGTTGTTCGGTTTCGAACCAGCACATGACCAGCACCCGTTCCCCCCAGGCCGCTCGTCAGGCCAGCACCTCCCTCCCCGCAGACGCCGATTGGCTCACCGATTGCCCCGACATCGCTACTGCGGCCCTCTTGATCAGCACTGATGACGCCGGCATCGAGCGTCTGCAACGCACCCAGGCCTGGGGGGCACTCAACGTCAACCCCGAGCATCGGACGATCGATCAGTTGCTTTTCCTCAACCGCGAGCGCGGTGAGATCAGCCACGTCGCCCTGCTCAACGCCGCCACACCGTTTCGGCGGGCGCACCGCCGCAGTGGCACCAACAACAGCACGGGCACCGCAGCGGGCACTGTCGAGCCCGTGATCGCCCTGGTGGATGAACTGCTTGACCCCCTGCCCTGCGATGCGGCGCTGCTGCAGGTGCAGGAAACCCTGCTCGGCATCGCCTCGCCGGCAGAAACCACACCGCTGCTGATCGCCGACGTGGATGCTCTCTATGCCGATGCAACAGCCTGGGGCGATGCAGGCCAGGGCGCTGAGCAGGTCACCGCAGCGATCGTTGATCAGCTGATCCTCCATCAACGCACCGGCAGCAACAGCAGCAGCAACGCTGCCGCCTGAGGGGGTCTCCGCCATGCCATCACCACAGGCAACCGCCGCACCAGGCACTTCTGCCCTGATCACCTACCAGCAGAGCGACGCCGACTACCGCAACGCCCCCGGCCTCAGCCAATCAGAAGCCAGGGAACTGCTGCGTTCAGCCGCCCATTGGCAGGCCCGCTATGGCCCCGATGCCGAACCGCTGCAGCCCACCAGGGCGATGCTCTTTGGCCAGGCCTTCCACTGCCGCATTCTCGAACCCGCTGACTTCTGCAGTCGCTATGCAGACAGACAGGACCTGGAGGTGAACCTAAACCTCAGCGAGCTCAAGGCCCTCGCTACTGCCCGCGGCCTACAGGTGAGCAGTGGCGCAAGGCTGAACTGGAGGCCTGCCTTTGGCCGCAGGGTCGCCCAGTGGATCCCCGCATCGGCCTCGATCGTGAGGAGCTGGTGCGCATTGAGGCCATGGCCGCCTGCCTGCTGGGCCATCCCCTCACCGGCACCTGGTTCAACCCCGAGCAGCCCCAGTACCGGCGCCACAACGAGCTGGTGATCCACAGCACAAGCGCAGGTGGTCTGCAGCTCAAGGGGCGCCTGGATCGCGTGCTGATCGATCAAAAGCAGCAGCAGCTGACGATCCTCGATCTGAAAACCACCACGAGTGCAGCGCCGGAGGAGATCGCCCGCATGGCCGCCAATCTGCACCTCGATCTGCAGGCCAGCTGGTATCGCCATCTGGCCACCCAGGCCTTCCCGGCCTTTGCGGTGGATGTGGTGCTTGTGGCGATCGAGAAGCAGCCGCCCCACGCCATCGGCCTCTACCGCGTCAGTGAGGCGATGCTCACCAACGGCGACAAAAAACGGGCCCTGGCGATCGATCGCTTCTGCGCTGCTCAGGCCAGCGGCGCGTGGCCCGCTTATCCAGCCCAGATCCAGACCCTGCAGCTGCCCGCCTGGGCCCAGTGGCACTCCCAGGCCTGAGGCGACAGCGAAAAACGCACCACCGGCGCCATGGCACACCCAGGAACGCTATTCCTGTTCGATTGCGAACAGACGCTCATACGTTGTGGTACTCCCCGCTCCTTTCTGCCCATGTCCGTCCGGCCGCTCGGCTTCCAGCTCAGCAAGACCCAGGCCGATCAGGCCTGCCGCCATCTGAACCTGGCCCGCCGTGAGGCCTGGCGATTTCAGCGCCGCACCCGGATGGAGTACGACGATCTGGAATCGGCAGCCTTCCTCGGTCTGCTCAAGGCCTGCCGGCGCTTTGACCCCACACGCGGTTGGCGTTTCTCCAGTTATGCGGTGCCGGCAATCAAAGGAGAGTTGCTGCACCACGTGCGCGACACCTCCTTTCTGCTGCGGCTGACCCACCGCATGCGCGAGCTCTGGGTCAGGGGCCGGCGCCACAGCGAGCGGGGCGCCAGCGATCAACAGGTGGCCCAAACGCTCGGCATCGCCCTGGCGGAATGGCTCGACATCCGTCAGGCCTGCAGTCTGGCGGTGCTGGAACTCAAGCCCGGCCTGGACGCTGCCGGTTCCCCCCTGGAGGCCCAGGAGGACGATCGCCTCAGCCCCCTGGAGCGGGCGGTGGAGCGCTGCTGGCACCGGCAACAGCAACAGCTGCAGCAACACACCCGGCCAGAGCAGCCATCAGAGGCCAGCCCACCAACTCCTGTTCGATAACGAACAGCACTCCATACCTTGTCTCGTGATGCGTCAGGCCTCAGGTCAAAAGCTCGCGGCCTTCCCCCGCATCACCACCTCGTCCCCCCCTCGTCACTTCCGCCCTTTCCCTTCCCTGCCGATGACCGCTTCTGCCCAACACCTGGAGCATCTGCATGCCCTGATCCAGTCCGGGCGCCATCCCAGCAAAACCGCTGCAGTCAGCGAGCTCATCGCGCACCACCCCAACGTCCGCCAGGGCTACAAATCCATGGCCTCGGCTCTGAAAAACACCCTGGCGGCTTACCGCAGGCACTACGGCGCCGCTCCCCTGCCCCGGCCGCCCCTGCAGAGGTCAGCTCCCCTTGAGGGCTGGAGCAGCGAGGAGAAACGCCGCGCCGCCGATCAGGAGCTCCTCTGCACCAATGTGCGCCTCGCCAAACAGAAGCAGGCCCAGTGCGACAGGAACCGGATCGAAACCAAAGCTTTCCGCCAGCACGCCCGCATTGAGAACGCCCTTGAGGCCTATGGCCAGGCCCTGGTGGAGCAGCTGGCGCTGCTGCAGGACTACCTGCCCGATTACCGCGTGCGCACCGGCAAGCTCAACCCGGAGGCTGCCGCCATCGTGGTGCACCTCAGTGATCTGCATTTCAACGAGCTGATCGATCAGCCCGACAACCGCTACGACTTCGAGGTGGCAGCCAGAAGGCTGGAGAAACTCGCCGGCATGGTGCGGCTGCAGGGCCAGGCCTTCGGGGTGGAACGGGTGGTGATCTGCTGCGGTGGTGATTTCCTCAATTCCGATCGCCGCCTTGATGAACTGCTGCACATGGCCACAAACCGGGCCCGCGCCACCATCCTGGCGGCCCACATCCTCGAGCACTTCATCCGCGATCTGCGTCAGGACTTCTTCCTTGATGTCTTTGGCATCACCGGCAATGAGGGACGGGCCAAGGACGAACTGGGCTGGAGTGATCTGGCGGTGACCGACAACTACGACGCCCAGATCTTCTACATCCTCCAGATGATCCTCGGCGGCAGCGATCCCGGTCTGCGTTTCCATCGCCTGCAGGGCAATGAGGCGATCTTCTCGGTGCACCGCGAAACCTTTCTGCTCGTGCATGGCCATCAGGTGAACTGCAACGACCAGAAGAAAGTGCAGTCGATGATCGGCCAGAAATCCGCGGCCCTCGGCGTGCGCATCACCCACGTGCTCGCCGGTCACATCCATGCCTCCCTGGTGGGGGACTACGTCAGCCGCAATGCCTCACTGGCCGGTGCCAATGCCTACAGCGAGGACGCCCTGCAGCTGGCCTCCAAAGCCGCCCAGAACATCCATATCGTCACCACCGATTCACTCTTTGGCCTCAAGGTGGACCTGCAGCATGTCGAGGACTATGAGGGCTATCCGATCATCGAGGAGCTCTGCGCTTACAACGCCAAAAGCCATGCCAAGGCCTACCAGGCCAGCAGGCCGGTCACACCGGTGGTGGTGGTGATCTGAGCCGGACACCACAGCAACCCACAGCGAACGCTGGTCCATACGTTGCCTGCAGCTGATAACAGTCGCGCGTGCCCTGAGCCAGAGCCTGAAACAGCGGGAGGCACCACCAGAAACGGTGCTCAATCCACCACCGGCCCCAGGGCCGGTTTTTTCATGCTTTCGCCTTTTGCCAATACTTTGCTGTCAGCGCAGCGACATCTGTAGGTGACGTGAATGCTCCACATCCGCCGTGCTGATCGAGCCCCGCTGCAACCCCAGGTCCGTCAGATAGCTGAGATCAGCACCCTGGAATTGTGCCGGGGTCGTCTCCGGTGTCAGGGCCTCCACGATCGCCGCAAAGGTTTCGGGCCAGCCTTTCATCCAACGCAGGCTGTCGTGCTGCCGCAGCAGGGTGCGCAACACCTCCTGGTAGTAATCGCTGCCGAGCTTCTCGCCCCGATCGTGCGGCCTGCCTTCCCGCACAGCCCGTTGGATCAGCCGTTCGCGTTGATCAAACAGCTCCTCAGGAATCGCCCGCGGCTCCAGCATCGGCAGGAAGCTGATCCGGCTGCAGTCGCCATTGACGATCGTGTTGGCATCAGCCTCCAGGGCCAGAGAAATCTCCATCGGCTCCAGCAATTCCTCGATCGCCACCACCTGCGGAATCCAGGCATTGAGATCACCCCTGAGGCGCTGCCAACCCCTGAGATTGAGCTTGAACAGCACCCGGTTGCGATCGGTTTCCCAGAGCACGATCTCTTCAAAACCGGTCCAGGTCTCCGCCGGCAGCGCCACCGGGGGCCAGCGCAGATCACCGCCATGCAGACGCTCCAGATCAGCAGACCAGCAATTGAGAAACAGGATGTGGCTGGCGGGATCCACCGCAAACACTTCCTTGAGATAGCCGTTCTTCATGGGATCATCACTCCACAAACACGTGGCAGGCCACCACCACACCGGGCCCGATTCGCGCTCCTGCGCAACTGCAACGGCAGTACCATGCGATCCCGGGCCCTGTCCATTGACTAGCCAGCAGGGCAGAAAAATGGCAACAACATCCAGAAGACATTCAGCTGTTGTCGCTGTTGATGCAAAATCCGCAAAATTTCACTCAGCTCTGGCGTCATGCACCTGCACCATCCACCAGATCTGGAGTTGCCAGCAGGCCACTGGTTTGTACGTTGAAAGAAGACGTTTCCTCTCCAGAGGCAGCCGCCATGACCCTCGCAGAAGGCAACGCAACCACTCACCACCACCATGAACAGCTGCTCGAGCATCTGTTCATGGCGCGGTTGCTGGATGGCAACGGAGAGGCCATCGATGTCTCGATCTTTGCTGATACAGGACGCCCGATCTTCTGTTGGGGGAACGAGTTCGGGACCGAGCGCGGCATTGCTCTGATCAAAGCGATGCAGGACTTCTTTGATGAAAAGAAGCAGGAGCACCAGCCACCGACAGCACGCATTCGCGCCTTCATACGCGCCCTAGAGGCCACTGCCGCCACCCACGGCCTCACCCTGGAACTCACAGAGCCAAGCCCCAGCAACAGGCAAGCCACAACTCTGACCCCCTGACAACACCGGGGATGCAGCCGAACCATGGCCCATACGTTGCCTGCAGTTGCTTCCCCTCCATGGCACGCGTCGCTCCCATCCCCGAATTGCTGCATGCCCGCCGCATCGGCGATCTCTGCCAGGTGGTCGTCATGCGCCCCGCAGCTCAGGCGTCAACAACAGCAACAGCAACAGGAATCAACTCCCAACCGGTGACGATCCAGCGCCGCGCCTGGGGCTGCCTGCTCAGCGATGCTCCCCGCCACTCGGCATCAGCTTGACGCGGCGGCGCACCCGGGCCCGGTAGCCCACATGGGCAGGCCCGTAGTGCTGAATCAGGGCATCGCGGGCCTCATGCTGCAGCTCCTCCAGGCTGCTGGCATCGATCCGCAGTTGTGGGTTGCGGGAGCGCCCGGTCAGCTGCCTGGTCCTGGCCTGTTCCACTTCAAAGGTGATCTCACGCATCGGCACCATCGCTCCGCCTGGCCATCAGCCTGATCGAATTCATCCGGCACTGACGTCCCGCAGGCGTGCGGATCGCCACATCTGACGGTTCAAAACAGCACAACGGCTGAGGCCCAAGAGCCCTGAGCAAGCCGCGAACACTGCTCCATAGCTTGGAGTGCTGCCCTGATGCCATGCCAGAAACCATTCCCTTCTCACCCACCCCACTGACGCCAGGCCAACGCTGGCTCTGCTGCCTGGCGGTGGCGATCAAACGTCGCGATCCGGTGCTGATCAGCCAGTTGGCAGAGAAGGCCGAACACCAGCTGACGCCAGCGCGTTTGCGCCGCACGGTCTCACGCCTTGATCGCTTTCAGCTGACCGCCGAGGACTGGCACTGGTTGCGCTCCCTGCAACAGGAACTGGCAGCGGCGGAATGACCTGGTGGCCGCAGATCCTCACAATGGAATGGCCCCCTGATTCCGCCACCGATGCCGGCAGGACACCGGGGAGAACACGCGGGCGCCAACGCTTCTGAACCAGAAACCGAGGTGCTGGCCGGTTCCATCGAACGGGTCACCTTCCACTGAAAGTCGGATCTGGCGAGAACGAAAGGCGAAAAGGGTGTGGATCGTTACCTGCACCACCCCCTGGCTTCAGAAAGCTGGAGGTGGTCGGAACACCGCACGGCCGGGAGACCAGGGATGGCTGCCAACACTGCAACCACCGCCGTTGTCGAGCAACGACTTCGGGATGCCGGCATCCAGCTCACCATGGGCGGAGAACCAACCCTCGTTCCTCTGCATCCCGATGGCGCCGAATGGAATGTGAGCGCTGATGGACCCACAAAGCTGACCTATGCCCGTGCTCTCGCTGGCGAACTACGACGACGCGCCTGGCCTGGATCCTCTCTGATTCATTGCCCTGGAAAGCGCTACGACGGCGAAGTCAACCCTCGCTGGGTCTTGCGTCTGATCACAGGGCTGGATGGTCAGCCCCTGGTGCACTGGCCGCAGCACGGCAACACCAGCAACACCAGCAACGCCATCCCATCGCAACAGCAGCTGCTCGACCTGATCCACGCCGTCGGTGCTGATCTGCGTTGCCCCCTCCACCCGCTTCCCCTGAGGGATCCGCTCCAATCGGATCGTCAGATCTGGGCGGTACCGCTCAGCTGTGATCAGGGCCTCTGGAGAGGCGTGCCATGGCCGCTGCCAGAACCGCTGCGCCAACTCACTCAGGCCCCAGGACCAGCTGGCCTGCGCCTGCCACTGGAGCATTTCCCAGACGATGCCTTACGCCAGGTCCTGACGCTTGAGAGCGATCCGGAGGGCTGGACGATCTTTCTGCCGCCCTTGGAGCGGGAACCACTGCTGCTGTTATTGCGCTCCATCGCCAGACACAGCCAGACCTGGTCTGAGCCTGAGCTCAGTGGGGTTCTGCCCTGGGATGCAATGACGCAGTGGCAGGTGCTTGGCATCACCGCCGATCCCGGAGTTCTGGAAGTCAACCTTCCCGTGTGTCACACCTGGCAGGACTACGCCGATTGGATGCACTGCCTTGAACAAGCCGCGACCCATGTGGGGTTGCGCAGTTGGCGGTTCCGGAACAACAGGCAGGAGAGCACCGGTGGTGGCAACCATTTGCTGCTTGGCGGACCAAACCTGGACGACAATCCGTTCTTCTCACGCCCGGCCTGGCTCGTCGGCCTTCTGCGCTACTGGCAACACCACCCCTCGCTCGCCTATCTCTTCAATGGGCGCAGTGTTGGTCCGGCCTCCCAATCACCCAGGCCTGATGAAGGAAGTGCCAACCGGCTCGATCTCCAGCTCGCACTCCACACCCTGGAGCGCCTGCCGGACGGTGATCAGCGCGTAGCGATCGGTGAAACGTTGCGCCATCTGCATGCCGACCGGAGCGGCAACACCCATCGCAGTGAAATCAGTCTCGACAAATTCTGGAATCCAGCCTGGTCTGCTGGTTGCCAGGGCCTGTTGGAATTCAGGGCCATTGAAACGCTGCCGGATCACCACTGGAGTTCGGCGGTGGCGCTGCTGTTCCGAGCCCTGGCTGTTCGTTTGCTCGAACCCCATACGCGGCCCGTGGACTTTCACCCCTGGGGGGAATCGCTCCATGACCGCGCCCTGCTCCCCAGCGAACTCTGGCGTGATCTGGAAACGGTGCTGGCCGATCTGACGCGCAGCGGATTAACGCTGGATCAGCAACCCTTCCGAGCCATCTGGGACTGGCGATTCCCCGTGTTGCTGCACTGGTGCTCGGATCAGGGACAGCTCTGGGTGCGTCAGGCCCTCGAACCCTGGCCTCTGCTTTGCGATACACCGGTGGAGGGAGGCAGCACAAGCCGCTTTGTCGACAGTTCCCTGAGGCGTTTCGAAGTGACTGCCGATCAGACCCTGCAAAAAAACTGTCACCTGGTGTTGCAGGGACGAGCCTTGCCCTGGCCCCATCCGGAGCAACCTCTGGCTGTGCGCTACCGCGAGGAAGCGCTGTTTCCTTGCCTGCATCCCTGTCTGCCAACCGATCTCCCCCTCTGCCTCGAATTGCGCTCCCAGATCGACGACGCTCCGATCGCTGTGTGGCACTTAGCGACGGAATCCGAGGGGTTTCTTGCCAGTGACTCCAGTCAGATCAAGACGATGGCGGCAGGACGGATTGATCGCGCCTCACCACTGCCAAGTGTGCGGGGCGGATGCACTCTCGATCTGAGGCTGTAGCAAGCGTCATGTCCTCCTGCTCATGGAGAACAGTGGGGAAGCACCTGATCGGTTAGATCTTGGCAAGTTGCGTGAGATGCGATGCACCCGACCATCAAAAGCCACACACCTGGTCTTGCGATCAGCCGCAGCCGCCTGACCCAGTACCGCATTTGTGATCGCAACAACCACTGCCGCACCGTTGTGGGGACCTGGGCCGCTCAAGAAGTGATCAAAGATCTGGAACGGGGCATTGCCCTGGACGACATCGTCGTTCCAAGCATTCGCGACCTCCTGCTCGATTGACGCCATCGCAGCACTGCTCAGCATCCAAAACTCAGCCATCGGCCATCGATGCACATACCTCGATCTTTGGGCTCCGGCAAACCGCGCCGATGGTCCGATCGCTACCGCGCCCCCAACTGGCGATTGCATTCCGCGAACGTGACCTCGCTGGTCACATCACCGTTGTGGTCAAACACGCGGTAGGTCTCTCCAGTGCTCAAGCATTGACTGCGGGCCATCAGAAACGCCCGCAATTCGGTTTTGTACGCAATCACAGACACCCAACCGTCTGAGGTCTTCCGCTCGATCGTGAACATGGCAGTCGGCATCGACTGCAGGATGTGAACTCCACAGACACAATCGTCAGAATCACAGACAATTTTCCAAAATCAATTCAGCAGCACCGCCCCGGTGGACAGCAGGTCACGGCGGCATCGCAGAGCGCGAGAGCGTTCTACCTGAACCGTTTGAGCCATGCCGTTCATCCAGAAGCGGACCGACAGCAACTCATCAACGGCAGAGCGTTCTCGGGTCGATCCTGTAATCGTCAACTTGGAGCCCATGGGGAGGCAGCAATTGACGTGATGACAACGCAGGCCCACCAGAATGGGTGTGTGAACGGCGACGCTTCTGCCGCTTCACCCCTTGCTGATCAAGTCCAGTTGCTGGATCTCGGTCGGCAGCATCAGGGTGCGCCAATCCCCCCGCTCGGTGCTCACCTCCACGCCGATCGAAGCCTGATAGGAGTCCAGGGCCCGGTTGCGGCTCCATTGGCGTGCCGCATCCAGGGCCTCCTGCAGAGACGGGTAATCAACATCCAGATAAGGGTGGGGTTGCATCGCAGCATCGGTGAGGCGATAGCGGCGCTCGTCTGGCATCAGCTGTTCTCAGCAAGGTTCGTGTCGCTCAGCGGTGCACCCTCGAGCTCCAGTTCCCGCACCAGCTCAAAGGCGGTCCAGACGTCCTCCACCTCCCGGCAGTGATGGTCGGTGTCGCAGACCCGGTAGCGACCAGCCTGCAACCGCTCAATCGAAGACCCGCGCGGGGTGCAGGCCACAGCAAAGGCAGGCATGAGTCTCAGGCGTCTCAGGATTGTCTAGGCCGGAAACGCGGACGCTGGTGTGATCGATGCAGCACTTGGCCAGAGAAAAGGCGGGGGTCTCAAGCCCGCCTGGCATGACAACGGCCGATGCAGGCTTCCCAGCCCGCTGTCCCGAGCGTCCCGCAGTTGACGGGGTGCCGCGATCAGTACAACCACTCATTTCTCGGTTGTCTCATTCAGGTATTTCTCGCCACCGGGATTGAGCAACCGCCCGGCCAGCTCCGCTGCCTGGAGGCAGCGCTGCGCCCGCCGTTTGACGTCGTCCTGGCTCCGGCCCCGCTCGATGTAGGCCTGCATCGCTTCTGGGGTTTCGATCAGCGCCAGCAATCCAGCGGTGCGGCCCTTGACGCGTGGATCGAGCAGCAGCTGGCTCACCAGTCCCTCGCTCCAGAGCCGGTGGGCGTCGTTGTCTGGGGAAAAGAGCTCCTGGTGCAGGATCTGCAGGCATTCCTGTTTGAGCAGCTGCAGCTGCCCTGGTTTGAGCCGGCGGCTGTTGGGCAAGCCCCTGGCAGCGTCTGCCTCATGCTCCACACTCCAGCTCAGGCCAGTCCCTGGCAGGCCCACCGTGCTGCGCGCTCCACTCCGGCGATTCACCGGCACATTGAACGAGGCACCCCGGCCACCAACTGAGATCGAACTCAGGCCGTTTTTGGAGAAGTGAAACCGCAGGGCGCCCAAGCGGGCGGAGCGACGGAAACGAAAACCCACAGCAGCACTCCTCCCTCAGCGGTTCTGGACACCATGGTGCTAGAGGCTCTTGTCTGCTGTGCCCAGCAGCCTATGGCTCAGAAATACGACGAGCACTGACCTGCCGGGGGATCAGTTTCTCCCTGAAGACCCCAAAAGTCGTCGCGCAGGAATCCTCAGCGTGCGCGGCCGGGCTTGCGCTTGCGGTCCTGCGCTTATTCCCCCGTGGCTGTTGCTTCCCCTTCCCGATCCCCTCGATCCTCCAGAGCGAGTGCTGCCTCCAAGGTCTCACCTGAGGAGAAGCTGGTGGCCTCCATGGTCGCCTTGCTGGAGGCCGGCACCAACCCCTGGCGGCGCGAGTGGGATGCCGCCTCGGGGGGGCACCACGTGAATCTGCTCTGAGGCCGCCGCTACCGCGGCGCCAATCCAGCACTGCTCACCCTGGGCCTGCACCTGCGAGGCTCAGCCCTGCCCTACTGGTGCGGCTTCGCTGAGGCCAAGGCATCACGCCGCCTATCTGAGCCACTGGGTGGAGCTGCTCAAGGAGTCACCTCGAGTGCTGCTGCAGGTCCTCAGTGATGCCTGCAAATCTGCCGATCTGGTTTGCTCGGAGGCACCTGAAGCGGCTGGGGCTTGAATCTGCTGCCGGTTTCAAGCATTGGGTACAGCGCCCCCAGTGCTGGGGTGCCGATGGTGATGCTGTCGGGATGGGGCTCTTCCAGCGACCGCAGCAAGTCCTGTCTTCGTCTGCGCCTGAACTCAAACCGATGAATGGCGCGCGCCTCCTGGGCACTGTCCATTGGTATGACCACTCGTATGACCCTTGGAGGGCCCAACGGGTCAATGCGTGGCCCGCAAAGAGCGGCAGCATCACCAACGGCAGCACTTCTTCCACGGTGTCGCCTTGGCTCACGGTGCCCACTTCCGGGCACTCGGCCACGTACACCTCCTCTTCTCGGTGAAGGATCGCCGTGAGTGGTTGGGCTGTGGCAGTGCTCATCGGCGTTGAGCGGAGTCTTTCCAGTCTGGGGCTTCTGCTTAAGTGCAGCCAGCAGCCAGGCAGACAGTGAAGGGAGGGCTTCGCCACCAGGGCCGGCGCACAGCATCAGCAACGAAGATCTCGAACAGGCCCGGCAGCACCTGATCCAATCCTGGAAGACCTTTACCCTTGTTGAGGTCACTCAGCCAGTAATGGAAACTGCTGGGCGCTTTGCCAACGTCCTTGCCCTTCGGGGATACGACAGTGTGCAGCTTGCGGCGGCCCATGAACTCCACGTCAACGCTGAACAGACTGTTCTCTTCGCCTGCTACGACCGCCGACTGAATCAGGCCGCCCAGCTCGGCCGCTACTGCGCCAGCACCGATCCCGCCGAAATCGAGGAATGTCTCCAGATCGTGGAGAAATCGTCCGGGCCCGTCTGGACACCCGCAGCGACGCCCTGCCCATGGATGCGGAGTTGTGGACGGCGCTGGACGACTTGCTCGAAACTAAGCGCTGGTACGGCCAACGCGACCAAGCTCTGGGGCAAGCCTTTGCCGCCGCGATCGATGCAGCGGTCGATCGGATGTTGGTGCGCCGGTTCGCCTATGCCGATTACTTTCGGGAGTCGATAGCGTTAACTGCACTGCTGGCATTGCAGGCCGCCCGCCATGGCCGATCCATGGAAGAGGAATCGCGCACGATCCTGCGAACAGCGATTGAATCCAGCCAGGCTGAGGTTCAGGTGGAGAGCCTGGGCAGCTGCATCCAGGCCCATTTCGCTGAACTGGGTGGTATGGAGCTCGATATGCCGGAACGCAGCTCAAGCCCGGCAGCAGCTGAGTGCGAGCCACGCTGACGGCAAACACGATGACGGTGGTCGTTCTCGACACCAACGTGATCTCTGAGCTGATGCGCCCGCAGCCGGATCAATGGGTTCTGGCCTGGGCCAACAACCTCAATCCCGAGGGCGCAGCGACGGATGCACTGGTAGCTGATCAATCCCTGGACCATCCCATGAGCGACCACCCCGTCAAAAGCCGCAAGAAGCTGATCGAGGTCGCGATCCCTCTTTAGGCACAACGACTTGGCCTGGAGGCCTACGCCAGTGACCCGAACCCGGTGGCGGACTGATCAACAAGGCAATGATCGAGATCCCGCCGAAGTTTGCGGGGATGCCGCCGGTGAATCCCAAGGTCCGTAGCAAGAAGCAGTTGATCGAGCGGCAGTGGGCTTGATTCCTGACGGCAGCTGCAGCTGCTGATCGGCCCAGTGGGCTGTCAGTGCAACCAGCAGGCTGTCGCGGGTCCCGTGGAGGCGGAGCATGAGAGCGATTGGCATATCTTGCACCACCCTGGCGTGATCATTCGGCTGGGCCCAGCCAGAAAGTGACAGGGCCGGGCAACCAATGGCACAGCGACCTGAATCAAGCTTTCCTTAGAACAACAAGCTGAGCCCTGTTCCAACATGGTGCTGCCAGCCAACACCCCAGCCCGAGCCTCCTTCCGTGCTGTAAACGGGTTCCCAGTGGGCAAACAGCACGACATTCTCTGCAATGGGATATTCCAGTTCGATCTCTCCGCCCCAGTCGGTACGCTGTGGCAAGCCGGAATAACTTCCCGGCGTGTAAAAGCGCGGTCCACCCGAGAGGGTGACATTGAGGAGGTCAATATTAAACCCCAAGCCAAGCCATGGATCGGTGTAATTGCCAATAAAGGTGCCATCGGATTCCCAGCCGCTTCTGTTCTCGACTGAAACAAACACACCGTCAATGACTGACTCGAGGCCATCGCCTAGAGCAAAGTTCACATCACCATCGCCGAAGGCATAGACCACTTCAGCGCCAAGTTCATTCTTCAGGCCAATGCCAAAATCCTCTCCTTCATCACCTGTGACGTAGTAAGGCTCCCAGGCCACAGACAACGCCAGGCGATCATTGGGCTGATAACGCGCTTGCAGGAATCCCTTGATGTCTGTGCGCCGGAAAGGTGCGCCTGATCCATGCGCATGAGTGTGTTCGGCATGATTGTCATGGTCGTCATGCTCATCCCCATGCTCTGACGCATGGTCGTCATGCCCATGGTCATCCTCATGTTCTGACGCATGGTCTTCGTGGTCGTCATGATCATGCTCATGCTCTGACGCATGGTCTCCATGGTCGTCATGCTCATGTTCTGACGCATGCTCATTGTGATCATCATGATCGGATTCGACATGCACTCGTCCGTAAAAATGTTCTGCTTCACCCCATACCAACGCAGGTCCGAGTTGCGCTTCAAGGGTAAAGCTTCCGTTGTTTGGTAGTCCCCACTCCAAAACAACACCGAACATGCCATCAATCGCGTAGTGCTGCGGGCGCCCTTCCAAATTGTTTTCAAAACCGCCATGGCCCTCAATGGTGATAACGGGCAAGGCACGAAATTGTCCCGCGGGCAATGGAGCCTCACCACCGCCAGCACCGTGTGCCCTGGCATCACGGTTGAACAAGTCGCCAGCCAGGCATAGGCTGAGGGGTATGAGAGCGACGAGCAGATTTCGTTTTGGGGAAAACATGAATTTCATCACAAAGGAAGAGAACAGAACACTGGTCGACATCACTCAGAAAATGGCAGCCCAACGTTGCTGCAGCTGAGACGCGGCCTTGGTGTCGCAGCGGCCTCCCTGCGCATCGACAAATGTGCATACATTTGCGGTGGCGGTCTGAATCAGGCTTTTCCCTGGTGCCAAACCATCAGCCACGAGTGCTTGTTTGGCGATGGGGATTCCACTGGCCCGGCTGATGCGTCGCATCGTTTTCGATGCTGGCAGCGATTCAGGGAAGATGGCTCGCGTTCCAGAGGATTGGATCGCTTTGCTGATCGTGGAGAGACTGGCTGGCCGCAAACGACCGCCTGTCGTGAAATCATCAATCACGGGAAGCTCGCGAATGCCATAGCGCTTGGCAAAGGCGGAGAAGGCACGGTGACCTGTCACCAGAACCCGTTGTTTCTCAGGGACTGTCTGAATCTGTTGTGTTGTCCAGGTGCCCAGGGCTTGCAGCACGGACGTCATCGCCGCTCGTCGCTGCTGAATGCGCCTATCGCCCCCAGCAGACATCAATGGCTCTAACTGGGAGGCGACCGTGCTCACCATCGCGGTTGTGTTCGCCGGGTCATGCCAGACATGTGGATCGTTGTTGGCACTGTTGGGGACGGCCTTTTCAGCGACACGCACAACAGGTCCGCCACCGGACGCGTTGTTGAGAGCCGGTGTGAGGTTGTAACCGTTGATCAGGATCAGTTTGGCCTTGTTGAGATTCCTGCGATCGGCAGGACGTAAGGCCAGCGTGTGGGGATCAGCGCCTGCGGGGATCAGGCACAACACGCTCGCCTGATCGCGAACCAGGGTTCGGGTGAGATCACACAGCACGCCATCGGCAGCAACGATGGCTGGCTTGGCAGGAGACGAAGCCAGCAACAGAGCTGCCAGAGACAGCGACATTGGCAGCGGCATACCAAGACGACCAACTGCACGGAATGATAATGATTATCGAGCCAGCTTGCATGGCTCAACGCTTTTCGGCGCCACGCCCCCCAGGCAGAAGCAGCATCAAGAGGCAGAGCACCCCGATCAGGGGGCCTGGTGGCAGATTCAATGGCAGGGCCAGCAGAAAGCCGCCGCCGCTCATCCCCAGCCCCACCCCAGCGGCACGTGCCATGGCCACACGAAGACTCAACGCCGTGTTCAACCCAGGCAACACCGGGGCGCAGAGCAGGCCGATCACCAGAATCACGCCAACGGCCGCCATGGCGCTCACGATCACCATGGCTGTGACCAGAGCCAGAGACAGACGCAGACCTCGCACGGGTAGACCCGCCGCTGCAGCTCCATCGGCATCGACGCCGAGATAGACAAGCTGTGAGTAACGCGAGAGCAGCAGAGTCATCAAGGCAAGGCCGGCGAGAGCGACGCGCACGACATCTGATCCGGTCACAATCAACAGGTCACCGAAAAGCAGCGCTTCCAGATCAAGTCGGAGCTGTAATAAGGGGACCAGAAGAACACCAAGCCCAAGAAAACCTGCCAGCACCGTGTTGATCACAGCATCCTGACTGGCGCCCTCTTGTAACTGCAGGCGCTCTGCCAGCCAGGCACCCAGGAGGCCACTGATCACGCCTCCAATGGCTGGATCGACCCCGCAGGCCACGGCCACCACCAGGCCGGGCAACACCGCGTGGGAGATCAGATTGGCCTGCAAGACCCTTCGCTGTGTCACCAGCAATGTGCCAGTGATTGGGCAGAGCAGTCCCACCAGCGCTGCCATCAGTAATGGCAGGATCCAGAGGCTGATCTCATCCACGGCACTCCCATCCTCCAGCCAAGCGATCACCGAGGCTTTGCTGGATAACAGCCGGTGGACCATCGGCGACGATCCGACCGTCTAGCACAATCACTCGGTCGTAGTGATGGAGCGCTGACCCCCAGTCGTGACCACTCACCAACAACGTCTGGCCTGAGCCAGCCAGTTGTTGCATCAAACGCAGCAACTGCTCGCGTGAAGGTGGATCAATCGCAGCGCAGGGCTCATCGAGCAGGAGCACCCTGGTGGATTGCGCCAGCGCTCTTGCCAGCAGAGCACGTTGTTGCTGACCACCGGAGAGCGAGTCCAGGCGCCGCGATGCCATTGCCGCCATGCCCACGCGTTGCAGTGCTGCCTCCACCTCACAACAGCCGCGCCTTCGAGCTGACCTGTGGGTTGAGGCCAGCGCGACAAGGTCTCGCACGGTGATCGGGAATGACCAAGCAATTCGGCCCCGCTGGGGCATCAGCGCCACCTGGTCACGGCAGCGACCGATCGGTGCACCGGAAAGCGTCACAGATCCCGACGTCGGCTGTCGTTGCCCCTGAAGCACCTGCATCAGGGTGGATTTGCCAGCCCCGTTGGGACCAACCAGAGCGGTGAGGGTCCCGGGTTCAAGCCTGAGAGAAATGTTCGCCAAGACGGTATGGGATCCATGGCGAACCTCCACACCATCGGCCACAAGGGTCGAACGCTTCATCACAACGAATCAGGCATTGTTGGATCGACGATCAACGCAAGCAGCGAGGCGAAGAGCAATCAGGTGCTCAAACGAGAATCATTCTACGTTGTCAAGGGCTTCTGTCGACCCCTGCCGCCATTACGCCGGCTGGTGCCCCCCCCCCGGGGGGGGGCGCAAGTGGTTGTGACTGTGCTAGTTCGAACGAAGGTGATGGGGAAAAGTTTTAAAGGAGCAGCCGTGAAATCCGATGCCATATTTTCAGACTGCAGGACGTATCGGTATGCGTTGTGGCGCCTCTGGGATGACTCTAGGCCTTGCGCAATGTTTATCGGACTGAACCCATCCAGTGCCGATGAAGCCATCAATGGCTTCTTCTGAGAGCGTCAACAGCAGCACCTGGACAGCCGAATCTGCATGGTCCTCGATCAACTTGAGCAACAGCTTGCCGAGTTGCTCACTGAGCCCGGCCAAATACACCCCCTGGTTACCTCGCCCGCTGGTGGTGCTGATCGGGCTATGGCGCTCCGGCATAAGCGGTTGCAGCAGCTCAAAAAAGTTCAGCGTTACCAACGGTTGACTCAGCATGCCCCAGTTGATGTGAACCAACCAGCCGTCATCACCCCAAGCGTCTCCTGCCTTGCCAAATTCAGGCGGCTTTGGCGCAGATACCGCCTCAGCTTCCACCAAGCCAATCTGTTGAATCTTGGCGTGGGCATAACTGAACACCACATCTCCCTGTCTGCACAACGTGAGGTTGTCGTAGGTGATATTCCTCCTGCCATCAGCCTTTGCCTTGGGGGACCAGATATAGCCACCACTTGTTTGCTGCTGGTAGGTCTGCTTGTGGTTCACCCACCAGAAAGCCACAGCAATGCACAACGCTTTCCCTGGTTGTAGCCAGATGTGATCCGTTGGATCACCAAGTCATGGCGTCGTCCGCAGGTCCCTCCATGCTGCGCGCCTGGGCAAGGGTGAGACGAGCCAGCCGCTGCGGTGATCGGGGCGCCGCTGCGCTGCGCCTCAATCTGACAACGGGGCTGGCCCTTGCCGGGCGGCGCGCGGGCAGGGCGGGTCCTGCGTCTCCACACCCGTGGCTGTCCATCCCTCCCATCGCGCTGCGCTGTCCTTTCCTTCCGGGAATGCCAAAACCGGCCCGATCGCGGTCTCCAGCACCAGCCGGCTCACCTGTCCCTCCTCCTGTCCCCTGGCTGGCAATCAGGGCTGCTATGCAGAAGCCGGGTATCGCACCCGCTGGCACTGGGATCAGCTCAGCGCAGGCGCCACCGGCGTCCAGGCCGGGGAATTTATTGCTCAGATGCGGGAACTTCCTGCAGGCACGCTCTTCCGTCATTGCGTCGCCGGTGATCAATGGCCTGATCCGGTCGATCCGCTGCGTATCGATCAAGCCCTGCTGCTCCAGCTGGCGCGGGCCTGCCGTCATCTGCGGGCGGCCTGGTCGTTCACCCACTTCCCAATGAAGCCGGCCAATCAGGCCACCATCCGGCTGGCAGCCGCCAAGGGGATGGTGATCAATGCCTCCACCGAGTCCCGCTCCAAGGCGGCGGCGTTGCTTCGGCAGGGCATCCCAGTGGTCTGCGTTGTGCCAGCCGATGCTCCCGCTGTATTCCGCCATGAGGGCGTGCGCTTTGTTGCTTGTCCGGCCTGCCGCTCTCTTCCCTCCGGCCGCAAGCGGATCCAGTGCATCAACTGTGGTGGCCGGTTTGGCCTGCCCCTCTGCGCGCAAGCCGGTCGAGAGTTTGTGATCACCTTTCCCGCCCATGGACCCCGCGCTGCTGCCGCAGCCGCCCACAGCAGCTGAGGGGCTGCAACGCAGGCTCAGGCGGCGAGCAGCTCCAGCAAACGACCGTCCCCATCCACCAGGCGGTGACGTTTGCCGGTGGATTCAGCTCGGCGCATGGCGACGCGATAGGCGTCGGTCTGGTTCTGCTTGCTTTGTAGGTGATGCCAGCGGCCGTGCTGGTCCTGCCATTCAATGTTGACGATCATGGCTGGCAACCGGAGCAGCATGAGACCGATGAGTCTGGCAGCGCAACAACTGATCTGTGGCGCCAAGGGCATCCGTGCCAAACGAGATTGGCGATCACGCTCCTTGTTGCGCCCTCAGCGGCGCACCATCTCGATTCGCTCCACCACCAGATCGAGCGCGCGGGGATGGGAGCGGCGTAGATCTGCTTCCACCTGCTCTTGCATCTGATCGGCGGTCAACGGTGCCGGGAACCACTGCGAGCGGGTGAACGAGCGCCAGGCCTGCCAGCGCTCCACCTGCAGCTGGGCGTCAGCTCGGCTGGCATCGGAGATGAACACCCGGGAGGTTTCATTGGGCCAGAGCACCCGGTAGGTGATCCGCAGCTTCTGTTTCTGCTGGTGCAGCGGAGTGGTGATCACAGCCGCTCCTGCGCATCATCCCAGCCACCCGTCAGTGCGGTGGCCTCAGCTGCTGCTGCAGCCGGACGATCACCACGTAGCTCCTGCCGCTCCTCCTCGATCGCCCGCTGCAGATCCAGCCGCGTCACCCGGTAGCCGAGCTTGCGGGCCGCCAGGATCAGGTCCTCGGCGCTGCGGCAGTGGCGCAACACCCAGCGGAGCTCCCGGTCGCTCTCGGCATCGTCCACCAGCCGTTCGAACTCCTGCCAGCTCATGCGGAGGCAACCCCAGGGGTGGATTCACACTGCCGCCAGGACGGGATCCAGGCAAGTTCCAGCTGATACGCCCAGAAAACCGGGAGGCTGATGCACCTCCCGGCCACGGCGAGGGCGATCGCCCTCAGAGCACCGACACCGTGGTGCCGAACTGGCCCTGCAGCTTGCGTGCCAGAGCATGAGCTCTTTCGGCAGGGATCAGGCGCATTTTTTTGACCGGCTTACCGCGCCGACCGATCGGGATGGTGAGGCGCTCATGGCCATAGGCCTTGATGCCATCCGGGTAGGTGTGCAGCACCAGGAAGCGGACTTCGCAGCAGGGAGCAGAGGAACGTGCCATGGAGAGAACTGGCGTGGAACACCAGGTCCAAGGCCCGCTGGGGTGGGGGTGGCAGGGACCGCGTCGCACCGGAAGGTGCGCTGTGCAGACACCGCGGCCTGGCCTGATCCTTGCCAGCCCCGCACCGGTGGGCATCCTGGTTGTGAGCACGCCATCGCCATGGCAGGCGCTCTGATGACTGCGCGGTGAGCGCACTGCGCCACCGGACCGTACGGACAGGGACCACCGGCAGCATCAACACCCGGAAGCACCGCAAGAGCGCTGCGCCGGGCCTGAGACGATCGGCCAAAACTGGAAATTGAGAAAATCATGTGGGTATGGTTGGATCAGGAATGCAGAAGCATCTTTCTCAAGCGTGGAAACGAAACCGAACGATCGCCAGCGCCAAACCCTGGTCGAATCACTGAAAGTACGATTTAACAAAGCCATGGCGGACAACGACGCAAACGCAAAGGCAGCTCTATTCAGAGAAGCCGCATATCTTGGCGTTCAGCCAGACGAATTCGATGGGAAAAATACCCCCAAAAATAATTGATTCAATAGAACATACAAATGATTGCCAGCCAATCTAGCAGACTAAAAATATTTCAAAGCATGTGGGGGTTCACTGGTAGCTGGGATGAAGCTGTCAGACGGGCCTATGAATCAAACTTCAACGGACTAGAAGTTAACCTGAATCACGGATCAATAGCCAACCTGGACGTTGATCGGATAATCAGCACTCTTAATTCGCGTAACCTCAGCCTGATTGTTGAACTGACCAGCGGGGGCGGATATGTTCCTGACCTCGACAACAAACCTGAGCAGCATCTGGAAGAAATAGCAACACAACTGAGCAAAGCGAGGGCGCTAACCCCGCAAAAGATTACGTTGATCACGGGTAGCGACAGCTGGGACGAATCAGTACAGAATAAGTTTTTAGAGAAGCTGTTAGACATTATTGATTCAAGCGGATTAGCAGTATCTATTGAAACACACAGAAGCAGGAGCTTGTTCAACCCATGGGCTATTGTCGATCGACTGTCACGTCATCCGCGGTTACGATTGACTGCAGATTTGAGCCATTGGTGCGCCGTGAGTGAAAGATTGATGACCCCTGACCTAGAACCAATCAAAGTCATGGCCGAGCGAGTGGATCATATTCATGCACGGGTTGGCCATGCTCAAGGCCCTTCGGTGAGCCACCCTTTCGCCCCTGAATGGTCAGAAGCACTAGAAGCACATCGTCGGTGTTGGCAGCTATTTCTAAACAAGAATACCTGCGCAGGAAGACTCAACACGATCACACCAGAATTTGGACCTGATGGCTACATGCCCATTCAACCATTCACAGCCAACCCTCTGGCAGATATTCAAATATTGAACTCAGAGATGGCCTCTTGGCTGCGTAGCGCACTAGTAACTCCGGAAGAATCAAAAAGCTCTCGATAAAGCTCTTGCCAATGCAAAATTCTTTGTTCCAGTCTGTGGGGTGGACCAGGTGTAAACTCAGAGTCATACCCATGCTGAGCCGACTCAACAAGCATCCTATCTTCTTCCAGGAAACAGAGTAAGTGAGTTAACCATTTACTTGCGGAGGTCGAGTCAATGGAGTCATGTTTCGCAAATAAACGGAGCTGCATCACGCAACAATCGGGCTGATCTGGCAGAAATTCAATTAGTGCTATGCGTGAATCTGGCCAGACAAGCACATGACTCCAAGGCGGAAAACCAAAGGTAAAAAAATGACCACCACCTAAAAATGGGGTTTGCAATAAATTGCAGTAGCGACTAAAGCGGTAAACATAATTGCGAACAGGACCTTGCTCGCGATGAAGGGTTTTAGGATGAGCAATCGCAACGTGATAATCATCAAGAGTGTTATCGTGAGCAATTTTCCAGTTGCACGAAATATGTCGTCGGGAGTGATGGATCATTTGAAGAGAAGTATTCCATTCATTCCCAGTCAAATCGTGTATCAAGTGCAACTGTTCATCAAGCCGTAGAGCACATTCACTTAATGAGGCCCAAATCAATGGTCCATCAATACGGCATGGAAGTTCGTACAAGCTCCAGCGCTTTCGATCAAAATTATCATCAAATTCGGATTCACGTGCAGCCGCAAGAAGATTGCCATGCAAGTCATAAGTCCAACCGTGGTACGGACAGACAAAACGACGACAAGATTTAGCGGATACGCTGTCAGCACGGAAAGCAACACCACGGTGGGGGCAGCGGTTCAGAAACGCTCGGGGACGATCACCAATAGGCCAGGTAATTATAATGCGTTGAGACAAAAGCATGCAACCAATAGATTCTCCTTGCTTTAATTGAGAAAGTGCTAGCAAGGGATGCCAGAACTGTTTTGCATAAAAATTGCAATCCCAATGATGCACTTCAGGGCCATGATAAAAGGATGTCGCAAGAAAAGACTTACTCAGCATAATGTCGGCTCCAACTCCCGCATTGTGGATGAAAGAGAGCGTCGCATAGCTAGAAAAGTACTGCTCATACGGAGTTGATCGAGGTCACTCTTATCCAAATCAACATGCAATGAACGGATGATACGCCCAGGATTAGGAGCAAGAACATGAATACATTGGGATAATACAAGAGCTTCTTCAACATCATGGGTAATAAGCAATACCGTCAAACCTGTAGTTCTCCAAAGGCTAAGAAGAAAATCTTGCATAGATTCTCGAATCTGCAAATCCAATGCCCCGAAGGGTTCGTCTAGAAGCAAGAGCCTCGGGTTAGTTGCGAGTGACCGTGCAATAGCAATTCTCTGTTGCATGCCTCCAGAAAGTTCGCGAGGCAATTTAGAACCAGAATCCGAGAGACCAACAACCTCAAGGAAGTATGAAGTTCGATCTTTAATCTCCCTTTGATCTAAATTTTGCAATTTCATGCCAAAGGCAACATTTTCAGCGGCAGTAAGCCACGGGAAAAGACTGTATTTTTGGAAAACCATTCCTCGGTCTGGGCTAGGTCCCTGTATAGGCGAACCATCTACAGAAAGGAAGCCATCACTCGGATGATCAAGCCCAGCAACCAGGCGCAAGATCGTGCTTTTTCCTGACCCAGAACTGCCAACGAATGTTATAAACTCACCTGAGTCAATCGAAAATGTGAGTTGATCGAGAACCAATTTATCTCCAAATCGCTTAGAGAGATTTGTAGCTCGAAGTTCCATTGTTCAAACAGCCCATTTACAGCTGACACGGAGTAAAATCCTAAATCCCATGTCGATAGCAAAACCAATGAGGCCAAGAACAATAAGCTCAGCAAAAATCTGATCCGTACGAAAGAATCTCTGCGCCAATTGGATGCGTTTGCCAAGACCAACCTCAGCCGCTACCAGTTCAGCAACAACAACCAAATTCCAGGAGGTGGCAATATTAATCCTAAGTGTATCAATGATATTCGGCAAACTGTAGCGGGCGACTACTTGAACCAAAATATGACGACTACGACCTCCTAGTGTAAGCGTTGTCTCAATAAGCTCTTTTGGGACAAATTTAACGGCATCCATTACCATCAAAATATTAAAATAAAGCGTCCCTATAAAGATAAGTGCTATCTTTGGCTCCTCACCGATGCCCAAATAGATAATGAGGAGTGGAATAAATGCTGCGGCGGGCATGTACCTTAGCATGGCAATTAGTGGCTCTAATAATGAACAGAATGCTGGATAAACACCCATATAAATACCAATCGGAACAGCAAGTAGTGTTGCTAGAAAAAATCCAACAAAGACACGACCAGTGCTGGCCACTATGTCTTGGAAAAGAACACCACTCTGAGCCATGGAGAGAAGGGAACGAAAGACAGCCTGAGGAGAAGGCAGGAACTTCGCATCCACCAAATCGAAAGAAGCTATGGCGACCCAGAAGAGGAATGGAACGAGAAGAGATGTCACCTGCAGACCGCCACGAACGGTCTTGGATGGCATAACACCCAGTTGGAAAATGGAGAGAAACTTGATGTTTCTCCCCTTAGTACCAACGGTGGTCGTGACAGTCATCAGGATGCAGCCGATTTCTCGACAAAGCTATCGTCAAAAAGGTTACTCATGTCAGGCTTTTCAGGAATGAAGCCGACAGAAACCATGAAGTCAGCCATTGATTCAGCGGCATAAGGCATGTGCTGCATACCTTGACCAGGACTGAATGCTTCAAGGTTATCTTTGATTGAAAAGAAACGTGTTCCATTTTTGTATTGTTCATATTCTTGAGTAGGGATGCCAGCTCGCTTGGCCATAATTGCTTCTGCTTTTTTGGGATTTTTAACCATAAATTCGCGAACATCCCACCATGTGTCGACAATCTTCTGCACATCATCAGGCCGTTCTTTGATAAGATCTCCGCTCACAGTAAGAAGATCAGGAATAGCACCAGGAAATTCCTTGGAAGTGGCAATCACTCGCGCTCCCGGGCGTTGCATTGCCGTACCGGTATAAGGGGGAAATGCTCCAACGGCATCAACTTGGCCAGCAGCAAAGGCTGTAGCAGCCTGATCGGTAGGCATACCTTTAATGATTACATCGTTACGATTCATGCCAGCGTCCCTAAGTGCGAGGCTTAATAAGTAATCATCGACAACTCCTTCCTCGACGGCGACAGTTTTGCCTTTCAAATCAGAAACTGTCTTAATTGACGAGTCAGCAATGATCTGATCATTACCGGATGAATTGTCATTAACAAGGACAACTACCTCTCCACCATTTTCTCCTGGAAGAAAGGAGATTGTGTCGTTAAGAGTCTGAGAGTTGCCATCGATTTTCCCAGCAGCGAAGGTTTCCATCGATTGCACATAGCCATCAAACCACTTCATTTCGACATTGACACCATTCTTTTCAAACATTTTCTCCTCTACCGCAATAGCCCATGGCCACCATCCAGCCCAGTTGCTGTAACCCAAGACGATTGGAGTGCCACCTGAAGTTGGAACGGATGGTCTGGAACAAGCCACTGCAAGTACAATGGAAAGACCTGCAAAAAGAAGATTGCGCAGTTGTTTAGTCATAGCTTGAGATAAATGAGTCGAGTTGGTAGTAATCTGCTCAAGCAGGAGCCAGAGCAGAAACCTTTGCTGAATGGCTTGATAAAGCTTGGCGAAGCCATTGGTGCCACTCCTCAAGACCCTCGCCACTAAGCGCTGACACTTCAATGACGGTTGCGTGGGGATTTATATTGAGAATATTTTGACGAAATGCATTGACATTAACAGGAAGATGTGGAAGCAAATCCACCTTTGTAATGAGAACCACGTCAGCCTGTCGAAACATAATTGGGTACTTAAGTGGTTTATCGTCACCTTCAGTAACGCTGAGAAGCGCCACTTTTCGATGCTCGCCAACCTCAAACTCAGCTGGGCACACAAGATTCCCGACATTCTCGACCCACAAAATATCAAGCTCTGTGGGTTTGAGCCTCTCGCAAAGTAGCTTTAAACCTCCATTCACCATAGAGGCATCGAGATGACAAGAGCGGCCAGTAGTGATTGGCACAACTGGCACACCAATAGCTTCTAGACGTTGGGCATCAAGCTGAGTTGTCATATCCCCCTCAAGAACAGCCATTGACAGCTCTGGTGAAAGCATCGAGAGTGATTTCTCAAGAAGCGATGTCTTACCTGCTCCCGGGCTGCTCATGACATTGAGACAAAGCAACTCCCATGCGTCAAAAGACTCACGATTGTGCTCAGCCTGATGGATGTTAGCGCTAAGCAGATTCAGACCTAATGTGTCATTAAGTGGCATGTGCATGATCAAGCAGGCAAAGTGGAAGGTTCGGGGGTAAAGCTAAAATCAACAGATTTTATCCGTAGTTCACGACCAGCAACTATATCCTCCATCGGATGCTCGCAACAAGGAGACTTATAAGCATTATCAACAGCTGGGGAGTAGGTTTTATGGCAACAAATGCAACGCGCAACTAATGGAATTTCCTCAATAGACAGTTCTGCGCCTTCAAGCCAACTATTGGAAATGGCAACACGCCAAGTCAATTCAAGCTGTTTTGGCTCCACACATGTAAATTGACCGACTTGTAAGTTGACCCGAGTGACACTCGGAACATCCGGATCGTGCTGCTGACGCCATTCATTCATCGAAAGCACTAAACATTTCGTCATGTCGACTTCATGCATGACTTACCTCCACTTCTGATCCACATTCATGTTGCAGACATCACTGATCCAGCTGGGCTTTTCCTTGCGCGGTAATTGATCGCTCACGACTAGATGAGCCATCGTGTCGCAGATCACACGTGTGGCCATGAGTGATGTCATATCACTGATGTCGTAAGGCGGAGATACCTCCACAATTTCAAGACCGCACACCGGCACATTGCGCACAATCAGCTCGAGAAGCTTCAGGGCCTCACGGGGCAACAAACCACCAGGCTCTGGCCAACCGGTACCCGGAACAAATCCAGCATCGATGCAATCGATGTCGAATGATATGTAAACGCAATCCGTGCCGTCGGTAGCGCGCTCAATCGCAATCTGGGCAGCAGCCTCGAGACCCATCTCGGTGATGTCAGTCACCGTAAGAACATTGGTACCGCGCTCGCGGCAGACCTTCACCCCTTCACGGGGCACCTGCCATCCGCCGATTCCTAGCTGCACAAGGTTCTTGGCCGGTGCATTGGCCATGTTCGTGGCGTGGAACCACGGGCAGGTGTGCATCCGCTCATCGAGGTCAATCTCCTGGGTATCGACATGACGGTCAAAGTGGATGATGCCGACTTTCTTATCGCCCAGGTGTCGGCAGACGCCGCGGACTGTAGGGAATCCGATCGAGTGATCACCCCCCAGGATGATCGGAAAGGCACCACTGGCAAACACGTGAGCGATGCCCTTCGAAATCTGATCGAAACTCTTCTCGTTGTTGGCTGGAATCGTGAAAATATCGCCCACATCACAAAGCGTGATCTGCTCCCGCAGATCGACACCCATCTCGTAGTTATAGGGCGTGTACAACGCTGAAATGCGCCGGATTCCCTGCGGGCCAAAACGGGTCCCTGGACGGTAGGTGGTGCCACTGTCATGGGGTACACCAACGATGGCCACATCGAACTCGCCAACGCGATTCACATCTTCGATGTAGGGCGCCTTCATGAAGGTGTTGATACCCGCAAAGTGGGGCAGTTCACCTCTGGAGAACGTGGAAATGTTGCGATCAACAATACTTTCAGCAGCTTCTAATCCGAAGCGATGAGCTTGATCAACTTCCTGTTGCCAACCAGTAAGAGGGAGAAAATGTTCTTTCTCGAGAGCACGTTGACCCTCTGTTGACTGCGATCGATCGAAAGCGCTCTCAGCGCCTATTTCAGATGCCATGACAAGAGTGTGATGGAGAAAAGCGGTCTCCCGGGCTTTTATCCCTCCGTGCAACCGAAAAAAATCGGCCGATACCTCTCGGACCAGCGCTCAATTGAGCCGGAACCCTAGGTATTACTCCCGCTTTATTAGAGTGGACTAAACGCAGCCTGGAAACAGTGCCAACCACTACGGTTTTCGTGAGTCAGTGCGGATCACTTGTGCTCATGGTCGTGCTGTATCTCGTGATGACCACGGTCTTGATGATCAGGATGTGCGGTTGCGATTAAGCCAGCTGCTGACAACAGCGAAATGCCAGCGAACAAGCAAAATGATCTCAGGAAGCCCAAAAATCCTCTCGTGGACACCTTCTTAAGCTATCGATCGTTACTTGCCAGACATGTAACAACAGTCACAAAGCTCCGACAAAGCCAATTTTGTGAATCAGCCGTATCTCATCACCATCCACTCCCGGAGGCGCCGCAAGAAACGCTGCGCCGGGCCTCTCCAGGGTCACCCCTGGGCAAGGGCTGACGCGAGGCGATTGGGCTGCTTGCTCTGGTGCGATCGCAGCGAGCCGCTGTGCGCCGCTGCTCATCGCACCTTCTTGTCTGCCATCGCCCCTTGCCGGGCGGGGTGTTCCTGCAGGCGTCCCGTCGCTGCGCCATCAAGCGTCAGTTGCTCATGGCCTTTCATTCCCTGATCTCCGCCTCTCCAGGTGATCCGATCGCCCTGGTTGAGTCCTGCTACCGCGCCGTGGAGTGGATCCTTGCCTCACGTTCTGCCAGGGGGCTCCTGATCCCCAGGCCCTGGATTGATCACCCCTACGGAGAGGAAGAGATCACCCGCCTGGAAGAGGATGTGATGCCGGTGCTCGCCTCCTTCCTCGCCCGAATCGATGAAATCGATCAGGCGCTTGAGGCCGAGCAGGAGGCGTTGATCGAGGCAATCCAGGCCTCCTCACAGCTCTGCTGAGGCCGCAGTCCAGGCCGGCCCCTTGGCCGGCCTTTTCTGTTGCTTCCGGGCAAACCGCTAGAACAAGGGGTCAGGTCTGGGGGGTCAGGTCTGGAGGGTCAGGGGATGGTCATCTCGCAGTACTCGCCGGGGCGCAAGGCATCCACCACATCGGCGACGTTGTCTGCGATCACACCCACTCGGCCCCATTCACCAGTGGAGAGCACCAGGATCGCGATCGCTGGACGCTGCAGGTTCGGGTGATGTTTCAGGCTCACATCGGTGCTGATGAGCACCTCAAAGCCCCGCTGTTGCGCCAGCTGGATCAGGTCCAGACTGCTGGCGCTTGTCCAGCCCTCTTCTGCGGCGGTGCTCACCTCATGGTTGATCAACCAGCGCCGCAAGAGCTCCGGGGTGCCTGGATCAAGCAGGATCCGCATCAGGCCTGATCCATAGCGGTGCTTCTCGCCGCGTGCCCAAGCACTTCTCGGGCCTGCTCGATCGTGACCCCCGGGAAGAACTCCACGAATTCAGCCAGAGATACACCGTCCTCCAGGTTCTGAAACAGAGCCGCCACCGGAATTCGGGTCCCACGAAACACCCAGGCCCCACTGACGCACTGGGGATTCCGTTCGACTGCTGGGCAGTCCGCCCAGGTCAGCGGGTTATTGATCGGCATGGCCGCAACCCCCAACCCGGACATCCTGCGAACGCTAAGCACCACCGCTGGAGTCATGCGTTCGTCACGCTGACCTTTGCCAGGGCACGGACTGCATCAACGGTTGCCTGAAACCTGGGTGGGGTCGACACCGCGTTGATGCTCGAGCCGCTCTGAGAGCCATACCTTGATGATCGATTGGCGCGTTACACCGAGACGCGACGCTTCTCGATCCAATTGATCCACCATCCAGAGCGGAAAATCGACATTGACGCGTTTCTGCTCCAAGCGAGGTCGCCGGGCGGACTCCAGATCCAAGCCCTCCAGAACGGACTCACCGCTGTCAAAGCGTCGATCAAATTCAGAACTGTTCATAGAGCTGAATCTCCTCAGGGCGTGAACGGCGAACAGAAATCAATCGAGTGGCCTGACCGCGCCTTGTGATCACGGCTGACCAGTGTTTGCTCTGGATTCGACCAATCACAAGCCAACGTGGTTCATCGGCCGGGCGGGCGGGGATCTCCAACAGAGCAGGATCTCCCCATAACGCCTGCGCAGCAATGAAATCGATGCCGTGCTTTTCCAGATTGGCCTGGCTTTTACGTGGATCGAATTCAAAGTCCATACAGGTCTGAATCTATACCATTTTTCAGCTGCTGCAGGGCTCCAGGAGCGCGAATCACGCACCTGAGCGCAACCCCAGGAACCCCTCGATCCAGCGCTGATGGGCGCTGGTCGTGATCAGTCCCGCCAGCGACGGCTGAGTATCAGGCACCTGGAATGCAACACGGAAGCCCCTGGAGAACGCCTCCAGCCGTGATGGGGGCAGCGCCTTGATCCGCGTCTGCAGGCCTGTGATCACCGCTGGCTCCAGGGGGGCATCAACCGGCTCGACCTGTTGCTGAGCGGTCTTGGTGGCCGAGCCCTGCTCCCTGCCGCTGCTCACCTGGCGTTGCTGTTTGTCGTAGAGCGCCAGGCCAAAGGCGTTGCCAAAGCTCATCAGCGCCCGTTTTGTCGCATCGGTCTCCGCTTCCTTGAGCGCTGATTCATGCGCCAGGCCCTGATCCAGATCAATGCCATGGCCGGCACCGGAGCCCTCGCGGATCAAGCAGCGTTCACCGGCGATCACGACAATCCGCACCCGGACGGTGTAGGTCACACCCCAGCCACTTTTGCGTTCCCGGCCCACGGGCCGCTCGTGTTCCGCCACGCAGCTGGCGTTCAAGGTGAGCCGGTCCCAGCCATCAAAGCCAAAGATCCGGTTCGCCTCAGCAATCACCTGCCAGCCCTCCAGGTAGCTGACGCGCATTCGGCCCTGCTCCCGTTGCCGCACCTTGGCGCGATCGAGCGGGGCGGCGAGCAGCTCCCGTTGGCGGGCACTGAATCCTGAAACAGCTGGAGCAGCTGCAACGTGCGGAGGCGCAGCAGGAGCGGGCGTGGTGGCGTCGCCTTCCTGCTGGAGCGATTCGCGCAGCAGTTGCAGCGCCGAGGGGTGGCGTTGCGGCAACCGCGGCATGGCGGAGCGCTCGGCTCCGGCGCTGGAAGAAGGCCTTGCGGCCTTGCTGGATTGGCTGGTGCTGGCTGTGGAAGTGATGGCCATGGCGATGATTTCAGTGCGTGTGTGGGTGAGTGGAGAGAACTGGAGAGAAGGGAGTGGAAATGGGGCCCGCTGCTGCAAACCCCATGGCAAGGAGGCCCCTGGCCTCAGGTGATGGACCAGTGGCGTCGCTTGATCAGGCGGGCCCCGGGCACCGCTGTGGCAGCCAACGAAAAGGCGAGGTGGGCCGCTTCTGGTTTGGGCAGGCCCGCCACGGCTGCTGCAATCACGGCGCGGATGCGGGCCTTGATCGAGCTTTTGTTCGGGGTGCTTGTCGTCTGGGTGGTGAGCAGCTCAGCGGGCAGGGCGCTGGCGTCATCGATCTCAATTGCCTCTGTCAGCCGCGAGCGGAGGCAGTGATCGTGGAGCCGGTGGGCGCTGGCGCCGGGTTCCAGCCGATCGAGCAGATGCACCAGGGTGGCTTCCAGGGCATCGGCGCGGTTGTCCTCCCCTTTGGCCAGGGCAGCAAAGCGTTTCGATTGGCTCTGGTGGTAACTGGCCTCAGCGCGGAGCCTCTCGATCACCCAGCAGGTGGCATCGGCCTTACGCACAAACGCCTCCCGCTGGTGCTCCTCAGAGGCGAGGGAGTCCTCCAGGTCCGCAATCGCAAGGGCGCGTTCGTCCTCATCGCCAGTATCGAGGCGTTCGGCGAGCTGGGCGATCCAGTGGGTTTCGGCCTCAAGGGCACTGCCGAGCTCCCAGAGGCTGGGCAATTTGGCGGATTCAGCCAGAGGGGCAGTGAGGGGAAAGGCAACAGACATCGGTGAATGGGGGGGTGAGGAGAGAAAAGGGAATGAAGAGAAGTGAGGGTGAAAGCAGGGGCTCAGCTCAGAAGGCCGAGCACCGCCACAAGCAGCTATGCCCCTGGGATCTGCAGCACCGCGACCCGAAAGCAACTGGCGCGCTGCGCCATGCACCGGGCCTGCTCCAGCAATGAGCGCGTGCCCCGCTCGCCTGGAAAGCCGATCACCAGCAGGCCGCAGCCCTGCGGCAATGCCGCAACACGCTCCAGCGCAGTGACAAGCATCAGCCGATTCCGAATCGGGCCCGCTGAGCGGCCATGGCGATCCCAATGCGCCGGGCAGGGCCACTGAGGCCAACCCAGCTGCTCAGCGGCAGCGGCAATCGCCTGATCGGCGCCGCGGGCTGCGCCATGGAACAAGGCCTGAACCAAGCGGCCACGGGAGACCTCAAGCAGATGGGCCGCAACCCGCTCCACCGGCCAGGTGAGATCACGGCCGCCACCAGCCACCATCACCAGTTGCGTGCAACCAGACAAGGGATCTGACGAAACAACAGGCGGCGCCAATGCGGCGGCACCAGAACAAAAATTTCGAGCCAATTTTCAGGAAGCAAAAGACAGCAGCAGCAAGGGAATCAGCGGGCGAGAGACCCTCCCCTGAGCATCCTCTTATTCTATCAATACAGGCGTACTATGCGCTAGGCTAAACAGGTAGTTTCGGGCTCTCTTCTTAGAACTTAATGCGCCCAAATCTTCCCGCCCAAGGCATAAGCAGCGCCGCTATTTCAACAAGAGCAAGGCACATCACCAAACGCCAGCAACGCAGCCACCACAGCCGCTTCCATGCACCTCAGAGCGGCCTCAATGCGCCGGGCCACCGCAGTCGCGGGAGACCATTTATGCCAGCAGAACCCAAACCACCCACCCCGGTGGCGGCGAGGAATAGAACCCACACGCGAGGGCAAGGGCCGATCAGCGCATCGCGCCTTGATCGGCTCGCGCAGCCCTGGCGCCGCGTGGCATCCTCTTCCCCCGCCGCCGGGGGGTAACCACCAACTAAACGGCTTTAACAAAGCTTGTATGAACGCCCCAAAACAGACAACACAAGGTCATCGTCAAGAGAAGCAAACACCAAAGCGCATCCGGTTCCATGTCAGTCGTCAACCGCTGCGCAGTCAGCATCCAGGCCCGGCAGCCTCTCATCGATTGGGCCATGACAGTGGCACCGGAAGGATGTGAATGCTTTGGATTTCCACCACATGTGTATCTGATCCCCGAATATGACTCCGCTGAAGACGGAGAGGAGCTACTTGCAGAGTGCTGTGAGTGGATTTTTGAGGAAGAGCTCTGCACATGGTCGTACGACCGAGACCTCTGGCCGCAGGATCGGAACCTGGAACAGTTTCAGCAATGGTTCACTGCCATCCTTCATCCGCTTGTCATCGACGCAGATGATGAGGAAGAACTGCGCAACCACCCCTCAGCAGAAGAACAGGCTGCCTTTGACGCAATGGCCAGAAAGCTCCGGCGTGCTGATGGCGGACAAGGGTTCGCTGATTGATCACAATCCGCTCAGCGCGATACCTTCTGATCCCAGAACGCGCAGAACGACACAGCGGCCGTAACAACGCCGGCGAGCAGGGCGAATTCCATCGATGGGCATCCAACTGTTTCGGTACCCATCGTCTCCAAGCCTCCTGGCCTGGTCTGCAGCAACCACAACAAACAAGCCTGGTCGGCTCATCCGACAGTGACATCGTCCTGCCGAATTCTGCTGAGTCATGGCCTCGGCGTTTCCCTGATGGCCGATCGATTGCTGGTGCTTCAACACCTTGCCTGTGAGGGGCCGGATCTCATCGCAGATCTGGCACTGGAGCGTGGCCTGGCTATTGAGGTCTTTCGCACCGATCGCGGCGATCGCCTACCCGATCACACCGAAACGCACGGCAGTATCGCCCTGGTGCTCGGTGGCCCGATGAGCACCTCCGATCCCCTGCCCTGGCTGCAACAGGAGCTCGAGTGGATCCGATGCAGACACCAGAAGCAACAACCGATTCTGGGCATCTGCCTTGGGGCCCAGCTCCTCGCCATCGCCGCTGGCGGCTCGGTGGAACCTCTGCGGGTCGGTGAACCACCCATGCCCTTGAAAGAAGTTGGCTACGGCGCCATTCATTGGCTCAGGAACGCGGAGCAGGAACCCGTGCTCAGGGGCATGAATCCGAGCGAAACTGTTTTGCACTGGCATGGCGATCGCATTCGCCTCCCCGCCTCAGCGACATTGCTGGCCTCCTCCTTGCACTGCCGCGAGCAGGTCTTTCGCATCGCACAGCATGCGTTCGCTCTGCAATGCCATCTCGAAGTGAGTGGTCCAAATCTGGAGCAGTGGATCCAAGAGGATCGGGACTACGTCATCGCTGCGATGGGAGCCGATGGTCCGGAGCAATTGCTTCAGGACTGGTCCCGGCTGCACCCCCAGATCGAACTGCAGGCCCGCAGACTCTTCTCCAACCTGCTCGATCAATGGAGCCACCCTTTGCAATGAACCAGGGAACGAAGTTTCTGATCCGCACATGCACACATCAACCGGTGACAACCACGACCAAATCAACTGCCAATCGCCTTGATCCCAAAGCCGATCTGCAGATCCCATACCATTCCCCGGCTCTCGTTTTTCACTGAAAGGAAGCGACCAACACTGACCTCATGTTTGTCATTCAGGTTCTCCATCCCGATGGTTGGCGAGAGCAAGGGCGTTGCAGCAGCGAATACTGGGCCCATCAGGAAGCCCAGACCCGTTGCTGTTCCGACGGACGGCACTACCGGATCCTTCATCCCGACAACAGTGCCGTGATCGCCACGCTCGACACCACCTGCTGCCCCCATCGCTTGCTGCAGGGCTGATCGGGTCCACCCGCGCTTCGCCTCATCAGCTGACGGGCGCCATGGACGTTTCTACGGTTGAGCGCAGGGGGTTCGCTGGGACACCGACAGGCGCGGTTCAGCTACGGGCGCATGGGAGTGGTGAATCGTTGCGCCATCGGCGTCCGCGCCCGTTCCCCCATGCGGGCCTGGGCCCATGAAATGGAACCAGAAGCGCCCCTGATCGATGATCTCGAACCCTCCCTCTATCTGATCCCCATCCAGGATCAGGACCGCCCCCCAGACGAGCGCCTGCGGGAGCATTACCAGCCGATCTTTCAGGAGGAGCTGCGCTGCTGGTGTGAGGACCCGAGCTTCTGGCCCCAACCGCTCACACTCGAGTTGTTCTTGCTCTGGTTCGATGTGCGCTTCTACGGCCTGATCGATGATCTCCACATGGCTGAACCCCTGCGCAATCAACCCACTCCAGACGAACGCCAGCTGCTTGAGGAGCTGCTCAAGGAGATCAACGACAGCAAGCCCTGACTGGCAACAGCGGGCTCTGGCGCCGCTGCGCTGCTCTGCCTACAACTCCATCAAGTCCCTGACGTTGGCGATGGAGATTCTCAGCCAGCGCACCCTGCCCACACCCCTTGAGCTGATCGCGGAACAGAGTGGTGCCGATCGCTGGTTCCTGCCTACGGGCAGCCTGATCGTGCAGCAAGGCGATCCGGTCCGCGCCATCTTTGCCGTCGAGCGCGGGCTGGTGTCACTCGATGGCCCGAACATCGCCTCAGCCTCTCGCTGCCGCAGCGGCGATCTCTTCTCCTATCCCGATCTCGCCTCACGGCATCAGCGCCATCAACTGGCGGCCAGGGCGCTCACGCCCGTGCAGCTGCTGTGCCTGGATCGGTCTTCCTTTCTCGAGCTCATCCATCGCCACCCGACGCTGGTGATTGAGCTGCTGCAACAGCAATACGGCCGTCTCCGCGCCCAGCGCCGGCAGAGCGCCATTGCACCGGCTCCCTTCCCCTTCCATGGCACCGAAAAGGAGCACAACGCCGCCTGATCAGCTCCATCCCAATCAGCCTCCGCGCCAACGTGCACCAATGGGTTAACCCAGGGTTAACCTTGATGCAGGAACACCAGGAGGTGGTCATGTCCACAACCCAGCAACTGGTGCAGTTGATGCAACTGGAAGAACGGGCACGCACCTGCACCAACCGCGCAGAAGCACGGCTGTTCATCGCCGATGCCGAGGCCGCCAAACGCAAGCTCTGGGGCAACAGCGCCGACGCCCTGCGGACCCACTTCTGAATTCACAGGTCCAACCAATCGCGTCTGGCTTGGAGCACTGTCGGCCCACAGAGCAGCGCGAGGTCTGACCCCATCCAGCCACGGGCCTGCTCACCCGGCAAGGATCGAGCCATGCACTCCTGCGGGGTGTCCTTGCCTGAGGGTTGCGCGGCCGTGCCTCACCGGTGGTGTCCCTCGCGATTGCGCTCCATGGCCTGCGCTGTTCAACCCCTCTCCTGTCCGATCCGTTTCCTCTGCATTCATCGCTACGCGCCCGGTGTGCGCAAAGGCGGCACCAGCCCCTATGAGCTGCAGTGGCTCGGTAAGCGCGGCAAACCCGTCAAAACAAAGCGCCTGATTCCCGCTGAGCGCGCCCATGCCATCGCCCGCAAGCTGCAGGGCACACTCGGCGTCACCGTCTCGGTGCTCTGAGCTGCAGGGCTTGCCATCAAAAAACCCCCGCTCCAGGCGGGGCTCAGCAGTTGACTCAGGCGGCAGGTCGCCTCAGTACCGCTCACTTGCGGTAGGTCGTGCCGTCACCACCGCAGCAACCTGGAGCCGTTGAGAGTGCAGTGCTTGATCTCCGGATGAACGACGAAGTGCTGGCAGGACAATCAAAAAACGATCACTGCATACCCGAGGGAATCGTCAAGGTGGTGGCAAGTCCTGCCACGCCGGCGATGGTCAAGACGGTGTCCTGCAGCGACGTTTGAGCAGCGCCTGCAGGCGGGGCACTGCATCTGGCTGGGCCTGCATCAGAAACGCCTCGCGTTCGAGCAAGCGGTTGGTGTGGTGATAGTTCCGCAGCAGGATCGCGCTGATCTCACGTTCCACCACCGGATTCAAAGGGCCGCTGACTCCCAGGGGCGTCAACTGACCCGACGGGCAGCTCTGGATGGCATGCACCGCCTCATGCAGAAAGGTCTGGCGGGCAATCCCCAGAGGGATCGTGACCGGCGCAATCCACAGCGTTCGGCTCTTGCTTTCAAACAATCCATACGCACCGCGTTTGGGTGGCGGCGCCAGTCGGATCTGGAAGCCATAGGCCTGGAGCTCACGGGCCAGCTGCTGAACCTGAGTTGGCAATTGCCCCTGTCTGTCCTGGGATCCAGCCCAGGACGGTGACGCTGCCATGACGGCAGTCACAAGCCCTGCCCACGCCCATGCCAGCGCCTGCGGCAACAACGGCAACAGCAACGGAACGTGACCCCTCACCCCTGCACCGACTCTGTCCTCAGCAGAACACAGCCAGAACAGCCAGCCCGGGCTACACCCTCCACGATCCGCATCGCTCTGTCGTTCTTGCCACTGCTCTCACGCTCACGCGCACGCGCACGCAGGGGATGATGGGCCCATAGCGATGGATGCGATGGCACGCCTGGAAGCCGTTCTCGGCGGCATGGAGCACGGTCCGACATTTCAGGCCGATCTCGAGCGACTCAACACCGAACTCGCTGGTCACCTCGAGTGGTTGGATCCCCGCAATGCGGAACTCAGGCTCGCCTGCGGACCCGATGTTCTCCTGGTCACGGTGCTGCTGGAACGCCTCAGCCCCGATGGGCTCCGCATCCTCGCCACCAGCCGTGAGGGCATGGGCACCGGTGCACCCCACACCACCGCATCCCTCGAACGGGTTCTGAACTGGCTGCAGCAGCGCCAGCCAAGCGCTCAGCTCAGCTACCGCTCCGATCGCGATGGCCCCCTGCAGCAACAAGCATCGATCGCGACTCCAGATGCCCCTGCTCCGCACTGATCAGCAGCGGTGAACAGCGCTGTTTTCACCATCTCGCGCGCGGCATTCCACACCATTTCCACAGCCTTGAACCGCTCAATCAGCCGCGACCACGGCCTTCCCAGCCAGAACCGTGGAAAAGCCTCTTTCCACTTGACGCGGGGCGCCGGCAACTCCAAGCACTGTGTCCCAGAGCACAAACGACCACTTAAAACCCAGTAGCAGCGGGGATTCTCAATAGCGTCTCTCGCCTCTGCCGCTCTTTTGACAGCACTCCTCGCCCTGTGGCCAGATGGGGTCGTTGAAAACGAGAGAGCGTGTTGCAGGAGACACCCGATGCCATGCCCGTTCACGTGAGTGTGGAAAACCAACTCCCAGAAGATCTCTATCGGGCGATGGGCCTGTTCATCTCCGAGCATCCCCAATGGGACCAGTACCGCCTGGTGCAGGCCGCCATCGCCGGATTTCTGTTCCAGCAGGGCTGCAAAGAGCGTTCGGTCGTGCGCCACTACCTCGGTGGTCTCTTTCGCCGCAACGACTGCCCAGCCTCACAGCCTCTGCTGTGATCCCAGCGAACTGCCACATCGGGCCGTTGCCGACTCAGCGATCCGGCGTCTCCATGGGTGCAGCTCCGCTGCTTCTGTGCACTGACGTCATGGCCCCCTGCTTTCTGCTCCGAGACGGCCGCAAACAGCTCTTTGATCAGGTCCCCGATGGCCTGGCGCTGTACCGCTACCAGGACCAGGGAGGTCAGGACATCCAGGCTCTGCTCGATCCCGCCAGCCAGCAACGGCTTCTCGGTGCCCAGCCCCAGCCCAGGCGTCACAGTCACGGTTCTGCCCTCAAAGCGCGCACGATCGAGGGCGGCAAGGTCCGTCCCCTCCGGCGACCCCACCCGCAGAGCGCACGCCGGAGCGCCTGATCAGCATCAGGCCCCCCACTTCTTGCCGGTTCTGCATCACAGCGTGCACAAGCCGATGGCACTACTGGAGATCAGCTGACGGGCGCCATGGCCGTTTCTACGGTTGAGCGCAGGTCAACCTGAACACAACGTTCAGTGCTGACGAGGTGGTTCTGAGGTGGTGGCGCATGGGAGTGGTTAATCGTTGCGCCATCGGCGTCCGCGCCCGTTCCCCCATGCGGGCCTGGGCCCATGAAATGGAACCAGAAGCGCCCCTGATCGATGATCTCGAACCCTCCCTCTATCTGATCCCCATCCAGGATCAGGACCGCCCCCCAGACGAGCGCCTGCGGGAGCATTACCAGCCGATCTTTCAGGAGGAGCTGCGCTGCTGGTGTGAGGACCCGAGCTTCTGGCCCCAACCGCTCACACTCGAGTTGTTCTTGCTCTGGTTCGATGTGCGCTTCTACGGCCTGATCGATGATCTCCACATGGCTGAACCCCTGCGCAATCAACCCACTCCAGACGAACGCCAGCTGCTTGAGGAGCTGCTCAAGGAGATCAACGACAGCAAGCCCTGACTGGCAACAGCGGGCTCTGGCGCCGCTGCGCTGCTCTGCCTACAACTCCATCAAGTCCCTGACGTTGGCGATGGAGATTCTCAGCCAGCGCACCCTGCCCACACCCCTTGAGCTGATCGCGGAACAGAGTGGTGCCGATCGCTGGTTCCTGCCTACGGGCAGCCTGATCGTGCAGCAAGGCGATCCGGTCCGCGCCATCTTTGCCGTCGAGCGCGGGCTGGTGTCACTCGATGGCCCGAACATCGCCTCAGCCTCTCGCTGCCGCAGCGGCGATCTCTTCTCCTATCCCGATCTCGCCTCACGGCATCAGCACCATCAACTGGCGGCCAGGGCGCTCACGCCCGTGCAGCTGCTGCGCCTGGATCGGTCTTCCTTTCTCGAGCTCATCCATCGCCACCCGACGCTGGTGATCGAGCTGCTGCAACGGCAATACGGCCGTCTCCGCGCCCAGCGCCGGCAGAGCGCCATTGCACCGGCTCCCTTCCCCTTCCATGGCACCGAAAAGGAGCACAACGCCGCCTGATCAGCTCCATCCCAATCAGCCTCCGCGCCAACGCGCACCAATGGGTTAACCCAGGGTTAACTTTAATGCAGGAACACCAGGAGGTGGTCATGACCACAACCCAGCAACTGGTGCAGTTGATGCAGCTGGAAGAACGGGCACGCACCTGCACCAACCGCGCAGAAGCGCGGCTGTTCATCGCCGATGCCGAGGCCGCCAAACGCAAGCTCTGGGGCAACAGCGCCGACGCCCTGCGGACCCACTTCTGAATTCACAGGTCCAACCAACCGCGTTGGCTTGGAGCACTGCCTGCCACAGAGCAGCGCGAGGTCTGACCCCATCCAGCCACGGGCCTGCTCACCCGGCAAGGATCGAGCCATGCACCCCTGCGGGGAGTCCTTGCCTGAGGGTTTCGCGGCCGTGGTCTTGCGGTGGGGTCCCTCGCACTTCCGCTCCATGGCCTGTGCTGTTCAACCTCTCTCCTGTCCGATCCGCTTCCTCTGCATCCATCGCTATGCGCCCGGTGTCCCCAAAGGCGGCACCAGCCCCTATGAGCTGCAGTGGCTCGGTAAGCGCGGCAAACCCGTCAAAACCAAGCGCCTGATTCCCGCTGAGCGCGCCCATGCCATCGCCCGCAAGCTGCAGGGCACACCCGGCGTCACCGTCTCGGCGCTCTGAGGCGCAGGGCCTCACCCAGCTGCCTGCCAACTCGCAGGTGGCTGGGTGAATTGGCATGGCAGCAACGCGTAACTCCGCCTACCCTCAAGAACAGGTGTTCTACTCACGGTGTCGGTTGATCACTCCCCTCCGCAGAAGCCACTTCCAGCGGAGGCGCGACCAGTCTTCCTAGGCCTGCAGCAGGGCATGACGGTGATCGTGCGTCATGACCCGATGCCCGGCGAGCCCCAGGACCGTGACTGGTGGATGGGTCAGGTGATCCACTGCGAGGGCGGGGCCAGGGACCCGAAGGCGTGGTCGATGTTCCAGATCGCAGATGTGGATTCCGGCGTGATCCGCTGGGTCAACGGTGATCTGGTGACGCATGTGCTGCCAGCAGGACAGGGGAAGTGAGCGGAGCGGCGGGAACTCAGGGACCACGCTGTGAGCAAAGTCACAGGCACCTTTGACGCAGGTCATCGAGTGGACCGGTGATTCGGGAGATGGTGTGTGCATCGGAGGGAGAGATCCCGAAGACATACACCTCAAAAACTTAGGAAATGGCCTTCAAAACTCTCACTGCGAATCCTAAGAAAGAACAGTCTGGCATGGCTTTCCAGTCATCGGTCACACTTGACGCAGCCGATGAGACAAATTCTAAAGGCACTGTGGTCGAGCAAAGCACTTTTCTGGCACCCACAGCGTGGGGTGCTGCCGTGGGAAGTGGAGCATCGATTGCAACCTTGATTGTTGATGACGCTCTTGTTCTGCTCAAAAAAACAAAATATGGAAAATATTATGATGGGGCCAAGCTGGCAATCGAATCAGCAGCTGGCCTGGTACTCAACGAGGGCCTCGAGGTTTCCAAAGATCACGAGCGTGGAGGATGGGGCGATGGCTACCTTGACTTCGCGGAAGATGTAGCACTGACCATTGGGGGGAACTACGTTGGCGCAGCTGTCGCAACAGCAGTCCTTGGTGCAGCTGCTCCTGCTCTTGCGTCAGCTGCCATTGGAGTAGGAATCGCGTCGCTAGCGGGAGGATTCTATAGCTGGGTCAAGGATAAGGTGTCGAACTGGACCTCAGAAGATTACCCCGAGACCCTGTTCCCGCCTTCATCCTTTGATGAGGTGATTGTGCCTTTTGAGAGTATTAATAGTACAAATGGAATTATTCGCAGATTCCATTCGAACGAGATTCGCTTCTCCCTGGGGATGGATCTTCCAGGCAACCAAGTGCCTACGGTACAGGCAGCCGAGGCACTCAGTCATCACCAGCCCAATCTCAAATCGCGCAGCCAGCGAGTGGCGGCCACCCGGGAAGTGATCCTCAACAAGACCAGCACGAAGCGACAAGTCAGCAATCCAGACAAAGCCAACCCGGAGAGATCACAGTACGGGAGTCCGCTCAAGATCGTTCACACTCAAGCGCTCAGCCGAGCAACAACAATGGCAATTCGCCGGAAGGACCAAGATGGGAGCGCACTCAGGGCTCCAGTGAGTGCGAAGATTCAGATACCGGAGAGACCGAAACCTGTGGATGGCAAAGAGAAGTCGACAAAGACGGAAACCCAACCGGCAACTGGCGAGTTACCAATGAAAACGGCAGCCCAGAAGGCGCTGTTGTATTCCAGGATAAAGACACTGACAACGATGGAACGCCTGACAGTCACGACAATTATCCAGAGGATGCGTCCCAGAGTGTGGAAAATCCTGAACAAACAGGTGGGAGCGGCTCATCCGCTGGACAACATGAAGACCTGCGGGGTATTCAAGTCGATATCGACTATGGCCCTGACGGAGAATCAGCTGAGGGTTACTCAGGTGAGCACGATGAATTGATTGGATTCAATCCCTGGATTGATTACGGCCCAGATGGCAAGAAAGAACAGGGTTACAAAGGAGAGCATGACGACTTGATTGGCCTGAATCCACGTGTTGATTGGGACCGGGACCATGCCAACACAGGTGAATTCAAAGGCAATGCCCTGACCGAACTCCTTGGCAAAATCAATCCCCGCTCTATTCATGAATCTCTGGCTTCCACTACAACTCTCGAGGATAGCCTGCAAGCTAAAAACATGGGACTAATGGAGCCTGAATCTATCTATGACAATCAAGCAGCCAACCTCTTTGCCGGCGCCAATGGCAGTGCAATTGGATTTGGTTCTGGAGTCACTATTGAAGAGATTGAGACCGATGGCAACCTGTCGCTCGTAGCCATTGACTTCTTCTAAATATAAATACCAGGAAACCTGATTCCTATTGACCGAAAGCAATACAAGACCCTACAGAGAAATGCAGGGGGTATCATCATCGATCTCCCGATAACTCATTCGTACCCCGCCACTTGGCGGGTTTTTTCTTGCTCGCTTGACCAACACCTCACCTTTCACCAGCAGGTCGTTCTATGTAACCGATCCATAGCCGCCTTCGCACAGCTGACGGCACCAACGTTGTCTCACAGCGTTCTCGGGGCTGTGGAGCTTCTGGTTGTCATCCAGCTCTGGCCATGGACCGGCTAACTGCTTCAGGTCTTCGGTCGGGCCTGAGCGTTTCTGGCGCCGCTGCTCAGTTCTCACCCTCCGTTTTAGGAATTTCGATCACTCCTCATCCATCCCAGTCACCATCCCCTCCAATGTCTTCAGCGCGTTGAGGTTGACCAGCTGCTGCTGAGCCTGGTTGAGCATCGTCTGGCCACAAGGACAGCGCCCTCTAGGCCGCAGGGCTTGCCATCAAAAAAGCCCCGCTCCAGGCGGGGCTCAGCAGTTGACTCAGGCGGCAAGCCGCCTCAGTACCGCTCACTTGCGATAGGTCGTGCCGCGATAGGTCAGGGCAGGGTGAACTGCCGTGGCTGCTGCACCTTTGCGTTCGGCCACGGCCTGGCCCCGGTAGGTCAGGGCAGGCTTGGTCATCGTCACGGCAGCGTGGCGCTGCTGGACAGTCTGGCCGCGATAGGTCAGGGTCATGATTCAGTTCCTCGGAGCAAGTCCAGGTCCCCGTTCCTTGGCCTGGATCGAACTGCGCTCCACGCAAGTGGTGGAGTGAACGCTTGGTAGCTGTTGCTACATCCCCTTCTTAGACCCGGCGTCAACCACCGTGGCGTTCGCGCCGTTACCAAAGCCACTGAATCCCAGCACAAATCCCCGTCAGAACTCAAGCTTCAGGACGATCTCGGCGTCAAAGCGGTGGTCGGTGGCGTCGGTGAAAAAAGCGCAGGCGCCGCTGATCAGATCCAGGGCGATCACGTAATCGATCAAGCCTCCGGCATCGGCAGCAAACAGGGCCGCCACCTGATCGTCATCGCCCCGTCGTTCCGCCACCTGTCCGTTGCAGAAGACGATGCGCAGAACCTGATCCATAACAGCTGATGTGGCTGCCACAGGGTTCCGGGTTCCGAGCTCAGGACTCCGCCTCAGCGGTCCGGATCGATCACGTCCTCAGATCTGCCCCATGCCGATGCACCACCAGATCGGAACTGCTTCTCCCGATCGGCAGCACTCGGGCCATCCAGGGCCTCCAGCTTGATCGCCAGGCCCATCACCGTGGTCAGCAATCCCCCCAGCACCGCAAAGGCGCGTTCCTGGCCGTCATCGCACTGCTTCCCCTGCAGCGCACCCACGCTGCAACCGGCAAACAGCAGCACAGCGCAGGACGCTGTCGCCACCACCACACCGGTGATCAACCGTTTCACCCACTGTCCAGCCATTCCATTGCCTCCATCGCCCCCCAGGGTTCCGGGACAGGTCCAGCTCACTCCTTCTCCAGCTCACTGACCAACGGGCGACTCCCCAGGATCCGGCCGCTGCGTCGCTCCTTGATGCAGGCACGCACCAACCCGTCCGCCAACCGGCACGACGCCTGCATCGCATACGCACCAGCCGCCATCGGCCCGTTGCTCTCCAGGGCCCGCGACACAGGCGTCACCAGCGCCGCACTCAGCAGCACCGCCGCGATCCAGTCCCTCGCTCCCATCCCGCCTCCTTGCTGGCCAACGCCTTGCTGCTTGCTTCCCTCCTGCCTCGCTGCTCCTGAGATCACTTTCAAAACAGAATCCGCTCAATGCCGCTGCTCACCGCATCCAGACGCTGCAACGCACCCGCAGGAATCCGCTCCGCTCCTTGCCAGTGCACCAGCACATAGCCCCGGACATCCGCAGCATCGCTCAGGCCGCACACCAGCCAGGGGCTCGGCGCATCCCTGAGCAGACGCGGCCTTGGCGACGGGTGGCGCAGCGGGCCCTGCCAGCACAGCTCAAACAGCATCGCCGCCAGCGCCGGTTGCATGTTCTCGTGCATCAAGCCACCCGTCGCTGTCGGCCAGCCCGCTGTTGATTCATTCGCCCAGATCTCCTCCACACCGATGGCGGAATGGCGCGCAATCAGCGCGATCTGCGTCGGCTGGTACTCCTGCACATACGAACCCAGCAGCTCCATCACCTGGCGCTGGCTCTCCGGTCTGCGCCGGAAGATCGCCGCCAGCGAAGTCTCCTGCCGTTGCAGCAATCGCTCCATCACCTGCTCGGGGTAGCGCCACAGCATCCAGGCGCTCGCCAGCAAAGGCGCCAGGCTGACGATCGAAAACGCCTTCCACAGCGCTCCACCAACACTCCCCGGTGGCCGGAGCCAATCGCGGATCAGGGCCCAGAGCGAGGCTGGCCACTCACCCGGCCTGAGCTCCATTCCCCCCGGCAGTTCTCCTGCCCCCGTCTGCTCTGCAGCTGAGGGCACCGGGAGGGATGACGCCGGAGATGGAGGAGATGGAGGAGAGGGAGGAGAGGGAGAAGAGGGCGGTGACGCCGAGAAGAAGCGATCGAGCCGAACACGCAACACAACACCTGCACAGGACCGTCACAGGGTTCCGGCCCCGGAATCCTCTGGTGGTCCTTCTCCTGCTCACCGGTTCCCCATGGCAAACCCGCGTCAGCCTCAGCGTCAGCGCCGCATCTGCTCCGCCGCCCGTCAGCTGATCCAGTCCTTTGAGGGGCTCGAGCTCCGCAGTTATCCCGATCCCGGTTCCGGAGGTGCTCCCTGGACCTGCTGCTGGGGTCACACCGGACCTGACGTCCACCCGAATCAGACCTACACCAGCTCGGACTGCGAGCGACTCTTCTCCAGCGACCTGGCGCGTTTTGAACAAGGCGTCGAGGCGCTCCTCCCAGGTCTCCCCCAGCACCAGTTCTGTGCCCTGGTCAGCTGGGCCTTCAATGTCGGGCTCCATGCCGTCGAAGGCAGCAGCCTGCGCCGGCGCATCCAGGCCGGTGAACCGTCAGCCCTGGTCATCGCGCAGGAGCTGCCCCGCTGGAACAAAGGCGCAGGCGGCGTTCTCGCCGGCCTGAACCGCAGGCGCGCTGCGGAAGTGGAGCATGCCATCACTGCTGATCCAGACACACCAGCCGTTCCCGGAACAGCCAGCGATCCCGCAGGAACCACTACTGCGATCGAGCTCGCCGATTTCTTCTCCCACTACGCCGCTCTGCCCCACCAGCGCCAGGCCATCGCCAGGCTCCAGCACGCCCTTCAGGGCCATCCCGTCCTTGAGGCCAGCCACGCCTGGGTGCAGACCTACCGGACGCCAACCACTTCCGAGCAGGCAAGAGCTGAGTCCCAGCACCAGCGCTCAGCCACCACGATCCAGCTCAGCGTTCCCTACTTCCCTCAGCACGACAGCGACACCGCCCATGGCGATCGCATGTGCTTCTCCAGCACCAACGCCATGCTGCTCGAATTCCTCAGACCTGGGAGCCTGACCAGCACCAGATCCGGGCCACACCAGCAACCCGACGACCTCTACCTCCGCCATCTCCTCAACCACCACGGCGACACCACCTCAGCGGCCGCTCAGATCCAGGCCCTCCGCCATTGGGGCATCAGCGCCAGATTCCGCACCGATGGCACACCCCAACACCTGATCGCCCAGCTCCAGCGCGGTATCCCCATCCCCATCGGTGTGCTCCACAAGGGCAGCTGGCAGCAACCCACAGGTGGTGGGCACTGGCTCCTCATCGTCGGTATCGACACCACCACCGAGCAGTGGATCGTCCATGACCCCGCCGGCGAGATGCACGTCCGCAGCGGTGGTTATGGCCCCCGATCCGCCACCGCAGGACGTTCCATCCGCTACTCCTTTGAGGGCCTCAACGCCCGTTGGCTGATCGAGGGACCCGCCAGCGGCTGGTTCATTCAGGCCGACGACTGAGCAAGGGCGAGGAGCTGGGGGGAGAGGCGAACGGCCCTCCATACGTTGTCAGCAACCTGAACGATGGATCCATGCCTCAACACATAGCGGACAAGGCTTGGATAAAAACCAAGGACATGGCTGGGCAGCTGGGTTGCCATCCCAACACTCTGCGAAACTTGCGTAAAGCTGGATATTTCAAGGAAGGGCAACACTTCCGCAAGCTGAACCCCCTGTCGGATGCCTGCCCCCAATGGGTTTGGCATCACACCCGCACCCTTCTGAAAATGGGAGCAATTTAGGGATTCTGCATGGCCTGAAAGGCTTTGAACTTCTGAAACTCAAGAAACTCGCGATAGGTCGCCTCATCCATCGAGGGGGTCGCCACCTCAGTGGCGGCCCCTTTTTCTTGGTATGAATCCTTGAACGTCTTGTCAGCGAGGCGTTCAGTGCGACGTTGTAATCGTGCTTCAGTCGCCTCGACTTGCCGCTCAAGAGGAATCCAGCGCCGGTAGGTGTCCTTGTGAACGTGAAGGCTGTGCCCCATCCAATCAGCAAAAGTCTGATCTGGTTCTGCCATGGTTTCTTCGCTGAGGTAGCAACGGATCGCGAAGGCATGGCGTGGGTCGTAGGAGCGAGCCCTCGATAGACCGTCTTCCCTCTCACCTCGCCCCTCAACGGTTTCACCCCAGAGCTCAGGAACCCCAGCCATCTCCATCCAGACCGCGATCTGCTCTCCCAGCTCCTCCGAGTTCCAACAATCCATCAGGCCATTGCGCCTCTCGATCAGGGGGACGAGACGATCACCGGGATGGAAGACAGGTTCGGCGGATCGCTTTGGCCAGGGTCTGGTGAACACTTTTGAGTGGCTGCGCATCCAACGCTGAGCCTGCTGCAACTGATCAGGAAGCGAGTAACGCTGGACCCAGCGGAACGGAACTGGAGTCAGTACGCGTTCACCAGTCTTGCCGAATCGAATATGGGCGATACCGGTGTCGCGAATCCAATCCAGATGCCAAACCTCATGAGGACGCAGTCCATAGGTGGCGATCAAAGCAAACACCGTGCGTAAAGGAGCCAAATGCGCCGGGAAAGCATCAAGCCAACGCTCAAAGTCTTCATCGCGCGGAATCGCCCTGGGCTTTTGGCGATCGACTGCTTTTCTTTTCCTGCCATGACCACCTTCAACCTTCGCCACCTGCTCCACCATGCGTTGATACAGGTCATCCAACGGCATCGCCTTGGATTGGATGATTTTGTTGATCAAATCCCGTTTGTTCTTGTAAGCCCCGAGATGCTGAGTGGGATCAGTCTCCTCAATCCACTGCTCAATCCTGGCAGACATCACAGGACCGCTCCATGACGCCATCTTGTTGAGGAACCCCACGTAATTCTTTTTGCTTCCTTCTCGGACCAGCTCACGGTCGATGTAGTCCATGACGTAGTGCGCGAAGCTGCTCCAGGAGAGCAGACCGGTGGCCCCTGACTCGACATCGATGCTGTGGTGACGCCAGTCGATGCGAGTCCCGAGCCAGCGACCGGCTTCGTGAGACTCCTCGCAGAGTTGAGCGCACTCCTTGATGGCCTTGATCTCGTTGGGCCCAGTCAACCAATCCTCGTCCTGCCAGCGGAACGGGGATGCAAACTCGACGGGGTGCTTCCTGAGCCCATCCCATACGGGCTTGTAGTCAAGGATCCGAATCACCCTGATGCGCTTCCGCTTTATCATGCGGAAACGACATCCCATCTTGCGTAGAGCGTCATTCCTGATCGCGAAGGCGTCCTTCTGGGAGTGGACCCGGCGATAAGCACTGGAGGCTGAGGCCATAAGCCTTACTAATTGCTGAGGGTGAGCGTTTGAAGGGCTCTGATCACGATCGAGCCACCTCTCCTCCCCCTTGAGCTTGGCAACAGCCTGAAAACTCTGGTAGTGGCATTACCAGAGTTTTCTGTAAACGAGGGGTTACCCCTGTCAGGTGTTGGGGTGGGGACCTCGTCCTGTCAGACCTGGAAGATCCCAGTCCCCAACAGCAAAAAGCCCCCGGAAGGTGGTCCTCCCGGGGGCTTTCAAGTGGTGGCGGGGGGGAGATTTGAACTCCCGACCTTCGGGTTATGAGCCCGACGAGCTACCAGACTGCTCTACCCCGCGTCGGCCTCCACATCCTACAACTTGGTGTCACCCGACACCATGGGCTGGGGGGTCAGCCCTCCTGGAAACGAAGCGCCCCCTCCACCTCCAGGCTCACACCGGGATTGAGGATCAGCACCTGCTCCTCGAGCTCCTGCAGCCCCGAAGGGGTCAACCAGTCGAGTTGGCGCAGCAGATGCAGGGCCACCGCTTGCTTGGCACGCCTGGAGCCGTCTTCCACCTTGATCGCCACACCGAGGCCTTCGCCAATTCGGCTCAGGCACTGGATGCCTTCCGCTCCCCCTTTGCTCAACACCTGACCGTGGGCCCGTTGCATCAGTTCGGTGTCAAAGCGACCCTCTCCCGCCACCAGCTCCGGGTGGGCGAGCATCGCTCGGCTGATCTGCTCCAGTTCCGCCTGGGTGGAAGCACCGAGGTGGGCATAAAGCAGCGCCATCTGAGCCAGCTGCAAGCGCAGCGTCGGAGCGCCGCAGTCATCGCGGGCGGCCACCAATTCCGCAGCGGGCAAACCGAGTAACTCGGCCACACGCCGATGCACCTCCCGCTGCACAGGATGATCTCCCTGCAGGTAGCTCTCGGTTGGCCAGGCCATCTTGCGGCAGGTGGCCAGGAAGGCCGCGTGCTTGCCGGAACAGTTGTGTTCCAGCGGGCTACTCGCCCCTATCGGAACAGGACACTGCAGCTGCGACACCTCCAGATCGGCATTCCACAGCAGCCGAAAGGCCTCGCGGGCATGGGTGGGCGTGCCGGCGTGGGAGGCACAGGCGATCGCCACCCCCTTCTCGCCGCAATCGAACTGCTCGGCCGCACCACTGCTGAGCAGCGGTAGGGCCTGGAAGGGTTTGAGGGCAGACCGGATGAAGGTTTCGTGATCGGGGCGTCCAGCCCGCATCAGGATCCGGCCCCGCTGATCGCACACCACCGCATGCACGCGGTGCACCGACTCCACACAACCGCCCCGCCGGAGGCGCACCTCCAGCGGGCTTGGGCCAGCCACCGACGCACCACCACTCCCAAAGCCTGCAGGCAATGCCATGTGCTCGACGTCAACAGCCTTCAAAGAGCCTGGCAGAGACTCGCTCCCACCAGCAGCAACCCCGTGGTCCAGGCCATCGAGCGGGCCAACCGCCCCAGGATCGGCCGCACTTCATGGCGTGCCATGAGCAGATCCCGCTCACGCCAGGCCAGGGGTTTTTCCCACACCTGGCCGTCGTACCAACCGGATTCCTCGTATTCCACCATCTCTGAGAGCAGGCGCTTGTGCACGTAGCTCCAACCCAGCCACTGGCGCACAAGCAGCAGCATGGGCAACACCAGGGCCGCCACTGCACCTGCCGCCAAAAGACGTGGCGGGTCATGGCGGAGGGTCCAGCTGCCGCTGGCCACGAGCACGGTGATCGGCAGAAACACCAACCAACTCACCAGCAGGGCCCGGTCCAGCCCCTGGGGCACCCGGGTGGGCCAGGCGAAGAACCAGGAGCGGCACAGCTGCTCAAACTCCTCCTGGGGGCGTTGATCCGGCGGAACAGGGCAAGGAGTGGCAGCCATCGGGGCAATCAGGCGGGCCTGAACGCAGCGTGCGCAGCTCAGGACTCCGGTGTCGTTGCCGACGCTACGAAAGGTCGGCGCTCACCGTGACTCCAGAACGCCTCCAGGTCGTAATAGCCCCGCTCACCGGGCTGGAGGATGTGCACGATCAACTCGCCGTAATCGAGCAAGGCCCAGCGCCCTTCGTTGAGGCCCTCCTTGCGCAGCGGCAGCCGGCCGGCCTCCGCTTCGAGGCGATCATGCACGGAACGGGCGATCGCCCGCACCTGCACATCACTCTGTCCGCCAGCGATCACAAGCCAGTCTGCCAGGCTCGAGACGGCATCGACCCGGATCAGCTCGATGTCTGTGGCTTTGCGATCGTCGCAGGCATCAGCGGCGAGTTCCGCCAGTTGAACACTCTCCAGCTCCGGGGCTGGGGCGCTGCCATCAGCCATAAACGTTCTCGCTGGTCACGGACTGACGGGATCCTTGCTGTTGGGCCATTTCAGCCCGGGCCTTGCCTGCACTCTTGCGTAGAGCTTCCAGACGATCTTCGTAGAAGCCCCGCTTCTTCTTCTTACGCGTCTGCTCGATCAGATCCTTCAGCGCACCACCCAGACTTTTGTAGGCATTGGGAACGCTGTAGCCGAAGCGGCAAGCCAGGTCGATCGCCCGCTCATCGGCGGCAATCGCATCCCGCAGCCGTTTCTCGGCGTTGTTCTTGAGATAGAGGCGATAACCGGCAAAACCAGACAACCCCAGGGCCATCACCAGCAACAAGCCATCCTGCACCCAGAGCTCCCCGATGGCGCCACCGAGGCCGATAGCCAGGGCCGCCATCTCCCAACCGTCGCGCGGAATCGTGTCGTTCTGGATCCGACCCACCTCATGCCAGAAGAGCAGGTTGCGGTGGTCGAGCGCGAGGTTGTCCCAGGGCTCGAGATCCACCTGAATCTCCACCTCATCGCGGCCGATCTCCTCCAGGGTGATCAGGGGCGGATCAACAGCAGCCGCCGCCTCCACGAACACCCAGCTCTGCATCTCCGGTGGCAGCAGCCCCTTCAGGCGCTGGAGCTCGCTCATGATCTCGTTTTTGCGTGCCGATCTCCTCACGCTAGCGACTCGATCCTGCAACCTTCGCAGCCTGAACACTCAGCGGTGCATCCGCGTGGGAGGCTTAACAGGTTTGCCTATCCCAAGAGGACCATGCCACGGCGGTCTGATCTGCGTCGCATTCTGCTCCTGGGATCCGGCCCGATTGTGATCGGACAGGCCTGCGAGTTTGATTACTCCGGAACGCAGGCCTGCAAAGCGCTCCGCGCCGATGGTTTCGAGGTGGTGTTGGTGAATTCCAACCCCGCCTCGATCATGACCGATCCGGACATGGCCGATCGCACCTACGTGGAGCCGCTCACCCCTGAGGTGGTGACCCGGGTGATCGAACAGGAACGCCCCGACGCCCTGCTGCCCACCATGGGTGGACAAACCGCCCTCAATCTCGCCGTTGCTCTGTCGGAGAACGGCACGCTGGAGCGCTACGGCGTGGAGCTGATCGGGGCCGATCTCCAGGCGATTCAGAAAGCGGAAGACCGCCAGCTGTTCAAACAGGCGATGGAGCGCATCGGCGTGAAGGTCTGCCCTTCGGGCATCGCCTCCAGCCTGGAGGAAGCGGAAGCGGTGGGTGCCGCCATCGGCAGCTTTCCCCGGATCATTCGCCCCGCCTTCACTCTCGGCGGCAGCGGTGGCGGCATCGCGTACAACCCGGAGGACTATGCCGCCATCTGCAAAAGCGGCCTGGATGCCAGCCCCGTCTCCCAGATTCTGATCGAGCAGTCATTGCTGGGCTGGAAGGAGTTCGAGCTGGAGGTGATGCGCGATCTGGCCGACAACGTCGTGATCGTGTGCAGCATCGAAAACCTCGATCCGATGGGGGTGCATACCGGCGATTCGATCACCGTGGCGCCGGCCCAGACCCTCACCGATCGGGAATATCAACGCCTGCGCGATCAAGCGATCGCCATCATTCGTGAAATCGGCGTGGCCACCGGCGGCAGCAACATCCAGTTCGCCATCAATCCCGACGACGGCGATGTGGTGGTGATCGAGATGAACCCCCGCGTCAGTCGGTCCTCCGCCCTCGCGAGCAAGGCCACCGGATTCCCGATCGCCAAGATCGCCGCCCGGCTGGCGGTGGGCTACACCCTCGATGAAATCCTCAACGACATCACCGGCAAGACACCCGCCTGTTTCGAGCCCACGATCGATTACGTCGTCACCAAGATTCCCCGCTTCGCGTTCGAAAAATTCAAGGGATCACCGGCGATTCTCACCACAGCGATGAAATCGGTGGGCGAGGCGATGGCGATCGGGCGCTGCTTCGAGGAATCCTTCCAGAAGGCGCTGCGTTCCCTGGAAACGGGTCTCTCCGGCTGGGGATGTGATCGCGAAGAGCCCGAATGGAGCAAAACCGATCTGGAACGGGCCCTGCGCACCCCATCACCCGATCGAATCCTGGCGGTGCGGGCGGCGATGGTGGCCGGTCGCAGCGATAGCGAGATCCATGAGCTGAGCCGCATCGACCCCTGGTTCCTAGCCAAACTGCGCCAGCTGATCGCGGCGGAGCAACGGCTGCTGCAGGGGCAACGGCTGGAGCAACTCTCGGCGGAGGCGTTGCTCGAACTCAAGCAGCTGGGCTACTCCGATCGGCAGATCGCCTTCGCCGTGGGTTCTGAGGAGCTGGCGGTACGCAGTCAGCGTGACCGCCTCGGGGTGCGGCCGTTGTTCAAAACCGTGGACACCTGCGCGGCTGAATTCGCCTCCACCACGCCTTATCACTACTCCACCTACGAACGACCGGTGCAGCGCCTCAATGCCGACGGTCACCTGGAGACCCTGGCGCCAGAGAGCGAAGTGCAGCCTGAGGAGCGCGCCAAGGTGATGATCCTCGGGGGTGGCCCCAATCGCATCGGCCAGGGCATCGAATTCGACTACTGCTGCTGTCACGCCTCCTTTGCCGCCCAGGAGCGCGGCTTCGCCACGGTGATGGTGAACAGCAATCCAGAAACGGTGTCGACCGATTACGACACCAGCGATCGGCTCTATTTCGAGCCGCTCACCCTCGAAGACGTGCTCAACGTGATTGAAACGGAACGACCGGAGGGGGTGATCGTGCAGTTCGGTGGCCAGACCCCGCTGAAACTCGCCCTGCCCCTGCTGCGCTGGTTGGCGACTGAGCAAGGCCTCAAAACCGGCACCCGTATCCTCGGCACCTCACCGGAATCGATCGATCGCGCCGAAGACCGGGAGCAATTCGAGGCGATCCTGCGGCAGCTGGAGATTCGTCAACCGCGCAACGGACTGGCCCGCAGCGAAGCCGAGGCCCGGGAGGTGGCGGCAGCTGTGGGGTACCCGGTGGTGGTGCGTCCCTCCTATGTGCTCGGCGGCCGGGCGATGGAAGTGGTGTTCGATCAACAGGAGCTGGATCGCTACATGGCCGAAGCGGTGCAGGTGGAACCGGATCACCCGGTGCTGATCGATCAATACCTGGAGAACGCCACGGAAGTGGATGTGGATGCCCTCTGCGACGCCTCCGGCACAGTGGTGATCGGTGGCTTGATGGAACACATCGAACCGGCGGGGATCCACTCCGGCGATTCCGCCTGCTGCCTGCCTGCCGTGTCACTGGGGGCGGAGGCCCTGGCCACGATCCGCCGCTGGAGCGAAGCCCTGGCTCTGGCCCTGAAGGTGCAGGGGTTGATCAATCTGCAGTTCGCCGTCCAGCGCGATGCCAGCGGCAGGGAGGTGGTTTACATCATCGAAGCCAATCCCCGCGCCTCCCGCACCGTCCCCTTTGTGGCCAAGGCCACCGGTCAACCATTGGCGCGGATCGCCACCCGCCTGATGACCGGCGAAAGCCTCGAACAAGTGGGCCTGCTCAGCGAACCGGTGCCCCCCCTTCAGGCGGTGAAGGAGGCGGTGCTGCCCTTCCGCCGGTTCCCGGGAGCGGATTCGCTGCTGGGTCCAGAGATGCGATCCACCGGTGAGGTGATGGGCTCCGCCGCCGATTTCGGCATGGCCTACGCCAAAGCCGAACTAGGAGCCGGTGACGGACTGCCCACCAGTGGCACCGTGTTCCTCTCCACCCACGACCGCGACAAACCGGCCCTGGTGCCGATTGCCGCCCGGCTGATCGACCTCGGCTTCCAGATCAACGCCACCGCCGGCACCTCCACGGTGTTGGCGGATGCGGGGATCGCGGTGACGCCCGTGCTCAAGGTGCATGAGGGCCGGCCCAACATCGAGGATCTGATCCGCTCCGGCAGCGTGCAACTGGTGATCAACACTCCCATCGGACGCCAGGCCGCCCACGATGATCGCTACATCCGCCGTGCCGCTCTGGACTACAACGTGCCGACGGTGACCACCCTCGCCGCCGCCCGCGCTGCAGTGGAGGGCATCGATGCCCTGCAACATCAACAACTGGAGATCCATGCGCTCCAGGATGTGCACGCCTCAACGACGGCTCGTTAGGGTCAAATCTCTCTCAAACGAGCGCCCGTGACGATCGCCACCTCCGCTGCCCCTGTTCAGGGAGCCGACTGCCGGGATGCCTTCCGGGCGGCCTATGAGAATCGCTACACCTGGGATCCGGAGTTCGGCGGCTATCGCGGCCGATGCCTCTGGCAGCAGGGTGATCGCCACCTCGAGGGGCGCTTCCAGGTGGGCGCCGACCTGAAGGCCACGGTGGAAGGAATCGAGGATCCTGAGGTGGAGAAGGCGATCCATTCCCAGCTCTGGGAAGTGGCGATTCACCGGGTGCGGCGCAGTTTCGATCAGGTGCATGGCGACAACACCTTCACCGCCGGTGACAGCACCGATGAGGGGTTGGAGGTGATCGTCGGTGGCAAGAATGCCGGTGATCGTTACCGCATCCACAACCGAGTGGTGACGATGGTGCATCGCCACATTCACGGCACCGTGGTCACGATCCACACCGGCTCCACCACCGACACCGGCGCTGGCTACCTGAGCCACACCTACACCAGCGCCTACGCCGATCCCGCCACCGGTGAAGCCCGCAGCGGCCTGAATCACTTCACCGACACCTTTGTTCCGCTCCAGGAGGGTGGCCCCTGGGTGCTGCAGGAGCGTCGTGTCCGCAGTGAAGCCCACGGCGACACCCCCGCGTCCGAGCAGGTCTTCCAGTTCCTCGACTGTGAGCCCCTGGGCGCCGCCTGATTGCTGATCAGGATTTTTTCGCTTTAATCGAAAAATTAAAGATTTCGCTGGGGGTCAGCCGCTGCATGGAATTTCTCAATGCCATCAACGGCTGGGTCTGGGGACCGGTCACCCTGACCCTGATCGCCTTCACCGGCGTATATCTGATGATCGGGTTGCGCTTTATGCCCCTGCGCCGCCTCGGTTTTGCGGTGCAGGCGATGCTCGATTCCATTCGCCGCTCCAACGGCGAAGGCGATGTGAGCGCCTTTCAGGGATTGATGACCGCCTTAGCGGCCACCATCGGCACCGGCAATGTGGCCGGTGTTGCCTCCGCCATCGGAGTGGGAGGTCCAGGCGCCGTGTTCTGGATGTGGCTGGTGGCCCTCTTCGGCACCGCCACCAAATTCGGTGAGTCGCTCCTCGCGGTGCATTTCCGCGAAACCGATGCACTCGGCGAACACGTGGGCGGCCCGATGTATGCGATCCGCAACGGTCTTGGCCCGCACTGGGCCTGGCTTGGAACCCTGTTTGCCATCTTCGGCACCCTCGCCGGCTTCGGCATTGGCAACGGCGTTCAGGCCCATGAACTCGCCAACGCCCTGGACGACTACGGCATCCCCAACCTGCTCACCGGCGTGGTGATGGCGGCGATCACCTTCGCAGTGATCATCGGCGGCATCGAGCGGATCGGACGGATCGCCGGTCTGGTGGTGCCCTTCATGGCGGTGATCTACATCGTTGGGGCTCTTTGGATTCTCATCACCCACCTCGGGGCGATTCCAGCGGCCCTCGGCCTGATCGTGCGCGATGCCTTCACCGGCCAGGCCGCCGCCGGCGGAGTGGTGGGAGTGGTGATTCAGAAGGGCATCGCCCGTGGTGTGTTCTCCAATGAAGCCGGCCTGGGCACGGCCCCAATCGCTCAAGCCGCCGCCCGCCCCGGTGATCCGGTGCTGCAGGGTGCGGTGGCCATGCTCGGCACGGTGATCGACACCTTGATCATCTGCACGATGACCGCCCTGGTGATTGTGATCAGCGGCCAATACAGCGAAGGCCTGGCCGGGGTGGACATGACCAAGGCCGCCTTCGCCTGGGGCCTGCCAGGGGGTGATCACCTAGTGACCTTCGCCACGATCCTGTTCACCGCCACCACCATCCTGGGCTGGGGCTATTACAGCGAGCGCTGCCTGGAATTTCTGGTGGGTGTGGGCCTCCCCCTCACCATTTTCCGCCTCGTCTGGGTTGCGGTGGTGGTGGTGGGCGCTGTCGCCACCTTCAGCACGGTGTGGACCGTGGCCGACATCCTCAACGGCCTGATGGCCCTGCCCAACCTGGTGGCACTGCTGCTGCTCTCGCCGGTGGTCTTCCGACTCACCGGCGCCTACCGCTTCAGTTCCCGTCCGGAAGAGGGGTGATGTCCTTGAGGCGCTCGTTCAGCTGCATCGCCATCGACTGCCGGCCAACGGCGAGCACCTTGAGAGTGTCTTCATGCATGCGCAGCTGGGCGTCGGCCACCTGCATGCCCCGCACCAGCTCCTTCAGCTCATCGGGCAGGGCATTGAGGTCGTAACGCTTGCCCTCGAACGTGAGCACGGGGTTCTGTTCGGAATTTTCGGGAGCCATCAGATCGTCTGAAACCCTCGAAATCTTACCCCTGCCCCTCGGAGTCGCTGTTTTTTTGAGGAGAAGACAACCGCTTTCTCTTCAGGAAGAACATCAACAAACTCCCAACCGGACTAATTTCAATCAGCTCCCATCCCTGCAGACCTAGATCATTCAAGAAATTCTGCAATTGCATCGCGGGATGCCCAGACCCCGGCTTGGGATTGGGGTAAAGGCCTGGAAACTCCCTTTTAATGAATTCAGGGCTCAGGGCACCCTGCAATTTTTGACTGGCGGCTTCTGGATTGGGAGTGGTGCTCGAATCTCGCGTTGATTTCTCATTGATGTTGATATGAATCACTCGATACTCCCAGCCGTCATGCCTCGAGAAAGATTCAGATGCAGACTCAGGTTTAGGCAATGCTGCGTCGTCCATCCCCTCCCCATGACCAGAGTTGTGTGGTTCAGATGGTTTCATCAGCTCAAACGTTCTGCAAGTCGCGAATGAACTGACGCTCGCAGAGTTCGCGGTAGCGGCCGCCCCGCTGCATCAACTCATCGTGACTGCCCTGCTCGCGGATGCGCCCGTGTTCCATCACCACAATCCGATCCGCTTCCTGCACCGTGGCCAGGCGATGGGCAATCACCAGCACCGTGCGGCCGCGCATCGCCTGGCGCAAACCCAGCTGCACGGCTGCCTCCGCTTCCGCATCAAGGGCGCTGGTGGCCTCATCGAGCAACAGCACCGCCGGGTTACCAAGCACGGCCCGGGCAATCGCCAACCGCTGCAGCTGCCCCCCCGACACATTCGTGCCCCGCTCCTCCAAGCGGGTGTTGTAACCCTCCGGTAAGCGCATGATGAAATCATGGGCATTGGCCAGCTGCGCCGCCTCCACCAGCTGCTCCTGGCTGGCCTGGCGCCCGAACTGAATCGCCTCAGCGATCGTTCCAGAAAACACACTGCTGCGCTGAGGCACCAGGGCCACCTGCTGCCTCAGCTCCCGGGCCTTCACCTGGGCCAGGTCCTTTCCATCGAGCAGCACCCGACCACTCTGGGCCGTGTTGAAGCGCAGCAACAACGAAAACAGGGTGCTCTTGCCAGCGCCGGACGGACCCACCAGGGCCACCACCTGACCGGCCGCCACCTGCAGGCTGAGATCGTGCAACACAGGCTGGCCCTCCTGATAGGCAAACTCCACCCGCTCCAGGTCCAGATCACCGCGGGGCCGACCCAGCGGCAGAGCTGGCTGGGGATCGGCCGCTTCCGCGGGTTCCTTCTCGATCGCCCGCAAGCGCCGCAGTGACGCCTGACCCTGCTGAAATTCGTTGTAGTTGGTGGTGAGGTGCGCAATCGGATCGATCAACACGATCAGTCCGGTGAGATAACTGCTCAACCCCTGACTGTCGAGATCGCCGCTGCTGATCCGGATCGCCGCCAACACCAGCACAAAGGCGATCCCGAGCACCTCGATCACCCCCACCACCGGATGCTGCAGCGCCACCAGCCGATAGGTGTTGTATCGCGCTTGACGATGCTGATCAATCTCCTCTTCAAACCGCCCCTGCAACCACGGTTCGGCCGCAAAGGCCCGCACCAGCGGTAACCCCTCGATCGCTTCACCGAGCAGACCGGCCAATTCGCTCACCTTCTTCTGGCTGCGTTCGGTGGCCGCCATCACCCGAGCACCGAACAGGCTGATCAACCAGGCGATCAGGGGGGCAAGCAACAGGATCGCCAGGGTGAGCTTCCAGTCGAGCCAGAGCATGTAACCGAGCACCGCCACCAGCTGCAGGGCACTGGGGATCGTGTCGTGCAGGGTTTTGTAAATCACCTCACTCACCCGGTCCGCATCCTCGGTGAGGCGATAGGTGAGATCACCGGCCGACAGCTTCTCGAGCGCACCGAGCTCCACCCGTTGCAACCGCTCAAACAGATCGCGCCGCAGCGCCTGACTCACCTGCAACGCCGGACCGGCCAACAGAGAATCCTGGAGAAACTGGGCCAGTTTCTGCACGAGAAACACCACCAGCACCAGGCCCAGCACAGGCACCACCACCTGGAGGTCACCGGAGCCGAGGGCAGGGATGAACTGACCCACCAGGTGCATCAGCACCGGCCAGCTGCCCACAAACACGGCCATGCTCAGACCACCCCAGACAAGCCGGCGTCCATGGGGTCGCAGGAGCGGCAACAACCGGCGGAAACCGGCTTCAGATGGGGTGAGCATCGCGCCACACTATCAATGGCATCCGGTGTGCTCAGGGGTCATGAGGCTCGATCAATTCCTCAAATGGCAGGGTTGGGTGGCCACTGGCGGTGAAGCAAAGCTGCGCATCCAGGCGGGGGATGTGTCGGTGAACGGCGCGGTGGAACAGCGGCGGGGGCGGCAGCTGCAAATCGGTGATCGTGTGCAGCTGGGCCCGGAGGTCGCCAGCGTTGAGGAGCCGCTTCAGCCTGGGCCGTAAGTTGGCTGCTGCTGAGCTGCAGAGGACGCAAGCGTGCGCAAACCGGTGATCGCTGGCAACTGGAAGATGCACATGACCTGTGCCCAGGCCAGGGAATGGATGACCGTGTTTCTGCCGCTGATCGCCAACACACCGGATGATCGCCATCTGGTGGTGGCACCGCCCTTCACGGCCATCTCCACTCTGGCGGAAATGGGCCAGGGTTCCCGCCTGGAGTTGTCGTCCCAGAACGTGCACTGGGAGGGGGAAGGGGCCTTTACCGGTGAAATCTCTCCCACCATGCTGCTGGAGCACGGCGTGCAATACGCAATCGTGGGTCACAGCGAGCCGCGCAAATACTTCAGCGAAAGCGACGAACAGATCAACCATCGGGGCCGGTCGGCCCAGAGCCATGGCCTGATCCCGATCGTGTGTGTGGGCGAAAGCGATGAACAACGCAGCCGCGGTGAAGCGGAGCGGGTGATCCGCCGCCAGGTGGAACAGGGCCTGGAGGGCCTTGATCCCGCCAAACTGGTGGTGGCCTATGAGCCGATCTGGGCGATTGGCACCGGCAAAACCTGCGAGGCCAGCGAAGCGAATCGGATCTGTGGCCTGATCCGCAGCTGGGTGGGCTCTCCTGATCTGATCATCCAATACGGCGGATCGGTGAAGCCGGGCAACATCGATCAACTGATGGCGATGAGCGACATCGACGGCGTGCTCGTGGGTGGGGCATCGCTCGATCCGGAAAGCTTCGGCCGGATCGCCAATTACCAGAAGAGCTGAGCCATGCAGCGCTGGCCGGCAGGATGGGGCCAACGCACCGGGGTGATGGGGGTGCTCAACCTCACACCCGATTCCTTCAGCGACGGCGGTCAGTTCGATCAACCGGAGCGGGCGATCGCCAGAGCGGAGCGGATGCTGGCCGCTGGCGCCGATGTGCTCGATCTGGGAGCCCAGAGCACCCGCCCCGGTGCCGTTGAGGTGGGCAGCGAGGAGGAACTGGCCCGGCTCCTGCCGGTGCTTCGCGCCATCCGTCGCAGCCAGCCAGACGCGATTCTGTCGGTGGACACCTTTCTTGCCCCGGTCGCATCAGCCGCCCTCGAAGCCGGTGCCGACTGGATCAATGATGTGAGCGGCGGTACGCGTGATCCGGCGATGCTCCCCCTGATCGCTGCAGCGGGCTGCCCCTATGTGCTGATGCATTCCCGCGGCGACAGCCGCACGATGGATGACTTCACCGACTACGGCAGCCTCGGTGTGGTGGAGGCGGTGCATCAGGCCCTGCAGCGGGCGACGGAACGGGCCCTGGCCTGTGGCGTGCAGCCGCAACAGCTGATCTGGGATCCAGGTCTGGGCTTCGCCAAGACCACCGAGCAAAATCTGGCGCTGCTCCGCGGCCTGCCTCGCCTGCGCGATGCGGGCATGCCGCTGCTGGTGGGTCCATCGCGCAAACGCTTCATCGGTGCGGTGCTGGAGGAGCCACGGGCCAAGGCACGCCTGTGGGGAACGGCTGCCGTGGTAGCCCAGTGTGCGTCCGTTGGCGTGGATATGGTGCGAGTGCACGATGTAGGGCCGATCCGGCAGGTGGCGCAGATGGCCGATGCGCTCTGGCGTTAGGGCTCAGTCCGCCACCAGGATGCGGGGCTCCTGCATCAATTTGGCGCGATACATCGCCGCATCGGCCGTACGGATCAGGCTGTCGGCATCGCCAGCGTGATCCGGCCAGCGGGCCACACCGATGCTGACGGAGATGCGCACCGGTTCAGGCAGGCCCGTGATCGCTTCAAACGGCTGCTCAATGGCGTGGTGCAGTTTCCGCGCCAACACCAGCAGACTCTCGATCGATGGGGCGTTCGGCACCAGAACCACAAATTCATCCCCACCCTGCCGGCAGAGGGTGTCACTGTCACGCAGGCACTCTTTCAGGCGCCGGGCCAGAGCCTGGAGCAGCAGATCTCCGGCGGCGTGGCCATACCGATCGTTCACCGGTTTGAACTCATTCAAATCCATGAACAACAACCCCACACCGCGGTTCTCCCGCCTGGCGAGGGCAAGGCTGCGTTCCAGTTCTTCGGCGAGCAGGGCACGGTTCGCCAGACCGGTGAGCGGATCATGGGTGGCGAGATACTGCATCTGCTCCTGCTGGCGATAACGATCGCTGACGTCATTCAACAAGCCGACAAAGTTGGTAATTTGATGGCGAGCATCAAGAACGGCGGTGATCGTCAGTTCATGGCGCATGATCTGACCATTGCGATGGCGATTCCAGATTTCGCCGTTCCAGAAACAGCGTTGAATGATTGCCGTCCACATCTGCTCATAAAAACTCGCCTCGTGGCGACCGGAGCGCATCAGGTTGGTTTTCTGTCCCCGGGCCTCTCGATCGGAATAGCCACTCAGTTGCGTGAAGGCCGGGTTCACCCGCACGATGATGCCGTTGGGATCGGTGACCACGATGCCGATGGGTGTCGTGTCAAACACCGTGGCGGCGAGGGCCTGCTCCTTGGCGGCATCCTGCTCCCGCGCCAGCGCCTCGCGCAGCTCCAGGTGGCTGGCGAGCAGGCGCTGACTGATCACGGCCGCCAGGGCGCTGAGACTCAGGCCCAGCAACGCCTGGAGCAGCAGCCCCTGGCTCCATCCGTCGGGATCGATGCTGCGGTGATCGAGTTGCACGCCGATCTCCCAGTTGCGATTAGCCACGGTGAGATTGCGCCAGGTGGGATGGGTCAACCGGTCACTGCCGGTGAGGTTGCGATTGTCAAAAACAAGATTCCGCTTGATGGTGCGATCGCTGTCGTAAATCACCACCGCAGCGTTCTCTAAGGCCGGCGCCTGCACCGTGGCCAGCGCACCCTGGATCAGATCACCGATCCGCAACGGCGAATAGGCCCAACCCCGGAGTCGCCTGAGGCGATCCTCGCTGGAGGGGAACACCGCCTCAGGCTGGCGATAGATCGCCTGATACAGAAGCGCTCCCACCTGGGGTTGGAGATTGGTTTCCTGGAGCAGACGCACCGGACCGCTGAGCACCGGCTCCCCGGTCAGGGCCGCCAGCTGCATCGCAGCGCGACGGGTGGATTGAGAATACATGTCGTAACCCACCGCCCGCTGATTGCGCCAATCATTGGGTTGGAGATACACGATCGCCGTGGTGAGCTCCCTTGGGCGGGGAGGTTTGATCGTGAAATCCGGTTGCCCTTCACGGCGGATCTGTTGCTCAAACGCGGCGACGTTATTGTCCGGCACCACAGCGGCATAGCCGAGGCCCTGGATGCCCTTCAGCGTGGAACCTCGGCTATTCAGGGTGTCATAAAAGGTGGTGAATTCGGCCAGGCTCACCTGCTCGGAGGCATTGAACAACCCCACCACCGAGTCGAGCGTCACGATGTTGGTCTGAAGGCGTTCGCTGATCGCCTGGCTGATCTCCTGACTGAGGTCCCGCTCGATCCGCTCATGTTCGAGGCGTTGGAAATTGCGCTGATCCGCACACCAGAGAGCTGTGATCCCCAACCCGAGCGACAGCACAACCCAGGGCAACAATCCGAGCCTGAAATTGGCAACTGGCCCGAATGGCCATCGCATGCGCTGCCCAAGCACCATCACCGCATCCTAGAAACGGTGCCAGTTGCGCACCATCCTTTGATCCCTCAGGCCGAGCCAGCCCTGACCCTGCTCTACGACGGTGCCTGCCCCCTGTGCCGACGGGAGGTGAAGGGTCTGAAGCGGCGTGATCAGCGCGGTGCGATCCGATTTGTCGATCTCAATGCTCCCGACTACGACCCCCAACGCTGGGGAGGGATCAGCTACCGCGACGGCATGGCACGCATTCATGCCCTGCGCAGCGATGGCACGGTACTGCGGGATGTGGCGGTGTTCCGGGAGGCCTATCGGCTGGTCGGGCTGGGCTGGCTTTATGCACCAACTGCATGGCCCCTGATCGCACCGATCGTGGATCGGATCTATGCAATCTGGGCCAGCCAACGCCTTCGCCTGACCGGACGCCCCGATCTCGACAGCCTCTGTGATTGCCGCTGCAACTCCTGAACGCTCCCGGCCTCAAGCGGCCGGGGCCACCCCCTCAATCCGGTCTTCCACTTCCTGATACAGCTCCTGCAGTTGCTCGATGTTGGCGTCGGACGTTTCCCAATAACCACGGCCATGCACTTCCAGCAGGGTGCCAACGATGCGACGGAAGCTGTGGGGATTGAGCTCCATCAGCCGCTTGCGCATCTCCGGGTCGTTGATGAAGGTTTCGTTGGCTTCCTCATACACGAAGTTATCCACCTGGCCTGACGTGGCGCTCCAACCCAGGGTGAAGTTGAGGCGCTTGGCCACTTCACGCACGCCTTCATAACCCGAGTTGAGCATGCCCTCGTACCACTTGGGATTGAGAAGCTTGGTGCGGGAATCGAGGCGAATCGTCTCACTGAGGGAGCGCACCTGGGCGTTGGCGGTGGTGGTATCAGCGATGTAGCTGGTGGGAGCCTTGCCATCCTCTCGCAGCCCCTTGATCAGGTTGGTGGGGTCGCTATCGAAGTAATGGCTCACATCGGTGAGCGAGATCTCAGCGGAATCAAGATTCTGGAAGGTCACATCGGCAGTTTTCATCACCGATTCGAACACCTCACGCTTCTGATTCATCTCCCCGGGGTTATCCGCGTTGAAGGCGAAGGTTTTGCGGGAGAGATACATCTCCTGCAGTTCACCCTCCTCTTCCCAGGTGCTGTTCTCCACCGCCAGATTCACATTGGAGCTGTAGCTGCCGCTGGCATTGGAGAACACTCGGCAGGCGGCGTCGCGCAGACTGGTACCTTCCTTCTCGGCCTGCTCCAGCGCGTGCTTGCGCACGAAATTCTGCTCGAGGGGCTCATCGGCTTCTGCGGCCATCTTCACGCCCTGATCGATCAGGGCCATCTGGTTGATGAACAGATCGCGGAACACACCACTGCAATTCACCACTACATCGATGCGGGGTCGGCCCAGCTCCTCCAGGCTGATCAGCTCCAGCTTGTTCACCCGGCCGAGGGAATCCGGCACCGGACGCACGCCGATGAACCAGAGAATCTGGGCGAGCGACTCACCGTAGGTTTTGATGTTGTCGGTGCCCCAGAGCACGCAGGCGATCGTTTCCGGCCAGGCACCCTGCTCTTCACGCTGACGCTCGATCAGCTTGTCGACGACGCCCTTGGCTGCCGCCACGGCGGCCCGGGTGGGAATGGCCTGGGGATCGAGGGCATGAATGTTCTTGCCACTGGGCAGCACACCGGGGTTGCGGATCGGGTCACCACCAGGACCGGGCAACACGTATTCACCATCGAGTGCCCGCAGCAAGCTCTGCATTTCCATATCGGCGCAAACCTGCTCAAGACAGAAGCGCAGATAGGCGAAGAGCTTGTCGAGCGCCACTGAATCCACACTGGTGAAACCGGCGCTGCAACAGGCACGCAGCCAGGGGGTCGGCAACTTGAAACCGAACTTGGTGAGCCAATCAAGCAACCAGCCGAAGTTGCCGCGCAGATTCACCCGACCATCCAGACCGGTGAGGGAGCGCACCATCGCGCCGACGGCAGCTCGGGAGGTTTCGGTGATCGTGCGGTTGAGCTCCACATCGGCGAGCACACCGTCGTCGTTGCCCCGGTAGATGTCGTCGATCTTGCGACCCAGTGCCTCCGCCAGCAAACCCGGAAGCGAGCGGATCCCCTCCTCTTCGCGCTCCAGGGCGGCGATGTTCACCAGGGTGGCGATCGCTTCCTCCGCCGTGGGCGGCTTGCCGATCGTGTGCAGGCCGCAAGGCAGCAGCCGGCTCTCGATCTCCATCAACTGGCGATACACCGCACCCACCACGGCATCGCGGCCCTCGAGATCGAGGCTGGCGGCATCGCCTTCAGGCAGTTCAACGTCTTTATCCAGATTGCACTGGCGCGCCGTTTCCACGATCGCGTTGACGATCTGCACGCCGCGACCGCCTTCACGCAGCTGCTGGTAGGAGCCCACCAGCTCACCCAGTTCCTTCAGGCCTTTGTAGAGGCCGGCATTCTCCGCCGGTGGCGTCAAGTAGCTGATCGTGGAGGCATAGCCACGACGTTTGGCAATCGTCGCCTCCGACGGATTGTTGGCAGCGTAGTAATAAAGATTGGGCAGGGCGCCGATCAGGGAATCGGGATAGCAGGTTTCACTCATGCCCATCTGCTTGCCGGGCATGAACTCCAGGGAGCCGTGGGTGCCGAAGTGGAGCACCGCATCCGCCTTCCAAATCTTCTCCAGATAGGTGTAGTAGGCGGCAAAACCGTGGTGGGGGCTGGCGCTTCGCGAATACAACAGGCGCATCGGATCCCCCTCGTAGCCGAAGGTGGGTTGCACGCCAACAAACACGTTGCCGAAGTGGCGGCCATAGATCAGCAGGTTCTGGCCATCGCTGTTGAGGTTGCCGGGGGGCTTACCCCAGTTCTCCTCAAGACGCTCGGAGTAAGGCGTGAGTCGTTCGTATTCCTCCACGCTCATGCGATGAGCAATCGACAATTCCGGTGCTCCCTGCAGGGCTTCGGGATCGTTGATCACCGCCTCCATCAAGGTTTTGCCATCGCGGGGCAGGTTCTGCACGTCGTATCCCTTCGCCTTCATCTCCTCCAACACGCGATGGATGGAGCCGAACACATCGAGATAGGCGGCCGTTCCCACGTTGCCCTTGTCGGGCGGGAAGCTGAACACGGTGATCGCCAGTTTCTTCTCAGCGCGGGGCTTGATCCGCAACGACGACCAGCGGATCGCCCGTTCAGCGATCGCATCCACCCGATCCTGAAGGGTGTGGGCCTTGCCGGTGGCGTCATCACGGCCGGAGAGCACAATCGGTTCAATCGCGCCATCCAGCTCAGGAATCGCGATCTGCAAGGCCACCTGTACGGGGTGCAAGCCGAGGTCGCTGTCTTCCCATTCCTGGGTGGTCTGGAACACCAGGGGCAACGCCACCATGTAGGGGCGGTTCAGGCGCTTGAGCGCGTCAATCGCCTTGGGGTGATCCTGTCGAGCCGGACCACCCACGAGGGCAAAACCGGTAAGCGACACCACCCCATCCACCAGGGGCTGATCCGGATTGAGCGGGTCGTAGAAGAAGGTGTTGACCGGCTTGGAGAAATCGAGGCCGCCGCAGAAGATCGGAATCACGCGGGCACCGCGGAATTCCAGCTCCTGCACAACGGCCACGTAATGGGCATCGTCCCCGGTGACGATGTGGCTGCGCTGCAGCACCAGACCGATCACGGGCCCAGTGCGGGCCGCTTCACTCAGGTCGCTGCGGCTGGCTGTCCAGTTGAGGTACTCCTTGAGGTCCTCAAACATCGAGGGGGCCAGCGGATGCCAGATCCCCAGATCGGGAAACACTTCGGGATCGGCCACCACCAGCTCCGGGCGCTCCTCCCCAGCCGACGGCGGAAACACGTATTTATCCGCCAACATCAGCAAGAAATTGCGCAGATTGTCGGGGGTGCCGCCCAGCCAGTACTGGAAACTGAGCATGAAGCTGCGCGCATCCTGCGCCTTTTCCACCGGCAGATACTTGAGAACGGTGGGCAGGGTGTTGAGGAGCTTGAGCATGGCGTCCTGGAACCCGGCCCCACCCGACTCCTTCCGCTTCTTCATGAAACCGGCGATGGCGCTCTTGCTCTGACCGAGCTGGGCCATCGAGAAGCTCCCCAGCTTGTTCAGGCGCATCACCTCCGGCATGGAGGGGAACACCACCGCGGCCTTGAGCCGATCCCGATGGGGAGCGACGGCCTCGACCACTTTCTGGGCCAGATCCTCGATGAAGATCAGCGAAGCGATGAACACATCCGCTTGAGCCACATCGGCCTGGAAATCGGCGTAGTTGTCGGGGTCGCGCAGTTCCTCGATCAGATAGCCGCTCAGTTCGAGCCCCAAAGGGCCGTTCTGGGCATTGAGACTCTGGGCGGCCTGGGTGAGGGCGTTCTGGTACTGGGGCTCAAGCACCACATAGACCGCCTTCATCACCGATTGATGGCTGTTGTTCTCGGCAGGAGCAATCCGGCGGTCGGAGGAGCGAACCTGCGTGAACATCGGCGTGGTTTGAGCAATGTGAAGAAGCCTACGGGCGTTCGTGTTCTTGCTGCGAGGGTTGAGGGCCTGGTGTTACAGAGCTGCCCGGCCCCATAGGCTCTTGCCAGCCAGTCCGATGCGATGACAACCGCAACAGCCAACCCGATTCCCGTGGTGGTGGTGGGTGCCCTGGGGCGGATGGGGGCAGAGGTGGTGAAAACCGTGGAGGCCTCCCCTGATTGCAGGCTCGCAGGCGCCGTCGACACCACCAGCGGCAAGGAGGGCGTCGATGTGGGTGAAGCGCTGGGGTTGGGCAGCCTGGAGGTGGCAGTGACCGCCGATCTGGAGGGTTGCCTCTGTGCCGTGAGCCAGGAGGTGCGTCAGGCGGGCCCTGGGCAGGGGGCCGTGATGGTGGACTTCACCCACCCCTCCGTGGTCTATGACCACACCCGCGCGGCGATTGCCTACGGGGTGCATCCGGTGATCGGCACCACCGGCCTCTCCCCTGAGCAACTGAAGGAGCTGCAGCTGTTCGCCGAGAAGGCCTCGATGGGCGGGGCGGTGATCCCTAACTTCTCGGTGGGCATGGTGCTGCTGCAACAGGCTGCAGCGGCGGCGGCACGGTTCTACGACCACGCCGAGCTCACGGAACTGCACCACAACCGCAAGGCCGATGCCCCCAGCGGCACCTGCATCAAAACCGCCGAACTGATGGAAGAGCTGGGCAAACGCTTCAATCCCAGCGAGGTGGAGGAGCACGAATCGCTGCAGGGCAGTCGTGGTGGCCTCCGTCCCAGCGGCCTGCGCCTCCATTCCCTGCGCCTGCCCGGGCTGGTGGCCCATCAGGAAGTGATGTTCGGAGCCCCCGGCGAGACCTACACCCTCCGCCACGACACCATCGATCGCTCCGCCTACATGCCCGGCGTGTTGCTCAGCGTGCGGCGCGTCCGCCAACTCGACGGGCTGGTGTACGGCCTCGAACGGCTGCTTTGAACTGAGCTGTCCATGCCTGCGATCCGGTCATGCTGATCCCCCTTCGTCCTGGTGAGCTGCAGCGGCTGATCCCTGCGGTGGCCACCAGCAACCAGTTCACCGCTGCCCTGGGCAACCCGCGCAAAATCCTCCAGCGGGTGCTGATTTCCACCATCGGCGGCGTCATCACCCTGTTGATCAGCCAGACCCTGTCCTTCAATCGCTGGGGCTCGGTGTGGCTGGTGGCGGGAGTTGCCCTGCTGCTCTACATCCTCTGGGGGCCGATTTTGGAGGCAGGGCAGCGCAATGCCACCCTGCGCCGCTATCCGGCAGCCGCCCTGTTCGATGGTGAGGTGGCCGAGGCCTATACCCGCGAGCGGGTGGAGAACCGGCGCGAACAGGCCGACCAACACGGCGACCTGGAGCTGGTGGAACAGCGGCGCACCTGGATGGTGCTGGAACTGGCGGATGAGGACGGCTATCTGGGCCGACTCAGTTTTCCGATGCAAAAGAAGCACGCCAGCATTCGCGCTGGAGCGCGACTGCGATGCCTGGTGCTCAGCGACCGCAAGGATTTCTCCCGCGTGTCCGCCCTCAGTGACGCCTGGCTACCGGGCCTGCGCCTCTGGGTGGGGGAGTATCCCTATTTGCTCAAGCCCGCATTCGAAGAGCTTTGCCAGCTCCGTTTGTCACGAGCGCGAAAAATTTCTTAACAACGGGCTACAGTGAAGGGAGACGACACGAGAACCATGACGCAGTCCACTCCCTCCTCTGCTCCCACCATCCGCGGTGCCACGGTCACCACCGAAGATGGTGGTCGCCTCAACGCTTTTGCCACCGAGCCCCGCATGGAAGTGGTCGCTCCCGAGAGCGGCTGGGGCTTCCATGAGCGCGCCGAGAAGCTCAACGGCCGCATGGCCATGCTCGGCTTCATCGCCCTGCTCGCCACCGAATTCGCCCTCGGTGGTGAAGCCTTCACCCACGGCCTGCTCGGCCTCGGCTGATCAGCCGCAATGCCAGGGGCACATCATGCAGACTCACTGCAGTCTCTGCCCCTCCCCTGGTCACCCAGCCCCTGAGCGATGTCAACCTCACGCAGGACGCGCTCCTGCGCGTGAGCATCGCCGGGGCTGGACCGACTGGAGCTCTTCTTGCCCTCGGGCTGGCTCAACGCCATTGCTCGGTGATCCTTCAGGATCCTCTTAGCGAGACCCAGATTCTGGCGCGCAGTCGCGCCTATGCCCTCACCCATTCCTCGCGGCGCCTGTTGGAGCGCCTTGGCCTCTGGGGGGCGCTCGCTGAGCATCTGATCCCGTTTCAGGCCCTGCGGCTTGAGGATCAGGAGCTGCATCGCGTCGTGATGTTTGGCCCCAACGACCTGATCGGTTCCAACCGTGGCGTTGCCGCGATCGGCTGGATCCTCGACCACCAGCCCTTGATGACGCTGCTATTTGATCGCTTGCGCAGTGAAGCCGCGGTGGAGTTAAGTCTGGCCAGCCAGGCCACTCCAGACGCCGCCAGCGGCAAGTCTGATCTCGAGATCGCCTGCGACGGCCCAGGGTCACCCCATCGCAAGCAGTGGCAGCTGCCATTCTGGAGCCTCCCTTACTACCAGGGCTGCCTCACCCTGAAGGTGCGTCTGCGTGACCCCGATCCGCAGCTGGCCTACGAGCTGTTCCGGGCCGAGGGTCCCCTGGCGGTGCTGCCCCTCGGTGACAACACGTTCCAGATCGTTTGGAGTGCTCCGCTTGCGCGTTGCCAGGAGCGGGCATCCTTACCTGGCCCGCGCCTGCTCGATCAACTGGCGAGCGTGCTTCCCGCCGGGCTTGAGGTCGAGGCCTTGCTGGATCAGCCCAGCGCCGTTCCCCTCCAACTGAGCCTGGCGCCACGCTTGCAACAGGGTCATCGGCTGCTGGTGGGGGAAGCGGGCCACCGCTGCCATCCCGTCGGCGGCCAAGGGCTCAATCTCTGCTGGCGTGATGTGGCCACCCTGCTCGATCTGGTGGAAGGCCACGCGTCTTCAGCCGTGCCCCCCAGCCGGATCGCCCGCCTTTACGGTCGACGCCGCTTGCCGGATCTGATTCTGGTGGGCCTGGCCACCGATGCCCTGGTTCGTCTGTTCTCCAACCGCCAGCCCCTGCTCCTCGGTCTGCGCCGCATCGCTCTCGCCCTGCTCCAACGCTCCCCGGGCCTGCGGCGGCTTGCCTTAGCGGCGATGACCGATGGGCCCTTGCCCCATCACTCGTGACCCTGCAGCGATGACATTCGGGCAACGGCCACCAGACTGAAGCAGCGAACCAGTGCCGCCATGGTGCTCTGCACGCAGCCCCAACCGAAACCATCAGCGGAGCTACTCACGTTTCTGCAACAGAAATTGGGCCTGAGCGACAACGCCCTGGAGCTGGGCCTGCGCCAGGCGGAGCTGGAACAGGCACCCCTGCCGATCGTGCTCTGGAGCTTCGGCCTGCTCAACCTCCTGCAATATCAAGAGGTCCTGGAATGGCAGCAGCGACTGGGTCAGCTGTAAATGATCAGGGATTCCACCGGGGTCTCATCGGGGAGGCGACGGCGTCCATCCAGACCGGCCAGTTCCACAACGAAGCCGCAGCCCACCAACTGGCCCCCGGCCTGTTGCACCAGGCTGGCGGTGGCGCTGGCCGTGCCGCCGGTGGCGAGCAGGTCATCCACGATCAACACCCGTGCCCCGTCCCGCAGGGCATCGGCATGCATTTCGAGGCGATCGCTGCCGTATTCCAGTGAATAGTCGATGGCAATCACCTCACCCGGCAGTTTGCCCGGCTTGCGCACCGGCACGAAACCCAGTTTCCGATCGGTGGCGAGGGCGGTGCCCACGATGAAGCCACGGGATTCGATCCCCACGATCAGATCCGGCTGCAACTGGTCGCACACATCGCCGAGGCGCCGCATCACTTCCGACCATCCCGCCGGGTCCCGCAGCAGGGGGCTGATATCCCGAAACAGAATTCCGGGTTTGGGAAAATCGGGAATGTCCCGGATGAGCTGGCGAAGATCCAAGGAGAGGTGACGTAAAGGCCAGAGCCCTGTCATCATCGCAGCCATGACGAACGCGACCGCCGAGCTGAGCAGACGGGGATTTGAACGTCTTGACCTGCTGCTGCTCACCGTTGAAGCCCTCGACCTCAATGGCGGTGAAGCCATGCTCTGGGCCACCCAGCAGCTCGGGTTCTCGGATCTGTTCCCGAACCGGGTCGAGCTGTGGAAGCGCCGCTGCCACAATCCCCTGCGTCGATCGACGCGCCGCGGCGTGGTAAGTGGCGCTGAAACCGAAGCGCTGATTCGACTGCTCTGTGCCATGGCCGATCGGCTCTACCCCCTGTTGCATCAACTGCTGTCGAGCCGTGAGCCGGAGGCACTCACCCAACAGCGCTGGGATCTGCTCGATCAGCGCCTGCGTGATCTGGTAGCCGAACGGATGAACCCGCGCCGCGGCGCCGTGCAGCGGATGCTGGATCCGGAGCAGTCCCGACCGCTGCAGAAACACTTGGTGCTCACCCTGGCCCTCGCCGCCGGCAGTGGCGGCGTCGACCGGCTGCGCGCCAGCCTTCTCGATCCGACTCCCTGACGTCATGCTCAAGCTCACCTATCGCTATGACCAGTCGGCGGTACGCCTGGTGGTGGAGGGTCTGCCCGATTTCTCCTCGGATCAGGGCAGCGGTGTGATCGGCATTCTCTCCACCTGGCGACTCCAGCTGGTGGGTGCACCGGAACTGGAGGGCAAACGGGAGCATCTCGAAGCCCTGCTCCAGGTGGTGACCGCCTACAGCCGCCACCTGCTCTCCGGCGTCGCCCGCCACTTCGGTGCCGAGCAGGATCCAGTGAGCATCGGCCCCAACGCCACAGGGCATCAACTGCAACTGCGCAGCAGCCAACCGGGGGTGGAACCACTCACGATCCAGCTCGATGATGCTGAACTGGCCGATCTGATGCGCTGCCTCGATGCGCTGCGGCTTGATCCGAACGTGCAGGTGGCCTGGCCCAGCCCCAGCCTGCAGCCCCTGGCCCGCCGCGACCTCAGCGAATCGATTCCCGCAGGACGCCGCTTCGGCGCCCCCCTGTTGGGCGCTTCGGCGCTGGCGCTCGTGGCCGTTGTGGCGGTGATGGTGCCGGTGCAGCCCCCCAGCGCACCGCCCGCAGCAGAGCAGGCGGTCAAGGAAGCGTTGACGAACGCCCCCTGAGGAAGAGAATTAGGGTCGTCGCCGGACCCTGCCATGGCATCCAGCTGGTCAGATCTGAGGCGACGGGTGGCGCGCATCGGTGCGGCACTCGATGTGGTGGTGCGCAGTGACCCTGAGGTGTGCGGACTCAGTGGCTCCGGCTATCACCTCACCCTGCATCACAGCGGCTACGGCGACTGCACAGTCGGCGATCTGACCTTGATCGATTGCCCCAACGAACTGGTGGTGCTGGAGTTTGAGCGCTGGATGCGCGGCGCCGGGCACCCGTTGGTGGTATGAAGCAGCGTCGTTCTGGACCGATCCAAGCCCGGAGTCGCGAGCGCAAGGTGTTCGCCAAGGGACCTCGGCCACGGCAGCGTGCTCCCTGGCGTCAGGGTCTGGAGGGAGTGCTGCTGCTGGCACTGGGGGTGGGCCTGCTCGCGTTCCTGAGCTGGTTGCCTCAACGCATCGATGCCCTGGTGGTGGTGAGTGAAGCGATCGCCGATCTGATCCGTGGCCTCAGCCAGTTGCTCGAGGCCCTGCTCGGAATCGGCGCCGTGCTGCTGCTCGCCGCGCTGCTCCTTGTGGGCCTGATCGCCCTGGTGAGCGGCTGTGTGCGCATCCTCCGGGCCTTCAGCCAGGCCCTGACGCCAGCGGCGAAACGCAGCCGACCGCAGCGCTAGCCACAGCGGATCACGGCTGGGGGCGAGGAGCAAGGGCGCGCTGCAACAGCCACAGCTCCGCCAGGGTGAGGCCACCGTCTTGATTGAGGTCAAGACTCTGAAAGTGACGCGCCAACCAGGGCAACCGGCGCACCTCCTGACGATCGAGACGACCATCGCCGTTGCGATCGGCCTGGCGAAAACGGCGTTGCAGCCGTTGACCGCTGGGGGCGCCTGCCGGACCACGCAGATCCTCCATGCGCAGAAAACCGGGCGAATCACGGCGCAGCACCCGGCGCTCCAGGTAGGGCTGGCCGCGCACCTCGTGCAGCTCCAGCCGACCATCGCGATTGGCATCCATCCGCACGAACAGAGCCTCCATGCGGCGGCCATAGGCACGGACGCCATCGGGTGCGGCCGAAACGGCGGTGGGGCACAGCGCCAGACCGACAGCCAGAAGGGTGGCAGAAACACGCGACATAGCACCAGCCTATGGACGACACCAAGCCCGGTCATGTCTGATCCGCAACCGAGAGCCCACGAGCTGTGACAGGGTCCGATTCCTGCGGACAGGCGCTGCCGGTCTCCATACGATCAGTTCCGAGTGATAGCGGCCCCGGCGATGACACGCACCTCGATGATCTGGGTGGTGGATGATGATCCAGAGCTGCGCCAGATGGTGGGCACTTACCTGATCGATCAGGGCTACGAGGTGCGCTGCCTCAGCGATGTGAAGCAATTCGAGGCTCGCCTCGACTTCCAGCGCCCCGACCTGGTGGTGCTCGATCTGATGATGCCTGGCGATGACGGCCTCACAGCCCTGCGCCGGCTGCGTGATGCCGACGACGACCTGCCGGTGGTGATGCTCACCGCCCGAGGCGATGGGATCGATCGGATCATCGGACTTGAGCAGGGGGCTGACGACTACCTGGCCAAGCCGTTCCTGCCCCGGGAGCTCTCCGCCCGCATCGAAGCGGTGTTGCGCCGCCGCACCGCCATGCCCGCCGGCACTCCCCTGGCGGAGGGTGGATCGATCCAGTTCGGCGACAACGAACTCGATCTCGCCGCGCGCACCCTGCGCAAGGACGGCCAGGCCACGGTGATCACCAGCGGAGAATTCAGCCTCCTGGCCGCCTTTGTGCAACATCCCCATCGCCCCCTCTCCCGCGACCGCCTGATCGAGCTGGCCCGCGGACCGGGTTGCGACACCGACACCCGCAGCATGGATGTGCAGGTGTCGCGGGTGCGCAAACTGGTGGAGCCCGATCCCAGCCGACCTCGTTACATCCAGACGGTCTGGGGTTACGGCTACGTGTTTGTTCCCGACGGCACGCCCCGGTCGCGATGAAGAGCCGCGCCGGCTGGGGTCCTCGCCTGGCCACCGGCCTCGGCTGGGGCGGGCTGGCGCTGGCGAGCTGGGGCCTCTGCCTGGTCGTGCTGCAGGGCCTGTTCGGCCAGCAGATCGAGGCTCTTCAAACGGTGCAGCTGGCGCGCGAATTGGCCCTGAACGTGCGTCTCACCGAACTGACACTGGAGCGCTACCCACCTGATCTGGTCAGCGAATTGACCGGCCTGGATCTGGCGGTGCGTCCTCGACCACCCGCTGCGCCAGCGCCCTCGCTGGCGATGCAGCGACAGGCGGAGGCCCTGCAGCAACAATTGTGTGAGCGGCTGGCCCACTGCCCGATGGTGCAGGCCAGCGCCCGGGGGCGGATGGCGTGGATTAAGCTGATCTCCCCGTTGGAACCGGTCTGGCTGCGCGTGCAACTGCGCTCACCGATGGCCTGGCCACCTGAGCCCACCCTGCTGGGGCTGTCGCTGGTGGGGGCCGCGGTGATCTGGGCTGGACTGTTCCTGCTGCTGGAGGTGGAACGACCGCTCAGGGGCCTTGAAAAAGCCCTGCGCCTGGTGGGCGATGGGGAAGACCCGGCGGCGGTCCCGGCGCGCGGCGCACCGGAGGTGCAGCGGCTCACCCATCGCTTCAATGCGATGGTGCGGCGACTGGCGGCCAACCGCCAAGAAAGGGCGACGATGCTGGCGGGGATTGCCCACGATTTGCGGGCGCCGATCACCCGACTGCAGTTCCGCCTCTCCCTGCCGGAGCTCAATGCCGATGAGCGAGAGCGCTGCGCCAACGATTTGCAGGCCCTGGAGCGAATCACCGGTCAGTTTCTGCTCTTCGCCGGTGGCAACGATGCGGAGGAACCGGTGGATCTCCCCCTCGATCAGCTGCTGGCGGAGGTGTCGAGCAGCCATTCGTCGGAGTTGCTGCGTCTGGATCTTGAGCCAGTGCCGATCGTGGTGCGACCGGTCGCCCTCGGGCGAGCTGTGGCCAACCTGATCGACAACGCCTTCACCTACGGCGAGCCACCGGTGGTGTTGCGCCTGCGACAGCAACCACAGCACTGCACCGTTGAAGTGTGGGACCAGGGCGCCGGCATGGCCTCCCATCAATGGGACCGGGCCCTCCAACCGTTTCAGAGGCTTGATGAAGCCCGAGGCCAGCAGGGACACTGCGGTTTGGGCCTGGCCATCGTTGCCCATGTGGCCCAGCTCCACGGCGGCTCACTTCTACGGCTGCATGGCGAGCCGCCAACGGCTCCAGGGCGGTTCGGCATCGCCCTTACGCTGCCCTTGCCGCGCAATGGTTGAGAAAAGCTTTGCTCTGCGGCGTCCTGGCGACGGATCGCGGCACCAATGGGGAGGGCAGCCCCGCGCACGATGGCCAAAAACAAGCACGACAACGGCAAGCACCATCACAAGGACAAGGGCAGCGGCAAGCACAAAACGGTGAAAGGCAAGCTGCCCGACACCGTGCTTGAGGCCCTCGATGGCAGTGAAGCCGACATCGACCATCCATCCGAGCTGCTCGATGACCTGCTGGAAGGTCGCAACCACAACGGTGATCGGCTCAACAAGAAGCTCTATGAGTCGGAGCTGGTGCGTCTCCAGACCGATCTGGTCAAGATGCAGTATTGGATCAAGGCGACGGGCTATCGGATGATCGTGCTCTTCGAGGGGCGCGACGCAGCGGGCAAAGGCGGCACGATCAAACGGTTGACCGAACCGATGAACCCCAGGGGCTGTCGGGTGGTGGCACTGGGCACTCCCTCGGATCAGCAAAAAACCCAGTGGTATTTCCAGCGCTACGTGGAGCATTTCCCTAGCGCCGGCGAGATCGTGGTGTTCGACCGCAGCTGGTACAACCGCGCCGGTGTGGAGCGGGTGATGGGCTTCTGCAGCGACGACCAGGTCGATCAATTCATGGAGGCGTGCCCCCAGTTCGAGCGGATGATCGTGCGCAGCGGCATCTTGCTGCTCAAGTACTGGTTCTCCGTGAGCGACAAGGAGCAGGAAGCACGATTTCAGTCGCGAATCGATGACCCGACCCGGCGCTGGAAGCTGAGCCCGATGGATCTAGAAGCGCGCAACCGCTGGGTGGAATTCTCACGGGCGAAAGATGAAATGTTCGCCCACACCAACATCCCGGAAGCCCCCTGGTTCACCGTGGAGGCCGATGACAAACGGCGGGCCCGGCTCAACTGTCTGCGCCATGTGCTCAGCAAGGTGCCCTGGGACGACATGACCCCCCCTGCGATCGAACTGCCTCCCCGCCCGGAGCAGGGCGACTACGTGCGGCCACCGATCAATGAGCAATTTTTTGTTCCCAACGCATACCCTTACAGCTGAACCTTCGATCGATGATGACGCGACATCGAGTCAGCCGCTGCGCGGGTGTAGCCCTGATCAGCAGCCTCGCCCTGATCGGTCTTGGTGCCTCGGTCCGGGCCGATGCTGATGGGCCCCGCTGCTCCTGGTTTCCGCTCAACGGTGGCAACATCCTGCAGGAGCGCTGCCAGTGGTCCCAGACACCCACAACAACGCAGGTGAGCGTGGCTGAGGAGCGCTTCAGCTTTAGTGCCGACGGTTCCGGTGGCTACGTGGACGCCAGCGGTGCCGTGGTGCGCCGCTACACCGACGAGGAGGGCACCTACTTCGTGACCGAGCAGGGCCTCCTCAACGTCTATAGCGACTGAGGCGATCAAGGGCTGGTCAGCCTGGCTCAGTTGCCCAGAACCTTGTTGATGTCGACATCGAGCTGACCAGCCAGCCGCTCCAGATCACCGCCGAGGGCACGAAACACCGAGGCGGCCCGATCCGGGCAGTTGCAGAACACATAACCGAGACCAGCGAGCACAATCTCCCCGCCCATCTCCAACATGGCGGCATCACTGAGGGCGCCGGTGGGAGGGTTGGTGTCGGCGACATAGCTGGCCACGGCCGTGACCACAGCGGGCTTGATCGCCTCACCACTGCACCAGTTGGCCGCGGCGGATTGACCGATCGCACGACCGGCAGCCGCCGGATTGAAGCTCTGCGCTTGGACAGAAGAAGCCGCAACACTGAAACCTGCAGCAGCGGTGAGCAACCAGGCGACAGCTTGGACACGTTGCATGGAGCGGAAACGCAGCTGGGCCCGACCCTAACGGGACTGTCGTTGTGCATCAGCCATGCAGCTGGGCAAACCAGAAGCCGGCCAGCTGCCAGGAACTCCAGAGGAAGATCGCCAGGAACAGCCAATTCAGCCAGGCAGGGCGTTGGTCGTTGCGGAACACCAGTCAGCGTTGCGAAGGGAGATGCCGGCGCCACCGGCACGCTTGAGATCATGCATCCCCTCCAGCTGTCTGTACACCGCTTTCAACTGACGCTGAATGTGGTCGGTGTGGGGCAGACCGCTGAGAGTGCGGATCGCCTCCTCGAGATGTTGCTTGGCATCAATCAAAAGACGGCAATCGGTGCTGCCGGGTTCGTAGGACATGGCGGATCAGTCAATCCATCCATTCACTCAGCCAGCGAGGACCGATGCTGTGCGATTGCACACCGTTGGCGGTAACGGCTGGATCAGGGCGCCAAACGCTCGGCTGCAGCGGTCTGCTCCCGTTGGTCCCAAGGCCGCGTGATCCCTCCCGGCACACTCCACACCCCGAGCCGTTGCGCCGCCGCCTCCCGCTGCCAGCGGGCGTAAGGCAGATCGTCACAGCGGCCCAGAAAACCGTCGTAGGCAAACACGCGCCCCTGGCGCAGCAAGGGTGCCGCCAGATCCTGCCCATTGCGCTGCAGGGTGCCCACCAGGCGCCCATACACATCGCGCGCGCGCAGCTGGAATTGCCAGCGGCTGCCCACCGGGGCCTCCTTGGCAAGGGCCACGGTCGCCTGCTCGGCCCAGGGTTGCTGCTGGGGCCTGGGGGCCTGCAAACAACTGAGACGCAGGGTGCGGCCCTGGCCATCGATCTCCACCAATAACTCCTGGCCGTTGTTGACCGCCAGAACCTGAACGGACTTTTGTGGTGCGACAGCCCCCGACTGGGCCAGCACTGCAGGGCTGACGGTGCACACCGCCAACCCGAACGCCACCGCGATGGCTTGCCTGGCTTGCCTCACAGCAACGCGCTCAACGCACGAACAGCATCTCGCGATAGGAGGGCAGCGGCCAGCGATCGTCATCAACCCTGGCCTCCAGGCCATCCACCGCCTCACGCAGTTGAGCCAAACGGGGCAGGATCACCTGGGCGCACTCGTGCATCGAGGCGGCGGTGTCGCCGTGGTGCAACTGATCCAGCTCGCCCTCCAGGGCCAGGCTGTGCTCCTCCATTTGTTGTTGCAGTTCACTGAGCTGGTGCAAACGGCGCTGATCAGGCTGGAGACCGAGGGCGTGCTGCTGCTGAAGGCTGCGCGCCAGGCTGCTGATCTGTTTGTCCACCGCCGGGCTGATCTGGGTGCGCACCATCGAAAGGGCGACGCGGGCCTCCACCTCAATGGCCAGCACATACTGCTCGCCGTACACCTCATAACGACTCTCCAGTTCCACCGGGCTGATCACCGCCTGGCGCTGGAAGAGCTCGCGCACGTCATCACGGCGGAGCACGGGCAGGGCCTCCGCCGTGTTGCGGAGGTTCTCCAATCCGCGCTGCTCGGTCGCTTCCCGATGCCAGGCGTCGGAATAACCATCGCCCCCGAACACAGCCGCACCATGCAGATCCATCACCTGCTTGAGCACGGCGGCGGCAGCCTGTTCCAGGGTCTGACCTGAAGCCATCTCCGCCTCGAGGCGATCGCTAATCCACTCGAGGGAATCAGCCAGCACCGTGTTCATCGCCACCAGCGGGCCAGCGACGGACTGGCCGGAGCCGACGGCGCGGAACTCGAAACGGTTGCCGGTGAAGGCGAAAGGAGAGGTGCGGTTGCGGTCTCCGGCGTCTTTCGGGAACTCGGGCAGGGTGTCGACCCCCAACCGCATCACGCCGCCACTGGCGCTGCCGGTGGCTTCGCCACGCTGGATCTGCTGGAACACCTGCTCCAGTTGCTGACCAAGATACACCGAGATGATCGCCGGTGGCGCTTCGTTCGCCCCGAGGCGGTGATCATTGCCGGCGGTGGCAACCACAGCGCGCAGCAAGGGACCGTTGCGGTGCACGCCGCGAATCACCGCGGCGCAGAAGAGCAGGAACTGCAGATTGTCGTGGGGGGTATGACCTGGATCAAGCAGATTACCCTGGGTGCTGTTCCCCACTGACCAGTTCACATGCTTGCCGGAGCCATTAATGCCGGCGAAGGGTTTTTCGTGCAGCAGGCAGGTGAAGCCATGGCGTTTCGCCGTGCCTTTGAGCACGGTCATGATCAGTTGCTGGTGGTCGGTGGCCACATTGGCGGCTTCATGGACGGGCGCGATCTCGAACTGCCCCGGCGCCACCTCGTTGTGGCGGGTCTTAGCCGGAATGCCGAGGCGATAGAGCTGCTGCTCCACGTCTTGCATGAACACCTGCACCCGCTCCGGGATCGCCCCGAAATAGTGATCATCAAATTGCTGCCCCTTCGGTGAAGGCGCCCCGAAGAGAGTGCGCCCGGCGAGGAGCAAATCGGGCCGCAGCGTCGCGAACTGGGTATCCACGAGGAAATACTCCTGTTCGGCGCCACAGGAGCTGTTCACCGGAGCCACCTCCTGGTTGCCGAGGATGCGGAGCAGCCGCTGGGCCTGCCGGTTCATGGCGGCGTTGGAGCGCAGCAGGGGTGTTTTTTTGTCGAGGGCTTCACCGGTCCAGCTCACGAACACGGTGGGAATACACAGGGTCACCCCGTTCGGGGTGCGCATCAGATAGGCCGGGCTCGTGATGTCCCAGGCGGTATAACCGCGGGCTTCAAAGGTGGAGCGAATGCCGCCGTTGGGGAACGAGGATCCATCCGGTTCACCCTGCACCAGCAACTTGCCGGAGAATTCGTGGATGGCATCGCCGTCACCCTGGGGGCTAATGAAACCGTCGTGCTTCTCCGCAGTGGAATTGGTGAGCGGATAGAACACATGGGCGTAATAGTGGGCGCCCTGGGCCACAGCCCAATCCTTCATCGCTTGGGCCACCACATCGGCCACGTCGAGGTCGAGCTTGCCGCCATCGCGAATCACCTTGCGGACCGCCTTGTAGGCCTCCTTGGGCAAGGCGTTCTTCATCCGCCCCAGGGTGAACACATCACTGGCCCAGATCTTCGCCAGCGGTGGTGTGGCCTCACAGGCCAGCGGCTGTCGCTGCTGGATGGCCTGCAAAGCGGCAAGACGGGCGGGATGGGGCATGGTGCAGGCGAACCCGCTCAGGCGGGTGAGGGATCAGGGCTTCAAGCTACGCGGGCACAGTGGCCCTGGTTCTGGCAGGGGGCAGGCGAAGGCTGCTGAGCCAGGAGAGCAGCACCAGCAACGAGGAACACCACAGACAGGCCTGCATGCCCGACGATGGCGTTCCGCCGATCAGAAACACCGCACCGGAAAGCAGGGTGCCCACGAGGCGACCCGCCGCATTGGCCATGTAATAGAAGCCCACGTTGAGGCTGACGCTCTCCGCATCGGTGTAGGCCAGCACCATGTAGGAGTGAATCGACGAATTCATCGCAAATACCACCCCGAAGGCGGCTAACCCGGCCACGATCGCGATGGTCACATCAGCCTCACGCCAGAGCGCCACTGCAATCAGGGCAGGGATCGCAGTGAGCAGTCCACTCCAGAACTGCACGGCCGACACACCGGGGCTGGCGGTCTGCCCCCAGAGACGGCGCAGACTGGGGGCCGTGCCCTGGACGATCCCGTACCCGATCACCCAGAGACCGAGAAAGCCACCGATCTCCCAGAAGCCCCAGCCGAGAGACGCCTCAAGAAACACGGGCAGGGCAACCACAAACCACACATCCCGCGCTCCGAACAGAAAGAACCGCGCCAGAGAGAGGATGTTGATGCCCTCCGACTTGGAGAACAACGACGAAAATGCCGGCTTCGCCTTCATCTTGCCGATCTCACCAGGCAGCACCAGGGTGAGCACAAAGGCCACGGCCAGGCCCGCCGCCATCCAGGCGACAGCCTGATTGAAACTCAAGGCGGTGAGCAACACACCACCGAGAAAGAACCCCACCCCCTTGAGGGCGTTCTTCGATCCCGTGAGGATGGCCACCCAACGGAACAACTGGTGGTCGCCCCGCTCCGTGTCGTCGGGCGTTTCGGGCACCACCGTTTTGATGGCGCTCTTGGCACTCATCTTGTTCAGATCCTTGGCGATTCCACTGATCGCCTGGGCCACCATCACGTAGATCACGCTGAACAGCTTCGGCCAGCTGGCCGCCACGGGCACCAGCATCAACAGAGCCAGGATCTGCAACAACGTGCCCACCCAGAGGGTGAGGCGGAGGCCATAGCGGGCGCCGATCCAACCACCGAAGAGATTGGTGAGCACCCCGAAGAATTCATAGAAGAGAAACAGAAAGGCGATCTCCAAGGTGGAGTAGCCCAAGGCGTGGAAGTGAAACACCACGAGCATGCGCAGGGCGCCATCGGTGAGCGTGAAGGCCCAGTAATTGGCGGTGACGATGCCGTATTGCTGCAGGTTGGAGAGCGTCATGACCGATCAGGCCGCCTCCATCGCCACCAGATGGCAGGTGAGATCTGCCATGCGACAGCTGTAGCCCCATTCGTTGTCGTACCAGGCGAACACCTTCAGCTGGTTGCCATCCACCACCATCGTGGAGGGGGCATCGATGATCGAACTGCGGCTGTCGTTGGTGTAATCGCACGACACCAGGGGGCGCTCCTCGTAGCCGAGGATTCCCTTGAGGGGCCCTTCAGCAGCGGCTTGGAAAGCACCATTCACCTCTGCCACGGTCACATCGCGCTGGAGTTCAAACACAGCGTCGGTGAGAGAGCCGTTGAGTAAGGGCACCCGCACGGCATGACCATTCAGCTTGCCCTGGAGCTCGGGGAAGATCATGGCGATCGCCTTCGCCGACCCGGTGGTGGTGGGAATCAGGGAGCTGAGACCAGAGCGGGCGCGGCGCCAATCGCTTTTGAACGCATCGATCGGCACCTGGGTGTTGGTGATGTCGTGAATGGTGGTGATCATGCCGTGCACGATCCCGAACTGCTCCTGCACCACCTTCACCACCGGCGCCAGGCAGTTGGTGGTGCAGGAAGCGGCCGTGACCAGACGATGGCGGGCCGGGTCATAAAGGTGGTGATTGATGCCAAACACGATGTTCAGCGCTTCAGCGCCGGCCACGACCCCCTTCACCGGACAGGCCACCACCACCCGCTTCAGACCGATGGCATCGACATAGGGCTGGAGAGCCTCCGGGGTCTTGATCTTGCCGCTGGCCTCCAGCACCATCTCCACCCCCTGCTCGCGCCAGGGGACCGCGGTGATGGCGCGCTCCTGCGACCAGCCCACCGCTTGGCCATCCACGCTGAAACCGGACGCCTCGGCGTTGAGGCTGCGATCCCAGCGGCCGTGAACGGAATCAAATTCGATCAGATGGGCGGCGGTGGGAGCGTCACCGGCGGGGTCATTGACATGGACGATCTCGATGCCAGGGCGGCCCCAGAGGGCGCGGAACACCAGCCGGCCGATGCGGCCGAATCCATTGATGCCGATGCGCATGCGTCCGATGGCCGAGGGCCCGAAGTCAGGCCAAACGCTAAATCAAAAACAGTTGATGGATCAACCTCCCTTGATGCGTCAGCAACCGTGGGGGTGTCGTCTCGATCACGTGCTCAATCGTGATCACTTGCTCGATAAGTTGAAAGCTGGCGTGATGGAGCCCTGGTCATGCAGGCCGCTGCGATCCCAACCGGACCCACCAGCGAGCGGCTGAAGCCTGAACAGGCCCGCAGCTTGCTCAAGGCGCTATCCGACCCCTTGCGCCTGCGCATTCTCGAGACCCTCGCCAACGGCGAACGCTGTGTCTGCGACCTCACCGGCGAACTCGCCCTCTCCCAGTCGCGCCTGTCGTTTCATCTCAAGGTGCTGCGCGAAGCCGGTCTGCTGAGCGATCGCCAGAGTGGGCGCTGGGTGTATTACCGCCTGAAACCGGACCAACTGGTGGCGCTGCAGGAGTGGCTGGGCTCCCTGGTGACCCATTGCCAGCGCCCGGCCACGGGCTGCAACGACTGAGAGCAGCACCATGGAGGATGCGCGTCTGTTCTTTCCGGCCACCGAACGCAACCGGGAGCCGATCGCCGCCACGCTCAAGACCTGGCTCCCCTATGGCGCCGTGGTGCTGGAAGTGGCCAGCGGCAGCGGCGAACACGCCCTCTGGTTCCAGCGGCAGCTCCCAGACATCCACTGGCAGACCAGCGATCCGGATCCAGCCCACCGCCGCAGCATCAGCGCCTGGATTCGCCATCCACCAGGCGCGCCAGACCTGCCCGAACCGCTGGCACTCGATGTGGAATCCCGCCCCTGGCCGCTTCCTCAAAAGCTGGAGCAACACTTAGACGCTGTCGTGGCGATCAATCTGATCCACATCGCCCCCTGGAGCTGCTGCCAGGCCCTGATCCAGGAGGCGGCTGGTCGGCTCAGCGCCGGCGGTGCCCTGATCCTCTATGGCCCCTTCCGGCGCGGCGGGCAGCACACCAGTGACAGCAACGCCGCGTTCGATCAATCCCTGCGGGACCGCGACCCCCGCTGGGGGGTACGCGACCTGGAAGCTGTGGAGCAACTCGCCAGCGACTCGGAGCTGACGCTGGAGCAGCTGCAAGCGATGCCCGCGAACAACCTCTGCCTGTTGTTCCGACGCTGAAGAGCATCCACACAGCCACTCAAGAGCAACTGGAAGACCCCGCAGAGTCACTTCAAAGTTGCCCCAGAGCAACTCCAGGGTTACTCTCAGGTCACTCACTAGGGCCCAACAGCTGCCGGCATGAAGGCCGTTCCCCGCGAAAACCAGGTGAAGCTCACGGTGTCTGTACCGCCGAGCCTGCACGTGCTGCTGCGCAGCTGGGCCCAGTGCGAGGGCCGCGAGCTCACCAGCGTGGTGCTCCAGTGCGTGGAACTGTCCGTGCGTCAGCTCAAAAGCAGCGGCGCCATCCCCTCCGGCGCCATCCGCAATTATGAGCTGGCCTGTGAGGAGCGACTCGCTGCCGGCGGAGGGATGCCGTCATGAGTGGGGCCAATCTGGCCATGATCGAGCAGGCGCTGCAGGCCCCGGTGATGGATGCGGTGATCGCCGTCACCGAGCGCTATCAGTTTCTCGAAGAGCATCAGGGCGCCAGGGTGTTTACCGCCTATCGCGCGGTCGACCATGTGCTTCACGTGGGCTTCACTGCGGATCTGAATCAGGAACTCCGCGATGACCTGGAGCAGCGAGGGTTTGCCTTGCTGGCGGAGCGAGAAGGCACCCGGCGCGAGCATCGCTTGCTGCTGCTCACCCTGGGGGAGATCGGCTTCAAGGCGTCCTACAGCCAGGACTACTTCGCGGCCTCACGGGTGTTGGTGCGCCACCTCCGCAACCTGGGCTGGCCGCTTGGAACCCTGAGTCAGCTCTGAGCCCTACGCTGAAGTCACCCTCCCGAGATGCCGTGCGAGACCTGATGCCGCTGGCGTTCCTTGCCCTGCTTCTGCCTGGACTCCCCGCCGCACGCGCCCAGGACCCTGACCTCGCCCAGCCGGATCCGATCAACTGCGAAACCTTCAGCTCCGGCTTCACTACGCCGGAGGGTTGCATCGATGGGAGCCAACCCAGCTCCGGGCCGATCCCAGCGGATCAATGGCAAGTCGGCGATGATGGCTTCTGGCCCGATGAGGGCTTCGGGCCGGGATTCCTGCTCTACTGAGCAGCAGATGTAGGAAAGAAAACGGAGAGGGTGGGATTCGAACCCACGGAGGCTTGCACCTCGCTGGTTTTCAAGACCAGAGCCATCAACCACTCGACCACCTCTCCCTGCACCTGCCTGGTCAGACCAGACAGGTCATCAGTTTAAGCGGCGCGCTGCCGCCATTCAGCCCTGGGGCTTGGCGAGGGGCAACAGGCACTTGTCGGAATCGCAGCCGGCGGGCCCAGCCTCGCTGAGCTCACCGCCGTCGTAGCGCTGCAGAGCTTCGAAGAAGTTCTGGCTCACACGCCGCTGCATCACCTCCTCCTGCATCCGCTCATAGGTGGCGGCATCGATCGGCTCGAAGGGCAGGCGGGGGAAAGTGGCGTTGGCATCAAAACGGGCAAGCAACGCCGCGGAGATGTAGCCATCACCGCGCTCGATCGTCTGATGCAGGGCGTCGGTGAGCGGTTCGATCTCGTGCTCGCGGAACTCAATCGTGGCCGATGTGTTGTGGGCGGTGTAGTGCGTCTGCACCTGCATGTAGAAATCGAACTGGGCCATTGCCGAGAAGGCGTTGATGTCCACCGCATCGGCTCCGGGCAGGTTGGCCCAGCTGACTTCCGTGGGAATCTCCACCAACCACTCGGTGCAACGGGGATCAAAGGGATCGTCGAGCAGACGGCCCTGCTCGTCCTTGTCCGACTGGGACGGCACCACGGTGTAGCCGTAGTCCATGCAGGCCATCGCGACAGGATCGTTCTTGCGGAAGGTGATCCGGCGGATGAAGCGCTGCGCCTTGGGCGGATGCCATCCCGGCGCGGCACCGGTGAGCAGGCTCTTGGTGCCTGCCGGTTGCACCGTGGTGCACCGGTTGGGACGACGCAGGCCATGGCGATCGCAGTAGTCCCAGACGGTCTCGTTAACGATGCGCTTCCAGCGGCTCAGGTAGGCCGCCTCCTGTTGCTTGAAGGCGCGACCCTCTTCACTGTCGGGGCGACCGGCCTCCCACCAGCGCAGCCAGGGAGTGCCGAAGGCATGCACAAAGAAATCGAACAGCCCCGTGAAGCTCACCCCCACGATCGGATCCCAGGCGCGGCTCTGGCGGTAACGCTCCACCTCGAAGCGGTGGTTGAGCAGGCAAGCCACCGACAGGGCACCGGCGCGGAAGGCGTCACGCTGGCCCTCCTCGTCACTGGGATCAATCTGGTTGAGATGGATCTCAGCCAGGTTGCAGTGGAAATCAGCCCCAAGGATCTCGCCACAGGGGTTGAGTCCGTAGCGACCCAATCGGTGCTCCAACTCATCCGCAGCAATCGGACCATGGTTAAGGCTCAACCAGCGTCCGGCCTCCTCTCGGCCCTGATCGCAGTAGATGTCGATGAATTCCTTGCGCAGCTCCGGGGTGGTGAGCAGGTCGGCATTGGAGCGGGCGATCGCTTCGGGAGCGAACTGAATCGCGCCCTCCCCACTGTGGAACTGCTTGGTCACCGCCTCCAGCAGCACCTCGCGGCTGGGCCTGGTGTGATACACGCGGGTGTGATTGGCCATCCGCAACGCATCCCGCTCCGGGTCGATGCGCCAGTTGCCCTCCGCATCCTGCTGCCAGAGGTTGTCCTTGGCGCCAGCAGCGACGTGATCATTGGCAGCGAACTGACGCATGCCGGCGCTGCGACGAATATTGCCTGCCACGATCGTGACCGCCGCTTCGTCGATCAGCAAACAACACTCGACGGAATTGAGGCGACGCCCAACGGCCTTGCCGAGCAGACGGGCGACGCGGCCGTAGAGATCCTTTAGCTTCACAGGATTGGCCATGCCGCCGAAGCCCTTGAGGGTCTCGCCCACCGGCCGCACATCGGAGAGGTCCACCTCCACCTGCACGGTGCGTCCCTCAAAGCGAGCATCGCTGCTCAGCTCGAGCAGCAACTGATAACTGTCGACCCAGCCGCGTCGGGTGTCGCCCACCTTGATCGCCACCCGGTCACCGTCGATGCTGTGGCTGGTGTGCTCCTGACGTTGCCCCGCCGGCGTCAGGCCGATGTCGGTGACCGACACCACCTCGATCGGATTGCGCACCACAGGCAACCGCTCGATCAGATGGGGCTCGATGATGGCGCCGGTGCCGCAGCCCATCATCGCCAGATCCATCATCAGGCCGAAGGCCTGCCAATCCACCAGGTTGGTGGAGGTGCAGTTGTAGGCACCGGAGAAGTTTTCAGGTTGCTCAATCCAGGGCGTGCCACCGATCCAGAGCCAGCGGCCGGAGGGAAGCGCCTTTTTCTCGGCCTGCATCCGCGCCAACAACGCCACTTCCTCCGGGCTGAGCTGACCGAGCTTCTGAAGGCCACCGAGGTTGCGAGCGCCCACCTCACTCCAACTCTCCCGACCGGAAGCAGTGCGACGGCTGTAGGTGCGATAGAAGACCGGATTGGCGGCGGGGGCCGTCAGGGGGAAATCACTCGACAAGCTGTTGCCGAGGCTGATCGCAGTGGTGCTGGAGGTCTCGATGGAGCCGGCCTCCGTTCGGCTGGGGCTGAGGGTCACGGGTGGTCGGTCAGGCGTTCCCGCACCCTAACGCCACTGGTGGTGGCAGCAAGGGTCACCACCACCACAAGCAGTGCCAGCGCGGTGCGAGACCGGCTGCCAGCATGCATTGAGTTTTTCGGGCTCAGAGATGCAGCGGAATCGCCTGAGGCGTCTGCGATCCCACGTGATCCTGCTCGCCACCACGCTGCTGCTGGTGGTGCAGATGGGTGGCGCCCTGCAGGCAGCGCCGGCCGGCGCCGGTCGCCCCGCCGTGAGCAACCAGCGCCCGGGTCAGGGCCGGGTGATCCCAATTCAGGAGCAACCGTTCTTTGCCGAACTCGAAGCCATCGCTGCGGGCTGGTCGGATGTGGTGCTCGACCAGGTGGTGGGCGACAGCCCCAGGGCCACGCTGCTGAACTTCTATGCCGTCATGGCCGAGGTGGGACGGCGAGCCGATCGGCTCGGACGCGTTGCCTCCCTGCCCAACAGCGACGCCCAGGCCCTGGAACGCCGCGAGCAGATCGACGACACCTCGCTTCTCTTCCAGCTCGCGGTCAAAGCGCTGGATGCGTCTGTGTTCCCAGAAAGTGTCCGCACCGACATGGCGGATGAGGCGGCGATTCAGCTCAAGCATGTGCTCGATTACGTCTTCACCCATAGCCATCAGCCGATCGTCATTCCCGATGCCGCCGGCATGAAGACGATCAACGATGAGCGCACCAAACCCGCCGATGCCTGGCGGATCCCCGGTACTGCGATCACCCTCACCACCGAGATCAGCAATGATCCCGGCAATCACGATTACCTGTTCTCCGCAGACACCGTGGCGGCGATCTCGGAGATGTATCAGGAAATCCGCGACTTCCCGGTGGTGGATCAACCGTTCGCCACGCCCGTGTTCTACCGGGATTTCGTGTACACCCCGGGCTATCTGGTGCCGCCCGCCTGGTATCTGGCCCTGCCCCGGAACGTACGCGAGCTGATCGAAGTGCCCATCAGCGATCAGACCCTGTTCCAGATCGCCTGTGCCGCTCTGGCCATCGTGTTGTATTTGCTTTTTCTCGCCTGGCTCGGCAGCTTCATGCTGCAGACCTACCGGGAGCGGGCCAGCCAGGCACCGGGGGGGGATCCCTGGAACCAGGACCGACTGGCCTGGAGGCGGGTGTTGATCGTGCTGCCGATCCTGCCCCTCACCCGCTTCACCGAGGTGTTCATCGACGATGTTGTCAATTTCACCGGCCTGCCCCTGGCGGTGATCACCTACGCGCTCTACGTGATCTGGTATCTCACGGCTGGGGTGTTCATGTTCTTCGTGTTCGAGGCGGTGGGGCGCACCGGCTCGGAGTGGCTGGTGAAGCTGAGGGGTGGCGGCACCCCGCTACAGCTGCAACGGGTCAGCAATCTGGTGATGCCCCTCTGCCGCGCCATCGGCGGCCTGGTGGCCGTGGTGTTGGTTTACCGCTTATTGCTGTTGCTCGGACTGCCCTCGAGCACCGTGCTTGCCTTCTCGGCCGTGCCCGGTCTGGCGATCGGTCTGGGCGCCTCGAAGCTGCTCGGCAATCTGTTCGCCGGCCTCTCGATTCAGACCGATCGCCCCCTGCGGGTCGGCGAGTTCTGCCGGGTCGGCGACAACCTGGGCTTCGTGACCCGGATCGGTCTGCGCTCGCTCGAACTGGAAACGCTCGAAAGTCGCGTCACCATCCCCAACTCGGTGGTGGATGAGGCAACGATCATCAACTTCTCCCGCCGCGGTTTGCCCGGCAACAGCTCCCCGATGCAGGGGCTGGAACTCCGGCTCGATCTGGAGGGGGAATGGTCCCCTTTCCAACTGGAGGAAGTGCTCCATCAGGCCCGCCGCACCCTCGCCGCCTTCCCCGGGCTGGACGATCCTTTGGTCAGCCTTGAGCGACCCAGCGAGTCGTCACCAGTGCTGGTGGTGTTTGCGATGGTGGAGTTGCACGGCTGGCCCGCCTACCTGCAGATGCGCGAAACCTTGCTGTTGCAACTGGAGGAGGTGGTGGAGCGGGCCCAGCTCTCCGAAATCCCTATCGGGATCGCCTACGGCACCGCCGCCGACCAATTGGCACGTGTGCCCGAACTGATGCGAGCCGCCGTGGAGCAAGACCCCCAGCTGCGCTATGGCGCCTGCCGGCTGGAGCGGATTGCCGCCTTCAGCTACGACCACGTGCTCGAGTTCAGCTCCATCCACACCAATCACGACGCCTTCGAAGACAGCCTCCACGACCTCAACCGGCGTGTGATCAGCACCCTCGAGGCGGAGGGCATTGAAATCCCCTTCCCCACCCAGACCCTGATGCTGCACAAGAGCTGATGCAACGCACCCCCGAACAGGAGCTGATGAACGATCTCGAGCAGGTCGCCGCCTATGGAGCCGCCGATTTCAGTCGCAGCGATGCGGCCCTGATCGAAGCCCTGCAGCAGCTCTGCCTGGCCAACGAGCGCGAGTTGGCTGCCGGTGACCGCCTGCTCGATCTGGGCTGCGGGCCCGGCAACATCAGCGAGCGGCTGGCACGGCAGTGGCCCAACGCCGACGTGATCGGCGTCGATGCGGCAGCCCGCATGCTCGCGCTTGCGGAGCAACGCCGTCAGCAGGATCAGCCTCGACTGCAGCGACTGCGCTACCAGGCCTCTTCTATGCAGGATCTCACCAGCGCTCCGAGCCTGGAGGCCACTGTGATCGTGAGCAACAGCCTCCTGCACCATCTCCACGATCCCCAGGATCTCTGGCGGTTGCATCAACGCCACGGCAGCACTGGCGCCCTCGTGCTGCACCGGGACCTGCGCCGACCGGACAGCCCGGAGCAAGCGCTGGCCCTGCGGGAGCGCCATTGTTCCGACGCACCGGCTGTCCTGCAGCAGGACTACCTCAACTCCCTGCACGCCGCTTTCACCGCCAAAGAGGTGCGGGAGCAACTGGCCAACGCCGGACTGCAGACGTTGGAGGTGGTGGAGCTGGAGGATCGCTATCTGGAGGTGCGGGGCCGGCTCGGCTGAACCACAGGGACACCCGAGGCCCCGTCAGCTGGCAGGCTGTGCTCAGCACCTGAGGCCCATGACCACGGTTCCCGCCACCAACACCGCCAGCGAGGATCTGGCCCAGGCGGTGGAGCGTCGTCGCAATTTCGCGATCATTTCCCACCCGGACGCGGGTAAGACCACCCTGACCGAGAAACTGCTGCTCTACGGCGGTGCGATCCAACAGGCCGGTGCGGTGAAAGCCCGCGGGGAGCAGCGCAAGGTGACCTCCGACTGGATGGAACTGGAGAAACAACGGGGCATCTCGATCACCTCCACGGTGCTGCAGTTCGACTACGGCCCGAACACGATCAACCTGCTCGACACCCCGGGGCACCAGGATTTCTCAGAAGACACCTACCGCACCCTGGCGGCCGCCGACAACGCCGTCATGCTCGAGGACGCCGCCAAGGGGCTCGAGCCCCAGACGCGCAAGCTGTTCGAGGTCTGCCGCATGCGCCAGATCCCGATTTTCACGTTCATCAACAAGATGGATCGGCCCGGGCGGGAGCCCCTGGCCCTGCTCGATGAAATCGAAGCCGAACTCGGCCTCACCCCCTGGGCCGTGAACTGGCCGATCGGCAGTGGTGAACAGTTCCGCGGTGTGATCGACCGGCGCAGTCGTGATGTGGTGCTGTTCAGCCGGGCCGAGCGGGGGCGCCAGTCGGAGGAACGCCTGTTGCACCTCGACGATCCGGAGCTGGCCGAGCTGGTGGAACCGGAGCTGCTGGAGCAGGCGGTGGAGGAACTGGAGCTGCTGGAAGCCGCCGGCGCGGAGCTCGACCTTGAACTGGTGCATGCCGGCGAACTCACGCCGGTGTTCTTCGGTTCGGCCATGACCAACTTCGGTGTGAGGCCGTTTCTGGATGCCTTTCTGGAGATGGCCCAGAAACCGACGGCCCGCAGTGGGCTGGATGGCCGCGGCCACGATGGCCTGATCGATCCACTGCGCCCGGAATTCAGTGGCTTCGTGTTCAAACTGCAGGCCAACATGGATCCGCGCCATCGCGATCGGGTCGCTTTCGTGCGGGTCTGCAGCGGCCGCTTCGAAAAAGACATGACCGTGCGCCATGCCCGCACCGGCAAAACGATCCGGCTGTCGCGACCCCAGAAGCTGTTCGGCCAGGACCGTGCCGTGGTGGACGACGCCTACCCCGGCGACGTGATCGGCCTCAACAACCCGGGGATGTTTGCCATCGGCGACACGCTCTACACCGGCTCAAAGGTGGAATTTGAAGGAATTCCCTGCTTCAGCCCGGAGATCTTCAGCTGGCTGCGCAACCCCAATCCCTCGGCGTTCAAGAACTTCCGCAAAGGGGTCAACGAGCTGCGGGAAGAGGGGGCGGTGCAGATCCTTTACGACACCGATCAGAGCCGTCGGGACCCGATCCTGGCGGCGGTGGGCCAACTGCAGCTGGAGGTGGTGCAGCACCGACTCGAGCATGAATACGGCGTCGCCACCCGGCTCGAACCGATGGGCTACCAAGTGGCGCGCTGGGTCAGTGGCGGCTGGCCGGCCCTGGAGACGGTGGGTCGGATCTTCAATTGCAAAACCGTGCAGGACGCCTGGTCTCGGCCGGTGCTGCTGTTCAAGAACAGCTGGAATCTCAACCAGCTGCAAGAGGAGCATCCATCCCTCGAACTCAGCGCCGTCGCACCGGTGGTGAGTGGGGTCGAACCGATCAGCCTCTGAGCGCCTCGCAGCTCCTCGCTGCGCTCGCCAGAATCAGATGATCGTCCGGTCCGCCACCGTGGACAACATCTGGCTGCATCGCCCCGGCCGGGATGGGGGCATCGATTACATCTGTTTCCGCCATCCCCAGAAGGGGCAGATCGAACTGCTGGAGGGGCACCACCTTCCCCCCCAGATGCCCCTGCTGAAGCGACGCCGCTGGATCGGCTGCGATCAGTTGAGCGACTGCCGTCGCGAATTCGAACAACAGCAGGGCTACCGGCACGGTCCACCGCTGTTCTGATCATCCAGTTCGGGGCAAAACCGTCGGCGGCATGATTGGCTCGATACGCTCCTTGTAGAGAACGAGGCTTCCATGGCTTCCGGGACTGATTCCGGCTCCGATTCCAGCTCCCAGGATCCCTACGGGCGCCTGAGCATCTCACGAGATGCCATTTTTGAAGGGGTACAACAAGCCCGGGACCGAGCCCTTGCCGCAGCAGGTGACGATCCCCAGGAGCGGGCTCGGGTTGAAGCCGCCTACGACGCCGTGTTGATGGAGCGCCTGCGTGAGCGTCAATCGGGCCGCGTCAGTTCAGCAGCCGCGACCGCTTCTCAGCGTGAGCAGCAGGTGGAAGCTGCCGCGCCGATGGATCGCGGTGTGCCTGGAGCTCTGCTCACCCGCCTGCGCCAGTTCTCCCTGCCCAGCTCCGCCGCCCAGGCGGGCAGTTGGATGCCGGAACTGAGCCTGGTGGAGGGCCAGGGGTTGATGGTGCGAGGCCTGGCGGGGGCCGCCGGCCTGGGTCTGCTGCTCTTTGCGGTAGGCAGCGCCGAGCTGGTGTTGTCGATCGGCACGATCGGCGTGTTTCTCAGCCAGATCCGCCGCGGCCGGCGTCCTCTCGCCGCTCTCGGCTGGAGCGTGCTCCTGCTCAGCGTGGGGCTCGTGCTGGGTGCCAGCTTGCTCGCGCTAGTGCCCGGAGCCGCTGCCATCGGTTGGCTCAGCCCCGAACAGGTCCAGGCCCTGCCGGCCGCGCTGTTGCTCTGGGCCGGTGCCCTGCTGCTGGCCTGATTCAGGCTGCGATCAGACGACCGTTTCCAGTTCCTGGATCAGCTGACGCAGGTCGCCGCCATCCAACTGATACACCGCACTGCAGAAGTGGCAGGTGAGTTCGGCGCCGCCATCCTCGGCCAGCATGGTGGTGAGTTCTTCGGCACCGAGCAGCTTCAGAGCTCCAAGGCTGCGGGAGCGGCTGCAAGGGCAATGGAAGCGCACGACCTGGCTCGGTTCTCCGGCCGGGATCGGCCGGGGATCGAGATCGGGAAACACATCCTGAAGCAGGGCTTCCAGATTGGTCTGACAGGCGTCGAGCCGGGCACTGAAATTCTCGATCTCCCGACACCGCTCTTCGAGCAGCGCCACCAACGCCGGCTCCTCAGCCGCCTTCGGCAGCACCTGCACCAGAAGGCCACCGCTGCACTGCAGACCGTCGCGGTTGATGCGCTCCCCCACGAACACAGCGGATGGGGTCTGCTCGGAATGGAGCAGATAGGAGGCCACATCCTCCCCAATTCCGCCACGCACCAGTTCCACGGTGCTGCTGAACGGCTCCCCCTTGCCCTCATCGCGCACCACATGCAGATACCCGGTGCCGGCGGCAGCGGCGAAATCAAAGCTGTAGTGCCCCTCGCCATCCGCAATGGGATCCAGCTCCAGCTGCGGGTTGCCCACGTAGCCGCGCACCGTGCCATCGCGACCGGCATCCACCATCAGACCCTTGAGGGGGCCATCGGACCCCACCCGCAGATTCACCCGCCCGTGGGCCACCTTCATCGAACTGGCGAGCAGCAGACCCGCCCCCATCGCCCGACCGAGCATCACGGTGGTGAGATACGACAGGCCATGGCGCTCGCGGGCGGTCCGGGTGGCTTCCGTGGTGGTCACGGCCACCAGACGAATGCCTCCAGCCGCTGCTGTGGCCCGAACGAGGCGATCGCTCATGGCGATGGTGCAGCTGGGGGCAATGGTGCCAGAGGGCGCAGCCTGCCGTCGTGGAGCTGCTGGTGGGCCCAGCCCCAATCCGCGAACAGATCCGGTTCATGGGTCACCACCACCAGCACCCGATCCCGGGCCAGGCCGTGGAGCAACTCCAACACCTCCTGCCGCACCGACCAATCGAGGCCGGCGGTGGGTTCATCGAGCAACAGCACCTTCGGTTGACGCAGCAACTGCACCGCCAGAGCAAGGCGACGCTGCTGGCCACCACTGAGGCGTTCCGGTGCCTGACGTTGATCGATGCCGCGCAGCCCCACCTGGGCCAAGACCCGATCCAGGGCCTCGCTGGCAAGGCGACGATGGCCCAGCTTCAGCTCCTGCGCCACGGTGAGTCCGAGGAAATGACGTTCAGGGAACTGAAACACCACACCGCAGAGCCAACGTCGCTGCCGCTGATTCAGTGCGGAGCCATTCCAGAGCACCTGGCCCCGGCGCTGCCCACTCAAGCCACTGATCACCTCCAGCAGGCTCGTTTTGCCACTGCCACTGGCGCCGGAGATCAAAAGCGGTTGGCCGCCGCACACCTGCAGATCGATGCCCTGAAGCACGGCGGTTTCCGCCGTGGCCGGCCTGTACACCACATCCTTCAGCTCCAGCATGGTGCCCGGCCAGCCCCGCTCTGCGCACGATTCTGGGAACAGCTTGGTCGATCACCGCTCGGGGCAGCGATGATGGGGTGGTTGCAGCCCGGCCATGCACGTTCGATTCCGCGAAGTGGATCCCTTCAACTGCTGGCTCTGGCTGCGCTTCGCCGATGTGCCCAGCCAGGGCGAGCGCAATTATGTGGATGGCATCTTCGACAGCTGGTATGTGATCGGTCGCCTTGGCGGCTTCAATGCCGAGAACCTCCAGGCGCACGAGGAGGGGGATGAACTCAGCTGGATGGCCTACGACAACGATGAGGCCACCTCGGCGATGCCGGCCTTGATGCACAACATGGGCCAGCTGGAATACCACCAGGACTGGGCCCGTTGCTGGGTCGATCTGGGCACCAGCGATGCCCTCGGCCTCGATGTGCTGATCAACGCCCTGCGTCAGCTCGACAGCGATGTGGTGCAGCTGGAGGAACTGCTCATTGGTGGTGAGAACGAAGACTGGCCGGTGGAAGAGCACCCCGACAGCCTCTTCCCCTCGTTCAACTGAGCGCAGACCTTGGCGGAGTTGCGTCGGCTGCTGATCCAGCGCTCCCGGCTGGAGCCTTGCCTGAACACCAACCGACGGCTGTCCCTCAATGATCGGGAAGGCCACTACCTCCGCCGCGTTCTCCGGCTCAGGCCAGGCGATGCCGTGGCCGTGGTGGATGGAGAAGGTGGGCTTTGGACCGGAGGCCTCTGCTCTCCGGCGGAGCTGGCGCTCGATCCGATGGCGGCCTCAGATCCGGCACCAGCCCCATCCCCGTTGCTGGGTCTGGCCGTGGTGGGGGTGCGCCGCGGCATGGATGAGCTGATGCGGATGGCCTGCGAGCTGGGCGTCGATCGGATTCAGCCGCTGCGCTCGCACTGGCGCACGGTGCAGGCCGAGGAGCGACCACAACGCTGGCAACTGATCCTGGATGAGGCCGTGGAGCAGTGTGAGCGCCTCTGGCAACCCAGCCTGCTGCCCTGTCGCGACGTCGATGACTGGTGGGGAGAGCCACCCAGTGATGCGGTGAAAGCGCTGGCGACCACGCGCCGGCAAGGGCTGCCGTGCCTGCCGCACTGGCTGAACCAACAGCCCGATCAGGCTGGCGTGGTCTGGGTGGCGATCGGTCCGGAGGCGGGCTGGACGCCCGACGAAGAACGGGCAGCGGAAGCAGCAGGGTGGACGCCCGTCAGCTGCGGCGCATCGATCCTGCGCACCTCCACCGCTGCGGTGAGTGCCGTCGCCCTGATGGCGAGCTGGCGTGATCAGCGCTGCTGAAGGGGTCCCGAGCCGGCTGAGCTCAGCTCTTGAACAGATCGGCGGCCATGCTGCGGAACCCCTTGAGGTTGGCCCCAGGACGGCGGCGTTGGGGGCGCAGCGCCTGATCGGGCCGTAGCGCCTCGGGGGCATAGTTGGCGATCGTCATCGCCGGACGTGCCGCTTCGGCGGCGGCGAGTTCGACCGCGATCGCTTCCGCGGTGGTGAGGGCGGGCTTGCTGCCGGTGTCAGCTGCGGGAGCCGGATCCGATGCGCCCGTGGCAGGAGCCGATGGGGTCGGCACGGCTTTCACGGCAGACGTCTTGTTGCCGCTGGCTTCTTTGGCTGCTGGGGCCTTCACCGGAGCCACCTGAACCGGCGGGGTGGAGCCGGCATCGGCGGACTCCTCGAGGTTCAGGAAGAACCCTTTGCGCTTCAGCACCATGCCTGGATCGGAACCGGGGGTGGCTCGATTATCCGCTGCACCGGGACCCTGACGGTCGATCCTTAGGGCAGTGCAACACAGAGCGATGCTCGAGCCGATGCCTGGACAGGCGGCCGACGGGGCCCAATGGCTGACAGCCCTGCTGATCAACACCCTGCTGATCGCTCTGGCCCAACGCCTGCCCCTGCTGACGCGCAACGGCTGGATCCATGCCGGTGCCCTCGGGACGATTCTCTGGGGTTGCCTGGGCTGGCGGGGCTGGCTGGCGGTGGTGCTTTACCTCGCCCTGGGCTCGCTTGTGACCAAGCTGGGATTCGCCCAGAAACAAGCCGCTGGCCTGGCCGAGGCGCGAGGCGGGCAGCGGGGGCCGGCGAACGTGTGGGGATCAGCCCTCACCGGTGCGGTTCTCGCCCTGCTGATCGGGATGGGTGTGGGCAGCGAAAGGTTGCTGCTGATCGGTTTCGCCGCCAGTTTCGCCGCCAAGCTGGCGGACACCTTCGGTAGTGAGATCGGCAAGCGCTGGGGGCGCACCACGGTGCTGATCACCAACCTGCATCGCGTGCCTGCGGGCACCGAAGGCGCCATCAGCCTCGAGGGCACCCTGGCCAGCGTGGTGGGCAGCGTCCTGATGACAGCCCTGGTGCTCGCGCTCGGTCTGATCGCCTCCCCGGCTGTCGCCGCCCTGGTGGCATGCGTGGGCGTCGTGGCCACCCTTTTGGAGAGCGTGCTCGGGGCGCTCGTCCAAGGAAGAGTGGCCTGGCTCAGCAATGAGATGGTGAACGGGATTCAGACGGCCCTGGCCGCCCTGTTGGCCATGGGGCTCAACCTGCTCGGCTCAGCCGCCACCTGAGCCAGGCTCCGCAACTGCTCGAGGGCCGTCGCCAGCACACGCTGAAGCATGGCCGGATGCACTCCCTCCCGGCGCGCCAGGGCCCGCAACGACACGCCCTCCACCCAGTGGGTCAACAGCCAGCGCCGTTGCTCCGGTGGCAGCTGGGGCAAAGCCTGGTGCAACCACTGCCGCTGCGGATCCTCTACCGCGACCTCCTCGGCCGCTTCGCCTGGCTCGACACCCGGCCCATCGAGGCTGAGCACCTCCTCCTGCTCATGAGCCTGGACGGCCTGCCGCCAACGCTCCCGGCTCACCTCAAGCCTTGCGATCAGGGCATCCTCGCTGAGGTGAGCGCCATGGGCCTGCCACTGCTGCTCCTGCAGACGCATGCCGCGGCCATACAACGACCGCAGCCTCCAGGGGATACGGATCGTGGACTGGCGATCCCGGCGGAAATGGAGAATCTGGCCGTTGGCTCGACTCACGGCATAGCTGCTGAGCTGGTGACCACGACTGCTGTCAAAGCCCTCAACCGCAGCGATCAATCCCAGGCTCGCCTCCTGCACCAGGTCATCCCACTCACCTTGGCCACGCGTCGACTGACGCCCGGCGACGTGATGGGCCAGGCCGAGATGGCTCACGATCTCGCCGTTGCGCTGGCGAATGGCCTCCGGAAGGGAACGCCGCCACTCGCGGCGGATGCGCCCTTGTCGGATCTTGGGTGTGGGTGCCTGTTGGGTCATGGCAATCACGGTGAACTCTCTTCACCGTCGGTGAAATCCACACCCCAACCCTCCCCGGAGGGAAGGGTTGGCACTCACCCGATCGGATGAATCAGAACGCGATCAGAGCGCGAGCGGGGTGCGCTGATGCAGCGGCTCGAAGCCTGCCCAACGCTGCAACGCCGGCCAGTGCATCAACCGCTGGTGCAACCAGTGATGCCCCTCGGCGTTGAGATGGATGCCATCGGGCTCCAGCCAGCGCAACCAGTTCGGTTCGTCCCGCATGGCGGCGTGAACCGACAGAAAAGGAACATCCACCTCCAGGCAGGCCTCCTCCAGCGCCGCTTCATAGGCCGCGACCGCGTCGTTGGCATACCAGAGACACCCGGCAAAGGGCATCACCGCCTCATCCACGGCACTCAAGCCCAGCACCATCACTTGGCTTCGCTGCGTGATGGCGCGCAGGAGCTGCTCGCAGCCGAAGCGATAGGCCTCCAGCGACAGCTGGGGACGCCCATCGACCCGGCCGACCCGGGCGGTGTCATTGAGGCCCACCGCCAGAAGCACCCCTTCGGGCAGCTGACGGCGCAGTTCCCCCCGGCAGCCCCATTCCCGTTGCCAGCGCTCCGCCACCTTCTCCAGGCCATCGCCGCGCACACCGAGGGGATAGAGCACAGGAGCGAGCGGACTGCGCATCCAATCGCGGCGCAGTCGCTCACACCAACCGCCCCCCTCCCGATCGCCCCAGCCGTAGACACCGCTGTCGCCGATCACGATCAGTTGACGGGGACGAACCTCCATAGGGGGCGAACTTCCAGGAGAGCGGTGGACGATGAACTTTGGAAGATGGGCTCAGCTTTGCAGCAGGACTTCAGGCCCCCGCGGTGCGGAGCCCTCCAGCCAGTGGGCCCGTTGGCGCTCGCTGAGCCACTCCCCCACCAGGGTGAGCCCAGCGAACGCGGCAATCAGCAGAGCGATGGCGGCCCAATGGAACGAGCTCAGGGCTTCGATCAGGGCCCAGCCCAGTCCTGTGCCCCCCACCAGGCCCACCACCACCGTCTCCCGCAGGATCACATCGCTGCGGTAGGCGGCATAGGCCAGGTAGGCATGGCTCTGGCCGCTGAGGGATCCGTAGAGCCAGCTGGCGGCCGGCGGCGCTGCGGTGGCCTCGATTGCGATGCGCCGCTCAGGGGGTTGCTGCTCCAGACCCTCCAGCAGCAACCGACCGAGCACGCCAGCGTTCTGAAGCCCGAGGGCGAGGGCGGCGAGCGCCAAGCTCGGTTGATTGGCGAGCAACAGCAAGAGGAGGGTCAAGGGTGGGGGAAGCAGTCGCAACGCCATCCAGATCAGGCTCTGCAGCGTGGTGCCACCGCCGCGATGCCAGAGCAGCAGACCCAGCGGCGGCAGGCCGATGGCCAAACCGGCAGCCAAAACGGTGAGGAGCAGGGTGTCTCCCACCAGGGAGAGCCAGGGCAGCTCGCCGGCAGCGGCGACCAGGGCCGCCCGATCCGGCAGCGGCGGCCACTGCAACGGCAGGGCCCCCACCTCGGGCGGGAACAACTGCTGCATCCAAAGCGCGCCGCCGATGACGGCGACCACCAGTCCCACCACACACCCGAGTTGCTGGCGCTGATCAACGAAACGGTCAGCACCACCGCGACGCAGGCGCCAGAGGCGGAGCAGTTGCTCCAGGGCCACACTCACCAGCACAAGGGGCCAGAGGGCGGTCCAGAACTCCCCAAAGCGCAGCGACTGAAGACTCAGCTGCAGTTCGGTGCCCAGACCACCCAGGCCGAACACCCCCAGCAGGGTGGCGCTGCGCAACGCACATTCGAGCCGATAGCCGCCGTAGCTGAACAGGCTCGGCGCCATCACCGGTGCCATCGCAGTGAGCAGGGCGGCATGGGCGCCGGCGCCGCCCTGAAGCAGGGCGATGAGACGGCGTCGATCAAGGCTGTCGAGCTGATCACGCCAGACCCGCGCGACCAGAGCGCTGTAGGGAATCACAATCGCGAGCACGGCCACCCAGGGGTGCAGCCCGAAGACCTGGAGCAACAACAACCCCCAGATCAGCTCGTGGATCGAACGGGGCAGGGCCAGCGCCACACGCAAGGCGCGACCAGGCCAGGGCGAGCCGCCCTGACTGAGCCAAAGCACATCGGCGCTGATCAGGGCCAGAACCGCACCGATCAGCACACTCAGTGCCCAGCTCAGCAAAGCGGTGGCGAGCGTCACCTGAAGACCGTGGAACACGGAATTGAGCACCGCCGGCTCCAAGCTGGGCCTCAGGGCGCCCAACAGGAAGGCCCCCCAGGTGGCGAGACCACCGGCATGGAGGGCAGGAAACACCACCACCAGCACTGGAACGAGGGCCAGGGCCGGCAACAGACATAGCAAGGGCGCGCTTGGCCAAGGCAGTTTCATGGGCGATAGAGCCGCTCCAGTTGCTCCGGGCTGAGCTCAGCTGGAACCGCATCCAGACAGACCGATCCGGCGCGCAGACCCACAACCCGATCGAAGCGATCGACCAGATCGGGGCGGTGAAGACTGATCAGCACCGTGGCCGCGCTCTGATGCAGCAGGCGCTGGAGGATGTCGTCCACTAGGGCGGGATCGAGGCTGGCCAGCGGCTCATCGGCCAGGAGCAACTCCGGTTCCTGGCGCAGCAGACGGGCGATCGCCACCCGCTGACGCTGCCCCCCGGAGAGGCGGGAGACGGGCTGCTCGAGCAGGCCCGGATCCAGCCCTGCCGCCTCCAGACAGCGGCGACAAGCGGGCGTGTCAAGAGGCAAGAGCAGATTGAGCAGGGCCCAGCCCAGCGAACGCCGGCCAAGCGCGCCGGCGTTGACGTTCTGCTGCACCGAGAGCTCCTCCACCAAGCGCAGGTCTTGCCAGAGGGTGCCGATCGCCCGCCGTTGCCGCCGCCCCTGTCTTTGCTGCGGCCAGACCACCTGGCCCCGATCGGGACGCAGGCTGCCGTTGGCCACGGCGATCAGGGTGCTCTTGCCGGCACCACTCGGACCGAGCAGGGCGACCCGCTCTCCCTGGTGCAACACCAGGGAGACCGCATCGAGACGCGGCAGATCACGGCCGACAACGGACACCTGATCCAGGGCGAGCACTGCGCTCAACGGATCTTGCCCAACTGCCTGCCGACCTGTTCGATCGACTGGTACTGACTGTCTTTGGCGGGGATGAACGACCCGGCAGCAAACAGTTCGAGGATCGTTTTGCCGTTGGCGGTGGTGCGATCGATGTTGAGCAGGGCCTTCTGCAGACGGGTGGTGAAGCCCTTGCCGAAGCGTTGATCCAGACCCGGACGGACAACCCAGTGGTAATCCACGTAGGTGGGTGTTCGCCAGATCACGCGCACCTTGCGCGGGTCGACGCGCCCCTCGTTCACCGCAGTCGACCACACCTGTTCATTCAGGGCACCGGCCTGGTAAGAGCCGCTCTGCACCAGAGCGATGGTGGCGTCGTGACTCTTGCTGAATCCAGGGCGACCACCGGCGAACTGACTGGGCGACACGCCAGCCTGCTGCAGGAAGTATTGGGGCATCAGACGGCCGGAGGTGGAGCTCTCCGAGCCGAAGGTGAACCGCTTGCCGCGCAATGTGGTGAGTTGCTTCTGACTGCTGATCGGCTTCAGGCCACTGGCGGTGTTGGCGATGAAGACGCTGCGGAACTTGGCGTCGATGTCGCGTTGGGCCAGCACCTTGGCGCCGGGCGTCTGCAGACGGGCCTGAACACCGGTGAGACCACCGAACCAGACCAGATCGAGGCTGCCGGTGCGAAAAGCCGTCACGGCGGCGGGGTAGTTGCTGACGGGGACATAGCGGACCGGAACCTTCAGGTCACTGCTGAGCTGCTTCGCCAGGACGCCGTACAGACGATTGAGGCGCTCCGGATTTTGATCCGGAATGGCGCCGATGCGCAGCACCTGCTGCGCCCAGGTGGGAAGGGCCGTCGTGACGAGGCTGACCAGCAGGCCAAGGCACACGACGGCCCGACGTTCTCGTGCGGGCATGGCTGAAATGGGTTGCTTGAACAGTGAGGTGTGGTGTCAGCCCCTGAGGCGATCGAGCAATCGCTGCAGGCGCTCAAGACCATCCGCAATCGTCTCACGAGCCACAGCGCAGGACAGCCGGACGCATCGCCGATCCCCGAACGGTTCACCGGGCACCAACGCCAGACCCTCCTCTTCCAGGGCAAGACGGCAGAACTCCACGGACGCGGTGGTGTCGTCCGGAAGCTGGGGAAAGGCATAGAAGGCACCCCGGGGCGGCACCAGCGTCAGCCCATCGATCGCCTGCAGACCCGCAATCATCTGCTGACGGCGTTCGTTGTAACTCGCCGCCATCGCAGTGACGCAGCTGCGCGATCCCTCCAGGGCAGCCAGGGCACCGCGCTGGGCAAAGCTGCAGACATTGCTGGTGCTCTGACTCTGCAGCGCCGCTGCTGCCTTGATCACCTCGGCGCGCCCAGCCAGATAGCCCAGGCGCCAGCCGGTCATCGCCCAACCCTTAGCGAAGCCATTCACGATAAAAATGCGCTCCGCCAGATCGGGAGCCAGGGCCGCCAGGCTGTGGTGGGTTTCGCCCTCAGCCAGCAGGAACTCATAGATCTCGTCGCACATCACGAGCAGATCAGGGTGGCGTCGCAGCCATGCCGCCAGGGCCTCGAACTCAGCCCGCTGCATCACCCGGCCGGTGGGGTTGCTCGGTGTGTTGAGCACGAGCAGCCGGCTGCGCGGGGTGAGCACCGCGTCGAGTGCCTCCAGATCCAATTGGAATCCTGTCGCAGCAGACGAAGGCAGCACCACCGGTTCCGCACCCGCCAGTCGAGCCATCTCGGGATAGCTCAACCAGTAGGGCGCCGGGATGAGCACCTGATCGCCCGGATTGAGCAGCACCTGGAAAAGGTTGTAAATCGCCTGCTTGCCGCCGTTGGTAACGAGCACCTGGGCGGCGTCGGTAGGCACCCGGTTCTCGTTGCTGAGTTTGCGGGCGATCGCTTCGCGTAACTGCGGATCGCCGGCGGCGGGTCCATAGCGGGTGATCCCATCGCGGAGCGCCTTCATCGTCGCGTCGACAATGAATTCAGGCGTGTCGAAATCCGGTTCACCGGCGCTGAGGCTGCAGATGTCGCGGCCCGCCTCCTTCAAAGCCTGAGCACGGGCGCTAATCGCAAGCGTCAGTGACGGCTTCAGGGCCACAGCCCGATGGGAGAGAACTGACGGGCTTGACATCAACGCGGCACTCCTCCAGCGGGTGCGCAGGGATGACCCATCCTGCCTGATCTGGTGTTCCAGACAACCAGACTGGAGCACCCGCAGCGCTGCGATGACGGCCCAACCCACCACCAGCCTCAGTTGGGTGCTGGCCGCCCAGCAACCCGAGGCCCTGGCCCGCTTTTACGGCGCCTTGTTTCAGACGAACCATCGCCCAGGCGTCGCGGAGCAGCACTGGCTGGTGGACCTTCCTGGTGGTGGGGTTCTGCAGCTCTATCGCCCCTCACGCACTCGCGATAGGCCAACTGCAGCTCAGGCTCTGGCACCCTGTTTGCAGCACCAGGTGGGCGTCACAGCAGATGACCCGCTGGAGCCACTCCACGCCATGGTGGACGCCGCGCGCCAACTCGGCGCCACGGTGGTTGAACCGGCGCGGCAAGAACCCTTCGGCGCCGAATGCTGGCTGGCGGATCCGGAGGGGAATCGGCTGCTGCTCCTGTGCACAGCCGCGTCGCCCGCCAAGCCCCACAGCGACGACGACACCACCAACGACTCCACGCTCGCCACGGCCTGCCGCCAATGCCAGGCCTGTGACCTAGCCGGCAGTCGCAACCAGGTGGTGATCAGCCGTGGTTCGGCTGCTGCTCCGCTGATGTTGATCGGCGAAGCGCCGGGCGCGTCAGAAGATGCTGAGGGGCGCCCCTTCGTGGGGCGCTCCGGACGCCTGCTCGATCAATTGCTGCGCGAAACGGGCTTCAACCCAGACCATGACCTTTACATCTGCAATGCCGTGAAGTGCCGGCCGCCCGGCAACCGCAAACCGAAACGCCAGGAGCTCGCCGCCTGTCGCCCCTGGCTGGAGCAACAGATCGCCTTGGTCAATCCCGCCGTGGTGGGGTTGCTGGGGTCCACGGCGTTGGCGGCCGTGCTGGAGGAACGCGGGCCGATCACCGGCCTGCGTGGCCAGTGGATCGAACGGGATGGACGGGCCTGGATGCCCCTGTTCCATCCCTCCTATCTACTTCGCAATCCCTCAACGCAGCCAGGCCGACCGCTCGACCTGACCCGGTCGGATCTACGTCAGATCCGGGAGCGTCTGTGTCAGGGTGAAGCCGCTTTCGGCGCTCCCTCCCCTTGACCGCCACCTCTTCTGTCGGCTCGTCCCGTCGGTACGACACCCAGATCCACCGCCGCGTCACCCGCACCGTGATGGTGGGCGATGTGCCGATCGGCAGTGAGCACCCGGTGGTGGTGCAATCGATGATCAACGAGGACACGCTCGACATCGAGGCGGCTGTGGCCGGCATTCGTCGACTGGCCGATGCGGGTTGCGAAATCGTGCGGGTCACCACCCCCTCGATGGCGCATGCCAAGGCGATGAAGGAGATCCGCGCGGCGCTGCGCAGCCAGGGCTGTGCGGTGCCCCTAGTGGCGGATGTGCACCACAACGGCATTCGTATCGCCCTGGAAGTGGCGAACCATGTCGACAAGGTGCGGATCAACCCCGGGCTGTTTGTGTTCGATAAACCCGACCCCAGCCGTCAGGAGTTCACGCAGGCGGAATTTGATGCGATCGGCGCGCGCATCCGCGATGACTTCGCCCCGCTGGTGGAAGTGCTGAAAGCGCAGAACAAGGCCCTGCGCATCGGCGTGAACCACGGCTCCCTCGCCGAACGGATGCTGTTCACTTACGGCGACACACCGAGAGGGATGGTGGAATCGGCGATGGAATTCGTGCGGCTCTGTGATGCGCTCGACTTTCACAACATCGTGATTTCGATGAAAGCCTCGCGGGCGCCGGTGATGCTGGCGGCCTACCGGCTGATGGCCGACACCATGGATGCGGAGGGGTTCCGCTATCCACTGCATCTCGGTGTCACCGAGGCGGGCGATGGTGACTACGGCCGGATCAAAAGCACCGCCGGGATCGCCACCCTGCTGGCGGAAGGTCTGGGTGACACGATCCGCGTCTCCCTCACCGAAGCACCGGAGAAAGAGATTCCCGTCTGCTTCTCCATCCTCCAGGCCCTGGGGCTGCGCAAAACGATGGTCGAATACGTGGCCTGTCCGAGCTGCGGTCGCACTTTGTTTAATCTCGAAGAAGTGCTGCACCAGGTGCGGTCCGCCACCTCCCACCTCACCGGTCTCGACATCGCCGTGATGGGATGCATCGTCAACGGCCCGGGCGAGATGGCTGATGCTGACTACGGTTACGTGGGCAAGACCCCTGGGGTGATCTCCCTTTATCGCGGCCGGGACGAGATCCGCAAGGTGCCGGAATCCGAAGGGGTGGAGGCCCTGATTCAGCTGATCAAAGACGATGGTCGCTGGGTGGAACCCGCCTGAACTCGTTAGGGTGAAGGATCAGTCCTGACGGGACGTTTCCCATGCCCTCCCCCCAGCACCGCCGCTCCATGCGTGATCGCCGCAGCACCTGGATGGTGCTTCTGGGAGTGGGCGGCGTTTCAGCGGCCGTGGCGGTGGCCTCACCCGGCCTGGGGCTCCCAAGCAGCACGTCCTCGGCGATCACCGACAGCCCGAAGGAGGTGATCGATCAGGTCTGGCAGATCGTCTATCGCGACTACCTCGACTCCACCGGCGAATACAACCCGGAGCGTTGGCAAAGCCTGCGCCGCAACCTGCTCGCCAAGCCTTACAACGGCACGCAGGAATCGTATGAAGCGATCCGAGGCATGCTCGCCAGCCTCGATGATCCCTACACCCGGTTCCTCGATCCAAAGGAATTCAAGGAGATGCAGATCGACACCTCCGGTGAACTCACCGGGGTGGGCATTCAGATCTCGCTCGATAAAGAAACCAAAGACATCGTGGTGGTGTCGCCGATCGAAGGCACCCCGGCCTCCCGCGCCGGTGTGCAACCGAAGGACGTGATCGTGTCGATCGATGGTTCCTCCACCAAGGGGATGACCACCGAAGACGCGGTGAAATTGATCCGCGGTAAGGAAGGGACACAGGTGACCCTCGGCCTGCGTCGCAAGGGCCAGGTGCTGCAGGTGCCCCTCGTGCGGGCCCGCATCGAAATCCACTCGGTGAGCAGCCAGCTCAACAAGGCGCCCAACGGTCAGAAGGTGGGGTATATCCGCCTCAAGCAATTCAATGCCAACGCTGCCAAGGAGATGCGGGCGGCGATCCGCAGCCTGGAGGAGCAAGGCGTAGATGGCTACGTGCTCGATCTGCGCAGCAATCCAGGTGGCCTGCTGGAAGCAAGCGTGGACATCGCTCGCCAGTGGCTCGATGAAGGCACGATCGTCAGCACCAAGACCCGCGACGGCATTCAGGATGTGCGGCGGGCCACCGGCAGTGCTCTGACCCAGCGTCCCGTGGTGGTGTTGGTGAATGAAGGCTCCGCCAGTGCCAGCGAGATCCTCTCCGGTGCCCTGCAGGACAACCACCGGGCCCAGTTGGTGGGCCAGAAAACCTTCGGCAAAGGCCTGGTGCAATCCGTGCGCGGCCTGGCGGATGGGTCCGGCATGACGGTGACCATCGCCAAATATCTGACGCCCAGTGGCACCGACATTCACAAAAACGGCATCAAGCCGGATGTGAAGGTGGAGATGAGCGAGGAGGAAATCCAATCGCTCAAGCTGGAAGACCTCGGCACCAACAAAGACAGCCAGTACCGCGTTGCCGAAACAACCCTGATCAAAGCCCTGGCGGCTCCCAGCAGCGGCCGGGCCTACAAGCCCGGCTCCGCCAATCTCAAGTCGGCACTTCAGCGATAGGGCGCCAGCCCGAAGCCTTCGCGCTCACTGAAGCTGCTGGCCCCACTTGAAGGGCTGGGGTAGGTGGCAGGAACCACCCTGTTGCCACCCCGTTCGCCGTCTTGCATCCGCTCCAGCAAAGCCGTGCAGCCGCCGGCGGAACCGATCGCCCGATCCACCTGGGCGAGGGGGATGCGCTGGCCCCAGTCGGGGCGCCACCCCCAGGTCTGGCCCTGATGGTGCATCATCTGCAGGGCCTGATCCCGTTGGATGACACCGCCCCGCAACAGGCAGGTGGCCGTGGCCAGGGAGGCCAATTGGAGGGAGGGGGTCGTGGCTCTGGTGGGGACCGGAGTGATGGGGGCCATGGGAGACATGGGAGCCATGGGAGACATGGGAGCCATCGGAGTCATCGGCAGGCCCATCGGCGCCCCACCGAGGCCGCCACCAGCGAACTGCCCCAGAGCAGCGAGGGCCAGTTGCATCAACAGTTGGTTCATGAGGATGGAAGGAAGAACGGATAAAGGACGAACGGAGAGGTGACAACGTCAGCAGCGATGGCGCCCTCAGAGGCGTGTCTGGCCACCGCAGTAGCGATCGAACAGATGCAGCACCTGATCAGGCGGAAGCTTTGCGGTGTAACGGGCTTCCAGCTCAGCCAGCTGCTCAACGCGTGGATAGGCCCGCAGCGAAGCGATCTCAGCGGGATGGCTGCGGTTGAGAGCAACAACCATCGCCTGGTGCTGATCACGCTTGGTGATCGCGCCACCGGCGCACTGCTGCATGCGGTGCGTCGCTTCATGGGCAAGGGTGTCCCAGACCTGAGCGGCGCTGCGGTGGGAGCGACAGACCACAAGCGTGTCGCTCCGGGGGTGATACAGACCTTGCAGACCACGCTGCGGACAATCGCGTTGAACGACGCGCACCCCTTCGCGGCTCAGACGGGTGCGCAGCGCATCAATGGCCGACCAGGATCTGGCCTCCACAGGGGAAATTGCTGCCAGGGCCACAACGCCAAGAGAGGCAGTGACAAAACAGCGCAACAGGCGGGGAGTCATCCAGTGCTGACGGAGGACATCTCCACCGTCGACCACTGCCGCTCAAAAAGAATCACCCAAACGGGGGAGAGGGATGACCAGATGTGAAGGGTCAGGCCACCGGTTGCATCAAGCCACCACCGGGATTGGAATCGTCATCATCATTCTGGGTGTCGTTCTGCCAGAGGGCATACACGCCGAGGGCGGCAGCGCCGATCAGGCTGCCGAAGAGGCCCATGGATCCAGCGCTGCTGATCGGATCGATGAACTCACCCACGACGACTCCGCGTACTCCAGAAACTGTAACGAAGAATTGCGCAATGTGTCGGCCGCTTCTCATTTTTGCGGGTCACGACCTCGCCATCCCCAGGGCCGGCCTCTCCAGGCGCGTCACACCGACAGCACCGCCTCGTTGCGGGCCTTGTCCTGCTCCTGTCGCTGCTCGGCGGTGAACCCATCAGCATCGGGAATCTGGGCTGCCATCTGCTCCAGCCAGCCTTTGAGCTCCTCCAGCTGTTTCTCCATCGGCAACACACCAAGACCGCGGGCGAGCACCTTGGCGCTGGTGCCCGTGCCGGCCTGATACACCAGTCGGCCATGCAGGTGCTGGGGCAGCCCCTGGCGCAACAAACGGAAAGCCGGCTCCTCCATCGGGGTCTCCAAGGCGATGTTTGGTTTCTCGGGGCGAATCCGGGAAAAACCACAGCGCTTGGCGAGCAGCTTGAGGTCCATGAGCTGCAGCAGTGACTGCACCGGACCAGGCAGGGCGCCATAGCGGTCCGCCCAGGTGGCCGCCAGGTCCACCAGCGCTTCGGCGCTGGTGCACTCGGCCGCAGCGCGATAGGCCCCCATCTTCTCGTCGGAGTCGGTGATCCAGTCGGCTGGGATGAAGGCGGTCACCTGCAGGTCCACCTGGGTGTCGTCCACCGCCGGAATGTCCTGACCCTGGATCTCCGCCAGCGATTCCTGCAGCATCTCCATGTAGAGGTCGAAGCCGATCGCCTCCATCTGGCCGCTCTGCTCCACACCAAGCAGATTGCCGACGCCGCGGATCTCCATGTCGCGCATGGCGAGCTGATAGCCACTGCCGAGCTGGGCGAATTCTTGGATCGCCCGCAGGCGCTGGCGGGCGGCATCGCTGAGAGAGGCATCGCCGGGATAGAACAGCCAGGCATGGGCCTGGATGCCGCTGCGTCCTACCCGTCCGCGCAGCTGATAGAGCTGGGCCAGGCCGAAGCGATGGGCGTCCTCGATCAGGATCGTGTTCACCCTGGGGATATCGAGGCCGCTCTCCACGATCGTGGTGCAGAGCATCACATCCGCCTCACCGCCGTTGAACGCCACCATGGCACTCTCCAGCTCTCCCTCGGCCATCTGGCCATGGGCCACGAGCAGCTTCAGACCGGGCAACATCTGGCGCAGCTGAGCCGCCACCTCCTCAATGCCCTCCACCCTGGGCACCACATAAAACACCTGGCCGCCGCGATCCAATTCCTGGCGGATCGCACTGCGCACCGCCTCCTCATCGAGGGCCGCCAGGTGAGTCTTGATCGGACGACGCAGCGGCGGCGGCGTGGTGATCAGACTCATTTCCCGCACCCCGGAAAGGCTCATGTAGAGCGTGCGGGGGATCGGTGTCGCCGACAGGGTGAGCACGTCGACGTCCTTGCGCAGGGCCTTGATCTTCTCCTTCTGATTCACCCCGAACCGCTGTTCTTCATCCACCACCAGCAGGCCGAGCTTGTCGAAGCTCGTGCTCTTGCTCAGCAACTGGTGGGTCCCGACCACCGCATCGATCGTGCCCTGTTTGAGACCCTCCAGGATGGCTTTGCGCTCGCTGGCGGTGCGGAAACGGTTGAGCAGCGCCACCTTGATCGGATAGGGGGCAAAGCGTTCCGACAACGTGCGCCAGTGCTGCTGGGCGAGCACGGTGGTGGGAGCGAGCATCGCCACCTGTTTGCCGGCGGTGATCGCCTTGAAGATGGCCCGGATCGCCACCTCCGTCTTGCCGAAGCCCACATCGCCGCACACCAACCGGTCCATCGGCTGGGGTTGTTCCATGTCGCGCTTCACTTCCGCCGTGGCCTTGAGCTGATCCGGCGTGGGCTCGTAGGGGAAGGAGTCTTCGAGTTCCTCCTGCCAGGGGCCATCGGCGGGGAAGGCGAAGCCCGGGGCCTGATGCCGTTCGGCGTAAAGCTTCACCAGATCGAGCGCCACCTTGCGCACCGCCTTGCTGGCGCGCTCCTTCGCCTTCACCCAGGCCGAGCCGCCCATCTTGCTGAGCTGGGGTGGGGTGTCGCTGTTGGCGCGGTAGCGGCCGAGGCTGCCCAGCTGGTCGGCGGCGACCCGAAGGATGCCATCGGCGTACTGCACGACGAGGTAGTCGCGCACCTCACCGCTGATCGCCAGTTTCTCCAGCTTCTGGAAACGGCCGATGCCGTGGTTGCGATGCACCACGTAGTCACCGGGGCGCATCTTGTTGGGGTCGACCGTGCGGCTGGCCGCCTTGCGCCGTCGACGCACGTAACCGCTGCTGCCGAGGTTGTGTTGCCCGAAGAATTCCCGATCGGTGATCAACACCACCCGCCAGGCGGGGAGCTGCAGTCCCTCTAATTCCGCCGTTCCCTTCGTTTTCAGCGCCACGGGGGTGCCCTGCTCCACCAGCCGTTCAATCGCCGGTGCATCGGCGGCATTGGGCACAAACCGACTGATGCAGTCGTGCTCCTCCAGCAGGGCGACCGCGCGACTGGGCTGGGCGGAGAGCAACCACACCGACTGTTTCTCGGCCTGATAGCCCTTCACCAGCTCCCCGAGCTTCCCGAACTGGTTGGGGTAAGCCGGCACCGGTCGACTGGTGAGATCAAAGGCATTGGCGTGGCTGTCGTTCTCCTGCAGCTCCGCCAGGTCAAACCCATCAAAGGCTTCCGCCAAGGCCATGGCCGCCTCGATCGGACGGTGCAGGAGCGGCAGGGGCTGGCTCAGCTCAGCGGTCAGTTCCCCGTGCTGCTCTTCGGCGTAATCGAGCCATTGCTGGCCATGGGCGCGACCGTGGCGCCGTTCATCGATCGCCACGCAGCAATGGGCGGGCAGGTAGTCGAGCAGGGAGGCTGGGGCATCCCAGGCGAGTCCCATCAGGCGGCGCATCCCCTCAGGGGTGCCCCCCTCAAGCAACTCCTGCAAGGCCTGCTCGCTGAGCAGGGCCTCCAGGCCATCGGGCATCCGCTCCCGCAACTGCTCGGCAATCAGGGGGCTGAAGCCGGTGGGGGTGAGGCGGAGGCTCTCGATCGCATCGAGAGAGCGCTGGCTGGCGGGGTCGAATTCCCTCAGCTTGTCGAGATCATCTCCGAAGAACTCCAGCCGCACCGGCAGCTCACTGCTCACCGGAAAGATGTCGACGATGTCGCCGCGACGGCTCCAGGTGCCCTCCTGGTCGATGCTCGACACCCGCTCGTAGCCCAGTTGGGACAGACAGGTGGCCAGCTCTTCCAGGTCGACCGTGTCGCCCTTGCGCAGGCTGCGGCAGCGCTCGGCCAACGCCTGCGGCGGCGGCAGGTGGGGCTGGAGGCAGCGTTCGGTGGCGACGATCGCCAGATCCGGCCGGGCGCTGCCGCTCTGCAGTTCGCTGAGCACCTGCAGCTGGCCCCAGGTGATCTCCGTGGTGGGGTCAAACGGTTCGTAGGGGGATCCCTCGCTGGTGGGATAGAGCTGGGTGCTGCTCCACCCCATCAACTCCAGCAACGCCGTCCAGCGACCGGCCTCCTCCAGGGTCGGCACCACCACAAGCAGCGGCTGGTCGGCGCGACGGGCGAGCGCCGTAGCCACCAGGGCCCGCGCCGCCCTGTGGCCACCCCGGAGCAACAGACGCTGATCACGTGAGCGCCGTTCCAGCAACTCTCCGGTGAGCGCCGAACTCTGCAGCAGACGCACCAGGGAGCTGAGGGGCATGGCGATGCGGCAGATGGCAACGCATGATTGTCGCAATCGATGGCCTGACGCTGCGGGTCATCCAGTCGATGGGCCCATGCCGCGTTTTCGCTGTCCGGAATGCTGTTGCGGGCCCGCCATCGTGCTCCGCCCTCCCCGTGGTGCCACGCCGATCTGCTCCCGCTGCGGCACGGTGCTCGAGAAGCAGCCATTGGTGCGGCCGATTCCCTTGCTGGTGCTCGTGGCAGTGGGATCGGCCCTCGTGGCGTTATCGGTGCCGGCCCTGTTCAGCCCGCCGCCGCCGCCCGGTCCGCTGCAGCCTGGGGAGAGGGGGAGCCAGGCGACGGCGTGAGCGCCAGCAACTGCTCCTCGAGGAGCATGTTGAACTGCAGCAGCTGTTCATCACTCAGCTGTTGACGGGAGGAGGCCTGAAGGTGCTGTTGGAGGAAGTCCCTGGCCTGGCCTGAGCTCCAGCGCAGGGTCTGCAGCATCTGATCGCCCTGGCTGATCAGGTCACTGCGGCGCAACGGCACGGGAGCACTGTCGGCGCTGATGCCCGGCTCGAGGCTGCGCAGGCGTTTGAGAAAGGCCACCAGGTCGCTATAGCGCGTGAGTCGATGGCGACTGCCATGACCGAAGGCCCGCTCGAGGTAGAGACGCTCCTGTTGCCGATCCCAGCCGAGGCGCTGCAACTCCAGATCGATCGCCGCCAGTTCATCGCTCCAATCCTCCGGATCGGTCGGGGCCTCACTGGGCGGTTCCGGCTCAGGTGCAGCGGGCACCGGCGCAGGGACAGGTACAGGCGCCGCGGTGGGTGCGGGAGCTGGTGGGGGCACTGGTGTTGACGCTGTTGCGGCTGGCGGTGTTGCCGCAGGAGGGGCTGGAATTGCATCCAGACGCTGCTGCAGACGGCTCAGGGCACGGTCCTCGGCGCTTTCCGCATCAGCCCCCTGACCCAGGGCACTGGCGATCACCCCCTCCGCCCCGATCACCATCACCTCCACGACGCAGCGCCGCTCATCGATGTGGCAGAGGCGGGCCTGGGTGCGCATCTCACTGCTGGGAGTTGCCCATTTCTAGGCTGGGCTTTATGGATTCCGCCGCCCTTCCCTCGCTCACGCCCCTGCTCGATGGCGTCGATCGCTGGGGAGAGCTGCTTCCCCTGCTCCCGGTGCTCGTGGCACTGGAGTTGATTCTCTCGGCCGACAACGCCATTGCCCTGGCGGCGATCGCCAGGCAACAGAACGATCAGCAACGGGAACAACGGGCCTTGAACGTCGGCATCGCGCTCGCCTTTGTGCTGCGCATCGGTCTGATCCTGATGGCCCAATGGGTGCTCGCCTTCCAGCCCCTGCAATGGCTGGCCGGGTCCTACCTGCTCTGGCTGTTCTTCAGCCACTGGCGCCAGACCAGCTCAGGCGATCCGCTCATCACCAACCAGGCCAGTGCAAGCCCTGAAGTTGGCAGCGGTCATGTTGCCGCGCTGGTGGCACCGAGCATGGCTCGCACCGTGCTGGCCCTGGCCCTCACCGACCTGGCCTTCTCGATCGACAGCGTTGCGGCCGCCGTGGCGATCAGCGACCAGCTGCTACTGGTGATCAGTGGTGCCCTGATCGGTGTGATCGCCCTGCGCTTCACCGCCGGGTTGTTCGTGCGCTGGCTCGAGCTCTACCCGCGCCTGGAAACGGCTGGCTACACCGCCGTGGGATTCGTGGGGCTGAAACTGATCCTGGCCCTGCTTCTGCCTGGCTGGCCCCTGCCCGAGTGGTTCACGCTGGTGGTGGTGGCGAGCCTGGTGCTCTGGGGGTTCTCACGTCGCGCCATGGCCCTGGTGGAGGAACCCTGAACCGATGCTGGTGGAACTGAAACAGGCGGGTTCGGAACGACTGATCGATCGGCTCGAGCTGGAGGAGCCTCCCCACCCGGGTCTCTGGTTCGAGCATGGCGAGCGCAGCTTTCTGGTGTTGCAACGCCGCCATCGCTACACCCTGCGTTCTGGCCGCTATCAGCTGAGCAGCCTGGTGCTGCTGGTCAAACCCGAGCGCCGGCCGGCCGATGCCCGCCGCTGGCGGCATGGCTGGGTGATCGGAGACCCGACCTGCAAGCTGAATGCCCTCAGCCCTCTGCTGCGCTGTGCGGTGATGCCCGATGGCCCCTGTGAGCGGTGCGTCCACCGCCTGGAGCGCTGAGGCCATGCCCCACGACAGCGCCGAAAAGGCATCCGATTGGTGGCAGGGGCGAATCAACGCAGGTCATGGTGTCGCCTCCGGCCGCAGCGACGCGTCTCCCTATCCGGCGGGAACGATCGCGATGCAACGGCCCATCTTTCAGCGCCTCGGCCTGGATCTCAGTGCTTGTTGGCCGGGCACACTCAACCTCAGTTTCGCGCCCCTGGAATTGCAGCTGCGCGATCCGGATCACTGCTTCAAGGCCGTGAGCTGGACCGATCGCCATCCTCCCGAGACCTTCTCCTTCTGGCGGGTGGAGCTGCGCAGCGCCGGCGGAGTGCAGATGGGCTGGATCTACTACCCCCATCCGGAAACCAAGCAACGGCACTGGCAACCTGCCACCACGGTGGAACTGCTCACCGCCTGGATTCCGGGCCTGAAGCCAGGGGCAGCGCTGGAGCTGCGGGATCCCCGCTCACGCCTGCGCCTGCTCGATGGCGTACGGCTGCGGGCCCGCTTGCTGGAGTTCCTCAAGTTCCGGGTGCTGGCGGCGGAGGCCAGCTTCTTCATCAACGACACACCCGCGGCGCGGCGTCAGTGGCTCCAGGCGCTGCATCCGGAAGCGCTGGCCCTGGCAGATGCCGATCTGGAGCGGGTCTGGCAGCAGGCGAAGCAGCTCTACGGAGAGCCCTGAGCCCCGCCCGTAGGCTGAAGCTCCAGCGCGTTTCGATCATCACTGCATCCAGCCCTGCCTCCCGCACAACGCCCGCCGACAGGAGCGCGGCCGACACCGCCACCAGCAGCGGTTTTGACAGCCTCGGGCTCAGCCAACCGCTGCTCCGCGCCCTGAAAGACAAGGGATACAGCACCCCGTCTCCGATTCAGGCGCAGGCGATTCCGGCGGTGATCAGCGGGCGGGATGTGATGGCGGCAGCGCAGACAGGCACGGGCAAAACGGCCGGGTTCACCCTGCCCATGCTCGAGAGGCTCTGCCATGGCGCTCGCGCCGGGCGACGCCAGATCCGGGCCCTGGTGCTCACGCCAACCCGGGAACTGGCGGCTCAGGTGCTCGACAACGTGCGGCAATACAGCTGCCATCTGCCCCTGCGCAGCGAGGTGGTGTTCGGTGGGGTGAAGATCAATCCCCAGATCCAGCGGCTCGCCCAGGGAGTGGATGTGCTGGTCGCCACCCCCGGTCGACTGCTCGATCTGCACCAGCAGGGGGCAGTGCGGTTTGAGGCGGTGGAGTGCCTGGTGCTGGATGAGGCCGACCGGATGCTCGACATGGGCTTCATCCACGACATCCGTCGTCTGCTGTCGCGCCTTCCCGAACGGCGTCAGACCCTGCTGTTTTCCGCCACCTTCAGTGCCCCGATTCGCAAACTGGCGCAGGGGATGCTGCATCACCCCCTCCAGATCCAGGTGGCGCCGGCGAACCAGACCGCCCGCTCCGTTGAACAGACGGTGCACCCCTGCGACATGGGCCGCAAGGCCGCCCTGCTCACGCACCTGATTCGATCGGAAGACTGGCAGCAGGTGCTGGTGTTCTCACGCACGAAACACGGTGCCAACAAGGTGGCCGACCGACTCAACCAGGAGGGCCTGGTCGCAGCGGCGATCCATGGCAACAAAAGTCAGGGCGCCCGCACCAGGGCCCTTCAAGGGTTCAAGGACGGGTCCGTGCGCGTGCTCGTCGCCACCGACATCGCGGCGCGGGGCATCGACATCCAACAGCTCCCCCATGTGGTGAACCTGGATCTGCCCAATGTGGCGGAAGACTATGTGCATCGGATCGGCCGCACGGGTCGCGCCGGCGAAAGCGGCCATGCCATCTCTCTGGTGGCCGCCGAAGAAGCCCTGCTGCTGAAAGCGATTGAACGGCTCACCGGTGAGGCCCTGCCCCGGGTGGAGATTCAGGGCTTCGAGCCGACGGTGCTCAGCGCCCCACCGCTGGATCTCAGTGGTGGCCGGGGACGCCGCAGCCCCCAGCGCCGCAACAGACATCAGCCGAGGCGATCACCGGGCCGAGCCTGAAGTTGCTGCACCAGGGCCTGACCGCCACAGCGTCCCTTGCCCTCCAGCTGCGCTTCCCGGATCAAAAGCGGGCAGCCACTGCTGCTGACCACCACCCCAAGACCGGGTGGACAGGCGAGCACTGTTCCCGGGGCGTGCCCCCCGGTGGGCCAGCGCCCCAGCCACTCCCGGGCATCGCTGGAGAGCTGGGCTGACAGACGCTCGATCAGGGGCTCGGTCTGGAGAATCTTCAGGCGCTTGCCCTGCCACTGGCTCACCGCGTTGGGATAGAGCCCCATCACCTGGCGATGAATCGCCAGAGCCGAGGCGCTCCAATCGATCTGGGCATCCTGTTTGCTGAGCATGCGCGCGTAGGTCATGCCGTCGGCGGCCTGGGGGCGCAGCCCCAACCGCTGCCAGCGCTCGGGCTCCGGACCGGGGCCAGCCGCTTCAATGCGAGGCATCGCTTCCACCATCAGTTCCGCCGTCAGCGCGCTCAGGCGCATGGCCAGTTGCTCGGCGTTCTCCAGCAACCCAATGCCGAGGCGACGTTCCAACAGCACCGGACCGGTGTCGAGGCCTTCCTCCATCGCCATGATGCCGACGCCGGTTTCAGCGTCGCCCTCGAGCAGGCACCACTGGATCGGACCGGCGCCGCGCCAGCGGGGCAGGAGGGAGCCATGGCCGTTCCAACAGCCCAGCGGCGGTTGCTGCAGAATCTCCGGCGGCAGGATCTGGCCGAAGGCCACCACCACGGAGAGATCGGCGCCGAGGGCCTCGAGTTGCTGCTGCATCTCCGGATCGCGACGGATCCGCTCTGGCGTGAACACCGGCACACCCAGTTGCAATGCCCTCTCCTTGACAGGAGAGGGCTGCAACGCCTTGCCCCGACCGCGACGGCGGTCGGGCTGGGTCACCACCGCCACGATCGTGTGCCCGGCTGCATGCAGGGCCTCGAGGCTGGGAACGGCGTAGCGCGGCGTTCCCCAGAACAGGATCTTCACGGGTTGAATCGCTCAGGCATCACCGGTGATGGCGAGGCCCTCCACCCACACATGGGGACTGACCCCCTGGTGGGTGACCACCGGCTCCTCCAGATGCACGATCCCCTTGAGTAGCTCGCGGATGTCACCGGCCACGGTGGCCGATTCCACCGAAATCCGTTCGCCCCCTTGCACCAACCAACCATCAAAGGGCAGAGAAAAAGCACCCTGGCTGGCTTTGACACCGGCATGGAGAGCGTTGAGGCCTTCGATCAACACAAACGTGTCGGTGCTGCGGGCGTGATGCAGATGACTGGTACCACTGCTCATGCCATCGCTGGTGCCCACTTCGAACCAATCCGGCCCGACGGAGACCTTGGCGCCCAGGCCGGCATGGCCAGTGGGCTCGACGCCGAAATGGCGCGCCGTCGCTTCGGAATGGAGAAAACTGACCAAGCGGCCCTGCTCGATCAGGCTGAGCCGCCGGGTGGGTGTGCCCTCGCCATCGAAGGGTGCAGCACCGACATGACCGGGATGGAGCCCGTTGTCGTGGAGGGAGAGGAAGGGCACGGCCACCTGCTCACCGATCGACTCCGACTTGCTGAGGCTGACGCCATCGAGCACCGCCCGTGCATTGAGCATGCTGCTGAAGGCTCCGAGCAGATCCAGAAACGCCTCTGGGGTGAAACACACCAGATAGCGACCGGTGGGGACCGGTTGGTACGCGAGGTGGCTGATGGTGCGGTTGGCCGCTTCATCGATACAACCAGCGACATCGAGCTGATCGCTGCCAAGGGCCAGGCGCACGGCTCCACCGCTGCGCGGCTTGCGGCCAGCTTCCTCCGCCCGGGCATAGAGATAGAGGCTGGCCTGAGTGCGCTGCATCTGACGCAGGGCCCCCTCACTGTTGAGATAGAGGCGCTCGCTGCACCCCTCACTGAGACCGTTGTAGGGAACGGTGTTCATGGCGCTATGGCGCGCCAGCAGCTGCCGCTCCGCATCCTTGAGCGTGTGCAGGAGCGACTGAATGCCGCGGGCCGGTTGCAGCGGGCGCTCCAGCTCGGGCGTGGGCGCCTTGGCGAGGGGGGAGAAGGCTGGAATCTCCTCGCTGTTGCCGAAGGCGCTCGCGTCCCGCGCGCCGGCGAGGGCTCGCTCCAGCCCGGCGGGGGACAGATCCGTGCAGCTGGTGATGCCGACCAGTCCCTGGTCGTTCCAGACCCGCACCGTGATCGAACTGCGCTGGGCCGCCTTCAACTGTTTGGCCTCACCGCGATCCACCTGCACCGAGGCGCTGGTGCTGCGACTGGCGCCGAGATCCCATTGACGAATCCCTTCCCGGCTGGCGTAGCTCTGCAAGTGGTCGCGCAGGGCCGCGACATCGATCGGTTGCAACTCCGCCTGAGCGGTCTGAGGTGTGGATGTCATCTCAGCGGCCTCCAACGGTGATGGACTCCACCTTGACGTGGGGCTGACCGACGGTGACGAAGATGCTGCCGCTCACGGAGCCGCAAAAGCCCGCCGCGAGATCGAGATCATCGGCGCACATGGAGATGCGTGGCATCACCTCCTTGGCTTCGCCGATCAGGGTCGCCCCCTTCACCGGCTTGCCCAGCTTGCCGTTCTCAATCAAGTAACCCTCCTCCACAGAGAAATTGAACTGGCCCGTCGGGCCGACGCTGCCGCCCCCCATCGACTTGCAATACAACCCCTGGTCGATCGAAGCGATCAGATCCTCGGGCTTATGGGGACCGGCGGCGATGTAGGTGTTGCGCATCCGGCTGGCGGCAGCGAAACCGTGGTTTTGGCGCCGACCACTGCCGGTGCGGGCATGGCCGGTGCGCATCTCGCCGGCACGATCACTAAGGAACCGCTGCAACACACCGTTCTCAATCAACACGGTGCGCTGTGCTTCCATCCCCTCGTCATCCATGGAGAGGGAGCCGAAGGCGCCGGCGCTGAGACCCTCATCGATTGCGGTAACAGCCGGGTGGGCGATCAACTCACCCACCTTGTCTGCGAAGGGGGTGGTGCCCCGCTCCACCTGAGTGGTTTCGAGCAGGTGGCCGCAGGCCTCATGGAAGATCACCCCGCCGAAGCGATTGGCCAACACCACGGGCATCTGGCCGCCGTCGACGTAGTCGGCGCGCAACATCGTGGCGGCGCTCTGACACACCTCCGCAGCCGAGGCCTCCAGGTCCCACTCGCGCAGATCGTCGGGGCGATCCGAAGAGCCGTAGCGGCGCCCAATACTGGCGCGATGGTCGCCATCGGCGGCGAGCACGCTCAGGCCACTGGACTGATGCAAGCGGATGTCGCGGGCAAAGGTGCCATCACTGGCGGCGACGAGCACCTCCTGCCAGTCGCGCGCATAACTGCCACGGCGCACCTCCAGATGCTGGCCGAGCCGCTCCAACAGAGCGGTGCCCTCCAGCAAGCGGTCGGTGCTCGTGCGCAGGTCGGGAGACCGCTGCAACCAGTCGTGCTTGACAGCGCCAAAATCGCGCAGGGGCTGAAGGCCTTCAAATCCTTCAGAGGATGCCAGAGCGGAACGCTCGAGCCCCAACATCGCCAGCGCCTGATCTAGGGCTTTGAGCAGACCCACGTCGCCGAGGTCATCGGTGCTCACGAACCCATCGCGACCTCCCTTGAAGACCCGAATCCCGGCCCCCATCGAAAAGGAAGGGCTGACGCTGGTGATCCGATCCTGTTCAACCAGAACACCGATGTGGTCGGTGCGTTCCAGGAACACCTCAACAAGATCAGCGCCAGCCCGTCGCCCCTCTGTGAGGAGGTGTTCGAGCTGGGCCTGAATCGGACTGCGTTGGGGATCCAGGCCAACCACCTGGAGTGGAGCGGGATGGGTAGCGACCAAGCCCCTCGTTTGCGTCAGCGTCAATTATGGGCAACTGACGCGGCGAACAGCCGCCTGAATCAGCGCACAGCCGGCTGATAGGCCTCACTGCGCACCGGTGCCATCAGGAACAGCGACGCCATCTGCACACCGTTGGCGATCCAGTGGGGAAGCTTGCGCAGCAGTTTCAGCGGGGCGGGTGCAGCGCTTTCATCCACGGCCGTGAGGGCGGCGTTGTTGCTCACGAGGGCTTCCAGACCATCCCAGAAGCGGGGATTCTTCACGTCGAGCACCACGGGGAAGACCCGCGCTGAGGTTTCGTTGGTCTTGTCGATCACCACACGGTCGTAGGTGCGGGCATCAAGGCCAAGGGCTTCGTAGAACTCCTTACGGGCCACATCGCGCACATACATGGTGGCGAACACGGCGAGCAAGAAGAACCGGCACCACAGACGAGCAGTGAAACCACGCACGGTGTCGGGCTGCGCCTTCATCAGGGCATCGAAGAAATCACCGTGGCGGTTTTCGTCCTGACACCAGTTCTCGAAGAAATTGAAAATCGGGAAGATCTTGCTGTCGGGGTTCTGCTCGAGGTGGCGGAAAATGGTGATGTAACGCCAGTAGCCGATCTTCTCAGAGAGATAGGTGGCGTAGAAGATAAATTTCGGCTTGAAGAAGGTGTATTTCTTGTTGGCGGTGAGGAAGCCAAGATCGAGCTGAAGCCCGAAATCACTCATCGCTTTATTAAGGAAGCCGGCATGGCGAGCCTCATCCCGGGCCATGTGGGCAAAGCATTCTGCCAACAGCGGGTTCTGGGTTTTGATCCGGCGGCTCAGCTCCTTGTAGAGCAGGAATCCGGAGAATTCAGAAGTGCAGCTCTGCTCTAGGAATTCCACAAACACCTTGCGGGTGTCGGGATCCAGCTTGTCGGCGGCACCATCAAAGTCGTCGTTGCGAACGAAATGATGGCGGTTGTAGTCCTTGCGGAATTCTTCACAGATCGCTTCGAGCTCCGCCTCATTCGGGCGGAGATCCATGGCGGCCATGGCCTCGAAGTCGGTGGTGTAGAACCGAGGCGTGAGGATTGTGTCCTTGACCGGATCCTTGATGGCGACGGCGGAATCGGCTGAGGGCGCGGCTTCCGAAACAGCGGTGGGAGGCACCATCGATTCTGATCTTCAGTGAGCACCATCGTAGGTGGCGTCGTCCTGACGTCGTCGGGCCGTGTAACGGCTCAGTTGCCTCCCAACCACTTCTGACCATTGAGACGCTGCAACAGGCGCGAGAGCAGCAGAGGCAGGGTGATGCGCTTCTCATCGATCAGAAACGACTCGATCAGGCTCGGTTCGGTGCCGGGATCCGCCAGGGCGATCGTCTTCCCCGACTGAATCGCCGCCTCGTTGAAGCAAAGCCAGAAGCGCCGCCCGGGAGGAAGCTCACCACACACCATCCAACAGGACCCTCCCACCACGGGGCGTTCCCCCTGGATCAGATCGAGGCTGGTGGGGGTGAGGCCATGGTCAGCGAGGCCCTTGCGCAATCCAGGCAGAAAGTCTTCAGCGATGAACGCAGCGAAGGGCTTGTCCTCCAGCTTCGGAGGCTTGGGCTTGGCCTGGGGTGCCGGTTTCGCCGCAGCCGCAGGCTTCTCCGCGGGATCAGGCGTGGCCGCTGCTGGGGTGTCGCTCACCGGAAGCTCTTCGCTGGCGGAACTGTAATCAGTGCGCGGAGACCCTTACCAGTCCTCGCTGGGGACAACGGACCAGTCGTCGTGATCTGACGGTGCAGCGCTAGGCGCCGGGGAGGATGCCGATGCGGTGGGCGGTTCGGCTGTGGACGCAGCGGGGGTGGGCGATGGAGCTGTGGCCTCAGCGGCGCGCCCTGTTCCGCGCTGAATCACCCGGTAGGGCACGGCAACGGTGGGAGCGGGATCGCGCAGATCGCGCTCAGGAAAGGGGGTGGCGCGGTGGTTCGCCTGCGGCTCAGGCCCCGGCCAGGGCCTGTCGGCCCAGCCAGCCTCGGGGCGATCCGCCTCCTGGCGTCGATGCACCTGCCGCTGCAGCGGCGCTGTTCCCGGCTGCAATGCCAAGCCCGCCAGACAGCTCAGGGCGCAGCCACCTCCGGTGGCGATGGCGATCCACGCCCCCACCGGGAGTGAGGGGGAACGCCACACCAGCACCCGCAACGACACGCTCCGGCGCAGGTTGAGCCCAGCCACCAAGGCCATGAGTAGCAGCGGCGCCAGGCCAGCGCTCAGCAACAGCCGTTGCAATGCCGTCATCGCGCGTCGCTGTCGCCCCAGCGCTGCAACGGCGCCAGATCCTCATCCAACCCATCGAAGAGGCGCACCACCAGGAAATCCACCATGTCGTCGAGGCTCTTCGGTTGGGTGTACCAGGCCGGGATCGGTGGGGCAATCCTCGCCCCGGCCTCCGCCAGGGTGGTGAGATTGCGCAGGTGGATGAGATTCCAGGGCATCTCGCGTGGGGCGATCACCAAGGGGCGCCCCTCCTTGAGATGCACATCAGCGCAGCGTTCCACCAGATCGGTGGCGACCCCGGCGGCGATCCGGCCCACCGTTCCCATGCTGCAGGGCACGATCACCATGCCCCGGGTGCGCACGCTGCCGCTGGCGATACTCGCGGCCTGGTTGTTCCAGCGATGACAGGTGAGAGCACCGGTGTCCACGGCCAACCGCTCACGCCAGAACCGCTGTTGCTGCTCCGGATCCACGGGAATGCTCACCCCGGTTTCCGCAGTCCACACCTCATGGGCGCCGCGACTGAGGATCAGGTGCACCTGGCGGCCGTTGCGCAACAACAGCTGCAGGGAGCGCTCGGCCAGCGGCTGGGCCGATGCCCCAGTCACCGCCAGCACATAGGGAGGATCCCGGCGGGATTCAGGAAGCGGCGTCATCCGGGAGCGGCTGCAGGGATTCGGGCACCACCTCCAGATCAATCTGGTTGCGCAGCACATCAACTTTGATGATCCGCACCGTCACCGTGTCGCCCAGTTGGAAGCGACGCCGATGGCGGCGACCGACCAGGCGGTTCTGACGTGAGCGGTACTCGTACCAATCGTCGTTGAGAGAGCTCACGTGCACGAGCCCCTCCACCATCGACGGCGGAATCTCCACGAAAAAGCCGTAGCTCTGCACACCGCTGATGACGCCGCTGTGCTCCTGCCCCACCAGGGCTTCGCAACTGCGGGCCTGCATCATCGCCACCACGTCCCGCTGCAGATCCGTCACCTGACGACGACGCGCATTCAGCCGCTGCACCAGCCGATCACTGAACCAGTCGTGCACCTTCTGGGTCAGGCTCTGGGTGAACAAGGGCCAGTCTATGCGACTGCCGACGCCACGATCCCCCAGGGGCACCTTGTCTTTGTGACGCACGGTGGGGCGATCCTTGCCATCGAGAAGAAGGCTGGTGATCACCTGCTGGTTGATCAGATCGGCCACCTGCAGGCTGGGGCAACACCAGGGCGCGAGGGCCGCCTCCACCGCCTTGGCCTCCTGGCCCTGCTCGGCCTCCTCGCTGCGGGCGAGCGTGAACAGCGGATCGGGGAGGGCCTGGCGCAACTGCTGATCCAGCACCCGCCGGAAGGGGCTGTCGCGGAAAACCTCCGCCAGCTCCGAGGCTGCGGGGCTGCCCTCGTCATCCAGCTCCAGAGGTAGCTCTAGGGCGACGGCGGTTTTGGCCACATCGGTGAGACTTGAGGCATCGGCCTCGGGGGCCCGCAGCTCTAATGCAGGCAGCTTCAGGTCCTGGCGATGCAGGGCCCAAGCCCGTGCGGCGGCCTCCAGCAGCAGGGAGAGAATCGCCTGGGGATCCTCCGGATTGAAGGGGGGCAGCCAGCCATGGCGACCGGGGTCGGGCCAGGCGTCGCGCAGATCCCCAAGGCTCTCGAGCTCGGGGGCGGGCAGATCCAGCTCGATGCCACCACGGCGTAAGGCATCCGCCTGCAGCGAACGGGCACAGAAGAGCAGCGTCTCCAGCTGACCGATCTGATCTTTGATCGGCTTGAGCACGGCGGGCACCGTGCGCGCCTTGGGCTTGCGAGCGGCCAGGGCCTGAAGCGCCTCGGCATCGACGCAGGCAACGGGTTGGATGCGGCTGAGGCAGAACGACCAATCGCGCAGCTCACCATCAGCGGAGCAATCGAGCCGCACGCTGATCGCATCCTGAGCTTCTCCCACCGCAAAGCGGGAAGCGTCGATCAGCGCCTTGGTGAGCAGGGGCTGCCACACATCGCCCAGGCAGATCGCTTCAGCCTGATCGCGCAGCCAGAGATCCAGGGCATTCCCCGGGCTGAGTCGTTCCGCGAGGGTGGGACTGTGGATCCAGAGCCGGGTCCCGCCGTCATGGGGTTCCACGTGCACGGCGGGGAGATCCGGTGCCAGTTCGGCACGCCAACTGCGCAACAGCAACGCCGGTTGGGCGGTGAGGTCGTGGCGCTTCTTGGCATTGGGGGCCTTGAGGCTGCTGCGCGGCGGATCGGGCCGCTCATGCAGATTCGCCTTGGTGAGCAGCAGATCGCGATCACCGGCGGGGCCGGCATCGAGAGGCAAGGGGCGCGCGACATGGCCGCGGGCGGGGAACTGGGCCACGGGGTAGCGGTCGACCTTGACCTCCACCAGCGCCGAGGTCTCCTCTGTGCCCTCTGGCACTTCGATCGTGGCGAGCAGGCGATCGTCGAGGGGGAGCGCCACCCAGCGATCGTCCTGCTGATCGAGATGGGCCAAGAGGCTCGTGGTCTGGCGCTCGAGGATGCACTGCACCCCACCCTCCGGTGAGCGACGTCGCCCGCCCTCCCGTGTGATCCGCACCAGCACCCGGTCGCCATTCCAGGCGTGGTTGAGCTGGTGATCACGGATGTAAATGTCTTCGCCACCGTCTTCGCGAATGGCAAAGCAGAAGCCTTTGCTGCTGCAGCGCAGACGTGCCTCGATCAACCCCTCATCCTCCGAACGCTGCACGGCAGCGTCGCCGTCGCGGCTGATCACGCCAATCTTTTCCAGGCCGGTGATGGCGAGTTGGAGACTGTCTTTCTCAGAGCGGTTGCTCAGGCGAAAGATCTTCTCCAGGGTGCCGGTGTCGATGGACCCCTCGGCTGGGAGCTGGTCGAGCAGGTCAGCGACCGTGAATTTCATCGTGGAACGTGGGCTTACCGGCCTTCAGGGCCGGGGGAACGATCACCCGGGACGTGTCCGGAGACGATGCAGCGCCATCCTGGTGAACTCAGACTTTAGGGGACGCCTCGTCATCGTTCAGGGCGGCCGGACTGGTGGCGTTCTGCAACAGGGGCCAGAGCAACCGCAGGCCGATCACCAGAAAACCGATCGACGCGAGCAATTGCAGCAGATCGGCTGGGATCACACTGGCCATCGAGCCGCCAGCGATCGCACCGATCAGGCTGGCGAGCACCAGGGCGCTGGCGGAGCCGATGAACACGGCGACGGGGCGATTCGAGGTGCCGCTGATCGCCACGGTGGCCAGCTGGGTCTTGTCGCCCAGCTCCGCCAGAAACACGGTGACGAAGGTGGAGAGGAGCAGCGTGATGTCCATGGCGATTCAGAGGCCCTCCGCCTGCAGCAACGATTGCACCGCCTGCACGCCCAGCCATAGACCGAGACCCACCATCAACAGGCCGGCCATCTGCTCAAGCCGCTCCGGCGGCAGGATGCGCGAGAGCCAACGGCCCACCAGCACCCCCACCAGGCTGGAACTGATCAGGGCGAGGGCGGCTCCGACGAACACGAGCCAGGGCTGACCGGACTGGGCCGACAGCAACAGGGTGGCGAGCTGGGTCTTGTCACCCAGTTCCGCCAGAAAGACGGTGGTGAACGTGCTCAGCATCACAGCGGTGAAGCTCAGCGACAGCCCCTCGTCGCCGGCGGACACGGGGTGATCACTCATCGCCTGCTCGCAACAATCGATTGAACTTACGCAGTTCCAGACTCCTGCCGCCATAGACCGAGCGGATCTGCTGGCGGCAACAGGCGATCGCAAAGGCCTCCGCGTCGCTCGCCTCCACCGCAAAGAGCTCGGCGAGGTTGCTGACGCGACAGAAGTCCGGGCGCTCCTCATAAATCCGACAGCGACGACCACCGCTGTCGTAGTGCCGGCACCAGCCATCGGGACCGGCCATCTCCAGGTAGAGCTGACGCTGGGCGTCATCGAGGGCCTCCAGGGCCTCCGGCCGCTCCTCCGGCGCGAGACGGCAGCAAGCCCCGCACTGGTGGAGACAGCGCCAGGTGCCGGATCCATCGAGCATCAGCAGTCGCTGTGACAAGCCATCACAGTGGCAGGGCGAGCGGGCCGGCCTAAGGCTGCAGGCCCCGTAGCCTGATGCGACGATTGCACCGCTTCACCGCGCCATCCAATGGGAATCGATTTTCACCTGATCGCCAATTTCGCTGCCCTGGCCCTGATCACCCTGGCCGGCCCCGCCGTGATCTTTATCCTCTTCTACCGTCGCGGCGCCCTCTGAAGCGCGCCGAGGGCGTGATACACGGGCTGGCGTGCCACAAGCCGGCCCACATAGGCGGCGATCACAGCGGCGAGCACCACACCGGCAAACAGTTGCTGGTCTCCAGTGAGTCGCCAGGCAAACACAATCGATACCAACGGCAGCTGGGTCGCTCCCGCCAGACCCGCTGCCATGCCCAGGGCAATGCCGAGATGCTGACTGACGCCGAGAATGGCGCAGACGGTGTAGCCCACGACTGCCCCAAAGGTGAGTGACGGGTCGATCAGACCGCCAGGCACCCCAGGCGCGAGGGCAATCATCGGAGCGATCACGCGCACCACGGTGATCCAGAGGCTGGTGAGGCCCGCCGCGATCTGTCCGCCGGCGGGATCGATGTTGGGGAGTCCTTCATCCATCAACTGGCGAATCAGCGCTTCGCCATCGGAGCTGCTGGTGCCCCAGCTGAGCAGCGCCAGAAGCGCCAGCCCACCACCGAGCAACACACCGACGCGGATCGGCCGGCGCTTCACCACCTCCATCAATCGGCCGGTGGACCAGACCAGGCCCTTATTGAAGAAGCCGCCCACCAGGCCGCCCACGAGACCCACCGGCAGGGCGATCAACAGCTGCTCCTCCTCTGGAACCATCACATTGATCACACCGAGACCGAAGATCGGCTCACCGCCCCAATGGCTGAAACCCGCGGCGGCGACGCTGATCACCAGGGCGGGCCAGAGCGTGATGATCGAATAGTCGGCGGTGAGTTCCTCCAGGGCGAACACCGCCCCGAGCAAGGGTGTGTTGAAACCACCGGCCAGGCCGGCACCACCGCCGATCGCCACCATCTGACGCTCGGTGAGACTCGGCAACCAGCCCGCCAGGCGTTGGTGGGCAGCACGGGCCACGGCGGCACCGAACTGCACCACGGGACCCTCCCGGCCGAGGGGAAACATGGCCACGGTGGCGATTCCCCAGAGCACACCCCGCTGCACGGTTCCCGCTGCCGCCATCGCCTTGGGCAGTTTGCTGGGGTCCTCCAGGCCATTCATGGTGGAGGGAATTCCAGAACCGGCGCCATCCTTCCAAGGGCCGCGCTGCAGCAACAGCAGAACAGGCATCACCACGATCGGCATCAAGGCGATCAAGACGCCGACCAGGCTCCAGGGGCGATCGCTGCGGGTGGGAAGCAGGCGATAAAGCTGGTCCTGCACCGTGTCGGTGAGATTGAGGGGCCAGCAGGCGAGGCCGATCAGCAACCCCACCACGATCAGACCGATCAGGTGGCGGATGAGCGAAGGAAGCGCCGAAGCAGGGCTCTCGATCAGGCCCGGGAAGAGCCCCTTGCTTCGTCGTGTATCCAGGCTCATGGTTGAAGACCGAGTCCGATGGCCGCATCTTGCAGCAGTCCGGCCACGTAGGCGTGCTCGGCGCGACAGTCATCGCTGCGGATCGCGCCATTCGGCAGCCGATGGGCGTGGATCCGATCCCCCGAGGGGTTGCGCAGCTCCAGTTGCTGCTCACCACAGCGCCGGCAGACATAGGTCTGCTTGGCGCGTTGCAGACGGATCTCGGGGTGATGCTGGCGCAGGGCCAGGATCTCCAACTGCAGCCGTTCCTCACCGTTCCAGCGGTTCAGACCGACGCGAAAGGCGAGATCCAGCCGCTCGGGAACGGGCCCGGGCGACTCCCATCGCCAGGCGATTCCTTCGCAGCGGGCCTCACCCTGCCGCAGGCTCAGGCGCAGGTGACCGCCGCGCAATCGCCGCTCCTCGAGCACCTGGCAGTCGCGCGCCCAGAACACTGGGGAGCGATGGCCCACACCGAAAGGCTCCAGGGCGAGCAGTTGCTGCCAGAAGCGTCGATCGATCTGGTCCAGCGTCAGCAGGGCTTCCGGGCGAACCGGTTGGCCCAGGGGCTGGCTCTGCTGCCAGGCCAGGGCGAGGCCGTTGAGCTGGTCGTGCAGCGCGTGCACCGCCTCCGCCCGCACGGTGAATCCTCCCGCAGCGGGATGGCCGCCGTAACGCTCGAGGTGCTCGGCGCAAGTGGTGAGCGCCTGATCGACGGCAAAACCCTCCGGTGCCCGCACGGAGGCGCGCAGGCGCCCCTCGCCCTCCCCCGCGAGCAGGGCCACCGGGCGTTGGAAGCGCTCCATCAGGCGAGAAGCGACGATGCCGATGACGCCATGGTGCCAATGCCCCTGGGCGAGCAGCAGAAACGGCGCCAGGCTGTCGCCATCGGCATCCAACAGCGCCAGCGCCTCCGCCTCGATCGCATCACACAATTCCCGCCGCTGCCGGTTGAGGGCATCGCATTGACGCGCCAGCTCGATCGCTTCCCCGGGGTCGTCGGCCGTGAGCAGCTCCACCACCAGGCGGGGATCGCCGAGCCGGCCCACCGCGTTGATCCGAGGCGCGATCTGAAAGCCGATGGCATCAGCGCGCAGGGGCGTCTCCTCCAGGCCGGCGAGTTGCTGCAAGGCGCGCAGCCCCTCGCAACGACTGCGATGGAGCGTGGCCAAACCCTGGCGCAACCAGCTGCGATTGGCTCCAGTGAGCGGTGCCATATCGGCGATGGTGCCAACACAGAACAGATCGCGCGCCGTCTCGATCGCCTCCAGCTGCCCCATCGCCTGTGCGAGCGCATGGCCGAGCACATAGGCGAGCCCCACCCCAGCCAGACCGCGATAGGGCGACGCCTCGGGGGTGGTGGCCGGATGGATCAAAGCCAGAGCCTCCGGTGGCGGGGAGGGCAGGGTGTGGTGGTCCGTGAGGATCACCTCCATACCGCGCTGGGCTGCTGCCATCAGCGCTTCAGTGGCGGACACCCCGTTGTCGACTGTCACCAGCAGGCGAATCCCCTCGCCGTGCAAGCGCTCGACCATGCCCGGGTTCAAGCCATAGCCATCGTCCATGCGACTGGGGATCGCCGCCACCGGATGGGCACCGAGCGCGCGGAGGGCCCGGATCAACAGGGCGGTGCTGGTCATGCCATCGGCGTCGTAATCGCCGCAGATCGCCACCGCTTCAGCGCCGTCGCAGGCGCGGCGCAGGCGACGGACAGCAACGGCGAGCTGGGGGAAGTGCTCGGTGGCCTCAGGGAGAGGCGGCATCTGGAGCAACTCCTCCACCTGGGCCCGGTTCAGGCCGCGCCTGGCCAGCACGGCCCGTAGCGGCAGGGGCAGGGGCACACCCGCAAGGGGATCCTCACCGCAGGCGGGGGGCAGCTGCCAGACCTGTGGATGGCGTGATCCCTGGGTTGCTGCAGCCAAGGTCCACGCCTGAACGTGCCTGCATTGTGGGTCCTGCTTCAAGCTGGCCTTCCGATGGGGGGGATCCAAGTGGCTGAACTGCAGGCCGTGTTCTGGGATGTGGATGGGACGCTGGCAGACACCGAACTGGAGGGACATCGCCCCGCCTTCAATGCCGCATTCCACGAGGCGGGGCTCGACTGGCATTGGGACCGAACCCTCTACGCCGAGCTGCTCGCGATTGCAGGGGGGCGCCAGCGCATGGCGGCCTATGCCGCCGAGCGGGGGGAAGCGCTCGACGCCACACGACTCGACCAGTTGCGCGCCTTGAAGCAGAAGCACTACCTGGCGCGCTCCCGTAGCGGCGCGATCGCTCTGCGGCCGGGGGTGGCGCGCCTGATCGCAGCGCTGCAAGAGGCGGGGGTGAGGCAATGGATCGTCACCAGCAGCGGCGCCGCCTCGGTGCACGCCCTGCTGACAGGGGTCTTTGCAGCGGAGGGGCATCCCTTCGCGGGCCTGATCAGCGCCGACGATGTCGCTGTCGCCAAGCCCGATCCGGCCCCTTATCAACTCGCCCTGGAACGCAGCGGTGTGGCCTGCGAGGGCGTGGTGGCGATCGAGGATTCCGAGGCGGGGCTGCTCTCCGCCAGCGCAGCGGGCTTGCGCTGCCTGCTCACCCCCTCTGCCTGGGAGGAGCGATTGCAGGCCAGGCTCCGCAACGGTGCACCAGCCGGTGCATCCCATCCAGCTGCCTTCGAGCATCTCGGCGAAGCGGAGGCACCAGCGCGGCAATGGTCAGGGCCCCCTTGCCCGAGCGGGGTGGTGACGCTGGAGTATCTGCAGTCCCTTCTGGCCGACGGCAACTGATCGTGCCGCAGCTCACCCGCTACGAACGGCTTCAGGAACGCCTGGGCAACCACGTGCTGCTGAGCTTTGTGGGGCCGTGGCGACGGCGCAGTGTGGGCGTGCTCACCCTGCTGATCGGCTTTTTTCTTGGCAACAACCTCACCAGCTACTACCTGCAGAAAATCGGTCAGCGTCCGCTGGTGGTGTTCGGCCTGGTGGCGATGATCGAGGTGATGGTGCGGCTGCGCACCCGCGTTCAGGCGGAACCCTGGCCCCTGGCCTGGCTCGCCCTCGACAATCTGCGCATCGGCGTGGTGTATGCCGTGGTGCTGGAGGCCTACAAACTTGGGTCCTGAACGCCAGCCCAGCTTCGCCATCGATGCCGTTCCCGGACTGGCGGATCTGCTCGCGGCCCTGGAGGTGGAGGATGCCGACCGCTGGCTCGAGCGCTGGCAGCAACGGGGTGGCGCAGCGTTTCAGCACCAAGCCTGGGGGCATCCGGTGGCGGAGCCATGGGTCTGGGCCGTCGCCCTGCCCCTGCTCACGGCGCTGGAGCGGCACTGCCGTGATGGGGAGCGCCATTTGGTCGGGCTGAGCGGCCTACCCGGTTGCGGCAAGAGCACCCTGGCGCGGTGGCTGGCCAGCGCCTCAGCCGTCCTGGACCTACCGGTCGCCGTGGTGTCCATCGACGATTTCTACTGGCCGGGGGAGCAGCTGGAGCAGGCGATGGCTGGGAACCCCTGGGGCGTGCCCCGCGCCTTGCCAGGCAGCCATGACCTGGGGCTATTGGACGCCAGCCTGGAGCGCTGGCGGCGCAGCGGTGAGTTAAGGATGCCGCAGTTTGAAAAATCGCTGCGCGCAGGCCGAGGCGACCGCAGCGGTTGGCATCAGCAAAGCGCCCAGGTTGTGCTACTGGAGGGCTGGTTTCTCGGCGCCAGCCCGGGGCACGCCACGACGGAGCCCTTCGAGGCGATCAGCACGTTGCTGTTGAGCGACGCCGAACGGCAGTGGCGAGCGCAGGCCCTGAGCCAACTGGAGCGCTACCAGCCGATCTGGGATTGCCTCGACGAGCTCTGGCACTTGAAGGCTCCCTCTCCAAGCGCATCGCGCCGCTGGAAGGAAGAGCAGGAACAGGCGATGGAGCAACGCACCGGCATCCGTCTCCCTGCAGAGGAACTGGAGGGTTTTGTACGGATGATTGAAACGGCCATCCCTGAAACGGTCTTGCAAAACCCAAGGGATGTGGCTGTCGTGGTGCACCTCACGGAAACCCGCCGGGTTCGTGAGGTGCAGCTCAGGTGAGCAACCGGTCAGGCGTCAGCGTCGGCTGATTCATCAACGGGATACACGAACCCTTGGGCACGACCGCTCAGCACCGATTTGCCGATCGAGAGAGCCCGTTGGGCTGCGGTGGCCGCTTTTGCTTTCCACACGGCGTGGCGCTGGTTGCGCTTGCTCTTGGAGGTTTTCTTCTTGGGTACGGCCATCGCCGGCGATTTCTGCCAAACGACGATCTTCTCCTGCCGAGAGTCTCTCCGTCAAATCGCTAGGCTGCCGCCAACGCAGTGTTGCCGTGAGTTCAGGTCAACCGGACCCCGCACAGCGTGCAGATCCCTTGGCACGTTTCAAGCCCGAGCCGCCACCGACCTACAGCGAGCTTCTCAGCCAGATCAAGGCCGGCAAGGTGAAAGATCTGCAGCTCGTTCCCGCCAGGCGCGAAGTGATCGTGCACTACCCGGATGGGCGCTCCTCCACCGTGCCGATCTTTGCCAACGACCAGCAGGTGCTGCGCACCGCCGAGGCGGCGGGCATCCCGCTCACGGTGAAAGATGTCCGCCAGGAGCAGGCCCTCGCAGGCCTGGCCGGCAATCTCGCCCTGATCGCCCTGATCGTGGTGGGGCTCTCCTTGCTGTTGCGGCGCTCCGCCCAGGTGGCCAATCGCGCCATGGGCTTCGGTCGCAGCCAGGCGCGGGTGAAATCCCAGGAGGAGGTGACGATCCGCTTTGAAGATGTGGCCGGCATCAATGAAGCCAAAGAAGAACTGCAGGAGGTTGTGACCTTCCTGAAGACACCGGAACGCTTCATTCAGATCGGCGCCAAGATTCCCCGCGGCGTGTTGTTGGTGGGCCCCCCCGGCACTGGCAAGACCCTGCTGGCCAAAGCGATCGCCGGTGAAGCGGGCGTGCCGTTCTTCTCGATGGCCGCCTCCGAATTCGTGGAGTTGTTTGTGGGCGTGGGCGCCAGCCGCGTCCGAGATCTCTTCAAAAAAGCCAAAGAGAAAGCTCCCTGCATCGTGTTCATCGACGAGATCGATGCGGTGGGGCGTCAGCGCGGCGCCGGCATCGGCGGCGGGAACGATGAGCGGGAGCAGACGCTCAACCAGCTGCTCACCGAAATGGACGGTTTCGCCGACAACTCCGGTGTGATCCTGCTGGCGGCCACCAACAGGGCCGACGTGCTCGACACGGCCCTGATGCGCCCGGGCCGTTTTGATCGGCGCATCCACGTCGACCTTCCCGATCGCAAGGGCCGCGAAGCGATCCTGGGGGTGCATGCCCGCACCCGCCCCCTGGCTCCAGAGGTCTCGCTTCAAGACTGGGCCCGGCGCACCCCGGGCTTCTCCGGCGCCGACCTTGCCAATCTGCTCAATGAGGCGGCGATCCTCACGGCAAGGCAAGAGGTGAGCGCGATCGGTGATGCCCAGATCGAGGCCGCCCTGGAGCGGATCACGATGGGGCTCACCGCCGCACCGCTGCAGGACAGCGCCAAGAAGCGCCTGATCGCTTATCACGAAATCGGCCACGCTCTGGTGGCGGCGCTCACCCCCCATGCCGACAGGGTCGACAAGGTGACGCTGTTGCCACGCAGTGGCGGCGTGGGCGGCTTCACTCGCTTCTGGCCCGATGAAGAGCGACTCGATTCCGGCCTGATCAGCCGCGCCACCCTGCAGGCCCGCCTGGTGGTGGCCCTGGGTGGTCGGGCCGCGGAAACCGTGGTCTTCGGCCTCAGCGAAGTGACCCAGGGAGCCTCGGGCGATCTGCAGATGGTGAGTCAACTGGCGCGGGAAATGGTGACCCGCTTCGGCTTCTCCAGCCTCGGTCCGGTGGCCCTCGAGGGCGCCGGCCATGAGGTGTTTCTCGGCCGCGATCTGATCCAAACCCGTCCGGCCTACGCCGAGCGCACGGGTCGGGAAATCGATCTGCAGGTGCGCCAGCTGGCCCAGGCGGCGCTGGATCAGGCGATGGCGCTCCTGCGCTGTCGACGGGAGGTGATGGATCGGCTGGTGGAGGCCCTGATCGAAGAGGAGACCCTGCACACCGACCGCTTTCTCGCCCTGGCAGGCATCGACGAAACCGCCACCGCCCCTACCGTTGGGTAGTTGAGCTGGGTCATTGAGCGGCCGGCGGGTGCTGATCAGGAAGCGGACCGGAGCCCTGCGAGTCGGTGCATGGATGGCCCTGGCCCTACTCGTGGTGTGGCTGCTGTTGCGGCTGCGAATCGAATGGGCCTGGTTTGCCCAATTCCAATTGCAGAGCGTGCTCGCTCTGCGCTGGCTGCTCCAGACCCTCGCCTTCGCTGGAGCCGCCCTGATCGCCGCTGCCACGCTGCTGTGGCGCTGGCGCTGGTTGCGGCTCGCCGAGCCTGACCCCCACCCCAGACAGGCCATTGCGCAGGCCACGACTCCGGGACTGTGGGCCCTGCAGGGCTGGCGCTACGGACTCGCCCTCGCCGCCTGTCTGCTGGTGGCGGCCTCGAGTCTGACGATGGTGCTGCGGCTCACCTGGCTGGCCCTGGTCGATCCCTTTGCCCTGAGTCAGTGGTGGAGCGTGCCGATCCAGCCCGGCTGGCCGGCCGGACTGGCCCTGGTGCTCCTGAGTGTGAGCCTGGGGTTGGGCCTCAGGCCGAAAGGTGGCCTGCAGCTGGCCCATGGGCTCGGCAGCGTCTGCCTCTGCATCACGGCGGGGCGCGCCTGGGGGCTCTGGGCGCTGGCCCTGACGATCCCATCCCTGGGCGAACGCGAACCCCTGCTCGGCGCCGATGTGAGCTTCGGCCTCGGACGCTATTCGGCGATCGCCCTCGGGCTCGAACTGCTGCTGATCCAACTGCTGCTCACCCTGAGCACCAGCCTCTGGGCCCGTCTCAGCCGCATCCCCGGACTGACGGATTGGGCCTTTCCGGGCCTCAACCGGGCCGAACGACAACGTCTACGTCCCCTGCTCGCCCTGGTGTGCCTGTTGTTCGCAGCCCTGCTCTGGCTGTCGCGCCATCAGTTGCTCTGGTCACAGGATGGCGTGGTGGCTGGCGCCGGCTGGCTCGATGTGCATCTGGTGCTGCCCCTGCGGCAACTGGCAGCGATCGCCTTTGCCCTGTTGGCGGTTCTGGTGGTGCCGATCCCGGCTGCGATCCGGCGCCGACGCCTGCGCCTGATCGTGGCAACCGTGGCGGCGCTGGCGCTGTTGGCGGAACTGTTGCTGGTGCCACCGATGCAGTGGCTGGTCGTGAAGCCGCGGGAACTGATGCTGGAAACGCCCTATCTGGAGCGGGCGATTGCCGCCACTCGACGGGCTTTTCAACTCGACGCGATCAGCAGCCGCGAGATCAATCCCTCCTCGCGCTTGCAACCGGCCGATCTGGAGACAGGGGCGAGCACCCTGCGCAACATCCGCCTCTGGGACAGCCAACCGCTGCTGGCCACCAACCGCCAGTTGCAGCAGTTGCGGGTGTATTACCGCTTCTCCAACGCGGCGGTGGATCGCTATCAACTCCAGAACGACACCGACAACCGCCAGCAGGTGATCCTGGCGGCCCGGGAGCTGGATCAGGCCTCCCTGCCCGATCGCTCCCGCACCTGGCTGAACCGCCATTTCGTGTTCACCCATGGCTTCGGCTTCACGATGAGCCCGGTGAACACCCGGGCCGCCGATGGCCTGCCGGAATATTTCATCAGCGATCTGGGCCTCTCGACCCGAATTGAAGGCAACCCCGCCCTGCAGATCAGCGCCGCCGACGTGAAAGAGCATGTGCCGATCGGTCGGGCCGCGCTCTATTTCGGCTTGTTGCCATCGCCCTATGCCGTGGCACCGACGACGGTGGAGGAATTTGATTTCCCCGAAGGCGATCGCAACATTTACAACCACTACTCCGGAGCTGCAGGGGTGCCTCTGCGCACCGGCATGGATCGGGTCGCGGCAGCGGTGTACTTGAAGGAACCGCGCCTGTTGAACACCGGCTCCTTGACCTCGGAATCCCGGCTGTTGCTGCGTCGGGATGTGAAAAGCCGAGTGAAAGCCCTGGCGCCCTTTCTGCAGCTCTGGGGAGAGCCCTATCTGGTGTCGGTGCCGATCCCGGCGAACACAAGCGGATACGACAGCGAGCAACATCAATATTGGATTGTCGATGGATTCACCACGTCGAACACCTATCCCTACGCCTCGAGCCTTCCCGATGGCCGGCCGCTGCGCTATGCGCGCAATGCGGTGAAAGCGGTGGTGGATGCCTACAACGGCAGCGTGCATCTCTACGTGCAGGAACCGAACGACCCGATCGTGCGGGGCTGGCAGCGCCTGTTTCCCCAGCTGTTTGAACCGATCAGCGCTCTCCCGGGCACCTTGCGTCAGCATCTGATGGTGCCGCCCAGTCTGTTTGAACTTCAGGTGCAGCAATTGCTTCGCTATCACGTCACCAACCCGCGCATCTTTTACAGCGGCGATGATGTGTGGCAGGTGCCGCTGGAGCTCTATGGCACGCAGCAGATTCCCGTCGCTCCTTATCACATCACAGCCCAGCTGAGGGCGAATGAAGCGTCGGAATTCCTCTTATTGCAGCCCCTCACCCCCCTGGCTCGGCCGAATCTCTCAGCCTGGCTGGCGGCCCGCAGCGACGATGAGCACTACGGCGAGCTGGTATTGCTGCGCTTCCCCTCCGACGTGCCGATCTTCGGTCCGGAACAAATCCAGGCCCTGATCAACCAGAACCCAGCGATCAGTCAACAGTTCGGGCTTTGGGATCGGGCCGGATCGGAAGTGGTGCAGGGCAACCTTCTGGTGGTCCCTCTGGGGAATGCCCTGCTGTATGTGGAGCCGGTGTATCTGCGGGCCCGTCGTGGCGGCCTGCCGACCCTGACCCGGGTGGTGGTGAGTGATGGCAGTCGTGTGGCGATGGCGGCCAATCTGATCGAAGGTCTCAATGCCCTGATGACCGGACGGGTGGAAGGGGCCCTGGTGCAGGAGCTGTCGCGCTCATAAAAAAGCCGCCCCGTGGGGCGGCTGCCATGATTCACACATCAAGACGACATGCAGGCGTCGATCAGTTGACAGCTGCGAAGAACTCCTTGGAACCCACGGGATCGGGCTTCATGGTCTTCTCGCCAGGGGTCCAGTTGGCGGGGCAAACCTCATCGGGGTGCGACTGCACGTACTGGAAGGCCTGGAGCACGCGCAGAGTCTCATCAACGTTACGGCCCACGGGCAGATTGTTGATGGTGGCGTGCATGATCACGCCTTCGGGATCGATGATGAACAGACCGCGGAGGGCGACGCCTTCCTCTTCATCGAGGACGTTGTAAGCGCTGGCGATCTCTTTCTTGAGGTCGGCAACGAGGGGATAGGCGATGTCACCAAGACCACCCTGGTTGCGGGGTGTCTGGATCCAAGCGAGGTGGCTGAACTGGCTGTCCACCGACACGCCCAGCACTTCGGTGTTCTTGCTGGAGAAGTCAGCGTAGCGATCGCTGAAGGCGGTGATTTCCGTCGGGCAGACGAAGGTGAAATCGAGAGGGTAGAAGAACAGCACCACATACTTGCCGCGGTACTGAGACAGGGAGATCTCCTTGAACTCCTGGTCAACCACTGCGGTGGCGGTGAAGTCAGGGGCCTGTTGGCCCACACGCAGGCAGCCGTTGGCGGTCATGATGAGGGGGCGAAGGTGCAGCAACGGGAGCGCAGGGACTGAATCGAAACCAAGTCGAAGTCGAAACGACTTCCAGTTGCTCCTGACAATTTATCACGGTCTGACGCGCCGCTGCGGTCCCTTGGTGTACGGCAAGCCGGACAGGCGCAGTAGAGTTCAGCCCATGATGAAACGCCCCATGGCCTGGGATCAGGCCCTGCTCCGCAAGTTCAGCAGCACAGGCCATTACCGTCTGCTCAACCAGGTGCGCAGTGAACTGAAGAATCAGCCCCTCAATCGGGACCCCAAAACGCAGGAACTCTCTCTGAAGGCGATGCCCCATCGGGGCCAGTCGGTCCGAGGCCACCGTCGCCCAAACGCCCTCGAATCAACCCCGAACGACGCCTTGCTGTCGAGCCCGGTCAACGACACGCCACGCTCTTTCCGGGAACGCCTCAACGCCATCGAGATGCGCTGAGGTTCCGCGTCAGTCCGAGGGCCAACTGCGGGGATCGATGCCCAGATGATCGTGATCAGCCGCCACGAAACTCGGACTCAAGCCAGCCAAATGTTGCCGCTCATAGTCGGCGAGAATCCGTAAGCCCACAGGCATCAACATCACCAAGGCCACCAGATTCACTAGCGCCAGCAGCCCCATGGTGAGATCAGCAAAACCAAACACCGTGGCAAGGTCCTGGCTGGCCCCCCAGATGATCAACACCAAGGTGACAAATCGCAACCCCTGAAACAGGGTTTGATTGGAATCACTGAAGTAATTCAAAGCATTTTCACCGAGGTAGTAGTTGTAAATAATGGACGTGAAGGCAAACAACACCAGGGCGACAGTGATGAAGGCCTGTCCCCACCAGCCCATCGTGTAGCCCATCGCCTGTTGGGTGAGGGTGACCGCCACTGCGCCGCCATCCGGCTGATACAAGGGCGTCACAAGGATGAGAAAGGCGGTGCAACTGCAGAGAACGATGGTGTCGATGAACACACTGAACGCCTGAATGATCCCCTGCTCCACCGGATGCTTCACATAAGCCACAGCCGCCACGTTGGGGGCACTGCCGAGACCGGCTTCATTGGAGAACAAACCGCGTTTGACACCGAACATGACCGCCGCGCCGATCCCCCCACCCAGGGCCGACTTCAAACCGAAGGCACCCCGCACAATCTCAGCCAACACGCCAGGAATTTCACTGGCATGGATGACCAACGACACCAGCGCCAGCAGGAAGTAGCCGATCGCCATGAACGGCACCACCACCTCCGCCACCTCGGCGATCCGCCGCACACCCCCGAAGATGATCACGCCCAGCACCACCATGAGCGCCGCACCACTGATGGAGGGTGGAACACCAAAGGTGTCGGCCAGGGCGCTGGCCACCGTGAATGACTGCAGCGCATTGAAACCAAGGCCGAAGGTCAGCAGCAACAGCAGGGAAAAGAGCAGGCCCATCCAGCGCAGGCCGATGCCGCGCTCGATGTAATACGCCGGTCCGCCTCGATAGGTGCCATCCACTTCAGCGATTTTGAACACCTGGGCGATCGTGCATTCAAAGAAGCTGGTGGCCATGCCGATCAAACCGGTGACCCACATCCAGAACACAGCACCCGGGCCGCCGAGGCTGATGGCGACAGCGACTCCGGCAATGTTGCCACCGCCGACCCGACCGGCCACGCTGAGCACGAGAGCCTGAAAAGAGCTCAGGTGATTGCCCTCCTGCTGAAAGGCGCGTCCCAGCAGCGCAAACATCGCCCCGAAATAGCGAAACTGCACCCAGCGGGTGCGTGCGCTCAAGACCAGACCGATCGCCAAAAGGGCGACGATCAGAACCCGTCCCCAGAGCCAATCATTGAGAACATCCAACGCTGCCAAGCCTCATCAAGCCCCACACCTTGCCTCGGCAACGCCCTGATGTCCGTTCGTTCTGTCACCACTCGAAGCAATCCCTGGCTGCTCCTCCTGACGTGGCTGCTCGGCGCGCAGGCGATCGCCGCCACGAAGGCTTCCGATCACTGCCTCAGGCTTCAGGAGCAGCGGGATCACCGGGCGCGTCAGGCCTGGCGAGAAGAGGTCAAGCTGGTGCACCAACGGCGCCTGCAGCTCTGTCCGCAGCTGGAGTCCCTGGCCTACCAGGGGACTGAAACCACTGCAAAAGACCAAAGCCAAAGCGAGCTGAATCGCCTTGATTACGGCGCCTATGCACGCTGCCGGCGTCAGGCGGAGGTGGATTTGAAAGCCAGCAAACCCGTGCTGTACATCAACAACCAGAACGTCCCGTTCTTCACCGTCAGCGGCGCCGAGGCTGCGCGCAAGGCCGATGCTCTACGCAAGGCGGCGCAAAACGCCTGCCCCTGACGGCACCGCTAGAACCAGGACTTGCCGACATGCCCTGCAGCGTGAACTCCACTCCCAACTGAGGCTGTTGATCAGCTAAGCGCGGGAACTCCAGGTCAGCGACGGACAGGATCACACGTCAACGGGCCTGAAATTGGCGTCTGCACTCCTCCAGCGTGATCACACAAGCCACATCACCATCGCCGGTGATCACGCGATAGACCTGGCCGGTGGCCATGCACTTGGTGCGGGCATTCAGGAAGGCGCGAAATTCAGTCTTGCATTCGATTTCAGCCGTCCAGCCCGCTGGCGACATCCGTTCGATCGTGAACATGGCAGTCTCCGATCTCTGCACCATGCCGCGCAGCACTGCGGAGTGGCTCAGATTTCAGGCTGTTTTCGGGATCGGATCGGATCCGCAACGCGTTCACCAGCGCCAGATCAGCACGCAGCGATCGCATCGTCCGGCGCTGGCTGCATCCAAAATGGCCAACTCGATCGACCAGGACTGCGTCGTTCCCGGATTGTTCCTTGCATCGTCAGCGGCGCGATTGTCTGTTATCTTGCACATAACAACTCACCTGTTGCCATGCTCACCGGATCTGATCTGCTCACCAAGGTCAAAGAACTCAGCGACGTGTCCAAATCGGATCTCGTGCGCGCCTGCGGCTACGTGAGCACCAAAAAGGACGGCGGTGAGCGCCTGAATTTCACCGCTTTTTACGAAGCACTCCTGGAGGCCAAAGGCGTCAGCCTCGGTGATGCTCCCAGCAAGGGCATCGGCAAGGGCGGTCGCAAACTCAGCTATATCGCCAAGGTGCAGGGCAACGGCAATCTGCTGATCGGCAAGGCCTACACGGTCATGCTCGATCTCGAACCCGGCGATGAATTCGAAATTAAACTGGGTCGCAAGCAGATCAAGCTGATCCCCATGGGTGCCGTGGATGAAGATGGCAATGAGGGCGACGCCGGTGACGTGGTGAGCGCAGCCTGAAGCGTCAAGCTTCGGATTTGAAGTCTCAGAGACTCCCGGTTGGCCTTCCAGGTCGACCGGTTTTTTTTTATGGCGGAACTCACCCCAGCTCGCCGTGCAACAGGTTCATGGTGCTTTGAATCTCGTTGGTGAGCCGTGCATCCACCATCAGGACCTCGGCGAGATTACTGAGGATGTTCAGCTCATCATCCTGATAGGGACCATCGGAGCGCATGATCTCCGCTGCCATCGCATAGGCCGTGCGTCGTTGCTGCGGATTGAGGGCTTCTGAAGCTGTCACCATCAGCCGTTGCGCACCCTGTTGCCTGAGCGCCTGCAGCAACTCATCCATCAGGCTCACCATCTTGTCTGCGGGATAGGTGGCAAAGGGTTGGCGATAGTCGAGTGCATGACGCAAGCTGCGTGACCCTGCCTGCGTGAGCGTTCCGTCCCAGGACACAGCGGCCAGGGCGATGGCGGCGAATGCTTTGGAGCTATCCATGGGCACCAGAACCTGATCACGGTGGTTCCGTTCTGGCCCATGGTCAGACTCAGCTGGTGTGCCCATTGCCACAGAAGAGCCCGCCAGCGCAGCTGCGATTCCGGAACGATTGCTGCAGAGTCTGTGCCTAGGCAAGCCGCAACTCCAATGAGCGACGAACAGGTCCATCCCCTTTACCGCACCGATCGGGACGCAGTGGATGCACTCCTGGGTCACACCGGTGACCCGGGGCCAGAGCAGCTCACCCGCGCTGCGATGTTGCTGATTCGCTACAAAGATTTTCCCGGTGCCCAGGACATCAGAGATGACCTGGAGCGTTGCCTCACGCTCTGGTCATTGAAGCAAGAGGAACTCAATCTCCGCTGCCGCGAGATCTGGGCCAGCGGTTGGAGACCTGGGCAGGCTGCCTCCAGCGAGGTGGGATCCGGCGCCGATGTGCAGGAGCAGGATGGGATCTGAAAGGCGTCGCCTAACCTCTGGGCAGATGCCGATGTCTATGCGTTCCCTTGTACGCGCTGCAGTGGTCTGCGCCAGTGGCTGCCTGCTCACGACTGCAAAGCCCGCCTTCGCTCAGAGCTGCCAGTTCCTGACCCCCGTGGGCGGGAACGGTGTCACCGACATTGTGACCAAAACGATCAGCCCTGGGAATCCGCTGCCTTTCAGCCGCCCCAACTGGAACACGGATTTCTTCGTGACCCAGCCCTTCAGCTCCTACAAGCTGTTCTTCACCGCCAATTCGTCGGTGAGCGCCACCTATCCGATCCAGGCCTATCTCAAGTTCACCGATGGCTCGAACCTGCAGGTCGTCAATGATTCCCTCACTCCTGGGGTTGGCACTGGGCGTCAGTGGGATGTGCAGGCGGTGCCTGGGAAAACCGTGAGCCAGGTGAACTTCAAGATCGGGGCCACTGCCGATCAGGCCGCCACCGGTTTCACCTATCGCATCTCCGTGCAGGGGTGCAACTAAGCCAGGTGCTCAGCCGGGCCTGAGGTCATACAAGCCACAGGCCCGATACAGCCGGGGAAAGGCCCTCCCAACCACTGAACTGAAGGGACGGACTCTTCCGACATCGTCACATCACTGACCAGGACGACGGCTGATCGACAGATATGAATACACTGGCAAGCAAAGATGCTGACCTCCTCAATCTGATGCTCAAGGGTGATCCGTTAATGCAAAGAGATGAACGCAGAGCCATGCGACGGGTTGAGCATCGTCCACGCACAGAGAGCCAATCGATGTAGAAGCTGGAGGCCAGAAACAACAACGACAGGAGGGACAATCCAGACGCCAAGCCCCTCCCTGCATAGCTACGCGCGATCACCCTTCCGGACCCTGCCCACGCTCATCGGGACCTTGCTTTGAGGCCTGAACGAAACATCAACTCAGCTAGCAGGCCAACACCGCAAACACATTTTGTATCATAAATCACAAGAATTCCTGGAATACTTCGCTGAGTGGGAGAAAAACCTTGCTAAAATGGTAGTTGAAAAAACTAGACGAAGACTATGAATGACAACGACTACAAGCTAGATCATTTAAAACTTCCTCAGAAGATCGAGATAGAGCTCCCCGAGCGAGTATCGATTGAAATAGAAAAGATTGCCGAGAAAACCGGGCGAGATCCAAATGAAATCCTTCTTGAGCTACTAGACAAAGGGCTGGGATTCGGCCAGCAGTAACCAAGCCCAGCCCCACAGCAATCACTCAACGCAACCACTGCCATCCAAAGCTCGTTCGATGAGATAAGCAGCAAGATTGCTCATCGATCGCCCCTCCAGATTACTCCTTTTTATCATTTGCTCATGAACAAAATACGGGATGGTCACAGTGACTCGCTTTGGAATTCTTGACCCAAGAAAGAATTCACTGGACAGATCGGCTGGCGACATGAGAAAGCCTCGAAGATGGGCAAACCTTAGAAGAAACGCCATGCCCAAAACAAACATTAAATAATTCTAAATATTGCTCAAGGGAAAATAAAACAACTAACTTCGACAACCTTAAACCATCTCGACTCACGACACAAGGGTCTATGCGAGACGGGGATAAACCTGATTTTATTCATAGTCACAAAACAGAAATCGAACGTCCAGGCACAAGGAATGCGCTTCGGGATTCAGTTATTTTGCTTTATAATGATAGCACGATAAGCCAAAGAAAGCTTGAAAGACTTTTCGCCGATGGCGACTTGTGAAAGCTAGAGGGAAGGGGATTGCTGGATCTGGATTGGATAACGAGGATCTTGGGTGTTCATTAGCCGATCCCACAGCGTGAAATAAAGGCCATAATGCCTGTTGTGATACTTGTGATGAATGGAATGGTGAACTGGCCCAATGATCCAGTCGCCAAGCCAATGATGTGGAAACCAGCGTGGCAAGATCTCAGGGCTCAAGTGATTCACCATGGCCCAGGCGCTCATGGTGGTGAGGACCGCAAGAATAGTGACCAGATGAAGCGGCAGCAGAATCACTAACATTACAAGCAGCAAAGAATGCACCAAAGATTCGATTGGATCCAGGGCAAAGGAGGTCCAAGGAGAGGGTTGCTTGGAGCGATGGTGGCCGCGATGCGTCAACCAATACAACTGCGGGTAATGAAAGAGTCGATGCATAAAATAAAAGACGGTATCCTGCACAAGAAGGACAATCAAATAGCTGCACGGTATGTAGATCCAACCATATTGACCGGGATCCAAGTAAACCCTAGTTAGGCCCATCGCATACAGCTTGATCGAGCCTGCCAGTACACCGGCAAAGACAGCCGTGGAGAGAAAGCCAAGCTTCGTGTCACCTTGGATATCGGTGTTGAGGTTTGACAACGATCGGCGTAAAGGCCAGCCAACTAAGGTGACTACCAGAAGCATACGAAGGTTTATCGCAACAAACAAAACTGCAGCATTTAGCCAATACGACTCACCAAAAACATCATCTAACTTTTGGGCAAGAGATCCATCTCCAAACGGCATGTCACCTCACAGGAAATCAACCGCAGAATAGACACTCTCGACACGATTTTACTTCTAGAGATTATTTGTATCAATGATGCTGCATTCCGCTGCGAGTTCATCTGAGATGCAGGGCACCGAAAGCTGGGTGTTGCGGTAGCTTTGCTCCACAATGTTGACCATTGGGACGCCTGGCTTCAGTCCAGTTGAGGCCCGGTGGACCACTCACGGCTCCTCCTGCTGCAGGCCCCGATTCAGAAGCTCCAGCAGGATCTCATCTTGGTCACGGCCAGTCTCCGCTGACTTCTGACGCACCCAATTGAGCACCCGCTCAGGCACGTCAATCTCAACACGGCGTGGAAATTGGTTCGGATCTAGTCTCATACACACGCTGCTAACAGAAACCTCAAAACTAACAACACCATTCTCTTCTGTCGCTGAAGAAACGTCAGATTGCGCCCTATGCCTTACAACATAGGCTCTGTTGTGCTTTGGTGCCTTGGTGCCTTGACATCAACCTGTGCGTCGCGGCCTTGAGGCCCAACGCCGCTGGCATCAGGCGAATTACGACGCAACGCCCTCAGGCACCAACCGCTACCAACTGGTGCGCCTGAAGCGGTTGCTCGAGAGTCTGTGAACTCAACCCCCCCCCCTCTGCCAGGAAAGTTGACGCCTCTCCATCCCGTTCGGCCGCCAGCAATATGGCGTCGGGGTATCGCCAGGATGGTGTCGCTCCAAAGGGGAGATCGGCCGGATGGGGCAATGTGGAATCAGCGGCACCGAATGCGCCCATGACTGAACAACGAAGTACCGATCCCCCCGCACAACACTCCACCGTCTCGGACCAGGAGCTGGAGGACGTGGTGGGTGGCGCAGCGATCACGATCGAGAATCAGGCCCAGGCGGGCAACCTGGGGGTGTTTCAGAAGCCCAACGAGCCGGAAGATCCGCTGCAGACCATCGCCTGGTAGTCCACCCGATCGGAGACGAGCAAATCATGGCCCAGTGGCGCTACAAGCACATTCGCCTCAACTACAGGGGGCGTGGCATCACGCAGGAGATCGACGTCCTCGATGTGGACGGTGAACGCCTGACACGCTGGGCAGACAGCAAAACGATGCCAACCGTTCCGCAGCTGTTCGACTCACTCGGCAAGGAGGGCTGGGAGCTGGTGACCCATGTGATCCACCAAGATGGATCGGGCGGGATGGTGTTCCACTACTACACGCTGCGCCGCTCTCTGGACACGTAGTCAGGGCTGCCTGAAAGTCATTCGGAATTCGCCTGCGCGAGCCGAACCCCACCCAACGCCAGCATCCCTTTGATGTCGTAGGCCAGCTCCCGGAAGCCCTGGCGGATTGAGCGATAGCCACCACGGCGCAGCAGGTTCATCACCACGGTTCGCAGGAAGGAGAACACGCCGACACCGGTCCGATTGGTGTAGCGGTGTGCGTCCTCACCGAGCTGCGTATCGCGCACCCAGTGCCACTCGTTCTCAATGCTCCATCGCTGACGGACCAGTCGCAGCAGAGCATCTGGTGTGGTGCGCAGGCTGGTGATGAATCTGTGGCAGGCGATGTCCCGCTTGCCTTTGAGGGTCGTGCTGCTGGTGATCACCTCCACGATCCAGGCGCTGCCTGGCCAGTTCGCCTTGATGTGCTCTGGCGCCTCTTTGGCCTTGAGTTCCCAGCGTGTCTGGCGTCCGTGCCGCTTCTCGACATCCGTTGCTGCAAAAGGGATCTTGCGCTTTCCCTCGAACTGGCAGCCGATCTGCCGGTACAGGATCTTTTGGTTGGATTTGACGGTCAACAGGAGGTCGGCCCCCTGCTCCAGGCACCAGCGAAAAACGCCTGTGTCGTGTGCAGTGCGTCGGCCTGGATCAGGACGCCATTGAGATCAAGCGTGCTGAGCAGCTCCTTGAGCGCTGCCTTCTCACTGGACTCGTGGGTGTCATAGGTCGTCTGGGCCAACGCCACCCCAAGGGCTCGGGCGTAGACGGTGACCTGGGCAACGAACCGGTGGTTGCCGTCATCTGTCTCGATGGCGGAGCCCCGCAGGGTTTTCCCGTCGCAGACCAGTTGGTCCAGACCCTCGGCGCCACCTGGGATCTGGCTGATCATCCAGGCCTGCAGCACCTCGCCAAACTGCTGAAGATGCGCCTTATTGAACAGGTAAAGGAAGGTGGCATCTGACGGCCAGCGCTTGAAGTTCAGGTCCAGGGCCTGGTTCAGCGCCTCCCGGTGCCGCTTGGCAAAAGCCTCCAGATCGCGAGAGCTCCTGCAGCCGCTCAGGATCCCAAGCACCGCCACCAACAGCAGGAACCACTGCGGGTAACGCACGCCACGCCGGTAGCGGCCGTCGGGAATGGCCTTGAGAAAGTTGATCAGATCATCCGGTGCGCTCAGATCAGCTGCAACGGAGGCGGTTTCGGGCATCGGGAGCGGTGAGACCCGCTGACGAAACCCAATGGTGACAGGCCCGCCAAGGACTACAGGGACAGACTTTTAGGCGGCCCTGGACACGTAGTGGCGTGACTTCCCTGGAAGTCACGGTCAAGCATCCGACCTAGCTGGCACTGGTTGATCAAAGCTGATCCCCTCAGCTCACTGGCGGCCGGTCTTCTTGACAATCTCTTTGCTGGTGATCACCGCCACCGGCTTCTTTTTCTTGGGCAGTGCACCATCCTGGAGCACCAGGTAACTCGCCATCGAGAGCATCAGGCCCAGCGCAGCGACGGTGCTCCACCCCAAGCGCCTGCTCCTGTTCATGCTCTCCGCAAAGGATCCTTCTTCAACCTTGCAGATCAGGACAGCTCGACACAAGCCCCTCACTCCAGCTCCTGCTCGATTGACGCCATCGCACCACCCCTCAGCATCGCAAACTCAGCCATCGGCCATCGATGCGTGAACCTTGATCTTTGGGCTCCGGCAAACCGCGCCGATGTGCCGATCGCTACCGCGCCCCCAGCTGGCGCTTGCATTCCGCGAACGTGACCTCGCTGGTCACATCACCGTTGTGGTCAAGCACGCGGTAGGTCTCTCCCGTGCTCAAGCATTGACTGCGAGCCATCAAAAACGCCCGCAATTCGGTTTTGTACGCAATCACAGACAGTTTTCAGAAATCAATTCAGCAGCATCGCCCCGCTGGACAGAAGCTCACGACGGAACCGCTGAGCTGTTGTGATCGGCGACGCTTTTGGCGCCTCACCCCTTGCTGATCAGGTCCAGTTGCTGGATCTCGGTCGGCAGCATCAGGGTGCGCCAATCCCCCCGCTCGGTGCTCACCTCCACGCCGATCGAGGCCTGATAAAGATCCAGGGTCCGGTTGCGGCTCCATCGGCGTGCCGCATCCAGGGCCTCCTGCAGAGACGGGTAATCAACATCCAGATAAGGGTGGGGCTGCATCGCAGCATCGGTGAGGCGATAGCGGCGCTCGTCTGGCATCAGCTGTTCTCAGCAAGGGTCGTGTCGCTCAGCGGTGCACCCTCGAGCTCCAGTTCCCGCACCAGCTCAAAGGCGGTCCAGACGTCCTCCACCTCCCGGCAGTGATGGTCGGTGTCGCAGACCCGGTAGCGACCAGCCTGCAACCGCTCAATCGAAGACCCGCGCGGGGTGCAGGCCACAGCAAAGGCAGGCATGAGTCTCAGGCGTCTCAGGATTGTCTAGTCCGGATCCGCGGGCCCTGTTGTGATCGATGCAGCACTTGGGCCGCGATCAGTACAACCACTCACTTCTCGGTTGTCTCATCCAGGTATTTCTCGCCACTGGGATTCAACAGCTGCTGCTGGCGGCTGGGAGGGCACCGCATTGACAAGGGCTGCCATGCTGACCTCAAAGTCCGATTCTAGGAGACCCGAACCATGAAAGTTACCGTTGAGCTATCAGACTCTGAGATGAGCGAAATCCTTGACCTGACGGGCGAGCGCAAGAAGGGGCCCGCCATCCGCCGTCTGATGGAGGAGGCCCTGCAGCTGCGGCGCAGGGCTCGGATTGCCCAGAAGTTTCTCAACGGTGAGTGGGGGGTGGAGTTGGACACCTATGAGGCCGACCAGGAGCGCGAACGAAGGCGCGCTCAGGAGCTCAGTTCATGACCCTGCTCGTTGACACCAGCCTCTGGATCGACTTCACCCGGAGCCGCAGCCCGCTAGCCCTGAAGCAATTCATTGCGCCATATGTGCTGGATCCCACAGCCCACCTGGCTGAACCGGTGCGTTTCGAGGTGCTCCGCGCCGCGACGGGGCGGGAGGCTCGCCAGCTGCAGGCCCAGTTCGCCAGCTTGCCCCTGCTCACCACCCCAGAGAACCTCTGGCAACGGGCCATCGATCTTGGCCAAGCCTGCCGTCAGATCGGCCGCACGTTGCTGAGCCTGGATCTGCTGATAGCCGCAGTAGCCCTGCACCACAACGCCGTGCTGGTCACCTTTGACGCCGACTTTGAAGCCATCGCCTCGGTGAGCGCTCTGCGTCTCAACCGCCTGACCCGCCCTGTCTGAACCCATGACCGACCATCCCGTCAAACGCCACAAGAAGCTGATCGAGAACGCGATTCCTCTGAAGGCAATCCAACGGATCCGGGATGCCCTGGTGTTCTGAGGAGCGCAGCGCAGCTGATCCGCAATGACGCCCGGCCGCACCGTTGGGTGGCGCTGCAACTCGATAACCGGGCCTGGGGTCTGTTCTGGGCCGGTGGTGGCTTACAACGTTGCCGCGAATTGCTGGCCGAGCAGGTCATGACGCCGAGGCCTGCTCCGCTCTGGTGCCCGTGACAGCGGATCGGGTCCTGGAGCTGGTGCTCAGCGGGCAGCAGCACTCCACCACCACCTCTGGCCACACGCCGAGCGCTGGAACCGAGCGCCGCGCCCTGCCCTCCTGGCCCGTGCCTGCAATGGCAGGTTCCGATCCTTGGCGGCTGGTGCTCATCACCTGAGCGATCTGGCTGGCCCTCCTCGCGGCGATCGTCAGTGATTTTGTTGTGCTGCTCGAGCGTCAGAACCGGACGCTGAAGTTGTTGTTGGAGCGCACGGAACCCAGCCTCGAGCAGAGCACGGATCGGCCTTGAGAAGACGGTTCCGAACTCTGCTCGGCCCCCTGCTTGGCGCCTGTCTGCTCGTAGGGCTTGGTGATTGGCAGGTCCACGCAGCCCCCGCCAACGTGGTGTCGGTCGGCGATGGCGACACCCTCAGGGTGCGCAAGGCGGGGCAGACGATCACCATCCGCCTTGCCTGCATCGACGCGCTGGAGAGCAGCCAGAAACCCCATGGCGCCCAGGCCAGCCAGGCGCTCTAAGCCCTGGTTCCGATCGGCAGTGGCATCGATCTGCGCATCAAGACCACCGATCGCTACGGGCGCTCCATTGCCGAGATCACTCGCGGTGGGCGCAACATCAACCAGGCCCTGGTGGCCTCAAGAGCAGCGTTTGTTTACTGGCAGTACATCAAAGGCTGTGACCGGCAGACCTACAGCCGCCTGGAAACCGAGGCGCGCCTCAAGGGTCTTGGCGTCTGGAGCACAGGCCGCGGCATCACCCGCACCGGGGACCCCGGATGCCCTGCTTCTCCTGGCCAACGCGGGAGTTCTCCCCGCCAGCGCTGGAGCCATGGACCCGCGTTTTTCCGCCGAGGCTCTCACCAGCTGCATCAGCCGGCTGCTTGAGGTGAAACAGCAGCAGGAACTGCTCGCCGCCGAGCAGAAGGAACTGAACGAACAGCTGCGTCTGGCTCACCTACGCGGCGACCTGCACCAAACGCTCCCAGCCGGCAAGGACGGCAACGGCTATCAGATCACTCCAGACCTTGTCCTCAACCGGCGACAGGGCCGCAAGCAGTGGAGCTACTCGATCGATTGCAAGGAGATCGAATGTCAGCTCAAGGCCCGTCAGCGCTACGAACAGCAGAGCGGTCTGGCCAGCTACAGCCTCAGCGCTGCCTTCTGGGAAGTGCGGGCGAGCAAGGGCTGAGGCATCTCACAAAAAAATCACTTCATCAAAAGCCCCGGGTGATCACCCGGGGCTTTTGATGAACATCTGAGCAGGCCCACCAGTCAAGTCTCAATGGCGCTCAGTGCGACGGACTGAGCGCTGTCGCGCAGACCTTGCCCTGCCTATTGATCGACGTAAGCCTTCAGCCGATGAAGCACATGCCCCCAATGCGTATTACACCTAGGGAGATGCGGATCAGCGGGATCCCAGCCGTCATGGCTCAACTCAATCGATGATTGTTGGCCTGACGCACGCAGCTGAAAAGTAAGGGCTTTACCGGTCGAAGAACCAGGGCCCTGTGTGCACTCTTGGACAATCTTAGAATTAGGAATCAGCTCGCGTGTTGTCCAAGTGAATGTCGGCCCTTCGTCGCTCTCCAGCGTCAGAGTTTGACCAATCGCGACCTCTCCATTCACCTGACCGCAGTGCCATCGAGCAATTTGGTCGAGGTTTGTGAGCGCTTGATATACCTCGGCGGGCGAAGCCTTCACGTTGATGCTGTGCTGCAGTGAGATCGTCATTGCTTGGCCTCCCGGCGGGTATTGTCTTTGAGTGGGGGAATCGCTGGCATCACAGGGAAGCTGGAAAGATCATTGGGATCAATCTTAAAGACTGGGTCATAAAGGTCAGGATTGGTCATTGAAGCTGGCTCTGTGCTTCTCCACGTAAACATGCAAGTGGTGCATCGGTAGAGTTCCCAGGCCCCATGAACGGGTGAACGGAACTGAACCTCCGTTGTTTTGCAATTGCAGCGAGGGCAAGTTGCGAAGTCTGGATCTGGCATGACTCGAGGTTAAACGGCAGATGACGAAATGGACTGCATCAGCTCTTGAAGCTTTGGCAGCCAATCCTGGGCCTCAGGAGGATCCTTGATTTGCATGGAATAATCTCCGTGATCATCGGGCGGCACGGGTGTCGCCGCATCGAGAATCATTTTGTGAGAGATGCCAACAGGATCGGAGCCAGGGTCCAATGCCAGGATTGAGCAACCCGGAATAATCACACAGTCAAACTTCGGATTGAACTTAGTTGACAGCGCCCACATCACTTGCGGAAGGTTATAAGGATCCACATCGGCATCAACGACGATCACAACCTTGGCGTAACCGGTTCCATGTGGCGTCTGCAAGACAGACATTCCGATTGTTTTAGCAAAACCACCAACGCGCATCTCTGTCGAAACGATCACCACAAGGCCGTGGGTATACAAGGCATTAACAGCGACGACCTCGGGAAACTTCTCTTTAAGTTGCACATAGAGAGCAGGACTTGTGTTCAAGAACATGTAGTCGATCTCTGTCCATGGCATGCCAATGGCGCAGTACTCATAGAGCGGCTTGGTACGGTGATAAACCCTCGTCACCTCGACGCTGCACATATTGCGAATACCCGAAAGATGCCCCGTAAACTCTCCGTAGGGACCATCGGGCTCTCGAACACGGGGCAAGATCTTCGCCTCGAGAACATATTCAGCACCCCAGGGCGCCTGTAATTTGCTATCCAGGGTGACAACAGGATAAGGCTCTCCACTGAGAGCACTGCACATATTGTATTCATCTTGACCATAAAGCAATGGCATACTGGCCACCAGCGGAAGCAGCGGCTCGTTGCCTATCGAGATCACAATGTCAAGCGGCCGATTGCTTTCTTCAGCGGCTTTGAAGTGAACAGCAATATCATGATCGGGCACCATCTGGATGCTCAGATGCCTAGGCCCCTTAACCTGCAACCTGTACATCCCCACATTCTGCTGGTCAAAGTCATCCATGTGATCCGGATGCCGTGACACAATGGAGGCCTTGTTGATGTACAGCCCTCCATCTCCAGAATTAAGGCGAAAGTGGGGCATCAATGCAAATAGGTTGATTGCATCCCCTTCGAGGCAATTCTCCTGCCATGGCGCAGATTCCCGCTCCTCGATACAGCCTTTCGAGAAGTTTTGATATCTACGATTAAACTCTGAAGCAAGTTGCTTCAGTGGCGTATTTTTGGGCATTCCAAAAGCAAGCGCAATATTCGGCCATGAGCCATGAACATTTGCCGCCAAACACGTCTCTTCGGTGTAGCCCTTAATATTCTCAAACAACAAAGCTGGCGCCGTCTCGCCAAAGCCTTTATTATTAGCACTCATAGCTGCCGAGATATCGGGCTCCGGCAACACTGCTTCCTGAATGCGAAGCAACTGCCCCTCTTCCTCAAGCTTGGCCAGAAAAGCCCTGAGATCCTTAAAAGACATAAATAAATAATGGCGGCTGGACGAACATTGCCAAGCGGCTTGGGGCCATGCTCAAGAAAGCCTTGTCGTGTTCAACCGGAAACTAGCCACACTCAAAGAAATGAGCAAAACGAGGAATCGCCCAGCAATACAAAGCAACATTATGTTACATTCCTCTATGCGATAGTCAAACCGGTCGTCAGGAAACAACAGTGGCGGTTTTTTGATGTAATACCAAATACATCTGGGCTGCCGTAAACGGTGAAGGCTTCTAAGGTGCGATCAAGCAAGCTGAGCTCGAATTCTGATGACCTACACCGGAGGCGATCTGATCCGCGATTTTCTGGATCTTGAAGAAATCTCATACGTCTTCGGCAATCCAGGAACCACAGAAACCACATTTCTCGATGCGGTGGGGCGCTCCAAGGCTCAATACCTCTTGGCGCTTCACGAATCGAGTGCCGTGGGGATTGCAGCGGGATACGCCATGGCGACCCGCAAGCCCGCGATCGTGAGTCTCCACACCTACCCGGGCTTGGCGAATGGTTTGTTCAACATGCGCAACGCCCTTCTCTCGGGGGTGCCGTTGCTGGTGATGAATGGTCAACAGGACTCCCGTTTTCTGATCCATAACCCAGTACTGGGAGCCCCCAACGCCCAACTGGCTGAAACAGCCACCAAATACAGCTTTGAGGTTGCGCAGGCGGAAGATCTTCCGATTGCCCTGCAGCGCTGTTGGCTACAGGCCCGTCTTCAACCGAGTGGTCCGGTTTTTCTCTCAGTTCCCATGAATTTCATGCAGGAACCGATGGCTGAGGTGGGGCTGCGGCGCACAACAGTGCTTGATGACGTGGTGCCAGCCGGCCTGCATCAGCTCGCCCATGCATTGCGTGACCCTGACGCTGGACCCATGGCCATCGTGGCCGACTACGCCGTGGGGGCATCAGGTGCTGTGACGCACCTCAGCCAGCTGGCCTCTCATCTGCAAGCCGATCTGTATTCAGCACCATTCCATGTGCAGGGCGTGGTGGATCCCTTGCATCCCAACTACAAGGGGCAATTGCCAGCTACAACCCGTGAGATCCGGAAGCTCTTAAGCCAATACAAACGCCTGCTGTTACTCGGCGAGAAGATCGACACCTTCACCTTCAATGGCGAACAGGCCATTCCGGCCAACCTCAAGATCTTCCATCTCGCTCCCTCAACGCGCCAGTTGGGTTTCGATTACCCCTGTGACCTCGCGGTTCTGGGCGATGTGGGCGCCTGCTTGAAGGCTTTGGTCGATCAGCTCGCTGCTCCTGCGTTACCCAGTTTTCAGTGCGATGACGCCACGCTGTTGGCTCAACTGCGGGCGGAGTATCCAGATCATGGAGCTCATGCAAGTGACGCCCTGATACTGGATGTGTTGCAGCAGCTGCCACGCCAGTGTCACCTCATCACCGAAGGGTCTTCAGAAGATGCATTGGTCCAGCGGATGGCCATCACACTGGGCTTCAGCAACGTTCATTTCGCACCCCGTGGGGGTGGTCTGGGCTGGGCGATGCCACTGGGTGTAGGCCTGTCACTGGGTTCGAAGCAGCCTGCGGTATGTTTTGTGGGTGATGGAGGCGCTCAGTTTTCAATCCACTCCATCTGGAGCGCTGCGCGTTATCGCATCCCTGTGGTGTTCGTTTGTTTTGTGAATCGTGAGTACCGAATCCTGAAAGACCTTTGGTGTGGAGCCCTCAATACAAGTTTCGATCAGGCTCAATTTATTGGTCTTGATTTTGATGATCCGGCACTTGACCTGCAATCCATTGCCCGTGGCTACGGCGCTCGCACAAGCTGGTTGCGCGATACAACCACGGTGGAGCAGGAGATTCAAGCAGCGCTTCAGCATCAAGGCCCTTCCTGTCTATTCATCGAACGGGAACCCTGACGCGTTAACCCCCCCGAGCGATGCCCGGGGGTCCTGAACCAATCAATAGTCCAATAGCTGTAGATGGTCGAAGCTGCGGGCGTTGGCGGCTGGGGCCGAACGTTCCATATGTTGGCGATTCGATCAAATCGGAGGCACCTAAGGAGCCTTTGTAAAAACCAGACAGCAATTCTCCATTTGATGCAGGCTGCCAGGTATCGGAGGCCGATTGATGGTGGGAATGGGGTAATAAAAGGAAGTAAACCCCTGTCAATACAGGGCTGACAGCGTGTAAGCTTAGAGTGAAACCTAGGAAGAATAGCAGAGGATTATTTAGTACAGTAAGAATTAGAGGTAGGATAGGTAGAATAACAGTACAGTACACCACCAGCCACACCTTCCAGATCCTCTTCTGAAACCTCTGCCTGAGCTCTCATCATTTCCTCAGCAGAAATCACAAAGCCCGCAGTCTTAGCAATCTCCACCACGGCATCCACATCTTTTACTGTCTTTAGCTTCTCTTGAAGACCTGATTCAGCCTTGACGGCTTCCAGGAATGCTTTGAGTTGCTCTTCTGACATGAAAGCAAAATCGCTTCAAAGTTCTTACCTGCTCAGAGGAACCGGGTCAATCCCAGACCGCCTCACCCCACTTCCGGCGCCCAGCCCTGCCGCAGCGCCTGTGCTTCGCTCCAGCCATGACAGCGGCGGCTGAGGTGTTCACCCTGGGCGATCAGGCCCTGATGCAACTGGCAACAGAGCAGGGTGATGCAGCTCGCGCCGGCGTGATGGCGAAACCAGTGGCAGGTCATGCAGACCTGGCGGCTGCGGCTGGGCCGGAGCAGTTCGGGTGGCAGGTAGGGCCAGCCTTCGCAGTCAGCGCTCACTGGCACCATCACGGGCCTCTGCACTTGTGTCTTTTCCTTCGTCACGCGAGCCATCCTCAATGCGTACGCATGCACTAGCGAGAATTGACTTGGTTGTCTGCCTCCTGTTCAGCGCTTCTGGCGGATCCTCTGCAACGCAACCGATTCCAGATCCCCGGAACCCTTTCAGGCCTCACGCCTTCCTCCTTGCACGCCCTCTTCCGTTCTGCACTCAACCTGCTCCCCAAAGTCCTGCCGCTGCTCTCCTGGCCGCAGCAGTCCTGCACATCCGCCCAACAAAACGACGCTGTGCTTCCTTCAAGCATCACCAACGAGACCGACGCGCTCAGCGGTCTTGATGCCATTCACTCCCTCGCCGCTTTTGAACAGGGCGATTGGCTGGCGGAACTCGATCTGCTCCAGCTCGCCTCAGCCCTGCGGCAGACCGCTTCTGAGCAGGGTTTTTATGAGGGCCGGCTCTTTGATCTGATGATCGCCATCGCCGACGTTCTCGAAACTGATCACGGCTGGGATCTGGAGCAGGCCGATGCCTGGCTCGATCGCATGGGCCTTTGGGAGACAGAGCTCTAAGAGCTCCGCCGCTCACTGGTGTTCCGCTTAGGGTTTACCGCACCTGCTGAGCCCAGTGCATTTTTTAACGCCTTGGCGCTGATATGACTGGGCTGCAGCAGCTGCGCTGACCACCCATACTGTTAGAAAACTCTCAAGGCCGCTCCGGATGCAGTAGCGATACAAGCATCACGTTGGCAGCACCAATGCATCCGAGTTGGGATGATCTTGACGAAATAAACGATCATCAGCTGCGCGACGACATGTGAGCATGAACAATGGCATTTCAATCCCAAATGCGTGCTCAAATTGCGCCACAACACCTTTAGTCTGGCTGAGACCGCATGCCTCAATGGCATGACCCAGACCTTGGCGTGGCTGATCAGTGAGCGCGGCGAACAGTTTGTTGAGACGGAACTCCTGCAAGGCTTGCGACAAGCTGATACCACGCGCCTGCATAAAACTCAGATCCAGACAGTCCTGACTAATCCCAAGGAGAGCGGGCAACTGACTGAGATCAATTGACTCTTGAAAGTGGAGGCCAAAGTACTCACGCACCTTGACAATAATCTGCATCGGGCTGTCGCAGATGACAGGAAGAACAGACGCCCCATACCTGAATGATTGTTCAACCATCGTGCGCTGCACCTCCTCTGCTAGAGCGATATAAACCTGATCCCAGGCTGGCGACCAGCAAGCAATGCTGTCAACAAGAAACGGGAAATCACGCAATTCTCAACCCGACTTCGTCTCACTTCATCCCGCGACACAAATGAATACATTCAGCGTAAATCTATGGTGATTCAGGCAATTGCGAGCCGCCCTGACGATCCAAGCCATCATGGATGCGTACGCCGGCGGCTCCTGCTTGGCGTGCCGAGGGGGAAAGGCGCCGCCAAGGCGGCCCTTTTTCATAACGGCCAGCCAGCTCCTTCAGCAGAACAGAGCTAGCGCCTCGCAATGGACGATCTTGCAAGCGTCCATGCATGGGTGTAGAGTGAAATCGATTCAATGACCTCTCTCGGGCGGGTTTCTCTTTCAAGCGGCGAGTCTCACGAGCTTCCGGGCTCGGCATTCCTCCACTCGACCAGTCACTTTCTTCAGGGCTATCAGCGAATCGGCTTCATAATTGGATTTATTGAATGACAATTTACGTTGGCAACCTCTCCTTCGACGCCGAAGTTGAGGACCTTCAACACCTCTTTTCTGAGTACGGATCGGTCAGCAAGTGCAGCCTACCTCTGGATCGCGAAACCGGTCGCAAACGCGGTTTCGCGTTTGTCGACATGGCCGACGCCAATGCCGAAAACAAGGCCATTTCCGATCTTCAGGACGTGGAGTGGATGGGCCGATCGATCAGGGTGAACAAGGCCGAGCCTCGTCCCACACCTTCGTTCAGCAACAGCCGCTGGTGAACTCGTTCCCAACCGCTCAACCGATGTTGCATGCAATGGGCATCCAACGGATCGGCCGCTCTGGGATCAGCCTGAGATGCCACTAGTGACTTGCCAAGCCTGAGCACAGCACAGACCCTGAGGGTAAACCGCCATCGGCAACCTCAGGTCTTAACAATCAATTAGCCCCAATACTCTGCACAACAAATGACTGAATCTTCTGGACGCTTTGGCTTCGTTGAATTTGCCGAAACCTGGAATGGCCGTCTCGCCATGCTCGGTTTTGTCATCGGCCTCGGTACCGAATTGCTCACTGGCCAGGGAATCCTGTCCCAGATCGGCCTCGGTTGAGGTCATGACAAACACTCCCGCCAACGAGAAGTGGTATCAAGACCGCGCATCTCACCAGATCCATCTTGAGCAACTCAAGCGCGTTGAGCTGTACAACGGCCGCGCCGCCATGCTTGGGATCGTGATCGGCATCATCACCGAAGGATTGACAGGTGCTGGTATTGCACACCAGATCGGCCTTGGTGCTCTGGTCGATGGCTTTGCCGCCTGCCGAACACAGTTTCTACCGTTCTGCTTGTGAGTCTTGCGGGTGAAGCCCGCAGCACAAATCTTGGAACCCCTGGGCATGGCTTAGGGGTTTTCTTTGTGCTGGTCGCGAGCGGCCGGAGCCCATAGGTCGCCACCATCGCAAACACCCAGCCCCAGAGCACGTCCTCCTCCATCACCTGATCCAGCCAGGTCTCAATCGCCGCCGTGCTCGGAATCCGGCGGCGTGACTCACCGGCTGCCAACAGCGCCACCTTTTTCTTGTTCACCATCGCCTTGAGCTCCTCGCTCAGGTTCTCCGGCGCAATCGCACCAAAACCCGCGCGCCGCAGCAGCGACACCACCTCCCGTTTCTGACGAAACCCCTGGCGGTGAGTGGCCACAGGCACCAACGGCTCAGAAAAGTCAACCAGGTTGGCGCGCAAACTTTCGCCGGTGTGGAGGGCAAAGCGACGTACGTCCGCCTCAGTGGCGGCACGCTCAGGAGGCAACAGACGGAAATAGCCCTGGCCCTTGAACGGCCCCACCAGATTCATGTTCACCCCCTGACGGCGCTGAAACGCCACCACCGCCTCACAAATCTCTGACCAACAGGGAGCGGGACGCACTGCGGGCTGATCCCCGTCCTCTCCTGGGCGGCTGAGCAATTCCTCGAGGCTGGCCTCAGGCAGCTTGCGCGCTTCACTGACCAGGCGGAAGCAGAGCGCCTCAATCGCCTGGTCGTCCTTGCTTGAGCAACCGCGCACCGAACGTTCTCTGACCCGACGCCCAGGCAGGTTTTCGTAGACGCTCACCCAACGGCTGTTGTGCCCCGCCCTCAGGCGGAATGGCAGGTGATGGGCCCGCAGCACGCCGTTGGCGCGGCTGAGGGCACTGTTGGCTTGTGTCATCGCTCAGTGGCTTTACGGAGAGGATTCCCCAGCCGCGTGTCGATTTACCTCAGGCCCCCCAGAAGGAGCCCGTCATGTTTGGGGGTGTTTGGGGGAAACCCCCAAACATTTGGCGCAATCAGCGACGTCTCAGGTCTTTCTCGGACTCATTCCGCCCGAGCAGAGAGGCCTCGAAACCCCTTGCGATCGCTTGGGCCGCAGGAGAAATACCCTGCAGTCCAACGGATCTCGAATCATGGGTCGCCTGAGATTCGAACTCAGGACCAATCGGTTAAAAGCCAAATGGCGAACAACCAAAACCCAATGACTGCAAGCGTCCACCTGTCGCTATGCCAAGAAAAATGCCAAGAAGAAAGAGAAACGAGGTCTCTCAAGATTAGGCAATTGAATCTCCAGAAAACGAGACTGTGATGAGACGAATGATCGACTCAAAGCCGCTCCCGCCCGTTCCCGGGCACCGAGCTGCCCAAGGCAAGTCCGGCCAGGATGCTCAGGCCCTGTTTCACGGCGTCATCGATTCGGTTCTGGGGGCGTTCACAGAACAGGCTCACCGTCTGCTGGGCGTCGGCGGTTCCGGCTGGGGTTTGGGGTTTGGCATCTGGATCCAAGACCAAGCCGTTCTCGGCCGCTGAGGGCTGGTGCTTCTGCTGCCGCTCCAGCCTGGGCAGGCCGTTGACGCGCAACACCAGCCAGCTCAGGGCCGTGCAGTTGAGGAGATCGAACGCCAGTGTGGCCCCCTGAAACCCCAGGATCCCAGTCGAAATCCAGACCACCAGGCGGCGGGATGTCATGGCGCGCATCAACGAACAGCGCCATAGGGTTCCGGGGCAGAGCTCAGAGCAGCTCGCGGAATTGCTGAGGAGTCAGACCGCCAGCTCCAGCGTCTCCACTGTTTTCACGCCGGCCTCTTCTGCCTCCACCTCCAGCCAGAGCTGGATCGCTTCGCGGATGTTCAGCAGCGCTTCATCGCGGCTGTCTCCCTGGGAATGACAGCCGGGCAGATCAAGGCAACTCACCGACCAGCCTCCATCGGTTTCCAGCAGGCGTATGCGGTAGGACATCGAGCCCAGTCGATGGAATCAACCTATCGACGCTGGCGGGCAACAACCGGCGGGTCTGGCTCCAGATCCCGGAACCCTCTGGGGTTCCCCGCTCCGCCGCAATGCCACTCACCCCCGAGGGCTGGACCCTGCTCAAAAGCTGGGAGGGCTGCGAACTGTCGGCCTATCCCGATCCCGCCAGTGGCGGTGCTCCCTGGACCATCGGCTACGGCCACACCGGGCCAGATGTGGTGCCTGGGCTGACGATCAGCCAGGCGCAAGCCGAGGCCTGGCTCAAGCAAGATGCGGCCGTGGCGGCCGACGCTGTCGATCGGTTGCTCCGGGGTGTTGACCTGACGTCTCGCCAGCGCGATGCCCTGATCAGCTTCTGCTTCAACGTGGGGGCAGGAGCGCTGGAGCACTCGACCCTCCGCAAACGCCTGCTTGCTGGTGAACCAGCGGCGGCGGTGATCGCCGAGGAGCTGCCCCGATGGTGCAAGGGCCCCAATGGTCCGGTGGAAGGGCTCATACGACGCCGGGCGGCTGAGGTGGCCCATGCGGCAAGCCAAACCCGAGCGCAGCAAGAGGCCTCAGAACCGCTCCAGCTCCTGGACGCCGTGCGTCACCACAGGGATCTCCCCCACCAGCGTCAGGCCTGGCAGTTGCTCCAGCGCAGCCTCACGGCCGAGCAGTTGATCGCCTTTGCCACCGCCTTTCGGGCATCAGGCACAGAAGCCACAGCAACCCGACCGCCCAAAGCTCCAGCCAAACCAGGCCTGCTCCGGCTCCCCGTTCCGTACCTGAGCCAGAACGACAGCGTCACCGGCCAGGGCAGCCGCATGTGCTTTGCCTCCAGCTGCGCCATGGCCGCTGCCTACCTGAAACCCGTAGCCCTCAACGGCAATAGCCAGTTGGACGATCAATACCTGGCCCTGGTGCAGCGCTACGGCGACACCACTGACGCCAGCGCCCAGGTGGCGGCGCTCCGGAGCCTGGGGCTAAAGGCGCGGTTCAGGACGGATGGCTGCATCGACCACCTAATCGCCCAGCTCCAACGCGGCATCCCCTGCCCGGTGGGTTGGCTGCATCAAGGCCCTGTCTCCTCCCCCACGGGCAGCGGTCACTGGAGCCTGGTGATCGGCTGGGATCCTGCCAAGCGCCAGTTCCTCATGCACGACCCCAACGGCGAGGCCGATCTCATCAACGGCGGCTACGTCACCACGGCGATCGGCAGCGGCGAGGCGCAGCGTTATTCCGAGCGCAACTGGGGTCGCCGCTGGATGGTGGAGGGCGCCGGCAGCGGCTGGTGGATAGAGATCAGCGCGGGGACCTGACGTGCCAAAGCGGGGAACACTTCCAGCAGTTGCGCCCGATCACCCATGACCTTCACTCCCGCCATGGCGACCATCCCCCTGCACAGCGATCACCATGTGCGGGTTGGATTGGAAGCCCAGCTGCGCCAGTGCTGGGCGATGTACAACGCTCTGCCCACAGAGGCCAACCGCTATCAACTGGTGCGTTTGGAGCGCCTGCTGCAGAGCATTTGATGGCATGACACCCACCAGGGGTGTTACAACCCAGCCAGAGCAGAGGATGACAACTGCTTGTCCAAGGAGGTCTGAGGAGGCCTCCTTTTTTAGTGGCAACACAAGGCGGATCGAACCCGCGGGGTGATGGCGATTAGCGGCACGCCAACACAGACACTCAGCTGACAGCCGGTCGGCGTTTCACAGCAAGGCCGTTCAAAGCGTGCTTGAGAGCTGCGACAGACGTCGCGGAGGCCATCACAGCGTTAATGGAAGATCTGTTCCAAAACAACACCATCTCGATCCACCAGTCGATAGACGCGACCAGTCAGCCGAGCTTTCGCCTTGGCCGTCATGTAAGCCTTGAAGTGATTAGTCCTCAAAACTTCATCACGCCAGACGAGTTCGCCACTTGCGCGGCTTTGAATCACGATCACCAGGGTGCAGCATCTCGCCAGTTGCGTTCACACTGTCCTGGGTTCCGACCCAAATGCAACGAAATCTACGGATGGTCTTCGGGTTCAAGAGATTCCGCAGGAATTCAGAAGAAAGCCACTCTGTGCGTGCTTGTCGCGACATTGCCAGTCCCATCAACCCAGCGGGCACGCAACCACCGTCTATAGAAAAGGGCCATGCATCCCTGACCGAGAAACAGCACCAGGTTCCGTAGACACACTCCTCCAGAGCCTGGGTCAGCACTGAGAGAACCAGGCACACAAGCGTGCAGGAATTGGATCAACGTGCCGCCTTCTGATCATCAACAGGCAACACTCCCAACAGCTGCAGGCTGCGCCGACCTAATTGCTCACGCTTGGGGGCATCGTCACTGCCCTTCATGGCGATGTTGAGCGCAAAAGGAGTGATGCGATCGCCCTGTTGCACCCAACCCACCCACCAGCCCACACCGGCGCCGGGAGCGTTCTGCCAACCGGTCTTGGCATGAAGGCTCCAGCCAGGGCCGCGATCGATGCGCGTGATCTCAGCTACCTGCTGCTGGGCGACCACAGGGAACGACAACGTGCGTTTGGCCAGGCCCAGGAGGAATTGCGTTTGCTCAAGGGCACTGATCGCCAGCGGCCCACGCAGCCAAAACGTGGTGACGTTGCCGCCAATCCGCTCGTTGCCGTAGTGCAACTGCTGCAGGGCGATTTGCATGCGCTGCAACCCAATCCGCCGGGCCAGCTCCTGATACAGCGGCACATTCGACACCTTGATCGCGCCGCGCATCCCCATCGGCGCTAGCCACTCGCGCATGAACGGGTTGGGATCACCCTTGTAGGGAATCAGCTCATCAGGGTTGGCCACTACCCCAAGCGAGAGGGCGATCAGGCTATTGGGGATCTTGAAAGTGGAAGCAGGAGAGAAGCGCTGCTCTGCACGCAACCCGTTGTGCCCGCGCCACACGCCGTTGCGCTCATCCAGCACCACGAACGTGCCCTCCACTCCAGCCTTCTCAAACAGCGGTTGCAGAAGCGGTTCCTCTCTCCAGGTGAGCGCCGCCGCCGGTGTGACGTGGATCAGCGTGAGGGCAGCACCAGCCAGCAAAGCCCGCAAACCACGTGCCATTCGCGTCCTCCTAATGCAGGCATTGTGGCCATCGTTCCTGATCAAGGCATGAGAAAACAGGCCGCCAGAGCGGATTCGTAGGGGACAGAACGACACCGGGCCTGGTTCAGAGCTGGCGGCGATCCAGGGCATCCGCCAAGCGGGTCACCGCTGCGGCCAGCTGGGCCTGAGTCTCTGGGGGAGCCACGGCTTCCTCCTTTCGACGCAACGACTCAATGGCGCGAATGATCAGAAACACGACCAAAGCGATCACCAGAAAATTGATCACCGCCACCAGGACGGCACCAGCTGGCCAATCGGCAATGGCATCAATGTTCGCGGCTTTGAGAGCAGGTTCAAGCAATGACCCCATCACCAGGCTCACCACTGCATCCACCACCTTCCCAAAGGCTCCACCGATCACCACCGCGACGGCAAGATCCACCACATTGCCGCGATTGATAAAAGCCCTGAAATCAGTGAGAAAGCTCCGTGTGCGTCCCATCGCTGGAGAGAACAAGAATCAGTGGTTCAGCCATAGGGTGCCTCACAAATCCGGGTCGATCCCAAGATCTCTGCAGATTCGCTCCAAAGGGCAGCACTCCCCTCAGCGGGTCTTGACGCAGTAGCGCCCGGAGCTGAACCAGCCCATCGGGCAGCTGTTGCCCTGCTTCTCCATCGCCTCGCGTTGATTGCTCGGGCTGCTCAGGCAGTAGTTGCCCGAGGCGTAGAAGCCGATCGGGCAGCCGTTGCCCACCTTCTCAATTGCGCCGCGGCTGTTGCCGCTCTTGCTTGGCACGCAGTAATCCCCTGAGGCGTAGTACCCCACCGGGCACCCGCCCACTTTCGGGAGAGGGCGCACCGGTTGCTGGGCCAGGGCTCCTCCCAAGCTAAGTGCCGCGGCGATGGGAAGAACAAGTGAGCTCATCGTCGCCAGAGCGGACTCAAGCCCACATCCTGCAAGAGCGTTGCTGCTCACTGGCGTCTTGATGCGTGACCCGCATGGATGGCTGTATCAGGAGCGTCAGTCCCGCCGCAGCCGGCTGCGAAAAAACACAGGCTCATCATCAGCGGCGGTGTGTGTCTGGCTGCTGTTGGCCGCCAGCGTGTCCTGGCAGCGCTCCACCAACTCCTGCCGCAATACCTCCGGCTGCTCGATTCGGATCCCGCCGCCAAAGGCGAACAACCAGCTGCGCAGATCCACATCCCGTGCCACCGTCCAGGGCGGCAGGTCCAGTTCCACCGGGTAGGGATGGCTGGCCTCGGCCGGGCCGGGCGGCAGCATATGCGGCGCCTTTGGGTGATGCCACCAGCGATCAGCCGGCAACGGCCTTGAAAAGCGGGTGTGCTCGATCGGGTAGCGCTGCAGGCCCTCACGAATGAAGGCAAAGGCCCAGGGCGCGCAGCAGAAGCGCAACGTCACCAGCGCCCTCTGGCACCGCTGACCCGCTGCACTGCCCAGAATCAACTGTTGCTCGAGGTCCTCCCCGAAATAGATCCCGCCGCTCAGGTGCAGCAATCGCTCCAGCCGCAGCAACGCCGCCTGATGCGCCTGCTCCGATCTGCGCAGATCACCGCGACTGCAAGAGCCGCGCAGCGACAGGCGATCCAGCCGTTCACTGCGGATGAGGCCCTGCTCCGCGCCGATGTGATCCTCCTCAAACAGCAGGTACCAGCCGACGTTGTGAAAGATCAGCTGCAGCGGCCACACCCGCAGCTCTCCCGCGGGGCTATCGGCAAAGCTGCCCATCCCGTCGTAGCGGTGCAGCAGCACCCGGCGGTGTTCCACAATCGCCGCTTCGATTCGCTCCGCCTGGCGCGGTGCCGCCAGCGCATCGCGCCGCACCAGGGCGCTGTCCACCGACGTATGGCGGGCGTAGCTGCGCACCGGTGCTCCAGGATCCAGATCAATCCCAGCCCAGCGCAGCCGCTGTTCCAGCTCCTCCAGCAGATCCAGGGCCGAGGGATCCGCCAGCCGGCCCGCAGCCTGACGCACCACGTTGTGGAGCTCCTGAAGCCGCAGCGGTGAAAGCAGCGCTGTGCCCAGGCAATAGCCATGGCGAACGTTGTCGTTGCGCGAGCGGAAGCCGTAGGGGCTGAGCAGCTTCTCCAGGTCCTTGCGCAGCGTTGCTGTTTCACCGGGCAGATAGCCGCCGGGGATGGCACTGGTGGCCGCAATCAGGTGCTCATGCAGATTGGCGCCGCGCTCCGCCGGGCGATCAAAGGGCGACTGCAACAGGTGGCGCAGCAGGGTCATCACCCGGATAAACACCGGAGCATCACCCAGGGGCGGCAGACCACCGTTCAGCGGTCCCTGCAGCTCCGGTGCCCTGATCAGCGGTGCCAGCTGAATCGGTGCCTCCACAGGCAGGGCGCTGCAGAAGCCATTGGCTTCCAGCCAGGCCAGATCACCTCGGATCGCCGCCGCATCGCTGTAGCACTCCCCATGCAGCCGCCCCAGAAAGGCCGCTGCACGCTGCGCCAGATCACCCTCAGGCAGAGGTGAGAGGATCGCTTCCAGCTCCGCGGCGCTGGCAGGGTCGGCCGCCGAGAGATCCGGCCAGCGGCTGAGCAGTCGGATCAGGTAAAGCAGCCGCTCCAAATCGAGCAGGCGCGAGTAGCCATGGCGCTGCAGCTTGCGTTCACGATTCGTGGCCGAGCGGATGCGCCGTTCCAGCCCGGCCAATTCCGCTTGGAGCACCGATGTGAGCTCCTGGTGGTGCGTGGGCACCACAGCGCAGATCGCAGCAAAGCCCTCGGCTCTGGAGGGCCCAAAGTGCGAATCGGCCAGGGCGGCTGCCATTTCCTGAATCACGGGCACCGGTACCGGCCGCTCTCGCTTGGCGTTCCAATCAAGTGAGGTGGGCAAATCGGTGTAGAGCCACCAGCCGATCCACTCCACCGGTGCCGGCAAGTCCAGCGACTGGGTAATCGCCAGCCGCCAGGGTCGCCTGGCGTGGGTGGCATCCACGATCACCGGAGTCCCTGTCGCCACAGCCTCGCGGATGCGCTGGTGCAGCCGTTGCTGGATGTCCGGCCAGGGACCCTGCACTGCTGCATCACCGAACACCTCCGCGCGAATCGCATCGGTGGAGAGCACCACCGCTGGGGACTCGCCAGGGCCCGTGAGCAATGGCGCCAGGGCCCTGGCCAGGGTGGTCTTGCCGCTTGCGGGCTGGCCGATCAGCAGGTGGCAGCGCAGCGGTTCCATGCGGCGGGCTCCGGAGATCACTCCACTCTTTCGCACGAGAAACCGGCGAGCAGGGTGCTCCCCGGCAAAACCTGGCAGCTCTGCAGCGCTTTCTCCTGTGTGTTCTCTCCTTGAGCCTTACCGCACACCGGAGCTGCTGTTGCCGCTCCAGCTGCTCGATCTTCTGGAGCTCTGCGGAACCACAACCGCGGCGGCCCGAGCAGCAGAACTCTCCCAGCCCACCGTGAGTCGCCGCACGCGGCAGTTGCTGCGCGAGCTGGAGCTCCCTCCACCAGGCCCCCGCCAGCCAACGGAGCTGAGCTACGGAGAGAACGCTTGCCTGCATCTGCTGCGTCAGGCCGCACAACTGCATCGCCTCGAGGCCGGTGCCTCTCGCCTGAGTAGTTCACCTTGGTCGCAAGCACTGCTTGAGACCACCCTGCCCACACCGCTGGTCCCGGCGCAGTTTCGTCACCCCCGCTCCTGGCAGGCCCTGGTTCGAGCCCGCATCCTCGACGCTGCTGTGCTCAGCGGCGTTGATCTGGAGCAGCTTCTGGCTCAACCGCTGAAACCCGCGCAAGGCCCAATGGCCTGGGATGACTACATCTTCGTTCCCCTGACCGCAGAACCACTGGGCCTGCTGTTGCCTGACACCTACATAGAAGAAGGCCTAACGCGCTGGAGTGTGGTGGCCGTCCCGGCGCCGTCCCTGGCGCCAGGCCTGGGCGCCTGCACACGCCAACGCCACTGGCACTGTCTCTACGCCCCCAGAAGCTGTCAGTCCGCCCACGACTGGGCAGCATGGCTGAGCGAGCAGAAGCTGCCAGCCCTCGCCACACCCCGCTGGTGCCGCGCCTTGCAGCGGCACCTCCCCAGTTGGCGCTGGTGGCCCCTGTCGCCAGCGACCTGCGACGACCACTGGCTTCTAGTGCTCCAGAACAACTGGGAGAGCCATCCAGTGCTTCCCCAGCTGGCTGGGCAATGGCGATCAGCAATCCAACAAAGCCATGCACAAGCTGAATCGGAGCTAGAGCCAACCAGGGGTCAAAACAGCAGCTTGCCTTAGATCCGCACCAGTGCAGCTGCAAGCTTGTTGCAGTGGCTTCCATCCTTCTGTTTGAGAGCCAATGCGCACTCTTGATCGTCCGCTGCGCTCACTTCTGGTCGCCGCGGTCCTGCTGGTGGGCTCAGCCGCTCAGGTCCGCGCCCAGGAGACGCCAAGCAACGAGCCCAGCCCTGATGCCACCGGCTTCTATGCCACTCTCGGCGTCGGTGCTGCCTGGCCGCAGAACGTCACCGGCAGCACCTCCGTGTTTGATATCGATGTCAGCGGTGACTACAGCCTCGACCCCGGTGTCGCCGTGGAAGTAGGTGCGGGGTATGACTTCGGGGTGGTGCGCGCTGAGCTCACCTACCTCTATAACAACGCAACACTCAACAGCCTGCGGGTCTCGGCGCTCGGTCAGAGCGTCAGCGCCTCGATCAGCAATGGCGGCGTAAACACCAATTCGGTGATGGCCTCGGCCTACGTGGACATCCCCACCAAGAGCCGCATCGTTCCCTACGTCGGTGGCGGTTTGGGTTACACCAACGTGTCCTGGGGGAGCTACAACGCCAGTGCCGGTGGCCTCACCCTCAGCCAGTCCTCCGGCGGCCAGGGGGTATTGGGCTACCAGGGCAAGGTAGGCGTGAGCTACCGCGCCAGCAAGGAAGCCGACGTATTCCTGGAAGCCACGTACCAGGGCACCGCCAGCTTCTCGGTGGAGAGCGTCAGCTACGACCCGCTCAGCAGCTGGGGAGCCCGCCTGGGAGCGCGTTACCGCTTCTGAGTCCCGCTCGCGCCAGCACCTTGACATGAGCTCACTGCTCTTTCGCAGGAAAAACAGCGGACTAAGGGGCTGCTCCGCTGACGCTGTCTGCATCCCGGACCCGACACCCCGTGACCCTCTCCGGCAGATACACCCCGCCGTCGCTCCTGCAGGACCTGCACGTGCTCGATCTCCTGGAGCTGGCGGGCTCCCAGAGCCGGGCCGGCCGGGCCCTGGCGATGCATCAGAGCACCGTCTGTCGCAGCCTGCGGCTGTTGCAGCAGGAGTTACAACTCACACCAGCCACCGCGCCAGCGGTGTGCCGCCACGGCCACAATTCCTGTCTGCATCACCTACGGCTGGCCTACCGGGCCCACCGCCTGATGGCTGGAGTCCTGCGCATCGGCACCGATGTTCTGCACCACGACCTGCTTGAGCGCTGCGGAGCCGTTCAGCCCGTGCCACCGCGCTTTCGCAGTGCCGAGCATTGGGTGGAGCTGATCCGCCATGGCCTGCTCGATGGCGCGATCCTGAGCTCCCTGGCACTGAAGAAACGCTTGCTTTCAGGGCAGGCGCCCCGGTGGGACGGCATCAGCGCCAGTCCGCTGGGCACGATCGCGGTGCAGCTGGTCGCCACCACCGCCGAGGCTCAGCGGGTGCTGCTTCCGGCCCAGGCCACAGCGCCGCTGCTGCATCAGTCGATTGAAGCCCAGGGCCTGCGCATCGAGAAACAACCGGCCGCTTGTCAGGACACCGCTGCCTGGTTGAAACGCGCCACGGATCGGCGGCTAGCGCTGCCCGTGATCCCGGCCCTGGTCGGGGAGAGCTGGCTGAGTAACCACAGCCTTGTGCCGCTGCAGGAGCAACCACCCCTGATCGAGCAGCTCTGGCTGCTCCTGCCTGAGGCCAGCGGAAGCCATAACGCAGTGCAGCAACTTGTCCGCCAACTGCGCTCACAAATCAGGAACAGCGAAACCATGCAGGATCCGCATGAAAACAAGGCCTGATTGCTGTTCAAGGGACCGCAGAATTGCTGCCGGATGCGGCACGTTGATTCACACTGGAGATACAGCGCTGGCTGTGATGGTCCGGGAGTGGTCGACAGCTAAAGCCTTCACACAGGGATCCGTCCCAGGGCTACTCCTATGGAGGCCGCTGCAGCCATGACGGCCCGCCTGGAAGACCTCAAACCAGATGGCCTGGTTCAGGGCCTGGTGGGTCGGGAAGCGGTGCGGATCGTGAGCGCCGAGATGCTCGGCGACATGGCCTGCAAGGTGGTGTATCGCGGCGAGGACGGTGCCCTGGGCGAGCAGCTGGTGTTCCGCACCAACGAAGCGGATCTGGAGCTGGCGGGCGGGGGGCGCAAGTGGAGCTTTGCCGGCAACGGTGATCTGTTCCGGCTGGTGAGTGAGGCCGAGCGGATCCGGCTGGCGTACCTGTTCGACCCCTACGTAGCGGTGAGCAGCAGCACGATCGATCCGCTGCCTCACCAGATCAGCGCGGTCTACGAGCACATGCTCCCCAGGCAGCCAATGCGCTTCCTGTTGGCAGATGACCCCGGCGCCGGCAAAACGATCATGGCCGGCCTCCTGATCAAGGAACTGCTGATTCGAGGTGAGATGGAGCGCTGCTTGATCGTGGCGCCTGGCTCGCTCACCGAGCAGTGGCAAGACGAGCTCAAGGAGAAGTTTGAGCTGCAGTTCGAGCTGCTCACCCGCGACCTGATCAACGCCACGGGGCTGGGCAACCCGTTCGAGCAGCGGCCGCTGCTGATCGCTCGGATGGACATGCTCTCCCGCGATGAGGAGCTGCAGACCCGCCTGGAGCAGGCCCCGGAGTGGGACCTGGTGGTGTGCGACGAATCCCACCGCATGAGCGCCCACTACTTCGGCAGTGAGGTGAAACGCACCAAGCGCTACGACATGGGCCAGCGGGTGGGGAACCACGCCCGCAACCTGCTGTTGATGACAGCGACGCCGCACAACGGCAAGGAAGAAGACTTCCAGCTGTTCATGGCCTTGCTGGATGAAGACCGCTTTGCCGGCCACCAGCGCGATGCCGTGCACCGCAGCGATCCCAATGACCTGATGCGCCGGCTGGTGAAGGAAGACCTTTACACCTTCGCGGGCACGAAGCTGTTCCCCGAGCGCAAGAGCTACACCGCCGAATACGAGCTCTCCGATGCCGAGAAGGTGCTCTACGAGCGAGTCACCGAGTACGTGCGTGAGGAGATGAACCGTGCCGATCGCAATGCCAACGAGCAAGGCGGCGGCAAAAAGCGGGTGAATGTGGGCTTTGCCTTGATGACCCTGCAGCGGCGGCTGGCGAGCAGTCCGTTTGCGATCCATCGCTCGCTGGAACGCCGGCGCGAACGCTTGGAGAGCCGCCTCAAAGAAGAGCGGTTGCTGTTGGAGGGGCGCGGGGCCGAAGCGCGCCTGGGGCTTGACGCCAAGTTTCAACCCGGCGGGCTCAGCGACGACGACATCGACGATCTCTACGAAGAAGACACCGCCGGCGAGATCGAAAACACAGAAGACGCCTTCACCGATAACGCCACCTCAGCCCAGACCCTCGCCGAGCTGGAGTTCGAGATCCAAACGCTCAAGGAGCTGGAGCAGCTGAGCAAGAAGGTGGTGGATCAGCGCACCGATGCCAAATGGCAGGAGCTCGATCGCATCCTCGATGACCCGCTGATGAAGCAGGCCAATGGGGCGCGGCGCAAGTTGGTGCTGTTCACCGAATTCAAAGACACGCTGATGGATCTGGCCGCCAAGATCCGTGACCGGCTGGGCCGGCCGGAGGCGGTGGTGGAGATCCATGGCGGTGTGGCACGCGATCGGCGCCGCCAGATCGTGCACGCCTTCATGAACGACCCCGAGGTGGTGGTGCTCCTGGCCAATGACGCCGCTGGGGAGGGAGTGAACCTGCAGCGGGCCCACCTGATGGTGAATTACGACCTGCCCTGGAACCCCAACCGGCTGGAGCAGCGCTTTGGCCGCATCCACCGGATCGGCCAGAAGGAGGTGTGCCATCTGTGGAACCTCCTGGCCAAAGACACCCGCGAGGGCGACGTCTACATCCAACTGCTGCGCAAGCTCGAAGCGGCGCGAGAAGCCTTGGGCGACAAGGTGTTCGACGTGCTCGGCCAGCTGTTCTCCGGCCGTTCGCTGCGGGAGTTGTTGATGGATGCGGTGCGCTACAACGCTCGCCCCGATGTGAAGGCCCAGCTGGAGCTGGAGATCGAGGGGGCTGTGGATCAGCACCACCTGGAAGATCTGCTGGCGCAGCGGGCCCTGGTACGCCAGGGCATGGATGCCGCCACGGTGGAGCAGTTGCGGCAGCAGATGGAGCGGGCGATGGCGCGCCGCATCCACCCGCACTACGTGCACGACTTCTTCATTGAGGCCTTTCGGCGCTTGGGCGGCAAGCTGAATCCCCGGGAGAAGGGGCGCTACGAGATCACCTATGTGCCGCCGTTGCTCCTCGATCGGAACCAACAGATCGGCGTGGGTGTGCCCGTGCAGGGCCGCTACGAGCGGATCTGCTTTGAAAAGGAGCATGTGGCCGACAGTCCACGGGCTGAATTGGTGAGCCCGGGCCACCCCCTGCTGGAGGCCTGCATCTCGCTGGTGGTTGAGCGCGATGGCTCCGTGCTCGGCCAGGGAGCAGTGCTCATCGATGAGCGCGATCTGGGCAGCGAACCGCGCCTGCTGTTCTGCCTGGAGCACGGCCTGCAAGACGGCCGCAAGACCCGCGCCGGCCAACAGCAACTGATCTCGAACCGTCTGCAGTTCCTGGAGATCAGCCGCTCCGGTGTGGTGAGCCCAGCAGGTTCGGCTCCATACCTCGACTACCGCCCCTTGCGCGATGGCGAACAGGAGCTGGTGGCGCCGTTGCTGCAGGAGAGCTGGCTGTCGCAGGACTGGGATGCGCTGGTGCTCCAACACGCCATGACCACCCTCGTGCCCAGGCATCTGGAAGAAGTGTCGGCGGAACGGCTGGAGCGGATCGCCAAGGCCGAGCGGGAGATCAAGGCGCGCATGCAGCGGGAGATCAACCACTGGAGCCGCCGCTACGAAGAGCTGAAGCTGCAGGAACAGGCGGGCAAACAGGTGCGCCTACCCGCCAAGGTGGCCAAAGACCGCGCCGAGGTGCTCACCAGCCGTCTGGAAAAACGGCTGGCCCAACTCCAGGCAGAAGCGCAGATCACTGCCAAGGTGCCAAACCTCAAGGGCGGCTCCCTGGTGATCCCGGCGGGCTGGTTGTTGGCGCAGCAGGGGCAGAGCGATCCGCAGGGCGTGGATGCAGCGGCGCGCAAACGGGTGGAACTGTTGGCGATGAACGCCGTGTTCGAGGCGGAGAAAGCCCTGGGCCGCATGCCCAAAGACGTGAGCGCCGAACGCGGCCGGGGCTACGACATCGAATCGATCGATGCCGACGGCAACCTGTTCTTTATTGAGGTGAAGGGCCGCACCGATGGCGCCGACTCGGTGACGCTCACGATCAACGAGGTGAACACCGGCCGCAACGCCCCGCATCGCTTCCGGCTCGCCCTGGTGAGTGTGGCCGGTGATCAGGCCACCACACCGGTGTATGTGAGCGGGGTGGACTGGGGCCTACCCGGCTTTGGCGACACGCAGATCACCAAGAACCTGCAGCAGCTGCTCGCCGCAGGGAGGGCACCGCATTGATGAAGCGTTGTCTAGGAGCGCGAGTCAGTCAGCCGCTGAGCAGTCCAACTGGGATCGCGGCGGCAATCAAGGATCGCGTAGATGTCGATCGTGGCCTCCTCGATCAGGTAGTAGAGGGCGAATGGAAACCGTTTGATCAGCATCCGGTGGAAGCCATCCACCTCCAGGTGGATCCCGGCGTAGGTGGGAAGAAGACGCACATCAGCCTCAACGGCATCCAGAAAGCGATCGCCCAGGCCTGGAGCCTGGCGTTCATAGAACACCCAGCCATTGCGGAGGTCTTCCTTGGCGCCCTCAAGGAGCCTGATGTCCACGCAGCTCAGCCCTTAGTTCATCCATGGCCGTGTCCCAGCTCTGGAACCTGGCCTGGCCCTGCTGCACCTGCCCGCATCGACTGCGGAGCACGTCGCGGTGCCAAGCAGGAGATGTCAACTGTTCTGGCGTCTTGGACAGCTCCGCCCAGAGCAGTTCCATGGCCTGGAGTTTTTCGTCGTGCGTCATCTGAGCGAGGGGCAGCTCAACGGCCATCGGCGGCGCTCTCCCTGTCAGACCACACCAAAACCTTAGGCGGATCAGCCAGGCCCGCAAGGGCTAGCGTTGACTGCAATGCTGGCATTGCAGACAGGCAACTCCGATGGCCACCCTCACCATCCGTAATCTCGACGAGCGCACCAAGGCTCAGCTGCGCGTGCAGGCCGCCCGCCATGGCCGATCCATGGAGGAAGAAGCGCGCACGATCCTGCGAACAGCGATCGAATCCAGCCAGGCTGAGGTGCAGGTGGAGCGCCTGGGCAGCCGCATCCATGCCCATTTCGCTGAGCTGGGCGGTGTGGAGCTCGATCTGCTGGAGCGCAGCTCAGCCCCTGCAGCCGCTGAGTTCGAGCCACGCTGACAGCCAAGGCGATGCCGGTGATCGTTCTCGACACCAACGTGATCTCCGAGCTGATGCGTCCGCAGCCGGATCAACGGGTTCTGGCCTGGGCCAACAGCCTCGATCCAGAGAGCGCAGCGATCACCGCCATGAACGAAGCGGAGATCCTGCACGGCCTGGCGCGCCTGCCGGGTGGACGCCGCAAGCAGGCACTGCGCGAGAGCTGGGATGCACTGGCAGCCGACCTGTTTGCAGGTCGGGTGTGGGCCTTCACCAGCGAGGCCGCTCATTGGTATGGCGAGCTGGTGAGCCACCGCGAACGCCTGGCTCGGCCGATCGCCACCGCCGATGCCGTGATCGCAGCCATCGGCCTGGCCCACGGCGCTCCGCTGGCCACCCGTAACACCTCTGATTTCGCCGATCTCGGCCTGCAGCTGATCAATCCCTGGACCATCCCATGAGCGACCACCCCGTCAAACGCCGCAAGAAGTTGATTGAGGTCGCCATACCGCTGGAAGCGATCAATGCGGCGTCGGCGCGGGAGAAGAGCATCCGTCATGGGCACCCAAGCACTTTGCACTTGTGGTGGTCACGCAAGCCGACTGCGTGCGCAAGAGCAATTATATTCTGCCAATTAGTAGATGATCCTTCATCTGTTCCGGAGGATTTCGAAACGGCTGAAGATCAAGAGCGAGAAAGGCAGAGACTGTTTTCTCTAGTTAGTCGTCTAAGCGCTTGGGAAAACAGATCATGCGATAAAGTACTTCAAGAAGCTGTCGAGGAGATCCAAAGAAGCTGGATACGGTGTTGCGCTGATAATACTCATCACCCAGAAGCGAGCACACTATTCAATCCCCTGCATGTCCCCAGCTTTCATGATCCTTTTGCCGGAGGATGCACTCTGCCACTTGAAGCTCAGCGACTTGGCCTTGATGCATACGCGAGTGACTTGAATCCGGTTGCCTCTCTTATTAATATTGGAACCATTGACATCCCGTCAAGATTCAGCAATACATCTCCGGTTAACCCGGAGCACCAATGCAGCAACTCTCTGCTGCAGCAAGAATGGGATGGCGCGAAAGGAATCGCTTGTGATTTGCGATATTACGGAGAGTGGGTGCGGCAAGAGGCAGATAGGCGCCTAGGCAAGATTTATCCGAAGATATCGATAGCGCCGACTCTTGCATCCGAAAGGGATGATCTTCAAAAATACGAAGGCAAAGATCTAGAAGTAATTGCTTGGATTTGGGCTAGAACTGTTAGAAGCCCTAATCCCTCTGTGGCAGATATCGAGGTTCCCCTTACTTCAACCTATGTCTTGTCAGCCAAGCCTGGAAAGGAAGTTTACCTTGAACCCCTAGTCACAGGCGCTACATACGAATTCAAGATTAGAAAAGGTCGCCCCGATAACTGGGCAACAATCAAAAAGGGAACGCAACTGGCTCGGGGAGCCAACTTTTCCTGCATACTTACAGGGACTCCGATAACGGGTGATTACATAAAAAAGGAGGGGCTTGCAGGGCGAATGGGCTCTCGCCTAATGGCAGTTGTTGCCGAAGGTGATCGAGAAAGAGTTTTTCTTGAGGCAACTCCTGACCAAGAAAAAGCAGCTGATATTGAGCCACCCAACTGGAGGCCTGAGCAGGAAATCTTCTACGATAACAAGCGAAACAACTGCGTGCTATACGGCCTTCTATCCTTCGGGGACCTTTTCACCAATAGACAACTATTTGCTCTGAATATACTTTCAGACATATGCGCTCAGGCCTCGCAACTTGCGGAATGTCATGCGTCTACTGTCATTGGTACAACCGATTCAAGGCCCCTGAGAGCAGGAGGAAAGGGCGCGAAAGCATATGCAGAAGCCATACTACTCTACCTCTCTTTTGCAATAAGTAAGTTGGCTGATAGGCATACCTCGTTAGCTACCTGGGATTCCAGTCCTACAAAGCTTCAGCTCAGGAATACGTTTGCTCGCCAGGCTCTGGCCATGTGTTGGGAATATGGCGAAGGCAATCCTCTGTGCTCTTCATCAGGAGCATGGTCTCCAAGTGTTGAATGGATTGCAAAGTCTATCGACGAAATGCCTGGGAGAGGGGTTGGTTATTGTATTCACGAAGACGCAAGAAACCAGGCAACTTCTCGGGGAAAGATTGTGTCAACAGACCCGCCTTACTATGACAACATTGGCTATGCGCAGCTGTCGGAATTTTTCTATGTCTGGCTAAGGCGTAATCTCAAGAATGTCTATCCTTCTATTTTTTCTAGGATTTCGATTGACAAGTCGGAAGAGCTCGTTGCTACTGCTTGCTTGCATGGCGGAAAGGACAAGGCTGAGTCTTATTTTCTTGATGGCATGTCATTAGCAATCCGCCAAATATCAACACTTGCCCACCCAGCCTTCCCTGTGACGGTTTACTATGCCTTTAAGCAGTCCGAGAGAGTCGAAGACAGTGGCATAACAAGTACTGGGTGGGAGACTTTTCTAGAGGCTGTTATTCAGTCTGGACTCCGAATACTTGGGACTTGGCCTATTCGTACGGAGCTCTCTAACAGAGTGATCGGCAAAGGGGTAAATGTTTTGGCATCGAGCATAGCTCTTATCTGCGACCGCAAGGACCCTGATGCAAGAACCCTCTCCAGTACTGAGTTTCGGAGAGAGATTAAGTCTGTTGTACCCAGGGTTGCTCGCCTTCTTGAAGCGTCAAACATTGCACCGGTTGATATCGCTCAGGCTGCCATCGGACCGGGTATGGGGATTTTCAGTGGCGCAAAAGCGGTTCTTAATCCTGATGACAGTCGATTGACCGTGCGGCAAGCCTTGATTGAAATTAATGCAGCCCTCGATGAGCACCTCTCAAAAGACGAAGGAGTGCTTGATGCAGACAGCCGATTCGCTGTCACTTTCTTTGAGAGCTTCGGCTATACCGAGCGCGACTTTGGCGATGCAGAAAACTTGGCAAAAGCCCGTAATGTATCCGTAGATGGGGTGGCCAAGGCTGGAATCCTACGCTCCGTTGCAGGAAAAGCCTGCCTGCTCCGCCGAGAGCAACTTGAAGAAGACTGGGATCCCAGTCGTGACGATCGCCTCTGTGTATGGGAGGCCACCCAGCATCTGATCAAGCGGCTGGAGTCTGGCGGGGAAAGTGCGTCAGCAGAACTCTTGGGCCAACTAAAACAAATCTCAGGCCACGGCGACCTCGCCGCCAATTGCCGAGCTTTGGCCTACCGCCTCTACAACCACTGCGAGAAAACCAAGCAGGCAGAAGAAGCCCGCGCCTACAACGGCCTGGTGATCGCATGGCCCGAACTGGAGCGTCTGGCCGCTTCCCAGAGCACCGAAACCACCGTTCAGGCCTCCCTGATCTAATCTGATGACTGACCACTCCGTCAAACGCCGCAAGAAGCTGATCGAGGTCGCCATCCCGCTCGAGGCGATCAATGCTGCTTGTGCTCATGACAAAGCAATTCGTCGTGGGCATCCAAGGAATATACATTACTGGTTTGCGCCTCGACCACTTGCAGCGGCTAAGGCGGCTATTTATTGCCAATGCGTTGATGATCCGTCCTCGATTCCTGAAGATTTCCCAACCCCAGAACAGCAAGAAGTTGAAAGAATTCGCCTTTTCAGGGTTCTATGTCAGGCGCTTGATTGGACCAACCGCTCCAATAAGAAGTTTCTCGATGAAGCAAGGCTCGAAATCAAGAAGAGCTGGACCCGTTGTTGCAATGACAATAAGGATCATCCTGATGCGGTAAATCTTTTTGACCCCAAAAGACTGCCGCCATTCCATGATGCCTTTGCTGGAGGCGGGGCGATACCGCTAGAAGCGCAAGCCCTTGGATTTGAGGTCCTGGCTAGTGATCTCAATCCAGTTGCTGTGCTGATTAACAAGGCACTGATCGAAGTGCCACCCAAGTACGCAAAGACGCTCTCGGTTCACCCACGCTTAGATGATTCCGAGTTGATTAGCGTTGGCGAAAATGCAAATGGCTTGTGCGAGGATATTGTTCATTATGGAAGAGTTCTTCTGGGTCGAGCAATCGACAGAATTGGCTCCCATTATCAACCCGTCAAGATCACGGCCGACATTGTTGATTCCAGGCCTGACTTATCAAAATATCTTGATCAAAATCTTCAGTGTATTGCATGGATATGGGCTCGAACGGTTTCGAGTCCTGACCCATCATACTCGGATTGCGAAGTCCCACTGGCATCTACGTTTATCTTAACAAGTAATTCCCAGTCGGAGTCATGGATAGAGCCGATTGTATCTGGCAACAAGTATCGGTTGAACGTAATTAAGGGTCGGCCACCTGCTGCCTACAAGTGGAGATCAGGCACCAAGGTCAATGGTGCGAATTTCAAGTGCTTGCTGTCAGGGGCGCCTATAACTGCAAAATATATCCGCGAAGAAGCCAGGAAAGGCAGGCTAGGCAGTCAAATGATCGCGATTGTTTTGCAAGGTAACAAAGAGCGAGTTTACATAACGCCAACCGTAGATCAGCTAAGGCTTGCACAGATAGAGCAGCCACCTTGGAAACCAAACACGGCTTTTCTGCAGGATGCTCTGGGCTTTCGTGTCGGCAACTACGGCATGAGCAGCTGGGGCGACTTGTATACAAACAGGCAGGCACTGGCCCTCACCACTCTTTGCGATGAACTAGGTGCACTTGACTTGTTGGTCTCCAGCGACATAGATAAAGGAATTCGCCTAGGAAGGCTGTCTATAAGCGACTGGAGCCAGGAAAAGAAAGATAGTTACATAAAGGCGATCAGGCTATATTTGTCAATTGCGGTGAGCAAGACGAGTAATAGATCGAGCTCTCTCTGCACATTTAAATCGGGTGTTCAATGCCCTGGCGATGTTTTTTCTAGACAGACATTGTCGATGACATGGGACTTTTGCGAGGCGAATATTCTCAGTGGGCCAAGTGGCTCCTTCGAAAGCATGGTTGACACTGTTGTGTCAGGCCTCAGGTCAGTAGCGACATCTAGTGAATACAAAGGAGTTGCGTTTCTTGAAGACGCGGCGCAGCAGAAAGCGGGAGCGGCAAGGGTAGTATCAATTGATCCGCCTTACTTTGACAATATTGGCTACGCGGACCTCTCTGACTACTTCTATGTTTGGCTGAGAAGGGCTATCAAGGCAGATTATCCTTTGCTGTTTGGAACAATTGAAACACCAAAGCATGAAGAGCTGGTTGCCACTCCCGCTCGACATGGCGGGAAGAAGGGGGCTACCGAGTTTTTCTTGGATGGCATGAAAAAAGCTGTAATGGCTATTGCAGCGAATTCTCATCCAGCATATCCAATGACCATATATTATGCTTTCAAGCAGTCTGAGACGAGTTCATCGAGTCAGTCATTTAGCACAGGATGGGAAGCGTTCTTGGATGCGCTTGTTTCGACTGGTTTAGTGATTACAGCGGCCTGGCCAGTTAGCACCGAGCGAGAAAATAGAAAGCGTAATCAGGAGTCAAATGCTCTGTCGTCCAGCATTGTGCTGTCTTGCAGGAAGAGGTCTGCGAATTCATCCGCATTGAGCAGATCAGCATTCAAGAGGAGTCTGCGCAATGAACTGCAAACGTTTATAGCCGAATTCTCTAAAGCATTAATCTCTCCCGCTGATATGGCTCAGGCCGCAATTGGGCCTGGCATGGCTATTTTTAGCAGTGCAAATGGAGTTCTGAATCCAGACGACAGTCGCATGTCAGTGAGAGATGCTTTGATTGAGATTAATGCTGCGCTGGATGAGTGCCTGTCACAGGGTGATGGAGAGCTGGATGCTGACAGTCGCTTTGCTCTGACTTTCTTTGAGAGCTTTGGATATTCCGAGCGGGATTTTGGGGATGCTGAAGGCCTTGCCAAAGCACGCAACGTTTCTGTGGAAGGAGTAGCCAAGGCTGGCATTCTCCGGTCGGTAGCAGGCAAAGCATGGCTCCTGCGGCGCGATCAACTCGCATATGACTGGGATCCGAGTTGTGACGAACGTCTCTGCGTCTGGGAGGCCACCCAGCACTTGATCAAGCGGCTGGAAGCGGGTGGAGAAGGTGCGGCGGCCGAGCTATTGGGCCAGCTCAAGAAGGTTTCTGGACACGGCGACCTCGCAGCAAACTGCCGGGCACTGGCCTACCGCCTATACAACCACTGCGAGAAGACCAAACAAGCAGAAGAAGCCCGCGCCTACAACGGCCTTGTGATCGCCTGGCCCGAACTTGAGCGTCTAGCCGCATCCCAGAGCACCGAAACCACCGTTCAGGCTTCCCTGATCTAATCCCGCCATGGCCATCTCTAACCGCGACCGCATCGGCAAGGCTCTCGATCAGCTCCGTGATGCCATGCTCCCCTATATCTCCAGCCAGCTCTACGACAACGTCGGTACCAACTGGCAAGACCGCCTGCCGCCTCAGGCCAACAACCTCCAAGACGTCTCCGTTCTGCTGGGCCTGTTCATGGAGCACTGGCAAACGGTGTTCAAGCGGTTGCTCAGCCAGTCCGACCGTGCCTACGTCAGTGAACTGAAGGAAGCCCGCAACAAGTGGGCCCACTCGGAAGCGATGTCGTCGGACGACGTTGACCGTTATCTCGACACCGCTGTTCGCCTCTGTCGCAACATCAACGCCAGCGAGCAGGCAGAAGCGATCCGCACCATGCGGGAAGAGCTGCAGCAGCAGGTCTTCAACGAGCGCGCCCGCAACCGCACCCGCTATCAGGCCACCATCGCCAACGAGGTGGAATCCGGCCTCAAACCCTGGCGGGAGGTGATCACGCCGCACCCGGATGTGATCAGCGGCAAATACCAACAAGCCGAATTCGCCGCCGATCTCGATCTGGTGCAACGCGGCATCGGCAGCGCGGAATACACCGACCCGGTTGAGTTCTACCGGCGCACCTTCATCACCGATGGCCTGAAGGAACTGCTGCGCATCGCCCTGCAGCGCCTCAACGGCCAGGGCGGTGAACCGGTAATCGAGCTGCAAACCAACTTCGGTGGTGGCAAAACCCACTCGATGTTGGCGCTCTACCACCTGAGCTCCGGCACTCCCCTGGCCAACCTGCCCGGCCTTGATGAGGTGTGCAGCGAGCTGGGTATCAACAGTGTTCCCAAGGCTTCACGGGCCGTGTTGGTGGGTACCGCCTTCAACCCGTCCAAGGTCGACGTCAAACCCGATGGCACCGAGGTCCACACCCTCTGGGGTGAACTGGCCTATCAACTCGGCGGTGCAGCGGCCTATGCCCAGATCGCCGAAAGCGACCAGCAGCAGGTGGCACCCGGTGCCCGTGCCCTCGCTGCCCTGTTTGAAGCCCATGGTCCCTGCCTGATCCTGGTGGATGAGTGGGTGGCCTATGCCCGCAACCTGGTCGACAAGTCCGACCTACCGGCCGGCACCTACGACACCCAGCTCACCTTTGCCCAACAGCTCACAGAAGCCACCAAGCAGGTGGTCAATGCCCTGCTGTTGATCTCGGTGCCCCAGAGCATCAATGAGATCGGCGGTAGCAATGGCGAGCTGGCCTGTAACGGCCTCAAGAACGTCGTCACCCGTCTCGCCTACCAGTGGCGTCCGGCCACCGGCAACGAGAGCTTCGAGATCGTGCGGCGCCGCTTGTTCGAGCCGATCACCACCCAGGACGACGGTGCTAACCGCGATGCGGTGGTGCGCAAGTTCTGCGACATGTACGCCGCCAACCGGGCTGATTTCCCCGCCCAGGCCCGTGAACCCGGCTACCGCGACCTGCTCACCTCCGCCTACCCGATCCACCCGGAACTGTTCGACCGTCTCTACGAAGACTGGAGCACCCTCGATCGCTTCCAACGCACGCGCGGTGTGTTGCGTCTGCTCGCCCTCACCATCGAAGGCCTCTGGAACGGCAACAGCAAAGACCTGCTGATCATGCCCAGCTCGATGCCGATCGACGACAACGACGTGAAGAACGAGCTGGTGCGCTTCCTCGATAACCAGTGGGAGCCGATCATTTCTCAAGACGTGGATGGCGGCCAATCGATCCCCACCCGCCTCGATGCCGAGAACCCCAACTTCGGCAGGGTGAGCGCCTGCAAGCGTGTGGCCCGCAGCCTCTACATGGGTACGGCCCCCGGTGCCACGCGTGAACGCAAAGGCATCAACGACCAGAGCGTGAAGCTCGCCTGCGTGATGCCCGGTGAACCCATTGCTGTCTTCGGCGACGCCCTGCGGCGGCTGGGGGATCGCGGCCGCTACATCCAGCAAGACGGCGACCGCTACTGGATCGACACCAGCCCCAACCTCAACCGCACCGCTGAAGACTATCGCGAGAGCTACCTGCGCCAAGAAGACGAGCTGGTGGCGGAGCTCAACACTCTGATCAGCAAGGAGGCCGCCAGGCGAGGTGATTTCGCCGGTGTGCACACCGCTCAGATCGACAGCAGCGGCATCCCCGATGAACCCTCCACCCGGTTGGTGTTGCTCGCGGCCCAGTACACCCACCGCAAAGGGGTGGAGTTCAGCTCCGCCATGCAGTGGACTACGCAGTGCCTGCAGAGCAAAGGCAATGCCCCCCGCCAGTTCATGAACACCCTGGTGTTCCTGGCACCAGATGGGCAGAACCTCGACAACCTCTTCCTGGCATTGGCCGAACGCCGCGCCTGGCAGAGGGTTCTCGATGAGAAGCTCCTGCTCAATCTCACCGTCAACCAGGAGAACCAAGCCGCCGCGAAGGTGGAGGACGCCAACCGCACCATTGACGCCCGCATCCCCGAAACCTGGTCTCACCTGCTGGTGCCCTACCAGAGCGAACCGGGCCCCCATGGCGCCAACTGGGATGAGAAGCGGCTCAGCGGCGGCAAGGGGTCCCTTGCTGAACGGGCCAGCGAGAAATGCGTGCAGGAAGACCTACTCGCCAACCAGCTCGGTGCCCGTGCCATCCGCGACAAGCTCAACGCTTTTCTCTGGCGCGAACGTCCCCACGTTCAGGTGCGCGAGCTCGTGGATTGGTGCCGCAAATACCTGTACTTGCCGCGCGTCACCACCGATCAGGTGATCCTCGACGCTCTCGTGAACGCCCAAGCGGCGATGAGCGGCGAAACCACCTTCCACCTGGCCGATGCCATCGATGAGTCCACCGGTCGCTACAACGGCCTCCGGCCCCAACAGGCCTCCAGCAGTCAGCTGCCCAACCTCAACAGCCTGATCGTCAAAGACGAGGTGGCCCAAGCGCAGATCGCTGCGGACAAAGCCGCTGCCCAACAAGCCGCCGCCGCAACAGAGTCCGGGGCGTCCAGCTTCACCGCAAGCAACTTCACCAACACAAACCCGTCCAGTCCAGGCATCGGCAGGGCTGTTGCGAAACCAGCTGGCGAGGGCACAACCACTGACCCAACAACCACATCCGCAGAATCATCCAAACCAGCGCAGCCAACGCGCTATGTGGCCTCGGTCAAGCTCGATCCCACCCGTGCCAGCCTGCAGATGAGCACCTTCGTGGAGGAGGTGATGTCACACCTGCAGGCCCTACCCGGCGTTCAGATCGAGATGACCCTGGAAGTGCAAGTCAACGCCCCCGGCGGTATCGATGAACAAACCGCTCGGATCGTGCTGGAGAACTCGGCGGCGCTAAAGGTTGAGAAGCCGGGATTGTATTGAAGCTCAGATAGACGCATGAACCGACAGCCACCTGAGTATTTCGAACCCATCCGCCAAGCTGCAGAGCGGCGTTGGCAGCAACTTGAGGCTGACCCTGAACTAGCAGGGCCATGGCATCAGCTGTTCAAGCAAGTTCAGAGTCCCAGGCATGTTCTTTCTGAGCTGCTCCAGAATGCCGATGATGCAGGAGCCACCGAAGCAAGTGCTCGTGTGGTTAACGGCGTCTTCGAGTTCACGCACAATGGCGAGGACTTTCAGCCAGACCACTTCGCATCCTTGTGCAGATTTGGATACTCAAATAAACGCTCACTGCACACCATTGGATTCAGGGGCATTGGCTTCAAAAGCACATTCAGCCTTGGCCCTGTTGTTGGGATTCGGACGCCATCCCTGAGCGTCTTTTTCGAGAAAGATCGATTCACGCTGCCCTGCTGGTATGAAGACACCACGAATGATCAGAATAAGACCTGCATCCTGGTTGAGATTCAAGACAAATTGAGGCAAGCTGAACTAGCAAAAAATCTCGCCGAATGGAAGCAGAGCCCTATCTCCCTGCTCTTTTTTAGGAATATCCGCAGGTTGACGCTGGACGGGCATCAGCTGTTTTGGCATTCCCGAGGGGCCGGACCGGTTCATGGCAGCGAATGGTATTCGCTGAATGACACTGAGTCAGACAGGTATCTCCTGGCGAGATCCGAACCCGAAGAATTTCCTAGCGAATGCGTAGACGAAATCAAACACGAAAGGATCTTAGGCGCGGACTCAGACTTTTCTCTGCCGCCCTCCAGGGTTGAACTCGTCCTTGGAGCGAGTGCAGGGATCTACGTTGTCCTTCCCACATCAGTCAAACCAGATCTTCCGTTTGCATGCAATGGCCCGTTCATGCAGGACCCAGCGCGGGTCAAGATTAAAGATCCTGAAACATCTCCTACAAATCGCTGGTTGCTTGCCCGCGTGGGGAGATTGGCTGCGTCATGCATGGTCAATTGGCTAGCAAACCAGGCACTCGACATGAGCTCAAGAGCTCAGGCCTACCAACTCATTCCGAAGGCTGGACTATCTGGCAGTCGAACGAGAGCTTACTTCAGCATTGCCAACCAAGGAGGAATCGAGGACGAATGCGTCGAAGAAGTCAGTCAGTCATTTTTTCACCACATACAACATCAGCGCATTGTCCTTGCCCACGACGGATGCGTGGAAGGGAGTGGCTCCTGCATTGCGCTAGAAAAAGAAGTCCAGGACATCTGGGAATCAAGCTTTTACACCGGTATCCTTGACCCAAAAAAAAGAAAACTAATCAGCACAGCCATACCACGGGAAACCGTAGATCTACTACAGAAGCTAGAGCAGATCGAAAAGATAAGTCGCGTACTTTTTTGTAGCCTACTCCAACAGATTGCGCCACCAAATCCAGGCAAAGAAAAACTCCTGAGACTCTGGGTCTATGTTTCTGGCGAGTTCACAAAGCCAGCAACTGGGATCAGCCTCGATGAGCTTGCGATTGTTCCCGCTGCAGACAAGAATCATTTAGTACCACCTCGCAGCACGGTCAGGCTAGGGAATTCAAAGTCACAGCTGGATGAGAGCGACTTACATTGGCTAGCAAGTTATGTACTTTTTGTTGACCGTGAATGGCTTATCTACCTCGTTGACCAAGATACCGACTATGCACTTCAGCAGGGTAAGTATAGTTCGATTACTGCGAAGGAGGCTGCTCTATCCCTACTCCAACGCATGGGGTTGGCCGATGGCACCGACACCACAAAGCTCGTTGAGAGAATCGCTACAAGCCTGAGCGAAAGTAGAACTCTCGACGGAGCATCGTGCGTACGGCTTGCTCACATCTGCGCACGGCTGGACTGCCGTGTTCCAAAGAACTTTCCCTACATCACCCAATCAGGCAAGATCCGGCACGTTGCAAGGGGGGTCTGTCATGACCAGACGAAGACGATTCAAGGTCTTCTCCCCTCTTCTTATACAGACGAGCATTTCATTGCGAACGACTACTGGGCAGTCCCACACTCATGTAGTACTGATGAATGGGATAGCTGGATCGCATCGGGAAAGCCAGGCCTGAAATCTCTGCCGCCAATCGCAGAGCGCAAGCATGAATTTCGGCATTCAAAAGATCTCCTTGACCACCTGCAGTCGAACTATGGTGAGCCGCTAGAAACCAGCTTGTTTCCCTACAAGTGGGAGCGATACTCCGCAACACAGCGGTACTTCATCATTGACCATGACTTCGACCAGCAGATTCTCGCACACTGGCTAAATGAACAGTCCGTCGACACGTCTCTAGCCGTATTGGTGCGCTATATCCTTGAAACTTCATCCACAGACTGGTTCACAAAAGCAAGGCTCGAGATCTATCAAACAAATACGAATGGGCTAAGAGAGAAACTCGTCGAAGGACACGAAATCTCTGCTTCCTGGCTGCGACGAATCCGCAATAGTGCGTGCATTCCAGATACTCGTGGCAATTTATGTAAGCCGGCTGAGCTACTAAGGAGATCAGAAGAAACAGAGCCGCTCATTGGTGTTGAGCGATTTATCGAAAAGCGGTTTGACAATGAAGCCAACGACGACATCCTCAATGCGCTTGGTGTGTCAGCTGCGTTGCCCGGCCCCCAACTCCTTCTTTCGCTACTCAACACTCTGACAGCACTCGAATGCCCCCCTCGAGCTGAAGCACTGAAGCTCTATGAACAACTCGACAAGCTTTATCTACTGAGCAAGTCAGAAGAGCAAAGCCTGATTCTTGATGCGTTCAAAGCTGAGAATCTGATTCTCACAGAGCAAGGCAGCTGGTCATCGCCTCTCCATGTCTTCATTTCTGCCGATGGCCTTGAAGGATCTGGCATCGCAACCGTCGTCGAATCAGTTCGGCATTTGTCGCTATGGCGGCAGCTGGGACTGCGAGAACGACCTGATGCCGACTCAGCCGTTGCCTTGGTAAGTGCGATCAGCCTCAACTCAGATCTGAGTACAGAAGTGTTGAACTTGCTGCAGATCCTGTTGCGCAGGTTCACCGACAGTGTGATCGATCGCTGTGGCGTCTGGCTTTCTTTATCCAAGCAACTCAAGCTTTTAACAGAACTTCCCTACGGACTTTCTGATGAGGCGTTCGATACCAACTCGCTCTTTGACGAGACTCTTGATCGGTGCGCCGATCTGCGTTTTGTTGATGGCTACTCCCTAGACCTCCTGCTACAGCAAGGCACTATTCAGGAAATCACGAACTCACTGAGTTACCAATTAACAGACGCTCCAGACAGCACTCAATTAGCTTTTGCAAAGCATGAATGGCTCCAGACCTTTGGCCAGTGCGTCAGCAAAATCAAGCCAGAATCAACTGACAAAAGCAATTCGGTTAATGCCGGCATTGTTCTATCGCAGGCGCCGATCTACTTCCGGAATGATCTGCGCGTAACTCCAATCCTGGATGGAAAACCGATTGGACTAGCCATCGAAAAGGATGGAGCCTTGATTTCGAGCGCGATCTACGTAAAACAACTTCCAGGCCCGCGACTAGCCAATTTAATCCCAATCATCATTGGCGAGTATCTTCAGAGTGCAGACCTACAGGCAGCAGCAGCTTATTGCTATGAGCGATCGGATGAAATCATAAGAGAATATTTTAGAGTAAACTATAACGTAATTTTGACCGCTCCCAACTTTGCGTTGGCCGCCACCAGTGCACCTCAGGCCGAATCAACTTTCCAGGTTACGAATCCAGAGGAACGCGAATACGACCATGGGTCCATAGTAGCAAGCCAAACCAGCCCTGAGCAATCAAATCAGTCACACCAGGAGATGTTCGCAAAGGAATTAGAACAGGAACCCATTCGCACAGCGCACAAAGAAATACCCTCCTTCCTCAAGCCAAATGATTTTGAAACTGTATTCACCGATGCGCCCGCATCTCACTCATCCACGCCATCGCCAGAAGAGGCCTCTCTGGGCGAATATCGGGGTTCAGCCCTGCTTGGTGCAGCAGATAGCCCACATGAACCGAGTGCCTCTCCTGATATAAATAGTGACCACCAAGGCAGATCTGAATCACAATCTCAACCAAGCGAAGAACCAGGAGTCTCTGCTCAATATGGTGTCATAGCACAATATGCACAGTCGCTAGACCTTCAAGAGGTAAGCGATGGTGTTTTCCGTGGCAGTGATCAAACAACATTGCGCCGACAGCGAGGTGAACTTTTCCCATGGATTCTTGAAGCGCCTTCAGGCCTAGAGATCAAGCGTTTTCTCGTTAGGACATCACCCATCGTTGCATCCCCTTTGGAGCTAGATACGGTTGCATTTGGCCTCCTCGAGCGCCTTCCTGATGGACACTCAATCCTTCTTCCTGACACCAGCGGACGCATTACAGAAATATCCGGCATTCAACTGCAAAGCATGATCAGCGATGGTCGCATCAAAGTTTATCCGTCCAGTTACCGACTGGCTGCGACGTAGCGGAGGGTGCCAGCCACGATTCATCTTCTTTCATGTTCACCGAGCCCATTGACCTGCTTCGGCCACTTGCAACATCCGTCCCCTAAACCTTATGACGATCCAATCCTCGCCAGAAGAACTTGCTCAAAATTCGGCTGATTTCCGATCTGCCATTCTCAATGAGATCAATGATCTCAAAGAGACTGCTCAAGCGTTTGGCTGGGATGCGATCAAAAGCGGTAGTTGGTTTAACGATTTTCTCCTGGCCTGCCTTCGCGGATACCAGGAACGGGTGATCGAGCAGGGCGGTGAAGCCTGGCTACGGAGCAAATACCCGGGCCTCCCCACCGAAGCGATTGCGGGCAAGCTCTGCGAACTGGCTGAACAGACGTCCGCTATCGCCGGAAGTCTCTCCGGTGCTGCAGCCAGCGGTGCGGTGTTCACCGCCGGCGTTGGCATTCCAATGGCCGTGTCCGCCGTCATGGCAGAAGTGCTCTACACCGTTCGGCTGCAGCTCAGGCTCGTCTACGACTTGCACCTCCTCTACGGCATTCCTCTCGACGCTTCGGATCCAGAAGATCTACTGGGAATCTTCGCCGTGGTTTATGGCGTCAAGCTGGCGGAGGTCGGTGGCATCGGTGCCAAAGCCCTGGGTCCCGAGGTGATGCGTGCCCAGCTGTATCGGCTGATTCATGGCAATACCAAGGCAATCCAGTCGGCTGTCAACCGTGTCCTGGGTCCTCGCATCGCCAGGAGTGTGACCCAGAAAGGCATTCTCAAAACAGCTGTCCCCGTTGTGGGTGTGGCCCTGTCTGCGGGATGGAACTACACAGCCACCCGAGCGATGGGAAGCCGGGTTCGCCAGGAAGTACGCATCAAGGCTGGGCTGAGAGAGGAGGCCCTTCGACTTCAGGCCAAGGTCACAACAGATGAGTCCACCGCATTGGCGATGGTGGAAGGGCTCGTGGCCCTGGCTCTAGCTGATGGTGATTTCAGCGATCTGGAGCATGAGGTCTACCTCACGTTCCTCAGGCAGCTGCAGCTCAGTCCCGAACAACTGGAAGGCCTTGCCGGGAAGGTGCATGCCGATCTCAATGGGGTACTGGCCCAGCTGAGCACCGTTGGCGATGAGGAGTGTTCAAAAGCTCTTGCACACTGCTTCTGCTTGATTGCAGCAGCGGACGGCGTTCTTCATCCAGCCGAGAAGCAGACCCTCAGCCAGTTACTTGCTGCGCTGAATCAGAGCCACCAGTTGCAGCAAACCGAGGAGCTATGTGAGAGGTACCGAAAGGAAGAAGGAGTCCTGGGTCAGGCCATGGGTGCCGTCGGTGATGTGGTTGGCAGCGCTGCCGGAAGCGCCACCGAAGCCATGGGTTCCGCGTTCGGCTGGGTGAAGGACAAACTCCGCAAGCAAGAACTCCCGGAGCCAGGGTCACAGGATCCAGGCCTGGAAGCAGGCGCCAGTGAGCGAGAGTCAGCTCACGCACTTCAGGAGATGAGCAAACTCGATCATCAATTGGCTGCCGGGACGATCAGCCTGGAGGCCTACAGAGCGCGATGGATGCAGCTGGAACACCGCATGCAGAACAGTCCAAGCGCTCAGAACCCGTGAACGATGCACCCTTCGCCCACAGCTAGCGATACAACGATGCTCTCGGCTGGGCAGCCGATCTACATCGCCGCCAGAGCGGTGAGGGCAAGCCGACTTGCCCGTAATAACCACATAGGTGGCAACTTTGCCTAATCGTAACCATGCAGATTTGGCCTTCTTCTCTGCTCTCAAGCCGATCGCGGGTTCGTGATCACCTTTCCCGCCCATGGTCCCCGCTCTGCTGCCGCAGCCGCTCACTGCAGCTGAGGGGCTGAGCCGTTGGATCAGCCGGGAGCGCTTCAACGCAAGCTCAGGCGGCGAGCAGCTCCAGCAATCGACCTGAGTCGTCGACCAGGCGATGCCGTTTGCCGGTGGATTCAGCCCGGCGCATGGCGACGCGATAGGCGTCGGTCTGGTTCTGCTGGCTTTGAAGGTGATGCCAGCGGCCGTGCTGGTCCTGCCATTCGATGTTGACGGTCATGGCTGGCAACCGGAGCAGCATGAGACCGATGAGTCTGGCAGCGCAACAGCTGGTCTTTGGCGCCAAGCGCATCAGCACCAGACGAGATTGGCGATCGCGCTCCTCGTTGCGCCCTCAGCGGCGCACCATCTCGATTCGCTCCACCACCAGATCAAGAGCGCGGGGATGGGATTGACGCAGATCTGCTTCCACCTGCTCTTGCATCTGATCTGCGGTCAAGGGTGCCGGGAACCACTGCGAGCGGGTGAAGGATCGCCAGGCCTGCCAGCGCTCCACCTGCAGCTGGGCGTCAGCTCGGCTGGCATCGGAGATGAACACCCGGGAGGTTTCATTGGGCCAGAGCACCCGGTAGGTGATCCGCAGCTTCTGTTTCTGCTGGTGCAGCGGAGTGGTGATCACAACCGCTCCCGCGCGTCATCCCAGCCACCGGTCAGCGCGGTGGCGTCAGCTGCTGCTGCAACCGGACGATCACCGCGTTGCTCCTGCCGCTCCTCCTCGATCGCCCGCTGCAGATCCACCCGCGTCACCCGGTAGCCGAGCTTGCGGGCGGCCAGAACCAGGTCCTCGGCGCTGCGGCAGTGGCGCAACACCCAGCGGAGCTCCCGGTCGCTCTCGGCATCGTCCACCAGCCGTTCGAACTCCTGCCAGCTCATGCGGGGACAACCCCAGGGGTGGATTCACACTGCCGCCAGGAAGGGATCCAGGCAAGTTCCAGCTGATACGCCCAGACAACCCCGGGAGGCTGATGCGCCTCCCGGCCAGGGCGATCAGCGATCGCCCTCAGAGCACTGACACCGTGGTGCCGAAGCGGCCCTGCAGCTTCCGCGCCAGGGCATGGGCCCTCTCGGCAGGGATCAGGCGCATCTTTTTGACCGGCTTGCCGCGCCGACCGATCGGGATGGTGAGCCGCTCATGGCCATAGGCCTTGATGCCATCCGGGTAGGTGTGCAGCACCAGGAAGCGGACTTCGCAGCAGGGAGCAGAGGAACGTGCCATGGAGAGAACTGGCGTGGAACACCCAGGTCCAAGGCCCGCTGGGGTGGGGGTGGCAGGGACCGCGTCGCACCGTGAGGTGCGCTTGATGCATCGCACCGAGAGATGCGCCTTGCAGAGACCGCGGCCAGGCCTGATCCTTGCCAACCCCGCACCGGTGGGCATCCTGGTTGTGGGCACGCCATCGCCATGGCAGGCGCTCTGGTGACTGCGCGGTGAGCGCACTGCGCCACCGGACCGCGAGGGCAGGGGACATCGGCAGCACCAACACCCGGAGGCACCGCAAGAAACGCTGCGCCGGGCCTCTCCAGGGTCACCCCTGGGCAAGGGCTGACGCGAGGCGAATCGGCTGGTTGCTCTGGCGCGATCGCCCCGGCGGGGCCGGTGCTCACCGCGCATCAGCGGATGGACTCGCCCCTTGCCGGGCGGGGTGTTCCTGCAGGCGTCCCGTCGCTGCGCCATCAGGCGTCAGTTGCTCATGGCCTTTCATTCCCTGATCTCCGCCTCTCCAGGTGATCCGATCGCCCTGGTTGAGTCCTGCTACCGCGCCGTGGAGTGGATCCTTTCCTCTCGTTCCGCCAGGGGGCTCTTGATCCCCAGGCCCTGGATTGATCACCCCTACGGAGAAGAAGAGATCACCCGCCTGGAAGAGGAGGTGATGCCGGTGATCGCCTCCTTCCTCGCCCGCATCGATGAAATCGATCAGGCGCTTGAGGCCGAGCAGGAGGCGTTGATCGAGGCAATCCAGGCCTCCTCCTCCCAGCTCTGCTGAGGCCCCAGTCCAGGCCGGCCCCTTGGCCGGCCTTTTCTGTTGCTCCCGGGCAAAGGGTCAGTGCTGGAGGTTCAGGTATTGGCCTCCTCCGCCAGGAACCCCTCGATCCAGCGCTGATGGGCGCTGGTCGTGATCAGTCCCGCCAATGAGGGCTGAGCATCAGGCACCTGGAACGCAGCACGGAAGCCCCTGGAGAACGCCTCCAGCCTCGCCGGGGGCAGCGCCTTGATCCGCGTCTGCAGCCCTGTGATCACCGCTGGCTCCAGGGGGGCAGCAACCGGCTCGGGCTGTTGCTGAGCGGTCTTGGTTGCCTGGCCCTGGCTCTGGGCCTGGCCCTGCTCCATCCCGCTGCTCACCTGGCGTTGTTGTTTGTCGTAGAGCGCCAGGCCAAAGGCGTTGCCAAAGCTCATCAGCGCCCGTTTTGTCGCATCGGTCTCCGCTTCCTTGAGCGCTGATTCATGGGCCAGACCTTGATCCAGATCAATGCCATGGCCGGCACCGGAACCCTCGCGGATCAAGCAGCGTTCACCGGCGATCACCACAATCCGCACCCGGGCGGTGTAGGTCACACCCCAGCCGCTTTTGCGGTCCCGCCCCACCGGCCGCTCGTGTTCCGCCACGCAGCTGGCGTTCAAGGTGAGCCGGTCCCAGCCATCAAAACCAAAGATCCGGTTCGCCTCAGCAATCACCTGCCAGCCCTCCAAGTAGCTGACCCGCATCCGGCCCTGCTCCCGTTGCCGCACCTTGGCGCGATCGAGCGGGGCGGCGAGCAACTCCCGTTGGCGGGCGCTGAATCCTGGGGTTACATCGCTCGCAGGGTCTGCTTTAGCTGGAGCAGCTGCAACGTGCGGAGGCGCAGCAGGAGCGGGTGTGGTGGCGTCGCCTTCCTGCTGGAGCGATTCGCGCAGCAGTTGCAACGCAGAGGGGTGGCGTTGGAGGAGTCGCGGCATGGCGGAGCGCTCGGCTCCGGCGCTGGCAGAAGGCCTTGCGGACTTGCTGGCTTGGGCGTTGGTAGCTGTGGAGGTGATGGCCATGGCGAGATTTCAGGGCGTGAGTGAGTGAGTGGAGAGAACTGGAGAGAAAGGAGTGGAAATGGGGCTTGCAGTGCCTGGCCGGATCGATGAATCAACCCCGGCCCGCTGCTGCAAACCCAATCGCAAGGAGGCCCGTGGCCTCAGGTGATGGACCAGTGGCGTCGTTTGATCAGGCGGGCGCCGGGTACCGCTGTGGCAGCCAGCGAAAAGGCAAGGTGAGCCGCTTCTGGTTTGGGCAGGCCCGCCACGGCTGCTGCAATCACGGCGCGAATGCGGGCCTTGATCGAGCTTTTGTTCGGGGTGCTTGTCGTCTGGATCGTGAGCAGCTCAGCGGGCAAGGCGCTGGCGTCATCGATCTCAATTGCTTCTGTCAGCCGTGAGCGGAGGCAGTGATCGTGGAGACGGTGGGCACTGGCGCCGGGTTCCAGCCGATCGAGCAGATGCACCAGGGTGGCTTCCAGGGCATCGGCGCGGTTGTCCTCCCCTTTGGCCAGCGCAGCAAAGCGTTTCGATTGGCACTGGTGGTAACTGGCCTCAGCGCGGAGACGTTCAATCACCCAGCAGGTGGCATCGGCCTTACGCACAAACGCCTCCCGCTGGTGCTCCTCAGAGGCGAGAGAGTCCTCCAGATCGGCAATCGCAAGGGCACGTTCGTCCTCATCACCTGTATCGAGGCGTTCTGCGAGCTGGGCGATCCAATGGGTTTCGGCCTCAAGGGCACTGCCGAGCTCCCAGAGGCTGGGCAATTTGGCGGCTTCTGCCGGAGGGGAAGCAAGGGGAATGGCAACAGACATCGGTGAATGGGGGTGTGAGGAGAGAAAAGGGAATGAAGAGAAGTGAGGGGTGGTGGGGTGGTGGGGTGGTGGGCTATGCCCCTGGGATCTGCAGCACCGCGACCCGAAAGGAACTGGCACGCTGCGCCATGCACCGGGCCTGCTCCAGCAATGAGCGCGTGCCCCGCTCGCCGGGAAAGCCGATCACCAGCAGGCCGCAGCCCTGCGGCAAGGCCGCAACACGCTCCAGCGCTGTGACAAGCATCAGCCGATTACGGATTGGGCCGGCCGAGCGGCCATGGCGATCCCATTGCGCCGGGCAGGGCCACTGGGGCCAACCCAGCTGCTCAGCGGCAGCGGCAATCGCCTGATCGGCGCCGCGGGCTGCGCCATGGAACAAGGCCTGAACCAAACGGCCACAGGAGACCTCAAGCAGATGGGCCGCAACACGCTCCACCGGCCAGGTGAGATCACGGCCGCCACCAGCCACCATCACCAGTTGCGTGCAACCAGACAAGGGATCTGATGAAACAACAGGCGGCGCCAATGCGGCGGCACCAGAGCAAAGATTGAGAGCCAATGTTTAGAAGGCAAAAGACAGCAGCAGCAAGGGATTCGCTGGGCGTAACGCCCTCCCTCGAGCATCCTCTTATTCTATCAATACAGGCGTACTATGCGCTAGTGCCGCCGGTCTATTTCTGCCCCTCTTCTTAGAACTTAATGCGCCTGATTCACCACACCTGAGGCAGCAGCAGTGACGCTATTTCAATAAGACCAAGGCACAACACCAAACGCCACCAACGCAGCCACCACAGCCGCTTTCAGGCGCCTCAGAGCGGCCTCAATGCGCCGGGCCACCGCAGTCGCGGGAGGCCATTCATGCGATCAGAACCCAAACCACCCACCCCGGTGGCGGCGAGGAATAAAACCCACACGCGAGGGCAAGGGCCGATCAGCGCATCGCGCCTTGATCGGCTCGCGCAGCCCTTGCGCCGCGTGGCATCCTCATCCCCCGCCGCCGGGGGGTCCAACAAGAGTCTTTGGTTCATCAACCCAAGCAACTCGAGAAGCGAATCGAGACCTGCATCTACGCTTCTCAAGGCATGGGAGGTTTGGCATGGCTAACCCAGGCGAACGTGTTGCTGATGTCGTCTGCACCGACGACAAATTGACGGTTGATCTAGAAGACGGACGCACCATCTCCGTACCGATGGTCTGGTATCCCCGCCTGTTGCATGCCACTGCCGAGCAGCGCCGGAACTGGGAACCGGCTGGTGGCGGCTTTGGCATCCATTGGCCTGACATCGATGAAGATCTCAGCGTCGAGGGTTTCCTGCGCGGTGCTCACGCCCCCCGAGCGGCTCTCCTGCTCGGTTGAGATGACGTGACCCACTTCACTGGTCCAGGCGTCATCCATCCGGCTGCTGCAGCTTGGCTGACGAGGCAAAGCCTGAGCAGCTGGATACTCAGCGGGAAGACTTCTTGCAGCGACGCTTGAGCAGCGCCTGCAGGCGGGGCACTGCATCTGGCTGGGCCTGCATCAGAAACGCCTCACGTTCGAGCAAGCGGTTGGTGTGGTGATAGTTCCGCAGCAGGATCGCGCTGATCTCACGTTCCACCACCGGATTCAAAGGGCCGCTGACTCCCAGGGGCGTCAACTGACCGGACGGGCAGCTCTGGATGGCATGCACCGCCTCATGCAGAAAGGTCTGACGGGCAATCCCCAGAGGGATCGTGACCGGTGCAATCCACAGCGTTCGGCTCTTGCTGTCAAACAATCCATAGGCACCGCGTTTGGGTGGCGGCGCCAGTCGGATCTGGAAGCCATAAGCCTGGAGCTCACGGGCCAGAGGCTGAACCTGAGCTGGCAATTGACCCTGCCTGTCCTGGGATCCAGCCCAGGACGGTGACGCTGCCACCTGCGTAGTCACCAGCCCTGCCCACGCCAAGGCCAGCGCCTGCGGCAACACCGGCAACAGCGACGGAACACGACCCCTCACCTCTGCACCGACTCAGTCCTCAGCAGAACACAGCAAACGCCAGTTGGCCTGAAGACTCACACCATCGGCATCAACACCTCCACCAGCAAGCGCTCGACCACGGCAGCGCGACTGTTCAGGCCCCATTCCAACCTCAGTTGCTCCACCTGATCGAGCACTGCGGGCTGAAGCGTCAAAGTCAGCTGGACGGGTTCTTCCAGCGCTGCAGCTTTATCGCCCTGACAGCAGCGATGAAGGTGTGTCATCGGATTCATCAGAACGGGAGGAAAACTGAGCCCAGCCGGCCCACAGAGCAGCGCGAGGTCTGACCCCATCCAGCCACGGGCCTGCTCACCCGGCAAGGATCGAGCCATGCACCCCTGCGGGGTGTCCTTGCCTGAGGGTTGCGCGGCCGTGCCTCACCTGTGGTGTCCCTCGCACTTCCGCTCCATGGCCTGCGCTGTTCAACCCCTCTCCTGCCCGATCCGCTTCCTCTGCATTCATCGCTACGCGCCCGGTGTCCCCAAAGGCGGCACCAGCCCCTATGAGCTGCAGTGGATCGGCAAGCGCGGCAAACCCGTCAAAACAAAGCGCCTGATTCCCGCTGAGCGCGCCCATGCCATCGCCCGCAAGCTGCAGGGCACACCCGGCGTCACCGTCTCGGTGCTCTGAGCCGCAGGGCTTGCCATCAAAAAAGCCCCGCTCCGGGCGGGGCTCAGCAATTGACTCGGGCGGCAGATCGCCTCAGTACCGCTCACTTGCGATAGGTCGTGCCGCGATAGGTCAGGGCAGGGTGAACTGCCGTTGTTGCTGCGCCTTTGCGTTCGGCCACGGCCTGGCCCCGGTAGGTCAGGGCAGGCTTGGTCATCGTCACGGCAGCGTGGCGCTGCTGGACGGTCTGGCCGCGATAGGTCAGGGTCATGATTCAGTTCCTCGGAGCAAGTCCAGGTCCCCGTTCCTTGGCCTGGATCGAACTGCGCTCCACGCAAGTGGTGGAGTGAACGCTTGGTAGCTGTTGCTACATCTCCTTCTTAGACCCGGCGTCAACCACCATGGCGTTCGCGCCGTTACCAACGCGCTCACGTCACCGGTTCCAAGGCTTCGATCAGTGCTTGCAGTTCCGCCTGCGGGTCCCGTTGCAACAAGGCGATCACCTCAGGGCCGGGGGCTGCTGCCTGCCTCAGCCACGCCGCCACCGAGCCGGGCAATTGCGTCGCCAGCGGCAGCACCATCGCCGCAAGATCAGTTGCCGCCGCCACAGCCGCCAGCTGACGCAGCCACTCCATCGCCACGGCCGCTGCGGGATCCTCCAGCGCCAGGCAACCGAGCAGCTCGCGGCAGTCCGGTGCATGGATGAACAAACGCAAGACCCGGCGCTCCAACCGTTGACGCGCGCTCAGCAGCCCGCCGCTCCAGACCTCTGGCAGGGCAACACGGGCAACACCGGACTGGATGCCACCAGCCACTGCGGCAGAGCCACTCCCCTCCAGCGGCTCCTGCGGGACGCCGCTGTGGTGGCGCAGCGCCTGCTCCAGTCGTTGCTGCGCCGTTCGCCTCAGCACCCCCTCGGGGAGCTGGTCCACCAGCGCCTGGCCGGCCCGCTCCACCGCCTGGAGGCATTCCAGGCTTGCCGCACCTGAACCTTGGCCCGTGTATGGGGTCGCACCTGAACCTTGGCCTGGCTTATCAGCCCCCGCTGCGGGCTCAGCCGAGCTCAAGGGTGCGAGCACCCGCGCAAGCCGCCACTCCAGCCAGTGCGGCGCCGAGGCCAGCAATGCCTTCATGGCCGCGATGCCACCGGGACTGCGCAGCAGACCATCGGCGTCCTGGCCCTCAGGCAACGGCACCACCAGCGCCTGGAGGCCATCGCCCAACAACGCATCCTGCAACTGCACAAGCAGCTTCTCCGTGGCGGCCTGACCGGCCGCATCGCCATCCAGTGCGATCAGCAGTTGCTTCAGGCCGTGGCGCCTGAGCAGCTGCAGCTGCATCGCCGACACACTCGTGCCCAGACAGGCCACCGCATGTCGAAAGCCGGCCTGATGCAGCTGAATCACATCCAACGGGCCCTCCACGAGCAGCGCCGTTCCCTCCCTGCGGATCGCCTCAGCCGCCTGATCCAGGCCAAAGACCAGACCATTGCGTTGAAACAGCAGATCGCCAGCGCTGTTGCGGTACTTCGGTTGCTGCTGCCCCATCGCCCGGCCGCAGAAACCCACCACCTGACCGGCGGGATCCTGTAGAGGAATCATCAGACGTCCGCCCGCGGTCCCCAGCTGCCATTGCCGCGCTGAGTCGACGCTGATGCCCCGGGACTGGAGATAGGCCGCCGCCTCACCAGCTCCATCTGCCTCTTGCAACTGTTGTTCGAGCGCGTCTTGAAACCGGGCCCGTTGCTCGCTGCGTTGCGCCATCAACGCCCTGCGCTCGCGCCACTCCTGCTCAAAGCGCCGTTGCGCCGCCGGGTCACCCTCCGCCACCGTCAGCCCCGTGCGCCGCGCCAGCTCCAGCACCGCCTCCTGGAAGCTCATCCCCTGCTGCTCCTGCAGCCAGCCGATCGCATCGGTGCCCTTGCCGCAGACAAAGCAATGCACCCGGTTGCGCTTGGGGCTGACCGTCAACGAGGGCCGGCGGTCGTCATGCCAGGGGCAACGGGCGAGAAACTCCCGGCCGGCTCGCCTCAGATCAGCGGCGGCAAACAGATCCACGATCTGCGCCCGCTCGCGCACCTGCTCCAGCAACGCCGGCGTCACCAGCGAGGCGGGAGGACCACTGCGATTACGCGTCACAGGCACCATCAGAGGCACTCCACACCGGGGTAGAGGTCATGGCCGGCAAACAGGTGACGGGCCTCATCGGCTTCCAGATAGCAATGGCCGCGATCGAGCCGGATCCTCGTTTTGCTGCAGTCGTCCTCACCGCTGAGCTGGCCGTGTCTCGCCTTGCCGTGATGCACCTCCAGCACACCCGCTTGCGGTTTGCCGAATTCATCGGCCTTGGGGCGATCGATCAGCCACACCGCTGAGGCGTAACGCTCCAGTTCCGAGGTCCCTGCCAGGTGCGACACATCCGGGCCGCTGGGGTTGCCATAGGCGCCCCGGTTCAGCTGCGCCACCACCAGCACATCCAGTTCACAGCGGCCCGCCATCGCCTTGATCGTCGTCGCCCGCGCCGCCAGTTCCGCCGTCGTGTTGCTGCCGTAGCCCGCGGTCGGGCCCATCGCATGGAAGTGATCGAGCACCACCGCCGCCAGCTCGGGATGGGCGCTCTTGCAGTCCTCCACCAGCGCCGCCAGCTCTTCTGCCGTCGCGGCGAACTGGCTCTGATACAGCACCCGGCCCATCCGCTCACCATTGGGGGCGATCCCTTCAGCGAACTGGGACGAGAGTTGCTGCAGACGCTCCAGATCCCGGCCGGCGATCACCTCCGCGCGGCCCTCCAGGGCATTGCTCGAATACCGGGAGGAGAAACCACCGCTGGCGCGCCGGCAGTAGTGCGACAGCAGCCTGGCGCCAATCGCACGCTGGCTCAGTTCACAGGAGAGCACCAGAACAGACGCTCCGTTGATCGCCAGACCCATCGCAGCAGCGATCGCCACCGTCGTTTTGCCCACACCTGAGCGGGCCGCCAGAACCCAGGTGCTGTCGCCCGTCCCAGGCAAGACACCGCCGCGCATGTCCACATCCAATGAGGGGATGCCAGTGGAGATCGGTTGGGGGCGTTGCTCTTCTGGCAGGGAAGCCAGAGCGATGCATTCCGTTGCCGCATCAGCGGCGCTGCAGATCTCCATCTGACTCCGGAAGCGCCCGGCGGTGATCGCCGTTGCTTCATTGAGCAGCTCACGGCAGCGTTCCAGTTCGGCGTCGATGCCACCATCGCGCTGCTCGCGGGCCATCAAGCGGCGCAGGCCGGGATAGAACACCGCCCGCGCCTTGGCGCTCTGGAATAACTGACAAGCAAGACTGAACTCCAGCTCCGGATGGGGCTGACCGTCTTCCCCCCAGGCGATCACCTCCCTGAGCGCTTCCTCCAGCTGTTGCAGCGAGCCGCGGAAGCGTCCATCCAGGGCGCGGCGCTGCAGGTCTTCTCGAATCGCTGTTGCATTGAGCACGGCAACATCGCGCTGCCCTCGGAACAGTTCATCGATCTCCAGCGCCAGCGCCCGTAGCCCCGGTTGGCTCCAGAGCGAACCGGGCACCAGCTCGTCAAAGCGCAGCCCGATGGCGCGGCGGAACTGGCCCCAGCGCTCCCGTTGATCGCCTGGGCCCACCAGGACAGCCGCCAGCAGGTTCTTCTCGTGCTCCACCAACACCGGCTCCGGCGCCGCATCGGCTGGCGCAGCTGCCACCAGGCCGGCTGCGGTCTCAAGGAAGATCCCTTGATCGATCAGACGCTGCAGCAGCGCTGGATCAAAGCCTCCAGGGATCCCCTGCTCCAGCTCAGCCGCATTTGAGGGATCCGTGCACTGAGCGGACGTCGGGTCCTGCGCCGGTGTGACAGTCGGAATGGGAGTGACAGTGGAAGGAAGCGTGGAAGTGGAAGTGGAAGTGGCAGTCAAGGGCAGGGAGTTCGGGGTGGTCAGGGAGATTGGTGGTCAGGGAGATCGGTGCGGGCAACAACAACGCCCTGGTCAGGGCGCTCTCGCCCCGCGGCCTCAGTGCTGACGCGGCGGCTGGCTGAACTGTTCGGCGGCGGTGCCTGGCGTTCCTTCTCCTTCTGCCTCCAGCAACTCCGCCAGGCGCCATTTCTCGCGGCGATCCAGCTTGGATGTCTCAATCCCGCGGCCATGCCAGTGGTCACGGCTCCAGTAGAGGAGCCGATGCGCCTTCTGCAGATCGCTCTCACCCGCAGCGGCCCCAGCAACATCACCACCAACATCCACACCATCCCCCCAGCAGAAGACATGCCAGTGCTCCACTCCGCGGCCTTCTGATCCGCGATCCACCTTGAGCAGCGCACTGGCGCACTCCACGCCGCTGCGGCCCTCCGGGTAGGTGTGACGCCAGAACTCAGGCATCCCCCGCAGGGCACGGATCAGAACAGCCCAGAACGCCTCTGCGCCACCGGCCTGGAGAATCGCCTGCTGCAGCCGTGACGCCAGGACCGCGCAGCTGCTGTTGCACGCCGGCCAGGCCGCCGGCTTGTGCGCGTTGTAGAGCGCCGTGAACCGGCTGATCCAATCACTCGCTGCGGCCCTGCGCTCTGGCGACTCAGAGACAACCAGCGGCAGAGCACCCTCCCTGGGGCCGACGTCCTGCCTGGCGCGGTCATCAGCCGCGCTTGCCCCCTCCTGACCCTCCGTCTCAGCTGACATCACCGCATCGGCGTCATGCAGGCGAATGCACAGCCCTGATGAACTGCTCGTGTAACTCAACCAGCCGATCGCAGCCAGATCCTGCAGATCAGCCCTCAGTTCACGGGGCTGCAGATGCCAGGCACTGGCGAGCTCGCGACAACCCAGGCGAATCGGCTGCCCGCCCTGAGCCCTGCACTGCAGATGGCCGTACAGCGTCGCCACTCGCAGGGCACGGCTCGGGCGCCTTGAACCGGTGCGCTTCTCATCGAGCTTCTGCAAGGCCTGATGCGTCAGCTCAATGGCCTCGGTGCGAACGGCGTAAAAGCGCATAGGAAGCAGCAGCAGCGATCCTTGAATGGACACGGGAGGCTATGGGCACCGGCCCTAACAGCTGCTCACGCCTCAACCTGCCTGGCTGAAAGCCCCATCCAAACCACCTGCTCGCGCTTTTGGTTTGTTCTTTTTTCTCTGATTTTTCAGAGATATAGATGGTGGTGCCATCTGCACCCACTGCTGGGGGCGCACTGCCTCCACCACTGCAGGCGGACTGCCCACACCGGTGCGGGCCATCTGACCCCACAGCTGGGGCATTCCGCACGCACCACCAGCCACAAAGCGCGGCCGTTGGGGCCAGATCGCCACCACAACCCCAGGCCTGCGTCTTGGCCTCCGCACTACCGCAGGCGCAGCAGGGCGCGCAACCGTGCGATTGCGGGGAATCCTCTGAGCAGTTGTCGCTCCCATTGCATCGCTATGGCAGTCCAGGCCCATCCCGTACACCAGGCCAGTTCTGTGTCCAACTGGCTGCGCAGCAGCAGCCGTCACAGGCCCCTGTGTGAGCGCACCGTGCTCGAACTCTCCCGCCGCATCCAGCGCTGGCAGCAACACCCCGGTGGCCCATCCCATGCCCCCAAGCCCGTCCGCCAGAGCGCTCTGCGCGCCCGCGAACAGCTGGTCCGTCACAACCTCAGCCTGGTCGCCCACACCTGGGGTCGCCATCGCTCCAGCCTTCCTGCCCACAACGACACCACCGCCGATGCGCTCCAGGAGGGAGCTCTCAACCTGATGCGGGCGGCGGAGAAGTTCGATCCCGCCAAGGGCTATTGCTTCTCCACCTACGCCAGTTTCTGGATTCGGCGCGGCTTCCATGACTTTGAGCAGCGCTGCAAACGGGCGATCCGCATCCCCGCCGAGAAGGCCGCGATTGTGCTCAAGGCCCTGCGCCTCAGCCAGCAACACCTCGCCGCCCATGGCACCACCCCGGCGTTGAGCTGGCTGGCGGACCAGCTGCGCTTCCACGGCAAACCGCTCACCACCGAGCAGCTCACCAGCTTCATCCGGCAATGGGACACGACACAGACTGTGTCCATCGACAACGCCGGTGAGGACGACGCCGACTGGAGCCGCAGCCATCACCTCGCCGCTGGCCAACACCAACCCTCAGCAGCGGACACCGAGGCAGAAGCAGAGGCAGAAGCGGATCACAACGCCCGGATGCAATCCATCCTCAGCGTCCTGAGCGAACGGGAACAACGCCTGATCCGCAACCGCTACCTGCGCCGGCCGGCCCTCAGTCCCGCCCAGCTGCGCCGCTCTCTGGGAGGCATCAGCAGTGAGGAACTCGGCCAACTCCATGACCAGGCGCTCGCCAGCCTGCGCCAAGCGATGAACAGTGATGCAGAAACTGCATAAAACACCGCGCATCGGCTCAGATCATGGCGCGATTGCGGCCCGCATGGCTACAGCAAAAAGGCCGCTGATCCTTCTCCACCCCAGCGCCCCACCATCAACAAAGGCGCCTTGTGCGATCGATCTGCCACGCCTCCATCGCCGGCATGAGTCCCAACACCATCTGCTCCAACCTGCGGAGCTTGCAAGACGCCATTGCCCAAGCCGCAGAGGACTGGACCGTGGCGATCTGCAGCCCGAACAATGAACTCATCGCCATGGGGTCGGTCTTCCTGCCCAGCTGTCATCTCGCCACGCAGTCGATCGCCGAATTGCTCGCCCGGGTGCCACCAGACCTCGACAAGTTGCTGGTGATCTGTGATGACGACCTCGCCGATGGTGGCGCACTCGAATTGATGCACCAGCTGCATCACCATCTCCCCCAAGCCACCTGCCGCTTCCTCGCCTATCTGCCGCAGACCACCGCCCCCGAACGTCTGGCGGCCCTGCACAGCGCCGGGCTCGATGCGCTCTGCTCCAAGCGCAGTGGTGGCAGCGGCACCGTGCTCCGCGCCCTGATCCAGGCCTTGCATGGTCAGCAAACCGTCGATGCCCACTTCCGAGCGCCCCTCCAACAGGCCCGCTCACACGCCCTCACGCCCCGTTCAGGCCATTCGCAGGAACCTGACCTCAGCCCCAGGGAACGCGAGCTGATCCAGCTCCTCGGCCGCGGGCACAACGCCACCCAAATTGCCGCCCTGCAGCAGAAGCGACGCGACACCATCCGGCGTCAACTCAGCCTCCTCTACCGCAAGACGGGCGTCAGCGATCAACGCGGGCTGATCGCCTGGTCCATCGCTCAGGGCCTGATCAGGCCGCTTGATCTTGTCGCTGCAGCGCCACCAGCGGCGCATAGATCAACCTGACTGCCATTGGCGACATCATCAGCCATCTGTTGCTCCCATTCCTGGGCATCAAAGGCTTCGAACCAGGCGCGAAACTCAGCCCGCTCCTGCGGTGCCAGCCGTTGCACGGCTGTCTCGATCTCATGCACGCTCGTCATGGATCCAGCGTAGAAGCACAAGGCCCACGACGAGCGAACGGCGTCAGGCGGCGAGTCCTGACATGGGCTCAGCAGAAACCAGCGGCGTCAGAGCCGGGATTCCCTGCGGCAGATGGCAACAGGCGCCGGAACCTGGCAACACATCACTGAGCCGCTTGGCGGCAAGCAGGGCATCGAGATCGACGATCTGCACCGCCTCCCGTTGACGCGGCAACCAACCCGCCAGGGCACCGCGATTGCCGAGGGGCAGCGGCCGGGGCAGGGCAATCCGGCGGCCAACGAACGGCAACCAACGCTGGATGCCATCCGCCTCACGCCAGGGTTCAAAGCTCTCGATCTGCAGCAACTCGCGGATCTGGCCGCTGCCGTAGCTCACGGCAGTCAGATACATCAGCTCATCCAGCGAGCCTTCCGCAACCGGCAGGGGCAAGGGCATCCAGAAGCCGCGATCGGCAGCGTTCTCCATTGCATCGCGGTGGTGGTGGGTGAGCAGAACCTTGGTGGTCATGGCGATCAGGAATCACTGCACTGGTTCTGGCTCCGGGCACCCCAGCACCACCGCCCACAGCTGTGGCAGCCCCCAGCCCACCGGCGTGGGCTTGCCAGGCCACAGCCGTGGCAGCGCCGGCTCGCCCGGCTCAGCCGCTGGTGCCACGAGCAGTCGCCATCAGGGCTCAGCCCCATGCGGGCGTTGCGGTGTCACCGCAAAAGCTCCAATTGGTTTCCGATGATCCGGCTGGCAGTCAGCGGGCGTCTGGTTCTGGCGAGGCCAACAGTTCCTCCAGGAGTCGCTCCAGCACCGCACTGCGACTGCGCAGCCCCCACTCCTGACGCAAACAGTCGATACGGTCCACCAGTTCAGGTTTGAGCGCAACGCTCAGGCGCAGTTGGTCGTCCATGGCAGCAGCGGAGCAGGGTGATCGTTCATCGATGACATGCAGCCACGAGCCTGCTCTGCTGGCAAGGAGCGCGCGATACAACACAATGGGGTGCCCCTGAGTGACCATTGCGCAACTGTGGCTGGCAATTCTTGAGGTATTTTCTCTACTTGAGAATGGGATGGGCAAAACAAACATGGATTCAGATGGATCGCATTAACAGGCGGCGACGCTAAAATCCTTTGCGACCAAGCAAGCACAGCCACCCACCAACGCCCCAATTCACATTGAACAAAGGCAATGTCGAATCGATTTGTTTTCCATATTGGAACGAGTTACTTCACCGAAGAAATCGAGGACAAAGAAAGCAGCGATTACGCTGGAATTCAATTTGACGTCTATGGCGACCAGGTCGAGTGCTGCGTAGAAGTTGATGACGAAGACCTAAGCGATCTGACAGAGGAAACGCTTTGCGAGTGGCTAGGCTTCGACTACGAAGAAATTCTTTACACAAATTACGAGGACTTGTGAAAATCTGACGACAGTCAGAAACATCAAAGAAGATTGCCTCAAAGATTTACCAAGATCACCAGTGGGCAGGAGATCAACACGACTCATCAAAACAGTAAGCTTGGCAATTGCGCTTCGATTCACAAACGGCTTCAGGGAACACGATGACCGATTTATCCTGCCAACTGCTTAGGCATTTCTGAGCCGGCTACCGAGCACAAGCATCGACCTGATCTCACGCCAAGCCTGAGAGAGGGGAATCCTCTGGGCAGTTCCGCCTCCCCTCCCCCATGGACTGCCTGACCTCGAGCGCCACTCCTGCCGCCGCCTGCACGGCCCCGGACACAGCGGCGAGCCGCCGGGCCATCCAGTTGCTTGACGATCTGGAGGCCGCCATCGCCGCCAACGACCCCGAGGCCTACAACCGCCACATCGAGCAGGCCGCTGATCAGGTGCCGCCCGCCATCGTCCTCGCCATCCTGCAGCGCTATCTGCCCTCCCTGCTCAGCGAGGAGCACAACGATCGTCAGCTCGCCTGGGGCATGGGCGTCAGGCTCTGAGCCCTTGCGGGCAGCTGCGCCACTGGGCATTGGGCACCGGGGCCCGGAACCCTTTGCTGCGTCTCGCCTCCCTTGTCTTGCCCATGGCCCTGCCCCATCGCGCCGCCTGCATGGGTGGACTGCTCGCCCTGACCCTGCAGCTGCAGGCCCCCAGCCCGCTTCTGGTCTTGATCGATCGCGCCCAGCGCCGCCAGGCGCTGCCGCTGATGCGCACTGATCTCGTCACCAGCACCACCATCCGCTCGAGCGCGGTGCTGCAGGCGGGACGCCAATAGCCTCCCGCACCCGCACCTTCCAGCCCATGTCCAGGCGACGCCTTCTACGCCGGCCGATGACCCGCGCCCAACGCGCCTTTGCCTGCGCCCACCTCGGCCTGGCCCATCAACAGGCCCATCGCTTTGCCCGACGCTGGTCGCTCCACAGCGATGACCTGCTTGGTCCCGCCTATGAGGGGCTCTGCAAAGGCGCCATCGGCTACGACGCCAGCCGCGGGCATCGACCCTCCAGCTACCTCGTCCCCAAGGTGAAAGGGGAACTGCTCCATCACCTGCGCGACACCGGCTTCTCCCTGCGCATCAGCCACAGCCTGCGGGAGCTGTGGATCAAAGCGCGCCGGCACGTTGCCCTCGGACTCTCAGATCAGCAGATCGCGGAGCAACTCCAGGTCCCCCTGGAACGTTGGCTCGACTGCCGCACTGCCTGCAGCCAACGGCCCTTACCGCTGCACGACGTTCTGCGCGACTGAATCGCCTGACACGAAACCAACCCCCGCGGCCATGGAACAGGGCCGATGCCAATAGCCTCCCGCAGCCGATTCTCCCTATGGGTTCCAGAGCACACCACAACCGCAACCGCCGCCGGCACACCAGGCATCTCCCCGGCCGCTGCCCCGTCCCCGATCAAGGGCAAGACCGCGAACTGCTCCAGTTCAATGTGCGCCTCGCCAAGGCCCGCCAGGCCCAGGCCGACACCAACCGGATCGAGCGCAAGGCCTTCCGCGAGCACGCCCGCATCGAGAACGCCGTCACCGCCTACACCCGCGAGCTCTGCTCCCTCCTGGATGAACGGGGCTTTACCCAGGGCGTCACGCTCAATCGCATCCCCGAGGGCGGCGACGCGGTGTTGATCGTGCAACTGAGCGATCTGCACTTCAACGAACGGGTCGAGCTGCCCTCCAATCGCTACGACTTCACTGTGGCGGCGCAGCGCCTCGCCAAGCTTGCCCAGCGCGTCAAGCAATTGGGCCAGAGCTACGGCGCCCGCAAAGTCGTCGTCGCCTGTCTTGGGGATTTTCTCAATAGCGACCGGCGCCTGGATGAGCTGCTCTCCAACAGCACCAACCGCTCACGCGCGACGCTGCTGGCGGTGGACATCCTGCGGGCGTTTCTGCTCGATCTACGCGAGCAGTTCGAGCTGGAGGTCTATGGCATCACCGGCAATGAAAGCCGCGTCAGCAAGGAGCTGGGCTGGAGCGATGCACTCGCCACCGACAGCTACGACCTGATGATCTACGAGATCCTCAAACGCGGCTTTGACGGCGCCGATGGCATCCAGTTCTGCGGCTTCCAGGCCAATGAGCTCCTCTTTGAAGTGATGGGCCGCACCTTCCTCTGCCTGCACGGCCATCAGATCGGCGCCAATGTGCAGAAATCGGTGCAAGAGATCAGCGGCAAGTACGCCGCCCAGGGCATCACGGTCGACTACACGCTCTTTGGCCACCTGCACGCCAGCGCCATCGGCGACTACCACGCCCGCAATGCCTCGTTGGTGGGCAGCAACGCCTACTCAGAAGCCGGTCTGAACTTCTGCAGCAAGGCCGCGCAGAACATCCACATCGTCACCGGTGCCAAAGGCACAGATGCCAAAGGCTCTGGCGCCATCGATGGGATGAAGGTCGACCTCCAGGACGTCACCGGCATCACGCCCTATCCCTTTGCCGCCGAATGGGAGGCCTACTGCCCCAAGAGCGAGCGCAAGCTCCACACCCCTTCTGTCGTTTTCCAGGTTGTTGTCTGATGACCGTTTCCACCACCACCGGTGCCATCGGCACCTGCGCCACTGCCCAGCTCAGCACTGAGCTGGCCGCCACCGAGCTCCAGAGCGCACTCCTACAGGCGATCACAGGGCTGACCCAACTGGTGAGCCAGCTCAGCCAGCAATTCCCGATCAACCAGCCCACCGCCGCGGCGGCAGAGCCCTGGATGGAGGAGGTCCCCACCCGGAGCACCACCAAGCCAGCCCCCTGCTGCCCGGTAAACCTCTCGCCCCTCTGGGATGAGCTCTCGGTGGTCGAACTCCGCTCCCTGCTGCGCAGCTACCCGATCGATCGCACCTCCCTGCCCTCCGCCATCGAACGCCTGCGCCGCAACGAACTCATCGAGGCCCTCAACCAGATCCAGGCCCTCGGCGTCTGAGGGGCCAGTGGGGGGCCAGGGGCCCCTTGCAATTCAGGCCACGTCCACTCGCTCACACCTCACACACGCACATGACCGCAACCGTCACGACCACTGCTCCCGCCGCACTCGGCGAACCGGCACCGGGAACCCCCGAGGCCCTGTTGCTTCTTGCGACTGCAGGTGTTCTCCCGGCCGGTGCCGGTGCAGACGACCCGCGCTTCTCCGCCGATGCCATCACCAGCTGCGTCAGTCGCCTGCTTGAGGTCAAGCAGCAGCAGGACCTCCTGGCTTCCGAGCAGAAGGAACTGAACGAGCAGCTGCGCCTGGCCCACCTGCGCGGCGACCTGCTCACCTGCATGCCTGCCGGTAAAGACGGCAACGGCTATCAGATCACCCCGGACCTGGTGCTCAACCGCCGCCCCGGCCGCAAGCAGTGGCGTTATTCCATCGACTGCAAGGAGATCGAGTGCCAGCTCAAGGCACGCCAGAGCTATGAACAACAGAGCGGTCTCGCCAGTTACAGCCTCGGCGCGGCATTCTGGGAGGTCAGAGCCACCAAGGGTTGACGCCTGGACTCCAGACACCGGCTCTCCCATGCCCCAGGCTCAGGCCTGGGGCTTTTTGCTGCACACCTGAGTAGGCAGCCACCAGTCTCAATAGCGCTTGCTATGGCGGACTACAATTGCAGAGAGCGATTGATCCCCCCTTGGATGATCTGAGCCTGTTGATCGATCTCCATGTGGATGGCGAGCGTCAGGGACCGGGAAGCGACGCCTGCACCAAAAAAGCCCTGCAGCTAACGGGACTGAACCGAGAGCATCCCTTGCAGATTGCAGATCTTGGCTGCGGCACCGGCGCATCAGCGATGGTGCTAGCGGAAGAACTCAACGCCAAAGTGATCGCCGTTGATTTCCTGCAACCCTTTCTCGATACGCTTATAAGCCGCTCTCGAGAACGAGGTATTAGTGATCAAATTGAGACCCTCTGTTGCAGCATCGATGCGCTTCCCTTCGAGAACAAATCGCTGGATGTGATCTGGTCGGAGGGAGCGATCTACAACATCGGCTTTGCCGAAGGTGCGCGTACCTGGAAGCGCTATCTCAAGCCCGGCGGATGGCTTGTGGTCTCGGAAATCACCTGGCTCACCGCTGAGCGGCCCGCCGAACTCAGCCAGCACTGGGAGACGGAATACCCCGAGATTGGCCTGGCTTCTGAGAAGTTAGCCGTTCTGGAGCAGCTTGGATATGCGCCGGAGGCCTACTTTGCGCTTCCAGAAGACTGCTGGATCGATCACTTCTACATGCCGATGCAGGAGCGCTTCGCGGCCTACCTCGAGCGCAACAACCACTCAGCCGAAGCACGTGCTGTGGTCGCCGACATGGAGGTAGAAATCGCTCTGTACAGAAAGTTCAGATCCCTCTTCAGTTACGGCGTGTATGTGGCCCGCGTGCCTGCGGTGAGCTGATGCCGGCGCGCCCATCACCCCCCCCAGGCGCAGCCCAGGGGTCATGAGTCAATCAACATTCCAATGGCTGTGGCTTGTCGAAGCTGCTGGCGTTGGCGCCTGGGGTCGGACGTACCAGGTGTGGGGTAGTTGGTTCTCCTGGGGCACCTGTGGCGGTGCAGATGGAGTGTCGATCAGTCAGGCGCACAGGTGGAGGCGGCTGTGATGCCCTTCCTCGTCATGCCCGGCTGAACGACCCGCCCACGGTTGGGTGAAGACTGTTGGAGCAGGGGCCTTCTGTCAGCGTGCTTCTTGGGGAGGCAATGTTGCAGAGGCGCTGATACAGACCCTGCGGTTGCCGTCAGCGCACCGAGCTCCGCGGGCGCGGCAGCAGAAGCACCACCCCGGAGACGATCACCACCAGCGTGGCCAGGCCCAACAGGATCGAGTAGTAGGGCTGGAGATTCACCGGTCCAAAGCGGCCCGTGTGGATCTTGAGCAGCCAGAAGGCATCCACCCCCTGCTCGAGCAACAGGCTGTAGAGCGATCCGCTGGCCGCAGTGAGCAGCAGAGGCGCAGCGGCCAGGGGAACCAGAAGCCGATGCAGCCTGCGAGCGCGAGACACAGGCTTCATTCCTCTCGCAGTTCCTTATGCAACATCGACTCATTGCTGCAGGGCATCCACTGACCGTTGTTCTGATGCACGCCCTTGCAGCCCAGTTGCTTGGCGCGCTGCTCAGCCTCCGCCTGGGTGGCGTACAGACCTCTGCTGTGGGACCAGCCGGCCTCGGGGCCCAGTAGCAACGCCATGCCAATGGCCACAGCGGCGAGGCTGAAACGGTGAAGCACGTGCTGATTCACAGGGAAAAAAGCGCGTCGTACTGGTAGTAGGCGGGCTTGTTGAGCCCGTCGTGGCGGAGCATGCGCCGCAGCTCAATGATTTCGCGGCGCTGGGCCACGATGATCTCCCGCGCCAGGCGGCGGATGGTGGGGGTGGTGCTCTTGTCCAGGGCGTCGTGGGCCATCTGCAGCGCCCCGCCGTGGTGCTCGAGCATTCCCTCGAGGAACCAAGTCACCCGTGTGTCGGGGCTCGGTGCCGTTCCCGCCATCTGCATCGCCGCGATCTGCGCGGCAGACATGCGCCTGAGCGCCGCCAAGCTGTTGGGGTCGCCGCCCGGCGGCAGCGTCACCGGATACACAGGCGCCTGGGGATACCAAGCTTTGCGCCATTGCCCCATCGCCTTGATCTCGCGGGCTTGATCGCTCCAGATGGTGTTCGCCAGAGCCCCCACTCCCGGGGAGCCGACGTTGAACACGAATTCACTCATGCGAAGGGCGCCGGTGTGGTGCTGCACCATCGCGTCGATCCAGCGCAGGTCGTAGGTGCTTCCGGCGGGGCCAACGTCATGGCCATGGCTGCCGTGGGCGCCATGGTCGCTCGCGCCGCTTGCCGGCATCGGCATCGCGTGTTGCCCATGATCGTGGTGCTCATGGCCTGATTGAGCCAGGACCGGGGGCGCCAGAAGGGGCGCGAAGGCCGCGAGTGCAAGCAGAAGGCGCATGAGCGGTGGCACAGTCCTCCTACGATGCACTCTCCTGCAGGTGGAGAGTCAAGACGCATGGGTGCAGCGGTGGCCGATGAGCTCCTCAAGATCGGTGCGGTGGCGCAGCGCTCGGGCGTGCCGGTGAAAACGATCCGCTTCTACTGCGATGAGGGCCTGCTGCAGCCCACCTCGCGCTCGGAGGGGCGCTACCGCCTGTTTGATCAGAGCGTGTTCGCCGACCTGGCGCTGATACGCAATCTCAGGGCGATGGATCTTCCCCTCAGCGCCATTCATGGCGTGCTCAGCGCGCGCCGCTCCGGGGTGTGCACGTGCGCGGATCTGCAGGCCACGATCCGCGGCAAGCTCGGTGAGATCCAAAGCCGCATCGAAGCTCTCCAGAGCCTGGAATCGGATCTGCAGGCGATGCTCGCCGGCTGGCAATCCTGCGGGGGCCGCTGATCAGGCCTCAATCAGGAGGTTGCCCATCATGCCCAGCTCCTCGTGATCGAGGATATGGCAGTGGTACACGCTGCGACCAGGGAAATCGCGGAACTGCGTCCGCACCCGCACCGTTTCTCCCGCCCGCACCAACACCACATCGCGCCAGGCCGGGAATGGCTCCGGCTGTCCGTTGCGGCTGATCACCTGCATGGGGTTCACGTGCACGTGAAAGGGGTGATCCATCACCCCGGTATTCATCAGCTCCCATTCCTCGATCTCACCCAGGCGCACCCGGGTATCGATGCGTTGATGGTCGTAGGCCTGCCCGTTGATCAGAAACACCATGCCCATGCCTGGGGCCATGCCATGGTTCATCACAAAGCGGCGCGTGCGCACCGGATTGTTGAGCGGCTGGACGGGAAGCAGTTGCTGAGGGAGCGGCTTTGGCGTTGTGGTGCCATCGGTCTGAACCGTGGCAATGGTCTCCTCACCCTGGGAGGGAGCCATCATCCGCCTCATTCCCATCATGCGCCGGCCAACACGGTTGTAGGCGCGATTGCGCAAGCGGAATCGTCCGCCACTCGGTGAGATCTGCACCAGCACATCGGCGCGTGCGCCGGGTACCAGCAGCAGATCCTCCACCGCAACCGGCCGCTCCAGTGCACCGCCATCGGTGGCGATCAGATGAAGACGATGCCCTTCCAGCGCCAGGCGCCAGAAGCGTGCATTGGAGCCATTCACCAATCGCAGCCGGAGTAATCCCCCGGCAGGGATCTCAATCCTGGGGTTCAACTGCCCATTCACGGTGAGCACCGAACCCTCGCGGCCAAGCATCGCTCCACCCATCGATGACTCCCGATCGGCTGGGAGATCCTTGAGAAACAGCACCTCCTCCTGGGCGGCCTGCACCTCCGGAATGCGGTCGAGAGCACCGCGCACGATCAGGGCACCACCAAGCCCGCCGAACACCTGATCGGCCACCGTTCCATGGTGATGGGGGTGGTAGTAAAACAGGCCAGCAGGGTGATCCTCGGGAATCCGGAAGGAATAGCTCTGGCTGGCCCCGGGCTGAACACTCAGAAATACGTTGTCGGCATTCCCCTCTGGCGAGACATGAAGGCCGTGATAGTGAAGGTTGGTGGGTTGTCTGAGTTGATTGTGCAGTTGGATCTGTACAGCGTCACCAGCCTCTAATTCCAGCAACGGCCCTGGCAGCAGGCCGTTGTAGGTGAGAGCGCGACCAGCCGTTCCTGGGATCGCGATCCGCGTTTCCTGCGCGACGAGATCCAGGTTCAGAACACCTTGGCTGGATCGCACAGCCCTAGCCGCACCGGCCGCAGCGACCTCACGGGCATGACTCAGCCAACGCTGACCCACCAGCCCTGCAGAAGCGGCGGCGGCGCCACCGGCCGTCAACGCCAGAAACGAGCGGCGATTCATGGCAATCCACTCCACGGCAAGCGATGAGCAACGGCATCCAGTGCCATCGCCGCGCCCATCAAGGTCATGATCAGATTCTCGGCAAAACTCACCACGCCAAGCGGTGTGCGCGTGTTGCCACCCACGCAGGCGCAGTTGAGGGCGAGGTGATCGATGAACACCGCCTTGCCCACCGACAGCATGCCCATTCCGCCCAACAACACCGCCACCGCTCCCACCAGCCCATCGAGAGCGGAGATGGACGGCGGCGTGAGCATGCCCAGCCCCACCAGCAGTTCAAGGCCTGGATAGAGGCGGCTCCAGACTCGCCAGCGTTGGCTGAGCAGGTCGTACTTGAGGAAGCTGGCGGCAAAGGCCGGCACATCCATCAGCTTGAGCATGGCCAGCAGAGTGATGGCCAGGCCCATGAAACTGCGCACACCCACGCCAAGGGCAAGGGCCATCAAGGCCGCGGTGGCAAACACGACGATCACCGGTGTGTAGCTCACGTCTGCTCGCTCGGCCCGAACCCCCAGCCGTGCCGCCAGATCGCTGTAGCCACCGATGCGTTGCTGGCCGCTGAACACCTGCGGGGTGGTGCTCACCCCGTGGGCGCGTTTGAACGCTTCCACCTCCTCAGGGCTGCGCAGGCGGTGGTCCTCAAACGCAATGCCCTGGCTCTGCAGCAGCGCCACCGCCCGCAGCCCCCACGGGCAGGCGTGATCAGCCGTGTCCATTCGGTAGAGACGCACATCGCGCAGAGCTGCGCTGCCGCTGGTCGGGGTCTGCTCCATCAACCCTTCACCGTCTGGAACGGCTTGATCACCCCTGTTCTGGTGAAGGTGAATACGGTGTAGGTCTCACTCCGCAGCGCCGACTCCATGCCGGGTGAGCCCAGGGGCATGCCTGGCACAGCGATGCCAGCCACCTTGGGGCGCTCCTTGAGCAGCTTCTGGATCGCCGACACCGGTACATGCCCCTCGATCACGTAGCCGTTGATCGTGGCGGTATGACAGGAGCCGAGGGCGCCGGGAACGCCATAGCGCTGCTTGATCGCCGGCAGGTTGTTCACAACGTGGTCCTGCACCGTGAAGCCGGCTTTCCGGATGTGATCGAGCCAGCCTTTGCAACAGCCGCAACTGGCGGAGCGGTAGGCCGACACCACCTCAGCGGCGTGACCTGGTGCGGCGGCGGCGACGGAGAGGCCCGCCAGGGCGAGGGCTAGGGGGAGCGCGGGCATCACGGGATCAGACATCTCCATCAACCGTATAGTCTCCAGTGGGTGGAGAGTCAAGGCGATTGGGCGGCTTCAGCCGATCGCTGGCAGCAGTGCCGTGAATGTGGCTCCGTGCCCCGGTTCTGACGCCACGCGGATCTCTCCCCCATGGCGGTTTGCGATCGCCTGAGCGATGGCCAGCCCCAGGCCACTACCACCGTTCTGACGCGAGCGATCCGGTTGCAGGCGTGTGAAGCGCTCAAAGATCCGCTGTTGATCCTCCAGCGAGATGCCGGGGCCTTGATCGCGAACGCTCAAAGCCAACCAGCGGCCCTGAGTTTCCAGGCGCACTTCCACCGTTCCACCACAGGGTGAGTGCTGCAGCGCATTGCTGATCAGATTGATCAGAAGCCGGCTCAGTTCCCGCTCGTTTCCGCGCAGCGTGGTGGTCTCTGCTTCCAGCGCCATCGACAAGGTCTGCTCCGATGCCACCGCGATCTCGGACCAGTCCTCCACAACATCCGCTGTGATCTCAGCCAGGTCGCAGCGCTGCATCGGCGTCTTGGCGCCGGGCCGCTCCAGGCTGGCCAACAGCAACAGATCGGCGATCAGCTGCTGCAGCCGTTGGCCCTGAGCCAGAACCCGCTCGATTCCAGGTTGGGCACGTTGAGCCTCAGCAACAGCAAGCAAGTTGGCCAGGGGCGTGCGCAGCTCATGGGCCACATCCGCGCTGAATTGCTCCTGGCGCTGGTAGGCCTCGATCAACGGTGCCATCGCCAGGCCGGCCAGCCACCAGCTCGCCAGCGCGATCACCACCAACGCCAGCACAAACACGCCGTGGCCGAGCCACCACAGGCGCTGTGCCTCCGCCTCCAGGCCAGCGAGGCTGCGGCTGAGGCGCAAGCTGCCCCAGTCCTGTTCCTGATCGCCGTGAGAGCGGTGCAGCACAACGCTGGTGGTGAGCATCAGCGAACCGGGGGTTGGCTCCCGAGATGGTGGGGATGTGGCCACAACCTCTCCCTCACCGTTGAGGATCTGCAGCTGAAACCGTTCCGGATCGGTGACGCCGAGCGCATGGCGCTCGATCAGGGTTGTGGGCGCAGGGCAGGGGCGATCCGCCAGGCAAAGCCCAGGCAGCACCGTGGCCAGTGAGGCAGGTCCTGCCGAAGGCGGCGGGAGCACGGGCTTGAGACTGTCGTGCAGGGTGCCGGCCAGGTTGACCAGCTCGCTCTGCAGGGCCTGTTCCTGGGCCTGCAGCAACAGCCGGCCCATCGAGAATCCCGCTGCATAGAGGATGCTCCCCATCACGAGCAGGGAGAGGCCCGCCAGCCGCAGGCGTGCACGCCGGATCAAGTTGTGCTCAAGCCCTGCCATCAGCTCGGCTGCGAGGCGCTGCCCGTGGCGTCTGCATCAAAGCGATAGCCGCGGGAGGGCACCGTGGTGATCGGCGACGGCAGACCGTGATCGGCGAGCTTGCGGCGCAACAGCCGCACCTGCGCCGCCACCACATTGCTCACCGGGTCCTGATGCAGGTCCCAGAGCTGGTTGCGCAGGCGAGACCCGCTGAGGATGTCTCCGGAGTGCTCCATGAAATACGTGAGCAGCTGCAATTCCTTGGCCGAGAGCGGCACACGCACCGCGCCAGTTGGCGCCTGCACCGTCAGCTCGCTGCGGGAGGGATCCAGGCTGTAGCTGCCAACCTGCAGCTGCGGCTCGCGGTAGCCCGGATGGCGGCGCTGCAAGGCGCGCACCCGGGCGAGCAGTTCCTCCATGGCGAACGGCTTGCTCAGGTAGTCGTCCGCACCCGCATCGAGTCCTTCCACCCGGTCGGCGGTGCCATCGCGGGCCGTCAACAACAACACCGGCACGGTGAAGCCTGCGGCGCGCAGGCGCCGGCAGAGCTCAACACCACTGAGCTGCGGCACCATCCAGTCCACAAGCGCCAGCTCGTAGCGCGCCAGATCACCACTGAGCAAGGTCCAGGCGGAGAGGCCATCGCTGCAGTGGTCCACCACATGGCCCTGCTGCTCCAGAACGGCGACCAGGGATTCAGCCAGATCCGGCTCGTCTTCCACCAGCAGGATCCGCAAGGGCATGGCGTGCGGTTCAGATCGCCAAAAGGCTAGGTGGGGCAGCGGATTTCATCTGTTTTTCATCGCGCCTGCGCCATCCTCCGCGCAGTGTTGTTCTGTCCAGCCTTGATCCACCGCATTGTTCAAGGGAGTGCCTCCGCTCTGGTCGCCTCCGCGGCGTTGCTGCTGACGGCCCCGGCCTGGTCCCACGTGGGCCATGGGGATGAATTTCAGCAGCAAGGGGATGTGCGCCAGGTGAAGGCGAACACCGAAACCGATGCCCTGTTGGGTGTGACGGCCACGCAACCACAACAGGGCCCGGAGGGTCTGAGTGTGCCGACGGCCGCGGTTGTGCAGGCGGATGGCAAACCATTGGTGTTCGTGAAAACGGCCACCACCTACGACCCGGTCTTCGTTCAGACCGGTCCCACCCTTGGCGATCAGATCGTGATCACCGAGGGCCTCGATCCCACCGACGACGTGGTGGTGAACGGTGCCCTCTCGCTGTATGCCGAATCGAAAAAAACGCAGCAGGCCGAACCCTCCGCCGCTGAGGCCAGCGCCGATCGCCCAGCTGATCAACCTGAAGGCAACAGCGCTCTGATCGCCGGTGGCGTCGCTGCTGCCCTGGTGGTGGCCGCCGGGGCAACGCTGACCCTGCGCCGCAAGCAGCAGGGCGAATGATCGAAGCGCTGCTCAACACCACCCTGCGCTTCTCGATCGCCCGCCGCTGGCTGGTGGTGGTGGCCGCCGTGGTGGTCAGCGTTGCTGGCCTGGGGATGCTCCGCCAGATGCCGCTGGATGTGTTTCCGCCGTTCGCCCCACCGCAGGTGGATGTGCAGATCACAGCCGATGGCCTGTCGCCGGAGGAGGTGGAAACGCGCATCACCCTGCCGGTGGAATCGGCGCTGAATGGCATCGCCGGCGTGGAGACCGTGCGCTCCTCCTCCAAGGCGGGGCTCTCGATGGTGCAGGTGGTGTTCAACCAGAACGCCGACATCTATCGGGCCCGCCAATCGGTGTCCGAGCGGATGCAGCAGGTGGAGACCCAGTTGCCGGCCAATGCCGCAGCGCCGGAGATCTCACCGCTGGTATCGCCCCTGGGCACGATTCTTCAGGTCGCCTTCACAGTGGAACCCGGCGGCACCACGTCGCTGATGGATCTGCAACAGCTGGTGCTGCGCTCCTATCGCAACCCGATCCTGGCGGTGCCTGGGGTGGCGCAGATCACTGTCTATGGCGGGGAAGAAGCGCAGTATCAGGTGCTCCTCGATCCGCAGGAACTGCAGGTGAAAGGGGTCAGCCTCAAAGCTGTGATGCAGGGGGTCTCTGCGGCGATGTCCACCAGCCCGGGAGGCTTCCTCGTAGCTGGCGGCCAGGAGCGCCTGATCCGGCCGCTGGCTCAGATCCAGCAGACGAGCGATCTGGCGGATGTAGCGGTGACCGATCAGCAGGGCCGGCCTGTGCTGCTCTCCACCCTGGCGGAGGTGCAGCGGGGGCCTGCCTTGAAACGGGGCGACGCCAGCTTCAACGGTCAACCGGCGGTGGTGCTGATGGTGATCAAGCAGCCGGATGTGGATACGCCCACGGTCACCCGTGCGGTGGAGCAGCGCATCGCTGAGCTCAATCGCACCCTGCCGACGGATGTGCGGGTGAAGCGCACCTTCAGGCAGAGCAATTTCATCGACACTGCGCTGCGCAATGTGAGCGAATCGCTGTTGCTCGGGATTGTGATCGTGTCCCTGGTGATCGTGGCCTTTCTGATGAACTGGCGCGCAGCCGTGATCACCCTCAGCGCCATTCCCCTGTCGCTGTTGGTTGGCCTGATGTTGATGAAGGCCTTTGGCCTTGGCCTCAACACCATGACCCTGGGCGGTTTGGTGGTGGCGATCGGCTCGGTGGTCGACGACTCGATCGTCGACATGGAGAACTGCTACCGCGGTCTGCGCCGCAATCAGAGCAGTCCCACACCACGGTCGCCGCTGCAGGTGGTGTTCGACACCTCGGTGGAGGTGCGTCAGCCGGTGCTGTTCTCCACCCTGATTATCGCGGTGGTGTTTGCCCCGATCTTTTCGCTCACGGGGGTGGAGGGCCGCATCTTTGCGCCGATGGGCCTGGCCTATCTCTTCTCGATCGGCGCGTCCACCCTGGTGGCGGTGACGCTCTCGCCGGCTCTCTGCGCCATTTTGCTCGCGCCGGTGCAGCTGCCGCCCGAAAACACCTGGATCGCCAACCGCTGCGAACGGATCTATCGGCCCTGGCTGGCGATGGCGCTGGCGCAACCGCAGCGGCTGCTCGCGATCGCCCTGAGCCTGGTGGTGGGCACCGCGCTGATCCTGCCCAGCCTGGGCCGGGTGTTCCTGCCGGAGTTCCGCGAGCAGTCGCTGGTGAATTCGATGGTGCTCTATCCAGGTGTGTCGCTGGAGATGACCAATCGCGCCGGCCTGGCGCTGACGCGCTCGCTGCAGGACAGTCCGCTGGTGGAGTGGGTGCAGCTGCGCACCGGCCGTGCTCCCGGCGATGCCGACGGAGCCGGGGTGAACCTGGCCCACGTGGATGTGGAGCTGAGCGCCAGGGCCATGGACAACAGGCCCGCCGCGCTTGCGGAATTGCGCAAGGCCTTCCTGAAGATTCCCGGTGTGGCCCCGAACATCGGTGGCTTCATCTCGCACCGCATGGATGAGGTGCTCTCCGGTGTGCGCAGCGCCATCGCCATCAAGATCTATGGCACCGATCTGGCGGAGTTGCGGCGCCTCGGCGAAGCCGTGGTGAAGGTGGTGGAGCCGATTGAGGGGGTAGTGGATCTGCAGCTTGAGCCCCAACTGCCCATCCCCCAGATTCAGATCCACTACGACCGCCCCCTGGCGGCCGCCCTCGGACTGAGCATCGAGGATCTGGCCCAGGCCGTGGAGATCGCCCTCAACGGCAAGGTGGCGGGCCATGTTGTGGAAGCCGGCGTGCGCAGCGATGTGCTCGTGCAGCTCAATGCCGCCAGCCGCAGCAGTCTCGACGCCATCCGGGCCCTGCCGGTGGCCTTCTCCAATGGCATGACCGTGCCCCTCGGCAGCGTGGCCTGGGTGGAGGAGGGTCTCGGCAACAACATCGTCAACCGGGAAGATGTCTCCCGCCTGATCGTTGTCTCCGCCAACGTGAGCGGCCGCGCTCTCGGTTCGGTGGTGCGGGACATCCAGCGGGTCGTGGCACGCGAGGTTCGCCTACCGCAGGGCTATGCGATCCGCTACGGAGGTCAATTCGAATCAGAAGAACGTGCCACAGGCAGCCTGGTGCTCTACAGCCTGGTGGCGGTGGTGGTGATCATGTTGTTGATGATCACGGCCGTGAAATCAGTGCCCGCCACTGTCGCGATCATGCTCAATCTGCCGCTGGCGCTGGTGGGTGGTGTGGTGGCGGTGTTGCTCAGCGGTGCGGTGTTGTCGGTGGCGTCGTTGATCGGCTTCATCACGTTGTTCGGTGTGGCCGTGCGCAATGGATTGCTGCTGGTGGACAACTACAACCGCCGCCATGCCGCTGGCCAGCCTCTGCACACCGTGATTGAGGAGGGAAGCCTGGAGCGCCTGAACGCCATCTTGATGACGGCGCTGTCCTCGGCCCTGGGAACGCTGCCTCTGGCTGTGGCCTTTGGCGCCGGCAGTGAAATCCTCCAGCCGCTGGCGGTGGTGGTGCTCGGCGGCCTGATCACCTCCACCGCGCTCACCCTGCTGGTGATCCCGGCTCTCTATGCCCGTTTCGGACGCTGGTTGCTCCCCGCAGCGCAACTGTCGTCGCTCTCTGCAGACCTCTGATCCCCCATGACCAACACCCTCGCAAGAACGCTCACCCGGTTCACCGGGAAGCTGGATGCCAGCCCGCAGAAGGCCTGGTGGATCGCCAACCGTGCTGTGGCCTTGCCCTTCGTTTTCGTGGTGGCATTGCTCCTCGCTTTCGGCCTGGGCCGCCACAGCCGATCACCGAACAGCACAACGCCGCAAGCCGATTCGGCTCAGATTTCAGGTGAAAACCGAACCATTCCCCTCACGGAGCAGCAACTCCGCCAGGCGGGCTTGACGCTGATCCGGCCTGAACTGAGCACCACCATCGAGCGGCCGATCACCGGATTCGTGGAGGCCCATGTGGGTGCCCGCGCGCTGGTGGGGATGCCGGTGGCGGGCCAGGTGATGCGTTTGCTCGTGGCCCCGGGACAAAGGGTGCAGGCCGGATCGGTACTGGCCGAGGTGCGTAGCCCGGAGGCGGCAGCCATCCGCGCAGAAGCCGACGGCTCCGCCGCCACAGCGCAATCGCTGGAGCAGCAGTATCAGCGGGCCCTGCCGATGGCACGCCAGGGTGCCCTGGCCTGGCATGAGCTCGAAACACGGCGGATCGCCAGCGTGAAGGCGCGCACTGATGCCCGCTCAGCTCAGGCGAAGGTCAGGGCCATCGGTTCTCCCACCAGCGCTGGTGTGCTTCAGATCCGCAGCCCGATCACCGGCACGGTGGCCGCTCTGGATGCTACCCCAGGATCGGTGTTGCCGGCCGGTAGTGATCTGGCGGAGATCACCGATACCTCGGGCCGTGAACTGCGCTTCATGGTGTCGCCTCTGTTGGCCGCCAACCTGAAGAGCGATCAGGTGCTGCGCGTGAAAGCAGGGAGCCAGGAAATGCGCGCCCGGGTGGTGGCCGTGGCGCCGGATTCCGCCAGCGCCAACCGCGTGATGATCGTGCGCGCCACGCCCGTGGCAGGGGCTTTACCCCCCACCGGAACAGCGGTGACGGCCTTTGCCCTGGTGCCGTCGAGCGAGCAGCAGTTCACCGTGCCCCGTCAAGCGGTGCAACTGCTGAACGGTGAGCCGGTGGTCTACCGCTATCAGCGCGGCTCCGCCGAGCCGGTGCGGGTGGTACTCGGGCCAGCCCGATCGGATCAATTGGAGATTGTGCAGGGGTTACAGGGCGGTGAGCAGATCCTCAGTGGCAACACGGCTGTGTTGCTCCAGGGAGATGCGCCTGCACGCTGATCCGCAGGCGCGAGGCCAGTGGGCCGGACTGATCGCTGCCGTGCTGTTCGGTTGCAGTGCTCCTGTGATCAGCACGCTCACGCACGCAGGCTCGGCCCTCAGCCTGGCTGGGCTGCTCTATGGCGGTGCGGCCCTGGTGCTTTGGCCGCTGCGCTTGGTGCAGCCAGCGGCGACGCAGGAAGCCCCGGTGCAACCGAGCGACTGGAAGGCTCTGGTGGCGTTGACGCTGCTCGGCGGAGTGATCGGCCCTCTGGCCCTGGTGCATGGCCTGGCTCTGTTGCCCGCCGCCTCCAGTTCACTCCTGCTCAATCTGGAAACGGTGTTCACCTTGTTGATTGCCGTAGTGATCGGCAAGGAACATCTGGGTCGGCGTGGCCTGCTTGCCGCTGCGCTCACCCTCGCCGGCGCCGCCCTGCTCTCAGGCGGATCGCTGGCAGGAAGCACCTGGCCAGGCACGGCGTTGATCGCTCTGGCCACCCTGGCCTGGGGCATCGACAACAACATCAGCCAGCGGCTGTCGCTCCGGGACCCATTGCAGATCGCCAGCTTCAAAGCGATCGGAGCCGCCCTGCCGATGCTTGCGCTTGCGTGGGCTCTGGAGGAGCGCTTTCCATCGCCTGCCCAGATGGCTCTGGTGCTGCTGATTGGAGCGCTGGGCTATGGCCTCTCGATCTGGCTGGATCTGTTGGCACTGCGTGCCCTTGGTGCTGCCCGTGAAGCCGTGATCTTTGCCACGGCACCCTTCGTTGGAGCGCTCTTCTCTGTGGTGGTGTTGCGTGATGCACTCACCCTGCCATTGGCGATGGCTGCAGGACTGATGGTCGCCGGTGTGGTTCTACTGCTCAGGGACGAGCACAGCCACAGGCATCACCACGCGGCGCAGCGCCATCACCATCGCCACCGCCATGACCCGAGCGACCCAGATCCCCATCACAACCACGCCCATCCTTCCGACGCTCAACTGGCTTATCCAGGCGATCGGCCCTATTGGCATGCCCATGAACATGAGCACGAGGAGCTTGAGCACAAGCATCCCCATGTGAGCGACGCGCACCACCGTCACAGACACCAGTGAACACGCTCCTCTGGTTCCTGAAGTGGTGATTGGCGACGACTGTATGATCGGTTGATATGAAACCAAGCCTGCCTGAATCACTGAATGGTGATGCGGGAAGGTCTTGAGAGATCAGGCCAGGGTCAATCAAAAACCCCCGAGCAAAGCCCGAGGGTCATTGGCTATTCACGTCAAATGAAGCGTTTGGTCTGGATCGAAGCTGCTGGCGTTGGCGCCTGGGGCCGAACGTTCCAGGTGCGGGCTGTTTGATCTCCTGGGGCACCTATGGCGGTGCAAACGGAGTGTCGATCAGTCAGGCGCACAGGTTGAGGCGGCTGTTGATACCATTCCTCCTCATGCCCGGCTGAACGACCCGCCCACGGTTGGGTGAAGACTGTTGGAGCAGGGGCCTGCAGTCAGCGTGCTTCTGGCTGGTAGCGGGGTGGCGTGTCGTCCATGCGGGCGCCTCCTTGGTTGATGGACACAGAATCGCGCCGCCCATGGCGCTGGGCAATCGGGATTTAGACGCATTGCCTCTGGCGCTGAGCGGGATCAATGTGGATTGTTTGCCGACGCATCGGGTCCACTCTGAACTGAACGGACCTCTGCCAGGAGCCGCAGCGCATCCGTGCCACGCGCGTGGCAGCCCTGGTGAACCCGATCACGTACCACCCACTGCTTCTAGCCTGATCAGCCATCGGTGGATGCGGTGATGCGAATCGGCGAGCTCGCCAGTGCGACCGGCGTTGCTGTTGAAACCCTGCGCTTTTACGAACAGGAACAGCTGCTCACCCCGCCCCGGCGCAGTCGCGCCAATTACCGCCTCTACACCGAGGATCACCTGGAGCAGGTGCGCTTCATCCGCCACTGCCGCAGCCTCGACATCGGCATCGACGAGATCCGACGTCTCTTGTCACTTCGGAGCCATCCCAACCAGAGCTGCCTTGCCGTGAACCGGCTGCTGGACGAGAAGCTCCTGCAGGTGGACCACCGCCTGCGCGAGTTGCAGGACCTGCAGGCAGAACTGCAACAGTTGCGCTCCTGCTGCACGGCCCCGGCTACCGCCGCTGACTGCGGCATTCTCCAGAGTCTGGAGCAGGCAGCTCAACCTGATCATTGAGCTGTCAGCCCGACTCCACCCTGGCCTTACCTGACTGCGGTGCAGGCACCCCCCTCACTTGAACAGCTCACTCAGGCCCATTGCTGACGCCGCAGCCTCAGGCCATTGGCGATGACGAGCAAGCTGGTGCCCATGTCGGCGAACACGGCCTGCCACATGGTGGCGGTTCCCAGCAGGGTGAGCACCAGGAAGGCGCCCTTGATTCCCAGTGCCAGGGCGATGTTCTGCCAGAGCACGGCCCAGGTGCAGCGCGACAGCCGGATCAGCTCCACGAGGCGCTGCGGATCGTCGTCCATCACCACCACATCGGCGGCCTCCATGGCGGTATCACTGCCGGCGGCGCCCATCGCCACTCCGATCGCGGCACCGGCCAGGGCGGGGGCGTCGTTGATGCCGTCGCCCACCATGCCGGTGGGTGCCTGCGCCTGCAGTTGCGCGATTGCTGCCAGCTTCTGCTCAGGCAACAGCTCACTGCGAACCTGCTCGATCCCCAGCCGATCAGCAATCACGCCGGCGGTGCGCGCGTTGTCGCCGCTGAGCATCACCGGGGTCAGCCCCAGCTGTCTGAGGCCAGTGATGGCGGCTGCTGCCGTGGCCCTGGGTTGATCCGCCACAGCGATCAGAGCCAGAACGCCATGGGCATCCGTCAACAGGCTGACGCTGCGGCCCCGCTGTTCATGGGCCGACATCGCCTGTTCCAGATCCGGGGTGCAGAGCCCCAGTTCGTGGACCCAGCGGTGGTTGGCGAGACGCAGTGTCTGGCCATCAATCTCTCCGCTGACGCCCCGTCCTCCCAAGGCCTTCAGCGCCTCCACCGCCAGCCGCTCGTCATTGAGGGCGGCTGCAATGGCGCGGCTGATCGGGTGGTCAGAGCGCGAAGCCAACGACGCCGCCCATTGCTGTTGCAGCGTGATCGGCACGCGTCCATCGATCACCTGAAAAGCCTCCAGCGTTGGCCGGCCGGTGGTGAGCGTGCCTGTCTTGTCGAAGGCCAGTGTGCGCAGCTGACGCGCCTGCTCCAGATAGAGCCCGCCCTTGATCACAATCCCGCGACGAGCAGCGGCGGTCAGCCCGCTCACCAGGGTGACCGGCGTGGCGATCACCAGGGCGCAGGGGCAGGCGATCACCAGCAGCACCAATGCGCGATACACCGCATCGATCGGTGTGAGACCGAGCAGTGGCGGGGAGAGCAACGCCAGCGCGAGCGCCAGCACAAACACCGCCGGGGTGTAGCGCGCTGCGAAGCGATCCACAAAGCGCTGGATCGGGGCCCGCGATGCCTGGGCTTCCTCCACCGCATGGATGATGCGCGCCAGGGTGCTCTTTGAAGCAGGCGCGGTGACCGTGATCACAAGGCTGCCGTGGGTGTTGACCGTGCCCGCAAAGACCTGATCACCCGCTCCCTTTTCAACCGGCAGGCTCTCGCCGGTGACCGGCGCCTGATTGACGGCGCTGTTTCCAGTGGCCACAACGCCATCGAGAGGAATGCGCTCGCCTGGCTCCACCCGCACCAGCTGGTTGATGACCACCGCGGCAACGCCAACCAAGGCCCATTCGCCTGAGTCCTGCTTGATCCGCGCCTGCTCCGGTGCCAGCTCCATCAGCCGGCTGATCGCCGCTCTGGCCCGATCAGCGGCCTGGGCCTCCAGGGCCTCGGCGATGGCATACAGCGCCATCACCATGGCGGCCTCAGGCCAGTGGCCGATCAGGAAGGCCCCCGTGACAGCCACCGTCATCAGGGCGTTGATGTTGAGCCGCCCCAGGCGCAGGGCCGCCAGGCCCTTGGTGTACACCGGCAGCCCAGCCAGGGGAATGGCTCCCAGTGCCAGGGCGATCTCCAGAGCCTCGTGCAGCCAGGACTGAGGCAACAGCGCATGGATCCCCTCAGCCGCCGCCGCCAGCATCAGTGCGGCGATCAGGCGTGTCCAGGGCACTGAGCCGGTCACCGGAGCAGCGGGGCTTCCTGACTCCAGCACCTGCGGCGGATACCCGAGCCGACGCAGGATCGTTTCGGCCGTGCTCAGAGCGGCCGGCTTGGCCCGGATCGCCAGCGTGCGGGAAGCCAGCTGGAAGCGCAGATCAGCGATGCCGGTCACACCCGCCAACGCCTGGCGGATTTCGTTCTCTTCTGCGGCGCAGTCCATGGCGTTGATGCGCCAGAGCACCTCTCCGGCGCCTGCCCGTGGCGGACAAGTCGCCGAGGCGGAGCTGATGCAGCCATCAGCTGGTTGCGCAGCCCGATGGTCAGTGCCGCAGCAGTCGTGGTGACCGTGGTCGCGGTCGTGAACCATCGGGCTGCAGGAGGCGTTCAGTTGCAGCATCAACCCTGGAGTTGCTGCAGGGTCAAGCGAAACCGCCGGAGGCGCCCGTTGGTTCGCCCCAGGGCAGAGCATCTTGACCCTCTAGCTGCTTGAGGGTTTTTGCTGAGGCAGCCACACCCAACGCTGTCGTGACCAGTTCTTTGCTCAGTGAGAGGCTGCGGCAGAAGCAGCCCAGCTCCCCAACGCGTGGCCCCTGGCTGCGGGTGGCGATGGGTGTTTTGGCCACGATCGGCCTGCTCGACACCGCCTCGATCACCCTCAAACGCTGGGGTCTGATCGGCAGCCTCACCTGCCCTGGCGGCAGCGATGGCTGCGACAAGGTGCTCGGCAGTGCCTGGGGCACGCTGTTCGGCCAGCCCCTCTCCCTCTACGGAGCACTGGCCTACGGATTGGCACTGGTTCTGGCACTCGCCCCGCTGGTGCACGGGCATCAAGGTGGCCGGAACCTGAATGAATGGAGTCAACAGCTTCTGCTGCTTCTGTGCACGGCCATGGCTGGTTTCAGCCTGGTGCTCGTGGGTTTGATGCTGTTCACCATCAAGGCGATCTGTGCGTTCTGTGTGCTGTCCGCCGCACTCTGTGGCGCGTTGTTCCTGCTCAGCGTGGTGCTCAACCGTGGAGAAGACCGCGGGACATTGATCTTTCGGGTGGCGATCACCGGTGTTCTGGTGTTTCTGATCGGTCTGGGCTGGGCCTCGCTGGCTGATCAACCTGTTGTCGAGGGTGGCCCCGGTGTCCCGCCGCCGGTCCGGAATGAGAGCACGCCCGCCAAGGTGGCGTTGGCGAAGCACCTCACCGGGATCGGCGCCAAGCTGTATACGGCTTATTGGTGCCCCCATTGCCACGACCAGAAAGAGCTTTTTGGCCAGGCAGCGGTCACTGAACTAACAATCATTGAATGTGCACCAGATGGCCGAAACAACCAGGCTGCTCTGTGCAAGGAGAAAGGGATTGAGGGCTATCCGAGCTGGGAGATCAATGGTGTGATCGACTCCGGCGTCAAACCTCTGGAGCAGCTCGCCAGTCTCAGTGACTATCAGGGTCCACCGGCGTTCTGATTCTGGCGGCATGCTTGCATGGCTCTTGTTGCTCTTCCAGGAGATCAACGGCGAGAGATTGATCCGGGTTTATCGCTCGGTCTTGTGGGCAGGTCAGAGCGGCCAGAATTGACGCCTGTGTTCAGATACCAGCACTGCATCACCCCGGGCTGCGGCCCATGGGTGTGATGAGCCTGGTCGACGAACTGCTGTTATTCCGGTGACGAGGCATCGCCACGTGTTGAACCTGGCGAGCAATAGGGCTGATCCACAAACACTTAGCTCTGCTCAATCAAAAACCCCCAGGCGCAGCCCAGGGGTCATGAGTCAATCAATAGTCCAATGGCTGTCGTTGGTCGAAGCTGCTGGCGTTGGCGCCTGGGGCCGAACGTTCCAGGTGTGGGCTCTTGGTTCTCCTGGGGCACCTATGGCGGTGCAGACGGAGTGTCGACGGTTCAGACGTCCCTCATCCAGTGTCCGAACTGACGACCTGCCCACGGTTGGGTGAAGACTGTTGGAGCAGGAGCCTGCAGTCAGCGTGCTTATGGCTGGTAGCGGGGTGGCGTGTCGTCCATGCGGGCGCCTCCTTGGTTGATGGACACAGAATCGCGCCGCCCATGGCGCTGGGCAATCGGGATTTAGACGCATTGCCTCTGGCGCTGAGCGGGAGCAGGGTGGATGGTTTGTGCTGCAGTCAGCGCCAATGCGGCCATTGCAGCGGCTGCGGCGGCTGCCACTGCGGTTCGCACGGCATCCAGCCCTCCTGCCGCTTCTGCCGCCAGAGCGCCAGGGCCTTGTGGCGCTCGAGCCGCTTTCGCCGTTTGAGCAGTGGTGCCGCCTGTCCCGCCAGCCACTCACCACTGGTGACTTCCAGCTCCTGGTGCGAGCGCTCCCAGATCACGGGCCGGAAATGCAGCACCTGTCGGCCATCGCTCAGCCAGCCCTCAGCCGGAGACGATGGAATCTGCTGGCCCGTCTTATGAACGAACACGCCTCAACCAGCTTCTGGTGCCCAGCCCCGCTGGCGGGCCATGTCGTCGGTCCAACCCTGGCAGCGGTTGATCAGGTGCTCACCCTGGGCAATCAGGCCGTGGTGCAGCCGGCAGGTGAGCAGCGGAATGCACTCCGCACCGGCGTGGTGGCGAAACCAGTGGCAGGTCATGCAGACCTTGCGGCTGCGGCTGGGCCGGAGCAGATCGGGTGGCAGGTAGGGCCAGCCCTCGCAGTCAGCGCTCACCGGCACCAGCACGGGCCCCTGCGCTTGCGTCTTTCCTTTCGACATGCGGACCAGCCTCAATGCGTACGCATGTACTAGCAGGGATTGGTTTGGTTGTCTGCCTCCTGCTCAATGTTTCTGGCTGAATCCTCTGCAGCACAGCCGATTCCATCGATCCGGAACCCTTTCAGGCCTCACGCCTTCCTCCTTGAACGCCTTCTTCCGTTCTGCCCTCAACCTGCTCCCCACGCTCCTGCCGCTGCTCTCCTGGCCGCAGCAGTCCCGCAATGCCTCTCACCAGGACGTTCCGCTTCCTACAAACCTGACCAACGAGACCAACGCCCTCAGCGGTCTGGATGCCATTCACTCCCTTGCCGCCTTTGAACAGGGCGATTGGCTGGCGGAACTCGATCTGCTCCAGCTCGCCTCAGCCCTGCGCCAGACCGCTTCTGAGCAGGGTTTTTATGAGGGCCGGCTCTTTGATCTGATGATCGCCATCGCCGACGTCCTCGAAACCGATCACGGTTGGGACCTCGAACAGGCCGATGCCTGGCTCGATCGCATGGGCCTCTGGGATGAACAGCTCTGATTGACGCCCACGCGGCCCTACAAGGGGGCGCCGGTAGCCTTCTTCGCTGCCGGTGTCCTCGCTGCAGCGTCTGATCCACGCTCCTGGCCCTTGCGAGACTCCCTCTGGTGCACCACCAGCGAGCTCTGCTCCCATCTCGCCATCAGTCGCTCCACCCTCTTTGCCATCCGCAAAGCCGGGCTGCTCAAAGACGGGCGCCATCTGGTCGCCAAGAACCCCACCAGCGCGCGATCCCACCTGCTCTGGCATCGCCAACGCTGTGAGCTCGCCCTCGGGAGGATCAGCTGATGAGCCTGAACGCCAACCAGGCCAGCTCCCCTGAGGGCACGAGCATCTCCTGGCTCACGACTCCGGAGCTCTGCTCCCAGCTCGGCATCAGCCGCTCCAAGCTCTGCCGCTGGCAACAACGACGGGTGCTCAGGCAATCCATCCACTGGGTCCGCAAGAACCCCACCACGGCCAAATCCTCCCTGCTCTGGAACCTCGCAACCTGCCGCGCTCTGCTCCAGCCACAGCGCCAGTTGTGATCACAGCGTCGGCCCAGCCATCTCATCCACACCAAAGGGGGCCGATGGCCCCCTTTGTGCTGTCGGCTCCAGCAACAGCAGCCATCGTTGGAACGATCAGGCGGCTTCTGGCTGGCCGCCAAGCATCCGCCGCGCCACCGACGCCTTGGTCTGCTCTCCTGTGATCTCACTCAGATAGGTCCGGCGGTGCACCTCGGGGCTATGGCCCATCACCGCCGCCACATCGGCGTAGTTCCAGGTCGTCGTTTCCCGCGCCCGGATCGCATAGGCATGGCGCAGGTCGTAGGGAACGCAGCGTTCTTTCCGTTTCTGCGCCTTCTTCTTGCCCTGAGCCGGTGCGGTCTCGACCCAGGCATAGAGCTTGTGCTGCAGCTCAAACTCCGCTTTGGCATCCGAGCTGCGCAGCTTGTGGCAGCACACCGCCCCCAGCCGTTCGTTGTTGTCGCAGCGTTTCACGAGGTCCCGTTCCGGATCAAACGGCTGACCCTCCTCATTGACGAACTTCGGGACATAGCGGCGGCGCAATTCCGCCAGTCGCTGCTCTCCATTGACGCCGCCCAGCTGGTAGCGCTCCACCCACTCCGCTGGCAGGGGCAACGCCACGCGAAAGCCCGTCTTGGTCACCTTGATGTGCCGCGCTGCCACACCGATCGTGATCAAGCCATTGGCGTCGGGCAGTTCGGCGATGTGCCACACCTCATGCGGCCGGAGCCCATAGGTCGCCACCATCGCGAACACCCAGCCCCACAGCGGCTCCTCCTCCATCACCTGATCCAGCCAGTTCTCAATCGCCGCTGTGCTCGGAATCCGGCGGCGTGATTCACCGGCTGCTAACAGCGCCACCTTTTTCTTGTTCACCATCGCCTTGAGCTCCTCACTCAGGCTCTCCGGCGCAATCGCACCAAAACCCGCGCGCCGCAGCAGCGACACCACCTCCCGTTTCTGGCGAAACCCCTGGCGGTGAGTGGCCATCGGTTGCAGCAAGGCCGCTGGATCCTCCAGACGGGCCTTGAGGCTCTCGCTGGTATGCAGCGCAAAGCGGCGCACATCCGCTTCCGTCGCCGGGCGGTCGGCGGGCAGCAGGCAGAAATAGCCCTTGCCCTTGAACGGACCCACCAGGTTCATGTTCACCCCCTGGGCCCTCTGGAACGCCACCAACGCCGCGCAGATCTCCGGCCAGTGGGGCAGGGCCAGGTGAGCATCACTCGCGGCATTGGGCTCTGCAAGCAGGGTCCAGCCCTTTGCCCCATCCGCTCGCCACTGCTCAATAAGGGCGTCGCATAAGCGCTGCACATCGGCGTCACTCTGCGCTGCATATCCACGCATGGCCCGCTCCCGCGTGCCGCCGCCAGGACGAATTTCATAGACGCTCAGCCACTGGCTATGCCGACGCACTCGGATGCGCAGCGGCAGTTCATGGAGACGCAGGATCCCGTTGGCGCGCTCCAAGGGAGAAACAAGGCAAGGCATGACGGTGAAACCACTGTTGAGAGGGTTCCCCGCTCCTCTGGATCAGAGCCCTGAGACAGGCCCTGAGACCGGTGACGTCCTTGGCAGTTTCTTGGCAGTTATGCCAAGGAAATGACACAACAGCGGTTTTCGGCGATCCTTCTCGGACTCATTCCGCCCAAGAAAAGAAGCCTCGAAACCCCTTGTGATCGCTTGGGCCGCAAGGGAAATGCCCTGCAGTCCAACGGATCTCGAATCATGGGTCGCCTGAGATTCGAACTCAGGACCAATCGGTTAAAAGCCGAGTGCTCTACCGCTGAGCTAGCGACCCGCCGCGTGGGCATGCCGTTTGGCACTGGTGGACATTATCACCGGGCCTGACGGGAGACTGGGCTGGCCGACGCGTTGGATTCATGCCGGAAACAGCCATCTCTTCACGCTGGGGGCAGCCACGCGTTGATCCCCAGGCCTGGGTTGCCGCCACGGCGGTGGTGATGGGCGATGTGGAGATCGCCGCCGGTGCCAGTCTTTGGCCGATGGCAGTCGCACGCGGTGACATGGCCGCCATCCGCATCGGCGCCCGCAGCAACGTTCAGGACGGCGCCGTACTCCATGGCGATCCAGGCGCACCAGTGCAGATCGGCGAGGACGTGACGATCGGCCATCGCGCTGTCGTGCACGGAGCCACCCTCGAAAAGGGCTGCCTCATTGGCATCGGCGCCATCGTGCTCAATGGCGTCACCGTTGGCGAGGGGGCTCTGGTGGCCGCGGGAGCCGTGGTTACCAAAGACGTCCCGCCCCGCAGCCTGGTGGCAGGCGTGCCGGCCCAGGTGAAACGGGAACTCCCAGAGGCAACCGTCGAAGAGCAACGGCAGCACGCCCACCACTACGCCGCCCTGGCCGCGCAGTGGCGCGACCAAAACGCTGCAATGCTGCAAAACCAAACGGTCAGCACCAACCATCCCACTCACTCATCAAGCAGTCCTTAAGATCAGCTGCACCATCCGTTCGGACCCATGGATCTCCGGCTTGTCCTCGTGGCATCACCCATTCTTCTGGCACTGGGCTGGGCAGGCTTCAACATCGGTCGCGCCGCCGTGGGGCAATTGCAACTGATGCTCAAGCGCAGCCGCGCCTGAACTACAGGCCTGATCGATAGGGTGAACAATCACCACTGATTCAGGTTTTTTGAACCAGGACGCCCCTGTCGTCGTGATCGGTGCCGGCCTGGCTGGTACTGAGGCCGCCTGGCAGATCGCCAGCGCCGGGGTCTCGGTGCGTCTCGTGGAGATGCGTCCGATCCGCCGCTCCCCGGCCCACCACAGCAGCGAATTCGCCGAGCTGGTGTGCAGCAACAGCTTCGGGGCGCTGAGCAGCGACCGCGCCGCTGGATTGCTGCAGGAGGAACTGCGCCGCCTGGGCTCGCTGGTGATCCGCACCGCCGATGCGCACGCTGTACCCGCCGGCGGCGCCCTGGCGGTGGATCGCGGCCGCTACAGCGCCGCCCTCACCGCAGCACTGGAGCAGCACCCGCTGGTGACGGTGGAGCGCCGCGAGCACACCGCACTCCCCGGCCCTGGCGAGATCGCCGTGCTCGCGACAGGCCCGCTCACCAGTGAACCGCTGGCAGAGCAGCTGCGCGCCTTCACCGGCCGGGCCGACTGCCACTTCTTCGATGCTGCCAGCCCGATTGTGGAAGGCGAGAGCATTGACCTGAACGTGGCCTTCCGCGCCTCCCGCTACGACAAGGGCGACGCCGATTACATCAACTGCCCAATGAACAAGGAGCAGTTCCTTGCTTTCCGCGAGGCGCTGCTGGCGGCGGAGCAGGCCGCACTCAAGGATTTCGAGAAGGAGAACGCCACCTTCTTCGAAGGCTGCCTGCCGATCGAGGAGTTGGCCCGCCGCGGCGAAGACACGATGCGCTATGGCCCGCTCAAGCCGATCGGCCTCTGGGATCCGCGTTGGGGTGACGTCAACGACCGCGATGTGCGCCGCGCCAAGCGCGCCTACGCCGTGGTGCAGCTGCGCCAGGAAGACAAAGACGGCCGCCTCTGGAACCTGGTGGGCTTCCAGACCAACCTCAAGTGGGGTGAGCAAAAGCGGGTGCTGCGGATGATCCCTGGCCTGGAGAACGCCGAATTCGTGCGCTTCGGGGTGATGCATCGCAACACCTTCCTCGAGGCACCACAACTGCTCGATGCCACGCTGCAATTCCGCCAGCGCCCGACGCTGCTCGCGGCAGGCCAGATCACCGGCACCGAGGGCTACGCGGCAGCAGTAGCCGGCGGCTGGCTAGCCGGCACCAATGCGGCCCGGCTGGCCCGCGGTGAAGAACCGCTCGCCTTACCACCCACCACAATGATTGGCGCTCTCACCCACTTCATCAGCAGCGCACCCTCGGGCAAGTTCCAACCAATGCCCCCCAACTTCGGGCTGCTGCCGGATTTGCCTGAGCGCATCCGCGACAAACGTCGCCGCTACGGCGCCTACCGCGATCGGGCCCTGGCGGATCTGTTGCTAGCAACAGAGAAAAGGTCGCCAACCCATGTCGCCTGCACGGGCTAGCCACGCCCGCCTGATCGAAAGGCAATCCCTGCAGATCGGCGTGCTCGCCAGTGCCCTGATGGCCCTTGCAGGCGTCTGGGTGCATCTTCTGTCCGGTTCCACGGCCCTTCTGCTGGATGGCCTCTATTCGGCCGTCATGGTGGGCTCTGGGCTGGTGGCGGCACGGATCAGCCGCAACGTCGTGCGTCCCCCCGATCGCGCTTACCCCTACGGCTACGACGGCCAGGAAGCTCTGTATGTGCTGTTTCGCTCCTTAGTTCTCGTAGGTGTGCTCAGCTTCGCGGCGATCTCCGCCCTGAGCACGATCATCGACTACGCCAATGGGGAGGCCATCAGTCCGGTGAGCCTCGGCCCAGTGGCGCTCTATTCCGGCGCGATGGTGGTGATCTGCTGGGGGCTGGCCTGGCGTCACCACCACGACTGGCAACGCACCGGCAGCCAATCCCAGCTGCTGCTCACCGAAGCGAAAGCGGCCCGGGTGGATGGCCTGATCAGCGGCCTGACCGGGCTCGCCCTGCTCGCATCCCCACTGCTCAGCGGCACCGCTCTGGCTGGTCTCGGTCCGATCACCGACGCTTTGCTGGTGCTGGTGGTGAGCCTGGTGGTCTTGCGCGAACCGCTGCAAGCCTTCCTCACTGCTCTTGGCCAGGCCGCCGGTGCATCAGCGAAAGGGGAAATGATCCACAGCACTCGCCTGGCCCTGACGGATCTTCTGGCCGGACTCTCCTGCTGGCTGCTCGACCTCACCGTGATGCAGGTGGGGCGGACCGCCTTCGTGGTCGTGTATTTGAATCCAAACCAACCCATGGATGGTGCCGCCATCGATCTGATCCGCGATCGGATTGAAGAACGCTGCCGCGAGCTCCTGCGGATGCCGGTGCGATCAGAAGTGATCCTCACGGCCACACCTCCCTTCAGCGCCTCCAGCACCTCGTAGGGTTCAGGCCTGATTGACGGGTGTCCGTGCCAAAGCCTCACTGGGACGTGATCGTGATCGGCTCGGGCATCGGCGGCCTGGTCACCGCTTCCCAGCTGGCGGCGAAGGGCGCGAAAACGCTGGTGCTCGAGCGCTACCTGATCCCTGGGGGCTCGGGCGGCAGCTTCCGGCGCGAGGGCTACACCTTTGATGTGGGCGCCTCAATGATCTTTGGCTTCGGAGACAGGGGCCACACCAACCTGCTCACCCGCGCCCTGGCCGATGTGGGCCAGCACTGCGACACGGTGCCCGATCCAGTGCAGCTGGAATACCACCTGCCCGGCGACCTGAACGTGGCGGTGGACCGCGACTACGAGGCCTTCATCGCGCGGCTCTCCACCCTCTTCCCCCACGAAGCCGAAGGCATCCGAACCTTCTACGACACCTGCTGGCAGGTGTTCAAGTGCCTCGATGCGATGCCGCTGCTCTCGCTCGAAGACCCGGCCTATCTCACGAAGGTGTTCTTCAAGGCGCCGCTGGCCTGCTTGGGCCTGGCCAGCTGGCTGCCGTTCAACGTGGGCGATGTAGCCCGCAAGCACATCCAAGACGACCGGCTGCTCAAGCTGATCGACATGGAGTGTTTCTGCTGGAGCGTGATGCCCGCAGACCTCACGCCGATGATCAATGCGGGGATGGTGTTCTCCGATCGCCATGCCGGCGGCATCAACTATCCCAAAGGCGGCGTGGGAGTGATCGCCGAGAAGCTGGTGGCCGGCTTGGAGAGCCATGGCGGCGCCATCCGCTACAAGGCACGCGTGGTGAAGGTGTTGATTGAGCATGGTCAGGCTGTGGGTGTGCGATTGGCCGATGGCGAGGAGCTGCGCGCCCGCCGCGTGGTGAGCAACGCCAGCCGCTGGGACACCTTTGAAACCCCGCAGGAAAGCGCTGATGTGCAGCGACCCAGAAGCGCCGCACTCGTGGACGCCGCCCACACCCCCAAAGCCGAAACCACCTGGCGCCGCCGCTACAAGCCCTCCCCCTCCTTCCTCTCGCTGCACCTGGGCGTAGACGCCTCGGTGATTCCCGAAGGCTTCCATTGCCACCACCTGCTGCTCGACGACTGGGCCGAGATGGAAAGCGAGCAGGGGGTGATCTTCGTGTCGATCCCGACGCTGCTTGATCCCTCCCTGGCGCCGGAAGGCCGGCACATCGTGCACACCTTCACCCCCAGTGACATCCAGGCCTGGACCAAGCTCAGCCCCGCCGAGTACAAAGCCAAGAAAAGCGCCGACGCAGCACGGCTGGTGCAGCGGCTCGAAGCGATTCTCCCCGGCCTCGGCGCCGCTATTCGCCACCAGGAGATCGGCACCCCCCGTACCCACCGCCGCTTCCTCGGCCGCATGGGCGGCAGCTACGGCCCGATCCCGGCGCTGCGCCTGCCCGGCCTATTGCCCATGCCCTTCAACCGCACCGGCGTGAATCACCTCTATTGCGTGGGAGATTCCTGCTTCCCCGGCCAGGGGCTCAATGCCGTTGCCTTCAGCGGCTTTGCCTGCGCCCACCGCATCGGCGCCGATCTGGGCCTGAACCACTGGGCGCTGCCAGCCTGATCAGACCAAGGCAAGAAGCCGGGGGCAACGCTCCCCACTCACAGCGCCTGCCCCCCTCTCCATAGGGTGTCGCCATCAAGCGTCTTGTGTAGCTTTATGGCCGCCTCCAGCGACAGCACCCCGAGCGCAGCGGATCTGGCCCGCTACATCGAGCAGCGGGGTGAGCTGGGTAAACCCTGGATGCTGCAGATGCTCCGGCTGGCGAAACTCAAGGAAGCCCGTGAGGAGATGAGTCCGGAGGCCTACATGCGCAGCATTCAGGAGGCCCATGCTGATCTGATGCGGCTTGGGGAATTCTGGAAAGGTCGCGAAGCCGAAGTGTTCGAGGGCCGCTACAGCCCCAGTGACCTGATCGAGCCGCTTCCCGGTTCCGCCGACGATCGCTGAGATGGAGGCGATGGACGAACGATTCCAGATCTCACCACTGATCCGGGGCACGCTGATCGGCGTCTACCTGGCGTTGGTGCTGCCTCTCCCCCTGATAGCACCAGCCGGACTTCGCCCCCTGCTGCTTCTCGCCACGCCGATCGGCCTTGCTTTGGTGTGGGCGCTGCTCAGTGAAGAGGTGCTTCTCAATGACCAGAGGATCCAGGTGGGATATCCACGCTGGTGCGCCTGGTTGCTGCGTCGCGGCTGGCAGCTGCCCTGGCAGGAGATCAGCCGCCTCATTCCCATGGGCACCAGTCAGGGCGGCACGGTGTATTACGTGAGCAGTGCCCGCCAGGAGCACTATCTGTTGCCTCAGCGGCTCGATCGCTTCAACGATTTTCTCGCGCGCTTCCAGGCCGCAAGCGGCGTGGACACCTCCCAGGTGCAACGGCTCACCCCTCCCTGGACTTATCAGCTCCTTGCAGTGCTCGCCACCCTCATGCTCACGTCGGAACTGGTCGTGTTCGGAGCGATGAGAGTCGGCTGGCTCACGCTGCCGGCAGGCCCTCCAGGCTGAAGCGATAGCCCTGTTGGCGCACGGTGGTGATGCCGCCACCTTCACCGAGACCGGCCTGCTCCAACTTGCGCCGCAGGGTGAGCACCTGGGTATCCACTGATCGCGGCCCACCGCTGAAGGGGGGCCAGGCCATGCGCAACAGGTCCTGGCGACTGCGCACCATCCCCGGTGGCATCAGCAGGGCACAGAGCAGGGCAAATTCCCGCGGGCTCAGCTCCACGGGCTTCTCGCGCAGCGTCACCTGGCGGAGGAGCAGATGCACCTGCAGCGGCCCCACCGTGACCTGCTCCTGCAGTCCGGTGCCGCCACGGCGCAGCAGGGTGCGACAACGGGCCGCCAGCTCCTCTAACCCAAACGGTTTGCGGAGCACATCATCGGCACCATCATCGAGAAGGCCCACCACGGGCTCGGCACCGGAACGGGCCGTGAGCACAATCACTGGACAGCGCAGCTGCTGACCCAGCCGCAGGGCGGAACTCTGCTCAAGGATCTCAGCACTCACCAACAGATCGGGCGATTGCTCCTGGCACACCTCTAAAGCCTCGGCGGCGGTGGCCACCGCCGCCGTGAGGTGGCCGTCCTGACGCAGACGCTGCACCAGAACGGTGCGCAGGGTGGGATGCGGTTCCACCACCAGCACCCGTGACGGCTCCTTCGGACTCCCGCTGGATCGCATGGAGGTGGCTGCAGGAGCTGGCGGCGCTCCGTTCTGCAGCAGATCGCGGGAGGAGGAGGTCACAAGCCGATGGAGTGCATGCTTACGCTAAGGCCAATTTCAAGGCACGCTGGTAACAGAGGCTGCCGTCCTCACTGGCCATGACATCTCTGCAGCATCCGGAGGCGATTCGACACTTCCAGTCGCTGTGTGACGCCTGCCAGGAGCTGACAAACCGTTATCACAGTCCTGCGGAGCTCCGGCTCTATGCGGACGGTTACCTCCACGCCCTGCGGAAAACCGGCAGCCTGGAACCACGCGAGCAGGCCAGGCTGGAAGGGTTGGTGGATCGCTGGATCCTTGACCCTTCCAGCTTCATCGGACCCGACGGCGACCTGAGCACCCTGTTCAGGCAACCGCAGCATTAAGACGCGAGCGCCACCTCAAGCTTTTCTTTCAACTCACCGGAGTTGTACATCTCGATAAGGATGTCCGATCCGCCGATGAATTCCCCCTTCACATACACCTGGGGGATTGTGGGCCAATCGGAGAACTCTTTGATGCCCTGACGGATCTCCATATCGGAGAGCACGTCGAAGGTTTCAAACGGCAGACCGAGGGCATTCAGGATCTGCACCACATTGTTGGAGAAGCCGCACTGGGGCATCAGCTTGGTGCCCTTCATGAACACGACAATCGGGCTGGATTGAATCAGGCTCTCAATGCGGGCCTTGGTCTGGGCATCCATGACGGAAGAGCAATGGGATAAAAGACGAGCGGCGATTAGGTAGGCGTTGAGGTGTTGAGGGCCAGGGCATGAATCGCCTCACTGGCGAGCTCATCGCGCAGGGCCTTGTAAACGAGCTGATGCTGGCGAACCCGGTTGAGCCCGCTGAAGCCGCTCGACACCACCGTCACCTGGAGGTGATCGCCGCCACCGGTGAGGTCCTCCACCTCCACCTGGGCATCCGGTAGGGCATGACGGATCGCCGCCACCACTGCATCGGGTTGAACCATGAGCGCCTGTCTCAGATGCGTGCCGATGCTGACAGATGGCGGCTGCCACCGACGTGGCAACAACCAGGCGTGTCAGTTCGCAGGGGTGGTTTTCGCTGCCGCGAACGGCGTCTCGACAAAGCCGAGCTCCACCAGGCTCTGGTAAGCCTTCTGGCCCTGCGGTTGCGACGGGGTCATCAGACGAACTACCTCCACCAGCACGGGCACCGCCACCTCCGGCTGGTTCTGACGCCGGAACAGGGCGGCGAGGCGGAGATTCGCTTCCGCCAAAAGCCCCAGAGCGGCCCGGCCTTTCGCATCCATTTCCCTGGGGATGCGGGCATCGAGACCGCGGAAGGCACCGCTCAGATCGCGGTAAAACGCTAGGAGCTGCTTCGCAGCAGAGCGGGCGTTGTCGTAGTCCTTGCGCGCCTCCGGGAGATTGCCGGCCGCCACCGCAGCATCACCACGGTTGATCAGATCCTGCACCGCAGCCACGTTGAAACCGGCACCACCACTGGCGAGCACCTTGGCGACACCACTGTCGGCAGCACCATCGGCCTGAGCCATGGCGACACCGGGAGTCAGCGACAGGCCAGCCGCCAGAGCCAAGGCGGTCAGCGAGAGGCAGGAACGCATGAACAGACCGGAACAGTGGCCGGACTTTAAGGGGAGCTGAGGGGACGGCCCACCGCCTCCCGGGCCGCTTGTTCAGCTGATTGCATGCGCTGGGCCAGTTCGGCGTTGAAGGCGCGAGCCGCCTCCCTGCCATGGCCCTCGACGTCCATGACTTCGCCGAAACAGATGGCCGCCCTGGCGCAGAAACGTGGCAAAGCCTGGCTGTAAGCCAACCCGACAGGCAGCACCCGCACCGGAACCCCTTGGCGATGGGCGAGCTGAGCCAGGCGCGCCAATCCTTGCTGCAGGCGGATGGGGTCATCCGTGCGGTTGATCCGCCCCTCCGGGAACACCACCACCTGCTGCTCAGCGGCGAGGAGATCGATCGCGAAGCGCAGGGTGGTCAGGGACGGTCGCCCCTGATCGACGGCGAAGCAGCCGAGCCGATGCAGAAACCACCCCTGGGCCCCATCCATCTCCGTGCGGGTCACCATGAAGCGGCAATCACGCCCAGTGATGCGCCGTCCCGCCGCCATCGGCAGCATCAGGGCATCCCAGCGAGCCCGATGGGTTGGAGCCAGTAGCAGGGGACCCTCCAAAGGCAACCGCTCCGCTCCCAGCACGATGCGCTCTCGGAAATAGGCCTTCAAGGCCAGGTCCTGGGTGAGCACCATCGCCAAGGGGGCCCAGAAGGGGTCAATCCCCGAACCCAGGGCACTTTCACGTGTCGCCAGGCTGGAGGTCACCGCGTCGGCGTGGTCATCGAACGGCAGGAAACCTAAAGGCCGAAGCCGGCCTTTCCTGGCTCTGCTGGGCAGTTGATCCTTCGGCCGCTCGCCGGGTGCCGCTGCATAGATTCAATTCAACGTTCGCGACTCCAGCGTGGCCAGCCTCGGTGTGAACATCGACCACATCGCCAACGTGCGTCAGGCCCGCCGCACCGTTGAGCCCGATCCGGTGAGCTACGCCCTGCTGGCCGAACTGGGCGGCGCGGATGGCATCACCGTGCATCTGCGCGAAGACCGTCGCCACATCCAGGACCGCGACGTGGACTTGCTGCGTCAGACGGTGCGCAGCCGGCTCAATCTGGAGATGGCGGCTACCACCGAGATGGAAGCGATCGCCCTGCGGATCCGCCCCGACATGGTGACCCTGGTGCCGGAAAAGCGCGAGGAGGTGACCACCGAAGGGGGCCTCGATGTGGCCGGCCAGGTAGAGCCGCTCCAGCGACTGGTGGGCCGATTGCAGGACGCCGGGATTGGCGTGAGCCTGTTTGTGGATGCCGACACACGCCAACTACAGGCTTGCCGCACCACGGGAGCTCGCTGGGTGGAACTGCACACCGGCCGCTACGCCGAAGCGGCGTGGCCCGACCAGCCCTTGGAGCTGGCGCGGTTGATCGAAGGCACATTCATCGCCCGCAACCTCGACCTGCGCGTCAACGCCGGCCATGGCCTCACGTACCAGAACGTGGAGCCGGTGGCGGCGATCGAAGGCATGGAGGAGCTGAACATCGGCCACACGATCGTGGCCCGCGCCCTGGCGGTCGGCCTGCAGAGCGCCGTCAGCGAAATGAAGCGTCTGGTTCAGAATCCCCGCCGTGAGCCGCTCTTTGGAAGCACCCCGTCATGACCACGTATCACTTCGTCGCCGCCAGCGAACGCTTCCTCACCGAGGAGGAGCCGCTCGATGAGGTGCTGCGGGAGCGCCAGCGTCACTACAGCGAGCAGGGCCGGGAGATTGATTTCTGGTTAGTGCGCCAACCGGCCTTCCTCAGCGCTCCGGAGCTGAAGGATCTGGCTGCCCAGGTGCCCCAGCCGGCCGCAGCGGTGGTGTCCACCGACGCCAGCTTCATCACCTTCATGAAATTGCGGCTTGAATTTGTGGTGGAGGGGCAGTTCGAAGCCCCGAGCGCCACGATCCCCGAAGCCCTCGCCTCCCTGGTGGCGGCCCATTGAGTTGACCCCGACGCCCTGCTCAGCCATGCCCCACCGCTCCTGCCTGTTCCCCCTGGCCCTCAGCCTGGTGCTCACAAGTGCCGGGGCGGCGTGGGCGGATTCCGGCGGAGGCTGGCAGAGCTGGGTGAATTCACTCACCCCCGAACAACTCTGCGCCGCTTACCTCAACGACATCATCGGCGATGAGGATCTGCCGGGAGGGCGGGCGTCCGATCCCTGCCCGCCGGATGCCAAACCGGAGGATTACCCCTGGTGAAACCTGAGCAAGAAATCGATCGTTAGCCGCTCAATTGCCGATAGTGATCGGAGCCTGTTTGCCGTGCCACCAGATCCAGTCGCGAATCGGCGGCGTTCGGCTCAACTCCTCCCGGGTCAGGCCCAGGCCGAGTTTTTCGGACGCCGACACCAGCACATCCAACATCGCTTCACCATCGGCGGCCTTGGCCAGGGCCTCATTCGTGCGTGGCGCCCCATCGAGCGCCTTGACCAACAGGGCGACCCGGCGGGCCACCGGCAATGAGCGCGGATTCACAGCTCTCGTCTCAGCGAGGCAACACCGTAGGCAGGGTTGCTGACACGACCCCGGCCGTTCGTCAGAATCCGAAGCGATGTGATGCTGAGAGAGGTCATCCCGTGGCTGTGGCGCCTCGTCACTGGGTGATCGGCGATGTGCACGGTTGCCATCAGCCGCTGCGGCGGCTGCTGAGTGTGTTGCCCGCGGGCGATCACCTGGTGTTTTGTGGTGATGTGATCAACCGCGGCCCGGGGATCACCGAAACCATCAACCTCGTGTGGGATCTGGTCTGCACAGGTCGCGCCACCTGGCTGCGCGGGAACCACGAACAGGCATTGATCGAGGGCCTCGAACGGAGCCCCGGGCGCAGCGACAGCCAGCTGCTCACCATCGACACCTATCGCCAGCTCGGCGATGGCCTTACGCGGCAATGGCTGCAACGCCTCCGCCGCCTGCCGGATCTCTATCGCGGTGATGGCTGGGTCGCCACCCACGCCGGTTTCGATCCCGAGGGCCGACCGGACCTGCGCATCCGCGAACCCTTCTGGGACAGCTACGACGGTCGCTATGGCCGGGTGGTGGTGGGCCACACGCCCAGACCCTCGGTGGAGCGCAAAGGGGACATCGTGATGATCGACACCGGCGCGGTGTACGGAGGACTGCTCACCGCTTACTGCCCGGAAAGCGATGCCGTTGTGCAGGTGATCGGACACACCGCCCTGCCCAGCCCCGCCCTGCAGCAGCGCGCCGATCAGGTCGAGCGCGTGCCTTGCTGACGGTCTACCGGAGCAACCGGGCGGAATGGCTGGCCCGGATCCTGGCGGAGCAGCTGAGGCTGGCGCCACCGGCACCGTTCGACGAGGTGGAGGTGATGGTCAACACCTGGCCCACCAGCCGCTGGCTCGGGGAGCAGCTCGCGGCCGTCAACGGCATCAGCGCCCTGGTGCGGTTCCCCTTCCCAGGCTCCCGCTTGCGTCAGCTGGTCCGCAGCCTTGATGGCGACGCCACGCAACCCGATGCTGCCGACGATCCCTGGCGGGCGGAGGGGCTGGTGTGGCGCGTGCTCGAGGTGCTTCCAGACCTGTTGGAGGAAGCGATGGCTGAACCGCTGCGCCAATGGATGGCCCTGCATCCCAGCGGCCCCGATCAGCTGAACCGGGACCGCTGGCTGCTCGCCCGCAGCCTCGCCGATGCAATCGACGATTACGCCCTGTATCGGCCCGACGAGCTGGAGCGTTGGCTGCACCGCAGCGGCCCGGACCCGGACCTGCCAACCGCCCTGCAGTGGCAACCCCTGCTGGTGCAACGGCTGGCCCGACACTGCCCCTCCCCCCCCTTTGGCCTCCAGGTGCGGCATGCCGTGCAACGGCTGCGCTCCGGTGCAGCGCCAACCGAGCGCCTGCCCAGGCAGCTGCGCCTGTTCGGAATCAGCAGCATGGCGCCGGTGCAGGTGGAGCTGTTGCAGGCCCTCTCGGGCGTGATCGACGTGCAGTTGTTTCTGCTCACCCCCTGCCCAGATCTCTGGCAACGCTCGGGGCAACGGCGACGCCGGCTGGGCGACCACTGGCAGGCCCCCCTGGATGGGTCCTGGTTGCTGGAGGCACCACGACTGGAGGCGATGGCAGGGCGCATGGGTGCGGAATTTCAGCTGCTGCTCGAAGGCAGCGGCGACTGTCAGCTGGGTGAACGCACCGACGGGGATCTCTTCGCCGCGCCGATGACCAACGCCCTCGAGGCGAACCGACGTCCCTCCCTGCTGGAACAACTGCAGGAGCAGCTGGTGGTGGCGCAGGACACCGACCTGCAGCATCGGGCGGGAGACGAGTCACTCCGCTTTTTGGCCAGTCCAGGCCGCTGGCGCGAGGTGCAACTGGTGCGCGATCAGATCCTGCAGTGGCTGGCGGCGGACCCGACGCTCCAACCCCGGGATGTGCTGGTGATGACCCCTCAGATTGATCGCTTCGCGCCGCTGCTGAGCTCGGTCTTCAACGACGCCGCGGCCACGGGCGTCGCCCTGCCCTGGCGCCTCACCGACCGCAGCCAACAGGACAGTCCCGGCCTCTGCCAGAGCGTACTCCAACTCCTGGAGATGGCCGGTGAACGCCTGACGGCCACAGGCCTCGAGCAACTGCTCGCCAACCCGGCCCTGCAGGCGGCGCAACAGCTCGAGCGCAGCGAGGTGGAGGCGATCCATCGCTGCCTGCAGCGCTGCGGCTTCCGCTGGGGCCTGGATGGGCGCGACCGGCGCGGCGATCCCACCCACAGCCTGCGCTGGTGCCTGGATCGCTGGCTGCTCGGCCTGGTGTTTGATGACGCCACCACGGTGGGCAACGGTGACACCGCCCCATTCAGCGATGGGCTGACACCGGAGCAGCTGGGCCGCTGGTGGCCCCTGCTCGATCGAGTCGCCCGCTGGCTCGACCGCCTCGGCCAGCCGCGTCGCTGCAGCGACTGGATCCCCCTGCTGCTCACCCTGTTGGAGGAGCTCTATGGCGATGGCGGCGCCTGGAGCGAAGAGAAGCAAGCGGTATTGGCGGCTCTGGAGGGCTGGCGGGAACGGGCGGACACCTGTGCTCTGCAGCTGGAACCGAGCGTGGTGGTGGCGGTATTGCGGGAAGTGCTCTCGCGCGACAGCGGTCGCTTCGGTCATCGCAGTGGCGCCGTGACGATCAGCGCCCTGGAACCGATGCGCGCCATCCCTCACCGGGTGATCGTCCTGATGGGGCTGGATGCCAGCAGTTTTCCCAGGCAGAGCGAGCGCCCCGGTTTCCATCTGCTCGAACAGCAACGCCGGCTGGGGGATCCCTCCCCCAGCGATCAGGACCGCTACGCCCTGCTCGAGGCCCTGCTCTCGGCGCGCCAACATCTGCTGATCAGCTGGAACGCCCGCGACGAGCGACGGGGGGAGTCGTTGCCGCCCGCGGCGCCGGTGCAGCAGTGGTTGTCGCTGCTTGAAGAGCAACTGGGCCCCGACGCCATGAGGGCGTTGCGGCTTCAACCCGCCGCCAATCCGCTCGATCCGACCAACTTCCAACCACAGGCACCGGTTGTTCTGGCGAGCTGTGACCAACGCCTGCTGCTGGCGCGCCGCTGCCTTGATCAGGCCCTCAGGGGGGAGGGAGGCTCTGCCATGACAACCAGCACAAGCGATGCCCAGGAGGGCCTGGCCCAACCGCTGCATTGGGCCCTCAGCGACGCCACCGAAGAGGAGGCCAACGGTTCGCAGGATCTCGGTTCGCTGGATGGGGAGCAGATCGAACGCTGGCTGGTGGCCCCCCAACGGGTCTGGCTGGAGGAGCAAGGCCTCAGGCCCCAGGAATGGCTGGAGCCGATCGAAGACTTCGAGGCCCTCGACCTGGCGGAACGGGACAGGCAGGCGCTGCTGCAGGAGAGCCTGCAACAACGGATTGATCAGCTACCCGAGGCTGAGATCGATCGCGGCTGGAGCGAACCGGAACCGGGGCACTGGCTGGAACGCAGCCGGGGCCGAGGCTGGCTCCCCCCTGCCGCCGCCGCCGCAGTGGAGACCGATCGCCTGGAGCAGCGCTGGCAAAGCCTGCAGAGCGCCCTGCTGCAAGTCGGATCCGTGCGTCGGCAAGGTGGGCGCCTGGTCGCCGGCGACACCCTGGTGGTCGCCCAGCCTGGACGCTTGCGCGCTCGGGGGGTTCTCCGCGGCTGGTGGCAGCATCTGCAGGCGCAGGCGGCAGCTGAGGGCCGCGACACGGTGATGATCGCCCGCGACACGGGCAGGGGCACCAGCGACCGATTTGCTGTGGCCCTGCGCTGGCGAGGGTTCGACCCGGATCGGGCCGTGGCATATCTCCACACCCTGCAGGCCTGCGCCCTAAAGGGTTGGCACCACTGCTGGCCGGTGCCTCCCGACAGCGGCTTAACGCGGGCGCTGCAGCTGCATAAAGGCGAAGACGCCGCCAACCGGGCCTTCCGCAGCCAGTGGCAAGGCGACTTCCAGGCCTTCCCTGAGCGGGAGCGACCGGAGATGCGCCTCTGCTTCGGCGAGGGCTGTGACAGCGATCAGCTGCTGGAGGCACCGGGTTTCGAGGAGGCCTTCCACGGCCTGTACCAGCCCCTGGTGGAGCACCTGCAGCGATGAAACGGTTCGAGCACAACACCTATCCGCTCGATCCCGGTGTGCGCCTGCTTGAAGCCAGTGCTGGCACCGGAAAAACCTTCGCCCTCGCCCACCTGGTGCTGCGCCTGGTCACGGAACGTGACCTGGATCTCAACCAACTGCTGGTGGTCACCTTCACCGATGCGGCAGCGGCGGAATTGCGCGATCGCATCGGTCGGCGCCTAGAGCAGGCCCTTCAGGGCCTGCTTGCGAACCAGACCCCTGAGGATTCAGCCGCTGCGCAGGCCGGAGCTGATCCGGTGCTGCTCGACTGGTTGGCACGGCAGGGCCAGGAGGCCGGCCGTTGCCGCGAGCTCGCCAGTCGTCTGCTCAGCGCCCTGGAAAGCCTCGAGCGGGCCGACATCACCACGATCCATGGCTTCTGCCGTCGCACCTTGCAGCGTCAGGCCCTGCAGAGCGGCCAGGCGATGGACCCTGCCCTGGAAAGCGACAGCGACCGGCTGTGCCGGGAAGTGGCCCATGACTACTGGCACGAGCAGGTGCTGCAGCTTGAACCTGGGGACCTGCGCGGTCTGCAGGCGGCCGGACTCTCCGCCGAGGCCCTCAGCCAAGCCCTGGTGCGCCTGGATGGCGACAGCGGCGTTGCTCTCGATCCCGGCACCGACGCCCCCGATCCGAAGCAGAACCTTCGCGAGCAGTTCGAGCACTGGCGATCGGAACGCTGGCGACACTTCGTCGAAGCCTGGCGGCAGGACGGGGAAGCGCTCGAGACCGCCTTCCGCGCTGCCGCCGCCGACTGGCGCAGCCGCGCCGGCCTCAAGAAAACCGGCGACTACAGCCCGAAACCGCGCAAGCAACGCCAGCAACTGCTCCATGCCTGGGTGCAGCAGCAGGAGGCCTGCCCCGCCGCTCCCCGCTACGACAGCGTGCGCACCCAGGAGCTGCTCGGCGGCTACTTCCACCCGGGCCAGTTCAGCCGCGTGGCGCGCCAGGCCGGAGACGCCACCGCCAGCCTGCCCTGCCCTGGCCTGATGACGGCAATTGCCGATCTCTGGGATGGACCGGCCGAGCAGGTCTGGCGCCATGCTCTGCCGTGGGGACTGGCGGCCCTCCGCCAACGGCGCGAACGGCGCGGCGTGATCGGCTTCTCCGGGCTGCTCGATGCGCTCGATCCAGCCACCCAGCCGCCGGAACGCCAGCAGGCGGTGGTCGAAGCGCTGCGCCGCCGCTACCGGGTCGCCCTGATCGATGAATTCCAGGACACCGATCCGCTGCAGTGGCGCTTGTTGCGCAGCGTGTTCGCGGGCAGCGAGACGCACCTGCTGTTGATGGTGGGCGATCCGAAACAGGCGATCTACCGCTTCCGCGGCGGCGACCTGAACACCTATCGACTGGCGCGCGCGCGGGCCGATCGCATCGACGCCCTGCTCGACAACTTCCGGACCACCGCCCCCCTGATGCAGGCCCTGAACCGCTTCATGGCGCCTGGGCTGCTCCACTCTCAGCTGGAAGTGCCGGCGCTGGAGGCCAAAAGCAGCGCGGAACCCCTCAGCGAAAACGGCGCGCAAGGCCCCCTGCAGCTGCTCGACCTGACGGCGGAGGGAAGCGCCTCCAGCAAAACCGCCCTGGACGAGCAACTGCCCAGGATCGTGACGCAGATCGCCATCGACCTTCTGCACAGGCAGCCGTCGCTCCAGCCCGGTGATCTCTGCATCCTGGTGAGCAAACACCGCCAGGCGGAAGCGATGCGCCGCCAGCTCGCCGCCAGCGGCCTGCCCAGCCGTCTGGTGAGCCAGGGTGATGTGCTGGCGACAGGGGCGGCGGAGGCGCTGCAACGCCTGCTCGACAGCCTGGCCAACCCTGCCGATGGCGCCCGCCTGCGGCTGCTTGCCTGCTCCGCCCTGGTGCAGTGGTCAGCGGCGGAGCTGAAGGCAGCGGAAGACAACGGCCAGCTGGATCGCCTGGCCCAACGCATCGACGTCCTGGCGGCCCAGTGGGACCATCTCGGCCTGCTCGGCTGTCTCGCCCAGGTGATGGAAAGCGACACCGTCGCCAGCCTCTCGGAACGAGGGCGCTTTGGGAGCGATCTGCAACAGAGCGCCCGCCTGGTGCAGGACGCCATGCATCGCCTGGGTCTGGATCTCGCCAGCGCCGCCGACTGGTTGCGGCGCCAACGCCTGCAACCGCTGGAGGCGTTACCGGAGGAACGCCAACCCCACAGCGACACGGCCGAGAGCGCCATTGCAGTGGTCACCGTGCACCGCAGCAAAGGCCTGGAATATCCGGTGGTGATCTGCCCCTATCTCTGGCAGGAACCGGCGCCGGCCCAGGGACCGCTCTGGCGCCATCACGGCCGCTGGGTGGTGGCCCTCAACCGCGAGTGGGGTGCGGGAGCGGCGATGGCAGCCCAGGAAGACGGCGACAACCGCGCAGAGGCGGAACGACTCGCCTACGTGGCGATGACCCGGGCCGTGCGCCAGCTGATCCTGATCAACGCCCAGGCGAGCGGCCAGGAAGCAGGCCCCCTGCAGAGCTGGCTGCAAGCCAGACCCAAGGGTCTCCATCCGCTGGTGCTCTCCCCGGACACGCCGCGGCGCCGCTGGCAGCGCACGGCCGAGATCCAGGACCATCAGCTGGGATCTGTGCCGCAACGCCCCTTGGATCGGCTCTGGGGGCGGAGTAGCTATTCCGCCTGGAGCGCCAACGCGTCGGATCCCCATCGCCAGGAGGAGGGCCGAGACCAGGATCCGGAGGCTGAACTCGATGGGGCAGCGGAGGCCCTGCCGGCGGAGGAGAGCGCCAACGGGCCCCTCTGCGAGTTCCCGCGCGGGCCGGCTGCTGGCGACTGCCTCCATCGCATTCTCGAGCGGGTTGGCTTTGACACGCTTGCGGAGGATGCAGCCAGTCGTGACGCGATCGAGCAAGAACTGCGCCGGGCCGGACTGGCACCGGACTGGGCTGGAGCAGTGCAGCAAGGGCTGCAACGCTTGCTCCTGGCACCGCTGGGGGGCGCCCTGGGCCAGCTCCGTCTCCAGCAGATCAACGCCGACCGCCGCCGCCATGAACTGAACTTCGATTTACCCGTGGCCCACGACGGCGAGGCCGTGTTGGCCCGCAACCTCGCTGAAGCCTTTCGCGTGCAAGCCGAAGCGCGCTTCGGGGGCGATTACGCCGCCCGAATCTCCCAGCTGAGCATCCACAGCCGCGGCTACCTCACCGGCTCCATCGATCTGGTGTTCTGCGATGACCCCGATCCCCAGACCGGCCGCTGGTGGGTGGCGGACTGGAAAAGCAACTGGCTGGGGCAGCGTGATCCAGCGAGTCAGGCGTTGGCCTGTGGGCCCAGCCATTACCACCCCAAAGCTCTGGAGCGGGAGATGGTGCACCACCACTACCCCCTGCAGGCCCACCTTTACCTGGTGGCGCTGCATCGCTTTCTGCGCTGGCGCCTGCATGACTACGCGCCCGAACGCCATCTCGGCGGCTACGTCTATGTCTTTTTGCGTGGCCTTCCCGAGGTCCAAGCCGCAGGCATCAACAACGTCAACGTCCAGGACGGAGACATCACCCCGGGGGTGCTGGTGGAGACGGCGCCGGTGCGGCGAATTCTGGCTCTGGATCGCGTGCTCAACGGGGGAGTGCCATGACCCTTCCCTTCCCCGCCATAGCTGAAAGCAGCCGCTCCAACCCTGGCGCCAGCGAGGCCTCCCTGGCCCTGGCGCAGGGCGTGCTGGCCACCCTGCGCCGCCTCGTACCACCGCGCCGGGATTCGACCCACCTCGATGCCGTGGTGCTCGCCCTGGTCGAGGCCCTGGCAAGCGGTGCCAGCCACAGTGTCGTTGCCGCCGAGCAGCTCGAAGCGGTGGAAGCGAGCGGCTGGCTGGATGGGCCCGATGCCCCTCTGGTGCGGGAGGGCGCCAAGCTCGCCTTCCGCCGATGGCAGCAGGGCATGGCGCAATTGGTGGAGGTCCTGCTGCAGCGCTGTGCCCCAGACCGGTTGGTCCCATCCGCCCCCGTGGATCCGAACCTCCTGAACGGGCTGAATCAGGAGCAGCGCGAGGCGGTCGCCGCGATCGGGCGCCATCGGGTCGTCTTGCTGAGCGGTGGGCCGGGCACTGGAAAAACGAGCACGGTGGTGCGCATGCTCGCCCAGGCTCTGCAGCACCAGGCAGACCTGCGGATCGGCCTCGCGGCCCCCACCGGGAAAGCGGCGGCACGGTTGCAGGAGGCGATCCGTTCGGGCCTGCCCCAGCTGCCGCTGCCCCTGCAGGAGCGCTTGGGGCAACTGCCCTGCGCCACCCTGCATCGCTGGTTGGAAGCCAGGCCCGGCGGCTATGGCCGCCACCGCCACCGGCCCCTGCCTCTCGATCTGCTGGTGGTGGACGAGCTCTCGATGGTGGACCTGGCCATGGCCACAGCCCTGCTGGAGGCCTTACCGGCGAACGCCCAGCTGATCCTGGTGGGTGATGCCGCCCAGCTGCCCCCGATCGGCGTGGGCGCGGTCTGGAGCCACCTGCAACAGCCGGCTCAGCGGCAACGGTTCGGCACCGCAGCGGTGGAGCTGCATCGGGTGTATCGCAACCGCGGCGCCCTGGCCCACCTCAGCGCCGTGCTGCTTCAGGAGGGCATGGAGGCGTTCTGGGCAGCGGCAGCGCCTGATCGACTCAGCGCTGCCCTTGCCGAGACCAACGTTGAGCTGCAGCGGGCTGACCGGCGCACCATCCCGTCGGTGGTGATCGAGGCATTGCAGGAGCAACTGCAACAGCTGCGTGCTGCTTTGCAGAGCGTCCAACCGGAACCGGGAGAAAGCGGTGCCTTCAATGCCGAAGCCGCTGACACGGTGTTGCAGGGCCTGGACAGCCTGCAGGTGCTCTGCCCCCGGCGGCGCGGGCCCTGGGGAGTGGATGCGGTGCATCGAAGTCTGCTGCCTGCCGGTGGCGTGCAGGATTGGCCTATTGGCGTGCCCGTGCTCTGCGCCGAGAACCAGGATGAGCTGGGGCTGGCCAATGGCGACCGGGGCCTGACGGTGGGGTTGGGCGAGCAGCGTCGCCTGCTGTTCCGCTCCGTCGATGCCAGGGGTGAAACGCAGCTCCGTCTGTTCCACCCGGCACGCCTGATGCGCCTCGAACCCGCCCTGGCGCTCACCATTCACAAGGCCCAGGGCAGCGAAGCCGATCGGGTGCTGGTGCTCTGGCCCGACACGATGTCTGACACGCCACACGACACCACCACGGCGCTGCTCTACACCGCGATCACCCGGGCCAGCCAACAACTGTTGCTGCTCCGCGCGACGGATCCCGCCAAGCTGGAGTCAGCGATCGCAGCGACATCGTGAACCTGCAGCCTGGCCCACGGGTCGAGCGGCCCTGGGGCTGGTATGAGGATTTGCTCGAAGGACCCGGCTACAAGCTCAAGCGGCTCTGGATTCGCGAGGGGCAACGCCTGAGCCTGCAACGGCATCAGCACCGCAGTGAAAACTGGACGGTGGCGGCCGGCAGGGGCGAGCTCTACTGCGAGGGCCACTGGCATCCAGCAACACCGGGCACGACTCTGCACATCCCCTGCGGCGCCATCCATCGCGCCCGCGCCGGCCGGGGAGATCTCCTGATCATCGAAGTGCAACACGGCACAGATCTGCGCGAAAGCGATATCGAACGCCTAGAAGATGACTTCGGTCGGGTGATAGGTTGAGTCAAAGCCTTTGAAGGAAGGGCAAGCAATACATCACGGTTCCGACCGATTGGACGTTGCAGGCCTGATTTGAAGGATCAATCAGGCCAGTGCCTTTTCGACATGACCCAGAGTGCAACGCACGGCAGTGAGCTGTCGTGTTCGGTGGATCTCAGCGCCGCCACGATCGACGACGCCCCTCCGGCCAGCGTGACCAATGCAGCGTCGGGCTCGGAAGATCCCCTCTTCACCACCGTGATCAACAACCCGCAGGATGCGGCGTCGGGCTTTGACGGCTTTGGCTTCAGTGAGGCGCTCCTGCGCACCCTGGCCAGCAAGGGCTATCAGGAACCTTCACCGATCCAGCGGGCCGCCTTTCCCGAGCTGATGCTGGGCCGGGACCTGGTGGGACAGGCCCAAACCGGCACCGGCAAGACCGCCGCCTTCGCCCTGCCCCTGCTCGAGAGGCTGCAGTCGGAGGGACCGGGCCCCCAGGTGCTGGTGCTCGCTCCCACTCGGGAACTGGCCATGCAAGTGGCCGAGTCGTTCAAGGCCTATGCAGCCGGCCATCCCCACCTGAATGTGCTGGCGATCTACGGCGGTTCCGACTTCCGCTCCCAGATCCACAGCCTCAAGCGTGGGGTGGATGTGGTGGTGGGCACCCCGGGGCGAGTGATGGATCACATGCGCCAGGGCACGCTGAACACCAGCCATCTGCGCAGCCTCGTGCTCGATGAAGCCGATGAAATGCTGCGCATGGGTTTCATCGACGATGTCGAATGGATCCTCGATCAGTTGCCAGAAGAACGCCAGGTGGTGCTCTTTTCGGCCACGATGCCGGCCGAAATTCGTCGCTTATCCAAGCGCTATCTGCGCGAACCGGCAGAAATCACGATCAAAACGCAGGAAAAGGAAGCCCGACGCATCCGTCAACGCTGCATCACGCTGCAGAACAGCCACAAGCTGGAAGCGCTCAACCGTGTACTGGAGGCGGTCACCGGCGAAGGGGTGATCATTTTTGCCCGCACCAAGGCGATCACTCTCACGGTGTCGGAAAACCTGGAGGCGGCCGGTCATGACGTCGCCGTCCTCAACGGTGATGTGCCCCAAAATCAGCGGGAGCGCACGGTGGAGCGCCTACGCAAAGGCACGGTGAACATCCTGGTGGCCACCGATGTGGCAGCACGGGGCCTGGATGTGGAACGCATCGGCCTCGTGATCAATTACGACATGCCCTTCGACAGTGAGGCCTATGTGCACCGAATCGGTCGCACCGGCCGGGCCGGTCGCAGCGGTGAGGCAATTCTGTTTGTCACGCCTCGAGAGCGCCGGTTTGTCAACAACCTCGAGCGGGCAACCGGGCAACCGATCGAGCCGATGCAGATCCCGAGCAATGCCGAGATCAATCAGGCCCGGCTCGACAATCTGCGCCAGAAACTGACGGCCGTGGCCAACGGTGATGGCGCTGAGCGCCAGGCGGATGAAGGCCCCCTCCTGCAGGAACTGCTGCAGCGCGTCGCCCAGGAGCACAGCCTGAGCATGGAGCAACTCGCCCTGGCCGCCCTCACCCTGGCGGTGGGCGACCAGCCGCTGCTCGTGCAGGGAGATGAAAGCTGGCTACAGAACGCCAACCGCGGCCGCACGCGCGAAGATCGACTCAGCAGCCGTGGCGGCGAACGCGGCGACCGACGTCGGCAGGAGCGCCCCTCCCGACCACCCGAAGACAACATGGAGCGATTCCGTGTCGAGGTGGGCCATCGCGACCGGGTTAAACCAGGCAACCTGGTGGGGGCGATCGCCAATGAATCCGGTCTGCAGGGGCGGATGATCGGCCGCATCCAGATCTTCGAATCCCACAGCCTGGTGGACCTGCCCAAAGGGATGCCCCAGGATGTGTTTCAGTCCCTGAAGCGCCTGAAGGTGATGAACAGGGAACTGCAGATCCGCCCGTTCACCTGAATCATGCGCACCCTCTCAACACTGTTGCTTGCCACCACGGCCGGCCTGGGCCTCTCTGCGGCCGTTCCGGCCAGTGGCTGGGCCGCCGGAGACGACGGCATGATCCAACGCCTCTGCCTCGCTGGCTTCAATGCCGCCATGAGCCATGCCGGCAAAACGCCACCGGCAGGAATGGGCACTTACACCTGCAACTGCTTTCTGGCTGAGGTGAACAGCGGCGCCTCGATTCAGTCCGCCCAGGAGAGCTGCAAGCAGAAGGCAGCCGCTCGCTACAAAATTTGAAAGCGCCAGTCAGGACACCGTGACCTGACTGGACACATCCAGCTGGGTGACGCTGAGCAGTTCCACAGCGCGCACCAGTTCGTATTGCACTTCTGGCACGCTGCAATGCACCAGCGACTGCAGCAGGTCCAAGCGATCGGAGGGGCTGAGTTCACCCTCCGCCGTCCACTGAAGCGCCCGGATCGAAGCCAGCCCCATCGCTCCCTCCTGTCAGGATCTTCTGACAATGATGCATGAGCGCGGCCAGCCCCGGCTTCTTCCACTTCCCTTCACAATCCTGTGAACAGCGCGCGATAGAAACTCACTGAGCACATGCCCCTGTAGTTTGGAACCGCATCAGCTTCAGCGTTCGGCTCTGATCGGCTCGCTCCCCCAGGCTTCAGCTTCACACGGCTTCAGCATCAAGGACTTTCCTTTTCGGACCACGGCTTCACTGATCACATTTCTCCATCGGTCCAAACAGGAATGACCATCTACATCGGCAATCTCTCCTTCCAAGCGGAGCAGGAGGATCTGCTCGACCTCTTCAGCCAGTACGGCGACGTCAAGAGCGCCAGCCTGCCCCTGGATCGCGAAACCGGCCGCAAGCGTGGCTTCGCTTTCGTGGAAATGAACAACGACAGCGACGAGCAGAAAGCGATCGACGATCTCCAGAACGTGGAGTGGATGGGCCGCATGATCCGCGTCAATAAAGCGACCCCGCGCGAGCGCACCGGTGGTGGTGGTGGCGGCTACGGCGGTGGCGGCAACCGTGGCGGCGGCGGCGGTGGTGGTTATGGCGGTGGCAACCGCTGGTGATCCAGCCCCTCTGAGCAATCGCGTCCGCTCAACAGAAAGCCCTGGGTTTCGGTCAACTGGCCGGCCCAGGGCTTTTTTGCGACTTCAAGAGGTCAGGCGATCGCCTCAGCCTCGTCGAGCTCGATCAGATCATGCAGCTGATCCCGCTGCCACTCGCGGCAACGCACCTCGGCCACGGGATGGGTGGGTTGCAGTTCGCCTTCGCGGGGCTCCGGCAGAGCCTGGCGCAGGCTGCGACGACGCAACTTGGCGGTCCAACGGTGGAAGCGATGGAAGTCTCGGGTCCGTGTCATGAACACCTCCTGGTGGTGACACCACTGGTCTAACGCCGGGGGCAACCCCTGCACTGTTCATCAGCAACAGCTTCACAGTGAGCTACGGGCGTGGGCTTGCAGCATGGCGTCGTATTGATCGAACCCCACCAGCTCACGCAGCTCCGCAAACTCCAGCATCCGCTCCGGTGGACGCCCGGCCGCCAGATCCGCCAGGGCGGCTTGCATCGCGGCGGCGGCGCAGGAGAGCAGGGTGAGCGGATAGGCCGCCAGCCGGAAGCCCATCGCCGCCAACTGTGCGGGCGGCAAAAGCGGCGTGAAGCCTCCCTCCAACATGTTGGCCATGCGCCAGCCGGGCACCTCGGCGCAGAAGCGGCGCAGCTCCGCCTCCGAACGGGGCGCCTCCAGGAACAACACGTCGGCGCCCAGCTCAGCGAAGGCCTTCAAGCGCCACAGGGCCTCCTCCAACGCAGCCTCATCGCCATGGCTGGCCGCCAGGGCCGAGCGGGCATCGGTGCGCGCCACGATCACCAGATCGGCGCCTTCGGCGCGGGCCGCCGCCGCGGCGCGAATCCGGCCCAGCGCCTCCTCGCGGCTCACCACCTCCTTCACCCCCGTGTGGCCGCAGCGCTTCGGGGCCAGCTGGTCTTCCAACATGATCCCCGCGAACCCGGCCCGGGCGAACTGGTGCATGGTGCGCTGCACGTTGGCCGCGTTGCCATGGCCCGTGTCGCCATCGCCGATCACCGGGATGCGCACCGCACTGCAGATCGAGCGCCCCTGATCGAGCATCTCCGTCACGGTGAGCAAGCCCGTATCGGGCAACGCGGCCCGCGCCGCGGCCACCGAGAAGCCGCTCATGAAGGTGAGCGGAAAGCCGGCCCGCTCCACCAACCGCGCCGAGAGGGCATCGAAGCAGCAGGGCATCACCTGGCACGACTCCCCCGCCAAGATCGCCCGCAGTTGATCGGCAGGACTGATGAACGCATGCATCGGGGCCACTCGCTCAATCGCTTGAGCGTTGCACAGCTCCACCGGCGCCTGGCCTTGAATGCAGCGATGGCACATCCCCCCTCCACCCTGCAGCGGCTGCTCGCCCACCTGGCCCCCCATCGCCGCCTGGTGCTGGCCGCCAGCGCCTGCTCCCTGTTGAACAAGTTCTTCGATCTGGCGCCACCGGTGCTGATCGGTCTCGCTGTGGATGTGGTGGTGCAACAGCAGACCTCCTGGCTGGCCAGACTGGGCGCCGTGACCGTCCCCAGTCAGCTCGGCGTGCTGGCTGGCCTCTCCTTCCTGGTGTGGAGTGCGGAATCGCTGTTCGAATATCTCTATGGCGTGCTCTGGCGCAACCTGGCCCAGACCACCCAACACAGCCTGCGCCTCCAGGCCTACGACCATCTTCAGAACCTGGAGATGGCCTTCTTCGAAAACGACAGCAGCGGCCGCTTGCTCACCGTGCTCGGCGATGACATCAACCAGCTGGAGCGGTTCCTCGATCACGGCGCCAACGAGATCCTGCAGCTGATCACCACGGTGGTGCTGGTGGGCGGAGCGATGGCTGTGATGGCACCCGGCGTCGCCCTGTTTGCCTATCTGCCCATCCCGGTGATCCTCTGGGGGTCACTCCATTTCCAGAAGCGCCTCGCTCCCCGCTACCGCGACGTGCGCGATCGGGCCGGTGCGATGGCCGCCAGGCTCGCCAACAATCTGGGCGGCATGCTCACGATCAAGAGCTTCACCAGCGAAGCCTGGGAACTGGAGCAACTCCGCCAGGCCAGTGACGCCTACAGGCAAAGCAACAGCCGGGCGATCCGTCTCTCCGCCGCCTTCATCCCCCTGATTCGCTTCGCCATCCTGTTCGCCTTCCTGGCGATCCTGCTCATCGGCGGATTGCAGGCCTGGCAAGGGTCGATCGCCGTGGGCACCTACAGCTTCCTGGTGTTCATCACTCAGCGATTGCTCTGGCCCCTCACCACCCTGGGCCGCACCCTCGACGATTATCAGCGCTCGATGGCTTCAACCCGGCGGGTGCTGGATCTGATCGACACGCCGATCCGAATCACCGGAGGCCAACGGCGGCTCCACCCGGACACGCTCCGAGGCGCCATCAGCTACGACCAGGTCGACTTCCACTACCGCGAGCGGGCACCGCTGCTGCAGAACTTCAGCCTTCGGATCAACGCCGGTGAAACTGTGGGCATTGTCGGCGCCACCGGATCGGGCAAGAGCACCCTGGTGAAACTGCTGCTGCGCCTCTATCCCCTCCAGGCCGGGCGAATCTGCCTGGATGGCCTGGCGATCGACCAGCTCAATCTCACCGATCTGCGGCGCTGCATCGCCCTGGTGAGCCAGGACGTGTATCTGTTTCATGGCAGCGTCGCCGACAACATCCGCTACGGCCAGGAGCAGGCCAGTGCCGCAGCCGTGCGTCACGCTGCCGAACTGGCCGAGGCCCATGCCTTCATTGCCGCCCTGCCCGAGGGATACGACACCGTGGTGGGCGAACGTGGCCAGCGGCTCTCAGGCGGACAACGCCAGCGCATCGCCCTGGCGCGGGCGATCCTCAAAGATGCGCCGATCCTGGTGCTCGATGAAGCCACTGCAGCGGTGGACAACGAAACAGAAGCGGCGATTCAACGCTCGCTGCTGCAGATCACGGCCAACCGCACCACACTGGTGATTGCTCACCGCCTCAGCACCGTGCGGCACGCGGACCGGATTGTGGTGATGGATCACGGACGCATTGCCCAGAAAGGCACGCACGACGCCCTGATCGCCTGCGGTGGCGCCTACGCCGATCTCTGGCGAGTGCAGGCAGGCCTGCGTCCTGACGAAGCCCTCGCCCTCTGATGAATGCCTCGCTGGCTGCGGCCGCGCCATCAACCGCATCGATCTCTCAGCTTTTTCACCACCCGCTGGGGGTTTTCGCTCTGCTGGTGGGGATCTCGATGCTGGTGCCACCCATCGTCAGAAAAACAGGTTTACCCGACCTGGTGGGTCTGCTGATCGCAGGAATCCTCGTTGGCCCCAACCTCCTCAACTGGCTACAACCCGGCGGAGAAACCGTCAATCTTTTCTCGGATATTGGCGCCATTTATCTCCTCTTCATCGTAGGGCTAGAGATCGATCTTGACGAATTCAGCCGCGTCAAGACCCGTTCCTTAACACTCGGAATTCTCCACTTTCTGTTTGGCATGGCAACAGGAACAGGCATCGGAATCCTGTTCGGCTTCCCCCTTGTTCCATCCATTCTTGTGGGCACATTGATTGCCACCCACACCCCTCTTGGCTACCCGATTGTCCGCAGCTACGGAGCCCAACGCGATGAATCGGTCGTTGTGAGCGTTGGCAGCACAATTCTCACCGACATCGCCTCACTGCTGGTCCTCGCAATTGCCATGGGGCTCGGCAAGGGATCGTTTTCAGTTCCCAGCGTCATCAGCCTGATTGCCAGCGTCTGCTTGTTCGCAGTCCTTGTTGTTGTCAGCATCCGCACGATCGGAGAAAAGATTTTCAAAAGCAGCATCAACGATGAAAACCGGATTTTCCTCGCCGTTCTACTAACCCTCTTTATCGCTTCACTCGGAGCCGAACTGGCTGGCGTCGAAAAAATCGTGGGCGCTTTTCTAGCCGGCCTGGCCATCAACTCTGTTCTACCTGAAGGCAAGGCAAAGCAACAAATCATCTTTGTTGGGGGAGCTCTTTTTATCCCAATCTTTTTTATTCATCTTGGATTACTGATCGATCTCAACAGTCTTCGCAACAGCATCAGCGAGTTTGAACTCACCGCCTTAATGGTGTTTGGAGTGATTGCATGCAAAGGGATTGTCAGCTTTATCGCCGGCAAACTCTTTGGCTACAACGGCAATCAAGTGGTGATGATGTGGTCTTTGGCCATGCCTCAGGTTGCCGCGACTCTGGCTGCGGCCTTTGTGGGGTATGAAGCGGGCCTCTTGAGTGCCTCTGTGCTCAACGGAGTCCTCGCAATGATGGTGGTGACAGCGTCCCTTGGGCCAGCGCTCACGGCTCGCTCCGTCACACAACTTGTCGAACCTGATGACGACACCAAATCCTTCCTCGTCACCTCCAAACCATCGCTTCTTGCGAGTACATCCGGTGATGACCTCGCAGATCCACCCAGAGCGGTGGTTCGACGTCCCCTGAAAATCGTGGTGCCAGTGGCGAATCCCGCGACGGAGTACGGCCTGCTGAGCATGGCCTCACGTCTCTTGACTGGAGGATCAGACCACTCCGGCCAGCTGCTGCCGATGGCTCTGGTCTGCCCAAGCCTGGAGGAAGCCCGTGGCAGTCTCACCCGGGCCGTCGCCACCGCCAGAGAGCGACTGGCACAGGCCACGGCCATCGGATCCACCCTTGGGGTGCCGACGCACTGCCTGCTGCGGCTGGATGAAGACATCGCCGGTGGCATGAGTCGCAGCGCCCTGGAACAGGGGGCCGATCTGCTGCTGATCGGGACAGGACAGCCCGACAAACTGCGCCAGTGGCTGTTCGGTGATCTGGTGGATGGGGTCTGCCGCAGCGCCCACTGTCCTGTGGTGGTGGTGAATCTGGCCGGACGGGATCCGGAAGAGCTGCAACGGATCCTCGTCCCGATCAAGGACTTGTCCGCCAGCGCGCGCGAGCAGTTCGAACTGGCGCAGCGCCTGCTGAACCATGGCGGGGGCGGAGCCTCAGGGGTGATCACCCTGCTGCACATCGTTGATCCCCGTTTCAGCCGCCACGATCGCCAATGGATCGAACGGGAACTGCGGCGCTGGCATCCCCCAGGGGAATCGCACGAGCGCATCCGCATCCATCTGGTGCAAGGGCCAGGCATCGACCAGATGATCGAACGCTCCAGCCGCCACCATGATCTGGTGATTCTCCGCTCCCAGCGCCGCCGGGTGGCCGGCTTGCCCATCCCGGCAAGCGATCGCACCAGTGGCCTCATCCGCCAGCTCGCTTGCCCCACCATGGTGATCAGCGAGCCCCTGCATTGAACCGCTGCAACACGACGCCAGCAGCGCTGGAGACCAAGCTTAAGAAAAGAAAAAGGCATGGCTAAAGTTGGCCGATGAAAGCGCCGTACCCAAGGCCAACAGCCGCCCGTTCCCTGCTCATCGCCGTGAGCATCGGCCTGGGTGCGGGGTTGCTGCTTTCCATCCCCCTGCGACGCTCCTTAGCACCGGGACCCGCAACGGAAGCCGGTGACTCCTTGCTGCCAATCAGCAATCCCTTCGCCGCCTGGTCGGGCTTCGGCAACAGAGAAGTGGTGGTGCTCGGCATGGATGCCGGTGGCGGCAACACCGATGCGATCTTCACCATCCGGGTGGAGAACGGCGAAACCCGCATCACCCAGATCCCTAGAGACAGCTACATCGATTCGCGCAATTTCGGCCCGATGAAGGTCAACGCCCTCTATGCCCGGGGTGGCGCGGAGGCGGTGAAGCAGGAGCTCTCGCGGCTGATGGGGCGACCGATCCAACACCACATCCTGGTGAACCTGGAAGGCATCCGCACCATGGGTGAGCTGGTGGGCGGCGTGCGGGTGGATGTACCCAAGCGGTTGTATTACCTCGACCGCTCGCAGGGGCTGGAGATTGATCTTCAACCGGGACCGCAGACCCTCAAAGGACGAGATCTGGAGGGTTTTCTGCGCTGGCGCCACGACGGCGAAGGCGATTTAGGCCGGCTCGCGCGCCAACAACTGGTGCTCAAGAGTTTGTTCAGTTCGCTGAAACGACCGGAAAATCTGGTGCGCCTACCCGCCCTGATCACGGCCGCAGGGCGCAATCTCAAAACCGATCTAGGGCCGATGGAACTCGGTGGATTGATCACCGCCATGGGCACTACCGATCTGGAAACCGAGCGGCTCAAGGCCACGCCGTTCGACCGCAATGGCATCAGCTATCTCGACACCGAATGGCCCGGGGGCAACAGCAGCGGTGCCGATGCCAGTGAAACGAGCAGCTGGCGCTACCGGGTGTTGTTCTGACCCCCAAAGCTGAGCACGATCAGGGCCAGCACCAGAGCGATGAGCACAATCGATGGCGTGGACGTGGCCACGGTCACCCCCAACGCCGCGGTGAACCAAATCGACGCGGCGCTGGTGAGGCCGCGCACATGGGCCGGCTCACCGCGCTTGCGCGAGCGCGGTTCCTGAAGAATCTCGCCGGCACCGAGGAACCCCACCCCCGTGGCCACCCCCTGAATCGCCCGACTACGGCTATCCAGCCCATCACCGGCCGCGAGCACCAGGAGACAGGCACTGAGCCCCACGAGCACATGCACGCGTAAGCGATGCGGATGATCGCGACCGGTGCGGAAGCGGTTGAACCCCACAGCGGAGCCACAGGCCACCGCAGCACCCATGCGCCAGAGCGCGTCGAGGTCGAGATCGGTGGTGTGCGACAGCGCGGTGGAGAGGAAATCGGGCGACAACACGGGCGACAACGAGGCCGTGCCCGCACAATGGCAGCGATCGTGAGCTTCGGCGTGAACGGCAATCTGCTGCGACAGAGCCTGCGTCTCGGGCTGAGCGTGTTGATCACCTGCGCCATCGCCCAGCATTTTCAGCGCATCACCTATCTCTGGTACCCCCTGCTCGCCGTCACCTTCGTGGTCGACGACCAGGACGACAACTCCCTGCGGGCAGCCCGGGGTCGCATCCTGGGCACGGTCACCGGCGGGCTGGTGACCTTTGTGGTGCACACGATCCTCTCCGGTTGGATCGGCATCCTGGTGAGCCTCTTGATCTCGATTCCGCTGCTGCGGCGCCTCGGCTGGAGCAGCGGCCTCTCCACCGCCGCGGTGATTACGATCATGTTCCTGGGAATTCCGGGCTACGCCCTGCTGAACTGGAGCTACGTCTTCAACCGCAGCGTCGACACGGTGGTGGGCATCGTTGTGGCCCTGCTGATGGGTCGCCTGTTCTGGCCGAAGAATCGGCTGGCCCGCATGCAGGAGCTCAGCGATGACTTGGTGGCGATCCTGCATCACCGCCTGAAGGCCCACAGCGCCGCCTTCCAGGGCCGAGGCCCAGCGCCGGAACCGATTGATTCGGAAGCGATTACGCGCAGCCTGCTGGAACTGCAACGCCTGATCAATGTGGAGGAAAGCCTCGGACCTCGCCACATCCAGCGCTTGCGCCTACGCCGTTGGCCACAACGGATGAGCCTGCTGCGCTGCCTGCAGGTGCGCTGGTTGCTCGTGGAGCGCCTCTTGGAGCGCTTGCGGCCGGAGGAGGGAATGCTCGCGTTGCCTGAACTGGGTCGCTATTTAGATCCCCAGCAACCGTTACACCTCCAGGCACTAATGCTTCCCCGCGACACGCAACAACTCAGCGTGCCCCAACGGATCGCCCTTGAGGAGCAGGTGACGCGGCTCACTCGCCTGATTCGGAGCCAACAAATTCTTGAACGGGCGATGGCCTAATGGCTGCTCCAACGCCAAAGACAACGCAACGCAATCCCTGGGTGGTGCGAAGCGATCTACGCCTGGCCGTGGTGACCGGCCTGAGCGCCGGCTTCGGTCTGCTCAGCGACATCCCTTTCGGCTACTACCTGCCGATGACCACGGCAGCCGTGCTCTCCAGTTCCTACGGCAGTTCGCTGAAGCTGGGCATCCAACGGCTGCTTGGGTCGCTCATGGGGGTGATCCTGCTGGTGATCTTCTCGCGCAGCCTGCAACTCCCACTCGCTCTCTCCCTGGGTCTGGCTCTGGGGGCAACACGCCTCCTGGGCGGAGCGCTTGGCCTGCAGGTGGGTTACAAGGTGGCGGGCAACATCATCATCATGGGCTGGTTGGTTCACAACAGCGAAGAAACCGTCTGGGGACCGCTACGCCTGTTCTGGACCTCGCTGGGCATCGTCATCTCCCTGTGGGCTGCCCGATGGATCTGGCCAAGTCGCACCATCCCAGAGCTGCATCAGCAATGGGCTTCCTTCCTTGATTCACTTGCTGAGGAACTGAATCTCGAATCCCACCAACTCCAGCAGGAGAGGCCCCATCGACTTTCCACAACAGAGCGACGCACCCGTAGAACCACTCTTCTAAACACAATCAACACCATCCGCCAACAGCGCCAGACGGCCCAGATGGAGCTGGGAGCCAGCCCCGAGAACCACCCCCTGCATCGTCTCTGGAGCCAATTGGATCTCCTCAGCTCCCAGCTGCTCAGCACAATCGATGGGCTTCGGGGCCTGCCGGCACCGATTCATTTTCCCGACGACGTCCGCCACCTCCACACACAAGAGGTGAGGGTGCTGGAAAAGGAAATCACGCTTCTGAACACACTCGCTGATGAAATCAGGCGCCCCTCACTTCTCAATCAACAAACCATGCGCTGCGAGGCCCTGAAAAGCGCCTTTCAGGACCTCCAAACCGAGGCAAACGAGCTTGAGCACCAAGTACTTCAGACCACCAAATCAGCCCAGGCCCAGGTGAGCGCCCAACGGTTGCGCCAGATGGTGCTGCGGGCATCGCTGTTGGGACACATGGTGATGATCACCCGAGACAACACCCCAGGCCTGGCCGGATCAACACCTGTCCTTGCCCAGGCGCTGGCGAGCGATGGCTCGGCAGGATCAGGCGGATTGCGATGACCAGCGCCGGACTTGTGCTCCTGATTCTCCGCCGCTGTTCCCGTCTCACGCCGCTGCTCACTCTGCTGACAGCGCTCTCTCCCGCTGGCGCACAGCCGGTGCAACCCCGCGCCACCGCGGTGCCCCCCCTCAACACCGGCGGCGGCACCCGCCAGCTGGAAGAAAGCTGGAATCAGCTCAACCGCCAGATGGAGGCGCTCGATTCGATGCTGGGTCCGGCGCCAGGCCTTGACAGCAGCGACGATCTGGCCGCCCCCGAGGTACCCGCCAACCTGCTCGATGCCAACCAACCGCCTTCCGGTCCCCTCAGCCCCGAGGAGGCTCGTCCAGATGCGCCCTTGAGCCTGCCGAACGCAGGCACCCCCGCCAACCAGATCAAGGCGGTGAGCCTGAAGGACGCGATCGCGATCGCCTTCCAGAACAACCCGAACCTGCAGGTGCAGCGGGATCAGATCGCCGCCCAGGCCGCCACCGTGGCCGCCGCGGCCGGCAGCTACTGGCCCACGATCAGCGTGTTCGGCAACGTCGAGGGCTTCCAGAGTGGCACCACCACCTACTCCCCCTACGGCAACAACACCTACGGCTTTGGGCCCCCCTTTGCGACCCAGGGGCAGATGCCGAATTTCGCCCTCACCAAAAACGGCACATCAGTCAGCGGCGATTCCGCCGGGCCGTTCTACGTGCCAGCCGGAGGAGGCCTGGGAGCCGTCGCCAACGGTGTGTCGGCCGATGCGGGCCTGCAACTGAACTACGCGGTGATCGACTTCGCCCGGACGCCGCGGGTGCGGGCTGCCCAGGCCGTGCTCGAACAGCAGGAGAAGACCTACGCCAACGACCTGCGCGCCCTGCAGCTGGCGGTGAGCGAGGCCTACTACGACCTGCAGCGCAGCGAGCAGCTGGTGCGCATCCGCGATGCGGTGGTGCGCACCGATCTGGTGGTGCTCGAAGACGTGCTCGACCTCAAGCGGGCCGGCCTGGTGCCCAGGGTCGACCTGCTGCGTCGCAGCGCCGTGCTGTCGGCTGATCAGGAGGATCTGATTCAGGCCCTGGCCGACCGTGCCGTCGCCCGCCGCCGCCTCTGGACCGTGCTCAACCTGCCGGCCTCGGTCACCCCCAGCGCCGCCGATCCGATCAGCCTGCAACCGGCCTGGCCCCTCAATCTGGAGCAGACCCTGCTGGCGGCTTACGACAACAACCCCGAACTGGAAGCGATCCTCGCCACCCGCCGCGCCCTCGCCCTGCGCCAGGACGCCACCGCCGCCCAGCTGCTGCCCAAGCTGAGCCTGTTCGCCGCTGCCGGTGGTCTGGGGTCGGTGGAGCGATTGTTCAATTTCTCGGTCATCGGCGGTGGCTGTTGCGGTGCCACCTTCCTTCCACTGGAGCAGGTGAGCGGTTACGAGTGGTCGGTGGGTCTGGCCTTCAACTGGCTGATCTTCGATGCCGGCACCACCGCCAACAGCGTCAAAGCCCTGGCGCTGAAGGAACGGGCGGAAGCGCAGCGCTACGCCAGCACCCGCAACGACATCCGTCTACGCCTGGAGCAGGCCTTCCTCAACCATGAAGCCAGCCTCGCCAAGCTCGTGTCGGCTCGACGGGCCGTGGGGGCGAGCAAGGAGGCCTTCCGCGACACGAAGCTGCGCTATCAGACCGGTCTGGCCAATGAAATCGATCTCTCGGTGACCCAGGAGCGACTGGTGAATTCCCTGGTGCGCCGCCTCTTCGCCACCGTGGATGTGAACACCACCTACGCCCGCTTGCTGCGCGAACTGCTGCCCATGCCCAGTGACCCCTCGGTAGCGGTTCCCACCCAACTCACGCTCAACCGCTCAGAGCGCCCTTGACGACCACCACCGTTCGATCCGGTAGCCAAACACCACCAGGAACACCACCAACCAGAACCACAGCTCGGGCGGATTGGCATTCATAAGCACAATCAACAGCACCACCTCGGCGATCAACCAGGGCAGTTCCTGACGCAGCAAAGGACGAAGAGACATCGGGACTGGCGAGCTAGCGAGGGGTACCGGGCTGGCGCAGGAAGGGCAGGTTCCAGAGGCGATCGATCCGCAGGGAGCGATAGCCGCCGGTGAGCGAGCGCAGCCCGGGCAAGATGTAGGTGATCGGCGAACGCCACTCCACGTAGGCGAAGGTGTCGACGGTCAAGCCATCGCGAATCGGGAAGACACCGCTGCCGCCAGAGAGGGTCCAGCGGTAGCCGTCGTCGGAGCGGGGATCACGATCGAGACTGATCTCGGCGCGCATCACCGGCCCCTCCTTGACCAGCTCGTTAGCCAGCTGGGTGTTGCCCACGGTGGTGGAGATGTCTTCCGGGGTGGCCGGCAGGGTGAGCACGCTGCGCACCGTGCCTTCAATCCCCCCGAAGCGACCGCGCTGATTCCAGAGGGGCACCACCTCCACAGGGAGCCCGAGCGGCAAGCGGCGGGCATCGGCGGGGGGGAAGTAGGCGACGGCGATCAGGTCGCCGCCATCTTTTTTCTCACCGGGCGGTGGGGCTTCGGCGCGGCCGATCGTGCCCAGACGATCCTTCGCTTTGATCGTTTGCCCTGGGATCACCTGCAGATCGAGAACGGTGCCGCTGCGTTCCGCCGTGATCGTGCCGTCGTAAGCAATCTGGGCTTCGGTGACCTTGATCTGACGTTTCAGGTCATCGATCTGGTAATTGCGATTGAGCTGTTCGGTTTCGATGTTCAGCTTGATCTGCTGAAAGTTGGTGACCGCTTCCTTGCGCTGAATCTTGATGTCATCCAGTTGCACGCTCGTGCTGGTGAGGCCCTGCTCGGCCGACACCACAGCGGTGGAGAGCGGCGCCACCACGGCGCGCTTGGAAAGCCAGTTGAGGTTCTCCACCTTGCTGCCATAGGTGGCCTGGAGCTGGCTGAGACGGGCCTGATCATCAGCCAACTTGGCCAGGGTCGTGTCGAGCGCGACCTGGGCTGTGTTGATCCGCAGGGCGTCGCGCTGGTTGAGTTCGTTGTTCTGCCTCACCAACTGGGCCAGGTTGCCCTTCTGCTGCTCCAGCTGCCGTTCGAGTACCGGCAGATAAAGGGTCATCAACACCTGCCCCTTGCGCACCTTGTCGCCCACCGACACGTTCACATCGAGCACCTGGCCGGTGGCGCGGGCGTTGAGCACGCCGGCGTTGTTGGGGTAGATCAGCACCCCCTGGCCCTTCACCTGGGTGGGTACGGGCCAGAACACCAGCCAGAACAGAAAGATGCCGCCCACGCCCAACAGGGAAGCTCCCACCTGCTGGTGGTCGGAAAGGCCGTTCCAGCGACCTTTCAGGCGCTCAACCCGGGAGGACGTCGTCATGGGCCAAAGCATGGCCCCTGGGGAGGGGGATGGCTGTGCTGCTGGGGACAGTTGCTTGAAACGGCCCAGGCCACGATCCGATGAGCTCAGGACCGCTCAGGTCGGAATCGATCAGATCAGCAGCGTGAAGGAGCTGATCACCTTGTCGAACAGACCCTTCACCTTCGGCCAGCGCTCCTCATTGGTGCTAGTGGCCAGGGTGTAGAGGCGGCCGCGATCCACTACCACAGTGGCGAGTTCGTGCCGGTCACGGTCTTGAAGGTGCACGGCATATTCGAGGTCGTAGAAGGTATGACCGCCACTCTCCCGTTCCGTCGCCTCCACCAGATCGGCAGCGCGGCCACTGCCCTGGGGAGCGATCACGTCTCGGCGAAGCCGCTCACCCACCGCCACGGCGCTGCCCAGCTGGGTGAGGTCATCGTTGGCGTCCACATCCGACACCACCAGGCTCACTGTTTCATCGCTGTGAATCAGGTCGTGAAACACCACCTGGGGACCGTTGCTTACAGCCACCCGGGTCCAGCCGGTGGGATACAAAAAGGCATAACGCCCATCGGGGCTCTGAAAGGAGTTCAAACCGGCGGTGGATCCAGCACAGGCCGAAAGCGACAGCACACAGAGCAGGGCGAGCAGCAGGCGCCAGGGCGATTGCAGGATCGAGCGCATGACGCCAAGACCAAAACAGAACTGGAGGCCATTCTGCCCCTGGGCAGCCTGCCTAAATTCGTGGGATTCGCGGCAGATCCCTGAGCGGCTTCACCCGACCGCTGGCCCGGTTGATCGAGCAATTTGAACGATTGCCCGGGATCGGCCCCCGAACCGCGCAGCGGCTTGCGCTTCATCTGCTGCGCCAACCGGAGGAGCAGATCCAAAGCTTCGCGGAAGCACTGCTGGCGGCCCGTCGCCAAGTGGGGCAGTGCCAGACCTGTTTTCATCTCAGCGCCGAGCCAACCTGCGAGATCTGTTGCAATCCCGAACGCGGCACCAGTGGCCTGCTCTGCGTCGTCGCCGATTCCCGTGATCTGCTCGCCCTGGAGCGCACCCGGGAATACGGCGGTCGCTATCACGTGCTCGGCGGCTTGATCTCGCCGATGGATGGCATCGGCCCGGAGATGCTGCAGGTGAGCAGCCTGGTGCAGCGGGTGGAAGCGGAGAGCATCGGCGAGGTGATCCTGGCGCTCACCCCGAGTGTGGAGGGCGACACCACCAGCCTCTATCTGGCCCGGCTGCTGCGGCCCTTCACCCGGGTGAGCCGGATCGCCTACGGCCTGCCGGTGGGCAGCGAGCTGGAATACGCCGACGATGTCACCCTGAGTCGAGCGCTTGAAGGTCGCCGAGACGTCGTATGAGCCGAGTCAGCCGCTACAGCAGCCTGCGCCCCAAAGAGCGCTTGCCCCACTGGCTGCGCCGGCCCGTGGGTAATGCCAGCGCGCTGGAGGCAGTGCAAGCGGTGGTGAAGCAGGGCGCCCTGCACACAATCTGCGAAGAGGGACGCTGCCCGAACCGTGCCGAGTGCTATGCAGCCGGAACCGCCACCTTCCTGCTGGGGGGATCGATCTGCACCCGCAGTTGCGCCTTCTGTCAGGTGGAGAAGGGCCGGGCACCCATGGCCCTCGATGCAGGCGAAGCGGAACGGGTGGCCGATGCGGTGCAACGCATGGGCCTGCGCTATGTGGTGCTCACCGCCGTCGCCCGCGATGACCTCGCCGATCACGGCGCCAGCCTGTTCACCTCCACCATGGCGGCGATCCGGGCCCGCAACCCCCTGATCGCGATCGAGGTGCTCACCCCCGATTTCTGGGGAGGTCACCGGGAGTGCAGGGAGGGCGAACAGGCCCAGCGGCAACGACTCCAGACCGTGCTCGCAGCCCATCCGGTGTGCTTCAACCACAACCTGGAAACGGTGCAGCGCCTGCAGGGGGAGGTGCGCCGGGGCGCGACCTACAGCCGCTCCCTCGGGCTCCTGTCCGCCGCCCGGGAGCTGGCCCCCCAGATCCCCACCAAAAGCGGCCTGATGCTGGGCTTGGGGGAGACGCGCGATGAGGTGATCGCCACGCTGCGGGATCTGCGCGCCGTCGACTGTCAGCGGCTGACCCTCGGCCAATACCTGCGCCCATCGCTGGCCCACCTGCCGGTGGATCGCTACTGGACACCGGAGGAATTCACAGAGCTGGGCACCATCGCCCGGGAGCTGGGTTTTGCTGATGTGCGCTCAGGGCCGCTGGTGCGCAGCAGTTATCACGCAGCCGAGGCCCGCTGAGCAAGCCGCCAGGCCCGAGCCAATCCCTCCCTGCAATCACCCCGCATCAACAGCCCAGCCCCACCCCACACCATGCGCAGGGGTAGATCAGCGGCCGCCGCTCCCACTTCACGCAGGGGCGCAAACCCCAGCCGGCGGAAGTAGCGCACCAGGCGGCGATGTTGACGGTCGTCATCCCGGATCGCCAGCAGCCGAGCGCTGCGGCAGGGGGTGGAGTCCAACGCCCAGGCGAAGGTGGCGGCCCAGATCAACGCCCCCACGCCGGCAGGAGCGGCCGGCAGCACCCGCATGGTGTCGAGTTGGAGGCCAGCCGGAGCGCCATAGGCCCAGGCCTTCAATTCACCCAGCAACAGCAAGGGTTGCCCCTGGGTCTGCGGCGGCTGGGCCACCACCAGGCGCAGACTCCAGAGACCCAGAGGGCGCCCCACCTGAAGGCGCAGCAACAGCCCCCGCGACGCCGCCAGCTGCTCGATCTCCGCCAAAGAGGGTGCCGTCATGGTGTCCAGGGCTGGGCCAACACCACAGCGTCGAGGGGAAGGGCACCGTAGAGGTGCGGAAATTGCTCGCCGCTCCCCGGCACCGGCTCCCAGCGCACCTCCAGGCCTGCGCTGATCAGATGCTGGCGGTCGATGCACAGCTCCAGCACCTCACCGGGCGGCAGATCGGCGTAGAAACGCTGGGCGGTGGCGTCCACCTGATCGGCAGCGCTGAGGTGAATGAAGCCCACCGCCTCCAGGGATTGTCCCCGGGTGGAACGGTCGTAGGTCCCCGATTGCCGCGCCGCCTGCCACTCCGGCCGCAGCGCCAGGTGATACAGCCAGGCCTGGGAGCGCCAGGCGCTGCGCGATGCCCAGGGCGCCTCCATCACCGCCGCGAGCTCGGGGCCCTGCAACAAATGCGCCAACCAACCCTGAAGCGGCGCCAGCCCAGGCTCAGCGTCGAAGCCCTCCGGATCGGCGAGGCGGAACTGCCGCACAAACGGCATCAGGGCCCAATCCGCCAGGGAAGGCCGCGCACCGAGCAGCCAACCCGCAGCCGCCAAACGCTCATTCCAGCGCCGCAGGATGGCCAGGGCCTCCTGGCGATGAGCTTCAGAAACTGCGCCCGGGTAACGATCGGGATACTTGAAGCGATCGAGATGGTCTTTGAAAGGGCCGTCGTTCTCGTGGATCAAGGCCTCAATCGTGGCGCGATCAGACGCACTCCATCCCGCGAGCCAGCCGCCAGGGTCGGCCTGAGCCAGCGCCCAATGCATGATCGCCAGGCTTTCCTCGATCACCTCGCCCTGCGGACACACCAGCACGGGCACGGTGGCTTTGGCGGAGACCTCCACCAGCTCCGGCGGCTTGGCCTTCAGGGCCACTTCACGCAGCTCCAGATCAGGTCCTGGCCGCAACCCCGCCGCCGCCAGGGCCAGCCGGGCACGAATCGCGTAGGGGCAGCGGCGGAAGCTGTAAAGGATCGGGCTCGCGGGCATCCGATGCACCTCAGCGCTTGTCGCTCTGGAGGCGTTGCTGCAGCTGGCGTTGCCGCTCCGCGAAACGGGCCCGATCGGCATCGCTGAACCGATCGACGCAGTGCAGACACTGCACCCCGGGTCTGTAGGAGTCCATCGCCAGCTGCTCCGGGGTCAACGGCAGGCCACAGGCGTGACAGAGCTGGTGCACACCGGGCTCGAGGCGATGGTTGAGGGCAACCCGCTGATCAAACACAAAACATTCCCCCCGCCAGCGGCTCTGTGCTTCGGGCACCTGCTCGAGGTAGTTGAGGATGCCGCCGCGCAGGTGATGCACCTCACCGAATCCCTGTTGCTGCAGATAACCGCTGGCCTTTTCGCAACGAATCCCGCCGGTGCAGAACATGGCGATCCGCTGCGGTCGCTGCTGCGCCAGCCGCGGCTTCAAGTGCTGCTCCACCCAGGCCGGGAACTGGCGAAAGCTGGCGGTTCCCGGATCCACGGCGCCCTCAAAGCTGCCGATCGCCACCTCGTAGTGGTTACGGGTGTCGATCACCAGGGTGCCTGGGTCATCGATCAGGGCATTCCAATCGGCGGGCTCCACATAGGTGCCCACACTGCGATGCGGATCCACCTCCGGACAGCCCAGACTGACGATCTCCATCTTGCGGCGAGCCCGAAAGCGACGAAAGGCCTGATGCGCACACCAGCTGCGTTTCACATCCAGCCGGGCGAAGGGCGCCTCCCCCAACCACAGGGCATCCCTCAACTGGTTCAGCACCGCCTCAACGCCCGCCTCCGCACCACTGATCGTGCCGTTGACCCCCTCAGCGGCGATCAACACCGAGCCGAGCACCCCTTCGCGGGATGCCAGCGCCGGCAAGGCCGTGAGCAACGACTCCCGCGTCGCCTCAGGCACGGGGGTGAAGGCATAGAACGCCGCCACCAGGATCGGCGGTCGCTCGCTCATCAACGGGCCGACCCTTCCCAGCTGGCCTTCACACCGGCAGCGGCGAGCAGGGCCCGATCAGCCTCCACCGCCGGATTGCCGGTGGTGAGCAGGGTGTCGCCGTAAAAAATCGAATCGGCGCCGGCCTGCAGGCAGAGGATCTGGGCTTCGCGGCTCAGCTGTTCTCGCCCTGCGCTGAGTCGCACACGGCTGGAGGGCATCAGGATCCGTGCCGTCGCCACCATGCGCACCAGCTCCAGCGGGTCCACCGGCGCCCGCTCCTCCAAAGGCGTGCCTTCAACTGCAACGAGGGCATTGATCGGCACGCTCTCCGGGTGGGGGTTCATGGCGGCGAGCACCTGCAGCATCGAGGCCCGGTCTTGGACCGTCTCCCCCATGCCGATGATGCCGCCACTGCAAAGGGTCACTCCGGCGCGCCGCACCCGCTGCAGCGTCTCCAGGCGCTCCTGATAGGTGCGCGTGGTGATGATCTGGTCGTAGTGCTCCGGGCTGGTGTCGAGGTTGTGGTTGTAGGCCGTCAATCCCGCCGCCGCCAGACGCTCCGCCTGCTCGTCTGTGAGCATCCCGGCCGTCACACACGCCTCCAGCCCCAGTTCGCGCACGCCACGCACCATCGCCAGCATCGACTCGAACGCTGCCCCCTCGCGGATCTCACGCCAGGCCCAGCCCATGCAGAACCGATCGGCACCGGCGGCCTTGGCCGCCCTGGCCCGCTCCAGCACAGGCGCCACATCCAGCTCAGGCTGACCGGTCACATCACTGCTGTGATGCATCGACTGGGGGCAATAGGCGCAGTCTTCCTCGCAGCCCCCGGTCTTGACGCTGAGCAGGGAGGCCAGCTGCACCCGGTAGCCAGGGTTGGCGAGGCGATGCACCTGCTGGGCCCGCCAGAGCAACTCGATCAGGGGCAGTTCCAGCAGGGTCTGGATCTCGGCCACACTCCAGTCATGACGCCGCTCCACCGGGGCCATGGTCAGCTCATCGCTCATTGGCGCCGAATCCCTCCACTGCTGCGTTCAGGTTGTTGTCTCAGGATCCCAGAGCGTCTGACTCACTCCATCCCTGCAGACCACCGAAACGGCGGCTGCGGCTCTGGTAATCGCGCAGGGCGGTGAGCAGGGCGGCGTGATCGAAATCGGGCCAGAACACCTCGGTGACGTGGATCTCCGCATAGGCCAGCTGCCAAAGCAGAAAGTTGCTGATCCGCCGTTCACCACTGGTGCGGATCAGCAAGTCGGGATCCTGCTCACCGGCGGTGAACAGTTCAGACGCCAGGCGGTTTTCATCGATCTGGGCAGGATCGAGCTCCCCTTGGGCCACCTGCTCCGCCAGATGGCGGGCAGCACGCACCAGCTCCCGGCGTCCGCCGTAGTTGGTGCAGACGTTGAAATGAATCCCCGCGTTGGCGGCGGTGCGGGCCGTCGCCTCGGCGATGAGATCCTGCAACCGTGACGGCAGGGCCTGGAGATCTCCGAGAAAGCGGATCCGCACCTGCTCCGCCTCCAGCGCCTGCAGTTCCCGCTGCAGCACCCGCTCGAACAAGGTCATTAAAAAATTGACCTCATCACCGGGCCTGGACCAGTTCTCGGTGGAGAAGGCATAGGCGGTGAGGGCCGAAACACCCCAGTCGCTGCAGAGACGCAGCGTCGTCTTGAGCGCCTCTACGCCGGCGCGATGCCCCATCACCCTTGGCAGCCCCCGCGCCTGGGCCCAGCGTCCGTTGCCGTCCATGATCACGGCGATATGGGCCGGCAGCCGGCTGGAATCGAGGTCAGCTGGCAGCGTCCTCAGCTTTGGGTCGTCGGAATGGGCGGCCAAGCGTTGGCTCACGACAGCGGGTCCTGGGTGCCTACGCTCACGCTACGCCCAACGGGCGTGGAAGCAGTTTTGGCCACGGCGGCCTGGGGCGAGACACCCATCAGCTCGGTGAGCAGATCCTGCAAGCGGCTGCTGGTGATCGGGCGCTCCAAGCGGCCCTGGTTGGCCAGCGAGAGGGTGCCGGTCTCCTCGGACACCACCACGCAGATGCAGCGATCGAACCGTTCGGTGATGCCCAGGGCTGCCAAATGGCGGGTGCCGTAGCGGCTGATGCCCTGCCGTGACAGAGGAAGAATCACTCCGGCCGACATGATTCGGCTGCCCTTCACCAGAACGGCACCGTCGTGGAGAGGCGTGTCGGAGGCGAACAGGTTGAGCAGTAATTCGCTGCTCAGGACAGCATCAATCGCCACGCCGGGATTGAGAAAATCCTCTGGCCGCAGATCACTGCCGAGATCCACCACGATTAGGGCACCGCGGCGCCCTTTCGAGAGTCGACCGGCGGCATCGGTGAGCTGGGCCACCGTGCTGGCGGTGGCCCGCTGCTTGCCCTGGGGATTGCCCAGCAGAACGGCGAGACGACCGGTGCCGAGCAACTCCATCAGCCGGCGCAATTCCCCCTGCCAGAGCACCGCTAGCGACAGGGAGCAGGCGAGCACCAGCGCATCGATCAGCTTCGAGGTGAGCGGCAGGTTGGCAAAACGCTGCACAAACCAGGCCAGCGCCACCAACAGCAGGTAACCCCGCAGCAACCAAAGAGTCCGCTGCTCGTTGACCCTTGAAAAGAGCAGAAAACCCAGACCGGAAGCGAACAGAACGTCAAGCAGCAGGCGCGGATGAAACACCCCCGTCACGTTCACGCCAGTCCTCCAGATCCCAGCTTCAGCCTACCGGGCTAAGGCGAGACGGGATCTCGTCGTAGCGCAGCAGATCCTCTGGCCGCTCGCGCCGTTGAATCAGGTCGGCTTCGCCGTCGTGCACCAACACCGCCGCCGGGCGCGGGATGCGGTTGTAGTTGGAACTCATCGAGGCGTTGTAGGCCCCTGTGGCCAACACCACGAGCACATCACCGCTGACACTGGCGGGCAGCGCTACATCCTTGAGCAGCACATCGCCGGATTCGCAGTGCTTGCCGGCAAGGGTCACGGTCTCCGTGGCCGCAGCCTGCGGCCTGTCGGCCAGACAGGCGGTGTAAAGCGACTGATAGGTGATCGGGCGTGGGTTGTCACTCATGCCCCCATCCACCGAGAGATAGGTGCGCAGCCCAGGGACTTCCTTGCGCGAACCGAGGCGATACAGCGTGACGCCGGCGGCGGCCACCAGGGATCGGCCCGGTTCACAGAGCAGGCGCGGCAGGCTCAACTGTCGGTCTTCACAGGCTTTCGCGACGGCGCTGGCCACCACCTGAACCCAGCTGTCGATGCTCGGCGGATCATCGGATTCGACATAACGAATGCCGAGGCCACCGCCCACGTTCAAGTCCTCCACGGGATGACCAAGGCCACGGGCCAGCCGCAAGGCGTCGGCCATCACCGCCGCCAGATCGCGATGGGGATCGAGCTCAAAGATCTGGGAGCCGATATGGGCATGGAGTCCGCTTACCTCGGCCCAGGCGGCACCTTTGAGGGAACGGAGCACCGATTCGAGCTGATCGGGATCGAAGCCGAATTTGCTGTCGAGATGGCCCGTGCGGATGTACTCGTGCGTGTGGCACTCGATACCTGGCGTGAAACGCAGCATCAGTCGCGCTGGCGCACCACCGTCAGGAACCAGTTGGGCCAGCCGCTCGAGGTCATGGTGGTTGTCGGCCACCACCGTGACGCCATTGCGATACGCCAGCAGCAACTCCTCATCCGATTTGTTGTTGCCATGCAAGACGATGCGTTCGGGGGGCATGCCTCCCTCCAACGCCGTGAGCAGCTCACCGGCGGACACCGCATCAAGGCCGAGTCCTTCGGACGCCACCAGGGCCGTCATCGCCAGGGAGCTGTTGGCCTTGGAGGCGTACACCGCCAGCGATGGGCCGGGGTAGTGACGCTGCAGTGCCTCCCGATAGGCGCGGCAGGCGGCGCGGATCGACGCTTCATCCAGCACATACAGCGGTGTGCCGTAGCGCTCAGACAGAGCACTGAGGCGGCAGCCGCCAACCATCAAACGTCCCTCTTCATCCAGGGCCGCTGAGACTGGTGCGAGGTTGCGGTTCGGGCTCTGGGGATCAGAGCCCGGCTCAAAGGGGGTCGGCATGACGCGATGGATGGCTCTTTCGGCCGGCAATGTAGGAACCGGCGTGACAGGGCCTGAAGGAACGATGAGCGAGGCGGCCAGCGGCAGTGTGAGGGCGCTCAGGGCCACGGATGCAGCGGCCTGTCATCAACTCGACCAGGCGGCCCTGGGGGGGCTCTGGAGCCTGGCGCAATGGCAACGCGAACTCTCCGAGCCGGGGCGGATTGGCCTCGGCCACGTTGAGCACCACGGCCTGATCGCCCTCGCCTGCGGCTGGCTGGTGGTGGATGAACTGCATATCACCGCCGTCGCCGTGGCACCGGAGCGGCGACGCCAGGGGCACGGCCGCCAGCTCCTGGTCGCTCTGATGGAGGAGGGCCGGGCCTCCGGGGCACGCCACGCCACCCTGGAAGTGGCCAGCCATAACCGAGCCGCTGTCAGCCTCTATCAGGATTGCGGCTTCCAGACAGCCGGCTGTCGTCGCAATTACTACAGCGACGGCGGCGATGCCCTGATCCAATGGTGTCGATTGGGCAGCAGTGCCTGAGCCAGGGCCAAGCCAACGACCTGGACCAGTCCACTTTCATAACAAAAATCCGACGCAACAATGCGGCGAATTGTGATTACTTTGGCGTCCCGTCTTCCCACGAGCTGTCTGGGAAGTTGCCGGTACGGCTATCCGCTCACAGGTGCGCTTCACCCCTGATAGGTTGGTTTTATCTGCATCCGGCCTGGACGATGTTTGAGCGGTTTACCGAGAAGGCCATCAAGGTGATCATGCTGGCCCAGGAAGAGGCTCGTCGCCTCGGCCACAACTTCGTGGGCACTGAGCAGATCCTGCTGGGCCTGATCGGTGAGGGCACGGGTGTAGCCGCCAAGGTGCTCAAGTCGATGGGTGTGAACCTCAAGGACGCCCGCGTTGAGGTGGAGAAGATCATCGGCCGCGGCTCCGGCTTCGTGGCGGTGGAAATTCCTTTCACACCTAGGGCCAAACGGGTGCTGGAGCTGTCGCTCGAGGAAGCGCGCCAACTCGGCCACAACTACATCGGCACCGAACACCTGCTGCTCGGCCTGATCCGGGAAGGGGAAGGGGTGGCCGCCCGGGTGCTCGAAAACCTCGGGGTCGACCTAGCCAAGGTACGCACCCAGGTGATCCGCATGCTCGGCGAGACGGCGGAAGTGGGCGCCGGGGGCGGTGGCGGCGGCAGCAAGGGCTCCACCAAAACTCCCACCCTCGACGAATTTGGCAGCAACCTCACGCAGCTGGCCAGCGAAGCCAAACTCGATCCGGTGGTCGGCCGTCAGAACGAGATCGATCGGGTGATCCAGATCCTCGGCCGCCGCACCAAGAACAATCCGGTGCTGATCGGCGAACCGGGCGTGGGCAAAACCGCCATCGCCGAAGGGCTGGCCCAGCGGATTCAACAGGGGGACATCCCCGACATTTTGGAAGACAAGCGCGTTCTCACCCTCGACATCGGCCTGCTGGTGGCTGGCACCAAATATCGCGGTGAGTTCGAAGAGCGGCTCAAGAAAATCATGGAGGAGATCAAGGCCGCAGGCAATGTGATCCTCGTGATCGATGAGGTGCACACCCTGATCGGTGCCGGTGCCGCCGAAGGTGCCATCGATGCCGCCAACATCCTCAAGCCGGCCCTGGCCCGCGGCGAACTCCAGTGCATCGGTGCCACCACCCTCGATGAATACCGCAAACACATCGAGCGCGATGCCGCGCTTGAACGCCGCTTCCAGCCGGTGATGGTGGGCGAACCTTCGATCACCGACACGATCGAGATTCTGCGGGGCCTGCGCGAGCGCTACGAACAACACCACCGCCTCAAAATCACCGACGAAGCGCTGGAGGCCGCCGCCACCCTGGGCGATCGCTACATCTCCGATCGCTTCCTTCCCGATAAGGCCATCGACCTGATCGATGAGGCCGGCAGCCGGGTGCGCCTGCTCAATTCCAAGCTGCCTCCCGCCGCGAAGGAAGTCGACAAGGAACTGCGCCAGGTGCAGAAAGACAAAGAGAACGCCGTGCGGGAGCAGGACTTCACTCGCGCTGGTGAACTGCGCGACAAGGAGGTGGAGCTGCGCGAGCAGATCCGCACCCTGCTGCAAAGCAACCGCAGCGATAGTCCTACGAGTGACGACAGTCCCGCCAGCGATGACGCTGCCACGCCAGCCGCAACTGAAGCCACCGCCAGCACGGCGGTGGAGTCCGAACTGACCACGCCGGTGGTCGGCGAAGAAGACATCGCCCAGATCGTGGCTTCCTGGACCGGGGTGCCCGTGCAGAAGCTCACCGAGAGCGAATCGGTGAAGTTGCTGAACATGGAGGAAACGCTCCACCAGCGCCTGATCGGTCAGGACGAAGCGGTGAAGGCGGTGTCGAAAGCGATTCGCAGGGCACGGGTCGGCCTCAAGAATCCGAATCGTCCGATCGCCAGCTTCATCTTCTCCGGACCCACCGGTGTGGGCAAAACCGAGCTTACCAAAGCTCTGGCTACGTATTTCTTCGGCAGCGAAGAGGCGATGATCCGCCTCGACATGTCGGAGTTCATGGAGCGCCACACGGTCAGCAAGTTGATCGGCTCCCCTCCGGGCTATGTGGGCTTCAACGAAGGCGGCCAACTCACCGAAGCGGTGCGCCGCCGGCCTTACACCGTGGTGCTCTTCGATGAGATCGAAAAAGCCCATCCTGATGTCTTCAACCTGTTGCTGCAACTGCTGGAAGATGGTCGACTGACCGATTCCAAAGGGCGCACCGTCGACTTCAAGAACACCCTAGTGATCATGACCTCAAACATCGGGTCGAAAGTGATCGAAAAGGGTGGTGGCGGCCTCGGGTTCGAATTCTCTGGCGAGAACGCCGAAGAGAATCAATACAATCGGATCCGTTCCTTGGTCAATGAGGAACTCAAGCAATACTTCCGGCCAGAATTCCTCAACCGTCTCGATGAAATCATTGTGTTCCGCCAGCTCAATCGCGAGGAGGTGAAGGAAATCGCCGAGATCATGTTGCGCGAGGTCTTCTCCCGCATCGGCGAGAAGGGGATCACCCTCACGGTGTCGGATGCGTTCAAGGAACGGCTCGTGGAGGAGGGCTACAACCCCGCCTATGGCGCACGCCCCCTGCGTCGTGCCGTGATGCGTCTGCTCGAAGACAGCCTCGCGGAAGAGGTGCTCTCCGGTCGGATCAAGGACGGTGATGCCGTGGAAGTAGACGTGGATGAGAACAAGCAGGTGGTAGTGCGTCACGGCACCAACACCCCTGCACCGGCCACGCCGGAACTCGCGAGCGCCGGACTCTGACCACAGCCATGTCAAGCCAATCCGCTGCATCGCTGCCCCTGGCCAGCCATGCGATTGCCCCGGCCACGGTGCTCCGTGGTCCAGGGGCCTGGGCGGATGCGCTGCCACGCATCAAGGCCCTCAGCCAGCGGCCCGTTCTGCTCGGGCGCAGTGGTGCCACCGCCGCAACCCGTCAACGCCTGGCCAGCGACCTCATGGCCGCCGGGCTGCAAGTGACGCTGGAGACGCTGGAGCACGACTGCTGCGATCCCGATCTGGAACGCCTGGAGGCGAGCCTCAGGGCCGAGGCCGTGGATGGCTTGATCGCCGCCGGCGGTGGCAAGGTGCTCGATGCGGGCAAGTGGTTGGCGGATCGGTTGCAGCTTCCCTGCATCACCGTGCCCCTCAGTGCCGCCACCTGCGCCGGCTGGACAGCTCTGGCCAACATCTATTCACCGGAGGGGGCCTTTCTGCGCGATCAGGCCCTCGCCCGTTGCCCCGATCTCCTCGTGTTTGATCACCACTTGGTGCGGCAGGCGCCAGCCCGCACCCTCGCCAGTGGAGTCGCCGATGCCCTGGCGAAGTGGTACGAGGCCTCCGTGAGCAGCGGCTCCAGCCAGGACGGATTGATTCAACAGGCGGTGCAGATGGCCCGTGTGCTGCGCGATCAGTTGCTGATCGATGCCCGCGAAGCCTGCCGTGATCCCCAGAGCGACGCCTGGATCCGCGTCGCCGAAGCCAGTGCCCTAACCGCAGGGGTGATCGGGGGACTCGGGGGGGCCCAGTGCCGCACCGTCGCCGCCCACGCCGTGCACAACGGCCTCACCCAACTGCAGGCCTGCCACAACAACCTGCATGGCGAGAAAGTGGGATTCGGAATTCTGGTGCAGCTGCGGCTGGAGGAGAAGCTCGGCGGCAACCGGCTGGCGCACCAGGCCCGCCGCCAGCTCCTGCCGTTGCTCAGGGATCTCGGTCTTCCGGTCAGCCTCGCTGATCTCGGCCTTAGCCAGGTGGGGCTGCACGAATTGCGCCAGGCCTGCCGCTTCGCCTGTCGCCCCGACTCCGATCTGCACCATCTGCCCTTCCCGGTGAGCGACACCGATCTGCTCGAAGCGCTGATCAGTGCCGAGGCTTTGCTGGAACCTTCCGAGACCAGCCGGAGGCGCGGCGCTTGACCAACCGGGAGCTGCTCGAGGCAGCCGCCCGCAACCTGCTCGATCCCCAGGGCCGGGCGCTGCTCCAACACCTGGAGTGGTGGAATTTGGCTGATGGCGACCGCACCCCTGACCTGGCCACAGAGCCCTACCCCCTGATCCGGATCGGCACGGGCCCGCCGGTGCTGCTCCTGCATGGCTTCGACAGCTGCGGGCTCGAATTCCGGCGTCTCGCCCCCCTGCTCGCCAGCGATCACACCCTGCTGATCCCCGATCTGCACGGCTTTGGCTTCTCTCCCAGGCCGCAGCCGGAACAGGGTCGCTACGGCCCCGAGGCGGTGCTCCAGCACCTGGAGGCTTTGCTGGATCAGCTGCCTCAAGACCAGCCGCTGGGCCTGATCGGCGCCTCCATGGGCGGAGCGGTGGCGATGGAGCTGGCGCGCCGTCAGCCGAAGCGCATCGCGCGACTGCTGCTGCTGGCGCCGGCCGGTCTCGATGGCCGGCCGATGCCGATTCCTCCCGGACTGGATCGGCTCGGTGTCTGGTTTCTCTCCCGCCCAGGCGTGCGCCGGGGGCTGTGCCGGCAGGCCTTCGCCGATCCGGAGCGCAGCGTCGGCGACGCCGAACTGCAAATCGCCTCGCTTCAGCTCCAGGTGCCGGGTTGGGGCCCCTCCCTGGCGGCCTTCGCCCGCAGCGGTGGCTTCGCCGGCTGCGGCAGCCCGCTGCCTCCCCAGCCTCTGCATGTGCTCTGGGGCAAGAACGACCGCATCCTGCGTCCACCCCAACGGCGCGCTGCCATGGCCTTGCTGGGAGAGAGGCTGGAGGAGGTGACAGACTGCGGTCATCTGCCCCATCTGGATCAGCCCCAGCTGGTGGCCCGCCGCTGGCGGCAACCGGAGATGCCGTCATGACCGACACCAGCGACCGTACCGGCCCGCTTCTACAGCTGCTCGCCAATGGCCTGGGCCTCTGGATCCGCAGCCAATGCGATGAGGTGGGGGAGTTGAACCTGCGGCTCAATGGTTCTGCCCTGCAGTTGCTGCGCGGTCGACTTGTGTCGGTGGAGCTGAAGGCGCGGCGGGTGACCTTCCAGGGGTTACCGATCCAGCATGCGCAACTGCGCAGCGGGCCCCTGCATGTGAATCTGCGCCCCGGCCTGCCCCAGCTGCAGGACCCCTTTCAGTTGAACGGAGAGGTGACGATGCTGGGCACAGATCTCAACCGGGCCCTGCTCAGTGACCGCTGGCGCTGGCTGGGTGACTGGCTGGCCGCCCAGTTGATGGGCCTGCCCACGCTGGGCTGCCTGACGGTCGACAACGACGTGCTTCTGCTGGAGGCGCCGGTGATCAATGCGGGCGATGCGATTCGACGGCGCTTCCGGCTGCAGGCGGCGGCGGGCACAGTGGAAATTCGCCATCTCGAGGCCGAGGAAGCGGTGCAGCTGCCGATGGACCCAGGCATTCAGATCCAGGAGGCGCGGCTGCAGGGGGGACAGCTGCACCTGCGTGGTGAAGCGAGCGTCAACCCCTGAGACGGCCGTTCCAGCTCAAGGCATCAGGGGCAGCACCAGGGTGACGGCATAGAACACCACCGCCGGTGTGAATAGATAGCTGTCGATTCGATCGAGGATGCCGCCATGCCCAGGCAAGGCATCACCGGAATCCTTGAGGCCCGCATCCCGCTTCATCATCGATTCGGTGAGATCACCCACGAGAGCGAACAGCGCCACCAGCGCTCCGAGCACGCCACCGAGCCAGGGGGCCATCGGCCACTGCAGCACCACGGCGAAGCCGATGCCCACGAGCACGGCGGCAATCAAGCCCCCGAAGGCGCCCTCCACGGTCTTGCCCGGGGAGATCGGCGAGAGCGGAATCCGTCCGAAACGTCGGCCAATCGCGTAGGAACCGATGTCGCTGGCGACGATCATCAAGCAGGCCATCAGGGTGATCACCATGCCGGCGGTGATCCAGCCGTTGCACCAGGGGGGCAAGCGGCTGAGAGCCGGAGCGAGATCGATGGCGCTGAGATTGCGCAAGCGCAGCCAGTGGCTGGGAAGGAACCCCAGATAAAACAAGCCGAAGATCGAAGCGGCGATGTCGGCGATCGAACCGGTGACTGGCTGCAGCAACAACCAGCCGCAGATGGCGGCCCCGGAGAGGGGAAGCACGGCAGCGGCCAGATGGGAGGGCAACCCACCAGCCACCCCCCACTGAGTGCTGATCAACAGCAGCTGACAGGCCACCAGGGTGGTTTTCGTGGCTGGCCGGATCCCGGTGAACTGGGCCATGCGGAAGAATTCCAGCAGGCCGAGATGCACGATCACACCGAGGGCGAGGGTGAACCACCATCCGCCCAAGCCAACCACCAGCAGTCCGAACGCTCCAGCGAGGAGGCCACTGCTGAGTCGCTGCATCGGCGACCCTCAAGCCACAATCTTCACCATAGCCGTGATCTGATCCGGCCAAAGCTGGCGCTGCTCCTGCAGCCAGCGCAGCCTGGACCGATCCAGCCGCTCCCCCGGAATCACCAGTGGAATCCCAGGTGGGTAGGGGCAGATCAGTTGAGCGGCGATCGCACCACAGGCGTCGTCGAGCGGCACGGCGCGCTGCGGCCCCCGCCAGGCCTCCACCAGGTGATGCTCCGGCGCTCCCAGCAATGGCAAGGGCGGGGGTGTGAACGGAGGAAGGGGGGTGGAGCTGCCCAGCGCGAGCCGGAGCTGCTGCCAGCGGCGGAGCATCCGACCCGCCAGGCCCCGGTGTCGAGCGAAACCGAGGCAGAAGGTGAGGCATCCCGGTTCGGGCAACTCAGCAATCAGCCGCCGCTGCAGGAGCCAGGCATCGGCCTCAAGACCATTGATGCCGGCAGCGGCCGTGTGCCAGATCAGGCGCAGGGGGTCTGGGGTGCGCAGCAAGGGCACACCGGCATCGCTGAGCCGATCCGCAAGGGCCCGCCCCTGATCCAGGCACCGGCGCAGGGCCCGGCGGCCACGAGGTCGCTGCCATTGGTGCAGCGCCGTGTCACAGGAGGCGAGCAGCAGGGCACTGGGGCTGGTGGTCTGCAGCCAGCCCAGGCAGCGCTGAACCAGCTCCGGGTCCACCTGGGTGCCCTGGCACCAGAGCACGGCGGTCTGGCCGAGGCCGGCGGCGGATTTGTGCAGCGAATGCACCACCAGATCAGCCCCAGCCGCCAGCGACGAGATGGGCAGGGCAGGGTCAACGCCGGGCTGGAGATGGGCACCATGGGCCTCATCCACCAGCACAGGCAGGCCGCGCTGGTGAAGCAGGGCCACCAGCGGCAGCGGATCGCTGGCATAGCCGTGATAAGTGGGATGCACAAGCACAGCTGCCGCAGGCGTCTGACCCTGGCGGTCGAGCTCCGCCAAAACGCGCTCCAGCCAGGCCGCCTCCAGGGCGCCCACATGACCGCGGTCGCTCAGAAAGGGCAGATCGAACAGCAGCGGCGTCAGGCCTCCCAGGGCGCAGGCCTGGATCAGGCTGCGATGGGCGTTGCGGGGCATCAGCACAGCCTGCCCCGGTGACGCCAACGCCAACAAGGCCGCCTGAAGCAGCCCCGTGGCGCCATTGACGCCATACCAGCAGGCGGAGACCCCGACCGCAGCGGCAGCAGCCCGTTGACTGGCGGCCACCGCTCCTTCGCTTTCGAGTGGACCACCGATTTGGGGCAGCTCCGGCAGGTCCCAGCTGCCGGGCCGGCGGCGCAGCAGGCGCCGCATCGCCACAGGCAGGCCAGCGCCCCGGCCATGGGCGGGAAGATGCAGGGCATCGATCGGGGCCGCGAAACGACCGGATCGCAGGTGCGACAGCAATGCAGCCATCCGTTTCCCTAGGGCACCCCCCAGCCGAACTGCATCATCGGCCAGGGCCCTCTCACTAGATTCGGGCTGTGGGGGTGAGGGCATGACAGGCAGCATCGGAACCAGCGCTGAACGATCGCGCTCCTGCGAGCCGGAGATCCGCTACGCCCCAGGCCGCGATGCCCGCTGGTTACTGCTCCGCCCCTGGATCGCCATTCCGCGGGCCATCCAGATTCTCTGGGCCATGATCGGACTGCTGCTCAGCCTCCTGATCCGCGGCGGCAGCCAGAACCCCCAGGTGCAGCGCAACCTGGCCCGCCGCCTGCTGCGCACCCTCACCGATCTGGGGCCCTGTTTCATCAAGGTCGGGCAGGCGCTCTCCACCCGGCCCGACCTGATCCGGCGCGACTGGCTCGATGAACTGACCCGCCTTCAGGATGATCTGCCCCCCTTCCCCCATGGAATCGCTCTGAAAACGGTGGAGGAGGACCTCGGCGCTCCGGTGGAGCAGCTGTTCGCCGACTTCCCCGATGCGCCCGTGGCCGCCGCCAGTCTCGGCCAGGTGTATCGAGCCCGGCTGCACGGCCAGCACTGGGTGGCGGTGAAGGTGCAACGCCCGAATCTGCCCTTCATCCTCCGGCGCGACATGGTGCTGATCCGCAGCCTCGGCGTGCTCACGGCGCCGTTTCTGCCCTTGAACCTGGGCTTCGGGCTGGGGGAGATCATTGATGAATTCGGCCGCAGCCTGTTCGAAGAAATCGATTACGGCTGCGAGGCCGACAACGCCGAGCGGTTTGCCGCGCTGTTCGCCGACAACCCGGCGGTCACGATCCCAAAAGTGGAGCGTTTGCTCTCCAGCCGGCGCGTGCTCACCACCAGCTGGATCCACGGCACCAAACTGCGCGATCGGCAGGAACTGAGGGCGCAGCGCCTCGATCCCAGTGCCCTGATTCGCACCGGCGTGATCAGTGGCCTGCAGCAATTGCTCGAGTTCGGCTATTTCCATGCCGATCCCCACCCCGGCAACCTGTTTGCCCTCAGCGGCCGCAGCGGCGATCTGGGCCATGTGGCCTACGTCGATTTCGGGATGATGGATTCGATCAGCGATGCCGATCGCCTCACCCTCACCGGTGCGGTGGTGCACCTGATCAATCGCGACTTCGCGTCCCTGGCCAAGGATTTCCAGACCCTGGGCTTCCTGGCCCCTGACGCGGATCTGACCCCGATCATTCCGGCGCTGGAGGAGGTGCTCGGCGGCAGCCTCGGTGATGCCGTGGGCTCCTTCAACTTCAAGGCGATCACCGATCGGTTCTCGGAGCTGATGTTCGATTACCCGTTCCGGGTGCCGGCCCGGTTCGCCCTGATCATCCGGGCGGTGGTGAGTCAGGAAGGTCTGGCGCTGCGGCTCGACCCCGACTTCCGAATCATCGCCGTGGCCTATCCCTATGTGGCCAGGCGACTGCTAGCGGGCGACACCCGCGAGATGCGCGAGAAGTTGCTGGAGGTGATCTTCGATGGCGACGGCCATCTGCGGATTGAACGCCTGGAGAGCCTGCTGAACGTGGTGGGCGAGGAGGCGACCAGCCCTGGCCTCGATCTGCTGCCCGTGGCCGGAGCGGGCCTGAGGCTGCTGTTCGGCCGGGATGGCGCCGATCTGCGCAAACGGCTGCTGCTGACGCTGATCAAAGATGACCGGCTCAGCACCGAGGACATCGGCGCCCTGATGGGGCTGCTCAGACGCACCTTCAGCCCCAGACGGGTGGCCGGCGACATGTTGCAACGGCTCAATCCCCTCGCGGTGGCTTGATTCCGATAAGGTCGGCGCTTGCATCCGCCCTGATTCAGGGAGTTCGGCCCGCCATGGCACCAGTCCCCGACTTCGCTCCGATCGATGCCCAACAGGCCGAGCTCGATGTGCTCTCCGGTGCCTTCGGCGACCTGAGCGCCAACGACATCCTGCTCGAGTACGCGCCGCTGAGTCAGCCGCCGTATCTGGTGGCCGGCCTCGGTCTGGCGATCGGCGTGCTCTGCGGCCTCACCTTTGCCCAGCTGGTGCAGGATCGCCTGAACGGTTGGAAGCAGGATCGATTGGCGCTGCTGCCCCTGGGAACGGCAGAAACCACGATGAGCTACGCGGGCACCCTGATCGGCGTGACCTTGTTCATCGGCGGTTCGCTCCAGGTGTTCGGCTTTGCCTCTGGGGCCGCTTACCTGATCGCCCTGCTGCTGTCGCTCCTCACCGGTGGGGCGCTGTGGGTGCAGCTGGAACGACTGATGCGCCAGGTGGAGAGCGGCAACTTCAAGGCGGTCGACTTCGACAACTTCGACGAGTTTTTCTGAGCCAAGTTGTTCTGAACTGGGCTCAAGCCGCCACGTAGGCCTCCAGTTGGCCATCGAAGCGGCGCAGCATCTCGAGGCCTTCGCGTTCGAGCCGGCGGGTGCGATCACGGCTCATCCGCAACGACTTGGCGATCCCGGTGAGGCTCATCGGCTCCTCGCCGTCCATCCCATACCGCATCCGCAACACACGCCGTTGCAGGTCCGGCAGTTGTTCCAATAGATCCCGCAGGTCGCCCTTCAAGCACTCCACCTCCACCTGCTCCTCAGGCAATTCGCCATCACCTGCCAAGAGCTCCAACAATTCGGTGTCATCTCCATCCCCCACCTTCATCTCCAGGCTCACCGGCTGACGCGCACGGCACATCAGGTCTTTCACCTCCTCCTCCGGCAGTTCCACAAATGCCGCCAGTTCCGTCACCGTCGGTGTGCGCCCCAGCTCCTGGCTCAGTTCACGCTGCCCTTTCTTCAGCTTGTTGAGCATCTCGGTGATGTGGATCGGCAGCCGGATCGTGCGGCTCTTCTCCGCAATCGCCCGCGTGATCCCCTGACGGATCCACCAATACGCATACGTACTGAACTTGTAGCCCCGCGTTGGGTCGAATTTCTCCACACCCCGCACCAGGCCGATCGTTCCCTCCTGGATCAGGTCCAGCAGTTCCATATTCCGCTTGGTGTATTTCTTGGCCACACTCACCACCAACCTCAAATTCGCCGCCACCATCCGCTCTTTGGCGCGGCGGCCCGCCTGGAGCTTTCGCTTCAGTTGCAGCGCACTCAACCCCGCCGCTGTCGCCAATTCCCCTGCCGGCACCGCCTCACCACCGCGCTGATCGCGCAGCTCAGACTCCAGCGCTTCCAGCTCCATCAGCTCCTGCACCTGGCGGCCCAACGTGATCTCCTGCTGATGGCTCAGCAACGGCACACGACCGATGTCCCGCAGGTACGAACGCACCAGATCGACGTCGGGGAGAACGGACAGGGGAGCCATGCGTCATTACGAAACCGATCTGTTTCGTAATTTACCATCGTTTACAGGCATCGCTCCCTTCCCCCGGGCAAGGTTGCACCGCCTGGGCAGAATGGCGCTAGAGCGGAGCTTCCCGGTGATCAGCCCAGCCGCCACGGCCGTCAGCACGGCCCGGCTTCTCCTGGTGGAAGACGATGAATCGATCCGGGAAACGGTCCGCGAAGCCCTAAAAGCTGAAGGCTTCGATGTGCTTGCCTGCGGCGATGGCGCCGAAGCGCTGGCCTCCCTCACCGACGCCGCCGCCGAACCGGTCGATCTCGTGGTGCTCGATCTGATGCTCCCCGGCCTCGGCGGTCTCGATCTCTGCCGCCAGCTGCGCAAAAACGACAACAGCACCCCGATCCTGGTGATCAGCGCCCGCGACAGCGAAACCGATCGCGTGCTCGGCCTGGAGGTGGGTGCCGACGATTACCTGGTCAAACCCTTCGGCCTGCGCGAACTGGTGGCTCGCTGCCGCGCCTTGTTACGCCGCTCCCAGCAACCCTCCAGCAGCGAAGCGCCGCCCCAGGTGTATCGCCACGAAAACCTCTGCCTGTTTGCCGAGGAATGCCGGGTCAGCCGCGATGACCACGACCTCACCCTCTCCCCGAAGGAATACAAAATCCTCGAACTGTTCATCAAGAATCCCCGCCGGGTGTGGAGCCGTGATCAGCTGCTGGAACGCATCTGGGGCATCGATTTCGTCGGCGACACCAAAACCGTGGATGTGCACATTCGCTGGCTCAGGGAGAAGATCGAAGACGAACCCTCCGCACCGAAACACATCCGCACCGTGCGCGGTTTCGGTTACCGCTTCGGCTGAGGCAGGCGATGGCAGAACAGCTCGGCCTGGGCCTGGTGCTGGGGGCAGCGATTGGAGCGGCCGTCAGCTGGACAGGGCAACGCCAACAGCGCCAGCGAAGGTCTCAACGGGGTGCGGTGCTCCAGGGCAAGACCCTCACCACCCCCCAGCTGCTCGCCTGGATTGATGCCGCCACCCAGGGATGGCTGATCCTCACCCCCGACCTCACCATCGCCTACATCAACGAAAAGGCGGAGCGGTTGCTGCAGATCTCCCGCAACCTGCTCGTGCGCGGCCAACCGCTCGAAGAGGTGCTCTCCATTCCCGAGCTGGAGGAAGCGATCGTGCGGGTGCGCCACCAGCAACGTCCCCAGCGCACGGAATGGGAATGGCAGAGCGACCCACTCGAAGCGATCGTGCTGCCGGGCTCAGATGAATGGTTGCTCGTGCTGCTGCAGAGCTGTCGCTCCCTGGAAGCCCAGCAACAGCAACAGGAGCGCTGGGTCAGCGATGTGGCCCACGAACTGAAAACGCCCCTCACCGCCCTGATGCTCGTGAGCGATCGGCTCGAATCGGCCGTGCAGGGGCAAGACACCGTGCTGGTGGAGCGGCTCCAGAAGGAATTACGCCGGCTGCAGCTGATGGTGGAAGACCTGCTCGAACTCTCGCGCCTGGAGAACAGCCTCCCCCGCGATGACCAGGCCTACAGCGCGCTCTGCCTCGACAATCTGGTGGAGAACGCCTGGACGAGCATCCGCCCCCTCGCCGAAGAGCGCGGGGTGTCGCTGGCCCTGCACAGCGATGAGCCGGCACCCCTGCTCGGCGACCAGCGGCGCCTGCACCGGGCCATCCTCAACCTGCTCGACAACGCCCTGCGCTATTCCCCCGACCACAGCCAGGTGGAGGTCGAGATCCTTCCTAGCGGTGGCTGGTGGCTGCTCTCGATCCGGGACCATGGCCCCGGCCTCAGCGAAAAGGATCTCACCAACATGTTCCAGCGCTTTTACCGCGGCGATCCCTCCAGGGCGCGCTCGAACCGCAGCGGCAGCGGTCTCGGCCTGGCGATCGTGCAGCAGATCGCCGTCAATCACGGTGGACGCATCCAGGCCCGGAACCACCCCGAAGGCGGCACGAATGTGGAACTGCTGCTCCCCAAGGGTGGCCAGGCAGCTTGAACGGCGAACGCCTCCAGAAACTGATCGCCGCCGCTGGCCTCTGTTCCCGCCGTAAGGCGGAGGAGCTGCTGCGGCAGCAACGGGTGCGCGTGAATGGCCAGGTCGCGGCGCTTGGCGATCGGGCCGACCCGGAGCAGGACCGGATCTGTGTGGATGGCCGGCCCCTGAGGGCACCCGAAGCCACCCGGTTGCTCCTGCTCAACAAACCGGTGGGGGTGATCAGCAGCTGCCATGACCCCCGCGGCCGTCGCACCGTGCTTGATCTGATTCCGCACCACCTCCGCCGCGGCCTCCACCCGATCGGACGGCTCGATGCCGACAGTCGCGGCGCCCTGCTGCTCACCAACCGCGGCCAGCTCACCCTGAGGCTCAGCCACCCCCGCTACGAACACAGCAAGATCTATCGGGTCTGGCTGGAAGGCGATCCATCGCCCCAGTACCTGCAAACCTGGCGCGACGGGGTGTGGCTGGATGGGCAGCGCACCCAGCCGGCAAGGGTGCAGCGCCTCCGCCGCGAAGGCGGCCGCACCCTCCTGGAGGTGACACTGCAGGAGGGCCGAAACCGCCAGATCCGCCGCACCGCGGACCAGCTCGGCCATCCGGTGCTCGACCTGCAGCGGATCGCCATCGCCGGCATCCCGCTGGGATCCCTGGCGGAGGGTGAATGGCGGGCCCTGCACAGGGGAGAATGGCGCCATCTGATGCCCGAGACGGGGCAGCCGACGACGCGCCGATGAGGTTTCCCAGGATCTGGCGACGGCGCAAGCGCGATCAGGCTGTGGTGAGCACCGGCAGCGACGGCGTGGATCCCCTGCTCGCCGCCGGCCAGCTGCTGCGGGAACGCCGGGAAGAACGCAACCTCTCCCTGCGCGATCTCTCCCGCGACATGAGAATCACCACCCCGGTGCTCGAGGCGCTGGAGAAAGGTTGGCGCGACCGCCTGCCCGAAGCGGCCTACCTGGGCGCCATGCTCAATCGCCTGGAGCATCACCTGGATCTGGATCCAGGCAGTCTCAACGGCGCCTTGCCACCGGTTCAGCCCTCACGCCTGCAGGGCCGACAACGGGGTGCAGCCCGATTCACGATCGGCAGCATCGACATCTTCACCACCTGGCAGGGCAGCGTCGTGTATGCCCTCGTGATGGTGGGGTCCCTGCTGGCCCTGAATCAGCAACAGCGCTACCTCGCCATGCGCAACAGCCTCAGCCTCACCCCGATTCCGCCCAGCAGCGACGATCTCCAGCTCGCCCCCGCCGCCAGCGACCCGGCCCTCCAGGGTCTGCGCCCCCTGGATGAAGCGCGCCGGCGCCCCCTCAGTCAATGGCTGCCGCCGCGGGAAGAAGCCGAAGCCAACAACGCCCCTACCCGCACCGGAGTGCTGGAACTGTCGCTCAACCGCCCCAGCGCCATCCGTTTCAGCAGCGCCGGCGGCGATCGCAGCCAACTCAACGGAGCCCAGGGCAAACTCAGCCTCCAGTTGCTCCCCCCCTTCAGCCTCAGCATCGAACCAGCCCCGTCGGCCACCGATCAGGTGCTCTGGAACGGTGCTCCCCTCAGCGCCAGCAAAGGCCAACCGGGGACTTACCGCCTGCCCCAGACCGCGCCGCGCTCTCCATAACCCTTGAGCGCCCCCTCCAGTGCCGCCGGTTCCACCGCCAGCCGCCAGGTCCAGTTGCCGCCCACCGTGCCGGGGGTGTTGAAACGGGCGGCGTCGTCGAGATGGAGCAGATCCTGAAGCGGTGCCACCACCAGCCCGGCGCTGGTGGCCAGGCCCAGCTCCAGCAACTGCCAACCCGGCGCCTCCACCGGCCGCCCCAGCAAAGCGGTCACCCGCTGTCGCGCCGCCTCATCCAAGCCCTGCCACCAGCCGATGCTGGTGGGGTTGTCGTGGGTTCCGGTGTACACAACCCAGCGCTCCCCCTTGATGTTGGCCGGCAAGTAGGGGTTGTCGGGATTGCCGTCGAAGGCGAACTGAAGAATTTTCATGCCCGGCAGCGCAAAGCGATCCCGCAGCCGCTCCACATCGGCGGTGACCACACCGAGATCCTCCGCCACCAGAGGCAACACGCCCCCGGCGTCGCGGCGAAGTCGCCGCAACAGCGAGGCTCCGGGCGACGGCCGCCAACTGCCGTGCATCGCCGTGTCGTCGGCGCCGGGCACCGCCCAGTAAGCCGCCAGGGCACGGAAATGGTCGAGCCGAAGCAGATCCGCCAGCTGCCACTGACGCCGGAAGCGTTGGCGCCACCAATGGAAGCCGCTGAGCCGATGCCGCCACCAGCGGTACACCGGCGTGCCCCACAGCTGGCCCGTGGCGGAGAAGTAATCCGGCGGCACACCGCTCTGGAGAATGAGCTCGCCCGCCGGCGTCAGCGCAAAGAGCTGGCGATGACTCCAGACATCGGCGCTGTCGCGGGCCACATAGAAGGGCAGATCGCCGAACAGGCGCACCCCCAGATCCTGAGCCAGGGCGCGGAGGGCCTGCCACTGCCGATCGGCATGCCACTGGAGCAGGCGTTGACGCTGCAGCGCCGGCCCATGCTCCCGGCGCCACCGTTTCAGCGCCCGGCGCTGGCGTTGTGCCAACGGCTCCGGCCAGGTCCACCACGGGCGCCCCTCCTGTTGGCGACGCAGTTCCATGAAAGCGGCGTGATCCTCCAACCAAAACGCTTGCTGGGCACACCAGGCCGCGAAGTGACGCTGACGCTCCTCCGACTGCTCCGGCCAGGCCGCCAGCAGCGCCTCGCCGAGGGCGGCGGCCCGCCGCTCGGCGAGGGCCAGATCCACCGCCCCTTCTGGGGAAGCCTGAGCGTCTTGGCCGGGAAGGCCGCTCAGACTCTCGAGCGCCAGGAAGCCCTCCGCCACCAGCGCATCGGCATCGAGGAACCAGGGGTTGAGCGCGAAGCTCGACGGCGAGCTGTAGGGAGAGCCGGTGCCGTCAGGGGGGCCAACGGCAGCACCTGCCAGACGCGGATGCCATGGCGTGCTAGGGCCTCCAGCCAGCGCTGGGCCGCAGCACCGAAACCGCCACACACCGGACTGCCTGGGAGGGCGGTGGGGTGCAGCAGCACTCCGAGTTCACGCATGACGGGCCTTCAGGTGGATGGGAGGCGATAACGCTCCACGATGCGACGGGCGAAAGCCGGCAGATGCCGATCCACCACCTCCGGATGATGGCGACGTAACCAGAGAGCGTTACGGGTGAAGTGGGAATCGATCGAGAAACGGCCATATTCCAGGCCCTTCGGTCCGATGCGCTGCACCACCCAGCCCACCAGCTCCGCCAGCCACATCGGCAAGCGCACCGCCTTGTCGTAGGCATCGATGCCCTGCTGCACCGCCGCACGGCGATCACCGCGACTGGTAACCGGCGCCAGATCGAGATCGGCCTTGATCAGATCGAGCAGGGCGGCGCCGCGTTGATTGCGCACCACCAACCACTGGCGGCCGTACTCCGCCCCCATGTAGCCCACCACCAGATCCGCGCCCGCATTCACATAGTCGAAGCAGCTGAGGCAACTGGGGGCGAACACATCCTTGAGGCGGGGCGTATCGAGCCCGAAGAACGGCACCGTTTCCTGGCGGCCATCGTTGTGCCGAAAGTGAATACGAAAATCCTGCATGAATTCGTAGTGCACCACCGTCTCCGGTGAATCGCTGGCGCTCTCTAGAAACGTCTGCAGCCCCTGGCGCGACACGTTGTCGACGCAGGGCAGACCAAGCACGTACAGCGCATCGAGCGGCAGGGTGTCCTGAACGGCGCGCAAGGCCTGGATCTGACAACCGACGCCGATCGCCAGCAGCTTGCGGATGCCACTGCCGGGCAGCTGTTCCAACACCGAAAGGTTGTTGGACAGGGTCGGTTTGTTGACGCGGGCCGCCATCACTTCCTCGGGAGTGCGGGCGAGCACGGGCACCGGGGTGAAGCGATCCTCCGGACTCTGTTGCACGCAGAGCACGGCATCCACCAGGCCTTGCTCCAGCGCCTTGGCCCCCAGATGGCTAACGATGCCGGTCCACTGGGCACCGTCGATCGGCGCGCGCATCCGGGCGGTGACCATGCGCTCATGCACGCCGAAGTAGAGCTCATCCTCCTGGTCGAGATCGCGGGAGCGACCGTGATGCCGCCGCTCCATCGCCTCGAAATCCTGGTGCAGAAAAGCGCAAGCCCGTTTCACGTAAGCCACCCAGCGGGAATCGCAAAGGCCGCAGTCACTGCACAGATCCTTGGCCGGACGGACCGTGTCGCGCGCCATCGGCCGGGCCCGATCGTGGGGGGCGGGGGTCGCGGGAGTCTGGGTCACGAAGCCGTTGGGTCCTGGAGGCCTCCAACGCTAATGAGCGGGAGTTGGGCGAGACTGGGCGCCGTTCTGTTCTGGCCGGTTGATGACCCCGCAGCAGCGCCGCTGGCTGGGCCAGCATCCGACTCGCACCCTGTTGCGGATCGGCACCGCCGTGGTGGCCGTTGGCCTGGTGGGGGCGGCCCTCAGCTTGGTGTGGCCGGAAGCGGATCGGGTGGCTGCTGATGTGCCCTCCGCCGAGGATCCCACCAGCCTCGCCCCTTACCCCAGCCGTCCGGTCACGGTGCTCGTGGTGGGCATCGATGCCGATCGGGTGGAGGATTCGATCAATCAGGCCGCCCCCAAGGGCGCTCCGAATGCCGACATGGTGATGCTGGTGCGGTTCCAGGCCGGCCAACCGCTCCAGATCCTGCAGCTGCCGGTGGAGCTGGCTGTGCACCTGCCCGGTCGCAAGGAGATGCAACCCCTGGGGGCCAGCTATCGCCTCGGCGGTGTGGCGCTGACGACCGATGTGGTGCGCGAGCTGGTCGGCCTGCCCGCGGATGAACCGGAGCGGTATGTGGTGGTGCCGCGCCGGGCGCTCCGCGATCTGGTGGATGGACTCGGGCAGGTGGAGGTGACCCTGAATCAGTCGTACAGCCACACCGACCGCAGCCAAAACTACAAGGTGAACCTGCAGGCGGGGCGCCAGACCCTGAACGGTGCCCAGGCTGAACAACTGGCGCGTTTCCGTGCCACGCCTCTCGAGGACCAAGCGCGGCGCATTCGCCAGCAATGGCTGCTGCTGGCGATCAGCGAGCAATTGCGTCAACCCAATGCCATCACCCTGTTGCCCGGGCTGCTCGGCGAGGTGTCATCGGAGGTGAACAGCAACCTCAGCAGTGGCGAGTGGCTGAGCCTGGCGGCGGCCAGCCTCAGCAGCAACCAACCGCCCCGGATCAGCACGCTTCCCCTGGCGCCCCGCGCCGGCAAGCAGACCCTGCGCCAGTTGAAGGCCGATGCCAGCCGCCCCCTTTGGCCGGATCAGGCCAGCGCCACACCCTGACCTGGGGCCGCAACGGCACGCAGGCGAGTTTTCAACTGATCGACCAGGGGCATGAGGTCATCAGCGTGGTCTCCCTGCTCGAGGTGGTCTCCCTGCCCGAGGCAGACCCCGCACCAGGGCAGACCATCGCGGCGGCGGCGTTCAGGTCGCCAAGCACCACCCAGCTGAACGAGACCCAGCAGGGGCACCCGGAGGCTGGTGCAGAGCGCCGCGTAGGCAGGCACCACGCCGGGGATGGTGCCATCAGCACTTGGCGCGGCCACCAGGAGCGTGGGCTGGCGCCAGGCCGCCAGGCCCTCCAGCCAGCAGGCGCCATCGGGGCGCTCGGCCGCCACATCACCGGCCAGCCGCAGAAGCACGGGGTCGGATTCCCCGGCGAGGGCCGCCAGCAGGGGGTCGGGGTCCTCACCGCAGGCCTGATGACGCAGGGGACGGCCCCAGGCGCTCGCCAGTGCTTCAGCGGCCTGGCGCATCCGCAACTCGGGCTGCAGGCCCGCACCGATCAGAACCAGGTGGTGTTCGGGCATGGCGCAACCCTATCGGGAGCGACGCAGCACTACCATCGGAAAACAACTGTCCTCGTCTGCGGGCCCGTGACCAGTTTCCTGACTGCAGCCCGTGCCGAACAGGAGAAAATCCACCAAGACACCCGCCGCCTGCGCCTCTTCAGCGGCACGTCGAACCCTTCCCTGGCACGGGAAATCGCGGCCTATCTGGGTGTTCCCGATGGCCCTCGGGTGTGCAAGCGCTTCGCGGATGGCGAGCTTTATGTGCAGATCCAGGAATCAATCCGTGGCTGCGATGTGTTCTTGATCCAGCCCACGTGCGCCCCGGTCAACGACCACCTGATGGAGCTACTGATCATGGTGGATGCCTGCCGGCGTGCCTCAGCCCGGCAGATCACGGCCGTGGTGCCCTACTACGGCTACGCCCGCGCCGATCGAAAAACCGCTGGGCGGGAATCGATCACCGCCAAGCTCACCGCCAACCTGCTGGTGACCTCGGGGGTGGATCGGGTGCTGGCGATGGATCTCCACTCCGCCCAGATCCAGGGCTATTTCGACATCCCCTGCGATCACATCTACGGCTCGCCAGTGCTGGTGGATTACCTCTCGGCGCAGGATCTGGGTGATGTGGTGGTGGTGTCGCCGGATGTGGGCGGCGTGGCCCGGGCCCGCGCCTTCGCCAAACAGATGCAGGATGCCCCCCTCGCGATCATCGACAAGCGCCGCACTGGTCACAACATGGCCGAAAGCCTCACCGTGATCGGCGATGTGGCCGACCGCACCGCCATCTTGATCGACGACATGATCGATACGGGTGGCACGATCTGTGCCGGAGCAAGGCTGTTGCGTCAGCAGGGCGCCAAGCGGGTAATCGCCTGCGCCACCCATGCCGTGTTCTCGCCGCCGGCCTGCGAACGACTCTCCGCCGACGGCCTGTTCGAGCAGGTGGTGGTAACCAACAGCATCCCGATCCCCGCCGACCGCACCTTCCCCCAGCTCCAGGTGCTCTCGGTGGCCAACATGCTCGGAGAAGCGATCTGGCGAATCCATGAGGAGAGCTCCGTGAGCTCGATGTTCCGCTGACGTGAACATCACCCCCTGGCGGTGGTCCGCTGCGCTTGGCCTGCTGGGGGCACTGGCCGCCGGAGCTACCCCGGCATTGCATGGTGCTCCGCTGCCACCCCCACCACCGCCACCGATGGGGGCGGCGAGTGCCCAGTTCAGCAGCCTCAAAAGTCGCCTGGCGTCGGTGGGACGCAAGGAGAGCCTCGGGGTCTGGCTCACCAACAGCCCCAGCCCCCTCTATTACGACCGGCGGCGCCTGGCGGACGCCGTCAAGGAGCTTCAACAGGCCGGATTCACGACGCTGTACCCGAATGTGTGGAGTCGGGGCACCACCTTCCACCGCAGTCGCTTTGCCCCCGTGGAACCGGCCCTGGCCGCCGCCGGCATCGCCATCGATCCGATCTGCACCCTGAGCAATGAGGCCCATGCCCGCGACCTGCGGGTGATTCCCTGGTTCGAATACGGCCTGATGGAGCCAGCCGATGCCGCGGTGGTGAAGGAGCACCCCGAGTGGGTGCTGCAGAAAGCGGATGGCAGCCCGATCACGATGCTGCACAACAAACCGATGGTGTGGCTCAATCCCGCCCATCCCCAGGTGCGGGAGCGCTTCATCGGTCTGGTGCTCGAGGTGATGCAGCGCTGCCGCATGGATGGGCTCCAGCTCGATGACCATTTCGCCTGGCCGGTGGAGTTGGGCTATGACCCTTACACCGTGGCGCTCTACACCCGCGAAACCGGCGCGCCACCGCCGCGCGATCACACCAACCGGGCCTGGATGACCTGGCGTCGCCGCAAACTCACCGGCTTGCTGCGGGAGCTGCGCGCCAGCCTGGAAAAGCAAGCCCTGCCGCAACGGATCAGCCTCTCGCCGGGCCCCTTCCGCTTCGCTTACAACCACTGGCTTCAAGACTGGGAGCTCTGGGCGGTCGGCGAACTGATCGATGATCTGGTGGTGCAGAACTACGCCTACTCCCTCAAAGGCTTCGCGCGCGACCTCGATCAACCGGCCTTACGCAAAGCGCGAGACTGGGGCTTGCCGGTGCAGATCGGGGTGCTCGCCGGTTTCGGCAAGCGCACCACACCAATTCCGGTGTTACGCGAAAAAGTGCGCCTCGCCCGTGAACGCGGCCACGGCGTGATCTTCTTCTATTGGGAAGGGCTCTGGGGAGAACACGCCGGCGAGGAAGGGCCCGCCTTCAGGCGGGCCGCCTTCCAGGCCCTCGGCGCCGCCAGCCCATGAGCGACTGTGCTCTGAGCCCTCAGCTCGCGAGCATCAGGCCCACCACCTCCCGCGTGTTCGTCGAGAGATCGGCTCCATCGAGGGCCTTCAGGGCCTGCTGCACCGCGTCCTGGCGGGCGGGGGCATAACTGCGCCAACGGCTGAACACCTTGGCCATGCGCGAGGCGGTGATCGGATTGCGTTGATCCACCGCGGCGATCTGCTCGGCCATGAAGCGATAGCCGCTGCCATCAGGGGCATGAAACACCAATGGGTTGGCGGCGAGCCCGCCCAGCACCGCGCGAACGGCGTTCGGTGCCATTGGATCGAAACGCGGATGACGCAACAAGGCGGCCACCCGCTCCAGGCCATCCGGTCGTGGTGTGGACGCCTCCAGGGCAAACCAGCTGTCGAAAATCACAGGCCGCTCCAGCCAGCGGTCATGGAAAGCCTGCAGGGCCTGATCCCGTTCGGCGCAATCGATCGGCTGCAGGGCGCGCAGGGCGGCCCGCGCCAGGGTCATGGAGGGGCCGTTCACAGCGGCAAGAGCCTCAGCCCGCACGGCGCCATTCCCGGCGGCCGCCATCCAGCTCCAGATCAGAGCCGTCAGTTGCCGCTCCCCCTGCCCCTCGGGCCAGGGCCGGGCCAGGCCGGAGGCCGCCTCCGCCAGACGCCGCTGCAACAGCGGGGCCAGCGCCGTTCCAAACGCACTCCGCAGCGCGCAGGCAGCGCGATAGAGCGCCGGCGGATCCGCCTCCGCCTGCAGGCCTTCCAACTCAGCAGCACCGGGAAAACTGAGCAGGGTGGCGACCACGGCAGGATCCGACTCGCCATCGGGCCGGAGCAACACCGAAAGAGCCGTCACCATGCGCTGCTCCAGCGCCGCATCGCCGCTGCCCTTGGCCCGTGCGAGCAAGAGGCGACGCCAGAGCTGCTGCCCCGCATCCCAGCGAGCGAAGGCGTCATCGTCGCGGGCGAACAGGGTGAACAAGGCGTCGTCGCCCTGGTGGGCCTGCCAGTGCACCGGGGCGGAGAACTGCCGGAACAACGACAGGGCCGGTGGCTGCTCGGTGGCGGGCAGACCCTCCACCACCAGCGTCTGCTCCGCCCGATCAAGCACCAGCAGCCGCTCCTCGCCAAGCCGCCCATCCGATCCAATCAGCGCCCAGAGCAGTGGTATCACCAGCGGCTGCTTCTGCGCCTGGCCTGGGGTGGGGGGAGTGGCCTGCTGCAGCTCCAGCGTCAGGCGCCCCTTGCCTGCATCCCACTGGCTCTGCACGGTCACCGTGGGCGTTCCGGCCTGGTGATACCAACGCTGAAACTGGCTCGGATCGAAGCCGAGGGGCTCGCCCTTGGCACAGGCCCCCTCGAGGATGGCCGCCACGAAATCCTCCGTGGTGGCCGCGTCGCCATCATGACGCTGGAAGTAGAGGCGCATGCCCGCCATGAAGCGCTCCTCCCCCAACAGGGTGCGCAACATGCGGATCAACTCGGCACCCTTTTCGTAGATCGTGGTTGTGTAGAAGTTATCGATCGCCTGATAGGCGTCGGGCTTCACCGGATGGGCCGTCGGACCGGCATCCTCGCGGAACTGGGTGTTGCGCAACATCGCCACATCCTCGATTCGCTTCAGTGCAGCGGAATGGAGATCGGCGGTGAAGCTCTGATCACGGAACACGGTGAGCCCCTCCTTGAGGGAGAGCTGGAACCAGTCGCGGCAGGTGATCCGATTCCCCGACCAGTTATGGAAATACTCATGGGCAACAACGCTTTCAATCCGCTCCAATTCGCCGTCGGTGGCCGTTTCCGCATCAGCCAACACCAGTTTGGAGTTGAAGATATTGAGGCTCTTGTTCTCCATCGCGCCCATGTTGAAGTGGCGCACGGCGACGGTGTTGAACTCGTCGAGGTCGTATTCGAGGCCATACACCTGTTCATCCCAGGCCATCGACCGTTTCAACGAGGCCATCGCATGGGCGGTGTAAGGCTCATCGCCGGGTTCCACGTGCAGACGCAGATTGATGCTGCGGCCGGAACGGGTCAGGAAGCGATCTCGCACCTCCCGCAGATTGCCCGCCACCAGGGCAAAGAGATAGGAGGGTTTAAGGAAGGGGTCGTCCCAGATCGCCTCATGGCGTGAGGGATCACGGGCCAGAGGGCCGCTGCTGACGGCGTTGCCGTTGGAGAGCAGCACCGGATAGCGCTCCCGGTCGGCCTCGATCCGCACCCGGAAACGGCTGAGCACATCCGGCCGGTCGGGATGGAAGGTGATGCGCCGAAAGCCCTCCGCCTCACACTGGGTCGTGAGCATGCCGCCGCTGGCATAGAGGCCCTCCAGCGAGGTGTTGGCGTGGGGATCGAAGCGGCAGACCGTGGTGAGGCTGAATGGCGCCTGCGGCAGCTCATGCAGCACCAGGGTGGTGGCATCCTGCCGATAGGCCTCGGCCGGCCAGGGCTGGCCATCCACCTGAAGGCTGACCAGCTCCAGCGCCACACCACGCAGTTCGAGCGGCTCGGACACCTGATCATCAGGCGACTGATCCGAGCGTGGCTCGATCCGCAGAACGCTGGTGACCTGCACCTGCCGATCCCCGATCACAACGTCGAGATCGATCGTGGGGATTCGGAAGGGATAGGGCCGGTAGTCGCAAAGGCGAACCACGGCAGTCGTCTGGTCGGGAGAGGTTGAAAGGGGGGCCATGCGCAGCTCTCGTTCTGGAGATCCTGACGCCTGGCCCTCTGCCACTGCGGGAGGCGGCTCCTCAGTTGCCGGCCTTAGTTGCCGGCCTTCTGCTTCTTCAGCGCTTCCTCCACCTTCGCCTTCACATCAGCGGGCACTTCCTTCGGGCAGAACTGCAGCGCTCCGGTGATGATCTGAAACTCCGCACCGGCAAACAGCTGCTCGTTGGTGAGTTTCTTGTCGCCGGCCGAGGCCACTTGGCCGCCGTGACGACCATTGAGGATCTGCACATAGGTGGCGGCAGCGATGCCCACCGCCTTGGGGAATTCAACGCCGGCGGCACGGGCATTGCACACATAGGACGACCCCATACCCCGGTACAGGAAGACGTCCTCATTGGTGGCGGGTTTGGCATCGGCGTTGCCAGCACCCTGGGCGAGAGCGGAGGGACCGACCAGGGCCAGAGGGGAGATCAGCAGGGGAGCTGCAAGAACAAGCCGGAGTCGGCGGGGGAGGGAGAGCAACAGTCCGAGTCAGATAACAGCGCCATGCTGCCCCATCCGGGCTGGGATGGGCCAGTGCAGGTGCTCATCGAGCGATCGGCGCCGACGCATCCTCCATCCGGGTTTCGTGGTGATGCTCCACGATCGCCAGCTCCCCGTTCTCCCAGCTGTAGATGGCTCTTGAGCGGTAGCGGTCCTGATCGATCAACCGGGTGTGCTCCAGGATGTGCCAGTCGCCATAGTGGGATTCGAAGATCACTTCGTGTTCATCCACCTGCCGGATGCGGGTGCGCACCGGCACGGCCTCCAGGTAAGCCTGATCGCGCTGCAGCTGATGCCCGTTGAGGGTGGCCTCCATCACGCCCTCACGGCGATAACGGGGTTTGCGCTCAAAGAAATCCGTCTCGTGCTCCGGCCACCAGGTGAAGCGGTAGCGGGGCTGACCGGAGGGCGACTCAGCAAAGATCTCCACTCGGATCATCATGTCGAGCGTGAGCACCTCATCATCCGGAAAGAGGTACTGCCGACGGGAACGCCAGAGACCGAGATTGCGGGCGAACCAACGGCGCAGATGGCTGTCAAGCGGCAGCCGCTGGACGATCGGCGGATCTCCGGGGGGCTCGGAGACTCCCCGTCGTTCAAGCGGCAACAGCGGCATGGAACGCTCGGTGAAACGACAGTCTGTACCTCTTCGTCATAGCGGCTCTGCCGCAGGCTGCAAAACCCCATAAGGTGAGCCTCATCTTTGCTTCTGATCGCCCTGTGGATGGGAACGGTCCCAATCCGCGACAGCAGCTCAAGCTCCTGCTGGTGGCCGCCAGGCACCACCTCTCCAGCGGCGATCTTCGCTCCCTGATTCAGTTTCTCGAATACGAGGACTGCGGTTTCGACGTCACACTTCAGATGTCGGACCCCACCCAGCAACCGGAACTGCTCGAGCTGCATCGGCTGGTGGTGACCCCGGCGCTGGTGAAGCTGCAGCCTTCACCGAAACAGGTGTTTGCCGGCAGCAGCATTTTTCAGCAACTGCGCAGCTGGCTGCCGCGCTGGCAACAGGATGAGGTGGTGAGCGGCCTTGGCCTCAGCCTGCAACCCACAGAGCTGGATGGCAGTCGCACCCAGCGCGAGCTGCAACTGGAAGACCAACTGTTGGTGTTGCGCCAGGAAAACGAAACCCTGATCGACCGTCTCGGCGCGCAGGAACGCCTGCTGCGGATGGTGGCCCATGAACTGCGCACACCGCTGACGGCAGCAACCCTCGCCCTGCAGAGCCAGCAACTCGGACAGATCGACCTAGAGCGCTTTCAGGATGTGCTCAAACGCCGCCTCGACGAGATCGCCCTGCTCTCCAAGGACCTATTGGAAGTGGGAAGCACGCGCTGGGAGGCCCTGTTCAATCCCCAGCGGCTCGACCTGGCCAGCGTGGCAGCGGAAGCGATTCTTGAGCTGGAAAAACTCTGGCTGGGCCGGGATGTGGCGATCCACACCGACATCCCCTCGGACCTACCGAAGGTTTACGCCGACCAGCGGCGCATGCGCCAGGTGTTGCTCAACCTGCTGGAAAACGCCTTGAAATACACCCAGGACGGCGGCCGCATCGCCCTGACCATGCTGCACCGGACCAGTCAGTGGCTACAGATCAGCATCTGCGACAGCGGCCCGGGCATCCCGGAGGAGGAGCAGCAACGCCTCTTTCAGGATCGGGTGCGACTGCCGCAGACCTCCGGCGGCACCTCAGGATTCGGCGTGGGCCTGTCGGTGTGCCGACGGATTGTGGAGGTGCACGGCGGCAAGATCTGGGTGGTCTCCGAACCGGGGGAAGGCGCCTGCTTCTTCTTCACCGTTCCAGTCTGGCAAGGACAGGATCAGATCAGCCCGGTGGCGTCCTTGACGGAGGGTCAGTCGGACGCCTAATTTCATCAAGTGATCGGGAGCACATCCGAGCGATCACGGCCTCGCCCCCATCGTCTAGAGGCCTAGGACACCTCCCTTTCACGGAGGCGACAGGGGTTCGAATCCCCTTGGGGGTATAACTAACAAACTTTTGATTACCAGCAATCCAATTGCTGAAATTCAATTAAGTTGCCAAAAATTGAACCAATATGATTGCATTACAATAATTGTAACTAATCGCGATCTGAATAGCCCAAATTGGTTTATTTCATCAAGACCTGACAGATGTGACGAACTCAGCTGAGAGATAAACGTCGCTGCGCTTCCCTTTCCACGGCCAGCAGATTGGCCGAAAGATCGCTGCGCAGCCGCTGCTCGATCAGAGCCACGGGCATGCCGAGGCATCCCTGAACGGTGAGGTCATAGAGCAAGGAGCTGCCATCGGGCAGGGTCTGCAGACGCCAGGAACCCTCGAAACGACGGAAATCGCCCTTCAGCATGCGGAACTGAAGCAGACCTTCGGGCCGGTGCTCCACCAATTCCAACTGCACCGAGGCGGAGAAACGCAAGCCCAGCAACTGCTGACTGCCCACCTGCGACAGACGCACACGGTTGGCTTCACGCCAATCCAACGTGCTGCTGCTGAGGTTGGGAATGAACCGGCTCAGCTGGTCGTAATCGGTGAGGACCGACCAGAGCAGATCCACACTGATGGGCGTGCGCAGCTGCACCGCCAGGCGACGCACCCCCTGGGGCAGCCGTTCCATGGTCTGCTCGATGGTCTGGCGCCGCACCCCCTTCACCGGCGCCATGCCTGGAGCGATGGACTGCTGCAGTGGCAGGTCAGTGGACGTCAACAGCAGAACTCCGCAGGAAAACTGAATGTGTTGATCCGAAAATCCTAAGGAAAGCGTTGTGCAGCGGCGAGCGACAGGAGTGCTGCAGTCGGCAAACGTAACTCCTGATCTGCAACAGCGCGCCTATGATCGCGCCGTTTCCCAAGAAGGCAAAGTCCATGCGTGTCAGCACGGCTGGTTCAGGCGACTCCCAAGAACGCATGTTCACCGTGGTGGTGCTTGGCCTTCAGTCAGGCCGTCAGCGTCGTGCTGAACGTCGCTTCACCGTGGGCTTCAGTCAGCTTCAGGCCACCGTGCGGCGCATCACGGCCAGTGGTGGCACGATCCAAGCGGTGATTCCGGGCGCCGCTGCTGGCGCCAGCCCCGCCCCTTCGTCGACACCCCCCGCCGCCCCCGTGACTGCTTCCGCCCCCAAACCGGCCCACAAGGCCGTTCCGGTCAACCTCTACAAGCCGAAAACCCCCTTCATCGGCACCGTCACCGAGAACTACAGCCTGCTGGCGGAGGGTGCAATCGGGCGTGTGCAACACATCACCTTCGACCTGAGTGGTGGTGACCCGCAGCTGCATTACGTGGAGGGCCAGAGCATCGGCATCATTCCCGAGGGCGAGGACGCCAATGGCAAACCCCACAAGCTGCGCCTCTACTCGATCGCCAGCACCCGTCATGGCGACAACTACGCCGACCACACCGTGTCGCTCTGCGTGCGCCAGCTGCAATATGAAAAGGATGGGGAGACGGTGAACGGAGTCTGCTCCACCTACCTCTGCGACATCGAGCCCGGCAGCAAAGTCAAGATCACCGGGCCAGTGGGCAAGGAGATGCTCCTCCCCGACGACGAGGAGGCCAACGTGATCATGTTGGCGACGGGCACTGGCATCGCTCCCATGCGCACCTATCTGCGTCGCATGTTCGAGCCGAAGGAGCGGGAGCTCAACAATTGGCACTTCCGCGGCAAGGCCTGGCTGTTCATGGGAGCGCCCAAAACCCCCAACCTGCTCTACGACGCCGACTTCGAGCACTATCAGGAGCAATTCCCCGACAACTTCCGCTACACCAAGGCGATCAGCCGCGAGCAGCAGAACAGCAAGGGCGGTCGGATGTACATCCAAGACCGCGTTCTCGAGCATGCCGATGAGATCTTCGCGATGATTGAAGATCCCAAGACCCATGTGTACATGTGTGGTCTGCGCGGCATGGAGCCGGGCATCGACGAAGCGATGACCGCTGCTGCCGCCGCCAAGGGGCTCGACTGGAGTGAGCTGCGGCCTCAGCTCAAGAAAGCCGAGCGCTGGCACGTCGAGACCTATTGATTCGATTGATCGGAGTGATTCGAAAGCCCGCCATCAGGCGGGCTTTTTGATGGCGAAATCATGGCGGGTTGTTCTGGAACACTGTCAGGCCGAGGATTCCTGGTTAAACATCCAGCAGATCTCTCCGTGGCATGAGCGCAACGATCACGAACCCGCTGCGGGTCGGCCTGCGTCAGGAGCGGGTCATCGCCCCCCAGTGCCTGATCATCTTCGGCGCCAGCGGTGACCTGACCCACCGCAAGCTGGTGCCGGCCCTGTTCGAACTGTTTCAACAGCGGCGTCTTCCCAGTGAATTCGCCCTGCTCGGCTGTGCCCGCCGCCCCTGGAGCGACGAGGAGTTCCGCCAGAAGATGGCGGAAGCCATGGGAGCGAAAGTCAGCGACAACAGGATGGCCTGGGACCAGTTCTCGGCCGGCATGTTCTACGAACCGGTCGACCTGCAGCAGCCGGAGGATCTGGTGAAGCTGGGGCATCGCCTTCAGGAGATCGATCGGTTGCGGGCGACCCGGAGCAACCGCACCTTCTACCTCTCGGTGTCACCGAAGTTTTACGGCAGCGGCTGCCGCGCCCTGGCCGATGCCGGACTGCTCAAGGATCCGGATCGCAGCCGGGTGGTGATCGAGAAACCCTTCGGTCGCGACTACAGCAGCGCCCAGGCGCTCAACAAGGTGGTGCAAGCCTGCGGCCAGGAGAAGCAGATCTTCCGCATCGACCACTACCTGGGCAAGGAGACGGTGCAAAACATCATGGTGCTGCGCTTCGCCAACACCATTTTCGAGCCGATCTGGAATCGGAATTACATCTCCAGTGTTCAGATCACCGCCGCCGAAACGGTGGGTGTGGAGGAGCGGGCCGGGTACTACGAAACCTCTGGCGCCCTGCGCGACATGGTGCAGAACCACCTCACCCAGATGCTGGCAATCACCGCCATGGAAACCCCGGGTCGGTTTGACCCGGAAGCCATCCGCAGCGAGAAGGCGAAGGTGCTGCAGGCCGCCCGCCTCGCCGACGAACAGGAACCCTGGAACTGCTGCATTCGCGGTCAATACGGGCCAGGCGGCAGCCAGTCCGCTCCCCTGGCCGGCTACCGCCAGGAACCTGGCGTGGATCCGAACAGCACCACGGAGACCTACGTGGCGATGAAACTCTTCATCGACAACTGGCGCTGGCAGGGGGTCCCCTTCTACGTGCGCACGGGCAAACGCCTGCCCAAACGGCTCAGCGAAGTGGTGCTCACCTTCCGGGAGGCCCCGGTGCATCTCTTTGATGCCGCTGGTGGCAGCCCCACAGCCAATCAGCTGATCCTGCGCATCCAGCCGGATGAGGGGGCGGAATTCCGCTTCGATGTGAAATCCCCCGGTTCAGGCATGCGCAGCCGTCCGGTGGAGATGGAGTTCTCCTACGACGAATCCTTCGGTGAACCCTCCGATGAGGGCTACGTCCGCCTGCTGGCCGACGCGATGCTCGGCGATCCCACCCTGTTCACCCGCAGCGACGAGGTGGAAGCAGCCTGGCGGCTGTACACCCCCCTGCTGGAACTGATTGAAGACAGTCCCTGGCAGCTCCCCATCCATCCCTACGAATCGCGCACCTGGGGACCGGCCGCGTCGGATGCCCTGCTGGCCCGCGACGGTCTGCTCTGGCGCCGCCCCTGACCTCTCCTCACCCCAGCCCCTCACCCCGACGCCCTTCCCCTCCAGGCCAGCCATGTCTCCCCAGCTCACCCTCCAGACCCCGCTCGAACTCCCGCCCGCCGACGTTCCCGCCTACCTCGAGCAGCTCTGGGGTCAGGACCAATCCAGCAATGGCAACGCCGGCGCCCACACCTTCTGTCTGCTGATCTGGCAACCGGCGTGGACCGAGCAACAGCTGATCCGCACCGGACGGCTGAGTGGGCCGATCACCGGGGTGCAGCGCCAGGAGCTAATCGCCGCGGCCCGTCAGGCCGTGATCGAGGTGGATCTCCCCTTGAGCACACCACCGCTCAGCGCCACAGTCGCTGACGCCCTCGCCGGCCTGGCGGGGGAAACGACGGCGGAAGACCTGCGCGGTCAGCACGTGGATGCCTCGGTGAGCTCCCTGCGGCCCCGACGCCTGATCACCCTGGCACCGACCCTGGACGCCACCCAGGAGCTGGAAACCCTGGTGGCGGCGTATTGCCCCCTGCCCGAGGAAGGTGGTGGAACGGCCGCCTGCGGCGATGTGGTGGTGCTGCGGGGCGGCCACGACGCCCTGAAGCGTGGACTTGGCATCCTCCAACCGCTGCTGCCCGAGGACCTGCCCTCCTGGGTGTGGTGGAACGGCAACCTCGACGAAGCACCGGATCTCCTGCGCCAGCTGGCGATCGGTCCCCGGCGGCTGATCATCGATTCCGCCCTCGGCGACCCAGTCGCCTGCCTCGACCTGCTCGCCGCCCGCATCGACGCCCGATTGGCGGTGAATGATCTCAACTGGTTGCGGTTGCGGAGCTGGCGCGAAACCCTGGCGATGGTGTTCGATCCGCCGAACCGGCGCGATGCCCTCAGCCATGTGGTGCAGCTGGATCTTGATGTGGAAGGCGAGCATCCGGTGCAGGGGCTGCTTCTCGCTGCCTGGATCGCCGACCGCCTCGGCTGGCACCTCAACGGATCGCAGCGCAACGAGGATCACAGCATCAGCGCCGAATTTCAGCGCCCGGATGGGGTAGCGGTGCAGATGCGCATTGCACCGGTGCCCATGGGCGCCCCCAGCATTCATCCCGGTCAGATCGTGGGGCTGCGCCTGATCAGCAAGCCCGAGTCCGCCCCAGCGGTGTGCGTGATTCTCTGCGCCGAATCGGGGGGCTGCATGCGCCTGGAGGCCGGTGGCATGGCGAGCATGCAACTGCTGGAGGAGGTGGTACCAGTTCAGAACCAGCCCGTGGAAGCGGATGTGGCCCGCCTGCTGGAGGGCGGCCACGACACCACCAACCCCCTCCTCGCCGCCGCTGCTCCCCTGGCTGCCAAGCTGCTCAGCTGACCCACCGAGCTGCTGCATGGCCTGTCTGATCGCCGCTCCTGCGAGCGGCAGCGGCAAGACCCTGTTCAGCCTCAGCCTGATCGCCTGGGCCCGTCATCAGGGCCTCAGCGTGCAGCCCTTCAAGGTGGGCCCCGACTATCTCGACCCCCAGCTGCTCTCGGTCGCCGCTGGTCGCCCCTGCCGCAACCTCGACCTGCCCCTGTGCGGCAGCCGATGGGTGCAGCAGACCTTTCACAGCCATGGCGGCCGCACGGATCTGGCCCTGGTGGAGGGGGTGATGGGGCTATTCGATGGCATCGGCAGTGGCAGCGACGGCAGCAGCGCCGCCGTGGCCCGAGAGCTCAACCTGCCCGTGCTGCTGGTGGTGGATGCGGGCGGTCAGGCGCAATCACTGGCCGCCCTGGTGCGGGGGTTTCAGAGCCATGAACCACGGGTGCAGCTAGCCGGGGTGGTGCTCAACCGCGTCAGCAGTGATCGCCATCGCGACCTGCTCGCGGATGTGTTGCGCAGCATCGATGTGCCCCTCCTCGGGGCCCTGCCCCGGGATCTGCAGCTGGACCTGCCCAGCCGCCATCTGGGACTGGCCCCCGCCCACGAGATCGAGCGCTTCGCCAGCCGCCTTGCCGCCTGGGCCGATCTCGCCGAGCGTCACCTCGACATCACCCGCCTACGACCGCTGCTCACCGCGCCCAGCGGCGGCATCGACCCGCTACAGGCCCAACTCGAGCGACACACCACAGCGGTGGTGCAGCCCACAACACCGCTGCCGGTGGCCGTCGCCCAGGATGCCGCTTTCCATTTCCGCTACCCGGAAATGCAGGAAGCCCTGGAGATCCTGGGCATGCCGGTGCTTCCCTGGAGCCCCCTGGCGGATGCACCGATTCCCGACGAGGCAATCGGTCTGATCCTGCCCGGCGGCTTCCCCGAACAACATGCCGCCGCCCTCAGCCAATGCCAACGCAGCCTGAAGGCCCTCCGCGACTGGTTCGGCCACAAGCCTCTCTACGCGGAATGCGGCGGCATGCTCCTGCTGGGTCACAGCCTCACCGACCTGGAGGGAACCGCCCATGCCATGGCCGGGCTGCTTCCTTTCCAAGCCGCCAAGGACAGACTTCAGGTGGGCTATCGCCAGCTGACGACCTGCGCAGACAGTCTGCTGCTGCGCCGGGGGGAGCGCTGGATGGGCCATGAATTCCATCGCTGGCAACTGCGGCCGCTGGCGGGTGATCCACCTGTGGGCAACGAGGAACGCCTGTGGCAGGTTGAGGGCTGGAGATCGGAGCGACGGGAGGAAGGATGGAAGAGAACCAACGTGCACGCCAGCTGGGTTCACCTCCACTGGGGCGGCTCCTGGACGATCCCATGCCGATGGCGCGCCGCGCTCGAAACCGCGGTGAAAGCAACCGCTTTCTGAAGCGCCAACCGCCCCGCGCCTCCGCACTCAAGGAACGTTGGCGGCTGATGGTGGAAGGCGAGGTTCAGGGGGTGGGCTTCCGCAGCAGCTGCAGCCGCCGCGCCACCGACCTCGGCTTGAGCGGCTGGGTGCGCAACCTCAGCAACGGTCGGGTGGAGGTGCAGGCGGAAGGTGATCCACTCGCCCTGAACGAGCTGAGGCTCTGGTGTGAGCGGGGGCCCACTGGGGCCCATGTGCGCATGGTGCGGTTCAGCCATCTGCCCATCACGGGAGACGACTGGTTTGAGGTGAAAGCATGAGCCGGGAACGTCAACTGTGGCTGCTGCGCCATGGCGCCACCGAATGGGCCCGTAACGGCCGCCACACCGGCAGCACCGATCTGCCACTGCTCCCGGAGGGAGAAGCGGAGGCGCGGCGCCTGGCGCCGGTGCTGCAGGCCCACGATTTTGCGGCCGTGTTTACCTCCCCCCTGCAGCGAGCGCGACGCACCTGCGAACTGGGGGGCCTCGGCGCTCAAGCTCAGGTGATGGACGAGCTGCTCGAGTGGAACTACGGCGCCTATGAAGGCATCACCACCGCCGAGATCCGCCAGACCGTGCCCGACTGGACCGTGTGGAGCCATGGCTGTCCGGGCGGTGAAGCGGCACCCGCCGTACAGGCGCGCTGCGAACGAGCGATCAACCAGGCCCTGGCGGTGCAGGGTGAGGGCGATGTGGCCCTGTTTGCCCATGGACACCTGCTGCGCGCCCTCGCCGGCACCTGGCTCGGCCTGGGGGCCACAGGCGGCCGGCTGCTCAAACTCAACACCGGCAGCATCTGCGTGCTTGGCTTTGAGCGGGGCAGCCGGGCGATCAGCCGTTGGAATGCCCCCACCGACGGGATGTTCTGATCTGCATGACTGACACGACGCTCTGGGCCGAACTGCTGGCGTATGGCACCGGCATCGGCCTGTCGCCGATCCATATCGCCGTGCTGCTGCTGCTTCTGCTTGGTCCGCGTCCGATCTGGCGCGGCAGCTGGTTCGTGACGGGCTGGATCGTCACCACCCTGGTCACTGCCATTTTGCTGCTCACCGTGGGACATGTCTTGCTGTTGGACATGAGCCATGGCTCCCATCACCGCACCGGCCTCGACCTGCTGGCGGGGGGCGCGCTGGTGGCGCTGGGCGGTCGTGAACTGTTGCGTTCTTTTGCCGACGGGACAGAGCCCCCGGCCTGGACAACGGGGATCGATCGGTTCGTGGCCATGCCCCTCCCCCTGCTGCTCCTGCTCGGGGCCGTCGGTGAAGTGATCAGCCCCGACGATCTGGTGCTGTTCGCCAAATCCGCCGGGGTGGTGTTGGCGGCGCAGTTGCCCACCTGGCAGGAAGTGGTGGGGCTGGTGGCCTTCACGATCGGCGCCAGCCTGTTCCTGCTCACTCCATTGCTGGCGGTGATCATCGGTCGCGACAGGGTGCTGCCCCTCCTGGAGAAGGGCAAACAGGTGCTCTTCGCCCGCAGCGGCCTCGTGGTGGGGGGCGTGAGCCTCGGGCTCGGGGTCTATCTCGGCTGGCAGGGCATTAGCGGTCTTCATCTGATCTGAGCGCCGCCTGCCAACGCTCCGCAGCGTTGCCGGCGCCAGCGCGTCCCACCATCCAGACCGCCTCCCGAGCACGGCTCACGGCCACATACACGAGCTGGCGACGCAGGGCCAAATCCTGGGGCCAGAACACATCATCGGCAACGAACACCTCACCGAAACTGCTGCCCTGGCTGCGATGCACCGTGAGCACGGCGGCCGGCCCCAGGGAGGCGAAGGCATCGCGCACCAGGAAGAAGCGACGCCAGAGGCCGCGACCGTCCCGCTTGCCAGCCTCCCGGGCCTGCTGACGCAGACGCTGCAAACAAGAATCGAGTTGCTGACGCGGTTCGGAACCTGCGGGAGGCAGCAAGCGCAGGCTTAGCTCCAGTTCACCGCACCGCACCTGGGCCATCTGGGTCTCGATCACTGGCGCCAGCGAGCCATTGGTCTGCAGATCCGCGGCGCTGAGGCCGAAATCCACCAGATCGCAGCGCTCTGGTGTCACGTCTTCCACCACCAGCTCCCGATTCGAGCCCAGCACCAGATCCGGTTCCTCACCGGTTTCACCGCCATCGCGGGAGGCGGGAGCCATCACGGCCGTGCGCGTGATCAGCACCTCGCCGGGCAGCACGGGCATCTGATCGGCGAGTTCCCCATGAATCGCGCGCCTGGCATGGGGCACCAGCTGCTCCAGGCTGCGGTTGGTCCAGCAAAGAATGCGCGCGGCATCCGGGTTGTCGCTGATCGACGCCTGCTTCAACGCCGCCTGGGCTCGCCCCAGCCAGGCCTGACGTTCCAGAGCGGCCACACACCCCTGGGGCGTGCGCAAGGGCTGGAACAGGGGAGGCCGCTCACAGGCGATCCGACCATCGCGCAGGCAACTGGCCAACTGCAGCACCGGCCCCTGATGGCGCACCACCTGCTTGAGGCAGGCGCTGCGGGCCCGCTGCAAGGCAAACACCGGGCTTTCCGCTTCTCCCACGGGAGGGAGCTGGGCCGGGTCGCCAACGAACACCAGGCGCGTGCGGAAAGGATGGGCGCACTGAAGGGCGATAGACAACAGCGAGCTGTCGACCATCGAAGCCTCATCGATGAGCACCAGGCCGAGGTGCTCGAGGGCCATGGCCGTCTGCTCCGTCGATTCACAGAGCTCTCGATCTCCCTGCCGGCGCAACTTCAACCGCAGCAGACGATGAATGGTGGAGGGATACCAGGTGGGTTGCAGGCCCTCAAGGCTCAGGGCCTGGCGCAACACCCCCACCGCTTTGTGCGTCGGGGCGACCACGGTCCAGCACAGCCCGGTGGCCTCCACCTGCCGCAGCAAGCGCATCGACAGAAAGGTCTTACCGCTGCCGGCGTAACCGCTCAGCACAAAGGGCACATCCGCCTGCTCGCCCGTCAACCAGTCGGTGAACGCTGCCAGCGCCCTGTCTTGATCTCCGGTGAGCTCGATTGCGGCCCGGGGGAACTGGCTCACCCCAGGGCCTGGGCGATCTGGGTGCCCAGCTGCCAGGGGGAGCCCACCAGAGCCAGCCCCGGCAGAGCAATCGCCGGGCCGATCAGGCTGCCCACCAACACTTCAAGCCTGGAATGCCCCAGGCTCTCCTTGAGCGGTTTGGCTGGTGGCTCAGGCCAGCTGGTCTCCGGCAGGGCATTGACGCGCGCAGCGGTGGACCCGGCGGCACGGCGGATGCCGCTGGCGTCGTACATCACCACGAAAGCCAGCGTGGCGGCCAGCGCAAACACGGGATCGGCGAAACCGAGCTGCCAGCCCACTCCGGCGGCTGTCCCGGTCACCAGAGCGGAATGGCTTGAAGGCATGCCACCGGTCTCGATCAACACGGCCGGGCGCCAGCGCCGATGCCACGCCAATTCGATGAACAGCTTCGAGAGCTGGGCCAGACCACAGGCGGCCAGGCCCCAAGCGAGCACGGCGTTATCGAGCAGGGCCAGGCTGGCGTCGGGGGATGGGGCCACCGTCATCGATCGCGACCGATCACGTAATCCGCCAGAGCCAGCAGAGGCGAGGCCTTGGCCGGCTCCGTCGGTTTGAACGCCGCGAGCGACGCCTTCGCCTCCTCCACCAGCGCCTTGGCCCGTTGCCGGGATTCCTCCAGGCCGAGCAGCTTCGGGTAGGTGGTTTTGTCGGCGATCAGATCCTTGCCAGCCGTTTTGCCGAGCACATCGCTGCTGGCGGTGACATCAAGAATGTCGTCGACGATCTGAAAGGCCAGGCCGATGCCACGGGCATAGGTGCGCAGGGAGTCGATCCGGGTGGCATCAGCTCCGGCGATCAGGGCGCCGGTGATCACACAGGCGCGCAGCAGGGCCCCGGTCTTGTGGAGATGGATGTATTCCAGGGTCTCGAGGTCGACCTGCTTGCCCTCGCACTCCAGATCCACCACCTGGCCCCCGACCAGGCCGGGCGCACCGGACACAAGGGAGAGCTCAGCCACGACCTTCAACAGCCGCTCGGCTGGCACCCCAGGGCTGCGCAGCGCCACCATTTCAAAGGCCCTGGTGAGCAGGGCATCACCGGCGAGAATCGCCACCGCCTCGCCATACACCTTGTGGTTGGTGGGGCGACCACGTCGCAAGTCGTCATCGTCCATGGCGGGCAGATCGTCATGGATCAGCGACATCGTGTGGATCATCTCCAGCGCCACCGCCGTCGGCATGGCCAGAGCCGGATCACCACCGGCCAGCTCGCAAGCCGCGAGGCAGAGAATCGGCCGCAGACGCTTGCCACCCGCCAGCAGGGAATAGCGCATCGCCTCACGCAGCGATTCCGGCTCTTCCGGCGGCAAAGAGGCCTCCAGAGCCGTCTCCACCTCGGCTTTTCGTGCCGCCAGGTAGGCGTTGAAGTCGAAGCCCTGAGCCGCTCCCGCCGGCGGAGCACTGTCGGAACTGGTCGCCGCGGCGGTCATGGAGCATCGATCGCTGGCGGGATTCTCTCAGGCCGCAGGCGTCTGCCAGGGCCCAGCGACACAGAACGCGAGCCTGCCGCTATCTGCCGCTGGAACCGCCCCGGTTACACCACCAGATCATCAAGGCCATGGTCGACGCCATGGCGACGCGACCAGGCCACCACCGTGTTGACCAACAACATGGTGACGGTCATCGGCCCGACCCCGCCGGGAACGGGCGAGAGCGCCCCAGCCACGGTCTCCAGCTCTTCGGCGCGCACATCGCCGCAAAGCTTGGCCTTCGTGCCCTCCGGCGACCCTTCAGGCGGCGGCAACCGATGAATGCCCACATCCACCAACGCAGCACCCGGAGCGACATGATCGGCACCGATCATCCTTGGTTGGCCGGCGGCGACCACCAACACCTCCGCCTGCCGCGTCACAGCAGCGAGGTCGCGGGTGCGGGAGTGGGCCACGGTGACGGTGGCATTGGCCGCCTGAAGCATCAGGGCCATGGGCTGCCCCACCAGGATGCTGCGCCCCACCACCACAGCCCGGCGGCCCTCGAGAGGGATGTGATGGCTGCGAAGCAGGGCCATCACCCCGGCGGGGGTGCAACTGCGCGGCCCCGGCTCACCCTTGAGGAGCCGGCCGAGGTTGAGGGTGTGCAAACCATCGGCGTCCTTGTCGGGGTCAATCGCGGCGATCAGCGGACGCTCCTCCAGGCCCGGGGGCAGGGGCAGCTGGAGCAGGATGCCATCAACGCGTTCATCACGGTTGAGCGCCTCGATCGTGGCCAGTACCTCCGCCTGGCTGGTGTCGGCCGGGAGATGGGAACCGAAACTGGCGATGCCGATCCGGGCGCAGGCTTTTTCTTTATTGGCCACATACACCCCGCTGGCCGGGTCATCGCCGACCCGAAGCACGGCCAGGCCCGGGGGGCGACCGGCCCGCTCGCTGTGTTGACGCACCACCTGCAGCAGTCGCTGCTCGATTGAGGCGGCCAGCGTTCGACCATCCAGCTTCAGGGCCATCACCACGTTGGAACCTGAACCCAGCATGCCCGGCCAGGAGAGCTAGCGTTTCCAAGAATGCCCGCTGCTGTGTTTCGGTTCGATCGCCTCAGTCGGCTCTGGCGGAGCTGGTTGCGCAGCGAGTCGCCGCGCCGCCCTGTGCTGCGATGGCGGCGTCTTCAGAAAAGCGGGCTACTGCTGAGTTGCCTGCTCGTGGCGTTGGTCTCGAGCTGGCCCTGGCTGGTGGAGCCCAACCTGCGCCCCGGGTTGCCAGCGCCCTTCGATGCCGTGGCCCCGAAGGATGCCCGGGTGGTCGACAGCGAGGCTCTGGAGCAACGACGCTCCAGCCTGGTGCCACGCACCTTCGTGCAGGTGCTGGATCTGGAGGAAACCAAACGGCTGCGCCAGCGGCTCGAACGCCAGCTCGCCGAACTGGAGCGGGTGGCCCGCAGCGATGACGCCGAACGGATCGGTCCGGTCAATCTGAACGACACGGAGCAGCAATGGCTCACCGCCCGCAGCCAGCTCGAGCGCAAGCGCTGGGACATGGCGCTGCGGCGGGCCGCCAACCGCATGCTCAGCCAGGGGATCGTCAACACCCTGGCGATCGAACAGCTCCGGCAGGCGGCCTCGCTCCAGCTCGCTGACCTCGGGCCTGCGGAAACCCCACAACGCACCCTGGGCAGCAAATTGCTCGCCAGCAGCTTCCAAGGCGCCAGCAACCTGCGCACCGACCCTGGCCGCAGCCAACGTCTGATCGAAGAACTGATCACCAAACAGGGGATCCCCACAATCGAGGTGAACCGCGGTGACCTGATCACCCGCAAAGGGGAACCGATCAGTCCCCAGGCCTACGACGTGCTCGATTACTTCGGATTGGTGAGCCGCAGTCCGCGTCTGGGCACCTGGTTGGCCCGCTTCACGGAGGCCCTGGCGGGCTGCGGCGTTCTGCTGCTGATCATGCGGCGCGAGCGCCCCTGCCTGGAGGCCTCCCACGGCCTGCTGGCCCTGGCCCTCCTGTTGATCACCCAGGGCTGCAAGCTCTGGTTCGGGGCTGCCGTGAGCCCGCTGGCGGTGGTGGTGCCACCCACGTTGCTGCTGGCCCAGGGATTGGGCACCACCTGCGGCCTGGCCTGGATGGCGATCGCGAGCCTGATCTGGCCCTTGCCGGTGAATGGCTTGGGGGAGGGGCGATTGATGATCGCCGCGGCGATCGCGGCGGTGGCGGCCCTGCAGGCGGGCCGGCTGCGCAGTCGCGCCCAGCTGTTGCAGCTAGCAGTACTGCTCCCCCTCGCCGCCCTGGCGATCGAATGGCTGCTGCTGCGCAGTCAGATCAATGCCGGCGCAAGCGCCTGGACCCGGCTGGCCCCCAATGCGGGAGAACTGGCCTCCGAAGCCCTGCTGATGGGGATTCTGCTGATGGGCACGATCCTGATGATCCCCTTGCTGGAAAGCTCCTTCGGGCTGCTCACCCGCGCCCGCCTGATGGAACTGGCCGACCAGGAGCGGCCCCTGCTGCGACGGCTGTCCTCGGAGGCACCCGGCACGTTTGAACACACTCTGATGATCTGCAGCCTGGCGGAAGAAGGAGCCCGCGCGATCGGGGCCGACGTGGATCTGATTCGCACCGGGGCGCTTTATCACGACGTGGGCAAATTGCATGCACCGGAGTGGTTCATCGAGAACCAGACCCAACCGGACAACAATCCCCACGACCGGCTGAACGATCCCTTTGCCAGCGCTGGTGTGCTGCAGGCGCATGTGGATGAAGGCCTGCGCCTTGCCCGCCGCTATCGCCTGCCCCGCGCCGTCGCCGATTTCATCCCCGAACACCAGGGAACCCTGAAGATGGGCTACTTCCTACATCGGGCCCGGCAAAACGATCCCAACGTGGCTGAACAACGGTTCCGCTACCGCGGCCCCACCCCCCGCTCAAGGGAAACGGGCATTCTGATGCTGGCCGATGGCTGCGAAGCAGCCCTGCGCTCCCTCCCCCCCGACACCAGCGACGCCCAGGCGCGCGACACGGTGCGCCGAATCGTGGAATCGCGCCTGCGCGATGGCCAGTTGCGGCTGAGCAGCCTCAGTCGGGCCGAAGTGGAGTTGTTGGTGCGGGCATTTGTGCGGGTCTGGCGCCGCATGCGCCACCGCCGCATCCCCTATCCGATTCCCGCCTACAAGGGCTATCCCGCCTGAGGGGGCCCGACTTGTGCATCAGTCGGGCGGGCATGGGAACGGCACGGCTGAACGCACCCGCAGACGTTGACCGGTAAAGGGATGGCGGAAGGCCAATGCTGCGGCATGCAGATGGAGCCGTTGCGCCGCAGTCAGGGCTGCGCTGTCAGCGCCATAGATCGGATCCCCCAGGATCGGCAGACCAAAGCTGGCGCAATGGGCGCGCAACTGATGGGAACGACCGGTGCGGGGCCGCAGCCATAGACGGCTGCAGGACCCGCAGGCCTCGGCCAAACGCCAGCAGGTGAGGCTGGCGCGCCCCTGGGGATGGGGGCCATAGCGAGGTGGTGAGCGCTCCAAACGGGCCAGAGGCCAGCTGAGTCGGCCGGAAACGCCGGCAGGTCGCCCCAACACATCGGCGACATAGAGCTTCTGCACCAGCCGATGCTCAAACAGCTGGCTCAACGAGCGCAAGGCCTGAGGCGAGCGGGCCAGGAGCAACAACCCTGACGTGTCCCGATCCAGCCGATGCACCAGCCGCAGCTCGGGCTGATCCCGTTGCAGACGACCGATCAAGGCGTCGGCCTGGCCAGGGCCCAGACCGGGCTGGCAGAGCCAACCGGCGGGCTTGTTCACGATGCAGAGCCAGGGATCGGCATGAACGCACTCGATCCCTGCCAGGGACAAAGCATTCAGAGCAGGCTGCCGCGCAGAAACTGTCGATGCTCGGGACGGCACCAATACAGGAGCGCCAGCAGGTTGACCAGCGCCAAGAGCAACGACAAGCCTCCCAGGGGAAGGGCTTCGGGATCCGCTCCCACGGAGATCAGGGCCAGGCGCACGATCCCGTAGGGGAGGGAGGCGGCCAGAGCCATGGAAAGGGCAACGATGGCCACGATCACCCCCCAGCGACGGCGCGCCAGCAACCCCGCACTGGCAACGATCCCCACGATCGCCGCAGGCCAGGCCAGGCTGAAGGCCACGCTGATGTTGGCGGCCCGCAGGGCGGTGGAGGTGAAAGCAAACCAGCCGATCAGGGGCAGGGCGAGCACATTGCCCACCAACCCGCACCAGGTCATCAGCCAGAAGCCGCGAACTGCGGAAGCCATCGAAGCCGACCTTTCAAAAACCTCCACACCGTACGCACAGCCGCTCAGGGATCGCCAGCACCGTTCCCATCTGCAATGTCGTCGTCGTCAGCCACCTCCAGCACGGTCTCGAGCGTCGCCAACAAGAGGGCAATCGCCTCCTGCCGCTGCAGCGGCGCCCGACTCACCCGCTCCAACCAGCCGTGGCAGAGCGCTTCGATCTCCTGAAACAGAGGCCCGGCGGCCTGCAGGGCCTCCATCACCCGGGCCGAGCCTTCGGCATCGAGTTCCACCCCTTCCACCACCACATAGCGACGTCCGTCCTCGCCGATGTAGGTGAGCCGCCCCTCCGCATCGAGGGTGGGGCCTGTGAGCGGGGTGACCGGATGGTCGCTGTCATCCATCGCTCCCCTCCCGATCACGGGCACCTCCGGGCTGCACCTGCTCCATGGGTTAGCGCCGGATCAGGCGTTCGGCACAGAAGCGCCGAAAGAGGGCCTCCACCTCAGCCGCTGGCAGGCCCTGCACCAGACGGGCCTCCAGCTCCTCCCGTTGCTGGCTGGGGTGATAGAGCCGCAGCTCCCGCAGAGCCTGGGAGGATTGCTTGCGGATCGTCTCCCGGGCCTCACCAAGCTGCTCCACCGCCAGCAATGGCCCGTTGTGACAGTGCTGCATCACATGGGCCGATTCATGGGCGAGCACGGTCCAGATCTGCACCGGATCATTGGCCAGGTTGTTGGCGCAGAGCAGAAGAGCATTACGGCCCTCATGAAAGGCCCCCATCAGCGCTGGCGGGCAATCGTTCGCCACCAGGGTCTGGGTGCCCGCCTGTCGGATCAGCTCGGCATAACGACCGATGCGATCCCAGCTTTCAGCAGCCACGGGGGGCGCCAAGCCTGGCAAGACCGCCCCAGCCGCCGCACACCAGAGCAAAGCCCACCAGCGCCCCATCACAACCTCTCAATCCTGGTCTTAGTAGACCCACGCCGGGAGTGAGGTGGTGCGTTTGCTCCGAAGTTCTACCGATTAGCCCTAACGCTGGCCCCGACTGGCTTCCACGCTGGGCACCTTCTCGCGGAACGATTGCTCACGATCTGCGCGGGTGTTCACCTTGAGCGTGGTGTAGATCCGCGGCGCACCGAGCCGATGCACGGCGTCATGACAGTCCCGCACGCAGGCGAACACCGCCTCCCACTCACCCTCGATCGCTGTGCCGTTCGGACCGAGTTCATGGTCGAGGCCGGCCGCCTCGATCACCTCCTGACAGGCGGCCACATAGGGCGCCAACGACACGCCAACACCCAGGGGCACCACACAGAGATCCACGCTCACCTGCACGTCATCAGCGCCACGCTGATTCATGTCTAGCGCTTCTCAGGCAGCTCAGCGGGTAGTCCACGGTGCGCCAGACCCCGGCCCGGGTCTGCACCTCCACCGCAATCCCCCGCTCCGCCAGCCCCGACAGCCGCCCCTGGCCGGCGCACCAGCTCTGCGCGGCCAACTCAGCCGCTTCCAGGGAGTCGTAGGGGGCATCCAAGACCGGATGGGGAGCTCCATCGAGGGACGCGAGCCGATAAACGGAGCGTCCTGGATCCTCCATTGGTCCACCCTGGGAACTGTCACCATCATCCCACGCCCCTCACCCCTTGTCATGAGCAGCCGCTCCCTTCAGGCCGCCTTCGAGCGGCTGATGCACACGGCACCCTCCCCCCTGTTTCAGCGAGCCCGCAGCCTCTACCTCAACAAATACGACCTGGACGGACGCGACAGCCCCTCTCCGCTTCGACTGTTCGTGCTGAACGAAGACGTGAACGAGCGCATCGAACCCCGGACTGAGGCAACGGAAGGGGACCGCATGGCCATCCTCACGATCCGCGCCACCCGGCTCGCCCTCGTGCACTGGCAGCAACCCCACGCGGCGACCGCCACAGAAGCTGCGGCCTATTTCGCTGCCCAATGGGACCTGGAGCTGCCTCCCCTGACGCCGCAGGCCGAGCCCTGGTTCCGCAATGGTGGCCACCAGAGCTGGCTGGAGGCGCCGCAGGACCTTTGCTGGAGCCGCCGCTCACCACTGCCTGGCTGAGCAGGTCAGCCCGGGGGGAGCAGCCCTTGAGGTGCGCAGGAAAACATTCGCGGGCAGAAAAATGGAGGAATTACGAAGACAGCCGAACGCCTGCAGCGGCACCGCTAGGCATGGGATGAGTCTCATCGAGAACGGCATGACGGCCACCCATCTTGAGCGTTATGTGCTCCGCAGCCCCAAAGCCGGCACCTACTTCCGCGTCAATGAAAAGGACCAACGGATTGAAAACGTCACCTCGCCCGATTCAGCCTGGGCCTTCCATAGCCACGAGGGGGCTGTCACCCATGCCCGCTGGATGGGGCAGGTCATGGATGAAACCCCCGATGTCGTGATGCTGCGCTGAGATCAGAGCTCGTCTTCGACGTCGGTTTTCACACTGCAATCGCTCAGGGGATAGCTCACACAGAGGAGGGCATATCCCTTGGCGATCTGATCATCATCCAGAAAGCTCTGATCGGATTGATCCACACTGCCGCTGAGGATCTTGCCGGCACAGGTGCTGCAGGCGCCTGCGCGGCAGGAATAAGGAAGATCGATGCCCTGCTCTTCAGCTGCATCGAGGATGTATTGGTCATCGGCGCAACTGAAGCTGGAGCCACCGTCGATGGAGATGGTGAACGAAGCCATGACGAACCGGAGAGGTCACCGTAGTCCTAGGTAGCGGCAGCGAAGCGGTGACCATCGGTCAGCGAGTGCTGACAGGCTCAACACGAGCCGATCAACTGGGCTGATGCCTGGTCAGCGCTGACCGATCAGATCATCCCAAGACAGAAAAGAGTCCTGATCAACAGGATCGGCGGGATCGCGGTGGCAGATCAGGGTGAAGTTGTCATCTTCACGGAACCATTCAACGGTTGCCCGCACTGCCTGCTCCGCAGGAGCCCAATCTTTCCAGAACGTCACGTCTCATCCTTCGCAATCCCGACCAAGATTCGGCGGGACGTGCATCAGCGTGCCGTGTCGAGCGACACCGTCTCACGTCATCAAGACCACCCCAAGTGATCACCCCCTGGAGCGTGGCCCGACGGTCACCCCTGAATGAAATGGCGTAAGCGCCGGGCCTCCTGTGCGACACGTTCTTGCAACTGTTGCGGCGCCATCGCCGCGTCTGCGCGCTCCTGAGCCGCGAGCACATCCGCCTCCGTCACCGCCAGGCCCCTAGCCGCCGCCAGAGCGATCAACTGGTCCATCGCCAGAGGTTCGGCCATCACCTGCGCCAATTCCGGGTCCTGGCCGCGCAGCTCGAGCAACCGATCCAGATCCGCCAAGGCCATGGTTTGTCCTCACCCACGTTCATGGTCTAGGGCATGGGCCATCCCAACGGTGCACTGCTAGAGAGCAAGCAGTTGATTGCTGGAGCGATGATCCGCCGCACTCCCCATCAGGTCAGCGGTTTCGGGGCAGCGATGGCCCTCGCCGTCGTCGTCGGTCTTGCCCCCGCTGCGAAGGCAGCCTGCACCTTCCTGCCACCGGTGGGGGGGAACGGCAGTAGCAACATCGTGACCAAACGGGTGGGCAAGCCGAAGCTGATCGGCCGCACCAACTGGAACACCGACTTCGCGGTGAACGGCCCCTACCGCAGCTACAAGCTCTTCTTCACCGCTGACTCCACCGCCAGTGGCACCTATCCGGTGGAGGCCTTTCTCAAATTCACCGACGGCAGCAATCTGCGCGTTGTGCAGGAATCAATGACGCCGCCGATCGGCAAAGGGCGCATGTTCGGCCCGTTCACCGCTCCCCAGGGCAAGACCGTGAGCCAAATCAACTTCAAGATTGGCACCGGTAGCGATCCCAATTCCACCGGTTTCAGCTACCGCATCTCCGTACAAGGCTGCAACTGAAGCAGGCTCAGCTGACATGCCTGGACCCCGCTGGAGTCTTCTTCCCGCCGCTCTCACTGCCCTGCTGACGGTGTTGTTTGTTGTGCTCTGGCAGGCGCTGGGGCAGCAGAGCAGCGCCCTGCGCCGCCTCAGGGAACGGGTCGAGGCGATCGAGCAGCGAGAACAGGTGAACAACCGTCAGCTGTTGGAGGAGCAGATGGGCAACCTGAGGCAACGGCAACAGGCGCTGGACACGCAATTCAGCGATCTGCTGCAAGCACTGGAAACGGAACAGGCGGCAGCCCGAGAACGGGAACGGCAGCAGGCGAAACGCCAGGCCGAGCTCAACCGCCAACCCTTCCTGCTGCCACCCCAACCCCCTGCTGGCAGTGGTCCGCCAAGCCAGGATTAACCCTTCACCGCATCGCTGCTGGCACTTGGAAGGATGTAGCGCTGCAGCAACACAAACAGCACAAGCACCGGCAAAATCGATACCACCGAGCCGGCAGCGACGATGCGCCAGTCGAGCGAAAAACTGCTCGCCAGCTGCTGCAGTCCAAGGGGAAGGGTATAGAGCTGGGGGTCATCCAGGATCACCAGCGGCCAAAGGAAATCACTCCAGGTGCCGATGAACACAAACATCGCCAGGGTGATCAGATCAGCCCGAGCCGCGGGGATCATCACGTTCCACCACTCACCAAGTTTGCTGCACCCATCGATGCGAGCCGCCTCCTCCAGCTCCACGGGCACGGCGAGAAAACTCTGACGCAGCAGGTAGAGGCCAAACGCGGTGGCGGCCTGGGGGATCACCAGGGCCAGCAAGGTGTTCCGCAGGCCGAGCTGCACCATCAACAAATAGAGGGGAATCATCACCACCTGAAAGGGAATCAGGATGGTGGCGACCACCAGGGCTAGCACCAAGCCACGGCCTGCAAAGCGCATGCGCGCCAGGGGGTAGGCGGCCAGGGAGCAAAACAGCAAATTGGCCACCACCGCCAACACGCTGACGATCGTGCTGTTGATCAGATAGAGCCCCAGTGGGTTGTCGCGGAAGAGGCGGCTATAGGCCTCAAGGCTCGGTGCTGAAGGCAACAGCGCCGGGGGACTGGTGAAGATGTCTTCCGAAGGACCTTTGAGGGAGGTGCTCACCAACCAGAGCAGGGGCACCAGCACCACAAGCGCCAACAGAATCAGCACCAACAGCTGCAGGACCGGAGCGAAACGGGCGCGCACGCGGGTGGTCATGGTGTTCAGAGACTCGGGCGGGTCTCCAGGACCGCATGATCGCGCTGGGGATGAATGGCGGAGCGGGACGCACCAGCCACCAGGCGGTTGAGGGCATTGACGAACGCCTGAGCCGCCGCCACCACCACATCGGTGTCGGCGGAGTGCCCCGAGAACAGCTGCCCTTCACGCCGGAGCCGAATCGTGACCTCCCCCATGGCGTCGATGCCCTCAGTGACCGATTTCACCGAGAACTCCACCAGCTCGTTGGGCTCCTCCGCCAGGGCGTTGAGCGCCCGACACACCGCATCGACTGGCCCGGTGCCGATCGCGGCCGTGGTCTGCTCCCGTCCCTCTTCGTTGGCCAGGGTGACGGTGGCCGTGGGCCGCAGGCTGCTGCCACAACTCACCTGCACCAACTTGAGCTGGTAGCGGGCCTCGGGCTGCTGCACCTGCTCGCTCACGATCGCTTCCAGATCGCGATCGGTGATCTCACGCTTGCGATCGGCCAGATCCTTGAAGCGAGCAAAGGCCTCATCGAGATCCTCACGGCTGAGGTCGTAGCCCAGCTCCTCCAGGCGAGCGCGCACGGCACTGCGACCACTCAACTTGCCCAGAGAGATGCGGTTATCGCTCAGGCCGACGGTGCGGGCATCGACAATTTCATAGGTGAGGCGGTTCTTGAGCACGCCGTCCTGGTGAATGCCCGACTCGTGGGCGAAGGCGTTGGCACCCACGATCGCCTTATTGGGTTGCACCACCATGCCGGTGAGATTCGACACCAAGCGGGAGGTCTTGGTGATCTCCTCGGTGCGAACGGCCGTGAGCGGCGTGGGGGACTCCTCGTCGCGACCAAAGAAAGGATTGAAGTAGCGGCGGCGCACATGCAGCGCCATCACCAACTCCTCCAGGGCCGCATTACCGGCCCGTTCGCCGATGCCATTGATGGTGCACTCGAGTTGACGGGCGCCGTTCTTGACCGCCTCAAGGAAATTGGCCACGGCCAGACCCAGATCGTTGTGGCCATGCACCGACAGGACCGCCTCCTGGATGTTGGGCACGTGCTGATCGATGCCGGCGATCAGGGCACCGAACTCCGCCGGGGTGGTGTAACCGACGGTGTCGGGAATATTGATCGTGCCCGCACCAGCCGCGATCGCTGCCTCGATCACCTCGTAGAGAAACTCCGGATCACTGCGGCCGGCGTCCTCACAGGAAAACTCGACGTCATCGACCAGGGAGCGGGCATACGCCACCATCTCGGGAACGATTGCCAGCACCTCCTTGCGGCTCTTGCGCAGTTTGTGCTCGAGATGAATGTCGCTGGTGGCGATGAAGGTGTGGATGCGGCGGCGCGGGGCTGGAGCCACCGCATCGGCACAGGCCTTGATATCGCCACGGGAGGCGCGGGCGAGACCGCAGATGATTGGCCCCTGCGCACCACCCACCTGTTGGGCGATGCGCTGCACCGCCTCGAAATCGCCGGCACTGGCAAAGGGAAATCCGGCTTCGATGATGTCGACACCGAGCCGGGCCAGCTGCTGCGCGATGGCCAGCTTCTCCTCGAGGTTGAGGCTGGCGCCAGGCGACTGTTCACCATCCCGCAGGGTGGTGTCGAAGATCAGAACGCGGCCGGGGTCCTTGGCCATGGCAGCAGCCTCGACGGTTGTTAGTCGGAATGACTATGAGTTAGCCCACTCTAGGTGACCAGCCTGAGCAGGAGGTGCCAGTAGATTCAATGCCCCGGTATGGATGGATCGTGGCCGAAGGATCCCTGGCCCTGGTTCTCCACGCCCACCTGCCCTACGTGCGCGCCACGGAGCCCGACTCGCTGGAGGAGGACTGGTTCTTTCAGGCGCTGATCGAGTGCTATTTGCCCCTACTGGAGGTGCTCGAACAGGCTGCTGCTGCAGCGGATCAGCAGCCCCGACTCACCATGGGGCTCTCGCCCACCCTGCTCTCGCTGCTGGCCGATTCCACCCTGCGCAAGCGCTTCCCGGGCTGGATCGCCATCCGCCTGCAGTTGCTCGAGAAAGCCCCGGACGACCAGCGCGAGGCCGCTGAACACCTGGCCGCCGGCTTCCAACGCCATCTCGAGAGCTGGAACGCCTGCGACGGCGACCTGATCCGCCGCTTCGCCGCCCTGCAGCAGCAAGGGGTGCTCGACCTGCTCACCTGCGGGGCCACCCACGGCTACCTGCCACTGCTGCGCGAACACCCGGAGGCCGTTCGGGCCCAGCTGCGCACGGCGGTGCGCGAACACCACCGCCTGATCGGGGAACGCCCCCTGGGCATCTGGCTGCCGGAATGCGCCTACTACGAAGGCCTGGATCACTGGATGCGCGATGCGGGGCTGCGCTACGCCGTGCTCGATGGCCATGGCCTGCTCCATGCCACACCGCGTCCGCGCTACGGGGTCTACGCCCCGATCGTGAGCCGCCAGGGTGTGGCCTTCTTCGGGCGCGACAGCGACGCCACCCTGCCGGTGTGGTCGGCCCGGGACGGCTATCCCGGCGATCCCGCCTACCGCGAATTTCATCGCGATCTCGGCTGGGATCTCCCCCAGGACGACCTGACCAGCCTCGGATTGCCCGGCCAGCGCCCCCTCGGCCTCAAACTCCACCGCGTCAGCGACCTCAACGCCCCCCTCGATCAGAAACTGCCCTACGAGCCGCAGGCCGCGAACCAGCGCTGCCAGGTGCACGCTCGCGATTATCTGCAGGGTCGTCGAACCCAGCTGGAGCGCCTCCAGGCCGGCATGGCCATACCGCCCCTGCTGGTGGCGCCCTTCGATGCGGAGCTCTTCGGCCACTGGTGGTTTGAGGGGCCCCGTTTTCTTGCCGAGCTGTTTCGCCAAGCGGCCAGGGAGGACGTGCGCTTCACCACCCTGCGCGGGGTGCTGGCGGATCAGCCCCAGCTCCAGCTCTGTGAACCCTGCCCGTCGAGCTGGGGGCAGGGGGGCTTCCATGACTACTGGCTCAACGACAGCAACGCCTGGATCGTGCCGGAATGGAGCCGGGCCGGACGCGCAATGGTGGAGCGTTGCAGCCGCGGCGTGGCCAGCGAAGCGGACCTGCGCTTGCTGCACCAGGCGGGCCGGGAGCTGCTGCTGGCCCAGTCCTCCGACTGGAGCTTCATCCTGCGGGCCGGCACCACCACCGAACTCGCCAGAGAGAGGATCGAACGCCACCTCGAACGCTTCTGGCGCCTGATGGCCGCCATCGATCGGCGCGACGACTTACCGGAGCACTGGCTGGAGCACGTGGAAGAGGAGGATGCCCTCTTCCCCCTGATTCAACCGGCTGACTGGCGAAAGCTGGGTGCTTGAGCGGTCCCGGCCCCCAGCACCAGGCCGCGCCGCAGCTCCCAGGGCGCAAGGGCAAACAGCTTGAGCATCACGGCCATCAGCCGCGGCAAGGGCAGGGTGTTGGTGAGGAAGCCAAACCAATCCTCCGTGGGCAAGGCAAAGAAAGTGGCGAAGTGACGGCGCAGCAAACCCTCAGGGAAGCCCATCAACCGCTCCAAACCGAACTGATAGAGGCGATGACGCCAGACCAGTTCGGCAGGCCAGAGCGCCTGCCAGCCGCGCTGTGCCAAAGCGGCTGACCCCAGGCCTGGATTCGCCAGCGCCGCCGCCAGGGCTTGAGCGAGATCGGGTCCGCGTCGCAGTAACGCCCCCAGCATGTAGCCCGAGGCGGGATGCACCATGCTCGCCGCCCCACCGAAGGCCAGCAGCGGCTGACTGCGATCGGGAAGCGGAAGATTCATCGGAAACAGGCAGAACTCCTCATGCAGCACCTCGGTGATGGCCACACCGCGCTGATCGAGCCGTTGCTGCAGCCGTTGCTTGAGCACGTCGTAAGGAACCCCCGGCGCCAGGGCGAGGGAGGTCTCCTCCACAAAGAACACCCCATCGCCCAGATCCATCGCATAGAGAAAGGTGGGCGGTTCGCGGCGCTGCGCTGCGCTGAGGTGATCGCAGCGGTAGTCCATCAGCACAAACCTGCCCGCTTCGATGGGGTTGCTGGAGAACCGGCCCACCACGCCATAGGCCGCTTGCCCCGCCACCGGGCCCTGATCCGGCCTCTGGATGTGCGGCGTGCGCGCGCCGGAGGCGTCGATCACCAGCCGGGCCGTGAGCGATTGGCCCGAGGCGCAACGCACTGTGGTGGTTGCAGGCCCAGCCAACACCCGTTCAGCACGGTCCTGATGCCAGGTCACCCCCACCGCCCGATCCAGCCAGTGGCGCTGCAGAGCGGCCCGATCCAAGAGGCCGTAGTCGAGGCGATGGGGTGTGCTCTGGTTCTGGGCCGGGGATCCACCCGCACCGAAATAACTGACCGTGTCACTCCATCGGTGCCCGAGCAGAGACTCCAGACCCAGGGGCTTGAGCTCATCAGCCCAGATGCCATAGGTGTTGGGCCAGGGAGCCTCGACGGGGTCCGGGGCGAGACCAGCCACCACAACGCCCCGTTGCGTCAATTCTGAGGCGATGCAGAGGGCGGCAGGACCGCCCCCCAGCACCAGCACATCCACACAGCCGGAAGCAACCTGGCCAGTCACCAAGGTCAGCTGTCCTGCGGCTCGTCAGACTCCGCGGCATCGGACTCCGAGTCGTCGGACTCCGCCTCAGGCGGCACCAAGACCACCTCCGAGAGGCGATCGCCCTTGTCGAGTCGCTGCAGGCGCACACCGGTGGCGGCGCGCGACTGCTGCGGAATCGCATCGGCACTGGTGCGCACGATCACGCCCTTCTCGCTCACCAGCAGCACTTCCTCGCCCGCACCAAGCACGCGCAATCCCACCAGAACATCGCTGTCGGTGCGGAACTTGATCGCCCGCAGCCCCATCCCAGCCCGCTTCTGCAGGCGGAACTGGGTTACCGGCACCCGCTTGCCCAGGCCGGAAGCCGAGGCCACCAGCACCCAGGGGCCCTCGGAGGCCGTGGGTCCGTCCTCCGCATCCGCCTCACCGCCGTCGTCGGAACTCTGGGCCACCCGATCGGCGAGCTCCACGGGCAACACATCCATGCTCACCAGCGCATCGCCCTCGCGCAGATTCATCGAGCGCACACCGCGAGCCGTCCGCCCAAGCGGACGCAACTCATCATCGCTGAGACGGAAGTGAATGGTCATGCCCGCCCGCGATCCAATCAGCACGCTGTCGCCGGGCACCGCCAGCCGCACCCAGGTGAGGGCATCACCGTCCTCAAGCCCGATCGCAATCAAGCCGTTGGAGCGGATGTTGCTGAACGCCGACAGGCGCGTGCGCTTGATGTAGCCCCCTTGGGTGAGCATCAACAGATCGGTGTCGTCGTTGAATTCCGACACCGCCAGCAGCGAGGTGATCAACTCTTCGCGTGGAATCGGCAGCAGCTGCACCACCGGCGTGCCCTTAGCGGTCCGGCTGCATTGGGGCACCCGGTAGGCCGGCAGGGCATAGGCCACGCCCCGGTCGCTGAACAACAGCAGCGTGTCGTGATCGTTGCAGCCGATGAACAACTTCACGGCCTCCTCACCCTGACTGCGGGTGCCGGCCCTGCCGCGGGTGCCGCGACTGGTGGCCTCAAACTCGCTCACCGGCATCCGTTTGAGATACCCGGTTTCGGTGAGCAACACCACCGAGCGCTCGTTCGCGATCAGATCGATATCGTCCAGCCCGCCGGCAAGGTCGAGGATTTCCGTCCGCCGCTCGATCGGATAGCGATCGCGCAATTGAGTGAGCTCCTCCTGGATGAGCCCGAACACCCGCTCCCGCCGGCCGAGAATGTCTTTGTAGTCGGCGATCTTGGTAACGAGATCTTCGTGTTCGAGGCGAATCTTGTCGGCCTCCAGAGCCGTGAGCCGTCGCAACTGCATCTGCAGGATGGCATCGGCCTGAATCTCGCTGAGGCCATGGCGCTCCTGCAGCTGCTGGCGGGCCGTTGCGGTGTCGGGGGCTGCCCGGATCAGGGCAATGATCGGATCGAGCTGATCAAGGGCGAGCAGCAAGCCCAGAAGAATGTGGTCGCGTTCTTCGGCCTTGCGCAGCAGGTAGCGGGTGCGCCGCTCGATCGTCTCGACCCGGAACTCGAGGAACACCTCGAGCATCTTGCGCAGGGTGAGCAGGATCGGCTCGCCATTCACCAGCGCCAGCATGTGGGCGCTGAAGTTGCTCTGCAGAGGCGTGAGCTTGAACAGGTTGTTCAGCACCACCTGGGGGTAGGCGTCCCGACGCAGCTCCACCACGATGCGCATGCCATCGCGATCGCTCTCATCGCGGATGTCGGAGATGCCTTCGAGTTTCTTGTCGTTGACCATCTCGGCGATGCGCTCGATCAGCGCCGCCTTGTTCGTCTGATACGGCAACTCGGTGATGATCACCGCATCGCGATCAGGACGCCCCGGGGCCTCGATCGTCTCGATCGCCGCCACCCCCCGCATCGTCACCGAGCCACGGCCCGTGAGGTAGGTCTCCTTGATGCCGCTGCGCCCGAGGATCTGACCGCCGGTGGGAAAGTCGGGCCCCGGAATGATGCGCATCAGGGCGTTGTCATCGAGCTCCGGGTTCTCGATCAGGGCCAGCAACCCATTGATCAACTCGCCCAGGTTGTGCGGCGGGATGTTGGTGGCCATGCCCACGGCGATGCCGGCAGAGCCATTGAGCAACAGCTGGGGGATCCGGGCGGGCAACACGGTCGGCTCCTGCTGGGAACCGTCGAAGTTGTCGGCGAAATCAACCGTTTCCGCCTCGATGTCTTCCAGCAGGCTGTCGGTGGTAAGAGCCTGCAGGCGCGATTCGGTGTATCGCATCGCCGCCGGCGGATCGTTGTCGACCGAGCCGAAATTGCCGTGCCCATCGATCAAGGGCATCGACATCGAGAAGCTCTGGGCCATGCGCACCAGAGCGTCGTAGACAGCGGTGTCGCCATGGGGGTGGTACTTACCCAACACCTCACCCACCACACGGGCGCATTTGCGGTAAGGCCGGTCGCTGGTGAGCCCCAGCTCATACATGGCATAAAGGATGCGCCGATGCACCGGCTTGAGGCCATCGCGGGCGTCGGGCAGAGCCCGCCCAACGATCACGCTCATCGCGTACTCCAAGTAGGAGCGCGACATCTCATTGCGTAGATCGGTCTGAATGATCCGGTCGTCGGACTCGCCGGGACCGCCGCTGCCGGGCCCCACTGGATCCGCCATAAAAGACCTGATTGCCGCTACTCAGTTTATCGCGACCGGCACAGTCCCGCAGGGGCCACTCCCCCTATGCTCCGAGCCCTGATCCGCGCGGCCTGCCATGACGACCGACCCCACCAGCAGCACCCCCGCCCAGGCAGAGCCCGCCACGCCTGAGCCCGTTCAGGCGGAACCAGTTCAAGCGGAACCCGTCGAGGCAGCACCTGCGCTCGACCCGGCGATCGCCAGTCAGGTCACGATTCCCGCCCTTACCAAGGACCAGGACGACAACGGCAACGCGACAGAATCTGGTGGGGAATGGGAGCTGCTGAGCGCCAAGATTGGCGATTGGTGGCAGGAGCAAAATCTGGGAGAGCATTGGCAACGCCTGCGCAAGCCGTTGCTGCTCGCCGGTGGCCTGGTGGGACTGATTCTGGTGCTGCGCATCTACAGCGCCGTGCTGGCGGCCATTGCCAGCGTGCCCCTGGCGCCACGCCTGTTCGAACTGGTTGGCGTGTCCTGGCTTGCCTGGTTCAGCGTCACAAGGCTGATCCGCAGCGACGAGCGCCGCAAAGTGATCTCCGGACTGAGCCAGCGCTGGCAGGCCTTCCGTGGCGACGGCGGCCCATCGACACAATGAGCTGATGCGGCGATCACCAGGTGATCAGGGCGCCGCTTGGTAGTTTGTCTCGATTCTTCATTGGCTCGCGGTGAACATTCAGCTCGGTCGCTCCAAGGTTGTTCGCCGGGCCTATGGCATCGATGAAATCGCCCTGGTTCCAGGCGGTCGCACCGTCGATCCGGAGGTCACAGACACCCGCTGGAGCCTGGGGGGCATCGAACGGGAGATCCCAATCATCGCCAGCGCCATGGATGGCGTCGTGGATGTGGATATGGCCGTGCGCCTCTCTGAACTGGGTGCTCTCGGCGTTCTGAATCTCGAAGGGGTCCAGACCCGCTACGAGGATCCCAACAGCGTGCTGGATCGGATTGCCGCTGTGGGCAAAGACGCCTTCGTGCCCTTGATGCAGGAGATCTACAGCCAACCCGTGCAGGAGAAGCTGATCCGCCAGCGAATCGAAGCGATCAAGGCCCAAGGAGGCATTGCCGCCGTGAGCGGCACGCCTGTGGCAGCTCTGCGCTTCGGCAAGGCAATCGCCGAAGCCGGGGCCGACCTTTTCTTCGTGCAGGCCACGGTGGTCTCCACCAATCACATCGGCCCGGAAGGGCAGGACACCCTCGACCTGGAAGCCCTCTGTCGCGACATGGGGGTGCCGGTGGTGATCGGCAATTGCGTCACCTATGACGTGGCCCTGCAACTGATGCGCGCTGGCGCTGCCGGTGTGATGGTGGGCATCGGCCCCGGCGCAGCCTGCACCTCGCGCGGCGTTTTAGGTGTAGGCATCCCCCAGGCCACCGCGGTCGCCGACTGCGCTGCCGCTCGGGCGGACTATGAGCAGGAATCGGGCCGCTACGTGCCGATCATTGCCGACGGCGGCATCGTGACCGGTGGTGACATTTGCAAATGCATCGCCTGCGGTGCCGACGCGGTGATGATCGGATCGCCGATTGCCCGAGCGGAAGAAGCCCCGGGTCGGGGCTTCCACTGGGGCATGGCCACCCCCAGCCCCGTGCTGCCACGGGGCACCCGAATCAACGTGGGCAGCACGGGCAGCCTGGAGCGGATCCTGCGCGGCCCCGCCAAACTCGATGACGGCACCCACAACCTCCTCGGCTGCCTCAAAACCTCGATGGGCACGCTCGGCGCCCAGACGCTCCGCGACATGCAGCAAGTGGAGGTGGTCGTCGCTCCGTCCTTGCTCACCGAGGGCAAGGTTTATCAGAAAGCGCAGCAACTGGGCATGGGCAAGTAAGCCCACCCACACACCAGCATTCACCTTGCGTCTCACCAGAGAGGCGCAAGACAAGCGTTAATCTTCTGGCGTGGGGGCTTCGGCCCACACACTCCTCACACCCCCCGGCCCGACGCGTTCGGGCTTTTTGTCTTCCCGGCAACGGTGGATCACAGTTCACACCAGCACGGGTGCTGTTCTGAAAAAATCCCGATCCCGGTTGCTAAATTTCGCTCAACCAACGGTCAGATCGAATGTCCAGCGCAGCTGCCGTCACCGACGCATCCTTCGAACAGGACGTCCTCCAAAGCGACGTGCCCGTGCTGGTGGATTTCTGGGCTCCCTGGTGTGGCCCCTGCCGCATGGTGGCTCCGATCGTGGATGAGATCTCCAAGGAATTTGAAGGCAAGATCAAGGTCTTCAAGCTCAACACCGACGAAAATCCCAACGTTGCCAGTCAGTACGGCATCCGCAGCATTCCGACCTTGATGGTCTTCAAAGGCGGCCAGAAGGTGGACACCGTGGTGGGCGCTGTGCCCAAAGCCACCCTCTCGGGCACCATCTCCAAATATCTCTGAACGCGCCGTCACCCTTGCGGATCGGCCTGATCGATTACGGCATGGGGAACCTGCACTCTGTGCAGACCTCCTTCCAACGTTTGGATGTGAGCCTGAACACTGTTCAGACTCCAGACCATCTGCAGCGCTGCGATGCGCTGATTCTTCCTGGCGTGGGGGCGTTTGACCCCGCCATGGAGCAGCTTGAGGCCACTGGGTTGGTGCCCCAGCTGAAGCTCTGGGGCAAGCAGGACCGACCATTGCTGGGCATCTGCCTGGGTTTGCAGTTGCTGTTTGACAGCAGCGAAGAAGGCCAGCGCGAAGGGCTCGGCCTGTTGAGCGGGCGCGTCACCCGACTGCCCGACGATGCTGGCGAGAGGATCCCCCATATGGGCTGGGCCCGTCTGCAGCGGCTCCATCCCTGCCCGGTGCTGCATCCCGACGATCCTGAGGCATGGATGTATTTCGTGCATTCCTATGCGGCCTATCCCAACTACGCCTCAGTGCGCGCCGCCACCGCCCCCTTTGGCGGCAGCGACGCCACCGCGATTGTGTGGCAAGGCCGCATCGGCGCCTGCCAGTTCCACCCGGAGAAATCGGGTCGCGCCGGCCAACGCCTGCTCCAGCATTGGCTCAGCTGGCTGCAACACGGCGCTCCCCCGGCCGGCACTTCAGCGTGAAGGTGTGAGCCGGAAGGGCGGCGCGAAGGGGCAGCTCCGACTGAGCAGCGGTCGACGGCTGCAGAGCCCACGCGGGCCCGAGACCCGTCCGACCACAGGGATGGTGCGCGCCGCCGTGATGAACAGGCTTGCCCCGCGCCTGCAGGGATGCCATTGGCTGGATCTGTGCAGCGGCAGCGGCGTGATGGCTTGCGAAGCGATCGAACGTGGGGCTTCTCGCGTGGTGGCGATCGAACACCACCGCGGCACGGCCGCGATCTGCCGCGTCAACCTAGACAGCACCGCCTCAGGCGTGGAACCAACCCCCAAAGTGCAGGTGGTGAGCGCCGATCTGGTCCGTTGGCTGAGCCGCGGTCGCCCCAGCGAAGATCCTGGCTTCGATCTGGTCTATTTCGACCCTCCCTACGCCGCCAAGCTCTATGGCCCAGGGCTGGAAGCGCTCCGCTGCGGCGCATGGCTGCGGCCGGGGGCTCTGGTGATCTGCGAGCACGCCAGCCGCGAACCACCCAGCCTTGATGGGTGCTGGGATCTGATCGATCGAAGGCGCTACGGCAGCTGTGGCGTGCTGGTGCTCAGCCTCCCAGAGCACTGCCCCGGCGGTACTGATTCCAGGCCGCCACAAACAGGCCGAGCAGGGTGACCGGGATCAGACCGAGAACGATGCCGCAGAGCAGGGGTTCGATCATGGAGTCGCGCCCGATGAAAAGATTGAGCACAATTGTTCCATGGCCAGGACGCCTTCGCGATGACACCGTCATCAACCGCTGCAGCGCCCGCCGGTCGCAATCGGGGTCTGATCGCCGGGCTGGTGATCCTGGCGGCTGTTGCCTGCATCGTGCTGGTGCTCTGGGTGATGGGCAATGCCAGCCGCGATCCCTATGTGCAGGCGACTCGCATGCTTAACGGCGATGCGGACCACGGCGGGCAGGTGTTCCGCATCAACTGCGCCGGCTGCCATGGCATTGCCGCCCAGGGGCTTGTGGGCCCCAACCTTCACGGCGTGGCGGACCGTCGCAGTGATCCGTCGCTGATTCATCAGGTCGTCAGCGGCGCCACCCCTCCCATGCCCCGTTTTGAGGTGGAGCCTCAGACGATGGCCGATCTGCTCGCTTACCTGAAAACTTTGGAATGAGCCAGGTCAACGCCCCTGGCTCACCGCGACTCTGTGTGGTGCTGGTGGAGCCAGCTGGACCGATCAACCTGGGCAGCGTCGCCCGCCTCTGTGCCAACTACGCCATCACCGATCTGCGCCTGGTGGCGCCCCGCTGCAACCCCGCCGACCCGGAGGCCCGCCGCATGGCCGTGCATGGCCAGACCGTTCTGGAATCCGCGACGCACTATCCCGACCTGATCAGCGCTCTCCACGGTTGCCGCCGCGTGGTTGCCACCTGCGGTCGCATCGATCACGGCACGATCCCATTGCACCCACCGGAACAGGTGCTGCCCTGGCTTCTAGCTGACCATGGTGCAACGGAAGCCAACAGCCAGGCCGCCGCTGCCCTCGTGTTCGGGCGCGAGGACCGCGGCTTGAGCAATGACGAATTACTACTCAGCCAGCGGGTGATCGCTCTCTACAGCGATCCCCACTACCCCTCCCTCAACCTCTCGCACGCCGTGGCCGTGGTGCTGCACGAGCTCGAACGTTGCCGGCGCCAACCGGTTGCCGCCCCTGCGCTGGATCTAGATCTGGATCCGGCCGCGCCGCAACAACTGGAGGATTGCCTTGAGGCGGCCCGCAGCCTGCTCCTGGAAACGGGGTTCCTGCTGGAGCACACCGCCCATGCCCGCATGGCCAAAGTGCGGGCGCTGTTGCAACGGGCCCTGATCCGCAGCGATGAGGTGGCCATGCTCCGCGGCATGGTGCGTCAATTGCGCTGGGCACTCAAGCAACAACGCTCTTAACCTCGGGCGACCCAACGCAACCCCCCGGTGAGCAGCAGCCGTTCCAGACGCCAAGATCCTGGCTGGCGCCGCCCCCTCCTGCTGCTGCTGCGCCTGCTGCTGATGGGCGTGGGGCTGGGTGTGATCAGCGGATCCGCCTTGAAGATGCTGGCGCCCCAGGTGCAGCAGGGCAACGTGACACTCCCCGCCTGGCTCAATCTCGATCTGCTTCAGGGGGCGGCCCTCACCCCGGGACGCCAGCCCCAGACCACCAACAACGCCAGCACCATGGCCACCAGCCTGGGTCGCTTCGAGACCAAGGAGGAAATCACCGCGTTGAGCCAACGCTGGCGAGCGCTGGCAGCCGCTGAGAAAGATCTGCAGGCCAGCGCCTTTCTGCTGAAGCTCGATGATGGGCGTTACGCGGAACTGAGCCCTGACACGGCCTTGCCCGCCGCCAGCTCGATCAAAACCCCGATCCTGCTGGTGGCGCTTGAGCTGCTCGATGCCGGCGACCTCAGCTGGAACGAACCACTCACCCTCAGCAAAACCACGGTGGGTGGTGGCGCGGGCTGGATGGCCTCGAAACCTCTGGGCAGTCGCTTTCCCACCCACGAAGTGGCCACGGAAATGATCCGGGTCAGCGACAACACCGCCACCAATCTGTTGATCGAGCGGGTCGGGGGCAAGGAGTTGCTCAATCAACGCTTCAACGCCCTGGGCCTCAGCGCCACGGTGGTGAACAACTGGCTGCCCGATCTGGAGGGCACCAACACCACCAGCGCCCGCGATCTCGCCCGTTCGATCGCCCTGGTGGACACCGGCGAGGTCTTGAGCACCCGCAGCCGCGATCTGTTTCGGGAGGTGATGGGCACCTCGCGCACCAACCGCCTGCTGCCGGGAGGCCTGCTCAAGGGCCTGGGCGGTGAACAGGGAGAACCGGATGACAGCTTGATGGTAAAGGGCTACCGGGTGCTCAACAAAACTGGAGACATCGGCATCGCCTACGCCGATGCGGGCCTGATCGAATTGCCCGATGGGAGTCGGGCCGTCGCGGCCTTTCTGGTGAAGGGCCCCTTCAATGACCCCCGCTCCACCGAACTGATCCGCTCGATGGCTGCCGCCATGGCTCCGGTGCTCAAGCCCAAACCGCCGCTCCCGCGCAAGTCACCTAAAACAGTGGCGCCAGCTCCACCGCAGCCATGACGGCCCCGCGCCTGCTTCGCACCCTCGCCGCCCTTCCCCTGGTGCTGGCTCCCCTGCCTGCAGCCAGGGCGAACGGCCGCGGCCCTGCAGCCTCCCCACCAGCGGTGAGCTTCCAGCAGCGCCAGCAGCAGGTGCGCCCCCTGCCGGGTCAGCTCGATGGCGTGCTGATGGTGAACGACAACAATCCCGAGCTGATCACGGGCGAGGGCATCCTGCTCTCCACCTTCCCCGAGGCTCCAGGCCTCAACCTCGCCCTCAACGGTCGCTTTGATCTGTTCAGCCATCACGTGTATGCCGGCAAGCCGGGAGAGCTGAACTCAAAGCTCTGGCTGGCGGTGCTGGTGCAGCCGGTGGGTGACCAACCGGTGACGCTGGAGCTTCTCGGCGGCAGCACCTCCCTCTCCCAGGCCACCCGCAAGGGGCAGACCGCAGCACCGTTCCTGCCGCTTCCCAACCTGATGGCGGAAACCAGCACGCCGATCGCTGCCGGGCCCGGCAGCCGGGTAGCCGGCGATCTCCTGCGCCGCGAACGGGCTCCGGAGCTGTCCAGCCGTTGGGAGATTGCTCCCGGCGAAGCCAGTGCTTTGGTGATGCTGCCGATTCCGGTGGCCGGCCTGGATCCGCTGCTCAATGGTCGCAATCTGCAGATGCGCCTGCGCAGTTCCGGCCCGATCCATCTCGCCACCCTGGCGGCCTACGGCAGCGGCAAACGCGCCCCCACCCTCGCTCGCTGGCAGAAGCTGCTGGCCTCCGGAACGCTCAGTCCGAAAGAACACAAGCCCACGCCCAGGGGCAGCACCGGCAAGATCGTGTATTCCCGCGTCAGCGGCGTGCAGGTTGGCAGCCTCTGGCAAGCCACCCTCACCGATCCCGGCGCCAACAGCCTGAATGTGCAGGAGGCGCCGATCTCCTGGCCGATCAGCAGCCTGGATCGGGGCGATCTCGGCACCGGACAGGTGCAGACCGCCGAGCTGAAGGTGTTCTCCGAGGGCACGGCCTGGGCCGCCCACGGGAATTACGGCGTGGAATATGACCTCACCCTCCCCCTGCGCAATCCCGGGCCGGGGCGGCGCCGGGTCGTGGTGGCGCTGGAATCTCCCTTCAAGAACGGCAGCACCAACCGCAGCCTGCGCTTCCAATCGCCGGCCACAGGCCCGGTGATGTTCCGCGGGCCGATCGAGGTGAGCGGCCTGGACGGCAGCCAGGGCCGGCCGGCCGGAGCGCGCCGCTTCCATCTGGTGCTGCGCCAAGGGGAGGAGGGTCCGGCGCTGGGAACGGTGACGCTCGCACCGGGTGAAAGCCGCCGGGTGCGGGTGCGTCTGATCTATCCCGCTGATGCGACGCCACCCCAGGTGCTCTCCATCCTGCCTGTGAAACAATCCAACCCTGTGCCGAGCGTCAGCCCGTGAGTTCAACCCGGAAGCGCAGGGTCTTCCCCTTCACCGCCGTGATCGGCCAGGAGGAGATGAAGCTGGCCCTGCTGCTCAATGTGATCGACCCCCGCATCGGCGGCGTGATGATCATGGGCGACCGTGGCACCGGGAAATCCACCACGATTCGCGCCCTCGCCGACCTGCTTCCAGGAATCGAGGTGGTGGCCGGCGATCCCTACAACAGCTCGGCGACCGACCCCGATCTCCAGAGCAGTGAGGTGCGCCAGCGCCTGGAGCATGGCGAGACCCTGACCACCGAAACCCGCCAGGTGCCCATGGTGGACCTGCCCCTGGGCGCCACCGAAGACCGTCTCTGCGGCACGATCGACATCGAGAAAGCGCTGAGCGAGGGGGTTCGTGCGTTTGAACCCGGGCTGCTGGCCAAGGCCAACCGCGGCCTGCTCTATGTGGATGAGGTGAATCTGCTCGATGATCACCTGGTGGATGTGCTGCTCGATTCCGCCGCCTCGGGTTGGAACACTGTGGAACGGGAGGGCGTGTCGGTGCGCCACCCCGCCCGCTTCGTGTTGATCGGTTCTGGCAACCCTGAGGAGGGCGAACTCCGCCCGCAACTGCTCGACCGCTTTGGCATGAGCGTGGAGGTGCGCACGGTGCGTGATCCCGAGCTGCGCGTGCAGGTGGTGGATCAGCGCACCGCCTTCGACAATGATCCGGATGGCTTCAGTGCAGCAGTGGAAGCCAATCAGCAGGCGCTGCAACAGCGGGTGGTGGAGGCCCAGGGCCGCCTGTCCCAGGTGCAGATCGATGATGACCTGCGCCTGCGCATCTCGGCGATCTGCGGTGAGCTGGACGTGGATGGCCTGCGCGGCGACATCGTCACCAATCGGGCCGCCCGCGCCCTGGCAGCCTTTGAGGGCCGCACCGAGGTCAGTGAAGAGGATGTGGCCCGCGTCGCCTCTTGCTGCCTCCGCCACCGCCTCCGCAAGGATCCGCTTGAGCAGGTGGATTCCGGCGACCGCGTCGTCAAAGTGTTCTGCAAGGTGTTCGAGCGGGGTGAAAGCAACGATCGCGGCGCCTTCGAGTTGGCGCTGGCCGCCTGACGCACCCGTCACCGTCAGGCCCCATGCGGATCCTCGGTCTTGACCCAGGCCTCGCCCGCGTGGGCTACGGCCTGATCGAGGTGACGGCTCGCTCAGCCAAGGTGCCGGGCCAGCAGCGCATGCTCGACTGCGGCATGATTCGCACCGACCCCGGCCGAAGCGAGGGTGAGCGAATGGTGGAGATCGCCCACGATCTGCGCCTGCTGATCCGCAGCTGGAAACCTGATCTGGCGGCGGTGGAAAAGTTTTTCTTTTACCGCTCCAGCACCACGATTGCGGTGGTGCAAGCCCGCGGCGTGCTGATGATGACCCTGGCTCGCTTCCGCATTCCGGCCGTGGAGTTTCCGCCGATGCAGATCAAGCAGGCGCTCACCGGTCATGGCCATGCAGACAAGGATGAGGTGCTGGAGGCGGTGATGCGCGAACTCGATCTGAGCGAGCCGCCGCGGCCCGATGATGCCGCTGATGCCCTGGCGGTGGCGCTCACCGGCTGGTTCCAGCGATGAGCAGCAGCCTTGACCACGGCTGGTTCGATGCGGTGGCCGAGGCCTATCGAAGCTCCCGTCCTTGCTACCCCAAGGCCCTGTTCCATTGGCTGGCACAACAAGCTCCCGCTCATCACTGCTGCTGGGATGTGGCCTGCGGCAGTGGTCAAGCCAGTGTTGGCCTGGCTGCTGAATTTGACCGGGTTGAAGCCAGCGACCTCAGCCCAGCGCAGATCGCCGCAGCCCCTGCCCATCCCCGCATCCGTTACCGAGTGGCGTCCGCTGAAGCCAGTGGTCTGGAGAGCTCGAGCGTGGATGCTGTGGTGGTTGCTCAGGCCATCCACTGGCTTGATGTGCCCCGATTCAACCAGGAAGCTCGTCGAGTGCTGAAGCCAGGGGGATTGCTGGTCTGGCTGGGCTACGACCCGCTGCAGGGAGCCCCCGAGCCCTTGCAGCGCTGGCTCGATGAGCTTTATCACGAGCGACTTCAAGGGTTGTGGCCACCCGAACGCGTCCATGTGAATCAGCGGTACGCCGATCTGCCCTTCCCGGTGTCAAGCCGCCCCGTTCCTCCCAACCTGCGCATTGAACTGAATTGGACGGTCGATCAACTGTTGGGATTCATCAGCACCTGGTCGGCCTTGCGGCGCCGTGAAGATGAGTCCCCGGCCCTGATGGGGGAACTGCAGCAGGAGCTCCTGGTGCTTTGGCCATCCGATCAGAAGCACTTAGCTCTGCAGTTACCACTCATGGGGCGCTGGGGCCTGCTGCCATGACCCCAACTGCTCCAACCAAACCAATCCTGCGGCGTCAGTTCCGTGCCCTGCGCCAGCAGCGGGATGACCAGGCGATTCGCTCAGCGCTGCTGCAGGTGGTGTCGCCATCCAGCGGCCCCAAACCCTTTAGCCCGGATCATGGCTACATCGGGCTCTATTGGCCGCTGCCCGGCGAACCCGATCTGTTGCCGCTCTTACCGGAGCTGCAGGGTTGGTCATTGGCGTTGCCCTGCAGCGATAGCCAGGGGGCCATGAGCTATCGCCCCTGGGATGGCAACGCACTGAACGAACGCGACGGCTGCGGAATTCCTGCACCCATCAACCGCCCCCCAATGAAGCCCCATCAACTCCAGCTGCTGCTGGTGCCGGCCCTGGCGATCGATCGCACGGGCCTCCGGCTGGGTTACGGCGGTGGCTACTACGACCGTCTGCGCGCCCAACCGGCCTGGCGAGCCGTGCCGGCCCTGGTGGTGCTGCCCGACGCCTGCGTCAGCCAGAAACCGCTGCCCAGGGACCCCTGGGATCAACCGTTTCATGGCTGGATCAGCGAACGCGGCTGCACACGCCTTACAGGCTGTTGAGCAACACGCACCACAGCCATCAACACCGGGGTCTTTTGACAGGATGGCGACAGTGCATTGCGATGTCGTGTCTGAGGCCCATCCGATCAGTCCCGCCCAGCGACTGGAACAGCACAGCCAGGATGCGCCCACCCTGGCCCAACAGGTGATCGCCCGGGAACTGGCCGGTCGTCGTGAAGGAAGTCAGGCCCTGGAAATGATGCTGCAGGCCATGGGCACGATGGTGCAAGCGCCCCGCTCCACCAGTGCACGCCGCTGGTCAGCCGCCCGCTGACACTCAGGCCTGACTCTCAAGGACATCTGGCGCAACAGCGGCGGATCCCTCAGGATGAAGTCCTCTGATCCCCATGCCATGCCTGCCGCCTCCCGTTTCGGCCTGCTGCTGCTCCTGGGCTTTGGCAGCCTGCTGACCCTGATGCCTCGCCCGGCCTCGGCCCACGCCATTGAGAGCACCCTTACCTACCTGAACGGCACGCTGGAGTTGAGCAGCACGTTTTCATCCGGTGAACCCACCAAGGATGCGGTGGTGCGGATTCTCAAGGCCGATGGCAGCCCCGGTGCCGAACTGGGCCGCATGGACGGCGAGGGCCGCCTCCAGGTGACCCTGCCGGCTGAGCTTCAGAACGGCAGCGTGGAACTGCAGGTGGATGGAGGCCCCGGGCATCGCGACTATCTGGAACTGCCGGTTCGCCAGGGCCGGGTGCAACTCGACCAGGTGAGCGAAGGGCCCCACCACCCCCGGGAGCTCTGGCCATCGGCAGGGCTGCTCGGCGGTGTCGCCCTGATCGGCAGCGCCGGCTGGCTGGTTAGGGTTCGGCGCTCACGCCAGGGTTGAGACGCGATGCAGGAACGGGACAGCGCAGTCAGCCGCTACGGCAGCCCGAACCTGGACAAGCTGGTGGAGCGGCTCAGCAGCACCAGCGATCCACGCAAGCGTTACGAATACGTGCTCTGGCTGGCCAAAAAACTGCCGGAGATGCCCCAGGAGTTGCAGACCGAGGAGCGCAAGGTGCAGGGCTGCGTCTCGCAGGTGTTCGTGGACGCCAAGCTGGTGGATGGCAGCGTGCAGTGGAAGGGCGCCTCAGACGCCCTGATCACCAAGGGACTGCTCGCTCTGTTGATCCAGGGCCTGAGTGATCTCAGCCCTGACCAAGTGCAAGCCGTTGATCCCAGCTTCATCGCCGCCACCGGCCTCCAAGCGAGCCTCACACCGTCCCGGGCCAACGGCTTTCTCAACATCCTGCGCATGATGCAGGCCCAGGCCGCGCAACTCAGCCGTTCCAGCGATCCCACCGCTGCATAAAGTCGTTGGATTGACGACTGGATCGGACACGACGCCATGACGACGAGGATCGGCATCGGCCTGCTGGGCCTGGGCACCGTCGGTGGCGGCGTCGCCGAGATTCTTCAAACGCCGGATGGCCGTCATCCCCTGGTGGCCGACCTGGACCTCGTGCGGGTGGCGGTGCGCGATCTCGATCGGCCCCGACCGGTGCAGCTGGATCCCGCCGTTCTCACCACCGACCCGGAGGCGGTGGTGGACGATCCCGCCGTGCAGGTTGTAGTGGAGGTGATGGGAGGGCTCGAGCCGGCCCGCACCCTGATCATGCGCGCCATCGCCGCGGGCAAATCGGTGGTGACCGCCAACAAGGCGGTGATCGCCCGCCATGGCGAAGAAATCGCTGCCGCTGCCGCCGCTGCCGGTGTGTATGTGCTGATTGAAGCGGCGGTGGGTGGCGGCATCCCGATCATTGAGCCGCTCAAGCAGTCGCTCGGCGGCAACCGGATCGAGCGGGTCAGCGGCATCATCAATGGCACCACTAACTACATCCTGAGCCGCATGGCCCAGGAGGGCGCCGACTACGCCGAGGTGCTGCGTCAGGCCCAGGAGCTGGGCTATGCGGAAGCCGACCCGGCCGCCGATGTGGATGGGCTCGATGCGGCCGACAAGATCGCGATCCTCGCTGGTCTTGCCTTCGGTGGGCCGATTCCCCGCAGCGGCATTCCCACCGCCGGCATCAGCAGCCTGCAGGGCCGGGATGTGGATTACGCCACCCAACTGGATTACAGCGTCAAGCTACTGGCCGTGGCCGAGCGGATGGATGGCGCTGGCCGTGACGCCAGCAGCAATGCCCTGCCGCTGGCCGTGCGCGTGCAACCCACGCTCGTGCCCCACGACCACCCCCTCGCCGGTGTGCATGGGGTGAACAACGCGATCCTGGTGGAAGGGGATCCGATCGGTCGGGTGATGTTCTACGGACCGGGAGCCGGGGCCGGACCCACCGCTTCCGCGGTGGTGGCTGACATTCTCAACATCGCCGGCATCCGCCAACTCGACGATGCGGACGGCAACCTCGATCCCCTGCTGGCGGCTAGCAGCTGGCGCGCCTGCCACCTGGTGGACAGCGGCGCGATCCGCCAACGCAACTATCTGCGTTTCCAGACAGAGGATGCACCCGGCGTGATCGGCCAGATCGGCACCTGTTTCGGCCAGCACGGTGTCTCCATCCAGTCGATCGTGCAGTTCGACGCCAGTGATGCAGGGGCCGAAATCGTTGTGATCACCCATGAAGTGAGCAACGGCAACCTCGAGCAGGCCCTTGCTGCCATCACCGCCCAGGCGGAAGTGCGTGGCATCGCCGCCCACCTGGGCTGTCTCTGAGGAACCCCTGACCGTGGCGTTCCTCCACTGGCACACCCACCCCGGCATGGGGCAAAGTCGTAAGAACCATCACAAGCCAGGTCTGCATTTGCCGATCTGTGCTCCCTGCGGTTCATGCCGAACGAACTGATCACAGCCCCGGGGCAACGCTGCAGCGCAACCGTGTCGCACCCCTCCATGGATTTGCACCAGGGTGACTGCATCCGGATCGACAGCAGCACCGACCTGTTCCAGGTGATCGGCGTCGACAACGCCCACAACCGCTGCTGGGTGCGCCGCTGGCCCCTGCAGCCCAAGGGTGGCTCCCGCGTGTTTGAAGTGCCCCTGCAACAGATTCCCCGGGAGCAGTCGACGACGCTGTCCGGCCCGGCCCCGCACCGCTGAATGGTCAGGCGTTCAGGCTGGCGAGCTGCGGCATTGCTGGCCGCCCTCTGCGTCACGCAACTGGCCTGTCAGCCGCCTCGCGATCGCCAGCGCCTCACAGTGGCCAGTGCAGGACGGATCGTGTCGCTGGATCCTGCCCAGGCCAGCACCACCGGCACCCTGCAACTGCTCAGCGCCCTGGGCGACACCCTCTACCAACGCGACGCGGCCGGCCGGCTGACGCCCCAACTGGCGGCCAGCCAGCCCCAACTCAGCGATGGGGGCCGCACGGTGACGATCCCCTTGCGTCGCGATGTGCGTTTTCACGACGGCAGCCGCTTTGATGCCGCCGCCATGGCCTTCAGCCTGCGGCGCTTCCTGCGCATCGGCACCCAGAGCTACGTCGTGGGCGATCGGATCGATGCGATCGAGACCCCGGAGCCTTTCCTGCTGCGCCTGCGGCTCAGCAGACCCTCCAGCTCCCTGGAGAGCCTGCTCACCTCCCCCTATCTCACCCCGGTCTCGCCGAAGGCCTATGCCAGCTACCGGGACCGTTTCCTCAACGATCGCTTCGTGGGCACCGGCCCCTATCGCCTGGTGCGATTCAGCTCCACGCAGCAACGGCTCAGCCCCTTTGCCGACTACTGGGGTGAAGCACCGAGCAATCAGGGCCTCGATCTGATCAACCTCAGCAATTCCACTGCCCTGTTCGGCGCCCTGCGCAGCGGCGAAGTGGATGTGCTGCTGTCGGATTCCATCGACGAAGACCAGCGCCTGGCCCTTGATCGCCGCGCTGCCAAGGGTCTGCTGCTGCAGAGCAGCGGCCCCGCCCTCAACATCGGATACATCACCCTGCTCAGCAATGCACCACCGCTGCAGAACCGGCTCGTGCGCCTGGCCCTGGCCCACAGCCTCAATCGTCCGCTGATCAGTCGGCGTGTCAGCCACGATCAACGCCGCCCCCTGCGCTCCCTGATCCCGCCCAACCTGCGCGGCGGCGCCAGCGAGCCCTGGCCGCGCTACGCCCCCACCCAAGCCCGCCAGTTGTTCCGTCAGGCGGGCTACTGCGAAGGCACGCGGCTGACGCTGCCTTTCACTTACCGCACCAATGTGCCCTCCGACCGCCTGATGGCCCTCACCTGGCAGGCCCAACTGGCCCGGGATCTGCCCGACTGCGTGCACCTCAAGCTGGAGGGCGTGGAATCCACCACCGTTTACCGTCAGCTCGGCGAGGGGGCGTTCAAAGCGGTGATGCTCGACTGGGGAGCCACCTATCCCGATCCGGAGGCATTTCTGGTGCCGATGCTCAGCTGCAGCCGCTCCCGTGGTGATGTCTGCGAAGCCGGGGAAGCGGTGAGCAGCGGCAGTTTCTGGACCACGCCCGGACTTGAGCCCGCCCTGCGTCACAGCGACAGCCTGCAGGGCCAGGCGCGGCTCCGGCAACTGAACCGCGTTGATGCGATGGCGGCCGCAGGCGCCGCCTATCTGCCGGTGTGGCTGGTGACCCCGAAGGCCTGGGCCCAGACCCACATGGCATCTCCGCGCTTTGATGGCAGCGGCTTATTGGATCTGGCCCGCCTGCGGAGCCAGCACTGATGGCGCGGGCTCGTGAGCTGCTGCGTTACAGCGCCACCCGCCTCGCCCTGGCGCCGGTGATGCTCTGGCTGATCGCCAGTCTGGTGTTTCTGCTGTTGCGGGTCGCTCCGGGGGATCCGGTGGATGCGGTGCTCGGCAGCCGGGCACCGGCGGCGGCCAAGGCGCTGCTGCGCGAGCGTCTCGGCCTCGACCAACCCCTCTCGCATCAATATCTCGACTTTCTCAACGGCCTGCTCCACGGCGACCTGGGCCGGGCCCTGATCAACCAGGAGCCGGTGGGGGAGATCATCCGCCATGCTCTGCCCGCCAGCCTGGAGCTGAGCCTCACGGCCCTGCTGGTGGCAGCGCTGAGCGGCCTGGCGGTGGGCTTCAGCGGCATCGCCCGCCCCGAGGGCAAGCTCGACCTGGCCGGTCGCTTCTACGGCATCGGCACCTACGCCCTGCCGCCCTTCTGGGTGGCGATGCTGGTGCAACTGCTGTTTGCGGTGATCCTCGGCTGGCTGCCGGTGGGCGGGCGTTTCCCCCCCAGCCTGGTGCCCCCCGATGGCAGCGGCTTCCTGATTCTCGACAGCCTGCGCAGCGGCGACTGGCCCGCCCTGCAGGGGGCCTTACGACACCTGGTGCTGCCCGCCTGCACCCTCGGCTTGCTGCTCAGCGGCATTTTCACTAACGCTCTGCGCCTCAACCTGCGCCGGGCGTTGCGATCGGATTATGTGGAGGCAGCCAGGAGCCGCGGCCTGAGCGAAACCCAGGTGGTGCTGCGTCACGCCCTCCCCAATGCCCTGCTGCCTGTGCTCACCATCGCCGGGATCACGGTGGCGTCCCTGATCGGCGGCGCCTTGCTGATCGAGGTGACCTTTTCCTGGCCTGGAATCGCCCTGCGGCTGCAGGAAAGCATCAACCAGCGCGATTACCCGGTGGTGCAGGGAATTGTGGTGGTGGTGGCGGCGCTGGTGGTGATGGTGAGCGTGCTCGTGGATCTGCTGGTAGCCCTGCTCGATCCCAGGGTGCGCTACTGAGACCCAACGGGCCTACTCAACCAGCAGGCGCGAGGCAGCCTCCGGGTTGAGTCGGTGCAGCTGCAGATCGCCGATCCGGCGATGCAGGGTGCTGGTCTGTGCTGCCGCCGCCTCTGGGCGGGAGCCCTCGAGCTGCTCAAGAAACACCACGATTTCGTCTTCCAAAAGGGCCTGCACCTGCAGGGGCTGGACGCCCACCAGCTCCTTGCCAAGCCGGAACAGATCCTCCCCCTGGCCCTCACCCGCCTGTCCTTCCACCCGCACCGGCGAGAAGTGGCTGGCACCGTCAACAACCACGGCACGGCTGGCCGGATGGGGCGCCAGCGCCAGCATCAGGCCCAGCTGTTCACTCTGGGGCGGGGTGATCAGATCCAGGCTGCCACCACTGAAGAGCACGGGAACGGGCAGCTGCAGAGGCCGGTTCCGGGGCCAGAGCAAGCTGCCGAAGCTGTTCATGCCGATCAGACCCACCAGATCCGCTGGTGGCGTCGTCTCGGCAGGGGGCGACGGCAACGCCACCTCAGTGAGCTGGCACTGCAGCAGGCGAGACAGGTTGCTGAGGGGGAGGTCATCGAGAGCGGTGGCACAGCGCCGGTCCAGGCCGCTCCGGGGCCGGGCTCCCGCCCCCAGCAACGCCGTCAGTGCGCCGAGGGAATGGCCACCGAGCACAAGCTGCTCACCGGGCAGGGCAATCGTGCCGCTGCGGCGGGCCGCCAGCACGGCCTCCAGATCGCGCAGACGGTCGGGGATCACCTCAGCACCCGGCGGCGGCCGACGGCCATCGAGCAGGGCCTTCACCGCTTCGGCATCACTACCCGGATGCTCGAGCACAAGCACCGACCAACCGCGGCGACTCAGTGCCCGACCCAACCAGCGGAAGTGATCCGGACTGCCCCCCAACCCCGGCATCCACACCAGCCAGGTGCTGTGGGCGGGCGCTCCCGGCTGGGGCCGCCAAAGCTGCAGACGCAGAGGACGCTCGCGGTGGTTCACCGGCAGCAACTGGATCTCGGGCTCACGGGCTACGAGCGCCGCACTGGAATCCGCACTGGAAGCAGCCAGCGCTGGCGACGCCGCCGCCTGGTCACGCGCCTCTCCAGCGAGGCGGCGCACAAGCTGCTGCTGGCGTTGCAGCTGCTGACGCCAATGACCGGCCGCCTGCAACAGGGCATCCAGGTCCAGCCGCACATGACTGGCCGGCAGGGCCTCCAAGAGATCCAAGCTCGACACCTGCTCCTGGCGATTGAGCAGACTCTCCAAGGTGTTCAGCAGGGTGTCGCCGGCGCTGTCGTCATCGACGCGCACAATGTCGGCCACCTCATCGAGCAGGCGACGTCCGGCCCAGCTGCCGAGCAATTGCCGCGCCATGCTCCGATCGTTGATCAGTGGGGCGCGCAACAGCTCCAGCACCCCTTCACGGCTGTCGGGCTCGAGCAGATTCAGCCAAATGCCCAGTTCGGAGTTGCTGACGCCGCCGGAGCGTCCCCAGGCCACCAGCTCATCGATCTGCAGAGGGATAACCATGCCATCGAGCTGCACCTGCAGCTGTTCGGCCGCCCGCAGCGGCCGCAGTGGGCTGGCGGCGACCAGCAGACTGACGACCAGACCCATTCCCACCCGCCACGACGGGGGCCGTCCTGTTGAGCGTTGTCGTCGCAAGGCCCAGACCACTGCACTGGTGGCACCAGTTTCCCGCAGCCCTGCAGGAGTTGGCCGTCATCCGCTGGCTTGCCTCGCTTGGAGCCGGTGGGGTGATCTACATGACCCCGATCATTTTTCACCAGGTGAACCTGTCCGCCAGTCAGGTGGGGCAGGGGTTGGCGGCATCGGCCCTGATCGGCACGGTGGCGCGGTTGCTTTGCGGACTCCTGCTCGATCGGGGCCTCCGCTGCTCCTGGCCCGTACGGGCGGCGGCGCTCCTGGCCCTGGCGGCTGATCTGGTGCTGCTGCAGGCCCAGACCTTCCAGGGCTATGTGATCGGCCAGCTGTTGATCGGCATCGCCGCTGGCCTGTACTTCCCCGCGATCGAACTGGCCGTGCCCCTGAGCACCGGCTCCTTTCCTTCCAGCCGCGGCTACGCCTTAGCCCGTAGCGCCGATGCCCTCGGCGTCGCGATGGGAGCCCTGATCGGTGCGGTGCTCGCCGGCCTGGGCCTGATTCGTGGCGTGTTTCTGGTGGAGGCCACGGCCGTGCTGAGCATGCTGCTGGTGCTGATCTGGCGACCCCTGCCGGATGGTCGGGAGGCGCTGCTGAATCCGAGGCAGGGAACGAGGCCGGGAGGCTTGACTGACCGGGATGGGGCAAGCGGCCACGGCAGCTGGCTGCTTCCCCTGTTGCCCGTGCTGGCGGTGAGCATCGTGGCCACCGGCATGATTGCCCTGCTGCAGAGCGCCCTCCCCCTCGACCTGGTGCGCGGCGGTCTGGATCGGCCAGCGCTCAGCGAAGCCTGGAGTGGGGGGCTGATTGCGCTGCAGCTGGGGTTGCTGGTGCTGCTGCAATGGCCGGTGGGCAACTGGGTCGCCCAACACAGTCTGCGGTTTGGGCTGGGGGTGGGGCTGGTGAGTTTCAGCGGCGGCTGTGTGCTGCTAGCCGGCTCCGCTCTCTGGACTGGCGGCGTTGGCTTGATCGTGCTGGCGGTGCTGCCGATGGCCTTCGCCGAAGCCGCGTTTCTGCCCACAGCGGCGGAAGCGATGGTGGAAGAAACGCCCCTTCAACATCGGGGCCTGGCGATGGCCCTGTTTTCCCAGTGCTTCGCCATCAGTGCCACGGGCGCACCGCTGCTGGCCGGTGCCCTGCTCGACCACCAGGGGCACGGTCTGCTGTTGTGGCTGCTGATGGCGATGGTGTGTCTGCTGGTGTTGCCGCTGCTGCAAGCGGTGCGCCCGCGCTATCGCGTCAGCCCAGAACAACCGTGATGGGCTGGCTGAGGACTACGGCGACATCGACTGAGGTGTTCTGAGGGGTTAACCCTGCCGCTGCCAGATCACACGGCCGGCGCGCTGAAGGTGATCAAGCAGCGGGGGATGGTGAATCAAATGCAGGAGTTGCAGATCGATCCGCCAGGGCAACAGCAGATCATCGAGTTCACCGCCGAGTTCCAGCAGTTCCGCCAGCGTCATGGTGGGTGCCACCAGGCAAAGATCCACATCAGACCCAGAGCGTTGACGCCCCAGAGCGCGCGAGCCATACAGGACGACGCGCTGCACCGCCGGGTGGGCCTCGATGCAGCGCAGCACTATGTCGCTGTCGCTCTCGGGTAAGCCAGGGATGGACGCCATGGTCAGCGCTGGGATCCGGCGCGCTCCAGCATGCACTGCTGCAGATTGAACAGGGCTGCCGCATACCGCTCCTGAATCAACGCGGCGATCTCATGAGCGAGCGCAGGGTTGTAGGTGTGGCTGGTGAGATTGCGACTGCGAATCATCGCCATCCAGGTGACCTCCGACCCCGCCGGCAACAGCTCTCGCAGCACCGCCTCCCGCACCGCATCGCGGGATCCGCTGATGCCACTCACCCCTTGATGCACCAGGAAATCCTTGAGCAGCAACCAACTGAGCTCGTGGGTGAATTCAAACGCTTGGATAAGCCCCTGCTCCTCCAGTTCGCTCAGCGGGCGTTGCTCGGCGATGGCCAGAGCTCTGCTGAGGGTGGCCAAGGCCCGCCCATAGTTGTCGAGACGCTGCAACCAGCGCACATCGGCCTCGGCCATCACGGAATGAAGCCATGCATCGGAACAGTACGCCGTCTGGGAGGCATGGAGGCGAACCGGCCCCAGCAATCAGGCGTGAGCCTGCAGGCTTTGGAGCGTGGCGTAACGGACCAGTTCGGCGCCCTTGAAGCCGAGCTTGCCGCTGAGGTTGCGGCAGTGGGTTTTCGGCGGTGTGCACCGACAGATGCATGCGATCGATGACGGTGATGGCATCGATTTATCCGTGGTGCAACTGAGCCTTCAGAATCACAGCGGCACTTTCCCATCGCCAATGGAGCGTCATGAGCCAAGCCCGTGAATTGCTGCGCTCCGTGCGCAACCTCACCATCCTTCGCGACCTGGCCAAAACAGGCGGTGGGCTCGACAGCATCGCCGATCTGGTTGACAACTTCCTCGACAGTGAAGCGATGGCCCTGTGCATCGAACGCTTCCGCCGGCTTCCCGGTGGTGCCGAGATGCTCGAGCAGCGCTATCCCCCCTTCCAGCCGGATGTGGAGGCGTTGGAGCGCTTGCCGCAGGGCAGCCTCGGCCATGCCTATGCCGGCATGATCCGCCGGCTCAACTACGACGCCGACTTCTTCCGCCCACGCGACACGAGCACCGAAGCGCTGTGGCTCACCCAACGCATTGCCACCACCCATGACCTGCACCATGTGGTGGCGGGCTTCAGCACCGAACCAGCCGGTGAATCGGGCGTGCTGGCGATCACTGCCACCCAGATCGGCTTTCCCGCCTTCGTGCTGCTCAACCTGCTCGCCGGGTTCCGCTCCTTCCGCTTGCAGCCCAAGGAGCTGGAGCTGATGAGCCGGGCGATCGCCCACGGCAACAGAATCGGCCTGCAGGCAGCCCCTCTGGTGGCCCAGAAATGGGAGGAGGGCTGGGAGAAACCCCTGTCGCAATGGCGCAGCGAACTCGGTGTTCAGGTCGCTGAAGCCGAACCCTTCAGCGCCACCTACTGACGCTTCAGACGTTGAACAGAAACTCCATCACATCCCCCTCTTCCACCACATACTCCTTGCCTTCACTTCGCAGCCATCCCTTGTTGCGGGCCTCGGCGAGGGAGCCGGCCTCCAACAGCTTCTGCCAGCCGATCGTCTGGGCGCGAATGAAGCCCCGCTCGAAATCGGTGTGGATCACACCGGCGGCCTGGGGGGCTGTCATGCCGGCCTTGAAGGTCCAAGCACGCGTTTCCTTCTCGCCCGTTGTGAAATAAGTGCGCAGACCGAGCAGGTTGTAAGTGGCGCGGATCAGGCTCTGCAGCCCCCCTTCACTCACCCCCAAACCCTCGAGGTAATCGGCGCGCTCCCCATCCCCGAGCTCAATCAGTTCCGCCTCCACCTGGGCAGAAATCCGCACGGTTTCGGCGCCTTCGCTGGCCGCAAGGGCCACCACCTCCTCACAGAAGCGATTGCCAGGAGCCAGATCGTCTTCGCTCACATTGGTGGCGTAGATGATCGGCTTGGCCGTGAGCAGACCGAGGGGTTTGACCATGGCGGCTTCCTCCTCGCTCAAGGCCACGCTGCGCGCTGCGCCTCCTTGCTCGAGCACCGCCTCGATCCGCTCCAGGGCCGCGTCCTCCGCCTGGGCCTCCTTGCTGGTGCGCATCTGTTTCTTCAACCGTTCGCGGCGCTTTTCCACCTGGGACAGATCGGCCAATCCCAGCTCCAAATTGATCACCTCCGCATCCCGCGCCGGCCCCACGGAGCCGGACACATGAATCACATCGTCGTCTTCAAAACAGCGCACCACATGAACGATCGCGTCCACCTCGCGGATGTTGGCCAGAAATTTGTTGCCGAGGCCCTCCCCCTGGCTGGCCCCCTTGACCAGACCGGCGATGTCAACAAATTCCATTCGGGCGGGGATCAGCTCCTTGCTGCCGCTCAGATCCGAGAGCTGCTGCAGCCGGGGATCGGGAACCGCCACGGTGCCCACATTCGGCTCAATCGTGCAAAACGGAAAATTGGCAGCCTGCGCCTGTGCGTTGGCCACCAGGGCGTTGAACAGGGTGGACTTACCAACGTTGGGCAGTCCGACGATTCCGGCTTTGAGCATGGGCGGCAATCTACCTGCGCCAGTCGGCGTCGCCCCCAGCGAGACTGGTGAGCAATTGCACGTGGGGTCATGGCCACCACCAACCGCCAGCCCCTCCCTTCATCCCAGGAGCAGGGCTTGGCTCCCCTCACCAAACTCAGCGGCCTCAAACGACGGCGTCGGCGCAGCCTCGGCCTGATCGCCGGTCTGGTGCTGGTGGGCGGTGGATTGGCGTTCTGGAGCGTCGGTCCGGGCCGCAATCGCAGCCGCGACCTGAGCGCTTACACCGTGCAAGCGGAGCGGGGCTCCCTGCCCGGAGTGATCACAGCCAGCGGCGAACTGGAGGCGATCCGGCGCGTCAATGTGAGCCCGAAACGGCAGGGGCGGCTGGAGACCCTGGATGTCGACGAAGGCGACACGGTGCAGAAGGGTCAGGTGCTCGCGCGCATGGACAGCGGCGATTTCCGCGACCGTCTCGATGAACTGAGGGCGCTGGAACGGCAGGCCCGGGCCGATTTCGAAGAAAAACGTGCCGACTTCCTGCGCAACCAGAGGTTGGAAAACAGCGGTGCCCTCAGCACCTCCGATCTCGATGGGTTCCGCTACAGGTACCACAGCAGCAAAGCCGCCCTGGCAGCCGCCCGCGAGCGCATCCAGCAACGCCAGGTGGAAGGGGAAGAGCTGCTGATCCGCGCTCCCTTCAGCGGTGTGATCACCGAGCGCTTTGCCGAACCGGGCGCTTTCGTGACCCCCACCACCACCGCCTCAGCCACCGCCGGCGCCACCAGCTCCTCGATCGTGGAACTCTCCGAAGGCCTGGAGGTGGCCGCCAAGGTGCCGGAAAGCGACATCGGCCGCATTCGCATCGGTCAGGACGCCACGGTGCGGGTGGATGCGTTCCCGGATCAACGTTTCGCAGCACGTGTGCGCGACATCGCCCCCCGCGCCGAGAAGGTCGACAACGTGATTTCCTTCGAAGTGGAGCTGTCGCTAATTAACCCGCCGCCGAAGCTGCGCATCGGCATGACCGCCGATGTGGACTTCCAGACCGGATCCACCGCCCCCAGCACCCTGGTGCCCACCGTGGCGATCGTGACGGAAAACGGCAAGCCCGGTGTGCTGCTGGTGGGCAAGAACGACCAACCCCGCTTCCAGGCGGTGGAACTCGGGGCGAGCAGCGGCAGTCAGACCGCCATTCTCAAGGGGATTCAGCCCGGCACGAAGGTGTTCATCGATCTGCCCCCCTGGGCGAAGAAGCGCGACTGATCCAGAGAGACGGATCCAACCCAACGACCCTCACCCCCATGCCCGCCAGCCCAGAGAAGCCCCTGCTGTTGCTTGTTGACGGCCACTCCCTGGCTTTTCGCAGCTTTTATGCCTTCAGCAAGGGTGGCGAAGGGGGCCTCAGCACCAAGGATGGGCGTCCCACGAGCGTGACCTACGGCTTCCTCAAGGCCCTGCTTGACAACTGCAAGGGGCTGCGTCCGCAGGGTGTGGCGATCGCCTTCGACACGGCCGAACCCACCTTCCGCCACGAGGCCGATGCCAACTACAAGGCGCACCGTGACGTGGCCCCCGAGGTGTTCTTTCAAGACCTGGAGCAGCTCCAGCAGATCCTGCGCGAGCAGCTGCAGCTGCCCCTGTGCCTGGCACCCGGCTACGAAGCGGATGACGTGCTCGGCACCCTGGCGCAACGGGCGGCCAGCGATGGCTGGCGGGTGCGGATCCTCAGCGGTGACCGCGACCTGTTCCAACTGGTGGATGACCAGCGAGACATTGCCGTGCTCTACATGGGCGGCGGGCCCTACGCCAAAAGCAGCGGCCCGAGCCTGATCGACGCAGCCGGCGTGGAAGCGAAGCTCGGGGTGACGCCGGCGTCGGTGGTGGACCTCAAGGCCCTCACCGGCGACAGCTCCGACAACATCCCAGGCGTGAAAGGTGTCGGTCCCAAAACCGCCATCAACCTGCTCAAGGAGAACGGCGACCTCGATGGGGTGTATGCGGCCCTGGCCGAGGTGGAGGCCGAAGGCCCGAAGGCGAGCCGCGGCGCGATCAAGGGCGCTCTCAAGGGCAAACTCAGCGCCGATCGCGACAACGCCTTTCTCTCCCGCAAGCTGGCTGAAATTCTGGTGGATGTTCCGCTCCCCCAGGAGCCGGATCTCGACCTGGGCACGGTGGATGCCGACGGGCTCAGCGCGCGGTTGCAGGAGCTGGAACTGAACAGTCTGGTGCGCCAGATCCCTGCGTTTGTGGCGACCTTCTCCAGCGGCGGCCTGGCGGCCAACGGCCACCTGCTGGAGAGCAGCGAGCCCCCGTCCCGCTCCGACGATCCTCCAGCGTCAGACTCCGCTCTGCCGGCACTGACGCCCACGCTGGTCACCACGCCGGAGCAGCTGGGTGAGCTGGTGCAACGGCTGATGGGCTGCACCGACCGGGCACGACCGGTGGCCCTGGACACCGAAACCAGTGACCTCAACCCCTTCCAAGCCCAGCTGGTGGGCCTGGGGGTGTGCTGGGGAGCAGAGTGCGGCGATCTCGCCTACATCCCTGTGGGCCACACCTCGGTTGCCCAGTTGCCGCTGGAGACCGTGCTCGAACAGCTGGCCCCCTGGCTGGCCAGCGATGACCACCCCAAGGCGCTGCAGAACGCCAAATACGACCGTCTGATCCTGCTGCGCCACGGCCTTCCCCTCGGCGGGGTGGTGATGGACACCCTGCTGGCCGATTACCTCCGTGATGCGGCAGCCAAACACGGCCTTGATGCGATGGCCGAGCGCGATTACGGCCTCAAACCCACCCTTTTCAGCGACCTGGTGGGCAAAGCCAAAGACGGCAAGGCCAGCAGCTTCGCCGAGGTGCCCGTCGCCCAGGCTGCCCTCTACTGCGGCATGGATGTGCATCTCACCCGTCGCCTGGCCCTTGATCTGCGCCAGCAGCTGGAGGCGATGGGCTCCCAGCTCACCGAGCTGCTCGAGCGGGTGGAACTCCCCCTGGAGCCGGTGCTGGCGCTGATGGAGGCCACGGGGATTCGCATCGACCAGCCTTACCTTGCCGAGCTCTCCAGCGAGATGGCCCAGACCCTGGAACGGCTGGAGGCCGCGGCGAAGCAGGCCGCCGGCGTCGAGTTCAACCTCGCCTCACCCAAACAACTTGGTGAGCTCCTGTTCGACACCCTCGGGCTCGATCGCAAGAAGTCGCGTCGCACCAAAACGGGCTACAGCACCGATGCCACCGTGCTGGAGAAGCTGGAACAGGATCACCCGGTGGTGCCCCTGGTGCTGGAACACCGCACGCTCAGCAAGCTGAAGAGCACCTACGTGGATGCCCTGCCCCAGCTGGTGGAAGCGGAGACCGGCCGGGTGCACACCGACTTCAACCAGGCGGTGACCGCCACAGGAAGGCTGAGCAGCAGCAACCCCAACCTGCAGAACATCCCCGTGCGCACGGAGTTCTCGCGGCGGATCCGCAAGGCCTTTCTGCCCCAGGAGGGCTGGCAGCTGCTCAGTGCCGATTACTCCCAGATCGAACTGCGCATCCTCACCCACCTGTCGGGCGAGGGGGTATTGCAACAGGCTTACCGCGACGGCGACGACGTGCATGCCCTCACCGCCCGGTTGCTGCTGGAGAAAGACGAGGTGACTGCCGATGAGCGCCGCCTCGGCAAAACGATCAATTTCGGGGTGATTTACGGCATGGGTGCTCAGCGCTTCGCGCGGGAAACCGGCGTCAGCCAGGCGGAGGCCAAGGAGTTCCTGAGCAAATACCGGCAGCGCTATCCCAAGGTGTTTGCCTTTCTCGAGCTGCAGGAGCGGCTGGCGCTCAGTCGCGGCTACGTGGAAACGATCCTGGGGCGCCGGCGCCCGTTCCACTTCGATCGCAACGGCCTCGGACGCCTGCTTGGCAAAGACCCCCTCGAGATCGATCTTGAGGTGGCACGGCGAGGCGGGATGGAGGCCCAGCAGCTGCGCGCTGCGGCCAACGCGCCGATCCAGGGCTCCAGCGCCGACATCATCAAGCTGGCGATGATCCAGTTGCAGGCGGCCCTCGACCAGCAGGCCCTACCGGCGCGGCTGCTCCTGCAAGTGCACGATGAACTGGTGCTGGAGGTGGATCCGAGCGCGCTGGAGAGGGTGCGGCAGCTGGTGGTGACCACCATGCAGCAGGCGGTGCAGCTCAGCGTGCCCCTGGTGGTGGAAACGGGCGTGGGAGCGAACTGGATGGAGGCGAAATAGGCCCCAGACCTTAGCCTCGCCGCCAGCCACGCCACCACGCTCTTGGCCCTGCGCTTCACCAACACGCTCAGCCGACGCATGGAGCCGTTCAGGCCTCTGAAAGAGGGCCAGGTGAGCATCTATTGCTGTGGGGTGACGGTCTATGACCTCTGCCACCTGGGCCATGCCCGCAGCTACATCAACTGGGATGTGCTGCGTCGCTATCTGATCTGGCGCGGCTACGCGGTGACCTTCGTGCAGAACTTCACCGACATCGACGACAAAATTCTCAACCGCGCTGCCGACGAGGGCTCGAGCATGGAGGGGGTGAGCGAGCGCAACATCGCCGCCTTCCATGCCGATATGGATGCCCTGGGAATCCTCAGGCCCGATCGCATGCCGCGCGCCACCCGCTGCCTCGACGCGATCCGCGACCTGATCGGCGAACTGGAGGCCAAGGGAGCCGCCTATTCCGCGGATGGCGATGTGTATTTCGCTGTGATGAAGCATGCCGGCTACGGCAAACTCAGCGGCCGTGATCTGAACGAGCAGCAAACGAACGCCGAGGGCCGCGTCGCCGATGCCGAAGAAGCACGCAAACAACACCCCTTCGATTTCGCTCTCTGGAAAGGGGCCAAGCCCGGCGAGCCCTCCTTCCCCTCCCCCTGGGGCGCCGGTCGACCCGGCTGGCACATCGAATGCTCGGCGATGGTGCGCGAGGAGCTGGGCGACACGATCGACATCCATCTCGGCGGTGCCGACCTGGTGTTCCCGCACCACGAGAACGAAATCGCCCAGTCGGAAGCGGCCAGCGGCCAGGAGCTGGCGCGGTTGTGGCTGCACAACGGCATGGTGAACGTGGGCGGCGAAAAGATGAGCAAGTCGCTGGGCAACTTCACCACGATCCGGGCCCTCCTGGAGAGCGGCCTCTCCGCCATGACTCTGCGTCTGTTCGTGCTGCAGGCGCACTACCGCAAACCGCTGGATTTCACGACGGAAGCCCTGGAGGCGGCCAGCAGCGGCTGGAAAGGCTTGAATGCCGCCCTCAACCTCGGCACATGCCATGACAACGCTCTGGGTTGGCCGCACACCACACCCCTGCCCTACGGCGCAGTGGTGGAAAGCAGCATCGAGCCGTTGGGTCAAGGAGGCTCAACCGACCCCGACCCGTTGCTGGGCTTGCGGCAACGCTTCATCGAAGCGATGGACGATGACCTCAACAGTTCAGGGGCCTTGGCAGTGTTGTTCGAGTTGGCTCGGCCCCTGCGCGGCCTGGCCAACCGACTCGATCGAGGCGATAACGCAGGGATCACGGCATCCGAATCGGCATTGTTGAGGTCACGCTGGCTCCTGTTGCGCGAACTGGCGGCGGTGCTGGGCCTGCGGGCGGAGGCCACACCAGAAGATGAAGCCAGCAACAGCGCGGTCGACACCACGGCGATCGAGGCGGCGATCGCAGCCCGTCAAGCTGCCAAGCAGGCCAAAAATTACGCCGAAGCCGATCTCATCCGCAGTGAACTCACGGCTCAAGGCATCGAACTGATCGACAAGCCCGGCGGCATCACCGAATGGCGACACAGCTGAGCTGAGCTGATGCAACGGGCGCAGGTCAGCGCTGCTGTCCCGTCATCAACGCCTCGATCTTGCGGATCCGCGCCAGCGTGGTGATCCACACCTCGAGCCGGAAACGCTGATCCGCCAGCTTGGGATCGGCGGGGTTGGCCGAATCGATCCAGGCCTGAAGCTCCGCCAGCTTGGCTTCGGGATCCTGCTTGGCTTCAAACGCGTCCCACAGCTCCCGCTCCAGCCGAGCCCGCTCAATGAAATTCCAGCGCTTGAGCCAGAGCATGCTGCGGATGGCGACGATGATGCAGGCTGACAGACCGCCAGGCTGATGCAACCGGAAAGCCTCTCCAAAGCGATTCAGCTCTCGGTGGCCCCGGTGTTCCTGCTCGCTGGCATCGGCGCCTTGATGAACGTGATCTCCGCCCGTCTGGCCCGGATTGTGGATGCAGCCAGGCAGGCGCGCGATGCGGCACGAGCGGGCGAACCGCTCGACGAGCAACAACGCCGCAGCTACCGCAGGCGCATGCAACTCACGATTCGAGCGATCGAACTGCTCACCGCAGCCACGCTGCTGATTTCCGCCGTGGTGGCGGTGACCTTCTTCAGCGTGATTTCCAGAGTGAACCTCACCCTGGTGGTGGTGCCCCTGTTCATCGCAGCGATGAGCCTGTTGATGCTCGCCTCGCTTTGCTTCCTGCGGGAAGTGCAGATGGCCTCGCGACATCTGCGCGAGTTGATCTGATTCAGCTAGTTCAACCCGGCAACCACCCCCACCCTCTGAGCAGATCCACCAGGCTGATCACCAGGCCTACGGCGATCACGGGCGGGGAAATCCAGCGCAGCACAAACAGCAACCAGCGGCGTAAGCCAGCCGGTGTGGCACTCCCCTTGAGATCAGCCTCAAAGCGTTGCGGCGCCGCCCAACCCAACAGGAGGGCGATCAGCAGACCGCCAAGAATCAGCATCACCCCCCCGAAGATCGAATCCATCACCTCCAACACAGGGATCGACGTGGCCGCAGGAAGACCAGCCACAAAAATCAACGCCGCACTGAACCACACCGCCCGACGCCGACTCCAACCGAGCCGATCCATCAGCGACGCCACCGGCACCTCCAACAACGACACCGACGAGGTGATCGCGGCGATGTAAGCAAGGAAGAAAAACAGCACCGCCACCACCCGTCCCGTGAGCCCAAGAGAGGCGAGTCCGGTGGGCAGAGCGATAAACAGGGTGCCCACGGTGGAGCCACTCACCACATCCTTCAGCCCGAAACTCATCACCACCGGGAAGGTGACAAGCCCGGCGAGCAGTCCGACGGCGGTGTCCATCCCCACAACAGCAATCGCTTCCCTGGGCAGATGATTCCGGCGGTCGAGATAGGCTGCATAAGCCAAGATGCAGCCGATTCCTGCCCCTATTGAAAAGAACGCCTGGGTGAAGGCGTTGCGAATGGTGGTGAAGTCGGTGAGTTCGCTGGGATCGAAATTGAGCAGAAAGGTCTCCCGACCCGCTGCAGCGCCCTCCAGACCGGAGGCCCACAGCGCCAGTCCGATCAGCAACACAAACAGCAGTGGCAGAGCCCAGCGCGACAGCCGCTCGATGCCGGCCTGCACTCCAGCCACCACGACCAGGGCCGTGAGCACCAGGCTCACCGACTGCCCCAGCAGGGCGCTATTGCCTCCGCTGATGGCCCCGAAGAAGCGTTCCGCCTCGGCCATGTCGGCCGGCAGACCCACCACCAGCGCATGCCACAGGGTGTGGCCGGTCCAGCCCATCAGCACGGCGTAGAAGGCCAGGATGCCGCTCGCTGCGGCGATGAACAGCCAGCCCATCGGCTGCCAGCGCCGGCCCGCCGCCGTGACCGGGGCCAGCAGGGGGCTATGACCCGTGCTGCGGCCCAGCACCATCTCGGCCACCAGCACCGGCAGACACACCACCAGCACAATCAGCACATACAGCAACAGGAAGGCACCACCACCACCCTGGGACGCCCGATAGGCAAAGCCCCAGAGGTTGCCCAGCCCCACCGCACTGCCGGCGGCCGCCAACACAAAGCCCAGGCCTGAACGCCAGTGTTCCTTCACCGCCATCCGCCCGTCCTCTGCCTGGCCATGGGCGGCAGTTTGCCAGGGTTCGGCATGGGAAACTGTTGCCAATTGCCGGATCGACGTGAAAGCCATCAGCGTGCTGGGCTCCACGGGCTCGATCGGCACCCAGACCCTGGAGATCGCCAGGGAGTTCCCCGACCAGTTTCGGGTTGTGGCCCTCACCGCCGGGCGCAACCTGCCCCTGCTGGTGGAGCAGATCGTGGAACATCAGCCGGAGGTGGTGGCGCTCGCCGACGCCGATCTGCTGCCTGAGCTGCGCGCAAGGCTGGAAGCCTTAGAGGCGAACCAGACACCGAAGGTTCTGCCCCAGCTCGTGGGCGGCCGTGAAGGCTTAAATGAGGCCGCCGCCTGGGAGTCGGCCGATCTTGTGGTGACCGGCATCGTCGGTTGCGCCGGCCTGCTGCCCACCCTGGCGGCCGTGCGCGCCGGCAAAGATCTAGCCCTGGCGAACAAGGAAACCCTGATCGCTGCCGGGCCGGTGGTGCTGCCCGAGCTGAAAAAGAGTGGCAGTCGCCTGTTGCCGGCCGACTCGGAGCACTCCGCCATCTTCCAGTGCCTGCAGGGCACCCCCTGGGCCGAAAACGCTCGGCTCTCCACCGGCATTCCCACTCCCGGCCTGCACCGCATTCAACTCACCGCTTCCGGTGGCGCCTTCCGCGACTGGAAAGCCGCTGATCTAGAGAAGGCAACCGTGGCCGATGCCACCTCCCATCCCAACTGGAGCATGGGCCGCAAGATCACCGTGGATTCCGCCTCACTGATGAACAAGGGGCTGGAAGTGATCGAAGCCCACTATCTGTTCGGCCTCGATTACGACCACATCGAGATCGTGATTCACCCCCAGAGCATCATCCATTCGATGATCGAACTGGCGGATTCTTCTGTGCTCGCCCAGCTGGGCTGGCCCGACATGAAACTGCCGATCCTCTACTGCCTGAGCTGGCCTTCCCGGCTCGACACCCCCTGGCGTCGTCTCAATCTCACCGAGGTGGGGCAACTGACCTTCCGCAGCCCCGATCCCGCCAAATACCCCTGCATGGAGCTGGCTTACGCCGCCGGACGGGCCGGCGGCACCATGCCGGCTGTGTTGAATGCCGCCAACGAGGAAGCCGTGGCCCAGTTCCTGCAGGAACGGATTCATTTCCTCGACATTCCCGACCTAATCGATGCCGCCTGCGAACGTCATAAGGCCGATCGGATGGATCACCCCCGCCTCGAGGATGTGCTGGAGGTAGATCAATGGGCGCGGGACACGGTGCGCGAGCAGGTGAACCGCGGCAACCGGCGCCTGGGAATGACTCCGATTGCGGCGTGATCAGCCATCACCTGCTGCTCTGTGCCACGCCTGCCAAAGCGAAGTGCTGTGATCCCAGCGTCGGCGCCGCCAGCTGGGAGGCGCTCAAGAGCGGCGTCCGCGCCCTCGATCTGGAGAACCCTCAACGACGCGAAGGCATCGTGCTGCGGAGCAAGGCGGATTGTCTGCGGGTGTGTGAGCAGGGCCCGGTGCTGCTGATCTGGCCCGACGGCATCTGGTATGGCGGCGTGACCCCGGAACGGGTGCAGCAGATCCTCGAACGCCATGTGGTGAGGGGTGAACCCTGCCACGACTGGATCATCCGCCGCACACCCCTGCATTCACTCTGAGCTGGCCAAACCAGGCCAGCGCCAGGCGATCCGACCAGCAACCCGGTTCCAGGCCGTTGCAACGACCATCGCCGCGGCCGTGAAAGCCGTTGTGGCCGCCCTGGCGCGTGAGCACCACTGACACTGGTCCCTCCGTAGCAACGGCGCCATCGCTGACCTGCAGAGCTGACTGCAGCTGTTGGGCCGCGGCCGCTGGCACCCAGGGGTCATCCAGGGCCTGCAGCAGCAGGGTCGGTGGCAGCAGGCTCCGCCGGCTGGGCTCGAGCAATCTGGGCAGCGGTGAAGCGCCTCTGTAATAGGCCTGCACGGAGGCAAAATTCCAGCGTGGAGCAGTGATCGCGGCATCAAAGGCCCGGATCGTGGCGGCCTGCTCTCCCCGCGCCATCGCCTCCAGCTGCTGCCGCTCCTGCTCACGCACACCGAAGGGATCAGCCAGGGTCTGGCGTACAAGCCGCTGCAGCAACCAACGCTGGTAGACGCGGTTGCGGGGACGCTCGATCGAAGCGCTGCAGGCGGCCAGGTCGAGGGGGCTGCTGGCGCAGAACAGACCATCGAGTAGCCCGGGAATCGCCAGAGCTGCATTCAGAAGCATGGTGCCGCCCAGGGAGAGGCCAGCACCGAAAAGCGGCAGGGGCCGTTGTGACCCGGCTGCGGCAGCCAGATCCGAGGCGAGCTCCCGGGCTCGGATCAAGGCGGGGAGGAGGTCGCTGTTGCAGGCGGCGGCGTAGGTGCCGCCGGCGAGATGGCGACCGGGATCGGCGCCGCGCAGGTTGAGCCGCAACACGGCAAAGCCGCTGGCCTGTAGGGCGAGGCCCAGCCGGCGCAACCCCTCGCGCCGGCTGGATCCACCCAGTCCATGCAGCAGCAGCACCAGCCCCTTGGGCGGCTGAGAGCTGGCGAAGGGGGTTGGACGATCGAGAAAGGCCAGCAGCTGTCCGGCCGCTGCCGCACCACTGGCCAAAGCCGGCACAGCGATCTGGAGCGGCTGCCCCTGATCCGGCGGTAAAGCCATCGGCCGAAGGGTGTCCCGCAGGGTCTGCAGGTCACCCCCCAGCCAGGGGAAGCGTTGGCGGTAAGGCGCAACTCCCAGCTGCTGGAGCAGCGGGCCGCTCACTTCTTGCCGACGCCCAGCTCCTTGAGCTCCCCGAGCAGATCACTGAGCACCTTCTTAGCATCGCCGAACACCATCGAGGTGTTGGCCAGCTCGAACAGATCGTTTTTGATGCCGGAATAGCCAGCACTCATGCCCCGCTTCACCACAAACACGGTGCGGGCCTGTTGCACATCCAGCACCGGCATGCCGTAAAGCGGCGAGTTCGGGTCGTTTTTGGCCTGGGGATTGACCACATCATTGGCACCGAGCACCAGCACCACATCGGTGGCCGGGAACTCGGGATTGATCACATCCATCTCTTTGAGTTGCTCATAGGGCACATCGGCCTCAGCGAGCAGCACATTCATATGGCCAGGCATGCGGCCAGCCACCGGGTGAATGGCGTAATCCACCTGGATACCAGCCGCTTCCAGAGAACGGGTGACTTCGCGCAGAGTGTGCTGAGCCTGAGCCACGGCAAGGCCGTAACCGGGCACGATCACAACGCGCTCCGCCGCCTCCAGGGTGAGGGCACATTCCTCCACACTGCAGCTGGTGATGTTGGTGTATTCACCGCCACCGCCACCGGCACCGGCACTGGACGTGGCGCCGAGCGCTCCGCCGAAGAGCACCGACACCAGCGAGCGGTTCATGCCATTGCACATCACCTGGGTGAGGATCAGGCCGGCAGCGCCAACCATGGCCCCCGCCACGATCAGCAGCTGGCTGCCCACCACGAAACCGGCGGCGGCGGCCGCCACACCGGAGTAGCTGTTGAGCAGGGAAATCACCACGGGCATGTCGGCACCGCCGATCGGCAGGGTGACGCCGATGCCAAGCAGACCGGAGGCCACCACCACCAACCAGAGCCCATGGGTGCTGCCGCTGAGGCGAACCATCTCCACCGCACCCACCAGGGCCGCAACCGCCAGTGCGATGTTCACAACATGACGCAGCTTGCTCTGCATCCAGGCGGGTGTGGACAGCCAGCCCTGAAGCTTGGCCATGGCCACGATCGAACCGGTGAAGGTGATCGAGCCCACGAACACGGAGATCACGATCGAGATGGTTTCCACCAGACCGGACTCACCCTCACTGCTGCCACCGATGGCGGGATAGAGGGCGACGCCGAGGGCCACCAACAGCGACGACATGCCGCCGCAGCCGTTGAAGAGCGCCACGGTTTCGGGCATGGAGGTCATCGGCACGCGCTGGGCGGTGATCGCACCGAGCACACCCCCCACCAGGGTGCCGAGGATGATCCAGGTCCAGGAGGCGGCGGTGATGCCTCCGGCCAGGCCCATGGTCAGATCACCACTGGAACTGAGGGCTTCCACCAGCACTCCAATCACCGCCAGTGCCATCGCCACGGCAGCGAGCTGGTTGGCAGAACGAGCGGATCGCACCTTCGAGAGCCCCTTGATCCCCAGCGCCAGCAGCAGAACGGCGACCAGGTCGATCACAAATTTGACAATCACAGCAGAGCTCATCAGCGGGACTCCTTGCGGGCGGGCTTACGGCCGAACATGGCCAGCATCCGATCGGTGACGAGAAAGCCGCCGATCACGTTGAAGAGGGCAAACCCCAGCGACACAGACCCGAGCAGCAGCAGGGGCGTATTACCGCTGTGACCGGCCTTGATGATCAGGGTGAGGGCCGCCAGCACCGTGATGCCGGAGATGGCATTGGCGCCGCTCATCAGCGGTGTGTGCAGGGTGGGGGGCACCTTGCCGATCAGTTCCAGACCCAGGAGGCTGCCCAGCAGCAGCACCCAGAGGGCTTCACTCAGAAAAGACATCAGTTCGATCCTCCGGGGGTAAGAACGTCGCCACGACGGATGGTGCCGTCTTGGGCCACGAGGCAACCGGCGATCAATTCATCGTCGGTGTCGAGCTTGAGCTGGCCGTCTTGGAGCGTGGGCTCGAGCAGCGACAGCAGATTGCGCGCGTAGAGGGCACTGGCGTGATTGGACACGCTGCAGGGCAGATCGTTGGCGCCGATCAGCTTCACGCCCTTGCGGTCGACGGTGCGAGAGGGTTCGGTGTCGGCGCAGTTTCCGCCCTGGGCCACGGCCAGATCCACCACCACCGAGCCAGGACGCATGCGATCGAGCATGTCTTCGCTGATCAGCCGAGGGGCGCGCCGCCCCGGCACCTGGGCGGTGCAGATTGCCACATCAGCTTGAGCCAGCTGGTCGGAAAGCTGCTGGCGCTGAGCCGCGAGGAAGGCATCGGACGCCTGCTTGGCATAGCCACCGGATTCAGCCGGTTTGTCATCCATGTCGGGGGGATCGATGAAGCGGGCCCCGAGCGATTCCACCTGTTCCTTCACCGCCGGGCGGATATCACTCACGTACACCACAGCGCCGAGGCGACGGGCGGTGGCCACCGCCTGCAACCCGGCCACACCAGCCCCCAGCACCACCACACGGGCAGGCTGGACGGTGCCAGCCGCCGTCATCAACATGGGGAAATAGCGGTCGAGAGCACCGGCCCCGAGCAGCACGGCCTTGTAGCCGGCAATATTGGCCTGGGAGGAGAGGGCGTCGGCCGCCTGGGCGCGACTGATCCGAGGCAACAACTCCAGGGCCATGGCGGAAAGGCCACCCCCCTGAAGCACCGTGGCCAGCTCGGCATTGCTGTATGGAGCGAGCAATCCCACCACCAACGCTCCGCGGCGCAGGCGAGCAAGAGCACTAACGCTGGGTTGTTGCACGCAGAGCAAGACATCGGCAGCGCCCCAGGCCTGGGAGTCGCCGGGAGCCACCAGCTCGGCGCCAGCCTCGCTGTAGGCGGTATCCACAAAACCGGCGCTAGCACCAGCGCCGCGCTCGATCGTCACCGAACAGCCCAGGCTGATGAATTTCTTGACGGTTTCAGGTGAAGCCGCAACACGGGTTTCCCCAGTCGCTGATTCAACAGGTATGAAAAGTCTGGGCAAAATCATGACGCCGTCGACCCCGGTGAGATTACGGGGTCGTGATCACGATTCCGGGAACTTTCCTGAAGATCCGAAAAGGCCTGAGCCCCACTGGCTAGGCAGAGGTTCCAGTCACGATCTCCCCATGGGCCTCACGGCGATTGAATGTCCTGACGGCGTTTGCCACAGCCACCACGGCGGCCACGCCGTGGAACGCCACGCCATGCAGGAGGTGCTGCAGGAGCACGGCCGGGAGTGGTGTGAGCGCCTGGCGGAGCGCATCTATGAGATGTCGGTGGACACCTTCTCCCAAACGGTGATGCCCAGCCTTCATGCCGCAGGCTGGCAGCGGCGCCACCTCGACTGGGAGTTCAAACTCGCTGATCAGGAATCAGAACCGGATCGCACCCTGGTGGACGGCATCATCAATGCCACCGAGAGCTTCCTACGCAGCAGTGAAGTGCATCGCCTGTTCATTCAGGAACTGGTGCAGGGCACCTTTGATGAGGCCAGCGATCAGCACCTGCGCCGCTCCGCTGTGCGTGATCTGATCGAAACCGAACTGCTGGTGATGCTGGAGGAACGCCAGGAGGAGCTGCTGGAACGCCTGACCAGCCGCTTACTCGGTGAAGCCCAGGGCAATGCCCAGCAAGCCCACCTGGCGGCCTACGAAGGGCTGCAGGAGGTGGAACGGCTGCTCACCAACCACACCGAAGCGATCTGATCAGCAGCGATCGGATCAGAACAGGGGGCGTACTTCCTGCTCCACCGCCCGGGCCTGGCTCTGCAGTCCCTGGTGGCGGAGCAGGCGGGCCCTCAGGATCAGCGGGTCGATATCGCACTCCTGGCTCCAGCAGCGGTCGAGGCACTGACGCTGGTTGTGGCTGGAATGCGAGGAGGAACGACGGCTGGCCATAACTGGGGCGGGCGAAACCCGATCGCTGTTGGCCGGACGGTAAGGATGCCCGAGGGGAATGGAATGGTTAGAAAGACCTATCTTCCGGGGCGGGCCGATCACCTCAACCTCGTTTCAGCTCAGCGGTGGTGCGGACATCCGGCCGCGGCTCTGGCAGCAACAGCTGATTCAGTTGCTGCGGCGGCGCCTTGATCCCGCCAGCACGGCCGGCCGCGATGTGCTCGTGCATGCCGGGCCGGGAGCCGGCAAGACCCTGGGGGCGCTGTTGAGCTTCCGCAGCATGCAGGCCGAAGGGCGACTGCAGCACTTCATGGTGTTTTGCCATCGCACCTCGATCCTGCAGCAGTGGCGCAGTTCCGCCAGTCGGGTGGGTCTGGAGCTGGTGGAGTGGACTCCGGATGGAGACCATCGCCAGGCCGATGGCTGGCTGGTGACTTACCAGGGAGCCGGGCGGCAACGGCTGAGCTTATTTGAGGCGCTGGCGCACTGGTGCCCGGAGGGACTGCTGGCGATCGCCGATGAAGCCCACCATCTGGGGGTGGATCCGGAGGAAGCGGATGGGCCGATCTGGGGACGCACCTTTCTCGATCTCAGCCAACACTGTCGCCTGAGGCTCGGCCTCACCGGCACCCCGTTCCGTGCCGACAACCTCGCCTTCTGCGCCGCGCGACGCGTGCGCGTGGACAACGGTGGCGAACTGGTGGACCAGATCAGCCCCGATCTCTGCGTGGAGCCACGAGAGCTGATCGCCGCCGGAGATGTGCGTCCCCTCGAGTTCCGTTTTCAGGATGGCTGGGTGGAACACAGCCGCGAGGGCCTCCCTGATCGTGATGTTTCGCCGCTCTCCGCCGAACAACGGGAGAGCTGGCGGGCCCGCAACCTGCGGCGGGCCATCCGCCTCTCCGACTCCAGCAGCATCGCTCTGCAACTGCTGCTGCGGGCCAGGCGGCAACTGGCGAAAGTGCGCGAACACCACCCCCGGGCGGCTGGGCTGGTGATCGCCCGCGACATCGACCACGCCAGCAGCATCAGCCGTTTGCTGGTCGAGGAGGGCGATCGGGTCGATCTGGTGCATTCCCAGGATCCGGAGGCCTCGCAGCGCCTGAGCGCGTTTGAGAAGGGCACGGCCGATTGGCTCGTCAGCATCGACATGTGCGCCGAAGGGTTCGACGCGCCCCGCCTGCGGGTTGTGGCGTATCTCACCACCGTGGTGACGCGAAGCCGCTTCATTCAGGGGATCACCCGGGCCGTGCGCATGAGCGGCGAGCGGGCGGCGACGGAAGCGATCCCCAGGGATCCCTCCTTCATCTTTGCTCCAGCGGACCCGCTGCTGATGGGCTACGCCCGCAGCTGGGCCTGCTCCGAGCCTTACCGGATCCGCACCCAGGCCCCGGATCGAGCGGCAGACGAAGGGGTAGGCACCAGCTGGCGCGGTCCGAGCCTCCCTCTCGAAGCTGTGAACGATGGAGCCGGGGCCGTGATCCGCATGCGCACTCCCGAACTTCCCAGCTTTTTGCAGCGTTGACGACACCTTTCTGCAGAGAAAAATGCGACGTTCTGCGAATGCAGGCCTGTTCGGTCCCCTTCAACCATCAGCCTGGTCACCATCTGGGAGCAGATCATGGATGCAGCAATGGAACGCCGCGTCAGCGTCGCCACATGCTGGGCCACGACCCGGATCGCTGTTCTCGACAGCGCTGAGCGCTATGAAGACAGCTATGCGATCACCCAAGAATTCCGGGAATGGATCACCTGCATCGGCGACCATCCCGAGCTCCTGGAGGAGGCGGTGTTGATGGTGAGTCGCGGCCCGAGCAAACGTCCGCGCCTCAGCGAAGACTCCGAAGACCCTCTGCAAATCTGAAGAGAAGATTAAGCCCACCACCTCGTCGTGTCACCCCGTCCTCGCGATCGCTCTGGCACTGAGGCTGACTCGCCAAGGAACAAAGGCCAGGTTTAGAGTTAACTCATAACCGCTCCGCTTTAGCCATGGCTGCTGAGATTGGCCCCACCTCCGGCACCACCGCTCCCGACATCGAAAATCTGGTGATCATCGGTTCGGGGCCCGCCGGCTACACCGCGGCGATCTATGCCGCTCGCGCCAATCTCAGCCCCCTGCTGATCACTGGGTTTCAACGGGGCGGTATCCCTGGCGGTCAGCTGATGACCACCACCCATGTGGAGAACTTCCCGGGATTCCCCGACGGGGTGCTAGGCCCCGACCTGATGGATTTGATGAAGGCCCAGGCTGAACGCTGGGGCACCCGCCTGCTCGAGGCCGATGCCGATGCGATCGATCTGAGCAGCAGACCCTTCCGCATCAAAGCCGACGGCCGCAGCATCCAGGCCCAGGCCGTGATTCTCGCCACCGGCGCCAGCGCTAACCGTCTCGGTCTGCCCCAGGAGGAGCGCTTCTGGAGCAAGGGCATCAGTGCCTGCGCCATCTGCGATGGCGCCACTCCCCAGTTCCGCAACGAGGAGCTGGCGGTGGTGGGCGGTGGTGATTCCGCCTGCGAAGAAGCGGTGTATCTCACCAAATACGGCAGCCACGTGCATCTGCTCGTGCGCTCCGGCCAGTTGCGTGCCAGTGCGGCGATGGCCGATCGGGTGCAGGCCAACCCTCAGATCACCGTGCACTGGCACACCGAGGTGGCTGACGCTGAAGGCGATGACTGGCTGGCCTCACTGCGGCTGCGCCACCGGGAAAGCGGCGACGAGCGACAACTGCCGGTGCGCGGCCTCTTCTATGCCATTGGCCACACGCCGAACACCGAGTTGGTGCAAGGCCAGCTCAGCTGCGATGCCAAGGGCTATCTGGTGACCCAGCCGGGCCGACCGGAAACCTCGGTGGAGGGCGTGTATGCCGCCGGCGATGTGGCCGATGCGGAATGGCGCCAGGGCATCACCGCGGCCGGCAGCGGCTGCCAGGCAGCCCTAGCGGCGGAACGCTGGCTCAGCCATCACAACCTGGCGAGCCTGGTGAGCCGCGACAGCGTGGAGCCGGCCCAGGCCGCCACGCCCCAGGCCAGCGAAACCACCACCGAAATGACCTACGACTCGGACGCGCTCTGGCAGAAGGGCAGTTATGCCCTGCGCAAGCTCTATCACGACAGCAGCAAACCCCTGCTCGTGGTGTACACCTCCCCCAGCTGTGGCCCCTGCCACGTGCTCAAACCGCAATTGAAGCGTGTGCTGGATGAGCTGGACGGCCGGGCTCAGGGCGTGGAGATCGACATCGAAGCCGATCAGGAGATCGCCCAGCAGGCTGGGGTGAATGGCACCCCCACCGTGCAACTGTTCTTCGGGAAGGAACTGAAGCAACAGTGGCGCGGCGTGAAGCAGCGCAGCGAGTTCCGCTCTGCGATCGAAGCTCTGCTGGGGGCGCCTGTCTGAGGCCCGCCTCAGCGACGACGCGGACCCCCGGGTCGGTTGCCACCGGGGCGACCTCCCGGAGCACCGGCATTGCGCTCGCGGTAGGTGATGCGGCCGCGGGTGAGGTCGTAAGGACTGATCTCCACCAGCACCTTGTCGCCGGCGAGGAGTTTGATGCGGAACTTGGTGAGCTTGCCGGCGGCACGGCAGAGGCACTGGTGACCGGCGGGCTGCTCGAGGGTGACGAGGTAAAACCCGTTGCCCTGTTCTTTTTCAATCACACCCGAAGTCTCGATCATCCGGCAGTGCCACAACGCAAGGTTGGAGTCAGTTTAGAAGGCCGCCTGCAGCCCTTCGCCGCCGGATTGCGCTTAGGGTCAACGCCCCGATCGACGTCGCCATGATTCTTCCTCCCCTCAGCCTCGACCTCGGCTTGTTGCTGATTTCGATCGGGGTGGTGAATCTCTGGCGGGCACGTCAGAGCTCCACCTAATCTCGGCGCAACGAGTTTTCGTCATCGTGTCTGAATCCGCTCTGGTCGCCTTCGCTTCCCTGGTGCAATCCGATTCGCAGGTCCGCGAACAGGTGCGCCAAGCCCAAAGCCCCAAGCACGTGGTGGATCTGGCCAGCGAAAAGGGCCATGAGTTCACCCAGGCCACGCTGATGAAAATGCAGGCCGAAAAAATGAAGCACGTGCACGACGACCACCTCAACGGTGCCTCCAGCTGGGGTGAGGCGCTGCTGCTCTGCTTCGGTGGCCACGGCTGAGTCGACCCTGCTGCTGCACAAGCCCTACGGCGTGCTCAGCCAGTTCACCCCTGAACCGGGCAGCCGTTGGCGCTGCCTGGCAGATCTGGTGCCCGTAACCCAGGTGTATGCCGCCGGGCGCCTCGATGCAGACAGTGAGGGATTGCTGCTGCTCACCGCTGAAGGGCGGCTCCAGCAGCGCCTCACCGATCCCCGCTTCGGCCACTGGCGCACCTACTGGGTGCAGGTGGAGGGCACCGCGACCGACAAGCAACTGCAGCAGCTGCGCGACGGCGTGCTGGTGCAGGGGCGCCAGACCCTGCCGGCTCGGGCACAACGCCTCCGCCACGACCAGATCCAGCATTGGCCGGATCGAGTGCCACCGATCCGTGAACGGCGCTCCATCCCCACCGACTGGCTCGAATTGAGCCTGCGGGAGGGGCGTAACCGCCAGGTGCGTCGCATGACTGCCGCCGTTGGGCTGCCCACCCTGCGCCTGATCCGAAGCGCCATTGATCTGATGGATGGGGGGCTGCCCTTGAACCTGAACGGCTTGGCGCCCGGCGCCTGGCGGCCCGTGAGCACTGAGGAACGGCTCCGCCTCCAGGCCCTGCTCAGCCGGCCGGCACAACGCCGACGAGCGTGACAGCGCGGAACTCGATGCCCTCCACCACGCGCCAGGGCTCGCTGGAGCGATCGGCGTAGTGCACGTCCTCAAAACCGAGCGCCTCGAAATCAGCGAGGAAGGCCTGCTCCTGCCAGGCGCCGCTGATGCAGCCACTCCACAGATCTGGGTCCTGCTGCAGGGCGAGGGGCACGGGCCGATCGCAGACGATGTCGCTGATCGCCACCCGACCGCCGGGGCGCAACACACGCCGGATGTTGGCCAGCAACCGCTCACGGGCGGAGGGGTTCACCAGGTTGAGCACGCAGTTGCTGAGCACCAGATCAACGCTGGCATCCGCCACCAGGGGCTGCCCGTTCGCTGTGGAGGCGTCGAGAGCCTCGATCGCACCCTCCAGAAACTCCACATTGGCCACACCGATCCGCTGGGCCACCACGGGAGCTGCCGCACGGGAGAGGGCGAGCATCTCGGCGTTGCGATCCACCCCGAGCACCCGGCCGCCGGCCCCCACCACCTGAGCACAGATGAAGGCGTTCTTGCCGCTGCCGCTGCCCAGATCAAGCACGGTGTCACCCGACTGCACCCAGCGGGTGGGATCACCACAGCCATAATCGCGCTCCACCACCTCAGCCGGGATCACCTCGAGCAGGGCGGCATCAAAGGCCACAGGGGTGCAGAGACAGGCTTCCCGCTCAGCTGCAGCAGCGCCATACCGCTGCTGCACCGCATCGGTCTGATCAAGGCCCGCAGGGCCGCAGCAGGACGCCATGGTGAGTTCAGTGAATCCGACCATTCTGGCGATCGTCAGCCCAGAGCTTGCTGCAGCTCCTGAACGGTCTGCCATTGGCCGTAGTAGTAGTTCGCGGTGGCGCGTCGGTCGCCATCCTCAAGACCGTCGAACGCGTCGAAGCCAAGGCTGCGCCAGAGCTCATGACCGCAGGCGCGGCTGAGTTCACGCTCCGCTTCAGCAGCGAGATTGTCGAGCCGACGCTGGAGATTCTTGACTTGCGCGACAGACATGGACTCAAGGGCAGACCGACGCAACCTTATCGCATCGCTAGTACAAACCGACTATTACCTTGTGTGAGGGCGCGACACCGAGTCTGCGGCGTTCAGAAGGGCAGTTTCTTCTTGGCATCCTTATCGAGGTCTTTCTCCATGTCGCGCAGACGCTTGAGAATCGTGGTGTAGTACTCGTTGAGATACGACTCGAGCGTGGTGGTCTCCGCGGGATCGAGACCGAACGCCTCGTAGCTGGCTTCCATCGGCGCATCGAGGCGGGCCCCACCGCCGGTGACTTCCGCGAAGGCGAGGCGTTCCGCCACGTTGACGGCGGGCTCAAAGAAATTGCAAATGCCACGCATCAGCTCCAGCAGAGCCGGCGGCACGCGGAACACCCGCGCTGATTTGCCGCAGGCCTGCTCGCAGAGCTGCACCACCTCGCCGGTGTTCCAGGCCTTCGGACCCACCACCGGATAGCTGCCCCGTATGGTCTCGTCACGCTCCAGGGCCGCCACTGCAAACCGCGCCATGTCCTGCGTATTCATGTAGGCGATCGCCGTGGGGCTGCCACTCACCCACACGGTCTGGCTCTCAAGCACCGGAATGGCGAACTGGCCGATCACCCCCTGCATGAAGGCCGCACCCTGAAGGATCGTGTAGTCGAAATCCGAGTCCCGTAGCAACTGCTCCGTGCAGGATTTGATCTCCATCAGCGGCACCTGGCGGTACTGATCCGCCAGGAGCAGCGAGAGAAACACGATCCGTTTCACTCCGGCCGTTTCGCAGGCGCGAAACAGGTTCAGCTTGCCGTCCCAGTCGGTCTCGTAGACGCTGCGGGGATCATTCGGACGACTGGTGGCAGCATCAATGACCGCGTCGACCCCATCCAGGGCGTAATCGAGACTTGCGGGTTCGAGAAGATCACCCCGGGTGAGTTCGCAACCCCACTCCTGCAGAAACGCAGCCTTTCGGGGTGTCCGCACCATGCAGCGCACCTGATGGCCAGCCTCAAGGGCTCGGCTGGCAATCTGCCGACCGAGCGTGCCGGTTCCTCCAACCACCAGAACCTGCATTGGGTCCGTCATTGCAAGGCAGGAGCCTAAAGCGGCCACCTCCCCCGCGCGGCACTCAGTCTTTCTGCAGCTTGAGGAGCAGGGCGCCGCCGGCCAGGCCCACGGGGATCAGCACCCAGAAGATTGCAGCAGTCCCAAAAATCTCCGAGGCCATGGTGGGGCAGTGATGACAGCCACCATTTAACGATCCTCACGCCCCAAATGGCGGCAGGTTTGCAACAACAGGGCGTAGGGGGCATCCGTGCGCAGCTGGCCCGCCATCACCCCACTGGCCAGGGCTTGATGGCCCTGCGCGCGCAACGCCTCCACCACGGCCGCCACCGCCGGAGGGCCGTTCAGCCGCAAGCGGCGAGCCAGTTCCGCCGTCGACCAACAGAGCAAAGGCGAGCCTGGATCAGCGGCCAGGCGCGCCAGCAGCCGCGCGCTGGCCGGCGCCACGCCGCCCTGCATCCCCGCACCCAGCTGCGGCAACGCCAACAGCAAGGCGGGCTGCTGGAGCGGTCCCAGCCAGAGCGGACCACTCACCGCCCAGCGCCCAGCACCGGCTGGGCAGGCACAGGCCGGCCAGCCCTGCAAGCGGAGCATCGACTGACTCGCCTGGGCACCGCAGGCCTCGCAGCGGGCGAGCAGACCGAGCTGACACTCCTCCCCGGCAGCGAGACGCTGGCGCAAGCGCACCGCCAACCGGAAGGTGCGACCGTCGCTGAAGGACAAGAGCGGCTCGAGACCACGACCCATCAACCAAGCCTCCCGGGCCAGGGCCGCCAGCTGCAACCGCAGGGCGATCTCCCAGCTGGCGGGATGGGCGCGGGCCGCTGCGCCGAATCGCCGCACCGCCGCCGATCGGTCGTGGCCCGTGGGGGAGCGGCCATCGGTGCTGGCCAGCAACAGGATCCCCTCGAAGGCCAGCACCTGGAGGGTGGCCTGCAACAAGCCGTTGGGGCAGCCGAAGGCATCAAGATCGATCAGATCGAAATAACGCTGCTCGAGATAGGCCTGGCGCAACAACACCTCCGCCGGCAGCGAGCGTTGCTCCACAAGCAACGACTCCGGGCTCCCTTCGCCGCCGTGCAGGCGGGCGAGGTTGGCGCGCAGAAGCGCCCTGCGAGCGTCATCGGCGTCATTGACCCAGAGTTCGAGAGGCCCTGGACTGGTAGACGCGGCCTCCAACCCCCAACGCAGGGCACGGATGCCACAGCCGGCCATCAGATCGAGCCAGCGGAGGGAGCGCTCGGGGGCCTGTCGCCGCTGCCAGGCCGCGAGCAACACCGAACAATCACGGGCAGGGCGCGACTCGGGCCGAAAGAACCCCGGCCCAAGGCTCAGGTCCGCAGCGCCTTCGCGATAGTGAGAGGGAACCTGGCCCAGGGGCTGTGGAGGCAACCATTCACCAGATTGCTCCGACGGCTGCATCCGCCGGTCTCAAGACAGGGGCGGACTGGGGCGACGGCGGCGATTGGCACTGGCAGGGTTTGCGATGCCACTGGCGCGCCCTTGGCCCGGAGCAGGGGCGACCGCTGGTGCTGTTGCACGGTTTCGGAGCGAGCAGCGACCACTGGCGCCACAACGCCGCTCCCCTCGCCGCCGCCGGCTTTCGGGTCTACAGCCTCGATCTGATCGGGTTCGGCCGCTCCGACCAACCCGGGCATCGGCGGCAGCGCCCGCTCGACAACCGTCTCTGGGGCCGCCAGGTGAACGCCTTCCTCGAGCAGGTGGTGGACGTGCCGGCGAGGGAGCCGGCGGTGTTGGTGGGGCATTCACTCGGTGGGCTCACCGCCCTTACCGCTGCCGTGCTTCGGCCCGACCTGGTGGCGGCGGTGGCGGCGGCGCCGCTCCCCGATCCAGCCCTGATCCAACCGCTGCCCCTGCGGCGCCCCAGGCGCTGGCGGCGGCTTCGCCGGCCGCTGGTGGTGCTGGCGATGCGTCTCTTGCCCCTGGAACTGCTCCTGCCCGTGATCAGCCGCACCGGGCTGTTGCGGCTAGGCCTGCAGGGTGCCTACCGACGTTCGATCCGTCACGACCGGGAGCTGCAGCACCTGATCGCCCGACCGGCGCGACGCAGGAGTGCCGCCCGCGCCCTGAGGGCGATGAGCATCGGCATGGCCTTGCGCCCGCGCGGCGCCACCGCACCGGCCCTGCTGGAACAACTCGCCGTTCAGGATCAGGCAACGCCCCTGCTGCTGCTCTGGGGCCGGCAGGATCGCTTCGTTCCCTACATGATTGGAGAACGTTTGCAACGCCAGCATCCCTGGCTCGAGCTGGCGGTGGTGGAAGAGAGCGGCCACTGCCCCCACGATGAACGGCCCGAGGCGTTCCACGCCACGGTGCTGGCCTGGCTGGACCGTAGTTTGGATGCCATCAACACTCCTATGGGACCTGTTCGAGGGGCATGAAGCACACCCTGTCCGTGCTGGTGGAAGACGAATCCGGCGCCCTCAGCCGCATCGCCGGCCTGTTCGCCCGCCGGGGCTTCAACATCGACAGCCTGGCCGTGGGGCCGGCGGAATCCGATGGGCGATCCCGGCTGACGATGGTGGTGGACGGCGATGACCACACCCTGCAACAGATGACCCATCAGCTCGACAAGCTGGTGAACGTGCTGCAGGTGCTCGATCTCTCGCAGATTCCCGCAGTGGAGAGGGAACTGATGCTGCTGAAGGTGGCCGCGCCGGCGGAGCAGCGCAGCGCCATCTTCGATCTGGTGCAGGTGTTTCGCGCCAAGGTGGTGGACGTGGCCGATGAAGCCCTCACCCTGGAAGTGGTGGGCGATCCGGGCAAACTGGTGGCCTTGGAACGGCTGATGGCCCCCTACGGCATTCTCGAGATCGCCCGCACGGGGAAGGTGGCCCTGGAGCGGGCTTCCGGTGTGAACACGGAACTCTTGAAGGCAGCCATCAGCGGCAACCGGGTGCCCGCCTGACGTGATCGCCTGGACCGATCAGGGCTTGAGCAGTTCGGCTTTGATGATTTTGTCGTCTTGCTGGATTGCATCCACGACTTCCATGCCCTTGGTCACTCGCCCGAACACGGCGTAGCGGCCATCGAGCTCCGGCAAGGGCCGGAGGGCGATATAGAACTGGGCGCTGGCGGAATCGGGTGCCTGGGAGCGTGCCATCGCCAGAGAGCCCCGCTCATGGGCGAGCTCGATCTGCAGCAGATCGCTGGGATTGGTGCTGACGCGACTGTAGCGGGGTTGATCCTCACCACGGAATTTCACCTCCAGCGGAATGAAGCGGGCCTGCCCCGTAGCGGGATCCACAAAGCTGCCGGTGCCGTAGCTGTTTTTGGGGGTCTTGGGATCGCTAGAAGCGGGATCGCCGCCCTGCACCACGAAGGGAACGGGCTCGCGCACCACCCGGTGAAACACGGTGCCGTTGTAAACGCCGCGCTTCACCAGATCCACGAAGTTGCCAGCGGTGACCGGGGCGGCATCGCCGTTGATCTCCAGCGTGATGGCACCGCGATTGGTGGTCATCTGCACCGTGGCCTTTCCGGTGAGGCAGGGGCTGCTCGCCTGGGCGCAACCGGCTGGAACCGAAGCGGTGGTGGAGCGGGCACAGCTCACCAGCAACGGCAGACACAGCAACAGGCTCAGGGCCGAGGTGATCCAGGAGGGACGCTTCATCGCTCAGAGACCTTCGAGATTGACGCCGAGGAAACGGGCCAGTTCAGCCCCATCCTGTTCCAGCTGGGCCAGGGGCAGGGGCTCGCCCACACGGGTCAGCGGCATGTCGCGACGCCCCTGTACACGTAAGGACACCCGCCGGCGCGTATTGAAGCCATCGCGCACCTCCACCTTCACCGCCTTCACATCTTTGAGGGGAATCTCCACGCTGATCGGCCTGCGGAAGCCACGCCGGGAGATCGTGACCACACCGGCGGCTTTATCGAAACGGTTGGTGCCGGCGCCCACGTCAATGGCAATCACCGCCCAGAGGTAGGTGGCCAGCAGGGCCGCAGCGATGCTGTAGAGGCCCATCACAAGGCCCTGAGGTACGAACACCAGGCCGGCGGGGTGGCCCAGGGGCAGAAGATCGCGACCCAGGTAGCTGGAGAGCGAGGCAAACAGAAAGCCGATACCGCCGATGCTGACCATCAGCGCCACCAGCACATTGGAGAGGCGGCGGGATCCCACCACCGGTTGTTCGAGCAGATCGGCCGCCATTGGAGCCCTGAGGAAGCGACCATTGTGACCTCCGAGCGGCCGGAGAAGCGTTTCAATACAACGGATTTCAGCTGCTGGATCTCGGCCTCACACACTGCGTTGAGATTGTTAAGGTCGCCGGGTATCCCACAGCCTGCGGATTTCCGCACCGTTCACCCTCATGACGATCGCTGTAGGACGCGCGCCACAGCGGGGATGGTTCGACGTCCTCGATGACTGGCTCAAGCGCGACCGCTTCGTTTTTGTCGGCTGGTCCGGCATTCTCCTCTTCCCCACGGCCTATCTGGCCATCGGTGGTTGGCTCACCGGCACCACCTTCGTCACCTCCTGGTACACCCACGGCATCGCCTCCTCGTACCTGGAAGGTTGCAACTTCCTCACCGCTGCGGTGTCCACCCCCGCTGATGCGATGGGCCACAGCCTGTTGCTGCTCTGGGGCCCTGAGGCCCAGGGTGACTTCGTGCGCTGGTGTCAGCTCGGCGGCCTCTGGGCCTTCGTGGCTCTGCACGGTGCCTTCGCCCTGATCGGCTTCATGCTGCGTCAGTTCGAGATCGCCCGTCTCGTTGGCATCCGTCCTTACAACGCCATCGCCTTCTCCGGTCCGATTGCGGTGTTCGTCAGCGTCTTCCTGATGTACCCCCTCGGCCAGAGCAGCTGGTTCTTCGCGCCCAGCTTCGGTGTGGCAGCGATCTTCCGCTTCCTGCTCTTCCTGCAGGGCTTCCACAACTGGACCCTGAACCCCTTCCACATGATGGGCGTGGCCGGCATCCTTGGCGGTGCTCTGCTCTGCGCTATCCACGGCGCCACCGTGGAAAACACCTTGTTTGAGGACGGTGAACAGTCGAACACCTTCAAGGCGTTCGAGCCCACCCAGGAAGAAGAGACCTATTCGATGGTCACCGCCAACCGCTTCTGGAGCCAGATCTTCGGGATCGCCTTTTCCAACAAGCGCTGGCTGCACTTCTTCATGCTGTTCGTGCCTGTGATGGGCCTGTGGACCAGCTCCATCGGCATCATCGGCCTGGCCCTCAACCTGCGCGCCTACGACTTCGTGTCACAGGAAATCCGCGCTGCAGAAGATCCCGAATTCGAGACCTTCTACACCAAGAACATCCTTCTGAATGAAGGTCTGCGTGCCTGGATGGCACCGGCTGACCAGCCGCACGAAAACTTCGTCTTCCCTGAAGAGGTTCTGCCCCGTGGAAACGCCCTTTGATGCTGGTCTTGTCGCCACTGGCGGCAAAGACCTCGACTCCACCGGCTATGCCTGGTGGGCTGGCAATGCCCGTCTGATCAACCTGTCCGGCCGTCTGCTCGGTGCCCACGTGGCTCACGCAGGCCTGATGGTGTTCTGGGCCGGCGCCATGATGCTGTTCGAGGTGAGCCACTTCACCTTCGACAAGCCCATGTATGAACAGGGTCTGATCCTGTTCCCCCACGTCGCCACCCTGGGTTATGGCGTAGGCCCCGGCGGTGAGGTCACCGATCTCTACCCCTTCTTCGTGGTGGGTGTGCTGCACCTGATCAGTTCCGCCGTGCTCGGCCTAGGCGGTCTTTACCACGCCCTGCGCGGTCCTGAAATTCTGGAGAACTACTCCACCTTCTTCTCCCAGGACTGGCGCGATAAGAACCAGATGACCAACATCATTGGCTACCACCTGATCCTGCTTGGGGTCGGTGCGCTGCTGCTGGTGTTCAAAGCGATGTTCTTCGGTGGCGTCTACGACACCTGGGCCCCCGGCGGTGGTGACGTGCGTCTAATCACCAACCCCACCCTGGATCCCGGTGTGATCTTCGGTTATCTGTTCCGCGCCCCCTTCGGTGGCGAGGGCTGGATCATCGGTGTGAACTCGATGGAAGACATCATCGGTGGCCATATCTGGCTGGGTCTGACCCTGATCTTCGGTGGCATCTGGCACGTGATCACCAAGCCCTTCGGCTGGGTGCGACGCGCCTTCATCTGGAACGGTGAGGCCTACCTGAGCTACAGCCTCGGCGCCCTGAGCTTCATGAGCTTCATCGCCTCGGCTTACATCTGGTTCAACAACACCGCCTACCCCTCGGAGTTCTACGGCCCCACCAACGCCGAAGCCTCCCAGGCCCAGAGCTTCACTTTCCTGGTGCGTGACCAACGCCTCGGCGCCAACATTGGTTCCGCCATGGGTCCCACCGGTCTGGGTAAGTACCTGATGCGCTCCCCCACCGGCGAGATCATCTTCGGTGGTGAAACCATGCGCTTCTGGGACTTCCGTGGTCCTTGGCTGGAGCCCCTGCGTGGGCCCAACGGTCTGAGCCTCGACAAGCTTCAGAACGACATCCAGCCCTGGCAGGTGCGTCGCGCTGCTGAGTACATGACCCACGCGCCCAACGCGTCGATCAACTCCGTGGGCGGCATCATCACCGAACCCAACTCGGTGAACTTCGTGAACATCCGCCAGTGGCTGGCTGCGACCCAGTTCGTGCTCGCCTTCTTCTTCCTGGTGGGTCACCTCTGGCATGCCGGCCGCGCCCGCGCTGCTGCTGCTGGCTTTGAAAAAGGCATCGACCGTCAGGCCGAGCCCACCCTGGCCATGCCCGACCTCGACTGATCAGCTCGATCAGTCGAGATTGCCCCAACCCTCGCCGCAAGGCGGGGGTTTTTTGTTGCTTCAGCTGGAGCGCAACAAGCTGCTTAAGCTTTGGCCATGGCATCCCCTCCAAGCAACTCCAACACTGTGGCGGAGATCCGCGAGCGCAAACTTCAACGGCGTCTTGCGGATCTGCGGGACTCAGCTGAACGACTGGTCGTTGGTTGTCCCGGGGGCAGCCTCTGGCTGTTTGGCTCACTGGCAAGAGGAGATTGGGATGCTTACTCCGATGTCGACATGCTCGCCATTGCCGCCACCTCCGAAGATGCCGAGACCCTGGCTGATGCGGTGTTCAGCCATCAAGTAGCCGACGATGTTCTGGCCCTGTCAACAACGGAATGGGAGCGGCTTCGCTGCAGCCAGGATCCCTATTGGCAAGCAATCAGCCGAGATGCCCTGTGCTTAGCGAAGGGATGACGACACGCGTTCAAGCCTGGCTGCGACAAGCAAACAGCGATCTCGCCGTGGGCCAGCTCACTGAGGCGAAAGGATTTCACAGCCAGGCCTGTTATCACTACAGCCAGGCCGCAGAGAAGGCACTCAAAGGCGCCCTGATTTCTCTTGGCGTCTTACCGCCATACAGTCATTCTCTCGATCGACTCATCAACGCACTGGAGCAACAGGGAGTCAACAGCAACGCTCTGAAAGAACTGCATGTCAAGTCTCTCAGCAGAATGAGCAGCGAAACCCGGTATCCCCAAGACGACGAAGCTCCAGTCGATCGGTTTGACGCCAAAGATTCCGGCCAGGCGCGAACAATCGCCGAAAGCATTCTGATATTTGTGAAATCGATCCTCAAGCCAGAGGACAACGTGTGAGCAGAAGGGAAAGATGAGAGTGCAGGCCGAACCAACGCGATGATTCACCGCCTCGCCGTGAGCGGCTATCGCTCCCTGCAGAACGTCGTGGTGCCCTTCGGCCAGCTCACGCTGGTGACCGGCGCCAACGGCAGTGGCAAATCGAACCTCTACCGAGCCCTGCGCTTACTCACAGCCGCAGCGCGAGGAACGATGGTGGGAGCGTTGGCCCAGGAGGGAGGCCTGCCAGCAGTGATGTGGGCCGGTCCGGAGCGCCTCAGCCGGGCAATGCGCGAAGGCGCGCAGCCTGTTCAAGGAGGGCCGCGCCAGCAGGCGGTGCGGCTACGCCTGGGGTTTGCGGCCGAGCCCTTTTCCTATGCCGTGGAACTGGGCTACCCACAGGAACGCCAGAGCGCCTTTGCCCTTGACCCCCAGCTCAAAGGGGAATGGATCTGGGCGGGCGAGAGCTTTCACCCCCGGGCGGTGCTCAGCAGTTCAGGCGCCCAGCCTGATCCCGACCAATCGATCTTTCAGCGCGGATTTGATCCAGAGCCGCAACCGGAGGTGATGCTGCTGCGTGAGCAGATCCTCAGTTGGCGCTTTTACGACAGCTTCCGCACCGATCCCGGTGCACCGGACCGGCAGCCGCGGGTGGGAACCCGTTGCTTTGCCCTCAGCGGCGATGGCAGTGATTTACCGGCCGCGGTGCAGACCATCCTTGAAAATGGGGATGGCAACGGCCTGCAACAGGCAATGAATGATGCCTTTCCGGGATGCCACCTCAGCGTGCAGAACGATGGTGGACTGTTTCGACTGAATGTGCATCAGCCAGGACTACTGCGACCGCTGGAGGCAGCAGAACTCTCCGATGGAACCCTGCGCTATCTCCTCCTGACCGTGGCACTCTTCAGCCCGCGGCTGCCACCCCTATTGGTGTTGAACGAACCGGAAAGCAGCCTGCACCCAGAGCTCCTGGCACCCTTGGCTCGGCTGATTCAGGCAGCAGCCGAACGCACGCAGGTGTGGGTGATCGCCCATGCTTCGGCGCTGATCAATGCCCTGGCCGAACAGCCCCACTGCCGTCATCTGCACCTGGAACGGGAGATGGGGGCCACCCAGGTGCAAGCACAAACAACCCTGGAGCGCTGTAGCTGGCGTTGGCCGGGATCACTCAACGTGTGAATGCCTAAGGAGACGCGATACGGCTGCGACCAGGGCGCTGCAATGGCTCATGGTTGATGAGAGGTTTGGCGCCGAATCCTTTTGAACACGAGCACTCCGCCACCTGAAAGGGTGATGAGAGTGCTCAGGGCACCCAGCGGGATCAAAGCAAAGGGCTCCCTGAGGATGCCACCCCCATCAAGGAACGAGGGGCAGGCTTGTAAGCCGATAAAGCAGGCCACTGCGAAGCCGCATGAGAACGCAACCAGGATCTTGAGCATTCAGTTCTCCTTTGGAGAGGAAGACAGGTGGTCAACCCGGAACATGAAAACAGGCACACTGGTGGATAGTGACAATCTCACCAAGGACAAGATGCTTCCGGAATTGGAGCCATCATGAAGAAAGTGCCGGAGCAACACCGCAGAAGTTGACTGCTGAGCCAACTACAACGACGACGACTAGCGATAGCGGCAATTAGCCACCCTCTTCCCGGAACGCATCACCAAAGCCGCGCCTAATCGGCCCCAAGAGGTACATCAATAGATTCGTACGATCCGTCAGGATATCTGCCGTCAGAGTCATACCAGGAACTAGAAGGTTCTTGCCCTTTACCTTGCCAGCGTAATCGCGATCAAGAACAGCTCTTACTTTATAATAGGGTTGGCCAGTTTTTTCATCCTGGAATGTTCCAGCCGAAATCGACTTCACCTTCCCGGAGATCGTTCCATAGCGGCTGTAGTCATAGGCCTGAACCTTCAGCTCCACCCGCTGACCAACCGACACATTACCGATGTCAGCTGGTTTAACTCTCAAGAAACCCTCCAGATCGTCGCCCACGGGAACCACCTCAGCGACAACAGAGCCAGGCGCAATCACTCCGCCAACTGTCTTGACGACATAGCTTTTCACAATCCCATCAACGGGTGATCGAACCTGTAATCGCTCTAATTCATCCAACTGCTGGCCAAGAACACTCTGTAGTTCGGCTTTTTCACTGGTGACATCGGCCAACTGCTCAAGAATGTCTGTGCGTAGCTTTGCTCGCAGCTCAAAGCGCTGAGTTTCAGTCTCCTGAATCGTGCCATCAAGCTCTGCCAGAAGCGTTTCTGTGGATGCAATACGACGTTCCGCCTCCAAAACATCATTATGAGCAATAGCACCGGCCTTATCTAAAGCCTCATAAGCCTTAGTTTGTTGCTTAAGCAAAGCAACTTCGTCGAGATACTCCTTACGCTTGGCCTTGAGTGTGGCGAGACGCTGGTCAGCAATCTTGATCTGACGCTGAATATCCTGTGACTTTTGATTCAGAAGATCTGCAAAAGCCTTCTCCACTTCAGCAGACGGCTTCGCGGGTGTCCGTTGCGTGCTGTTGATCGCCTCCTCCCCGAGAGCCTTACGCAGTTCACGCTGTTCTAGCGTGAGGTTGGTAATTCGAGTCGCTGTCTGTTGCTCTTGTGAACCGATTTCCCCCTCATTGAGCTGAAGAAGGACTTCACCCCTGCGAACCCGCTCCCCCTCCTCAACAAGCTGGGCACGAATTATGCCACCCTCAAGATGCTGCACCTTCTGAATATCACCTGCAGGTTCAATTTCTCCGGATGCAATCACATAATCCTGAATCGGAACAAGGGCAGACACGACGATGGAACCCGCCAGGATGGCCGTGCTACCGAGAAGCCAACGGCTGAGGTTAGGGGGAACCTGGCCGGCCTCGAGGGATAAAGCCTCGGCTCGGCGACCGTGACCGAAAGCTCTGTCAGCCTCGTCGGCCCGCATCTGCCAAAGCGAAAGCTCCTGGGCATCAGGTGGATCAGGCGGATTCAACTTGCCAGAACTGGTGGAATTGGGTGAGGAAAGAGACATTACAAAAAGGGGAATGTGGGATTTGAAAGCGACTATTTATTCGGACGGTGGAGAACCTCCCAACGCGGCCAACGCAGCTTGTTGCATCGCTGCTTTCTTCTGGGCTTCCAATAGCTCCTGAGGGGTACCAGAGAAGCTGACAGTGCCAGCCTTCATCAAAACCAACTGATCGGCAATCTCAAGAAGCTGAGGTTCATCCGAGACAACAAGAGTGGTTCCCTTGCCTTTCCGTTGCTTGAGTAGATTCAGCAATGAACGACTTCCATTGATATCTAAATGCCGGAATGGATGATCCATTAAGAGGATCGCCTGAGGGCTCAGGAACAAACGTGCGATTGCAATCGCCTGTGCCTGATGAGACGGCAGGGCATGCGCACCCTGTCCACTAACAAGTCGATCCAAACCGCGAGCCTCAAGCAGTTCACTCAGGCCCATTGCCAGGAGGGCTTCTTCAATTGCAGAGTCGGCGATGAAGGGGTCGACGATCAGCATATTTTCTCGCAGTGTGGCACTGAAAAGTCCTGGCTGCTCAGGTAAGAAGTCGATCGCTTCACGAAGCTGTGTCAGAGGAAACTGCCGGGAATCAGCACCGTCAAAGCGAACAACACCACTACCAGGCTGAATTTGAGAATCGATCACCCGAAGCAGCGTGGATGTGCCAGAGCCTTCTGGTCCACTCAACACAACCAACTTGCCAGCCTCAATGCTGAGATTCACCTGAGTGAGCGCAGGATCCTGCAAAGAGTTCAAACGGAGGGTGACATTGCTGAGCTCCACAGCACCACTAGGCATGGGCAGCACCCAGCGCGCTGTAAGGGAGGAGCTCGGCTCCACATCGGTTGCAGCCATCAAACGATTGAGCTGATCCAAACTTGGCTTAATCTGCGTCCAACGACTCAAAGCCTGATAGCCCATTTGAATCGGACGAAAGACCCGCCACACAAAAAACATGGCAGCAATCATGGTGCCCAGTTCAATTCCACTGCCCCCTGCAATTGCCAGTCCAGCTCCTGTGGCCAGAACAAGTGCCCCTGTAAGTTGTGCAAATTCGCCGGTCAGAATCGATAACAGTTGTTGCAGACGTAAAGGAGCAAGACCTTGAATCGCCGCCTCACTGGATGCCTGCTCAATTCTGGAATACCAGATTCGCTCCATCCCAGTCCGCTTAATGCGACCGTGATGATCCAGAAGATCGAGGAGCAATGGTTCCAGATTGGATGGGTTACGACTGAGGGGCTGCTGAACAGCGCGTGCAGCCTTCCCGACAACATAGACACCGCCAAAACAGACCAACACCATCACAAGAGTGAGCACCATCAAGGGGACACTCATGACACCAATTGCAATCAGATAAACGACAATAAAAGGTAAATCCAACGAGGCCTGAGCTAGGGGGCCTGTTACGTAGGTGCGAAGACCTTGAAATCCCCGGAGGCGACTGGCCAAAGAGAGCGGGGTGTAGCGCTCGAGCTGAGGAAGACGCAAAAGCATCAATTTCTCCAGCACACGAATACAAATGGTGATATCCAGTTCTGCGCCGAGATCAGCCAGGCGGGCCTGGCGACGCTGCGTAAGCCACATCTGCAACGTCACCCCCAGGGCCGCAAATGGCAACAAACCAAAGAGATCGCGAACCTGACCGCCAGGTATCTCCAGATTGTAAACAGCACGGATATAAAACGGAAGAACCAATGCCAGGAGAGTAATGAACAATGTCATCACATAAAGCTCGGCAATACTCCCGCGAAAACGAAGGACCTGTGCCTGAAACCATTGTCTTTGCTCAGAGATGGTTTGCGGTTCAAACCGAAAGCTATAAACAAACAGACGGCGGAAACGCGGCAGAGCATTGCGAAGCTGTTGATCGTCTTTGATCAGGAGGAAATCTTGCGAGCGTTGCCCACGGATCAACACAGGAAAATCCAATGGAGGCAGTTGACTGGGTGTCAATAAACCGCGGAAACGACTGACATCCCATCGATAGCCGAGATTCGCCAGGGTGTTCAGAAGGTCGACACCATCCATATGCAAGGGGCTACCGCTGAGCGCATTGCGCAATTGCACAGGCTCACCGATCCAGGCAAGACCATCAAGAAGGTCAGGCAAGATGCGGGCTGCTGACGATTCACTATTGGCGAATAGATGAAACAACTCCTCTCGTGTGATCACGACGACACCTCCACAAGACGATCACCCTCCCAGGACAGTCGACGGAATGACTCAGGCAGGCGCGTGGGAGGATTCTGCAATGCAATCAAGCGCGCGCAATCGATCTGAAGACCTAGCAACCATTGCAATGCATCAGTGCCAACCTGCGGGAAAGCGCCATCCAGAATCAAAGCAAATGGCGAGTCTAGAAGTGCCTGAATCACACTCATGCGAAAACGCAAGCCCACAGCAAGCGGGTAATCCTGCATCTCACCAATCGTAGTATCATAGCCCCTGGGCAATGTTTTGATCAGTGAGGCAACACCGTGGCGTTCACATAGAGCAAGAGCATCGGACGCCCGGGTGTTCACTTCAAAACCAGTCATCGACTCCAACAAGGTGCCACGGAAAGGCTTGGGCTCAGACTTGAGACGCACCAGCTGGCGACGCAACCAGGTTTTACGATAGGCAGTCAAAGATCTGTCAGCAAAACTCAGTTCAAAGGGATTATTATCGTTCGCTGCCAGAATAGAATCGAGAAGCGATGTGGATTGGCCAGGGTATCCTCCAAGTAACAGGACGGTCTCGCCAGGCCTTAACACCTGACCGGCAAGATGCAGAGTAGCGTCATTGGTTCGCTGATCACAACCAGCCAACAGGTTAGTTTCCTGGGATAAGTCCAACACTTGTTGATAATCGAATGTCGCTTGCTGTTGATTGGCACGCTGACCATCCGCTGAAAAGAGCTTGCCCAATGGTGCCGACACCTGACCACTGAGAAGAGTGCAAGCAGCAAGAGCTCCGGTGGTGAGATCCTGCTGAATCACCAACCAGCCACCAATGCTCACAATCAATAGCTGATTAAGTTGAGAAAACAAGGCCGATAGATTCTGTAGTTTGGCCGTGGCAGATTCCTGCTCAAAAGAACGACGGCTCAGTCGCTCCTGCAGCGGCTCCAAACGCCTGATCAGAAAGCCTTCAAGATTGAGCGTTTTGATCGTAGAAGCCAGGGCCAATCCATTGACAACAAGCTGATTGCGATTCACCTCAAGATCATGATGATGACGGGTACTTTGCACGGCTTCATTAGCTGCCCTCTTTGCCATCAACACAAAGACGGGAGCCAGAAGGATTGGAGGCAGAATCAACCAACCACCGATCAGGCCGAGAACGATCAGATACACCAGAGAAAAGGGAAGATCCACTCGGCGCACCAACCACTGCTGCTCGAGACGATTGCGAAGGGTGGTTGGGCTGCGCAGCTGGGTCATTCGAGCCTGGAGGGGTTGCTGCGCGACGTCCTCTGCAGACGCCCCCAACACAGAACGCACCGCCTCCATTCGAAGACGGTGCTCAGTGGATGCGCCGAGCCAGGTCAGCACCCAGCTACGCAGAGCCTTCAACACCACATCCAGCACAAGTACGGCCGCCAGAAGAATGGTGATGCCAGCGAGGCTGTCGCCGGCCTGCTCCGGCACCACTGAGGTGTAAATCCGATTGATATAAAGCGGAATGGCTAGAACGATCAAATTGATCGCGATGGTGGACGCAATCAATACTGTGTAGTCCTTGCCTTGAAATCCAGAGCTCAGAGCCCGTATCCGAGCCTCGGTCGCTGGTCTGACCACTCCTTTTGGGGTCACAGACACTTGGACGATTCCTCAATGCCCAAAATTTACTGAGAAAACAGGGTTCTGACACGCTGCTATCACCTGATTGGGTGATGGCAACACCTGTAGGCCTTCTTAGGCTGAGGTCCAGGACAGCTCACCGATCGGTATGGATCCCCTCAACGAAGCGCAGGGTGCTCAGGGAGGAGGCGAAACGGCCAGTTCTGCCGCCGCTGAGGCCCATGGCAGCACTGCTTCCAGCGAGGCGCAGGGGGAAACGGGCAGCCATGCACCAAGCGACATAGCAACGCCCAAGAACTCAAGCGGCCAAACCCTGAAGGGGCGGATCAAACGCCTGCTGGGGCTCGAGAATCTTCATCACGGATCAGGGGAGACCTATGAGGCAGTCGAGGAGCCAAGCAAGAGCCAGTCAGCAAGGCAGACCTCCATTGCAGGCGAGAGCCTGGTTCCTTTGCATGGAGACGCAACCATGCCTACCCGAACCGGCAACAACGACAGCGTGCTTGAAAACAGCACGCCCCCCCCTGAACCAGAGCAATCCGGCAATACACGACAAAATTTAGTCGCAGCAACCTTTGATGACGAGAGAGAGACGTCTGAACAAATAGCCGCAGATCACGAATCGGACGTGCGACCAGTCACGGATAGCACGCCAGAAGCTCATCAGCTCACAAGCCCCAACCAGGAGCATGTCACAGATCACGCTAGCGCGATAAAGCAAGATCACTCTGACGGAGTTGCACCGACAAACTCAGGTTCTTCTCAGCCCATTTCTGATGCAGATGAATCCGCATCTCTGAAAGAAGATTCCTCCAAAGCTGGACAGCTCCTCACAGGCACCTCCTCGCCTGATGGGCCTGTCTCCATCCAAGACTTCTCCATCGATGGCCTTCCTGGGACGTTCACGCCAGGCCAAACCGTCAACATCCCAGGCGTCGGATCCTTTTCGCTCGATGCACAAGGCGCTTACTCCTTCACTCCAGTTCAGAACTGGAATGGTGCAGTCCCTCCCATTCATTACACCGTCACCGACGGCTCTTCCACTGATCAATCCACACTCTCCCTCAACGTCAATCCCGTTGATGATCCTTTCTCGGATGCAGATGAATGCGCATCTCTGAAAGAAGATTCCTCCATCGCTGGACAGCTCCTCACTGGCACCTCCTCACCTGATGGGCCTGTCTCCATCCAAGACTTCTCCATCGATGGCCTCCCTGGAACGTTCACGCCAGGGCAAACCGTCAATATCCCAGGCATCGGATCCTTCTCGCTCGATGCCCAAGGCGCTTACTCCTTCACTCCAGATCAGAACTGGAACGGTGCAGTTCCTCCCATTCACTACACCGTCACTGACGGCTCTTCCACCGATCAATCCACACTCTCGCTCAACGTCGCATCGATTAACGACAAACCAGTATTCAGCTCCACACTGGTCTATCCAGCAATCGAAGGTGGCGCGATTCGCAGTGGTCAACTAACGGTCACTGATCCAGATGATCCTCAAGCATCTCTGATCATTTCAGCCATATCACCTCATAATCTCCCGGCAGGCTTTGTCATCAATCCCGACGGCTCCTGGTCCTTCGATCCAAGCAACTCCGCTTACAACCATCTCCAAGAAGGCAAAAATCAAGACATCCTCGTCAACCTCCAGGTCACCGATCCACACGGCAGCTCCTCTCAACAGCAGCTCACCATCCATCTCACTGGCACCAACGATGGGCCCACGCTTCAATCCATCACCGATGCCAAAGCAAAAGAAGATGGTCCCCAAATCCAAGGTCAACTAACCGCAACAGATCCTGATACTGGCGATCAACTCGCCTTCTCTCTCGCCAGCGGACAATCGCTTCCAGCAGGCTTTGTCATCAATCCCGACGGCTCCTGGTCCTTCGATCCAAGCAACTCCGCTTACAACCATCTCCAGCAAGGCCAAAACCAAGACATCCTCGTCAACCTCCAGGTCACCGATCCACACGGCAGCTCCTCGCAACAGCAGCTCACCATCCATCTCACTGGCACCAACGATGGACCCACGCTGAATTCAATCAACGCCCAAAGCGTCAATGAAGGGGATCCTCAAATCAAAGGACAACTAACCGCAACAGATCCTGATACTGGCGATCAACTCGCCTTCTCTCTCGCCAGCGGACAATCGCTTCCAGCAGGCTTTGTCATCAATCCCGACGGCTCCTGGTCCTTCGATCCAAGCAACTCCGCTTACAACCATCTCCAAGAAGGCAAAAATCAAGACATCCTCGTCAACCTCCAGGTCACCGATCCACACGGCAGCTCCTCTCAACAGCAGCTCACCATCCATCTCACTGGCACCAACGATGGGCCCACGCTTCAATCCATCACCGATGCCAAAGCAAAAGAAGATGGTCCCCAAGTCCAAGGTCAACTAACCGCAACAGATCCTGATACTGGCGATCAACTCGCCTTCTCTCTCGCCAGCGGACAATCGCTTCCAGCAGGCTTTGTCATCCATCCCGACGGCTCCTGGTCCTTCGATCCAAGCAACTCCGCTTACAACCATCTCCAAGAAGGCAAAAATCAAGACATCCTCGTCAACCTCCAGGTCACCGATCCACACGGCAGCTCCTCTCAACAGCAGCTCACCATCCATCTCACTGGCACCAACGATGGGCCCACGCTTCAATCCATCACCGATGCCAAAGCAAAAGAAGATGGTCCCCAAGTCCAAGGTCAACTAACCGCAACAGATCCTGATACTGGCGATCAACTCGCCTTCTCTCTCGCCAGCGGACAATCGCTTCCAGCAGGCTTTGTCATCAATCCCGACGGCTCCTGGTCCTTCGATCCAAGCAACTCCGCTTACAACCATCTCCAAGAAGGCAAAAATCAAGACATCCTCGTCAACCTCCAGGTCACCGATCCACACGGCAGCTCCTCTCAACAGCAGCTCACCATCCATCTCACTGGCACCAACGATGGGCCCACGCTTCAATCCATCACCGATGCCAAAGCAAAAGAAGATGGTCCCCAAGTCCAAGGTCAACTAACCGCAACAGATCCTGATACTGGCGATCAACTCGCCTTCTCTCTCGCCAGCGGGCAATCGCTTCCGGCAGGCTTTGTCATCAATACCGACGGCTCCTGGTCCTTCGATCCAAGCAACTCCGCTTACAACCATCTCCAGCAAGGCCAAAACCAAGACATCCTCGTCAACCTCCAGGTCACCGATCCACACGGCAGCTCCTCGCAACAGCAGCTCACCATCCATCTCACTGGCACCAACGATGGACCCACGCTGAATTCAATCAACGCCCAAAGCGTCAATGAAGGGGATCCTCAAATCAAAGGACAACTAACCGCAACAGATCCTGATACTGGCGATCAACTCGCCTTCTCTCTCGCCAGCGGACAATCGCTTCCAGCAGGCTTTGTCATCCATCCCGACGGCTCCTGGTCCTTCGATCCAAGCAACTCCGCTTACAACCATCTCCAAGAAGGCAAAAATCAAGACATCCTCGTCAACCTCCAGGTCACCGATCCACACGGCAGCTCCTCTCAACAGCAGCTCACCATCCATCTCACTGGCACCAACGATGGGCCCACGCTTCAATCCATCACCGATGCCAAAGCAAAAGAAGATGGTCCCCAAGTCCAAGGTCAACTAACCGCAACAGATCCTGATACTGGCGATCAACTCGCCTTCTCTCTCGCCAGCGGACAATCGCTTCCAGCAGGCTTTGTCATCAATCCCGACGGCTCCTGGTCCTTCGATCCAAGCAACTCCGCTTACAACCATCTCCAAGAAGGCAAAAATCAAGACATCCTCGTCAACCTCCAGGTCACCGATCCACACGGCAGCTCCTCTCAACAGCAGCTCACCATCCATCTCACTGGCACCAACGATGGGCCCACGCTTCAATCCATCACCGATGCCAAAGCAAAAGAAGATGGTCCCCAAGTCCAAGGTCAACTAACCGCAACAGATCCTGATACTGGCGATCAACTCGCCTTCTCTCTCGCCAGCGGGCAATCGCTTCCGGCAGGCTTTGTCATCAATACCGACGGCTCCTGGTCCTTCGATCCAAGCAACTCCGCTTACAACCATCTCCAAGAAGGCAAAAATCAAGACATCCTCGTCAACCTCCAGGTCACCGATCCACACGGCAGCTCCTCTCAACAGCAGCTCACCATCCATCTCACTGGCACCAACGATGGGCCCACGCTTCAATCCATCACCGATGCCAAAGCAAAAGAAGATGGTCCCCAAGTCCAAGGTCAACTAACCGCAACAGATCCTGATACTGGCGATCAACTCGCCTTCTCTCTCGCCAGCGGACAATCGCTTCCAGCAGGCTTTGTCATCAATCCCGACGGCTCCTGGTCCTTCGATCCAAGCAACTCCGCTTACAACCATCTCCAAGAAGGCAAAAATCAAGACATCCTCGTCAACCTCCAGGTCACCGATCCACACGGCAGCTCCTCTCAACAGCAGCTCACCATCCATCTCACTGGCACCAACGATGGGCCCACGCTTCAATCCATCACCGATGCCAAAGCAAAAGAAGATGGTCCCCAAGTCCAAGGTCAACTAACCGCAACAGATCCTGATACTGGCGATCAACTCGCCTTCTCTCTCGCCAGCGGACAATCGCTTCCAGCAGGCTTTGTCATCAATCCCGACGGCTCCTGGTCCTTCGATCCAAGCAACTCCGCTTACAACCATCTCCAAGAAGGCAAAAATCAAGACATCCTCGTCAACCTCCAGGTCACCGATCCACACGGCAGCTCCTCTCAACAGCAGCTCACCATCCATCTCACTGGCACCAACGATGGGCCCACGCTTCAATCCATCACCGATGCCAAAGCAAAAGAAGATGGTCCCCAAGTCCAAGGTCAACTAACCGCAACAGATCCTGATACTGGCGATCAACTCGCCTTCTCTCTCGCCAGCGGGCAATCGCTTCCGGCAGGCTTTGTCATCAATACCGACGGCTCCTGGTCCTTCGATCCAAGCAACTCCGCTTACAACCATCTCCAAGAAGGCAAAAATCAAGACATCCTCGTCAACCTCCAGGTAACCGATCCACACGGCAGCTCCTCGCAACAGCAGCTCACCATCCATCTCACTGGCACCAACGATGGGCCCACGCTGAATGCAATCACAAGAGGGGTGATCAAAGAACTGGAAGGACAAGGCCAGGAGAATCAAGAACAAACAAGCGGCTTAAGTGGAAATCTGCAAGGCCAAGACATCGATGACAACGAGCAGTCAGCACTCGTCTACGGAATCCAAGGGAGCCAGAGCGGCAGCTACGACCACAATGGTGCCCACTTTGACCTGATGAAGACGGGGAGCTACGGAACCGCCTATCTCAACAGCAAAACGGGTGCCTATGAGTACGTACCCGAGCATGCAAAGGTGGAATCACTCCATCACGGCGAGCATCAGCATGACAACTTCCGAATGACCGTCACTGACGGGCATCGGCACTCTGTGACCCACCACGATTGGCTCATTAATCTCAATGGTGGGGCGGACAAACCTGTCTTTACCGATGGGCCCCAACAAACTGCAATCGAGGATCTCAGCAGGAGTGTCAGCGGAAAACTGAATGTTGTGGATGCCGATAAGAACGAAAGCCTATTCGTCGACGAAACGATTCAAGGCAACCACGGCACTCTGGTAATAAGGCCCGACGGAACTTGGACCTATCAACTGAAGAGTGGAAGCAGTGATCCTCAAGTCAATGCTTTGAACCCTACGGACAAGCTTGCAGAGCAGATCACTGTGCACAGCAAGGATGGAACCAGCCATCAGTTCACGGTCCTCATTCAGGGCAGCAATGATGCACCGACACTGCATGTTTCACCAGCAATTCAAACAGTCAGCGAAGACAGCAACAATGGCCTGAGTGGCCATATCCAAGGCCAGGATGTTGACCATCAAGCTGTGCTCCATTACGAGCTGGTTGACCAGAATGGTCATCCCTGCGCTGCACCAGTTGGCTTCCACTTCAACAGTCAGACCGGCGATTGGAGCTTTGTCCCAACGGATTCCACCTACCAGAGCCTGAACCACGGAGAGCACAAGGATCTCAACATCTACGTGATGGCAGTGGATGAGCGCCAGGCCACATCGCCCATCCAACATCTGAGCCTGCGCGTGACAGGGGAGAACGACATCCCAACGGCCCAGAATAGGGATCTTCAAGCGGTTAATGAGGATCAGAGAGTAACGATTTCCGAAACCGAACTTCTCAAACAGTTGGGGATCACAGACGTCGACCAGCGTACTCGCCTCCACATCACGGATCTGACCAGTTCAACAACGGGATGCCGGATCACCCCACTTGGCAACGGTCAATACCAAATTCATCTGCCACGCAACTGGAACAGCGACGAGCATCAAGGTAATGGCATTGCCTTAGCACTCAATGTGGATGATGGAACCAAGACAACACCATTCCAGGCCTCAATGCATGTGAACGCGGTCAACGACAGACCGACAGCCTCGAGTTTCAGCTTCAATGCAATCTACGAAGACAAATCACTGAAGTTCACCGAGAACGATTTACTTAGCAATAGCAGAGCTCACGACGTCGACCAACCAGATCTTGGGCATTTGAGCATCGTGCCAGGCAGCGTGATGCTGACCGACCCAGCATTAGGGAGCCTGGGTTTTGACCAGGCAACTCAAGCCTGGATATTCCAACCTGCAGCAAATTGGAACAGTCAAGACCATGCCGGCCAAAAAGTTCAGATTCAATTCAAAGTGCAGGACCCCTCTGGGGAGACAGTGACCAAGACGGCGTCAGTAGAAGTGAAGAGTGTACAAGACGTAGCGACTATTACAGACAAAGCAAAAGACCACACGGTTACTGAAGTCAATCAAGGAACTGCCAGCAGCTGCAGCGGCCAACTGCAGGTGTCGGATGTTGACAAGGGCGAAGATCACTTCAGGGGCCAGTCAACGATATTGTCGGCTAATCATTATGGCATTGCACACATTGACGGCACTGGCAAGTGGGTTTATGAGCTCGATAGTGCGAATCCAGCTGTCAATCAGTTAGCGGCCGGGCAACAACTGACTGACACCTTCGAGGTGCACTCGGCAGATGGCACCACCCACACAGTGACCATCCAAATCAGGGGAACCGACGATCTTCCTGTCGTTGATCCCATCGCAGATCTGATCACGAATGAAGATGGGGGCCCCCAATCCGGTCATTTCCTCGCAACTGACGTCGATCTAGGTGAAAACCCAACATTCAGCCTCGATCCGAATAATCCTCCGATTCCAGGCCTAACAGTTCAACCTGATGGGAGCTGGAGTTTTGATCCATCGCAATATGGTTACCTTGACACAGGAGAAACCGTCGATCAGAAAGTGATTCTGCTAGTGAGCGATGGCAATCACAACCCAGTCAAGGTTGAATACCACATCCAGGTTGAGGGTCGCAACGATGCACCTACCGTGCAAACCGTGACCAAACCCTTGGTCATCGGGCAAGAGGATGGAGGAAGTCATGACCCCAACACCTGGATTCACGGCAGTGGTACGGGAAGCGGAAGTCTTCACTTCAGCAATCAAGATTTACTGAGCCACATCCAGGCTCAAGATCCCGACACAGCTGATCAATCAAATTTGCATGTGATCGATGCAAAGCTCAACTGGCCTGGCCACACCGCCGCAGATCTTCAACATGCTGGGCATCTAATCCAGGACGGGAAGGGCAACTACGAGTTTGTACCCGCACATAACTTCAGTGGAACAATTCAGATCCAATTTTTAGTTACGGATGGCAAAGAGAAGGTGGCCAGCACAGTCAATCTTCAGGTTGACCCCGTCAACGATGCCCCCCATGCGATTAATCATTGGCTAGGAAGCACAGGCAAAGGCGGATTTGACTTTACGGCCAAGGATCTGATCGCAGGCAGTAACGATGTGGATAGCCCAAACTCCTTGATAGCGTTGGTTGGAATGCCCACAGTGCCAACAAATCAAGGCTCGATCAAAGACCTAGGCAATGGTCATTACCATTTCGAACCGAATCCAAACTATCAGACTATTGGCCATATCAATATCCACTATCAACTGACGGATGGTCAAGATGCAGGCAACACGGCCATCGCTTCGTTCCACTTTGATCCAAGCTTACCGAGCGGACTCAGCCCAGCAGCGCTGATTCAAGATCTTCAGCATCAGGATGCCTACGAAGACCTTGATCCAAGCCAGATCAACCCGAATCTTCCTGCTTCAGGAGAGGGAAGTGGTCAACTGCAGGCCTTGGATGCAAACACACATCAAATGATTGGATTCAAAGCAGGGACGACCACCATTCCAAATGTGGGTGACTTCAAGATTGACTCCAATGGCCACTGGACTTTCACGCCAGACTACGCAAAGTTACAACATCTCAATGCAGGGAGCAGCGAGCATCATTGGATCACGTTAGAAACCACTGATGGCACTCGTTTTCAGCAAAAACTCACGATCCATGGCCTGGATGATCCAGGTCAACTACAACTCGGGGCCGTGAAGAACGTGACGGAAGATGATCCTGATGCGACACATCGCCAGTGCAGTGGCCAGGTAATCCTTCAGGACGTGGATGACGGGCAGCATAGCTTTAACGGAGAAAATGGGTTGATGGGGCAATATGGCGTGCTTAAATTGCAGCCAGATGGCCACTATCAGTATGAACTATTCACGCACAATCAGAAGCTTGATGCACTTGACCAAGGCCAAGTTGTTCAAGAGACATTTACTTTGCACGAACGCGATGGCAGTGTTATTCAACAAAAGCTAGTCATCAATGTCACTGGCACCAACGACGCACCAGTCATCACCGGTGTGAGCTCTGCCACCGTTGACATGAGCCAGAGTCATCCCCTCGCCAATGGCAATGTAAATGCCTTTGATCCTGACGCTCAGGATCAACTGAGTTATGCACTAGGAGCCCTGGATCCCAGTCTTTTTCCGCATGGCTTGGCAGGCTTCCAGATTGATCAGACTGGCCAATGGAGCTTTGACCCCAGTCAATGCCAACTGCCGCCTCTGCCGCCTGGTCAATCACAAACACTCCAAATCCCGATCGTGGTCAGCGACCAACATGGAGGGTCTACAACGGGTCATATCCAGATTCAACTCACCGGGAACACACAGAATCACCCACCCACAGTCAGCGTCACACAAGTCAATCTCATCCCTCAAAATCTCTTCACAGAGGACAAAGATGTCGTGCTAAATGTAACTGACTTACTGAATCGAGCTGGCGCCACAGATCTAGACAACGACAAGCTTGGAATCGTAGAACTGAAACTCAATAATACCAATCTGGGCCACTTTACAGATGACGGGAAAGGGCACATCACCTTTCATCCTAATGCAAATGTCAATACAGACGGAGGCACATTCAGCTTCAGTTACCGCGTGACCGATGGACAAGAAAAATCAGATCTAGTCACAGTCACCGCCAGGCTCGATGCAGTCAATGACAATCCGATTATCAATGCTCAAACTGGTGGGCTAGGAGAAACAAAGGAAGAGATCAATAAAACATTTACCGCTTCAGACCTCCTGAAGATGTGTAGCGATGTAGATATCGCCACCAATCACGACCAACTGTCCGTTGTGGGCACACCAACTGTTGATCCCACTGAAGGAAGCATTACTGAGCAACCACCGAACAGCGGAACTTATCTTTTCATACCAGCAGCAAACTTCAATGGGCAGGCTCATATCAAGTTCACAGTTTCAGACTCTCAAGGTGCGCAGGTATCAGGAAGCACCTTCATCAAAGTGACTGCGGCTCCAGATAAGGCTGTGATTACGCTGGATCGCCCCACCAATCCACACGTCACGGAAGACGATGGATCAACGCCAAGCTTGCAGGGGCATCTAAACATTCACGACGATGATGGAGCAAGCGAGGAGCACTTCCAAGCCAGCAACAACATCCAAGGGAAATACGGCTATCTAACTCTCACGCGAGATGGAGATTGGACCTATGTCCTCCAGAAAAATGGCCAAAGTACAGTGCAAGGTCTTGCCCAGAACGAGCAGCTCACAGAAACCATCACCGTCAAGAGCAAAGATGGCACCGGCTATGACCTGCATATTCAAATCCTGGGTTCCAATGATCAAGCAAATATCATCGGAGCTGCGAGCGCAACACTCGATACCCAAACCAGATTACAAACGAGCGGAACCGTTTCCGTTCAAGATCGCGACAAGAGTGAAGCAGGCCATACCCAAACGGAGGCTGGATCTTCAGCCAAGGGCTATGGCATGTTCAGCGTGGATGGCGACGGAAATTGGAGTTACCAGCTCATCCCAGGTGACCCGCGGATCGCTGCCTTACCAGACGGCAAAACTGTAACTGACAGCTTCGTGCTTCATTCCGTTGACGGCAGTGCTCAACGCACGATCACGGTAACAATTGTTGGCCAAAACGACGGGCCAGTGATTGACCAAGCACACATCAGCGGTTTCCCAGTACTTCCAGGCCATGAAGATCAAACTCGTATAATTACATCTCAAGAACTACTGGCTGGGATCACCGATCCTGATGGAGACAGTCTCTCTATCACCTCCATCAGTGTTGACCCTTCCCAGGCTGGATCCATAAGCGCCGATCCACAGCACCCTGGGCAGTATCTCTTCAAGCCAGCTGCAGATTTCAACGGCTCTGTTCAGTTCCATTACACCGTGGAGGATGGCCATGGCGGCAGCGTGCAACAAACCGCCTCAATGCTCGTCACTCCAGACAATGATGCTCCGGTCTTCAGCAGTGGGAGCAACGCGTTCGCGGGAAGTGTCGATGAAGATGGCACGGCCAGCACCCTAACAACCCAAGGCCTGGTCACTGCAACTGATGTTGATCAAGATACGCTCAGTTTTAATCTCGTCAACGGTCATGATCTTGGTGGCGGTATAAGCGAACTTGTTCTCGCCGAAGGCATCTTTCATCTGAATCGCAACACCGGCGAATGGTCGTTCGAATTAAACAATGCCAATCCCAAGGTGTCGACTCTTAAAGATGGAGACTTACTTCCAATTAGCGCCATGATTGAAGTAAGTGATGGCCAGGCCAAGAGTCAACCGCATGCATTGAATGTGACCGTACATGGCCACACCGATGGACCCAGCGTTGGTGCTCAACCCCCTGCCGTGATCGTCGGTGAACAAGGAAGCGGTTATCAGAGCAGCAGTGTTCAGAATCTGAATCTTCAAGCGGGAGATCTACCAATCACGGATCTGGCCCTTGCCCTGCCTGCTCAGTTTGGGAACCAACCGATCGCGGGAATCCCCCACTGGCGGGTTGATCAGGGAACGGGAGATCTCATTGGCAGTTTCGACGAGAATGGCACGTCGGTGGATGCCGTTCGGCTCCATCTCATGCCCCACGGTGCCATTCAGGCCCACAGCAGCGGTGTGGTTCAAGTGCAGATCAACCTGCTGCATGATCTCAATCACCAGGGCAATCTTGACCTTCAAGGGTTTGAAGTTCAGGCCGGTGATGGTCAAGGCCATCAGGTTGCCACGACGTTCGGATTCAACGTTGCCGATGGAACTGCCAGCATCACAGGCGTTCCGCTCTTTGCCGGACAGGCCAATCCGGCACCGGGAATGCATCAAGGAGCCTTCGAAGTGGACGGCGCTGATGTGATGGGCGGTTCCTTGCTGCTCTCGATCGACGGCCACGCCCAACACAACGCCTTCATCGGAACTGACACCAATGGGGATGGACTCCTTGATCAATTCCAGGAATCCACCCCATGGGGCACCCTGGAAGCCTCGATCGATCCCCAGACTGGAAAGGGCAGCTGGTCTTTCCAGGAAGGTCCTGCCTATGACCCACAACACCCACCCCAGATTCAACTGGGTTTTGAGGATCACGATGGCAGCCAAGGAGGATTCATTCCACTGGATGTGACAGGGGTCAACCTGACATCGAGTGCTTTATCAACTGGCAATCCAGCACCTCCTCCGGCGCCACCAGTGCCGGGCAGCGTTCTGCATGACGAGCCTGTAAGCGGTGACGATCTTTACGCTGCTGTCATGGCATTTCAGAGTGGAGCGATCGGCGATCCTGATCAAGGCATCGAGCCTCTGCACGGCGCCAACCCAGACCATTCCTCTTCTGGGGATCCGCAAGAGGTGCCTGTTGTGGAAGCAGTCGATGTCTTCCTCGATCCCCAGGAGAATGGCAACAGCCATGCCAATGGCAACAGCCACGGACCATCCACAGCATCTGATCACCATGACCCCCTCGACATGGAGGGCAAGGATCACGATGGTCAAGGAGACGCCCCCCTCTCCCCTCCATCTGCAGAGGATGGCAGCGCAGGAGATTCGCTGATCCCCACTCCGGAGCATCATGATCCAGTGCTCGATCACAGCCTGCTGGGCTCTTGATCGAATGCAAAGTTGATGCTTGCTTCCTTCAGTCTTTCAGCTCAGGCCATCCTGCTCATCACCGAGCGGGATGGTGAACGCTGCGCCGGTCCGGTGCTGATGGCCGGGTTTGTGGTGGGCTTTGGGGTGATCGAACTCTCCACCAATGTGCTCAGCCAAACCAGCCGCTTCAGTTTGGAGTTGCTGGTTCTTCTGGTTTTTCAGCTGATCGGGCCCATTCTTGTGAGCGTGCTGGCCATGGCCCTGTTGCTGCCCCGCTGGCTGGAGCGCGTGGTTCAGCAGGGGCAGAAGGCCTGGCGTCAATCCGTGCCAGCAGCAGGGTTGGTGGGACTCTTGCTGATGCTGCTGTTTTTCGTGGCTGCCATCGTTGGCGGCGTGCTCGTCACACCGCGAGCTGATCTGCTCCGCGAGACAACGGAGTTACTCTCTGGGATCAGGTTTCGTGATCTGCTGCGCACCCTGGTGCGCAGCGGTGTATTCCTGAGCTGCATCTGCGCCTGGTGTCAGTGGCGGGCGTTGACCGCGCTCAGAAGCGGTCGCAGCGAGGCACTGATTGTCAGCAATCTCCTGGTGGAAGGGCTGATGCTGGCCCTCGCTCTCAAACTGGTTTGGGTGTTGGTGTTCAACACCCTGGCCCAATGACGCTTGAGGATGAACTCGATCGAACCCTCCCACCCCCGCGAACGCTGGCTGTTTCTGGGATCCGGTGCCTTGTTACTGGTTGCCGTGATCTTCGGGCTCGCCCGTGAGCAGCGCTGGGGCACCCGTTTCGTCAACGTCTATCTCCTGGCGAGCGACATCAGTGGTCTGCACTCCGGTGAAGAGGTGCGCATCTCCGGTTTTCCCGTGGGTCAAGTGGGTGGATTAGAGCTCAAGCCTGATGCGCGCGTGCGGGTGCAATTACGGATTGAGCAGAGCAAAGCCCGACTGATCGGCCCCAACAGCAACGCAAGGCTCGCCCAAGAGGGCCTCGTTGGAGATCGCTTCATCGACATCAGCCCCGATCCTCAACGCGTTATCGATGCGCAGGCTCTTGATGGCAAAACCATCGCCTACACCGAGCCCCTCAACCTCACCGATGCCCTCGAAGACCTCGCGGTCACGCAGCAGCAACTCCAGGCCACCTTGCGCAACACCACATCGCTGACTGCCAAGAACGGCGATATCAACACCACGCTCGCTGATCTGCGCAACACCCTGAAAAACACCAACACACTCACCGCCACGATCGAACGTGAGGCTGCTGCCACTGCACCGGTGGTGCGTGACTCCCTCGACAACGTGAGCACCGAGATCAGCCAGGTGAGCCAGGAGGCGCGTGTGGCAGAAAAGGAAGCTCAGAGATTGCTGAAAGAGTCGCGCCCCCTGATCAACAGCACCCTCAATGACGTGCGTGAGTTGGCCAAAACCAGCCGCCAACTGCTCAACAGCGTGCTGGGGGTGCTTGGTCCGTGGCTGGAACCCGCCGACGGTCGCAACAGCGCCACCCCCGCAGCAGACAGCAACGCTCAGCATCCCTAGGATCAAATGGAGACGATCCTTTGTGAATGCGCAGCTTCTTGCCTCGCACCAGCACCGGCCTGCTCGCCGCCACGGCAGTGATCAGCACAACCCTGGCAGGCCTCCCGGTCTCCGCCCAGAACAAGGGCATCACGTATCCCAAAGCCGGGGTGGTGTGCGACCAGGTGGGTCAAACCTGCTACGACAGTGACGGCCCATCAATCGCGATCACCAAGATTTACTTCGGTCAGTTCGCGGCGGATCGTCTCAGACAGAACCGCCGTGGTTCCACCAACAACGACTTCCGCCTCAGCTCAGGGCAAGCCTGCAGCATCCAAAAGCGCACCTGCTGGGATGACGGCTGGAGCGAAAAGAATGTGGCGCGAGGTCTCACCAAGCAACTCTTCGGGACAAGCAACAGCAACAACAACTCCCGCCAGGTGAGCACCGATGACGGCCAGTGCAAGCTCAAGCAGGGCAACAAAACCCTCTACGACGGCAGCTGTGACCTCAAGCAGGTGAGCCGTGGTGAGCGCAACCGTTTCGTGATCACGCTGGGCAATGGCAACAAGTATGTGTTCCGCAGCAGCGATGGCAACAACTACACGATCAGCGATTCTTTTGGTGGGTCATGGCCGGTGCGCTTTGAGGACCACGGCCCCAAAGGAGTGTTCCGTTTCGCCGATTACAAACTGATCGCCACCCAGAGCGGCAACACCAGCGAACCCAGCAGCAGCAACAGCAACGAAGCCCTGGGGGCAGCCGTGAACAACCTGCTCAACAACCTGTTCAAGTAAGTGCGTTGAGCTCCAGGCCATCGGCCATCACCACGCCGTGCTGCTCAAAACTGCGCAGCACGCGCAGCTGAAATTCCCGTTCGGTCACCCACTGTTCACCCGCACGGGTGATCAACAACACCTCCAGCTGGGTGCCGAGCGGGGTGATCCGGCGCACACCGCGCAGGATCGGCTGGGAGAGCAAGCGCTCTCCCCAGTTTGGATCAGCGACAAAACGCTCGATCTCGTTGCCGATCAGGCCGATCGCCTGATCGATCGAACTCTGGCGATGGGAGATCAACAGCTTGATCAAGCTGCCAGACCGCAGTTTGGTGTGGTTCCGCAATTGGCGGATGGCGCTGTTCTCCAGAGTGTCAACCCGCTGATCGAGGCAGCGCATGTCGGTGCTGAACAAACCCACGTCGATCACCTCCCCCTCCACGCCATCGATCTCCACCCAGTCGCCGATGGCGTAGCGATCCTCCAGCAACACCAACATGCCGGCGACGAAATCGCGCAGCAGGCTCTGAAACACAAAGGCCAGGGCACCGAGCAGAGCGCCCCCAGCCACCAGGATCGAGGTGGAGGCGGAGCGCACACCAGGAATGTCGACCACGACCCAGACCCCCACCACCAACACACAGGCCACATCCACCAGGCGATGGCTCACCCGCAGCAGGCTGCGGTAGCGCTGGTCGCGCCGGGCCCGCTCCTGCTCCATCACGTCGACATTGTCGGCCCATTGGTGCAGCAGGAAGGTGCAGAGCGCCCGGCCGAGCAGGCCCAACACCGTCACCACGCCCACCTTGAGGATCGCGAAGCTGGGCTGCAGCAGCAGCTCGATTCCCAGGGGCACGCGCCCGGGCAGCGCCATCACGCCTAAGCCCACCATCACCACCAGGAGAAAGAGCACCAGCACCATCAGCACCCGGGTGATCGTGTGCAGCAGATGCAGGCGCAGTTCGAGCCGGCGATTGCGAACCCCCTGCTGACGCTGATGCTGGAGCAGACAACGGCGCCGCCGGATCCAGGCCCAGCACCAGATCAGCCCGGCCAGAACGCCAAACAGGAGCAGCTCCACCACCAGGGTGAGACGCCAACGCTGCAGGAGACGTTCCGGCGTGAGGATGCGACGGGCATGGTTGATCCGTCGTTCCAACAGGATTTTCCAGCGCCGGGCCAGTTCCTCGCTGCTGACGCCGTTGATTTCGGCATCGGCCCGGGTCACCGTCATCAGGGGAATCTGGCGCTGTCGATCAGGAAGCTGGGCCTCGAGGATCTGATTGCCAGCGGCATCGGTCTGAATGCTGATCGTGAGCGGGTCATGGCTGAGCGTCACACCATCCCCAGGCCCTGACGTGCAGACCTTGGCCTGCTGCCCCAGCAGGCTCTCCAGCATCCATTCGCTCAGCCGCTCGCTCTGGCTGCAGAGGCGATTGGGGTCGTATAGCAGGCGAAGGTTGCCTTCAATCACCGAGGCGCGCCGCTTGGCACCAAGGGCGTCACCATCCCGCAACACCGGGCTGGCGACCGTGAGGGCGGGCACGCCCAAGATGCGCACCTTGGCCAATTCGTAGCTGCCCGCTTCCAGCACTTCGGAGCGGGAGCGAGGCGACGCCGCAGCCGGTTCAGTGATGCGGCCGGCATCGATCAAGGGGAAGCCGGTGTTAGCCCTCGCGCGATGCGGTGAGGTGAGGATGACCAGAGCAACCGCAGCCAGGAGGAGCAGCAGTCTTCTCAGCAACAGCGACACCGCAGACAAAGGGAGACGATCGCACTTTGCTGGCAATCGCCTCGAGCGTCAGCCCATGAACGCTGGGTCTCAATTCAGAAGCTCAGGTCGAGCACGCTGTAGCCACGTGGGGCGCGAGGTTGCCCCTGCTGCAGGCCGGGATCAGCGGGAGAGACGACACCGCTGCCCAGATGGGCACGACTGTTGCTGAAGTAGGCCTGCTCCGCTTCGATGCTGGGGTCGAGAGACACTTCACTGCTGGCGGTGAGCACTACCGGCTCCATGGCAAAAGCCTGGGGGGCCACGGCAGCAAGCAGAAGGGATGCGCCAACAAAAACAAGAGAGAAACGGATCATGGCCAGGGTGTGAGGAGGGCCTACCTCCGGATTAGCCACGGCCAGAAAAAAATGGCAAGGTTGATGCCGCAGATTGGCGTCGTAAGGCCGTCCACACCTGCCGATCCTGCACCGCTGTGAGAGGCCCCAACGATGCCACCTGAATGCTGGCTTGAAACAGCTGCCGGTCGTGCCCAGAGCAGCTCACCCGGCAATCGCCCATCACCTGCTGCAAACAGTCACGCCAGTGCTCGAAGTTGGAGCTTTGAACGACGGGACAAAAGGCACTCAACGCAGGTTGGCTCATGACGGAGAGATCCCAACCAACCAGCGCTGCAGCAGGGGCAGGCTAATCCCGATCACATTCGAAACAAATCGCTCAATCTCGGAGGGGCTGAGCGGTGCGAACTGGACGCGGGTGGTGATGGTGGCGAGGCGTTCCGCCGGCGGATATCCATGGATATCCAGAGCTGGACACTCCCCCCGCACAGGCAAGCACCGCATCACAGCTCAACACCGCATTGATCAAGCCATGCCCCGCAAAGCTGCATAGCATTCAGATCACCCCGTCCACCCCAATCCTGCTGCCATGAGCTCTCCCCCTCCACTGATCACCTGTACGCCAGGGGTGCGCAGCGGAAAAGCCTGTATAGCCGAAACGCGGATCACCGTTTCTGATGTACTCGAGTATCTCGCCAGCGGCATGAGCCAGGAGGATATCTTGGCAGACTTTCCCGATCTGCAACCGGAGCACATTCAGGCTGTGCTGCGCTACGCCGCCGAGCGGGAGAAGCATCTCAGCGAGCTCACCGTGGCTTAAGCGATGCTGTGAAGAGTCGCTTCTTGCTGGATGAAAATCTGAGCCCGCGACTTGCCTCTGCCCTGGAGGATGTATTCCCTGGCAGCGTGCATGTTCGGGATGTACAGCTGAAGGGCAAGAGCGATCAGCAGATCTGGTTGTTTGCGGCCAACAAGGGCTACACAATCGTTACCAAAGACGATGACTTTCGTGGGATGAGCCTGCTGCGGGATGCGCCTCCCTAGGTGATCTGGCTGGTGGTTGGAAACACAAGCACCGCAGAGATCCTGCGGATCCTGCTTGCTCATGCCACCGCGATCGAAGCCTTCGTCAGCGACCCCGTCACCTCTCTGCTCACACACCGCAAGCCGTGACCATGGCAAGGAGCCAACACCGCAGCAACGGCAGGCTCAGACCAATCACGTTGGAGTAACACCCATCGATCCGCTCCACGACGGCACCTCCACGGCCCTCCAAGGCAAAGCCGCCCGCGCATTGCAGCGGTTCACCGGTGGCGACGTAGGCAGCGATCTCCTGATCGCTGAGGTTGGCGAACAAGACCCGGGTGGTGACACAGGAGAGCTGATCAGCCAGCGAGACACCCATCAGGCAATGGCCAGTATGGAGGTCGCCCCAGCGGCCACGCATGCGCTGCCAACGGGCCATCGCCTCGTCGGCATCGGCAGGCTTCCCAAACACCTCCCCCTCAAAGGCGAGCACCGAATCACAGCCCAACACCGCCGTGATCGAAGCGTCGGTGCAGGCATCGCGCACCGCCTCAGCCTTGGCTTTCGCCAGCAACTGCACCAGCTGGGCTGGATCGGCGTGATGGATCGCGTCTTCATCGACGCCACTCACCTGCACCCGATGGGGGATCGCCGCCTGCTCAAGCAGACGCCGGCGGGCTGGAGACGCGGAGGCAAGCAGGAGCACGGGCCAGCGTGGATTGAGAAGCGTTGATTGAGGGCAGTCTGACGGGACCGCTGCAGAGAGCTCGGGATCCGAGAATGGATTTCAGCGACTCCTGGCCGTGATCACCACCTCCTCCTCCCTGCTCAGCCAGCGCGCGCTGCAACGGGCTCGGCAAGCGATGGCCTGTTTGCCCTTCACACGGGAGTTTTATCAGGTCCTCGAAGAGGAGGCACTCAGCAGCACAGGGCTGGTGGCCCGGCCGGACTGGGGGGAACTCTGCTGCCAGCCCTTAGCAGCCAGCCGCATCGAGGACGATTTCATCTGGTTGATCCAGCTGGGGGTGCTGCGCCGGGAAGTGGATGGCCAGGGGCTCACCGAACGGGTTCGGCTCACACCGATGGGGCGCGAGTGCCTGAGTTGCTGGACCGGGGCCATCCCCAGGGCGTCGCTACCGCAACGGCTGCATCACTGGCTGAGGCGCTATCGACCGAGGCTGTGATGATGGCGAGTAGCATCTTTATGCTACTAGTCGAGAGTGATGGGAACAGAAGTCACCTTGCGGCAGGCCGGCGGATCGTTAAGTGCCACGATCCCAGCGGAGATGGCGCGCCGCTTTCATCTGTCTCCCGGTGACCGGATTCAGGCGATCGAAACGGAACAAGGAATTTTGCTGTCGCCCTTCGATCCCGCCGTGGAGGAGGCCCTAGCACTCGCCAGCGCAGCAGCACGACAATTCCAGCCCGCCCTACGAGAGCTGGCCCGTTGAGCAACACAGCGGAACCTCGCTGGGTCCCCAGCGTTGCCGTTGAGGCCATCCACCGGCAACAAACCCTCGAGCACGGAGGGCTCCAGGGTCTCAGAAACCAGACCGCCCTGGATTCCGCACTCGCCAGACCGCAGCAGCGCTGGAGCGACAGGGAACTGCACACCATCCCGCAACTGGCAGCGGCCTACGCGGAGGCGATCGTGCGGGCACACCCGTTCAGTGACGGGAACAAACGCAGCGGCTTCCTCGTCGCCGTGGTGTTTCTCGGTCTGAACGGGTTCAGCTTTCAGGCCAGCAATGAGAGCGTGGTGTTGATGATTCAGCGATTGGCAGCTGGTGAGCTGCCCTGGGAAGAGCTTGAGGCGTGGTTTGCAGGCAACAGCGTGGTCGCACCATGACTGTCCCTCCCCCCCTGATGGTTCTGGGCACCAGCAGCGGTGCCGGCAAGTCGTTGATGACGACCGCGCTCTGCCGGGTGCTGCGGCGCCGTGGTGAAACGCCCCTGCCCTTCAAGGGGCAGAACATGAGCAACAACGCCTGGGTGGATCAGGCCGGCGGCGAGATGGCCTACTCCCAGGCCCTGCAGGCCTGGGCGGCGGGGCTGGAACCCCAGTGCGCCATGAACCCGGTGCTGCTCAAGCCCCAGGGCGACAGCACCAGCGAGGTGATCCACCTGGGCCAATCGGTGGGCAGCTGCCGCGCCGAGCACTACTACCGCGACTGGTTCCGTCCCGGCTGGGCGGCGATCCGCAGCGGCTTAAGCGAGCTGCAGGCGGCGCACCCTGGCGGGCGACTGGTGCTGGAGGGGGCCGGCAGCCCGGTTGAGGTGAACCTGCAACCGCGCGACCTCACCAACCTGCGCCTGGCCCAATACCTACGCGCCCGCTGCATCCTGGTGGCCGACATTGAACGCGGCGGTGTGTTCGCCCAGCTGGTGGGCACCCTGGCGCTGCTGCGGCCGGTGGAGCGTCCGCTGATCCGGGGCCTTTTGATCAATCGCTTCCGCGGCCGGCGCGAACTCTTCGATGAAGGTCGCCGCTGGCTGGAAGCCAACACCGGCATTCCGGTGCTGGGGGTGATGCCCTGGCTCGATGAGCTGTTCCCGCCAGAAGACTCGCTTGATCTGTTGGAGCGCCGGGGCCGCAAACGCGGCGCCGAACTGGAGATCGCGGTGCTCAAGCTGCCCTCCCTCAGCAACTTCTCCGATCTCGATCCGCTCGAAGCCGAACCAAGCGTGCAGTTGCGCTGGGTAGCCCCCGGCGAGGAGCTGGGGAACCCCGATGCCGTGGTGGTGCCTGGCAGCAAGCAGACCCTGCGCGACTTGGAAGCCCTGCGGAGCAGCGGCTTGGGCAAGCATGTGCACACCTACGCGGCAGCAGGAGGTGCGGTGTTTGGGATCTGCGGAGGCATGCAGCTGCTCGGCCGGGAGCTCCTCGATCCGCAGGGGCTGGAGGGTGGCAACAACGGGGCGGGCAGCGCGCCAGGACTCAACCTGCTGCCCCTGCGCACCGTGTTTGGCGGCAGCAAAGCACTGCGCCAGCGCAGCAGCACGGCGCTCTGGCCCACGCACAGCGACACCACCTCAGCTGCCGAGGGCATCCAACTGGAAGGCTTCGAGCTGCACCGCGGCAGCACCACCGCCCTGGAACCCTGCCAAACGCTGTGCGCTGAAGCGGAGCTGGGCTGGGTGCGGGGCTCAGTGGCAGGCACCTATCTGCACGGTGTATTTGAGAGCGGCCCCTGGCGCCGGCGTTGGCTCAACCAGCTGCGGACGCGCAAAGGGTTGCCATGGCTGAGCGAACAGCAACCCCACCACAGCCGTCAGCGCGAAGCCCTGCTTGATCGCCTCGCCGATGCCTTCGAGCAACACGTGAACCTGGAGCCGTTGCTGAAGCCATGAACGAGGTGTTGATCCAGTGGCCCAATGGGCAGCAGAGCCGCTGCAGGCCCGGAACGGATTGGCTGCAGGCGGCTCGCGAGGCCGGCGTCTCGATCCCCACGGGCTGTCTGGGCGGTAGCTGCGGCGCCTGCGAACTCGACGTGAATGGCACCACCATCCGCGCCTGCATCGCCACCGTTCCTGCGTCAGCATCAGGTCGCCTCACGGTGGAGCTGGCCACCGATCCCTACTGGTGACGCAGACCTCCACCACCCATTCCCTGCTGCTGGGCAGCCTGCGCGCCCTGGGCGCCGGGGCCGCCGGCGGCGCCCTCGCGGCCCTGGTGGTGATGGTCACCCTGCAACTTCAGGGCTGGATCTGGGGCCGTGCCGTCTTGCAGGGATTGCCGAGTGCGCAGGGCCTGAGCTGGTGTCTGCTCTGGGGCGGGGGCATCGGTCTGCTGATCGCCCTCCTGCAACGACGACGGGCCGGTAGCCGTCTGCCGGAGATGCATGAAACTCTCAGCGAACTGCGCCATCCCGAAGGCCTGCAGACCCGCCATGGCAGCAGGCAATTGCTTGGCGGCGCCCTCGCCCTGATCGGTGGTGGCAGCCTCGGACCGGAGGCGTTGATGACGCGTCTCGTGGCTGTCGCCAGCCATAGCATCTGGCGCGGCGCCGATCGGGATCTGATCGCTGCCGCCATGGCCGGCAGTCTTGGCTTGTTTCGCTCACCGTTGCTGGGTGGGGCCGCCCTGGCCGGGCGCCGCTGGCAGCTGCTCTGGCGCTGGCTTCCCGCCACCCTCGGCGGGATGGCCGGCTTTGTGGTGTTTGATGGCCTCAGCGATCTGGGCGGTGGGCTGCACGGCGTGCCCTACGACTGGCCGACCGATCAGGAGCAACGGCTCAGCGCCCTGGCCGCCGCGCTGCTCGCCGGGCTGGTGGGTGGCGTCTGCGGCCTGCTCCTGAAGCGCTGGCGCGGTTGGTTGCAGCGGCTCAATCTTGTGGAGCGCTGCTGGTGGTGTCCTGTGATCACCGGGCTGGTGCTGGGGGTCTGTCTGTGGGCCCTGCCTCTCGCCCCCTTCTCCGGGGAGGAACAACTTCGACCGCTGGTGCTGGGCCACTGGCAACTCGGCCCCTCGCTGCTGGTGGCCTCCGGCCTGGTGAAACTGCTGCTGGTGGGAGGCTGCCTGGAAACCGGTTGGCGTGGCGGCCAGTTCTTTCCGGTGATCCTGGCCAGCAGTGCGATCGGCATGGGCCTGCACCAGCTGCTGCCTGCAATCGGCGGCCTGGAGAGCTGGTGTTCCGGCGCCGTGGGGGGCAGCCTGGGCAGCCTGCTCGCCTCACCCCTGTTGGGATTGATCCTGGGGCTCACGCTGCTGCAGGGTCATGGCGCCGGCGCTCTGGTGATCGGTCTGCTGGTGGGAACGATGCTGCAGACCAAGCGCTGATGGGGTGGCTCGCGGGGCTGATCGCCGCCCTGGCCTGGACCTTGGCCAGCAGTCTGTGGCGCGGCCTGGCCACCTCCCTCACCGCCCTGCAGCTGAATGGACTCAAAAACGGCATCGCCTGCCTGCTGCTGCTGCCCGTGCTGCTGACCCTGCCCTGGATGCAGCAGCCCGCAGGCTTGGTGTTGCTGCTGCTTAGCGGCGGGGTGGGCATCGCCCTCGGCGACAGCTTCTACCTCGCTGCCCTGCGCCGTCTCGGCACCCGCCGCACCCTCACGGTGGAATCCCTGGCACCGATCGCTGCCGCCATCGGCGGGGTGGTGGGCCTGGGTGAGCAACTGCCCCATCAGGCCTGGATCGGCGCCGCCCTGGTGACGGTGTCAGTGCTGGTGGTGGCGCGTCAGGGCCCACCTGATGCGACGGTGCCGCGCGATCAATCGGCGACGAGCCAGCGCCTGGGCTTGATCTGCGCTGTGCTGGCGGTGCTCTGCGGCGTCAGCGGCGCCGCCCTCTCACGCAGCGTGCTGACCCAGAGCGATCTGACCCCATTGCAGAGTGCTGCGACCCGCCTGTTGGGTGGATTGGTGCTGCTGCTGCCCTGGCTGCGCTTCAACACCCCCTTCGCCAGGCCACGCCCCCGCCGCGCCCGCTGGCCCAGGGTGCTGCTGGCGACGCTGCTGGGCACCAACTTAGGCATCCTGCTGCAACAGGTGGTGCTGCAACGGCTGCCGCTGGGCCTTGGGGTGACCCTCTTGAGCACTGCTCCGGTGATGGCCCTGCTGGTGGCAGGGGCCGAGGGCGACCACCCCAGGCTGGGCGGTGTGCTCGCCTCCCTGCTGGCTGTCTCTGGGGTTGCCCTCGCCGTTCTCAGCTGAACCCTTTACGGTCAGTCCATCGTCGAGTCATTCATGAACGCCCGCCGCTGGCTGTTGCTGATCGGTGCGATCGGCGCCTTGATCGCGATGGTGGCCTGGATCGGCGAAATTGATCTAGGGATCGATGAATCCCTCCAACCTCCAGCGCAACAACAGTCGTGACGACAGATCAAGCAACCTATTTCGGAGCCAACGGCTGGTTGCTGGAAATCGGCGGCCTGCGGGTGCTGGTGGATCCCTGGCTGCGCGGTGATCTGGTGTTTCCGCCAGGCCCCTGGCTGCTCAAAGGAGAGCTACCTCAGGAACGGCCGATCCCCGAGGCACTCAATCTGCTGCTACTCACCCAGGGCCTGGCAGATCATGCCCATCCCGACACGCTGAAGCTGCTGCCGAAGACCCTCCCTGTCGTGGCATCACCAGCGGCAGCGCGGGTGGCCCAGCGTCTCGGCTTCAGCTCCATCACCAGCCTGCGCTCGGGCGAGCACACCTGCGTGGGAGAGCTCTCGATCCAGGCCACGGCCGGTGCTGCGGTGCCAATGGTGGAAAACGGCTACTTGCTCGATTGGCCTCAGGGGTCGCTCTACCTCGAGCCCCATGGCGTGCTCGATCCCACGCTGCCGAAGCGGGCGGTCGACACGGTGATCACGCCGGTGGTGGATCTGGGCCTGCCCCTGCTGGGTGACTTCATCACCGGCGCCAAAGTACTGCCCGCACTGATGCAGCGATTCCAGCCGCAGCGTGTACTCGCCAGCACCACCGGCGGCGATGTGCGCTTCAGTGGCCTGATTAGCGGTCTGTTGCAAGGGAGTGAAAAGACCGACGCCATGCCGACATGGTTGGAGGGATGCCAAGTGGTGGTGCCGAATCCAGGCATCGCAATCCCGCTGACGCACTCGGCGACGAAAGCATCAGCGGCGGGGTAAAAAGAAACGAAGCCCCCGCCATGGCCATGCAACAGGTGCTCGAGCAGCTCTCGTTTGAGACCCATGGCCAGGGTTTCACGCGCCTCGATCCACAACTGAATCAGTGGCTGGCGACCACTGGCATCGACACCGGCGTTCTCCACCTCACCTGCCTTCATACCAGCTGCAGCCTCACGATCAATGAAAACGCCGACCCGCGGGTACTCGAAGACCTAGCAGCCTGGATGGAGGCCGTGGTTCCTCAGGACGGCCATGGCCCAACGACAGCGAACGGCCAGCGCCATCGCTACCGGCATGACGACGAAGGCAACGACGACATGCCGGCCCACATCCGCACCGCGCTGACGACTCAGGCCATGAGCCTGAGCGTGAGTGGAGGCCGACTGCTGCTGGGCACCTGGCAGGCGGTGTATCTATGGGAACACCGCGCCATGCCCCATCGCCGACGGATTGCCTGCCATTTTGTGGGTGAACAGCGACAGACCACTGGAGTCTGTCAGCTCCCCAAAGCATGAAGCAATTGACCGCAAAAAACTAATCTTCCAAGGCTGAAATAAAGCACAAGCAGCACAACCTAGGAGTCGAACCACACAATCCAAAAGCCTTATCACTAGACAAGATAACCGCCCCTCAACCGCAGATCACCGGCAGCATCTTCTACGACAGCCATTAGGTCATTACGTTGATAAAGCAACACATCATCTCCACGATTGGCAAGCCTTAGACCGGCACTCCCAGACCCTAACTGAATACGGTCTTTCCCGTCTTGAAAGTCTTCAATAATAGTGTATCCAACACCTCGAACAATCCGGAAAGTATCTCGACCACCTTGCCCCCAAACCCTGTCTTTGCCGCCGCCACCGATGAGGAGATCGTTACCACCTCCTCCGTAGAGGCGGTCATTGCCCGCATCACCATTGAGGGTGTTTCTGGCTCTGTTGCCAGTAATCACATCATTGCCAGAACCAGCATTGACATTCTCGATGGAGATGAGTCGATCTCTGCCATCACCGGTGTTTTGCCAGCGGTTGGTGTTGAGGTTGATACGATTGGAAAGCGAGGAGAACTGAGCGGTGTCGCGCCCTGAGCCGCCGTTGATGATGTCGTTACCGAGGTTGCCGTAAAGCCAGTCGTTTCCGCTTTGACCATTGAGGGTGTTATGAGTACGACTGCCAGTGATCACATCATTGCCAGAACCAGCGTTGACGTTCTCGATGGAGATGAGTCGATCTCTGCCATCACCGGTGTTTTGCCAGCGGGTGGTGTTGAGGTTGATGCGATTGGAACGCGAGGAGAACTGAGCGGTGTCGCGCCCTGAGCCGCCGTTGATGGTGTCGTTACCCGAATATCCATAGAAGGTGTCATCGAGATCGCCGCCGAGCATCAAATCGCTTCCAGCATTTCCAAAGATTGATTGACCTTTGCTACTGTCCGCTGAGCTGTTGATCGCGAATGCTCCGATCCTGAGTAGAGAGTCGAACGCATTGTCGACCGCATCGACAACACCAAGAGAGAACTTGAAGGATCCTGATGTTTTTCCGCCAAAATCCTTCCCGCTCAGCGTGTAAGTGAAGCCGCCTTTTTTGCCGCCTCCGTCTGTCGTGTCGATACCTAAGGATGCAAGGCTGTAAACATTTTGATTAATCGCATAAAAGGCATAGTCTGCGTACGGCAGTGCATCTGTTGTGTTGAAGTCAAAGGTAAAGGTGATGGTGTCACCTGCTTTGCCGGTTCCGCTGGCCTGAAATGCTGATCCCTCTGTGGCATCGACCGCTTTTTGCGTGCCTTTGAGATTGGTGTCAAGTACACCTGCTTTCAGCCCGAGTTGGGCTTCGAGGCTGCTTTGCTCAATAGAGCCGGACTGGTTGGAGATGTTGATCGTGCTTCCGCCAGTTGCCGCGCCGAGATAGAGATGGCCGTCGACGTTTGGAGGTGGTGTGGGTTCAGGATCGGGAGTGGGATCTGGCTCTGTTGGTGCCTCGCTATCGCTTTGAATCAGAGCAAATGGATCGGCAACGCCACCATTCGCTGCCTTGACCATGCCTCCATATTCGACGGATCCCATCAGCAGCAGGCCCGCGACATGGGGAGCAGCCATTGAGGTGCCACTTAGGTAGGCCATTTGGCCACCTTGGTAATAGGAATAGACCCCTACTCCGGGCGCGGCCACATCCACATCATCGCCACCGCTGCTGTCGTCCCAGTTCGACCACCAGGGCATCTGGTAGACGTTGTCGACGGCCGAAACCGTATAAACGTTCGCGTGATCCCCAGCGCTTGCCGGTGAATAAAAATCTGCATCGTCACCACTATTGCCAGCCGCGATTGCGAATCTAATGCCCTGGTCGGCGGCATTCTTAACAGCTTTATCGAGGCCAGCGCTGTAGCCACCTCCAAGGCTCATGTTGATCACCACCTTCGACTTATCCAAGCCGTTGCTGTTAATAACTTGGGTTGCGTAGTTAATAGCATCGATAATCGTGCTATAGCTGGCCCCACCGCCACTGCTGTCGAAGACTTTCAGGGAGATCACTTCCGCGCCTGGCGCTACCCCGACCACGCCGTTGCCATTCGCCAGCGCCGCAATCGTGCCGGCCACATGAGTGCCGTGGCCGTTGCCATCGGTTAGTGCGCTTTCACCGCTGATCCAGCTTTTTGACCATGCGGCGTTGATGTTCAGATCACCGGTGGTGTTGAGCACACCAGAATCGATTACAAAGGCGTAGGTACCGGTACCGATGTTGCCCTTGGCGGAAACATCCACACCTCCCCAGACCGCTTTTACGCCATAGGGCAGTACTTCGCCGCTGCTGGCCTTGCCGTCGCCATAGCTGGGCAATGCACTCAGCACAATGCCGTATAGCCCTCGGATTCTTTGACCAGGTTGGTTGATGTGGCGGTTTACCCAAAAGTGATCGAGTCCGATGGCTTGATTCGGCTCGATTGCTTCGACATGTGTGAATGGATCAACAGGCCTTGTATCGACTGGTGGGCTTAGTGGGAATGGTTGGTCAACCTCAACGCTGCTGATGCCTGGGATTAGCCTTAATGCATCGGCCTGCTGTGGGGTGAGCCGGATGCTGAACCCATTGATGGCACCATAGAAGGCCGAAGGGGAGACGTCTATTCCTGCTGCTTGAAGCGCTGAAGCCGAGCGGCTAGTCAGACTGGTGCTGGATGATGGGCCTTCAAAGAAAACGTAATGCGCTTGGGGTGCTTCGCTTGTTGTGTGCTGGCTGAGTTCAATCTCTGGTGTTGATGGTCGATGCCGATCAAGCAAGTGCAGTTTTTTGTGCCGTTGCACGTGTTGGTTGAGGAACTCGAGAAGGTTTTGCATTAGACTCCTCCGGCAACGATATCAACACGGACTAGGTATTTACACTGATCACGTGTTGACGTTATTATTATACTCCTTGGTCAAGGGCCTTGAGGACCTTGACGAGAAACCTCACTGTTCTGTATTCAGCATAGCCCTGAAGAGCGAGCCTTCGCCATTCCTTCACCGCGAAGGACTCTGGGGATACCTAACAGGGAACAGCTTTTCACGCTTCTTTATTGAAAAATTCTACCTTCGACTCGATTCAGCAGTTGGCTCTGAGCTGCACCAGCAAGCCTGATGCAGAATTCCTAAGAGTTCATTTTGCCGATATCAGCATTTTTACCGATGCTTAATTGGCGCTAAACGGGTAAAATTGATTGTTGATAAAAGACTTTTGCAGTTGCTTCGTGGTTTGATTTAAGCGAGGTAGTTACCGCTGCGCTGAAGTTCACCAGCTGCGTCTTCAACAATAGCCATGAGATCACCACGTTGGTAGAGGAAGACGTCATCACCTCGGTTCTGCATCCTGAGTCCTGATGCACCTGAGCCAAGTTCAATTCGGTCTTTACCATCTTGAAAGTCTTCAATAATAGTATACCCAATACCTCGAACAATCCGGAAAGTATCTCGACCACCTTGCCCCCAAACCCTGTCCTTGCCGCCGCCACCTATAAGCACATCATTTCCACTACCGCCGTAGAGACGATCGTTTCCGGCCTGACCGTTTAAAGTATTAGCCAAACGATTACCCGTGACGACGTCCCGACCAGATCCAGCATCAACATTTTCAATCGAAATCAGCCTGTCTCTACCATCACCAGTATTCTGCCACTTAGTAGTATTAAGATTAATTCGATTGTTTCTGCCAGAGAACCGAGCAGTATCGCGTCCACGCCCACCGTTAATAATGTCATCACCTCTACGACCATAAAGGTAATCATCATGATCATAACCATGAATCGAATCATCTCGATCGCTACCATCGATATCATCTCGGCGCCGAGAACCAGCTAATTTTCTAGACGCGCCCGAAGTCCTTGACCCCTCAAAACGTTTACTTACAAAAGCAAAAACCCCATCCTTGTTAGGATCAGAATAAATCTCAACTTCAACGCGTCCATGCTCTCTTTCTTTCTTGATCAGTTTTCCATTTTTATACGTCCAACTCTCATCCCGATCAATAGACTCTCGCTCCCATCTGCCATCATCCCACTCCCATAGCCTCGTTACTACACCTTTGGAGTGACGAAATTTGTAGCGATCCTTGCGAGACATGAAGCCTCCTTAATCAACACACTCAAACTATCCAGAGCAACGTGAAGAACTCGTGAGGGACCGCCAGGCCACTCTTCACGACTTCCACACGACCAGCTCGTTAGAGAAGAAGCATTCGATATGACGTCCAAGCATCCACTCAATCATGACCCAAATCCCTGTGCTGGCGGCGCCTTTGGTCTCTGCCCTTCTTCTGATCACCGCGGGGCTCCCAGCAGCGATCGCTTCCCCCCACCGTGCCGCACCCTGCAGTGGCACCCTGAGCCAGCAGGGGTATCACCATGCGGAGCTCGACGGTATGGGGGGCCAACAAGTGCTGGTGGAGGCCTACCGCAATGGGCGGGAGGTGAAGCTCTTGGTCAACCCTGCCAACTGCAGCATTGTGCAGACCTGGACGGACGACTGATGCCACGACGCTCAGGCCAGAGGCAGCTCGACAACCATCCGACACCCCCCAAGCGTTGACGCACAAGCGCGGAGCGTGCCGCCATGGGCTTCAGCGATTCCCAGACTGATCGCCAAGCCAAGCCCAGTGCCACTCTCGGCTCGTGAGGGATCAGCCTGCCAGAAGCGCTCAAACACCAGGGCTCGATACTCTGGTGCAATACCTGGCCCCGAATCCTCCACGCTCACTTGCCCCAAACGGCCAGAGCGTTGCATCGACAGCACCACATATCCGCCTTCAGGGGTGAAGCGGAGAGCATTGACGATCAAATTGGTGAACAGCTGGTGGAGTCGATCCGGTTGACCGAAAATCTTTAGAGACGTTGCACGCAACTGCAATGTGAGACCAGCCTGTTCCGCAGTGGATGCATACAACTGCACAAGGTCATCCAGTAGATCAGCAAGATCAAAGACCCGCCAATCGTGACGGTTCTGCACAGCACGATCCAGCCGTGCCAGCAGCAACAGGTCTTGCACCAGGTGACTCATCCTCTCAGTCGCCTGATCAATGGTGTGAATCCGCTCCTGCACGACAGGAGCACATCCCTGCAATTCAGCACCTTGAACCAAACTGCCGATCGTGGCACGAATTGCGGTGAGGGGATGACGCAATTCGTGGGAAGCATCAGCCGTGAATTGCGTGAGCCGTTGAATCTGATCGCGAATCGGGCGCAACGATGTGGCGACCATCCATTGCGACGCCAAAGCGGAGATCACTGCCGCAGCGAGAGCACCAATCAACAAACCACCACGTAAACGCGCCAATTCGTCATCAGAGCTCGCGGAGGACAGGGCCACGCTGACATAACCACGCAGTTTCACACCGGCGTCTTGGCCAACACGGAGGAAAACCGGCTGCCAAAGGGCAAGGCCATTCTCAAGCTGGATCACGCGTTGTTGGCGACGATCACGGCGGGGAATCAGTGCAGCTCCTTTGGGTTGAAAACGGCCATACGTATCTAATGGCTGCAGATCAACATCCAACCACTCAATCCGCTTGTGCTGCAGATTGAGCCCCTCCGTATCAAGAACACCCTGACTGGCCCATTCATGATGGAGTTGCGGCATCGAGGTGTATTCCTCCGTTTCATGGAGGATCAAGGGCATCTGTGAGGTCGCCGCAGAGGCCAGCTGATTGAGCTGTTCGCGCAATAAACCCCGACGTGCATCAGCGACTTGTGCATACACAACGCCACCGAAGACCAGCAGCACAATGCCCACAATCACACCAAAGCGTCCTGTGAGACGCCATCGGATCAGGGTCAGATCAGGCTGAATGGAGGCCATTCATGCGAAAGCCCACGCCATAGACAGTCTCCACAAAATCGCTCGGGGCTCCTCGCGCAGCAAGCTTGCTGCGAATGTTCTTGACATGGGTTTTCACACTTTCTTCACCGGGCGTGTCCGACCAGCCCCATGCCGCATTCAACAACTGCTCTTTGGAACAGGTTTTGCCTTGCGCCTGAAGCAACGCCTCCAACAACAGGTGCTCCTTGGGAGTGAGTTGAAGATCAGCGCCGGCATACCAAGCCGTGCGTTGGTCGCGATCGAGCAGCAAGGCGCCCCAGGCCAACTCCTGGGTCAGGGGTCGACTCGCCCTCCGCAATAGCGCTGTGACCCTGGCCCTCAGCAACTCGGGATCAAAAGGCTTGACGATGTAATCATCAGCTCCATGATCGAGACCCGCCACCGTGTCGGCACTGGTATCCCGTGCCGTGAGCATCAGCACCAAAGGCTGATGCAAGGAGGATTGACGCAAGCGACGACAAACCTCAAGTCCATCCATCCGAGGCAGGTTGAGATCGAGGATCACCAAGTCGTAAACGGCGTCTTGAAGCATCGACCACCCCATCGCCCCGTCGGCTGCATCATCGGCCGCATGACCCCAATGGCGAATGAGATCGCAGATCGCACCCCTGATCACAGGGTCATCTTCGACGACAAGAAGCTTCATAGAACACGCAACGTCCGACGATCGCCCAATCGCCATCGCCTTCTGACCAGAGCATCAACCCTTGGTCGTAAAGAAAGCGTGAACGACTCGGAGATCTGACCACACAACGTGGTCTATTTTGAATTGAATGGAGCCAAGGAGACTCGAACTCCTGACCCCCTGCATGCCATGTAGAAGAGATATCAACCGAGATCCATTGCGACACAACTGCTTAGGGAATTTGTGTCAGTTTGTTTTGCGCCAAACCATGCGCCAAATTCAAAACCGCCTGGCCTAACTGGGTTCTGGCCATGGATGCTTCTGCCCGCAGGGTTGGGGCTGGCTTAGCTGGGCCAGGGCCCAGTGGAGCAGATCTGCTGCATGCTGCAGGGTGCACCCCTTTTGCGTCATAAGCTTTTGGTGGGCCAGCGCGGCGGCAACCGCCTGACCCGCGACCAGTCCAACCGGAATTGAACTGATGACTTCTGTCTATCCACGGCGCGCCCTGCCGTCACCCACATTGACTGCGGCTGCAACAGTTTTGCAGCGCACACCTGAACGCATCACTTGCACTGTGCCTTGGACAGTGAAAGATAAGTTGCAGCGTCGTGCTGATGAAGAAGGACGCTCGCTATCGGGATTGCTGGCGTTCCTTTTGGAACGCTCACTGATTGAATAGCTTTAGAATGAAAACTCAGACATTGTGAATCAAGGCGGGGGAGACCCCGCTTTTTTATTCCTCGTCCTCAAGGTCGCTGATGAGATCTGCGAGGTGAGTCATAAATGGGTAGGCTTCCATTTCTTCGGAGGTGATAACTGCGTCGAGCTGTTGATACAACTGCCACAGCACCTCCAAGCGGTCGGCGTTGGTCATTGGTGCTTTAATTGCTTTTGAGTTGGTGGTGCGCTAAGCGCATCGCTTCCAACGGATTCATGATACCACGTCAGGGGTGGTTGTCAATAAAAAACTCGCCATAATTTGGGTAACCGCTGCCACCCTTTGGCCCTTCCTGCATTACCCACAACACTCGCAGGGCACGCAATTCTCCAGCAACTCAAGGCTGAGGCTGCTGCTGAACGTCGTTCCATTGATGACGACTTGCCCCACCCCCCCGAGTGCCCACTTTCTAGTCCACAAGCCCGTCGCGCTGCCCATCATGCCTGACCTAGATCAACAGATTGCTCAGGCTCATCACGATCTAGAAGCGGTCGAGATGGAAGCTAAAAAGCTAGAAGCCAGACTCCGCAGGATCCCAGGTATGGAGCGGCTTCTGCCGAATCGCAACTACGGCCGCCCGGTCAACATAGAAGCGATCAAAGGGAACCTTACCGCTCGGGGGTTGGTCAATTCCTACGATGAACCTCTGGCGAGTTACTTAGGCATCAACTCAGGCAGTGCTCGCATTGCAGAGGAACGTGCAGAGGCACGCAAAATGGCAGCCGAAGCCATGCGGCTCCGCGTTGAACGCTTGCAGCAACAGAACGCAGCAGCGCAACAGCAACGCGAGCGTTACGCCATCGCTGGTGTCAATCCCGTCAACGGTCGGAGGCTTGGGTCATGAGGCGCCTCACCCGTTCTCATCCATTGCTCGGTTGGCTGAAACTTGAAGGGCGCGACTATCAAGTCACGCTCGACAAACTCATCGAAGAACGCGACCGCGAAGACAACCCAGAAAACTCAGGCCCAGCGCCTGCGTTCATTGAGTGGGTTTGGGGTCAGCAGCTACCAGCACTTGCAAAACGTGACTTCTACAAAAATCAGATCATGCAGGCAATCGACAGCAAACAGGATCGGATCAATTCTCTACAAGAACAGATCCGCAGGCAGGCCGGAGCCCTGCAAGAAGAGGCCGCACTGATTGCCATTGAACGCCTGCGGCTGCTGGAGGTACTCGATGGCACGGAACACGACGGAGGCGGCGCCTGATGGCTTCCACTGTCACCAGAACGTTCATCGAGCGGGTGCCGCAATCCTTCCAGGACCTGCATCTCCAATGGTGGCAGCACAAACACTCAGGAGGCAGCACCCTCCTAGGTCGCGCTGTGAGCGGCGGGATCCTGTCCGCACCACCACCACAACCTGATGACTTCCGCCGTGTGATCCATTGCGTGTGGTGCTGGAAGGCTGGCGCGATCAAGGATCTGTGGTGTGAGCAGCACCCAGCGGAATGGGCGGAAGTTCAAGAACGCCTCGCGCTGGAGGGCAAACCATGGTGAAGAGCACCCGAGCGGAAGCAGCAGCCCGGCAGGCGTGGGTGTTGCGGGAGCTGTCGCTACTCCGGCCCAGAGTCGAGATCAAGACGCACCTGACTGAAGTAGAGGGGGTCAGCCCAAGAACAGCAGACCGCTACATCGAGAAAGCTCAGAAACAGCTCCTAGCAGGCATCAGCGCAACGCAGCGCGATGAGCTGCTCAGTCAGATGATCTCCACGTTGCAGAGCACGGCAAGGCGTTGTGCTGCGTCCGAGCGTTTTGGGGAGACGGTGGCTTGCGTGAAGTTGCTGGCTCAGCTCACCGGCCTGCTGGAGCGCGGTTGACGCAGGATTTGGCGCATCAATGGGCATCCTTAGGCAGAGCTGCTCAGTTGCTGGAACGTGACTGAACAGATTGACCTTCTGCTACTCAGGCAGAGGGTTGATTCGCCACCTCCAGCCAGACATCTGCATGACAGGGTTGATCCAATGGGCAGGTGCAGGCCAGATCAAAGCCAGCAAGCTCCCGCCTTGCCAGTGCCACCAACTCAGGATGATGGTGTAGGTGTTCGCGGAACATCGCCACAGCCTGCGAGGCATCGGCAGCCTCAATGCCGACCCTAAACGGATTTCCCCATCGAGATGGCCGCGTAACCCTTTTGCTGTTCGGCGGGTTGGGTTGGAAGTAGTTGCCAATTCTGAAGCGGTTGGGATTTCGGCTCACCATTCGTCGCCGTCCTCCATCTCGTAGGGGAGTCTCTCTTGGATGGGAAGGGAATTGCTGACATCCCAGTCCAGCAAAGGGGTTTGGTTCGTTCCCGATAGTATTCCCGTGGAGATCTCGGGATTCCCACCTGCAGGGCCTGGGAACTGGCCGGGAAGTCGCCACTCCCCTTGCGCCGCAGTGCTTTTACTTAAATTCCTTCCTTCTTCTTCAAGAGCTTTATTAGGAGAAAGCCTCTGAAGCTCACCTGGAGCAAGCGCGTAACAACCCGGCTTGGGCTTGACAACCCGCCTTGGCGTCATCTTCCCGAGTGTGTTGTCTACGGTCTTAGCAGTTTTACCATGCGCTGCAAACACCTCATCAGCTAACCCTTTGCGGCTGAGGTGTCGCACACCTCGCTGATGTGCATCCCAGAGGATCTGAATAATCGCGTCCTCGCAGGTGCCCACCTTCGCGGTCCCATATGCCAGGTCGTAACCCCCATCCTCTCGGTTCAGGCTGAAGGTCAGCTTCCTTCGCGGATCCACTACGGCAGCGCGGTCCTTTTTGAATTCCGCAGTAACGCCTGTAAACCGCCCATCGGGATCCGTCGCTGGCATCAGGTGAACAACCATGGATGGCTCTTCCTGCCAAGCTTTCGCACCGCTCGCAGAACCCTTTACAAAGCCGTCATGACTTAGAAAGGTGATATTGCAACCGGTTGGCTGGCAAACGATCTCCCGCAGATAGGAAAGCATCGCTTTAACACTTTCGTTACTGGCGTAGCTCCAGCCTGCACGAGAGCTAACCGATTTGGCGCTGTCAATAACGACAAAATCAATCAGCTTGGCTTGGATGAACTGCTGCAGCCTGATCACGCCATTGATGCTGGCATCCCATGCCTGATGACCTTGACCAGGCTCGTGGCCCCACACCCAGATTCGTTGATCAGGGTGCCCAGGCTTGAAAACAGGGTCAAGAGGGTCAATTGCCAGATCCTCCAATGCTTTCTTGAAGGTGGCATTACCTCCATCGGTTGCAATGAACAGCGCTCGGCCAGGTCGTTCTGGTGGACTTTCACGATCCAGCAGATTCCTGCCATTTGCAAGAGCGTATGCAATGGCCGCGAGCAGGGATGTTTTGCCGGTTCCTGCTGCCCCATAGAACAGGCTTACATCACCCCTTGGGATCCAGCCATCCAGCAGGTAAGTGAGTTGCTCCACGTGCGCCAGATCAACGGAATCATGTTGTGCATTTGACTTGACCAATGTCCCTTGGCTTAAGAGTCGAAACAACCTGCCGTTGATTTGTTCATCGGTAAGGCGGAAGCAAGTTTTCAATTCTGATCGATGCTCCATCTCCGCATCTTCGTCGCCAGATGTGATTGCATCCAACGTCGCCCTGACTAGCTCGTTGTAGGTAAGTTCAGAAGACATTATCTTGTCCTCCCATGTTCAACACTTCGCCTAGACAATTCCTTCTGAACAAATTGGCATCAGCTTGCTGATAGCCCAGTGTCTTGAGCTTGAGCTGCACCGCTTTGGCGTATCGCCGCCAAGATTGATCGGAACTCGCCAGGGAGTTCAGCTTTACCAGCAGTTGCGGTCCCTGCTGGGATGCAGTGTCAATAGCGCGGAAGTAGTGCTTCAGCTCATCTGGGGTGCAATGAATGAATTCAGGACACCGCATTGCCTCCCGATAGACAGCGAGGAATTGCAGAAGATCAGATCGTGCGATCAGCTTCAGTGAGCGTCGCCTGCGAATACGTCTCGAAGGCCCACTGCCTCGCTTAGTTGGCTTTGGGCGATGTAGCTGGAATTGATGGGCTGCGCCGTCGTAGCCCACTCCAGTTCGAGTCAACGCCCAGTCAGTGCCATTGATGCTGACAACGTCTCCGATTCGGAGGTGTTCTGGTGGGCTGAACCGCGAACCGAGGTGGCAAAGGATCAGCTCATCATTAAATCGGCAGTCTCCATCGCTATTGCGCCCGCATATTGGGCACGGCATGCGCTTGGACGATCGAGTCAACATGCCGCCCACCCGAGACAATCTGGCGCATGCTTTGGCGCATCGCTGAGATAGCAACTGGCCCTGCTCCCAGTGCCAGAGTTAGATCTCAAGGAATCAACCCGCTGCAGGTGAAGCAGAGGGTCAGCTAACCTGAGTCCGGGGTGGAACAGGCCCTCGCCATTGGTGGGGGTCATTCTCTTTACCTAACCTCAGTGACAGACACTTCTTCGACTCGCTCAGACAGAGCGCGACGGAGGCACATTGCTTTGTACTTCACGTCATCAGCGTCACCATGCCAGCTCTCAAATAGCACCATCTCATCATTCATCAGCTCTGCAATCTTCCGGCCAGGCTTTACCCAATAACACCCAGGCATTGACCCATCACGATCAACACGAAAGCCACAGCTGAGTAGAAACCTTTGGGCTTCCAGGAACTTCATGCCCCAACCTCCTGCAGCTCACGCAGGACGGCCTCAGCCTTGCGAGCCATCATTCCGCGATGATGGAAAGCCTTCCTAACAGCATCAACATTCCAGAGGATTGCAGCGCTGCGAGAGGAACCGAGCATGTAATCCTCACCACCGACAAGGAAGCCACCGTGAGAATCACGACAGCGCTTCAGATGGTTCTGACTGCAGCCAATCGCCACAGCAGCCTGAGGCGTTGGCAGCCATTGCTGAGAGGTGCTCATGAGCCCACCTCCTCAAGCTCAACGTCTTCGAGGTCACAGCAAAAGATAGCTGGCTCGGTTGCATCCAGTCCGCAAATAGTATCGTCAGATAGAACAACTTTGACAGAATCCGTCAATTCGCCACTGAGCTTAGGAGCCAGCTCTTCTTCAATGAAGCAACCTATAACCGATTGAGCTTCGCTTGCCCAGCTCTCATTAGGGTCTCGGTAATCCTTGGTTAACTTCTTCCATTTCGCCTCTGTCGCCAAGACGGAGAGCTTGACTTCGACAGTGAATGTGAGGCGTGCCGCGATGGCTTTGGAGGTCGCAGACATTGGAGTTGGTTCGTTTGAAACGACAAGCGCACCATGCGGACAGTTCGCAAAAACGGCGCCACCCTCCTAATCCCTACTCCGCCCTGTTATCCGTCAAACTCACTGCAAACACTGCAAAGGCAAAATCAGATAAATAAGTTACTCTTAACTGCTCTGACTTTATTCATAAGTGCACCCAGGGGGTGCAAGGTGCACCTAGGCAGCCACAGGGTGAACCCCTTGGTTGTATCGATCCACGGCAGCCTCAAGGCTGGCCTCATCCGTCCATTGCCCGTAATGCTTCAGGTGAGTGGCAACGTTGTGCCCCATCAGCGCTGCTGCGATTCTTGGGTGCATGGGGTTAGCGCTGCAGCAGTGTGCCCGCCACGCATACCCATGCCGCAGTGAATAGGGCGTGACCCCTGGGCACCGCGCCACCAATGCCTGCCATGGCTTGTAGCGCTCCAGCTTCTGGCGGAAGTCAGCTCCAACGTCCTGGAACTTGCCCTTCTGCTCCACCAGGGCGATCTGAGTGCGGATCGACTTAGGCAGCTTCACTAGCCCACTGGCATAGAGCTGCAGCAGGCGCTCACCCTCACCCTCACGACCTGCAATATCAATGGGCTTCACCAGCCGGGCTGGTTTGGCTTTGCTGCCCAAATTGCTGCTGTTGCGCTTCACGTTGCCCACATAAGCCTTGCCATCACGCACTTGGAGCACAGCCAGCTCAGCAGGTCTTAGACCGAACAGACCCACCAGCCCAACCGCCAGCCGCAGCTCATGCTCACCATCGGCCTCCAACTGATCCAGCAGAGCTGCCAGATCCTCTGGCATGACCGGCGGCGTCAGGTGATCGGCGGCTGAAGTCTCGGCTGAACCAATCAACTCATTGATCTTTGCCTTGCTCGGTGGGTAGAACCTTGTCGGCGCTCCGCACTCATCGACTGCATAGGTGAGAAAGCGGGCCACGTCGAGAAGATTGCGCTTCCGGCCTACGCCGCCAGCAGGGCAGCTCTCGAAGAACTTACTGGCATAGGTGCGCATTAAGGACGCACCATCCCGAGGCGCCGGCTTCGTCTGCAATGCCTGCAGCGTTCGCTCGACCCTTGCGGTCAAATCGCGGAGTGTTGAGCTGCGCCTGCCGTCTTGTGACTTCAGGAATCGAGCGGCGACCTCTGGCCAGCCCGCAAAACCTTCCTGGGTAGCAGCAGGGCCTGACAGCAGCTCAGTGTTGAGCTTGTGCGCATCCTGCAGGCTGAGGTTGCGCTCCTCCATCAGGCTGCGCAATTGGCCAACGGTTGCCAGGATCGCGGTTGCATTGGTGGCCTTCCACTCCAGAGGCATCACCACGCTGGAGCGGGTGCGATCCTCCCAGATCCTTGTGAGCTGACACCGTCCGATCGGGTTGCGGCTGCTGGCCCCAATCTCCCGCACGCTCCAACCCTTGCCGTGCTGCTGGCGAAGCTGCAGCCGCAGGAGGTCGAACCATTGCTGACGGGGTGCCATGCGCCAAACGTGCGCCAAATGCGCCAGAGGAGGGCAGAAAACCAGCTAAGAAGCGGGATCTGTGTCCCCACCATCATGCGCCAAACCATGCGCCAAACAAGCGCAAATGGGTGCATCTGGGTGCACCTGACCCTCTGCAGTTCTTGCGCCAGAACCTCGAAACCCCTGTCTCTGACTGGGTTTTCTCAATGGAGCCAAGGAGACTCGAACTCCTGACCCCCTGCATGCCATGCAGGTGCTCTACCAGCTGAGCTATGGCCCCATGAACGGCGGTGATGCCCTTGGGCTCGTGCCGTCGTCGTGTCGAAGCTTACACCGCCGCAGGCCAGACCCTGCCGCCCATGCGCTCAGCCTTCAGACCTGACGCCAGACCGCCATGAGCTTGCCCTGCACTTGCACCTGATCGGCGGGCAGTTCGATCGGCGCATAGGCCGGGTTGGCCGCCTCCAAACGCACGGTGCCACCATCGCGATGGAAATGCTTGAGGGTGGTGCCGCTCCCCGGCACCAGCGCACTCACAATCACCCCCTGCCGCAATCGACTGGGATCCGTCACGGGCTCCATTAACACCACATCGCCATCAGCGATGTGCGCCTCCACCATCGAATCGCCATTCACGGTGAGAGCGAACAGACCTCTGGTTTCCAGGAGAGGAGCGAGATCGAGGCGCTCCTGGACGTCATCAAAGGTCTCCACCAAGCCACCGGCCGCCACCGCTCCCAGCACCGGAATCCCGGAGGCCATGCCTCCGAGCAGCTGAAGCGTGCGCGCCTGCCCCTCCTGCCAGGTGATCCAGCCCTTCTGCTGCAGGTGGCGCAAGCGACTCTGCACAGGAGCGGGAGATCGCAACCCCATGGCCTGCATCATCTGACGGATGGAGGGGCTGTGGTGATGGCTGCCGATGTAATCAGCGAGCCAGTCGTACAACTCCTGCTGAGCGGACGTAAGAGGCTCGGGGGATCCGGATGGCACTGACCAGACAATCACGCGTCAATACATTTGTACCTCTCAATAGTGCCGCTGGCAAGACCCGGCGTGAGTCACTAGAGGCCACCCATCAGGCAGGCCAGCAACGCTTGCTGCGCATGCAGGCGATTTTCTGCCTGATCAAAGATGCGGCTCGCCTCACCCTCCATCACCCCGGCGCTGATTTCTTCACCGCGGTGAGCAGGCAGACAATGCAAAACGATCGCGCGGGCATCCGCCTTCGCCAACAGGTCTTCGTTGAGACAGAAACCCTGGAAAGCGCGCTCCCGTTCCGCCTGTTCTTGTTCCTGCCCCATGGACGCCCACACATCGGTGTAGAGCGCTTGGGCTCCGCGCACCGCAGCGACGGGATCGCTGGTGACGCTGATCTCCGCACCATCCACCGCCAGCGCCCTGGCCTGATCAAGCACACCAGGCAGCGGCTCGAATCCCTCAGGGCAACCGATGCGCACGTTCACGCCCAGGAGCGCACCGCAGAGCATCAGGGAATGGGCCACATTGTTGCCATCGCCCACATAGGCGAGGGTCTGGCCCTGCAGGTCACCAAACGCCTCCTGCATGGTGAGGAAATCGGCGAGGGCTTGGCAGGGATGCTCCAGATCGGTGAGGGCATTCACCACGGGGATCGTGGCCCAGTGGGCGTAATCCACCAGCTCCTGCTGGGCGAAGGTGCGGACCGCCAGCACATCACAGAAACGGCTGAGTACACGGGCCGTGTCTTCGAGCGGCTCACCCCGGCCCAACTGGGTCACCTGAGGGTTGAGATCTACGGTCTGCCCCCCCAGGCGGGCCATCGCCACCTGAAAGCTGACGCGGGTGCGGGTGGAGGCCTTGGTGAAGATCAGGCCCAGCACCCGATTACCCAGGTCGATGCGACGGTCACCGCATTTGAGCTGTCGGGCCAGCTCCAGCAGAGCAGCGGTCTGCTCAGCGCTGACATCCGCAGAGGAAAGGAAATCTCTGCCCTTGAGAGGAGAGAGAACGGAAGCAACGCCGGAGCTTGCGGCGACCATGGCGATCGTTCAAAGAAGTGTTATCGGGGACGGGAGCGCCTCCCGTCAAGCCTCAGGCCGCGACGGGAGCGTGGTCCGGCATGACACTGGCGGCGAGCATCTCCTTGAGTTCATCGCCTTCGATCACCTCTTTTTCGAGAATTTTCTGGGCGATGGTCTCCAACAGCGCCATGTTGTGGCGCAGGATCGCCAGGGCCGTGTCGTGGGCTCGATCCACCAGACCACGCACCTCGCGGTCGATCGCCTGGGCCGTAGCGTCACTGACGGTGCGACGGGGGTTGTTGTTGCCGCCGAGGAAGCGTCCGCCGCCCTGTTTGTCGTAGGCGAGCGGACCGAGTGTTTCACTCATGCCATAGGTGCCCACCATCTGTTCAGCGATGTCGGTGGCGCGCTGGAGATCATTGGCAGCTCCGGTGGTGATCTTGCCGAACACGATCTCCTCGGCGGAACGTCCACCCAGCAAGGTGGCAATCTGGCCCTCCAGATCTTCGCGGGAGTTGAGGAAGCGCTCTTCGGTGGGGAGTTGCAGGGTGTAGCCGAGGGCGCTCATGCCCCTTGGCACGATCGAGATCTTCGCCACCTTGCTGCCTCCGGGCATCAGATGGCCAACGATCGCGTGGCCAACCTCGTGATAGGCCACAACCTTTTTCTCGTCGTCTTGGAGCACCCGACTCTTCTTCTCCAGGCCTGCCACCACCCGTTCAATCGCCTCACCAAGATCCTGCTGCTCCACCTTGGTGCGCTTGGCCCGCGCCGCCAGGAGCGCCGCCTCATTCACCAGGTTGGCGAGATCGGCACCGGCGAAGCCACTGGTGGCCTGGGCGATGCCATCAAGATCCACCCCATCAGCGAGCTTCACTTTTTTGGCGTAGATCTCAAGGATGGTTTTGCGACCGGAAAGGTCGGGACGGTCGACCAGCACCTGACGGTCGAAGCGGCCAGGACGCAGCAGCGCCGCATCCAGCACCTCCGGCTGGTTGGTGGCCGCCAGCACAATCACCGGTTTGTCTTTGGAGGCAAAGCCATCCATTTCTGTGAGCAACTGATTGAGCGTTTGCTCGCGCTCATCGTTGCCACCGACCACACCCATGGAGCCGGAGCGACTCTTGCCGATGGCATCGAGTTCGTCGATAAAGATGATGCAGGGCGCGTTTTTCTTGGCCTGCTCGAACAGATCACGAACGCGAGCGGCACCCGCCCCCACAAACAGCTCCACAAATTCAGAGCCGCTGATAATGAAGAAGGGCACACCCGCCTCGCCGGCCACCGCTTTTGACAGCAAGGTTTTACCGGTGCCCGGCGGACCCACCAGCAGCACCCCCTTGGGAATGCGAGCGCCGATCTCGGCATAACGCTCGGGGGTCTTGAGGAAATCAACGATTTCGGTCAGTTCGTCCTTGGCCTCATCCACCCCGGCCACATCGGCAAACGTGACCCGCGACTGCTCATCGGGCACATACACCTTGGCCTTGCTCTTGGTGAAGCTCAGGGCACCCTGGGCACCGCCAGCCCCCATGGAGCGCCGGGCGAAGAACTGCAGCACCAGGATGAAGATCAGCGGCGGCACCACCCAGCTGAGGATCGTGGTGAAGATGTTGGGTTTCTTCGGCGGTGCAGCGGCGAACTCCACCCCCTTGCTTTCAAGCCGCTGAGGCAAATCCATGTCGAAGATCGGCGTGGTGGCCAGCACCGAGGGCGCCCCTTCCTCGGGATTGGCCAGCTCGTAGCGGATCTGATCCTGGGTGATGTAAGCGCGCTTCACAGCACCGTCATTCACCTGATCGATGAACAGGGAGTAGGGCACCCGCGGCACCTGCATGCCGGGATTGGGAATGAAGCTGCTGAAGAGCAGCAACACCCCGAATCCGATCAGCACCAGGTTGATGATTCCGAAGCGCCGATTCGGCCTGTTGTCATCCTCTCGAATCGGCATGGCGACAGTCGACTGGTCCCCCAAGCTAGGGGGGCCACCCCGGATGCCCGCCACCGGCCAGGGACGGAGAACCGAACGCGATTGTGACAATGACGTTTGAACCGACGCGCCGGAAACGCACCAGTCGACGCAGTCGCGAACGGATCTACCAGCTGCTGCTGAGCCTGTGCCTGCTGGTGTTGGTGAGCTTCGCCTTCCCCTGGCTCTCCTGGCTGGGAACGGTGGGCTACTCCCTGATCGCCCTGCTGCTGACCCAACTGCTGGTGATCCGCAAAGCGCGGCGCACCATGAGCGATCGCCTGTTTCAACTCCTCGGCATCGTGGCCCTTGGTTCGCAACTGCTCTGGTTGATCACACCGCTGCGCTGGGTGAACACCGGCGTGCCCCTGGTATTGAGCTGGAGCTTGCTCACGGGATGGAGTGTGGTGCGGCTGGTGAAACGCCTGTCCCGCGAAACGCGGGTGAGCCGGGAGATGCTCATGGGGGCTGCGGCCGGTTACCTGCTGCTGGGCCTCACCGCCGGTTTGGTGATGAGTGCTGTGGAAACCATCCAACCGGGCAGTTTCGAACCGCTGGATCTCTCCACCGAACAGCTGCGCGGCACCGACGCCACCCTGCTGCTCTCCCCAGGGTTGTTCGCGAAGATCAATTACTTCGCCTTTGTCTGCCTCACCACCCTGGGCTTCGGCGACATCAACCCGATGCTTCCCTTGTCACGCATGATCTCGGTGAGCACCGGCATCGTAGGGACCCTTTATCTGGCGGTGGTGATGGGGGTGCTGATCAGTCGTTACACCGGTGAACTGGAGGATCGCGACGATTTGGAAGACCAGGATCTCGACGAGCTCTGAATCGAGCGGCTTACAGCGGCAGCACTAGGGCCTGAACCACAGCATCACGTTCGAGCCATTGCAGGGTCTGGTCCTGGAGCGGGATCACCTGATCCATCGCCGTGAATCCCAGCTCGCCGAGGGGGGTGCGCGCTGCAAGGCCCCCCAGCAGTTTCGGGGCGATCACCACCGCCAGCTCCTGCACGCAGCCCTGCTGCAATGCAGCCGCAGCCAAGGCCGATCCACATTCCCAGAGCACCCGGTTGCAACCGCGTGATGCCAGCTGCTCTAGCAAAGCCAAGGGTTCGCAGCGTTGCAGGGCCGTGGCCATGACTCCGGCGGCGCCAAGCGCCTCCAGCAACGGACCGCTCTCGCCATCGACTGCTTCCACGGCTGGCCCAGAGGCCAGCAGGGTGGGGGCCTCGGCCGTGTTCCAGAGCCTGGCTGCCGCAGGCAGATCGAGGGAGCGACTCAGCACCACTCGCAACGGTTCAGGTGTGCGCAGTCCGCGGCTCGTGAGCAGGGGGTCATCGGCACGCACGGTGCCGCCCCCCACAATCACCGCATCGCAGTGGGCCCGCAGGCGATGCACCCAGGCGCGCGCAGCAGCGCCACTGATCCACTGGCTGGCGCCATTGGGCAGGGCCGTGCGGCCATCCAGGCTCATCGCCCACTTGAGAAGCCCCCAGGGGCGCCCGGTCTTGACCCGATGCACAAAGGCGCGGTTCTGGTGGGCCGCCTCGGCCTCGAGCACCCCGGGGATCACCTCCACGCCGGCATCACGCAAACGCTGCAGGCCACCGCCAGCCACGCGAGGATCGGGATCGTTGAGCGCCACCACCACCCGGCGGATCCCTGCCTGGATGACGGCTTCGGTGCAAGGAGGGGTGCGGCCGTGATGGCAACAGGGTTCGAGGGTCACCACAAGCGTGCCGCCCTTCGCGCGCTCGCCGGCCTGGGCCAAGGCCCCCACCTCGGCGTGGGGGTCACCTGCCCGGGCGTGGAAGCCCTCCCCCGCAAGGGTGCCAGCGGCATCGAGCACTACGGCGCCCACCAGGGGGTTGGGGCTGGTGTGACCGTCGGCCAAGGCCGCCAGCTGCAGGGCCCGGCGCATCCAGGGAATCCAACGCTCGCTCAAACGTGCCAGACACACAAACCGCACCACCATCATGGTGGACCCAGTTAAATTCGACTTAGTCGACTAACCAAAGCGAGGGTTGGAGCGGGCGCCATGCGGAAGGTCAACATGCACGAAGCGAAAACCCATCTCTCGCGGTTGGTGGACGAAGCCGCCGCGGGGGAAGCCTTCCTGATCTGCAAGGCAGGACGCGCGCTGGTCCAGGTGACCGCTCTGGATGCCACGGCATCCAGCACCAAGCAGAAATCCCGCCTTGGCCTACTCAAGGGGCATTGCCAGGTCCCCGATGACTTTGACCAACTGGGCGACGACGTGATCCCCGAGTTGTTTGAAGGCCGCTGAGAACGATGCAGTTGCTGCTCGACACCCACCTGCTGATTTGGGCTATGGGCTCACCCGAACGTCTGGACCCAGCCCTGGTGGCCATGATCGAAGACCCACGCAACACACCGGTGTTCAGCGTGGCCAGCCTCTGGGAAGTGGTGATCAAACAGGCGCTGGGCAAACCCGATTTTCAGGTTCAACCAGAGCTGTTGCGACGGGCGCTTCTGGAAGGCGGTTGGCGGGAGCTGAGCGTTCAAAGCCATCACGTGCTGGCTGTTGCGCAACTCCCGCCCCTCCATCGCGATCCTTTTGATCGGCTGCTGGTCGCCCAGGCACAGACCGAAGGACTGCTGCTGACCACCGCAGACGAGCAACTCAGTCGCTACCCGGGCCCGATCCGCAGGATGTGATCAACCGAGAGGCTCCGTCTGCACCTCACGCCATTCACCCACCACGTAGGGAGGCACGGGCAGCTCATTGAACACTCCAGGCAGGAACAAACGCAGCGGCCGGTTGTTGCTGAGATCGTTGAGCAGGGGATCGAGGGCGAACTCGGCAGCTGCCTCACGACCATCGCTGGCCAAGACGGAATTCTCAAGGGTGATGTCATCCAGCTGCCACTCCTTCACGCCGGCCTGCACAAGCAGCGGGGCGGGATGCTCGAGCCGCAATTTGCCGGGATAGCCCACGATGCGCAGCACCACAGGATTGCCAGGCTTCCCGGTGCGGTAAGCCACCGCCTGCCAGCTCTGATAGTCGAGATCGCGCAGGCTTTCGAGGCTGCGCACCATCGGCGCACCATTCTCATCCTGATGCTCATGCACCTGGGCGATCGCCGCCCCTGGCGTGAGCAACACCAGCATCACCGCCGCCAGAACGGACACCAGCAGACGCCGCAACACACCCATCAAGCCCAGGAGAAGTGCCCCCATCATCGGTGCCAGGCCGGCGCGATGGTGCTGGCGTGGAAGCTGATTTGATTACCCGCGTTCAGCCCCGGGGATCCGCTGCCAGTCGGTGTGGGTGGCCCAGAGTCCCCAGATCGCCATCGCCCGCAGGTAGTGGCAGGCGCGGAAGGTATTCACCGCTGTGATCGCTTCGGGGGTGCGGAACTGCAGCCCGCCTGCATACACCTGGTTCACCACGGCGGAGGTAATCGCCAGGGCGGTGCTGGTGTCGTCCATCAAGCGGTAGTAGCTAGCGATGCCGAAGTTGATCCCCGTCCACACCTCGAGCGGATGGGTGCCTTGGGGATCGAGCGGGGTGCCATCGCGGCGCAGGCCGTTGGCCACCCCGAGGCGGCCGCCCTGGAACTTCTCAAAGCAGCTTTCCTTCACAGCCTTGAGGGTGCTGCGGCAGTTGGCATCACTCACCACCGCTGGCAGCTTCAGCAAACGAGCGTAGAAATCACCGCAGAGCTGATCGGCCATCACCACCGGTGTGCCGCTCTCAGCATCGATGTCGTAGTACTCACCGTTCCAGAGCAGCGTGTCGAAATTGGCGCGGGATTGCTCCAGCCAGGTGCTGAAGGTGTGCTGCTCGGCGGCGGTGTCCAGGCCCGTGGCCAGCTGCAACTGCTGCCCCATCGCCAGGGCCGCCTCCAGGGCCGCAATCCAGAGGGCGCCGCAGTAGGCGCTCACACCCTTGAGCGGCCAATCGTCAAAGGTCTGATCCGGGGCGCCGCCGTTGTCGGGCAAGCCATCGTTGTTGATGTCGAAGCCTTTGAGATAGATGAGGGCTTCCACGGCCGCGGGCCAACACTCCGCCAGAAAGTTGATGTCTTCGCCGCTGGGCGACAGCTTGAACGTGCGCCACACCTGGAGCACATAGTCGCTGGCCAGGTCTTTCCAGAGATTGCAATCCTGATAGGCGGTGTAGTTGGTGGCATCCCAAGGCTGCTCATTCGGTGCCCCCAGATCGTGGGGGGTCGCCCCCTTCACCTTGCGGTCGGCCTCCACGCGCCCTTTGCCCTGGGTGAAATACCAACCAATCGGCCGCTGCGTGGCATCGGCCGCTGGGATCGCCCGGGCAAAACTGCGCAACACCGCCTTATCGAGTTCCGGCCAGAGCTGCAGCAGCGCCAAGGATCCATAAAGGCGCACATCCAAACTTTCATACCAGGCGTAGTCGATGCACTCGAGAACGCCGAAGCGACCGTAGGGATCCGTGGGCGTCGCCGCGCTCCACAAACTGCCGCCGCTGCAGAGGTCATAGAGCTCGTTGAAGAGAGCCATCCGCACCGGTTCCGGCAGATCACTGCGCTCCAGCACCGGCTGCTGCCAAGCCTCGATCTGCTGCTTCCACTGCGACCAATCGCGCAGCGCTTCGGCGGCGATCGCCGCGGCCTGATGGCCTTCTGCGCCAAAGAAATCGGTGTAGCGGCGCAGCGCACTGCTGCCTGTCGCAAAGGCCGTGACCGGCAGATCCCAACTGATCACCACCGGAATCTCGATGCTCTGGCCCGGTGCCAACTGACACTGCACCGCCAGGGCGGCACTGAGGGGATCGTTGTGGCCGCTGCGGCGGTCGTTGTTGCTATCGGGAATCGAGCCGTTAGCGCGGAAACTGCTCCAGAGCTCGTTGCCATCACCGTGGGGATTCCAACGGCTGCAGCGATGAATCGTCACCCCCGGCTGTTGTGCAGTGGCGATGCACCACTGGCCCTCGCCTTCGGCGATCGGAGTGGAGACGTTCCCCTCCAGGACCACGCCTTGAAGGGCACCATCGTCAACCCAGCGGTTGCGCTGCCCATCGGTCTTGCCGATCGCAGGAGCGTAGTTGTGCTCCGGGCTGCCATCGTCCCGGAAGTGCACCTCGGCGGAAGCATCGGTGTTGGTAAACCAGCCGGTGGTGTTGCGCCAGCTCAACAGCAACGACAGATCCAACGGCTTGGTGGTGGGGTTGCGCAAGGTCCACACGAACACAGCTACCGGGTAGCTGGTGCGCTGATAATCCCCCGGCACGATGGGGCTGAAGGCTTCGCAGCGCACCTCGGCGTCATACACGCCCTCGTAACTGGTCCAGCTCAGGGGATAGCGGGAGGCATAGGTGCCGGTGCAGCGCTCGGGCGTGCTGGCGGGATACCAATCCCAGGCGGCCAGGGGCTCACCACCATCCGGACGCGAGGCATCCGCCCCGGGTTTCACCGCCAGGGCATGGGCCCTCGTGCTGCTGCCATTCCGTTCAAACAGAGCGAATTGGCAATCGGGCAGCACACCGAACCAATGCTCACCGCCATCGAGATGCCAAAGGTTGAAGCTGCCATCGGGAGCGCGGCCGAAACAGCCCGCTCCAAAGCCCCCCAGTGGCATGCCGTGGTTAGGGCCATCATCGAGGTTGCTGGCGTAGCGAACCGTGTAGGGGCGATCCCAACCGAGGCCGAACGGCCGGCTCCAGCTCGCCTCGGGCGGCTGCCAACGCTTGGCTTGCTTGCGACGGCCCAGCAGCGAACGCAGAGCAGAGAGTCCGAGCGGCGCCATGGAGAGGCAGAAAGTCGCCCCAGCCTGCCAGAGCTGAGGCGACAAGCCAGAGGGGCTCAGATGAACACTTGGCTCACCGTGCTCTCCAGTACATGGCCCGAGGAAGCGACCAGCTCAGCGTGATCACTCATAAACGCTTCCATAATCCCGGGCTCGGCCTGCATCACAGCACAAACCTTGGTGGGATCCTCTTTACTCACGCCCCGATACAAGGAGGTAATGCCAGCCGCTGCCTGCAATGGCTTCGAGGCGTCATAGGTCGCCACCCATTCAGCAAAGCTCTTGTTAATGGTGAACGTGAGCACGTGGGTTTCGATCATCAGCGAATGCCTGAGCGCATGAAGCGCGCGGAACTTATCACTGATTCTCAGAAGGGCCGGTCAGAAGCCATCGTTCATTTTTGAGCCAGCGGTGGTTTCCGCATCGAGCAAAGTATCCAAGGTCACCGCCGTGCGCACCAGAGCCTGGTAGCGCTGTAACAGGCGCCGATTGCGATCCAACCAGCGGGCCGCATCAGCAGGTGCCTCGGTGCTGGAGCCAGCAGTGATCCCCACGGGACCTTCCCCATCCATCAGCTCCAGGTCGCCCTGCTGGGCGATCAGGGCCAGTAGGAGTTCATGCAAGCGTTGACGCCGCTCTCGGCTCTGCACCCTCTCCTGCGCACTCTCCATTTCAATTTCAATCGACATCGCCAGCGCCACAATGACGCCATGATCGAGGTGATCGGCACCGATGCCGGCGCACCCGCCACCCTGGCGGCGCCGCAGCAGCAACTGCTTCGTGAAGCTGCGTTGATCGCCGCACCCCGGCGTCTGCATTCAGCACTGGCACCCTGGCTTGGCGATCACCACCCGGCGACGCTGCTCGCCAGCGATTCCCCTCTTCAGCTCTGCAACCAACTCCAGGCCCTGCCGCGGAGCACGCGGGCGGTGGTGCTCGCCAGCGGTGACCCACTCTGGTTCGGCATCGGCCGCACCCTGATGGAGCGCCTGGGGGCCGATCGGCTCCGGTTTCAACCGGCACCGAGCTCCCTGCAGCTGGCCTTCTCCCGGCTCGGCCGCCCCTGGCAGGACGCCCAATGGCTCAGCCTGCATGGGCGCGATCCCCTGGCGCTGGCGCAACACTTGCAGCAACGGCCCAAAGCCCTGGCCGTGCTCACCGACCCCAGCCGCGGCGGCGTGGAGGAGGTGAGAACGATCCTGCGCAGCAGTGGGCTGGACACCACCTATGCGCTCTGGCTGTTCGAGGCCCTTGGGCACGCGGACGAGCGGGTGCAGCAGCTGCACCCCCCGGATCCATCCCCCAGCACACTCCATCCCCTGCATCTGGTGGTGCTTCTGGCGGTGCCCCCCAGCGCCCCGCCACCGGAACGCCTGCCCCTTTTCGGCCTTGAGGACGGCCTCTTCCTGCAACACGACGACCGCCCAGGACTGATGACCAAACGGGAGGTGCGCATCCAGCTGCTCGCCGATCTCGAGCTGCCGGATCGCGGTGTGCTCTGGGACCTGGGGGCCGGGACCGGCAGCGTGGGCCTGGAAGCCCTGCGCCTCCGATCAGGCCTGCAGCTCCTGGCGATTGAACAACGGGGCGGCGGGGCGCGCCTGATCCATGCCAACGCCGAGCGCCTCGGGGTGCGGCCAGCGGCCGTGCTGGAAGGAGACGCCCTGGCCCTGCTGCAAGGCGGCGAGACTGCTGCCGATGCGCTCCCCAAGTCACTGCAACGCCCCGACCGAGTGCTGCTTGGCGGGGGAGGCCGGGCTCGAGCCGCCCTGCTCGAAACGGTGTTGCAGCGCCTGCAGCCCGGCGGCGTGGTGGTGATCCCCCTGGCCACCCTCGAAGCCCTGGCCGAGCTACGACCGCTCCTGGAGACAGCCGGCTGCCAAGTGAACCTCAGTCAGCTGCAGTCCTGGCGGGGTCAGCCCCTGGCCGGTGGCACCCGGTTGGCGCCGATGAATCCGGTGCTGGTGCTCAAGGGGCGCCTGCCGGGGGCTTGAGCACCAGAATCGAAGCTCAACCCGAAGCGATCGCCATGCCACTCCAGAAAGACCGTCAGGTGTCGCCCCTGCGCATGAAGATCACCCTGTTGATCGCCGGCTTCGGGCCGCTGCTGGCCATCGGACTGTTTCTCCAATCCAAGGGCTTCTTCGGCTGAGCGATGACCACCACCTACGCCTATTTCGTCGACAACCTCAAGGCCACTCTGGAGGCGGGCGCAATCCCCACGGATGTGGTGCCGATCGGAGAGCTCAGCCCCGGGGCGCGCGCTGATCTGATCAAGGACGGGCGGGTGGTCGGCATGTCGTGCGCGCTGAACGATCGCCAGTTCAAAGGACGGAACCTCTGGCCCCTGATCGCCAGCCTGATGCCCACCAGCATCACGGATGGCAACCGCCAGCAGGTGGCGCAATCAATTCTCAAGGCGGTGCTCACCTACCCGGGCGAATTTCTCAGCCGCTCGGAAACGCAGCCGAATGGCCAAGGCGGCTACAGCATCTGGGCCCAGGATTTTGAATTTGCACCCGGAGGTCTGAGCCAGGACGACGTGGATCAGGTGTACGCCGGCGTGATCGCCGTGCTCTGGGCCGGTCGGCAGGTGCTGGGCGACGAGGCCAGGATCATCCCAGTTCCCTCCAGCAGCCTCTTCAAAAACCTGGGCAACCCCGACATCGCCACTCTGCTGAGCAGCTCCGGTCTACTCGCGCCTCTCCAGTTAACCAACCTTCCCCTCACCAACTCCCAGAAGGGAGCCAATGGCCAGTGGAACGTGCTCTCGGTGTTGCGCCACAACGGCCTGATCGATGGCTTCCTCGGCCAGCAATACAGCAGCAACAACCCGGATGCGCTGCCAGGGTCGATCTCCACCGACACCCGCGCGTTCGACGGCCAAGACAACCTGCCCTACGCCATCCTCTCCTCGATTCAGCAGCTGCAATCCAGCAGCCTCGATGGCCCGCCCTGGAGCAGTCACTACGACGGGGCGATGCCCTTTCAGGCCGGGGTGTATTTCCCGGATACGATCCCAGCGAACTTCAACCCCGCCACAGACCTCATCCCCCAGCAGGATGGCCTGATCAGCAGCGCGATCGCCACCCTGCAGGACACGCCAGACGATGTGCTCCTCGACCTGCGCAGCCTCGATCCCTTACAACGGCTCACCGTGAATGTGGGCGCAAGTCGCGAGGCGGATTTTCAGTCTCGGGTGGGGTTCTATGTGGTCCAGGATGCGGATGGCGCTGTCATCGATCCTGTCAGCGGCGCCCTGATCCGCCCTGGCGATGCCGACTATCAACAGGCTGCCCTCTCCCCCCGCAACAGCGTGACGCCGCTGCAAGGACTGGAGGCCGAAGACGATGGCTCCAGCGACCGGCAGGACACCCTGCAGGGAGGAGCGCTGATCGCCCCGGTGGTGGAAGTGCTGGAACCTGGCAAGGAGGCGATCTACTTCGCCTTCGACGCCGCCAATCCCGATGGTTTCAACCATTTCAGGCGCCTTGGCAGCAACCGAATCGGCATGGAGGATCTGCCCGGCGGTGGCGATCAGGACTTCAACGACCTGACGATGACGTTCTCATTCTTCGACGTGCGTTGAGGCGGATCGGCGTGGCGCCACAACCGGAGCGATCGACTCGATCCGTACCGGCAGGCCGACCTTGACGCCCAGCCGGGTCGCCTCGCCGGCGCCGAGCTCGATCACGCCATCGGCGAAATCGGCCCGGCCGTTGCCATCCGCATCCGCCCAGTAGGACGGGCAAGGTTGAGCCCGACAGATGGGCACATCGCGCTGAATCGCCAGCACCTGGCCATCGCGCACGAACACCATGTCGAGTGGGGCGATCGTGTTGAACATCCAGAAGCGCAGCGGCCGTGAGGGTCGGAACGGGAACCACATCCCCCTTAGCGGTCGCAGGGCCGGTCGCTGCATCAGTCCCAGGCGTTGCTCCTGGGGTTCATCGGCTACCTCAAGCAGCACGCAGGCATCACGGCGATCGGCCACGCACCAGCGTGCCTCTAGGGGCAGCTGTTGCGGTGGCGACTGGGCGGGCGGCAGCTCCATGGCTAGGAACGCTCGAGCTGGGGCATGCCGTCGTTGAGGCAGTAGCCGCGGCCGCGGATGGTGTGAATCAGGCGTTTCTCGCCACCCTCCTCCAGTTTCTGGCGCAGATAACGCACATACACCTCGATCACGTTGCTGGACGTGCCCTGGTCGTCGTTCCAGACCTCCCTCAGGATCTGCTCGCGGCTGAGCACTTCACCGCGGTGATCGAACAGGAACATCAGAAGGGCGTACTCCCGAGCGGTAAGCGCGACCGGCCGACTGCCGCGCCGGACCTGACGACAGGTGGGATCCACGCTCAGATCAGCCACCTGGAGCAGGCTGGGCTGCTCACCGCTGCGGGCCTGAATGCGGCGGTGCAGACGAAGCCGTTGCAGCAGATCACTGGTGCCGAGTGAGGAGAGCCAGAAATCGTCCGCTCCGGCGCTGAGGCAGAGTTCGCGAGCTTCAACGCTGTCGTTCTCCACATCCAGCAGGATCGGCATCGCTCCGAAGCGTGCGCGCAGATCAGGGATGCGATCGGCCTGATCCAAGGCCAGGATCGCTGCCACCGGAGACTCAGCCCTGGCGGGCATGGCCGCCGCCGCTCCCGCAGACCAGGCGAGTGGTTGGTATCCGGAGGCCTCGAGACGCGGCGCCAGAACGGAGGCACCGGGTCCCACGAGCAATACCAGCAGACCCGTCGTCATGGCCGATCCGGTTTGGCGACATGGGGCAAGCCCCAACCCAGTTTGTTGCGCAGCACCTGGAAAAACTCATGGTCTGACAGGCGCACAAAGCGCACGGGATGGTCACTGCGCCGGATCAGCACCCGATCTTCCGGCCACACGTAGCAACCGGCGCTGCCATCCACCACCATCATCAACCGTTCCGGCGTGGCGGGAAACACGGTGACCGGCTCCCGGTCGCTGAACACCAAAGCCCTGGACGCCAGGGAGTGGGGCGCGATCGGGGTCAGCTGCAGCACCGGGCAATCGGGCGTGATCACCGGGCCGCCCGCACTGAGGGCATAAGCGGTGGAACCGGTGGGCGTCGAGAGGATCACGCCATCGGCAGAGATATCGACCGGGGCATGGCGACCGATCGCGATCTCGAAATGGCACATGCTGGTGAGGGGCTCGCGATGCAAGGCCATCTCGTTGAGGCAGAGCGCTTCCCAGCGACGCTGATCACCCCGCATCACGCTCACCACCAAACTGGCGCGCTCCTCGATCGTCCATTGCTGGGTGAGCACCTGCTCCAGGGCCCGATCCAGATCACCCAGATAGGCCTCGGCCAGAAAGCCCAGATGGCCGGTGTTGATCGTGAGAATCGGCACCCCAACCGGTGCCGTCTGGCGCGACGCCGAAAGCACCGTGCCATCCCCCCCCAGCACGATCGCCAGGGCCATGCTCGGATCAAACCCCTCAGGCACGCAGGCGTTGTAGCCCAACATGCGCAGGTGCTGGTCGGGATTGGCAAAGCCCACCATGCCGCCGGCGCTGCTGGCGCGCACCACCTCATGGCCGCAGCGTTCAAGACGGGCCTGGATCGTCTGGGCGGTGTCAACCGCCAGCGGCTTGCCGTCATTGACGATCAGTCCGACCCGGGGCACCGATCGCATCCAAACAACAGCCCAGGAATTTTATGAGACTTTCCGCTGCGCTGGCTTAAGGCAAGGCTCAGAACTGTTCGAGGAAGCGCAGATCGCTCGTGTAAAGGCGGCGAATGTCATCGATACCGTGGCGCACCATGCAGAAGCGCTCCACACCCAAACCGGCCGCGAAGCCGCTCCAGCGATCGGGATCCAGACCCAGCCCCTCCAGCACCGCCGGATCGACCATGCCGCAGCCCATCACTTCCAGCCAGCGCCCGCGCCACTGCACATCCACCTCCGCGGACGGTTCGGTGAAGGGGAAGTAGCTGGCGCGGAAACGCACCGGCAGATCGCCGAAGAAGGCCTTCAGAAAGGCCATCACCGTGCCGCGCAAATGGCTGAAATCCAGGCCCTCATCAATCGCCAGCACCTCCACCTGGTGGAACACGGGCGAGTGGGTGGCATCGACGGCATCGCGGCGATATACCCGACCGGGCGCCACGATGCGCACGGGGGGTGGAGTCTGCTCCAGGTGACGGATCTGCACCGGTGAGGTGTGGGTGCGCAGCAGCAGGTTGTCCTGGAGATAAAAGGTGTCCTGCATGTCACGGGCCGGGTGATCCGCAGGGATGTTGAGGGCCGTGAAGTTGTAGTGGTCGCTCTCGACCTCCGGGCCCTCCGCCACCTGATAGCCGAGGCCGCAGAACAGATCAACGATCTCCTCGGTGGTGGTGATCAGAGGGTGGCGATGCCCCACGGGGGTGCCACTGGCCGCTGCCGTGACATCCAGAGTCTCGGCCGCGATCCGGGCCTCCATCGCCGCGCTTTTCACCGCCTGCAGTCGTTGACTGAGCAGCTCCTGGACCTGGGTTTTCAACACATTGGCCCGCTGCCCCACCAGGGGCCGTTCATCGCCCGGCAGCTTGCCCATGGCGCCGAGCACACCGGAGAGGCGGCCTTTTTTGCCGAGCAAACCCACTCGCAGCTGCTCCAGCGCCTCGGCATCGGCGGCGCTGGCAATCGCTGCGGCAGCGTCGGCTTCGAGGGCCTCCAACTGATCGGTGAGCTGCTGAAGAGACACGGTGGCGCTCACGGCATCGGGATCGCGGCGACTGACTGTAGGCAGCCAGCACGCTTAGGTTCCCCCCAGAAGCCCCGGATGCCATGTCCCCGCTGCGGATCCTGATCAGCAATGACGACGGCGTCTTCGCAGCGGGCATTCGCGCTCTGGCCGCCGCAGCGGCCAGTCGTGGCCACAGCGTCACCGTGGTCTGCCCCGACCAGGAGCGTTCTGCCACCGGCCACGGCCTCACCCTGCAAACGCCGATCCGGGCGGAACGGGCCGATGAACTGTTTGAGCACGACATCACCGCCTGGGCCTGCAGCGGCACCCCCGCCGACTGCATGAAACTGGCCCTGTTCGAATTGCTCGACAGTCCGCCCGATCTGGTGCTGTCGGGGATCAACCACGGACCCAACCTGGGCACGGATGTGTTCTGCTCCGGCACCGTGGCCGCCGCCATGGAGGGCACCCTCGAAGGGCTGCCGGCGATGGCGATCAGTAGCGCCTGCTTCCAGTGGCGTGATTTCACGGGTGCCGGAGAGCTGGCCCTCGCGGTAGCTGAAGCCGCCCTTGCCGATGGCTGGCCTGAGCAACTGCTGCTGAATCTCAACATCCCCCCCTGCCATCCGGAGGCGATGGGAGCGCTGCGCTGGACCCGTCTTTCGATCCGTCGCTACGACGAACAGTTCAGCCCCCGCGTCGATCCCCGCGGCCGCACCTATTACTGGCTGGCCGGCGAAGCAGTCGAAGACCTCGAATCGGGCGGCGACGGCCCCCGCGACTGGCCCACCGATGTGGCCCAGATTCAGGCCAATGCTCCGTCATTGACACCGATCCAGCCGGAACTGTTCTGGCGTGGTGGCCTGAGCAGCCTGCCCAAGTTGCAACTCGCCGACCAGCTGGTGCGCTGACGCCTTCAGGTGCGGTAAATCCGCTGCAGCAACCAAAGAGAGAGGATCAAACCGATGGTGTGGGCGAACAACACCTGGGTGTTGCTCAACACCGAAAGCATTTCAATCGAGGTGATCGGGTAACCCACCAGGCTGCGGGCGCTGGTTCCCCCCACAGGAGATCCAAAGAAGCCAGGGGCCTGCAGAGAGGCCTGCACGAACAGGCTGCCGGCCAGGCTCTGATAGCCCACAGAGGCGAGCACCAGGCCGAGCAGATCCGCCAGCAAGCCGCGCTTGATCAGGCGACTCGCCTCGCCGCGACTGGGCCTAGCGTTGCTGCCCAGGGCGCGGCCAAGACGCACGATCAACCAGCCCTGCCAGAGGCTGAACAACAACACAAAAAACGAAAGCGTGGTGAGTGAGAGGCCCGGCCCAAGCCCCAACGCCCGCTCCGAATTGCGCGCCAGGCTGCCGCCAATGTTGTTGAACAGCAACACCCCCACCACCACCACGCCGAGGGCCGTTTGAATCCAGAAGCGGATCCAGGCCATCCGGCGCACGCCCAGGGCGAGCTGCTGGAAATCAAGGCGATCGGCCATGCGCGAGTGAACGGCGGTCGTCCAAACTTGGCATCAACTCCTGCCGGATGCACGGCCAGCCTTGATCCCCCTCTGCTCACCCCAGCAGGCCCGCACGCCAACGGCCCTGGCCCTCGGCAGCTTCGATGGCCTCCATGCCGGCCATCGGCGCGTGATCGATGCCGTGTGTGGGGATCCCTGCGGCGGCCTGCCGAGCGTGGTGAGCTTCTGGCCCCACCCCCGCGAAGTGCTGCATGGCGAACCCCGCCTGCGGCTCGATCTGCCTTCGGAAAAGGTGGATCTGCTCGAACCGCTGGGGATCGAGCAGCTGGTGCTGGTGCCCTTTGACCAGCAGCTGGCCCGGCTGCAGGCGGACGACTTTGTCGATCAGGTGCTGCTGACGACCCTGCAGGCGCGTCACATCGCCGTCGGTGCCAATTTCCGCTTCGGACGCGACCGCACAGGCGACACCAACACCCTGCGCAGGCTGTGTGAACGCGCCGGCGTGCGGGTCAGCGTGCTGCCGATCCTGGAAGACGACGGCGGCCGGATGAGCAGCAGCCGCATCCGCGCGGCTCTCAATGCCGGCGACCTCGCCAGGGCCAGCGCACTGCTCGGGCGGGCCTATCGCTTCAGCGGTCGGGTGGTACGAGGGCGAGGCCTCGGCCGCGAGCTCGGCTGGCCGACGGCCAACCTCCAGGTGGATGGACGCAAATTCCTGCCCGGCCTCGGGGTGTATGCCGCCTGGGCCTTCTTCCAAGACAAGGGCGAGCGTCTGCCGGCGGTGATGAACCTGGGCCCCCAGCCCACGGTGGATCCCACCTCCCCCTCGGCCGTGGAGGTGCATCTGCTCGACACCCGCCTGGAACTGGAAGGGCGGGAGCTCACGGTGGAACCGGTGGAACGCCTGCGGGGGCAGCAGCGCTTCTCAGGGCTGGAGGAGCTCAGCGCCCAGATCGGCCTCGATGCCCAACGGGCGCGTCTTCGGCTTCAGGCACCGGTGGGGTAGGCGTTCGCCAAACCCCAGACGATGAACACGCCGATCCCCCCCAGGAGCACGATCCCCCACACCAACACGTGCATGGTGCTCTCGGATCCACCGTTGTCCATGGCCGCTCGTAGGCGTGCGATCCTGCCAAGATTGCCATGAAATCGATGCTTGTCGCTGCCTTCGGCGATCAGCGTGTGGCCCGGCTGATCGACGCCAATCTCGACCGGGCCCGCGAAGGACTTCGCGTCGTTGAAGACTGGTGCCGCTTCGGACTCGACCGGCAGGATCTGGTGATCTGCCTCAAGGATTGGCGCCAGCGACTCGGCGTCCACCACCACAGGGGTTACAAGGAAGCACGGTCCACCGCCACCGACAGCGGCGCCGGCCTGGGCCACCCCGCCCAGCAGCAGCGGGATCACTCGGAACAGATCGTGGCCGCCAATTGCGGACGGATTCAGGAAGCGCTCCGAGTATTGGAGGAATTCGGACGCGATCGCGACCCAGAGCTGGCGGCGACGGCCGCGGAGATCCGCTACGGCATCTACGACCTCGAGGTCACGATCCTGCAGGCTGGAGACCATCAGGAACGCCTGCGGCGCCTGCAGAAGAGCCGGCTCTATCTCGTGACCTCGCCGGTGCCAAACCTGGAGGCCCAGGTCGCCGCTGCCCTCCAGGCGGGCGTCTCCCTGGTGCAATACAGAGCGAAAGAAGGCCATGACCTACAGCGGCTCGAGGAGGCACGCGCCCTGGCCGAGCTCTGCAAGCGGCATCAGGCCCTATTCATCGTGAACGACCGGATTGATCTGGCCCTCCTGGTGGATGCCGATGGCGTGCACCTGGGCCAGGAAGATCTCCCTACACAGGAAGCGCGTGCCCTGATCGGCCCCCATCGCCTGTTAGGGCGCAGCACCCACCAGCTCGAGCAGCTGCTCACGGCCCAAAACGAAGGCTGCGACTACGTGGGCGTCGGTCCGGTGTATGCAACGGCCACCAAACCGGATCGCACCGCACGCGGCCTGCAGTGGGTTGAGGAAGCCAGTCGCCATGCCTCCATTCCCTGGTTCGCCATCGGCGGCATCGATGCAGAACGGCTCGACGCGGTGCGTGCGGCCGGCGCCCATCGGGTGGCGGTGGTGCGCGCAATCATGGAAGCCACCGATGCCCATGCGGCCAGCCACGAACTGCTCACGGCGCTGTCGTGACCGCTCCCGTGTTCTGACTTGTTCTGACCGCCCTCAACCGCGATGCCCACGCTTCAACTGCAGGTGAATGGAGAGCTACGCCAGCTCAGCCCTGCCCCGGCCAACCTGGCGGCGGTCATCGAGCAACTGGGGCACCATCCACGCCTGGTGGTGGTGGAATTCAACGGCTTGATCCTGACCCCAGATCGGTGGGACAGCCAAACCGTCCGCGATGGCGACACGTTGGAGATTGTCACCATCGTGGGTGGCGGTTCCTAGAGTCGTTTTCAACGATGTGAGCCGCTGGAGAACGCATGCCGAAGCACCGGAGCCAATCACCGCTGCATCCTTGGCTGCAGCGCAGCCTGTCGATCTTGATGATCCCGCTGTTGCTCATCAGCGTGTTGATCATTCAGCCCCAGGTGAGTGAAGCCGCCAGCGGCGGCCGCATCGGCGGCGGCAGTTTCCGGGCCCCATCGATGCCGCGCAGCGGTGGGCTGAACCGCAGCTACGGCGGTGGCTACAGCCGCGGCTATGGCGGTGGCATCGGCTTTCCGTTCATCATCCCGATCTTCGGATTCGGGGGCGGCGGTCTCTTCGGTTTTCTAATCCTGATGGCGATCGTGGGGGTGCTGGTGAATGCCTTCCGTAGCGCTGGCAGTGGCGGCGGCACTGCGATCGGCGGCGATCGGGTCAACACGATCAATCCAGGGCCCGTGAGCCTGATCCAGGTGCAGGTGGGGTTGCTGGCAAGTGCCAAAGCCCTGCAGAGCGACCTGCGCCAACTGGCCGCCACGGCCGACACGAGCCAGGCTTCCGGTCTGCAACGCGTGCTTCAAGACACCACCCTCGCCCTCCTGCGCCAGCCTGAGTTGTGGGTGTACGCCAATGCTGAATGCGGCAGCGTTCCCTTCAGTGCCGCAGAAAGCACCTTCAATCGGTTGTCGATGACCGAGCGCAGCAAACTGCGGCAGGAGCTCACCAGCAATGTGGGCGGCGTTCGCACCACCTCGGGCGACCTGGCCCAACGCGGCGATGCCGATGCGACCAGTGAATACATCGTCGTCACCCTGCTAGTGGCGAGCCGTCGTCCAATGACGATCAAGCAAGCCGACAATGGCGAAGCGCTGCGTGAAACCCTGCGCATCCTCGGCTCCACGGCCTCCAGCGACCTGATCGCCCTTGAGGTGATCTGGCAACCCGATGGCAGTGGCGATGTGCTCAGCGCCGATGAACTGGTGACCGCTTATCCGAATCTGCAGCATCTCTGAATCAGGCTTCAGAAAATCTTCCACTGCAAAGCGGCGCTTCAGGGAAGAAACCGGGTCCAACGCTGATTAGCTTGATCGGACTTCAAACCGTCCCTCCTTGTCCGCTGCTCCACAACCCGATCCACGTGCCATGCAGTGGCAAAGCAACGGGGAACTTGATCAGGCCGATTTATTTGAACTCGTGCGCAAGCTTCGCATCGTCGAATCTCCCTCCCACAGCAATGAACTGTGGCGCTTGGGCAGAAAATACGACAAAGCCGACTAGATCGCGACGCCGGCAGCCTTGCCAACCCTCTGAGCAAGCCGCATCGTGCAACCAAAGCTGCCTGCGCCATGGCCAGCCGCACGATCCAATGGGTGAATTCGCCTGTTTTGTTGGAAGCGATGTTGCGTTATGAGCAGGGCTCCTTGCCTCACTCCATGCGGCTGTGGGTGGAGCAATTGTTCGAACTGGATGGGTCCGAACCGAAAAGCTCACTCCTCAACCCGATCGGCCACAACCCGCTCCACTGAGGAGCTGAGGATGCGCAACGCAGCCATCGCTGCGCCGTAGCCATTGTCGATGTTCACCACCGTGAGGCCAGGCGCACAGCTGGCGAGCATTCCATCAAGGGCGGCCCGTCCTCCAGCGCTGACGCCATACCCCACCGACACGGGCACACCGATCACCGGCTGGGGCACAAGTCCGGCGAGCACGGTGGGCAGAGCCCCCTCCATGCCGGCACAGGCGATCAGCACCTGCGCCGTGCGCAGCAGGGGCAACCGCTCGAGCAGACGGTGCAAGCCGGCCACCCCCACATCCAGCATCAACGAGGCGGCGATGCCCTGGAACGCCAGAGCCAGCTGCGCTTCCTTGGCCACGGGCCAATCGCTTGTGCCACCGCTGAGGATGGTGACCGGCGCCTCTGCGTCGCTCTGTTCGAGCGAGATTGGAACGCTGCTGAGGCAGCGGGCCTGGTCATGCCATTGCAGGTCGCGCTCGGGCAGCAATGCCGCCACAGCAGCGGCCTTGGCAGCATCGACGCGGGTGACCAACGCAGCTTCACCGCGGCCATAGAACGACTCCAGAATCGCCGCGATCTGTTCCGCTGTCTTGTGCTCCCCCCAGATCGCCTCACTGATGCCGATGCGGCGGCGACGATCCCAGTCGAGATGGGCTGTCGCCGTCATTGGGGCAGCAGTTCGCCTTCGTAGAGGAGCGGAAACGGATTACCCAGACGCTCACCGGTGGCCTCACGGGCCAGCTGCTCAAAGCGCTGTTGCACAGCATCCACCTCCTGCTCAGGAATCGCCTTCCACGCCTCTCTGCTGCGCCAGCGGATCAGCAGCGTGCCTTCTTCGGTTTCAGGATTCCAGAGCAGATCCCGGCCCAGAAATCCCTGCTGACGCGCCAGCCAGGGTTCCCAGCTGCCCCGCTCCGCCTCCAACCAAGCCTGCCGTGCAGCCTCTGGCACCTTCACCTTGAGATGCTCGATCACGGCAACGTCGTAGCCGCCCTCCGGATCGGCGAAGGCGACGAACCGCGCCTGGGCAGGGGAGCTGAACAGCACAGCCAACGACAGGGCAAGGCTTAAAACCCTACGTAGCAATCCTGAAAAGCGGCGGGTCACAGAGCCTGAAGCAGCGCGACCGCCTGAGCGGAGATCCCCTCTTCCCGTCCTTCGGGTCCGAGTTGTTCGTTGGTCGTGGCCTTCACCCCTACCTGCTCCGGTGCGATGCCGATACGCGTGGCAATGGCACGACGCATCGCCTCGATATGGGGTTTGAGCTTGGGGCGCTCAGCGATCACCACCGAATCCACATTGGCGACACCCCAGCCACGATCCCGCACCAAGGCCACCACCTGCTCCAGCAGCACCAGGCTGTCGGCCCCTTTCCAGCGGGGATCCTCCGGGGGGAAGTGTTGGCCGATATCGCCCAGAGAGAGCGCCCCAAGCAGGGCATCCATGATCGCGTGCACCAACACATCGGCATCGCTGTGGCCATCCAGGCCCAGGCCATCGGGGTGTGCCAATCGCTGTCCACCCAGAATCAGGGGCCGGCCAGGCACAAGGCGGTGCATGTCGTAGCCGTTGCCAATCCGCAGCTGCATGGGGGCCAGGTCAAGAGCTCCATTCTTGATGAACCGCGGCCGAACTGCTGCGCCTGCTACTGCTGCGCCTGCTGTTGCTGCTGGCGCCAGCGGGTGAGCAGGTCGGGTCTGCGCTCAGCCGTGCGCTGCTCGCGCTGGGCCTGCCGCCAACGCTCGATCGCACCATGATCGCCACTGCGCAGCACCTCGGGCACGGCCATCCCCCGGAAATCCGCCGGCCGCGTGTAGTGGGGATGCTCCAACAGCAAATCGCTGTGGCTCTCCTCCACCAGGGAGTGGGCCGTCCCCACCGTGCCCGGCAGCAGACGCACCACCCCGTTGATGATCGTCATCGCCGGCAGCTCACCGCCCGTGAGAACAAAATCTCCCAGCGACACCTCCTCATCCGCAAGGGCGCGGATCCGCTCATCAAACCCCTCGTAGTGGCCGCAGAGCAAGACCAATTGATCGCACGTCTCCGACCAACGCTGCAGATCGGCCTGCCGCAGGGGCTGACCCTGGGGTGTCATCAGCAGCACACGCCGCCGCCCACACACCGGGATCGCCTCAACAGCGGCATACACCGGCTCCGGCTTCAGCACCATACCGGCACCGCCGCCGTAGGGCTCATCGTCGACCTTGCGGTAGCGATCCGTGGCGTGATCGCGCGGGTTGTGCAGGTGCAACTCCGCACGCCCCGCCGCAAAGGCCCGACCGATCACCCCCAGCTCCAGCAACGGCGCAAACGCCTGAGGCGCCAGGCTCACCACATCGAGGCGCAACGCAGCCATCCCCTCAGCCCTGAGGGGCCGTGACCCGGCGGATCTCCGAGCAGAAACTGGCCTGACGCGGTGTGCCGTCCTGATCCACCAGGGTGGTGCTGCGCAGACGCAGGTTCGCCTTGGTGAACCAGATCCGCTCGCGCAGGCTGGCGCCGTTCGCGGCGGGCAAGGTCAGCTCCAGACAGCCATCACCATGCAGCTGCCAATGGCCGCTTGACTCAGTAGGACTTGCCGCCAGGGTCAACACACCTCTTGGGGCAAAGTGCATGGCAGCCAGCTGGCGCCCATCCGCCGCGCACACCTTCAGCCTGGCGCCGCCATCCGCTCCCTCCTGCTCGCTCTGCATCACCAGTTCTCCCCGCTCACTGCTGTGCCAGTCGTCACTGCCGTCGAGTTGAAAAATGCTGCGCAGACTCATCCAGCGGCCGTCACAGAGCTGCAGGAACGAATCGAGATCAGCAGGAGGGAAGGGGAGGTCGCTCATGCCGCCATCTTCTCAGCCGCGGGTCCCCCGTTTCACTCCACGCCATAGCCGAGTTCGGCCAGGCGCGCCGGTTTGCTGCGCCAGTCGGGCACCACTTTCACAAACAGCTCCAGATACACCGGCCCATCGATCAGGGTCTGCATCTGGAGACGGGCGCCTTGGCCGATCGTTCTCAGCATCGCTCCGCCCTTACCGATCAGAATTACCTTCTGGCTCTTGCGCTCCACCAGCACGGTGGCGAGCACGGCGGTGCGGGGCTTGCCCTTTCCCTTCGACGGCATCTCGTCCACCCGGTCGATCTGCACCGCCACGCTGTGGGGCACCTCTTCACGGGTATGGGTGAGCACCTGCTCGCGGATCAGTTCGGCCATCAACAACCGCTCCGGCTGATCGCTCACCATGTCGGCGGGATAGAGCTGGGGCCCTTCGGGCAAGCGAGCCACAATCGCCTGCACCAGCTCCGGGCAACCGGCTCCACTCAGGGCGCTGCAGTGATGCATGGGCCAATCGGTGGTCTCCAGCAACTCCCGATAGGCGAGATCGGCCTCCGGCCTGCGCTCTGCGGGCACCCGGTCCCATTTGTTGAGCACCACCAGCACCGGCAGGCGCTGCTGTTGCAGCAACTGGATGATGAAGGCATCGCCGCGGCCAGGGGCTTCACACCCCTCCAGAAGCAGCAGCACCAGATCCACTTCACCAATGGCGGATCGGGCGCTTTGCACCAGGCGTTCGCCGAGCAGATGATGCGGCTTGTGGATGCCTGGGGTGTCCACCAGGATCAGCTGGGCCTCGGGGGTGGTGAGAATGGCGCGCAGACGGTTGCGCGTGGTCTGGGCCACCGGCGAAGTGATCGCCACCTTGTCTCCCACCAGCTGATTCACCAGGGTGGATTTGCCCACGTTGGGGCGTCCGATCAGGGCGACGAAGCCAGAGCGGTGAGGGGTCTGGGCGCCAGGGGTGAGATCCATGGCTTCAGCATCGCTTGCAAGCACACCCGTTGCCCATAGGCTGATCGCCGCAGTGATGGCAGAGCATGAGTGCGCTCGAACCCACCTTTCAGCAGGCGATGGAGATCGCCGCCGGTTGGTTGCAACAGTGGGATGGGGAGGAGATCAGCGACGAAGTGCTGGCCGATCGGGTGGCGGAGCTGGTGGCCAGTCGCGATGGGGCTCGCGGCTTCTTCGTGGTGAGCCTCGCCGGCGACAGCGCCCTGATGGATCGCCTGCCGGAACCCCTTGTGATCAAGCTGCGCGATGCGGGAGAAGGGGTGGTGGACCTCACCGCTCGCAACCTGGCGATGAGTGCAGCGATGGTGGTGCACCATCGCAATAATGGCGACGACGCGCAGGCCTCTGGTTCGGAACGGGTCAATGCCCGCTGCTGCGAGTTGCTGCGTCAACTCGATCCCCACCAAGTGAAAGAACGTCTCGAAACCCTGCTCGATGCGGCCCATCACAGCCGCGGCGACGACCTGGCCTTCCTGGAGCGCTGGGGCTACGACGAGCGGCAGAAGCAAGCGATCCGGGAAGCGGTGGAGGCCGTCGCCGACTGATCCAGCCAGATCAGAACAACAACGTCATCTGCACCCCCAACACGAACGCATCGGGCACCGCACCGGTGCCACTGGGATTGAACACGTATTGGAGGTTGGGCTGAATCGAAGCATTGGTGCCGATCGCGACCTGATACCCCAATTCGATCACCGACTCCCACACCTGTGGCGTGGGCATGTCCGGACTCCAACCGGCATGGGAAAACCCGATCACCAGAGCGTCATTCGGTCGATTGCGAAACACGCCCTTCCCTACCCAGCCACCGGCATAGTTCACGGGAATGGTCTGCACATCAGGGTTGAAGCCATAGGCCAGGTTGGCCCAGAGACGACCATCCAAAGCCAGCCCCCCGAGCGTCAGCGGCACCGCCACCAGGCCATACACCCCATTGTTCTGAGACGCGGTCAGCGCACTGTTCTCCAACAGAGGGAAATCCCAGCTCCCCAACCAACCACCAAGCTGCAAACCGGGAGCCGGCAAACCGGACACATAATCAAGATCTTTCTCATCCTCCGGCACGCGCTGCAAGCGGCCATCGGCCATCCACTTCAAGGGAATCGTGCCAGCCGGGGCGAAGGGGATATCGAGTTGCAAAAACTGAGCCAGGCCATTGGAGGAGCTGATCTGAAAGTCGGCACCGTGATATCCGGGTTCAAATCCCTCGGGATTGATCTGATAAAGGCCATAGCGCAGCGTGCCGCGCTTGCGATCACCCACATGCACAACAGCCCCATAATGGTTGGCCGGATAGGCGGCGACGGGCAAAGAATTGGGAATGCCCCAGATCTGCCCGCAGAAGCCATTGTTGGTGTAGTAGCAATACAACGGCGACGAGGCGAAATCATCAAACGTAGCCATCTTGCCCAGCTTGAGAGTGAGCAAACCGCTCTCTTGCTGACCGCGCTCCACCCAAAGGCCCGCCAGACGAAAAGTCTGGCCATAGCCAAAGATCTGCTGCACAGCCAATGCATTGGGAATCTTCTGCGACAAGCTGGTGCCAGAACGCTGCGACAGATTGGCCACCAGTTTCCAGTGATCAAATTCGCCCCACTGATCAACGGGTCGTGTGTAGCCGCTGGAATAGCTCGTGTTGAGCGAGATGTTGTGGGTGTAGGTAGCCGTTTGCTGCAAGCCACCGGATGGATTGCCGTTGATTTCATTGACGTATCCCAGGGAGATCGCCATCCAGTCGGGCATATCCAGCCAGTTCTGCAGCCAGGGCTGGGGAGTGTTGTCAATCGTTTCCTTGGCTGACTCTGATGCATCCACCTCCTCAGCGAGGCTGGGCGCTGCAGCAGCCCATGGTGCCCCCATGGCGAGGATCAGAGCCAGGAGAGAGGCCCAGCGTTGGGGCCGACGTGGCTGTGATTTTGACATCACGATCAGGCCATGTCTTCCAGCTCACGTCCCTTCGTTTCCCGCACCATGAACAGCACAAAGAAGAAGGAGATCGCTGCAGCTGTGGCATACAAGCCATAGGCGAGCGCAGGCCCCGATGACTGGAGCAACACGGGGAAGGTGGTGGAAATGAGGAAATTGGCCAGCCAGTTCACGGTGGCGGAGAGCCCCAGGGCCAGGGCGCGGATGCGATTGCTGAACATCTCACCCAAGAGCACCCACATCACCGGCCCCCAGGAGAAACCGAAGGCAAACACAAACACGTTCGCCGAAATCAGGGCCACCAACGAGGCGGCGCCGGTCAACTGGGGTTCGCCGTTCACAATCGGAGCGCCGGCAAACGTCCAGCTCATCAATCCCAGGCTGATCGTGATCACCACAGAACCAACCAACAGCAGGGGCCGCCGCCCGAGTCGATCAATCGTGGCAATCGCTAGGAACGTCGTGACCACATTGGTAATTGAGGTCACCACCGTGATGCTGAGGCTATCCGTGGTGCTGAATCCCACGGCCTTCCAGAGAGAGCTGGAGTAATAGAAGATCACATTGATGCCAACGAATTGCTGAAATATCGCCAACAACACGCCGGTCCACACCACCGGTAGAAGCAGAGAACGCTTCGAGAACAGATCCTGAATCTGTCCACCATTGCGATGGCCGAGGCTGGCCTGAATGCGATCAATCACCTCCTGGGTAGGTTCACCCAGGGTCTTGAGGATCACCTCACGGGCATGCTCAATGCAACCGATCTGAACCAGATAGCGAGGGCTTTCGGGAATCCGCAGCACCATGCCGCCGTATAACAGCGCCGGGATTAACTCAGACATCAACATCCAGCGCCAGGCCGGCAGCGGGCCCACACTGGAGAGCGGCTCCTGATCCACCGTGGCCAGCACGATCACGTAATCAAACAGAAGCGCGATAAAAATCCCCACCACAATCGCCAACTGCTGCAACGAACCGGTGCGCCCCCGCAAATTGGCAGGAGAAATCTCAGCGATGTAAGCCGGCGCCAGCACACTGGCAAAGCCAACGGCCACACCACCGATCACACGCCAGATCACCAGATCGCGCAGCGTCGGTGCCAGGGCGGACCCCACCGCACTGGCGATGAAGAGCACCGCCGCAAGCCACATGCTGCGCCGGCGACCGATGCGATCCGCAAGCCAGCCCGCACCGAGAGCACCCGCGGCAGAACCGAGCAAGGCTGAAGACACCGCCAGACCGAGTCCCACGGCCGAGGCGTTGAACGTGGCCTGAATCGAAGACACGGCCCCATTGATGACCGCCGTGTCATACCCGAAAAGGAAGCCGCCTAAGGCCGCCGCAATCGCAAGCCTCAGGATGAATTGCATCCGCTGATCGGCTTCGCGGCGCTGAAGACTGGAGGCCATCCACTTGTCACTAAGCGCTCCTAATCCAGCGAGCCAACCTGGTTTCGTCTGGGTGCTGTCACAGCCTGAAACGGAAAACCCCGGCCTGGCGACCGGGGTCTGACGCGGAGGGCAACCCGAGGGGTGCCCAAGCCAGCGGTGGTGGCGATCAGTCGCGGCGGCCGCCGCCTTGCAGGGCGATGATCAAACGGAGGATGAAGATGAACAGGTTGATGTAAGTGAGATACATCCCCAGAGCACCAGCCAGGTATTGGTCATCCCGGTAGGTGCGGGGCATGGTGTAGAAGTCGACAAACGCCATGCCAACGAACAACACCGTGCCGAAGCCTGCGATGGCCAGGTTGGTGGCCGCAAAGATGCCGGGCACGAAGAAGCCGGCAACAAAAATGCCCAGCATGGCGATCACCAGACCGATCAGACCGAGGCCGACCACGGCGCTGAGGGCCTGACCGACGCTGTCGCTCATGCGACGACTGGCCACCGAAGCCACCGCGAAGGTGATGCCGGTGGCCAGCGCGGCGATGCCGATCGAAGCGGCACCCGCCACGGCAATCGCCTGCACCACCAGGCCGGTGAGTGTGAATCCTGTGAGCAGACTGAAGGTGGCCATCAGCGGCAGCGCCGTGCCGTTGTTGGCCTTGTTCGCGGCGTTCTGAGCCACGAAGAAAAGGATGAACCAGGGGATGATCGCGATCAGGGAGATCGTGTTGAACGCCTGGAAACCGATCGAGGCCATGGTGGCCATCCCACCCAACACGCCACCGGCGGTGAGCACCATGCCACCCCCCACATAGGGCAAGGCCTTGTTCACCACATTGGGGCCGACGAGGGCACTCGACTGGGCCTCGCGGATCGCTTCCTGGAAATTGCTGCTGGCTGGCATGGCGCCCCAGATCACATGACTTACGTACTCTGCCAGTCCTGACAGAGCGGCGCTGGCGGCAACGGTGCGGATCCCCTCATCCGCGCCGGGTGCGGCCCTTGTCACGACGGGCGTAGGCCTCCACCACCCGCTGCACCAAGGGATGGCGCACCACATCGGCAGCGGTGAGGCGACACACCGCCACGCCTTCAACACCATCCAGCACCTCAGCCGCCTCCACCAGGCCGCTTAGCTGCCCTGGAGGCAGATCCACCTGGGTGATGTCGCCGGTCACGACCATGCGGGAACGCTCGCCCAGACGGGTGAGCACCATGCGCATCTGCGCAGGGGTGGTGTTCTGCGCCTCATCGAGAATCACGAAGGATTCCGCCAGGGTGCGGCCGCGCATGTAAGCCAGAGGCGCCACCTCAATCACGCCTTTCTCGAGCAGCGCCGCCGTTTTTTCCGGCCCCATCAAGGCATGCAAGGCGTCATAGAGGGGGCGCAGGTAGGGGTCCACCTTCTGCTGCAGATCCCCGGGGAGAAAACCGAGACGCTCGCCGGCCTCCACCGCCGGCCGGGTGAGGATCAGTCGCTCCACCTTGCGTTCACTGAGCATGCGCACCGCCAACACGGTGGCCAGGAAGGTCTTGCCGGTGCCAGCAGGGCCTAGCGCAAAGGTGAGATCGTGGCGCTCCATCGCCTCGACGTAGGTCTTCTGGCGCAGGGTGCGCGGCCGCAGCAGCTGCCCCCGTTGGGAGCGCGCCAGCACCTGCTGCCCCATCGCCTGATGGTCCTGACGGCGGTTCGTATCGAGTGCCTGAAGCGCCGTCTGCAGGTCCACCGTCGAGATCGCATCGCCCTCTTGCCAAAACGACCGCAACAGCTCCACCACAGCTGCAGCACGTTCGAGCTGACTGGGCCGTCCGGTGATGTCCAGTTGAAGACCCCGCATCACCAGGGAGACACCGGTGAGGGCCTCCAGCTGACGCAGGATCTGTTCCGAGGGGCCTGAAAGGGCCAGCGCCGCCTCGGGGTGGGGGAGATCAACAACGAAGCGGCCCGATGCGGCAGCTTCGGACATCAACAATCAGGCCTCGGCGCTCTCACCGCCTTCGGCATCGCCGGTGGCCGCCTCCTCAGCGGCGGCTTTGGCTTCGGCTTCAGCTGCTGCCTTGGCTTCAGCCGCTTCTTTGGCAGCCTGCTTGGCTGCCGCTTCACGGGCTGCCGCCTGCTTGGCCTTGCCGACGATCTCGGCCGGGCGCACCTTGGCCTCGATCAACCCACCTTTTTCCAGCAGGGAGCGCACCGCATCGGTGGGCTGGGCTCCCTGGCTGAGGCGGGCACGCAGTCCCTCCGTATCGAGACGGGTCTCCTTGGTGCGGGGGTTGTAGAACCCGAGCTCCTGGAGAGGCCGTCCATCACGGCGTGACGTGCTGTTGCAGGCCACAAGGCGGAAGCTCGCTTCCCGCTTCTTACCGAACCGCTTCAGGCGGAGCTTGATCATCGTGGCGCTGCGTGGATGGGTGGACGTCGGCGCTGATGCTGAATCGCGCGCCAAACAGCCACCATACCCTGCGACCCGTCAGAGCTCTCCGAAGCCTTTTTTCTTCTTGGCCGGGCGCTGACGGCGGGGCGGACCACCACGACCGCCACGGGCTCCCATGCCCCCCATGCCCCCCATGCCCCCCATGCCAGGCATGCCGCCGCCGGGACCACCCATCCCCGGAAATCCCCCCATGCCAGGGAATCCCCCCATCCCAGGCATGCCCGGCATGCCGCCACCTCGGGTCATCTGCTGCATGAAGCCGCGCATCTTCTGGAAGTCGGCCAGCACCTTGTCCACGTCGGCGGGGGAATGGCCGCTGCCGGAAGCGATCCGGCGCCGACGCGAGGGTTGGGCCGCGAGCAATTCCGGCTGCTGACGCTCGGCGACGGTCATCGAGCCGATCATCGCCTCGATCTTCTTCAACTGCTGCTCACCCTGTTTGAGCATGCCGTCATCGAGCTTGTTCATGCCCGGGATCATCTTCATCAAGCCGCCGAGGGAGCCCATGCGCTTGATCAGACGCATCTGCTGCAGGAAGTCGGAGAAGTCGAAGGACGCCTCCTGCAACTTCTTCTGCATCTTCTCCACATCGGCCAGCTCCACCTCCTTCTGGGCTTTCTCCACCAGGGTGAGCACATCCCCCATGCCCAGAATCCGGCTGGCCATCCGTTCCGGATGGAAGGGCTGCAGCGCTTCCACCTTCTCGCCGGTGCCGATGAACTTGATCGGCTGACCACTCACCTTGCGGATCGACAGGGCGGCGCCGCCACGGGAGTCGCCATCGAGTTTGGTGAGCACCGCACCGGTGATCCCCACCTGCTCATGGAAGGCCCGGGTGAGCTCGGCCGCCTCCTGGCCGATCATCGAATCCACCACCAGCAGCACCTCATCGGGCTGCACGGCGGAACGGATCCGCACCATCTCCTCCATCATCGATTGGTCGATCTGGAGCCGGCCAGCGGTGTCCACCAACAGGGTGTCGAACCCCTCCTCCCTGGCCTTGGCCAGACCGGCACTGGCGATCTCTTCCGGCTTCGCCTCCGCACCGAGGCTGAACACCTCCACGCCGATCTGCTCCCCGAGGGTTCTGAGCTGATCGATGGCAGCAGGGCGATACACATCGGCACCGACCATCAAGGCCCGGCGGCCCTGATCCTTGAGGTAGAGGCCCAGCTTGGCGGTGGCCGTGGTTTTACCAGCTCCCTGCAGGCCCGCCATCAGCACCACCGTGGGCGCCTGCTCCGCCCGGGCGAGCGGCGCGTTGCCGCCCCCCATCACCTCCACCAGTTGATCGTGAACCACCTGGATGAACTTCTGATCCGGGCTGATGCCGCGCACCACGTCGGCGCCCACTGCCTTCTGGCCCACCTCTGCGACGAAGTCCTTCACCACCGGCAGGCTCACGTCCGCCTCAAGGAGGGCACGGCGCACCTCCTTGAGGGCACCCTCCACATTGGTTTCAGAGATCTTGTCCTGGCCCCTCAGCCCCTTGACCGCATCTTCAAAGCGGGCTGACAGCTCATCGAACATGGAAGGGGATCCTGGAAGACGCAGCTCCGATCGTAAAAAGCCGCCTTCAACCGACCGGCATCCCCCTCCAACCGATTCGGTCCACCAGAGTGAAATTCAGCCGGTGATGTAAGCGTGCAGGCGCCAGGCGCGGCCATCGCGTCCGAGGATGTACGTGACCGGGAGAGTGGTGGGAGGCGTGCGTTCAATCACTTTTCCATCGGCATCCAGGCGCTGATCGCTGTAAGCCACCCGGGCCCGCAATTCAATCCTCTGCGGGGAGCGACTGACCACCTCCACTGACGTGATGGTCGCCTTCACGGTCTGGCGGGCACCTGCCGCCGCATCAGCCTGGCGTTCAGCCTTGAGCTGTTGAATCAGGCCATCCCTGGCCACCGTTTCCAGCTGGGCGTCGGCCTGGGAGCTCCCAGCCAACACGCGTGCCTTGCGATCAAGCCACGCCTGCAACAGGGTCTGCAGCTGGGCCTCACTGGGGGCGTCCGCCTCGAGTGGCTTCAGGGAAGCTGGGGCCGGATCCGCCTCCGGCTTCAATCTGGCCTGCACGGGCGTGGATGGCGGCGGTGTCGGTGGCGACTCCGACTCCGATTCACGCCGCAACCCCACCAGGGCAAAGGCCGCTGCTACCGCCACCAGCAGAACAAACACCACGGATCCCAACAGCCAGGGTCGGCCGACCTGGAAGCGGGCAGGGCTGAACCGATCGAGTGGCAAGCGCTCGCGCCAGGACGGCGGCGCCTCTCCATCAACCTCAGCGCCACGATCGCTCTCAGCGCTAGGAGAGGCGTTGGGGGGTGAGGGGATCGCCAGGGGAAGCGTGCCGTCAGGATCGAGGGGGAAGGCGGGATAGGGATCGGTCGGTGACCAGGTCTCCGCCGGCTCGGGGAGCCGTCGACCCTGAACCCTCTCCAGGCGTTCCACAAATGCCTGCACATCGCGATCCGCGAACCAGGCCTCCAGATCCACCGCATCGGCATCCACGTCGCGGTAGCCGGGCAGCACATCCCGACGCAACCAGGAGCGGCAGTAATCGCAGAGTGCCGCCAGATCATCGCCGGGGTGGCGCTTGAGCCAGGTCTGCAACTCAGAATCGGCACTCGCCCGCATCTGGGTCATGGCGTGATCCACATCGCCCAGCAGCAGATCCAGACAGGCCTGAAGCGGATGGGTGTCGAGACCCTCCAGGGGGAGATCACGCAGCCGCTGACGCGCTTCATCGAGACGCTCGGGCTTGCGGCGGGAGAAGCCGGCGGCGGAGAACGCCATCACCGCCAGGAAGGCGGCATCGCTCGACCCCAGCCCCTGCCAGCGCTCAAACAGATCGATCTGCTCCTGCACGGTGAGGAAACGGCGGATCTGCTGGAAAAACAGTTCAAACTCCCCCTGGCTGAGGCCGATCTCGCCCTGATCCAGGCCTTCCAGGCCTCCCCGGTCTTGAACCAGCTGATCGAGAAGATCGAGCCCCTCGCTCCTGGCCTGTTGTTCGGACAGATCGCGACTGAGTAGATCGAGAATGCGGTAGGGCTTGAGTTGCTCGAGGCGCTGCTCCAACACCAGGCGTTGATCCGGCAATTTGCCGACCCTTTGCAGCAGCTGAAGCCCCTCCCCCAGCAGCCCGGCAGCTGATTCATAGCGGCGCTGCTCCTGATCCTGCTCGGCGGCTGCCCGGGAAGCGAGGGCCGCAAGCAGGGCGAGATCGGCCTCACGGCCACTGCCCAGGGCAGGAGCCTGTGGGGGCTGCAGGGCCTGGCACGCCAACTGAAACGCCTCATGGGGGGCGTTGGCCTCCCACAAAAGGATCAGTCCGCCCACTTCACGACTCGACGCCACTTCCAGGCCAGCGGTTTCGCCAGGGTGGTCCCGCCCGAGTTCCATGAGCGCCGCCTCATAGTCGCGACGCCGGGTGGGATCGGTGAGCAGATCGGCAGAGAGGCGGAGGAGATCGGCGCGTTGCTGCAGACCCTCGTGGGTGAATCCCTGATCGGGAGAGCGATCGATCCTCAGCTGGAGCGTGCGCAGGATCGTTTCGGATTCCGCCGACGGACTGACACCGAGCAGACGGAAATGATCGATCGGCAAATCCACCGGCACCGGTGCTGTTGGCTGCAGACTGTAGGCAGTGTCAGGGTTTTTGCCCATTGGATGTGGGCTGCCCCTTAAAGTTGCGCATCGATACGGGCCTGGGGATGAGTCAGAACATCGCAGTGAACAGCGATCCGACGACCGCGACAGCCTCCTTGGCAGGGCCCCATGCCGAGCGGTTGTCGTCGCTGGTGACGGCCCAGCGGGCCGAGGTTGATCGAGACACAGGCCTGGCGCTGTATCGCGACATGACCCTGGGCAGGCGCTTCGAAGACAAGTGCGCCGAGATGTATTACCGGGGCAAGATGTTCGGCTTCGTGCACCTCTACAACGGCCAGGAGGCTGTCAGCACCGGGGTGATCGGCGCCATGAAGCGTCAGCACGACTGGTTCTGCAGCACCTATCGCGACCACGTGCATGCCCTCAGTGCCGGTGTGCCAGCCCGGGAGGTGATGAGTGAGCTCTTCGGCAAGGCAACCGGCTGCAGCAAGGGGCGTGGTGGCTCCATGCACCTCTTCTCCAAGCAGCATCACCTTCTCGGTGGCTTCGCCTTCATCGGGGAGGGGATTCCCGTGGCGCTCGGCTCCGCATTCACGAGTCGCTACAAGCGCGATGCCCTGGGTGACGCCTCCAGCAATGCCGTCACAGCCGCTTTCTTCGGTGATGGCACCTGCAACAACGGCCAATTCTTTGAATGCCTGAACATGGCCCAGCTCTGGAAGCTGCCGATCCTTTTTGTGGTGGAGAACAACAAGTGGGCCATCGGCATGGCCCATGACCGAGCCACCAGCGACCCGGAGATCTGGCGCAAGGCCGCAGCCTTCGGCATGGCCGGCGAAGAAGTGGATGGCATGGATGTGCTGGCGGTGCGCGCCGCCACGCAACGGGCCCTTGAGCGGGCCCGGGCCGGAGAAGGCCCCACCCTGCTGGAGTGCCTCACCTACCGCTTCCGCGGCCACTCCCTCGCCGACCCCGACGAGCTGCGGGCGGAAGCAGAGAAACAGTTCTGGGCCCAGCGGGACCCTCTCAAAGCTCTGGAACGCGACCTGGTGGCTGCCGGTTTGGTGACCAGCGACGACCTACGCGCGATCGAAAAAGAGATCGATGCCGAAGTGCAGGACTGCGTTGACTTCGCTCTCGCCGCGCCCGAACCCGACGGGGCCGAGCTCACCCGTTACATCTGGGCTGAGGACTGAGCCTCAGAGGCTCGGCATTCTGCGGGTGAGATTGCGCAGTTTGCGCAGAGCCTTGAGCTCCACCTGACGCACCCGCTCCCGTGAAACCTCCATCAGACGACCGATCTCAGCCAGGGTGTGGCGCTCATTGCCATTGAGGCCGAAGCGCAGTCCGAGCACATACTGCTCCTGTTCGCTGAGGTGGCTGAGCCAGCGACCGAGCTGTTCGTGATGGATGCTCTGCTCCACCTTGTCGAGGGGCTCGTCGTACGACGTGTCCGCGATCAGATCCCCCAGAAAACTGCGCCCCTCCTCTCCATTCACCGGAGCATCGAGGCTGCTGGTGGTGAGCGCCTGTCTTAACAAGGCATCCAGCTCATCCAGAGGCATGTCCATCGCCTCGGCGATCTCCACCCGGCTGGGCATGGCACCGAGCTTGTGGGCGAGATCGAGGCTGACCTTGCGAATCGTGGTGAGGCGTTCGCTCAGATGCACCGGCAGGCGAATCGTGCGCGACTGACAGGCAATCGCCCGGGTCATGCTCTGGCGAATCCACCAGAAGGCGTAGGTGGAAAACTTGTAGCCGCGGGTGGGATCGAATTTTTCAACCGCACGCTCCAAGCCAAGGGATCCCTCCTGGATGAGATCCAGCAACTCCAATCCTTTGCCTTGATATTTCTTCGCAACACTCACCACAAGGCGAAGGTTGGCTTTCATCATCCGCTCTTTGGCGCGTTTGCCGACGCGGATCATGCGGCGATCATGGGAGCTGAAGCTGTCATGATCCGGCGCCAGAGTGCCGTCTTCAGTGAGACGCATCATTTCCTGCACCTGATTGCCGAGCTCGATTTCCTCAGCGGGGGTGAGCAAAGGAATCCTGCCAATCGTCGCCAGATACCAACTGATCGGGTCACTACTCCGACGACGCTGGGACTCAGCAAGACCAGCCGCCAGGGATGCCATGGATGTCTGCCGCACAGTTCGTGGCAAAACTGTCTTATGAAAAATCGGAACGGCGATGTGTTTTCAGCAACCCTTCAGATTCATGAAAGGAAAACGACACAGAAGCGCCTGAGCGACCCCCCAAGCCTCAGGGAGATTGCGGTTTCCGCATGAAATCTCCAGCGAATCACTCTCGTCCGGCTTGCCGTTGTTGCCGTCGGCACAGCTTGGCCAAGGCCTGGGCCACATCTCCAGCAGTACTCGACACCCTGCAACGGCGCGCCGCCTCCGCATGCAGCGCCACCGCTGCCGCCAGCGCTTCCGCCCCCCAGGTCATGGCCGGTCGCTGCGCCGCCCAGCCAGCCGCGAATCCAGCCAACACATCCCCCAGGCCGGTGCGGGCGACATGGGGATCGGTATGGAGCAACTGCCTGGCGCTGCCATCCGGCGCGGCGATCACGCTGTGCGCACCTTTGAGCACCAGCACGGCACCGCTGCAGGTGGCGGCCTCCCGGGCTGCCGCGACGGGAGACGACAGCAAAAGGGTGGGGAAAAGACGCTGGAATTCCGCGGCATGGGGCGTGAGCCAGGTGGGTCCCTGCCGCTGCGTCAACCAACGCCAACCCCCTTGCGATGCAGCGAGCTGATTCAGGCCATCGGCATCGAGCACGAGAACGCCTGAAAAGGCCAGCAGGGGAGCCGCGGCCCGATCCCAGTCAGCAGAACCAGGGCCCAGCCCCGGCCCGAGCAACACCGCGTCAAAACGACTCAGGTCGAGCTCTGCGACGGTCTCGGGCCAGAGCCGCCCAACCTCAGCGTCAGGGCCTGCAGCTCCAGCCAGCACCACTTCCGGTAACACTTGCCACAGCGCCTGCGCCACCGTCTCTGGCACCACCGCCTGAATGCTGCCCACACCGCTGGCCAGCGCACCCCTGAGCGCCAGAAGCGTCGCGCCGCGATAGCGATCACTGCCAGCGATCACCAGCACCCGACCCCGCTGGTATTTCATCGCCGAACAAGGCGGTTGGGGCCAGACGAGGTCTTCAAGATCGTCCGGTCTCACCCCGAGCAGCAGGGGGGTGGACGGATCAGGCATCAAGCGATCGGGCCAGCCGACATCGATGCGATGTAGCTCGCCCACATGCTCCAGGGCCGCATCCTGCACCAACCCCTCCTTGATCAAGGCCACCGTGAGGGTGGCCCGCGCCACCGCCGCCTCACCATTGAGGGCGTGGCCGTGATCACCATCCAGGCCGGCAGGGAGATCCAGGCTCACGAGCTGGTGGGGTCGCTGCTGCTGCCGCTGGCGCAGCAGGGAAGCCAGCGCCTGCGGCAGAGGCCGACTCTGGCCAAGACCGAAAAGGGCCTCGATCCAGAGGGCGGGATCGGCGGGATCGGGAACCGACTCCAGGACGGGGATCCCAAGCCAGCGGGCATGGTCCAGGTGTTGCTGCGTGAGAGGCGCACGAATCGGCAACGGCAGCCAGAGCCGCACCGCCACACCGACCTGGGCCAATTCCCGGGCCACCACCAAACCATCGCCGCCGTTATGACCGGGCCCCACCAGCACCAGCACCCCTGCGCTCAGCCACGTGGGGCGCTCGAGCAGCCAGGCGGCCATCGCTAGCCCCACCTTTTCCATCAAGGACGGCACCGGCAGACCACTGGCCAACCAGTCCTGTTCGAGGGCTGCCATCAGCTCGCACCTCACCAGCCAGTGGGCAGCATCGGGACGGGGCCAGGTCACGAACGGGCAGGCGGAACCTCACTATGGAGAGATCCAGTGCCATCGCCCATGGGTTCAGCTCCGGTCACCGAAGCAGGGCATCAGGCCCTCGCCAAGCTGCACTGCTGGCCGGGCGAGCATCGGGTGGCTGTGGGCCTATCCGGTGGGGTCGACAGCTCCCTGACGGCGGCTCTGCTCGTGGAGGCGGGCTGGCAGGTGGAAGGGCTCACCCTCTGGCTGATGAGCGGCAAGGGAGCCTGCTGCGCCGAAGGGCTGGTGGATGCGGCCGGGATCTGCGACCAACTGGGCATTCCCCACCACGTGGTGGATTTCCGTTCCCATTTCAAGGAGCAGATCGTCGATTTCCTCGTGCAGGGGTATGGCGAGGGCATCACACCGCTGCCCTGCTCCCGCTGCAACCGGGAGGTGAAATTCGGCCCGATGCTGCAGTGGGCTCTCGATGAGCGAGGCATTGAGCGCATCGCCACGGGCCACTACGCCCGCATCCGCCATGGCGCCCAGAGCGACAACGGACGCCACCAATTGCTGCGCGGCTGCGACAGCCACAAAGACCAGAGCTATTTCCTCTACGACCTACCCCAGGAGGCGCTCGGCCGACTGGTATTTCCGCTGGGGGAACTCACCAAGAGCGACACCCGCCTCGAAGCGGCTCGTCACGGCCTCCGCACCGCCAAGAAAACGGAGAGCCAGGACCTCTGCCTGGCGGATCACCACGGCTCGATGCGGGCCTTTCTCGACACCTACCTGGCGCCACGTCAGGGAGAAATCGTGCTGCGCGATGGCACCGTGGTGGGCGAGCACGATGGGATCGAACATTTCACCATCGGCCAGCGCAAGGGCCTTGGGGTGGCCTGGAGTGAGCCCTTGCACGTGGTCCAACTGGATGGCGCCCTGAATCGCGTCGTGGTGGCTCCGCGCCGCGATGCGGCCCGCGCCGGCGCGGAGGTGGGCGCCGTGAACTGGGTGTCGATCCCTGAGCCGAAGCATCCGATCGATGTGGAGGTGCAAGTGCGCTACCGCAGCGGTGCTGTTGCGGCACGCCTGACCCCCTTGCCGGCCCAAGCAACCGATGCGGCGGCGGGTCGCCCCCACCGCTGTCGGCTCGACTTTGCGGAGCCACAGTTTTCGATCACCCCGGGTCAGGCGGCGGTGTTCTACGCGGGGGAACGGCTGCTGGGCGGGGGCCTGATCCAGCGAGACGCTGCCTCAGCACCAGCAGCGCCGCCAGCAGGGTGAGCCCAATCAGAGGTGCCTCGCGCCAACGCACGTAGGCACTGAATCCATCGGCGGGAACCAGGGGCGCGATCGCCACCGCCGCCGCTCCGGAAGGCAGCAACCAGCGGACCTCTCCTGTGGCCGCCACTGTTGCGGTGGGTCCGGTGTTGGCAGCGCTGAGCAGGGGTCGGGCGGTTTCGACGCTGCGCAGTTGGGCCAAGGCCAGGAACTGGCGTTGCAGCAACACGGGATAGGGGTCCAGGTTGGCGATCGTGAGCAGCCATTGGGCACCATCGGCCACGGCCCTGGCCAGGGCCGCACCATTGCTGATCTCGTAGCAGATCGCCACCGCTACCGGTGGCCCGTTCCAACGCCAGAGGCGCGAAGGCTCCCCGGGCTCCAGGCCCCCCACCGCCGACAAGCCCGGACCGGCTCCAAGCCAGGACGGCACCCACTCCCCAAGGGGCACAAGGCGATGCTTGTCGATCGAATCGCTCGGCTGACGCTCGCCGGCAGGGATCAGCAACAGGGCACTGCGTTGCCGGCCGCGGTGCCAACGGAAACCCCCCGTGAGCAGGGGAAGGGGAGCTGGCTCCTGCAGGCGTCCCTGCAGGGGCAAGGTGCCCTCGGGCACCACCAACCAGTCCGCCTGTGCCCGCGCCGCCTCCACCAGCGCCGCGTCGAGCCGGGCCGGCAGGCGGAGCTGCTGCTCGGCAAGGAATTTCTCCCGGGTGGGAATCGCCGGCTGCCACAAGGCGACGTGCCAGGGTGCGGCCGGGTGAGGAGCGCTCAGCGCCGGTTGGGCCGTGGGCACCCTCCGGTTCCCCCATCCACCCAGCCAATGGGCCAGCACCAGCAGCACCAGCCCCACGAGCAGGGTGGATCGCTGCCCCCTGGCCCGCAGCTGCACCAGTCGCACCAGACGCCAGAGCCACCACCCCAGCAGCAGCAACAGGGCCGCCAGGCCGCCGGCACCGAGCCAGCGCGCCAGACCCGCCAGCCAGGGATCGGCTGGCAGCAGCGAGCCGCCCACGCCAATCCAGAACAGGGGCGTTCGCGCCAAAGCGACCTCCGCCAGCCCCCAGCAACCAGCAAGCAGAAGAGCGGCCGACCAGCTCCTGCGTCCAGTGAGCGTCGCCAGCCAGGCCCAGAGCCCCACCAGCACCCCAGCCGCGAGACCGCACAGCAACCAGATCAGCATCGCCACCGGCAGGCTGAGGGGGGCGGGCACACCGATCCAGGTGAGCGGATGGAGCGCAAGCAGCCAGCGATGGCTGACTAGGACGGCCACCACGCCCCAGAGCGCCGCTGCGAATGGCTGCCGCAGCACCGACCAGAGCAGGGCCAGGGCCGGCGTCATCCAGAGCGGCCCCCCGAGCCACCAACCGCCATGGAGGCTGAGGGCCAGGCCCGCCAACACACCACCGCTGGCCGCCTGAAGAACAGCCATGGATCGGTCATCGCCCATGGTCAACGGAGAGGGGGATCGCCATCCTGAAGTCAACCCGGACCAGGATGTGCCATGGAGAGCGCCAACCCCCTTCAGCAGCTGCTGCTGCGTGGCCTTGGCACCACCACACTGGTGGCGGATCGCCTCCGTTATGTCACCCAGGAGTGGGTGAGCAGCGGCCGGCTGGATCCCTCCCATGCCTCCGCCCTGGTGGACGATGTGCTCAAGGCGCTCCGAGGTGAGACGCCTGAGCTCGAACAGCAGATGGGCCGCAACCTGGAGCGGAACCGCGACAATCTTCTTCAGGATCTCGGCCTGGCCAGCCAGAAGGAAATGGATGAACTGCGCGGCCGCATCGATCGCCTGGAGCAACAGCTGCGCCAACGCGACCGTCAGGAGTGAACCTGCCACAATCAGGCTCACGTTCCTTAAAAGCCGTCGTGCGCGACATTCTGATCAGCTCCGCCGTCTGTGTGGCCTGCCTGATGGTGGCCCTGATCAGCCAGATCGTGGCACCCTCCACAGTGGTTGCCGCCGCCCCCGGTGCCTCAAGCACCAGCCTCACAGCCCCGGCCATCGCCACCAGCGGTGCATCGGCTTCGGCGCCGATGGAGCTCGATCCAGATGACCCCAACCCCACCCTTTTTGCCATGGCTGCTGACCAGACCCAGCCTGCCGACATCGCCCAGGCTGATGCCTCCGCCCTCGGCGGCCCGATGGATGTGGAGAAATCCCGACTCACGGCCAGCGGCCTGCGCATCACCGATGTGGTCGTGGGCACCGGAGCCGAGGCGAGCCCAGGCGACACCGTGGTTGTGCACTACCGCGGCACCCTCGAAGACGGTTCGCAATTTGATGCCAGCTACGACCGCGGCACCCCTTTCAGTTTCCCTCTCGGCGCCGGCCGGGTGATCAAAGGTTGGGATGAAGGCGTGCAGGGCATGCAGGTGGGTGGCAAGCGCAAGCTCGTGATCCCCCCCGATCTCGGCTACGGCAGCCGCGGTGCCGGTGGCGTGATTCCTCCCAACGCCACCCTGATTTTCGATGTGGAGCTGCTGGAGGTGAAGGGCCGTTAGGATCCCGCCGCCCGGATGACCTTCCCATGGCCCATACCCTTCCTGCCCTGCCTTACGCCCTCGATGCCCTCGAGCCGCACATCTCCCGCTCGACGCTGGAGTTCCACCACGGCAAACACCACAACGCCTACGTCACCAATCTGAACAAGGCGATTGAAGGCACCGATCTTGACGGCAAGAGCCTTGAGGAGGTCATCACCGCCGTGGCCGGTGATTCCAGCAAGGCCGGTGTGTTCAACAATGCCGCTCAGGTGTGGAACCACAGCTTCTACTGGCAATGCATGAAGCCCGGTGGCGGTGGCCAGCCCAGCGGTGCCCTGCTTGAAAAGATCAACGCCGACTTCGGCAGCTACGACGCTTTTGTCGAGCAGTTCAAGGCCGCTGGTGCCACGCAGTTCGGCAGCGGCTGGGCCTGGCTGGTGCTCGACAACGGCAGCCTGAAGATCACCAAAACCGCCAACGCCGACCTGCCCCTGGCCCATGGTCAGAAGGCCCTGCTCACCATGGATGTGTGGGAGCACGCTTACTACCTCGACTACCAGAATCGCCGTCCCGATTACATCAGCACCTATCTCGACAAGTTGGTGAACTGGGATTTCGTGGCCGCCAATCTGGCCGCCGCCTGATTCCAACCCCTGACAACCGTTCTTGACGATCACCGCGCCCATGCGTTCTGCCCTCCACTCCTGCGCCCTTGCGATCGCCCTCGGCGGCGCCGGTTTCAGTGCCATCACGGCCCTGAGCCCCGCTGCCAAGGCCATCGACCTGAAAGGGTTGATTCCCAAGTCAGTGTTTGTGCGTGAAGCCACACCCCAGTCGGTGGCGATCCTGGCGATCAGCGGACCGAGCAACACCTCCAAGGGGATGCTCTGCGATGTGACTTACACCTCCAAGGCCCTCTATCCCCAGGTCACCACCTCCAAAACCCGCTGTGGTGCCAGCCGTTCCCAGTTGTTCCTGGGCAACAACCAGGCGGAGGTCGACTACGACGCCGCCATGGTCAATCTGCTGAAGCTGTACAACATCAGCACGGTGCCCACCACCAACACCAGCGGTGCCACCTTCGTGTGTGCACGGCCGAGCGGTGTGCGGCCGAGCGAATTCAGCTACACCCTGCACACCACGACCACCCCGATTCAGGGAATGCTGCTGACCACCAGCACCCCCCAACAGTGCTGGCAGAAGAGCTGAGTTTCTCTCAGCCCTGAAGCAGCGTGCGCAGGCCGGCTTCCACGTCGGCCTCTCGCATCAACGCCTCTCCCACCAACACAGCAGCCGCTCCTGCACTCTGAACCCGATCCAGATCGGAGCGCTCAAACAAGCCCGATTCACTCACCAGGAGCACACCCTGCTCCTGAAGGCGAACACCAAACTCTGTCGTTAACCCTTCCGTTGTGGCCAGGTTGGTCTCAAACGTGGTGAGGTCGCGATTGTTGATGCCGATCAAGGGAAATCCACCGAGCTGAAGCACTCGCTCCATTTCCTTGGCGTCGTGAACCTCCACCAGCACGGTCAGCCCCAGAGCTGCGGCCACCTTGCGGAGATAACGAAGATCCTGATCACTGAGGATGGCTGCGATTAATAAGGCAGCATCAGCTCCGGCGGCCCTGGCCTGATACAGCTGATAGGGGCTGAGGATGAAATCCTTGCAGAGGAGGGGAAGCTCAACGCTGTCGCGCACCTCCACCAACACGTCGAAGCCACCCTGAAAAAAGGTTTTGTCGGTGAGCACCGACAGACAGCTGGCCCCGCCGGCGGCATAGGCACGGGCGATGGCCACCGGATCGAAATCCTCACGAATCACCCCTTTGCTGGGGCTGGCTTTTTTGACCTCGGCAATCACCGCCGGGGCAACAGGTGCTGACCGCAGGGCAGCAAGAAAATCTTTGGGTGGAGGCAGCTGGGCGACCTTGCTCTTGAGTTGCTCCAGAGGCATGCGCTCCCTGGCTGTGGTGATCTCTCGATCCTTCTCCCAAACAATCTTCTCAAGAATGTGACGGGGCTCACTCTCCTCATGGGGAATGGCGTATTCCAGGTGGGCCACCTGGATGCGGGGATTGGGAGGACGGCGACGGATCTCCATGACTCAGGCCCCCACCGCTGTTGCAGCCTGCTTGTAAGCCACTTCCACCAGTTCACTCAGGGTGGGATGGGTGTGCACCTCCTGGGCCAGCTGCGTCACGCTCTGGCGCCTTGCCACCGCATTGGCGATCTCCTGAATCAGATCAGCGGCATGCAACCCATAAAGGTGGGCACCCAGCACTTCTCCGCTCGACTTGTTGAAAAGAAGCTTCATCAGACCATCACTTTCCAATTCCGCCAGGGCCTTCGTGTTGGCTTTGAAATAGGAGCGCACCACACCGAGCTCAAAGCCCTGATCGGCAGCCAACTGCTTGGCGTCGGCTTCGCTCAGCCCCACGGAACTGATCTCAGGGTGGGTGAAGGTGGCCGCAGGGATGCTGCGGTAATCAATGGTGCGGCCATGGCCGAGGATGTTGTCGACGGCCACGGTGCCCTGGGCGGCCGCCGTGTGAGCCAGCATCAACTTGCCGGTCACATCACCCACAGCCCAGAGGTGCGGCAAGGGCTGGCCATGCACCAGAACGTGCATGCTGTCGTCGATCGGCACGAAGCCCCGCTGGGTTTCGACACCGACCGATTCAAGATTGAGATCCTTGCTGCTGGGCACACGCCCGGTGGCCACCAGCACCGCATCCACCTCGAGCGTCTCCACCGGCTCGCGGGTCTCCATGTCAACCAACTCGATCTGAACGGGAGATCCGGGGCGGATCGCTTTGGCCAGCACCCCCGAGCGGGCCTCGATATCGCGACCATCGATCAGTTTGCGGGCTGCGATTTTGGCGATGTCGGGGTCAAACGTCGGCATCACCCGATCCAGGGCTTCAATCATCGTGACCTCACAGCCAAGGGCGGTGTACACATCGGCGAACTCCAGGCCGATGTAGCCACTGCCGATGATGGCGATCCAGCGCGGCAGCCATTCCAGATTCACCGCTTCATCGCTGGTGAAGACACTGCGCCCATCGGTGTCGATCCCCGGTGGCACGAACGGATCGGAACCGGTGGCCAGGATCACATCGCGGGCCGTCAACACCCGATCCACACCGCTGACCTCCCGCACCCCCACACGCTGGCTTCCCTCCAGACGGCCCTTGCCGCGGATGATCGTGACGCCGGCCCGCTCCAGGGTCTTGGTGAGATTGGCTCTGATCGTGGCAACCAGAGCATTGGCATGGTCGGCGATCTTCTGGCGCTCGAAACGCACCGGTGCCGCATGGATGCCAAAGCCGGCGAGATGGTCGGCATCCGCCAGCTCCCGCACCCGACCACTGGCCGCCAGCAGGGCCTTGGAAGGAACACAACCGCGATTGACGCAGGTGCCGCCCATGTCGCGAGATTCGATGATCGCCACCTTCAGGCCGTGCTCGGCAGCGTGCTTGGCGGCATCAAAACCGCCGTAACCCGCACCGATCACGATCACATCGAAGTCGAAAGTGGCGTCGCTCACCCGGTCAGCTGCGTGGAGCGGTCATTGTCGCCCGTCGGCGTTCCAACAGGAGCGGGACCGCAGCCGCGGCCACATTCAGGGATTCCACCCGCGGGCTGTGGGGGAGGGTGACGCCATGGCTACAGCAGGCGAGCAACTCCGGATGCAGCCCTGATCCCTCGTTTCCCAGCACCAGGGCCGTGGGTCGGGTCCAGTCGAGCTCCCAGTAGGGCACCACCTCCACAGGTGCTGAGGCATCCGGCACCAGCGTGGCCACCACCTGCAGGCCATCACGGCGCAGATCCTGGAGGCGTTCCGCGAGAGCCCTCACCCCCAGCCGCTCCTCGGGCCTAAGGCGCTCCTGGGCCAGCTTAAGCACCGCACCGGAGGAGCTGCGCACCACCTTCGGACTGAGGGGATCGGCACCGGAGGCCAGCAAGACCAGCTCCACATCGGCCGCCAGAGCAGTGCGCAGCAAGGTGCCGAGATTGCCTGGATCCTGCACACGATCGAGCGCGAGCACAAAACTGGTGTGCCCGGGAGGCTCCGGCAGGGCCTTGAGGGGCAGCAGACAGGCCACACCATCAGGGTGCACGGTCGACAACGCCGCCCGCAGCACCTCCTCAGTGACGTGATGCCAGCGCACCGGCCCCTCCCACGCACCCAGGGCATTGGGATGGGCCTCAAGCCAGGCGGGCGTCACGATCAACTCCAAGCCGATCTGGGGCGATTGGCTGCGCAGCACCTCCTGCAGCAGGTGGGACCCTTCCAACAAGAGCAGACCCTCCTGCTCCCGTCCGGAACGCTGACCTAAGGCCCGCAACCTCCGCACCAGCGGGTTGCGACGGCTGGTGATCAAAGCGTCAGAACGCTGTGTCAGAACGCCTCGTGCTTCCGCACCTTCAAACCATCGTGAAGGCTGAGCTCTTGGCCATCAAGATCAAGGCCGCGCACAGCTGCGATCTCACCTTTGATGCCCTCCGCAGCCAGATTCTCAATCAACTTCTTGATCACCTGATCCTCAACGGCGCTTTGGTCGACCGCATCGGGGGTGAGAAATTCAAGGAATTTGCCCACTTTGGAGGCCACGACCTCGGAGGAATTGGAGATCTTGAGGACGATCATGGGCGGGACACGGCGTTGGCTTCCCTACAAAATAATGCGGATGGGGAGACTTGAACTCCCACGACATTGCTGCCACTAGTACCTGAAACTAGCGCGTCTACCAATTCCGCCACATCCGCTGGCGTGTCGCACAGGCGACGTTGACGAACATACGGCATCGCCCCGCCGTCCTCACCGACTGCAGCCAGCCAGCGAGAACCAGTTTGAGGGCCGGCCGTCTAGACGGTCTCAGACGTCGTTGTCAAGATGTGTCCGACATCTCAAGGATTTCCAGCTATGCCGGCTGCGGCACCCGTGTCTCAGGAGATTCTCAAGCCGCTTCTGGAGATCGAAGGCGGGCATCGCCTGAGCGGGGAGCTGAAGGTGAGTGGTGCCAAAAATTCAGCTCTGGTTCTGATGACAGCGGCGCTGCTCTGCAACGAGCCGCTCCGTCTCAGCAATGTGCCGGAACTCACCGACATCGACGGCATGTCGGAGATCCTGCGTGCCCTGGGTGTGCACGTGAAGCGCGACGGCTCCACGGTGGAGATTCACGCCGGCCAGCTGCAGCACGGCGAACCTCCGTATGACTTAGTGAATGGCCTCCGGGCCAGCTTTTTCGCTATTGGCCCCCTGCTGGGACGCCTGGGCAGTGCCAAGGTGCCGCTCCCGGGTGGGTGTCGCATCGGCGCCCGGCCCGTGGTGGAACACATCCGCGGACTCAAGGCCCTCGGCGCCGTCGTCAATGTGGAGCACGGCGTGGTGTCGGCTGCCGTCCCTGGACGCAGCAAGCGCCTACGGGGTGCCTCCATCGTGCTGGATTGTCCGAGCGTGGGCGCAACAGAAACCATCCTGATGGCGGCCGTCCTCGCCGATGGCACCAGCGTGATCGAAAACGCAGCGCAGGAACCTGAAGTGCAGGATCTGGCCAACCTGCTGAACACCATGGGAGCCCGGATCACGGGCGCCGGCGGCCCCACCATCACCGTGGAAGGCGTCGAAGCCCTTCATGGCTGCACCTACGCCGTGATTCCAGATCGGATCGAAGCGGGAACGTTTTTGCTCGCAGCGGCCATCACCCGCTCCCGGCTGCGAGTAGCGCCGGTGGTGCCAGAACATCTCAGTGCCGTGCTGCAGAAACTGCGCGACTGCGGCTGCGATCTCGAGATCGATGACGAAGGCATCACCATCACGCCGGGCGACATCCAGGGCGTTGATCTCACCACCCAGCCCTTTCCAGGCTTCCCAACCGACCTGCAGGCTCCCTTCATGGCCCTTCTGGCCACAGCCCGCGGCACCAGCGTGATCACCGAAAAGATCTACGAAAACCGCATGCAGCACGTGGCCGAGCTGCAACGGATGGGAGCCTCCATCCGCCTGCAGGGGAACACGGCCGTGGTGGAAGGGGTGCCCCAACTCAGCGCCGCCCCGGTGACCGGCAGCGATCTGCGTGCCGCAGCCGCCATGGTGCTGGCCGCACTGGCTGCCCGCGGCAAAAGCCAGGTCTCGGGCCTGAACCATCTCGACCGGGGCTACGACGCGATCGAAGCCAAACTCGGAGCCAGCGGTGCCCGATTGCAACGGCAAGCTGGCTGATTCGGCGGTGCCTCGGCTGCTCGTCGCATAACATCAGCCGCATGGGAGCGTGCCGGAATTGGTAGACGGACTCGACTCAAAATCGAGCGCCCTCGGGCATGTGGGTTCGAGTCCCACCGCTCCCACTGCAGTGATGGCGACCTACGGTCGGTTTCCGCTCACGCTGGTGCGTGGCAAGGGCTGCTGGGTACGTGACCAACGCGGACGTCGCTACCTCGATGCCGTCGCCGGTATCGCCACCTGCACCCTGGGTCACAGCGATCCAGCCTTGCGTCGGGCCCTCAGCGAGCAGCTGAGAAAACTTCAGCACGTATCCAATCTGTATTGGATCCAGGAGCAGGAAGACCTGGCGCGATGGCTCGTGGACCACAGCTGCGCCGACAGCGTGTTCTTCTGTAATTCCGGCGCCGAGGCCAATGAGGCGGCGATCAAGCTAGCCCGCAAACACGGCCACACGGTGCGAGGGATCGAGGCGCCCGTAATCCTCACGGCGAAGGCCAGCTTCCATGGCCGCACGCTTGCCGCCGTGAGCGCCACGGGTCAGCCGAAGTACCACCAGGGGTTTGAGCCGATGGTGGCCGGCTTTGACACCTTTCCCTACAACGATCTGGAAGGCTTCGAAACCACCCTGAAGCGCTGGGAGTCTGAGGGCCCCCGGGTGGCGGCCGTGCTAATCGAACCCCTGCAGGGTGAGGGGGGCGTGAACCCAGGCGATGGCGCTTTTTTCCAGGCCGTGCGGCAGCACTGCAGCCAACGCGGCATCCTGCTGATCCTCGACGAGGTGCAGACGGGGATGGGACGAACGGGCCAGCTCTGGGGCTATGAGCATCTCGGAATCGAACCCGATGCCTTCACCCTCGCCAAGGGGCTGGGTGGTGGTCATGCCATCGGTGCCCTGCTGGTGCAGACCCATGCCGATCACTTCGCGCCCGGCGACCACGCCAGCACCTTCGGCGGCAACCCTTTTGCCTGCAGGGCCGGACTCACCGTGGCGCGGGAACTGCAGCGCCGACGGCTCCTGCCTCATGTGAACGCCCGTGCCGAGCAGCTGCGCGAAGGCCTCGAATCCCTGATCCGGCGCTACCCGGATCGCCTCGAAGCGGTGCGGGGCTGGGGCCTGCTGCAGGGCCTGGTGTTACGCGACGACTGGGACGTCAATGCCGTGGATGTGGTCCGGGCGGCCCTGGACCAGGGGCTGCTGCTGGTGGCGGCCGGTGCCCGAGTGGTGCGCATGGTGCCGCCCCTGGTGATCAATCGGCGTGAGGTCACGCTGTTGCTTCAGCGGCTCGATGCCAGCCTCGCCTCCCTGCCTGCACGCACCACCCAGGCGTGACGCTGCAGGAGCTGCTGCCCCCCTTTGAGCAGCGCGGCATGGATCTGTCACTGATCAGAATCCAACGCGCTCTTGCGGCCCTGGGATCGCCGAGCCAAAGCATTCCAGCCGTTCAGGTGGTGGGCACCAACGGCAAAGGGTCGGTGGCCACCTTGATCGACAGCGGCCTCAGGGCCGCCGGCATCCGCTCCGGCCTCACCACCTCTCCGCACCTGATCGATTGGTGTGAACGCATCCGTGTGGAGGGTCGGATGATCAGCTCCCAGGAGTTGGAGAACCACCTGATCGCGCTGCAACCGCTGGCGAAGCGCGAACGGCTGACGCCGTTTGAGCTGCTGATCAGCGCTGCGCTGATGCACTTCAAAGCAGAAGCCGTGGACTGGATGGTGCTCGAGGCGGGCCTCGGCGGTCGTCTCGATGCCACCACCGCGCACCCGTATCGGCCGCTGGTGGCCGTGGCCTCGATCGGACTGGATCACTGCGAGCATCTCGGCGACACGCTCGCCGCCGTGGCCGCAGAGAAAGCGGCCGTGATCGAGGCCGGAACCACGGTGATCAGCGCCCAACAGGCCCCTGAGGTGGAGGCGGTGCTGGAGCAACGTGTGCACGATGTGGGCGCTGCACTGCACTGGGTGCCACCGCTCCCGGACGACTGGAGGCTTGGCCTGCAAGGCGCCTGGCAACGGGAGAACGGCGCCGTGGCCCTGGCCGTGCTGGAACGGATCGGCGCCCTGGGCTGGCCGATCTCCCCCAGCAGCATCCGCAGCGGCTTCGCCGCGGCCCGCTGGCCCGGACGGATGCAGCCGATGCGCTGGCGAGGGCATCGGCTGCTGCTGGATGGGGCCCACAACCCACCGGCGGCGGCCCGCCTCGCAGCAGAACGGCGGCACTGGCCTGGGGAGCGTGAGGGCATCGACTGGATCCTGGGCATCCAGGCCCACAAGCAAGCCCAACCGATGTTGCAGAGTTTGTTGCAACCCTCGGATCGGGCCTGGATCGTGCCGGTGCCTGAGCACCGAAGCTGGAGCGCCGAGGCGCTGCAGCGCCTCTGCCCAGACCTGGCCCACCAACTGCTCGAAACGAGCGGGCCGGATCCCGTGCTGAGCGTGCTGGACAGGCTGGAGTGCAGGGGGTGGCCGCAGGCCCCGCCGGTGATTGCCGGGTCCCTCTATCTGCTCGGCGACCTGCTGCGACGCGACCTGCTGCATGCAGAGTGAGATTCAGCCGCTTGCTGCCGCCATGGCCTCCCGTCTCCTCCAGCCCAGACGTTGGTTGCTCGCCGGACTGCTGCTCGCCCTACTGGCGCTGAACAGCAGCCCCGCCCAGGCACTCGACACAAGCACGGGAACGGGGCTGCAGGATCGGGCTCTGTTTCAGGAACGGGTCGATTACACCCTCACCAACCAGAGCGACCACGACTTTCATGGTCAGGATCTGCGTAACACCTCCTTTGCCGGGGCGGTGGGTCGCGGCGCCGACTTCAGCGACGCCAACCTCCATGGTGCGATCTTCACCCAAGGTGCATTCGCCGACGCCGATTTCCACGGCGCTGATCTCTCCGATGCCCTGATGGACCGTGCCGACTTCAGCGGCACTGACCTGCGCGGCACGCTGCTGAGTGGCGTGATCGCCTCAGGCAGCAGTTTTGCCGGCGCACAGATCGAAGGGGCCGACTTCAGCGATGCCCTGCTCGATCGCGATGACGTGCGGCGTTTGTGTCGCGATGCGGAAGGGAGTCATCCGCAGACGGGGGTCTCCACCCGCGAGAGCCTGGGCTGCTGATCCAGAGGCGAGCGGCCGGCTCAGGCTGACCAGCCTCTGAGTTTTCCTGGGTTGAGCAGCCCCATGGGGTCGTGGTGCCGCTTGGCCGCCACCTGATCACCGTCAATCACCCCCAGACCGCCATCCTCCACGGTGAGCACATGGGGGTTGAAGATCACGGCGCCCAGATCGCGGCACTGAGCGATCAGGCGCTCAAGAGCATCAGCCCCCTGCCAGCGCACCAGGGGCAGGGCTGCCAGGCGGGCAGCACCACCCTGCCGGACACCCTCGAGGTGCCACAACAGGTTGTCCCCCCAGTCGGCGCTCAGCTGGTTGAGCAGGGGCAGCTCGGGCTGGGGCAGCAGCATCTGCAGATAGGTCCAGCTCGGATCCAGGCTGCGGCAATGAAGGGTGGTGTGGTTCCAACTGAGCTCCCGCAGGCCGTTGCCGTGATTGTCCGCCTCCGGGCCGAGGTGGCGGCAAACAGCCCCCACCGCAGCAGCCAACCGCTCCACCGTGGACACGCCATCGGCAGCCACGAGCAACAGCAGCCGGTGGCAGCCGGCTGAGGCACCGCTCCAGCTCGGCAGTTGATCGACGATCGAACGCTCCAGCACCGTGCAGAGATGCAACTCCAGTGCTGCCTGCTGACAACGTTGCGCCAAATGCACCGCCATCTCCCAATCGGCGCAATCAATGCTCAGCTCATGCCAGGCCTGCCGCGGGGCCGTCGACAGACGCAGCGCCGTGATGATGCCGTTGGTGCCATAGGCATGGTTGAGGGCTTCGGCATCCGCCGCATCGAGCTGCAGCAGGCGGGGCTCCGGTTCCAGCGTCACCACCTCCACCCCAAGCAGATGACCGGGATCGCGCAGAAACCCCCAGCGCACCGAGCCGATTCCCCCCGAGCCCCCGGCGATGAAGCCACCGATCGTCGCCGTGCGCCAGGTGCTGGGCAGCAGCCGCAGCTGGCGATGGTGGCTCGCCACCGCCTGATCGAGATCCCGTAGCAGGCAGCCACTCTCCACCTCCACCACCCCGGAGTGCGGATCGATCGAACGCACCGCCGCAAGGGCGCCCATCAGCATCACCACACCGCCCTGCAGTGGCACGCACTGGCCGTAGTTGCCCGTGCCCGCACCGCGCAGGGTGAGGGGCACGCCGTGACGGGCACAGGCGGCAGCCACGGCACACACGGCAGCCACGCTCTCGGGGCGCACCACCAGGCCGGCTCGACAGTGCGTCAACCGCTCCCGCAGCACGGGTGAATAGTCATAGGCATCCCGGGAAAAGCGCAGCACATCGGCCTCCCCCAGCAACAGGCTGAGCTGCGGGAGCGATGTCAACTCCGCCTGGAGCGCTTGAAGGGCTGCCGATCCCTGGGTCATGAGCCGCTGGCCGCCGTGTTGTGATCGGCACCAGTCTCCGTCAGCCAACGTCCTGCCACCAGCACCCGCCGCCGAGGGGGAGAGGCCAGCACCTCACCCCAGTGCGTGGCCTCCAGCAGGATCAGATCGGCTGGAGCGCCCAGCTGCAGCCGACCGTCCCAGGCCAGCCCCAGCAAGCGGGCGGCCTCCGTGGTGAACGGCATCAGACCGCGGCGCTGCCAAGGCGCCAGCTGGGCCAGGGGCAGGGAGGCTGCCATCAGGGCGATCGGATCGAAACTGCCACCGGGGAACCAGGGATCCTGCACGTTGTCGCCTCCGACAGCCACCACCACACCGGCCCGCTGCAGCTGCTGCAGCGGCGCCAGCGGCCTCTGCAGGGGGGTTTGCTGCGGGCGACGCCCCAGCAACCAGCCATTGGTGAGCGGCAGGGCCACCACGCCGAGTCGATGGGTCGCCATGCGATCCGCCAGCTGGGCCAGGGCGCGAGCAGACAGCAACGAGAGGCTGCTGGCATGACTGCAGGTGATCGGCACCGACACCGGGCGCCGATCCAGGCAATGCACCAGCAGCCGCAGGCCTGCGGCGGGATCCTGATCCGCTTCATCAATGTGCAGATCGATGCCGCAACCAAGGCGATCCGCCAGGGCGAGCAGATCCTCCAAGCCGCGGCGGGTCTGGGCATCGCGGCAAGGGGGCACGAGCACGCCCCCCAGCAGCCCCCCCACCGCAACGACCTGGCGGGCGAGCACGCCCGCTTCCGGAGTGCTCCAGTGGCTGATCGGCACCAGAGCCACCAGCTGAAGCTCAATCCGCCCACGCCAGAGCTGGCGGCGGTCCTGCAGCGCCTCCCAACTGCACGCGGCCCCGGGCCCCAGGCTGTCGACATGGCTCCGCATCCCCCGCAGACCATGGCGCCAGGCCAGCTGCAGGCCCCGCTCGGCGCGGGCCACCACCCGCTCCACGTTGCGCGTGGCGTGTTCCTGCCGATTGGCCGCCATCGCCCCGGCGTAGGTGCCCTCGTGATTGGGGTGGTCCGCCCAGGTGAAGGCCTTGTCGAGATGGGCGTGGGGTTCCACCAACCTCGGCAGCATCAGCTCGGTGGGTGGAGCAGCTCCGGGGGGGAGAGCACGCAGGGCGCTGATCACCCCGTCCCGCCAGGCAATCTCGATCGCCACCAGGCCATCTCTACGGGCATCACCCAACCCGGGCTGTTCGAGCAGGCTGGCGGGACACCAGGCGTGAAGCGTCCCAGCGGCAGCTGGACCACCAGCCATCGCACTCACTCGAGCTTGCCCCCGTCGGCCTTGGTCTGCACCGTGAGGAACTGACCGGCAATGCCGATCGTGGTCACGGTGTAACCGGGCAGCCGCAGCGATGGCAGCAGATCCTGCCCCCCCAGCTGGGTGGTGAACACGCTGAACAGCCCGAAGGAACGGCGACGGGTGACCTGGGCGGCCAGGGCCGTGAGTGCACCGCGCTGATCAGCAATCAGCCGCGGACAGTCGCGAATCCAGAGGCGGAGAACCATCGGCAGGCCCTGCCGATCACAGAGCTCCTCGGTGGCGAGCTGCACCAGCTGGGCACCGGCATGCTGCTGATAGTCAGCCATAGAGGGATTGGTGACCACCAGGGCGGCCCCAGCTCCCACTACAGCAACGGCCAAGGCCAGGTGGGCAGCGCTGGGCCCGCGACGCGTGGAAGTGGCGGGCTGCAGGGCGCTGAAGGCGAATTGTTAGATTCTTACCGACGCGGCGGGCGTCGCCAAGTGGTTAAGGCAGCGGCTTGTGGCGCCGCTATTCGGGGGTTCGAATCCCCTCGCTCGCCCTCAACTCACCTCCACCAGAGCCTGAAGCAAGGTCTCAGCGCCGCCTCGCAGTGGGTCGGCACACACCAGCTGAAGTGCCTGCTCTGCTTCTGCGATCGCCCGCTGTGCGTCAGGAGCAGTCAGACGCGCCGTGTTGAGCGCCAGGGCCCGCACCCTGGGGGCCGGCCCCGCTCCTGCGGGTCGCGCGATAGCGGCGAGTGCCTCACTGAGCTGCACCAGATCAGCCAAGGGGGGCAGCGGCACCTGGGGCAGACGGTCAATCGTCGCCTGGCCGGCCCGATGCACCAGCAGTAATGCCGTGGCTTGGCTGCCCCGCAGCAAGGGCAGGGAGGCAGACGACCCCGGGTGACAAAGCGAACCCTGGCCTTCCACCAGCACCAGGCCATCGGCAGGCAAGCGCTCGGCACAGCGGAGCACGGCCGCTTCCACCGCACCGGCGGCGTAGTCGACCCGCACCGCATCGAGCGCCACGCCGGCGCCACTGATCAGGATGCCCGCTTGCCCGGTGCCGACGAAGCCCGACGCCAGTCCCCGTGCCTCAGCAGCAGCCTGCAGCGCGAGGCAGGCGCTCATCTTGCCCACGGCCATGTCCGTGCCCAGCGCCAACACCCGGCGCTGGGGCAGAGCGGCGGCCCTGGCCTGGGCCACCTGCAGCCCTGCAGGCTCGCACCGGAGATCCCAGATCCACTGCCCGGGCTGACAGGCGGCCCGCAACTCCCGGTCATCCCCCAGCCGGGTATGCAGCCCACTGGCCAGGGAGAGCCCAGCTCGCAGAGCCGCCAGCGCATCGGCGCGCACCGGATCCGGCAGCCGGCCTCCGGACGGCGCCAAGCCCACCACGGCCACCTCGGGGCCGAAGGCCAGGGCCGCCTGCAGATCACCCACCACCGGCACCGAACGGTGAATCCCCGTCACCGCCTCAAGGGACGCCCCGGCATGGTGGGGATCGATCACCGCGACCACCGGCCCACGGCGATGGCGCAGCATCGCCAGTCCGGTTTTGCCGGTGAGGCTGTCCAGGCCCCCGTGCTGGAGCAACACCACCGCCTGATCCGCCCCCAGCATCAGCCCACCTCCGCCACCGGAGCCATGCCGAGCCCCACCGCCTGGGGCGGGCGCAGCCGGTCGACCTCAATCGGCAGACCCTGGAATGGGTCATCCAGAAGATTGAGATGACTGTCGAGATCCGGCCAGCGGATCAAGGACAGCAACTGGGCGGCTGCCCCATTGAGCAGGCTGCTGTCGGAGTAGCACCCCACCATCAGATCGAGCCCGAGCCGCCGACCCACTCGAGCCATGAGCAAGGCCTCGCTGAGGCCACCGGTTTTGAGCAGCTTCAGATTGATGCCATCCACATGGGGAGCCAGGCGCAGCAGGTCCTCCAGATCCCAGCAACTCTCATCGGCCACCAGGGGGAGCGGGCAGTCGGGTTTGAGCCTGGCGAAGGCGGTGCGATCGAGTTCCGGATCCGCACTGGCAGCCATCGGTTGCTCTAGCAACACCACCCTATGGGCCTGGAGCTGGGGCATGAACCGTCGCGCCTGATCGAGCGACCAACCACCGTTGGCATCCACCTGGAGTTCAAGGGGCTGCTGGCGCCGCTGCTGTTCCTGCTGCAGCGCAGCAGCGACAGCGTCCAACAGCTGCCGGTCGTGGTCGAGCCCGTCAGGACTGCCCAGCTTGAGTTTGATCCGGGTGGCCGGTCGCTGCTGCCACCAACGCTCGAGCCGCTGCAGCACCTGCTCCACACGGCCGAGTCCGAGGGTGACGCTGGTGGCCACGGCGCAATCGCCATCAAGCCCGAACAAGCGCCAGAGAGGCTTGCCGAGGCGATGTCCCCACCAGTCCCACAGCGCCAGATCCACCGCGCAACGAGCTGGTGGCGACAGAAGCGGCAACAGCGGAGCGAAGGTGTGACGCTGGCTGGGATCGAGCTCATCCAGTGCGGGCAGCATCGCCGCCAATTCGGCCGCGATAGCCGCCGTGTCGTAGGCGCGGTGTCCCGTGTCGAGACCACCGGCCTCACCGAGGCCGACCACCCCCTCGGCCTCACAGCGCAACAAAAGGTGCTCAACCCCTGCGGTGGTGCCGCGACTGATGGCCAGGGGCACCGCCTTGGTGAGTGGAAACCGCCGCAGGCACCAGCCCATCCCTTGATCGCACCGATCCTCAAACTGGCACAGCACCGCCGTGACCGACACTGATTCAAGCCGTCCGCTCCGCGGTTCTCCGAAACGCCGTTCCCCTTGACCGTCTCCGCCTCCACCAGCAGCCAACCCCTTAGCCATGAGCGCGCTTCGAGCCGCGGCAGCTACTGGGTCACCACCTTCGGTTGCCAGATGAACAAGGCCGATTCCGAGCGCATGGCCGGAATCCTGGAATCGATGGGCTACCGCGAGGCCGAGGCCGAGCTGGAGGCCGATCTGGTGCTTTACAACACCTGCACGATCCGCGACAACGCCGAACAGAAGGTTTACAGCTATCTGGGGCGCCAGGCGCAGCGCAAACGCACCAACCCCAATCTCACGTTGGTGGTGGCCGGCTGCGTCGCCCAGCAGGAGGGTGAATCCCTGCTACGGCGCGTGCCCGAGCTGGATCTGGTGATGGGCCCCCAGCACGCCAACCGCCTTGATGTGCTGCTCGCCCGGGTGGAGCAGGGCCAGCAGGTGGTGGCCACCGAAGAGCACCACATCCTGGAAGACATCACCACCGCCCGCCGCGACAGCGCCATCTGCGGCTGGGTGAATGTGATCTATGGCTGCAACGAACGTTGCACCTACTGCGTGGTGCCCTCCGTGCGCGGCAAGGAGCAATCACGGCTGCCGGAAGCGATCCGGCTGGAAATGGAGGGCCTGGCCGCCCAGGGCTTCAAGGAGATCACCCTGCTGGGGCAAAACATCGATGCCTATGGCCGCGATCTCCCCGGCATCACTCCGGAGGGCCGCAGGCAACACACACTCACCGATCTGCTTCAGAGGGTGCACAGCGTGGAAGGCATCGAGCGGATTCGCTTCGCCACCAGCCACCCGCGTTATTTCACGGAGCGCCTGATCGACGCCTGCGCCGAGCTGCCGAAGGTGTGCGAACACTTCCACATTCCTTTCCAGAGCGGCGACGACGCCGTGCTCAAGGCGATGGCCCGTGGCTACACGGTGGATCGCTACCGCCGCATCATCGACCGCATCCGCGATCGCATGCCCGATGCGGCGATCAGCGCCGATGTGATCGTGGCCTTCCCAGGAGAAACCGAAGCCCAATACCGCCGCACCCTTGAGCTAATTGAGGAGATCGGCTTCGATCAGGTGAACACCGCCGCCTATTCCCCACGCCCCAACACCCCCGCCGCCGACTGGCCCAACCAGCTGAGCGAGGCGGTGAAGGTGGAGCGCCTGCGCGAGATCAACGCCCTGGTGGAGCGGGTAGCGAAGGCCCGCAGCGCCCGTTATGCCGGCCGCACCGAACAGGTACTCGTGGAAGGCGCCAACCCCAAAGACCCCGAGCAGGTGATGGGCCGCACCCGCACCAACCGACTCACCTTCTTCCCCGCCGCCCGCAGCGATGGCAGCCGGTGGCAGCCGGGTGATCTTGTGGAGGTTCGGATCGAGGCCGTGAGGTCCTTCTCCCTCAGTGGCACCCCCATCTGAGGCTGATACGTTTGGCGCTCCTGCCAGTGCCGGCCCCTCTCCATGCCCACTTCCCCTGTTCGCGTCGGCGTGGTGTTTGGCGGTGCATCCGGGGAACACGCCATCGCCATCCGCTCGGCCACCACGGTGGTTCAGGCCCTGCGCAGCGGACGCAACCGGGAGCGCTTCGACGTGGTGCCGTTTTACATCGACCGCGCCGGACGCTGGTGGCCGGCGGCGGTGGCCGAAAGCGTGCTGCAGAGCGGCGAAGCAGCGGAGGAGACTGACTTGCCCCAACCCTTGCCCGCACCTGGCTTCTCCCAGCTGCCGGCAGGCTCCGAAACCGTGGAGATCTGGTATCCGGTGCTGCATGGCCCCAATGGCGAAGATGGCACCGTGCAGGGTCTGTTCACCCTGATGGCCAAACCGTTTGTGGGAGCGGGCGTGCTCGGGTCGGCCATGGGCATGGACAAACTGGCGATGAAAGCGGCTTTCGCCGCCGCCGGCCTCGCCCAGGTCCCCTACGTGGGCCTGGACGCCTCAAGCCTCGACAGTGCCGCCACTCGCGCGACTCTGCTCGAGCGAATTGAAACGGAGCTGGGCTACCCCTGTTTCGTGAAGCCGGCGAATCTCGGTTCGTCGGTGGGGATCAGCAAGGTCCGGAACCGGGCGGAACTGGAGCGCGGCCTGGCGGTCGCCGCAGAGCTGGATCACCGCCTGGTGGTGGAGCAGGGCGTGCAGGCCCGGGAACTGGAGTGTGCCGTGCTCGGGGTGCGTCAGCTCAAGGCTTCGGTCGTAGGGGAGATCCGCTTCGATGCGGATTGGTACGACTACACCACGAAATACAGCGATGGCTTGAGCCACACCCTGATTCCGGCCCCGATCTCCGCAGCGAGGCAGGCTGAATTGCAGGCGATGGCCCTGGAGGCCTGTCGGGTGCTCGGGGTGGTGGGCCAGGCCCGGGTGGATTTTTTCTACGACGAGAGCCAGGAGCGCCTCTGGATCAATGAGGTGAACACCCTGCCGGGCTTCACCTCCCAGAGCATGTATCCCATGCTCTGGGAGGCCAGTGGCTTGCCCCTTGAGGATCTGGTGGCACAGCTCGTGGAGAGCGCGCGAGAATAAGCACCTTCCAGCAGCGCTCCCCTGATCCAGCGATGATTCACGGTCTGCTCTGGTTTCCCCTGCTTCTGGCCTTCGTGCTCCTCGCCGCCCTCGGCTGGCTCGAGCGTCGACGCCAGACCCTGTTTCGCCGCTGGGCAGAAGGGGCTGAACTCTCCAAGCTGGATGGCTGCGGAGCCGCCAGGGTCATGGATGGGGAACTGCAGTGGTGCAGCTTTTCTGCCGGTCGCTTCGAAGAACAAGGGCGGTTCACGATCAACTCCCTCGAATTGGTGGAGCTGATGGCCTTGGCCTCCGGAGAGGCCCCCCTGGCCCATGAATCGGAGGGTCGCTGCCGCCTGCGCCTGATCGGCGATGGCCAACAGATGGATGTGCCCTTCTCCGATGCGCAACGGGCGCGCAGCTGGATGAACCAATTGATGTCCAAGGCGCGTTGCGACCTGTGAGCCGCCAGCGATCTGCCCGCCCTCTCCCCCCCGGCGTTGAACGCCGCCGTCGCCTACGCCAGGAACGGCGCCGCGACCGGCTGATTCAGCTGTGGCGCCTGCTGCTGTTCAGCGGCAGTGCCATGGCTCTTGCCTGGCTCCTGTTGAGCATGGGCTGGACCCTGCGCAGCCCGGAGCAACTGCGGGTGAACGGCAGCGAGCGGATCAGCAGCGAAGCCGTGACCCAGGCGGCAGGTCTCCGTTTCCCCCTGCCCCTGCTGAGCCTCGACCCCAGGGCGCTGGAACGCACCCTGCTGCGGGAACTGCCGGTGCAATCAGCTGCTGTGCATCGCCGACTCCTGCCCCCCGCCCTGGATGTGGACCTGGAGGACCGTCGCCCCATGGCGGCCGCCAGTCGAGTCAGCCCCGGTGGTATGGAGAGGGGCATGGTCGATCGCAACGGCCAGTGGATGCCCCAGACCGTGGCCTCGCGGGGCGATCAGCCGGAAACCTCGATCCTGGTGACGGGCTGGACCGCTCGCCAACGGCCCATGATCGCCCGACTGTTGGAGCGACGCGATGCCCTGGGGAGCCCCTTGCAACGCATCAGCATTGCTCCGGATGGTGCCATCAGCATTCAGACGGCCGCTCTCGGCAGGGTGGACCTGGGCGCAGACCCCAACTTGTTGGATCAACAGGTGGTGAGCATGGCCGAGCTCAGCCGCAGCCTCCCCAGCCACTTGCGCCAGAAAGCGGGCACAAGCATCGATCTCAGTGATCCCGCCAAGCCGGAACTCCAGCTCCGTGCCGGCAAGACTCCCGCCAGCGAATCCTGACGCTTCGTTGCAGATCGGGATTCGGGCGACAAGGCTGATCAGAATCTGCGGCGGATGCAACCCGCAAGGACATAATGCACCCACAGCTCAATGGTTCGGCCGCAACGATGGAGATGATGGGAGCACATCAATCCCCCCATGCCGATTCCACTGGCATCCTCCCCAGCCAGTCTGCGCGGATTGAGGTGATCGGGGTGGGTGGGGGCGGCAGCAATGCCGTGAACCGCATGATCCAGAGCGATCTGGAAGGTGTGGCCTACCGGGTGCTCAACACCGATGCCCAGGCCCTGCTCCAGTCGGCGGCAGATCATCGAGTGCAACTGGGCCAGACCCTCACCCGCGGATTAGGAGCGGGCGGCAATCCCAGCATCGGCCAGAAGGCAGCAGAAGAATCCCGCGCCGATTTGCAACAGGCGCTTCAAGGGGCTGACCTTGTCTTCATCGCCGCCGGCATGGGCGGTGGCACCGGCACCGGCGCTGCTCCTGTGGTGGCCGAAGTGGCCAAGGAGAGCGGCGCCCTCACCGTGGGCATCGTCACGAAACCCTTCAGCTTTGAAGGTCGGCGCCGCATGCGCCAGGCCGATGAAGGCATCGCCCGCCTGGCCGAGCATGTCGATACCCTGATCGTGATCCCCAATGATCGTCTGCGGGATGCGATTGCCGGAGCCCCCCTGCAGGAAGCCTTCCGCAGCGCTGATGACGTGCTGCGCATGGGCGTGAAGGGCATCAGTGACATCATCACCTGCCCAGGCCTGGTGAATGTGGATTTCGCCGATGTGCGCTCGGTGATGACCGAGGCCGGCACCGCCCTGCTGGGTATCGGCGTCGGTTCTGGCCGCTCCCGTGCCGTGGAAGCCGCCCAGACGGCGATCAACAGCCCACTGCTGGAGGCAGCCCGCATCGATGGCGCCAAGGGTTGTGTGATCAACATCAGCGGTGGTCGAGACATGACCCTCGAAGACATGACCACCGCCTCCGAAGTGATCTACGACGTGGTGGATCCGGAAGCCAACATCATCGTGGGTGCCGTCGTCGATGAGCGACTGGAGGGAGAAATCCACGTGACGGTGATCGCCACCGGGTTTGAGAACGGCCAGCCTTATCGCACCGAACGCGCCGCGACACGATCTGAATCCACGCCCTACACCCCGTCATCCAGCCAGGATTCCGGCGCCAACATCCCTCAATTTCTGCGCCAGCGTCAGCTTCGTCGCGAGTCGACCAACGACTGACGCTTCCAGGATGGGGTGACCCGGAGTCCACGCCTGCTCAGAGCATCCCGTGTGGCTGCTCCCTTCCGGTTCTGACCAGGTTTAGGCGTCTGAACCGCATGGGTCCGAGTCGCTGGAATGCTAGCAATGAACCCCCGTTGGCCTGGAGAGGCGGATGCGACCAGCCGACCTGATCCGGTTCAAGCAGTCGGGGCAAATCATCACCATGCTCACCGCCTGGGATGCCCTTTCGGCGGCCATGGTGCAGGCAGCCGGCGCCGATCTGGTGCTGGTGGGTGATTCGCTCGCCATGGTGGTGCTGGGCCATGCCACCACCCTGCCGGTGACGTTGGAGCAGATGCTGCAACACACGCAGGCGGTCTGTCGTGGCCTTAGTGGACCGCTGGAGCGCCAGCCCCTGGTGGTGTGCGACCTGCCCTTTCTCAGTTACCAATGCGGCGAGGAGCAGGCCGTGGCAGCCGCCGGAACCCTGCTGAAGAACTCCGGAGCCGCCGCCGTGAAGCTGGAGGGAGCTGAGCCGGAGATCGTGCAAGTGATCGACCGGCTGGTGCGGATGGGGATTCCGGTGATGGGCCATCTGGGGCTCACGCCGCAGGCGGTGCATCGCCTCGGCTACCGGCGGCAGGCGGAAGATCCCCGCAGCCAGGACACCCTGCTCCGCCAAGCGGCAACGCTGGAAGCCAACGGCTGTTTCGCCCTGGTGCTGGAACATGTGCCAGCCCAGTTAGCCAGCCGGGTGCGCCAGGCGCTGCGCATTCCTGTAATCGGCATCGGTGCCGGAGACGACTGCGACGGTCAGGTGCGGGTGAGCGCCGATCTGCTCGGGCTTACCCCCCTGCAACCGCCCTTCAGCCCGGCCCTGATCCCGGGGCGGCAACTGCTGGTGGAGGCGCTTCAGGGCTGGGTGGCTGCACAACGGCAGCCGGCAGGGTCTCCCACCAGCGCACCACCTCCACCAGCACCTGATTGCTGAGGGCCAGGCCCTCGGGATCTCGCAGGCGCCAGCGGCGTCCGCACAACTCGATCAGGCCCTGGGCTTCCGCCTCCGACCAGCGGCGCTCCAGATCGGGCAGATGGCGCTCGCATGTGGCCGCGTCCCAGCCGCTGGCGGCAGCCAGACGCCACAGATCGACGCCCTCGCGCCGCCTGAGCCCCACCAACAGCAGATCATCGAGGGGCAGCGGCACCGCCGCTGACGCCAGAAGCGAACGGTCGGGCTGCTGCCGTTGCGTCACCAACCAGCTGGCGTAGGCCTCACGGGTGCGCGGCCGCGCCAGGCGCCGGCCCCAGGGGGCACTGGTGGCCCCAAGCCCGAAACCCCACCAGCCGGCACCGCTCCAATACACACGGTTGTGGCGCGAGGCATGCCCAGGCCGGGCGTAATTCGATACCTCATAGCGGCAGAACCCCGCCTGTCGCAGGCGCTCGCCGGTCTGCCGAATCCGCTCCACCGCCTCCCCGTCATCAGGGAGCTCCAGCTCCCCCCGTCGCTGCCGCCAAGCGAACACGGTCCCGGGCTCCACCGACAGGTCGTAAACGGATAGATGGGGCGCGTCAACCAACAGGGCCAGCTCCAGCTGCTGCCGCCACTGCACCTCGGTCTGCCCTGGCAGATTGCGGATCAGGTCGAGGCTCCAGCTCGTCAAACGTCCCTGCCGCAACGCCCCCTGCAGCCAGGAGCAGGCCGTCTGCAGGTCCGCCCGGCGATGGCGCCGCCCGAGGCTGGCCAACACCGCATCATCAAAACTCTGTCCGCCCAGGCTCACCCGGGTCACGCCGGCGTCGAGGACAGCCTCCAGGTGCTGCTGGTCAAAACTGGCCGGATCCATCTCCAAGGTGATCTCCGCCCCGGCCTGAAAGCCGAAACGCCGCTCTAACCGCTGCAGCAGATCGGCGATCTGGGTAGGAGTGAGCAGGGAGGGTGTGCCGCCGCCCACATACACCGTCGCCAGGGGAGGCCCTACCGGGGAAAGGTCGATCTCCTCATGCAGGAGAGCGAGATAGGCCTGGATCGAGGTCCGCCCGGGCCCCGCCGCCGCATCAGCCCTGTCACCAAGGGGCACAACGGCAAAATCGCAGTAGAAGCAACGCCGATGGCAGAAGGGGATGTGCACGTAGGCGCTACGGGGTGCGGACATCAGCCCGGGCATAGCGACAGAAGATGGTGCATGCTGCCTGCAAACGGACTGAGCAGCCACGACCTAAATCCATGGTGGAACCGCTCATCCTGCTTGTGTTCCTGCTCTCCGGCGCCTCGGCCGGATGGATGGGTGTGCATTTGCTGCCTCAGGAGCTGCTCGACGAGAGCACCAACGTGGCTGGCGTGCGATGGGTGCTCACGGGCTTCGGCGCCTTCTTCGGCCTGATCGCTGGCCTGGTGTTTCAACGCCTGCGCGAGCAGTTGATGCGGCAGGTGCGCAGCATGCCCACCGATCTGCTGGTGAGCAGGGCCGTGGGCCTGATCCTGGGGCTACTGGTGGCCAATCTGCTGCTGGCGCCGATCCTGCTGTTGCCCCTGGGGGGGGCGATTGCGCTGCTGAAACCCCTGGCGGCGGTGCTGAGCAATGTGTTTTTCGGAGTGCTGGGCTACAACCTCGCCGAAGTGCATGGCCGCACTCTGCTCAGGTTGTTCAATCCATCCTCGGCTGAAGCCCTGCTGGTGGCCGATGGGGTCCTCACCCCAGCCAGCGCCAAGATTCTCGACACCAGCGTGATTATCGATGGCCGCGTCAGCGGCCTCCTGGCCTGCGGCCTGCTCGAGGGCCAGGTGATCGTCGCCCAGACGGTCATCGATGAAATGCAACAACTCGCTGATTCCAACAATCCGGAGAAGCGCGCCCGTGGCCGCCGCGGCCTCAAACTGCTGACCGAACTCCGGGAGGCCTACGGCCGTCGCCTTGTGATCAACACCACCCGCTACGAGGGTGACGGCACTGACGACCGCCTGCTCAAACTGAGCGCCGACACCGGCGGCACGCTGGTGACGGCCGACTACAACCTCGCCCAGGTGGCTCAGGTTCAGGAGCTCAAGGTGATGAATCTGAGCGACCTTGTGATCGCCCTGCGCCCCGAGGTGCAACCCGGTGATGAGCTGCTGCTGAAAATCGTGCGTGAGGGCAAGGAAGACAACCAGGGGGTGGGCTACCTCGAGGACGGCACGATGGTCGTGGTGGAAGGGGCGCGATCGGCGATCGGCGAGCGACGTCCCGTGGTGGTGACCGGCGCGCTGCAGAGTCCCTCCGGACGCATGGTGTTTGCCCGTCTGGAAAAGGAGGCTCCCGCGGGAAAGCCCAGCAAACCGAATCGGCCCTCCCGCCCCGCCAAGCCAGGCCCATGAACACACCTGACCAGCCAGCCCCCGCTAGGCTCCCGAAACGCCAGGGGATGTGCTGAGGATGACCACGTCTGCGCCCTACTACGGGGAATCAACGGTGTTGCGCACACCGCCCCCGGATCTGCCCTCTCTGATGCTCAAGGAGCGGATCGTGTATCTAGGGCTGCCGCTGTTCTCCGATGACGACACCAAGCGACAACTCGGGCTTGATGTGACCGAGTTGATCATTGCCCAGCTGCTGTATTTGGAGTTCGACAATCCGGAGAAACCGATCTATTTCTATATCAATTCCACAGGCACCAGCTGGTACACCGGTGATGCGATCGGCTTCGAAACAGAAGCCTTCGCCATTTGCGACACCCTCCGCTATGTGAAGCCCCCTGTCCACACCATCTGCATTGGTCAGGCCATGGGCACGGCGGCGGTGATTCTCTCCGCCGGCACCAAAGGGCAAAGGGCTGCACTGCCCCACGCGTCGATCGTGCTGCACCAGCCCCGCAGCGGTGCCCGAGGGCAGGCTACGGACATCCAGATCCGGGCCAAGGAAGTGCTGCACAACAAGCGGGCGATGCTCGAGATCCTTTCTGAGAACACCGGTCGCAGCGTTGAACAGCTCGCCAAGGATTCCGACAGGATGAGTTACCTCACACCTGAGCAGGCTGTGGAGTATGGCCTGATCGATCGGGTGCTGGGCAGCCGCAAGGAGCTGCCGACCGCTGCGCCAGCAGCGGTCTAAACCCATAAGCGCCCGAGGCGCTCTTTTCCCTTTCCCCGTTCCCCTCTCAGCCCGGACCCATGCCGATCGGTACTCCCAGCGTTCCCTACCGCCTGCCCGGCAGCCAGATGGAGCGGTGGGTCGACATTTACACCCGTCTGGGGGTGGAGCGCATCCTCTTCCTCGGCCAGGAAGTGAACGACGGCATCGCCAACAGCCTGGTGGCCCAGATGCTGTATTTGGATTCGGAAGACAGCAGCAAACCGATCTATCTCTACATCAACTCCCCCGGCGGCTCGGTGACAGCGGGGCTGGCGATCTACGACACAATGCAGTACGTCAAGAGTGACGTGGTGACGATCTGCGTGGGGCTCGCCGCATCGATGGGAGCTTTCCTGCTGGCGGCGGGCACCAAGGGAAAGCGTCTGGCGCTGCCTCACAGCCGGATCATGATCCACCAACCCCTCGGCGGCACGGCCCAGCGGCAGGCCAGCGACATCGAGATCGAAGCCAACGAGATTCTGCGCATCAAAGAGATGCTCAACCGCTCCATGGCTGAGATGACCGGCAAGAGTTTCGAGACGATCGAGAAAGACACCGATCGCGACTATTTCCTCAGCGCCGAGGAAGCCAAGGACTACGGCCTGATTGACCGGGTGATCTCCCATCCCAACGAGGCCTGAACGACAGGCGCTTACGTAAGCTCAGCATCTTCTCCGCTCTGCACGCCGCCCGGATGGCCCAGCTCTTCTACGACACCGATGCCGATCTCTCGCTGCTCAGCGGCAAGACGGTGGCCATCATCGGCTACGGCTCCCAAGGCCACGCCCATGCCCTCAACCTGAAGGACAGCGGCGTGGATGTGGTGGTGGGCCTCTACGCCGGCAGCCGTTCCGCAGAGAAAGCCAAGGCGGATGGTCTGGAAGTCCTGAGCGTGGCCGAAGCGGCCGCCAAGGCCGACTGGATCATGGTGCTCCTGCCCGACGAATTCCAGAAGGAGGTGTACGACAACGAGATCGCGCCCCATCTCAGCGCCGGCAAGGTGCTGAGCTTCGCCCACGGCTTCAACATCCGTTTCGGCCTGATCAAGCCTCCCGCCGATGTGGATGTGGTGATGATCGCCCCCAAAGGCCCCGGCCACACCGTCCGCTGGGAATACCAGAACGGTCAGGGCGTTCCCGCCCTCTTCGCCATTGAGCAGGACGCCTCCGGCAATGCCCGCGCTCTGGCGATGGCCTATGCCAAGGGCATCGGCGGCACCCGTGCCGGCATCCTGGAGACCAACTTCAAGGAAGAGACGGAAACCGATCTATTTGGGGAGCAGGCCGTGCTCTGCGGTGGCCTCTCCGAGCTCGTGAAGGCAGGCTTTGAGACCCTGGTGGAAGCCGGCTATCAGCCCGAGCTCGCCTACTTCGAATGCCTCCACGAAGTGAAGTTGATCGTGGATCTGATGGTGAAGGGCGGTCTCACCGCCATGCGCGATTCCATCTCCAACACCGCTGAATACGGCGACTATGTGAGCGGACCACGTCTGATCACCGCCGACACCAAGGCCGAGATGAAGCGGATTCTGGCCGACATCCAGAACGGCACCTTCGCCCGCAACTTCGTGGCGGAATGCGAAGCCGGCAAGCCGGAAATGAAGAAGATCCGCGACCGCGATGCTGAGCATCCAATCGAGAAGGTGGGCAAGGGGCTGCGCTCGATGTTCAGCTGGCTGAAGGCGGCCTGAGTCAGCCCTTCCTCTATGTAATCGCCGCAGCAGGTCTCGACCTGCTGCTGGGTGATCCCCGCTGGTGTCCCCATCCCGTGGTGTGGATGGGGCGCTGCATCACCATCCTGCGCCGATGCGTTGAACGGCTCGCCGGTGATCACCGCCTGGGCCTTCGCATCGGCGGTGGGCTGATCACGCTGCTGTTGGTGCTGGGAAGTGGCACCTGCGGCTGGGCCTTGGAACGGTTGGTGTTTCCAGGCTCGCCTCTGCCATCGCCCTGGGCTGCCATCGTGCTGGTGGTGGCCTTGGCCAGCGCCCTGGCGGCGCGCAGCCTGCGCGACAGCGTGCTCGCCGTCGTGGATACGCTCCCCGATCTGGTCGCGGCCAGGCAGGCTTTGGCCTGGATCGTGGGGCGAGACACCGAGGCGCTCAATCAGGAGGAGATCCTGCGGGCCGCCGCCGAAACTGCCAGTGAAAACGCCGTGGATGGCCTCTTCGCTCCCCTGTTCTGGATGCTGCTCGGCGCGTCGCTCTGGCAATTGGGTGACACAACGGGGCCAGGGCCGCTGGCCCTGGCCTGGGCCTTCAAGGCCAGCAGCACACTCGATTCCATGCTCGGGTATCGCCGCGGTCGCCTGCAATGGCTTGGCACCGCTGGCGCCCGACTCGATGATGCGCTCACCTGGCTGCCCTGCCGCCTGGTGCTCCTGACGCTACCCCTGGTCAGTCGCCCCTGGAGGGGCTGGCTCCGGCTGGTGCGTGCCGCCGAACGGGATGGACGTCCCGATCCCTCACCGAATGCGGGCCGCTCCCAGGCGATCTATGCCCACTGCGCAGGGGTTCGGCTCGGTGGTGCCAATCGCTATGGCGAGCGCTGGGTGGAGAAACCCCTGCTGGCGAGCGACCAGGCAGCGGTGAGCGAGCCAGCGGTGCGTCACATCCTCCACTTGAGCCTGAGGCTGGAACTGGTTTGGCTGCTGCCGGCTCTGATAATCAGCGCCGCTCAACGCTGATGAAAACGGCCAAGAATCAGGGCAATCAAGATAGCCACATACAGCTGGCCACTCACCGTGATGGCTGTGACCACCACCTGAGAGGTGACATCGCCTGAGTTCATCACCCCGGATCCCACCGTGGTGAGCAGGTTGAACGAGGCCGCCATCAACACCGGCGCGAACTGCAACACCGACCCGGCATCTCCCCACCGCTCCGTGAGGTTGCTGTGCAGCGATGCATTCAACACGGCCGGATCAAAGGCCAGAGGATGCAGTTCGTAGGTGGCCGTGAGCAGCACCCCTCCGGCCACACCGATCAGTAAATAACCCTGAGCCGCCCCCATCACCACCGCCAGGGTCACAAACGGTTCGCGGATCAACGACTGAATCATCCGCAGGGTGGTGAGAAAGAAGAAGAGCAGCCAGATGAGCACATGGGGCAGCGTGAGCCAATGCCCGAGCGGATACAACCAACGCAGCGACAATTGCCAGGTCACCTCCAGGGCAATCGCCAGCAGACCCAGGTTGAGCACGAGTGCCTGGTGGCGGGGAAGGAGCGAATAACGGCCGATCAGACGAACCAGAACCACCGTGAGACTGATCAACAGCACCGACAACAGCGGCGGCCAGATGTCGCAGAGCGGGAGCAGAATCAGAAAGGCCAACTCGCACATCAACATCACGATGTAACCGTGATGGCGCTTGCGCAGGCGATGGATCTGATCGCGCGTGAAGCGGCTCAAGGGCGTGGCGGAATCTCAGTAAGCGCCACGATCCATGGGCAGCAACAACACACCGAAGGTGCGCAGGATGATGGCCAGGTCGAGTCGGAATGAACGCCCCCGGGCGTAGGCAAGATCGAGACGCACCCGCTTGGCATAGCTGAGATTGTTGCGCCCACTCACCTGCCAGAGCCCAGTGAGACCAGGACGCACCGCCAGCACCTCATCCATGTAAGGGCCGTAACGCTGAATCTCCTTGTCCACAATCGGGCGTGGACCCACCACACTCATTTCTCCGCGCAACACATTGAAAAACTGGGGCAGTTCATCGAGGCTGGAACGGCGCAGAAAACGGCCGATCGGCGTGATGCGGGGATCCTGGCGCAGCTTGAAATCACGTTCAAATTCGGCGCGCATGTCGGGCGATTCCGCCAGCACACGACTCAACACCTGATCTGCATCAGCACGCATCGTGCGGAATTTGATGCAGCCGAAGCGGCGATAGCCCCGCCCCACACGGCGCTGCACATAAAAAACAGGACCTGGTGAGCTGATCTTCACCAACAGCGCCAGAACCACCAGCAGCGGCGAACCGAGGGCAAGCACGGCCAGGGCGAACACCACGTCACCTGTGCGCTTAATACTGCGGCCCAGGGTGCTCTGTTGACGCACCAACGCCTTGACAGGCAGCTCAGAGGGCGGTGCCGCCAGAAGCTCGAGATGGCGGCGACTGGCTTTGCGCCGCAGTGCGGCCGGGGCAGTGTTCAAGCGCAGACGACGCGCGGTGCTCACCATCCTGTTTCCCACGCGTCTCACGCCACTCAATCGCAGGCAGCGAGACCTGGCAGCTGGCCGGGGTCACTCCCTGCTGCGGCACAGGCCTGCTGATGACCAGACCAGAGCCGTTCCAGCACTGTCTCAAAACGGGACGCAAACCGATCCGGGCTGAAGCGCTCGGCCCAGGCGCGCATCCGCTCCGGCGCCAGCTCACGCCAGAGGCGACGCTCCTCAAACCAGCTGACGGCAGCGGCCACCGAGGCGGGAGTCTGCTCGGGGAACAGCACACCGGTCGGAGCGCTGACACCGGAGGAGGCGCAGCGCACGCTGTCGAGCAGACCGCCACGACCCAGGCCGATCACGGGAGCGCCGGCCGCCATCGCCTCCACCGGCGCGATGCCGAAATCCTCCAGCCCCGCATACACAAAGGCGCGACAGCGGGCCATCAGGGCCTCCACCCGCGACGAGGGCAAGCGACCAAGGATCTGCACCGTGGGACCAGCCAGCCGCTCAAGGGAGCGACGTTCCGGCCCATCGCCCACCACCAGCAGGGGCAGGCCGAGACGATTGAAGGCCTCCACCACCACATCGACGCGCTTGTAGGGCACCAGGCGGCAGACGCAGAGATAGGTCGCATCGCGGGGTTGATCCCAGCGGAACCGCTCCACCTGCACTGGCGGATGCAGCACCTGGGCCTCCCGCCCCCAGAAGCGCCGAATCCTCCGGGCCGTGAAGCGGGAATTAGCCAGCAGGTGATCCACGCGGGCAGCGCTGAGCTGATCCCACTGACGCAAGGCATGCAGTTGCCAGCGGATCAGGGGCCCAAGCCCGCGACGCGCCAGCGCCGAGCGACGCAGATAGGCATGCATCTGATCCCAGGCGTAACGCACGGGTGTGTGCACGTAACTCACATGCAGCTGCTCGGGGGACGTCAGGACTCCCTTGGCCACCAGATGGCTGCTGCTGATCACCAAGGGATAAGCGGCCAGGTCGATCTGCTCGATCGCCAGCGGCAACAGCGGCAGATACTGCTGCACATGGCTGATCCCCCAGGGCAGCTGCTGAATCGGGCTCGTGAGGATGCGCCGTCCCTGCCAGGGGCTGCCGGACCGACCGCTCTCCCCATCCACCAGAGCCACGAGGTCGGGCTGGTGGCCTCGCAGCGTCAGACAGGTGTCGATGGCAGCCACCACCTGCTCAGCACCACCAACGGAACGAGGGGTGAACCACTCGTGCACCAAGGCAATCTTGCTGGGCAGGTCAGCCCTGGCCTGACCAAACATGACGCGATGAACAGTTTCATCACGAAGTCTCTCAGCCGGTTGCCGCCCACGAACACGCTCACGAAGCTTGGTGCATGTCCAGCACAACCATGGCGATCAACGCCCTCTTGGAAGAATCCCTCAACGAACCTTCCATCGGCGAGACCACGTGTTTCCGTTGGCACGCCACCCCCGTCGGCATCGCTGCTCTCTGGAACAAAAGCCAGTCACCGCTGACCCCACCGTTCGACGACGCCCTCAAAGAAGGCCTTCAAGTTGGTCTGGATCTCAGTCGTGAAGAGCGGGAGTTCCACCAGGTGAGCCACGGCCTGGTGCTGCTGTTCCACTCCTGATCAGGCGCTGGTGAACAGATTCAGCACAGCCGAGATCACTGTGGAATAGAACAGGAAGCTCATCAAGGAATGGAACCACACCGTTCGCCTCACCCGGGCGTCTTCCAGGGTCACATCACTCATGGCGTAAGTGAGCCCTACGGCGAAAGCGACATAAAGAAAATCGGTGAAGATCGGATCATCGCCTTCAAAAATGAAGCCCTGGGGATCCACACCGTCGCCTCGGGCGATCGGATTGAGCTGGAAATAGGCCTTGGCATAATGAATTCCAAAGCCATAGTGCAACTGCATCCAGGTGGCGAACATGGCCGCGAAATACACCAGAATCCGCAACCATTCCGGCAGCGCCCCCTTGGCATGGTGCAGATCCTGAATACTCAGGCTGAGCACACCAATACTCATGAACGTGAACACCACGGTGCGGGCGATCAGCCGCTGCCGGCGCGCCCGTTCATGGCCAAACAACACGCGTGTTTCTTCGGCACCGAGACGATAAGCCGCCCGATTGAAATGCCAGAGATCCACCAGCATCGCAATCAAGAAGCCCATGGAAAACGCCTCATCGAGGCGACCGGGCCGTCCGCCCATCCAGAACAGGGCCACCAGGGTCACCACAATCCCGATCGGCAACGCCCGCCGCGCCCTGGCCAGATCATGGAAATTTCGGAACGTGGTTTCGGAGAAATTCACGGGCTGCGATTCGACCAAGCCGGAGGAACGGCCTGCAGTCAAGCAATGGTTGCTTGAGGCGGCATAGGCTGATGAACAATGTTCAGTGAATGCCAACCAGGGCCTCCCCATGCATTGCCCTGAAGCGCCCGTCGCCAGAGAGGCCTACGTGGTGGAGCACCGTCTCCATCACCGCGTCCGTATCCGCTTCCGGCAGCCCCTCTGTTCGCACCGCATGCGCAGCCTGCTCTGGCTGATGGAACAGCAACAGGCCGGGTTCGCCCTGCGCCCTGCCTCCTCCGGTCGCGGGCTCGTGCTCTGGAGCCTCGATCCCGAGCAGTCGATCCACCAGGGCCTGCAGCTGCTGGAGCAGACCATCCAGCTGCCGCCTGCCCACCTTGCCGCCCCACCAGAGCGGGGTCTGCCGGGAGTGCTGCAACGCTCACGCCTCGGCAGCATCAAGATGCTGATGGCCCTGGCGGTGGCGGGCTGGGCCCTGCCGGTGCTGCCCGGCACCCCCTTCTTTTTGATGGCCTGGTGGCTGGGCTGGCGACCGCCCCAACCCTCTCAGCGAAACACCACCTCCACGAATGGTGCAGAGACCCTGGCGGAAGCGGGTTCGCGCTGACGGCAGGCCTCCGGCAGCGGAATGATCCGCCGCTGCCCCAAAGCGGAGATCACCAGAGCGTCCTTCTGCTGCTGCACACGCAGATCCTCACGGCCAACGCCAGGGGCGAACACGCGGCAGAGCTGGTCCTCCCAATGGGTCAGAGGGATCGACGGGGCCTGCTGTGCCAGCAGGGTCACCAGTGGATCCTGCCGATCCGCCCACGAGGAGTCGCCCAGCAGCAAGGGCGGCGACCACCCCTCCAGCAGCGGCGTTGACCAGCCCTGCCCCTGGATCCAGAGGCGATGCAGGGGGTAGCCGCTCAAGGGCAACGCTGCCAGGCGGCGACGCTGCAGCGGCCAGGTGTCGGCATCGCCGCTGAGGGCCAGCACCACATCGAGACGTTGCTCGTCATTCAGACGGTCAGCCAGCAACCGGCAACGCTCCAGCCATGGAGTGGGAGGACGCAGGGATTCGGCGCTGGGTAACTGCAAACGCAGCACCAATTCGAGGTGGGACAGGCGCTGACGGGTCTCGCTCCACCAATTCAGCAGGGGATCCCAGAGGCTGAGGATCAGCTCCGGCGCCCGCTGGGCCAGCCGCAGAAGCGGCAAGGCCTGGGCCAGGGGCGGCAGCAGCACCGTGACCATCTGAACCTCGGGATCTGCCGTCGCCGCCGCAAGACGGTCCGCCAGCCAGAGCACACGCTGGAGATCTTCCAATCCGGGGACCAGCCAAGGAGGCGTCGGCGAGTCGATCGACAATCCGAGCATCGCCGCCCAGGGACGCAAGGGACCCTCCAGGTCGGGCCAGAGCGCCGCCGCGTGCTCCTGGGCCACAAAGGCCTCCCAGCGCAGGCTGCCGCCCTGGGGATCACGCCCCTCAAGCAGGTGACTGCTCTCGCCATTGAGATCGAGCACCACCAGCCCCGAAGCGGCAAGCTGCTGCTGCGCATTCACCAGATCCAGCCCCTGTTGGGGCTGATCAGCCACCAGCAACACCACAGCCATCGCAGCCGGATCACGGTTGGATGTGTGGCCCAATACCAACTCCCCGAGAGGGTTGCGCAGAATCGCCACATTTCAGCAGATCGGCGTAAGATCCGCTGCGTTGATGGCTGGTGGATTCATGTTTGAACTGGAAACAGTTCTGGCGTTTGGCGTAGGAGCGGGCCTGGTGGCCCTGGCGCCGATGGTCAAACGCTTTGGCAATCCCCAGCTCGGCGATTCCATGAACAACACCGGTCGCTCCATGGCCAAGAGCGGCATCAAGCTGGGCGTCACCGTGGCCGGTGCGGCTGGTGCAGCGGCCCGAGGCGTGGCCAAGGGGGCCGCTGAAGCGGCCGAATCGATCGGCGATCTGGTGGCGGAAGCCCGCCATGAAATGCAGAGCAGCGACGACAGTGCTGCCACTCCGGCCAAGGCCAGCAAAGCCTCGACTGCGACCACCGAAGTAACGGTGGAGTGACGGCATCAGTGGCAGTTTCCATTGCAGTCGATAGCCCGTCACCGAACGGACATCGATCCGGCCTCAAGGCCGTTCCCAGTGCCAGGGCCTTGACCCCCTGGCATCCCAGCGACATCCAGATCGTGCACCGCTGCGGCGCGCGCCTACGTCTGCGCCTGCCCAGCACCGATTCTGAGAGCCAGCGCCTGGCCCGATGGATCGAGTCTCAGGCTGAGATCAGCAGCGTTCGCCACAACCGCATCGGAGGTTGTCTTGTGCTGCAACTGGCCCCAACGGCCAAGAGCTGGGATGAGCAGCAGCTTCAAGCCTGGCTCGAGCAGCTGCCCCGCAGCGGTGATCATCGTCTCGACGAAGTGGCGATTGATGCCACGCCGGCGAGCCCGGCGGAGCAAAACGCTGGGGGTGATGAAGAGGAACCGTTTGTTCCCTCCCGGATTGTGCTGCCGGTGAGCTCACTGGCCTTGGCCCTGTTGGCGGGTCCGCTCTCGCTGCCTCCCCTGGCGGTGGCCGCCTTCATCCTGGTGGCCGCACGCCTCAGCTTCAAGCGAGCCTGGGACGGCCTGCGCCAAGAGCGCCGCATCAATGTGGATGCTCTCGATGCCCTGGCGGTGACGATCCACAGCCTGGAGGGCTTCCTGACGGGTCCAGCGCTGATGATCAGCATGATCGAGGGCGGCGAAGCCGTTCGCGACGCGACTCAGCGCATTGCCCATTCCGCCAGCACCGATCTGCTTGCCAGCCTGCAGGCCGATGTGCGCCGGCTCGATGATGCGGGTCAAGAAGAGGTGATTCCCAGTACGGAAGTCGTCGCTGGCGACCGTCTGATCTTCTATCCCGGCGATAGCATTCCTGTGGATGGAGAGGTGGAGAAGGGAGAAGTGAGCTTCGATGTGGTGAAGCTCACCGGTGAATCCGTGCCACGCCATGCCGAAGCCGGCGATGAGGTGCTGGCTGGATTCATTCTTCTCGAAGGCACCCTGATCATGCGCGCCACCGCCGTGGGTGAGCAGACCCGGATCGGCCAGATCACGGCGATGATCGATTCCGCTCCGGTGTTCGACACGCGAGTGGGCAATGTGGCAGCGCGGATTGCCAACCGGTTCGTCTTGCCAACCCTGGCTCTCGCCGGTGTGTCCCTACTACTGAGTGCCGGCAACCTGGCCCAGGCGGCCTCTCTGTTGATGTTCGACCTCGGCACCGGCCTGCGGGTGTCGGTGCCCACCGCGATCATGGCGGCCCTCACCCGAGCCGGCAGTCAGGGCCTCTTGATCCGCAGCGGCCGCGCCCTCGAGCTGCTCAATGATGTGGATGTGGTGGTCTTCGACAAGACCGGCACCCTCACCCAGGGTCACCCCTCGGTGGTTCACCTGGATGTGCTCAACAATGCCTACTCCCGGGAACAACTGATTCGCCTCGCCGCCAGCGCCGAGCAGGGTCTCAACCACCCGATCGCCGAATCGATCATTCAGTTCGCTGCAGCCGAAGACGTGGCGGGTGTCAGCCCGGACGCCTGGGATTACCGCATCGGCCGTGGTGTTGCCGCCGTGATCGACGGACATCAGGTGCTGATCGGCAACGCTCGCCTGCTGCATGAGGAAGGCCTGAGCGAGCCGAAGCTGCCTGAGCGCTCCGAGCTGAACGCTTCCACCCCTGTGTATCTCGCTGTGGATGGCGCCATGGCGGCCGTGTTCCACGCCGCTGATGAGCTGCGGCCCGACAGCAAGGCCCTGGTGCAGGAGCTGCATCGTCGCGGCATCGAAGCCCACATGCTGACGGGCGATGTGGCAACCGTGGCCCATGCCGTAGCCGAACGCCTTGGCCTGTATCCCGAAGAGGTGCACGCCGAAGCGCTGCCCGACCAGAAGGCCGAGCTGGTGAAGAGCTTCAAGGAGCAGGGACGTCGGGTGGTGTTTGTGGGTGACGGCATCAACGATTCCGCCGCCCTGGCCTACGCCGATGTGTCGGTGTCGTTCGCATCCGGCAGTGATCTGGCCCGTGAAACCGCCGACATCGTGCTCACCAACGACAAGGTGTCGGGGTTGATCGCCGCCCAGGACCTATCCCGCCGCACCTTCCGCCTGATCAACCAGAACATCGGCATCGTGGGAGTGCCCAACCTCACCGCCCTGGTAATCGGCACCTTCTTCCCCCTCGGACCGGTGGCCGCCGTTTTGATCAACAACGGCTCCTCCCTGGTGGCAGCGGGCAATGCCATGCGCACGCTGCAGTTCCGCCCGGAACCCCTACCCGAACTGGAGGCCGGCGGCGTGCGAAAGGCTCGCCCTGGCCGCAGCGACGCCAGCACCACAACGGAGGTCGCCGACTCCGAAACGGCGATCCAGCCCCTGCGCGCCAGGGAACTGGCCAAGCGGCTTGGCACCAGCCATCAACAGCTGAGTTCTCTGCGTCGCAAGGGTGAACTGCACCGCTGGAGCCGGGAGAACGATCCCGATGGCCACAGCTGGAGCTACTGCGAGCGCCGCAAGGTGTATGTGCCCGAGGCGTTGGCTGCCGCATGAGTGCTGCCGACTGCCTCAGGCTTCGTCATCGCGGCCGGGGGCGTCGGCGCTACTCCCTCCGGTTTGAGGAGCCGATCGATTGGTCGGCCCTCGCCGACACCCTGCGGGTCAGGCTCACGGGAACACCCTTCCGGTTTCGGCTCAATCCACTTGCCCAATCGGTAGTGATCTCCGGGATCAGTGCCAGCAATGATCAAGACTGGCAACCGGCGGCCGTGGCTCTGGTGGCCGCGCTGGAGGAGATCGGCGCCGCAGCGCCGGCACCGGAGGTGATCACGATTCCCCTACGCAACATCGCCACGCCGCTGCGCCAGAGGCCTGAGCGTCGTTGGCGATGGCTTGTGGCCTTGCTGGGTGGCCTGACCAACCTGATGACCGTCTCCCTCAGTTTGCTTCTCACCCTCACAGCCTTCAGCCTGATCCTGATCGGGGTCCCCGGCTTGCTGCTCCCCCTCTCTCCCGGCGCCCTGCTGCTGCTGCTCGCGGCCTGGTTGATCGAACTGGCCTTTCTGTTGCGGCGCCCCTTCATCGCTTCAGCGCACTGAAGCGCCTCCAAACGTGCACTCTCCTCAGCTGTGGTTGCCGACCTTGCCCACTCCCGGCACTGGACCCAGGTCAGCGACCTGCCCGGGCGGCTGCGGGTGCGATGTCATGGCCTGAACCCCGTCGGGGAACCGGCGAGCAACCGGCTCGACTCCACCCTGCTGCACCACTGCCGGCTCACCCTGAGCAGCTGTCACTGGTTGCGCGGTTTCCGGATCAATCCCCTGGCGGGAAGCATCTGCCTCCACTACCCACCGCAGCATCGGCGCGACCTGAAAACGCTCTTGGAGCGAGCACTGACGCCCCCGCTCCCTGGAAGCGGCCTCGACCTCGCCGATCCGGAACAGTCGCTGTTCGCACCCGGACGGCCCCTGATCCGCCATGGTCTCTCCTGCGCCTCGATCCTCCTGATCGATGCCATCACCCCCCTGCCGCTCACCCTGCTGCTGGGTCTCTCCTCCCTGCTGCTCTGGCCCAGGATTAACGCCGCCCTGCGGCAACTGCGGCAGGGCCGGCTCGATGTGGAGACCTTGGAGCTGGGCTTTTCCACCGCCATGCTGCTGGAGGGTCTGCCCCGCGAAACCCTCACCGACCTGGGCATTCACGATGCCACCGGTGCCGTCCAGGGGGTGATGCAACCGGATGAAGACGTTGTGGATGGCGACCGCCTGCTGGCTCGTCTCGGCCGGGTGGTGCAACTGCAACCGCCAGACAGTGCGGCCGATCCGATCCCCCTGGCCGAGGCCAAACCGGGCCAGCACTACCTGATTCATGGCCAGCAGCTCTGCCCCTTGCGCTCGACGCTGGTGTCGGGCCGTCTGCTGGTGAGCAATCGCCGCATCAACGGCCACTGGCATCCGCGCTGGCTGAAGCGGGGCGAGGTGATTCCCACCGGTTCTCTGGTGATCCGCGGCCAGGGAACTCTCGAACTGAGCGAAGCGCTGATCAGCGATCCCACCTACGCCCTGCTGCACGAACAGCACGACCGCAGCCGGATCGAAACCGGTGTGCTCGATCGGCGCCTGCAGCGACTCTCCGACTGGATGAGTCCGCTGCTGCTGGCCGGTGGCGGCGTGATGCTGGCGCGGGGATCGGGGGAGATTGCCCTGGCGGCGCTCCGTTTCAGCCCGCTGCACAACTGGAGCGACAGCGTCACCGCCTCCAGGCTCACCGCCGTGGCCGATCTGGCCCTGCACAAGGTGCGGATCCGCAACCCGAATGTGCTCAGCAGCCTGGGACGCATCCGCCATCTGGTGGTGACCCAGAGCTGCCTGAATCAGGCCGGCGGCATGCGACTGAAGGAAGAAGCGGCCCCGGGCACCAACCCGATCAAAGGAGAGCTGCTCCGCCTGCTCGCCGGCATTCAAAGCTGGTTGAGCGGAATCAATGGCATGGCGATCTGGACCCGGCAGCTGCAGGAGATCGAAACGCCAACGGCGATCACCTCCGTGGCGATCGAGGCGGAAGGGAGTCGTTACAGGTTGCGCACCCGTGCCGGCGACAGCGTGGTGATCGAAGCGGAACGGCCCGACGATCTGCTGACATCCCTGCGGGTGAGCCGTAATGGTGCCTCCATCGGGCGGATTGTGCTGGAGTTCCTGCCGGATGACCACTGGCTGGAGGCTGCAGAGATGCTCAACCGGCTCGGCATCCGCCTGCATGTGGTGTCGTCGCTTCCCGATGACCAGCTGGAAACCTGTACTGAAGCGCTGCAGCTCCCCGATGACCAGCGGCATGGTGCTTGCGATGCCGAAGCACGCCTCGCCCTGATTCGTCGCTTACAGGGCAACGGCCGAGACGGGGTCGCCTACATGGGCTACCTGCTCCAGGATCTGGCCGCTTTGGAGCAGGCCGACGTGTCGATGGGCATGACCACCCCCGACGACAGCCTCATGGTGGCGCGGCTCTGCGACCTGATGATCCCCACCAATGCCTCCTGGCTGCCGCGCCTGGTGACCATGAGCCGGCGACTGCAACAGGCGGAAACCGGGAACTTCAGCCTGATCACTGGCTCCCAGATCGCCACCGCCTTGATCACCGCCACCGGCTGGATCGCTCCGATGCAAGCGATCCTCTTCTACGACCTGCCGATGTTGCTGGCGGAGCTCAACAACATTCTGAGCGTGCAGACGGCGGGTTATGCCGCATCCGGCCACCCGCTGCCATCGCGAAACAAGCGCCAGGACGCCCGCTGACCTGGACGCTGCATCCTCTGGCAGCGCAGACCACGGCGGATGAAACCAGGTCCTTCCGGCAGGGACTCCACCGAGGGCAGCCGCTTGAGCTGCAACAGGTCGGCGAGTTCACCACTCTCCACCTCAATGCCGGTGCGCACCAGTTGCTCAAGGATGTCGAGCCGCTCGCGGAAGAGCCTCAGATCGGCGTAGAGCTCCGCCTTTCTCCAGTCGCGATCTCCGGTTGGCACGGGCAAGGACGCCTCCACACCGACGGGGTCAAGCACCAGCTCGGCCGCCACCGGTTCCGCATCACCAGCCCCCGCAGCGGCCAGCAGCTGAGCCACATCAGCGGCCTGAACATAGGTGCGCAGGCCACGACGCACCGGCTCAAGCTTGAGGCGATGCAGCAGGAGCAGCACATCGGCCCGCGACAGACCCAGATCGGTCTCCAGTTTGGCGAGAGGCACCAGTTCTTCGCTCATGGGGGACACCGGCCAGCAGGTCTTTGGCCGCCATGATCGAGCCAATGGCCGAAACAGACAACAACAGAATCGGGTCTGTTGTGCCACCCTGCGGCCAACGCGCGTGATTCCCCTCGGCCAGCAATGCACCATGACCCCCAGAAACTCCTGGAGATGCTTCAGGAGGGCCATGCCCGCTTCATGGCGGGGGAATCCCGTCACCCCCACTCCTCTGCCTATCGGCTCCACCAGCTGGTGGAGGGCCAGCATCCGCTGGCGGCGGTGGTGAGCTGTTCCGATTCGCGCGTGCCGGTGGAGCTGCTCTTCGACGCCGGCTTCGGCGACCTGTATGTGGTGCGCACGGCAGGAAACACAAGCTTCACCGACACGATCGGCTCCCTGGATTACGGCGTGCTGGGGCTCAACCTGCAGCTGATCGTGGTGATGGGCCATGAAGGCTGCGGCGCGGTGACCGCGGCCTGCACCCCCCAAGAAGCGATGACCCCGGCCCTGCAGGACCTGGTGCTCAACATCCGCAGCGGCCTCGATGAGGAAGGCGTGGGCTCGGAGCTGGATCGGGCCTTCCGGGCCAACAGCCGGGTGGCGGCCCGGCGTCTGCTCCAGGGCAGTGAGCTGATGCGCTCCAGGGTGGCGGAGGGAACCCTGCGGATCGAAGCCGCCTGCTACACCCTGGAGAAAGGCGATATTGAGTGGCTTGGCCCGGTCAGCGCCAGCTGACAAACAGCTGCGGCTATGCCCGGAACACGCGACGACGTGCCCCTTTCATGCTGCAATCAGGGTGTGATGGTTGTTTTCTGACCCGCGATGTTTGAACTAGAACTCTTGATCGCCATGGGCCTCGGTGCTGCCCTCGTGGCCATCGCCCCCGCCGTCAAGGCTGTGGGTGGCGGCGAGAACCGCGTCAGCCGCTCCATCGGCGACACCGGCCGCGCCATCACCAAGCAGGGGCTCAAGCTGGGCATCCGCCTCGCCGACAGCACGGGTGGCCTGCTGCGGGGGATCGGCCAGGGCTTCTCGGAAGTGGGTGAGAGCTTCACCGATCTGCTGGCGGAAGCCAAAGCCGACCTGGAGCAGAGCAAGGCCAAGCGCACCACCTCGATCAGCAGCAGCCGCTCCTGACTCAGCGACGCTGACGTCCGGCCCTCACCAGCAGCAGCTCGCTGGTGAGGATCGGCATGTCGACCAGGAACACCGCGAGCAGGGGGTGAATCGGTAGCACCAGATTCACCAGCACCACCAACAGATGGGGCAGCAGCACCAGAGCTGCCTGACCGGCCTGATCGCCATGGGAGCGACGACAAAGCACAATCGCAGCGGGCAGCCGGTCGATGCATCGGGCGGCGATCATCACATCGGCAACCGACTGACTCACCTGAGGCTGGGACTCCACCATCGTGATGCCCACATCGGCGGCAGCGATCAGGGGCGTATCAGCATCGGCACCGCCAAGCAGCATCACCGGCCCAGCCTTGCGGCAGCGGTTCACTTGGGCGAGTTGACGCTCCGGTTCCGGTGCCACGACAACGGCCTCAGCGGGCAGATCGAGGCGCTGACAGAGCAGATCCGCCAGCTGCAGATCTGACGCCATCAGCAAGCGGATCCCGATCCCCATCCGCTGAATCCGCTTGAGGGAACGGATCAAACGCCTGGAGAGGTGCACCCGGAGATCGATCGCACCGATCAGCCGGCCGCTGCGGAGCACATAGATCCAGGTCTGGTCGGCATGGCGTCCGAAGGAAGGATCGTGGCGGAGATGCCGGGACTGCAGCAGCCGGGGACCGCCCAATTCCACCCGTTCACCGCGAATGATGCCCCGCCAGCCGAAGGGATGCATCGGCTCCAGGTCATCAACGATGTACGGGTCCAGATCCAGCGCATGCAGCAGGGGCAGGAACGCCGTGAGCCCGAATGGGCGCTGGCGGCATCGGAAGCCGGCCACGATCTGGGCCAACTCCTCCACCGTGGTGTCGTCGAGCGGGTGAATGCCGGCGAGAGATCGCTGGCCGAGCCGCTCCAGCACCGCTTCGGTGATCAGCAGCTGACGGCTGTGGGCGATCCCATCACTCACCTCCGGACGCTTGAGCACCACGCCGAGGTTGAGGGCATCTCGCTGCACGGCGCCGTAGAGCAGCGAACAGCTCAACTGCCAGTCGCTGGCGGGATCGAACTGCAACAGGCCGGCCGCCCCACCGGAATTGCCGGTGGCGAGCAGACCACCCCCCGCCAACAGGATCAAGGGAACAGACCGGGTGTGCAGCCAGCGGGCGCGTTCCACAAGGGCGGGGACATGGGCCTCCGGCTCACGGACTGGGATGTTTTCCAGCCGACGCTCCACTGGATCGGCACATTGGATCACCCGGAGCGTCAGCGCACCGCTCACGAGCTGCACTCCGGAGGGCAACTGCTGAAACGGTCGCACTGCGATCTGCACGGTGCGGCCATCGGCCCATAACGAGGTGATCACGGCCTCCCCATCCATCACCAGGCCATGACAGGGAACCCGGTCTCCGGCGATGAGGCACAGCCTGTCTCCGGGTTGGAGCTCCGCCAGTGTGGGTGTCGAGAGGCGACCATCGCGCTCGATCCGGGTCACCACCGTGCTCAGGCGAAATGCTTCGAGCCGATCGGCGAGACGCTCGTGTTGGCCGTGGTTGGGGGTCCAGCCCTGGAGGGAATGGTTGCCCACCTCGATGCCCCACTCAAGCAGGAGAGCCTGGCTGTGGCCGCGCAGCACCAGCGAGCCATACCAGAGCAGATCCAGGGTTTTGGCCGGTAAACGTCCGGCACGGCGCTCCGCCCAGATCGAGCGGAACAAGGGCACGAACAGCAGGGGGGTGACCGGCAGCAGCAGCAGGATCAGGGGCAGCTCGAGCAGGGCGTTGAGGCTGAAGAGACCAGCCACCAGACCGAGTCGGCGCAGAGAGCGAGCCTCAAGCCGGGGAGTGATCTCCAGGGGAAGGCCAGCCTCCTGCTGGGCGGCCTGCTGCAGCAACAGCGCAATGGCTCGCCGGCGACGCAACCGCTCCGGCCGACCCTCGAGCACCAGGCTTCCCGCCAGGGCATTGAGCCGAAACCGCTTCACCCAACGACGCTGCAGGCTCTGATGGGCGAGAGCCTGGGCCAGCTCAGCATCGAGACCGATGTTCAGCAGCTGCAGACGCACCCGACCGGGGAGCTGGTGCATCACGCGCCAGTGGCTGCCATTGGCGCTGCACTCGAGAACCTGACCGACGCGAAGCTGACTCATGCCTCCAGGCTGCTGGATCCAGGATGGCGATCAGGTGTTCCAAGCGACGACCGTCAGCGGCAATCAGCTGCGAACAGGCACCTCGAGCGCTGCAACATCCAGAGGGGCAAACACTTTGGTGATGCCGGGCACGATCTCGCGCACCGCATCCACGGCAAGCGACAGTCGCTCGATCAAGGCGAGAAGCAGGGGGTGCCCCTCAAAGTCTTGGCGATACACGAGCACGTCACCGGAGGCAAACGGCAACGCCAGGGGAAGGCGATACAGGGGCTTGGGTGCGGTGTGGTGGGTGAGCGGGTTGCCGTAGGAGATAAGCAGTTCCGACTCGCATTTGCCTTCCCATTTTTCGTAGCGATAGCGATGCATGCGCACCGTTGTATTCCAGAGGCCGAGCTGCTTGAGGGCAGCCTCCACCTTCGGGAAGGTCTGGGGCGGCAAGGCGAGGGAGGGATAGGCGGCGAGATCGTCGAGGCTGGGATTTTTGATTTTGGTGAGTGGATGATCCGGAGCACACACAAAGAACGGCTGCATCGCCGTGAGCTGGAGGTAGCGGTAACGCGGATCCACAGGGCCCAGCAGATCGGGCAGGGTGGTGATCTGGCAGTCCACGATCCTGTGGTCGAGCAGCAGATGGCGATGACGGATCGACATGATGTCGGAATTGCCGAGCATCCAGGGGCCGAGCTCAGCGGCGCAATAGGAGAGCGCGGTCCAGTAGGTGGCTTCCAGGCGCAACGGCGCCCATGAGGCCCAGCGTGCCTTCTGATGCACCTGCCGTTCGGCGTTGAGCAGGGAGAGATCGCCGAGCAACTGCCATTCGCCGAAGTCATCGCGCACCAGCTCCAGCCCAAACAGCTCGAGCACCTTGGCGGTGTTGCGACTGACGGTGGACTGGGCACAGCTGAAACGACGCGCCACCGACTCTCCGGTTCGCAACCAGATCAGACCATCGAAGAGCGCAAGCTCATCAAGCTTCAGCACAACTCTTCAGAAACCTGTTTACACCTACCTATTCATCAGCAACCTCGTCCACACTTCATGCGAGATCCGCATGTTTTTGCTGGCAACGACAGTGCCTTAAAAACGGAGAGGGTGGGATTCGAACCCACGAGGGTGTGACCCCTACACGATTTCGAGTCGTGCGCAATCAACCGGACTCTGCCACCTCTCCAGCGCGCCCGATGGGCACACCTCACTGTAAAGGTCGGCCCGTGGCCCGCTGCAAGCGCAACCGCTGGACACCGGCCCGCAGCCAGAGGGCTCGCGTCGCGTCGGCATCCAGCTCCGCACCCAGTTCCAGTCCCGCACTCGCCAGGCGCTGGCCGGGTTGCAAGGGGCTCTGACCCTGGTGCTCGGCCAGCACCGTGCGCGCCAGCGACCGCCAGCAGGGCTGCTGCGATGAAGCCACCGGGTCGAGCACGGCCACCCAGTCGAGCCGGCGATGACCATGGGCCTCACTGAGGCGACGGGCGAGGGCGCAACTGAGACCATCGCCATGGCTACTCACCAGTGCAGCCCGCCCCTGGTGGCGGGCCAGCACCCAATGGCGCCCCCACTGCCCCACCACGACCAGCCCGTCCTTCAGCTGCACGCTGGCCTGCACGATCAGAGCCAGCAGCAACAGGGGGAGCGCCCGCCAGCGCAGGCGGGCGAGGGCGGGCAGGCACCAGGGCAGCAAGCCGAGCAGCAACAGCAGCACCACCCAGGGCTGGGGCCGGCCGGTGAGCAGCTGCGCATAGGGCCAGGTGCTGATCCAGAGCACCAACGCGATCAGCAAACCCGCCAGCTTGGCCACGGGCCAGATCAGCCAGGGCAGCAACAGCGCGGCCAGCCCCACGGGCAGGATCAGCAGCGTCAGGGTCAGCGCCAGCGCCGCCAGGGTGAGGGGCGCCAGCAGCGGCGCCGCCAGCAGATTGGCCACAAGCGCATAGAGGGGCGTCGAGCCGAAGTGCAGCAGCTGCAGTGGCAAGGTCCAGAGCAGGGCCGCCAGCGGCGCGGAGAGGGCTGCCGGCAACCACCCCAGGCAACCCCGTGGCGCTCGCTGCGCCAACCAGGCCTCGATCGGGCCAGCACTGATCACCAGTCCAGCAGTGGCGGCAGCACTGAGCTGAAAACCGATGGAGCGCGCCCAGGCCGGATGGATCAGCAGCATCAGCACCAACGTGATCAGCAGCACCCCCAGCGGACGGCTGCGGCCACCGCCTTCGCGGATCAGCAGCGCCGCTGCCCCCATCAGCACAGCCCGCACCACCGAGGGCTGACCGCCAGCCAGCGCCAGAAAACTGGCCATCGCCAGCCCGCCGCCACCGAGCCGCAACGCCACGGGCAAGGAGCGCACCAGGGCCAGGGTGGTGCCGAGCAGCACCGAAAGGTGAAAGCCGCTGGCGGCCAGGGCGTGGGAGAGCCCCGCCACCCGGAAGGCATCCCGCAGCTCCAGCGGCACCGCCACCTGGGCACTCCCCAGCACCAACGCCGCCAACAGCGATCCCTCCCGGGGCCCCGCCCAGCGCTGCAGCTGGGCGGCGATCCGGCGCCTGGCATCGGCCAACGGCGTCCAATGCTGCGACAACAACCTGAACGCCTCAGCCCGAAACTGGGTGTGCACCCCCTGGGCCGCGAGACGCTCTGCCGCGCCTGGCACGAGGGGATGGGCGGCAGGCGCAGGCTGGCGCAGGCGGCCCTCCGCAGCGATGCGCCAACCCTGCTCCAACCCCCGCTCGCAGGGCTGGATCTGCAGTTCCGTGCGTCCGTTTACCAGCCGCCCGTTCACACGCTCCACCGCCAGCAGCGCCTGACACCGCTCGCCCAGCTTCCGGCTGTCGGCTAGCAGCACCGCCTCGATCTGTTGAGGAGCCTCGATCGACGCATCGCTCAGCACGGCCAGGAGCGGATCGCGTTGCGGCGGGCTCGTCTGGCTGCGCCAGCTCGTCCCTGCCGCCAGGACAAGCAGCAGCAGCAACAGAGCACCGCCGTGGCGCCAGGACAAAGAACGGCAGCGACAGAGCCAGGCGAGCCCGCAAGCCAGCGCCAGCAACACCAGCAGCCAGTGCCCGGGCGTCACGGCCAGGGCCCCGGCCATCAGAGCCGCCAGGGCGAGCGCTGTGGCGGCCAGGGTGAATTCGGAGCGGGGCATGGCGGCAGCACGGAGGCCTTACCCAGAGGATTCCCCTCCCTGAAGACGTCGTTACGCGAGCCGTTCGGCAAGCAGTGGGAAACCGAGGGCTTCACGCTCCGCCAGCCAGGTTTCGGCCACCTTGCGCGCCAGGGTGCGGATGCGGGCGATCGTGGCCGTGCGTTCGGTCACCGAAATCACACCACGCGCTTCCAGCAGGTTGAAGGTGTGGCTGCACTTGAGCACGAAATCGAGCGCCGGGGCCGGCAGCTGCTGGGTGATCAGATCCGACGCCTCCGCCTCATAGATCGCGAAGAGCTGTTTGAGCCGCTCTGGATCGGACGCTTCGAAATTGAACTGACACTGCCCCTTTTCAAAAGGCAGCCAGATGTCGCCATAGCTGCGCTTCGCGTTCCAGCTCAGATCCCAGATGCTTTCCACATCCTGCAGATACATGGCGAGACGCTCGAGGCCGTAGGTGATCTCAATCGACACAGGCCGGCAATCGATGCCGCCGCACTGCTGGAAATAGGTGAACTGGGTCACCTCCATGCCATCGAGCCACACCTCCCAACCCACGCCCCAGGCGCCGAGGGTGGGGGACTCCCAGTTGTCTTCAACAAAGCGGATGTCGTGCTCCTTGGCCTGGATCCCCAAGGCGTCCAGCGAGGCCAGATAGGTCTCCTGAATGCCATCCGGCGACGGCTTGATCAGCACCTGATACTGAAAATAGTGCTGGGCGCGGTTGGGGTTATCGCCGTAGCGCCCGTCGGTGGGGCGCCGGCAGGGCTCGGGATAAGCCACCGCCCACGGCTCCGGACCGATCGCCCGCAGCACCGTGTGGGGGCTCATGGTGCCGGCGCCCTTTTCCGTGTCGTAGGGCTGCAGTAACAGGCAACCCTGTTCGGCCCAGAAGCGGTTAAGCGTGCTGATGATGTCTTGAAAGTGCATCCACGGCGGGCCGATCGCACGCCATTCTCCAATTCAGCCGCACCAGGGGTTCGGCTCAGCCGCTGATGGCGAAACAGCGATGCAGATGGGCGATGGCGTGGTGACGGTGAGGATTGCTGCGACTGGGGCTCATGGTGCCGAGCCAGAAGCTGCCGTCACCCTGAAACACGAGCACGGGCTTGGCCGCCGCCTTGCCGTGGGATTCGAGCAGCGACAGACAGAGCTTCTCCGCCACGTCCATGCCATTGGGGCGAGCCCGCAAGCGGCGCAGCACCGGATCCACCTGGGAGAAGGACACGAAGGTGGCGCGCTGGGAGTCGGTCACCAGGACCATCCCGTCGAGCCACTGCACCTCCAGGAGCAGATCCTCAATCGAGGCGAGCAAGGAAGGAAGGGGAAAGGCCACAGCCATCAACCCAGGTCTTAATCATTTCTTTCTAATCCGCATGGCCGCTTTGTCGCAAGCGACACACCATGAGACGAACTGATGGCTCATGCCTCCAGAAGCAGTAGGCCCATCTGGCCGCCGGCCAGAGCACGGTGGCGGGCAGCGCGAAACCCTGCCTCTAAGGCCAGCTGTTCCTGGGCGGCGCCATCAGGAAACCGCTGCAAACTGGCCTCGAGATAGGCGTAATGCTCCTTCAAGCCCACCAGCGCCGCCGTCGGTACCACCAGTCGGCGCAGGTAGGCGCGCTGAAACGCCTCGCCAGCACCACCGGCCTTCTGCCGATTGAAATCGAGCACGCCGGCGCGGCCACCAGGCCGAAGCAGACGGCGCACCTCCGCCAGCCCCGCCGCAGGATCGGCGAGGTTGCGCAGGCCGTAACCGATCACCACCCCATCAAGGCCGGCCGACGCCAGGCCGGTGTGCAGCGCATCCCCTTGCTGCCATCGCACAGGCAGCCAGGGCTGCTGCTCCGAACGCTGCCGAGCGCGTTGCAGGGGTGCGGCTGCCGCATCCATCCCGAGCACCTCTCCGCCCGGTCGTAACCGAGACGCCAACAACAGGGCAAGATCACCCGTGCCGCAACAGAGATCCAGCCAGCGTTCTCCAGGACAGGGACGCAGCCAAGCCAACAACTGGCGCTTCCAGACACGATGAAGACCAAGGCTCAACAGATCGTTCAGGCGGTCGTAACGGGGCGCCACCGCGTTGAACAGCTGCTCGACGGCAGCGGGATCACCAGGCTTCACAAGGGCAGGCCGTTCAGGGTCATCACCATGACGGTCGCCAGCCCCACGGCCGCCGAACACACCATGCAGCCCGCCAGCATCAGCGAAAACTCCTGCTGATCAATCGCCGCCTGCATCAACTGCAAGGCCCAGGCAACCAGGGCAATCACCAGCACCACCCAGATCACACCCACCGGCATCGCCCAGGAACGCGCAATCAGGGGGAGGCCAGAAGCCAAAGCCTTTCACAGAAGTTCATCAACATTAGAAAACTGGCTCAGGCCTCCGGGGGCCGAATCGGCAACCCCCGACCGAGCAGATCGGCCTTGATCGCCTCCACCGAGAGCACGCCATCGTGAAGCAGGGAAGCGAGCAGTGCCGCCGATGCCTGCCCCCCTTCCGGCCCTGGATCAAGAGCTGCTGCGATGTGATCGATGCAGCCAGCTCCCCCCGAAGCGATCACCGGCACGGGCACGGCCTGGGCCACCGCCCGGGTGAGGGCCAGGTCATAACCGGCCTGAGTGCCATCGCCATCCATCGAGGTGAGCAGGATCTCCCCCGCCCCCAGCTCCGCCACCCGCCGGGCCCAGGTCACAACGTCGAGGCCGGTGTTCTCACGCCCCCCCTTCACGAACACATCCCAACCACCCCCAGGTCTGGCCCGGGCATCGATCGCCACAACGATGCACTGGCAACCGAAGCGCTCCGCCCCCCGCGCCACCAACTCCGGATCACGGACGGCGGAGGAATTGAGGCTGACCTTGTCGGCCCCGGCCCGAAGCAGCTCGGTGATCCCCTCCAGCGTGCTGATGCCGCCCCCCACGGTGAACGGGATCGTCACCGCTTCGGCGGTGCGGCGCACCAAATCCACCAAGGTGGCGCGCCCCTGGTGAGTGGCCGCGATGTCGAGAAACACCAGCTCATCGGCACCCGCCTGGCTGTAACGACTGGCCAGCTCCACTGGATCACCTGCATCGCGCAGGCCAACGAAGTTGACCCCCTTCACCACGCGACCATCGGCCACATCGAGGCAGGGAATCAAGCGCAGGGCAACCATCGGCGGGCAAACGGAAGGCTCAGGCGCAACTGTTAGGGTGACGCCCACTTTCCAAGCCTTGCAGGCCATGTCACAGCAGGCGGCAGTCACCATCGACATCGGCTCCAAGGTGCGGGTCACCCGGGTGCGTGATCGCATTCCCGCCGCTCTGGTGGAGCTGCTCAAGAAGGACGCAACGGGCACCGTCACCGACTTCCGCACCACCGATGGCAAAGGCATCGGCGTGGTCGTGGAGCTCAGCGACGGTTCCACCAGCTGGTTCTTCGACGACGAAATCGCCCCCGCCTGAGGTCCAGGCCATGAGCGACGCCCGTCAGCTGCTCGGCATGAAAGGTGCCAGCGGCACTACCAATATCTGGAAGCTGCGCCTGCAGCTGATGAAGCCAGTCACCTGGATCCCCCTCATATGGGGTGTGGTCTGCGGTGCCGCCGCCAGTGGCCATTACGTGTGGCGCTGGGATCACCTGCTCGCCGCTCTCGCCTGCATGGTGATGAGCGGTCCGCTGCTGGCGGGCTTCACTCAAACGATCAACGACTACTACGACCGCGAGATCGACGCGATCAATGAGCCCTATCGGCCGATTCCCTCCGGCGCGATCCCTCTCGGCCAGGTGAAGCTGCAGATCTGGGTGCTGCTCCTGGCCGGTCTTGCGGTGGCCTGGGGCCTCGATGTCTGGGCGGGCCACACCACCCCGGTGGTATTGCTCCTCGCCCTCGGTGGCTCCTTCGTGAGCTTCATCTATTCAGCGCCACCGTTGAAGCTCAAGCAGAACGGTTGGCTTGGCAATTACGCCCTCGGGGCCAGCTATATCGCCCTGCCCTGGTGGGCGGGCCAGGCCCTGTTTGGCCAGCTCACCTGGTCGACGGCGATTCTTACCCTTGCCTACAGCCTCGCCGGGCTTGGCATCGCGGTGGTGAACGACTTCAAGAGCGTGGAAGGTGATAAAGCTCTCGGCCTTCAATCGCTGCCGGTGGTATTCGGCATCGAACGAGCCAGCTGGATCAGCGCCGGCATGATTGATGTCTTCCAGTTGCTGATGGTTGCCGTTCTGATCGGAATCGGACAGCATTTCGCTGCCGTGTTGCTCGTGTTGCTGATCGTGCCCCAGATCACCTTCCAGGACATCTGGTTGCTACGCGACCCTGTGGCCTTCGATGTGAAATATCAGGCCAGCGCTCAACCCTTTCTTGTGCTCGGCATGCTCGTGACGGCCCTCGCCGTTGGCCACAGCCCCCTGACCCAGGGGATGTGAAACGCACCCGCCGTCACTGGGTGCTCCTCGGCGTCACCGCCGGCTCGATCGGTGTGGGCGTGGCTCTGGGCCAGGCCGCGCTCACCCAGGCTCTCGATGCCACCCTGCCCGATGCCAGGGGTATCGCCCGCTTCAACCGCCCCGGAACGATCACCCTGCTCTCCAGCGACGGCCAGGTGATCCAGAAGCTCGGGCCCGCCACGCGCGAAAAAATCCAACCCGGCCAGATGCCGGAGCTGGTGAAGCAGGCCTTCGTGGCAGCGGAAGACCGCCGCTTCTACGACCATGATGGCGTGGATCTCTGGGGCATCAGTCGCGCCCTGGTGACCAACCTGCGCCAGGGGGCCGTGCGGGAAGGCGCCAGCACGATCACCCAGCAGCTGGCCCGCACGGTGTTTCTCAGCCAGGACCGCACCCTCACCCGCAAGCTGAAGGAAGCGGCTCTGGCCTACAAACTCGAGCGTCAACTCAGCAAGGAACAGATTCTCGAGCAGTACCTCAACTTCGTGTATCTGGGCTCGAGCGCGTATGGCGTTTCTGATGCCGCCTGGGTGTATTTCTCCAAGCAACCGGATCAGCTCACCCTGCCGGAGGCGGCCCTGATCGCCGGCCTCCCGCCGGCGCCTTCGGTGTATTCACCGCTGGTGAACCCCGACCTGGCCCTGGAACGGCGCTCGATCGTCCTCGATCGCATGCAACAGGCCGGCTTCATCTCGGCCGGAGAAGCGGCGGAAGCGCGCAACGCACCGCTCGATCTCAAACCGGCCACACCGAAATACTTCAACAGCGCCGCCCCTTACTTCACCAGCTGGGTCGCCCAGCAGCTGCCCACGATCCTCACCCCCGATCAGCTTGAGGTGGGTGGTCTGAAAATCCGCACCAGTCTCAACCTTGCCTGGCAGAAGGATGCGCAGCAGGTGGTGAAGGAGTTTGCTCCCGGCGGCACCGAGGGAGCGATCGTGTCGATCGAACCCGGCACGGGCCTGGTGCGGGTGATGGTGGGCGGCAAGGATTTCAACGCCAGCCAGTTCAACCGGGCCACCCAGGCGCTGCGCTCTCCTGGCTCCACCTTCAAGTTGTTTCCCTACGCCGCAGCGATCAATGCCGGCGTGAAGCCTGAAGACATCTTCAACGACTCGCCCCGCTGCTGGGGGGGCTATTGCCCGAAGAACTTCGGAAACAAGTATTTCGGCCCGATCTCCCTCGCCGATGCCCTGAAGAACTCGCTCAACACCGTGGCGGTGCAGCTGCAAGACAAGGTGGGCTTCGACCCGATCATTGCCATGGCGAACAACCTGGGGATCGGCACCACGCGCCCCCTGGGCAAGTTTTATCCCATGGCCATCGGCGCCTACGAGCAAACCATCCTCGACATGGCGGCCGCCTACGCGGCGGTGGCCAATCGCGGCGTGTATGTGAAGCCGGCGGCTTTTGAAGAGATCCGCGGACCGGGTGGCGAGGTGATCTGGAGCCGCCGCGTTGATGGAGATCGGGGTCGCCGGGCCGTCGACAGCGATGTGGCCGACGCCATGAACTGGATGCTGCAGCGGGTGGTGGAGGGCGGCACCGGAGCTGCCGCCAAGCTCAACGACCGGCCAGTGGCCGGCAAGACCGGCACCTCCGAGGGTGCTCGCGACCTGTGGTTCATCGGCTCGATTCCCCAACTCACCACGGCCGTGTGGTTCGGCCACGACAACAACCGCGAAACCAACAGCAACAGCGGCGAGGCCGCCTGGGCCTGGAACCAGTTCATGAGCAAGATCAAGAACCAGTTTCCGGTGCAGACCTTCCCACCCAAGCCCGTGCTCAAACGCACCTTCAAAAAGCCCGGCGCCAAAGCCAAGACACCCAAGGAGAACCAGGAAGCGCCTTATCGCGGCTACGACTACGACCCGGATCCGAGCATCTGGGCGCCGGAGCCGGCGCCAGCTCCCGCCCCCCAGGCACCGCCGCCCCGCTACGTGGCCCCACCGGGAGGGCCGCCGGTGGACGAAAACTTCCGGCCCCTGCCGGTGCAGTGATCAGCGTGGCGTTGTGATCACGGCCGCATAAAAGCCATCGCCACCGGCCGGATCGGGCCAGCGCTGCTGCTCCGAGTGCAGTGTCAGCTCGGGATGGGCCGCAAGAAAACCAGCGATCTGGTTCTGGTTCTCCGCCGGATGAATCGTGCAGGTGGCATACACCAAGCGCCCCCCCGGGGCGAGAAGAGCCAGCATCGCGTCCAGCAATCGCGCCTGCAGCGGCAGCAACTCCGTGATCGTGTCGGGCGTGACACGCCAGCGGGCATCGGCATGGCGGGCCAGGGTGCCCAGGCCGGAGCAGGGCGCATCCAGCAGGATGCGTTGAAACGCACCGCGCCAGTGGGGCCGCTCCTGCAGCAGCTCGCAGGCATCGGCGGCAAACGCGTTCACGCAGCCGCAACCGAGCCGGACCGCATTGGCCGCCACCCGCTGCAGACGCCCGGCGGAACGATCCACCGCCCACACCTCACCCGCATCGCCGATCAGCTCGGCCAGATGGGTGGCCTTGCCGCCAGGAGCAGCACAGGCATCGAGCAGCCGCTCGCCGGGCCGGGGCTCCAGCAAGGGCGCCACCCACTGGGCCGCCCGGTCCTGCACACACCAATGGCCCTCCGCATAGCCGGGCCATTGGCGCAGATCCCCAGCAGCGCCGAGCACCTGCAGGCCCGAGCCACACCCTGCAATCGGGCGGGTCGCCAGGCCGGCCGCCGCAAAGGCAGCAGCCACCGCCTCGGGCGTGCTGCGCAGACGGTTGACGCGCAGGTCGAGGGGCGGCACCTGATTGCAGGCGGCGACGATGCGCTCCACTGCGGGCATGGTGGCGCCCCACTCGCCACCGGCCCAGGCCAGTAACTCCTGGCAGAACCACAGCGGCAGCGACTGCTCCAACGACAGGCGCTCCGCCGCATCGGCGGGCAGCGCCAGGGTGTCGCCCGCCTGCCGAGCCCGCAGGGCAGCCCGCAACAGCCCATTCACCACCGGCGCCAGCCGGGCCAGGCGATGGTGCTTGGCCAGCTCCACCGTGGTGTTCACCGCTGCGGCCTCCGGAATCCGCTCCATCCAGAAGAGCTGATACAGCCCCACATGCAGGAGCCAGCGCAACCGGGGCGGCTGCTTGCGAGCGGGCACGCGACCGAGCCGATCGAGCCAGGCATCGAGCCAGAGGCGACGGCGAATGGCGCCATAGGCCAGCTCCGTGGCCAGTCCGCGATCGGCGCCGGAGAGGCCAGCACTACGCAGGGCCCGCTCCAGCGCCACATCGGCGTAGGCACCGGCCGCCACCGCTTCCAGCACCTCCCAGGCGACGCGCCGCGGCCCCAGCCCGGTGGGCGTAGCCACGCCCTGCGAGGCAGCCGAATCAGCCATGCGAATCAGCCATGCGATGGGGTGGAAGGGAGCATGGGCAGGGGAGCGGATCCGATTGGTCAGGTTCCAGACCTAGCGCTCCGCGGATCGCCTGCGGCTCCGGCGTCCAGAGGAAGCGCTTCAAGGGCAGACGCCCCTCATCGTCGACGGGAATGCCTTCGGCGATCAGCATCTGCCGCTGCATCCAGTCGGACCCCTCACGGCTGAGGCTCATCGCCACCCGCCCCTGGGCATTCACCACCCGGTGCCAGGGGATCGGCGAAGGCAAGGGCAAGCGGCGCAGGGCCCAGCCCACCTGGCGAGCGCAGCCGTAGGCCCCGATCCAGTCGGCCACCTGGCCATAGGTGGCCAGCCGGCCCCAGGGGATGCGGGCCACGGCATCCCATACCCTCGAATCAAAGGATCCACCCTGAGGCATGCCCCTGCTCCCCCGCCGGTTTGAAAGGCTGCGCTCGGTGCTCAACCGGCGCATGGCCGATCTCACGGTGCTGGTGGAGCATGTGGAGAAGCCCCATAACCTCTCCGCCATTCTGCGCAGTTGTGATGCGGTGGGGGTGCTGGAGGCCCATGCAGTGAGCCTGAGTGGCAGGCCACGCACCTTCAACAGCACGGCCCAGGGCAGCCAGCGCTGGGTGCCGCTGCACGACCACCCCGACATCGAGAGGGCCGTGCACCACCTGAAGGCGCAGGGCTTCAAGCTCTATGGCACCAATCTGGGCGTGGATGCACGCGACTATCGCGACTGCGATTTCACCGGCCCCTGCGCCTTCGTGCTCGGAGCGGAGAAGTGGGGCCTGAGCGATGCCGCCACCAGCCTGATGGATCAGGCCGTGTTCATCCCGATGCGCGGCATGGTGCAGTCGCTGAATGTGTCGGTGGCCACGGCCACCCTGTTGTTTGAGGCGCTGCGACAACGCCAAGCTTCGGGCCGGGTTCCCCTCCTGGGAGAAGGCATCCCACCTGAGCGCTACAACACCTTGCTGTTTGAGTGGGCCTACCCCCAGGTGGCCAGCTGGTGTCGCGATAAGGGCCGGCCCTATCCGGCCTTGAGTGAGGACGGAGACATTCTCGAGGACCTCCCACGCACGGCACGATTGCACTGTTAAGTGAAAGCAGCTGCTGAGTCCCAGCAGCCGATCAGAACGGAATCAGCACATCCTTACTGGCCTGGGGCCGATCGATCACCGGGATGCCGCGCCGTGCCGTCGGTAGACGCAGGGCGAACAACAGCACCAGGGTTTCGAGCAGCAGGTTGTGGCCGATGAACAGCACCACCAGGGCCAGAGCGATGGCCAGCATCTGCTCCAGCAAACCGATCACATCATCCGGATTGGATCGCCCCGACAACCACAGGTAGGTCATCAGGGAAAGGAAGATCAGCGTGGCCCACCAGGGCATGGCAGCAGCTGCAGATTTCTTCAGTCTGCCGCGTCTCGACCGCTGCTGCTCATCCAGGCCTCCAGCCCTTCACCAAGAAATGAGAGCCCGAGCACCAGCACAAACATCGCCAGCCCGGGATAGAGAGCCGTCCACCAGATGCCGGTGGGCACCGCCGCCAGGGCCAGGTTGAGATCGCCGCCCCACTCCGGCACGGTTTCGGGCAGGCCGAGACCGAGAAACCCAAGCCCCCCCAGCACCAGCACCGCATCGGCGGCATTGAGGGTGAGTAGCACCGGCACCGAGGTGATCACATTGCGCAGCAGATAACGGCGCAGGATCCACACCGGCCCGGCCCCCAGCGATTGCGCCGCCTCCACAAACAACTCGGCCTTCACCTGGGCGGTCTGGTTGCGCACCACCCGGAAATACTGGGGCACATACACCACACACAACGCCGCGGCCGCATTGGGAATGCCCCGGCCGAGAAGGAAGGCGAGCACCACCGAGAGCAGCAGCACCGGCAGGGTGTAGAGGGTGTCCATCAACAACACCAACACCCGGTCGACGCCGCCCCCCAGGTAGCCGCTCACCATGCCCAGGGGCACGCCGATCACCAGGGCGAGGACCACCGCCAGCAGCACCACCTGTAAAGCGACGCCGCTGCCCTGCAGCGTGCGCACGCACACATCGCGGCCAAGCCGATCGGTGCCGCACCAATGCTGCCAAGAAGGCGGGGCGTAAATCGGATTATCCAGGCCGGCATTGGGATCCGGGAGCAGGCCGGCCGCCAGCAGCAGGGGGGTGAGCAGGGCCACGGCGATGTAGATCGCCACGATCACTAGCCCCCAGCGGGCCATGCGCGCCGACAGGCTGGGGCGCGAAAGCCCTAAGGGAGAGAAACCGAAGCTCAAAGGCCGCCGCGGGAGTCGTTGGGTTGGGGGGATTCTCGCTGGGGACCCAACCATCGCCGCAGGCCGAGCACAAATGCAGCGCCGCCCCCCTCAGCCGCTTCCACATGGATCGACCCCTCCATCTGCTGCACCAGGGTCTGCACCACCGACAAGCCGATGCCGCTACCGGGCACGCCGGCCGCATGACGCCCCCGCTTGAAGCGCTCAAAAATCCTCTCGCGATCGGCTTCCGGCACGCCCGGGCCCTGGTCTTGCACCCGCAGCAGCACGCGCTCATCGCTGCAGCTGCAGGACAGTTCCACCGTGGTATGGGGCGGGCTGAACTTGCAGGCGTTCTCCAGCAGATTCACCAGGCACTGCACCAGACGGTCGCGATCGGCGAGGGCCTGAAGCGTGTGGGGATCGGCCAAGTCAGGCGGCACCAGGCGCAGGTGATGGGATCTCGAGCCCTGGGCCAGCCGCAGCGCCTGCTCCGCCGCATCACACACCCGCACCGGCACCGGCTCAACCGCCAACCGGTCGTTGTCGGCGCGGGTGATCGCCAGCAGGTCGCTGATCAGCCGCGAGAGGCGCCGCCCCTCCTCCTCGATGATTCCCAGCTGCTCGATCTGCTGCGGCGTGAGGTTCTCAGACCGTCGCAGCAAGCGACCGCTGTAGCCACTGATCAGGGTGATCGGATTACGCAGTTCATGGCTCACGGTGCTGGCGAACTGGCGCTGCCGGGTGAAGGCCTCCGCCAGGCGAGCCAGCAGATCGTTGAACCCCTGGGCGAGGGGCTGCAGCTCCTCCGGTTCCTGCTCAGGGCGAAACGGCTGCTTTTCCAGTGAGCTGGAGCTCACCGCAGCGATCCTTCGGTTGAAGTACCTCAGGGGCTGCAGGCTGCGCTCGATGCCGCGCCGATTGATCAGGATCGTGACCAGGGACGCCAGGGCGGCCGCCAGCAGAAGCAGGCCGTTCAGCAGGCGCTGGAAGCGCACCTCTTCGCTCACATCCTCAAGCAGATAGAGGTCCCAGCTGGCGCCGCCGAACTCCACCACCCGGCTGGAGATCACGTAGTGGCGATCCTGGTCTTCGAACAGCTGGGGCAAGGTGTTGCGATGGGCCAGGGTTTCGGCCCGCTCCCGCAGACCGGGCATGGTGCTGATCAGGGCATTGCTGCTGCGTTTCGGCGCCACCAGAGAAGCGGGAATGCCCTGGGGATGCATCCACAGGGCCAGGCGGTAGGAGGAGAAATCACTGAGCGTGCGCTGCAGCCCGCTCGAATCGAAGCGTCCCTGTCGGCTGCCGCCGGAGGATCGGGCCATCGCCTGGGCACTCTCCGCCAACAGCAGCTCGGCCCGTCCCATCGTCTGCAGCTGGCGCTGGTGGCGCTGTTCGTTGAACAGCTGCAGATCCACAGCGAGCAGCAAGCCGTAGCCGAGCAGCACCGCGATCAGGCTGGTGCGCTCCAGCCTCGACTGAATCGTGCTGGGGGCCTGCAGCCAGCGACGCCATCGCCTCAACATCCCGGCCATCTCTCAAGCCGCCATGGCGGTGCGAAGCCGCCGGGCGGCACCATCGCGACCCGGCAGCGACTGCTCCAGTTCGAGCTGGAGCACGGGAAGCTCCGGATCGGGCGACACCGCAAAACCGACGGCTGCATCATCGGGAAGTGCATCCAGCACCACCCGATTCTGATAAGCAGCATCGAGGCTGGGAAGGCCCTCCAGGTTGTAGGCCGGTCCACAGCGCATCAACACCCGGCCGCGCCAGATCGCCGACGGTGCCCGACCCACCGAATACACAATCGCGCGGCGGCGCGCCTGGGGGTCGCCGGCTTCGGTGGCAATGGCGAGCACGGGGCGTCGACCGGCCATGGCGCAGGGCCACTGATCCGACACCGGCGGCTCCAGCATGCGGCCCTCGCCGAGGGCGAGTTCATCGCGAATCAGCTCCAGGGTGCGGCGCTGCCGGGCCGATTCCCGCAGCCGCGTCGCCATCGCACCGCCCAGGCGCAGATCACCGGCGATCAGGTTGAGCAACACCCCGAACACCATCACACCGAGGCTGAGGGCGAGCATCAGCTCCAAGAGGGTGAAGCCCCTATCCCGGCTCCTGAATTGGCGCATGGCGTCAGGCCTCCCCAGGATCAGGACGGCAGCGGCTGCTGCTCGGCGCCTCTCCCCCAGCCGGTGCGGCACCGTCGTAGAGGCCCAGGCGGCTGATCCCCAGCGGCAGACTCACCACCAGGCAGCGGCTGCGCTTCAGGCGCCCATGGCTGAGCACCACGGTTCCGCCATCGATCAGCAGCCCGTTGGCGGCGATCCGTAGCACCGGCGGCAGATTGGTGTGCAGCTGAATCGGCCCCTGCTCCAGGGCTTCCTGCAGGGCGAGGCCAGCGCCGGAGCAGGCGACGAGCTCTCCGGGCAGGGCCTCTTCGGCTGACGGCAACCAGCCCTCGGCGTCGAGGCTGATGCCACAGGCGCGCTGCTGGCGCCGGGCGAGGCTGCGACCCCGTTCCAAGCCCAGCTGCAAGCGCCGGGCCGCGGTGTCGAGCTGGAGCTGATCGCGATCGCTGCCGGCATGCACCAGGCCCACCGACGCCAGGATGCCGAGGATGGCGATCGCCACCAGCAGCTCCACCAGGCTGAATCCCTTCGAGGCCTTGTTCATGGCTGGCACAACCCGTAGGCCGCCGCACTGAACAGCTGGCGGCGCCGCGCCGGCCCATGTTCAAGTTCCAACCAGAGGCCCGCCCCCTCAGCCGCCGCAACCCAGCGGCGCTCGGCGCCATCGGGCAGGGGCAGGGCCTGGTCAGCCGCTGCCGCCACGGCCCCTGCCGCAAAAGCGCAGTCGGCGGCTGGATCGAGCAACGCCAAACCATCGTCCAGCGACGCCAACCAGCGGTGGGTGCCGAGGCGCTGGCGCTCCAACTGGTTCGCCCGCTCCTCCAGCTGGCTGCTGCGTTGCACCGCAACCCCGGCCTGACTCCACACGGCCAGGGCGGCACTGCTGCTGGAAGCCAACAGCACCGACGACACCAACACTTCCACCAGGCTCATGACGCCACCTCCCCGTTGACACGTCCCTGCAGTTGGGGCTCGCTGATGCCCAGCACGAGCGGGCCCTCCGGGTTGAGGCTGAGGCGAAAGGCGGCACGGCGACCGTCATCCAGTTGCAGATGCAGCAGCCCCGTATCACCAGAGGGCTGCCAGTCGCGCAGGGTCCAACGGCGTTCCGCCAGCACACCACTGCGCAGCCGGGCGGGATCAGCGGCTGTGCAACCCACCACGCCCCCATCCCAGGCCTGCATCGGCCAGGGCAGCAGACAGGCCTCCTCACCACTGGCAGCGGCGGCAAACGCCTGCGCGGCTGAGCGCAACCAATCGGCCGCTTCGCTGCGCCGCTCAGCGGCCTGCAGACGGAGATGCCCCTGGAGGCTCAGGGTATGGATGGAGGCGCTGCCGAGCAGCAGCACCGCGGATGCGGAGAGGGCCAGTGGCAAGAGCATCGAATCCAAGGCAACTGTGTGAAGGATTCCCCCGAACGGCACGATGGAGAAACCTGACCCCACTGCGGTGGATCACCTCCTCGTCGTCGACGATGACCCGGAACTACTGCGCTTCCTGCTCGACGATCTGCAGGCGGAAGGCTGGAGCTGCACCGGCGTGCTCAATGGCCAGGAGGCCCTGATGCGGCTGCGCCAGGAGCGGTTCGACCTGGTGGTGCTCGATTGGGGGCTGCCGGACTTCGCCGGCACTGAGATCTGCCAACGGCTACGCCGCAGTGGCGACCAGACCCCGGTGCTGATGCTCACAGCACGCGCCGACACGGGCGATCGGGTGATGGCCCTCGACATGGGTGCCGATGACCATCTGAGCAAACCCTTTGAGATCGTCGAACTGCATGCCCGGGTGCGGGCCCTGCTGCGACGAGGGCACTACCAACGGCAACGCAGCGACGGAGACTGCCTCCAGCTCGGCAATCTCACCATGGCGCTGCTGACGCGCCAGGTGCGACGGGGAGAGCGGACGATCAACCTCTCGCAACGGGAATTCGACCTGCTCGCCTTTCTGGTGCGCCGTGCCGGAGAGGTGATTCCGCGCCAAGAGATTCTCGATGGGGTGTGGGGCAGCCCGTTCGTGGGCGACCCCAACACCCTGGATGTGTATGTGGGGTATCTGCGCCGCAAGTTGGAAAGCAGCGACGAACCGCGCCTGCTGCACACCGTGCGCGGGGTGGGCTTCATGGCGCGGGAGGAACTGCACTGAACACCACCTGCAGATCGGCACCACCCGCGTTGCGATCAGCGATCCGCAGCTGGGCCCGCAGGGCGGCGGCAAGCGCTGACGCCAGCGCCAGACCGATGCCCATACCGCGGGTGCCGCTGGAGCTGCCGCCTCGCACAAACCGGCGCACCACCTGGTCGCGCTCCGCCACTGGGATGCCGGGACCACGGTCGAGCACATGCAGGATCGTCTCCCCGGTTGCGCCCACACTGCGCTGCAACGCCACCGAATCGGAGCTGTAGCGCAGAGCATTGTCGATCAACAGATCCAGGCACTGCTGCAGGAGCTCGGGATCGGCCTGAATCCGCTGGGGGGGCGTTGGCTCGGGCACCGGAAGCGTGAGCCGTGCTGGCGTGCGCGCCTGCCAGCGCTCGAAGGCCAGCAGCAGCTGTTCATCGGGATCGAGCGATTGGCACTGTGGCTGGAGGCGACCGGCATCGCTGCGCGCCAGATCGCGGAGAATGCTCAGCTGGGTGCCCATGCGAGCGGCCTCCGCAGCGATCAGGCGCAGCGGTTCCTGCAGCTCGATGGGCAGACCCCACCGTTGCAGACGCTGGGCATGGCCGGAGATCACGGTGATCGGCGTGCGCAGCTCATGGGCCACCCCGTCGATGAAGGTGCGCTCCTGCTGCCAGGCCAGGGCCAGACGCTGTTGAAGCTCATTGAACGCCCGGGCGATCGGCTGCAGCTCTTGCGACTGCTGGGCAACCGGCAGCCAATGCTCACCGAGATGGTCGGCCTCCAGGGAGGCCACATCAGCGGCCAGCGCCTGCAGCGGTTGCACCAGACCGCGGCGCAACACCAACCGCAGCAACAGCGATGTGAACAGGGCGGACACGCCTGCGGCCGCCACCAATAACAACTGGGTGCTGCGTTGTTGCTGCAGGGAGGCGGTGATGTTCTGGCGCACCTCCAGGGTGAGGGGCGCGGCGCGAACGCCGGGCAAGGGGCGGCGGCTCACCAGCTCTTGAGGCCCATCGCTGCCGCCAGTGCGGGTGATCGGCTGGGGCTGCCGGCCGGGGAGAACACGCCAACGGAGCAATGGGGCCTCGCCATCGGCGTCCACCGGACTGAGGCGGGGCAAGCGCTGATCCTGTTCCAGAGAGATCAGGGCCTCCACCAAGCGCTCATGCTGGCCGCGCCGCTCCCGCTCGCTGATCATGGAATCCATCGCCAGCAGCAAGCTGTAGCCAGCGATCACGGCCAACAGCGTGGTGGACTGCAACCAGAGGCGCAGGGAAGGCAGTGGCCGGATTGACACGTCTGAGAGATCACCTAAGAGCCTTCTTAGGGAAGCCTCAGCCCAACTTCCATCCCAAGTCAAATTGAACGGGGAATGATGAAAGGGACCGCACCTGTGGTGCACCCATCGCCCTTTCGGCCATGAGCATTCTTAACAACCGCTTCCAACTGGCCCTGCTGAAGCGCAAGCGCTCCGGCAACGCCCTCCAGAAAGGCTTCACCCTGGTGGAGCTGATGATCGTGATCGTGATCGTCGGCATCCTCTCGGCGGTGGCGCTGCCGAATTTCTTAGGGCAAGCGTCAAAAGCCAAAATCACCGAACCATTAGGCAAAGTATCAGCGGGCCTTAAACAAGCTCAGAGCCTATGGGTGGAAACTGGCACATTTACAGGCGTCACATGCGCTGACATCGGATTCACAGCTGACGCCAATGGCGCGTACACAGAAAACAACTGGACTTATACTTGCACCCCTGCCGCCAACGGAGACTCAATAGTTTTAGCAGCCACAGGAGTTGCAGACAGCGCCAACGACAACCTCGGCCTCAGCGCATGCTCAATCGACGGCCCCACTGGAGTCATCACACCATGCACTAAAGACACTAATGCTTCCAGCTAAAAACCGCCAACCGCTCCAAAAGCTTACATTCCGCGTCGCCTCACCGGCCAATACAACTGCACGCCAGACACAATAATCACCACGGTCATCACTCCCAACAGCGTTGGATACACACTGGAGAGGTTGAGTGGCCCAAAATGGCCGATGTGAAGCTGCAGCAACCACTTCTGCTTCACGCCCCACTCTTCTGAGAGCGAAAAGCCCACCCCCGTGATCACGGTGAGCAGAAGAGGCGCCGCCGCGAGGGGCACCAGCCAACGGTGGACCGCGCGAGACTTCAGAGCAGGCATGGTGTCAGGTCAAGACCGGGAGAAGTTCAAAGCAAGGTCTCAGGGAGTTCACAGCCAAATTCGCCCTGCGAGGCACATGATGATCATGTGTAGTAGTCACGGCCCATGGGGACGCGATTCGTAACGCCTTCATCGGGCCGATCCAGACACGCCAGAGCCGAGGCTTTCACTCTCACAGAGGTGCTGATCACCGTGGTGATCGTGGGGATTCTCAGCGCCATCGCCCTGCCCAACTACTTCAATCAGGTGCAACGCACCCGGCAGAGCGAGGCGGCAGCAGCCCTGGCCCAGCTGCAAAACACCCTGGTGGCTTACGTCGACGAGAACAACACCACCGCCAGTGGCTGCGGTGCAGGCACAGCCCCCACCTGGGGAGACCTGAACGGAATTGCTGCCGTGATGACCGACTCCGGTCCGGCCAGTGGCTGCACCTCGCTCAGCAGCGCGATCACCATGCCCAACGGGCGATACACCATCACCCGCTCGGATAACAGCGCCAACGACGATTACTACGAGTTCACGGCTGCCGACAGCTCGGCTGCCAACTTCAACGTGATGGCCTGTGTGGATCTGAGCAACGGAGCCAGTGATCTGGAACAAGGCAGCAGCAGCGCCGCGATCACAGCCTCCGATCTCGACTGCCGTTAGCAGAGCCCCCATGACCCAGCAGCCGCGCCGCCACCGGATCTCGAGCCTGCACTGGCTTCTGCGCCACAGCGCCGGGCAGGGTGTGCCTGGGCCTACACGAGGAGAACGCGGCATTGCCCTGCTGCTGGCCCTGCTCATCGGCATGCTGCTGATCGCCGCGGCCACCGGCCTGCTCATCCGGCAGCTGATGGCCCGCAAACTCGGTGCCAGCGAGAGCTACCAGCAGCTGGCGGAAACCGCTGCAGTCAATGGTTTCAACCGCATCCTTGGCCGCCTCAACAACAACATCCCTGGCGACTACCTCGGGTTTCTCTATGCGGTGAACAACCGGGAGAAAGCAGGGGAGCCCGGCATCCCCGCACCCGGCTATCAGTGGAATCTCTTTGCCACCGACGCCCCACCCGTCCTTCCCCAGCTCTGCACCAACTCCTCAGCGCTACTGAGCAATGGGGTGATCAACTGGGATCCGCTGGATGAAACCCCGCTCTCCTTGCCATCGGATGCCGACACCTTGCGTGACGATGGCCGCGACGATGCGATCAAGACGTACTACCGCCTGCGCGGTTACGCCAAACCCAGTGGTGAGGGGGTGTTTGAGGTGGAAGGCCTGGTGCGTCGCGAAGGCACCGGCGAAGGTGAAGAGCTGTCGCGCGCCCTGCTCACACGCACCCTGAATGTGTCGGCCATGGTGCTCACCCCAGAGGATTGGGCCGTGATTGCTGGCAACTATCTCAATCTCGGCAGCTCCTCAATCGCCGGCGCCTCCACTGAATCGAAGGGAAAAATCGTTTGGAATGTGAGCAGCGATGCCAACTTCCGTAACCCCAGCAGCAACTGCGCCAATGCCACCTATCTGAAAACACTGCCTGGCCTCAGTTTCAGCGGTTCCGATACCAGCATCGAAAGCGCCATTGCCCGAGATCTCTGGCCGGTGCTGCAGGGCAGCATCCCCCTCACCAGTTACGACAAAGGCAAGACCATCGACATGATGCCGGGTAGCACCAGCAAGGTGCGGATCTGGAGTTTTGATGACAGCGGCGGCAGCGCCTCCGGATGCAGCAATTCGGTGGTATGCGCCCGTGCCCACGATTCAACCGTCACGTTGGTGCCCGCGGTGAGCAAAACGCGCGACAGCAGCAACAGCCGCTGGACCGTGGCCATCGATGCGGATGACATCTGCGCGGCAAACAACAGCACCAACACCGTGTGCCATCTCTTCGTCGAGCACATCAATCTCAACAACACCGACCTGCGCTTCCGCACGCTTGGCAGCGCCATCGACGCGGTGGTGCTGCATCTGGAATTGCCCTACAACACAGCAGTCGCGAGCGGACTCAGCGGCAGGATCCAGCTGGATGGCAACAGCAGCCTCTGCCTCACCAGCACCGGTGGCACCAGCTGTGATGTCTCCCAACCGGAGCGGTTGGTGATCAGTTCATCCACTGGGCCTCAACCATCCCAATGCAACAGCATCACCAGCAAGCCCTATGTGCTTCAGATCGCTGGTGATGCCTTACCCGCCGCTCTGATTCATCTGCCCAAGGCCAGCCTTTCGCTCTCGGCTGAGGCCCAGATGGCAGGAATCGTGTGGGCCCACGACATCTGTGCCAACGGCCATGGCCTCCAACTCAGCACCGAAGTAGGCGGCACGCCAGTGATTGCTTCAGCCCAGGAGTTCTGGGGCTGGGAGCCAGAGAACGGCTATGGCCGGCAGGTGCTGCGCGGCATCCGAGGCACCGGTCTCGACATTTTCAAGCGGTTCTGACGCTCACTCCGACTCGAATTCGAAACTCAGAAAGTTCTCAGAGAACTCTGGCTGAGTTGCAACCCAGGCATGGGCATGACCAACTGAGCATGAAGAGAAGAAAAGGGTTGTCCTCGTCGTTCTTTTTCAAGCGTCCCTGGCCTCGCCATGATCCGCCGCCCTCGCTGGCATCAGCGGACTGTGCGCCTCAGCATGCAGTCCGGCTTCACCTTGGTGGAGGTGCTGATCGCTGCTGTGGTGATGTCGGCCATGATGGCAGCAGTGGGAAGGCTCACGGTGGCAGCTCTCGCCACCGGGCGCCTTCAGGGCGAACGTACCCGCATCGAGGCGGCGGTGAGCGAAAACATCCAGCTGATCCAGAAGGCCGACTCGGAATTTCGCTTTGATGCGCCCAATCCGGCCGATCAACCCAGCAGTACCGCCTGCTCTGATCCCTCAGCAGCGCTGAAGGCTTACATCGAAACCCGCTCGTCAGCGAGCACCGATCCCTCCCGCAGCCTCAGACTTCGTCTGCCGGACGTCAGCCGCACGATGCGCTCGGCCGACACGGCCGACACCCTGGTGATCAGCTACGGGTTTGAGGCACCCGAACGATCCATCGGCAGGGAGTATCGCGTGCTGGAGCTGAATCCCAACTTCCAGGCCCTTTGCCCGTGATCAGCATGCATGCTCCCTCCACTCAGGCAATGCCGTCCAGGGGATTCACCCTGCTGGAGATGCTGGTGATGCTGGTGATTGCCGGCCTCACAACCGCCTGGGCCCTGCCCGCCTGGCGGCGACAGCTGCTGCAGGGGCAGGTGGATCGCTATGCCGAAAACCTGGAAGCCGGTCTGTTTGACCTCAAAGCCAAGGCCGGAAAAGAGAAAATCAGCTTCATCGCCACCCCTCCGGCCCGAGACAGCTTTCTGGAACCATGGCAGCTGGTGGAATTCACCAAACCCGATGGCACACGCATCAATGGCAGTGATGGTCGTCTGTGCGTCATCGAAGGGGACAATGATCCCGCCTGCAATGCAGATGCTGCATTAAATCGTCGCGATCCTGACTTTCGCTTTCTCAAGCTCGAAAATACCAAGCAGGCGCGTGAGGTAGAAATCATGATTCACCTCAAAGGGGGCCAGACCACGTTTGAGATCACACCGCCCGGCACGATCAACCACGACGATGTGGTGTTCGTGATCCGTTCCCGGCACCACGCCAGCATGACCAACCAGCCCCTGAAGCAGCGCTGCGTGCTGCTCTCGGGCAATGGCTACCTGCATCGAGGCAACTGGAATCAGAGCACCAGCCAATGCGACAGCAGCTGAACGACGTGAATTCAGCCTCTTCTCAGAGTCTGTTCACAGCCGCCTTAGGAACAGACCGCTTGATTCCGTCACACTGAATGTATCGAGGTCAGTCCCCCTGACCCGGATGCCATGAAACTCCCCTCCTTCCTACGCAACACACCACCAAAGCGCAGATCGAAGCGCTCCCGCGGCATGGGCACCACCGAAGCGATCGTGTCGCTCGCCGCCGGCGTGCTGGTGATCGGTGCAGGGGCGATGGCGCTGCGCTCCACCGACGTGTTGATCAATCGGGCCGAAGGGAAGGCGAGCCTGCGTCAGAACACCACGAACGGGCTGCGGCTGCTCCGTTCTGAAGTGGAACGCAGCATGCACATCATGGTGAACGGCAGCAAGGCCAGCCAGGGGGGAGATTTCGATCTGGCCGATGAGCAATACGCCGCATCGTTGCAAACCTGCCAGGCCAAAGCGAGCACCAGCAACCAGGTGTTTCGGCCTGTGTTCGGCCTGAAGATGATTGAGCTGACCGATCCAGTGTTCTATGGGATCAGCACCAGCTCCAGCGGCAAGGGCTACAGCCTGTCCCGCTGTGGCGCACCGCTCAGCATCGACGGCACCTACAACGAAACCGACGAAATCTTCATTGCCAGGGTGATCGACGACATCGCCGTGATGCCCTGCGCCAACGGTGAATGCACCGACACAGAAGAAAGCAACAAAACCAAGCAACTCAAAGACATCGCTTCCAGCCTCGATGTCAACTTCAGCACCGACTCCTACACCACCCCGGAGCGCATCTATCGCGAGCCAGCCCTGAGGATTGAAACCGATCCCAACTACAAGCTAGTGAAATTTATTGATCCCAACACTGGCACGGAATACAACGACAATCTCAACGAGAGCCATCTGCAGTTGAGCAACAGCAGCCGTTCCCTTTCGATTTATCCGCTGTATCTCGCCGCCTTTGCACGGGCAGATAAGCGCCTCGAAAACTACGGCGAAACCGGCATTGCCATCGATTCCGCCTTCTTTCCCGAACTCAACAGCGATCGCGTCGCTTTCCTTGTGGATGGGTCCGGTTCAATGAGCGCCTGCATCCTCTGGGGCAGCGGCAATGGAGACAAGCGCACCTACTGGAATGGCCAGCGCTATCAGAGCACCAGGCGTTCCTGTGCCATGACCCGAATGGAATCGCTGCAGAAGGAACTGCTGGCGGTGCTCACCGATCTGCATCACAACGCACCCGACACCAAAATCACCCTCACCGCCTTCAGCTCAAAAGGATATTCCAACCACCGCGAATGGAGTCGCTCCTCCGATGGGTTGGTGCGCATCGGTGATGTGGACCACTACCAATCCGCCAAGGAGTTCGTGAACTCCCTCAGCGCCGGTGATGTGACCCGCTGGGGCGGCACCGATCCCTGGAATGGCCTGGAGAAAGCGATGACAATGGCCGATGTGAATGCGGTGTATTTCCTCTCCGATGGTGAACCGAGCCAGGATCGACGCGGTCGCAGCTGGAGCAGCCGCGATTACGGCCCCACGGTGGAGTATTACATCGCCAAAAACAACCAGCGCACCACCCCGGCCAAGGTGTTCACCACCGCGCTCGGACTGGAATCCCCCTGGATGAAGCTGTTCGCCGAACGAGGCAAGGGGGTGTACACCCAGATCGATCCCGAGTCGCTGAAAGACAACAACGGCATCGGCAACAACGAAGGCTTCTGCGATCCCAGCAATCCAAGTGCCAACTTCGATTACTGCAACGATGCCGACGACGTGGAACTCACCGGTGCTGGTCAGTTCCGCAACCCTTGAGGGGAAGCAAGAGCCCCGCTCAAGGGCTCTGATTCAGCTTCAACACCGCCATGAAGGCTTCCTGGGGCACATCCACCTTGCCCATGGCCTTCATGCGTTTCTTGCCCTTGGCTTGTTTCTGCAGCAGTTTCTTTTTGCGTGAGATATCGCCGCCATAGCACTTAGCGAGCACATCCTTGCGAATCGCATTGATGCTTTCGCTGGCGATGATCCGGCTGCCGATCGAGGCCTGCAGCGGAATCTTGAACTGCTGCCTAGGGATCAGTTCCTTCAGCTTCTCCACCAGGCCCTTGCCCACGTTGTAGGCCTTGTCGCGATGCACGATCGTGGTGAGCGGATCAGCTTTTTCGCCGTTGATCAGCACATCCAGGCGCACCAAATCGTTGCGGCGATAGCCGATCAGGTGGTATTCCATCGAGGCATACCCCTGGGTGCGACTCTTCATCTGATCGAAGAAGTCGGTGACCACCTCCGCCAGCGGCATCTCATAAATCAAGGTCACCCGCTCGGTGGTGATGTATTTCATGTCGATGAAGTCACCACGCCGTTCCTGGCACAGGCCCATCAAGGTGCCGTTGTAGTCATTCGGCGCATAAATCTCCATGCGCACATACGGTTCTTCGATCGACTCCCGTTTCTGCGGATCGGGCAGCGTGGCGGGATTGTCAATCATCACCTCGCTGCCATCGATCAGATTCACCTTGTAGATCACCGACGGCGCCGTGACGATCAGATCGAGGTTGTATTCCCGCTCCAGCCGTTCCTGCACGATCTCCATGTGCAGCAGGCCGAGGAAACCGCAGCGGAAGCCGAAGCCCATGGCGCTGCTCGTTTCCGGCTCATAGCGCAGGGCCGCATCCGAGAGCTGGAGCTTGTCGAGGGCTTCGCGTAGATCGGGGTACTGATCGGCTTCCGTGGGAAACAGGCCGCAGAACACCATCGGCTTGGCTTCGGTGTAGCCAGGCAGAGGTTCGTCGGCCGGGGCATTCACCAACGTGATCGTGTCGCCCACCCGCGCATCGGCCACCGCCTTGATCGAGGCGGCCAGATAACCCACCTCGCCGGCGTGGAGCTCCTCCACCTTGCGCTGATCCGGTGCCATCACACCGATCTCATCCAGTTCGTAGGTTTTCTGGCTGGCCATCAGCAGCACCTTGTCTTTGCAGCTGATCCGGCCGCTCATCACCCGGAAATACACAATCACGCCCCGGTAGGGGTCGTAATAAGAGTCGAAGATGAGGGCCTTGGTGGGCTCTTCCACCGCATCGGCCGGCGGCGGCACCCGATCCACCACCGCCTGCAGGATCTCGGGCACTCCCAGACCGGTTTTGGCGGAACAGGGAATCGCCCCGGAGCAATCAAGACCGATGATCGCCTCGATTTCCTCCTTGATCCGCTCCGGCTCCGCCCCGGGCAGATCGATCTTGTTGAGCACCGGGATGATCTCGAGATCGTTCTCCAGCGCCAGATACACATTCGCCAGGGTCTGCGCCTCCACCCCCTGGCTGGCATCCACCACCAGCAGCGCCCCTTCGCAGGCCTGCAACGAGCGACTCACCTCATAGGAGAAGTCCACATGGCCGGGGGTGTCGATCAGATTGAGGACGTACTCCTCGCCATCAGCCGCTTTGTAGTTCATCCGGGCGGCCTGGAGCTTGATCGTGATGCCCCGCTCCCGCTCCAGTTCCATGTTGTCGAGGAACTGATCCTGCATGTCACGGCTGGCGACCGTGCCCGTGTCCTGCAGCAAGCGGTCGGCCAGGGTCGACTTGCCGTGGTCGATGTGGGCAATGATGCAGAAATTACGGATCCGGGAGACGGGGGCGTCGGTCATGCGGTTGGCGTAATCCCGGCTCGGGTGTGCGGCTTCAGTGAAGCGATCCTAGGGAGCAGCCACCAGAGCGCTGCGCTCCACGCCCTTGACCTCTCCCTGGATCCTGTTGCTGTTCGCCATCGCCGCTGAGGTGGTGGGCACGTCCTGCCTCAAGCTGTCTGAGGGGTTCAGCCGGCCGCTGCCGACCTTGCTCGTGCTCACGGCCTACGCCACCTCGATGGCCCTGATGTCGCGGGTGGTGCAAAGCATTCCTCTGGGCCTCACCTATGCCCTCTGGAGCGGCATCGGCATCGTGGCGATCGTGCTGGTGGGGGTGCTGGCCTACCGCCAGGTGCCAAGCTCCGGTCAGCTGATCGGCATGGGCCTGATCGCCGCCGGGGTGGTGATCGTGAATCTCACCGGGTCGCTGGAGCACGGCTGAGCAAAGCGTCGCTGCGCTCGCGCGTGCGGGCCAACAACGCCGGATCAGCATTGAGATCCTGGCCCACACTGGGGAGCAACTGCTGCAGACGCTCGCTCCAGGCGGGGCTGGCCAGGCGCTGCGGGAAACAGCGCTGCAACACCTCGAGCATGATCGTCACCGCTGTGCTCGCCCCGGGCGAGGCCCCCAGCAGGGCCGCCAGGGAGCCGTCGGCGGCGGCCACCACCTCAGTGCCCAGCTGAAGTCGACCACCCTCCGGCGTGCGCTTGATGATCTGCACCCGTTGACCCGCCACCGACAGCGTCCAGTCCTGATCGCGCGCCTGGGGCAGGAAGGCGCGCAGGGCCTCCATGCGCTCAGCATCGCTCTGGCGCAGCTGATTGATCAGATACCGCACCAGAGGCAGGTTATTGACGCCCACCTGCAGCATCGGCACCAGATTGCGGCGTCGCACCGAGCGGGGCAGATCGAGCAGGGAGCCGGTTTTGAGAAATTTGCTGCTGAAGCCGGCATAGGGGCCAAATAACAGCGACCGCTGGCCATCGATCCAGCGGCTGTCGAGATGGGGTACCGACATCGGCGGCGCGCCCACCTTGGCTTTGCCGTACACCTTGGCGTGGTGGCGTTCGACCAGGGCCGGGTCGTTGCAGACCAACCACTGACCACTCACCGGAAACCCGGCGTAGGCGTCCGCTTCCGGAATGCCGCTGCGCTGCAGCAGGGGCAAGGCGCCACCTCCGGCACCCAGGAAGACGAAAGGCGCCTGCACCTGGCGACTGCCAGAAGGACCGCGCAGCGTCAGGCACCAGTCAGCCGCTCCCTCACCCGGGGCCGCTGAGCAGCGCTGCAGATCGGTGACCGTGGTGCCCAACAGGAGCTCCAGGGCGCCGGACGCCTGCAGGGGCGCCAGCAGGGCACGGGTGAGGGCCCCGAAATCCACATCCATCCCCCGGGCGATCCGGGTGGCCGCGATCGGCTGATCCTGGCGACGCCCCGCCATCACCAACGGCATCCAAGCGGCGATTTCAGCCCGATCGGTGCTCCATTCCATTGCTGCGAACGCCGGCAGCGCGCTCAGCTGGCAATGCCGCTGCCGGAGAAACGCCACATCGGCATCACCCCACACCAGGCTGCAATGGGGCACCCGGTGCAGAAAGGTTTCGGGCTGCAATTGCCCCTGCTCCGCCAGCGACGCCCAGAACTCGAGGCTGGTCTCGAAGGACGCATTGATCGCCAGGGCCTTGGCCGTCGCCACGGTGCCATCCGGCTGCTGCGGCGTGTAATTCAGTTCGCAATTGGCGGCATGGCCTGTACCGGCGTTGTTCACCGCAGCACTGCTCTCCAGCGCCGGCGCCTCCAGCCGCTCCACCAGCAGCAGGCGCAGCTCGGGATCGAGGGCCTGCAAGAGCGAGGCCAGCGTGGCGCTCATGATCCCAGCGCCCACCAGCACAGCGTCGTAGCGTTCCAAAGCGATGGCAGCAGACGGCACAGCTGCTCAAGGCTATGGGCCGGTGTCGCGCAGGACCTGCCTACGATTGTGGTCTTGACATCCCAGCAACGCCGCCATGAGCACGGAAACCCTGCCCCTCTCCAGCGAGAACGTGGAGAAGGTGCTCGATGAGCTGCGTCCCTTCCTGATGGCCGACGGCGGCAACGTGGAAGTGGTGGAAATTGATGGCCCCGTGGTGAAGGTGCGTCTGCAGGGGGCCTGCGGCAGCTGCCCCAGCAGCACGATGACCCTCAAGATGGGCATCGAGCGCAAGATGCGCGAAATGATCCCCGAGGTCAGTGAAGTGGTTCAGGTGCTCTGAACCGGCGGCGGGCAGGTGCGCGCCTCGAAATCGCAGGCATACACCGCCGGCTTCTGCCAGCTCAAGGGGATCTCCAACAGATCCCGGGTGCCAGTGAGCCCCTGCAGCACAAACAGCACCGCCGCCAGCAAACTGGCGCTCACGTGGAGGCGCCGCAGGCGGATGTCGCGCAGGATCTCTGGCCGAGCGCCGAGCGAAAAGAGCATCAAGCCCGTCACGCCGACGCCAGCCCAGTAATGCGATTGCCAGAAGGCTCCATCCAGGGGGTTATCCGACAGTCGCCAGACCTCCGGCTGGGCACCGAGCCCGAGCACACCGGCCCAGGTGATCAGGGCAAAGACCAGGCGCAACCCCGGCGCCTTCGCGAACCACAGCGCCACCAGGCTCACCAGCGTGCCGATCAGCACAAGCAGCAGCTGGATCGCCCGGGAGGCTCCCCCCGCGAAGGCCGCCAGAGGCGCCTTGGTGGCAATCACCACGGTGAGCGCGATCAGCACGATCACCACCACGCCGGCCGACAACCAACGCCCCAGATCACTGTGGTCGCGCCCCACCGTGGCGGGAAGTTTGCTTTTTTGCAGGCGACGCTGCCGGGTCTGCAACGCCAGGCGGATCACCATGCCGATCAGGGGATAGATCAGCACCACCGCCAGAAACGGGTGGAGGATCCAGAGCCAGTCAACGGAAGCCAAAACCCAGCCTGAGTTCAGGACCTCAGGCTAAGGCGGAATGCACGGGGCGCACCCAGCCGAGCTTGCGCTCCAGCTCCTGAATCATCCGCCCCGCCAGGTCTTTGCCCGTGGCGGTTTCAATGCCTTCCAACCCCGGGCTGGAATTCACCTCCAGCAGCAGGGGGCCGCGTTCCGAACGGATGATGTCGACACCAGCCACATCCAGGCCCATGGCACGGCAAGCCGCGATCGCCAGACGTCGCTCGTTCTGCAGCACCCGCACCGCCCGGGCCTTGCCGCCCTGGTGCAGGTTGGCGCGATAGTCGCCCAGGGCTGCTGTGCGCTCGATCGCCGCCACCACCTTGCCGCCCATCACAAAACAGCGGAGATCCTTGCCGCCGGCTTCCTTGATGAATTCCTGCACCAGCAGATTGGCGTTGATGCTTTTCATCGCGTTGATCACACTCTCCGCTGCCTTCTGGGTTTCCGCCAACACCACGCCACGCCCCTGGGCACCCTCGAGCAACTTCACGATCAGCGGCGCCCCACCCACCATTTTGATCAGGTCTTTCGTGTCGAGCGGGGAGCTGGCAAAGCCCGTCACCGGCACATTCAGCCCGTGGCGCACGAACAGCTGCGAGGCCAGCAACTTGTCGCGCGAGCAGCTGATCGCTTCCGCTGTATTGAGCGTCTGCAGGCCCATGGCCTGAAACTGACGCGTCACCGCACAGCCATAGAAGGTGACGCTGGGGCGGATGCGCGGGATCACCGCATCGAAACGCTCCAGCACATCGCGACCCCGGTAATGCATCTCCGGGCTCTGGGCATCGAGGCGCATGTAGCAGTGCTTGATCGCCAGAAATTCCATGCGATGGCCCCGCTCCTCCCCCGCCTCCATCAGGCGGCGGTTGCTGTAAAGGTCGGGATCGGTGGCCAACAGAGCAATGCGCAGGCCCGTGCGTTCCACCCGGTGATGGGCATACATCGCCTCCACCTCAGGCGCTGCGTACTGCACGAGGTGATGGCTGCCCTCAGGATCCACCAGCACCCGCCCCACCATCGCCTCACGGCCCAGGAGCATCCGATACCCCATGGCATCGCGATTGGTGAGGGTGATCTCAATCGGCCAGCTCTGATCACCAAGCTGCAGGGTCTCCCGAATCACATAGCGGGCCTCCACCAGGCCGCTGGTGTTCTTCACGCCCCGCTGCTGCAGCACCGGTGCCTCATGCCGCACCACCACTGAGCGGTCGTTCTGGAGCGGGTGCACTTCAAAGCTGATCCACTCCTGCCCCTCCCGCTGAAAGGGCGCGATGTTGAAGGCATGGAGTGATGAGGTGGCGGCACCGGAATCCACCCGCGCCTTGATCGCCGGCAGGCCTATGCCCGGCAGGCCGCACCATTCCTCACTGCCAACGATCACCTTGGCGTCCATCGCCATCAGCGCGACACACCTCAATCTGATCCCGCTGCCAGGGCGCTGATCCAGCGATGATCCAGTTCAGACGCTGACGCCTGGAGCGATGCGCCACCACTGCCCCGCCCTCGCCAACAAGACCTACTTCAACTACGGCGGCCAGGGTCCGTTGCCAACGCCAACGCTGGAGGCGATCACCAGCTCATGGCAGCGGATTCAGGAGCTGGGGCCCTTCACCGCCGACGTGTGGCCTTACATCAGCCGGGAGGTGAACAGCACGCGGGCCCTGCTGGCCGGACTGTGCGGCGTCGCCCCCCATCGCCTCGCCCTGAGCGAGAACGTGACCAGTGGCTGTGTGCTGCCGCTCTGGGGTCTGCCCCTGGCGCCGGGGGATCGGATCCTGATCAGCGACTGCGAACACCCCGGTGTGGTGGCCGCCTGCCACGAACTGGCGCGGCGCCAGCAACTGCAGATCGACACCCTGACGGTGCAACAGCTCCGGGGCGGGCGCGAGGAACAAGCGCAAACCGATGCCGCCGTGCTCCAGGCACTGGAGACCCATTTTCAGCCGCGCACCCGCCTGGTGGTGCTCTCCCATCTGCTCTGGAACACAGGGCAACGCATGCCGATCGCCGCGGTGGCGGCCCAGCTCAGGCAGCACCCCAGCCAGCCCTACCTGCTGGTGGATGCGGCCCAGAGCTTTGGGCAGATCCCCGTGGCCGAAGCCGCGGCCGCAGCCGACATCTACGCCTTCACGGGGCACAAGTGGGCCTGCGGTGCGGAGGGATTGGGAGGTGTGGCCCTCTCCGAACGGGTGCTGGCAGAGGCCAGCCCCACCCTGATCGGTTGGCGCAGTCTCCAGGATGAAACTCGCGCCGTGATGGGCGATCCCGATCCGTTCCATCACGACAGTCGCCGCTTCGAAGTCGCCACCAGCTGCATCCCATTGATGGCCGGATTGCGCACCTCGCTGGAGCTGCTCGAGCAGCAGGGCAGTGCCGAGCGGCGCCTGGAGCAGATTCAGGCGCTCAGCGCCAAGCTCTGGCAGCAACTGGCAACGCTGCCGGGGGCGACACCCCTGCTCGAGGGTCCACCGCCGGCCGGGCTAGTGAGCTTCACGCTGACCGCTGCCAGCCCGCCCAGCCAGGTGGTGCAGGCGCTTGGTGCCGAAGGGATCTGGATCCGCGACCTGGCCGATCCCGCCTGCCTGCGCGCCTGCACCCACATCACCAGCACCGATGAGGAGCTCTTGCAGCTACAGGAAGCCCTGGCGGAGCTACTTAGGGTGTGAACGATTCGGGCATCGCTGTGCTGCAGGCGTTTCTCACCCAGCCCCTGCCCTGGCTGGCCCTGCTGCTCGCCCTCAGCGCCGCCTTCCTGATGGGGTTCGCCCGCAGTGGCCTGGGCACCGGTGGCTTTGTCGTGTCACCCCTGATGGTGTTCGCCCTCGGCCCAAGCGATGGCCTGGCCGTGGTGGCCGTGCTGATGCTGCCGGCGGCCCTGCTCGGCGTGTGGCAGCACCGCGGCGAAGGCGAACGACGCCTGTTGCAACCCCTGGTGCTCGGCATGGTGCTGGGCACGGCCCTGGGCGGACTGGCGCTCTGGGCTCTGGTGTCGGGCGGCGATCTCAACCTTGTGCATCGCCGCATGGAGGTGTTGGTGGCCCTGCTCTCGCTGCTGTATGTGGCCCTGGTGGCAGGGCGCAACGCCATTGCCCGCGCCGGTGGTGGCGGTGGACCGGCCGGCCCCACCGGCCTACTGATGGTGGGATCGGGGGTGGGGATCAGCCAGACCGTGGCCAATTCCGGCTCACCGCTGCTCACGGTGTTTTTCCTGCGCCATCAGGTGCCACGCAGTCGCTTCGTGGCAGCGCAACTGGTGGCGCTGCTGGTGCAGAACTTGCTGAAGTTGATTCCCCTGATCAGCCTGGGCATCCTCCATCTCGGCAACGCCGGCAGTGCCCTGCTGCTGATTCCGGTCACGGTGATCGGCAATCTGAGCGGCCAGCGGTTTTATCGCGGTGCCAGCGAGCGATTGTTCTTCCTCTGCTATCAGGTGCTGCTCCTGATCGGTTTTGCCGTGAGCGTGGCCCTGATCGTGGGCCGCAGCAGGATCCTGGCCCTGCTGTAGGGAGACGGGATCAGGCGATCAGTGTTCAGGCGGTCAGCGGATCAGCCGAGAGCGCAGCGCCTTCTCCGCCTCCTCACGATCGTCGAAGTGCACTTTCTCGGTGCCGAGAATCTGGTAATCCTCATGGCCCTTGCCAGCGATCAGCACCAGATCGCCGGGTCTCGCTTCGGCGACTGCAGCGGCAATCGCCGCCGCCCGATCACCCTCCACCACGCGGTCGGTGCTGGAGGGCAGCCCCTCCACCACATCGGCAAGGATCTGCTGGGGATTCTCGGTGCGGGGGTTATCGGAGGTCACCACCACCCGATCCGCCAGCTTCGCGGCGATCGAGGCCATCTGAGGGCGCTTGCCCCGATCGCGATCACCGCCACAGCCGAACACGCAGATCAGACGCCCCTCCACAAAGGGGCGACACGCCTCGAGCGCATTCTTGAGACCATCGGGGGTATGGGCGTAGTCGACCAGGACGGCGGGCAATTGAGCCGCTGCGGCTGAGGGCACCACCACCCGCTCCATCCGCCCAGGAACGCCACGAAAACTGCCGAGACCCTCAAGCAGCAGAGGCAAGGGAAGACCCTGCTGTTGCAGCACCGCCACCGCCTGCATCAGATTCATCAGATTGAAGCGCCCCACCAGTGGCGACGCAAACCGCCCCTCGCCCTTGGGAGTGATCAGGCGCCCCTCCACACCGCTGGAGCGCATCACCAGATCAGTCATGGTCAGCTCCGCCTCCTGATCGGGCTCCAGGGAACAGCGCCAGCACCGCGCGCCCAGCCGCTCGGCCAGCTGGCGACCCCAGGGATCATCCACATTCACCACCGCCCGAATCCCGTCCTCCAGCAACAGGGGCGTGCTGAACAAACGCGCCTTGGCCTCGAAATAGGCCTGCATCGATGGGTGGTAATCGAGGTGGTCCTGGGTGAGGTTGGTGAACACCGCCCCGGCGAAGCGGCACCCGGCCACCCGCTGCTGCTCCAGGGCATGGGAGCTCACCTCCATGGCAGCCACCTGGGTGCCACCGGCCACGGCCTCCGCCAGTTGGGCCTGCAGCCGATCGGCGAAGGCGGTGGTGTGGGTGGCCGTGATGCTGTGTCCGGGCCAGCGGTTCACCAGGGTGCCGAACAGGGCGGCGGGTCGGCCGGCCTCCAGGCTCAGGTGCTCGATCAGATGGGTGGTGGTGGTCTTGCCGTTGGTGCCCGTCACCCCGATCAGGGTCATGCGGCTGGAGGGCCGCTGCCAGAACGCCGCCGCTAGCTCACCGATCCACTGGGCCACCGGCTCCGGCACCACCAGCACCGGATCCTCTGGGCCGGGTGGTTGCACCGCCGCTGCCGCCGGACCAATCACCGCAGCAGCAGCCCCATCGGCGAGGGCCCTGGGCCAGAAGCTGCCCCCATCCACACGAACGCCGGGCAGCCCCAGAAACAGGCTGCCGCGGCTGACACAGCGGGAGTCGCAGGTAATCGCCTCAATCGGCACGTTGGCCAGCTGTTCAGGCCAGGGCAACCCCACCGCCCGCAGAAGTGAATGCAACGTCTGGGACATCGGCTGCCCGATCAGGTGGAGTCGTTCTAATCCGATCCGAGCCTGGTGGCGCAAGCCCGTTGCAACCAGCGGAACAGACCCTCGCCCGACAGACGAGGAGACACCCGTGGCAACACACCGGCGGGAAGCGCCAGCACCGGCACCTCCAGGTCGTAGCGGGCCCTCAGGGAGGGATCGACACCGGCTCCATCGATGTCGATCACCTGCAACTGCAGCGGCGGCGCCAGGGTGTGAAGCGCAAGCTCTCGCAAGCGCTGCTCCAGGCCCTCACACAGGCAACAACCCCTTCGGCTGTAGAGGATCAGGGGAAGGGGCTCAGTCGGGGACGGGGTCACAGCCACAGGGGGTGAAGGGGTGGCAACGGCTGAGCCGACGCAGGGTGAGCCACCCGCCGCGCCAGGGGCCATGGCGCTGGATCGCCTCCAGGCCATAGGCGCTGCAGCTGGGGATGAAGCGGCAACGGGGGCCGAGCAGGGGAGAGAACCAGCGGCGGTAGACACCGATCAGCGCCAGCAGCAGGCCGCTGATGAGGCGATTGATCTGGGCGGGAAAGCCGCCGGATACAGTGGTGGATTCGCGCATGCGGAGCCGCAACCTGGGCCTCTTGCCCAGCATGACGGGTCAGCGGCGCGGAAGCTCCATCCCTTCCTGTCTCTATGTCTCGTTACCGCGGCCCTCGCCTGAGGATCACGCGGCGCTTGGGAGACCTCCCCGGTCTCACCCGGAAGGCCGCAAAGCGGTCCTATCCCCCCGGTCAGCACGGCCAGGCCCGTCGCAAGCGCTCTGAATACGCGATCCGTCTCGAAGAAAAGCAGAAGCTTCGCTTCAACTACGGCGTCTCTGAACGTCAGCTGGTGCGCTACGTGAAGAAAGCGCGCGCCCAGGAGGGTTCCACCGGAACCAACCTGCTGAAACTGCTCGAGAACCGTCTCGACAACGTCTGTTTCCGTCTCGGCTTCGGTCCCACCGTTCCCGGTGCGCGGCAGCTGGTGAACCATGGCCACGTGACCGTGAACGGTCGCGTCACCGACATCGCCAGCTACCAGTGCAAGGCCGGCGATGTGATCGCCATCCGCGAACGCAAGGGCAGCAAGAAGCTGGCCGAAGGCAACCTGGAATTCCCGAGCCTCGCCAACGTGCCGCCCCACCTCGAACTCGACAAAACCAAGCTCAGCGCCAAGGTGATTGGCCGCTGCGAGCGTGAGTGGGTCGCTCTGGAGATCAACGAACTGTTGGTGGTGGAGTACTACTCCAGGAAAGTCTGAGCCCAGCGCTCCCTACCAGCGTTCCGCTGCATCGATGGCCCCTCGCTCCGGCGGGGGCTTTTTTATGAATTGCTGGCACGGTTGGCTGCGTAGGCTCGCCCCACCCCGTGCCCCACCAGCGTGCAGAAGCCGGCGATCGCCACCCGGGCCATCCATCACGGCGACAGCTTCGCCGAAGGCACCGGCACGGTGATGCCGCCGATCTACGCCACCTCCACCTTTGCCCACGGCAACCCTGGCGGCTTCGACTACACCCGCTCCGGCAATCCCAATTTCCGCATCCTCGAGGCGGTGCTGGCCTCAGTGGAGCAGTGCGCCCACGCCACGGTGTTCGGCTCCGGTGTGAGTGCAATCACCGCCATCGCCTCCACCCTGCGCCAGGGCGATCGGGTGCTCTGCGAGGAGAACCTCTACGGCTGCACCGTGCGCCTGTTCGAGCAGGTGTTCGCCAAGTTCGGTGTGCGCACGGAATGGGTCGACTTCACTGACGCCACCGCACTGGCGACGATCGCTGAGCGCAAGCCGGCGATGGTGTGGCTGGAAAGCCCCACCAACCCCCTGCTCAAGGTGATCGATCTGGAGGCGGTGTGTATGGCAGCCCGCAGCGCCGGCGTGCCCGTGGTGGTCGACAACACCTTCGCCACCGCCCTGGTGCAGCGCCCCCTGGCGATGGGGGCCACCCTCTCGCTCACCAGCACCACCAAATACATCAATGGCCATTCCGATGCCCTGGGCGGTGCGGTCTGCTGCGACGACCCCGCCTGGCACCAAAAGATGGTGTTCGCCCAGAAGGCCCTGGGGCTGATGCCCTCGCCCTTCGATTGCTGGCTGATTACCCGCGGCATCAAGACCCTGCCGCTGCGCCTGCGCCAGCAGATGGCCAGCGCGGCCGCCATCGCCGACCACCTGGCGGCCCATCCAGCGGTGGCCTGGGTGCGCTACCCCCTTCGGACAGATCACCCGCAGCACTCGGTGGCCCAGCGGCAGATGCAGGGCGGTGGCGCCATCGTGACCCTTGGCCTTAACGCCAACCGCGATCTGGCCTATGCCGTTAGCAAGGCCCTGCGCTGGTTCACCATGGCCGAAAGCCTGGGGGGCGTGGAGAGCCTGATCTGCCACCCCGCCACCATGACCCACGCTGCTGTGTCTGTGGACGTGAAGGAGAAGCTCGGCATCAGCGATGGGCTGGTGCGCCTGTCGGTGGGATGCGAAGACACTGCGGATCTGATCGCCGATCTTGATCAGGCCCTCAGCCTGTTGCCATGAGCGGGCGTGATCTGCTGCGCGACCCCTGCTGGCAGGCCGCCGAACTGGGCCATCCGCTGCCCGACGCCGTGCATGCCGTGTCGGTGGCCCTGCCCCGCTGGCAGGACGTGATCGCTTACGAGGAAAAGGATCCCGCCTGCCGCAAGGCCCTGCGCGCGATCTATCCCCGCTTCGGCTTCCATACCCTGGTGGAGGAGCTGGCCCGCTGCGCGCTGGCCGTGACCAACACTCCGGACGCGACCAGCGCCTGGCCTTACCCCACCGAAGCCGCCGCCCGCGCCGCCCAGACGCACTGCCGCCGCACGACGCCCGAGGCCCATACCTCGATCGTCATGGTGCGCGAATTGCCTTGCCTGATCGCGGATCGGACCAGCACGGCGGCAGCGAAGGCCTTCTGGCAGCACGCCGGTCTCGGTGCCTCCTCGCGGCTGGCCGCCATCGCCCTGGGCCGAGAGCGCGCCCCAGCCCCGGAGGCTGGAGTCGCCGCGAAGCGCACGCTGATCGAACGCCTGGCGCGGATCTACGGCTGCCCAAGCGAAGCCATCAGCCTCCATCCCTCAGGCATGGCGGCGCTGCATCAGGCTCTGCGCCGGGTCTGCGCCCTGCGTCCTGGGCGTCCCACCCTGCAGATCGGCTTTCCCTATGTGGATGTGCTCAAGCAGCCCCAGGTGCTGTTTCACGGCGGTGAACTGCTCCTCGACCCATCGCCCTCAGCGGTGGAGGCAGCGCTGGATCGCCTGCAACCGATGGCGGTGGTGGTGGAACTGCCGAGCAATCCCCTGCTGCGCTGCGTGGATCTTGCCGCCATCGCCCGGCTCGCCCACGCCCGCGCTATCCCGGTAATTGCCGACGACACGATCGGCTCTGGGCTGAACATCGATGCCCTGCCCTATGCCGACCTGGTGTTCAGCTCCCTCACCAAGAGCTTCGCCGGCCGCGGTGATGTGCTGGCGGGCAGCCTGATCGTGAGCCCCCGAGCGCGGTGGCTGCAACCGAGGGGAGATGGCGACGACCCGAACGCCGTGGCGCTGGCCCCCCTGGCCGATGCCGACGCCATCGCCCTCGAGGAGGGCAGCCGCGATCTGGAGGAGCGCCTGCCTCGGCTCAACCGCCACGCTCTGGAACTGGCTGAGAGGTTGGCGCAGCACCCGGCGGTGGCCCGCGTGTTCCATCCAGCGGGCTGCCCCAACTTTCGCGCCCTGATGCGACCCAGCTCAGGACATGGCTGCCTGCTGTCGTTTGAGCTGAAAGGCGGCAGCGACAAGGCCCAGCGGGTCTATGACGCCCTGGCGGTATGCAAGGGCCCCAGCCTCGGCACCACCTTCACGCTCTGTTGCCCCTATGTGCTGCTCGCCCACTACGACGAGCTGGGCTGGGCCGAAAGCTGCGGCGTGCCCTCCGACCTGCTGCGGGTGTCGGTGGGATTGGAGGATCCAGATGAGCTCTGGAACCGCTTCCACACGGCCCTGTCGGCCTGAGATCACCAGCGTGGAGCAAGTCTGAACAAGGCCTTAACAGCCGGCCGGATCCCGCTGAAGACTCTCTACATTGACGCGATTGGGCACCTGCGTTTTCCCACCATGTCTCGCGTTTACGCCGATAACAGCCAGGCCATCGGCAATACCCCCCTGGTGCGTCTCAACCATGTGACCAAGGGTTGCAAAGCCACCGTGCTCGCCAAGGTGGAAGGCCGCAACCCCGCCTACAGCGTGAAGTGCCGCATCGGCGCCAACATGATCTGGGATGCCGAGAAACGCGGTGTGCTCAGCGAAGGTAAAACAATCGTTGAGCCCACCTCCGGCAACACCGGTATCGCCCTGGCCTTCACCGCCGCGGCTCGGGGCTACAAGCTGATCCTCACGATGCCCGAGTCGATGTCGATCGAGCGCCGCCGCGTGATGGCGGTGCTCGGCGCCGAGATCGTGCTCACCGAAGCGGCCAAGGGCATGCCAGGAGCGATTGCCAAGGCCAAGCAGATCGCCGACAGCGATCCGGCCAAATACTTCATGCCCGGTCAGTTCGAGAACCCCGCCAACCCCGAAATTCACGAGAAAACCACCGGTCCTGAGATCTGGAACGACTGCGACGGCGCCATCGATGTGCTCGTGGCCGGCGTCGGCACCGGCGGCACGATCACCGGCGTGTCGCGCTACATCAAGAACCAGGCCGGCAAGGCGATCGAATCCGTGGCGGTGGAACCGGCCCACAGCCCCGTGATCACCCAGACCCTCAATGGAGAAGAGGTCAAACCTGGGCCCCACAAGATCCAGGGCATCGGCGCCGGCTTCATTCCCAAGAACCTCGACCTCTCCGTCGTCGACAAGGTAGAGCAGGTCACCAACGAGGAATCCATTGCAATGGCCCTTCGCCTCGCCAAGGAAGAAGGTCTGCTGGTGGGCATTTCCTGTGGTGCTGCTGCTGCAGCCGCCATCCGCCTCGCCCAGCAGGACGCCTACGCCGGCAAAACGATCGTGGTGGTGCTGCCCGACCTGGCGGAGCGCTATCTGTCCTCGGTGATGTTCGCGGATGTGCCCACCGGCATCATCGAGCAGCCGGTGGCGGCCTGAGCAGCCACAACTCAGGTGCCGAGGGGGCGGGCGTCCGGCAACACCGCCCCCGGATCAATCCACATGGCATCGCCATAGGAATAGAAGCGATAGTGCTGCTTGATTGCAGCGTCGTACAACTGCAGCAACCGCTCCCTACCGATCAGCGCACTCACCAGCAGCAGGAGTGAACTTTTCGGCAGGTGGAAGTTGGTGAGCAGCCCCTGCACCACGGCGAAGCGAAAGCCGGGTTGAATCACCAGATCCACTGGTCCTTTCAGGGGCTGAAGCGTGCCGCCGGCGGCGGCCGCAGCACCTTCCAGAGCACGCACGCTGGTGGTGCCCACGGCGATCACCCGTCCACCCCGGGCCCGGCATGCCTCCACTGCCTCCACCAAGGCGGGTGACACCTCCACCCACTCACTGTGCAGCGTCAAGGCCCTGAGATCTTCCATCTCCACCGGCCGAAACGTGCCCAGGCCCACATGCAGCGTCACCGTGGCAAGTTGCACCCCCCGCGCCCGGATCGCCGCCAGCAGGGGATCACTTAGATGCAACCCCGCGGTGGGCGCTGCCACAGCACCGGGTCGTGCGGCGTAACGCGTTTGGTAGCGGGTCTGGTCCGCCTCATCGTGGCGGTTGATGTATGGGGGCAGCGGCACCTCCCCGTAGCTCTCTAGCAGCGCTTCGATCGCGATTGCGTCCTCACAGCCGGGGGGGAATTGCACAATGCGACCGCCGCTGGCCGCATCGCTGGCGAGCACCTGCAACGGCAGCGGCTCCTGCGCCTGGGCCTCGAGCCACACCTGATCACCGGGGCGGAGTTTCTTGCCCGGCCGCGCCAGACAGAGCCAGCGCCCCTGCCCCCGTGGCTCCAGCACCAGCAGCTCCGCCAAACCGCCCCCCGATCGCCGCACCCGCAGCCGCGCCCGCAGCACCCGGGTGTCATTCACCACCAGAAGATCGCCGGGCTGGAGCGCGTTCTGCCAGTCCCACACCGTCTCATGACGCACCTGCTCGAGCTCAGCCCCAACCGGTGGAACCATCAACAACCTTGCCGCATGCCGGGGCTCGATCGGCTCTTGGGCGATGCGCTCCTCGGGAAGCTTGTAGTCGTAGGAACTGAGCAGACAATCCCTTGGATCGGGCACCGAGCGTCAGGCAGGTTCCTCCACGTAGTAGCGCACGATCGAGAACACCCGGCTGCCGTCGGTCGACAGGGCCCGGAACAGATTCAGGGCGCGTTGATTGAGCAGAGTCATATCGAGGCGATCGCGCGGAATCGCCATCGGCATCACCACCGTGGTGGTGCGTTCCGGGTGCTGCTTCTCCTCCTGTTCCACGTAGTCACAGAAGGGATCCAACAGCGAACTGAACGGGCTGTCGAGCAATTTGAACTCAAGATTGCCCGTCTGCGTTCCAACCAAGCGGTCCCACTCCGCGCTGATCAAGCCAGCCTCATCCGCCTCCTCCAGCACCATCACAGCCGTGACCGAGTCAGCGAAGGAACAGGCATACCGCACCGCTTCGAACGACGGCATGGTGAGCCCGGCGATCCAGACGATGCAGTGATGGCCCGTCGCGGTGGTTCGCGGCGGGCAGCTGAGCGGCGCCATCCCCTCCGCTGGCGCGATCGCCGCATACACCTGGCGGTAGCGACGACGGATCCGTGCCAATCCCGCCACCAGGAGAGGGATCGCGATCACCACCGTCCAGGCCCCCTCATCGAACTTGCTCACCACAATCACCACCAACACCAGGAAGGTGGCGAGGGCGCCAAGGGCATTCATCAGCATCCGCCCCTGCCACCCCTCTCCCCTGAGCCGTGCCCAGCGGCGCACCAGACCCAGCTGCGACAGCGTGAACGCGGTGAACACCCCGAGGGCATAGAGATTCACCGCCACCGTGGTGTCACCACGGCAGATCAGGATGATCACAGCCGTAAAGGCCAACAGCACACCGATGCCGTTCTGATACACCAACCGATCGCCCAGCCAGCTCATCTGCCGAGGTAGGCAGCGATCTTCCGCCAGCATGGCGGCCAGGCGCGGAAAGCCAGCGAAGGCGGTGTTGGCGGCCAGCACCAGAATCAACAGGGTGGCGATCTGCAAGGCCCACAGCAAGGCACTGTTCTCGCCGAACACCCGCATTCCGATCTGTGCCAGCACAGTGACCTTGGGGTTGGGGGCGATGCCATACATGAACCCCATGCCGCTCACCGCCAGGAACATCGCCGAGAGCAACACCCCCATCACCAGCAGCGTCTTGCGCGCATTGGCGGGGGCGGGTTCCTTGAACACCTTCACGCCATTGGCGATCGCCTCGATTCCCGTCATCGCCGAGCATCCGGAGCTGAAGGCACGCAGAATCAGAAACAGGCCAATCGGCTCCAGCCCCTGCACCACCGGCGGGGCGTCAGGAGCCCAACCGTGGTGGAAGGTGAGGTCTTTGAGACCCGCCAGGGTGAGGAGCACCACCATCACCACAAAGGCATAGGTGGGGATCGCAAACACACGGCCGGCCTCCTTCACACCGCGAAGATTCGCCCAGCCCACCAGCGCCAACAGCAGCAGCGACAGCGACACCTCATGGGGCAACAGCTCCGGCACCAAGGAGGACAGGGCCTGGGTGCCGGCCATCAGGCTCACCGCAGCCGTGAGCGTGTAGTCGATCAGCAGAGCGGCGGCAGCCACCAGCCCCACATTGCGGCCCAGGTTGTCGCGCGCCACCACGTAGGAGCCGCCACCATTGGGATAGGCAGCGATCGCCTGGCGATACGACAACACCACGATGGCGATCAAGGCGATGATCGCCAGGGTGATCGGCACCGACAGCCCCAGAGCGGCGCTCCCGCCCAGGATCAACACCCCCAGGGCGGCCTCCGTGGCGTAAGCCACCGAGGAGAGTGCGTCGGACGAGAGGATCGGCAGAGCCTGCACATTGGGCAGGCGCTCATCGGCTGCCGCCGAGCGCGGGAGGGGGCGCCCCAACAGGGACGAGAGCCGAGACATGCGAAGCAGCGTGCGTCACCACGCTGGAATCATGCCAAGGGCACCGGATGCCGACAGCCCCGGAATGAGACCAGACCAAGACGGGTGAGCTGGGGATCAACACCTTCCAGCGCCTCTTAAAGTGCAGAAAACGCATTAATCCAGTAGTCCATGGCCACTCCGCTGCGCTATCTCGGCTTCTCCGGCGGCGGATGGAACACCCATACGGTGTCGTCGGGAATGATGAGCGCGGCGCTGCAGATGGCGCGCGAACGTGGCGCAACCGATGGCGATTTTGGACTGCTGCTCAACAACTTCAACGGGGCGGCTGGCAACTCGGGTGGTAGCTGGTTTCTCACCATGCTCAGCTACTCGCCAGGCTTCGCCGACGCCCTAGCCAATCAGGCCGACGACTGGTTCACCAGTGGCTACATGGGCCAGCAACGGCAGATTTTTCAGCCGAATGCCACAGAGGCTGCCGAACTGATCAAAAGAATCCTCAAAGAAGAACTCAATAAAAACATCAAGTCAACATCTCTCTATCAAGCGCTAAACAGCAATCCTCTCGTAGTCGCTCCAGCAAAATTAGCAGAACTATTCCTCGGAAAAAACGACATTATCGCGGACATCGTCTCCACAATCAACAATGGAGTTGTCGATCTCGCTGTTAACAGCCTTGGGTCCATCCAGGCCCTACAAACAGCATGGAACGAATACGGCCTTTACCCGACGCTTCTGTACCTTGCCTCGCAAAACAATTTTAATTGGCTCGATTTAGTCAAAAATACCGCCTATTCCCCCTATGGAATGAGCACCCTGATGTCCAGAGGGTTCAACGAAATCAATCGCAACCCATGGGCAACGAGCCTGCAACTGATTCTTCCTGGAGCATTCAACAATACAAGGGTATCTTCGTTTGGCAATCTTGCTCGATATTACACAACGAGTGCAACATCAAACAGCCCTGAGCTTCGCGAAGGTCAGCTGATCACGCCCATGAGCATGGTGATCGGAGGCGGAGTCAATCCAACAAATAAATTTACATCCCTGAGTGGCAGCTTCGAGCAACAATTCAATCAATTCAATCTTTTTAGCAACCCAACCGATACTAAGAGAGCAGCTCTGAACAATGAACTGAATCTCGATCTTTCAATTATCGAGGCAGCCACCCTGTCGGGAGCTTTCGCGGGAGATATTTCATCCATCAACTCATTCAACAGGCTGATTAAAGACAAGCTGGGTGTCGACCTCGACCCTGAGAGTATTAAATCTCAACTAAATTCCACAACAGAAAGCCTCCTGTCTTGGATCCCTCCACGACTTAGGTCTGGTGTTGTCAGTGTATTAAACAACGTCCTAGACGGCGCCTTTGATGCAACCCTGAAACCAATTATCACGGGATTCTCTTCAACACTCAGCAGAGCATTCTCAAACTTTGCTGTGCCAGTGAGCCTTTCTGGAGGAGTAGCCCGCTACGAAAACCCAGAAAATTTCAAAAACCTCAACGAACTAACCAACGCACAAAACTATAGATTCATCGACGGCGGCTACGTCGACAACACAACAGTCGCCAATATCGTCAGCGAAATCCAAAGAGAGCATGGGGTTGATCAAGATTTTGATCTTACTTTTTTTGTCAACAATACCGACCCAGGGATTATTCCCAAAGAAGTCACAGGTCTCGACAAAGATTTCACTGTGCCGATAGACCTGGCCAAGCTATTTGGCGGAGAAGGATCTCTCGCCTCCTGGCAATCCGACAGTCAAGTGCGGGACTTCGCCCCATTCAACACCCCAGCAGCGTTTCCATACATCTTTGATCGATCGGCATGGCAGGGTGAAAAGCCCGTCTGGCAATGGGACAACAGTGATGAATGGCAGGACGATGAAGAGAAAGCCACCTACCTTGCTTATTACAAGCTCGACGTCGAAACCATTGACAATCCCTACTTTGCCATCAAAGAAAAACAAAAGGGTGAACTTAATATTTTCACGAGCTACAACCTGAGTTCGGGACCAGGTCCCTATGACCCAAGCTTCTTCAATCTCTACGAGAATATTTATCAAGCCACACGAGAAGGCATTATCAATAAAGGCGGATACGTTCACCTACTCTCAGCCATGAACGTAATGAACCTGGAATCCAATGAGCAGGGGCAACTCTCATTTACCTCCGACGAAGAATTGAATCACTCAGTCCAGATTGACCTGGATCAAGTTGATACCGACTACTTGAGCTTGATCGATATCTACAAACTCACTGCAGACGGTCAACGCATCTACAGCGGCTCCTTGGGTGGATCCGATGAAGAAGCTCCTTTCGAATACGACAACGGGCCTCAAGCCTTGATGATGAATGCGGGTGACTCGCTTGAGTTTGAAATACAAACAAAAAACTCGCCTGATCCCATCCAAGGCTCTATTCAGCTTCAGGAAACTGATAACGGCTATCAGCTTTTGGGACTCAAGACTGGCGACAGTCTTTTCTCAGCGACGGCAAGCTTTGCACCGGTCATTGATGGCAAGGAATCCGTCAGCGATGACGACACCGCGCGCGACAGTTCTGACGATACCTATTTCTCATTTACAGAAGGCACTCGTCTCAAAATCGCCGTGAATGCGATTGCCGCTATGACCAATCGCTTTTCCATCATCAAAATCGACCGAGATCCAATCACGGGTGAGGCGAGCTACCTCGGCAGCGCCATCGACAGTTCAGAAATGAATGACCTCTTGATCAACACCTTTGGCCAAGAGCAAAGTGGAACGCAATTCGGCTCAAAAACACTGAATCCCTATTCCCAGCGCGAATTCACTTGGACCGTTGAAGAAACAGGCCTCTTCGCGCCTGTTCTTCTCACAGAAGAAGGGGGTATCTTCGCGCTGGGGCACGATCTGATCGGAGAATCAACCCATACCCGCATCCTTGGCGACTACACGGTTGGATTTGAAGATCAATACGATCGCAACTCTGATTACGACTACAACGACGCCATCGTTAAATTCGAAGCGATCGCTTGATCACCACGCCCCCCTCCTGATCACAGAGCCAGGGCTGCCTGAAAGTCATTCGGAATTCGCCTGCGCGAGCCGAACCCCACCCAACGCCAGCATCCCTTTGATGTCGTAGGCCAGCTCCCGGAAGCCCTGGCGGATTGAGCGATAGCCACCACGGCGCAGCAGGTTCATCACCACGGTTCGCAGGAAGGAGAACACGCCGACACCGGTCCGATTGGTGTAGCGGTGTGCGTCCTCACCGAGCTGCGTATCGCGCACCCAGTGCCACTCGTTCTCAATGCTCCATCGCTGACGGACCAGTCGCAGCAGAGCATCTGGTGTGGTGCGCAGGCTGGTGATGAATCTGTGGCAGGCGATGTCCCGCTTGCCTTTGAGGGTCGTGCTGCTGGTGATCACCTCCACGATCCAGGCGCTGCCTGGCCAGTTCGCCTTGATGTGCTCTGGCGCCTCTTTGGCCTTGAGTTCCCAGCGTGTCTGGCGTCCGTGCCGCTTCTCGACATCCGTTGCTGCAAAAGGGATCTTGCGCTTTCCCTCGAACTGGCAGCCGATCTGCCGGTACAGGATCTTTTGGTTGGATTTGACGGTCAACAGGAGGTCGGCCCCCTGCTCCAGGCACCAGCGAAAAACGCCTGTGTCGTGTGCAGTGCGTCGGCCTGGATCAGGACGCCATTGAGATCAAGCGTGCTGAGCAGCTCCTTGAGCGCTGCCTTCTCACTGGACTCGTGGGTGTCATAGGTCGTCTGGGCCAACGCCACCCCAAGGGCTCGGGCGTAGACGGTGACCTGGGCAACGAACCGGTGGTTGCCGTCATCTGTCTCGATGGCGGAGCCCCGCAGGGTTTTCCCGTCGCAGACCAGTTGGTCCAGACCCTCGGCGCCACCTGGGATCTGGCTGATCATCCAGGCCTGCAGCACCTCGCCAAACTGCTGAAGATGCGCCTTATTGAACAGGTAAAGGAAGGTGGCATCTGACGGCCAGCGCTTGAAGTTCAGGTCCAGGGCCTGGTTCAGCGCCTCCCGGTGCCGCTTGGCAAAAGCCTCCAGATCGCGAGAGCTCCTGCAGCCGCTCAGGATCCCAAGCACCGCCACCAACAGCAGGAACCACTGCGGGTAACGCACGCCACGCCGGTAGCGGCCGTCGGGAATGGCCTTGAGAAAGTTGATCAGATCATCCGGTGCGCTCAGATCAGCTGCAACGGAGGCGGTTTCGGGCATCGGGAGCGGTGAGACCCGCTGACGAAACCCAATGGTGACAGGCCCGCCAAGGACTACAGGGACAGACTTTTAGGCGGCCCTGATCACAGAGCCAGGCTTTCCGGCCTGGTTTCAATCAGCTCGGCCAGATCTTTGAGGAAAGCGGCGCCATCAGCGCCGTAGATCACACGGTGGTCGGCCGTGAGGTTCACCTGCATCTGCCGCTTCACGGAAATCGAGCCATCGTTGCCAGCCACCACCGTGGGCCGTGATGCGGCCACCGCCAGAATCGCACCAGTGCCCGGAGGCAAGATCGCATCAAAACGATCCACACCGAACATGCCCAGGTTCGACAGGGTGAAGGTGCCGGTGCTGTATTCCTCAGGTTGCAGCTGCTTGCTGCGGGAGCGCTTCACCAGATCGGCCCACTGACGAGACATCGCGTAGAGATCAGTGCGATCGGCCTGGCGCAGCACGGGAGTAATCAGTCCCCCGTCTTCCATCGCGACAGCGATTGCCACGTTCACATCGGCGGGGTAGGCCATCCCCGCAGCCGTGGTCGCGGCATTCACTTGGGGGTGCCGGGCCAGGGTCACCGCCACAGCCTTGGCCAGCAGCGCCGTCATCGTGACGCCCTTGGGCTTCACCTGCTTGTAGAAGGCGTCCAGCTTGTCGGTCGTGATGGTGTAGCCCACCCGGAAGCAAGGCACCGCCAGGCTCGCTTCCATGTTGCGATTGACGGCCTGTTGCAGGGTGTTGAAGGCCACGGTCTCCCCAGGGGCCCCAAAACTGTTACCAGCGGGTGAGGCTGGCGCGGTAGAAGATGCAGACGCAGCCCCGGCGACGATCGCCGCGGCCGTGCCTTCACCCACCCGCGGTGGCGTCACCGGACGACCGGCCGCCCGCTCCACATCCTCAGCCTGAATCCGGCCATTCGGACCACTGCCCCTCACCTTGGTGAGCTCCACGCCCATTTGGGCCGCCAATTTCTTGGCCCGAGGGCTGGCCACAATCCGACCATCCGCCGAAGCGGCAGGCTGCTCTAGGGGCGGCGGCACAGCGGCGGCTGCAGGCGCTGGAGGCGCGATCGGTGCAGAGGCGGCAGGAGTCGCCGGGGTCGCAGACGTGACTGCTGCGGGGGCTGCTGCTGCAGCCGGGGCCGCACCGCCACCTCCGCCGCCGGCTTTGGCCTGTGCCGCAGCAATCTCGGCCTCGCTTTCCACGATCAGGCCGATCGTTTCGCCCACCGGTGCGGTGCTGCCGGCGGGCATCAACACGGCCGCCAGGTAGCCCTCGTTGAACGACTCCACGTCCATGTCGGCCTTATCCGACTCGACCACCAACACCGATTCCCCTCTGGCCACCTTGTCGCCAGGCTGCTTCAACCACTCCACAATCTTGCCCTCAGTCATGGTGGAGCTGAGGGCAGGCATGAAGATGTCGTGGATTGCCATAAACCAGTGCCTGAGTGCGATTAGGAGAGGTGTTCCAACTCATGGTCCAACTTTTTCCAAGTGAGGAAAAGTGCAACCGAGTTGCAATTCAAACGACTCTACGGGACTGATACCTCATACATGGAGGTCGGTATAGACAGATTGCCTATACCACCTATGCGACTGGCATAACACCTATACCAATTGCCTATACCATCAATACAATTGTGCCTATACGGAACACACAAGGTTGTCTATGGCAAACGGAACAACTCAAGATTTCGTGGTGCTACTACGAATCTCAACTGCCAAGACTGGTGGGATCGACTCCAACGGCATCGCAGCACAGAGGAGAGATATCAACCTCTTCCTGCAGCAGCAGGACAACCCTCGTGTGATCGAAGAGTTCGTAGAGGTCGAGTCAGGAGCAGCCAAAGAACGACCCGTGCTGGAACAGGCAATTAAGTGCTGCCAGAAGAACCGATGCCCTCTCTTGGTTCAGAAGGTCGATAGATTGACTCGTGATGTTGAAACTCTTGGTCGTCTAACTAAGATGAAGAATGTAGATATCAGAATCGCATCACTTCCTAATGCAGATAATTTTCAAATTCATCTTTATGGTATACTTGCATCACAAGAAAGAGAATTTATATCTAAAAGAGTTCGTTCTGGTATGCGAGAAGCAAAAGAACGGGGAGTAAAATTTGGAAATCCTAAACTTGCAGAATTGAATAAAACAAGAAAACACGAAGCAAGAATATATGCTTACGAACATTCTGAATTAATCAAAAATCTAAGAAACGATGGAAAAACATATCGTCAGATATGCGAGCTCCTCAATTCCTCTGGAATCAAGACCAGAACTGGGAAGTACTTCCATCCAGTTCAAGTTCATAGGATACTAAAGAGAGCAACTGAGGTAATGCAATGATTTCACCACCTCTTGCGGTGATGGTGGTTAATATCTATAAAGTGTTCAGAGCAGGCATCAAAAGTGTTTGAATCGCAATTGCACGATTACGAGAATGCTGAACCTAAAGATACGATTGAAATTCCGATTGACGAAATCAAAGTCAATCGAAGAATGAGAAGAACCGACGAAGAAAGAATCAAAGATCTTGCTGAATCAATCAAAAACATTGGATTGCTCCATAACATTAGTGTTGCACTTAAAGATGGGAGTTATGTTCTACTGAGTGGATTGCATAGATTAGAAGCATTCAAGATTCTTGGAAGAACCAGCATTACTGCAACAGTTCGACAAAGCAACGACCGCATAGATCAACTGATAGAGGTTGAGGAAAATTTGGTTCGATCTGAATTAAATGCAATTCAAACTGCAGAACATATCATCAAAAGAGAAGAACTCTTAATTGCTCTTGGAAAGAAAGCAGTAGTGGGAAATAATCAATATACAGAAGATAAAATCACGAATGAAGACCTTGCTAGACAAATGGGATATACAAAAAGAACATATCAATACAAACGATCAGTTGCCAATCTGAATCCAGAAGTAAAGGATCTTCTATCAGAAACAAAGTTTGCCGAGAACTTGATGGATATGGTGAAACTACAAAAAGAACCAGATCACATTCAACTTGAGGTTGCAAATTTATTACTTTGTGGGAAAGCACGAACTTTCAGGAGAGCATTTGTTATGGCTCAGATGAAATTTAAGCAGGATCGATGGACTGATGAAATTAAAGAAGTCAAAGATAAGATTGGAATTCCAAAAAGCATAATGAAATGGGAAAGAAAGGATACAGAACTTACAAAGATATGTTCACTGGTGTCAGATTCAGAAGATACTATTGTCAACAAGAGGACGGCATACTTTGGAACAAATCCAGTTCGTAACTATCAGACTAATCCTGAGATGAGTAGATGGTTCATCAACTTTTTTAGTAAGGAAGGAGATCTGGTGATGGATAATTTTGCTGGTCGTGGCAGCAACCTTATTGCTGCTGCCTACGAGGGTCGTCGAGTCGTGGGATATGACTTGTCATCCACGAACCTCGATTTGATTCGTGGAACATGCTTGGAACACACTCGAATCAAACCAGAAGACCTCACACTCCATCATAGCTGTGGCATCGAATTAGCAGAATACGAGTCCTGCAGTGATCACTTCGACATGATAATAAATGATGTGCCTTATATCTTTGGTGCTGAGGATTATAAAAGTGGTGACGATCGTGATTTATGCAAGGTCAAAAATCTGGATGAATATCATAAAAGAATGGAGGTATGCTTGAAAAACATGAAACGACTAATCAAACCAAGTTCTTGGAAAGATCGAATTTTCAATCCAATAGTAATGAAGGTTGGTAGTGGTAGAAGAAATTCTATTGGGACTGGATTGGTTTCGATGGATGTTGAACTTGAAATCATTGCAAGAAAGGTCGGACTGACAATTCACGACAAAATCTTCAACGAACTTAGATCGTCATTTCAATCTTTCAATGTTGGCAGATGCATTGAAAACAAATATACAATCAAATCTCATGAATGCTCTGTAGTAATGGTGAAATATGTTAAGTCTCAAGATGCAAAGTAAAATATTCATAACAGCAGTAGTTGTTGCAGCAGCAGTATCACTTACCCACAAGATCATCTCACATAATCCACAATTCCTAATTAGTTGCACCAACGAAGAAACCTTTATCTACAGACCCAAGAAAGATGAATTGATTTTCGTCAAGATAGGAAATCAAGTCTACAACGAAGTAATGCCATCAGCAGAGATAGATAAAATTGTCTACGCATCTATGGGTAACGACACAATGGGAAGAGCAAGTTTTATTTACAACACGAAAACAAACGAGTTGCTTGCAAATTTCGACAAGCAAGGAGAAGAAATTAGAGCAAAGAATGCAAAATGCAAAACAAGCACCATGAATTAGATATCTTCTATCTCTTCTTTGGAATTCTCAGGCAATCTATTATTGCTGTAGAACCAAAGATGAAAACCATCTTGCTTGACGCAAATCACAGGAGAAGACTCAATCATTAAATTTAGGACGATAGTCTTTCTGCCGCATCATTTTTTCCCTCTTGTATCTTTGATATACGCAAGGGAATTTATCTTCAAGAAAGTTGTGGATACTCATAGACTGATTACACTTATTGCAACTAAATCTGTAAGTATAACAACCTGTCACTGGATAAATCCTTGCACACTTTTCTCTTTTCTTGGATGGTCTCTGCTTTCTATGGCTGCAATATGGACAAGCAAACTTAAAACCTATCCCCCAACCATCTTTAATTGGGAAATCTTCTGGATAGACTGTTTTACCTTCCACAGAAATGACAAGAGCATCTTTGATCTGTTTAACGCAATCCGTGATATTCATTAGATTTAAGTGTGAAATGCATATTATTGACTCTTCAGTCATGAGTGAATTATGTCACAAGATACCACATAAGTCAACATCCTACTGAGTCAAATAGACTTGACAAAGTATCGAATTTTAATTATAATGTAAACATGGTGAATTAAAGGCAAGAGTGCATCTTAAACTTCTAATTTGTCTATATACTACATAAGGAGTTTCAGGAAATTGTCCCTTTGGTCTTAACCATAAAATCCCAAGAAGGTTCATGCCGCAGGCATTTTCACGAACCGAAGGTGAGTGAAAGCATTAAGAAAGTAATTTAGAATTGGTTTGAAGAAAGTATGTCTGGTGATCTTAGACTGAGACCAATAAAGTTACAGGATAATCTGAAAAATCCCACTTGAACATCAATACACCAAAAGGAGTCACAAAGAATGCCAGTATTAAACAAGAAACAAAATAGATTCCAGATGTCTTACAAGGAGAAAGAAGCAGGTGCTTTCTGGAATCTTGAAAAATCACTTATGGACGACTTATGCATACCTACTCGTTCTGATCTACACAAATATGCACTTAAGTATCTTTACAAAGTGCATCAGCAGCAGAAGGATCTGACTTTTATCTGATTAACGATGAAACAAATCAAGTTAAGCAACGTTCACTATCACATGCTTGTAGAGTTGTCTAAAAAGAGAAGAATCTCTATTGAGAATCTTCTGGAAGATCTAATCAGAGACTCTTACAGCACTAAACACAAAAGGTAACGAGGTATAACAATGCAAAGGATATATTCTATTCGTAAAATCGAAGAACGACTTGAGTTTTACTATTCAAAACTATGCGTGCTGGATGAAGAGCAAAAGGAAGATTTGTCATCAATAAACTATCTCAAAGAACAAATATCGCACTGGAAAAAAGAACACCTTCAAGCAGAAGAAAATGCATTGTTTGGAGAAAACATAGTTAATAGCAGTTTGAGAGAGTAAAACTGCTGTGCTGCTGTGCTGCTGTGCTCGAGACTGGTCGAAGCATTTGATGCGTATTTTGCATAAACCAGCAGAATGTTGTGCTGCTGTACCCAAGATTGGTCGAAGCATTTGATGCATTCTTTGCATAAAGCACCAATTTCATGCGATTCATATTGACATGACTGCCTCATGCATGAGAGGTTAATTAGAGACACTAAAATTTCATGAGAAGAATTACTCTTTTAGTATCCAATGATATTCACCTTTCTCTTAAAAAACTGGCATTTATCGAAGATCGAACGATTGCCTCTATAACAAGAGAGGCATTATTGGAATTCTGCAAAAAGAGACAAAGTTCAGATATTGAAATTTTAGATCACAGGGAAAGTGAATCAGAGGAGGAAAGTGCATAAACTACTAATTCTCCTTGCAATATTATTAACTTCATGCTCTACCGTTAATCAAGGCAAATCTCTTCCAGAGGTAAAAGACACAGAAAAAGTTGATCAATCTATTCAATCAGATGAAGAGAGATTTCTTTTTGATGAAGATCATAGAAACAAGATTCTAAACAATTGTGACTCAAATGAGGAGGTCAATGCTCGAACATCGTATGGAATTTGGTCAAAACACAACTCATGCTACCTAAGATTGAACAATATTGAGATTGGCAAAATAGATATACTCACTCATAAAAGCAATCAGGGAGATGTGGATGCATTTAGGTTTATGATTTTCCCTGACACTGCATACGGGAAACGTTTATTGAAGAATTATCCACCTCATGAAGTGGTGAAAAATCGAGATATTTGCATAAGGTACTATCAAAGCACCTTACCGATCCTGATTGTAGCAAAAGACTCTCTCTGTGAAGCATTGCACTACAAGCAAATATGAATTGCATCGCAGAGGAAACAAATGATTTCTCATTGCTTTGAAGATCTAGTTGCACTTCTTCCGTTGTAAAATTGTCAAGATGTTCGTAATTAGACGAGTAAGAAAATTTGCTAGTTCATGATTGAGATGCATCCTCAAATTATAGGTCAAGTACGCAAGAAATTTTTTATTTTTATAATATTTTCTAGAACTATAGTCTTTTGGTATTCAAATTATCGTGTAAACTATGTGCATGAATAATAGTATTCGTGATATGCAGGATCATGCGATAAAAATCAATCACTACTTTAACCTACATTTGCAATATCCAGTTCTTGTTCTATTTCTACCAAAAAAAATTTCTACTGAAAATTCTGGGTCGTAAAGGTCATGCAAACTTTTCACGACCTTGCCTATGCCAGTAGCATAAGTGCCTATATGGCTGAAGTATGGCAAGAGCAGGAGCATTCTCAGCAAACTTCGATCCAGTAGTGCTGGAAGAGTTCAGATCCTTCTGTATGGGTCGTGGAGAGAGATACACGAAGGTTCTGGAGCAACTTGCCATTGCCTACCTCAAAACCAAAGGAGAGTTGCTCTCAGGTGCTTCTGGAGTGCCTGTTCCATCTCCCTCAACGTCTGGAAAACCGCAGAGCACTACCAACACCACAGCGTCGGACAATCAAGACCTTATGCGTCGTGTGATGCGTCTGGAAGAGAACGATGAGTTCAATGCAGAGACCTTTGAGACCATCTTCAAGAGATTGGAGGAAGTGGAGAAAAAAGTAGAAACTGGTCGTTACCTCAAATAATCAAAAGAACCATCATCCATCTCTGGTTTAAATATGATTTCTCTACCTTGCTTATCTTGGAATACAAATTTGTTGTCCTGATGGAATCCAAGTTTATCGATATTCAAAAGATTATTCAATCTTCGGTAAGTTCTTTCGATTTCTGCTTGTGATGTCCCACAATTATCAGCAACTTCCTTGATTCTCGCACCCTCTAAAAGAAGCATATGCGTAATATGAGTTGATCGCAAGGAATACAAAGTATAGTTTTTGTCAAACCGACATTTTGACATTATCTCTTTCCACCATGTTCTTATATGCTCTGCATGGTACATTTTCCTTCCCACCAGAAAAGGATTCATCATCAATAGATCATCATTAGAAACAGGATCTAAAAAGTCGTATTGCAAAGTTTTCAGATTAATGCGAGGAAATCTCTTCTTTACTTTAACAAGATCAATCTTTCCATCCTTGTCATAATAACGAGCATTTGGTTTTGCTGAAGTGCTTATATCATCATCAACTCCAAGTTCTTCAAGGGATAATTCATCCTTGATGAATTGATTGTATTTCTCTATCTGTTGATTCCTAATCTTAATTCCTTTACGCAAGTGATCTTGAATTCTCTTTAGGGTATGTCCATTCATAATTGCAGTTCTCTTTCCTCTCTTGGTATCAGCAGGAATTTCTACGATTCCCTTCAACTTATTATCAGGTCGTTTTTCAACTCGGCAGTTCCCGCAACGGATCTTGGCAGTTTCATGCGGTCTTGAACCGAGATGATACTGGAAAAGAATATAGTTTATAAACCATCTCTTTTTCCATTCTTCTTCTTCATCCTTGCAGTTGGTATCGAACTTGTATAGCTCATCTTTCATTCGAGCAAACTCATCGGGGAAGAATGCTGGGTTTGAGTCCTCACGATAATCCGTATTGTCTATTGCTTTTTTAATTAAACCAATCTTACGAGGGTCAAGATATTCTTTTTCCACGCACCAGTTGAGGAATTCACGAAGAGTAGAGATATCAGAATTAATAGTCGAAGGAGCAAGTCCAGATGTAGCAGTTTTCCATTTACCTTTGGTCTGAATATCAAGATAATAAGTCCGATATCCTTCAAAAGTCTTCTTATCAATATCACCAATGTTTTTTACACCAACAAACTTGGCAAACGGAATAATTCTCTGTCGAATTCGTTGGCAATATGTATTGTGAGATCTTAGAGATAATTGTTTGCGAGAAACCTCTTTCTCTTTCTCATCCAAAAACTCATCACAAGCAGCAACAAAACCAAATCTTCTGGTTCTTGATTTTGGTGGTTCTGATGCTATCTGCAAATATGTTGCTAACGCATTTTGCTTTGCAACATTCAAATCTTTTGTTTTAAGTGAAACATTCGTGTATCTTTTGCCATCTCGTTTTATTCGGAGATAAAATGTGTCTCGATGATTATATTTTATGATATATGCTTGATCGTTTAGTGTTAATTCCTTGAAAATAATCTTAGGCATAAAAATATCAGGTAAGAACAAACGACAGCGTTATCAACTGCCTACCAGTTGTTCCGAGATCCGTTCCAACCAAAAGAACCTCGCACCAGCATTGATGCGAGGTTAGCAGGATTCTGGTGTGTGTTCCAACCCCTGCTCCAACTATGAAAACAAGACCACCACTACATTCTGGGGATGTCGTGGGTCGCCAAAACCGTCTCCAGAAGGGCTGAGTAGGGGGATTTTACGGGTCCGCTCAGCCCTGCTCGATCGACTCGACCACGCCGTCGCGCACCACCACGGCGACCTTCATCTTGGTCACCAGGTTGTCGCCCACCTTGAGGTCGCAGAAGCTCTCGATCTGACCCTGCTCCACGATCTGCTCCATCTCCAGCTCACGCACCTGGGCCTGCTGCTGGAGCACGTTCCGCTTCTGCTCCTCCAGCTCGGCCCGCTTGGCGGCCACCTGCTGCTGCACCTGAGCCACCTGCTCCTGCACACGGGGATCGAGGGGGTTGGCGCTCTGCCTGCGGATCTCCTCCACCACCTGCTGTCCCTCCTGCTCCAGCTGGGCCAGCTGCTGATCGCTCGTGGCAATGGCGTTGCTCAGCTCACGCTCGGCCTCCTCTTTCCAGGCCGGCGTCACCACGGCGCGCACCGTGATGGACCGCTTGATCGACAGGGTGGTGCCGTCAGACATGGATGTTGGGAAGAAGCGCCAAGCGTCTCAGCCCGGCGCCCGCTGGTCAAGCCAGCGGACCTGCCCTCAACGGCTGTAGATCGACCGAATCGCCGCGGCATCACGCTGGCCGATCCGATCGCGACGCTGTTTGAGCGTCTGGGTGAGCAGACCGTTCTCAATCGAAAACGGTTCCACCAGGGCGATCCCCGCCAAGCGCTCATCAGCCCTTGATCCGGGGCGCTGGCTGAGCAGGCGGTTCAATTCACCGCGCAACAGGCGCAGCAGGTTGTCATCCCCGGGGCTGCCGCCCAGATCCTCCGCAAGCTGCAGCCCCTGATCCGCCGCCCAGGCCCGCATCGCTGCCGCACGCGGCACCACCAGGGCACCGAGCTGGCGCTCGTCCTGCACCACGAGCATCACCTGCTCGATCAGATCACTGGCCACCAGGGCCTCCTCCAGGGGGCCTGGTTCAATGTTTTCGCCACTGCTGAGCACGATGGTGTCTTTGGCGCGGCCGGTGAGCACCACGGAACCATCCGGCAGCAACATGCCCAGATCGCCGGTGTCAAACCAGCCATCAGCATCAAGCACCTTGGCCGTCGCCTCTGGCTTGCCGAGATACCCAGCCATCACCTGAGGCCCGCGCACCAACACCACCCCCCGCTGGCGAAATCCCAGAGGAGTGCGGGTGTCGGGATCGACGATCCGGAATTCCGTGTCGGGCATCGGCAGACCGGAACTGCCGCGGATATTCCGCCAGGGCCGGCGGCAGCTCACCACCGGACTGGTTTCCGTGAGGCCGTAGCCCACCAGCAGTTCGATGCCAACGGCTTCAAAAAAGGCATCCACATGGGGGGCGATCGCCCCACCGCCATTGATCGGATAACGCAGCTGGCCGCCACTGAGCTGGAGCCGCAGCTTCGGCCAGATCAGACGCGAGGCGAGTGCATGGGCGGGCCAGCGCCGCAGCGCTTCGGCCCGGGCCGCGAGCCGGTCGCGTCGACGCACCGGCTCGAGCATCAGATTGCGGCTGCGCCGGCGAGCCAGGCCATAGGCACTGCTGTTGGCGAGCGCCGCCCGCAACAGACGCTGGCGAGACGCGGGGAAGGTTTTCAGCACATCCTCAAAACCGGCCTGCACCGCTTCCCACAAGCGCGGCACCGTCACCATCACCACCGGTTTCACCCGGGGCAGATCCCGCTTCAGCTGCTTGATCGTGGTGTAGCTCTGCGAGCAGGCGCAGGAAAAGAAGTAATACTCAGCGCTGCGTTCATAGGCATGCCAGATCGGCAGCACGCTCAGCACCGGTGTGCCGGGCTCCGGGCGGGCGACGCAAGCGAGACTGCGCATTTGGTGCAACAGATTGCCGTGGCTCAGGGGCACGCCCTTGGGCTGGCCGGTAGTACCGCTCGTGTAAAGGATCGTGGCCGTGGTGATAGCCGCCGACTCCCGCCCGCGCCCCTGATCAGGATCAGGTGGCACCTGAACGTCGGCGTGGGCGAGAAAAGCCTCGAAATCGAGCACACCCTCAGGGGCTTCTCCCTCCAGCTGCAGCACGAAACGCAAGCGGGCACGCAGCTGCGGCGGCAAATCGAGTCGGTGCCAGATCTCAGCGTTCTGCACCACCAGGGCCACAGCGCCGCAATCGTCAAGGATGTAGCGCAGCTCCTCCACGGGAGCGGCCGCGCCACGCACCGCATCCACGGCACCGGCACGCATCAAACCCTGATCCGCCACCAACCAGCGAGGACTGTTCTCCGCGAACAGCCCCACCACATCCCCGCTGCGGAGACCGAGGGCGACAAAGGCTGCGGCGGCCCGCTCGATCCGATCCGCCAGCTCCCGGTAACTGAACCGCTCCGCGTGGGTGGCATGAGGAGCTTCCACCGCCATCACTTCACCGTGATGCCGCTTCAGCCAGGGCCAGATCTGATCAACCCGCCCCAGGGCCTGCACATGCTCCTGACGGGCCAGGGCGCTGCGCTCTTGAGCGGTGGGCGTCCAGGTGGCTTGAGCAGCAGACGATGTCACGACGGTGGAACAGGGTCGCCCAGGGCTATCACCCCAGCTCCGGTTCGGCAATGGCCTCGCCGGCAAGCCAGCGCAGGTGGAAGCGTTCTGCCAGGGCCTGACGCAACAGCGGCTGCACCTGCGCCACCGTCAGGCCCGGGATCCATGCATTCAGGCTCCCCACCGCCCGGCCCACGAGGCCACAGGGCACAACGGCCTCGAAGCCACGCAGATCGCAACTCACGTTGAGCGCCAGGCCGTGCTGGGTGACCCAGCGACGGCAGCCCACGCCAATCGCCGCCAGCTTGCGCCCCTCGAGCCAGATGCCGGTCAGGCCATTGATGCGCTCCCCCCGCAGCTCCAGCGCCAGCAACACATCGAGCACCACCTGCTCCAGCTGACGCAGATACCAGTGCAGGTCGGGCTGATGCCGGCGCAGGTCGAGCACCGGATAAGCCACCAGCTGCCCCGGGGCGTGATGGGTCACCTCACCGCCCCGATCAATCCGATGCAGAGGCGCCGGAGGGGTGGAGGGATCAAAACGCAGATGCTCCTCACTGGCACCGCGGCCAAGGGTGTAGCAAGGGGGATGCTGCAGCAACCACACCGCCTCCGGGGCAGCAGCACCCTGCTCCGCCAGCAGCCGCTCCTGCCAGCGGCGTTGCCAGCCCCAGGCCTCGGGAAAGGCCACCGGCGAAGAGGGCTCAAAAAGAAATGCCGCAGCCCTCTGGGCTGACGGGGATGGCGTCTCTAGCTTGCGGATATCAACCGGCACCGGAGGGATGCCATGAAGCTGCTGATCCATGGTCGCAATCTTGAACTGACCCCTGCTCTGCGCGACTACACCCAGTCAAAACTCGAGCGGGCGGTGCAGCACTACAACGACATGGTGAAGGAAGCGGATGTGCATCTCTCGGTGGCCCGGAACCCGCGGGTGCCGCAACAGACCGCCGAAGTCACCGTGTTCGCGAATGGCACGGTGATCCGGGCCCAGGAGCGCAGTGAAAACCTTTACGCCAGCATTGATCTGGTGGCGAGCAAGCTCAGCCGCCAGCTGCGTCGCTTCAAGGAACGCCACAGCGATCATCACCACAGCAACGGTCATCGGGCCAGCGAGACACCGCCGACCGATGCGATCGCGGACGCGGCTCCGATCGATGGGTCTCTGCTCGATGGCAAGGAGGTACAGCTGCCTGATCCAGGCGTGCGCCGCAAGTATTTCGCCATGCCGCCGATGAGCCTGGAGGAGGCGCGGCACCAACTGGACGTGATCGATCACGACTTTTACCTGTTTCGTGATGCCAGCACGGGCGACCTGCAGGTGATCTACCGCCGGAACCATGGCGGTTACGGCGTGATTCAGGCTCGGAACTGAACACCACCATTGCCTTGATGTCCCAAGCGTCCGGACGACAGCGAGAGCTACCGGAGCTGCCCCCCCTGATCCACCAGGCCCTGCTCGATCCCCACCTGATGCCGGATCAGCTCCTGGAGGGGTGTGATGCCGCCCGCCAGCTCGGCCTGGGCGGGCTCTGCACGAGCCTTCGCCACCTGCCGATCGTGCGGCAACGGCTGGGGCCGCCTGGTGCCACACGCCTGATCGCCTCAATCGCTTTCCCGTTCGGGGCCCTGCCGAGCAGCCTGAAACAGGCGGAGGCGGAATGGGCAGCAGAGCATGGGGCCGAGGCCCTCGATGTGGCACCGGATCTGGCCGCTCTCGCCGCCGGAGACACCAACTGTTTCGCCGAAGAACTGGCCGCTCTGGCTGGCATCGGCCTGCCACTGACTGTGATCCTCGACCTGACCCGCTGCGAAGGGGAATCTCTGCAACTGGCCGTGGAGGCTTCGATCGATGCCGGTGCTGCCGCCATACAGAGCGGCCATGGCTTCGGCGGACCCGCCACCCCGGAGCAGATCATCCGGCTGCGCATGCTCTGCCGGGGCCGCTGCGGCATCAAAGCCGTGGGGGGCGTGCATCGGCTCGACCACTGCATCGCCCTGGTGGAAGCCGGTGCCACGGCCATCGGTACCAGCCGCGGTCCCTCGCTGCTGCAGGAACTGCGCCGCCCCCAGGCGAACGACGCCCGTGGGGACTGACCGGCGCCTCGAGGCTCTCGCCCTCAAGGCAGGCCCCCTCGGGGAGCACGACCGCTTGCTCACGGTGCTGAGCGCTGAGACAGGCGTGATCCGGCTGGCCGTACCCGGCGCACGCCGGCCCCGCAGCAGCCTGGCCGCCGCCGTTCCCCTCACCCTGCTGGAACTCCAGGTGGTGGGCCGTCGCGGTCTTCCGCGCCTCCGGCAACTGCGGGTGCAGCACAGCTTCAATGCCGTCGGCCAACGGCTCGACACCCTGGCCGGGGCTCAGGCCCTGGCCGAGCTCTGCATCGCCCTGGTGGCTGGGGATGACCCGATTCCCGGCCTGCTCGACACGGTGCTGATGCATCTGGAGCGGCTGGAAACCTGCAGCCGGACTCCCACACCGGAACCCGGCCTCGCCCTGGCCACCACGGTGCAGGCTGCCGTGCACCTGCTCGCCCTTGGCGGCTATGGACTTCCTTTGCAGAGCTGCTGCCGCAGCGGAGCCCCCCTGCTGCCGCCGATTGGCCAGTGGGAATGGCGCTGCAGTCTGCTCGCAGACGAAGGCTTCGCCATCGGGTCGCAACCGGGGGCTGCGATTCAACTCAATCCCTCCGAACTGGCCCTGCTGCAACGGCTGCCAAGGGCCGAACTGCCCCGCCGGCGGGATGGCGCCCTGATGGGGCCTCCCGACGTGTGGCTACGCCTCCTCACCGTGGTGGAGTGCTGGATCCGCAGCCATCTCCCCCGGCCCGTCCGCGCGCTCGCCATGGTGCGTGAGGCTGGGCGATCATGACGCGGTCACCCAAGGCATCTTGAGCGGTCCATCCCTGAACACTCCGGAGCCGGCCCTGCCGACCAGTGAAAACCCTGAGGGCGGGCGAGGCCTGCAGGCGGTGCTCCGCCTCGTGGACTTTCGCAAGCTCTGGATCGGCCAGATCTTCTCCCAGCTGGCCGACAAGTTCTACATCGTGCTGATGGTGTTTCTCATCGATCAGCACTTGCTGCTCAGCTCTGAGCAGAACGGCGTTCTGGCGGAGGTGGCCTCGGATATCGGCTTCGACATCAGCACCCGCACCCAGGTGATCACCCTCCTGGCCACCGGCATTTTCGTGGCCAACACCATTCCGGCCATGGTGCTGGGCAGTGTGGCCGGCGTATGGGTGGACCGCTGGCCCAAGCGCCGGGTGATGGTGGCCTCCAACGGGCTGCGGGCCCTGCTGGTGTTGTTCACCCCTCTCTTTCTGATCCCAGGCCCCCTGATCCTTGGTTTGCCCTGGGGGTATTGGGGTCTGGTGCTGATGACCTTCCTGGAATCGATCCTCACCCAGTTCTTCGCCCCGGCTGAACAGGCCGCCATCACCTGGCTGGTGCCTGGGGAGCACCTGCTCGCCGCCAATTCCCTGTATCAGACCACGAGCATGGGGGCCACGATCGTGGGCTTCGCCCTGGGCGAACCGATCCTGCGTGGGCTGAACCATCTCTCCGAACGGATCGGCCTGGAAGGCGGCGAATTCGTTCTGCTGCCCTTCTGCTACGGCATGGCCGCGTTGTGCCTGCTGGCGATTGATCGCGCCGAACCACCCCGCAACCTCTCCGGTCGCTCCGTGTGGCACGAAATCATGGAAGGGCTGCAGGTGCTGCAACGCTTCCCCACGGTGCGCAGTGCCATGGTGCATCTTGGGCTGCTTTACAGCCTGCTGGCGGCCCTGTATGTGCTCGCCCTACAGCTGGCGGCCCTGATCAGCAGCCTAGGCCCCTCGGGCTTCGGCACCCTGCTGGCGATGAGCGGCCTGGGGATGGCGGTGGGTGCCGTAGTGGTGGCGCAGCTGGGTCACCATTTCAGCCGCCGCCGCCTCACGGCCACCGGCCTCGGCACGATCACCTGGACCCTGCTGCTGCTCAGCCAGTTCAAGGGTTCGCTGGCCGCCACCCTCACCCTTTGCGGCATCCTCGGCATCGGTGCCGCCCTGGTGGCGATTCCGGCGCAGACGACCATCCAGGAAGACACCCCGGAACAGCAGCGGGGGCGCGTGTTCGGTCTGCAGAACAACCTGATCAACATCGCCCTGAGCCTTCCCCTGGTGCTGGCAGGCACCCTGGTGAGCAGCATCGGCCTGTCGCCTGTGCTGGGGCTGCTGGCGCTCCTGGCCCTGATCGCTGCTCTGATCGAACGCCCCTGGCAACGCTGCTAACTTTCTGGTTCAGCAGAAGGGAAGCGGCAGGTGGCGCATATCGCCTGGCTGGGCAAAAAAACACCGTTCTGCGGCAACGTCACCTACGGGCTGAGCACGACCGAGGCCCTGAGAGCACGGGGTCACCAGACCAGCTTCATTCATTTCGATAATCCCGGCGTTCCCGGCAGCGGCACCACATCACTGCTGGCCAACGATCCGGATGTGAGCCTGCCTTACCTGGTGAAGTCGCAGGTTTACACGATTCCATCTCCCGGTGCCCAAAGGGAGCTGAGGGAATCACTGGAGCGCCTCAAGCCCGATCTGGTGCACGCCAGCCTCACCCTCTCGCCCCTCGACTTCCGGCTTCCCGACCTCTGCCAGCAACTGGGCGTCCCCCTGGTGGCTACCTTCCACCCTCCCTTCGACGCCGGCCTGCGCAATCTCACCGCCGGCACCCAGCAGCTCACCTATCAGCTCTATGCGCCGGCCCTGGCCCGTTACGACCGGGTGATTGTGTTCTCCGAGCTCCAGGCGGAGGTGCTCGCCCGCCTCGGGGTGCGTGACAGCCGCTTGGCGGTGATCCCCAACGGTGTCGATCCGCTCTGCTGGTCCCCGTCCACAGACAGCGAGCCGAAATCGTCAGCGCAGCAGGCGGTGCGTGAACGTCTTGGCTCCGAGCGGATCTTCCTCTACATGGGACGGATCGCCACCGAGAAGAATGTGGAGGCGCTGCTGAAGGCGTGGCGCCTGGTGAGCCCGAAGGGATGCCGGCTGGTGATCGTGGGGGATGGTCCCCTGCGGGCCACCCTGCAGAACGCCCATGGCCAAAGCTCCGTGAGCTGGTGGGGCTACGAATCGAATCTGGCCACCCGCGTGGCCCTGATGCAATGCGCCGAGGTGTTTGTGCTGCCCAGCCTGGTGGAGGGGCTGTCGCTGGCCCTGCTGGAAGCGATGGCTAGCGGCTGTGCCTGTGTGGCCACCGACGCGGGGGCCGATGGCGAGGTGCTCGCCGACGGGGCTGGCATCGTGCTCAGCACCCAGGGGGTCACCACCCAGCTGCGCACCCTGCTGCCGGTGTTGCGCGATCAACCGGTGCTCACGGCCGAACTCGGACAACGTGCCCGCCAGCGCGTGCTGGAGCGCTACACGCTGAGCCGCAATATCGATGCGATTGAATCCCTCTACGCCGACCTACTGAGCACCACCAGCCGCACGGCGGCCTGAAATCGGGAGCCGCTTCAGCGCAATTGGCGTCCATGTTCAGCGGCCGCCACCACCGCCTCGATCAGGGCTGAACGCACCCCCGCCTGCTCCAGCCGGCGCAGGGCCGCCATCGTCGTACCACCAGGGGAGGCGACCATGTCTTTGAGCTGGCCGGGGTGGAGCTCCTGCTCCTGCAGGAGCGCTGCGGTTCCCGCCAGAGTGCGATGGGCGAGGTGGTGGGAGAGATCCCTCGGCAGACCGGCCGCCACCGCCCCATCGGCCATCGCCTCGGCCACCAGCGCCACGTAGGCCGGACCCGATGAGGTGAGGGCCAGAAAGGCATCCAACCGATCCTCTGCCAGCTCAAGCACTTCGCTCACCGGCGAGAAGAACGCCTTGACCCGCTCACGATCGGCGGCCGTTACGCCCTGCCCCCAGGCCAGACCGGTGAGACCAGCCCGCACCAAACAAGGGGTGTTGGGAACGGCACGCACACATCGGCGCCCGGGGAACGCCTTCTGCAAGCGCTCCAGGCTCACTCCCGCGAGCACAGAAATCAGCAGGGGCTGGGCTTCTGGCGCAACCGCCGGAACGGTGGCGGCTACGGCATCAAGCTGCTGCGGTTTGATCGCCAAGAGCTGAATCGCAGATCCCCAGACGGCTGAGGCTGCCGGATCCGTCGCAGGCAAGAGAGTCAACCCAGCTGGACCGGCCGCCTGCAACCGTTGGGCTGAAGCGGCATGGCCCACCACGGCCATCACGTCCGTGGCGGACACAACACCTTCGTCCAGCAGTGGCCAAAGCAGAGCCTGGGCCATCCGACCCAGGCCAATCACCCCAAGCGTGTGTGACACCCGAGCAACCCGCCGACTCAGAGAGCCGCGGCACCGCCCCAGGCGGGAGCGGGGGCGACACTGGCCTCAGCGGAAGCCTGCTCCACATCTTTCGTCACCACGGTGGGTGAGGAGGCTTCGTCTTGATGGGCGTTGGTCACGGTGACGCAGCTGGGGGCGAAGAGAAAAATGCTTTCACCCACGCGTTCCTGATGACCATCAATGGCGAAGGTGCCACCCGCCACGAAATCAACAGCACGCTGCGCCTGATCGGGTTCCATCATCGTGAGATTGAGGATGATGGTTTTGCGTTCACGCAGGGCCTGAATCGCCCGAGGCATTTCGTCAAAACTGCGGGGCTCCATCAGCATCACTTCGGTGGCCGCCGTGCTGATTCCAGGCATGCCGATCACATTGGAGCTGCTGGCAAAGGCCTCATCACTGGCGAAAGGATTGGCGGAGCCGAGAGGGGCGAGAGCGCCACCGGAGGCATGGCTGGCCCCGCCGTCAGTCTCCAGCTCCTCGCCGGTGTCGTAATCGAGATCGTCATATTCGCCATCGAGATAATCATCACCGGCAACAACGGCGCGAAGGCGGGAAATGAGCGACACCGGACGTTTGAAAAACCTTGACCCTAGATAGCGCTCCGACGGAATGAGAGCAAGCGTCAAGCCACCGATTGCTGTATCGAACGCTCTCCGAACAACGCAGACCCGAGTCGTACCCAGGTGGCACCGGCATGCACCGCCTCAGCCCAATCGCCACTCATCCCCATGGAGCACTCGCTGAGGTCCAAGTCATCCGCGAGCTGACGACAGTCGCGAAACAGGGCCAAGCGCTCCTCAGGCGCCAGCCCCAGGGGGGCGATGGTCATCAGGCCAACGATGGAGCAATGGGGCAACCGTTGCAAATCCGGCCAGACCTGGCGCAGGTCCTTGGGATCCCAGCCTCCCTTGTTCGGGTCCGGACGGAGCTTCACCTGCAGCATCACCCGCGGCTGGCACCGTTCTTCTCCAGCAATGCGCGAGACCCGTTCACACAGGGCAAGGCTGTCAAGGGAATGAATCGTGCCAAAAGCGCGCAGCACCTGGCGCACCTTGTTCGCCTGCAGGCGACCGATGAAATGCCACTGCAGCTGGGTCAGATCCGCAAGTTCCTCCTGTTTCCGCAACGCCTCCTGGACACGACTCTCCCCGAAGGCCTCCTGACCGAGGGCAGCAAGGTCACGAATCGCCACCGCTGGATGCCCTTTGCTCACCGCCAACAACCGGGCCGACGGTGGCAGGGCTGCCATCAAGCTCTGCCAGCGCCGGGAAAGATCATGTGCGTCCATGGACAGGCTCCTGGGTCGGCACCTGTTCCAGAAGAACAGACCGACCTAATCAAGGTCTCAGATAAAAGTCTGGTCGAACAGCTGCTTCCAGCGCTCCTGCTCCGGGGAGCCATCCCGGCGACTGCGGGCCAGGTTGAGCTCAGCATGATGACGAGCATCCTGATAGGGAATCACCTCAAATTGAGCGCCCCGCGGTTGCAGCGTCACCAGGAAAAACATCCGTTGCGCGTAGAGCGTGGCGTAGATGTCGCGGCCTTCGCCCGCCGGCGCCACGCGATAGAGCATGCCAAACGTGGGGTGATTGAGATAGCGCTCGGCACCCACGGTGGCAGTCATGCAGATCACAGGGCACCGTACTTCCCGCGCAGCCCGAGCAACAGCAGCAGCAGCCCCACCCCTGCACCATTGCGCAGATGGTCGCGCCAAGCCACCGCCGCGGCCGGGCGGAACGCGGCGGCAGGGCACCAGCGCCCACCCCGCACCAGCAGGGCATCCGCGCCCTGCTCGGCGCGCAGCAGGATGTTGGCGAGAAGGCGCTCAGCCACGGCGAGCACCAGGCCGAAGGACGCTTTGAATCCGAGGCTTTTCAGATTGACCGCCCGACTGGCGAGTGCCCGCAACAGGTTCTGCAACTCTTCCTGCACCAGCGGCAGGAATCGAAGCGCCAGCAACAGCTGGAAGCTGAGGCGATCCACGGGCAGGCCCAGCACGGCCAGCGGTGCCATCAACCAGCTCAGGGCCCATACCAGCTCCTCACTGGGCGTGGTGAGCAGCATCAGATTGACGCTGTGCACCACCGTGACAATCAGCGTGGCGCTGCTGAGTCCGAGCTCAGCCGAGCGCCGATCCACCACGAAGGGCCCGAGCGTGAACGGCCCGAGTTTCAGGGGGCCGAGGCGCAACAGCTCCCAGCCTGATGGAGGGATCGTCAGATCGGGGAGTTCCTGCGGAGAGCGCAACGGCAGGGTCGCGGCTGGATCACCGGTGGGCAGCAGGGCGGCCAGGAGTCCAACGCCCACACCGAGCAGGCTCAAGAGCAAAAGAGAGCGCCACCACAACCGCGGCGGTAGCCCACTGAACAGCGTGAGCAAGAGCAAGAGGCCCAGCAGGCCCAGGCGCCAGAGCGGACCAGCCAGCACGGGGGTGAGCAGAAACAGCAGCACCCAAGCCAGCTTCAGACGCGGATCAAGCCGCCGTAGCCAGCTGCTGCTGCCGTCCACGTACTGCCCGATCGGAATTTGCCGCAGCCAGTCCATCCGTCAGCCCTGACGTTGCTGCTGGCGGGCCAGATCGCGCTCAGCATCCCGTTGCTGCTTGCCTCGCCAGAAGAGTTTCAATGGCGTGCCGTCAAAACCCAAACCCTCACGGATCTGTCGTTCCACGTAGCGCCGATAGGTGTCGCCGAACAACTTGGGCTCATTCACGAACAGGGTGAAGCTCGGAGGCCGGACGGCCACCTGGGTGCCGTAATACACCCGCCCCTGCCGGCCGCCGCGGGTGGTGGGGGGGCTACGCCAGCTGAGGGCTTCCTTGAGCACCTCGTTGACCACCGAGGTGCTGACCCTGCGGCGGTGCTGCTCCACCGCCAGGGCTGCCAGCGCAAAAATGCTGTCAACCCTCTGACCGGTGAGTGCCGAGGTGAACAGCATCGGCGCCCAGTCGAGGAAGTAGAGCTTGGCGCGCAGCTCCTTCTCCATCGCCGGCATGGTGTGGCTGTCTTTCTCCACCGCATCCCATTTGTTCACCACCACCACACAGGCGCGTCCCTCCTCCTCGATCCGACCGGCAAGGCGCTGATCCTGCTCGGTGACGCCATCCAACGCATCAATCACCAGTACGCACACATCGCTGCGTTCGATCGCCTTGAAGCTGCGGTTGATGCCGAAAAACTCCGGGCCGTAATTGACACTGCGGCGCCGGCGAATCCCGGCGGTGTCCACCAGCCGCCAGCTGAGGCCATTGCGCTCGAGCCGGGTGTCGATCGTGTCGCGGGTGGTGCCACGAATCGGGCTGACAATGGCGCGCGGCTCACCGCAGATCGCATTCAAGAGGCTCGATTTGCCCACATTGGGACGCCCGATGATCGCCATCTGGATCGGTTCCGCCTCGTCTCCCTCCTGATCCTTGGGGGGCAGAAAGGTGAGCACCTTGTCGAGCAGTTCCCCGGTGCCCGCACCATGAATGGCAGAAATCGGGTAGGGCTCGCCCAGGCCTAGCCCCCAGAACTCAGCCGCCATCGCCAAGCCCTGCTCGGGGGATTCGCACTTATTGACGGCCAGCAGCGTGGGGCAAGCCTGACTGCGGAGCCACTCGGCGATCGATTCATCCGCCGCCGTCACCCCTTGCTGGCCATCCACGATCACGACGGCCACGGAGGCCTCGGCCATAGCCAGAGACGCCTGTTCGCGGATCTCTGGCAGAAACTCGCTGTCGTCGTCGAACACCAACCCACCGGTGTCGACGAGCTTGAACTCCCGATCGCCCCAGTAGCCGTCCTGGTAGGTGCGATCGCGGGTCACACCGGGCTCGTCGTGGACGATCGCCTCCCGACTGCGGCAGAGGCGGTTCACCAGCGTCGACTTGCCGACATTGGGACGCCCGATGATCGCGACGACGGGACGTGCCAAAACGGAAGCACAACATTCAATCTTGACAGTACAGAGCCGCCACCCCCAGCCACCAAGGCACCGCGGCATCACCCGACCAAGAGCGAACAGGAAAATTTCCGGGAAGAGACTAATGAGACGCGAGTGAGATCGCTAGGCCTGGTGCAGTGTCGCCACTGTCACAGTCATGCTCGAGCTCATCGCCACACTCGTGGTCGACCTCTCCGACCAGCAACTCACCGTTTACGACCGAAATGAGCAGGTGGTGCGGGTGATCCCCGTCAGTACCGGCAAGGCGTCCACCCCCACCCCCACCGGTCACGCCTCCGTGCTCACGAAATACCGCTCCGTCACTATGCGCGGGCGCAACTACGTCGCCCCTGGCGTGCCTTATGCCATGTGCATCACGGCCAACGAGCTCATCTGCATGCACGGCGCCCCCTGGCAGGAAGACGCCGGTCAGGCCTTCGGTGTGCCGCGCAGCAATGGCTGCGTGCGGATGCCCACTCACCAGGCCCGCTGGCTGTTTGAAAACACCCGCAAGGGCACGAAGGTGATCATTCAGGTGTGAGCACAGGGGCGATCGGATCAGCCCACCGGTGGATCGCCTGGGTGGCCTCGCACCGGATCCTCCGGTGGCGGCAGCAGCTCCGGCACGGGTCCCTGCGGCGGCAGCGACTCACCCCGCTCCGCCAGCCAGGCCAGCAGCCAGTTCACCGCGGTGGCACGCCGGGTGCGGCGGGGGTAGAGGCCACCGATGCGATACCCCTGAAAACCGAGCTGCTGTTTGAGCAGTTGCTTGTACTCCGGCGGAATCGACCGGGTGAGCTGCACGGAAGCCGGCCGCGTGGCGATCACCTCCGGTGCCTGGGGGAAGGCCTGCCGCCACGCGTCCGGGGTCTCGGGTCCGGCACGCCAGGGCTCCCCGCCGTCGTCCGCCGCCGGCTGGTACCCCAGCCGCTCCCAGATCCGTTCTGCCACGAAACGATCCGAGAGGCGATCGTCGAGGATCCGCTCCAGCAGCTCCACACTGAGCGGCCAGGGTGATGCCGACATCGGATCTGCAGCAGCGGGAGCCATCGTTTCACGACAGGCGGTGCCGGTTTCTTAATCCGGCCATTACGTTCATGGGATGTATGTGTTCGACACCAGCCTCGAACCGGCCAGCCGGATCGATCCCGACCGCCCCACCCAGCGACTCGTGTTTCGGCTGCCCAGGCCTGTGCTCCGCCGGGTGCGCCACGATCGCCGCCGATTGCTGGCCCATCTGAGCGACCACGACGGCCCTCCCCCCGCATGGAGTGGCGATGGTTTGGTCACCTTCACGTACACCACCAGCTCCGAACGGAGCCGACCGGTGTTCTGCGACCGTCGCGATCACCCCCTGCCACCACGCAGCCTGCGGCAGGTGCGGCCCGGCCAGCCCGTACGACTCACCCTGCGCCAGGTGCGTCGCGGCGGCCACAGCGCCAACACCCGATTGGAGGTGCTCAAACTGCAGCTGCTCCACATGGATGCACCGCTGCCCGGCGGACCCGCGTCCCCCCACAGCATCCAGAGCTACGCACTGCAGTTGCCGGTGGATCTTGCCCAGGAGGTGGAGCGGTTGGCCCAAGCCGAAGACTGGTCGACCACCGCCTGGCTGCGCAACGCGATCGAGCAGCAGGTGACCCTGCAGAAAGCCCGCCTGCCACACCGACAGACCGTCGCCTGAAGGTCAGGATGGAGAAAGTGCCCGCTTTTTGACGGCCTGCATCGATGGTGGTCATCGCCCCCTCACGCCCTCAGGGCGCTCTGCATTTGACGGGGTCGGGCACCTCCCGTCAGCTGCGCTGCCGGGTCTTGCAGTCGCCCCTGGCCGGCGTGAGCGACCGGGTGTTCCGCTCCCTTGTGCGGCGCTGGGCGCCCGATGCGCTGCTGTTCACGGAGATGGTGAATGCCACCAGCCTGGAACTGGGCCATGGACGCCGCAAGGTGGAGGAACTGGCGGAAGAGCAGGGACCGATCGGGGTGCAACTGTTCGATCACCGCCCGGCGGCGATGGCGGAGGCGGCCCGGCGCGCCGAAGCGGCAGGCGCCTTTCTGATCGACATCAACATGGGCTGTCCCGTGCGCAAGATCGCTCGCAAAGGAGGCGGCAGCGGCCTGATCCAGACCCCGGAGCTGGCCTGCCGCATCGTTGAAACAGTGGCCGCAGCCGTGTCGATTCCCGTCACCGTGAAAACCCGCCTGGGCTGGAGTGAGCTTGAGGCTGGATCCGCCGCCGCTGTGAGCTGGTGCCAGCAGCTGGAGCGAGCCGGTGCCCAACTGCTCACCCTGCATGGACGCACCCGCAACCAGGGCTTCAAGGGGGCGGCCGACTGGCAGGCGATCGCCGCGGTGCAAGAGGCGTTGGCGATTCCTGTGATCGCCAACGGTGATGTGAACAACCCCGAAGATGCTGCACGCTGCCTGGCCATCACCGGTGCGGCTGGCGTGATGGTGGGCCGGGGCAGCATGGGCGCCCCATGGCTGGTGGGGCAAATCGATGCCGCCCTCTGCGGACGGCCCATTCCCGCCACGCCGGCCGGGGCCGAACGCCTCGAGCTGGCCCGCGATCAGCTGCAGGCCCTCGTCGCCAGCCGCGGCGACCACGGCCTGCTGATCGCCCGCAAGCACATGAGTTGGACCTGCACCGGCTTTCCCGGCGCCCCCCAGCTGCGCCATGCCCTGATACGGGCCCCCACGCCTGCGGCCGCGCTGGAGCTGCTGGACACCGCCAGGCAGACACTCGATGGCACCGATCCATGAGCGGATCGATGAGCGCAGCCGTCTGGCTTCCCCTCCTGGTGCTGATCTGGCCCCTCTGGCTGCAGCGACGCCCTGAGCAACAGTCGCCTCTGTGGGCACGACGCAGCCTGATCCTGCTGATCAACCTGCTCACCCTCCGCTATCTGGTCTGGCGCGTCAGCGACAGCCTCAACCTGAGCAGCACGCTCAGCACGGCCCTCAGCCTGGTGTTGCTCCTGGCGGAGGGATGGCTGCTGCTCACAGGCCTGATTCCCCTTTGGCTGGCCTGGCGCCCTTTCCCTGACCGTCGGCACGAAGCCGACGCGCGGTGGCGGCAATGGCAGCAGAGCAGCTGGCGACCCAGCGTCGACATCCTGGTGCCCACCCGGGGCGAACCGCTGGCCGTGCTGGAGCGCAGCCTGGTGGGCTGCTGCGCCCAGACCTACCCCCGCACCACGGTGTGGGTTCTCGATGACAGCGGCCGGCCGGAGGTGCGGCAACTGGCCAGCTCCCTTGGCTGTCGCTACCTACACCGCCCGGAGCGCCATGGCGCCAAAGCCGGCAATCTCAACCACGGTCTGCGCCATAGCCACGGCGAACTGGTGGCCGTGTTCGATGCCGATTTCATTCCCCAGCGCCATTTCCTGGAGCGCTGCATCGGCTTTCTGCAGGAGCCCGATGTGGCGCTGGTGCAGACGCCGCAGACCTTCATCAACGCCGATCCGGTGATGCGCAATCTGCGCATGGAACACTGGCTGCTCTCCGATGAGGAGAGCTTCTACCGCTGGATCGAGCCCGTTCGCGACGGCTGGGGGGCGGTGGTGTGCGCTGGCACGGCCTTTCTGGTACGCCGCGAGGCGCTCAACAGCGTGGGTGGCTTCGTGGAACAGGCGATTTCAGAGGATTTCGTCACCGGAATCGCCCTCCGTCGCCAGGGGTGGCGCCTCCGCTATCTGCAGGAAAAGCTCAGCGCTGGCCTGGCCGCGGAATCCATGGCCGACTTCGTGCGCCAACGGCAGCGATGGGCGGCGGGCACCTTGCAGAGCCTGCGCATGAAAGAGGGGCCTCTCGGGGGCACGGGGCTGCCGGCAGGGCAACGCCTCGCCTATCTGGAGGGAGTCGTGCACTGGTTCAACAATCTGCCGCGGCTTGTGCTGCTGCTGATGCCCCTCAGCTACGGCCTCCTGGGCGTGGTGCCGATCCGCCTGACGGCCGAAGCGGCCGTGGCCTTGCTGCTACCGCTGTGGGCCACCCTGCTGCTCAGCCTGGGCTGGCTGAACCGGGGCTCCCGCGCCGCCTTCCTCAGTGAACTGACCGGATGGGTGCTCACCGTGCCTCTCACCATCACGGTGATCAGCCAGCTCTGGGGTCGCCTGGGTGGCTTCCGAGTCACCCCGAAACATCAACGCCGCGACCGGGGTAGCTGGAGCCTGCCCCTGGTAGCCCCCCTGCTGCTGTTGATCCTGCTCAATGGCTTCAACCTGGTGGGGCTGCTTGTGCCAACGACGCCGCTCTTGGGCCTGGCCCTGCAAGGCCAACCGGTGGGCCTGGTCTGGGCGCTGCTGAATCTCCTGAGCCTGCTGGTGGCCCTGCGGGCCTGCTGGGATCCCGCCGCCACCGACCCGGCACCCTGGCAGGCCATGGATTGGGAAGCCCGCCTCGAAGACGCGGGCGGGCACAGCCATCCCTGCCGGATCACGGCGATCAGCGAACGGGGCGTCGAACTGACCGTGACGGAGCCGCCACCGCCGCTGGTGAGCAGCACCTGCCTGCACTGGAGCCCCGATGTGCCCCCACTCAGCGTGACGCTGTGTGCCCAGGAGCGCGGTCGTCTGGCACTCGACTGGGGCGAGCTGAGCAACCACCAACGGCACGCCCTGTTGCGCTGGCTGTTCACGCGACCGGGATGCTGGGTCGACCGGCAGGCCAAGGGCGAATGGCGGGCGCTTCTGGCCCTGATCGCACGAATTCCACCGCCGTGGCGCGGGCCTGGCCCATTCGCCCGCAGCCTGATCCCGCAGACCGTCAAGCCAACAGCAATGTTCGGGTCCCGCTGATCGCCTGGGTGGCGAACAGCAGAGCCACCAGCAGGTTGAGAGCCACGTGCATACGACGGATCCGCGGCCTGGCCGCAATTTCTGCCTGCAGCGCCGTCGAGAGCAAGAAACAGCCGGTCAGCAGCACCCCACCCCAGAAATGGGACTGCCAGAACAGGGCCTGCAACGGAGAATCCGCCAGGCGCTCCACCTCCGGCTGGGAGCCCAGCAGCAGCAGGCCCAACCAGCAGGCCAGGCCCCAGCCGAGCCGACGGGAGGTGCGGGACGCCCGCAGCAGGGCGGCCAAGGCCGCCAGCACGCCCAGGGTGGCCACCACCAGCGCCAGCAAGCGGGCGGGAACCTCGGCCGGATCGAGGGGCTGCTCAATCCAGGCGGCCGCCACCTCCTGGGAGAAGGCCAGCAGAACCGCCAGCACCAGCGCCCCCGTCACCCAGCGGCCATGGTCGGCATGTTCGATCGGCACGGTGGGGGCGATCGGATTGATCTGCAGCCGGCGTTCTCGCGCCAGAATCCCCAAGCGGATCGTCGCACCCACCACGGGGTACACAAACAGGATGATCAGCACCGGGTGCACCAGCGCGCACCACTGCAGTGGGGTGAGTGCCGGCAACGCCATGCACAGAACGCCGAGTTCAGACATCGGCCAAAACCTCACCCTGGCGGATCAATAGCTGGGAGAAATAGGGCCGTTCCCCCGCCGGCACCGCCGCCGCCGGCAGCACCCGCTGATCGGGCCAGCCGATCCGCTCTGCGAACAGGGCGTTGTGAAGAAGCTGTTGCTCCGCCAGCAACGGCTGCACCCAGCGCCAACGCTGGCCCAGCTTGAGCAGGGCCAGCACCGTGTTCTCCTCCTGCGCCCAGCGCAACACACGCTGAAGCGCCGCAGCATCGTCGGGGCAGGGACGGATCAGCAATCCCTCCTGCTGCAGGGCCAGGGGCCAGGCCCCCTGGGCTGCCGCCGCCGCTACGGAGGACACCCCGGGGATGAGGCGCACCGGACAGTCGGGGTGGTGCTGCCGCAGCGCGAGCAGCACGTAACTCCCCGTGGCGAAGAGCGACACATCCCCCTCGCACAGAAACACCACGCGCCGACCAGCCGTCACCGCCGCCGCCAGCGCATCGGCCGCAGCGATCCAGGCCGGTCGCAGCGATTCCATGGCCCGAACCATCGGGAACACCAGGGGTAACCGTTGCTGCTCCGGCAGCAGAAACCGCTCCACGATCGTGGCCGCCATGCCGGTGGCGTCGCGTCTCGCCACCGGATAGGCCACCACCTCCGCCTGCTGCAGGGCCTGATGGGCCGCGAGGGTGAGCCACTCGGGATTCCCCGGACCCACCCCGATCAGCGCCAAGCCGGGCGCGGACACGGGCGATGCAACAAGAGGAGGTGCAGCGCTGTTCAGAACGATGACCATGACTGGGCACGTTCTAAGCCACGCCGTTCAGTCGAACAGCAGAGGGAGTCCGGCGGGCGGCGGCACCATCAGGGCCTTCACCTCCTCCTGCACCGACGCCTTGAACCGCTGCCACTGGTCGCTGGCAAGGATCTGGGCCACTCCAGCCGCAGCCAGCCGCTGTCCAGCCTCCACATCGCTTGGGTAGTGCACGCCACAGGTGACCCGGGCGGCCACCCCCTGCTCACCCACCGCCAGCAATCGCTCGCGCCGCTGCGGCAAAAGATCAGCCAGAAGCAGGCTGGTGGCTGTGTACCAGGTGGCATGGCCACTGGGATAGCTCTTCGAGCGCTCCAGCGGCAAACAAGGTTTGAGATCGGCGTGGCTCAGAAACGGACGCGGGCGAGCGATGGACTCCTTGAGCTGATCTTTGACCGTCTCCACCACCTTCACGAAAGCGGGCACACCGGCCTTGATACGCGGGGCTGTCTTGCTGAGGTCGGAACCGATTGCCGGTTCAAAGGCGGTGGGTACCCGATCGAGGTAAGTCCAGGCATGGCGCACCTGCTGCGGATCCCGGCTCGTCTGGATCCAACGCAGCACGGAAAGATCCCTGGCCAGAGCGGCACTGCCCGCTCGCGGCGGCTGACCGACCGCCTTGGCGAGGGGCGCCACCTGAAGGCTCAGCCCCACCGCCGGATTGGCATCCGCAGCCCGGGAGACCGGAGCCATGACCGCCAGCCCAAGGCCAGCGAGCGGAGCGATCGAAGCAGCGAGGGGCCGCAGACGAAACGAGCGAAGCATCGGTGTGGGTGGTGCAGGGCAACAGCCCTCCCAGGGTGATGGCCACGCGTTAAGGATCGGGATGCGGGCAGGATGACCTCATCGAGCAGCCTCAAGGCCCCATGAGCCACCTGCGTCTTTATTCCATCGAGCCACCTGCCACATCCAGTCACGAGGAGGCCAACCTCGAAAGTGAAGACGTCCGCGTGATTCAGACCGAACTGCGGCGCCGTGGCATTCGTTTCGAACGCTGGCCGGCTCGGCAGTCCTTAGCCCCGGGCGCTGACCAGGACAGCATCCTTCACGCCTACCGCGACGAAATCACTGCAGTGCAGGCGGGCGGTGATTATGCGACCGTCGACGCGATCCGCATCACACCAGACCACCCTGATCGCGTCGCCCTGCGGGCGAAATTTCTCGAGGAACATACCCATGCCGAGGATGAGGTGCGTTTTTTCGTGGAAGGCCAGGGGTTGTTCTGCCTCCACATCAACGAGGAGGTGATTCAGGTGCTGTGCTGCGCCGGCGACTGGATCGCCGTTCCCGCTGGCACCAAGCATTGGTTCGACATGGGATCCAAGCCCTCGTTCTGCGCCATCCGCTTCTTCAACAACCCGGAAGGCTGGGTCGCCCGGTTCACAGGCGACCCGATCGCGCGTCTGTACCCGCGCCTCGACTGATCGCCCCCCTCAGGCCGCGAGAAGCAACCGGGACTCCACCGGCGCCTGCAGCTGTTGCAACGGCCGTCGACAGCCAGTTGCAGACCCGTCATCGAGGAGTAAGGCGGCCTCAAGATCGGCGCAACGGCCGATCAGATCGCGCACGAGGGGGTTGGCCTTGAGACCATTCCACTGTTCATCGGTGGTGCCATTGCGCAGGGCCTGCAGGGAATCAGCCACGGCCGCCGCCACGGTGGCCTTCACCGTCACCGCCGAATCGGTCATCACGAACCAAGCAAGAACTGGGTCAATCCTAAAACCGCCCACAAAGACTGGCGCGTCTCTTCAGGCTTCTTTTGGACTTTGCTTGCGGATTCCAACGGAATGCATCCGCACATCCTCGGGACGCTCCAGATCTCCAGATAACGCCTCTACCTCTGCGAGCGCCAACGCCTCCAAACGGGGAACGATCAGCTCGCGTGACCAGCGCTCCTCGCACAGCACCCAGTAGAGGCCGAAATGACGGGCCTCGCTCTGCAGCAGGCTGGCGTAGAGATCCCGCAGCTCCGGATCCGGGCTGTGCTCCGCCAGCAGCGCCATCCGCTCATGGCTGCGCGCCTCGATCAAGCCGGCCACCAGGAAGGAATCGAGCATGCGCTCGGGCTCACCCCGGCGCACCTGCTTGGCCAACTGGGCGCCGTATCCCGGAGAGGGCAGGGGTTCGAGATAGCGCCCCCGCGCCTGCAGAAGCGCAAGCACCTGCTCAAAATGCTCCAGCTCCTCGCGAGCCAGCGGACTGAGCGCCTCGCCGAGACCTGGCTCGCAGAGATAGCGGAACATCAGCTGCACCGCCGCCCCCGCCGCCTTGCGTTCGCAATGGGCGTGATCGATCAAGACCTCGATCGGCCGCGCGATCGCCTGCTCAACCCAGGCCTCACTGGTGGGGGCAGCCAACCAACGAATACTCGTCACCATCGCTGCTCAACTCCCAGCCACTGCAGCCCTCAGATGCTGCAGCAATCCATCGAAGGCCAGGGTGTAGCTGGTGGCCCCGAAACCACTCACCACGCCTACGGCGCGATCCGCCAGCAACGAGTGATGACGGAACGGTTCGCGGGCATGGGTATTGCTCAGGTGAAGCTCCACAAAGGGAATGGCCACCCCCAGCAGTGCATCGCGCAGTGCGATCGAAGTGTGGGTGTAGGCGCCCGCATTGATCAGGATTCCATCCACCTGGCCCATGGCCTGGTGGATCCGCTCCACAAGGGCACCTTCAAAATTGCTCTGAAAGCAGTCGAGCGCCACCTCTGCCGCCGCCGCACGCTCCTGCAGCGACTGCTCGATTGCCGCCAGGCTCTGCTGGCCATACAACCCAGGCTCGCGTCGACCGAGCAGGTTGAGATTGGGGCCATTGAGCAGCAGAAGGCGCATGGCCCGTTGCGATGCATTTGGGCCGATCGTATCGAGGGGTGCGGGCCCCTCGGGCTGGTAAGTTCTTGCGGTGTGGTTCGGGTCGGTGCCCGAGTGGTTAATGGGGGCGGACTGTAAATCCGCTGGCTCTGCCTACGTTGGTTCAAATCCAACCCGGCCCACCTTCCACATGCCCTTGTAGCTCAGCGGTAGAGCACTCCCTTGGTAAGGGAGAGGTCACGAGTTCAAGTCTCGTCAAGGGCTTCCATCCAACGATGGCTTTTGCACCACAGCCATGGTTGATCTCGACACGCTGGCCTGCCTGGACGGCCTGATTTGGCTGCGAACCGGTCGGGAGGTGGCCACCCGGTTGAAGCTTGACCAGTCATCAGTGAGCCGCCGCCAGCGGATCTGCGCCAAAAGCTTCGGCATCAGCCTGGAGAAAAACGATCAGGAATGGGTCCTGAACGGCGACCAGACCCTGCTGAACCTGGAACGGGAGGTGCACCAGAAAGCCCGCCTGTCGGGCCTGCGTCCCCTGCGCCTGGAGGCGACTTACTGGACCCTGCCCCTGCTCTGCAACCCCGAACCCAGCGGCTGGATCGCCGGTCTCTCCAATCTGGTCGGCATGGAGCCGAATCTGTCTCTGTTGCGTCGCAGGATCTGCGATGCCTGGATCTGCGGCCTGCCGGACCGCCCCGACGAGAACGACCCCGACCTCTGCGCCGTTCCCCTCTGCGCCATGCCACTGCACCTGCTGGTGCAGGCGGATCACCCCTTGCTGAAACAAGCCCACATCCGCCTCGAAGATCTGCAGCAATTCCCCAGCCTGGCCCTGCCCGATGGCGCTTATCCGATCGTCGAACGGGAACTGAAAAAGCTCGGCCTCTGGAACACGCCCGTGCACATGAGCCGCTATCGCCGGGAGCGCTGGGAGGGGCGGAGCGCCAAGGATGTGACGATCGGCTATGGGCACTGCCTGAGCCAGGCGGTGTCCGGCGACGGGCTGGTGCCTCTCCCCATCACCCTGCCGTTCCGCTCAGGCGAAGCCCTGGTGCTGCAGCGCGACCTCCGCGACGAACCGGCGATGGCCACCCTGATCCACACGCTCAAAGAACGCTTGGCCCACCTGCAGCCCCGCTTCCCCGAGCTGGCACTGGCCCCCTGATTGGGCAATGGCACGATGGAGATAGTGGCTGCAGGCCGTTGCACTGCCTTGTGGTGGAAGACGAGCGCATCCTTCTGGATCTGCTCGGTTCGGTGGTCGAATCCTTCAGTGAAATCAGCACCGTGTCCAAGGCGCAGAGCATCGCCGCCGCCGAAACGATCAGCCACAACCATGACCTCGATCTCGCCCTACTCGATCTGCAACTCCCGGATGGCAAAGGCAGCGACCTCGCCCGCCACCTGGTGGAGCGCCATGCCGGCATTCAGTTGATCGTGCTCTCCGGTGCCGCCGAACAGTTCGCCTGCCCGGCTGAGCTTCAACCAGCCGTGAAAGCCGTGATCGACAAGGCCAGCGCCTTCGCCAGTCTGCGCCAGAGCTTGAACGCGATCCTGCAACCGGCCGAACAGCGGCTAACACAACGGCAACGGGAGATCTACACCCTGATCGGCGCTGGGAGGAGCACCAAGGAGATCGCGCGTCATCTCGGATGCTCGGTTGCCACGGTGGAAACCCATCGCAAGGCGATTGCCCGCACCCTGGGCCTGAGCGGCGCGGAACTGGTCAAAGCAGCCGCCCTTGCCACACAGCGACAAGCGATCCAATGACAGCCAGGAAGCCGCGCTCACTTGCTGGCACGCTGACGCGCGCCACCGGGCTGCAACTGATTCTCGTGGCGGGCTCCCTCAGCGTGCTCACCTATTTCCTCGGGCGCGACAGCGGCATCCATCAAAGCGAAGCGCAACGCGCCAACCTCACAGCCGTGCAGGTTTCGGAACGCCTCAGCAAGAAACTGAGCTACCCCACGATCATCAACGAACTGAATGAATCCGCCCTGGCCACCGAACCTGAGCTGCTGAACAACTTCGACAAACTCAGCCAGCGCTTCTGGCGGCAATTGAAATCTTTTCCGGTGGATTACATCAACTATGGCGCCACTGATGGCACCTTTCTCGGCATCGAGAAAAGCCAAGACAACCGCTACTACCACAACGAAGACAGCAAACGCTTCGGCCGAGGCAAGATGCTCGTGTTCAGCATGGATGCAACCGGAAAGCGCGAGCAACACCTCAGCACCATCCCCGACATGAGCACCTCCCATGAAGAGGCCTGGTATGTCGACACCGTCAAAGCTGGGCAACCCACCTGGAGTCGCATCTACGCCTGGGAAGATCAACCCGACACCTACTCGATCTCCTACAACGCTCCTGTCTACAACCGAAACAACACCCTGATCGGCGTGGTGGGTGTTGACATGATCATCAACAAACTCAGCACCTGGCTGCAGGACGCCTGGACCAACAACACAGGGCTGGCCCTGATTGTGGAACGAAACGGTGATCTGGTGGCCAGCTCCAAACCGGAACTCACCTTCATCCGCTCCGCGTCCGAAACGCGCCGACGCAACCTCCGCAACCTGCCCTCCCCACTGGCCCGCAAGCTGCAGGAGCAGTTCCTGGCCGATGCCACAACAATCCAACCCGGGGCCACACGACTCGTGCAGCTCAAGGGCCAGCCCTTTCTGGTCAAAGCCACCCCCTGGGGGGACCATGAGGGGCTGGATTGGATGCTGCTCACCGCCATCGCCGCCACCCCGGAGGTGACAACCTTGCAGCGGGATCTGCTGATCACAGTGCTGGCCACCTTGTCGGCCCTGGGCTTCGCGCTCGTGATCAATCAGCGGCTGATCCGAGGCTTGCTCACCCCTCTCACGGCGCTCAAGCAGGCCAGTCAAGACACGGAAGCCCAGATTGCTGCGCTGGGTGATCAACCCCAGCCGCTCCACTTCCATTGCCAACTGCAACAGGAGAGCGCTCGCGAGGTCTGGGATCTCAACCAGGCGATCCGGGCCATGATCAACGCCTTCAACGCTCTCACCAGCCAATTGCGTGACAAGGAAACGCAGATTATTGAGCTGTTCGAGCAACAACGCAGTAGAGACGAAAAAGCGCTCACCCAGATGAGCAACAAATTGAGAGTGAGCCTGGAAGCCGCATCGATTGCCCACGAAATCAACCAGCCCATCAGCATTCTTCGGCTCACATCGGAGCACCTCCTGCAATCGCTACCAACTCAGCCACATAAAGAGCGCTCCGATCAGCTCACCAGCCAGCTCAGGCTGCTCAACAGCCAAAGCCAGCGCATTGCCGACATCAGCGAAAAAATTCGCTCCCTTTTGCGCAACACCAGCAGCGAGCAGCAAAGCATTGATCTGAAGCAGGTGATCAGCAACAGCGTGCGCTACGTCCAATCCAACACCCCCAACATTGCGCACTGGCTCCAGATCGAGTCGGTCCATGCCGTGCCGGATGGCACAGCGTTGATCCAGGGTGATGCCACCCAGTTGCAGATCGCCCTGATCAATCTGATTAGAAATGCGATCGAAGCGATCAAGAGTCAACAACCTGCCAACGCCGATCCCAGGGTGAGCCTCCGCTTGGCTCAGGTGAACAACACCTGGCAGATCGACGTGCAAGACAACGGCCCAGGCATCCCCCAGGAGCGCTTGATCGAGCAGCCGCTGACCAGCAGCAAAAAGGAGGGCAGCGGTTTGGGCTTGTTCCTGGTGCGCAGTGCCATGGAGAACCACGGCGGCGCGCTGCAGATCGGTAACCGAGAGGAAGGCGGCGTGCTGGCCCGACTAAGCCCGCCGATCCCATCAGCCAGCGACGCCCTACCCAGAGCTGGGGATTGATCGGTTGCCGCTGCACTCGGAGGATCCGATCAGATGCTGAAACATCAGCGCATGGTCAGCCTCGAACTGCTCAGCAGCCTGGACGGTCTGATCTGGCTGCAATCAGGTCAACACGTGGGTGTCGCCCTGCAACAGCATCAAACCACCGTCAGCCGCAATCAACGCAAATGCGCGCAGGCCTTTCGGCTCACGATTGAGAAAGAGCGCGGACGCTGGCGCATTCGTGGCGACACCACTCTGCTGCAGATGGAACGGCGGGTGCACCAACGGGCACGGCTGGAAGGGAAAGGCCGGTTGCGGCTGGAGACGAGCCATTGGCTTGCAGAGGGTTCTGGCCGCTCCATCCCCGAACGCTGGTTGGCCTGTGCATCGCGACTACAGGACCCAATGCACAGCCTGGCGCTCCTGCGCGAGCGCATCATCGACGCCCTGCTCTGTCGGCTGCAGGACGTTGACGCCAACGACTCCACCCTCGCTGTCTTCCCCCTCCACAGCAGCACCCTGCCGGATGGTGATGATGTGGCCCTGGTCTTGCAAAGCGATGTGACGGCCCATCCAGCGAGCCGCGAACTGCTGCAGGTCCTCAGGCACTCCCCGCGTCCGCAAACAAAGCGACCGATTGGGGGCCCAGCGCCCGTGCGCCAGGGTCCCAGGTCCCCAGCTGCCAGCGCGGGACGAGCCCGTTCCCTGCCAGGCAGGAGTCTGCGCTGAACGCCAATGTTCGGTGACGACTGCGATTCAGCACCACCACCAAGGCATCGGCCTCGGCCCGCAGGCCATCGTCCGCGAGGACGCTCCACCGCACCACGCCATGGCGAAGGGCCGAATAACGCTGCCGCAAGCCGGCCAGATCGCGCAGCAACACTTGCAAATCCTGGGGCCAGCCCTCACCCCAGGGAACTCCCTCTCGGCAGCCGGGCTCCGGACCACCCGCCAGACCGGCCTCCGTGCCGTAGTAGACGCAGGGAGCTCCCGGCTGCAGAAACAGCAACACCAGGGCCAGCTTCAAGGCAGCCCGATCGCCCCGCAAGCTGTGGAGCGCCCTGGGGACGTCATGACTGTCGAGCAGATTGAGCTGGGCGCGACGCACCTCCGGCCGATACCAGCTCAGCGTGTGCTGCCAGATCTCCAGTAACGCCTGACCATCCAGGGGGCGCAGGGGGTAGAGGGCGTGGTCAAAATCCGACGCCAGCTCCCCCGCCGCCGCCCAGCTCAGGGAGCTCCATCCCATCCGGTAATTCATCACGCCATCGAACTGATCCCCCTGCAACCAGGGCCTGGCGTCGCCCCAGATCTCACCGACGATCCAGGCGTCGCGGTTCACGGCCTTCACCATCCGACGGAAGCTTTGCCAGAACGGTTGCGGCACCTCATCAGGCACATCCAGCCGCCAGCCGTCGATGCCCCGTTCCAGCCAGTGACGCCCCACCCGCAGCAGATAGTCCTGCACGGCGGGATGGTGATGGTTGAACTTGGGCAGGGCCGGATCGTTCCACCAACAGCTGTACCCACAGGTCTCCCCGACGCGGGGATAGGGACGCAACGGCCAGTGGTGCACATGGAACCAGTGGCGGTAGGGCGACACAGCACCGTTTTCGAGCAGGTGGTGGAACGCCCAGAAGCCGCGGCCGCAATGGTTGAACACGCCATCGAGGATCAGGCGCATCCGGCGGGCATGCAGAGCATCGATCAAGGCCTCGAGGGCTGGATCACCACCGAGAAGGGGATCGATCTCCAGGTAGTCGTAGGCGTGATAGCGGTGGTTGGCCGCTGAGCTGAACACGGGCGTCAGATACAGACAGGTGACGCCCATGCCCTGCAGGTGATCCAGAGCCTCGATCACCCCATAGAGATCGCCGCCATGAAAGCCCTGCAACTGGGGATCGCTGCCCCAGGGCTGGAGGGCGAGGCTCTCCTGAATCGGCACCAGACCACTGCGACGAAACCGATCGGGAAACACCTGGTACACCACCGCATCCGCCACCCAGGCCGGCGGCGCTGCCGACAGATCGCCCATCGCCACCCCCTTTGCAGCGCTCTGCCTCACCGCTAGCACTTGAAAAACGGCATGGCCATGGCTTCACCGCCCCTCCTCCTGGCTCTGGATCAGGGCACCAGCAGCTCCAGGGCTGCCCTCTTCGACCCCAGGGGCCAGCTGATCGCGAGCGCCGCCGCCCCTCTGGCGATCCACTACCCGGCGGATGGTTGGGTGGAACAGGATCCAGCGGCGATCTGGCAGAGCCAGCTCCAGGCGATGGCAGCGCTTGAGAAGGCACTCAGCCCCGAGCAACGCCAGGCCGTGCGCTGCTGCGGCATCACCAATCAGCGCGAAACCACGGTGCTGTGGCAGCGCAGCGACGGCGCCCCATGCGGACCGGCCCTGGTGTGGCAGGACGGACGCACCGCTGATCTGTGCCGGCAGTGGAAGCAACAGGGACTGGAGGCGGAGTGGTGCCAACGCACCGGCCTGCTGCTCGATCCGTACTTCAGCGCCAGCAAGATCCGCTGGCTGATGCTGCATGAAGCGGCCGCCAATGCGGCGGCGGCCCGCCATGACCTCTGCTTCGGCACCGTGGAGAGCTGGTTGCTCTGGCATCTGAGCGGAGGCACGCGGCACTGCTCCGACATGAGCAACGCCAGCCGCACCCTGCTGATGGATCTGGAGCAGCGGCACTGGGTCGAAGCCTTCTGCGAACAGGCCAGCCTGCCCCTGTCCGCCTTGCCCGAGCTCGTTCCCTGCCGCGGCGACTTCGGTGCCATCGCCAGCGGTCTGCCCTTCGCCGGCGTGCCGATCCGTGCCCTGCTCGGCGATCAGCAGGCCGCCACCCTCGGCCAGCTGTGCCTGGATCCCGGCGAGGCCAAGTGCACCTACGGCACCGGCGCCTTTCTGGTGGTGAACACCGGCTCGGTCATCCGTCGTTCCCATGCCGGCCTGCTCACCACCCTGGGCTGGACCGATGCCGATGGCACGCCCACCTATTGCCTGGAGGGCAGCCTCTTCAATGCCGGCACGGTGGTGCAATGGCTGCGGGATGGCCTCGGCATCATCGAAAACGCCGAAGCGATCAACACGCTGGCGGCCCAGGTGAACTCGTCCGCCGGCGTGATGTTGGTGCCCGCCTTCACCGGCTGGGGCACGCCCCACTGGGATCCGGAAGCCCGCGGTCTGTTGATCGGCCTCACGCGCGACAGCGACCGTCGCCACATCGCCCGGGCCGCCCTCGAGGGGATCGCCCTGTCGGTGGCCACCCTGGTGCATCTGGCGGAAACGGCTCTGGGGCAGGGGCTCGGGGAACTGGCCGTTGACGGGGGGGCGGCAGCCTCCGATCCCCTGCTGCAAGCGCAGGCGGACAGCACAGGCCTGCGGGTGCGCCGGCCAGCCAGCCTGGAGAGCACCGCCCGGGGGGTGGCCCTGCTGGCCGGAGTGCAGTGCGGCGCCGTGAGCGATCTGCGGGCCCTGCAGAAGCAGCGCATGGAAGGGGCCAGCGTGTTCATGCCCCACCTCGACGGCGAGCAGCGGGACCGCTGGCGGCAACGCTGGGATGACGCCGTGCGCCGCAGCCTGCATTGGAGCGGCAGCCACCACAACGCAGAGGCGATCGGATGACCACAGCAGACACCATGACCAACAACACCGGCTTTGATCTGCTGGTGGTCGGCGCCGGCGCCAGTGGTGCCAGCGTCGCCTACGAAGCGGTGCGCCGCGGCCTGCGCGTCGCCCTGCTGGAGGCCAGCGACATCGGCGGGGGCACCAGCTGCCGCAGCACCAAGCTGCTCCACGGCGGTGTGCGCTATCTGGAGCTGGCGTTCAAAACAGCGGACACCGCCCAGCTGCGCCTGGTGCGCGAGGCCCTGCTGGAGCGGGGCCACTGGTTGCAGCAGGCCCCGTTTCTTGCCCATCGGCTCGAACTCGCCCTGCCCACCGACCACTGGTTCAGCCAGGCCTATTACCGGATCGGCCTCGGCCTCTACGACGCCCTCGCCGGCCGCAGTGGCATCGGCTCAAGCCGGCTGCTGTCCGCCCGCCAGCTGCATGAGGCCCTGCCCCAGATCCGAGCGCAGAGCAGCGGTGGGGTCGCCTATAGCGATGGTCAGTTTGATGATGCGCGCCTCAATCTGCTGCTGGCCCTCACCGCTGAGCGGGCCGGAGCGGTGGTGCGCACCGGCTGCCAGGTGACCGCCCTGGAACGCAACAGCCAGGGCAGGATCACCGGCGCCCTCAGCTGCAGCAGCTCCGGAGAGGAGGAGCGCTGGACGGCCCGCGTCGTGGTGAATGCCACCGGCATCCAGGCGGACGCCATTCGCCACATGGCCGATCCCGACCTGCCGCCGCGCATGCTCACGAGCCGGGGCATGCATCTGGTGCTCGAGACCAATCTCTGTCCGCAGGGCCTTGGCCTGCTCCTGCCGGCCACCGATGACGGACGGGTGCTGTTCATGCTGCCGTTCTTGGGGCGGACGCTGGTAGGCACCACCGACACCCCCTGCCCCCTGGAGGAGGCCCAGGCGCCATCAGGCGATGAGACCGCTTACCTGCTCGACTATGTGCAGCGCTGGTTCCCCGGCCTTCAGGAGCCGCGAGTCAGCAGCCGCTGGGCAGGCGGGCGGCCCCTGCTGCGCCCTGCGGATGCCTCCCGCAGCAGCAGCCGGGTGGTGCGGGAGCACGAGGTGGAAACCCTGGCCTGCGGCCTGGTGAGCGTGATGGGAGGCAAGTGGACCACGTGCCGGCCGATGGCGCTCGACACCCTGGCGGCGGTGGAACAGCAACTGGGCGAGCCCCTTCCTGCCGCCAACACCCTGCCCCTCCTTGGTGCCGCCGCCGACCCAACGCGAACACCGCAGCGTTTGTCGGAGCAACGGCAGCAGCTCAAGGAACTGCTGCCCGACACCGTGCTGCAGCACCATCAGATCGACCATCTGCAGGCGGCCCATGGCCTGGAGGCAGTGCCGCGGGTGAGCGAGTGGCCAGAGGCCGACCGGGAGCCCCTCAGCGCGGTGATGCCGATCTGCCGGGGCGAGCTGCGCCATGCGATCGAACGGGAGCACGCCCGCAGCGTGACCGATGTATTGGCCCGCCGCTGCCGGCTGGCGATGGTGGATGAGCAGGAAGCCCAGAGGATCAGGCCCGAGGTCATCGCCCTGCTGGAGCGCTCGCGCCCCGATCAGCCCCTGTCTGAGCGGGAAGGCAGCCTCAACCTGCAGCACTAAGCCGGAATCACCGCCTCGCCTCCATCAGCCGGATCTGGCTCAGCCCCGGGCTCCTCGCTGATGGCATCCACTTCACCGATAAGCCACCAGCTGAACCCGTGGGCGGGCAGATACACAAACCAGTCGGCGCTGGCGGGGGGAAACTCGCAACCCCAAAGCACTTCCCGGGTGCGCTGCCCCTGCCAGCGACTGAGGTCAAGCCGGAAGGAGGCACCCGCTGCCGACAGGTTGGCCGCCACCAGCACCGTCATCGCCTCACTGCAGCGGACGTAGACGATCACGGCGGGATGGGCACAGTCGAGCAAGGCAAAGTCGCCGCTGCGCAGCGCCGGTAGCAGTCGCCGGCAGGTGAGCATGCGCCGATGCCAGTTCAATAGGGATCCAGGCAGCTGTTTCTGCACCTCCACATTCACCACCCGATAGTCGTAGCCGGGAGCGGTAATCGGTGGCAGCACCAGCAGGGGATCGGGGGCGGTGGAAAACCCTCCGTTGCGGGCGGGGGTCCAGGCCATCGGCGTGCGGTTGGGGTCGCGATCGCGCAGGCCGGGCCAGTCGCCCATCCCCAGCTCATCGCCGTAATACACACAGGGCATTCCCGGCAGGCTGTAGAGCAGGGCATGAAGCACCCGATTGGAGCCGGGATCGCCGTTCAAAAGCGGGGCCAGGCGTCGGTTGATCCCCCAGTTGAGCCAGTGCCCCTGCCCCTGATGCAGGCCGGTGCGGATGGTCTGGATCACCTCCTCGGGAACGAGGTGGCCATCCCCCAGCCACAGCTCGTCGTGGTTGCGCAAAGGCAGCGCCCAGCGGCAACCCGGCACAGCCTGATGCGACGCCTCCAGACACTGGCGTAAGTCCCGAGTGCTGCCACTGGCGATCGCCGCGAACAGATGGGCCGTGAGCACGAAATTGAAGGCACCGTGCAGCTCCTCATCCACCAGGTAAGGCGCAGCCTCCTCCACCGGCTGAATCGCCTCGCCCAACAGGAGCACCTCACGGCCCTGCTGCTCCAGCCGCTCCCGGATCACCTGAAGAAACGCGTGGGTCTGGGGCAATCCCTCACAGCGCGAGCCCTCCTCTTCGAACAGAAAGGGCACGGCATCGAGGCGGAAGCCATCCACACCCCGCTCCACCCAGAAATCCACCACCGCGAGCATCTCCTCCTGCACGAGGGGGTTGTCGTAGTTGAGGTCGGGTTGATGCCGCAGAAAGCGGTGCAGGTAATACTGCTCCGCCACGGAATCCCATTCCCAGTTCGACGCTTCGAAATGCCGGAAGAGCACGGGCGCGTCGGCATAGCGCTGGGGGTCATCGCTCCACACATAAACGTCCCGTTCGGGGCTGCCCTTGGGGGCCCAGCGGGCGCGTTGAAACCAGGGATGCAGGGTGCTGGTGTGATTCAGCACCAGATCGAGAATCACCCGGATGCCCTGGCCATGGGCCTCGGTGAGAAAGCGGTGAAAGGCGGCCAGATCGCCGAGATCGGGATGCACCGCTTTGAAGTCGGTGATGTCGTAGCCGCCGTCCTGTAGGGGAGAGGGATAGATCGGCGTCAGCCAGACCGCATCCACCCCCAGCCAACGCAGGTAGGGAAGCCGGGAGGAGAGACCCTGGAGATCCCCCGTGCCATCACCATTGCCATCGGCATAACTGCGCACGATCAGCTGATAAATGACGGCGCCGCTCCACCAGGGCTGCTGCATGCCATTCCCCTGTCACTCCTCCACTTGCTAGGCGTGTTGGCCCAGCGCGTCACCCCCTGACGCCAACGACAGGGCCACAGCATTGCGAGCATGGCGGCATCGGAGAGAGCGCGATGACCAGCACGCCTGCAGCGATCAACCGGCCCTTGCCGGATCTCACCACGCTGCGCCAGGCCGTGGATCGGGGCGACACCCGCCCGGAGGCCTGGCGACGACGCCAGCTCGAGGCCATCGCCAATCTGATCGAAACGCACGAGCAGGAGATTCTTCAGGCCCTGGCTGATGACCTGGGCAAACCAGAACTGGAGGGCATGGTGGAGATCCTGGCCCTGCGTCAGGAGCTGAAACTCTGCCGCCGTCAGCTGCGCCGCTGGATGCGCCCACGCCGGGTGGCCGTGCCTCTGGCCCAGCAGCCAGGGCGAGCCGAGGTGATTCGCGAGCCGCTTGGCTGCGTGTTGATCATCGGCCCCTGGAACTATCCCTTCCACCTCACGCTGCAACCACTGATCAGTGCCCTGGCCGCCGGCAACACCGCCGTGGTGAAACCCTCGGAGCAAGCGCCAGCCACGGCCGCCCTGATCAGCCGCCTGCTGCCGCTGCATCTGCCAGGCGACGTGGTGCAGGTGGTGGAAGGCGACGGCGCTGTGGCCGCGGCTCTGGTCGACCAGGGCTACGACCACATCTTTTTCACCGGCGGTGGTGCGATCGGCGCCAAGGTGCTCGCAGGAGCGGCCCGCCATCTCACGCCGGTGACCCTGGAGCTGGGGGGCAAGAGCCCAGCCGTGGTGCTGGAAGGGGCGGATCTGGCGGTGACGGCCCGGCGATTGATCTGGGGCAAAGGGCTGAATGCGGGGCAGACCTGCATCGCCCCCGATCACCTGTTGGTGCAAGACAGCATCCGGGAGGAGCTGCTGGAAGCCCTGGCTCAGGCCCGGCGCGAGTTGTACGGCGACGCCCCGCTGCAATCCCCCGATCTGGCTCGGATCATCAACCCGCGCCAGTACGCGCGTCTCGAGCGGTTACTCGATGGCGCCAAGGAAGCGGGCCAGGTGCTGATCGGCGGTGAAAGCGACGCTGCCAGCAGCCGGATCGCCCCCACCGTGTTGCAGGTGGGCGACGACCACGACCCGCTGATGGCGGAGGAGCTGTTCGGTCCTCTGCTGCCGCTGCTCAGCGTTTCTTCACTGGAGGAGGCGATCGCCCGGATTCGCCGCCAAGCCAAACCTCTGGCCCTTTATCTGTTCGGCGGCCAAGCCCAGGAGCAGCAGGCCCTGCTCAACGGCACCAGCTCCGGTGGGGTGTGCTTCAACGATGTGGTGATGCAGGTGGGCGTTCCCGACCTGCCCTTCGGGGGTGTGGGCCCCAGCGGCATGGGCACGTATCACGGCGAAGCGGGCTTCCGCACCTTTTCCCACGAACGCTCCGTGCTGCGCCGCCCCTTCGCCCTGGATGTCCGTCTGCGCTACCCGCCCTACCGGGTGAAGCGGGATCTGCTCAAGCGTCTGCTCGGCTGAGGCTGACGCCGATCTGGGTTGGAGCGCCTGGCATCCGCTGGAGGGACTGGCGTCCGTGGCAAGGCACCTTATGGTTCGCGCAGCCGACCGAGACGCATGCGCCGCACCTTCGTTGCCGCCCTGGCCCTGACGGCTCTGCTGCCGCTGCAGGCCATGGCAGCCAGTGTCACCGTGAAGCCTGGTGACACCCTCTCCGATATCGCCGCCCGCTATGGCATCTCGGTGGGTGCTCTGATGCGGATGAACGGGATTCGCAATGCTGACCACGTGGAGGTGGGTCAGAGACTTCAGGTTCCTGGACCGCGGCTGGTGGCAGGGTCTGGACGGCACAAGGTGCAGAACGGCGACACCCTCAGCGTCATCGCCCTGCGATACCGGGTGAGTGAACGGGATCTGATCGCCCTCAACAACCTGCCCAGTGCCGACCATGTAGAGCTCGGCGACACCCTGAAGCTGCCCAGCAACGCTGTACTGCCCAAGCCGAAAGCCAAGACGGTGGCCAAAGCGAAACCAGTGCCCATCAAGGCAGATCCGAAGGCCAGCGCTCACACCGTGGCCCGAGGCCAGACCCTGACGCAGATCGCCAAGGCGTATCAGGTGCCCGTGGCCTCCTTGATTGCGCTCAACAGCATCGCCAACCCCGACAAGGTGGAAGTGGGAACCAAGCTGATGCTGCGGGGCACGGCGACGCCAACACAAACAGCAACGCCCACCCAAACAGCCAAGCCAGCGCAAACAGCCAAGCCGGTGCAAACTGCTAAGGCGTCCACAACGCCCGCCGCCCAGAAGGTGCAACCGAAAGACGCCGACTGGCGGACCTACGGCCCCCTCCAGGTGGACTGGGCCAATTGGCAATCCATGGGCGGTAGCGACGTCGCCCCCACACTCAATGCCGATGGCAAACCGCTTTACGTGGCGGTGAACTGCGGCGCCAAGAAAATCAACGTGACCGGCGCCGACGGCGGCTGGAAAAACTGGAGCGCTCCCCAGACCAGTTTCGAAGAAGATCTGGTGAAGGATCGCTGCACCGTCAAGGGCGGCTGAGCTCAGGCGACATACCGCAGGGGCCAGGGCTGACGCAGATAGCGTCGCCCGCTCGGGCGCAGCGTCAGCCGCTGGCTGCCATCGTCGCTTTCCCGAATCAACTCCTCCTGCACGAGGCGCCGGGTCAACCAGCCCCAGCGTTGGGGTTCCTGCTCGGCCAGCACCTCCGTCAGGGAGCGCACATCCTTGCCCTGCTCCTGGTCGAGAGCTTGCAGCAATGTCAGAGCCTGCTCAGACCAGTCCTGGCCTTGCCCCTGGCCCAAACAGCGATCACAGCGTCCACAGGGCGGCGACACCTCCCCCACCGCCAGTAACAGGGCCTGCTGACGGCACTGCTCCCCCTCCGCCACCGCCTCCATCCGACGCAGCTTCTGCTGAGCCTGTTCCAGGCGCCAGCGCTCCTCAGGCTCATCGGGTGACGCGGTCCCACGCGCCGCTTCGGATCGACGCCAGGAGGCCTGCATCGCCCAACCGAGACTGGTGCGATCGCCCGGCGAAAACAGCACCACACACTGGGCTGGCAAGCCATCACGGCCGGCGCGACCCGATTCCTGCAGATAGCCCTCCGGCGTGGCCGGCAGGTTGAGATGGAGCACAAGACCCACGTCAGGCCGGTCCACTCCCATCCCGAAAGCCACGGTGGCCACGAGAACGGGGTGCTCCGTCTCAAGGAAATGACGCAAGGCCTGCTGACGCACCTCCGGTTGCAATCCCGCGTGATAAGGAATCGCTTCGATGCCCTGCGCACAAAGCCGCTCGGCCCACTGCTCCACCGAACGTCGGGTGCGGGCATAGATCAGGGCCGCTCCACGGGCCTCCTTCAGAGCAGCCAACACATCGGGGAGAGGATCCTTGGCACGCCGTCGCATCGCGTAATGCAGGTTGTCGCGGCGGGCGGAGCCCACCTGCACGAGCGGCTGCTGCAAAGCGAGCAAGCGCAGGATGTCGGCCCGCACCTGGGGCGCTGCGGTGGCACTGAGGGCCACCACCGGCACCCCGGGGCAGTGGGCGCGGATCTCTCCGAGCCGGCGGTAATCGGGGCGGAAATCGTGGCCCCAGGCACTGATGCAGTGAGCCTCATCCACGGCCAGGGCCACCAGATGGCCAGCCTGAGCGGAGCTGGCGATCACCCCCTTGATCATCGTGCTCTGCAACCGCTCCGGAGCCAGATACAGCAGGCGCAAGGCACCAGACGCAAGATCCCGGAACACCGCCTGACGCTGATCCTGAGCCAGACCCGCATGCAAACAAGCGGCAGCAATCTGACGCTGGTGCAGCTGGCGCACCTGGTCTTCCATCAAGGCCACCAGCGGTGACACCACCAGCACCAGCCCCTGCCGCACCAGAGCGGGCAGCTGATAACAGAGCGACTTCCCGGCGCCGGTCGGCAACACCGCCAGGGCATCGCGCCCCTCCAGTAGCGCCTCAATCACCGGACGCTGACCGGAGCGGAAACGATCCCATCCGAACTGCTCCTGCAGCGTCAACAGCAGGGGATCCAAGGCACACCACGGATGGCGCCCCCACCTTAACGAGCACCAGATCTGGTGAAACGCTCAGAGCGTCAGGGGGGACTCCAACTGGTCGGGCGCTTCCTCCACCAATTGCAGACGCACCCGCTTGCCCCCGGCAAGTTCACCCAGCGACACCCGCAGGGTGGCACCGCTGAGGCTTTGCAACGCAGACAACACCTCGCGAAGGTGGGGCGTGCTGCTGCCGCTCTCCACCCAGAGGCGCTCCTGGAGACCACCAAGGCGGCGCCAGGAGGTGTGCAGTTTGAGAACGGCCGACTCCAGGGCCTGGGCCTGGCCCACCGCATCGGCCAGCAAACCGAGGGCATCGAGACGCTGCGCCTCCTGCATGGCCTTTTCAAGGTTGAGCTCGCCCTGCTGAAAGGCGCGAACCGCCACGCCAGATTCGGTGGCCTTATGGAGCCAGCGGGCGGTGCTGGTCACATCCTTGACCCGATCAAGCTCGGGCTCATCGCGGAGGGCGCGGCGCAGATCCTCCTGCTGGGGCTCCGGCAACTTGGCCAGTTCGCGCACCAACGGCGCCACCACCTTGGGAGGGAGCAGGTTCTCCTGGGTGCGCTGACGGATCTCCTCCGGCAGAAGCGGACTGGTGGCCGCGGTGAATTCATCAGTGAGACGCCTCACCTGTTTCCGGGTGATCTCCTGCCCCTCATTCGCAGCTTCCGAAATCATCAGCTGCACCTCCGGAGCAGCCTGGGCCGTCTCCAAAAAAGCCCGCTTGGAGAACTGATTCACGCTCGTGGCCTCGAGCATGCCCCCGCCCACAAGGTCATCGGCCGACTCGGCGAGCTGAATCAGGCCGTAGGCGCGCGTTTTGCTGATCTCGCGCTCCCGCAGCCACTGCAGAAAACCGGCGCCACGCCCCTCACCACCACGTTTTTCGCGATCACGCACCGCACGAAGAATGCGACCACGCCAGATCTCGGTCTGCAGATCGAATCGGTCGCACACCGCCCAGGCCTGTTCAAGCTGGGCGAGAAACTCCATCGTGCTGATGTCGTCGCGCTCCGGATCGGGAAGATCGAGCTCCAGAGGCGGTGGATCGGAAAGAACGCTGGAACTCACGGAAACGCAATGGGCGGGGCTGGATGCTGCCACGCCGAACGACATTCTGTGACGCTGCCTGCACCTCTCCGCCCGGACAGCGATACGCTCCCAGTGCATCCCGTTTCAGCGCAGCGATGGCGATCTCCCGCGGCGACAAGGTGCGCATCAAGCGCCCTGAGTCCTACTGGTTCAACGACGTGGGCACTGTGGCCTCCGTTGACACCTCTGGCATCCGTTACCCCGTCGTCGTTCGCTTCGAGAAGGTGAACTACAACGGCATCTCCGGCTCCGAGGGCGGAATCAATACCAACAATTTCGCCGAGGCCGAGCTGGAGCCCGCCTGAGGCCCTTGCCGGAACTTCCAGAAGTTGAGACGGTTCGTCGTGGATTGACGGAGCGTCTCAACGCCTTTGACATTCATCGTGTGGAGGTCTGTCGGGACCGGGCTATTGCCAGTGCCGGCGGACCCGATTGTTTTGTTCAGCAACTTCAGGGTTGTCGTGTTGGCCGCTGGCAACGACGGGGGAAATATCTGATCGCCCAGCTCCATCCCCCTGGGGCGGGGTTGGCTCAAAGCCAGGGCGATGATGCTGGCTTGTGGGGCGTGCATCTGCGCATGACAGGGCAGTTCCAATGGCACAGCGTCCCAACGCCGCCTTGCAGGCACACGCGAGTGCGCATCTGGAACCACGCCGGAGAGGAATTGCGCTTTGTCGATCTACGCAGCTTCGGGCAAATGTGGTGGGTGCCACCGGGCGAAGCCGCAGAGTCGGTGATCACCGGGCTCCAAACCCTGGGCCCCGAACCCTTCAGCACAGACTTCACGGCTGAGTATTTGCAGACGCAGCTGAAGGGATCAACACGCTCAATCAAAGCGGCCCTGCTCGACCAGAGTCTTGTGGCTGGCACCGGCAACATCTATGCCGATGAAAGTCTGCATGCCGCTGGGATTGCTCCCCAGACCTGCGCGGGCAGCCTCAACCTGGATCAACTAGGGCGGTTGCGCGATGCCCTGGTCCAAGTGCTGGAACTGAGCATTGGCGCCGGGGGCACCACCTTCAGCGATTTCCGCGATCTCGAAGGGGTGAATGGCAACTATGGAGGCCAAGCGTCGGTGTACCGGCGCACAGGCCAGCCTTGTCCTCGCTGCGGGACAGCGATCGAACGTCAGAAACTGGTTGGACGCAGTACCCATTGGTGTCCGGTTTGCCAGCCGCAATAACGGCTCACACCGCGCTGCACCGCTAAGACGGGGAAGGGATTAATGCAAAAGCAGGTGTCAACGGCAGCAGATCAGCTGGTGGATGTGATCCAAAAGCTTCACCATCGGGGCTGGTGTGATGGGACCGGTGGAAATTTCAGCCTGGTGCTCGAACGGGAGCCGCTGCGCTTATTGATGGCGCCCAGCGGAGTGGACAAGGGCAGGGTGCAGGCCGACCAGTTGATTGAGGTGAATCGTGAAGGCGCTGTGATCTCCGGCAGCGGCAAGGCGAGTGCTGAAACTCTCCTCCACCTGCGGATCATCGAGGACTGCCAGGCCGGTGCGGTGCTTCACACCCACTCCCTCACCGCCACACTGCTGTCAAACCATCATCAGAAGCTTGGCGGCATTCATCTGGAGGGATGGGAAATGCTCAAAGGACTGGCTGGCGTGACCACCCATGACACCTCAGTGCAGATCCCCATCATCGCCAATCACCAGAATCTGCAGCTGCTCAGTCAGAAAGCCGCTGAACATTTACCCAACGCTGCCCATGGCTTGCTGGTGGCTGGCCACGGCCTGTACGCCTGGGGCGAAACGCTGGAGGCAGCCCAACGCCATGTGGAGATCTTGGAATTCTTGCTGAACCTGCACTGGCGGCAACACCTCTTGCACTGACACAACTCATGACGCAATACCTGCTCCTCGACATTGAGGGAACCACCTGCCCGATCAGCTTCGTGGCCGACGTGTTGTTTCCCTATGCCTCTCAGCACCTGGCAACCTTCCTACAACAGCATGGGCAAGACCCAGACATTGCCGCAATCCTGGAAGCGGCCTGGCAGGAATGGGAACAGGATCCAGATCCGAAACAGCAGAGCAATCTGCGCCAAGTGGAGGAGCAAAAACGGGAATCTCTGCAGGCCATCACACACTATTTGCAAGATCTCATCGATGCCGACAGAAAGTCGACAGCACTCAAAGATCTGCAGGGCCACCTCTGGAACCAAGGCTTCCAATGCGGGGCCATTCAGGCCGAGTTCTACCCAGAAACCATCCGTTGCTTACAACAATGGCATCAGGCTGGCTTGCAGCTGGCAGTGTATTCCTCCGGGAGCATCCAGGCCCAACAATTGCTCTATGGCCACACGGAAGCGGGCGACCTCAGAGGACTCTTTTGCGGCTGGTTTGACACCCGCACAGGCAACAAAAAAGAAGCCTCAAGCTACAGAGCGATCAGCAAACAGCTCCAATGCGAACCTCAGAGCATCACATTCATCAGTGACAGCCGCGCTGAATGCGATGCAGCGAAAAGCGCAGGATTGCAGGTGTTGTTTAGCCTGCGCCCAGGCAATCCTGATCAGGAACCGGGCCGACACACCGTGATCACTTCACTGGATCAGGTGAACACAATCTTCACCACGCCTCAACGGTAGCGTTCGGGGGTGCAGACAACAAAAAAGCCACCCCGAGAGGGTGGCTTTTCAGCGCAACGGGATGGAATACTCCGATCCGATTGCGATGGGTTGAGAATTGTTTTACCTGGCATCGAGCTATTTTCTCAGGGGGCTACCCCCCAAATATCGTCGCCGCTGCTGCGTTTCACAACCGAGTTCGAGATGGATCGGAGTGGGACCACAGCGCCATGGACACCAGGATAGTTTCAATTCTCTAGGGGGTGAACCCTGAGAACTGCATAGGTTGTCGCAACAGAGGTTGCTACGTCTGGATGGAATAAAACATGTCTCTTGGGCAAGAACCAATGGTTTGGTCAAGCCCTCGGTCTATTAGTACTCCTCCGCTGCATCCATTACTGGACTTCCACGTAGAGCCTATCAACGGGTGTTCTTCCCGTGACCTTACTGGGTTACCCCATGGGAACACTCATCTTGAGGTGGGCTTCCCACTTAGATGCTTTCAGCGGTTATCCACTCCGCACATGGCTACCCAGCGTTTACCGTTGGCACGATAACTGGTACACCAGAGGTGCGTTCCTCCCGGTCCTCTCGTACTAGGGAGAAATCCTCTCAATGTTCCTACGCATACACCGGATATGGACCGAACTGTCTCACGACGTTCTGAACCCAGCTCGCGTACCGCTTTAATGGGCGAACAGCCCAACCCTTGGGACCGACTTCAGCCCCAGGTTGCGATGAGCCGACATCGAGGTGCCAAACCTCCCCGTCGATGTGAACTCTTGGGGGAGATCAGCCTGTTATCCCTAGAGTAACTTTTATCCGTTGAGCGACGGCCCTTCCACTCAGAACCGTCGGATCACTAAAGCCGACTTTCGTCCCTGTTCGACTTGTAGGTCTCACAGTCAAGCTTGCTTCTGCTTTTGCACTCGTCGGCTGATTTCCAACCAGCCTGAGCAAACCTTTGCGCGCCTCCGTTACCTTTTAGGAGGCGACCGCCCCAGTCAAACTGCCCACCTGATACTGTCCGCTCCCCGGATAACGGGTGAACGTTAGAACCCTAGCTCTGAAAGAGTGGTATCTCACCATTGACTCCCTAGCACCCACAAGCACTAGATCAACGTCTCCCACCTATCCTGCGCATTCAGAGCCCGGGCACAATACCAAGCTACAGTAAAGCTTCATAGGGTCTTTCTGTCCGGGTGTATGTAGTCCGCATCTTCACAGACAATTCTATTTCGCCGAGCCTCTCTCCGAGACAGCTCCCAGATCGTTACGCCTTTCGTGCGGGTCGGAACTTACCCGACAAGGAATTTCGCTACCTTAGGACCGTTATAGTTACGGCCGCCGTTCACCGGGGCTTCAGTCGCCAGCTTCGCTTACGCTGACCGGCTTCCTTAACCTTCCGGCACTGGGCAGGCGTCAGCCCCCATACATCGTCTTGCGACTTAGCGGAGACCTGTGTTTTTGGTAAACAGTCGCCTGGGACTCTTCACTGCGACCAGCTCGCGCTGGCACCCCTTCTCCCGAAGTTACGGGGCCATTTTGCCGAGTTCCTTAGAGAGAGTTACCTCGCGCACCTCGGTATTCTCTACCACCCCACCTGTGTCGGTTTCGGGTACTGGCAGTTATGCCTTAACGGGTATAGAGCTTTTCTTGGAAGCATGACGTCACCAACTTCGCTGCCGTAGCAGCTCGTACTCACGCCTCAGCTCGGATCGTTTTCGCCGATCCTCAACGCCTCGAACGCTTGAACCAGTAACCAACATCTGGCTTGGCTAGCCTTCTCCGTCCCTCTTCCCAAAACATAACCGGTACAGGAATGTTGACCTGTTATCCATCGACTACGCCTTTCGGCCTCGCCTTAGGTCCAGACTAACCCTCCGCGGACGAGCCTGCCGGAGGAACCCTTAGGGTTTCGGTGCATGGGATTCTCACCCATGTTTTCGCTACTCAAGCCGACATTCTCACTTCCATGCAGTCCACGCCCGCTCACGCTAACGCTTCACCCCACATGGAACGCTCCCCTACCATAAATCCGCAGCTTCGGTACAACGCTTAGCCCCGTTCATTTTCGGCGCAGGATCGCTCGACCAGTGAGCTATTACGCACTCCTTTGAGGATGGCTGCTTCTAGGCAAACCTCCTGGTTGTCTGGGCAATCCCACCTCCTTTATCACTTAGCGTTGATTTGGGGACCTTAGCTGGCGGTCTGGGCTGTTTCCCTCTCGACCATGGAGCTTATCCCCCACAGTCTGACTGCCTCGCTACACACAGGGTATTCAGAGTTCATCTCGATTTGGTACCGCTCTCGCAGCCCGCACCGAAATGGTGGCTTTACCCCCCTGCTGGAGCACGAGACGCTACGCCTCAACGTATTTCGGGGAGAACCAGCTAGCTCCGGGTTCGATTGGCATTTCACCCCTAACCACAGCTCATCCGCTGATTTTTCAACATCAGTCGGTTCGGACCTCCACTTGGTATCACCCAAGCTTCATCCTGGCCATGGTTAGATCACCCGGGTTCGGGTCTATAAACACTGACAAACGCCCTATTCAGACTCGCTTTCGCTATGGCTCCACCATTTCCGGTTTAACCCGCCAGTGCCTATAAGTCGCCGGCTCATTCTTCAACAGGCACACGGTCACCCGATCAGTCGGGCTCCCATTGCTTGTAAGCTCACGGTTTCATGTTCTATTTCACTCCCCTCCCGGGGTTCTTTTCACCTTTCCCTCGCGGTACTGTTTCGCTATCGGTCACACAGGAGTACTTAGCCTTACGAGGTGGTCCTCGCGGATTCACACGGAATTTCACGTGCTCCGTGCTACTCGGGATACAGCTAGGCCAACGCTCCTTTCGAATACGGGGCTTTCACCCTCTGTGGCGCGCCATTCAAACGCTTCTTCTAGGTTTGTTGGTCCACATTGCTGTCCCACAACCCCGATGGTCGAAACCATCGGTTTAGGCTCTTCCCCGTTCGCTCGCCGCTACTGAGGGAGTCGTTTTTACTTTCCTTTCCTCCAGCTACTAAGATGTTTCAGTTCGCTGGGTTGGCTCGCGCTACCCTATGGATTCAGGTAGCCGTTCCAGGGGTTGCCCCATTCGGAAATTCCCGGATCAAAGCGTGTTTCCAGCTCCCCGAGACTTATCGCAGGTAACCACGTCCTTCATCGCCTCTGTGTGCCAAGGTATCCACCGTGAGCCCTTTGTAGCTTGACCAAATTAATCTCCATCATGCTTGCTGTTGTTGAAAACAGATTCTCATTGATTCCTTTCAGAATCAACAATCAAACTCCCACTTGCTCGACACAAGCAGAAGAACACCATGGAGTCTCGGCTCTTGCTCTAGAATTCACATCCTCTCATTACCATCACCCTTTCGGGTAACAATACTGAAAGAATGCATCATCCATGAGATGCTTTATTCTTTCCAGACTCACCTATGCAGTTGTCAAGGTTCTGCTAGACTTCAAATCAAAACGAAAAAGCTATCTCGCGATAACCCTGACACCTGATTCGAGCCCAGCATCTTATCAACTAAAATTCAATCCATGATTGAATCTCAGAATGACAGGAAGCTGGGGTCTCCAGCGGACACATCTAAATCACACACCAAAATCATTCAACTCCAAAAATAGGAGCTGGGGATCACGTTCGGTCAGTGGAGGTTAGGAGACTCGAACTCCTGACATCCTGCTTGCAAAGCAGGCGCTCTACCAACTGAGCTAAACCCCCAACACCGAATGGGCCATCCTGGACTTGAACCAGGGACCTCACCCTTATCAGGGGTGCGCTCTAACCACCTGAGCTAATGGCCCAGGAGTCTCATCCCTTTTGGGGTGTGACCTAGACAAAGTTTAGGAACTAAGAATTGATTCCATCTCCATTTGTATTTCTACAAATCAGATGAATTCAAAGCTGAGGTACCGATCGACCTAAGGTGACAGGATTTTGACCTAAGAATAAAAGTACTCAGGCATCAAAATCATTGTGTGTCTCCCTGTTAGGAGGTGATCCAGCCGCACCTTCCGGTACGGCTACCTTGTTACGACTTCACCCCAGTCATCAGCCCCACCTTCGACGTCCTCCTCCACAAGGGTTGGAGTAACGGCTTCGGGCGTGGCCAACTTCCATGGTGTGACGGGCGGTGTGTACAAGGCCCGGGAACGTATTCACCGCAGTATGCTGACCTGCGATTACTAGCGATTCCTCCTTCACGTAGGCGAGTTGCAGCCTACGATCTGAACTGAGCCACGGTTTATGGGATTTGCTAGCTCTCGCGAGTTTGCTGCCCTTTGTCCGTAGCATTGTAGTACGTGTGTAGCCCAGGATGTAAGGGGCATGATGACTTGACGTCATCCACACCTTCCTCCGGTTTATCACCGGCGGTCTCTCTAGAGTGCCCAACTGAATGCTGGCAACTAAAGACGTGGGTTGCGCTCGTTGCGGGACTTAACCCAACATCTCACGACACGAGCTGACGACAGCCATGCACCACCTGTCACTGCGTTCCCGAAGGCACTCTCCCGTTTCCAGGAGATTCGCAGGATGTCAAACCCTGGTAAGGTTCTTCGCGTTGCATCGAATTAAACCACATACTCCACCGCTTGTGCGGGCCCCCGTCAATTCCTTTGAGTTTCACACTTGCGTGCGTACTCCCCAGGCGGAACACTTAACGCGTTGGCTACGACACCGAGGGGGTCGATTCCCCCGACACCTAGTGTTCATCGTTTACGGCCAGGACTACAGGGGTATCTAATCCCTTTCGCTCCCCTGGCTTTCGTCCATGAGCGTCAGTTATGGCCCAGCAGAGCGCCTTCGCCACTGGTGTTCTTCCCGATATCTACGCATTTCACCGCTACACCGGGAATTCCCTCTGCCCCTACCACACTCTAGCCCAACAGTTTCCACTGCCACGATGGAGTTAAGCTCCACTTTTTAACAGCAGACTTGAAGGGCCGCCTGCGGACGCTTTACGCCCAATAATTCCGGATAACGCTTGCCACTCCCGTATTACCGCGGCTGCTGGCACGGAATTAGCCGTGGCTTATTCCTCAAGTACCGTCAGATCTTCTTCCTTGAGAAAAGAGGTTTACAGCCCAGAGGCCTTCATCCCTCACGCGGCGTTGCTCCGTCAGGCTTTCGCCCATTGCGGAAAATTCCCCACTGCTGCCTCCCGTAGGAGTCTGGGCCGTGTCTCAGTCCCAGTGTGGCTGATCATCCTCTCAGACCAGCTACTGATCGATGCCTTGGTAGGCCTTTACCCCACCAACTAGCTAATCAGACGCGAGCTCATCCTCAGGCGAAATTCGTTTCACCTCGCGGCATATGGGGTATTAGCAGCCGTTTCCAGCTGTTGTCCCCCTCCTGAGGGCAGATTCTCACGCGTTACTCACCCGTCCGCCACTAACCCGAAGGTTCGTTCGACTTGCATGTGTTAAGCACGCCGCCAGCGTTCATCCTGAGCCAGGATCAAACTCTCCGTTGTAGATCATTTCCTCTTGCATCTTGCTCTCTCAAGCAACACACTCAAAATGATTTGCGTCACCCACAATCATGCACTGGCGTACACAATCGCAGTTGAGGCCTCCTTCCTCTGACAGAAGGGTTCAAAGAGTGCACTTAGAATCTCTCCCTCGTGACTTTCCAGGATCTCAGATCCGGTTTGTCGCTCCATCAATTCGCACACCGGCAACACAGAAGCTCGTGAAAACTTCCCTGTTGCAGCGAATGACTTCAACGCAACATAAAATGTTTGACGGGACCTCACACCTTCATCGCTTCTCATCTCATCCACTCCAATGAACCTCTCAGCTCCTTGGCCGGATCAGACGCAATGAAAGCGTCAGTTCCTAAACTTTTTGATTGTCCAGGTTCTGCCGTCGCGCTCCCTCTTCAGGAGCGGTGAGCGGTGCGGTCTCTCGCGACCGCTTGTGAAACTTACAACACCGTCGGATCGCTCCTCTTGGTCTCGTAAGCACCGATTGACGCAAGCAGCTCTCGCTTCTCTCGCCTCTCGGCTGCGCTTCAGGCCTCAGCCCCCCGCGCAGTCCAAAAACATAACCCATCAACCCCTAAGCACGCAACTTCAGAACCCAAGGGGCAGATCTCCAGACTTGCTTCCACTGGCCAGATCGCCTGCAATCACTAGGGTCCTGACAGGAGAGGTGAGTGGAAACACCATGGCAGGACGCTTCAGCCAGCAGCACCAACGGGTACGGCCAAGCTCCAAGGAAGACCAGGTGGTGCAAAAAGCCCGGGAACATTTCGAACGCACCCTGGTGCCCGTGGCGGGATCCCTGGCGGGAAGCGTCGCTGCCCTGGAACACCCCAGCCTTGATGGCGCCCTCAATTACGGCGAAATATTCCTGCGCGACAACGTGCCGGTGATGGTCTACCTGCTCACCCAGAGGCGCTTCGAGGTGGTGCGGCAGTTCCTGAGTGTGTGCCTGGACCTTCAGAGCACCACATACCAAACCCGTGGCGTGTTCCCGACCAGCTTTGTGGAGGAAAACCAGGAGCTGATCGCCGATTACGGCCAGCGCTCCATCGGGCGGATCACTTCCGTGGACGCCAGCCTCTGGTGGCCGGTGCTCTGCTGGCTGTACGTGAAACACAGTGGTGATCACGCCTTCGGGTCGAGCCAGAAGGTGCAACGCGGGATCCAACTCCTGCTCGATCTGGTGCTGCATCCCACCTTCGAGGGCACACCGGTGCTGTTTGTTCCCGATTGCGCCTTCATGATCGACCGTCCCATGGACGTGTGGGGAGCGCCCCTGGAAGTGGAGGTGCTGCTCTTCGGCTCTCTACGCAGCTGCATCCAGCTGATGGAGCTGTCGCGGAGCCAGCACAAAAGCCGCCTGCTGGACCAACGCCTGGTGCTGACGCGCCAATGGGTGCATGATCTACGGCGCTTTCTGCTCAAGCACTACTGGGTCACCAGCAAAACCATGCAAGTGCTGCGCCGGCGCCCCACCGAGCAGTACGGCGAGAACCAACATCAGAATGAATTCAACGTGCAGCCTCAGGTGATTCCCGACTGGCTGCAGGATTGGCTGGAAAACCGGGGCGGCTACCTGATCGGCAACATGCGGACAGGCCGACCCGATTTCCGTTTCTACAGCCTTGGCAACTCGCTCGGCTGCCTCTTCGGCCTGCTCACCAGTCCGCAGCAGCGCGCCCTGTTCCGACTGGTGCTCCACAACCGCGACCATCTGATGGCACAGATGCCGATGCGGATCTGTCATCCACCGATGGATGGGCTCGAGTGGCAGAACAAAACCGGATCGGATCCGAAAAACTGGCCCTGGAGCTACCACAACGGTGGCCACTGGCCGAGTTTGCTCTGGTTCTTCGGCGCCTCGATCCTGCTGCATGAACGGCGCAACCCTCACGCGGATGTGCTGTTGATGGGCCAGATGAAAGCACTCCTGGAGGAGAGCTATTGGAGCCACCTCAATCAGTTGCCCCGTCAGCAGTGGGCCGAATACTTTGATGGCCCCACCGGCACCTGGGTTGGACAGCAGTCACGCACCTACCAGACCTGGACCATCGTGGGGTTTCTGCTGCTTCACCACTTTCTCCGGGTCAATCCCGACGATGTGGAGCTGCTCGATCTCGAGGAGCTGCAACCGAGCACCCAGCAGCCATAAAAAAAGCCCGGCTTTCAGCCGGGCAGCGAAACCATCGAGGCCCTGGATCAGAACAGACCGAGGGTGAGAGACTTATCAATCGGCAGGGCTGCACCGATGCCGAGATAGATCGTGGTGACCGTTCCGAAGAGGAAGACCGCCATGGCAACCGGACGACGGAACGGGTTCTGGAACTTGTTGAAGCTCTCAATGAAAGGCACCAACATCAAACCCAAGGGAACCAAGGTCTGGAGCGCGATTCCGAGGAGCTTGTTCGGAACAACCCTCAGAATCTGGAAGACCGGGTAGAGGTACCACTCGGGGAGGATTTCCAGAGGGGTGGCGAAGGGATCAGCCTTGTCGCCCAGCATGGCGGGATCGAGAACAGCCAGACCCACGATGCAGGCGATCGTTCCCAGGATAACGACAGGGAAGATATAGAGCAGATCATTAGGCCAGGCGGGTTCGCCGTAATAGTTGTGACCCATGCCCTTGGCCAACTTGGCCCGCAACTTGGGATCAGTGAGATCCGGCTTCTTGAGGATGTGCATGATGCAGGACGGAGTTGTACGAACGGTAGAAGGAGCAGTTCGGTATCCGCTTCAAACTGTGAAGCGAATGCAATCAATCACAAGGGACCGGAGATGCCCTGCTTCCGAATCATTAGGAAGTGCATCAGCATGAACACGGCCAGCAACCAAGGCATCACAAACGTGTGGAGGCTGTAAAAGCGCGTCAGCGTGGACTGACCGACGCTCTCACCACCGCGCAGCAGTTCAACCATGAAGTCACCCACCACAGGAATGGCAGCAGGCACACCCGACACAATCTTCACGGCCCAGTAACCCACCTGATCCCAAGGGAGGGAATACCCGGTCACACCAAAGGACACGGTGATCACGGCCATGGTGACGCCCGTCACCCAGGTGAGTTCGCGGGGACGCTTGAAGCCACCGGTGAGATACACGCGGAAGACGTGCAGGATCAGCATCAACACCATCATGGAAGCGCTCCAGCGGTGCACGGAGCGAATCAGCCAACCGAAGCTGACGTCGGTCATCAGATACTGAACCGAGCTGTAAGCCTCAGCCACCGTGGGCTTGTAATAGAAGGTCATCGCAAATCCAGTCGCAAACTGGATCAGGAAGCAGACCAGGGTGATGCCGCCCAGGCAATAGAAGATGTTGACGTGGGGGGGCACGTACTTGCTGCTGATGTCATCAGCGATGTCTTGGATTTCAAGACGTTCCTGGAACCAGTCGTAGACGGGTGAGGAGTTCGCCATGCAGAGGTGGGCTTGGATTGCGAGAGTCTACTGAACACGTTCCAGCGACCGCGTCCGCGATGAAGCCGATGTTGCCGACTGTTAACCGTTGGGCTAACCCCTTGCGGCATCTGGCTTTTGCCCTGATTGGCCTGATGCTGACCAGCCTGATGGCCGCCCATCCGGCTCTGGCGCTCAACGACGCCCAGCAGCTGGTGGTGGAGAGCTGGAAGCTCGTGAACCAGAGCTATGTCGACCCAGCCCGCTTCGATCAGATCCACTGGCGCCGGCTGCGCCAGAAGGCCCTGGAGGGATCGATTCAAACCAGCAACGAGGCCTACAACGCCATCGACGCAATGCTGGCTCCGATCGGGGACCCTTACACGCGGTTGCTGCGACCGACCGACTACGACGCCATGAAGGCGAGCAACGAAGGCAGTCTCAGTGGCGTGGGTCTGCAATTGGGGCACCGACGGGAGGATGAGCGCGTCGTGGTCATCGCCCCTCTGGAGGGGTCACCCGCTGCCGATGCCGGGATCACCAGCGGCACCCTGGTGTGTGCCGTAAACGGCGAATCCACCGACAGCCTCGGCCTGGAGGCCACCGCGGCCCGCTTACGCGGTGACGTTGGCACCCAGGTGGTACTTCAGCTCCAGACCCCTAACGGTGCGGAGCAGGAGGTGACCCTGGAGCGACGCCATGTGGATCTTCGCCCCGTGCGCACCCGCCGTCTGCGCAGCGACACTCACACCCTCGGGTATCTACGCATCACCCAATTCAGCGACGGGGTGCCCGATCAGGTGCACGAAGCGCTGCAAGAACTCTCGGACAAGGGAATCGAGGGGTTGGTGCTGGATCTGCGGAACAATTCCGGTGGCCTGGTGAGTGCGGGCTTGAGCGTGGCCGATGCCTTCCTGAGCAACCAGCCGATCGTGGAGACCCGCAATCGGGATGGAATCGCGGACCCAATCCAGGCAGGAACGGGAACCCTCTACGACGGCCCCATGGTGACCCTGGTGAACGGGGGCACAGCCAGCGCCAGTGAAATTCTGGCGGGAGCGCTTCAGGACGATGGACGGTCACCACTGCTCGGCGGCCGCACCTTCGGCAAAGGCCTGATCCAGACGCTCACCCATCTCAGTGACGGCAGCGGCCTGGCGGTGACCGTGGCGGGTTATGTGACCCCGAGTGGTCGCGACATCCAGGGGCAGGGGATCGAACCCGAGCGGCTTCTCGATCAACCGGAACCGCTCAATCCAGGCGGGGAGGGCGATCGCTGGCTGCTCGACGCCGAACGGTTCATGGACTCGCTGCTGGATCGGGAGACCACCACCCAATCCCTGGACGAAGCTCCGGCTGATCCTGATGCGGCGCTTGCAGCCCTCGAAGCCGGCTGATCCGATGGGCAGCCGAACGTTCCATGACCCCCTCCACCGCAGCATTCGCCTCGATGGCGACCAGCCGGCAGAGGCCATGGTGCTGGCCCTGGTGGACAGCCGACCGTTTCAACGCCTGCGGCGCATCCGTCAGCTCGGGCCGGCCTTCCTCACCTTCCATGGCGCCGAATCCAGCCGCTTCACCCATTCGCTTGGGGTCTTTCACCTCGCCCGCCAGGCCTTTGAGCGGCTGATCAGACGTGATCCCAGCCTGGAGGCCCAACGCGCAGTGCTCTACGCCTCGGCCCTCCTCCATGATCTCGGCCACGGCCCCCTCAGTCACACAGGGGAGGAGATGTTTGGCCTGCGCCATGAGACCTGGTCGGCGCGACTGGTGCGCGACCACCCGGAGATTCGCAAGATCCTCGATGAAGTGGGGCACGGAACCGCTGAAGCGGTGGCCGATCTCCTGCTCCATGGCCAGGCCGAACGGCCGGTGATTAAGGCGCTGGTGAGCAGCCAACTCGACTGCGATCGCCTCGATTACCTGCTTCGCGACAGCTACAGCACCGGCACCCGCTACGGCCAACTCGATCTGGAACGGATCCTCTCCGCCCTCACCCTGGCGCCCGATGGTGCGCTGGCGATCCACCCCAAAGGCCTGATGGCCGTGGAGCACTACCTGGTGGTGCGCAATCTGATGTATCGCAGCGTGTACAACCACCGCCTGAACGTGGTGTGCAACTGGCTGCTGGAGCAACTGATCCGCACCGCGCGCCAACTGGGGCCGGAACGGGTGTGGAGCGACAGCACCATGGCCCGCTGGCTCTGGAATCCCCAGGCGTTGGATCTCGACAGCTTCGAGGCCAACGACGACCTGCGCACCGGGTATCACCTGCTGCGCTGGAGCGAGGAGGCGCCGCCTCCCCTGGCGGAACTCTGCCAGCGATTTCTGCATCGCCGGCTGCTCAAGGCGATGCCGGTGAATCAGCTCGCCTCAGGGGCCCAGTTGGAATTGCTCGCCCTGGCGCGACAACTGGCGGAGCAGGAGGGTCTGGATCCGGCGCTGACCTGCGGGCTGCGCCATCAGCAGCTGCGTGGTTACCACCCTTACCGGGGCGGGCTGCGTCTCTGGGACGGCCATCGCCTGCAGGCGCTCGAGCAGTGTTCAGCTCTGGTGAACAGCCTCTCCACCCCCGAGGAGACGGCCTGGTTGATCCATCCCGGCAGCATCAGCCCAGCGCTGAACAACGCGATGCTCAGCGTTGATTCAGGCCCCACGCCCCCAGCACCCCGGCGACAGCCATGAACCACAGAGGGGAAATGCGCGTGCGCAACATGAGCACACACACAATCACGGAAACAAGATAACCGCCAATGTTGTTGTCTGCCGTGCGAAGGATTTTGAGGCCAACGGAAAACAGAATTCCCAGGGTGACCGGGCCCATCCCCCGCTCAAAGGCCACTCTCCAGGGTGAATGCGAAAACCGTTTCCAGCCCAGACAGGCCACGATCATCACCAGGGTGGAGGGCAACAGCAGGGCTGTTTCAGCCGTGTAGGCCGACACAAGCTCCCAGGGCAGACCCTCGCCAAGGGCAGAACTCATGCCGATCAAACCGGCAATCATGGAACTGGGACCTGGCGCCGCCTCGGCAAGAGCATAAATATCGGCAAATTGGTTGTTGGTGAGCCAACAGAATTGCTCCACACTGAGGTGGTGATACGCGGCCAGCAGCGTGTTGCCGCCACCGAGGGAAAACAGAGATAAGGATAGAAATTGCCAGGCCATGCGCAGCAGCTCAGCGATCGGGCCATCCGGCCTCGGCGCGCACGCCAACCAATGGAAGCAGCCCTCCAGGGTCATAATCATGGAGCCGGATCTCCCTGCTGTTGTTGACGCGGCCAATACCAGGCCATGGCCAAGGGTCCAAGAACGAGAACCACAGGAATGAGATGAAACCGGAATACTGACAACGCCACGAAGGTGACCAGCGCCAGCAGCAAAGCCATCCGGTCGCGCCAATACTCATGGAGGATCTTGAAGCCCATGGAGAGGGCCATGCCTGCAGCTGCAGCCACCACACCAGCCAGCACCCTGTCCACAGCGGGGATGGTGTGGAACTGAAAGTAGAGCAAGCCGACCGTTGTCAACAGCGTGAAGGGCACCAACAACAGCCCCGCCAAGGCAGCCACCGCACCGGGCAAACCTCGGAAGGCTGTGCCGATATACACCGCCATATTGACTTGATTGGGGCCAGGAAACAGACGCGCAACCGTGAGGCCTGTAATGAACGCCTCGTTGGTCATCCACTGGCGCTGCTCCACCACGATGCGCTGACTCCAGGCCGACAAGCCGCCGCCGAAAGACGACAAGGCCACCTGCATCATGCCGATGAAGAGCTGACGGAGCGTGGGCTTCGTATGAGAATCAGACAACAGCCCGGATAGATCACTCATGAACAAACTCGGGATCAGGAATTAATTCACCGTCATCGTGAGCGGCTGGATCGAGAGGATCGGGCGCCTCATAGGCATGCGCCTCATCCCAGTCAGCCTCAAAAATGCGCTTCAGGCGCATCAGCACATCCTCAGCGTCACTGCCAACACCCAATTCTCGGCGCACATCAAACGCACTGCGATCCAGATTCATGGAACCGGTCTGGGCATAGCGGCCATCCACAAGAATCAACTTGGCGTGGAGCTTCAAATGCTTCTGCCGGCGAATCTTAACGCCGGCATGACGCATGATTCGCAACGACGAAAAGGTGTCGTAAATATCCCAGTCACTGATGCCATGCTTGCCGCCGCACAACACCCGAACCTTCACACCCCGCTCCCTGGCTTTGATCACGCGATCAAGAATCACGGCATCGACAAACTTGGGATGCTGAATATCTAATGTTTCTTCCGCTTCATCAAGCAAGTGGGCGATCTGGCCTCGGCTGTACTGATTACTCCAGAACAAGCCGGTCGTGAGATCCGGCTCAAACTCGCGACGCTCCCAATCAGCCTCAAAACAGGCGATCACCTGCTCCACGACCTCAGTCGCAAAGGTGACGATCCCATAATCACGTGTCTGCGTGAAATACTTATTGGACAAATTAAAGGTCGAAATCAAAACCTCCTTGCGGTCGATCACCATTGACTTTTCATGGGTCACCGGGAATCGATCGCTGGTCCAGGCCACGTCAACACCAACAGCCTGCAAACGCTCAAAGGCGCTGTCATTCCAACGCGTTCCTCCTGAGGTATGGGGATTCAACATCACGCGCACGCGAACACCACGAGCATGGGCATCGTCCAGCGCCTGCAGAACCTCAGGAGACTCCAGCTTGAACTGCTTGAGCAGCAACTCACGCTGCGCCAGAGCAATTAAACCGAGCACCGCTTCCGCCCCATCATTCGGCATCACAATCAGCCGTTGATGAGGGTGCCTGACATCACAAGCCAGGCCTTCAAGCATCGTCATGAGAAGCAACGGCCGCACGGCGAGGTGCGCCGACGTTGTTGAACAAGAACCCTTCCATTCTCATCGGCGCGAGCCTCAACGACAAGATCAGCTCTAGCGTTGGACCATGCACGCGCCCGATGCCCAGTCACCGGTTCCCGCCCAGCGCCACCCGGTGCTGACGCTGCCCAGCCAGCGCACGCTCCACTGGCGCGATGCCCTGCCTGCCGCGCTCTCAAGGCTTCCGCCTGGGCCGGTGGATCTGGTCTGCGCCGACTGGGCCTTGAGCGGACGTGAGCTGTTGGAACTGCTGAGCGAACTCGAAGCAGCGGGTCACCCGATCCGTTGCCTGGAGGCTCAGAGCATCGACACGGTGGTGAGTGGCCACGCTCTCGGCCTTCCCACGCGCTGGATCGAGCCATCGAAGCAGGGGCCCCCAGACCAGCCAGATCAAAACCAGCCGGCGGAAGAGGCCCAGCCCGATGACAGCCTCCGCCTCCATCGCGGCACCCTGCGGTCCGGTGATCACCTCACCACCCAGGGGCACCTGCTGGTGCTGGGGGATGTCAATCCTGGCGCCAGGGTGACCGCCGGCGGCGACGTGCTCGTGTGGGGACGCCTGCGTGGCAGTGCCCACGCGGGCGTTCACGGCCATCAAGGAGCACGGATCGTGGCACTACAACTCAGACCGTTGCAGCTGCGCATCGCCGACACCGTGGCGCGCGGTCCTGAAGAACGCCCCCAGCCCGGACTGGCCGAACAGGCCCGACTCGATGCGGGAGAGATTGTGATTGAAGCGGCAGATGCTCAGATGCCCAGACCACCTCTAGGCTGACCCGACTTCCCGGGAGCCCGTGGCGTCCATCTCGCGAACGATCCTGATCTGCTCCGGCAAAGGAGGAGTGGGTAAAACCACGCTCACCGCCAACCTCGGTATCGCCCTGGCACGCCAGGGTCAGAAGACCGTGGTGCTCGATGCCGATTTCGGCCTCCGCAACCTGGATCTCCTTCTCGGCCTGGAAAACAGGATCGTCTACACCGCCCAAGAGGTGCTCGCCAAAAGCTGCCGGCTCGACCAGGCGCTGGTGAAGCACAAGCAGGAGCCGAACCTGGCTCTCCTGCCGGCGGGCAATCCGCGCATGCTCGAGTGGCTCAAGCCTGAAGACATGCAGTCGATTGTGGGCATGCTGGCGAAGCAGTTCGACACCGTGCTGATCGACTGCCCGGCCGGAATCGAAGACGGGTTCAAGAATGCGGCCGCCGCCGCCCGGGAAGCGATCGTGATCACCACACCGGAGGTTTCGGCCGTCCGCGACGCCGATCGGGTGATCGGCCTGCTCAACACCCAGGGGCTCAGCCCCGTACAGCTGGTGCTCAACCGCGTGCGGCCGAAAATGATGGCCAACCAGGAGATGCTCGCAGTTGATGACGTCACCGATATCCTCGCCCTGCCTCTGCTCGGCCTGGTGCTGGAAGACGAGCAGGTGATCGTGAGCACCAATCGCGGCGAGCCGCTCACCCTCAGTGGGAGCCAGTCTCCGGCCGCTCGCGCTTACAGCAACATCGCCCGCCGACTCCAAGGTGAAGATGTCCCCCTGATCGACCCCGCCAAGGAAGGCCGCGGCCTGCGGGCCAAGGTCCGTCGCCTGATGCAAAAGAAGATCTTCTGACCCGATGACCCTGCGCGACATCCTCGACAAGCTGCTCGGCCGCCAACCGGCCAGCGCCACCACCGCCAGGGAGCGCCTTCAGTTGGTGCTGGCCCATGACCGCACGGATCTCAGCCCCGAACTACTCGAACAGATGCGTCGGGAGATTCTGGAGGTGGTGGCCAAGTATGTGGAGATCGACCTGGACCACGGCGATGTGAGCCTGGAAACCGAAGACCGGGTGACCGCCCTGGTTGCCAATCTGCCCATCCGCCGACCACTGGCTGTGAGCGAACGGAGCATCGACAGGAACGGGGAATCCTTCGATTAGTCGCCAAGGACGCCTTGCCATCCCATCGCCTCACCCCCACGGAACAGATCATCCTCAATCTGCTCAGCCAAGGGCTCAGCAACCGTGCCATCGCTGAACGTCAGGTGGTAAGCATCCGCACGGTGGAGTCCCACATCAGCCACGCGCTGGAGAAAACAGGCTGTCGCTCTCGGCTGGAATTGGTGCTCTGGCGGCTCGACCGGAGCCAAAACGAGGGCGCTGAACCGACCGTTACACTGCCGCTATCGCCGGCTTAGCTCAGCGGTAGAGCAGCGCTTTTGTAAAGCGAAGGCCATCGGTTCAAATCCGTTAGCCGGCTTCAGCTTCAGGCCACCCTGTCAACGTTCCTCGCCAGGACGACCTGCCAACAGCCACACCCCGATCAGGGCCAGCAGCCAGGGTAGCCACTGGAGATTGAGCACGGAGGTGCAGAGGCGCATCACCGGCTCCAGGGGCCACTGGGCCAGGGCCTGGAGCAACACCACCAGGGCGATCAACCAGAGCATGGAGGCTGAAGCAGCAGACCTTTCGGCATCACAGCGCCTTGCCGCAGCAACTGCCACCGGCCCGGCCCAAGCCAGGCCAGGACCGTGCTGGCCTGTCCGGAGGGCTCCGGCCAGGGCAAGGGGCCCAGCAGGGGGAGCGACGGGAAACACTGCGTCGCCTCCCGGTCTGACCGAGCTGCTGGCTCACCGGAGCGGTTGATGCTGGTGGTCGCCAGGGGACCACTGAGGGTCAACAGGTGCCGGGTGGGCGCACAATCGGGAATGCGCAGACCCAGGGTGGCCGCCCCCGGGTGCAGGTGCTGAACGGTCGGGCCGGAGGCGGGCAACACCAGCGTGAGGGCCCCGGGCCAGTGGGAAGAAGCCAAGGCGGCCGCCTCCCCACGCACATCGGGGGCCACATGGGCGAACAGGCTCTCGGGTTCAGCCCCCATCAGAATGAGGGGCTTCCGGAGCGAACGCTGTTTGAGCTGCCAAATCTGCCGGGCATGCTCCGGCAGAGACGCCAGAGCCGGCAGGGTGTCGGTGGGGAGCATGGCGGCGCCTCCCTTCCGGAGCTGGTGGAGCAGGTCGTTGGGATGGGTCGCGAGGGGCGAAGCGGCTGTCATCGCCTCAGCATGGCCGACGCGCACACGCGAAGCGGCGCACACCCTGCAGATCTGTTTCAGCCTTCAGATGGTCCAGACCGGCGGCAGCGCAGAGGTCCAGCACCGCCTCGCTCTGATCGTGATGATGCTCGATCAGGAGCCAGCCGCCCGGGGCCAGGGCCTCGGGAGCCCCCGCAATGATCAGGCGCGTCGCCGCCAGACCATCCGCTCCGCCATCAAGGGCGAGCCGAGGCTCATGCTCACGCACCACAGGGTCGAGCTGATCGACCACAGCACTTGGGATGTAAGGGGGATTGCTGAGCACGAGCTGCAACAGACCCCACCAGGGCCTCAGGGGCTGCCACCAATCCCCGCTGTGAAGGCTGCAGCGTTCTGAAACCGCATGCTGTTCAAGATTGAGGCGCGCCAGCGCCAGGGCCGCTTCGCTGCAGTCGACGGCATGACCACTGGCCTGGGGAAAGGCACGGGCCAGGGCGACGGCCAGGGCGCCGGAGCCCGTTCCCAGATCCGCCCAGCGCAGCAGCGGCTTGGCGGAGGCACCGGGTTGCGCCGCCCGCCAGCGCTCCAGGGCCAGATCCACCAGAGATTCCGTCTCCTGCCTGGGGATCAGAGCGGCGGCCGACACCGTGAGCTCAAGATCGCGCCAAGGGCAGCGACCCACCAGATGCTGGAGCGGTTCGTGCTGCAGGCGATAGCGCTGCCAGAGCGAGGCAAGCTCGGAGAGCTCGCAGGCGAGCCGCACCCGACGGGCCGCCGGATCGAGATGCAAGGCCTGCAGGTCGGCCCAACGCAAGCCACCGGCCAGATCGAGCAACCAATCAAGATCCACAGCACGGCCGCCTGTGGCCAGCTGGGCCTGGCGCCAGGCCAGAAGCTCGTTACCGCTCAGCTCCACTGGGGTCATGGGCTGAACCTAAACAAGCCGCCATCGCATCCCTGCTTCCGCCTTCACCAGCCCCTGCAATTCGAGCTGCAACAGCTGCTCGGCAAGCACCCCGGTGGGACGCCCCAGATCCCGAGCCAGACGATCGAGGCCGGCTCCCTCTTCCAGAAGCCGCAACAGAGGCTCATCCTGCATCTCGGGGGCATGGCTGCCACCACCCCCGCTGACCGCAGGAGCCTGAGCACCATCAGCGCAGGGGCCGGGCCCGAGGGCGGTGAGAAACGACTCGATCGAGAGCAACGGGCAGGCGCCACACGTGAGCAAGCGATTGCTGCCGCAGGACGACTGACGCAAAGCATCCCCAGGCACCACCCAGAGCGACCGCTCCATCGCGAGGGCAATCTCGGCTGAAATCAGCGCGCCGCTTCCCTCCGGGCATTCCACTACGACCACCCAATCGGCAAGGGCTACCAGAAGCCGATTTCGCAGGGCAAAGCTGGCCCGACTCACCCTGGCCTCGGGCCCATGTTCACTGAGCAGCAGCCCTTGGCTCGCCAGGGCCGCCTGCAGCCTTTCATGCTCAGGCGGATAGACCCGCGTGAGGGGCGTGCCCACCACGCCAACCGGAGCACCGCCTGCCTTCAGGCAGCCTTGATGGGCCGCCGCATCCACCCCCTCAGCCAGGCCGCTGACCACGGGCCAACCCGCCCGCGCCAGCGCTGCGCCGAGAGCTTCCGCCATGCGCAGGCCATGGCTGGAGGGCCGGCGGGTGCCGACGATCGCGACCGCCTGCCGCGCAGACACCGTGGGCAGCAGAGCGGCATCGCCCCGCCAGTGCAACAGAGGCGGCGGCCGCTTCAGATCCGCCAGGGCCAGGGGCCAGTTGGCATCACCGGGAATCAGAACGGTGTCAGGAGCCCGCACTGCCGGGCTGGCGCCCCAGCGGCTGCGGTACGCATCGACCGTCTGCGTCAGGGAGTCTGGCCAACGCAATGCACGTTGCAGCCGTGGCAGCGGCCAAGACCAGAGACCAGCCAGGCCGGCTGGATCCTGCGTCGCCAGTGACTGCAACGCCGACAGGCGAACGGTCCCCAAGCCAGGACAGCGACTCCAGAGCCACCACCAATCACGCGCCTCCAATCCCTTCCCCTTAGTTCATGTGTACCACCCTCTCATGCGGACGGTCCCCGCTGCAGGCACTCCAGCGCCTCCCGCAAGGCCGGCGGCGCCTGGCGGAGCACGGTGCGCCGCGCCCCCTCGAGCCGCACCAGCACCAGCTCGACACGCGCCATCGCTGCCACCTGTCCATCCTCACGGCGCCAGCGACTCGCCCAGGGCCAGCGCACGCCCCGGCGCTCCAGCGCCCAGCTTTCCAGGTCCACCCGCTCGCCATGGTGCAGGGCCTGGCGATACTCCACCTCCAGGCGCACCACCGGCATTTCCAGCCCCTCAGCGGCGAGGCGGTCGTAGGGCAGGCCCACAGCAGCCAGGGCCTCCACACGCGCTTCCTCCAGCCAGGCCACGTAGGCCCCATGCCACATCACACCACCATGGTCGGTGTGCTGGGGCAGCACCCGCTTCCGCCAGCACCAGGGGGGCGTCGTAACGCTCTCAATCACCATGTTTCTGACGCGGATCATCGGCCATAGGCTGCTGCAAAGGCCGCTGCACTGCCGTGTTCAACAACCTGCTGATCGCCGACTCCGGCAAGGGTCACGTCGAGGAGATGGTGAGGATGCTCCGCGACCTGCCCGGGTTCCGCTCAGCGCGCATCAACCTGCTGCATGTGGTGCCGGAACAGGACAAATCCGGATCGGATGAGCACTGGAGTGCTGCAGCGGCGCTGTTGTCTCAGGCCGCCGAGCGCCTGGGCCTCGATCGCAGCGAGGTCAACGCGATCATCCGCTCCGGTGATGCGAAGCAGACCGTGCTCAAGGTCGCCGATGAACTCAATGCTGACCTGATCGTGATGGGCTCCCGCGGACTGGGACGCCTGCAGTCGATCCTGGCCAACAGCACCAGTCAGTACGTCTTCCAGCTCTCGACTCGCCCGATGCTGCTCGTGCGCGACGACCTTTACGTCCGTCATGTGAACAGGCTGCTGGTCACTGTGGATGGCACCGGCGTGGGAGACGACGCCCTGCGACTGGCCTGCGAGATGGTGCGCGACATTCCTGGGGGCCATCTGACCGGCGTGCATGTGGCCCGTCAGGACGTGGCCCCGACCAGGGGGGCAGCAAGCAAGAGTGACAGCCTGCTGAATGCGGCGGTGCAGCGGGCTAGGAGCTTCGGCGTCGCGTTGACCCCCCTGCACATCACCGCGAATGACGTGGGTCGCGGCGTCTGCCAAGCCGCCAAGGAGGTGAATGCCGATCTGGTGGTGATCGCCTCACAGGATCGCCGACCCCTCGTGGCTCGAGGCCTGGTGGATCTCGACAAACTGCTGGGAGGCTCGGTGAGCGATTACATCCGCGTGCATGCTCCGGCGCCCGTCCTGTTGGTACGGGAGCCGGAGCGTTCCTGAGGGGATCGGTCCCCTTCGGGCCCAGGGGCCGCTCAGCTCTGACGACTGTTGGTCTGGATGAACAGGATGATCAGGAAGACCGTCGGAACCAGCACAAACAGAAGGCTGGCAACAAAACCGAGATCGTTGGTTTCCATGACCGCTGAAAGATTCCACCGGAACGTATCACCGTTCGGCCGGCAACCCGCCGACTGCCTCAGTCCTCGTCACCGGGCGTAGCAGCTTCATCCGACGATGCGCTGACCTCCTGGTCCTCAGAGGAAACCTCTGGCTCTTGCGTGACCGGCCAGGCGGTGGGCCCTGATGGCAACGGCGTCGCCTGAGCAGCGGCCAACCGGGCCGCAGCATCAGCCAGGCCCGTCTGCGGGCGCGTCATGATCAACACCGACCCTTCCACCAGGGTCTGGCAAGCCAGCCGCCAGGACTGGGGTCGCCGGCGCAACTTGGCCTCCTCCACAGCCGTGCGGGGCGAGAGGGCCCCCAGCGCTCCCCCTTCCGGCACATCCACAAAGCAGGTGATGCACTGTCCACAGCCGCCGCAATTGCCCAGCTGACCTTTGAGCCCGTAAAGAGCGATCCCTTCCCGTAACGCCACTTCGCGCAGGTTTTCGCCTGGGTAACACTCCACGTCGCGACCTTCTCGTACAAATCGGATCACCGGCATGGCGACTTGGGCAGCTGCCTCACCATTGTGAATCGAGGGATTTCGATTTGTAACCTCCCTCAAGGGGCCCCTTTGGGCAGCCAGACCAAGTCAATCCGTGCGGTTAGCACGGCCGAAAGAGCGCATGGGCAGACATTGCAGCTCGCGACAGCGTCCCCCGTCCCACCGACCACACCCCTTACGATCGCGAAGTCTGGCTGCATCAGCAGCTTCGTTCCCCCGAACCTGACCCATGGGATTGCCCTGGTATCGGGTGCACACCGTCGTCATCAACGACCCCGGCCGACTTCTGGCCGTGCACCTCATGCACACCGCCCTCGTTGCCGGCTGGGCCGGCTCGATGGCTCTTTATGAACTCGCTATTTTCGACCCCTCGGATCCTGTACTGAATCCGATGTGGCGTCAGGGCATGTTCGTCATGCCTTTCATGGCCCGACTTGGCGTCACCGGCAGCTGGGGAGGTTGGAGCATCACCGGAGAAACCGGTGTGGATCCTGGCTTCTGGAGCTTTGAAGGTGTCGCAGCGGCTCACATCGTGTTCAGTGGCCTGCTGATGCTTGCCGCCATCTGGCACTGGACCTATTGGGATCTCGAGATCTGGCAGGACCCCCGCACCGGCGAGCCTGCCCTTGACCTCCCCAAAATCTTCGGCATCCACCTGCTCTTGGCAGGCTTGGGTTGCTTCGGCTTCGGCGCCTTCCACCTCACCGGTGTGTTTGGTCCGGGGATGTGGGTCTCCGATCCCTATGGCTTGACCGGCCATCTCGAGGCGGTTCAACCGGCTTGGGGGCCAGAGGGTTTCAACCCCTTCAATCCCGGTGGCATCGTCGCTCACCACATCGCAGCCGGCATCGTCGGCATCATTGCCGGCATTTTTCACATCACCACCCGACCGCCCGAGCGTCTCTACAAGGCGCTTCGGATGGGCAACATCGAAACGGTTTTGGCCAGTGCCATCGCCGCTGTGTTCTTCGCAGCCTTCATCGTGGCTGGCACGATGTGGTACGGCTCCGCTGCAACACCTGTCGAGCTGTTCGGCCCCACCCGTTACCAGTGGGATCAGAGTTACTTCAAAACGGAAATCAACCGTCGCGTCCAGACGGCGATGGATCAGGGCGCCTCAGCTCAGGAAGCCTTCGCAGCCATTCCTGAAAAGCTCGCCTTCTACGACTACGTCGGCAACAGCCCTGCCAAGGGTGGCCTGTTCCGCGTCGGTCCGATGGTGAACGGTGATGGCCTGCCCACCGGATGGCTGGGTCATATCGCCTTCACCGATAAGGATGGTCGCGATCTTCAGGTGCGTCGTCTTCCCAACTTCTTCGAGAACTTCCCTGTGGTTCTGGAAGACAGCGATGGCATCGTTCGCGCTGACATCCCCTTCCGTCGCGCTGAAGCCAAGTATTCCTTTGAGCAGCAGGGCGTGACGGCCAAGGTGTTCGGTGGGGCCCTGGATGGCCAAACCTTCACGGATCCTGCCGATGTGAAGCGTTTGGCCCGTAAGGCTCAACTTGGTGAGGCCTTTGAGTTCGACCGCGAGACCTACCACTCCGACGGCACCTTCCGCAGTTCACCCCGCGGCTGGTTCACCTTCGGCCATGCCACCTTCGCCCTGCTCTTCTTCTTCGGGCACATCTGGCACGGCGCTCGGACCCTGTATCGCGATGTGTTTGCCGGTATCGATCCGGATCTCGGCGAACAAGTGGAGTTCGGTCTGTTCCAAAAACTGGGCGACCGTTCCACCCGTCGCCTTCCCGAGGGCTACGTGCCCCCGGCCGGTTCCCCCCTCAGCTGATCGCCCTCAGGAGATTCCCCGATGGAAAGCTTCGCTTACATCCTCATCCTCACCCTGGCGATTGCCACGCTCTTCTTCGCGATCGCCTTCCGCGATCCTCCGAAGATCGGCAAGTGATCCACAGAGTTCCTACGTCAAGCCCCACCAATCGGTGGGGCTTTTTTGTTGTGATTCCAGCTCTGGACACAGTGTCTACAATCGGTTCACAACCTTGAACTCGGAGTAGCTCGGGCGTGCAGTGCCCTTCCTGCCAAAACACAGACAGCCGGGTGCTCGAGTCCCGTGCTGCCGACGGCGGCAGAAGCGTGCGGCGCCGTCGTGAGTGCCTCAATTGTGAGTTCCGCTTCACCACCTACGAAAGGGTGGAAACCATGCCGATCACCGTGCTCAAGCGGAATGGCAGCCGGGAAAGTTTCAGTCGCAGCAAACTGCTTCACGGTCTCAGCCGGGCCTGCGAAAAAACCGGTCTGACCGCCTCCCGACTGGAAACGATCGTGGACGATCTCGAACTTGCCCTGCAACAGCGCAACGGACGGGAGGTGAGCAGCCAGGAGATCGGGGAAATGGTGCTCAATCAGCTCAAGGAGCTCAGCGAAGTGGCCTATGTGCGCTTCGCCTCTGTGTACCGGCAGTTCCGTGGCGTCAATGATTTTGTGAAGACCCTCGAAGGCATGAACGACTCGGCCACCCCGCTGGCAGCGGTCTGAAGCAACCCTCCACGGCTCAACCAAGTCGATCTGACAGAATGGCGGATTCGATCGTTGTGGTCGGCGGGCCACCACGTCATTCCTTCGCACTGTCTCCGGGCAGACCGCCATCGCTCCATGTCTGTTTCCTCCACCGACCAGGTTCAGGACCCCGCTGTCGAATCAGCTGCAAACCTCACCGATGCCGCCGAGCAAGTCGCTGCTCAGGCTGAGGTGCTGACTGCCGATGAAGCCTTCGACGAGAACGACCTGAGCATTCCGGAGGATGTGCCCACGGCCGACGACCCCAGCAGCCGGGCGAGCAGCCGTGATCTCGATAACGCCGGCTTCACCCTCGACGAGTTTGCGGCGCTTCTCAGCAAGTACGACTACAACTTCAAGCCGGGCGACATCGTCAACGGCACCGTGTTCGCCCTGGAATCGAAGGGGGCGATGATCGACATCGGCGCCAAGACCGCCGCCTTCATGCCGATGCAGGAGGTGTCGATCAACCGGGTGGAAGGTCTGAGCGACGTGCTTCAGCCCGGTGAGGTGCGCGAGTTCTTCATCATGAGTGAGGAGAACGAAGACGGGCAGCTTGCTCTCTCCATCCGCCGGATTGAGTACCAGCGGGCCTGGGAGCGGGTGCGTCAGCTGCAGAAGGAAGACGCCACCATCTATTCCGAGGTGTTTGCCACCAACCGCGGTGGTGCCCTGGTGCGGGTGGAGGGCCTGCGCGGCTTCATTCCTGGCAGCCATATCAGCACCCGCAAGCCCAAGGAAGAGCTGGTCGCCGATTTCCTGCCGCTCAAGTTCCTGGAAGTCGACGAGGAGCGCAACCGTCTGGTGCTCAGTCATCGCCGCGCCCTGGTGGAGCGCAAGATGAATCGCCTGGAGGTGGGCGAAGTGGTGATCGGCACCGTCCGCGGCATCAAGCCCTACGGCGCCTTCATCGACATCGGTGGCGTCAGCGGTCTGCTGCACATCTCCGAAATCAGCCACGAGCACATCGAAACGCCGCACTCGGTGCTCAATGTGAATGATCAGATGAAGGTGATGATCATCGACCTCGATGCCGAGCGGGGTCGGATTTCCCTCTCTACCAAGGCACTCGAACCGGAACCGGGCGACATGCTCACCGATCCCCAGAAGGTGTTCGAAAAGGCCGAGGAGATGGCAGCCCGCTACAAGCAGATGCTGCTGGAGCAGGCCGAGGAAGGCGACGATGGCTACGGCATGATGGGCTGATCAACGGTCCAGCCTTCCATTCATGGCCCGGTTGCTGCTCAACGGCATCACCCTGGCCGACGTTGACGGGGTGCTGTTCGACAAGGACGGCACCCTGTCTCATAGCGAACCCCACCTGATCGGCCTCGGTCGGCAGCGACTTCAAGCGGCTGCCACGGTATTCCGCCAGGCCGGTCACTCCGCCGGCGTTTGCGAGCAGCTGGTGGATCAACTGCAACGGCTCTATGGCATCAGTGCCGCCGGGGTCTCCCCTACTGGCCTGCTGGCCGTGGCCTCACGCCAGCACAACCTCATCGCCACAGCTGCCACCGTTACCCAGCTGGAACCCTCCTGGCCCCAGGCCTTGCGACTGGCCGACGCCTGCTTTCAGCTCGCTGATCAGGCCCTCGCCGAGCAGCCCAGCCCGCTGCTGCCAGAGGCCGATCGCGTCCTCCACGCCTTGCAGGCAGCGGGCGTTCGCTGTGCGGTGATCAGCAACGATTCGCGCCAGGGAATCGAGCGGTTTCTGGACAATCATGGTCTCCACCCCCTGGTGAGCGCCATCTGGAGCGCCGACGACACTCCCTGCAAGCCGGATCCCGCCGCGGTGCATCGCCTCTGCAAGCAGATGCAGCTTGACCACCGGCGTTGTGCCCTGATCGGCGACGCTGATTCCGATCTGCACATGGCACGGGAGGCCGGCGTGGCGGTGACTCTCGGCTACGTGGCTGGATGGCAGCAACCACCTCGCCTCACCGGCCACCAGCATCTGATTCAACACTGGCGCGAGCTCCAGGTGGAGTGTTTGACGTGAAAACACTTCCCCCTACAGTCGCCGCAGCTACTGCAACTCATGAGCCGTTACGTCTTCACCTCCGAATCCGTCACCGAAGGCCATCCCGACAAGATCTGTGATCAGGTCAGCGATGCCGTGCTCGACGCGCTGCTCGCCCAGGACAGTGCCAGCCGGGTGGCCTGCGAAACCGTGGTCAACACCGGTCTCTGCATGATCACGGGTGAAGTCACCTCCAAGGCTCAGGTGGATTTCATTCATCTAGTGAGGGATGTGATCCGCGACATCGGCTACAGCGGTGCCCGGGCCGGCGGTTTCGATGCCAACAGCTGCGCGGTGCTGGTGGCCCTGGATCAGCAATCGCCCGACATTGCCCAGGGCGTGGATGAGGCCGATGATCACGCCGGCGATCCCCTCGACAAGGTGGGGGCCGGCGATCAGGGCATCATGTTTGGCTACGCCTGCGACGAAACGCCGGAGCTGATGCCCCTGCCGATCAGCCTCGCCCACCGGCTCTCGCGTCGCCTGGCCGAAGTGCGCCACAACGGCAGCCTTGATTACCTGCTGCCGGATGGCAAGACGCAGGTGAGTGTCGTGTATGAGAACGACAAGCCCGTGGCGATCGACACCATCCTGATCTCCACCCAGCACACCGCCGAGGTGGCCGGCATGAGTGGTGAGCAGGAGGTGCGCCAGAAAATCAGCGACGATCTCTGGACCCATGTGGTGGAACCGGCGACAGCCGACCTCCCCCTGCGCCCCAGCAAAGACAGCACCCGCTATCTGGTCAATCCCACTGGGAAGTTTGTGGTGGGAGGCCCTCAGGGGGATGCGGGTCTAACCGGTCGCAAGATCATCGTGGACACCTACGGCGGCTACGCCCGCCATGGCGGTGGTGCATTCTCCGGCAAAGATCCCACCAAAGTGGATCGTTCGGCGGCCTACGCCGCCCGCTACGTCGCTAAGTGCCTGGTGGCCGCCGGTCTGGCCAAGCGAGCTGAAGTGCAGCTGAGCTACGCCATCGGCGTCGCCAAGCCGGTATCGATTCTTGTCGATGCTTTCGGCACCGGCAAGGTATCGAACGCCGAGCTCACCGAACTGGTGAATCAGCACTTCGATCTGCGCCCCGGCGCCATCATCGAACAGTTCAAGCTCCGGGAGATGCCGGCGTTGAACGGAGGCCGTTTCTATCGCGATACCGCGGCCTATGGCCACTTCGGCCGCCCCGACCTCAAGCTTCCCTGGGAGGATGTGGCGGATAAAGCCGCCACCCTCCTGCAGGCAGAAGCCTCCCGGCTGCAACAAGGCAGCAGCCTCTGATAGCCGCCAGTGCCACCCGACACCACCGTGCTCGGCATCGATCTGGGCACCAGTGGTGTTCGGGTGGCCGTTCTCAGTGTTGAAGGTGAGCTCGTCCATAGCGAAGCCACCCCCTATCCAGGCGATTTCACCGATCCCGTCGCCTGGCGTCAGGCCTGCTCTGACCTGATCCGGGCCATCCCCCGGCATCGCCGCGCCGGCCTGGCCGCCATCGCCGTCGACGGCACATCGGGAACTCTGCTCGCCTGCCGCCGGGATGGCACCCCCTTAGGGCCTGCACTCTCCTATCAGCAGAGCTGCCCGGAGCAGGTGGAGACTCTCCGCCGCCTGATCGCACCGGAACATCCTGCCGGAAGCGCCAGTGGCAGCCTGGCCCGGGCCCTAAGGCTGCTGGGCAACCACAGAGAATCCCATCTCCTGCTGCGCCATCAGGCCGATTGGATCACCGGATGGCTGCTCCAACACTGGCGCTTCGGCGAAGAAGGCAACAACCTGCGCTTGGGTTGGGATCTGGAGCGCGGCGAATGGCCTGCGACCTTCCACGACCAGGCCTGGGCCGAGGCCCTGCCTGAGATTGAGGCCAGTGGGAGTGTTCTTGGCCGCATCGCGCCGCAGATCGCCCGTGCCCTGGGCTGTCCAGAGTCGGTGCAGGTGGTGGCCGGCACCACCGACGCCAATGCAGCGGTGTTGACCGCCAACCCAGCCGTCGATGAGGGCATCACCGTTCTCGGCAGCACCATCGTGCTCAAACGGTTCGTGGACGCCCCCCTCAACGCACCGGGAGTGACCAATCATCGGGTCGGCGGGCGCTGGCTCTGCGGAGGGGCTTCCAATGCCGGCGGCGCCGTGCTGCAGTCACTGTTCGGCGACATCGACCTCGCCGCCCTGAGCCGACAGATCGATCCCAACCAGAGCAGTGGCCTGGAGTTTCGTCCACTGCCGGGCCGGGGGGAACGCTTTCCTGTGGATGATCCGACTCTGGAGCCGGTGCTTACCCCGCGACCGGTGAGTGACGCCCTCTATTTGCACGGGTTGCTCGAGGGGTTGACGCGAATTGAAGCCCAGGGCTGGCAACGGCTTGGTCAACTGGGTGCCCCCGAGCCCCGGCGGCTGATCACGCTCGGGGGTGGGGCCCGCAACCCCCAGTGGCGCCGGATCCGTGAACGGATGCTGGGCCGCCCGATCCTCACCTGTCATGCCCCTCCGGCAGCGGGGGTGGCCCGACTCGCCCTACAGGCTCTGAAGCCAGGCGCCAAACGAGCTGGATCCGGGGCAGAATCCTGAGTTCACGAGTGCTTCAGGTGCCTGCCAAACTCCGCGATGCCCTGGCCGTTGGGCTGTTTCTGGTTCTGGCCGGATACGTGACCTTCAGTGGCATCCGGTTGGCTCTGCTGCTGTGGCAGCGCTTCGGTTGACGACTCCCTCTTTCCACCTCCATGGCCGCCGATCCCCTCACCCCTAGCGTCAGCGATCGCATCTGTCGCCACATGAATGCCGATCACGCCGAGGCCGTCCTCCAGTACGCCCGGCACTACGGAGGTGTCGCTGAACCGCAAGCTGCCACCATGCTCGCCGTGCGTCCGGATGCGATGGAGCTGGAGGTGGATGGGGCCAAGCTGGAAATCCGTTTTGATCACGAGTTGAGCGACAGCGAGGATGCGCACCGCACCTTGGTGGCGATGCTGCGCTCCATGGCCAGCGGGGAATCCTGAAGGCAGCGTCCCCGTTGCCGTGCTCACCGCCCTGTCGTCGTGCCTCAAGACCCTGCTTCATCAGCCCAGCTGCCCCCTCTGCACCCAACCGCTCACCGACGATCAGGACGAGCAGCGCCCCTGTGACGCCTGCAACCGCCGCCTGGGACTCCGCAGCCAGCTGCTGCATGGACGGGCTCCCCTGACCTGGGTCGCCGCCGGGCTCTACAGCGGTGCACTGCGCCAGGTGCTGCTCCAACTGCGCCGCAGCCGCGACGCCAAGACCCTCGCTGCGCTTTGCGCCAACCTCCGCGACCACCTTCCCAGCGATGCCCTGCTGGTGCCCATCCCCAGCTGGAAACACACCAGTCGGGCCAATCCGCTGCCGGCTCTGCTCTGCCAGGGCCTGAACCGCCCCACCCTGGAGCTGCTGCAACGCCGTCGGCCCGGCCTGGGGCAACACCACCTGAACGCGCATCAACGCCAGAGCAACCAACAAGAGGCGTTTCACGCCGTCGCCCCCGTCGCGGCAGACGTCGGTCGGTCGACCGGAAGAGTCTGGATCGTCGATGACATCCTCACCACCGGTGCCACAGCCGTTGCCGCCCAGGCGGCACTCACCAGGGCGAACCTGCCCGTAGCTGGCCTGGTGTGCCTGGCAAGAACGCCGCGCCGGAGCACGAGCTCGGAACGTCGTGATTTAAGATCTGGTTGTCGCGCAGACGACGCGCCGGGATAGCTCAGTTGGTAGAGCAGGCGACTGAAAATCGCCGTGTCCCCAGTTCAAATCTGGGTCCTGGCATTTCCCATATGAGACGACAGGCGCCACGCCTAGCGTCAAACCCCTACCCAAACGCCAAAAACAACGCTAAATACAGGTCTCGCCTTGGGACCAACCAAGAATCCAGGCGGCGAAGAGCGGTAGGCGAGCGGTAGGTGAATCAGCGCCCCATTGGGTGGTGCTCACAGGACCCAGAAGTCACCTACCCCCCCCATCGGGAAACCACTTGATGAAAGGCACGTGTCCATGGGGCAAATGCTCCTTTCGCCCAGGTCTTCCCATAGTCCAGACCCCCTAAGGCAGCGCTTCCACCCGAGGCGACCGCCCAAGAGCACCTGAGGCAATTAGGGCAAGCAATATGAGGCGTGCCGTGACCCTTCGACACCAGAGGAGTATTAAGTTTCGTGACTTCGCTCTAGAGCACAGTTTCATGCCAAATCGGCATAAAACCAACCTATCCCTCAAGTGAGGGAGGACACCAAAACCGCCTCACAGGACAATGGGAGCACTGGAACAGTCGCCGTGACCGATTCGGTGCCCACCACCGCCATCACAGACCCCACTGAGTTGGGTGACCTGCTCCTGGAGGTGCTGCCGCCTGATTTCAGCACCATTGAGAACATGTCCGCTGGGGAGGGACTGGATCTGATTCGCAAGGGTCGTGGGCATAGTGGTTCCATTGCCCGTGCAGTGGGCATCGAGGTTGCGGTTGATGCCGATAGATTTCAACGAAACGCTTATAATTCAAAATTATAAGTTGAGCATGGTGGCAAATGGTTGGTTACCTGATTCTTGTTTTAGGTTTTTCTCGCGCACTAGCAAGATATGGAATCGCACAAGCACTTGCTTTTGCGATTCTATGGTTTTTATTTGGCATGTTCATGCTAGGCATTCCAACTATCATTGGGATGCTGAGAACTTTAGGCACTTTTAAGTCAAGGGAGTTTATCTCTGGATTACTCGCTCAATGCCTGCTTATCGCGGTTCTGTATGGAGCATTGACTCTGATTGGGATTCAGGCAATGCTCAACTGGTTCGTCATTGGTGGAATTATCGTAGGATTCACGGCACCTCAGCATTCGCTCGATAAAGACCGAGAAGACCGAATACAATTAAATAAAGACGGTTCAAGATTGCCATGAAAGTCGGTCATATCTTGATTACGAGTATCGCAATTGCCAGTGGTTTTTTCGTCTCAAGGTGCGCTAAGCACCAGCATCAACTCTCCAGACCTGTAGAAACCGAGTCCATTCCTGCTGGTTATTCATATGAAGGTCGCTTCGGGCAAGGGAAAGACTTCTATTCAAAACTAAAAACTCGCAGTGGAAGCATCGTAGAAATTTCTGGATATCGAATCAGCAGTCGCGGAGAAGTGCGTGCAAACATTGAATATGCTGTGAATTGCCGCCTTTCTCTTCGGCGATGGAAGGGCAAATGGGCACCCATCGAGAAAGATTCGTTGGCAGAAGCATTTCACAATCGATATTGCCTGGCACAATAATCAATGAATTTACAGTCCAGTCTATAGACTTTGTTTTTCGATTCAGGGTGTATCGCTATTGCCGCAATTAAGTGGAGTCACGCTAACCTACTGCTCCTGGAACACTATCGCCTAGCACTTCCACCACCGTGCTCCTGGTTGGTGCTGGGAGGTTCAATCGGTTCAAGAGGTTGGTGGTGCTGTGGTGGTCACTGGTCGTTTGACCATTCCGACCGCTGATGGCGATCTGCTCCACTACTCAGCAGTTGCTTCGGAACCGCTGGAATCCAGGTCCCAAGCACCTGCCGCTGAGGTTGCTGCTTCATCCTGCTTGAGGAGGGCGGCAGCGTTGGCGGGTCTTGGGTTGGAGTTGTGGGGGTAAGATAAGTAAGATTGAAAACACCCTAAAATCACAATGGAAGATTATCAATTACTTATTGATTTACATAAAAAAGGTTACAGGCAGGGACCTGGCGGAGACTCCGAGACCGAACTTGCCATCAAACTTTCAGGACTTGACACAGCAGGAAGTCTCAATGTTCTTGATGTTGGTTGTGGAACTGGAGCGTCCACTATTGCTCTGGCATCACGCCTTGACTGCCAAGTTACGGGAATAGATATCTTTGACGAGTTCTTAGTGGAAGTTATCCATAAATCAAATGAAAAAGGACTGGACTCAAAGATAAGAACTCGTAATTGCCCCATGGAAGACCTGCCTTTTGCCAAAGAGGAATTTGATGTTATCTGGGGAGAGGGTTCTATCTACAATATGGGATTTGGCAAAGGTATTTCGTACCTTCGTGACTTTCTAAAACCCAATGGAATACTGGCGGTATCCGAGATAACCTGGTTTTCCAAAGAGCGCCCAAAAGAACTTGAGGACTACTGGAATCTGGAATACCCAGAAATAGCAACTGCCAGCGAGAAAATGGGCATCCTGGAGAGTAATGGATTTTCCATTATGGGATATTTCCCATTACCCAAGAAATGCTGGGAGGAGAACTACTATGCTCCTATGAGGTCAAGATTTTCTGAATTCCTACGACATAACGAACACTCGGAGATGGCGAGGGAAATCGTCGACTCAGAAGAGAAGGAGATGGAACTATTCAGTACTTTTCATCAATACTATGGATATGGTTTCTATATTGCCAAAAAGTTGTAAGCATATACCTGTGTGGCAAGCATCAACATTGAATGGCAAGACCAAAACGGTAACTGGCATCACTATCAGACCAAGCAGAACCAAGTGGACGCTTATCGTGTTGCCATGAATCGTGTCAAGACAACAAAAAAGCGTCACCGTTTAGTTGATGATGCTGGAAGATTGTTGGAACTGTTGGATTGCTAAAAACAAATGCTATTTGATTCTCAAAGATTTAACACCTTGCTGAGTTGCTCCTCAAAAACCTCGTATTTCTCTTTGAATTGCTCCATTTTGAGTTGAGAAATCCTCTCAGTGATGAACTGATAGGTTGCTCGTAAATCTGGGTCAATCCTGAAATCGGATGATTTTTCAATTTTGTCTCTCTCTTTGATTAAGTAATCTACCAGTTGTTGATTCCTTTCTCGTATATTTACTGTCATTAGTTTTCTCCTTTGTTTTAATCAATATCAAACGACGTGCCATCACTATTGATACCACCACGAAAATGTCTTCGCTTTGATGGGTTGTAGTTTCTGGCGTATTGGACTTTTGTTCGGTTGCCAGATGAATCTGTGTATGTTTTGCCAGAATTGCTGACGCCAAAATCACTTCTCCGTCGTTCAGATTTGAACTTTACTTGGTTCCATTTGAGTTTATTTGACTTCCTGAGTTCGTTGGCACGCTTCTTGGCATTTTCAAATCCACGAACTCCCCGTGCCAAAACAGCATTCGTATCGGTTCTGTAGATGTAAAACGTATTCTCTTCCAGTAATAATTCAAAAGTTTCTGGCAACGAAACCCATTCTTTGCTGAGGATTTCTTCAACTTCTTCTTCTAAGAGTTCTTGAAGAATCTCTTGGAGTGGTAATGATGGAGATTCATACAGCATATCTCGATTTGTGTTGAGTAAAGTATCTTTTGCTTTTTCTCTAAATTGCTTCAAGGTCCATTTTGGTTTGACTGCTGATTCATCAAATCCGACTAACCCACCAACATAAATCAACTTGGAATCATCTTGTTGTTGTTCTCCACCAGTGAATGTATTTGTCGTGGCAGTATTGGTGGAGGTTTTCTTATTTTGTTTTGTCTTTTTTCTTTTATTATTATTTGTCATAACACTTTCTTTCCTGTTCTCTTGAATTCCATAAATGCTCTGGTTATCATTTCTGTGAACATCATATCCATCTTGGTATTATGTTTTTTGGATAACTCTTCAAGCATTGAATAAGTAAGGTTATCCATTTTCAATGTTTTCATAGTTTTTCTCCTTGTAGTTTTCTTTGGCGTAGTTCTTCGCTAATTCTTCTTTTTACCCATCCAGATTTTGTTGAATATGTTTGTTGACATAACTCATCAAACTTTTTTAATAAAGGAATCTCGTAATCGCTAAAGTAAATGCTAATAGTTTTACCTTGAGTTTCATTCATATGTTTCTTTTGATATGGTTTACTGAATAATCCAATAGAATCTCTATTGATTATCTGTAGTTATTTATATAGTTTTTATCTTAAGTTGAATTGATGTTCTTCTGTTGCTGAAACCTAAGACCACAACCGAAGAGTATTTCTTTTTGATTTTCTATTGAGTATTTCTTCCTATGCTTCTCTTGAGTATTCTTCTGTTGTTTTCCTCAAGTAGATTTTTATTTGATTACTCTTGATTATTTTAATTGATGATTGAAGAGGTTGCTCTTGATTGTTTTTCTGGTGTAATTCTTGTGGTGACCCAAAGGATTCTTGAGTTCCCTAATGGGTCTTAAAGATAACTCTTTAAGTGGTTATCATCTCTACCTCTGTTATTTATACAAAATACCTCACCATCCCTCTTTGTGTTAGCATTCCGTAACATTTGACATATCAGCAAGAAAGATATAAAATAGTCCTCTAAGTTGAATCAGTAATATGCCAGCAAAAAATTACAGATATTCCCGTTGTCACAACAAAAACTCTTTAGAGGTCATCAAGACACCGCAGATGCTCGCCAGGATTCAAGCGATTGATGAGAGGCATCTACAAGACGCTCTAACGGGTCAGGAGCAACTCAAAGGGGATAGGCATGGTTGGAAGGGGAAGTGCCCTTTCTGCTCCTCCTGGAGGGCACAGAAGAAGCAGAAATACGAATCCTACAAACCAGCGTATTTGACTGTTGGCGGGAATGAAGGATATGTGTTTCACTGCTGTGCTTGTGACACGACTTTAACCACCTTCAAGTTCTTGGCAAAATCTCAAGGCGTTGACGTTGCTGAAGGATATGCCCAAGAAAGATGGGACGCTGGGCAACTTTGTGGTGGCGGTTGGAACTGTCCATTGCCACAAAAGGCGAAAGAGCATCTCCTGAGCGAGAAAGAGAAGCGTCGTCAGGCATACCGCCTTGCCGAGCAAAAGAGAAAAGCGCTCAACTACCAGCGAAAATACGGATCGAGTCCTCACTGAATACGCTTGAGCATCCTGGAGACGAGCGAAGGGTGAAACTTCCCTCCCCTCTGGGTTTTGACACCGCTGTGGTTGAGAGCATCACAAATCTGTCTTAAGGATGCCCCCTGTCGTTTCAGGGGCATGATGACCGAAGCAACTTTGCTGGCATCTGCTGTCGCCTTTTCAGACCGTGCTTTCGCCAGTTTCTCCAGGTGAATTACGGGAGCACCCAGTTTTGTGCCTCTTGCCTTTGCTGCTGCCAGTGCTGCCTTGGTTCGTTGAGATATGAAGTCCCGTTCCTGCTCCGCCAGGCAGGCATAGATATGGAGTTGGAACTTATCAGCAAAGGGCATCTGGGCAACCTTGAACTCCAGCGACTTGTCCTCCATCAGTGTGGCAATGAAGGAGACCCGCCTGGACAGGCGATCCAACTTGCTCACAACGAGCACGGCACCTTGATTCTTCGCCATGGTGATAGCGGTATCCAAAAGGGGGCGGTCGTCGTCCTTCCCGCTCTGGATTTCCACAAACCGCTCGATGACCTCGTAGGGGGTGTCGGCGTAGTTCTCCAGAAACAGGTCGATGTCCCGCTGCTGTGCCTCAAGACCAAGACCGCTACGTCCTTGGTCTTGAGATGAGACACGGAGGTAGAGCAAATAACGCCTCATGTCCTATTTTGATACGTCCGTTTGAATCAGGACAGAATACTCGACTTCAGCGCTCTTGCCCAGTCAAGTTGATTTGCTATTAGAAAAATCAATCAGACTGAACTCTTTTGACCATTTGCCACTCGCTTGGCGTGAATTGGTCTTTAACCTGCTCAATAAGATTATCTCTATCAATAAAACGTAGATATGTTTCTCTAAGCATCTTGGCGCTAGTGTGAGCATTTTCGGCAAACTGATGAATCCACCGGTCAGTTCCAAGTAATGGCACTTCCTCAAGCGTCAAGCGTAATGAGGTATGCCTCATGCAAGTCCATGGTTTTTTGCCCAAGTTAAAATCTGGCAGGCAGATTGATACAGCGTCTTTCAGTAAACCATTGAGAGTTTCAAGGCAATTGCTTTCCGCCTCTCTATGTTGCTGGCGGTCAACCCATGGCAAAATTAAATAACCATTTGGTCGCCTCTTTAAAATTCGCTTAATCGTCATGTAGTGCTGAGGTCGAAACGCCCTGGTTGACTTTTGCTCTCGATTCCCCTTCGTGTCTTCAAGAAAGCAGTAGATATTATCGCCTTCGTCCTTGAACCACTCGCTTCGTAGGCGAGACATATCCTCCGCTCGGAGATAAAAATACCATTGGAATTGAAGAGCATCGTATAAATCTACGTAGTTCCTAATGTTCTTTTTATTCCTTGAGGTCCAAGGCAGGGTCTCGTATTCGACCTTGCTGAGGTCCTTAAGGACAGCACCCTCTGTCAGGTCGACAAGGGTTTTCATCAAAAGGGTCCACCCAGCACTGGGAATGTGATTTGGTGCTCTTTTTTGTCTTGAGACAGGAGGAAACTCAAGAAGTCGAAGGGACGAATATCTCTCTGGTGTAGTTCGCCTTGCTTCCTTGAACAAGTGATTGAGAAGCGCCCGAAGTTGCTCTTTCTGTCCAGACATTGTGACACCTTTTGAAAGGTCTCTTCTGGCATCCAAAACTGCCCAATAATCTTCCATATCACCAGCGGTGATTTCGTCAAGCGGTTTGCTTGCCCAGGGTTGATGCTTGATTCCATATTCGTTGCCCTCCCACAGCAACTTTTTCTCCCTCCACTTGCCAGGATTTCGACGAGTCTTTTCTACCTCCCTGCTAAACCATTGTTCCCAATACCTCTCCAGCAAAAACTCTCTCTCTATCTGGTGAGTGGATATTATTTGACGGTTTTCACGTTGCTTCTCTTGGACCCAGGCAATCGCTCTCTTGCCTGCCTCCCAAGGGTCGTCCGTGCCCATGGACGCCGAGATGGCGAGTCGCTTGCCACCTTTGCTTCTACCGCCATTGGGACGGGGATCGTCCTCTATGGGGGGCAGGAACTGGGCAACAAGGTTTTTGGTCCTGGAGACCCTCTTTAGGCGGAGGTCCTGTGGATACGCCCCCTTTAGACCGAGATGCCTCGCCACGTTGAGGGTCTTCCAGTCTTCGGGCAGGGGTCTGGGCATCCCTAGGATTCACCTACCAATGACCGACACCAGGCGGACCTTGGCACCAACCATCACAAACCTCAATGGTAGGTGAGCGGTAGGTGAGTTGTCACATCACCCCTGTATATGGGGTCTTGCTCGGCGCTAAACCCACTGAATATGGTGTTTTGGGGCGGTTTTCGGCGTCTTGAACCCAGTTCAAATCTGGGTCCTGGCATGCCTTTTTCTCTCCCATGCCTCAGTTCGGAGAGCTCAACGACACCCGTCAGTTCAACAACGCCGACAGCTTCGCCATGGCCTTTGACGAGGCCTGGAAGCGCAGTGTCAACGTCGATGGCGATCAGGATGTGACGACCCGACTCGCTTCCGTCATGAGCAGCCTGGAGGGGCATCCCTTCATGGAAAGCTCATCGGATCTGGCCCGCCAGGTGGCCGAATTCCGCCTGAGACTTCTCAATCTCTGACGCCATGTCTGCTCCTCTGAATCGTCTGGTGCGCCTGCTCTGTGGGAGCTTCACCAACGAGGCACAGGCCTTCGAGAATCCACCGCTCTACGCCCACATCAACGTGACGGTGCGCCCCTTGCCGCACCTGGAGGCGGGCATGCTCCTGCTTGAGCAGGCTTACGCCCTTGCCCCGGCCGAGCCCTACCGGATCCGGGTGCTCGAAGCGCGCCAGGAGGGGGACGCCCTGCACGTGCGCAACCACTCGCTCACGGATGCGCAGCGCTTCTGGGGCGCCACCCTGAATCCACACCAGCTGACCGCCATCGGCAGCGACGATCTGCAACTGCTCGAAGGGTGCACCTATGTGGTGAGCCCGAAGGGGGATGGCTTCAGTGGCGAGGTGGAACCTGGCTGCCACTGCATGGTGGAACGCAAGGGACGCACCACCTACCTGGTGAGCCAGTTCGAGATCGACGCCGCCGGCATGAGCACGATCGACCGCGGCCACGACCCTCAGACCCATGAACAGGTCTGGGGATCACTGGCGGGACCGTTTCAGTTCCGCCGCGTGGACGACTACTCCAGCGACATCCCGAGCCACTGGAACCTGGAATAAGGCGGAAGCCTCACGCCAACGGCTTAAGGCATCTCCACCAGCAGCCCCTGCTCCTCTTCCCCATTGAGATGCATGTCATCGGCAGGGATGGCATCAACGGGGAATTCCTGGCTCTCCTCTTCCGGGAAAGGATCAGATTCGTCCCAGACCGGAGCCTGCGGCTCCACAACAGACGAGCCAAGTCGCCGTTCAAGCCGGCTGAGTCGTGATTCGGTGGCGCTGAGTAGCGCGGCCGCACCCTCCCAGTCGGATGCCTCCGGCGCCTCGAGCCGCTGCATCTGTTGCTCAAGCTCCTGAAGACGGAACTCCACCTGCAGCATCCGTTCGGTCAACGACTCACTCACGGCCGTGAGCAAGCTCAGTTGTTGACAGAGGCGGCTTTGAAACAGCTGCTGACCTTGCAGGGCGTCCATTGCCACAGGTGGGTGTTACGCCGGATGGTATCGGCGATTCAGGCACAGACCAGTCCTGCCGCACACCAGCGCCAGCCCTGGTCTTGTAACGATTCTGAAAGGCTTGGATCTGTCATCGACTCTCTCCATAGGATCCAGATCGAACATGTCTTGAGCCTGAGGCAGGCCATTGCCTCAACCAAGCTTCGTCACCCCGTGCCAATGACACTCGCCAACGCGTCCTACCTGGGAATCGAGCGCTACACGCAGCCCGCCCAGGAAAACTGGACCAACAGCTCAGAGAATGATCGCGCCGCCCTGATCCGGGCTGCCTATCAACAGGTCTTCGGCTATCAGTACATCCTGAGCAGTGATCGCCTGGAAGGCCCGGAATCCCTGTTCCGCCGCGGCTACCTGAGCACCCGCGAGTTTGTGCGTCAACTGGCGAAGAGTGGTCTGTATCGCAAGCGCTTCTTTGAAAATTCCAACCCCTATCGGTTCATTGAGCTGAACCACAAGCATCTGCTTGGCCGGGCACCCCAAAACAAGGCCGAGATGCTGCACCACTTCACGATCCTACAGGAGCAGGGTTTTGATGCCGAAATCGATTCCTACATCGACAGTGCCGAATATCAGGAGCGTTTCGGTGAAGAGGTGGTGCCCTACCTGCACGGCTGGAACTACAGCGCCGGCCAGCAGGGTCTGCAGTTCTCCTACATGCTGCAACTGAGCCGCGGCGTAGCCGCTTCGGTGAAGGGTGACATCTGCAAGAACCAGTCGCGCCTTAACCCTTCAGTGCATGCGGAAGCCCCCGTGCCGGTGGTCAGCCCCAATGCCAAGGGCAATGTGTTCCGCAAGGTGGGCACCGATGGCGTGACTCGCCAGGGCGTGGGCGCCGCCGAAGAGGGGCGCACCTTCCGGATCGAAATCACCGGTCTGAACAACTACCGCCTCCACAAGCGCAGCAACCGCGTGCGTTTCGTGCCCTTCAGCAAACTGCTCGACACCCAGCGCCAAATTCAGCGCGAGGGCGGCCGGATCGCCAGCATCACCACCGTGAACTGACATTTCAGGGTCAGCTGTTTCCTCTCACCATCCAAGCCATGAAAGTCTCTGCCGGCAGTCGCTCCTCGGGCTTCGCCTCCAGTCGCCAGGTCACCTTCAAGGTCACCGGCATCGCCAACAACGACTTCATCCGCACGGCCGACACCGTGATGCAGGTTCCTTACACCCGCATGAACGAAACCATGCGCATGATCCAGCGCCTGGGGGGCCGGATCGAAGAGGTCAGCGTCAGCGGTGGCGACCTCGGAGCCAATGGTGGCGGTGAGGGCGCCGCCGCCAAACCAGCCCGCCGCACCCGCAAGCAGGCGGAAGGGTGACGCCTCAGTCGCGATGTTCCAGCCCCCCATCTCGGGGGGCTTTTTTCATGACAAGGCCAAGTACACCTCGCACTCCGTAACAGGCAGAACACTCTCCAGGCCTGGGATATCGGCGACGGAATGACCTTTTGTTAAAAGGCTCGCGCCGGGTTCTCATCTTCTTGAAGAATAATCGGCGAGCACGAGCGGTAGCCATCGGCATCCCGCTCCCTGCCAGGGATCCAGGCCCTCACGACTTGGCTCTCAACCCCCAACCACTCCCGACCCCTCGTCGAGAACAGGAGCTTTCTCAATGTTCGACGCCTTCACCAAGGTTGTTGCCCAGGCTGACGCCCGTGGCGAATTCATCAACGCCGGCCAGATCGATGCTCTGGCTGCCATGGTTGCTGACAGCAACAAGCGTATGGATGCCGTGAACCGCATCACCTCCAACGCTTCGTCCATCGTCACCAACGCCGCTCGCGAACTGTTCGCTCAGCAGCCCGCCCTGATCGCCCCCGGTGGTAACGCTTACACCCACCGCCGCATGGCTGCCTGCCTGCGCGACATGGAGATCATCCTCCGCTACGTCACCTACGCCGCCTTCACCGGCGACGCTTCCGTGCTGGAAGACCGTTGCCTCAATGGCCTGCGTGAGACCTACCTGGCCCTGGGCGTTCCTGGCGCTTCCGTCGCTGAAGGCGTTCGCAAGATGAAGGACGCGGCCATCGCTATCGCCAACGACAAGAACGGCATCACCGCTGGTGACTGCTCCGCTCTGATGTCTGAAATCGGCACCTACTTCGACCGCGCTGCCGCTGCTGTCGCCTGATCCGGCTGCGCCGATCAACCCTGGGTGATGACGTTTAAGGCCCATCACCCCGTGATTTCTCATCAGAACACCTTCGTCTTTTCCAACAATGAAGACCCCCCTCACCGAAGCCGTCGCCGCCGCTGATTCCCAGGGCCGCTTCCTCTCCAACACCGAAATCAACGCTGCTTTCGGTCGTTTCGAGCGTGCCGCCAACGCTCTGGCTGCTGCCAAGGCCCTCACCGCCAACGCTGATTCCCTCGTGAACGGCGCTGCTCAGGCTGTGTACAACAAGTTCCCCTACACCACCCAGATGCAGGGCAACAACTACGCAGCTGACGCTCGCGGCAAAGAGAAGTGCGCCCGTGACATCGGCTACTACCTCCGCATGGTCACCTACTGCCTCGTGGCTGGTGGCACCGGCCCCATGGATGAGTACCTGATCGCCGGTCTCGACGAGATCAACCGCGCTTTCGAACTCTCCCCCTCCTGGTACGTCGAAGCTCTCAACTACATCAAGGCCAACCACGGCGTCTCCGGCGACGCCGGCGTCATCGCCAACAACTACATCGACTACGCCATCAACGCTCTCGTCTGATCGCGTTCTCGCTTCTTCTCATCGCCCCCTCCAACGAGGGGGCTTTTTTGTTGCCATCCACTCCATCCAGCTCGCCATCATCAACGCCTCTGGCAGGTAACGAAGTACTGAGTTTCTGAGAGGTCAGCGAACAATCGATTGAGACTGTCGTGATTGCGACAGCGCAAGCCGAGGGCCGGCTTCACTGATCGCAATGACCTCTCCACTCCCACCAATCCCCAAGCACATGGCTCTGAAAAATGCGGCCTATCTGGGCATCGAGCGCTTCCGCGCTGAACGCAATCGTGAAAACTGGAACACAGGATCTTCAAACGACAAAGAAGCGGTGCTTCGCGCTGCTTATCAGCAAGTCTTTGGTGGCCAATACATCATGGACAGTGAGCGCCTTGATGGCGTTGAATCCTTGTTTCGCAACGGATATCTGAGTGTGCGCGAACTGATGCGCAACTTGGCCAAGAGCGGGCTGTATCGCGAGAAGTTCTTCAATAACTGCAATCCCTATCACTTCATCGAACTGAACCACAAGCATCTGCTCGGCCGGGCACCCCAGAACAAGGCCGAGATGCTGCACCACTTCACGATCCTGCAGGAGCAGGGTTTTGATGCCGAAATCGATGCCTACATCGACAGCGCTGAATATCAGGAGCGTTTCGGCGAAGAGGTGGTGCCCTACCTGCACGGCTGGAACTACAGCGCTGGTCAGGAAGGGCGCCAGTTCTCCTGGCTGATGCAACTGGCACGCGGTGCTGCCGCCTCCGTCAAGGGCGACACGGCCGGCCGCCAATTCCGACTCGGCAAGGCCCTGCACCAGAATCGCGCGGTTCCGGTGGTGAGTCCGGCGGCCAGCGGCGCCGCCTTCCAGCCCACCCAGGTGGCCAACGAGGGCATCACACAGATGATGCAAGGAATCGGCCAGAAAGCGAAGATGTATCGCATTGAAGTCACCGGTCTGAACAACTACCGCCTGCACAAGCGCAGCAGCACGGTCCGCTTCGTGCCCTTCAACAAGTTGCTGGAAACCCAGCAGATGATCCATCGCCAGGGTGGTCGCGTTGCCAGTGTGACGCCCGTGACCTGAGCTCTGTCCTGCTCCCGTCACCAGCCAACGCCCCCCGCCCTGAAGGGCAGGACGGGGGGCTTTTTGTGGTCCACCGCAGACCCGAACAAACCGGATGACCCTTTGTTAATGGTTGCGCATCAGACCAAAGAGGAGCACGCAAACTATCTCTGTCAGCGCTTCGCTCTCACTGCGATGGCGTCGACACGAGCATCCAAGCCCTCACGTCTTGGCTCTCACCCCCAACCACTCCCGACCCCTCGTCGAGAACAGGAGCTTTCTCAATGTTCGACGCCTTCACCAAGGTTGTTGCCCAGGCTGACGCCCGTGGCGAATTCATCAACGCCGGCCAGATCGATGCTCTGGCTGCCATGGTTGCTGACAGCAACAAGCGTATGGATGCCGTGAACCGCATCACCTCCAACGCTTCGTCCATCGTCACCAACGCCGCTCGCGAACTGTTCGCTCAGCAGCCCGCCCTGATCGCCCCCGGTGGTAACGCTTACACCCACCGCCGCATGGCTGCCTGCCTGCGCGACATGGAGATCATCCTCCGCTACGTCACCTACGCCGCCTTCACCGGCGACGCTTCCGTGCTGGAAGACCGTTGCCTCAATGGCCTGCGTGAGACCTACCTGGCCCTGGGCGTTCCTGGCGCTTCCGTGGCTGAAGGCGTTCGCAAGATGAAGGACGCGGCCATCGCTATCGCCAACGACAAGAACGGCATCACCGCTGGTGACTGCTCCGCTCTGATGTCTGAAATCGGCACCTACTTCGACCGCGCTGCCGCTGCTGTCGCCTGATCCGGCTGCGCCGATCAACCCTGGGTGATGACGTTTAAGGCCCATCACCCCGTGATTTCTCATCAGAACACCTTCGTCTTTTCCAACAATGAAGACCCCCCTCACCGAAGCCGTCGCCGCCGCTGATTCCCAGGGCCGCTTCCTCTCCAACACCGAAATCAACGCTGCTTTCGGTCGTTTCGAGCGTGCCGCCAACGCTCTGGCTGCTGCCAAGGCCCTCACCGCCAACGCTGATTCCCTCGTGAACGGCGCTGCTCAGGCTGTGTACAACAAGTTCCCCTACACCACCCAGATGCAGGGCAACAACTACGCAGCTGACGCTCGCGGCAAAGAGAAGTGCGCCCGTGACATCGGCTACTACCTCCGCATGGTCACCTACTGCCTCGTGGCTGGTGGCACCGGCCCCATGGATGAGTACCTGATCGCCGGTCTCGACGAGATCAACCGCGCTTTCGAACTCTCCCCCTCCTGGTACGTCGAAGCTCTCAACTACATCAAGGCCAACCACGGCGTCTCCGGCGACGCCGGCGTCATCGCCAACAACTACATCGACTACGCCATCAACGCTCTCGTCTGATCGCGTTCTCGCTTCTTCTCATCGCCCCCTCCAACGAGGGGGCTTTTTTGTTGCCATCCACTCCATCCAGCTCGCCATCATCAACGCCTCTGGCAGGTAACGAAGTACTGAGTTTCTGAGAGGTCAGCGAACAATCGATTGAGACTGTCGTGATTGCGACAGCGCAAGCCGAGGGCCGGCTTCACTGATCGCAATGACCTCTCCACTCCCACCAATCCCCAAGCACATGGCTCTGAAAAATGCGGCCTATCTGGGCATCGAGCGCTTCCGCGCTGAACGCAATCGTGAAAACTGGAACACAGGATCTTCAAACGACAAAGAAGCGGTGCTTCGCGCTGCTTATCAGCAAGTCTTTGGTGGCCAATACATCATGGACAGTGAGCGCCTTGATGGCGTTGAATCCTTGTTTCGCAACGGATATCTGAGTGTGCGCGAACTGATGCGCAACTTGGCCAAGAGCGGGCTGTATCGCGAGAAGTTCTTCAATAACTGCAATCCCTATCACTTCATCGAACTGAACCACAAGCATCTGCTCGGCCGGGCACCCCAGAACAAGGCCGAGATGCTGCACCACTTCACGATCCTGCAGGAGCAGGGTTTTGATGCCGAAATCGATGCCTACATCGACAGCGCTGAATATCAGGAGCGTTTCGGCGAAGAGGTGGTGCCCTACCTGCACGGCTGGAACTACAGCGCTGGTCAGGAAGGGCGCCAGTTCTCCTGGCTGATGCAACTGGCACGCGGTGCTGCCGCCTCCGTCAAGGGCGACACGGCCGGCCGCCAATTCCGACTCGGCAAGGCCCTGCACCAGAATCGCGCGGTTCCGGTGGTGAGTCCGGCGGCCAGCGGCGCCGCCTTCCAGCCCACCCAGGTGGCCAACGAGGGCATCACACAGATGATGCAAGGAATCGGCCAGAAAGCGAAGATGTATCGCATTGAAGTCACCGGTCTGAACAACTACCGCCTGCACAAGCGCAGCAGCACGGTCCGCTTCGTGCCCTTCAACAAGTTGCTGGAAACCCAGCAGATGATCCATCGCCAGGGTGGTCGCGTTGCCAGTGTGACGCCCGTGACCTGAGCTCTGTCCTGCTCCCGTCACCAGCCAACGCCCCCCGCCCTGAAGGGCAGGACGGGGGGCTTTTTGTGGTCCACCGCAGACCCGAACAAACCGGATGACCCTTTGTTAATGGTTGCGCATCAGACCAAAGAGGAGCACGCAAACTATCTCTGTCAGCGCTTCGCTCTCACTGCGATGGCGTCGACACGAGCATCCAAGCCCTCACGTCTTGGCTCTCACCCCCAACCACTCCCGACCCCTCGTCGAGAACAGGAGCTTTCTCAATGTTCGACGCCTTCACCAAGGTTGTTGCCCAGGCTGACGCCCGTGGCGAATTCATCAACGCCGGCCAGATCGATGCTCTGGCTGCCATGGTTGCTGACAGCAACAAGCGTATGGATGCCGTGAACCGCATCACCTCCAACGCTTCGTCCATCGTCACCAACGCCGCTCGCGAACTGTTCGCTCAGCAGCCCGCCCTGATCGCCCCCGGTGGTAACGCTTACACCCACCGCCGCATGGCTGCCTGCCTGCGCGACATGGAGATCATCCTCCGCTACGTCACCTACGCCGCCTTCACCGGCGACGCTTCCGTGCTGGAAGACCGTTGCCTCAATGGCCTGCGTGAGACCTACCTGGCCCTGGGCGTTCCTGGCGCTTCCGTCGCTGAAGGCGTTCGCAAGATGAAGGACGCGGCCATCGCTATCGCCAACGACAAGAACGGCATCACCGCTGGTGACTGCTCCGCTCTGATGTCTGAAATCGGCACCTACTTCGACCGCGCTGCCGCTGCTGTCGCCTGATCCGGCTGCGCCGATCAACCCTGGGTGATGACGTTTAAGGCCCATCACCCCGTGATTTCTCATCAGAACACCTTCGTCTTTTCCAACAATGAAGACCCCCCTCACCGAAGCCGTCGCCGCCGCTGATTCCCAGGGCCGCTTCCTCTCCAACACCGAAATCAACGCTGCTTTCGGTCGTTTCGAGCGTGCCGCCAACGCTCTGGCTGCTGCCAAGGCCCTCACCGCCAACGCTGATTCCCTCGTGAACGGCGCTGCTCAGGCTGTGTACAACAAGTTCCCCTACACCACCCAGATGCAGGGCAACAACTACGCAGCTGACGCTCGCGGCAAAGAGAAGTGCGCCCGTGACATCGGCTACTACCTCCGCATGGTCACCTACTGCCTCGTGGCTGGTGGCACCGGCCCCATGGATGAGTACCTGATCGCCGGTCTCGACGAGATCAACCGCGCTTTCGAACTCTCCCCCTCCTGGTACGTCGAAGCTCTCAACTACATCAAGGCCAACCACGGCGTCTCCGGCGACGCCGGCGTCATCGCCAACAACTACATCGACTACGCCATCAACGCTCTCGTCTGATCGCGTTCTCGCTTCTTCTCATCGCCCCCTCCAACGAGGGGGCTTTTTTGTTGCCATCCACTCCATCCAGCTCGCCATCATCAACGCCTCTGGCAGGTAACGAAGTACTGAGTTTCTGAGAGGTCAGCGAACAATCGATTGAGACTGTCGTGATTGCGACAGCGCAAGCCGAGGGCCGGCTTCACTGATCGCAATGACCTCTCCACTCCCACCAATCCCCAAGCACATGGCTCTGAAAAATGCGGCCTATCTGGGCATCGAGCGCTTCCGCGCTGAACGCAATCGTGAAAACTGGAACACAGGATCTTCAAACGACAAAGAAGCGGTGCTTCGCGCTGCTTATCAGCAAGTCTTTGGTGGCCAATACATCATGGACAGTGAGCGCCTTGATGGCGTTGAATCCTTGTTTCGCAACGGATATCTGAGTGTGCGCGAACTGATGCGCAACTTGGCCAAGAGCGGGCTGTATCGCGAGAAGTTCTTCAATAACTGCAATCCCTATCACTTCATCGAACTGAACCACAAGCATCTGCTCGGCCGGGCACCCCAGAACAAGGCCGAGATGCTGCACCACTTCACGATCCTGCAGGAGCAGGGTTTTGATGCCGAAATCGATGCCTACATCGACAGCGCTGAATATCAGGAGCGTTTCGGCGAAGAGGTGGTGCCCTACCTGCACGGCTGGAACTACAGCGCTGGTCAGGAAGGGCGCCAGTTCTCCTGGCTGATGCAACTGGCACGCGGTGCTGCCGCCTCCGTCAAGGGCGACACGGCCGGCCGCCAATTCCGACTCGGCAAGGCCCTGCACCAGAATCGCGCGGTTCCGGTGGTGAGTCCGGCGGCCAGCGGCGCCGCCTTCCAGCCCACCCAGGTGGCCAACGAGGGCATCACACAGATGATGCAAGGAATCGGCCAGAAAGCGAAGATGTATCGCATTGAAGTCACCGGTCTGAACAACTACCGCCTGCACAAGCGCAGCAGCACGGTCCGCTTCGTGCCCTTCAACAAGTTGCTGGAAACCCAGCAGATGATCCATCGCCAGGGTGGTCGCGTTGCCAGTGTGACGCCCGTGACCTGAGCTCTGTCCTGCTCCCGTCACCAGCCAACGCCCCCCGCCCTGAAGGGCAGGACGGGGGGCTTTTTGTGGTCCACCGCAGACCCGAACAAACCGGATGACCCTTTGTTAATGGTTGCGCATCAGACCAAAGAGGAGCACGCAAACTATCTCTGTCAGCGCTTCGCTCTCACTGCGATGGCGTCGACACGAGCATCCAAGCCCTCACGTCTTGGCTCTCACCCCCAACCACTCCCGACCCCTCGTCGAGAACAGGAGCTTTCTCAATGTTCGACGCCTTCACCAAGGTTGTTGCCCAGGCTGACGCCCGTGGCGAATTCATCAACGCCGGCCAGATCGATGCTCTGGCTGCCATGGTTGCTGACAGCAACAAGCGTATGGATGCCGTGAACCGCATCACCTCCAACGCTTCGTCCATCGTCACCAACGCCGCTCGCGAACTGTTCGCTCAGCAGCCCGCCCTGATCGCCCCCGGTGGTAACGCTTACACCCACCGCCGCATGGCTGCCTGCCTGCGCGACATGGAGATCATCCTCCGCTACGTCACCTACGCCGCCTTCACCGGCGACGCTTCCGTGCTGGAAGACCGTTGCCTCAATGGCCTGCGTGAGACCTACCTGGCCCTGGGCGTTCCTGGCGCTTCCGTGGCTGAAGGCGTTCGCAAGATGAAGGACGCGGCCATCGCTATCGCCAACGACAAGAACGGCATCACCGCTGGTGACTGCTCCGCTCTGATGTCTGAAATCGGCACCTACTTCGACCGCGCTGCCGCTGCTGTCGCCTGATCCGGCTGCGCCGATCAACCCTGGGTGATGACGTTTAAGGCCCATCACCCCGTGATTTCTCATCAGAACACCTTCGTCTTTTCCAACAATGAAGACCCCCCTCACCGAAGCCGTCGCCGCCGCTGATTCCCAGGGCCGCTTCCTCTCCAACACCGAAATCAACGCTGCTTTCGGTCGTTTCGAGCGTGCCGCCAACGCTCTGGCTGCTGCCAAGGCCCTCACCGCCAACGCTGATTCCCTCGTGAACGGCGCTGCTCAGGCTGTGTACAACAAGTTCCCCTACACCACCCAGATGCAGGGCAACAACTACGCAGCTGACGCTCGCGGCAAAGAGAAGTGCGCCCGTGACATCGGCTACTACCTCCGCATGGTCACCTACTGCCTCGTGGCTGGTGGCACCGGCCCCATGGATGAGTACCTGATCGCCGGTCTCGACGAGATCAACCGCGCTTTCGAACTCTCCCCCTCCTGGTACGTCGAAGCTCTCAACTACATCAAGGCCAACCACGGCGTCTCCGGCGACGCCGGCGTCATCGCCAACAACTACATCGACTACGCCATCAACGCTCTCGTCTGATCGCGTTCTCGCTTCTTCTCATCGCCCCCTCCAACGAGGGGGCTTTTTTGTTGCCATCCACTCCATCCAGCTCGCCATCATCAACGCCTCTGGCAGGTAACGAAGTACTGAGTTTCTGAGAGGTCAGCGAACAATCGATTGAGACTGTCGTGATTGCGACAGCGCAAGCCGAGGGCCGGCTTCACTGATCGCAATGACCTCTCCACTCCCACCAATCCCCAAGCACATGGCTCTGAAAAATGCGGCCTATCTGGGCATCGAGCGCTTCCGCGCTGAACGCAATCGTGAAAACTGGAACACAGGATCTTCAAACGACAAAGAAGCGGTGCTTCGCGCTGCTTATCAGCAAGTCTTTGGTGGCCAATACATCATGGACAGTGAGCGCCTTGATGGCGTTGAATCCTTGTTTCGCAACGGATATCTGAGTGTGCGCGAACTGATGCGCAACTTGGCCAAGAGCGGGCTGTATCGCGAGAAGTTCTTCAATAACTGCAATCCCTATCACTTCATCGAACTGAACCACAAGCATCTGCTCGGCCGGGCACCCCAGAACAAGGCCGAGATGCTGCACCACTTCACGATCCTGCAGGAGCAGGGTTTTGATGCCGAAATCGATGCCTACATCGACAGCGCTGAATATCAGGAGCGTTTCGGCGAAGAGGTGGTGCCCTACCTGCACGGCTGGAACTACAGCGCTGGTCAGGAAGGGCGCCAGTTCTCCTGGCTGATGCAACTGGCACGCGGTGCTGCCGCCTCCGTCAAGGGCGACACGGCCGGCCGCCAATTCCGACTCGGCAAGGCCCTGCACCAGAATCGCGCGGTTCCGGTGGTGAGTCCGGCGGCCAGCGGCGCCGCCTTCCAGCCCACCCAGGTGGCCAACGAGGGCATCACACAGATGATGCAAGGAATCGGCCAGAAAGCGAAGATGTATCGCATTGAAGTCACCGGTCTGAACAACTACCGCCTGCACAAGCGCAGCAGCACGGTCCGCTTCGTGCCCTTCAACAAGTTGCTGGAAACCCAGCAGATGATCCATCGCCAGGGTGGTCGCGTTGCCAGTGTGACGCCCGTGACCTGAGCTCTGTCCTGCTCCCGTCACCAGCCAACGCCCCCCGCCCTGAAGGGCAGGACGGGGGGCTTTTTGTGGTCCACCGCAGACCCGAACAAACCGGATGACCCTTTGTTAATGGTTGCGCATCAGACCAAAGAGGAGCACGCAAACTATCTCTGTCAGCGCTTCGCTCTCACTGCGATGGCGTCGACACGAGCATCCAAGCCCTCACGTCTTGGCTCTCACCCCCAACCACTCCCGACCCCTCGTCGAGAACAGGAGCTTTCTCAATGTTCGACGCCTTCACCAAGGTTGTTGCCCAGGCTGACGCCCGTGGCGAATTCATCAACGCCGGCCAGATCGATGCTCTGGCTGCCATGGTTGCTGACAGCAACAAGCGTATGGATGCCGTGAACCGCATCACCTCCAACGCTTCGTCCATCGTCACCAACGCCGCTCGCGAACTGTTCGCTCAGCAGCCCGCCCTGATCGCCCCCGGTGGTAACGCTTACACCCACCGCCGCATGGCTGCCTGCCTGCGCGACATGGAGATCATCCTCCGCTACGTCACCTACGCCGCCTTCACCGGCGACGCTTCCGTGCTGGAAGACCGTTGCCTCAATGGCCTGCGTGAGACCTACCTGGCCCTGGGCGTTCCTGGCGCTTCCGTCGCTGAAGGCGTTCGCAAGATGAAGGACGCGGCCATCGCTATCGCCAACGACAAGAACGGCATCACCGCTGGTGACTGCTCCGCTCTGATGTCTGAAATCGGCACCTACTTCGACCGCGCTGCCGCTGCTGTCGCCTGATCCGGCTGCGCCGATCAACCCTGGGTGATGACGTTTAAGGCCCATCACCCCGTGATTTCTCATCAGAACACCTTCGTCTTTTCCAACAATGAAGACCCCCCTCACCGAAGCCGTCGCCGCCGCTGATTCCCAGGGCCGCTTCCTCTCCAACACCGAAATCAACGCTGCTTTCGGTCGTTTCGAGCGTGCCGCCAACGCTCTGGCTGCTGCCAAGGCCCTCACCGCCAACGCTGATTCCCTCGTGAACGGCGCTGCTCAGGCTGTGTACAACAAGTTCCCCTACACCACCCAGATGCAGGGCAACAACTACGCAGCTGACGCTCGCGGCAAAGAGAAGTGCGCCCGTGACATCGGCTACTACCTCCGCATGGTCACCTACTGCCTCGTGGCTGGTGGCACCGGCCCCATGGATGAGTACCTGATCGCCGGTCTCGACGAGATCAACCGCGCTTTCGAACTCTCCCCCTCCTGGTACGTCGAAGCTCTCAACTACATCAAGGCCAACCACGGCGTCTCCGGCGACGCCGGCGTCATCGCCAACAACTACATCGACTACGCCATCAACGCTCTCGTCTGATCGCGTTCTCGCTTCTTCTCATCGCCCCCTCCAACGAGGGGGCTTTTTTGTTGCCATCCACTCCATCCAGCTCGCCATCATCAACGCCTCTGGCAGGTAACGAAGTACTGAGTTTCTGAGAGGTCAGCGAACAATCGATTGAGACTGTCGTGATTGCGACAGCGCAAGCCGAGGGCCGGCTTCACTGATCGCAATGACCTCTCCACTCCCACCAATCCCCAAGCACATGGCTCTGAAAAATGCGGCCTATCTGGGCATCGAGCGCTTCCGCGCTGAACGCAATCGTGAAAACTGGAACACAGGATCTTCAAACGACAAAGAAGCGGTGCTTCGCGCTGCTTATCAGCAAGTCTTTGGTGGCCAATACATCATGGACAGTGAGCGCCTTGATGGCGTTGAATCCTTGTTTCGCAACGGATATCTGAGTGTGCGCGAACTGATGCGCAACTTGGCCAAGAGCGGGCTGTATCGCGAGAAGTTCTTCAATAACTGCAATCCCTATCACTTCATCGAACTGAACCACAAGCATCTGCTCGGCCGGGCACCCCAGAACAAGGCCGAGATGCTGCACCACTTCACGATCCTGCAGGAGCAGGGTTTTGATGCCGAAATCGATGCCTACATCGACAGCGCTGAATATCAGGAGCGTTTCGGCGAAGAGGTGGTGCCCTACCTGCACGGCTGGAACTACAGCGCTGGTCAGGAAGGGCGCCAGTTCTCCTGGCTGATGCAACTGGCACGCGGTGCTGCCGCCTCCGTCAAGGGCGACACGGCCGGCCGCCAATTCCGACTCGGCAAGGCCCTGCACCAGAATCGCGCGGTTCCGGTGGTGAGTCCGGCGGCCAGCGGCGCCGCCTTCCAGCCCACCCAGGTGGCCAACGAGGGCATCACACAGATGATGCAAGGAATCGGCCAGAAAGCGAAGATGTATCGCATTGAAGTCACCGGTCTGAACAACTACCGCCTGCACAAGCGCAGCAGCACGGTCCGCTTCGTGCCCTTCAACAAGTTGCTGGAAACCCAGCAGATGATCCATCGCCAGGGTGGTCGCGTTGCCAGTGTGACGCCCGTGACCTGAGCTCTGTCCTGCTCCCGTCACCAGCCAACGCCCCCCGCCCTGAAGGGCAGGACGGGGGGCTTTTTGTGGTCCACCGCAGACCCGAACAAACCGGATGACCCTTTGTTAATGGTTGCGCATCAGACCAAAGAGGAGCACGCAAACTATCTCTGTCAGCGCTTCGCTCTCACTGCGATGGCGTCGACACGAGCATCCAAGCCCTCACGTCTTGGCTCTCACCCCCAACCACTCCCGACCCCTCGTCGAGAACAGGAGCTTTCTCAATGTTCGACGCCTTCACCAAGGTTGTTGCCCAGGCTGACGCCCGTGGCGAATTCATCAACGCCGGCCAGATCGATGCTCTGGCTGCCATGGTTGCTGACAGCAACAAGCGTATGGATGCCGTGAACCGCATCACCTCCAACGCTTCGTCCATCGTCACCAACGCCGCTCGCGAACTGTTCGCTCAGCAGCCCGCCCTGATCGCCCCCGGTGGTAACGCTTACACCCACCGCCGCATGGCTGCCTGCCTGCGCGACATGGAGATCATCCTCCGCTACGTCACCTACGCCGCCTTCACCGGCGACGCTTCCGTGCTGGAAGACCGTTGCCTCAATGGCCTGCGTGAGACCTACCTGGCCCTGGGCGTTCCTGGCGCTTCCGTGGCTGAAGGCGTTCGCAAGATGAAGGACGCGGCCATCGCTATCGCCAACGACAAGAACGGCATCACCGCTGGTGACTGCTCCGCTCTGATGTCTGAAATCGGCACCTACTTCGACCGCGCTGCCGCTGCTGTCGCCTGATCCGGCTGCGCCGATCAACCCTGGGTGATGACGTTTAAGGCCCATCACCCCGTGATTTCTCATCAGAACACCTTCGTCTTTTCCAACAATGAAGACCCCCCTCACCGAAGCCGTCGCCGCCGCTGATTCCCAGGGCCGCTTCCTCTCCAACACCGAAATCAACGCTGCTTTCGGTCGTTTCGAGCGTGCCGCCAACGCTCTGGCTGCTGCCAAGGCCCTCACCGCCAACGCTGATTCCCTCGTGAACGGCGCTGCTCAGGCTGTGTACAACAAGTTCCCCTACACCACCCAGATGCAGGGCAACAACTACGCAGCTGACGCTCGCGGCAAAGAGAAGTGCGCCCGTGACATCGGCTACTACCTCCGCATGGTCACCTACTGCCTCGTGGCTGGTGGCACCGGCCCCATGGATGAGTACCTGATCGCCGGTCTCGACGAGATCAACCGCGCTTTCGAACTCTCCCCCTCCTGGTACGTCGAAGCTCTCAACTACATCAAGGCCAACCACGGCGTCTCCGGCGACGCCGGCGTCATCGCCAACAACTACATCGACTACGCCATCAACGCTCTCGTCTGATCGCGTTCTCGCTTCTTCTCATCGCCCCCTCCAACGAGGGGGCTTTTTTGTTGCCATCCACTCCATCCAGCTCGCCATCATCAACGCCTCTGGCAGGATCGAGCCCAGTCGATGCAGTCCGGCCCATGCGGGAGCCCGGCCCCGGCCCCAACAATGGAGGCCCCAGCGCAGAAGGTGCTCCGATCGATGAAGCCGAAGCGATCGCCAGGCTGAAGCAGACCGACGATTCCTCCGCGCAGTATTACGCCGCCTGGTGGCTCGGACGGATGCGCAGCCAGCACCCTGAGGCCATCCCCCTTCTTTGCAAGGCCCTGCAACAACGCCAACCACGCCAACTGGATTCCGGCGTCGAAGCCAATGCCGTGGCCCGTAATGCCGCTCGCGCCCTCGGTCTGTTGCGTGCAGAGGCGGCCATTGCCGATCTGCTCGCCACCCTGGACGACGAGGACCATGGCCTGCGGGAGGTGGCCGCCCGCGCCCTGGGGGAGATCGGCGCACGCGAGGCCGTGCCGGCACTCTGCCGACGACTGGCGAGCGGACCGACGGTGGCCGGAGCTCCTGCTCCCGGCTCCCCCCGCCTGCAGGAACCCTGCGAAGCCCTGTTGGAGGCCCTGGGGGAGATCGGCGACAACACCACCGAGGTGCTCGCCGTGGTGACCCCATTCACCAGCCATGAACGCCCCCTCATCCGCAGCGCCGCCTGCCGCGCTCTGCTGCAGCTCAGCGACGATCCCCACTGGGCCCAGCCCCTGATCGACCTGCTGCGCCATCCCCAGCTTCAGGTGCGCCGCGCCGCCCTGATGGACCTGGGCGCCGTCGGCTGGCGTCCAGCGCTGCCGGCGATCGAGGCGACGCTGGCCGAAAACAGCCTCAAGCTGATTGCCCTGAGAGGGCTGGCCGAACACCCCCGCAGCCCCATGGGGGAGCCCCCCACACCCGCTGCGGACATCGCCCTGCTGGATGCCATGGACGCTCTGCTGTGACGCTGGACCCCTCCCCCGTGATGCGCCCCCCATCACCGTCTCTCGATACCGCCATCGCTGATCTGGAGCAAGCCAGCAGCAGCGAAGGGCTGATCGTGGCCACGCGGCGACTGGCCGCTTTGCAGCACCCCGGGGCCGCCGAATCACTCATGCAGGTGCTGGCCTTCAACAACCCCGGAGCCGCCCTGGCCGCCGTGGACGGACTGGTCGCCATCGGCCCCGATGCGGTGCCCACGATTCTCAACAACCTGGATGCGCGGAACTACGGCGCGCGCGCCTGGGCGGTGCGAGCCCTGGCGGGTTTGGCTGATGAACGCGGCCTGGAGGTGCTGGTGGATGCCCTGCTGCATGATGTGGGCCCCAGCGTGCGTCGCGCCGCCGCCCGCGGCCTCGGCGATCTGGTGCTGAATCCCGAACCGGATCGGGCCGCAGATCAATTCAATCTCTGCATCCGAAGCCTTGAGGAAGGCAGCGAAGATGGTGAATGGGTGGTGCGTTATGCCGTGGTGGTGGGCCTGGAACGACGGCACGGCCCAGTTCCGGAGCGAGCCGCGTCAAGCCTGAAGAGAATTCCTGCTGTGCTTCAACGGCTGGCTGAGCCAGAGGCTGAAGAGATTGCCGTCGTGCGGCAACGGTCTCGGCTGGCGCTGCAACGCCTCGCCACCACGTCAAGTCCTTCCTCCCCCAGCATGTCCTCCCCACTCCCTTCGCAACCATGACCAACGCTCCCGTGCCACCGCAGCGCCTGCTGTTCGTTTGCCTTGGCAACATCTGTCGCTCACCGGCGGCGGAAGGAGTGTTTCTCCACCTCGTGAAGCAACGTGATCTGGACGACCACTTTCTGGTGGATTCGGCCGGCACCGGCGGCTGGCATGTGGGCCGGCCGGCCGATCAACGCATGCAAGCCGCTGCGAAGCGACGCGGCATTGACCTGCCCAGCCGGGCGAGGCAGCTGGATCTCGGTGATCTGGAGCAGTTTGATCTGATCCTCACCATGGATGCCGACAATCTGTTGGCGGTGCAGAACCTGGCTCGGGAAGCGGGCGAACGGGCCACAGCCCAGGTGCGGCCCATGCTCAGTTATGCCCGTCGTCATCAGTTAAGCGAGGTGCCGGATCCTTACTACGGCGGTGAAGACGGTTTCGAGGACGTGCTCGATCTGCTCGAGGATGCCTGTGAGGGTCTGCTAGAGGAGCTCAGCCCACGGGCGTAGGCCAGACCTCCTCAGCCACCCGGAAGCGGAACAGATCCACCAGCGCTTCGATCACGTCGTCGATGCTCATGCCATCGGTGATCAGCTCGGTGGCATCTTCGGCCTGCACCAACGGCGCCACTGCGCGGCTGCTGTCGAGTCGATCCCGCTCAAGGATCTGGGCCTCCAGCTCAGCCAACGCAGGCACGGCATGGCCGCGCGCCTCCAGATCCGCAGCCCGGCGCCGGGCGCGCTCCTCCGGCGAGGCGGTGAGAAACACCTTCAGCTCGGCGTCGGGGAACACCGCGGTTCCGATGTCGCGCCCTTCGGCCACCAGTCCCCCCCGCTCACCCAGACGCTGTTGCTGCCTGGTGAGCAGGGCGCGCACACAAGGATGGGCCGCCACCAGAGACACCGAAGCGGTGACCTGCGGATCGCGGATGGCCTCGGTGACATCGCGACCATTCACCCGCACCTGCTGCACACCCTGCTGCAGGGGATCCAGTTCCAGCTCCAGCCCCTCAAGCAGAGGGCGCACCGCCGTCTCATCGCCTGGGTTCACCCCTTGGGATTGCACCCACCAGGTCACCGCCCGATACATGGCGCCGGTGTCGAGGTACAGCAGACCCAGACGCTCGGCGAAGGCCCGGGTCACAGTGCTCTTGCCGGCACCTGCCGGGCCGTCGATGGCAACGATGGGCGAACGGGTCATCAGAAAGGTGTGATCAATCAAACGGGTTCGGCCGCAACGCACGGCCGCCGCCAGCAGACGCAGGGGCTGATCCGATCGGGTCGGCTGCAGGCGGATCGGATCCACTATCTCTACATACTCGACGGTCAGATCCGCCGCTTCCAGCGCGGTGCGGATCGCCCCAGGATCCACCACCTGCCGCTCCCCACGCACACCCTGGGCAGCGCTGCTGAGCAGTGAAGGAAGCCGTGTGGCCCGTTCCCGTTCCGGCGGAGTGAGATAACGATTGCGCGAACTGCAGGCCAGTCCATCGGCATCGCGCTGCGTCGGACAGCCGAAGATGCGAACAGGCAGGCCGAGACTCTTCACGAGCTGGCGCAGGATCATCAGCTGTTGCCAGTCCTTTTCACCGAGCACGAGCCCCTGTGGCCGGCACAAGGCCAGCAGTCGGCAGACCACGGTGGCGACGCCATCGAAATGACCAGGACGGCCCGGCCCACAGAGATGGGCCTGGAGGGACGCAGGCACCTGAACCCCGAAAGCCTCTGCCACACCCCCCGGGTAAATCTGTCGGTCATCGGGACACCACACCGCTGCGGCCCCAGCGGAGACCGCTAGGCGCACATCCGCCTCGACATCGCGTGGGTAGTCAGCGAAGTCTTCGCCTGGGCCGAACTGGAGCGGGTTTACGTACACGCTGACCAGCACATCCACCGGGCCAGATCCAAACTGGCCAGCCCGTTCAATCAAATGAGCGTGACCCTGATGGAGTGCCCCCATCGTGGGCACGAAATGCACGGTGCGATCAGTTGCCAATCGCCAGGAGGTCAGCTCCGCCAGCGTTCGGAGAACGGAAAGGCTCAGCGGAGCACCTCGAGTTTGACCTTGGCGACACCACTAGCCACCAGTCCGAGCTGATTGGCGGCGCCATGGGCCAGGTCGATCACCCGTGCACCGTGAAACGGGCCACGATCGTTGATTCGCACCACAGCCGAACGACCGTTCCACAGATTGGTGACGCGAACCTTGGTGCCAAAGGGCAAGGTGCGGTGCGCAGCGGTAAGAGTGCCAGGGCGCAGGACTTCCCCACTGGCGGTGCGGTTTCCGAAAAAGCCAGGGCCATACCAACTGGCCTGTCCGGTGCTCACGGACACCACCGCAGGAGCTGGGGGCTTGGGAGGCTCGGCCTTGACCGGAGCGGGAACTGGTTCAGCCTCAGGCAGTGATTCGGAAGGCAGTGACTCTGCGGGCAGCGTCTCAGCCTCGATGGCCGAATTCAGCGCCAGATCCACAGACTCACGCACCGACTCAGGCTCGAGCTCGCGTGCCAACACTGGCAACACCACTGCTCCGGCGGTGGTGAGGCCTGCAACAACAAGGGGGATAAACGGTGAACGCATGCCAATCGGTTGACGCCTGTTTGGGAACGACGCAGTCCGCGAAGGTTTCCGCGGCGACAACCTGAGCACTCAAAGGTCGAGCTGACGGTAAGGAGCTTCCCCACAGCGCCGCACCCCGAAGCCCAAGCCAAGCCCCGGGCCTGATCTGAAGAGCCGATCGACCAGATGACCAGCTGCGACAGGGGATTGCGACGCCACCAGAGCGCCATATAAATGAGCTGGGCTTATGAAACGCACAAGCCTGGCTGATCATTGAAGTGGACGATGGGCTGACTGGATCCAGCGAGTTGGCGTGCGCGATGAAGCGAGAGGATCAGAAGCAACTCCCGTGGGCCCGGCGCCCGCAAACGAATCGATGGACTACAAAAGCGCTGGTGTGGATGTCGAGGCCGGACGGGCCTTCGTTGACAGGATTCGATCCAGCGTGGAAGCCACCTTTCGGCCGGAGGTGATCGGCGGCCTCGGTGGTTTCGGGGGGGTGATCCGGCTACCGGCCGGGATGCGTCGCCCTCTGCTGGTGTCTGGCACAGATGGGGTCGGCACCAAGCTGGAGCTGGCGCAGGACCATGCAGGCCATCACAACGTGGGCATCGATTTGGTGGCGATGTGCGTCAACGACGTGATCACCTGTGGAGCCGCACCACTCTTCTTTCTCGATTACATGGCCACCGGCGCCCTCAGTCCCGACTGCATGGCCACGGTGGTGGAGGGAATCGCCGAGGGCTGCCGCCGCAGCGGCTGCGCCCTTCTGGGAGGTGAAACCGCCGAAATGCCGGGGTTCTATCCCGCCGGCCGCTACGACCTCGCTGGCTTCTGCGTGGCCGTGGTGGAAGAAGACGCCATGATCGACGGCCGCACTGTCGCCGTCGGCGACAGGATCGTGGGCATCGCCAGCAGTGGTGTGCACAGCAACGGCTTCAGCCTGGTGCGCCGGGTGCTCCAGAACAGTGGTGCCGATGCCTCGACCCGCTTCGGAGCCGAAAACCGCCCCTTAATCGAAGCGCTGCTCACCCCCACCACTCTGTATGGCGAACTGGTGAGCAACCTGCTGCGGGAAGGCGTGACCATCCACGGCATGGCCCACATCACTGGCGGCGGACTCCCCGAAAACCTGCCCAGGGGCCTGCCCGCCGGGTGCCAGGCCAAGGTGATTCCAACCAGCTGGCCTCGGCCCGATCTGTTCCAGTGGCTGCAGGAGCACGGAGCAATCCCGGAGCGGGACCTCTGGCACACCTTCAACCTGGGCATTGGCTATTGCGTGGTCCTTCCTGAAGCCGATGCCGAACGGGCCATCGCCATCAGCGAGCAGCAGGGACTGCCCGCCTGGCTGATCGGCGAGATCGTGCCGGCCGCCCCCCAAGCCAAGGAACCGGTGCTGGGACTCCCGGCGTAATGCGTCAGACTTCAACATCCTCCGTAATCCAGGACACACCCAGTCCTGAGATCCCTACCCTTGCGTCAAGCGGATCGATCTGATTGTCGATCGCGGTGCCGTCACATTCCCATACTCAGTCATGTCTTTCGATAAACCCCAGCGGATCACCCGACGCCGCTCGTCAGCGGGCCCTGTGCCCCCCCGGCGTCCCGTCGGCCAGACCCACGAGCGCTCAACCCTGCATCGCCACGGTCCACGGCCCACCTATCTGGCCCTCAAGGATCACGGCAAGGTGTATGTGGCCGATATCCCCCATCTCTCCGATGGACAGCTCACCCAGATCGGCAAGGAAGCGGAGGAAGTGCTCGGCAGCCTGGAGCGCCGCATCGGCGAACTGGAGAGCGATCTCTCCCTCGATGCGGGGGATCGCGACACCCTGATCAAAGCCTGCACCAAGCGGGACGTCACCCACCGATTCCTCCGGGCGATTCACGACGAACAGGAGCAACGTCGTAACAACCCGGCCATCCGCGATGCGGCATCGGAATCCCTGCCCCGCACGTTTCTGGAAATCGCCCGGCACCGTCTGCCCGGCGCCACCTTTGACTCCCTACTCCAGGAAGCGCTCGCAGCCTGCGAGCAATCCAGTCCTGCCGAGGCGCCGCCTGCACCGGAATCGTCTTCAGCCACCAACGTGGTGCCACTGCAACCGGTGCTCGCCAGCTTGCCGGTGGTGGTGAGCCCCGACCCCGAGGAGCCCGCCGATCAAGCGCTCTGAAACGGGTTGGCGGGCATGCGAACCGGGCAGGTGAGGGCGAGCTCATCCAGGCTGGCGCGCTCCTGATCGCTCAGCTGCCAGGTCAACGCCGCAGCCACGTCGCTTGCCTGATCGGGGCGACGAACACCGGGCAAGGGCATCGCGCCGTGAGAACGGCACCAATTGAGAGCCACCTGCGCCTGGCTGACCCCATGGGCCACCGCGATCGCAGCCAGGCCTTGCCGCAGCGCCTCGCTACCTGGGAGGAGGCGACGAAACAAGCCCTGACGCAGGCGCGTGCAGGCCGGAATCGCTGCTCCCGGCGGCAGCGTCAACACCCCGAGTGCCAGAGGGCTGTAGGCCAGCAGGGCAATGCCGAGCTCCCGACACACCGTCGCCAGACCGTCAGCGGCGATCGGCTCCGGAGCGAGCAAAGACATCTGCACCTGCACGCTGCTGATGCGGACGCCGCGGCGCTGCAGACAGGCATGAATCTGTCGCAGACGTCGCGGCCCCACATTGGAGAGTCCCAGTTCCGCCACCTGGCCCGCCTCCACCAGATCGGCGAGCCCCGCCAGCAGCGGCCCCTCCTGCCAGGGGGCATAGCGGGCTGTGCTCCAGTGCAACTGCACCCGATCGAGATGGCCCCGCAGACGCTCTCGGCTGGCCTGAAACGCACGCACAAAGCCTCGACGACCGAGGCGCCAGGGGAAGGGAGCCAGTTTGGTGGCCACGGTGAGGCGGGAGCGTTCCTCAGCAGACAGACCATCGAGCCCCTGACCCAGCAAGAACTCGCTGCGACCATTGAGGCGGCCGGTGCCATAGGAATCGGCCGTATCCACCAGCGACAGCCCAGAGGCAATGGCCACCTGAAGGGTCTCCACCAGCAAGGGGTCGTCCCGATCTGGCTGGTAGCCCCAGAGCAATTGATTCCCCCAGGCCCAGGTCCCGAACCCGATTCCCGTCACCCCAGCCACCGCCACAGAACGCCATGATCGCGTTCTGTGCTGTGATCGCCATCGACGCGGAACCCGCCATGACCTCCGACGCCCCGCCCACCAACGCCATCCCGGCAGCGGCTGGCTACCCGGAGGATCGCCAGGACGATGGCGGCGCCAATGGGACCATCCTCTGCCGACACTGCCGCCGCACGGCGGACAATGGAATCCGTTGCCTTGGCATGTGCGTCGCCGACAGTGACTATTGATCGGCTGCTGCCCCTGCTCGTTCTCGCCATCAGCCTGATCGCACCCGGCGCCGCTGCGGCCAAACCGTTATCGGCGGTGGGTCGGTTCAAAACGTTCAGCTCAAACTGTCGCTATACCCTCTCCGAAGGACACGAGGGGCCCTGCGGCCTGGTGGAACTGACCCGCCGCGGCCCCTCCGTGCTGAGCCTCCGCTTCACCGGCTCTGGCCCGGACGACACCACCAACCACCAACTCACCTTTGTGGTGATCGGCCCCGCCAAGACCATCCCACTGCACTGCGAAGGCGGGCGCTGTCAGCTGAGCGCGAGCGAGTGGCGCGGGGAGGTCTCGAGTGCATCGGAAGGACGGGTCGATCCGATCGGCTTGGCCATGGGGGTGCCGCAGGCCTGGCCTGTGCAGGGCAGCTGCCAGATCCAGCGGGGAAAGCTTCAATGCGAAGCCCTGCTCCAGGACGGTGCCAAGCTGCACGCTGTGGCCGCGCTTTGATCGAGGGCGCAGCGGCGGCGATGCATCTGACAGGATTCAGCGGGTTCAATCCGGAGCCCCGCCTGTCGATTTCCTTTTGCCCAGGCCCGCGGTGCAGCAGCGATCTTTCCTCAGTCCACCGACAGAGAAGCCCCTTGATGCAATCGGACGAAAGGCGGCACCCAGATTCGAACTGGGGATAAAGGATTTGCAATCCTCTGCCTTACCACTTGGCCATGCCGCCATCCGGGGAGCCGCGCTCCCATCAGCGGATCGTATCAGTGAGGGCGCGGGGATCCCTGCGGGCAGCGGCTCCCTGCTGGTGCTGAGCAATGGCCATGGCGAAGACCTGATCGCCCTGCGCATCCTCGAAGCCCTGCATCGCCTCAACCCAGGCCTGAGGCTGCGGGTTCTGCCGATGGTGGGCACCGGGGCCACCTTCACAGCCGCCGAGCAAGCCGGTTGGATTGAGAGGGTGGGTCCGCCTGCGGCGCTGCCGAGCGGCGGCTTCAGCAATCAGAGCCTGCGAGGTTTGCTGGCTGATCTCAGCTCCGGCCTGGCCCTGCTGAGCTGGCGCCAATGGCGCTGCCTGCGTCGGGAGCGAAAGCGCGTGGATGCGGTGCTGGCCGTGGGAGATCTGTTGCCCTTGCTGATGGCCTGGGGGGCGGGACGCCCCTTCGGATTCGTGGGAACACCGAAAAGCGACTACACCTGGCGCAGCGGCCCCGGGCGTTCCCCCAGTGACCGCTACCACCGCCTCAAGGGCAGTGAATGGGATCCATGGGAATGGCTCCTGATGCGCAGCCGCCGTTGCCGTCTGGTGGCGATGCGCGACCGGATCACAGCCCGAGGCCTGCAGCGCCATCGCGTCAGGGCCGAGGCTCCGGGCAATCCGATGATGGATGGCTTCCGTTCGACGCCTGTGCCGGCAGCCCTGGAGCGTTGTCGGCGCATCCTGCTGCTCTGCGGTAGCCGGATGCCGGAAGCGCTCCGCAATGCCGAACGGCTGCTCCAAGCCCTGGAGGGCTGGCAGAGCACGGTGCCGATTGCCCTGCTGATGGCCACGGGATCCCAGCCGGAACAACAACCCCTGGCCGCCCTGCTCACCCGCCTCGGCTACCGCCCCTGCCCTCCCCCCGCCGACGCCCTGGGGGCCAGCGCCTGCTGGGTGAACGGGGTGCAGTTGCTGCTGCTCGGGCGGGGGCGCTTTCAAGACTGGGCCAGCTGGGCCGAAGTGGGACTGGCCACCGCAGGCACGGCCACCGAACAACTGGTGGGGCTGGGCGTACCAAGCCTCTCGCTGCCGGGGCCCGGCCCCCAGTTCACCCGCGCCTTCGCCACACGGCAGAGCCGACTGCTCGGCGGCGCGGTGCGGTCGTGTCGGAACGCGGCCGACCTTCGCCAACACCTGGCCGCTCTCCTGGAGAGCGCACGCCTGCGAGAGGAGCTTGGCCGCGTCGGCCGTCAGCGCATGGGACCTCCCGGCGGCAGCGCCGCCCTCGCGCAACGGATCCAGCAACAACTGATCACGGATACTGAACGTTCTCCGTCAGCACGCCATGGCCGCGATTCAGGACCATGACTATCTCCGGCTCTGCGCTGAATTGGCCAGCTGCCTGAGCATCAGTCAGGCCTCGGCACGGCGGCGGGTGGAACTCGCTGCCGCCCGCGATGGGGTGAGGGATCTGGAGGCCCGCAAAGCGATGGCCAAGCAACTGCTGGCTGAAGCACAAAACGCACGCGACACCCCAGCGGACGCAGATGGCTCCGGGCTCGATGCCCTGCTGGTGGCGAGCCCTGAAGACGAGCATTTCATGCTCGAAGACTGACCACTCGGTGCTCCAATCAGTGCTCGAAAGTCTGCGCGAAGCGCAGACGATCCAGCTCCGACATCACGGGAATGCATCGGAAACAGCGCTGGGCGAGCTCCCAGCGACCCTCCCGACGCAGCATCACCTCCAGTCGCTCCCGCGCCGGCAACAGATAACGCGCATCGTTGGCGGCATAGGCCAGCTGAGCCTCACTGAGCTCCTCCACACGGCCCCAGTCGCTGCTCTGGGCCTGCTTATCGAGCTCGACGCCCACCAACTCGAGCACCACCTCCTTGAGACCGTGCCTGGGGCTGTAGGTGCGGGCCAGTCGCGAGGCCACTTTGGTGCAGAAGATCGGATCAACGGCAATCCCCAGCCCACTGGCGAGGGCCGCCACATCAAAACGGGCGAAATGGAACACCTTCTCCACCGCCGCTGATTCCATCAGAGCCTTCAGGCGAGGCGCCTCGCTCTGACCAAGACCGATGCGCACACACGACACGTTGTCGTCGCCATCGCAGAGTTGCACGAGACAGAGGCGATCCCGACCGTGCACCAGGCCCATCGCTTCGGTGTCAACCGCCAGGCGGCTGGCCTTGGCGTAACGATCGGCCCAGGCGGCATCCAGATCGCCATCAAAAACGGCGAAATCCCTGGGTTCGGTGCTGTCAGCCATGGGGGTGCGCGGAGAAGGACGCTGGGTCACACCCACTCTGACGCGCTCGGTGGTGCGACTTTCCACCACACACTTGAAAATCAGAGTGAGATCGAGTTAGAGCAGAATGAGACGAATGATCCGCGTCGTCGTGCAGACCCATCGCAAAGCCTCCCGCGCCTGCCTGGCCGATATCGAGCATTACTTTCACCAGCCACCGCCGCGCTTCCTCGACCTGGAACTGGCGGTGTGCTGGGTACTCGACTGCCTCCTCCGCCAAGACAGCTACCCCTCAGGACTGCTGCAGCGTCTCCAGCACGAACACCCGGAACTGCGACTCTCGGAAACGGTGCTGCACCAAGCCCTCGCCTTTCTCGACGGTCAGGGCATGCTCGGCCACTACAGCAAACGCTGCCCAAGTCGCGGACGCCCCCGCAGCATGCTCCACCTGCAACATGAAGCGCGCGAACCGGCGGAGCGCTTGATGACGCCATGGCGTCGCTGGCTGGTCGACCATCTCGCCGAAAGCGACCAGCCCGTGGCGCACTAGAACGGACAAAACCAGCGCGGTTTCATCAGCGGATGCCCTCCTTCCAGATCTCCACCCTGCTGTTGACCCTGCTGCTGGCCATCGGTCTGGTGTTTTTCCTCAGGGCTGCCAGCAAGGACCGCACCACAGTGGTCGACGTGCAATCACCGCGGCCGGCCCTGGAGGTGCTCGAAGGCCTGAGCCAATGGCTCGAGCAACGGGGCTGGGTGCAGCGAGGCGGCGATGCTGAACGGCAGGTGTTGCGGTATCAGGCCACGGTGGCGGCGAGTGCGCCGCTCGCCCTGCTGCTCTCTCTCCTGGGCACGATCGGCGCCGGTTGTCTGGGCCTGGTGCTGCGCCAGCTCCAGCCGACCCTGGGCTGGTGGCCCCTGCTGCTCGCCCTGCTCGGTCCGCTCGCGGGGCTCGTCTATCGACGCCGGGCGCTGCGGCAGGAGGGTCTGGAGATCCGGCTGATGAGCTCCAACGAGAGCGGCGGCAGCACGATCCGGTTGCGGGCGCATCGCGATGAACTCATTGCCCTGGAACTGGATCTGGCCGGTCCGCTCGAGCTGGCTAGCGACGGCTCCCTGCTGTCGTCACCGATCTGACACCTCATGGTGCGCCGTGACCTGAGCCTGGCCCTGACCGCCGGCCTTGTGGCCCTTGCCAGCCTTGGTTTGTCGACGGCAGCCCGAGCGCCGGAAAACCCCGACACCGACCTGCTCACCGGTGAGCAGGTGGCGCTTCGCACCCACTGGACAGGCACCAGGCCGCTTCCGACCGATGTACCCATTCTGGTGATGGCAGGCCATGCCGACTCCCAGGCCATCGAGGGAGCCGGCACCTCCGGCGCCACGGTGGGGCTCCATGGCGGCACGCCGATGGATGCCCGCATGCGCGATGAACTGTTCTGGAATCTCAGGGTGCGGGATGCCGTCGTGGCGCTGGGGCGTGAGCGGGGCCTGAACATCCGGGCCTACACCCCGGACGCGCTCACCATCCAAGATGAGAATGATCCCCGCACCAACTGGTCGGTGGGACGTCGCCATAGCGCCGCAGGTGGTTATGCCCTGGAGATTCACTTCGACGCCTACGGCCCCGACGGCTTCGGCTCCGGGCTGATCCCCGCCCTCCATCAACCCAGCAATCGCCTCGACGAAAGCCTGGCCCTGGCGTTCGGGCGTTATCCACGGACCTTTCGCGGCGGCCTCGGAGCACCGCGGCGAGGCATCAGCATCCTGGAGATCGGCAAGCTGGAAGGGAACCTGGAGCAGCGTCTCCGGAATCCCCAATCCCGGCAGCCGGTGATCGACACCATCGCGCGCCGCATCATTGAGGCGCTGGCCATGGGCCTGGAGCCCGAAGCGCCATCGCCCCTCAGTTCAGGGCCTGATGGGGGCGGCAGCGCTCATCCAGAGACGGATCCTCCAGCCAGTTCTGGGGCCGGGTGAACAGATCCGTCAACAGCGCTTCCCTCGACCCTTCCGGAGCGGCGTAGCCGTATTCCCATCGCGCCAGGGGCGGCAAAGACATCAGAATCGATTCGGTGCGGCCGTTCGTCTGCAACCCGAAAATCGTGCCCCGATCCCACACCAGGTTGAATTCAACGTACCGACCGCGGCGGTAGAGCTGGAACTGACGCTCCCTCTCGCCATAGGGGAGGTCATGCCGTTTCTCCACAATCGGGGCATAGGCCGGCAGGAAAGCCTGCCCGCAGGCCCGCGCCAGATCGTGCAAGGCGTCCCAGGCGAGGGGGCGGGAGCCAAGCGTTTGCGCCATGGCGGCAGCGGGCCCCTCGGGATCCTGACCCTTGTAGAGCTGGCCGTTGCCGTCTTGGTAGTCGTAAAAAATCCCTCCGATGCCGCGGGTTTCGCCGCGGTGCTTCAGGAAGAAATACTCGTCGCACCAGAGCTTGAACACCGGATAGAGATCCGGGCTCACCTGATCGCAGGCCTGCTTGTGTTGCCGATGGAAGTGGCGGGCGTCGTCAAGAAAGGGATAGAAGGGCGTGAGATCAGCACCACCGCCGAACCACCACACCGGACCAGCCTCGAAGTAGCGGTAGTTGAGGTGCACCGTGGGCACATAGGGATTGCGCGGATGCAACACCATCGAGGTGCCAGTGGCAAACCAGGGATGACCCTTCGCCTCGGGCCGCTGGCGCAGGATCGAGGGGGGCAGCTCCTGGCCATGGACTTCAGAGAAGTTGACACCGCCCTGCTCGAAGACGCGCCCTTCGCGCATCACCCGGGAACGCCCACCGCCCCCTTCCGGCCTCTCCCAGCTCTCCTCTTGAAAACGACCGAGACCGTCGAGACGCTCCAGGCCTGCGCAGATTTCATCCTGGAGGCCGAGCACGAGAGCCCGGGCCCGGTCGCGGGACCCCGCAGGAGGCGTCAGAACGCTGCCGGGCTGGTGGGGTGAATGGACCATGGGCGGCATCCCGCAGGAACAGGCATGACCATTTCAGCCTGCGGGCGTTCACGACAAGCGTGCGTGAAGGTCTGTCATGAGATCTCGCTCCTAGGATCCGCGCCGACGGTGCGGACCCATGGCGACGGCAGAGCAGGCAACAGCGGTGCTGACGGAGATCCGTGATGCGGGCAGCGGACGTTCCGCCGTGGAACTGGGCTGGATCGATCGCATCCGGGTCACACCACCCCGGGCTGTGATCCGTCTCAATCTCCCTGGCTTCGCGCAGAGCCAACGCGACAGGATCGTGCAGGAGAGCCGGGAGCGTCTGCTGGGGCTCGACGGCATCCAGGATGTGCAGATTGAGGTGGGAAACCCGCCCCATCAGGCCGCCGGCGCCTCCGCCCAAACCGGCGCAATCGGACAGGCCGGCCATGGCCAGATGGCCGAACGGCAAGCGATTCCGGGGGTCAAGCAGGTGATCGCCGTGAGCAGCGGCAAGGGCGGCGTGGGCAAAAGCACCGTGGCGGTGAACCTGGCCTGCGCCCTGGCCCGTCAGGGCCACCGGGTCGGGCTGCTTGACGCCGACATCTACGGCCCCAACGCCCCCACCATGCTGGGCGTAGCGGAGCAGACGCCCGAGGTGCGTGGCAGCGGCAGCGAGCAACGCATGACGCCGATCGAGAGCTGTGGCGTGGCCATGGTGTCGATGGGGCTGCTGATCGATCCCGACCAGCCCGTGATCTGGAGAGGGCCGATGCTCAATGGCATCATCCGCCAGTTCCTCTATCAGGTGAGCTGGGGTGAGCGGGATGTGCTGGTGGTCGATCTTCCCCCCGGAACTGGAGACGCCCAGCTCTCCCTCGCCCAGGCGGTGCCGATGGCCGGCGTGATCATCGTGACCACGCCTCAGCAGGTGGCCCTGCAGGATGCCCGCCGCGGCCTGGCGATGTTCCGGCAGATGCAGATCCCCGTGCTCGGCGTGGTGGAGAACATGAGCGCCTTCATTCCGCCCGACCAACCGGAGCGGCGCTATCCCTTGTTCGGGGAAGGGGGAGGACAGCAACTCGCCGCTGAATTCGACAGCACACTGCTGGCCCAGATTCCGCTCGAAATGCCGGTGCTCTCCGGTGGCGATCAGGGGCGCCCGATCGTCGTGAGTCAACCCGATTCCGCCAGTGCCCAGGCGTTCGTGGTTCTGGCCGATGCTGTGGCGAGTCGGCTCACCGTCTCGCACTGAGCATGGGCAGCGGCTTCCTCCAGGGCAACCGCAGACGGCGACGCGCCGATGCCTCCGGCCTCAGCAGTCGGCGACGCCACGGGGAGCGCCTGCTTTGGGGCATCCCCCTGACCCTGGTGGCCGTGGCGGGGCTGCTGATTGCCAGCACCCAACGCCAGGCCCCCTATGCCGACTGGTACCAGCACTGGATCACGGCAGCCTTCGGCATCGGCGTGGCGCTCTTGCTGGCGCGCATGAAGCTGGAGCGTTTGAAGCCGCTGCTGGCACCCATCTACGGGCTCACGGTGATCAGCCTGATCGCCGTGCGGGTGATCGGCACCTCCGCCCTCGGGGCTCAACGCTGGATCAGTATCGGGGGGGTGCATGTGCAGCCTTCGGAATTCGCCAAGCTCGCCGCCATCCTGCTGCTGGCGGCCGTGCTTGATCGCCATCCTGTGGAACGTCCGGTGGATCTGCTTCGCCCCCTGGGCGTGATCTCCCTGCCCTGGTTGCTGGTGTTCATCCAGCCGGATCTGGGTACCTCCCTGGTCTTCGGAGCCCTGCTCCTGGTGATGCTCTATTGGTCGGGCATGCCCTTCGAGTGGCTGGTGCTGTTGCTCGCGCCCCTGGGCACAGCCCTGTTGGCCGGCCTCCTGCCCTGGGCCCTGCTGCTCTGGGTGCCGCTGATGATGGTGATCGCCTTTCGCTCCCTTCCCTGGAAACGCATCGCGGCGGCGGTGGTGCTGGCGATCCAAGGGGCCGTGGCCTTCATCACCCCCTGGCTCTGGATGCATGGCCTCAAGGACTATCAGCGCGATCGGCTGGTGTTGTTCCTCGACCCCAGCAAAGACCCCCTCGGCGGTGGGTACCACCTGCTGCAGAGCACGGTTGGCATCGGCTCCGGAGGCCTGTTCGGCACGGGATTGCTGCAGGGCCAGCTCACCAAACTGCGCTTTATCCCCGAGCAGCACACCGATTTCATCTTCAGTGCCCTGGGGGAGGAGACGGGGTATCTGGGCACCGTGCTGGTGGTGGTGGGGTTCGCCCTGCTCATGGCTCGGATGCTCCAGGTCGCGAACCGGGCCCGCTCCGATTTCGACTCCCTGGTGGTGATCGGCGTCGCCACCATGCTGATGTTCCAGGTGGTGGTGAACATCTTTATGACCATCGGCCTTGGCCCGGTCACGGGCATTCCTCTCCCCTTCATGAGCTACGGGCGCTCCGCCATGGTGGTGAACTTCATCGCCCTGGGCCTTTGCCTCTCGGTGGCGCGCCGGGAGCGTCAAGGGCTGATCCGGTGAACGCACGCCCCCACCTCACCACCATCCCAGCCCTGATGGCTGAAGGGGTGCCACCAGGCGGGGGTGATGATCCCAGCGCCCGACGGCTCTGGTGGGCAGCCCTGGAGGTTGTGCAGGACGCTCTGCTCAAGCAGCCGGCCGATCGGCGAGGCGTCTGGCTCGCCGCTCCCCTCCCCGCCCTCTATGAACCGAGCCTCCTGCAGAGGATGGCCGGCTGGGTCTGGACACCGCATCCCATCGGCTGGCCGCAGCTGGGGCCTGCGGCAGCCCCGGAACCGGCAGGCGGCCGTGCCCCGGTCCAGCGGCTGGAACAGCTCAGGCTGCAGCCAGAGGATGGCCACGACCCCCTGCTGATCGTGATCAGCCCGTCTCTGCAGCTCGCTCTGGCTCTGCACGGCCCCGACCACCAGCGTCAACTACTGCTGCGCAGTGACCCCACCTCTCTGGCGGCTGTGCTGGAACGCATCGACCAACGCCTGCAGGCCGAGAGCCCTGGGCAGGCGAGTGCTCTGCGTGACGCCATCCAGGGCCTGGGATCCCTGCAGAGCAGCCGCGACTTCGCAACCGTCTTCTGGCCCGCCGTGGCGGAGCGGTTGGCCCGGATGGCGCCCAGCCTGACTCTGCAGACCCTGCCCGACCCCCCACCAGCTCAGAGCGATTCATCCCCCCCGGCCCCCCAAGCCGGTGCAGCGGCCGAACTCTCCCTGCTGGAGGCGATCACCCATGAGGTGCGCACACCGCTGGCCACGATCCGCACCTTGATTCGATCGCTGCTGCGCCGCCGTGACCTGCCGGATCTCGTCACCGATCGCCTGCGCCAGATCGACAGCGAATGCACGGAACAGATCGACCGCTTCGGCCTGATTTTTCATGCCGCGGAACTGCATGCCTCTGAACTGCAGAGCAGCGAGCGCCATCGCCAGGCGAAGGACTCGGCAGGCCTGGCCCGCACCGACCTCGGCGCGATGCTGCTCCAGCTGGCACCAGCCTGGGAACAACAGCTCGAGCGGCGCGGGCTTGCCCTTCAGCTCGACATCAGCCCGGCACTACCGGCTGTGCTCAGTGATCCCGGTCGATTGGAACCGATGCTCGGGGGCCTCATCGACCGCAGCAGTCGCAGCCTGCAACACGGCGGCAGGTTGGTGCTGCAGCTCCGAGCGGCGGGAGCACGCTTGAAGCTGCAGATCCGCGGCCACAATCCCAATCCCGATGGTGCCGGCGTCAGCGCGGCGCAGCCCAGCGCCGAACTCGGCCCCGTTCTGAGCTGGAATCCAGACACCGGCAGCCTGCAGCTCAGCCAGGGAGCCACCCGTCGCCTGCTCGCCAGCCTGGGTGGCAAGCTGACGCAACAACGGGATCGAGGCCTCACGGTGTTCTTCCCGGTGGCCGGCTCGAATCAATGTTGACGGGTGTGAAGCTTGGCTGCGGGACAGGCGATCCAACCGGAATCACGGTGCTACTTTCCAGCCGTAACGGCATGCCGATTTTTCGAGGACAGCCATGACAGCAACGGCGTTGAACGGTCAGCTCCCCCAGTTCATCGGCAGCACCGGTGGACTTCTGAACGCCGCGGAGACGGAAGAGAAGTACGCCATCACCTGGACCAGCGCTTCTGCTCAGGCTTTCGAACTGCCCACCGGTGGTGCCGCCATGATGCATGAAGGCGAAAACCTCATGTATTTCGCACGCAAAGAGCAGTGCCTCGCCCTCGGCACCCAATTGCGCACCAAGTTCAAGCCCCGGATCGAGGACTACAAGATTTATCGGATCTTCCCTGGTGGAGACACCGAATTCCTGCATCCCAAGGATGGTGTGTTCCCTGAGAAAGTGAATGACGGACGCACCATGGTGGGTCACAACCCCCGTCGGATCGGCGCCAATCCCGACCCTTCCACGCTCAAGTTCAGCGGACGCAACACCTTCGACGCCTGACGTCGAGCAGCGCGGTCGGCTGCGAGAATCCCTCCATGCTCAGCCCTGACCGCGCCTCCTTTCTTGAGGCCGCCGCTGCGGGAGCCACCTTCATTCCGGTGGCTCACAGTTGGCCCGCCGACCTGGAAACGCCTCTCACCACGTGGTTGAAAGTGGGAGAGGGCCGACCTCCAGGTGTGCTGCTCGAATCCGTAGAAGGCGGTGTCCACCTCGGCCGTTGGAGCGTGGTGGCCTGTGACCCGCTCTGGACGCTGACCGCTCGCGGTAAGGCATGCAGCCGTCATTGGCGCGATGGAGCGGTGGAGTCTTTGGAAGGCAATCCCTTCGACATCCTGCGCAGCCAACTGAAGCCTTACCGCCCTGGCAGCCTCGCCGGCCTGCCACCGCTGGGGCAGCTCTACGGCATCTGGGGCTATGAACTAATCCGCTGGATCGAGCCGACGGTGCCGATTCACACCCCGGCCGCATCCGATCCGCCCGATGGCCTCTGGATGCTGATGGACAGCATCCTGATCATCGACCAGGCCAAGCGTCTGATTACAGCCGTGGCCTACGGAGATCTCAGCGGTGGCAGGGGCAGTGCCTCCAGCGCCGATGAGGCCTGGGAACGGGCGATAGCGCGGATCCGCCACCTGGAAGAGCGGATGGCAGCGCCTCTGCCTTCGGTGCGCCCCCTTCGCTGGCAACCCAACAGCGGGCTCCCTCCCACCAGCAGCAACCGCGATCAGGACGATTTTGAGGCCGCCGTGCGCAGCGGCCGCGACCACATTGCCGCCGGCGACGTGTTCCAGCTGGTGCTGAGTCAGCGGCTTGAAACGACGGTGCCCCAGAAGCCTCTGGAGCTCTACCGCAGCCTGCGAATGGTGAACCCTTCGCCCTACATGGCCTTCTTTGATTTCGGCGACTGGCAGTTGATCGGCTCCAGCCCGGAGGTGATGGTCAAGGCCGAACCCGACGCGGAGGGTATCCGCGCGAGCCTCAGGCCGATCGCAGGTACCCGACCCCGTGGCGACACGGACCAAGAGGATCGAGCCCTGGAGGCCGACCTGCTGGCCGATCCAAAAGAACGGGCCGAACACGTGATGCTGGTGGACCTCGGACGCAACGATCTCGGCCGGGTCTGTCGACCCGGCAGCGTTGCCGTGAAAGACCTCATGGTGATCGAGCGCTACTCCCACGTGATGCACATCGTGAGTGAGGTGGAAGGGCGACTCGCGGACGACCACGACATCTGGGATCTACTGATGGCCGCGTTCCCCGCCGGCACCGTCAGTGGCGCACCCAAGATCCGCGCCATGCAACTGATCCATGCACTGGAGCCCGAGGCCCGCGGGCCCTATTCCGGGGTCTATGGCGCTGTGGACCTGGCCGGCGCGCTCAACACCGCGATCACGATTCGCACCATGGTGGTGCATCCCGATCCCGCCGGGGGCTGTCGGATCCAGGTGCAGGCCGGTGCGGGTGTAGTGGCCGACTCCAGGCCGGAAGCGGAATACCAGGAAACCCTCAATAAGGCCCGGGGAATGCTCACCGCGATTGCCTGCCTCGGGGACCCCACCCCATGACCGGCCCCCTGCTGCTCAAGGGCTTTGAAGTGGAGCTGTTCACCGGCCGCAACGACGGGGAGAACGTCGGCGTTGCCGTGGAAGCCGCCCGGGACCTGGGTGATTTCGTCACCGAACCAGACCATCGCAATCTGGAATACGTCACAGCACCGGAAGCGCGCTACGAGCCGCTGGAACACGCTCTGATCGCGCCCCGACGCCGCTTGAGGCAATGGTTGGCCCAACGGGATCTCACCCTGCTGCCGGGCAGCACCCTCAGCCTCGGCGATCCCGACCGCTTCGAACGCTCAGATCCAGAGAATGCCTATCACGACCTGATCGAAAGCCTCTATGGCACTCGGGTCGTGACCGCCAGCATCCACATCAACCTCGGCATCGCCGAGTCGGAGGCCCTGTTCCGGAGCCTGCGCCTGATCCGCTGTGAAGCCGCCCTCTGGTTGGCGATGAGTGCCAGTTCGCCCTTCCTCGGAGGGCAGGTGATGACGGCCCATTCGCAACGCTGGCTGCAGTTCCCACTCACGCCGGAGTGGGTGCCCCTGTTCCGCGACCAGAGCCACTACGTGAGCTGGATGGAGGAGCAGATGGCCCTGGGTCAGATGCACAACGTGCGCCACCTCTGGACATCCGTGCGGCCCAACGGACCGAACCGTCCCCACGATCTGAACCGGCTCGAGTTGCGCATCTGCGATCTGATCACCGACCCCCAGCTGCTGCTTGCCGTCACCACCCTGTTGGAACTGAGGGTGCTCAGCCTGTTGCGCCACCCCGCCGGACTCGATCCACTCCACGACAGTGCGCTGTCGGCCCGAGAGCTGGCCGCTCTGTGTGACGCCAATGAGGCGGCAGCCGCCCGGCAGAGCCTGGAGGCCGAACTCCGGCATTGGCGCGATGGCCGCACGATCCGCTGCAGCGACTGGATTCAGGCCCTGCTGGCCGACGTCACCCCCCTGGCGGAGGAGCTGAACCTGCGCCAGCGCCTGCAGCCGATCGACACCCTCCTGCAGGAAGGGAATCAGGCGATGCGTTGGCTGAAGGCCATCCGCAGCGGCTCCAGCCTGAGGGACGTGATGCGGGAGGGAATCGCCGCGATGGCCGCTGAAGAGCTCTTGATGAGCAGCGGAACGGGCGCTTTGGGATGATCATGCCCAGACCCGCAGACGGCGCCCTCCCGATGCCTTCGACATCCGCCCTCAACTCCGAGTGCGACTCCCGAGGGATGTCACGGCGTCCTAATGGAGACGATCAACTCCTCCAACAGCGTCTGGAGCTGGTGGAGGATCTCTGGGAAACGGTGCTCCGCAGCGAGTGTCCGCCCGAGCAGGCGGAGCGACTGCTGCGGATGAAGCAGCTCAGCGAACCCCTGGCTGGCGACGGCGACGGCGACAGCAGCAGCAGTGATTCGGTGGTGCAGCTGATCCGTGAAATGGATCTGGTGGAGGCCATCGCCGCGGCGCGGGCCTTCTCGCTGTATTTCCAACTGGTGAACATCCTCGAGCAGAGGATCGAGGAAGACAGCTATCTGGCCAGCATGAGCCGCTGCCAGGAGTCATCTGAATCGGAGGGGGTGGATCCCTTTGCACCGCCCCTCGCCAGCCAGACGGAACCAGCCACCTTCCGGGATCTGTTCGAGCGCCTGCGGCGCCTGAATGTGCCCCCGGCCCAGCTAGAAGCCCTGCTGCAGAACCTCGACATCCGGTTGGTGTTCACCGCCCACCCCACAGAAATCGTGCGCCACACCGTGCGACACAAGCAGCGCCGGGTGGCCAGCCTGCTGCAGCAGCTGCAGGGCACGGTGGACATGGCCAGCGGCGATCAGGCGAGCCTTCGCCGCCAACTGGAAGAGGAGATCCGGTTGTGGTGGCGCACCGATGAACTGCACCAGTTCAAACCCAGCGTGCTGGATGAAGTGGATTACGCCCTGCACTACTTCCAGCAGGTGCTGTTCGATGCCATGCCCCAGTTACGTCGCCGCATCCAGGCGGCACTCACTCAGAACTATCCCGATGTGAGGCTGCCGCCCGCAGCCTTCTGCACCTTCGGATCTTGGGTGGGATCCGATCGGGATGGCAACCCCTCCGTCACACCGGAAATCACCTGGCGAACGGCCTGTTATCAGCGACAGCTGATGCTCGATCGCTACATCTCAGCCGTGCAGGATCTGCGCGACCAACTGAGCATCTCCATGCAATGGAGCCAGGTGAGCGCGCCGCTGCTGGAGTCGCTGGAAATGGACCGGCTTCGCTTTCCCGAGGTCTATGAAGAGCGAGCGGCTCGCTACCGGCTGGAGCCCTACAGGCTCAAGCTCAGCTACACGCTGGAGCGGCTCCGGCTGACCCAACAGCGCAATCAGCAGTTGTCGGAAGCGGGTTGGCGCACACCACCGGAGGGCCTGGTGCCCTGTCAACCGACCAATGCCAGCGCTGGCGAGGCTCTCCACTACGGCTCGGTGGCCGAATTCCGCAGCGACCTGGAACTGATCCGCAACAGCCTGGTGAGCACCGAGCTCAGTTGTGACCCGCTCGACACCCTGCTGACCCAGGTGCACATCTTCGGGTTCTCGCTCGCCAGCCTCGACATCCGTCAGGAGAGCACACGCCACAGCGATGCCCTCGACGAGTTGACCCGCTACCTGAAGCTCCCCACCGCCTACGGAGCGATGGACGAAACCGCCCGGGTGGAGTGGTTGCTCGAGGAGATGCAGACCCGCCGTCCCCTGATCCCCCCCGCAGTGGAATGGTCGGCAGCAACGGCGGAAACCATCGCGGTCTTCCGGATGTTGCATCGCCTCCAGGAAGAGTTCGGCAGCCGGATCTGCCGCACCTATGTGATTTCCATGAGCCACAGCGTCTCCGATCTGCTGGAGGTGCTGCTGCTCGCCAAGGAAGCCGGTTTGGTCGATCCGGCGGCCCACCATGCCGATCTCCTGGTGGTGCCCCTGTTCGAAACGGTGGAAGATCTGCAGCGGGCCCCGGAGGTGATGGGCCAGCTGTTCGAGCACCCGCTCTACCGGCAACTGCTGCCACGGGTGGGCGAACAGGCCCAGCCCCTGCAGGAACTGATGCTCGGGTACTCCGACAGCAACAAGGATTCCGGTTTCCTCTCCAGCAACTGGGAGATCCATCAGGCCCAGATCGCCTTACAGGATCTCGCCAGTCGCCACGACATCGCCCTGCGTCTGTTCCACGGCCGTGGCGGTTCGGTCGGCCGCGGCGGTGGCCCCGCCTACCAAGCCATCCTGGCCCAGCCCAGCGGCACCCTGCAGGGCCGGATCAAGATCACCGAACAGGGGGAAGTGCTGGCCTCGAAATACAGCCTGCCGGAGCTGGCGCTCTACAACCTGGAAACGATGAGCACCGCCGTGGTGCAGAACAGCCTTGTCACCAGCCAGCTGGACGCCACACCGAGCTGGAACGACCTGATGAGCCGTCTCGCCAGCCGCTCCCGCAGTCACTACCGGGCCCTGGTGCACGACAACCCCGATCTGGTGGCCTTCTTCCAACAGGTGACGCCGATCGAAGAGATCAGCAAGCTGCAGATCTCCAGCCGTCCGGCCCGCCGCAAAAGCGGCGCCAAGGATCTCTCCAGCCTGCGGGCCATTCCCTGGGTGTTCGGCTGGACCCAGAGCCGGTTTCTTCTGCCCAGCTGGTTCGGCGTCGGCACGGCCCTGGCCGACGAGGTGGGCGACGACCAGGAACAACTGCAACTCCTTCGCCGGCTGCACCAGCGCTGGCCCTTCTTCCGGATGCTGATCTCCAAGGTGGAGATGACCCTCTCCAAGGTCGATCTCGAGCTGGCGCGCCACTATGTGACCAGCCTCGGCAGCGCCGATCACCGGGAGGCGTTCGAGCGGATTTACGCCACGATCGCCGACGAATACAGCCTCACCCGCCGCCTAGTGCTCGACATCACTGGCCAGGAACGGCTGCTCGATGCCGATCCAGCCCTGCAGCTCTCGGTGGACCTGCGCAACCGCACGATTGTTCCACTGGGCTTCCTGCAGGTGGCGCTACTACGCCGACTGCGGGATCAGAACCGGCAGCCGCCGATGAGCGAAGCACCCAACACCGATCCGGATGGCCGCACCTACAGCCGCAGTGAGCTGTTGCGCGGAGCCCTGCTCACCATCAATGGCATCGCCGCCGGCATGCGCAACACGGGCTGAGTGGCGCTGCTTCCCTTTCGCTCCAGACCGGCCGTCCCGGCCCTTCCCCCCGGCTATGTGCTGGAGCCCGAGAGCCAGCCGACCGCCAGGGCGATCGACGCCCTGCTCCAGGCCTGCGGCGAACCCTCCATCCCTGAGGAGCGCTGGATGGCGGCTCTGGAGCGCAGTCTGTGGTGCCTCAGCGTGCGCCGGGAGCACGACGACATGCTCGCCGGCTTTGTGCGGGCGACCAGTGATCGAGCCCTGAATGCCAATCTCTGGAACCTCTGCGCCCATCCGGGCGAGAGTCAAGGGCAGGTGATGGCCGTGCTGGTGCACCGATCCCTGGCGATCCTGCGGCGGGACCTGCCGGGTTGCAGCATCTCGATCTCCGCCCCACCGGCCGCACTCCAGGCCCTCAAGGACCAGGGATTCGTGCTCGACCCCGGCGGGATCCGAGCGATGGGACTGTGGCTTCGCTGAGTCGCGACGCCTTGTGACGAGCATGGAGGGACTCGAACCCCCGACCCTCAGAACCGGAATCTGATGCTCTATCCAACTGAGCTACATGCCCACATCGGCTGATGCCGCTGCAGAGGGGATGCATCCGCAGATCACCCCAAGCCTTGTACCTTAGCGACACGTCGCACCCGGACCGATTCGGCTACACCAGCTCGAGCTGCAGGGGTTCCGGAACTACGGCCACCTGCAGCTCACGATCGAGGCACCTCGACTGCTGGTGATCGGCCGCAATGGGGTGGGGAAATCCAATCTTCTCGAAGCGGTCGAGCTGCTTGGAAGCCTGCGCTCCCATCGCGCCAGCCAGGATCAGGATCTGATCCACTGGGACCAGACTCGGGCCGTGCTCCGGGCCATGGCGGCGGAGCAGGATCAGCTGGAACTGGAACTGCGACGCAAAGGAGGTCGGCAGGCCCGTCGGAACGGTCGGGTGCTGGAGCGCCAGCTCGATCTCATCGGGCCCCTGCGTTGCGTCGGATTCAGCGCCCTCGACCTGCAGCTGGTGCGGGGGGAGCCGGCACTGCGCCGCCAATGGCTGGATCGGGTGGTCCTCCAACTGGAACCGGTCTATGGCGACCTGATCAGTCGGTATGGCCGCTTGCTGCGTCAACGGGCCCAGCTCTGGCGGCGACAGAGCACAGCGACACCGGAACGGGAGCAGCTGCTGGAGGTCTTTGATCAGCAGATGGCCCTGGTGAGCACCCGGATCCATCGGCGCCGGCGCCGGGCCCTGGCGAGGCTGCAACCCCTGGCGGCGGCCTGGCAGCACCAGCTCAGCGACGGCCACGAAGCGCTCGAACTCCGGTATGAGGCGGGCAGCCGACTGGAAGGCGAAGAAGCCGAAGAGCCCTGGCGGCAGGCGATCGCGGCCCAGCTGCTGGCCCAGCGTGCCGAAGAGGCTCGACTGGGGAGCTGTCGCGTCGGGCCCCACCGCGATGAAATCGCCCTGATGCTCGATGGCATCGCCGCGCGCCGATTCGCGTCCGCCGGGCAACAGCGCACCCTGGTGCTGGCCCTGAAACTGGCCGAACTACAGCTGGTGCAGGAGCTCTGGGGGGAACCGCCACTGCTGTTACTCGATGACGTGCTGGCAGAACTGGATCCCCATCGTCAGCTGGCGCTGCTGGAAGCCGTGGGCGGCACGCATCAATGCCTGATCAGCGCCACCCACCTGGACGCCTTCGAGGGGAACTGGCGCGCTGGATCCCAGATTCTCAACGCGGAGTTATTGAAGTCAGAGATGTAACTGCGTTAAGATGAGTGGCTGTTTTCTTTCGATACCCTGATGGAGCAGACCCTGTCTTGCCTGCATCCCAACCCGGGATGGGGCGGCGCCGATTCCTCAACAGCCACCGGTTCCGACGTGCCCAATGCCACCGACATGGTGGGCAAGCACTGCATTCTCGAGCTCTACGACTGCGACGCCTCCAAGCTCGACGACGAAGCCTTCCTGAGGACCACCATCACCACTGCAGCGAAACGTGCTGGTGCCACACTCCTCAACCTGATCACCCACCGATTCGAACCTCAGGGCGTGACGGGACTGGCTCTTCTGGCTGAATCCCACATCTCGATCCACACCTGGCCAGAAAGTGGCTACGCGGCAGTGGACGTGTTCACCTGCGGTGATCACACCATGCCCGAGAAAGCCTGCGCTGTGTTGCGGGATGAACTGCGGGCCGGTCGCCATCAACTCCGCAGCTTCAGGCGCGAGACGCCCGCCGCTGTGGCCCACACCCCTCGGGATCCCCAGGCCGAGCTCCGGGCGGCCTGAAGCTCAGGCGGCCTGACCGGCTGGCCTCGCTAGGGGATCGCCACCTGCTGGTGATCCCCCAGGGCGAGCTCACGGTTCAGCTTGCCGCTGACGAGACCTTCAAGATCCAGGCTGACGCTGGTGAACCCCAGCGCCAGAAACCGTTCCACCAGGGCAACGCGAGGGAGCCTGAGCAGCAACGTTTCGATTTGGTCGCTGGGCACTTCGATCCTGGCCGTCGCCCCTTGGCAGCGCACGCGCACGTCATCCAACCCCTGCTCCCGCAACCACGCTTCTGCCGCGCCAACGCGGCGCAAGCGTTCAGCGCCGATCGGATCACCGTAAGCAAAGCGTGACGCCAGGCACGGTTGAGCGGGCTTGTCCCACCAGGGGAATCCAAGCGAGCGGGAGATCTGGCGCACAGCCAGCTTGCTCAGTCCCAGTTCGGCCAGGGGCGAGCGCACACCCGCCTGCCTGGCCGCCTCAATGCCGGGGCGATGGTCTCCGAGATCATCGTGATTCACCCCATCCACCACCTGGGCCTGACCAGCCTGGGCTGCGATGGCCGCCAAGTGACGGTGCAGCTCCCGCTTGCAGGCAAAACAGCGCTCCGGCGGGTTGCTGGTATAGGCAGGATCCTCCAGTTCGCTGGTGGCCACCTCCTGATGGCGGAGGCCCAGCCAGGCGGCCTGTTGCCGGGCCTCCTCCTGCAACTGAGGCGCCAACGCAGGGGAAACCCCAGTGATCGCGATCGCCCCAGCTCCGAGCTGCTCCCAGGCGATGGCCGCCACCAGGCTGCTGTCCACCCCGCCGGAGTAGGCCACACACACCCGTTGCTGTGAGCGCAGCCAGGCGCGCAGCTGCTCGAGCTGGCTCTGCAACGCGTCAGGCAGCAGTTCGAGCTGGCGAAATGTGCGAGCGGTCTCCTCCATCACACCGGCCCACTCCCTGAATTGATCGGGTAGGCGCACGCTAAAAAAGCCCGGCAGCAAGCGACCAGCAAACGAACGAAGGTCGCCGCGCCAGAATCACCGCCAGCTCAACCACAACGCGGTTCAAGCTCGGTAAGCTCCGAGGGCTCATCTTTCGGCCATGGCAGGGAATCGACGACCAGCCATCGGCATCGTGACTGCAGCTGACAGCCGCGAACGTAGTCTCGGCCAACTGCACGTCTATGACGGGGAGGGCAAGGGCAAAAGCCAGGCCGCTCTGGGTGTGGTGCTGCGCACCATCGGGCTTGGCATCTGCGAACAACGCCGCACCCGGGTGTTGCTGCTGCGGTTCCTGAAAGGGCCAGGCCGGGCCTACGACGAGGATGCGGCAATCGAAGCCCTGCAGCAGGGGTTCCCCCATCTGATCGATCAGGTGCGCACCGGTCGTGGCGAGTATTTCGGGGCTGATGAGGTGAGCCGCTTTGACCGGCAGGAAGCCCAGCGGGGCTGGGACATCGCCAAGGGAGCGATCGCCAGCGCCCTCTATTCCGTGGTGGTGCTCGATGAGCTCAACCCGGTGCTGGAGCTGGGCCTACTCGATCTCGACGACGTGTTGCGGAGTCTGCGCGAGCGGCCGGAGGGCATGGAGATCATCGTCACCGGAAGGGCCGCCCCCCGCGCCCTGGTGCAGATGGCGGATCTCCATTCAGAGATGCGGGCCCACCGGCGCCCCGAGCCCTCAGAGGCCGGCGTGACGGCAATGATTCCCCAGGGCGGCATCGAGATCTACACCGGCGAAGGCAAGGGCAAGTCCACCAGCGCCCTGGGCAAAGCCCTCCAGGCCATCGGCCGCGGCATCTCGCAAGACAAGAGCCATCGGGTGTTGATCCTGCAGTGGCTCAAGGGGGGCAGCGGCTACACCGAAGACGCCGCAATCGCCGCCCTGCGTGAGAGCTACCCCCACCTGGTGGATCACCTGCGCTCAGGCCGTGATGCGATCGTCTGGCGCGGCCAGCAGCAACCGATCGATTACGTGGAAGCCGAGCGGGCCTGGGAAATCGCTCGGGCTGCGATTGCCAGTGGGCTCTACAAAACGGTGATCCTGGATGAACTGAATCCCAGCGTGGATCTGGAACTGCTGCCGGTGGAGCCGATCCTCCAGACGTTGCTGCGCAAACCAGCGGAAACCGAGGTGATCATCACCGGCCGCTGCAAGAACCCTCCCGCCTATTTCGATCTGGCCAGCGTGCACTCCGAGATGGTGTGCCACAAGCACTACGCCGAACAGGGCGTCGATCTCAAGCGCGGCGTGGACTACTGACGGTGATCCGCTAAGCCAGAAGCTTTCATGGGCTGAGCGTCAGTAGCGCGGAACCGTTTCATCCACCTCCAACGACCAGGCCTCGATGCCGCCGCTGACATTGATCGCCTCGATGCCGTGTTCAGCCAGCAGTGCCACTGCCTTAGCTGAGCGGCCTCCCAGCTTGCAGTGGATGTAGAGGCTGCGGCCGCTGGCCCGGTTGCGGATGGGCTCGATCGCCTCGCCACTCTCAATGGCGCTGAGGGGGAAATGCTCCGATCCCTCGATCACCGCCACCTCCACTTCAGCGGGGTTGCGCACATCGATCAGAAGCAGGTCGGCGCCTGAATCCAGCAATGCCTTGAGCTCGCGCACGGACACGCTTTCCACTTGCTCCTCCTCAGCGAATGCGGATCCGGACTGGCCGCAGAATGCCTGATAGTCAATCAGGTGTTGAATCGGCTCGCGCGTGGGCGACGGGGCAAGCGTCAACTCCCGAAATCGCATCGCCAACGCATCCACCAACAGCACCCGACCATCGAGGGAGGTGCCGAGTCCGGCGATCAGCTTGATCGCCTCGGTGGCCTGGATCAGACCGATCAAGCCGGGCATCACGCCCAGCACGCCACCGGCGGCGCACGATGGCACCAGGCCCGGCGGAGGCGGCTGCGGCACCAGGTCCCGGTAATTCGGACTGTCAGCCGTGCGGTTGAACACGCTCACCTGACCCTCAAAGCCCTGCACCGATCCGTAGATGCAAGGCTTGCCGAGCAGCACACAGGCATCGTTGATGAGATAGCGACTGGGGAAGTTGTCCGTGCCATCGCACACCAGGTCGTAGGGCTCCAGGATCTGCAGGGCATTGGTCGGATCGAGCCTCGTGTTGTGCTCCACCACCTGCACATGGGGGTTCAGGTCTTGGAGCCGGCTGGCCGCCGAGCGAGTTTTGGCCTGGCCAACGCTGGCGCTGCCATGAATCACCTGACGCTGCAGGTTCGACGTCTCCACCTGATCGAAATCGACGACGCCGATCCGCCCCACACCTGCGGCGGCGAGGTAAAGCAGCAGGGGTGACCCCAGGCCACCAGTGCCCACGCACAACACAGAAGCACTCCGGAGACGCTTCTGCCCCTCAAGGCCCAGCTCCGGCAGGCTCAGGTGGCGCGCATAGCGCTGCCGCTCTTCGGCACTGAGCTCTTCGGGCACAGCATCCAACGGAACCATCGACACTCAGCTCGCTTCCCCATCAGTGTGTTCGAGCAACAGTGGTGATGCCCCACCCGCCTCGATCCACCACGCCCCCAGCGCTCCCGAGCCACCCAGGATCACCATCAGGCTCGGCGTCGTCGCCCAGCCAAGATCGAGCCGTGACGGCTCCGGCTCCCCTTGCGGATGGGAATGGGCCGTCCCCAGAACCTGCAGCCCGCGGGCGCGGGCCCAGCGCTGCGCATGCAACTGTTCCCTTGGATCCAGGGCGAAGCGATGGCGACGCGTGAGGGAGACATCGGGCGGCTCAGGCAGGGCGGTCAGCCCAGGGCTCCAGACGTTGCAGCAGGGCCACACCCGCTGCACCCACCAGGCGCTGCTTTGGGAAGCTCCATCGCTGATGGGCAAACCCAGCAAAAGCGCACAGCCCTCCTCCGGCGCCGGGGCGGCCAGGGTGCGCTTGAGAACGATCAGGCATTCACGACCGAGGAGCAGCCGTTCTGGCATTTCCGAGAGCCGACCGATACGCTCGATTGGCATTTCCACCCGTGATCGTTTCATGAGCGAGGACAGCACTGCGGTGAAGGACTCGACGTCCACCGCCACCCCTGAAACCGACACGGCCACTGCAGCTGAGGGCGTCAACTTCAGTGAGCGCTACAGCGAAGTGCTGGGCAAAGTGAATGCCACGCTCGATCAGGTCGACTGGAGCAAGGTGGGTCGCATCGGCAAGATCGTGGGCATCTTCGCCGCAGTGATCGTGGCGCAGATCCTGATCAAAGGCATCCTCGACACGATCAATCTGCTCCCCGTGGTGCCCGGCCTGCTGGAGCTGCTCGGTGTGGTGGTGGTCGGCCAGTGGAGCTGGAAGAACCTCACCACCAGCGAAAAACGTCAGGCTCTGATCAGTCGCGTCCAGACTCTGCGTCAGGAATACCTGGGCTGAGCTTCAGCCCATCCCCCACGCGCTTCCTTGAGCACCGACCAGCGCCTCTCACCACGACAGTGGTGAGAGGCGCTCAAGGAAACGCAGGCACTGCTGCCTGTAGCCACCACCAAACAAGTTGGCGTGGTTGAGCCAGTGATAGAGGTTGTAAATCTCCACCCGTTGCTTGGCTCCTGGTGGCAGGGGCCATTCCTGGTGGTAACCGTTGTAAAAGGCTTGCGAGAAGCCTCCGAAGCACTGGGTCATTGCCAGATCCACCTCACGATCGGCCCACCAGCAGGCCGGATCGAAAATCAGGCCTCGACCATCCGCCAACACGGCCGCATTCCCGCCCCAGAGATCGCCGTGCACCAAGGCAGCGTCGGGCCCATGCCGATCGAACCGATCCCGCAGCTCGTGGAGCCACGGGTCGAGATCAGCCAGCGCCAGCCCCCACGACTGGGCCTGCTCCAACTGGGGCCTGAGCCTTAACTCCACGAACGCCTCACCCCAGCTCTGGCACCAACCGCCGGGTTGATGGCCCAGGCCGATGTAGCCATCCCAGGCCCAGCCGAACCAACCGGCCCCTTTCTCAAGCGAGCCCTGCTGCGCCGATCGCCGATGCAGGCGAGCCAGACCGCGACCGAGCCTCGCCTGGTCGCCCTGGGTGAACCCATGCCAGGACAGCAGCAACCAACCACGAGCGGACGCGCCAGCGTTGAACACCAGAGGCTCCGGCACCCACAGGTCGGTGGGATCGAGATGACGATGCAAGGCCTGCAGACCACGCTGCTCCGCCTTGAGCATCGAAGGGTCACCGGCTTTGGCGAACAGCAGGCGCCCATCGCTGAGCTGCAGCTGATAGGCCTGCTGACTGCAGCCGCCACCCACCGGCTGACAACGCTGCAACCGGGCGCCCGCAGCCAGCTGGGGCTGGCGATCCAGCAGTTGCTCCAACTCCGCCTGCACCCGAACCCGCCGCCACTGCTGCCAGCATGCCCCCCATGGAGCCAGCGCAAGACGTCCTTGTGATCGGCGGCGGAATCGCCGGTCTTACCGCCACAGCGCTCTTGGCTCGCCATGGCCTGCGGGTCACCCTGCTGGAGGCCCATCACCAACTCGGCGGCTGTGCCGGAACCTTCCGGCGTGGCCCCTACACCTTTGATGTGGGTGCCACCCAGGTGGCCGGCCTGGAGCCGGGGGGCAGCCATGCGCGAATCCTGGCCCACCTGGGGCTGGCCTTGCCCGCCGCCGAACCGCTCGATCCCGGCTGCGTGGTGGACCTGGCCGATGGGACGGAACCGATCCGGCTCTGGCGGCAGCCCGAGCGCTGGAAGCAGGAGCGGGAGTGGCACTTTCCAGGCAGCGCACCCTTCTGGGCGCTCTGCGAACGGCTGCATCGCAGCAACTGGGCCTTCGCCAGCCAAGATCCGGTGCTGCCAATCCGCTCCGGCTGGGATCTGCTCCAAACCCTGGGAGCGATCGGGCCCGGCAACCTCGCCAGTGCACCCCTAAGCCTTCTCAGCGTGGCGGATCTGCTGCGACTCAGTGGCTGCCAGCACCACGAGCGGCTGCGTCGCTTTCTCGATCTGCAATTGCGTCTCTACTCCCAGGAGCCGGCGGCGCGCACGGCGGCTCTGTATGGCGCCACGGTGCTGCAGATGGCCCAGGAGCCCCAGGGGCTCTGGCATCTTCAGGGCTCCATGCAGACCCTGAGCGATCAGTTGGCTGCTGCCATCAAGCGCGATGGCGGCAGCCTGCTGCTGCGTCATCGGGTGGTGGCCCTGGAGCGCAATCCGGCGCGGGGTGCCTGGCACGTGCGAGCGCAACGCGCCAATGGCGACACCCTGCATCTGGAGGCCGCCGATGTGGTGTGCAGCCTGCCGCCCCAGTGCCTGCCCACCCTGATCCCAGCGGTCTCCGCTGGCAACAGCCGCGACCCGATGCCCCCCTCCTATCGGCGCCATCTTGAGCACTTGAACGCCCCCAGCGGCGCTCTGGTGCTGTATGCAGCCGTCTCCCGTTCGGCGCTCCCGGCCGACTGCCCCGCCCATCTCCAGCGCGATGGCAGCACGCCGGGATCGCTCTTTGTGTCGGTGAGCCGAGAGGGCGACGGACGCGCTCCCCAGGGCGAAGCCACCCTGATTGCCAGCGTGTTCACCGATCCCGACGACTGGTGCGACCTGCCCGATCCCGAGTACCGGCAACGCAAGCAGGACGTGCAACACAGGATCGTGGCCACCCTCCAGGACTGGCTGGGTATCACCCCGGAGCAGTGGCGGCATCAGGAGCTGGCCACGCCCCGCTCCTTCGCCTTCTGGACCGGTCGCCCCCGAGGCATCGTGGGCGGTCTTGGTCAGAGCCCGGCACGCTTCGGTCCCTTCGGCCTGGCGAGTCGCACCCCGATGGCCAATCTCTGGCTCTGCGGTGACGCGATCCACCCAGGCGAGGGCACGGCGGGCGTGAGCCTTTCGGCCCTAATGGCCTGTCGGCAGCTCACGGCCCAGCGCGGCCTGCCGCTGGAGCTGAAGCACTGAGGCCAGCCCCGGCAGCTTCGAGAAAGGCGGGCCTGAGGGCGCGGGTCTGCTCCAGTTCCTGCTCCAGCTGCGCCCAGTTCCCCGCGAGGATGGCCCCCTCCAGCTGCTCCAGGCTCCAGCGATAGGCCGCCAGCCCCCGCAGCACAGCGTCGGTGTTGCGGGCGGCCATCGCGGTCCCGAGCGCGGGATTGCCCGCTCCCACCCGGGTGGTGTCGGCAAAGCCACTCGACGCGAGCTGGCAAGCCAGCTCCCGCACGGACGGATCCCGCTCCGAACCGACTGCGCGCAGAAGCGCCGCACTCACCAGCACAGGCACATGGGAGATCAGCGCCACGGCCTGGTCATGGCTGGGGGCCGTGGCCGTGAGCCAGTGACTGCCCAGGGAACGCGCCAGTTGCGCCACCAGCGCAAGCGACTCTGCGTCGGTGGCCAGCTCTGGCGTGGCGACCCAAGGGCGACCACGGAACAGCCCAGACAGACCCGCATCCACACCGGACTCGGCGGTGCCCGCCATCGGATGGCTGGCCACGAAACGGCGATGCCGATGACGCCAGACCTCCAGCACCGGTGCCTTGACTGAGGCCACATCCGTGACCACCGCATGCGGCGGCAAGGCCGCCACGAGCCCGGGATCGGGATCGAGAAGAGACTCGATCGGCAACGCCAGAATGATCAGCTCGCAGTCGCGCAGGATCGCCGGATCGGTGCTCACTTCGTGCACCAGACCTCGCTCCAAGGCCCGTTCAGCCGTGGAGGAACGATGCACCAGACCGACAACCCGACAGCCCAGGCCCTGCAGATCCAGCCCGAGAGAGCCCCCGATCAGGCCCAAGCCCACGATGCCGACTGCTGCGGGGAGCTTCGGGACATCGGCCACCTGCTGCTGCATCGCTGTGCCACAAGGTGGTTCCATGTTCGTTGACGGATCAGCCTGAACCGTTCGGCCCCAGGAGGATGCCTAGGCTCCTTGGATGCTGGAAGCCCGCGCCCATCAGCAGCTGAAAACCCTGCTGCAACACGACCGGGTCGCCTGGCCGCATCACCTCACCCTGAGTCGCCTGATCGCCCGCAGCGTGCGGCGTGGCGATCGCGCCCTGATCCAGCTGACACCCGGCAGTGAAGAGCATTGGTGGCTGGGTCTGCTGGTGCCCCTCTGCCTGCAGCGCCAACGCTGCGTGTTGGTGCTGGAAGCCGACCAGCGCCGTCGGCTGCTGCAGGTGGAGCGTCCCAGGTTGCGGGAGGCCGGGCTGCATCTCCCTTGCTGGCAAGGTCTGGAACCACCGGATGGCGAGCAATTGTGGCTGCTCACCACGCAGGAGCTGGTGCAGGCCCATCGCCAGGAGCAGCTCCATGACGATCACCTGCTGATCATCCCTGAAGCGGATCAACTCAGCCACCGACTGCGCCAGGCGCTAGCCCTGACCCTCCAGAGCCAAGACTGGGAACGGCTGCGGCAAGCCCACCCGAACGCCGATGCCAGCCTGCTGGATCTCCATGACCGCCTGAGCAGGCAAGTGTTTCGCCAGGCCACGCGCAGGGATGCGACCGTGCGACTGGAGAGCGGACAGCTGCAGGCGCTGCGCGATCTTCTGACCCTGCTCCATCCCCTGCCCGCTCCATGGGATCACGTGCTGAAGGCGGATCCGAGCCACTGGGCCTACTGGGCCGACCTCGACCATCGCCTGCTGCAATGGCGCTGGCATCTACAGCTGCTCGAACCGCTGCGTCAGCTCCAAGGCCTGCTCAACCAGCGTGCAGCGATCCTGATCAGCAGCGCCGGCGAGTCCGCTCCGCTGCAGACGGAACTCAACGATGCCGGCTTCGACGCTGATGTGGTGGTGCGACTGCGGGAACCGACGCTGCGCGACCCCCTCCCTCTCTTCGCCCCCCGCCGGCAACCCCTCCCGAACACCGAAGTGTTCGCCCAGCACCTGCTGGAGCAATCACGCCGGCTGATTCTCGGTCGCGCCGGTCTCACCGTGATCCTTCTCGACGACAACCGCCTGCGCCAACGCCTCACCAGCGAACTGGCCTCTGAATTCGGCAGTCGGGTGATCGAAGCCGCCACCGCCCCCGAAGCCAATGGCGTGATCTGCTGCCGTTGGAGCTGGTGGCTGCAACATCAGGCCCAACTGCCACCGCCGGAGCAGCTGATCATCGCCCTGCTGCCGATCGCCAGCCTGGAGGCGCCACTGACGGCCGCTCGGGTCGAAGCACTGAAACGTCAGGGGCGCGACTGGTTCCGTGATCTTCTGCTACCTGAGGCCCTCAGCCTGCTGGCTCCTGCGGTCGCCCCCCTGCGCCGGAGTGGAGGCCGGCTGGCGGTGCTGGATGGTCGACTGCGGGGGCGCAGCTGGGGCGAACACGTGTTGACCGCCCTGCAGCCCTGGACTCCGCTGCACCGACTGCTTCCCGACTGAGTCGCTTCTAGGCTCCGACTGTTCCGCCCTTCGCGACCGCATGGGAGAAGCACGCCGCCGCGCCAGCCAAGGACTTCCGCCCCGTCGTCCGCGCCCTGACCCTGCAGAGGCGGAACGGGTTGTCTCGTGGCTCCCCCTCAGCAAAGCGCAGACCCGCCAGTTCATGGCGGTGACCACCCGCGGCGCCTGGATCGGCATCGGTGCGCTGGTGCTGTTCTGGGTGGTGGTGCGCTTCATCGGCCCAGCCGCGGGCTGGTGGACCCTGGCTGACATGCCCTGATCGACCGGAACCGCGAATTCTGAAGAAAACATTTAAGATTCATGGGACTCTTCGGTGGTCGCCATGTTTCCTCGGCTCGCCCAGCAATACCGCTCCGTGGTTCAAGACTTGGTGATGAGCCTTCAGGCTCTGGCATCCAGCCTGAAGAAACGCGGCATCACCGCAACCTGCTACGTCTGCGATGACGGCCGCGACGACCATGGCGCCTCGTTTGTCGCCGATCTCGGCGACGGGCACATGGTGCGCTTTCTCGTGTCGGACTTCGGCATCAGCTGGGTGGAATCCCGCAACGGCCGCGAACTGGTGAAATTGGAAGGCGCGGAAGCCATTCAGGAACTGCAGCGTGTCACCCAGTTCCTGCAGGCTCCCGTCGCCGAGGCAACGGCTGCCGCCGCCAGCTCAGGCAGCTGACGAGGCGGCGCCCGGTTTGTTTGCGGCAGCCGGTTTGTCGTTGCTAGCCGCAGACGGTGCAGACGTCGCAGCTGCCGAAGACGCTTGGCTGGCGGCACTGCGTGCTGCCGCAGCGAGGGGACGCATCGAATTGGCGGTCACCTCGGACCCCTCCGTGAGTTTCTGACGCACCAGCGCTTCGATCGCGTCCTTCGCGTCGGGGTTCTGCTCCAGCCAGCCGATGGTGTTGTCGCGGCCCTGCCCGATGTTGTCGCCCTCGTAGCTGTACCAAGCCCCCTTGCGAATCACCACACCGGTTTCTTCCGCCAGATCGAGCAGGCAACCAAGGGTGCTGATCCCCCGGCCGAAAAGGATGTCGAATTCGGCGATTCGGAAGGGTGGCGCCACCTTGTTCTTCGCCACTTTCACCTTCGCGCGGATCCCGTATTCCTCAGTGCCGCGCTTGAGCGTCTGAATGCGACGGATATCCAAACGCACCGATGCATAGAACTTGAGGGCATTGCCGCCGGTGGTCGTTTCCGGATTGCCATAGGTGACACCGATCTTGAGTCGCAGCTGGTTGAGGAAAATCACCGTGCAACCGGATTTGCCGATGTTGCCGGTGATCTTGCGCATCGCCTGGCTCATCAGGCGGGCCTGGCTGCCCACGGCCAGATCGCCCATCTCACCCTCAATCTCGGCCCGCGGCGTGAGGGCCGCCACCGAGTCGACCACGACGATATCGACAGCCGCGGATCGCACCAACTGATCGACAATCTCCAGGGCCATCTCGCCGGTGTCGGGCTGGGAGACGAGCAGGTTCTCGATGTCGACGCCCAGGGAGGCGGCGTACACCGGATCTAGAGCATGCTCCGCATCCACGAAGGCGGCCACACCACCACGACGCTGCACCTCGGCGATCGCATGGAGCGTCAGCGTGGTCTTACCGGAGCTTTCCGGTCCATACACCTCCACCACACGCCCCTTCGGATAGCCGCCACCGAGGGCGAGATCCAGGGTGAGAGCACCGGTGGGAATGGTCTCGACCCGCATCCGGGACGCATCCCCGAGGCGCATGATCGACCCTTTGCCGAAATTGCGCTCGATCTGGCCGAGCACAAGATTCAGCGCTTTGTCGCGCTCACCTGGACGGGGGTCGGAGCCGGAGGTGGGAGAAGCTTTCACGTCGAGTGGCATGGATGCAAACGGTAAGGGGCTGACAGACGCTGAGACCAGGTGCCGTGACAGCACTGGAAGCGCCGGACAGACCATCCAGTGCCCCGCCGAGCGCCATCCGTCTCATGTAGTACAAACGTACGTTAACGAATCAGGTCCAGGTCGCCAAGGGGGCCGCAAAGCGTTCCGGTTCGAGCAGGTCAATGCCGAGCGGCAGCCCCTGCCGGTCGGATGGCCGCAGATAGCCCCAACTGGCCAGAAAACAGGGCAGGGCCTCCAGGCCGGCGGTGCCGCGCACGGTTTCGAGCGTCGCCCGTCGATCCTCCACAAAGCCTCGCAAGCGCCAGGCCTCCTGCAACTGCAACAGCACCTGCGGCTTCGGGCCGGCCTCATGGCCGAGAAGGCGCGCCGGTTGCAGGGCAAAGGCCTGCAACAACTCGGCCGTGAATGCCGCCCCCTTGGTGGTGAGCACGGCCCAATCCACCCCCTCCTCCGCCAGATGGCGCAGCCGATCCACCACACCGGGGAAGGGGCGATGGCGCCCCAGCCAGGCGGCACGATCGTTGGTGATCGCCTCACGGCGTACTGCTTCAAGCGCCTCCTGCAACCGGAGCGAACTCCAACCCCGCTCCTCAAGCGCCAGGGCTGTCTGCCGGTCGTAGTCGGCCGCGTAAGCCTCAGCGCCCCGCTGGCGCAGAGGGCTTGCCGCCTCGAGTAACTGGGCGGCGATCAGGACCATCTCCCAGCCATGGTGAACCCAGGGACGCAACTGGCGAAAGAGCGATGGCACGGCCAAGGGAAGCACCCCTGCTGACGCCTGAGTGAGCTGCAGGCAAGCGCTGCGGGCCGCCCACCAATATTCCTCCATGCCATCGACGATGACACCGTCAAAATCGAAGACCAGGAGGGAGGGCCTGGAGATGATCATCGAAAAAACTGGGCCGCTAGGATTCGAACCTAGGAATGGCGGGACCAAAACCCGCTGCCTTACCACTTGGCGACGGCCCAACGTTCCAAGTCAACTGATGCCTGCTGGCGAGCTGACTGGCGTTCAGATAGTTACCCACAGCGGAGTGACCTTCGTCAATCCATTGGTGAGCTCCCCGGCACGAATTCAGGGCGGAAACACCCGCAGACGCTGCTGATCAGCCCGGCCGAACACATCGCTGCGCAGCCGGTAGCGGGCCACCAGATCCGCCTGCATGCGTCGGACATCCTCCGTGCGAGGCAGTAGCTCCACCGGCCGCCCCTGAGGCACCACCACCCGCTCAACCGCCAGGCGACACTCCTCCAGAGCCGCCAGGGCATCGGCCTGATCCGCAGAAACGGTTGGGGGTTCGGCAGCCGCCCGCCGCGACAGCAACCGCTCCAAGGCCCGCTCCACCTGAGGCAGCGTGTCGGCTTTGATCACCAGGATCGGCACCCGAGCCTCCCGGGCCTGACGGCGCAGCCCCGGTTGACGGCCCAGGCCCTGGCGCACGCTCAACACCACATCGGCCTCAGCCAGGTCGTCAACCAGACGCACCGGCCAGCGATGGCGACGGCTCGCTTCCTCCACGAGCCGAGGGGTCAAGCCGCAACAGAGCACCTGCAGACCATCCTCCGCGGGCGAGGCGGAATCGACAGCATCCCGGAGGGGTGTCGCAACAGGATCCGGTGTGGGCACAGCGGCGAGTTGAGGCGCCGCAGCGTGGGCCTGGCGCAGCTGCCGCGTTGGCCTCGCGCGGGGGCGGCTGGCCCCGATCACCGGGTCAGGCGACTCCACCAGCTGAACAGAGCCGTCGGCCGCAAGCGAGCGCTCCTGGGGCCGGGGCGTCTGACCGCGCAGGAGCAGATCCACCGTGCGACCCACATCGGCATGCACGGCCCAGCGATGGCGGCTGTGCATCTCCACCGCCAGGGGAAAGGTGGGTTCAGCGGCGCGCTCCAGCACGGTTTTCTGACTGCGTCGACGGCGGGCCTCCTCATCGCCGAGCGTGACCGATTCGATGCCACCCACCAGATCGCAGAGGGTGGGGTTCTTGATCAGATTGGCGAGGGCATTGCCATGGGCGGTGGCCACCAGCATCACGCCACGCTCCGCGATCGTGCGGGCAGCCTGAGCTTCGAGTTCCGTGCCGATTTCATCGATCACGATGACCTCGGGCATGTGGTTCTCCACGGCCTCGATCATCACCTGATGCTGCAATTCCGGGCGCGCAACCTGCATGCGCCTGGCCCGACCGATCGCCGGATGGGGAATGTCGCCATCGCCTGCGATCTCGTTGCTGGTGTCGATCACCACCACCCGTTGTTCCAGCTCATCAGCGAGGACACGGGCGATTTCCCGAAGGGCGGTGGTTTTGCCAACCCCGGGACGGCCCATCAACAGCAGCGACTGTCCACTGTCGAGCAGGTCGCGCACCAGGGCCACCGTGCCAAACACGGCACGTCCGACCCGGCAGGTCAAGCCGACCACATCACCGCGACGATTCCGGATCGCACTGATCCGATGCAGCGTGCGCTCAATGCCGGCCCGATTGTCAGCACCGAACTGCCCCAGGCGTTCCACGGTGCTCTGAAGATCCTCCCTAGTCAGGCAGCGTTCCCCCAGCGCGAGGGAGCGGCCTGGATAACGGGCTTCCGGGACCCGACCCAGATCGAGCACCACTTCGAGCAGCTGGTCGCGGCGAGCCTCGGGTTGCAACGCTTCACCCACATCCGCCGGCAGCAGCGCCAGCAGACGGTCCAGGTCGTCGGTGATCCGCTCGGTGCTCATGCCCCTCTCCGGCCAGTCCCCGGCCTTATCAGCCTTCTAGCAGGCTTTCGCGCCCAAAGGCCGCTGCAACCAAGGGCGGATCAGTGCCTCGGCCCGCTGCAGCGCGATGGACCATCCCTCCGGCCAGTCCCGCAGCCGTTGACCGCGCCGTTCGGCCTCCTGCAGCAGCGGTTGCAACAGGGCACGGGCCATGCCCCCGAAGGCCACCCCTGCCGGCCCGCCATCGGAGCTGGTGGGCAGTAGATCGATCGTGGCCGCGTTCGTGCCACCGGCCAACTGGAGCGGCCCGGGGGGCGCCAGGGGACGCAACTGACGCCACAGGCGCACGGCGGCACGGGCCGTTCCCGCACCAACATCACCACGCATCGGGCGGCCGTCGAGCTGCCAGAGAGGGCGCTGAGCCCTGGCCCGCAAGGCTGCATGACGACTCCAGAGCTCCCGCGACAGGTCGGCAGCCGTGCAGTGATGCCCCTCAAGACCGCAGCTGACCGCCAGACGCCTGAGGGGAACCGTCGCAGCGCCGATGGCGGCGAGCGTCGCGTCGAAGGCCTCGGCCCGGCCGGGCGCGGTGTGAATCTCCAGAGCATCCGGCCTGAGCTCTCGCAGCAGGTCGGTCAACCCATCCCTGCCGATTCGGTGCTCCCGGGTCTCGATCAGCCCCAGAGGACAAGCGGGCAAACAACGACCGCAGCCGTAACAGAGGCTGGGTGACACCCCTGCACCTGGACTGATCGCCATCGCCGGGCAGACCCGCTCGCAGGGCCTGGAGCAATCGGACGGGCAGCGCTCCGGCACAAAGAACGCCTTGCGGAAGTGGGGATCCTGACCATCGCTGATGCTCACCATCAACCAGGGACGATGGGCCTGGCGCTCTTGCGCCCAGGCCAACCCTTCCCTGGCGGCATGGACCACGGCGGGATCAGCAGCCACATCCACACAGTGCACCCCCGCCATGGCATACACAGCACAAAGATCGGCGATCGCAGGCAGATCCTGATTGCTGGCCCCGCAGATCAACTTGACCCAACGCCCCTGGGTCAGAGCGCGTTCGGCGGAATCCGCCGACAACGCCGGAGCGGTCACAGGGGCTCAGGCTCCGAGCAGGGTGGCCAGAGGCTCCCAACGCAAGCTCCTGGCACCGCCCATCTCCACCACCACCTTGAGGCGGGGCTCCCGTCGCGTCAGAGCGCACAGCGACAACAGTTCCGAACGTGACAGCACCTGGCCCTCCAGAAGCCAGAGCACAACGGGTTGATCTCCGAGCAGACGCTCACCGAGCCAGGGCATCACATCGTGCACTTCACCAACCGCGGCACCGCGGCCGACGCTCTGATGGCCCAGGTGGGGAGGTCGCACACCATGCTTTTGAAAGAGATAGACCTCAGGATCACCGAGGCCCCGCGCCGACGTGAGAAGTGTGCGGTATCCAGCAGCGCGAAGACGGCGCAGCAAGCGGGTTTCCGCCCCACCCTCAAGCGGCGCATGCACGGCCATGCACCCTTCCGACTCAAGCTCGCGCCGGAAGCCACGACCGGAGAGCAGCAGCGGCATGGAACCGAACCAACTGCGGCCAGTGTGGCAGCAGAGATGAGACTTCTGAAGTGGAGTCAAGCTGTGGTGTAGTGTTTTTGTTTGCTTCGCGCTTCTGTGCCCGTCCGCTAGCCGGGCCTCCAGAACGTGTCGCAGGTCCGGCGATTGCGCCGGATCCCCAGGCCAGAGCAATGGTTCAGACCATCACGTCAGAAGCATTGCCGGGAAACTGACCGGATCCACCGGCCAAGTCCCAGCCAGCTGATTTGCTCGCTAGCCCCATTCCGGATGTGCGCCTGACTCAAGGCGACCACCACTCCGGCCATGACTGCGTCACTTCGATCAGCGCCCCCTGGCCACCATCCACCCGGATGGAGGTTGTCCACGCTGGCGTTTCTACCCCCATGTCCATCGGCATCCTTGGGAAGAAGCTGGGTATGTCCCAGCTCTTCGACGAGCAAGGCAAAGCCGTCCCGGTCACCTTGATCGAGGCGGGACCTTGCCGCATCACCCAACTGAAAACAACTGAAACGGACGGCTACGTGGCCGTCCAGATCGGCTTCGGCGACACCCGCGAGAAGCTGGTTAATAAGCCTGCCAAGGGTCATCTCGCCAAATCTGGCGAGGAACTGCTGCGCCACTTGAGCGAGTACCGCGTTGACGACGTCGCCGGTCTCGAACTCGGTGGGGCGATCACCGTTGGTGATTTCGAAGCCGGTCAGAAGGTGGACGTGAGTGGCGACTCCATGGGCCGCGGTTTCGCGGGCTATCAGAAACGTCACGGCTTCAGTCGTGGACCGATGACGCACGGTTCCAAGAACCATCGCGAACCGGGTTCGACCGGCGCCGGTACAACACCGGGCCGCATCTATCCCGGCAAGCGCATGGCCGGCCGCTACGGCGGCAAAAAAATCACCACCCGTGGGCTCACGATCCTGAAGATCGACAGCGAGCGCAATCTGCTGGTGGTGAAAGGGTCGGTGCCGGGCAAACCCGGTTCGCTCCTGAACATCCGGCCCGCCAACCGTGTGGGCGCCAAGCCCGCAACTGGAGGTAAGTGATGGCCACATGTGTTGTCCGTGACTGGCAGGGCAAGGACGCCGGCAAGGCGAGCCTCGACCTGAAAGTGGCGAAGGAATCCACCGCCACCGATTTGATGCACCGCGCCGTCCTGCGCCAGCAGGCCCACATGCGTCAGGGCACCGCCAGCACCCTCACGCGAGCGGAAGTTCGTGGTGGTGGTCGCAAGCCTTACAAGCAAAAAGGCACCGGTCGCGCTCGCCAGGGTTCGATTCGTACCCCCCTGCGTCCCGGTGGTGGCATCGTCTTCGGACCGAAGCCTCGCAGCTACAACCTGGCGATGAATCGCAAGGAGCGGCGACTGGCCCTGCGTACAGCCCTGATGGCGCGCCTTGAGGCCATCACCGTGGTGAAGGATTTCGGCACGACCCTCGACGTGCCGAAGACACGAGAGATCACCGATGCCCTGGGTCGTCTCGGCGTTGCCGCAGACAGCAAGGTGTTGATCATCCTTTCAAGCCCCTCCGAGGTCGTGCGCCGCTCGGTGCGCAACCTCGACAAGGTGAAGCTGATCGCCGCCGACCAACTCAACGTCTTCGATCTTCTCAACGCCCAGGCGTTGGTGGTGGGTGAAGACGCTCTCACAACGATTCAGGAGGTCTACGGCGATGACTGAGCGCTTCTCCGAACGTCTGGCCGATGTGATTCGCCGTCCGCTGATCACTGAAAAAGCCACCCGCGCCCTGGAACTGAACCAGTACACCTTTGAGGTGGATCACCGTGCGGCCAAGCCCGACATCAAAGCTGCGATTGAGCAGCTCTTCGATGTGAAGGTCACCGGCATCAGCACCATGAATCCGCCTCGCCGCAGCCGCCGCGTCGGTCGCTTCGCCGGCAAACGCGCCCAGGTGAAGAAGGCGGTGGTGCGCCTGGCCGAGGGCAACTCCATCCAACTCTTCCCTGAGTCCTGAGGGGTCTGAAACGTCATGGCAATTCGTACTTTCCGCCCCTACACGCCCGGAACCCGCACCCGGGTCGTCACCGACTTCAGTGAAGTCACCGGCCGCAAGCCGGAACGCTCCCTGGTGGTGTCCAAGCACCGCCGCAAGGGTCGCAACAACCGCGGTGTGATCACCTGCCGTCATCGCGGCGGCGGTCACAAGCGCCTTTATCGCACCGTCGATTTCCGGCGCAACAAGCACGGCGTGCCCGCCAAGGTGGCCGCCATCCATTACGACCCACACCGGAATGCCCGGTTGGCTCTGCTCTTCTATGCCGACGGCGAGAAGCGCTACATCCTCGCTCCGGCGGGTGTGACTGTGGGCCAGACCGTGGTCTCCGGTCCGGAAGCACCGATCGAGAACGGCAACGCCATGCCGCTCTCGGCGGTTCCCCTCGGTTCGAGCGTGCACTGCGTCGAGCTCTATGCAGGTCGCGGTGGCCAGATGGTGCGTACCGCTGGCGCCAGTGCCCAGGTGATGGCCAAGGAAGGCGACTACGTCGCTCTCAAACTGCCATCCACCGAGGTTCGACTGGTGCGCCGTGAGTGCTACGCCACCCTCGGCGAAGTGGGCAACTCGGAGATCCGCAACACCAGTCTGGGCAAGGCCGGTCGTCGTCGCTGGCTGGGTCGTCGTCCCCAGGTGCGCGGCAGTGTGATGAACCCTTGCGACCACCCCCACGGTGGTGGTGAAGGCCGGGCCCCGATCGGCCGTTCCGGCCCGGTGACCCCCTGGGGCAAACCCGCTCTCGGTCTCAAGACCCGCAAGCGGAACAAGCCGAGTAACAAGTTCGTCCTCCGGAAGCGTCGCAAGACGTCCAAGCGGAGCCGTGGCGGACGCGACTCCTGATGCACATCACCGTTTTGCCGTTCGCCTAACCCGCCATGGGACGTTCACTTAAAAAAGGCCCTTTCATCGCCGACAGCCTGCTTCGCAAGGTTGAAAAGCAAAATGCCGCCGACGACAAGTCGGTGATCAAAACGTGGTCTCGGGCCTCCACGATCCTGCCGATGATGATCGGCCACACCATTGCCGTTCACAACGGCAAAACCCACGTGCCGGTTTTCGTGACCGAGCAGATGGTGGGTCACAAGCTGGGGGAATTTGCCCCCACCCGCACCTTCAAGGGCCACATCAAAGACAAGAAAGGAGGCCGCTGAGACCATGACAACGTCATCCCCAACGGCTCCCACCGCCCGGGCCCATGGCCGCTTCATCCGCGGTTCAGTGTCCAAGGTGCGCCGTGTCCTCGATCAGATCCGCGGTCGCAGCTATCGCGACGCGCTGATCATGCTCGAGTTCATGCCCTACCGCTCCACCGGCCCGATCACCAAGGTGCTGCGGTCGGCGGTCGCCAACGCCGAGCACAACCTGGGCCTGGACCCCTCCACGCTGGTGATCGCCCAGGCGAGCGCCGACATGGGCCCGTCCATGAAGCGGTATCGGCCCCGCGCCCAGGGTCGCGCCTACGCGATCAAGAAGCAGACCTGCCACATCAGCATCGCTGTGGCAGCTCCGACCGACTCCTGACCCCCGAGCACACCGACTGATGGGACACAAAATCCATCCAACCGGCTTACGCCTGGGGATCACCCAGGAGCACCGGTCCCGCTGGTACGCCTCCAGCCGCAACTATCCGACCCTTCTTCAAGAGGATGATCGGATTCGCAAGTTCATCCACAAGAAGTACGGCGCCGCCGGCATCAGCGATGTGCTGATCGCCCGCAAAGCCGACCAGCTCGAAGTGGAACTGAAAACCGCACGCCCAGGCGTGCTGGTGGGCCGCCAGGGCAGCGGCATCGAGGAGCTGCGCAGCGGCATCCAGAAAACCGTGGGTGATCTGAGCCGTCAGGTGCGGATCAACGTGGTGGAAGTGGAGCGCGTTGACGCCGACGCCTTCCTCTTGGCCGAATACATCGCCCAGCAACTGGAGAAGCGCGTGGCCTTCCGCCGCACCATCCGCATGGCGGTGCAGCGGGCGCAACGGGCTGGCGTGCTCGGCCTGAAAATTCAGGTGAGCGGTCGCCTGAATGGCGCCGAGATCGCCCGGACCGAGTGGACGCGTGAAGGGCGCGTGCCGCTGCACACCCTGCGTGCCGACATCGACTACGCCACCAAAGTGGCCAGCACCACCTATGGGGTGTTGGGCATCAAGGTGTGGGTCTTCAAAGGAGAAGTGCTGGGGGATGAAGCCCGTCAGCAACTGCCGGTGGGCGCAACCCCACGGCGGCGGGCCGGTCGCAGGCCCCAACAGTTCGAAGACCGCTCCAACGAGGGTTGAACAGGAGGCCTGAACCATGCTGAGTCCAAAACGCGTCAAATTCCGCAAGCAGCAGCGCGGCCGCATGCGCGGCGTCGCGACCCGAGGCAACACGATTGCCTTCGGTCAGTTCGCTCTGCAGGCCCAGGAGTGTGGCTGGATCACCTCGCGCCAGATCGAGGCCAGTCGTCGCGCCATGACACGCCACGTCAAGCGTGGCGGCAAGATCTGGATCCGAATCTTCCCCGACAAGCCGATCACCATGCGCCCCGCCGAAACCCGCATGGGTTCCGGTAAGGGCAACCCGGAATTCTGGGTGGCTGTGATCAAGCCGGGGCGGGTGTTGTTCGAAATGGGTGGTGCAGAAATCACCGAATCCATCGCCCGGGAAGCCATGCGCCTGGCGCAATACAAGCTGCCCGTGAAAACCAAGTTCATCTCCCTGGACGACCAGGAGAGCGCCGCCTCAGGCAGTGATGCCAAGGCTGCATCCACCGCAACCGTGGAGGCCTGACGATGGCACGCCCTAATGCATCCGAGCTGCGCCAGCTCACCGACGCAGACATCACCGAACAGATCAACGGCCTGCGCCGCGAGCTGTTCGACCTGCGCTTTCAGCAAGCCACGCGCCAGCTAACCAACACGCACCGTTTCAAGGAAAGCCGCATCAAGCTGGCCCAACTGTTGACGGTGCAAGCGGAGCGCCAGCGCTCCGCCGCTTCCTGATCCCCTAAGGAGAACCAGACATGGCAACCAAGGAAAGGGTCGGCACCGTCGTCAGCGACAAGATGGACAAAACGGTGGTGGTGGCGGTGGAGAACCGCTTCCCCCACCCCATCTACAAGAAGACGGTGAGCCGCACCACCCGTTACAAGGCTCACGACGAAGACAACAGCTGCCGCGTCGGCGACCGGGTTCGGATCACCGAGACCCGCCCGCTCAGTCGCCACAAGCGCTGGGCCATTGCAGAAGTGCTCAGCCACAGTGCCAAGGCAGAAACAGAAGCCGCCAAGGCCGAAGCCAGTGCCGCCAAGGCCGAAGCCGCCCAAGAGGAGGTGTCGAAGTGATTCAGCAGGAAACATTCCTCACCGTCGCTGACAACAGTGGCGCCAAGCGCATCCAGTGCATCCGCGTTCTGGGCAGCAACCGTCGCTACGCCCACGTGGGCGATGTGATTGTGGCCGCCGTCAAAGACGCCATGCCCAACATGGGCGTGAAAAAGTCGGATGTGGTCAAGGCTGTGGTGGTGCGCACCAAGGCCACCCTGCGTCGCGATACGGGCAACTCGATCCGTTTCGATGACAACGCAGCGGTGATCATCAATGCCGACAACAATCCTCGCGGAACCCGCGTTTTCGGTCCTGTGGCGCGTGAGCTGCGCGAGCGCAACTTCACCAAAATCGTCTCCCTCGCCCCGGAGGTGATCTGACATGGCAACAGCAACTCCCAAATCCAGCACCAGCCAGCGCATCAAGATGCGGCTGCGCAAAGGCGACACCGTTCAGGTGATCTCCGGCAAGGACAAGGGCAAAACAGGTGAGGTGCTCCGCACCCTGCCCTACGAGAACCGCGTCGTGGTTCAGGGCATCAACCTGCGCACCCGTCACGTCAAACCCACCCAAGAGGGTGAGACTGGCCGGATCGTCACGGAAGAAGCGTCTCTGCACGCCTCCAACGTGATGCTGTATTCCACCAGCCAGAAGGTCGCCAGCCGTGTCGAGATGGTGACCGAGAAAGACGGCACCAAAAAACGTCGTCTCAAGAAAACCGGCGAAGTGATCGATTGATCACCCGTCCCGTCTTCTGACCAAGCCCAGAAGTCCCTTATCCCCAGCCATGTCACTCAAACAGCGCTACCGGGAGACCATTCAGCCCAAATTGCTGAAAGATCTGAGTCTCTCCAACATCCATGAAGTTCCCAAGGTGGTGAAAGTCACCGTCAACCGGGGACTCGGCGAAGCCGCCCAGAACGCCAAGGCTCTCGAAGCCTCGGTGAGCGAATTGGCACAGATCACCGGCCAGAAAGTGGTCGTTACCCGTGCCAAGAAAGCGATCGCCGGTTTCAAGATCCGCCAGGGCATGCCAATCGGCTGTGCTGTGACCCTGCGCGGTGAACGGATGTATGCCTTCCTGGAGCGTCTGATCAACCTGGCGCTGCCCCGGATCCGCGACTTCCGCGGCGTCAGCCCCAAGAGTTTCGACGGACGTGGCAATTACACCCTGGGGGTGAGGGAACAGATCATTTTCCCGGAGATCTCCTTCGACAAGATCGACGCCATCAGGGGCATGGACATCACCATCGTGACCACTGCCCGCACGGATGAAGAGGGCCGGGCCCTCCTCCGCGAGATGGGAATGCCATTCCGCAGCAACTGAGCCCCCCTCGGACCCACCATGGCCAACCACGACCCTATTTCCGACATGCTCACTCGCATTCGCAATGCGAGTGAGAAGCGTCACCAATCCACCAAAGTTCCGGCCTCCCGGATGTCCCGCAGCATCGCCAAGGTGCTGCAACAGGAAGGCTTCATTGCTGAAATCAGTGAGGAAGGCGAGGGTGTTCAAACCCATCTCGTCCTTGAACTGAAGTACAGCGGCAAGCACCGCCAGCCCACGATTCGCTCCATGCAGCGGGTCAGCAAACCTGGTCTGCGCATCTACAAGAACACCCGAGGCCTGCCCAAGGTGCTCGGTGGCCTTGGGGTGGCGATCATCTCCACCTCTAAAGGTGTGATGAGCGACCGCGATGCCCGTAAACAGGGTGTGGGCGGTGAAGTGCTCTGCTACGTCTATTGATCCGGAGCCAGAACTATGTCTCGTATCGGTAAATCTCCCATCCCCATCCCCGACAAGGTGAGCGTCAGCCTCGATGGGCTCGCCGTCACCGTGAAGGGTCCGAAGGGCGAACTCCAGCGCACCCTGCCCGATGGTGTCACCATCAGCCAGGTGGAGAACACTCTGGTCGTGGCTCCCAGCAGCGAGAAGCGCAAGTCACGGGAACGTCATGGCCTCTGTCGCACCCTGGTGGCCAACATGGTCGAGGGCGTCAGCACCGGCTTCACAAAAAAGCTGGAAATCGTCGGCGTCGGTAACCGCGCCCAGGTGAAAGGCAAAACCCTCGTGGTCAGCGCCGGCTACAGCCATCCCATTGAAATGGTTCCGCCCGAAGGCATCACGTTTGCGGTGGAGAACAACACCAACGTCACCGTGTCCGGCACCGACAAGGAGCTGGTGGGCAATGAGGCCGCCAAGATTCGCGCCATCCGTCCACCTGAGCCCTACAAGGGCAAGGGCATCAAATATGCGGGCGAGCGCATCCTGCGCAAGGCCGGCAAGTCGGGCAAGAAATAAGCCCCTGCCAGATCACCTTCCGCAACCCTCACCATGTCAACCTCCTCTCGCAAACAGCAGACGCAAAAGCGCCACCGGCGCCTGCGTCGTCACCTCAGCGGCTCCGCCGATCGTCCCCGGCTGGCGGTGTTCCGCTCCAACAATCACATCTACGCCCAGGTCATCGACGACGAGGCCCAGAGCACCCTCTGCTCCGCCTCAACGCTCGACAAGGATCTGCGCACCAGCCTGAAGGCCGATGGCAGCAGCTGCGATGCTTCCATTGCCGTCGGTGAGCTGGTGGCCAAGCGCGCCCTTGCCAAAGGAATCCAACAGGTGGTCTTCGATCGCGGCGGCAACCTGTATCACGGTCGGGTGAAAGCCCTGGCCGACGCCGCCCGGGAAGCGGGCCTGCACTTCTGACCCTGCTCTCACCATGACCGAATCAACCCCCCAGACCAACCCCAACGACATCCCGGCGGCGTCCGATGTTCCTGCAGCTGCAGAAGGCCAGCAGGAGCAGCGCCGTGGTGGTGGCCGGGGCGACCGCGACCGACGCGGTGGCGGCCGTCGCGGCGATCGCCGGAACCAGGAGCGTGACTCCGAATGGCAAGAACGCGTTGTGCAGATCCGCCGCGTCTCCAAGACCGTGAAAGGCGGCAAGAAAATGAGTTTCCGCGCCATCGTCGTGGTCGGCAACGAGCGCGGTCAGGTGGGCGTCGGTGTCGGCAAGGCCGGTGATGTGATCGGTGCCGTGCGCAAGGGCGTGGCCGACGGCAAGAAGCATCTGGTCAAGGTGCCTCTCACCCGTCACAACTCCATCCCAACCCTGTCCAATGGTCGCGACGGTGCCGCCAGTGTGCTGATCCGTCCCGCCGCTCCCGGTACCGGTGTGATTGCGGGCGGCTCGATCCGCACGGTGCTGGAACTGGCTGGCATCAAGAACGTGCTGGCCAAACGGCTCGGCAGCAAAACCCCCCTCAACAACGCCCGGGCTGCCATGGTGGCCCTCGAAGCGCTCCGCACCCATAAGGAGACCGCCAAGGAACGGGGGATCTCCCTCGAGCAGATCTATTCCTGATTCCCGATGACCCTCCGACTCGACTCTCTCCAGGCCAACAAAGGCGCGCGACGCCGCAAATTGCGCAAAGGCCGTGGCATTGCCGCTGGCCAGGGCGCCAGCTGCGGCTTCGGCATGCGTGGCCAGAAATCCCGCTCCGGTCGTCCCACCCGCCCCGGTTTTGAGGGTGGCCAGATGCCCCTCTACCGCCGGGTACCGAAGCTGAAGCACTTCCCCTTGGTGAACCCCAAGTTCTTCACGGTGGTGAACGTCTCCGCACTCAACGAGCTCAAAGCCGGCAGCACCGTCAACCTCGACTCCCTCGTCAAAGACGGCATCGTCACCAGCCCGAAGCATCCCCTCAAGATCCTCGGCAACGGTGAACTCAAGGCCAAACTCACCGTGCAGGCTGCAGCCTTCACCGCCTCCGCCCGCGCCAAGATCGAAGCCGCCGGTGGCAGCTGCGAACTGCTCGACTGAGGCCGCACCGCAGTCGCCAGTGCAGATCTAAGGTCTGAGCCGTCCGCGGAACTACGGTCTGCGGACGGCTTTTTGGCATCCAGCCCACTCCACAACCATTCATCCATGTTCATCAGTCGGGGACGCAATCCCAGCGCCGGAGAGGTGATCACCCAGCTGGTGCAGAACAAGGAATTGCGCAGCCGGGTACTCACCACGCTTGGCCTGCTCATGCTGGTGCGCCTCGGGATCTACATCCCCATGCCGGGCATCGACCGGGTCGCCTTCCAGCAGTTTCTGCAGCAGGGAGGGCAGCTGATCGGCTTCCTCGACATCTTCACGGGAGGCGGCATCTCGACCCTGGGGGTCTTCGCCCTGGGCATCCTGCCCTTCATCAATGCCTCGATCATCCTGCAGCTGCTCACCGCAGCCCTGCCCCAGCTCGAGGATCTCCAGAAGAATGAAGGGGAGGCGGGCCGACGCAAGATCGCTCAGATCACCCGGTATGTGGCCCTGGGCTGGGGCCTGATCCAGAGCATCGTGTTCGCGATGATCCTGCGGCAATACGCGGTGGAGGGTCTCAGCGACACCGTGTTCGTGGTGCAGACAGCCCTGGCGCTCGTGACCGGGTCGATGGTGGTGATGTGGCTCAGTGAAGTGATCACCGAACGGGGCATCGGTCAGGGCGCCTCCCTGGTGATCTTCCTCAACATTGTGGCCACCCTGCCCCAGGCCCTCGGGGCCACGATCGAGAAAGCGCAGACCGGTGACCGCAACGATGTGGTGGGCATCATCGTGCTGGTGCTCGTGTTCCTGGTCACGATCGTGGGGATCATCTTTGTGCAAGAAGGAGCCCGACGCCTGCCGATTGTGAGCGCCAAACGCCAGGTGGGTGGTACAGCCCTGTTGCCCAGTCGGCAGAGCTATCTGCCCCTGAAGCTCAATGCCGGTGGCGTGATGCCGATCATCTTTGCCTCCGCGCTGATCTTCCTGCCACTCACGATCGCCAACGTCACCAAAAACCCGCTCCTGATCCGAGCCGCCAGTGCCCTCAATCCGAGCGCGGCCAATCCCTGGCCCTATGCCCTGCTCTTTTTCGCCCTGATCCTCGGCTTCGCCTATTTCTACGCCTCACTCACCGTCAATCCCACCGACATCGCCAGCAACCTCAAGAAAGGAGGCGTCGCCATTCCTGGCGTGCGCCCCGGCAGCGCAACGGCGGCTTACCTCTCTGGCGTGCAAAACCGACTCACCCTGCTGGGTGGCCTCTTTCTTGGGGCGGTGGCCATCATCCCGTCGGCCGTCGAAAGGGCCACGGGCGTCACCACCTTCCAGGGCCTGGGGGCCACCTCCTTGCTGATCTTGGTGGGCGTGGCGATCGACACCGCCAAGCAGGTGCAGACCTATGTGATCTCACAGCGTTACGAAGGCCTCGTGCGCCAGTAACCCTCGCCTGGCCACCAGGCAGCCGCATCCATTTACAGAATTTTCGTTCTCGACCATGAAGCAACGGCTCCTCTTCCTCGGCCCTCCCGGCGCCGGCAAGGGCACCCAGGCGGCCCGACTGTGTGCCGCCCATGGCATGCAGCATCTCTCCACCGGCGACCTGCTGCGGTCGGAAGTCGCCGCCGGAACCGCCCTGGGGCAGGAAGCTGAAGCGGTGATGAACCGTGGCGAACTGGTGAGTGATGCCCTGGTTTTGGCGATCGTGAAAGGCCAGCTGGGCCGCCTCAGCACAGGTGGGTGGCTGCTCGACGGATTTCCTCGCACAGTGGCCCAGGCGGAAGCCCTCACCCCGCTGCTGGCGGAGCTCCAACAACCCCTCGAAGCGGTGGTGCTCCTCGAGCTCGATGATGCGGTGCTGATCGAGCGCATGCTGGCGCGCGGCCGGGCCGATGACACCGAAGCCGTGATCCGCCATCGGCTGGAGGTGTACCGGGAGAAAACAGCACCCCTGATCGACTTCTACCGTCAGCAGGGTCTGCTCTGCTCGGTGGAAGCGCAGGGCAGCATCGAGGCGATTACCGAGCGGATTGAAGCCACCCTTCAAGGGGGTTGATGGGGTCGTTGTGATAGGTTAGCTGTTTGGAATTTTGGAGAGCCACACCCCATGAAGGTGCGCGCCTCGGTCAAGAAAATGTGTGAGAAGTGCCGTGTGATTCGCCGCCACGGCCGGGTCATGGTGATCTGCACCAACCCCAAGCACAAGCAGCGTCAGGGCTGAAGCCCAGCTGCGGGTCTGCCGGCTAATTATTTATTAGCAGCAGATCCCACCCCAGCCCCAACGGATCCGCCCCCAGGGCGGACCTTTCTGTCCCCCTCGTTTGATCGCTCAGTGGCAAGGATTGCTGGTGTCGACATTCCCCGCGACAAGCGGATCGAAGTCGCCCTCACCTACATCTACGGAATCGGACCCACCCGGGCCCGCACCATCCTCTCCAAGACCGGTGTCAATCCCGACATCCGCGTCAAGGATCTCGACGATGGAGATGTGCAGAAACTGCGCGGTGCCACCGAGGCCTACACCATCGAGGGTGACCTGAGACGACAGGAGGGCATGGCGCTGAAGCGCCTTCAGGACATCGGCTGTCTGCGCGGTCGTCGTCACCGCATGAGCCTTCCGGTTCGCGGTCAACGCACTCGCACCAACGCCCGCACACGCCGTGGTGCCCGCAAAACCGTCGCCGGTAAGAAGAAGTAATTCGCGAAGGCTGAGTCTTCCTGCGACTCGGTTCTGCTGTCTGTCATCCCCTCCCACCTGTCTCCAGGCCCAAGCCCATGGCCAAACCCGCCAAAAAATCAGGCCCCAAGAAGGCCAAGCGCAACGTCCCCAACGGTGTTGCCCACATCCAGAGCACCTTCAACAACACGATCGTGTCGATCACCGACACCACCGGTGAGGTGATCTCCTGGTCCTCCGCCGGAGCCAGCGGCTTCAAAGGCGCCCGTAAAGGCACCCCTTTTGCAGCCCAGACCGCTGCTGAAGCCGCGGCCCGTCGTGCTCTCGAGCAGGGCATGCGACAGATCGAAGTGCTGGTGCGTGGCCCTGGCTCAGGTCGGGAAACCGCCATCCGGGCCCTGCAGGTGGCAGGTCTGGAAATCACGCTGATCCGTGATGTCACTCCCTTGCCCCACAACGGCTGCCGTCGTCCCAAGCGTCGCCGCGTCTGATCGACGTTTCACCACCAGGCTTTTCTCGCTCTTCACCGCTACAGACCGTGCTGCAATACCAGATTGACCGTATCGAGCATCAGATCTCAGATGATCGCGCTCAGACGGGTGTGTTCCTGATCGGTCCGCTGGAACGCGGTCAGGCCACCACCCTGGGCAACGCCCTGCGTCGTGTGTTGATGGGTGGCCTGGAGGGCAGTGCGGTGACCGCGGTGCGCATTGCTGGGGTCAACCACGAGTACGCCACCGTGCCCGGTGTGCGTGAAGACGTCCTCGACATTCTGCTCAATTGCAAGCAGTTGAGTGTCAACAGCCGCACCAGCGAGCTGGAGATCGGCCGCCTGGTGGTGGCCGGCCCTGCTGAAGTGAAAGCTCGCGATCTGCAGTTTTCCTCCCAGGTGCAGGTGGTAGACCCAGACCGGCCGATTGCCACGGTCAGCGATGGGCACAGCCTCGAACTAGAGGTGCATGTCGAGCGCGGCATCGGTTACCGCCCGGTGGATCGTCACAACGAAGACACCAGCGCGATCGATCTGCTTCAGATCGACGCCGTGTTCATGCCGGTGCAGCGGGTCAACTTCTCAATTGACGAAACGGCTGTCGCCGAGGGAGGCTCCGCTCGGGAACGTCTCCGCATGGAAGTGGTCACCGATGGGTCGATCACTCCCGACGATGCGATCGCCCAGGCGGCCAATCTCTTGATTGAGCTGTTCCAACCCCTGGCCACCGTCACCATGGTGGAGGAGCCGGGCCTGGAGCCGGAACCTTCGGCTGAGGCGCAGATTCCTCTTGAAGAACTCAACCTCTCCGTTCGGGCTTACAACTGCCTGAAGCGTGCTCAGGTGAATTCCGTCTACGATTTGATGGGCTTCAGTTATGAAGACCTTCTGGAGATCAAGAACTTCGGCTCCAAGTCGGCCGATGAGGTGATCGAAGCGCTGGAGCGCATCGGCATCTCCATCCCTCAGAGCCGCACCAGCGCCTGACCCCATCCTGTTTTCTCCCCTCCCAGCGCCTGAACCATGCGTCACCAATGTCGAGTTCCCCAGCTGGGTCGTCCGGCTGACCAACGCAAGGCCATGCTCCGTGGCCTCACCACCCAGCTGATCCGCGAAGGCCGCGTCACCACCACCAAGGCCCGTGCCAAGGCCCTGCGTGACGAAGCCGAACGGATGATCACCCTGGCCAAAGAAGGAAGCCTCGCCTCCCGCCGCCGGGCCATCGGCTACATGTACGACAAGCAGCTCGTGCATGCCCTCTTCTCCAAAGCGCAGGATCGCTATGGCGATCGCCAGGGCGGTTACACACGCATCACCCGCACCGTGCGCCGCCGCGGTGACAACGCAGAGATGGCCATCATCGAATTGGTCTGAAGATTACGGAGTCCACTGCATCTCCACCCTCGTCTGCTGCTGAGGGCATCCGCATTCGACGGATTGCCATCAGCATGCAGTACGAGGGTTCGTCGTTTTGCGGCTGGCAACGCCAGCACCAGGGCTCCAGCGTTCAGGGTGAGCTGGAGAAGGCGATCGCCGCGCTCGATCCACACCGACCGGTGCAGGCTGTCGCCGCTGGTCGCACCGATGCCGGTGTTCATGCCGCAGGGCAGGTGGTGCATTTCGACTGTTGTGGACCGATTCCGGCCCAACGCTGGGCCCCAGCCCTCAATGGCCGCCTGCCCGGCACGATCCGCGTGCGTGAAGCGGTGGAACGCCCGCTCCACTGGCATGCCTGCCATTCCGCCAGCTATCGGCGTTACCGCTACACGATCTACAACGGACGTCGGCCCAACCTCTTTCTCGCCCCCTGGAGCTGGCACCGGTACCACTGCCGTCTCGACGAGGACGCCATGCGCCGAAGCCTGAACGGCTTGATCGGCAGCCACGACTTCAGCGCCTTCATGCGAGCCGGCAGCCGCCGGGCCCATGCCCGCACCACTGTTCAGGACGTGAGCCTCGAGCGTCAGGGCGATGTCGTGATCCTGGAGATCCAGGCCAGTGGCTTTCTCTACGGCATGGTGCGTCTGCTGACGGGCCAACTGGTGGCGGTGGGTGAGCATCGGCTCCACCCGCAGGTCTTCGAACAACGCTGGCGGCAGCGGCGGCGCCAGGAGGTGAAGGAGGCAGCCCCGCCGCAAGGCCTCTGCCTACTGCGCGCTGGCTATCCGGACCCTCTATTCACACAAGGCGGATGGTACGATTGTCAGCCGCGGTTTTTTCTGGCAAGCCAAGATCCACCTCCGGATCCACAACCGCTGCCAGGAATCGATTAACTCCGCCCCTTGCAGGCTCGGCTCTCTTCAAGAGGACACCCACCACAAGGTAAGCTCGTTGTTTGAGCTCGAATCGGTTCACACCAACGTGGATCGATTCCATCTGACCAGCTCCGCCCGCTCAGGTGGGGCATACCCGAACCGGCATGCCGGCGCGATGAACAAGACATCCGTTCCCTCCATCGATTCGATCGACCGCCAGTGGTATCTGGTGGATGCTGAGAATCAGACTCTCGGTCGACTGGCCACTGAGGTTGCCTCCGTGCTGCGGGGCAAGAACAAAGCGAGTTACACCCCCCATCTGGACACCGGCGATTTCGTGATCGTGGTGAACGCTGACAAGATTCGGGTCAGTGGCAATAAAGCGCAAGACAAGCTCTATCGCCGCCATTCCGGTCGTCCCGGTGGCATGAAGGTGGAAACCTTCGCCCACCTGCAGGCACGTCTCCCCGAGCGCATCGTGGAGAAAGCGATCAAGGGCATGCTTCCTCACAATGCCTTGGGTCGTCAGCTGTTCCGCAAGTTGAAGGTGTACCGCGGTGCCGAACATCCGCACGCCGCCCAGCAGCCCAAGCCCCTCGCGCTCGATCCCGCCGCCACTGCCCAATGAGCATGTCCAACTCCGTCGTTTACTGGGGCACCGGTCGCCGCAAAACCTCTGTGGCCCGTGTCCGTCTGGTGCCCGGCAACGGCACAATCACCATTAACGGTCGTCCTGGCGACAACTACCTCAACTACAACCCGGCATACCTGGCTGCCGTCAAGGCTCCCCTGCAGACCCTGGGTCTCGCCACTGAGTACGACGTGCTGGTGAACGTACGTGGCGGCGGCTTGACCGGCCAGGCTGATGCGATCAAGCAGGGTGCGGCTCGGGCCCTCTGCGAGCTCTCCGCCGACAATCGCAAGCCCCTCAAGGTGGAAGGCCATCTCAGCCGCGATCCCCGCGCCAAGGAACGGCGTAAATACGGCCTCAAGAAAGCCCGCAAAGCTCCTCAGTTCTCCAAGCGCTGATTTCTGTCATGCCCAAGCCCGACATCCATCCCACCTGGTATCCCGACGCCAAGGTGATCTGCAATGGCGAAGTGGTGATGACCACTGGTTCCACCCAGCCCGAAATTCATGTCGATGTGTGGAGCGGCAATCACCCGTTCTTCACTGGTACGCAGAAGATCCTCGACACGGAAGGTCGTGTCGATCGCTTCATGCGCAAGTACGGCATGGGTGGTGCTGGCAAAGCCGCTGACGAAAAGAAAGCTGCAGCTGAATCCTGAGCGTTCAGCACATCGCAAACCAACGTCGCTCCTGAGCGCGACTCTTCCCCCCGGCCCCGGACTGCTGTCTGAGGTTGGGGGTTTTCTTTCACCACCCACCCATCGGAAGGGATGGACACCTCAACCCTGATCAGCCGCCTTGAGGCGGCCAGCACCAGCTTCCGCAACCTCGAGCGGCAACTGGCCGATCCCGATGTGGCCGCTGATCCGAAGCGGCTGGAAACCATCGCCCGGGAACGCTCCCGGCTCGAACCGCTGGTTCAGGATTTCGCCAGCCTGCAACAGGTGGAATCAGAACGAGACCAGGCGAAAGCGCTGCTGCGTGAGAGCCGGGAGGATCCCGCCATGCAGGAGCTGGCACAGCAGGAACTGGACCAGCTCGAGACGCGTCGCAGCGCACTGCTCGAGCAACTCACCCTGGCGCTGCTCCCCACGGATCCCCGCGATGAGCGCAGTGTGATGCTCGAGATCCGAGCCGGTGCCGGCGGCGATGAGGCCTGCCTCTGGGCCGGCGATCTGGCTCGCATGTATGAGCGCTACGGCACACGCCAACACTGGACGGTGCAACCGGTGAGTGCCAATGCCGCTGATCTCGGGGGGTATCGGGAACTGATCCTCTCGGTGAAGGGTGAGGCCGTCTTCAGCAAACTGAAATTCGAGGCCGGCGTGCATCGGGTGCAGCGCGTGCCGGCCACCGAATCCCAGGGACGGGTGCACACGTCCACGGCGACGGTGGCGGTAATGCCGGAAGCGGATCCGGTGGAGGTGCAGATCGACCCCACGGAGCTGGAAATCAGCACGGCGCGCTCCGGTGGTGCCGGCGGCCAGAACGTCAACAAGGTGGAAACGGCCGTGGACCTGCTCCACAAACCCACCGGCATCCGGGTGTTCTGCACCCAGGAGCGCTCCCAGCTGCAGAACCGGGAGCGGGCGCTAGAGATTCTGCGCGCCAAGCTCTACGAGCGTCAGCTGGCCGAAGCCAATGCCCGCGAGAGCTCGGCCCGCCGTGCCCAGGTGGGAACCGGCGACCGCAGCGAGAAGATCCGCACCTACAACGCCAAAGACAACCGCGTCACCGATCACCGCCTCGGTCGCAATTTCGGGCTTGACCCCGTGCTGGATGGGCAGTTGGACGAGGTGATCGGCGCCTGCATCGCCGAAGAGCAACGAGCCAAACTGGAAGCACTCAGCAACGAGGCGGACGCCTGAGCGTCAGGCTCCGATCACATACTTGGCCCACTCGCTCCGGCGGCCGGAATGGATCTGACGGGTGGCCTCGAAACTGAGACTGCTGAGTGGACGCCGCGGCACTCGCCGCAGGGGCATGTTCGCCTCCTGGGGGGTGCGGTTGCCTTTGCGAACGTTGCAACGCAGACAGGCCGTCGTCACGTTCTCCCAGGTGTCGGATCCGCCGCGACTGCGGGGGATGACATGGTCGATCGACAGCTGATCACTGCGGCTGCCGCAGTATTGGCAGCAGTGATTGTCGCGCTGAAACAGGTTGCGGCGGGTGAGCGGTAGCTGGCGGAACGGCACCCGCACAAACTGGCGCAAGCGGATCACTGTGGGTACCAGCAGATCGGCTCGCACACAGTGGTTGGGGTCGTGCTCCAGGCCCTCGGCCTTGCCCTTGAGCATCATCACCATGGCGCGACGCCAGGTGGTGATGTTCAGCGGCTCGTAGGACGCATTGAGAACGAGTACCTGGCCCATGCCAGCCGCCTGTTTAAGCGGCATGCTATCGGCATTCCACGCCCGTCAAGGTGTCCTTCACGACCGAACCGATGGCACCACAACGGGGGGCTGAGCTGCCAGACCCCCGCCAGCGGGCCTGGCTGGAGGTGGCACCGGCAGCCATCACCCACAACGCTCGATCGATCCGCAACCTGCTGCGGCCCGGCTGTGCCTTGATGGCCGTGGTGAAGGCCGACGGCTATGGCCACGGTGCGGTCACCGTGGCACGGGCCGCCCTCGCTGGCGGCGCCACCCAGCTGGGCGTGGCCACCCTGCAAGAGGGCATCGAGCTGCGTCAGGCCGGGCTACGCGAGCCTGTGCTGGTGCTGGGCAACCTCACCCAGGCGGACGATCTGCGCCGCTGCCTGCACTGGCAGCTGATGCCCACCCTGAGTGGCATGCGCGAAGCCCTGCTCTGTCAGAACCTGGCCAGCGACAGCGGGCGACGCTTCGGCGTGCAATTGAAACTCGATACGGGCATGACCCGTCTCGGCTGCGACTGGCAGGAAGCGCCACGGCTAGTCGAAGCAATTCAGCAGCTCGACCGGATTCGACTCGAGGGGATCTACAGCCACCTCGCTCTCGCCGATGGCGACCCAAACGGCGAGGGCGAACGGGTGACGCACCAGCAGCACCAACGCTTCTGCGAAGCCCTGCGTCTGCTGCCCAAAGGAAACGCTGTTCACCATCTCGCCAATTCAGCCGGCACCCTGCGCGATCCTGAGCTTCATCACGATCTGGTGAGGGTGGGGCTGGCGCTGTATGGCCACAGCCCCAGTCCGCACCTCGATCACGCCGTGGAGCTGGAGCCGGCAATGACCGTGAAAGCGCGCGTGAGCCTGATCCGGCAGGTGGGCGCCGGAGTGGGTGTCAGCTATGGCCATCGCTTCATCACCTCAAGACCCAGCCGGTTGGCGGTGGTGGCGATCGGGTACGCCGATGGCGTCAGCCGCGCCCTGTCGGGCCGCATCTGCGCGCTTCACCATGGCCACCGCCTGCCCCAGGTGGGTGCGATCACCATGGATCAGCTCATCCTGGATGTCACCGATCACCCCACCCTGGAGGCCGGCGCCGTGGTCACCTTGCTGGGGCGGGATGGCGATCGGGCGATCCATCCCCGCGACTGGAGTGATCAGTGCGATTCGATCCCCTGGGAGGTGCTCTGCGGCTTCAAACACCGGCTACCACGGCTGGTGATCTGAACCGAATTCCGCCAGCGCCCACTCCTTGATATGGTGGTGGCGCCGCTGGAGAGGTGGCTGAGTGGTTGAAAGCGGCTCCCTGCTAAGGAGTTACAGGAGGCAACTTCTGTCGAGGGTTCGAATCCCTCCCTCTCCGTTGAATTAAATCGCTGGTTCGATCGAGAGCTCCCGTGCCAGGGTCGGCAGCAGATTTGGATCCTGTGCCCGATCCGCCCCCTCACTGAACACGACGAGCAGGCTGGGGGGCCTCTCTGCTGAGACCCACCAGGCCGCATCGTGGCGCGCCTGGCTCATCCAGCCGGCCTTACTCCATAGACGACTCCCCTCCGGCAGACCTTCCCCGAGGAAGCCATCCACCTGATTCTCCGGATCAGCCGCCCGCTGCGCCGAATCGAGCGAACGATCCAGCAGATCCCGCAGGCGATGGCAGGCCGGTGGCGACAACACCGCATCGGTCATCACCGCTTCCAGCATGCGCGCAGTAGCAGCGGTACTGAGGGCATTGCGGTTGGTGTTCCCTGCCCCATAAAAGTCACGTTCACGGCCATAGGGCCCTTCATTCCAGGTTTTCTGGCAACAGTTGATCCGCTCCAGTTCCGGCCATCCCAGGGTCTTCAACCAGTCATTCACCAACTGCCGCTGGCGCTGCCAGGTGGTCCAGGCCTCACCGCGCAGCATCGGACCGCTGGTGGTGCCGGTCAGCAGGTCCACGATCAGACCGGTGGCGTCATTGCAGGAGTCGGCAATCATGTCGCGCAGGGCGCGGCGCAGTTCCTCGTGGTCCAGCAACAGATCACGCTGCAACCAGTGCTCAACCGCCACCGCATAGATCAGCTTCACCACGCTGGCGGGATACAGCAGCCGTTGGTCGGCCCAGCCCGCCCCCCGGCCACTGCCGGCGGCAGGCTCCCGCTGGTCGTATCGCACCCAGGTGATCGCCACCTGCTCGGTGAGCCCGGGCCGGTCCTCCGCCTCCAGCCGGCGCAGCAGCGCAACCAGCTGCTCCTGCATCGCCGGGTCGGGACGGTAGAACGCCATCACACTGGCTGTTGAATCATGCCGACCTTAGGCACGCCGCTTGCCCCGGAACTGCTGCTGCCGGGCAGTGTCTGGCAACTGCGGCGGCCTGTGAACGGCTACGCCCGCGACGGCGGTGATGGCCTCGCCACCCAGGCAGCGGCTGGCCGTCGGTTTCGGGTGCAAGGGAGCGGCGCGGCGATCCAGCGGGGACGCGTGCGGGTGACCCTGCTCGAAGACGGCTACCCCTGCTGGCTGAGTCTCGCCGACCTGGCTGGACAGGCGGTGTCGGCTGGGGCCTGGCAGCCCCGACTGCTGGATGCCGACACCATCCGCCGGCGGTTGCCGGCGGTGCTGGAGTGGATTGCCGCCGTCGCCGCGACGCCGAATCACTACCTCTGGGGCGGCACCCTGGGGCCCGATCTTGACTGTTCTGGCCTGGTGCAGACGGCGTTTGCGAGCACTGGCATCTGGCTGCCACGCGACGCCTATCAGCAGGAGCGTTTCTGCACGCCGGTCGCGGTTCGTCCCGGTGACGACCGCCTGCTGCGCCCGGGTGATCTGATCTTTTTCGGCACCCCGCAACGTTGCACCCATGTGGCGATTCATCGGGGCCGCGGGCAGTACTGGCACAGCTCCGGCCGGGAGCACGGCCGCAACGGCATCGGCTGCGACAGCCTCCACCCGAGCGATCAGCATCCGGTGGCCTGTCATTACAGAGCGGAACTGCGCGGTGCCGGGCGCGTGGAGCGCTGCCATGACGGCAGCACCCTGCCGTAACAGCTGCGGCCGCGACAGCCCGATCTAGGTTGCCCTCACCCCTCCACATCGGGATGCCCCTCAGCGCCGCCGTTTCAGCCATCGCCCCAGATCAGGACGGCGCCGCTCTCGATCTCTCCGTGGTGGTGCCCCTCTACAACGAAGAGGAGAGCGTTCCGGAGCTGGTGCAGCAACTACTCCAGGCGTTGCGGCCCAGCGGCGAGCGCTTCGAGCTGGTGCTGGTGAACGATGGCTCCCGCGACGGCACCGCGGCGGTGCTCGAGCGGCTGAGCCAGGACATTCCCGAACTGGTGGCCGTACTGCTGCGCAAGAACTACGGTCAAACCGCCGCCATGGCCGCCGGTTTCGATGTGGCGCGCGGCGAGGTGATCGTGAGCCTCGATGGCGATCTCCAGAACGACCCCGCCGACATCCCACTGCTGCTGGCCACCCTGCGCGAGGGCTACGACCTCGTGAGTGGCTGGCGTCACCAGCGCCAGGATGCGGCGATTCAACGCAAGCTGCCCTCCCGCATCGCCAATCGCCTGATCGGGCGCGTGACCGGTGTACGCCTCCACGACTACGGCTGTTCCCTGAAGGCCTATCGGCGCGAGGTGCTGGCCGACATGCGGTTATACGGTGAATTGCATCGCTTCCTCCCCGCCCTGGCCTTCATCGAAGGGGCGCGGATCACGGAGGTGAAGGTCAACCACCGGGCGCGCCAATACGGCAGCAGCAAATACGGCATCGATCGCACCTTCCGCGTGCTGATGGACCTGCTGACGGTGTGGTTCATGAAGCGCTTCCTCACCCGCCCGATGTATGTCTTCGGGTTCGGCGGACTGGTGGCGATCGCCGGCAGTTTGGTGGCCAGTGCCTATCTGCTGGCGATCAAGCTGATGGGTGAAGACATCGGCAACCGCCCTTTGCTCACACTGGCAGTGGTGCTGGGCCTCGCAGGCGTGCAGCTGTTCTGTTTCGGATTGCTGGCGGAACTGCTGATCCGCACTTACCACGAAAGCCAGGGCCGCCCGATTTATCGCATCCGGGCCACGTTGCGAGGTGGACGCGCCGGCTGAAATCGCTCGCTCGGGCGAATCGGCCCAGCGCAGCGGTGTGTGTCGATCGCCGCTGCAGCCGCTTCCACAACGCGGGGATCGGCATCACGCAAGCCACGCCTCAGCACGGGCAAACCAGAACGGTGTCCCCACACACCAGCGAGACGCACCGCCAGAAGCCGTTGATCGGGATCGCCGGCGATGGCATGGCGCAGACACTCTTCAAGGGCGCGGCGCTCAGCCGGGGTCACCGGCGCCGTCCAACCATCGAGCGGATCCTCGGCGCTGGGCTCCGCCAGGGCCCGCTCGGATTGCACCAACTCCACCTGAGCACGATTGAGAGCGGCCACAGCGCCGGCGTCCGTGCTGCGCAATAACGGTTTGCGCGGGCGTCGCCCGAGGCCCCAGAGCACGAGAGCCAGAACGAGGGCAGCGCCACCAGCGAAGAACTGAGACATCGTGGGATTGAACTTTTATGTCGCCGTGGAAGGCGACGGCGAGCGCTCTGAAAAGCGATCCCTACAGTAACGGCGGACCTTTTTGGCTTTGGCCATCGCCATGACTGGAGATTTCGTCGCCGCCTGGATGCCCTCCGTGTTCGTGCCCCTGGTGGGAATCATGGGCCCGGCCGTGGCCATGGCGCTGCTCTTCAACGTGATCGAAGCCAGCGACTGAGTCGCTCTCCCTGCGTCCAGCTCCGTCCTTCCGATTCCTCCCATGACCGTGACCCCCGTCGCCGATCCCACCGTCGGCAACCTGGCCACTCCGGTGAACAGCAGCTACTTCGCCAAGGCCTTCCTCAACGCTCTTCCGGCCTATCGGCCGGCCCTGTCCCCCAACCGTCGCGGCCTGGAAGTGGGCATGGCCCATGGCTTCTTCCTCTACGGCCCCTTTGCGGTCTGCGGCCCCCTGCGCAACACCGACTACGCCGCCACCGCTGGCTTGCTCGCTGCCATCGGCCTGGTCTCGATCTTGACCGTATGCCTGTCGATCTACGGCACAGCCGGTCATGGCCCGAACGTTCAGCCCGCTGACGCCACGATCGACAATCCTCCCGCCGATCTGTTCACCAAGGCTGGCTGGGCTGAATTCGCCAGCGGATTCTGGCTGGGTGGCTGCGGCGGCGCCGCCTTCGCCTGGTTCCTGGCCGGCACCGCCATCGTGGCCCCGCTGGTGAACATTGCTGGTGGTGTCTGGAGCGTTGGCTGATTCTCCAGGCCAACCCTGGGACTGAACCCGTCACAACCTCATCGCCCCGGATGATCGGCACGCCGTCCATCCGGGGCTTTGTGCTGCCAGGATCTGGCGGCTTCTTCAGACGGACCCGGATTGCGGTCGATTTCCCAGCCGTTTCTGCGCCGACCGGTCTTCACGATCGTGTGCAGCCTGCTTGTGCTGCTGGCAGGGTTGGTGGCCCTGGTGGGCCTGGGGCTGGAGGACCTTCCCCAACTGGCCCCGACGCGGGTGAGCGTGAGCGCCACCTTCCCGGCCGCGGGGCCGGAGGTGGTGGAGCAGAGCGTGACCGCGGTGCTTGAGAAACAACTGAACGGCCTCGAGGGCCTGGAGAGCATGAGCTCCAGCAGCCGGCAGGGGGGCGCCAGCATCAGCCTGCGCTTTGAGAGCGGCGATCCCGAGCTGAACGCGATCAAGGTGCAGAACGAGGTGAACCTGGCGAACCGACGCCTGCCTCAGCCCGTCACGCGTCAGGGGCTGAGCGTGCGCCGCTCCTCCGATGACATCCTGTTGATCCTGGGCTTCAGCGCCCCCAAGGGTCTGTATGCCCCCACCTTCATCGGTGGCTGGCTCGACCAGAGTCTGCGCGAATCGCTCCGCAGCACGCCAGGGGTCGGCGACATACGCGTGTTCGGCAGCAGTGAGCTGGCCTTCCGGCTCTGGCTCAATGCCGACCAACTGGAGCAATACGACCTCACCAGCAACGACATCACCACGGCCCTGGCCGAACAGAACGTGCTGGCCGCCCTGGGCAGCCTCGGCGAAGCGCCTGCGCCGGAAGGTCAGGTGTTCAGCCTGCCGGTGGATGCGGAGGGGCGCCTACTGAGCAAGGCCGAGTTCGAGGCGATGGTGGTGAAGCGCAGTGACAACGCCGGTTTGGTGCGCCTCCGTGATGTGGGCCGGGTGGAACTCGGCAAGGAGAACTACGGCAGCAGCGCCATGAACCTCCAGGGTGAGAGCGCTGTGGCAGTGGGCATTTTCCAGCGGGATGGCGCTAATGCGCTGGAGGTGAGCCGTGCGGTGCAGGCGGAGCTGGCGAAGCTGCAGGAAAGCTTCCCGCCCGGTCTGACCATGCAGGTGATCGTGGATGTGGCCGAAACCGTGCAGGCCAACCTCGATCGCACCACCGACACCCTGCGCGATGCCGTGCTGTTGGTGCTGGTGGTGCTGGTGCTGTTTCTGGGGCGTTGGCGCCTGGCGATGATCCCCGGTATCGCCGTGCCGGTGGCCCTGATCGGCAGCCTGGTGATCGTGAAAGTCAGCGGCTCGAACCTCAACAGCCTGATCCTGTTCGGCCTGGTGCTCGCCACCGGGATCGTGGTGGATGACGCGATTGTGGTGAGTGAAGACATCGCCGGACGCATCGAACGGGGGGCCGAACCTCAGGGGGCCGCCGAAGATGCCATGGCCGAACTCGCCGGTGCCGTGATCGCCACCTCCCTGGTGCTGGCGGCGGTGTTCGTGCCGGTGCTGCTGATTCCAGGCTCGATCGGACGCCTCTATCAGCCAATCGCGTTGGCGATCACCGGCGCCATTCTGTTTTCCACCTTCAACGCCCTCACCTTCACACCGATGGCCTGTGCCCGGGTGCTGGGGCCTGGGGGCGGTCGCTTGCCTGGACCGTTGAAACGTTTGAGCGCCTCCCTCCGCAACGGGATGAGCCGCACCCAGGAGACGTATGGCCGCGTGCTGGCCACTTGGCTTCCCCGCGGCCGGCTGGTGATCGGGTTGCTGCTGGCCGGGCTGGTGATCACGGGCCTCGGACTAACGACCATGCCCACCGCCTTCATCCCCGACGAAGACCAGGGTCAAGTTCGTGGCTATTTCACCCTGCCCGATGGCGCCAGCCTGGAACGCACCGAGGCGGTGATGGACCAGATCCGGCAAGTGGTGGCCGACGAACCTCTGATCCGCACCGGGAACTTCTATGCCGGTCGCTCCTTCGGCCAGAGCGGCGAAGACAAGGGATCGTTTTATCTCAGGCTGGTGCCGCTCAAGGAACGTCCGGGACAGGATCAGAGCAGTGAAGCGGTGAAAGACCGCCTGAATCAGGCTCTGCGCCAACGCATCAGCGATGCCCGTGTAATCGTGACCACCCCCCCCACCGTGCGCGGCTTCAGCAGCGAGGCAGGTCTGCAGCTGGAACTGCTCGATCGCAGCGCCGGTCAGCTCAGCCTGAAGGACTTTGAAGAGCAAGCTCAGCGCTTCATCCGCGCCGCCGAAGCAACTGGTCAGTTCGAGCGGGTGAGCACCCGCTTTGATGCCAGCTCACCGCGCTGGCGGCTGCAGATCGATCGCAGTCAGATGGCGGCCCTGGATCTCCCGGTGGGGCAGACCCTGCGGGACATCGGCACGGCGATCGGGGGGCGCTACATCGACGACACCTTCGAAGGCGGCCAGATCCGCTCGATCTACCTGCAGCTCGATGGCGAGAAACGCGCCAATCCAGGCGACCTCACCGGCTTGATGGTGCGCAACCGCAAGGGGGAGCTGGTCTCCGTCGCCAATGTGGCGCGGCTGGAACGGGCGGAGGGAGCCAACAGCATCACCCATTACAACCAGAGCCGCTCGATCAGCATCACGGCGATTCCGGCCGATGGCGTGAGCAGCGGCCAAGCGATCGACCTGCTGGAAGCGATCAGCGACCGCACCGGCGGCAGCAGCCTCGGCCTGGCCTTCACCGGCCTGGCCAACGAGGAAACCAAGGCGGAAGACGTGTCGTGGATTCTGTTCAGCCTGGGAATTCTGGTGGTGTATCTGTTGCTGGCAGGGCTCTATGAAAGTTTCCTCGACCCGCTGATCATCCTGCTCACGGTGCCCATGGCCCTGCTCGGCGCCCTGATCGGATTGAAGCTGCGGGGCCTGCCGCTCGACGTGTATGGCCAGATGGGCATGTTGGTGCTGGTGAGCCTGGCCGCCAAAAACGGCATCCTGATCGTGGAATTCGCCAACCAGCGCCTGGAGCAGGGGATGGCCTTGCTGGACGCGATCGAAGGGGCGGCAATCAACCGGATGCGCCCGATCCTGCTCACCGCCGTCACCTCCCTGGCGGGATTCCTGCCCCTGTTGATGGCCAGCGGCACCGGCTCCGCCAGCCGAATCAGTATCGGCACAGTGGTGTTCAGTGGCCTGCTGGTGTCGACGCTGCTGTCGCTGTTTGTGGTGCCGGCGATGTATCTGCTGCTCAAGCGCTGGCGCGGTGTGCGACCCGAGCCCACGCCGCAGCTGGATGGCTGAACAAAACGGCCACCATGACGACCGAATGCTGACGGCCTGATCCTTAGGCTTTCTGCAATGTTTCGTGACGGAGTGCCGACGCCATGGTGAGGAGCGCAACCAGACCCAGCCCGTCATCGCAGCAGGCGCAGTTCTTCTCCTACGCCGAAGCCGCCAACCCGATCCGCAACGGACTGACCGCTGCGATTCCCTATCGCAGTTTTTCGCCGGCCTTTTTCCAGGAGGCGGGCAACGCCATCCTGCCCCTGGACCTCAGCCAGGAGTTGGGCTGCGAGGGGCCGGCTACGGGCCCGTCCCTCTGTGCCAATTTCGTGCGCCTCGATCACGGTGATCTGCGCACAAGCGCGACCGCCACGAGTCAGCTGTTCTTCGTGGCCGAAGGCGAGGGCGAGACCGAAGCCTGCGGCGCCCAGTTCCGCTGGAGCAAGGGCGACATGCTCGTGCTGCCGGCGGGAGGTGACGCCGTGCATGCAAGTGACGGCCACGCTGGTCTCTACTGGGTGCATGACGCCCCCCTGCTGCGCCATCTCGGCGTGATCCCCAGCGAAGCCCGCTTCGCCGCCACCTTCTACAGCCATCACGACAGCCAGAGGCACCTCGCCGAGATTGCCGCAAGTCCGAGCGGTGCAAAAGCCAATCGGGTGAGCATCCTCATGGGCAACAGCGCCTTTCCCCAGTCGCGCACCGTGAGCCACACCCTCTGGGCCATGCTCGGCATTCTGCCGGCGGGTCAGATGCAGAAACCGCACCGGCACCAATCGATCGCCCTCGATTTCGCGGTGGCCTGCCAACCGGGCTGTTACACCCTGATCGGCACAGAACTGAATACGAATGGAACCATCCGCAATCCCCACCGGGAAGACTGGGTGGAGGGCGCCGCCTTTGTGACACCTCCGGGCTACTGGCATTCGCACCACAACAACTCGGGCGCCGATGCCTATGTGCTGCCGATTCAGGATGCCGGCCTGCACACCTACCTGCGCACCCTCGACATCACCTTCAGCGCCTGACTCAGCGCCGCAGGCGCTGCAGACTGGCCGACTGCCAGGCGCCGGTGCCGTCGTAGCGGCGAATCAGGTGCTCCAACTGGTCGGGGCCCGGTTTCCACCAGGCCTCCACCAGGAAGGCCTGGCGATGGCTCACCTGCTCCGGCACGCGAAAACCACCGGCGTCGGGCAGCCAGCGGACGCCAGCAAGATCAGCCGGTTCGATCGTGATCGTGATGGCCTGAACACTGGGCTCGGGCCAATCCGCGCTGATCGTGGCCTCCTCTCCCTGCCAGGAGCCGAACAACTGCTCGGCCGCAAGGGAAGGCTGCTCCTCAGTCGCCGTGCCGGCACGGAACTCGCGAATCAGCACCGAGCGCTCAAAGCGGCCGGCCTCGCTGTAGAGAATCACCAGACGATGACGCCGGTCGCCGGCGATGAAGCCGAATTCACCACCAAAGGCCGTTCCGGGCGCCAACTGCTGCGACCCCTTGCAGAACGTACCGGAAGGAAAGAACACCACCTGCTTGCCAAGGGTGCGGTAGTCCTGCTGCATGGCGCTGCTGGGAGCGCCACGCTCAGCCGCCGGGCCTGAAAGCGCCGCGTCCTCCCAGCGCTGCAACCCGAAGCGCACCAGACGGGCATCGTCTCCCTGCTCCAAGGTGAGAATCGAGGAGGTGCGTGACTGCTCCCGCTGCTGGGAATCCAGCGACGCAAACGTGCCGTGCCACTCGCCGAGGTTGCGCAGGAAGTTGTCCCACTGACTGGTCATCCGATCGCGGCAGCAGAGGCCGGATCCTATGGCCACACCAGAGCCACAGCCGCCATCAAAAAACCCCGCCCGGTAAACCGGACGGGGTGGATGAACGACTCACTGGTTGGCGAGTCAAGCGACTGACAATCAGCCGAACTTGCCAGAGGTGGAAGCGATCAGGAAGGCGGCGTACGTGAGGATGTAGCCGATCGTGAAGTGGGCAAGACCCACCACACGCGCCTGAACGATCGACAGAGCCACAGGCTTGTCGCGCCAGCCCACCAGGTTGGCCAGAGGCGTGCGCTGATGAGCCCAGACGATGGTCTCGATCAGCTCCTGCCAATAACCACGCCAGGAGATCAGGAACATGAAGCCTGTCGCCCACACCAGGTGGCCGAACAGGAACATCCAGGCCCAGACGGCGAGGTTGTTGCTGCCGAAGGGGTTGTAGCCGTTGATCAGCTGGGAGCTGTTGAGCCACAGATAATCGCGGAACCAACCCATCAGATAGGTGCTGGACTCGTTGAACTGAGCCACGTTGCCCTGCCAGATGGCGAGGTGCTTCCAGTGCCAGTAGAAGGTGACCCAACCCACAGTGTTCAGAGCCCAGAAGACGGCCAGATAGAAGGCGTCCCAGGCCGAGATGTCGCAGGTGCCGCCACGGCCGGGGCCGTCGCAGGGGAAGGAGTAGCCGAAGTCCTTTTTGTCGGGCATCAGCTTGGAGCCACGGGCATCCAGTGCGCCTTTCACCAGGATCAGGGTCGTGGTGTGCAGGCCCAGGGCGATGGCGTGGTGCACCAGGAAGTCACCAGGGCCGATCGGCAGGAACAGATCGTTGCCACCGCTGTTGATGGCATCCATCCAGCCGCCCATGTAGGCCGCATTGGCATTGGCGGCCACACCGCCGGCGTTGGAGAGCAGCACGTCGAAGCCATACATCGCCTTGCCGGAAGCGGCCTGGACGAACTGGGCAAAGACGGGCTCCACCAGGATCTGCTTCTCGGGAGTCCCGAAGGCCACGACCACATCGTTGTGGACGTAGAGGCCGAGGGTGTGGAAACCGAGGAAGAGAGAGACCCAGCTCAGGTGACTGATGATCGCTTCCTTGTGCTCGAGCATCCGGGCCAGAACGTTGTTCTTGTTGGCCTCGGGGTCGTAGTCACGGATGAAGAAGATCGCACCGTGGGCGAAGGCACCGCACATCAGGAAGATGGCGATGTACTGGTGGTGGGTGTAAAGCGCTGCCTGGGTGGTGTAGTCCTTCGCGATGAAGGCATACGAAGGCATCGCATACATGTGCTGCGCCACCAGGCTGGTGACCACGCCTAGGGAAGCGAGGGCCAGGCCGAGCTGGAAGTGCAGGCTGTTGTTGATGGTGTCGTAGAGACCCTTGTGGCCGGCGCCGAGGTCACCAGGGGTTCCCTTAGGGGGATTGTGGGCTTCGAGGATCTCGCGGATGGAGTGACCAATCCCGAAGTTGGTCCGGTACATGTGGCCGGCGATCACGAAGATCACGCCGATGGCCAGATGGTGATGGGCGATGTCGGTGAGCCAAAGGGCTTCCGTCTGGGGGTGGAATCCACCCAGGAAGGTCAGGATCGCCGTGCCCGAACCCTCGGCGGTGCCGAACACCTGACCCATGGTGTCGGGGTTCTGGGCATACACACCCCAGTTGCCGGTGAAGAAGGGGCCCAGACCGGCGGGGTGGGGCATCACGTTGAGGAAGTTGTCCCAACCCACGTGCTGACCGCGGGACTCAGGAATCGCCACGTGAACCAGGTGACCGGTCCAGGCGATGGAGCTGAAGCCGAAGAGAACGGCCAGGTGGTGGTTGAGGCGTGATTCAGCGTTCTTGAACCAGGCCAGGGAGGGACGGAACTTGGGCTGCAGATGCAACCAGCCGGCGAAGAGAGCCCAGGCCGACAGGATCATCATGAAGATGGAACCCTGATACAGCTCGGCGTTGGTCTTCATGCCGATTGTGTAGAACCAGTGATACAGGCCTGAGTAGGCGATGTTCACCGGGGAGGACGCACCCGCCTGAGTGAAGGCGTCAATCGCGCCCTGACCGAAGTGGGGATCCCAGATTGCGTGAGCGATGGGGCGCACGTGCAGGGGGTCGGCGACCCACTGCTCGAAGTTGCCCTGCCAGGCGATGTGGAACAGGTTGCCCGAAACCCAGAGGCCGATGATGGCCAGGTGACCGAAATGGGTGGAGAAGAGCTTCTGGTAAAGCTTCTCCTCCGTCATTCCGTCATGGCTCTCGAAGTCGTGAGCCGTGGCGATGCCGTACCAGATACGGCGGGTTGTCGGGTCCTGTGCCAGACCCTGGCTGAACGAAGGGAATTTCGTTGCCATTAGGGAAAAGACAGGTGGAGATCAGCCGACCACAAGGATGTGGGCGTGGAAGAAGGCCCAGGTGGTCGCAATACCGCCCAGGAGGTAGTGGGCAACACCCACGGCACGGCCCTGGGTGATGGAGAGCGCACGGGGCTGGATGGCCGGAGCCACTTTCAGCTTGTTGTGAGCCCAAACGATGGACTCGATCAGCTCCTGCCAGTAGCCGCGGCCGCTGAACAGGAACATCAGGCTGAAGGCCCAGACGAAGTGGGCACCCAGGAACATCAGGCCATAGGCGCTGGTGTTGGAGCCATAGCTATTGATCACCTGTGCGGCCTGAGCCCACAGGAAGTCACGCAACCAACCGTTGATGGTGATAGCGCTGTTGGCGAAGTTGCCGTTGGTGATGTGCTGAACGGAACCGTCGGCATTCACCGTGCCCCACACATCGCTCTGCATCTTCCAGCTGAAGTGGAAGATCACGATGGAGAGGGAGTTGTACATCCAGAACAGACCCAGGAACACGTGGTCCCAGGCGGACACCTGACAGGTGCCACCACGACCGGGGCCATCACAGGGGAAGCGGAAGCCCAGGTTGGCCTTGTCGGGGATGAGGCGGGAGCTGCGGGCGTAGAGCACACCCTTCAGCAGGATCAGCACCGTCACGTGAATCGTGAAGGCGTGGATGTGGTGCACCATGAAATCAGCGGTGCCCAGAGGAATCGGGGCAGCGGCGACCTTGCCGCCAACGGCGACGACGGTGCCGTTGAAGACTTCACTGACGCTGGAGAGCGCGTTGGGTGCGGTGCTGCCGGCGGCGGCAGCGTGCAGACCCTGGATCCACTGCGCGAAGACGGGCTTCAGCTGGATCGCCGAGTCGCTGAACATGTCCTGGGGACGACCCAGGGCACGCATGGTGTCGTTGTGGATATAGAGACCGAAGCTGTGGAAGCCCAGCCAGATGCACACCCAGTTGAGGTGGCTGATCAGGGCATCGCGGGCCTTGAGCACTCGGTCGAGCACGTTATCCACGTGCTTGGCGGGGTCGTAGTCGCGGATCATCGCGATCGCGCCATGGGCGGCCGCACCCACAATCAGGAAGCCACCGATCCACATGTGGTGGGTGAACAGACCGATCTGGGTCGGGTAATCGATCGCCATGTACGGATAGGGAGGCATCGCGTACATGTGCTGGGCCACGATGATGCTCAGGGAGCCGAGCATCGCCAGGTTCACAGCCAGCTGAGCGTGCCAGCTGGTGGTCATGAACTCAAACAGGCCGTCATGGCCCTTGGTGGCGGGGAACAGCAGGGGGTCGCCCTTCTGACCCTCGAGGATCTCCTTAATGGAGTGACCGATCCCCCAGTTGGTGCGGTACATGTGACCGGCCACGATGAACAACACCGCGATGGCCAGGTGGTGATGGGCGATGTCGCTCATCCACATGCTGCCGGTGACGGGGTTCACGCCACCCTTGAAGGTGAGGAAGTCGCTGTAGGCAGCCCAATCGCCGCGGAAGAAAGCACCGATACCGGCGCTGAATCCGGGATAGAGCTGCGCCAGCAGATCCTGGTTGAAGAATTCGTGCGGCAGGGGGATGTCTGCCACTGAAGCGATCGTCTTGCCGTTGAGCACCAGCGGTTGGCCGGCGTCGATGGCATCCATCAACTTGGTGGTGGGCAGAGACACGTGCAGCAGGTGCCCGGTCCAGGAGAGGGAGCCCAGACCCAGCAGGCCAGCCAGGTGGTGGTTGAGCATCGACTCAACGTTCTGGAACCACTCCAGCTTTGGCGCTGCTTTGTGGTAGTGGAAGACACCGGCGTTCAGCATCAGGCCGGCCATCACCAGAGCGCCGATGGCCAGAGACATCAGCTGGGTCTCGTTGGTGATGCCCCAGGCACGCCAGACATGGAAGAGACCGGAGGTGATCTGGATGCCCTGGAAACCGGCACCCATGTCGCCATTGAGGATTTCCTGGCCGAACACCGGCCACACCACCTGAGCACTGGGCTTCACGTGGGTGGGATCGGCGAGCCAGCCGGAGAAGTTGGAGAAGCGGGCGCCATGGAAGAAAGCGCCGCTCAGCCAGATGAAAATCACGGCCAGATGGCCGAAATGAGCACTGAAGATCTTCCGAGAGACCTCCTCAAGGTCACTCGTGTGGCTGTCGAAATCGTGAGCGTTGGCGTGGAGGTTCCAAACCCAGGTGGTGGTTTTGGGACCTTTCGCGAGGGCTCGGTCGAAATGTCCGGGCTTACCGAACAGTTCAAAGGTCGCCGGATTGTTGACCTTTTCGACCTGGCTCTTCGCGGTGCTCCCACGCTCTGGTGGGCTGATGGTCATCGAGTCGTTCCTCGAGGGACGGGATCGAGGTGGTGGGCCACCCCTCCGGCAAACCAAATGGCTCGCCGGGGCCCCGGGCACAGCTCAGCAGAGCGTCACCGCACCCGGGCGCCAGTGGTTGCCAGGAACAGAAATCCCTGACTCTCACTGGAGCATTGGGCCCCAAAGAGGGGACCGCTGGCGGAAGCATAGAGGCGAAGATCCATCTCCCGACCCAGGAGTTACAAAGGTTCAATCCCGCCGCGAACCAGTCGTGACAGGGGGTCTGACGGCAAGTGATTAACAACGAACCCGGGAAACTTTGAGCTCTTTCCGCACGTGCTGACGAGAATCTTTTCGTCCTGACTAACACAAACAGCGGCGGGTGGGCGGCGCTACCGGTGAGCTTCAGAATGCCCTTTATCCGCCGCATCGTCCATGGGGCCTCCGGCTCTGCGCCGCCTGATGACGGTTCTGCTCTGCGCCTGCATCACGCTGAGCTGGACCAGCCCGGTTTCCGCCCTGTCCCTCCCCTGGTCCACAACGACCGGCGGCGATGGGGCGAGCCCGGTGATCCCGGCCGCCAGCGGCACACTGCAGGAGGTCGCCGCACCCGGCGGCGTCCAGCAGCTGCAGCGTCGCCTTGATGGCCGGCGGCCCCGACTCTCTCTGGTGAGTCCGCAGGACGGAACAGTGCTCCGTGAGGCCTCCTGGACCCTGACCCTGCAGGTCGAGGACTGGCCGGTCACAGCCGATCCGGACCTGGGCCCCGGCGCCCACATCGCCCTGCAGATCGACGGAGCCCCCCCCCAACGCTTCAGCCATCTCAACGATGGGCGGATCCAGGTCACGTTGCCGGCGCTCAGCCCGGGCAGCCATCGGCTCACGGCCTACGCCGCCACTCCATGGGGCGAGGCAGTCAAGCTCCCCGGCGCCAGCCTGCAGTGGCGGCTGCACCAGATTCAGGCCCTGCCCAACACCCAGCCCGGTCCTGAGGATCCCTGGCTGGTGCTGGTCAGTCCCTCTGAACTGAGCCAAGGCCAACCCCTGCTTCTCGACTGGCTGGTGTGGAATGCCCCTTTGCAGAACCTGCGCGAGGGGGATGGGCGCTGGCGCCTGCGACTCACCCTCAACGGCGACAGCGTTCTGTTGGACCAGCAGCAGGCCCTGTGGTTGCAGACCAAGGGACGCGGCACCCAGGCCGTGCAGATGGAGCTGCTGGATGGCCTCGGAGAACCGATCACGCCCGTGTTCAACAACCAATTGCGCGCCACACCGCAGGGATCAGAGCAGCCACCCATCTGGTTGCAAGACCACCTGAGCGACAACCAACTCGCTCGCCTTCTGGGCGAGACCCCGGCACCCACAGACCCAGAGCCAGACCCCGAACAGGAACCGGAACCGGAACCGGACGTTGAAACGGCGCCGACGCTGGCCATGGAACCCGAGCCATCAACCGATGGCGAGACGGCAGCACCCCCAAAGATCGAACCGGATCTCGAGCCGAAGATGGCCCCTGAGGACGCCCCTCCTCCCCAGCGCGCCGAGCCACCACCGCGGCTGCCGACCACCAGCCTGGGAGGATCAGCGCGGGAGCTGTTGAATCCAGACGGCACCCAGCGTTGACCCTCGACCGTGTTGTTCTGAACGCCGCTTCCCCGTCACCGACCCGAGCCCCAAAGCCCTGCCTGGCTCTGGGGCTATCCAGCCGTGCCCTTCCCCTGCTGCAGCGTCTTCAACAAGCCGGCGAAGTCCACTGGATCGCCCTCACGCCGCAGGCGTCAGCCTCCCTGCCCAGCCCACCGGCCGACCTGCTGATCGGTGCTGCCGCTGATCTGCTTGCGAACCACTGGGATCGGTGCGGCGGACTGATCCTGATTGGGGCCGTGGGAGCAGCCACCCGCCTCGTGGCGCCACTGTTATCCGACAAAGAGACAGATCCGGCCGTGCTCGTTCTGGATGCTGAAGGTGGCCAGGTGATTCCCCTCCTCGGCAGCCATCGCGCCGGCGCTGAACTGTGGGCCCATGGTCTGGCCGCTGCGCTGAACGGGCAGGCGGTGATCACGGGCGACAGCGCCCGCCACGACCGCCTGGCCCTGGATGGTTTCGGCGAGGGCTGGGGCTGGCAGCGCAGCGGCAGTGGCAGCCGATGGAGCGCGCTGATGATTGAACGAGCGCAGAACCGCAGCAGCCGTGTCCTGCAGACCGCCGGCAGCCCGCTCTGGCGTCAGGCGCCAGGGGCTCAACACAACTGTTGCGCTACGGACGATGCGCTCGAGGCGGATCTGACCATCGGCCCGGAGCACCGCCGCGACGACGGCTGTGCCTGGCATCCCGCCTGCCTCTGGCTTGGGGTGGGCTGCGAAAGAGACACCAGCCTGAGCCTCATCTCCCGGGCGATCGAACGGTCGCTCGAAGACGCCGGCCTGGCGATCGAAGCGGTGGCCGGCCTGAGCAGCATCGATCGCAAAGGCGATGAACCAGCCCTGATCGCCCTGGCGCAGCAACGCGGCTGGCCCATGCGCCTGCATAGCGCTGAAGCACTGGCGGCCGTGGCGGTGCCCACCCCGTCCGACGTGGTGAAAGCGGAAATGGGCACGGCATCGGTGGCGGAAGCCGCAGCCCTTCTCGCTGCAGGGGAACAGGGCCATCTACGGCAGACGAAAACAATCGAAAAACCGCAGAGCAGCGAGGAACGGGGTGCCGCCACGGTGGCGATCGCCCAGGCGGCCCTGCCCCAGGCTCCCCAGCGGGGGCAGCTCCATCTGATCGGCAGCGGTCCTGGAGATCTGAACCTTCTCACTCCCGAGGCCCGGCGCGCCCTGGCCCAGTGCAGCGTCTGGGTGGGCTATGGCCTCTACCTCGACCTGCTGGAACCCTTGCGGCGCTGCGATCAGGTGCGCCTGGATGGTCAGCTCACCCGGGAACGGGAACGCTGCGCCCAGGCGCTGGACCTGGCCCGGCAGGGCGTGCGGGTGGCGTTGGTGTCCTCGGGCGACAGCGGCATCTACGGCATGGCAGGACTGGCCCTGGAGCTCTGGCTGGCCCTGCCGGAATGCGAGCGCCCCGCCTTTGCCGTGCACCCCGGCATCTCCGCGCTGCAGCTGGCGGCAGCCCGGGTGGGAGCCCCCCTGATGCACGACTTCTGCACGATCAGCCTCAGTGATCGCCTCACCCCGTGGCCCGTGATCGAACGACGGCTGGAGGCTGCCGCCAAGGGCGATTTCGTCGTGGCGCTCTACAACCCCCGCTCCCGAGATCGAGACTGGCAACTGGCCCGGGCCCGGGACCTGCTGCTGGCGGAACGGAGCGCCACCACGCCCGTGCTGCTGGCCCGCCAGCTCGGCCGCAAGGAGGAGAGCCTGCACCACACCACCCTGGGCGCGCTCAATCCAGACGACGTCGACATGCTGACGGTGTTACTGGTGGGCAACAGCAGCACCTACGTCGCCTCGGATCAGATGGTGACGCCGAGGGGGTACCCCGGCGCTGCCCTGAGCTGATCGTCATGCAGTCGGGATGACAGGATTCGAACCTGCGGCCCCTTCGTCCCGAACGAAGTGCGCTACCAAGCTGCGCTACATCCCGATGGCCCGACTGTAGAAGATGACCTCCGCCTTGAAACCTGAGTGGCTGCGCGTCAAAGCGCCGCAGCGGGAACGGATCGGCGCCGTGGCCGATCTGTTGCTCGATCTCAGGCTCAACACGGTTTGCCAGGAAGCGAGCTGCCCCAACATCGGCGAATGCTTCGCCGGCGGCACCGCCACTTTTCTGATCATGGGGCCGGGCTGCACCCGCGCCTGCCCCTACTGCGACATTGATTTCGACAAGAGCGTGCGGGAGCTCGACCCCACCGAACCGGAGCGACTCGGCGAGGCGGTGGCCCGTCTGGGCTTGCGCCATGTCGTGATCACTTCGGTGAACCGCGACGATCTCGCCGATGGCGGCGCCTCCCAGTTCGTCGCCTGCATCCAACAGGTGCGGCAGCGCTCTCCCCTCACCACGATCGAACTGCTGATTCCTGATTTCTGTGGCGACTGGAACGCCCTGGCCACCGTGATGGACGCCGGGCCCGATGTGCTGAACCACAACATCGAAACCGTTCCCACCCTCTACAAACGGGCGCGACCGCAGGGGGTGTACAGCCGCTCCCTGGAGCTGCTGCAACGCGTTCGGGAGGGCTGGCCGAAGGTTTACAGCAAATCAGGCCTGATGGTGGGGCTGGGGGAAACCGATGCCGAGGTGCACGAGACGCTGGCCGACCTGCGGCGCCATGCGGTCGACATCGTCACCATCGGCCAGTACCTCTCGCCTGGGCCCAAGCATCTGCCGGTGCAGCGGTTCGTGACCCCGGACCAATTCGAGAGCTTCCGCCGGCATGGTGAAGACCAGCTCGGCTTCCTGCAGGTGGTGAGCAGCCCGCTGACGCGCAGCAGCTATCACGCGGCGGAGGTTCAACGGTTGATGGCCACTCACCCACGCTGAGCGTCTGGACTGACAAGCCCCTGCCCCAGCCAGGCGGCTTCTTCACGGGCCGCCGGGTAGAGCCGGCGCAGCTGCTCCAGGCTTTCCGGATCACCCCGATCCAATAGACGTCGGTAGCGGCGCAACGAGGACTGGGGAAAGAGGAGCACCCCGGATAACAGCGCCAGGCCGCTTCCCAGCAGGTAGTCGATCCAGCGATTCGGGATGTACCAGGCCACGAGCGGCCCATAGCCGGCGAACGCCACACCGCTGGAGATCAGGGCCGTGCGCAGGTAGGGGCCGAGATTCAGGGCAGCCACCAGGGCCGCCGTGCCACCCATGGCCAACCCCACACCGACGCTGTTGAGACCGATGGTGTTGAACACCAGCAGGGGCATCAACACCCCCAGGCTCACCCCCACCATCCGGTCGCGCACGCGGGCCATGGTGGCGCCAATGCTGTCGTTAAGCAGCAGCACCACACCGAAATAGAGGTATTTGGGGGTCTGCGCTCCCAGGCCAACGCCGATCGCCAGGGCGAACGCCGCCAGCACAAGTTTGCGCCAGAAGCTCCAGCTGGCGAAGGCCAAGCGATAGCGCTCCGGCAGAGGCAGATCCTCCCCCTCCGGCCCACTGGGCGGTGCCGGGGCGCCATAGCCCGATGGCGTCAATCCCCACTGCAGGGCGGTGCCAACGGCCAAGCCGATGGCGATGGCCTCCAGCTGATGTCCCCAGTCAGCCCAGGCGGCCGACGGATCCAGCAGGGGGAGCACCCCGGCGGCGGCCACCACATTGGTGAGCAACGCCAGCTTGGCCGGTAGTGCCACCGCCAGGAGCTGCATCACCACGCCAACAATGCCGAACCACCACACCTGGGGGGCATCGGGAAACATCATGCGCACACTGAGCCCCAGGCCCATCGCAACAGCGGCGATCAGCATCAACACCGGGTAGATGAGCGGAGGCCAGCGACAGAAATCTGGACGCACTACCAACACGCCCACCACCACGCCATAGGCGGCGGGGATATCGCCCAGACCGAGCGTGAGGCAGATCAGCCGCGTGATGCTCGCAGCGAGACCGATCGCCAGCGCCGCCCGCAAGCCGAGCCACTGGGCCTCAGTCGCCATGGGGATCGGCCGGGTCATGCTTGAGCGCCTGCACCCAGCCCACCAGCAGCACAATCATCAGCAGCGCCAACCAGAACCAGAGCCTTGGTGCCGTGCTGAACACCGTGATCGCGAGCAACACGAGGGCGATCCACGGCGCCGGCTGACGCAGGGCATTCAACCAACTGGATGGGGCGAGGGGATGACGGGACATGGGGTGGCTGGGAGATCAAAGATTCAGCGATTGAAGCCGGCAATCCAGCGCAGAAACGGCAGGGCGTAACTCACTAGAGACCGTCGTTCCACGGAGGCCTTGGCTTCAGCGGGCTGACCATCGTCAAAACGCAGATCAGGCCCGCGGCCCCCACTCCAGCGCAATCCGGAGGGGGTTGGCGCCGACTCCAACTCCACCCGCACGAGCATCAGTGGCGCCGTGGCCTTGCCAGGAAGAATCGCCAGCGGATCGCCTCCTTCCCCAAAGGCTTCCTGCCGGGCCCGCGCCACCAGCGACACCGCCAGATCCGCTTCGCCCACCACACTGGCGAGGGCGGCCGCATCCAGCGGTGTGGGCGAAATCGCCTTGATTGTTCCTTCGACGCCGCCGTAGCGCTGAGCCGTGCCGCCGTATTGATTGCGGCTCTGCAGGATCGGCTCAATTTCGATCGGTGCGCCGACGCGAAGCCGCGTGGCATCCGCCTCGGTGAACAGAGCCATCGCCTGCCTGGATGCCGCACGGGGACGCTCCAGAGCCAACGTGCCCAGGCGCTCGCCAGGCAGCACGGGCTGGCCCTCCTCCACGGCCCAGCTCACCAACCGGCCGGACTCGGGAGCGCGCAGCTCCAGCGACTGACTCAGGGCCTCAAGCTCGGCCCGGACCGCCCGTAACTCGGCCTGCTGGGCCTGGAGGAGACCACGATTGGCCTCCAGCTGAGCGATCTTCGCCTCGAGCGAACGGATGGCCGCCTTGTTGCCGAGATAAAGATCCTGGGCGGCCACCCAGAGGGGGCTGTAGGTGGGGATCACCTGCTTCTGACGCAAGTCTTCCAGCGCCGTGAGCTGCTGCCCCACCGGTTGATTGCTCACCTGCAGTGTGGTGATCTGCTGGCGCAGGGCCTCTACCTCAGAGGAGTTGGCGCGCAACTGCTCCACCAATCCCCGCTGTTGATCTGCGTTGGCCTCGAGCTGACGATCCAGGGCCTGGGGCTGACCGGTGGGGGCGGGACCACCGCGGGCGGCCTGATCGATGCGATCGAGCCGGACGAGCACCTGATCCTTGGCCACACGCGTTCCGACTGGGACGTTCAGGTTGAGCACCTGGCCGGGGGAGCGGCTGTACAGCCCCCGGCGGTCGCCAGGGGACAGCAACACGGCGGATCCGAACACTTGCACATTGATCGCCGGTACAACCGCCCACACCGCTGTCGCGCCGGTGACAAGGGCGATCGGCCAGCACCGTTGCAACAGAGCACCCATCCGCGCTTCACCTATGCGCTTTTAAAACGCGCGTAGGGTAGCGCCGTTTTTGGATGGCTCCGAGCCACCGCTGAAGGATTCACCGGCATGCTCCGACGACGGCTCCTGGTTTCCCTGCTGATGGCCGCCGCATCCTGGCTGCCGGCCAACGCCGCACCCGAAAGGCTGAGCGATCCTCTCGGCCTGAGCCTGGACCAGGCCCTGGCGCAGGGCATGGAAGCCTCGCTCATGCTCCAACAGAGCGAGGCCGAAAAAGCAACCACGGCAGCGGGTGTCGGCGTCAGCCGCAGCCTGTTTCTGCCGAAGCTCGATGTGGTGGGCCTCGGCAGCTGGGCCCAGGTGGGCAGCTCGATCGGTTTCATTTCCAATCTGCCCACCATCGGCGATCTCGATCTCGATCTCGGCGGTGATGGCTACGCCGTGATCCAGAACACCTTCGGCAACATCGGGCTCGCACTCACCTATCCCCTGATCGACTTCGAACGTGGACCGCTGCTGTCGGCGGCCAAGGCCCTCGATCAGGCCGCCGCGGCACGGATCGCCGAGCAGCGGCGACAGAGCCGGTTCGCCATCACCAATGCCTACCTGAACCTGCAGCTCAGCGATGCGCTGATCCCCGTATGGCAGCGATCGATCGCCCTCTCCAGCGAGCTGCTCAAGGATGCGGAAGCGCTGCGGGATGGCGGGCTGGGCGCACGCATCGATGTGTTCCGTGCTCGTGCCCTGCTCGCCACCGACCAGCGCGGACTCAGCGCCGCCCGCTCGGCCCGGGCGATCGCCGCCAGCGCCCTGGCCCGATTGCTCAACCTTCCTGCTGATCAAAGCGTGGAAGCCACCGATCCCCTCTTGGCCCAGTCGCCATGGCCGCTGGAGCTGCAGACCTCGATCGAGGCCGCCACCCGCAATCGCCCGGCGCTGGAGGTGATCGCGCAGGCACAGGCCGCTGCGGAAGCGAAAGTGAGGGCCGCCAGGGGCACGATGCTGCCGCGGGTGGGGCTCCTGCTCGGCGGCGGCATCAGTGGCGACAACCTGAATGTGCCGGTGCTCAACAGCAGTGGTCGCGTCAGCAATGTGCCCGTCGCCGGTGAACTGGAGTTGCCAACGTTGACCAGCAGCGGCAGTGCCAGCGGCAGCTTTTACGACTACGGCGTGCTGCTCACCCTGCGCCAACCCCTGTTCGACGGCGGGCTGTCAGCCCAGAGTGCAGCCCTGGCGCGCAGTCAGGTCGACCAACAACGCCTGCTGCTGGAACAACGCAAACAGACGATCATCCAGGCGGTGGAGACCTTCTGGCACACCCACCGCAGCGCCAAGGCCGCCATGGTCTCAAGCCGGGAGGCCGTGATCGCCACCGAAGAAGCGGTGCGGGATGCCCAGCTGCGCTATCGCGCCGGCATTGCGCCGGTCACCGAACTGCTGCTGGCCCAACGCGATCTGCAAGCGGCCCGCAGCGCTGAAGCCACGGCGATCCAGCAATGGAATCTCAGTCGGGCCGGCCTGGAGCTGGAGACGGGGCGTCAATGAGCGGCAGCCCCGCCACCGGCCGCCACTGTTGCAACGTCCAGTCCACCAGGCCGCGAGCCACCATCGGATCCTGTTGCACCAGCGCCAGGGCCTGGGCATAACTTTCGGCCTCCAGCACCAGCAGCCCGCCGCCGCCGGGTTGGCCCTCGCCATCAACAAGGAAGCCACTGGAGAGAATCGATCCTGAGGTCCGCTGCTGCTCCACCCAATCGCGATGGGCCTCCAGATGACGACGACGCTGAGCCACGGATAAGGCGGCCGTGGCAGGCGTGAACGTCTCGTGCTTGATGAAGAGGGGCACGCCTGGGGCCTGGCCGATCAGGCCGTGACGGCAGCGCGATCCACCAGACCCATGGCCGCTCTCTCGCTGGGGGGAACCAGCACCTTGAAGCGTGACCTCCACCGCGTCCAGTCCGACAGGATCGCCGCGGCCATCTCGCTGCCGGTTGCGGCTTGATGGGCTTCGAGCAGAGGTTTGAGCACGGCCTCCTGCTCTGCGGTCTCGAGGCTGCAGATCTCGACGATCTCGGGATTCACCCGGTCAGCGACTCCACCGTTCTCATCCAGCAGGAAAGCCACCCCACCGGTCATGCCCGCGGCGACGTTCCGACCGGTGCTGCCGAGCACCACCACAATGCCACCGGTCATGTATTCGCAGCAGTGATCTCCAGCGCCCTCCACCACAGTGTGGGCGCCGCTGTTGCGCACAGCGAAGCGCTCCCCGGCGCGACCATGCACGAACACCTCACCTCCGGTGGCGCCATACAGGCAGGTGTTGCCGATGATCACCTGCTCGCCGGGAGAGAGGACCTCGGCCGTCGGCACCAGCACGATGCGGCCACTGTTCATCCCTTTCCCGATGTAGTCATTGGCTTCGCCCTGGAGACGCACATCCATGCCCTGCACTAGAAAAGCGCCGAAGCTCTGACCGGCAGCACCCTGGAAATGGAGCTGCAGCTGGCCGCGGAAGCCCCGATTGCCATGGCGAGCGGCGATCTCACCGGCCAGGCGCGCACAGACGCTGCGGTCGGTGTTAGCGATCTCCAGGCTGCGGCGAATCGAACCGTGGCTCTCGATCGCAGCCATCAACTCGGCATCGGCCAGGAGTTGATCCTCCAGAACCGGGCCATTGCCATGGGCTTCAGCGGCATGCTGCAACCAGGTGCGCTCCCCATGGCCGGGCACCGGTGCCAACAGGGTGGTGAGATCGAGCGCGGCGGTTTTCTCCAACGACACCTGCCGTGGTTGGAGCAGGTCATTGCGACCGATTAGATCCTCCAGACGGGCCACGCCGAGCACACTCAGCAACTGACGTACCTCCTCAGCCACATAGAGGAAGAAATTCACCACGTGCTCCGGCAGCCCGGTGAAGCGCTTGCGCAGGGCCTCCTTCTGGGTGGCCACGCCCACGGGGCAATTGTTGGTGTGACAGACCCTGGCCATGATGCAGCCCTCCGCGATCATCGCCACCGAACCGAAGCCGTATTCCTCAGCGCCGAGCAGAGCGGCCATCACCACATCCCAGCCGGTCTTCAAACCACCGTCGGCGCGCAGCAGCACCCGATCCCGCAGACCGTTCTCCATAAGGCTGCGATGCACCTCGGTGAGGCCAAGCTCCCAGGGGCTGCCCGCATGCTTGATCGAGCTCAAGGGAGAAGCGCCGGTGCCACCGTCATGGCCGGAAATCTGGATCACGTCGGCATTGGCCTTTGCCACACCGGCGGCGATGGTGCCGATGCCGATTTCCGCCACCAGCTTCACCGACACCCTGGCTCTGGGATGCACCTGATGCAGGTCATGGATGAGCTGGGCCAGATCCTCAATGGAATAGATGTCGTGATGGGGTGGCGGTGAGATCAGGGCCACGCCCGGTTTGCTGTTGCGAAGCCAGGCGATGTACGCATCGACCTTGGGTCCAGGTAGCTGGCCTCCTTCGCCGGGTTTGGCACCCTGCGCCACCTTGATCTCCAGTTGCCTACCGCTGCGCAGATACTCCGCCGTCACGCCGAAACGCCCCGAGGCGATCTGCTTGATCGCCGAACAGGCGGTGTCACCGTTCCGGAGTCCCTGAATTGCGGGCAGGGTGGTGGAGTGGCCGGCCGCGTCAACGTCGTTCAACACCTTGAAGCGCGCTGGATCTTCACCGCCTTCTCCACTGTTGCTCTTGCCGCCGATGCGATTCATCGCCACCGCCAGCACCTCATGGGCCTCCCTCGACAATGCTCCGAGACTCATGCCCCCGGTGCAGAAGCGGGAACAGATGCTTTCCACGCTCTCCACCTGATCGAGGGGCAACGGCGTGGTGGCTGGCTTGAACTCGAGCAGATCCCGCAACGCCGTCACCGGCCTGTTCTCCAACAGGGTGCGATAGGTGGAGAAATGGTCATAACCCGGTCCTTCATGCACCGCCTTGTGCAGGGCCTTGGCCATCTCTGGACTGTTGAGGTGGTACTCCCCGCCGGTGCGGTATTGCACGAAGCCCATGAATTCGAGCTTGCTGCGATTGAGCTCGGGAAAGGCCTTAGCGTGCAGCAGCAGGGTCTCGCGAGCCAACTCCTGGAGTGAAAGCCCGGCCACCCGGCTGGTGGTGCCGGAGAAAGCGCGATCGATCACATCGGCACCGAGGCCGATGGCCTCAAAGATCTGGGCGCCGTGATAACTAGCGAGCAGAGAAATCCCGATCTTGGAGAGGATCTTGCGCAGACCGTTCTCCAGAGCCAGCCGCACATTCGCCTGGGCCTTGGCGGCAGTCAGGGAGGGCAGCTTGCCCTGCTCGATCCGTTTCTGGGTTTTGGGATGGGCCAACCAGTGGCGCGTTGTCTCCCAGGTGAGCCAAGGACAGACGGCACTGGCGCCGTAGCCGATCAGACAGGCGAGATGGTGGGTGCTCCAGCACTGGGCGGTGTCCACCACCAGGGAACACCGCAGACGCTGTCCGGCGCGGAGGAGGTGATGGTGCACCGCCCCGACCGCAAGCAGCGGTGGCAGGGAGGCGGCGGTGGCCGCTGGATGGGCGGGAGCACCGGCCAGGCCATGGCGATCACTCAGCACCAGAATCTGAGATCCCGCCTCCACCGCTGCGGATGCCGCAGCGCAAAGCCGATCCAGCGCCTTCTCAAGCCCATCGAGTGAGGCGGCGGGATCGAACTGGGTGGAGAGCGTGGTGCAGGGCAGTCCCTGATGGGCAATCGCCTCGAGCTCCGCCTCATTCAGCACCGGCGAATCGAGATGCACGAGGGCGGCGGCCTCGGGCTGGGGCCGGAGCGCTGGGCGACGCTCCCCCAGATGCATCTCCAGGCTCATCACCAGCTGTTCCCGCAGGGGGTCGATCGGCGGGTTGGTGACCTGAGCGAACCGCTGTTTGAAGTAGTCGTAGAGGAGATGGGGCTTGTCAGAGAGCACCGCCAGTGGGATGTCATCCCCCATGCAGTAGGTGGGCTCCTTCGCAGCGCCCGCCATGTCTTCGATCACCAGCTCCAGATCCTCGGCCGTGAATCCGGTGGCCGTCTGCAACCGCAGCAGATCGAGATCAGCCAGCTGCTGGTCGTTGCTCCAAGGCTGGGGCGCCAGATTGCGGCGGTGTTGCTCCAGCCACTGGGCGTAGGGATGGCGGGCCGCCGCATCCTCTTTCACCGCCCAGTTGTCCAGCAGCTCGCCGCGCTCAAGATCCACCGCCAGCATCTGCCCAGGCCCGAGTCGACCGCGACTGATCACAGTTTTCCCACTGAGATCGACGACGCCGGTTTCGGAACCCATCACCACAAAGCCATCGTCGGTGATGCAGTAGCGCGCGGGCCGCAGGCCATTGCGATCCAGCGTGGCGCCGACCCGCTTGCCATCGGCGAACACCAGCAGCGCCGGGCCATCCCATGGCTCCTGCAGACCGGCATTGAACTCATACATCGCTCGCACCGCCGGGCGATCCTCCAGCTCGGGTTGATGGCGGAACGCTTCCGGCACCAGAGTGATCAGGCTGTCGGTGATCGAACGACCGCTGCGAACCAACAGCTCGAGGGTGGCATCGAGATTGGCGGAATCACTGAAGGCGGGATTCACCACCGGGTTGAGATCGGCAGCCGCGTCACCCCACACATCCTCAAGATGGGCTTCTGAAGCGCGGGCCCAGTTCAGATTGCCCAGCAACGTGTTGATTTCACCGTTGTGTCCCAACAAGCGCATCGGTTGCGCCAGGGGCCAACGCGGCAGGGTGTTGGTGCTGAAGCGCCGGTGATACACCGCAAAGCTCACCGCAAAACGGGGATCCCGGAGGTCGGCGTAAAAGGCCGCCAGCACCTCCGAGCGCACCATCCCCTTGTAAACAACCGTGCGGGAGCTCAGGGAGGCGATGTAGAGATCGCGAGCGGCCTCCGCACCCCAGGCCTGACGTGCGCGCTCACCAATCCGACGGCGGAGGCGGAACAACAGCGCCTCCAGGGCGTCACCATCACTGCCGCCACACAACACCCACTGAACAATGCTGGGCGCGGTCTCTCGCGCCAGAGGCCCCAGAACAACGGAATCGACAGGAACCTCCCGCCAGCCACAGGAGCGCAGACCAAGGGCCGCAGCCTCCTGTTCCGCAAAACGCTGCGCCTCAGCGCGCCGCTCCGGATCGGTGGGCATGAAGAGCATGCCCAGGCCGCGTGGCGTTTCAACGGCTGCCGCCTCAGGCCAAACCGCCTCCAAATAGGGCCATGGGATGCCGCAGAGCACACCGGCGCCATCACCGGAGTCGCCATCGCCGCCGCAGCCGCCGCGGTGCTCCATGCAGCCCAGCCCGCGCAGCGCCTGCTCCAAAAGCCAGTGGCTGGCAACACCCTGAAGATTGGCGAGGAAGCCCACACCACAGGCATCCTTCTCACCGGTCACAGCAGCCGGAGCGCGGCTGTCGCAATAGGGCCAAGATGAGCCTGCGAGGTGTGTCATAACCCATCGACGCGATCTCAGATCTTAAGGAGGCACGGTGCAGCCCCAAAGACCGGGCTAGCGTCAGCGCCACGTGGTTAGCGTCTGCGCGATGGTCGATCTGCCGCCACCACCCAGCCCCATCGCCGAGGTGCGGCTCTCCCCATCGCAGCGCGGCGATCGCATCCGGATCGGTGGCCATGACCTCGAGGCAGCCTGGCTTTGGGTCGGAAGCGACAACCGGCGGCCCGAGCAACTCTGGCTACCGCTGGATCTTCTGATCAGTCAGTTCGGTTTTGTGCGCACCCAGTCCGATCGGGGCGAACAGCTTGAGTGGTATGGCCGCAAAGTGGCGCTCAGTTCTCTGCCGCAACGCAGCCTCGAGGATGAAGTGGCCATCGAGGTCGCCGGGTGGCTGGACTCCGTCGGCGTGCAAACCAGCCGCTCGAGCCGCAGCCTGAGGGTCTCCCTCCCCGCGCCCCGGGTGCAGCAGCTGCGACGCGGCAAGGGCAGCACCGCCAATCGACTGGTTCTGGATCTCAGCGGCCCGGCCCTGGTGCAGCGCCTCGGCAATGATCTGGTGCTTGGCGTCAGCACGACGCCCACCCAGGCCGGCCAACTGCGCGGCATGGGGCTGCGGATCCAGCGCCAGCGGTCCCAACTGGCCTTACCCGGCCAGGGCCAGGCTCTCGCCACCCTCACCCTGGCCGATCCCTGGCGCATCGTTCTCGATGGCGTCTCTACCGGGGGTGAAAACAGCCGCAGCCAGGGCATCGACCGCCTGGCGACCGCCCTGATGAGCCCAGCGGTCCAATCCCTGATCAGCCGCGGCCTGGTGCTCGATCGACGCACGGTCACCGTCGGCGTCAAACCTCTCACCGTGTATCGGGCCGGCGCGGTTCCCCAGGGCCAGGGGCTCCGCCTGCTCCCCCTGGCCCCCACGCAGGCCCAACAAGGGCTGCGCTTCCTGAACCAGTTGGCCCAACCGGCCGGCGCGATGGTGGCCGTGAACGGTGGTTTCTTCAACCGGGTGCGTCAACTGCCCCTCGGCGCGGTGCGCCTCAACGGCTCCTGGCTCTCCGGGCCGATCCTGAATCGGGGCGCCATTGGCTGGGATCCCGGCGAGCGCCTCGCGTTCGGTCGGTTGCGCCTCAATCAGGAACTGCTTCTCGCCAGTGGGGAACGCTGGGGGCTGGGACTACTCAACAGCGGGTTCGTGCAACGGGGCCTGAGTCGCTACACCAGAGCCTGGGGGCCTTACTACCGCGCTCTCAGTGGCGAAGAGCAGGCGCTGAGCGTGCGCGCAGGCCGTGTCGTCGCTCTCCACAGCAGAGCCGAACTGGCCCGTGGCGTCCCCCTGGCCAGCGGCACCGATCTGATCGTCGCCCGGGGCGGCGCCCCGCTGCCGGCAGGCCTGGATGACGCAGTGGAGATCAAGGTCAGCAGTTCCTCTCCCCTCGGTGAACGGTCCCAGGTGCTCGGCGGCGGTCCACTGCTGCTCAGCAACGGCCGGGTCGTGCTCAACGGACGCCAGGAGGGCTTCAGTGCGGGATTCATGGCGCTGCGGGCCCCCCGCACGGTCGTGGCGCAGGATCAGCAGCGGCTCTGGTTGATGACCATCGAAGGCGCCAGGGGAAGCGATCCCACCCTGCTGGAGACCAGCCTTGCCCTCCAGCAACTCGGCCTCGGTGATGCGTTGAATCTGGATGGCGGCAGCTCCACCTCCCTGCTGGTCGCCAACCAACTGGTGATGACAGGGCGCTCCTTCCCGCCCAGGGTGCAGAACGCCCTGGGGCTGGTGCCAGAGTGATGAAAACCGCGAACTGAGTTGACGATTCCATGGGTGCCAACCTGCTGATCACCCCTGCCGCCGCTGCAGAGCTGGGTCGTCAGGCCGCAGCGGCCGGCACCCCCGGCCAGATGCACCTCGACCTGGTGAGCGGCAGTTGTGAAGAGCATGTGATCCGCCTGCAACCGGGACCGATGGGAGGACAGCCGATTGCCCGGGCGGACGGCATCACCCTGCACGCGCCCAGCAGCCAGGCCCAAGCGTTGGAAGGGCTGTGCCTGGATTATCGCGGCGACCTCAGTGGCGGCGGCTTCCTGGTGACCGCCCGCAGCGGCATCCGTTGCTGCCCCTGCGGTAGTGCCTTCACCCGGCTCTGAAACGCGGGTCAGGCGACCCGGTATGGTTGTGGATTGTCGAATCAGGTCGGGTCTCCGGCCGCAACCCGACCGTCGATGCCAACCATCCAACAACTGATCCGTCACGAGCGTCAGAGCCTCAAGGCGAAGACCAAATCGCCGGCCCTTCGGGCCTGTCCTGAGCGTCGTGGTGTCTGCACACGCGTCTATACCTCCACGCCGAAAAAGCCCAATTCGGCACTGCGCAAAGTGGCCCGTGTGCGCCTGACCTCCGGCTTCGAAGTCACGGCTTACATCGGCGGCATCGGTCACAACCTGCAGGAACACTCCGTGGTGCTGATCCGCGGCGGTCGTGTGAAGGATCTGCCTGGCGTTCGTTATCACATCATCCGTGGAACGCTTGATACGGCCGGTGTGAAGGACCGCCGTCAATCGCGCTCCAAGTACGGCGCCAAGACTCCGAAGGAGTGATCAGTCGGGCCTCACGCAAGCCCGTTGATCTGCTGTCGCGTTCTCGTATTTCCCGTCCATCCCCTCCTCATCCTTAACGGTTCATGTCCCGCCGCAACGCTGCCGAAAAGCGCCCGATCCTTCCCGATCCCCAGTTCAACAGCCGCCTGGCCACGATGATGGTGGCCCGCCTGATGAAGCACGGCAAAAAGTCGACGGCCCAGCGGATCCTGTCCGACGCCTTCGGCCTGATCGGAGAGCGCACCGGCGGCGATCCCCTCGAGCTGTTCGAAACCGCGGTGAAGAACGCCACCCCTTTGGTGGAAGTCCGCGCCCGCCGCGTCGGTGGCGCCACCTACCAGGTGCCGATGGAAGTGCGCCAGGAGCGAGGCACCGCCATGGCCCTGCGCTGGCTGGTCAATTTCTCCCGCTCCCGCAACGGCCGCAGCATGGCCCAGAAGCTGGCTGGTGAGCTGATGGATGCGGCAAATGAGTCGGGCAACGCCGTTCGCAAGCGGGAAGAGACCCACAAAATGGCTGAAGCCAACAAAGCCTTCGCCCACTACCGCTACTGACTCAGCGTCGCCCTGCCAGCTCTCGTCTGTTCAGGGCGGACCTGTAGAGTCTCACCCGCCTTTTAACGCCCCACCCCGGAGTATCCTGTGGCTCGCGCCTTTCCCCTGGAACGCGTCAGAAATATCGGTATTGCCGCCCATATCGACGCCGGCAAAACCACCACCACCGAACGAATTCTGTTCTATTCCGGGGTGGTGCACAAGATTGGTGAGGTGCACGATGGCGCCGCCGTCACCGACTGGATGGCCCAGGAGCGCGAACGCGGGATCACCATCACGGCGGCCGCCATCTCCACCAGTTGGAAAGATCACAGGATCAATATCATTGATACTCCTGGACACGTGGACTTCACCATCGAGGTGGAGCGTTCCATGCGTGTTCTCGATGGCGTGATCGCTGTGTTCTGCGCTGTGGGTGGCGTACAGCCCCAGTCGGAAACCGTCTGGCGCCAGGCCGATCGCTACTCCGTGCCCCGCATGGTGTTCGTCAACAAGATGGACCGCACCGGCGCCGATTTCCTCAAGGTGCATGGTCAGATCAAGGATCGCCTCAAAGCGAATGCGGTTCCGATCCAGCTTCCGATCGGTGCGGAAGGGGATCTCAGTGGCATCATCGACCTCGTCGCCAACAAGGCCTACATCTACAAAGATGATTTAGGGAAAGACATCGAAATCACTGATGTCCCCGCAGATATGGCCGATGAAGTTGCGGAGTGGCGCAACACCTTGATGGAAGCGGTGGCGGAAACCGACGAAGTCTTGATCGAGAAGTTCCTGGAAACGGGTGAACTCAGCGACGAGGAACTCAAGAACGGAATCCGAATCGGTGTCCTGAAGCACGGGCTGGTGCCCATGCTCTGTGGCTCCGCCTTCAAGAACAAAGGTGTGCAGCTGGTGCTCGACGCCGTCGTCGATTACCTGCCCGCCCCCGTGGATGTGCCCCCCATCCAGGGCGTTCTGCCCGACGGCAAAGAAGCGGTGCGTCCTTCCGACGACAAGGCTCCATTCAGTGCCCTGGCGTTCAAGGTGATGGCCGATCCCTACGGCAAGCTCACCTTCGTGCGGATGTATTCCGGCGTGTTGGAGAAAGGCAGCTATGTGCTCAATTCCACCAAAGGGGAAAAGGAACGCATCTCCCGTCTGGTGGTGCTGAAGGCAGACGACCGGGAAGAGGTGGATGAACTGCGCGCCGGTGACCTCGGAGCTGTTCTGGGCTTGAAAGCCACCACCACCGGTGACACCCTCTGTTCACCGGAAGATCCCATCGTTCTCGAGACCCTCTTCGTGCCCGAGCCGGTGATCTCGGTGGCCGTGGAACCCAAAACCAAGGGCGACATGGAGAAGCTTTCGAAGGCCTTGGTTGCCCTCGCCGAAGAAGATCCCACCTTCCGCGTTAACACCGACGCTGAAACCGGCCAGACCGTGATTGCCGGCATGGGCGAACTTCACCTGGAAATCCTTGTGGATCGCATGCTGCGGGAATTCAAGGTGGAAGCCAACATCGGCGCACCGCAGGTGTCGTACCGCGAAACGATTCGCGCCTCAGCACGGGGCGAGGGCAAGTTCTCCCGCCAGACCGGTGGCAAGGGTCAGTACGGCCACGTCGTGATCGAAATGGAGCCCGGCGAACCCGAGTCTGGCTTTGAATTCGTCAACAAAATTGTTGGCGGTGTCGTCCCCAAGGAATTCATCAAGCCCTCAGAAATGGGCATGAAGGAAACCTGCGAATCCGGCGTCATCGCTGGATTCCCCATGATCGACGTCAAAGTCACCATGGTGGACGGGTCTTACCACGATGTGGACTCGTCGGAAATGGCATTCAAAATTGCCGGCTCCATGGCCTTCAAAGATGCGGTTAAGAAGTGCAATCCCGTGCTGCTTGAACCGATGATGAAGGTCGAGGTCGAGATCCCCGAGGATTTCCTCGGCTCGATCATCGGCGACCTGTCATCCCGACGGGGACAGGTTGAAGGTCAGGCCATTGACGATGGCACGTCAAAGGTCTCGGCCAAGGTGCCCTTGGCCGAAATGTTCGGCTACGCCACGGAACTCCGATCCATGACTCAGGGTCGGGGTATCTTCTCGATGGAATTCAGCCACTACGAGGATGTTCCTCGCAACGTCGCTGAAGCCATCATCTCCAAGAATCAGGGCAATTCCTGATCTCTACCCAACCCTAATTCCACCCCCGATTCTTTAACCACAATGGCTCGCGAGAAGTTCGAAAGGAACAAGCCCCACGTCAACATCGGCACCATCGGCCACGTTGACCATGGCAAAACCACCCTCACCGCTGCGATCACCAACGTGCTCGCCAAGAAGGGCATGGCCAAGAAACAGGACTATGCCGACATCGATGGTGCTCCCGAGGAGCGCGAGCGTGGCATCACCATCAACACGGCACACGTTGAGTACGAGACGGACACCCGTCACTATGCCCACGTGGACTGCCCTGGTCACGCGGACTACGTGAAGAACATGATCACCGGTGCCGCCCAGATGGATGGCGCCATCCTCGTGTGCGCCGCCACCGATGGCCCGATGGCTCAGACCAAGGAGCACATCCTCCTGGCCAAGCAGGTCGGGGTGCCCGCCCTGGTCGTGGCACTGAACAAGTGCGACATGGTCGACGATGAGGAGATCATCGAACTGGTGGAACTGGAAATCCGCGAACTTCTCTCCAGCTACGACTTCCCCGGCGATGACATCCCCGTCGTGCAGGTCTCTGGCCTGAAAGCCCTCGAAGGCGACGCCGAGTGGGAAGCGAAGATCGACGAGCTGATGAAGGCCGTTGACGAAAACATCCCCGAGCCTGAGAGGGAGATTGACAAGCCCTTCCTGATGGCCGTGGAAGACGTGTTCTCCATCACCGGTCGCGGCACCGTGGCCACCGGCCGGATCGAGCGCGGAAAGGTCAAGGTGGGCGAGGAAATCGAAATCGTCGGCATCAAGGACACCCGCAAAACCACCGTCACCGGTGTGGAGATGTTCCGCAAGCTGCTCGATGAGGGCATGGCTGGCGACAACGTCGGTCTGCTGCTCCGCGGCATTCAGAAAGAAGACATCGAGCGCGGCATGGTGCTCGTGAAGCCTGGCTCCATCACCCCCCACACCAAGTTCGAGGGTGAGGTGTATGTGCTCAAGAAGGAAGAAGGTGGTCGTCACACCCCCTTCTTCGCTGGTTACCGCCCGCAGTTCTACATCCGCACCACGGATGTGACCGGTCAGATCACCGCCTTCACCGCTGACGATGGCAGCGATGTGGAAATGGTGATGCCCGGTGACCGCATCAAGATGACCGGCGAACTGATCTGCCCCGTCGCCATTGAGCAGGGCATGCGCTTCGCTATCCGCGAAGGTGGCCGCACCATCGGTGCTGGCGTGGTGTCCAAGATCATCGAGTGATCGCACGGCGATGAGTCTCAGGGATGGTCCTGCCTAGGCAGGGCCATCCCCTACAGTTTTCAAGACGAACCTCGACAATTCACAGCTTCCGCCACCGGCGGGCTCCTCTCCTTCGCTTTCCATGTCCACTGCCATTGCTCAGCAGAAGATTCGCATCCGCCTGAAGGCGTTTGATCGCCGCATGCTGGATCTCTCCTGCGACAAAATCATTGAAACGGCCGACAACACGGCGGCGACCGCCATCGGCCCCATTCCCCTCCCCACAAAACGCAAGATCTATTGCGTGCTGCGTTCACCCCATGTGGACAAGGATTCCCGCGAACATTTCGAGACCCGCACCCACCGCCGGATCATCGACATCTACAGCCCCTCGGCGAAGACGATTGACGCCCTGATGAAACTGGATCTTCCCAGTGGTGTCGACATTGAAGTGAAGCTCTGAGCCTCCCCGTCCTCCGGGTCAGCTGCCTAGGATTGCTGTGATTGCAATGAAACTGCGTGGCTGACCTGTCCGTCAGAGAGTTACCGCTGTTCCCTCTGCCGGATGTCGTTCTCTTTCCGCGTGAGGTGCTGCCACTCCATATCTTCGAGTCGCGCTATCGGATGATGCTCAAGAGTGTGCTCGAAGATGATCGCCGTTTTGGCGTTGTGCGCTGGGATCCACAGAATCAAGCGATGGCTGCGGTGGGGTGCTGTGCTGAGGTTTTGCAGCATCAAACTGCCGAGGACGGTCGCAGCAACATCGTGACCCTGGGCCAACAGCGTTTCCGCGTGCTGGATGTGGTGCGCGAGACCCCCTTCCGCACGGCAATGGTGACATGGATCGAGGACGAGCCAGTCACGGCCGAGTCCGACCTCGAATCACTCACTCGCTCCGTCGATCACGCCCTCAGGGATGTGGTGGAACTGACCGGGAAACTGACCGGATCACCCGCCAGCCTTCCCGATGACCTGCCCGATCTGCCTCGGGAACTGTCGTTCTGGATCGGCGCCCACCTGGGAGGTCCCGTGGCAGATCAACAACAGGAGTTGCTGGAACTCACCAGCACCCGGGAGCGCCTGGAACAGGAGTTCGCCATGCTCGATGAAACACGTCGCCAGTTGGCGGCGCGGACAGTGCTCCGCGACACATTGGCGAATTCAGAGGGATGCTGAACGCCACCAGCATCGCGCTGGCCCTTGGCATACCCACGGCCGCCGCTGCCGTGGGCCTTGCCATCTGGAGTCGCCGCAATCGCGCCTATCACTCCAGCGCCAGTGTTGCTGCGGCTTATGACGCCTGGACCGACGATCGCTTGCTCGAGCAGCTCTGGGGCGAACACGTGCACCTCGGGCACTACGGCGAGCCGCCTCGGCGGCGAGACTTCCGAGCCGCCAAGGCTGATTTCGTGCATGCCCTCGTGCACTGGAGTGGTCTCGATCAGCTGCCCCCCGGCTCGCGCCTCCTCGATGTGGGCTGCGGCATTGGCGGCAGCGCCAGGATCCTGGCGCGTGAGTACGGCTTTGATGTTCTGGGAATCAGCATCAGTCCCGCTCAGGTGGCCCGTGCCACCAGCCTCACCCCAACGGGTCTGAGTTGCCGCTTTGCGGTGATGGATGCCCTCGATCTGCAACTCGCCGACGGCCACTTTGATGCCGTGTGGAGCGTCGAGGGCGGTCCTCACATGCCCGACAAACAGCGTTACGCCGATGAACTGTTGCGCGTGCTCCGCCCCGGCGGCGTTCTCGCCGTGGCCGACTGGAATCGCCGCGATGCCTCTGACGGCGCAATGTCGGGGCTCGAGCGGCAGGTGATGCACCAACTGCTCACCCAGTGGGCCCACCCGGAATTCGCCAGCATTAAGGGCTTCTGCGCCAATCTCAACGCCAGTCCCTACAACCACGGCGGTACCATCGTCAGCGCCGACTGGACCGCAGCGACCCTGCCCTCCTGGATTGACTCGATCCTGGAGGGGGTGCGTCGCCCCGGCGCCGTGCTCAGCCTCGGCCCCAAAGCTGTGCTGCAGGGCTTGAGGGAAACGCCAACACTCCTCCTGATGCATTGGGCGTTCGCCACAGGGCTGATGCAGTTCGGGGTGTTCCGCCGTGATCAGTCGGGCTCCAACTCCGTGCTCGGATAGGCGCCGAATTGGCTCAGGTGCTCGCAGAAGGGAGACATCCGTTCCGTGAGGGCACTGAGCAGCAGACCATCGTCTTCAGGGGGCAGCTCTACATCCACAAAAAACACGTATTCACCTAATTCGCGCTTCGACGGTCGGGATTCGATCCGACTCATGTTCAGGCCCAGCGCCGCCACAGCGCCCAGGGCCTCCAGTAGGGCTCCAGGCGCGTTGCGATGCAGTGAGAAGGCCAGGCTGGCCACGTCACCCGATTGGCAGCGATCGCCACGTTGCAACCAGAGAAACCGGGTGCAGTTGCCGATGGCGTCATTGATCGGATAGGCCAACACCTCCAGCGCACCCGGCGTGGCGAGCGAACGACTAGCAATCGCCGCTCGAAACTGGCTGCCTTGCACCATGCGTGCGGCTTCCGCCGTGGAGCTGGTGGGCAGCTGCAGGGCACCGGGCAGATGCTCCGCCAACCAGCCACTGCACTGGGCCAGGGCCTGGGGGTGGGACAGCACTTCCGAGATCTGCTCCAAGCGGCCACTGCTGAGCAGGGCATGACGGATCGGGAGCACCAGCGCCCTGCGAATGCACAGCTCCGGATGGGACCAGAGACCATCGAGGCTGGCGGTCACCCCGCCCTCCACGGAATTCTCCACGGGCACCACGGCGGCGCCGCAACGGCCATCGGCCACGTGCTCCACGACCGACCGCAGGCCAGCGCAGGGAACCAGCTCCACCGCCTCCAGGCCTTCCAGGCTGACCATGGCACGGGCCGCACGCTCGCCGTAGGTCCCTTCCGGCCCGAGAAAAGCCACGCGGGTGGGCATCGATTCGTTCCACAGACACTCGATAGGATCATGCCGCGTCTGACGCCGCCCATGCCCCTGGCCTTCCGCGCCAGCCAGCACCTGGATCTTCCTGTTTATGAGCAGGTGGAGGCACTGCCGGCCTACCTCCAGGAAACGGACCGGGTCGTCAAGGCCCTCCTGGATCCTCAGCAGCTGACCCTGCTGTCTCCCGGCCGGTACCGCTACACCGTCACCACCCTGCAGGTGTTTCAGTTGCGGGTGAAGCCGGTGGTGAGCTTGGAGGTCATCCATTCCGACCATCAGCTGATCATGCGGGCGATCGAGGCCGATCTTGAAGGCCTCGGCCTGGTGGATGATTTTCAGTTGAGCCTGGAAGCGGTGCTGGAAGCCAGCGACTCCGGTCTGCAGGGACTCGCCACCCTCGGAGTGCAGGTGAGTCAGCCGCCCTTGCTGCGCTTGATTCCTCGCAAGGTGCTGGAAAGCACCGGCGAATCCATCCTCAACGGCATCCTGCTCACGATCAAGGGACGCGTCGGTCGGCAGCTGGTGGCGGACTTTCGGGCCTGGTGCCGGGATCCGGCCTCGCGCTGAACAGCTTGCGCAAAAAGGTGTGGCGATGCAGAGGCGTGGGGCCGTGGCTCAGCAGCGCTTGGCGATGCTGGGCCGTGCCATAGCCGGCATGGCGCTCCAGGCCGTACTCAGGAAAACGGGAAGCCAGACGTTGAATCAGGCCATCGCGGGCTTGCTTGGCCAACACACTTGCGGCGGCAATGGAGGCACAGTGGCTGTCACCTCGCACGATCGTCTCCTGGGGGCCCAGCCAGGGCCGAAGCGGCAACACCCCATCCACCAGCACCAGATCAGGACATCGAGGCAGGCGCTGCAGGGCGCGCAGCATCGCCAGCTCGGTCGCTGCGCGAATGCCTCCGCTGTCAATGTCCTGTGCCGACGCCTGCCCCAGGGCCCAGGCGCAGGCCTCCGCTTCAATCAAGGGCACCAGCTGAGCGCGACGACGCTGGCTGAGCCGCTTGCTGTCGGTGAGCCCTTGGGCCAGCAGCCGCGACGCTGCAGGCTCCGACAACACCACGGCCGCCGCCAGCACCGGACCGAACCAACAGCCCCTGCCGACTTCATCCACCCCCGCTGTCCATTCCGCCATCGCGGCTCTGGACAGGGAATCAATCCGCCGTGGCCGCCGAGGAGCGGCGACGGCGGCGGCGAGGCTCCTGATCCGGATCGACGCCCTCGTCGACGCTGATGGCAGGAGAGGCCATGGTGCTGGCGGGTTCAGGCATCTGAGGTGCAGGCGTCTGAGGTTCAAGCGCCTGCGGTTCAAGCGCCTGCGGTGCAGGCTCAAGAGGGTTGGTGTCGAACGGGGTGATCTCCAGCGGCGTGATCTCCACCATCAGAGGGGCAGCGTCGCGCTCCCCACCGGCGCGATCGGCAGCGCTTGCGTCACCGTTCGCGCCAGTACCGCGACCGTTGCTCCGGCTGCCGCCCCGACTGCCACGCCGCCGCCGCCGACTGCCCGCAGCAGCCAAGTGCTGGCGTGCCTCCTCCAACACCGCCTCCGGATCGGCACCGGGACGAACGACCCGCACCATAAGGTTGTCACTCTCGGGCGGCTCATCCAAGAGCAGCGCAGGATTGAGGCCCAACCAGCCATACACCTCCTCCTGCTGATCCGTCATCGGCACAGCCACCAACTCAGGATCCTGGCGGCGGGATGGCAGCTCCTGGGTGGCTACGGCATCCGACACATCCACCTCGGCCGAACTGGAGTCGGCACTGACGGTGCTGATGGCATCGTCAGCGGCGGTAGCAGAACCGCCACGCCCCCGCCCGCCGCGACGGCGACGGCCGGATCCAGCCTCCGCAGGAGGCGCCACCTCCGCCCGGGCCGACGCAGCCGAGCGCACCAGGCCCGTTGCCGTGGCCAACGGTTGCAGCAGATCCTTGCCGGGCAGCACCGCCACATGGCCCAGACCTCCGCAGCTGGGGCAGGCCCGTCCAAACAGCTCGTAGATGTTCTGGCCCTGGCGTTTACGGGTCAGCTCCACGAGACCGAGCTCCGTGAGCTGGGCGATCTGAGGCCGGGCACTGTCGTCGCGAATCGCGGCGGTGAAGTACTCCAGCAATTGGAGCTGATCACGGCGCGAATCCATGTCGATGAAATCGACAATGATCACGCCACCAATGTTGCGCAATTTCAGCTGTCGGGCGATCTCCACTGCCGCCTCACAGTTGGTCCACAACACCGTTTCGCGCGCATTGGCCGAACGGGTGAACGAGCCGGAATTGACATCGATCACCGTGAGCGCCTCGGTGGGCTCGATGATCACGTAGCCGCCGGAGGGAAGGTCGACGCGGGGCTTGAGGGCATCCCGGATGGCCGCATTGACCTTGTAATGCTCGAGAAGTTCGCCCGGCTCCGGGTGGGACTCCACCAGCACATTGGCGCCCTCCTCACCCAGGAAGCTGCTCACCCGCTCCACCGCAGCGGAGTCATCCACCACAACGCGCACCAGCTCAGGGCCGGTGTGATCGCGCAGGATGCGATGGATGAAGTCTTCATCACGGTTGAGGAGCACCGGAGGGGTGGCCGTTTCTGCAGCCCGCTGGATCGCCTCCCATTGCCGCAACAGGGCCTCGAGGTCATCGATCAACAGCTCCTCGCTGATCCCCTCCGCTTCCGTGCGGATCAGCAAGCCCGCACCGGGTGGCTTCACCAACACACCGAGGGCCCGCAAACGATTGCGCTCTCCTTCGGCACTGATGCGGCGAGAGATGTTCACGCCCTGACCACTGGGCTGAAGCACCAGATAGCGACCGGGCAAGGCCAGGTTGCCGGTGAGCCTCGGCCCCTTGGTGCCGGTGGGCTCCTTCATCACCTGCACCAACACCCGCTGACGGGGCTCGAGCAATTCGGTGATGCCGGCCGCTCCTTTCTTCAGACGAAGGGGGCCGAGATCGGTGACATGAATAAATCCATTCTTCTCACTTTCACCGATGTTGACGAAAGCAGCGTCGATTCCAGGCAGAACATTTTCAACGGTGCCGAGATACACGTCACCGATCTGGTATCGGCCCTGGGCAACGATCAGTTCATCAACACGCTCATCGGTGAGCACTGCGGCGATCCGCAGCTGCTCGGCGATGACTATCTGCTGGGGCATGGAGAAGGTCAGTGAGCGCCCGTCGGGGCTGGAACCCGATCAAGGGCCGACCGGCCCGCTGCACGGGGAAGAAACAACCAGGGCTAGAGCCGCAATGGCTGGAGCCGCTATCAAAGAAATCGGAGGATGACCTCCTATGAACAGGTCCGACCCAACCATCGAATTGGACGGAACCGGAGGCGGTAGGGCCTCGTTGTCCTCAGGATCTGGGAGCAAGAAGCCGGGACGTCGTGATGGCGAAAACGCCCATCAGGTGTCGTCTTGATGTCAACCTAGCACTGGCGTGGCGGCGGGATGCAGCCGTAACGCTGTGCGCTCGAGGGAGTGAACGCTCAGCTCGAGCGCCAGGGCTTCCGCAAGCCAATGCTGAAGTTGACCTGGCCTGAGGCTGCGCCCCTGGGCATCGATGGCAGCCTCGAGGGCGAAGGGCATGACGCCGGCCGGCTCCTCTTCGAATCGACGCAAGGCCAGGAGCGAGGGGCGGCAGTCCCGCTGCCGCGGCCGCCCTTTTTTATCGGTGTCGTGCCACACCAACACCTCCCTGGCCAACACGGCATCAATCGCCCCATCCCACCGCGCGGGCGTCAGGGTCTCGCCTGACACCACTCGAAGACAAAATCGCCATTCGGCCGATGCCAGCCGTTGCGACAGGCTGGGCTCGGAGACAGGCACCGCTTCCACCGAGCGCAGCTGGAAGCCAGCGGGAAGCGTGCGCTGCCAGACCTGCATCACAGCGGCAGGATCCACCATCTCCAGAAATTCGAGATCCAACCATTCCCCATAGGCTTCCACCCCCAGGGGAAGGGCCAGGGCGATCTGCAGGCGGGGCAGGGGGTGAAATCCGCCGGTGTAACTCACCGGCAAGCCGGAACGCCGCAGGGACCGCTCCAGCATCCGCACCAAATCAAGATGACTGAGCAGGGCCATCGCGCCTGTTTTGCTGAAGCCGAAGCGAAGGCGGCAGACCCGGGCACTCGGCGGTGGCAGCGTTGGCCGCTGCTCGGGCACCGGGGGGGGAGGCACCACCACGTTGTGACCGAGGTCCGGTCCACACACCCCGCAGCTGCTGCACCCCTCGAAGGAACAATCGGGCACCACCGCCGCCGCCAGCGCCCGTTGCAGATCCTCGGCCAGCCAGGTCTTAGCAAGGCCAGTATCGATGTGATCCCAGGGCAGCGGCTGGAGGCAGAACCGCTCCAGATCCTCCCGATCCAACGCAGCGGCTGCACTCCAGCCGCCGAGCTCGAGATCCCGGTAGCGACCCTCAAGCCCGGCGGCAGCGATCGCTTCCGTCCAGGCGGCATAGGTGCGATCCAACGACTCAAACCAGGCATCCATGCCGGCGCCGGCGCGCCAGGCCGCCTCGATCACGGGGGCCAGGCGCCGGTCACCTCGCCCCACGAAGTCTTCCATCGCTGACAGCCGCACATCGGTGAAGTTGAACCGCACCCCCCGGAGCGACCGGGACGCGTGCCGCAACAGCTCCTGGCGACGCCGGAACTCGCTGGTGGACACGCTGTGCCACTGAAACGGTGTGTGGGGCTTAGGCGTGAAGTTGCTGATCGTGATGTTCAGAGTCAGCCGCCCCAGGTCGCGGCAGCGCTCTTGAAGCATCCGGCAGGTCTCGGCGATGCCGAGCACATCGGCATCCGTTTCCCCGGGCAAACCGATCATGAAATAGAGCTTCACCTTGCGATACCCGTTCTGCATCGCTGTGCGGATTCCGTTGAGCAGATCCGCATCGGTGAGGCCCTTGTTGACGATGTCGCGCAAACGCTGCGTTCCCGCTTCCGGCGCAAAGGTGAGACCGGCCTGGCGACCGCCACCGAGGATGTGGGCGATGTCGTCATCAAAACGATCGACCCGCTGGCTGGGCAGCTGAAGCGTCACGTTGCGATCGGCCAGACGGTTGCGCAACTCCACCCCAACCGCCGGCAGGGCCAGGTAATCGCTGCAGCTGAGCGACAGCAGGGAGAAGTCGCTGTAACCGGTCATCTCCATCCCGGTTTCCACCGCCTCGATCACGGCCTCGGGCTCCACGTCACGGGCGGGGCGGGTGAGCATGCCGGGTTGGCAGAACCGACAGCCGCGGGTGCAGCCGCGGCGGATCTCCACGGTGAGCCGGTCATGAACGGTTTCCACGTGGGGCACCAGGCCCATGGCGTAGTGCGGCATGGGGGTGGCGACGCGACGCAACAGGCGTCGGGGCAGATCGGCATGCAGGGGCTCCACCGTGACGCCGTCGGCGCCGGGGGCATAGAGCGAGGGCACATATACGCCCGGCACCTGGGCGAGATCGCGAAGCAGACGGGAGCGGGACCAGCCCGCTGCCTTGGCATCGGCCACCACCAGCCCGATTTCGGGCAGCAGTTCCTCCCCATCGCCGAGGGCAATGAAATCGAAGAAGGCGGCGTAGGGCTCAGGGTTGCTGGTGGCCGTCGGTCCACCCGCAAAGATCAGCGGCGGCGCCTCGGGATCCTGCAACGGGCGATCGCCCCGTTCGCTGGCACGCAACGGCACGCCGGCCAGATCCAGCATCTCGAGGATGTTGGTGGCCCCCAGCTCGTAACTGAGACTGAAACCAAGGATGTCGAAGGCCGGCAAAGGGCGCCGACTCTCCACCGCGAACAGGGGAAGCTGGCGATCTCTCAGGCGCGTGGCCAGATCACTCGCGGGCAGATAGGCGCGATCGCAGAGCTGACCAGGAACAGCATTGAGGATGGAATACAGAATGATGTGGCCGAGATTGCTGGCCCCCACCTCGTAGACCTCGGGGTAGGTGAGGGCCCAACGCACCTTGGCGTTCATCCAATCGCGAGGCTTCACCCCCAGCTCATGGCCCATGTAGCGCGCGGGCTTGTTGATGCCCTCGGACACGAGCGCTTCAAACGCCACCGGCGGCCACCGATCCAGAGCCGGCGCCGATCCAGCTGGGGTCCCGGAGGCAGGGCTGGTGGGCGCAATGGTCATGGCCAGGCAAGCGCTTTCCGCATCGTATGGAGCGATCTCCCCGGACCTGCCGACCGCATAGCAGGATGCCCTCCAGAAACGCCCCCCTGTGCCCGTGGTTCTGGTCAACAGCAACTATCTGAAACTCAAAGCCGGCTATCTGTTTCCGGAGATCGCCCGCCGGGTGAAGAGCTTCAGCGCCGAGCATCCTGATGCAGCCCTGATCCGCCTGGGGATCGGTGATGTAACCGAACCGCTGCCCCAGGCTTGCCGCGAGGCGATGAAGACGGCCATCGACGCGATGGGCACGCCGGAGGGCTTTCATGGCTATGGGCCCGAACAGGGGTATGGCTGGCTCCGCGAAGCGATCGCTACCAACGATTTCCAGGCGCGGGGCTGTGCCGTGGATGCGGAGGAGATCTTTGTCTCCGACGGCTCCAAATGCGACAGCAGCAACATTCTCGACATTCTCGGAGAGGGCAATCGCATCGCCGTCACCGATCCGGTGTATCCGGTGTATGTCGACAGCAACGTGATGGCCGGCCGCACCGGCGAGGCTGGTGACAACGGTCGTTACGGCGGCCTTCGTTACCTGCCGATCAGTGCCGAGAACGGCTTCGCCGCCCAGATCCCCAGCGAACCGGTGGATCTGATCTATCTCTGCTTCCCCAACAACCCCACCGGCGCGGTGGCCAGCAAGGAACAGCTGAAAGCCTGGGTCGATTACGCCCGCGCCCATAAGGCCCTGATCCTGTTCGATGCGGCCTATGAAGCCTTCATCCAGGATCCCTCCCTGCCGCATTCGATCTACGAAATCGAGGGCGCCCGCGACTGCGCCATCGAATTTCGCTCCTTCTCCAAAAACGCGGGCTTCACGGGCACCCGCTGTGCCTTCACCGTGGTGCCGAAGGGGCTCAAGGGCCAGACTGCCGATGGCAGCGAGGTGGAACTGTGGGGCCTGTGGAATCGCCGCCAGAGCACCAAGTTCAACGGGGTGAGTTACATCATTCAGCGGGGGGCGGAAGCGGTGTATTCACCCCAGGGCCAGGCCGAAGTGAAGGCACTGGTGACCTTCTACATGGAGAACGCCGCCATCATTCGACGCGAGTTGTCAGCCGCGGGGATCGAGGTGCATGGCGGCGAACATGCTCCCTATGTGTGGCTGAAGACACCCGAGGGCCTCGACTCCTGGGGTTTCTTTGACCATCTTCTGCACAAAGCCCATGTGGTGGGCACCCCCGGCAGTGGTTTCGGCGCCGCCGGTGAGGGCTACTTCCGTCTCTCCGCCTTCAACAGCCGCAGCAACGTGGAGGAGGCCATGGCCCGGATCCGTCGCCTCGGATGATGGCCGCCTTACATTCAATGCACCGCAGCGATCTGGCCATGGTGGGTTCCACCTCCAGCCCCAGCCCCGGCGGGGCCGCCGTGCTCGACAAACAAACCGAGCGGGTGAGGAAACAGTCTCCCCGCTACAAGGTGTTGCTGCACAACGATCCGGTCAACACGATGGAGTATGTGGTGACGACCCTGCGGCAGGTCGTGCCACAGCTCAGCGAGCAGGACGCCATGGCGGTGATGCTCGAAGCCCACAACACCGGTGTGGGGCTGGTGATTGTGTGTGATCTCGAGCCGGCTGAGTTCTACTGCGAAACCCTGAAGGCCAAGGGCCTCACCAGCACGCTGGAGCCCGAGACCTGACCGCCCCCAGCCGCCGCCCCTCCCTCTGGGAGAGCTGGCTTGGACAGCGCCGTCGCTGGCTCCCCACCGTGGTGTTCATTCCAGCCCTCTATGGGCTGGGGTGGCTGCTGATCCAACCGGTCGGGGCCCTGATCCCAGACTTGCCGAGGGGGAGCCTGGATCTGCTCGGAACCTTGATCAGCCTGCTGCTGTTTCTCTGTCTGCTGCCGAGCTGGGTGCGGAGTCGCTGGCGGGTCCCTCAGCCCTGGCACTGCCTTGGGCTTCGCCGCGATGCACGCCAGACCGCCGAAGTTAAGGCCCTGATGCGAGGCCTGGGCTGGGCCCTGCTTCTGCTCCTGCTGATCGCTGGCATCAGCCTCGCCGGCCCCTGGGGCACTTGGATCGGCGTGCTCGACCCAGCCAGCCTCTGGAATGCCCTGGTGCTGTGTTTCGGCGTGGGCCTTGCCGAAGAACTGCTGTTCCGGGGCTGGCTCTGGGGGGAACTGGAGCTGTTGATCGGCGAGCGCTGGGCCCTGCCTGGCCAAGCCCTGATCTTCAGCCTGGTGCACACCCGCTTCAACCTCGGTCTCTGGCCGATGCTGGGGCTACTGCTCGGGCTTTTTCTGCTGGGCCTCACCCTGGCAAGCCGTCGCCGCCTAGACGGCGGCTCGCTGTGGGGCTGCATCGGGCTCCACGGTGGCCTCGTGGGGGGCTGGTTTGCCCTTCAGGCCGGGCTAATGGCATGGTCTCCAGCTTCACCGACCTGGCTCACCGGTCCGGGTGGCAACCCGCTCGGCGGCCTGGTGGGCATCGTCGCCATCGCTGCCCTGCTGGGGGTGCAGCGTCAGCTCACCGCCCGAGCCAAGGCCGCCCGCCCCTGAACAGGAGCACGCAGAGCTTCATCCAACGGCGCTAGACCGTAATCCCGCTCCAACAACGCCATCACGGTGCGACCGAAATCGGTCGGATTGCGATCAAACGCCTCCAGGCAGAGGCGGCCGAAGGTGCGACCCATCGGCTCCGGATTCCAGAGCAGCTTTCGGGCGGTCCAGGGCATCATGCTCATCGGGTTGTAACCAGGTTTGAGCAGCCCCTGATCAAAGCCGTACTGCTCGAGATGGGTGTGGGGCTGCAGCCCGATGAAGAAGATCGCAGGCTCCACCCGCTCAGCACCGAAGATCTGCTCCAGTTCCCTTTGATACGCCACGGTCTGCCGGATGGTCTCAGGCCGCTCATCGATCACGTTGAAGGAGTAATTCACCGACACGTGATCGCGGAACCCTGCCGCCGCCAACATCCGGCAGCTCTCCAGCACGGTGCGCAGGTTGTACCCCATACGCATCTTTCGCACGAGCTCCTGGGAGCCGGAGGTGATGCCGATCTCGAAATAGCTCATCCCGGTGGCCACCATGAGCTCGGCAAGCTCGGCATCGAGATTGTCGGCCCGGATGTAGGCCGCCCAGCGGATTCCCTCCAACCCCTCGGCCTGGATCGCCCGCAACAGGGTTTTGGCATCCTCGATATAGCGGCGAGCCGGAATGAACTGGGCGTCGGTGAACCAGAAGCCGCGCACGCCACGGTCATAGAGCTGGCGCATCTCCTTCACCACCTCCTCCACCGGATTCAGGCGCACCTGCTTGCCCTCCACCACGGTGTAAACGCAGTAGCAGCAATTGTGAGGGCAACCCCGTTTGGTCTGCACACCCACGTAGAAGTCGCCGCCTTCGAGATACCAATCGAGCTGGGGCCAGATCCTGGCGATGTAGTCGTAATCGCAGGCGGTTTTCGGCCGACTCTCCGGCTGTTCGTGAATCAGGCCCGGTCGCGGCGTTTCCCCGACGACGTAACAGCGCTCGGTGGTGATCGCTTCACCGCGCAGCAACTTCTCCAACAGGGGTTCTCCCTCCCCCAGCGACACGATCGTGCCCCGGGGCAGGGAGCGACCGAGTTGTTCATAGAACACACTCACGGCGCCACCCCCCAACACCACGCGGGCGGCAGGCTGATGGCGGCGGGCCTGTCGCAGGCCCCGACGCACGAGACGCTGATTGCGCCAGAGCTCGCCGTAATGGCTGGCCATGAGCCGAGCTCCCCCCAGGGCGCCCCGCAGGCGCTTCAGCGGATTCTGGGCATAGAAGACTTCAAAGGAGTTCTGAAGCGGATTGCCCCCCCGACCATCCACCGGGGCATAGATCTGGATATCGCGCCAGGAGAACACCAACAGGGTGGGCCGGAACCGATCGATCTCGGCCAACAGCACCCGCTGCACATCGAGCACGGGCAGGGCCGCCAGATCAAGAAACGCCTGAGGGAGAGCCGGAAAGCACTTGTGCAGGTGGTCGGCCAGATAAATGGGCCCGATCGGAAAGATCGGATTGCAGGGCAGGCGCACGAACAACACCCGCTCACCAGCAGCAGGGCACAACGGCGAATCAGGTGTCAACGGCGTGGAACGGGCCATGGCCGGACGCTAACAATCTCGCCATGACCGGCGATCCACCCGGCAGCCACACCACGACGCTGAGGCAGCGATGGGGCGACGACGAGCGGCAACAAAGTTCATGAACGCCCGCACACAGAGCGCAATCTTCCGTTACACTCATTGGTGGCAGGGCATCCCTGCCCTTCCGTAACCGCTCTTCGGAGCATCTTTTCCCGTTCTCATGACCACCACCATTCAGCAGCGCTCCGGCGCCAATGGCTGGCAGTCCTTCTGCGAGTGGGTCACCTCCACCAACAACCGCCTCTATGTGGGCTGGTTCGGCGTGCTGATGATCCCCACCCTGCTGGCTGCCACCACCTGCTTCATCGTTGCGTTCATCGCAGCTCCCCCCGTCGACATCGACGGCATCCGTGAGCCCGTCGCCGGCTCCCTGATCTACGGCAACAACATCATCTCTGGTGCTGTTGTGCCTTCCTCCAACGCCATCGGCCTGCACTTCTATCCCATCTGGGAAGCTGCCTCCCTCGATGAGTGGCTCTACAACGGCGGTCCTTACCAGCTGGTTGTGTTCCACTTCCTGATCGGCATCTTCTGCTACATGGGCCGCGAGTGGGAACTCTCCTACCGCCTCGGCATGCGCCCCTGGATCTGTGTCGCTTACAGCGCTCCTGTGGCTGCTGCTTCTGCTGTGTTCCTGGTGTACCCCTTCGGTCAGGGTTCCTTCTCTGACGGCATGCCCCTCGGCATCTCCGGCACCTTCAACTTCATGCTGGTGTTCCAGGCTGAGCACAACATCCTGATGCACCCCTTCCACATGCTGGGTGTGGCTGGTGTGTTCGGTGGCTCCCTGTTCTCCGCCATGCACGGCTCCCTGGTGACCTCCTCCCTGGTGCGTGAGACCACTGAGAGCGAGTCCCAGAACTACGGCTACAAGTTCGGCCAAGAAGAAGAGACCTACAACATCGTGGCTGCTCACGGTTACTTCGGTCGCCTGATCTTCCAATACGCCTCCTTCAACAACAGCCGCAGCCTTCACTTCTTCCTGGCTGCCTGGCCTGTGGTCGGCATCTGGTTCACCGCCCTGGGCGTCAGCACCATGGCCTTCAACCTGAACGGTTTCAACTTCAACCAGTCCATCCTTGATGGTCAGGGCCGCGTCCTGAACACCTGGGCTGATGTGCTGAACCGCGCCAACCTCGGCATGGAAGTGATGCACGAGCGCAACGCTCACAACTTCCCCCTCGACCTGGCTGCTGCTGAGTCCACCCCCGTGGCTCTGCAGGCTCCCGCCATCGGCTGAGGCTGAAGTCTCTACCAAAAGATTCAGCGTCAGTTGAATCGGAAAGCCCTCACCACACGGTGGGGGCTTTTTGTTGCGTCCGGCCCTTGTGTTGGATCCCACCCTCAAGCACTTCAAACGCACCATGACCGATGTCGCCGATCTGATCAGCCGATGGCAGCTGTCACCACATCCCGAGGGAGGCTGGTATCGCGAGATGCACCGCAGCAGCAACCAGGTGACCCGTGCCGATGGCTCGAGGCGCGATGGGCTCACCAGCATCCTTTTCCTGCTCGAAGCGGGGGCGATCAGCCGCTGGCATCGCGTACGCGGGGCCGATGAAGTGTGGATCCACCTGCAGGGCGCGCCTCTCGAACTGTTCTCGCTCGAGTCAACCGGTGGTACCCCCACCCGCACTGTGCTGACGGCGGACCATCCGATCGAGGCGATCAAAGCCAATCACTGGCAGGCGGCCCGCTGCCTTGGCTCCCACACCCTGGTGAGCTGCTGCGTGGGACCGGCCTTCGATTTCGCCGACTTCGACATGCTTCAAGACCTCCCCAGAGACCAGTGGCCGGCGGGCGCCAGTGACGATCTGCTCTGAGGTGGGATCTGGGACCCACACGGCCCTCAGGCCGTGAGCAGCAACGAATGCACAGCTGCCGACCAGCCGGCGCCATGGGGAGCGGGAGCAAGCTGAAAACGACCGGAGGCCAAGGCCTCGGCGAACACCGCATGGGGGCCCTGCGCTCCAGGCACAACCACCGCCACATCGGCAGCGTCCAGCAGCGGCATGTCATTAGGGGAATCGCCGAGGGCGAGCACCTGAACCGTGTGAGCCTTGCGATGGGCTTTGAGATGCGCTAGCGCCCGTCCCTTGCTCACTTGCGCACCGAGCAGATGCCCCATGCGGTTGCCCTGCACCACCGCCACGCCCAGATGCTGGGCCAAGGCGGGCAACCGTTGCCGCCCCAGAGCTGAGGGCGGCACAAAGGGCAGACTCCAACGGCGCCGCGCCGCCCGCTGCAGAGCCTCACCGGTGAGCCCCAACAGGGCCGCGGCCTGCTCCTCGGTCAGTGCATCAATGGCCTGAAGCGGTTCCTGCACAAGGCGCTCAAGCTCCCGCAACACGGGGCGCAGTGCTTCAGCAGGCTCCCCCAGCGCCAACTCCCAGGGAACGCCATCCTCCGTCTCCCCGCAGACCGCACCACCGTTCTCAACGATGAAGGGATCGTGCAACCCCGCCTCAGCACGAAAGCGCCGCACCTCCTCTGCCGTCTTGCTCGTGCAAGGAATCACGGGGATGCCGCGATCCTGTAAAGCGCGCATCGCTGCCTTGGCCGGCTGCCAGTCGTAGCGGTGATCCATCAGGGTGCCATCCAGATCGGTGACCACCCACCAGGCCGGTGCAGTCTTGATGGGGGCCTTCATCGTGGGATCAGCCATTGCACGGCGAAGGGCTCCAGGTCGATCCATTGCTGCCCATCCGGGAGGGGAGCATCGGCAAGAAGATCGTGCCAGCAACGCCCGGCTGGTGCCTGCGCCAAGTTGGTCAGCGACAAGCTGAGACGGACCTCGCTGAAATTGTGAACCGCCAGCAGCACATCCTCACCCGACCCTCGCTGCACCACCACGCAATCGGCTCGCCCGCCGCTGAGAAGCGTCATCGACGCCGACGGAGCCAGGGCGTTCTGAGTGCGGCGCAGCGCCATCGCCCGGCGCAGGCTGGCCAACACGCAACTGGCGTCACTTTGGGGATCAGCCAGTAACCGTTCCAGGCGCTCCGCCTGAAACTGGGGGCGGTTGAGATCGCGGCGATGCCCCGTGCGCCTGAAGCGGGCCTTGTCGTTCGCCGTGGCCAGCAACGCCGGTAAGTAGAACGCTGGCACACCGGGCAAAGCCAGCACGAACAACTGGCTCAACAGAAACCTGTCCCGTTGTCGATGGGCCGGATCCCTGCCGGCACTCTCCATCGCACTCCACCAGCTGATGTTGATCTCGTAAGGCACGTCACGGCCATCGGCCAAACGCCGGTGACTCACCAAACCGCCACGCTGTTCACAGGCGCCGAGCAAACGCAACAAACGCTCCTCCGCCATCAGCCCCTCCAGAGGCCGCAGGCCAACGCCGTCGTGACAGGCGCTGAAATTCAGCAGTCCGCTGCCGGCGGGCAACTGGGGCCAGCGCGCCAGCCAACGGTTCAGCAGGTCGGCTTTTTGACTGATGCAGGCCTCCAGCAACAGCGGCGGCAAGGGAAAGTTGTAGGCCAGATGGGCCTCAGTGCCACTGCGGAGATAAGAGAGGTTCTCCTGCTCGGGAACATTCGTTTCCGTCACCACAACACCGCGGGGGCAACGCGCGCCCAGCAGCAACCGCAGCACTTCCACCAAACGGTGCGCCTCAGGCCGATGGATGCAGTCGGTGAACGGCTCCTTCCAGACAAATCCAACTGCATCGAGGCGTAACCAGCTCACCCCGTGCGCGCAGAAGCGATCGAGCAGACGGGTGAACCCGATCAGCACCTCAGGCTCCCGCCAGTTCACATCCACCTGGTCAGAGCCGAAGGTGGTCCAGATCGTCTCCGGGCCGCGTTCGGTGGCGAAGGTGGTGAACAGGGCCGAACTGCGCGGCCGCACCACCCCCTCCCAGCAGGGATCAGCCGCAGCAGCAAGAACACAGCGTGACCCAGGCTCCGCACCGCGCTGAAACGCACGCACCCAGGGATGGGACGCCGACACGTGATTCAGCACCAGATCCGCCATCAGCTGACGCCCTGCAGCGAGCGCCGCCAGATCGTCCCAATCACCGAAACGCTCCTCCAGAGCGACATGACTGGCCACGGCAAAGCCGCCATCACTGGTGGCCTTGAGAAACGGCAGCACATGCACAACGGAGGAAAGGCCGGAGAGAGGCCCCTCCAACAGCCCTTGCAGCTGCCGCAGCGCCGGTTGCCCATCGGCAACCACCGTATCGGCGTAGGTGATCAACACACACGTGCCGGCATCCCAACGCTCCAACGTGGCCGCACTGCCGTGGGCATTCGCTGACCGGTGCCCGGCAGATTGCAGCAATTGCGACGACAGAGTTTCGAGATCCTCCAAACAATGCGAGGGGTAGAGCTCCTTGAGAAGCGCTGGCAATGCTGCATTGACCATGGGCTGCCTCATCACTCACCTGGGGCGCATGCCACAGGTATGGACCAGGGCTCTTCCTCCCGTTGTCGCATTGATCACCGCATGGATTTTCAGCAGGGCCTGATCAGCACCATCCATGACTACGGCCTCGGCAATCTCGATCTGGCGGAGTTCCGGCGCCAGCTCAAGCATTGCCCCACGGCGCTGCTGATTCCCTGTCTGATGGAGGAGTTCAGCCGACCGGCCCTGGGGCTGATCCGTGAGGTGCTCTCCGAACTGAGCGGGCTGCATGAACTGGTGATCGCCCTCGCCGCCGATAGCAGTGATGACGTCGCAGCCGCCGAGACGTTCTTCAGGGGCATGCCCTTCCCGGTGCGTGTGCACTGGACCAATGGTCCGGCCGTACGCGAACTGCTGGAATCGATGCGTGGCCTGGGTCTGGATGTGACCGGTCCAGCCGGGAAAGGCTGGGCCGTGTGGCAAGGGCTGGGGGTGGCCTGTCGGGAGGCTGAGGTGATCGGCCTGTTTGATGCCGACATCCGCACCTTCTCGCCGGCCTATCCGGAGCGGATGCTGCGCCCGCTGCTGGATCCATCCCATGGGGTCGCCTACGTGAAGGCCTACTACAGCCGCCTGTCGCTGGAGACCCAGGCCCTGCAGGGTCGTGCCACACGCCTGTTCGTGGGTCCTTTGCTCACCGCCCTGGCACAGATCTTCGGGCCCATGCCCTATCTGAGCTATCTCCAAGCGTTTCGCTACCCGCTGGCCGGGGAGTTCGCCTTCCGTCGCGATCTGGCCATGAATCTGCGCATTCCCTGCGACTGGGGTCTGGAGATCGGCCTGCTTTCTGAGGTGTATCGCCATGTGGCATCGAGCCGGATCGCCCAGGTGGATCTGGGCTTGTTCGACCACAAACACAAGGCGTTGGGCAACCAGCCCAGCGAGGGTCTCCAGAAAATGGCCGGCGAGATCCTGGGCACCGTGCTGCGCGGGCTGATGGAGCACGAGGGCCGCAGCCTGGCCAGCGAACAGATTCCCACCCTCGAAGTGCTCTACCGCCGCGTCGGTGAAGACCACGTGCGCCAGTTCGGCCTCGACGCAGCGATCAATCGCCTGCCCTACAACCGCCACAGCGAAGAACTCGCCGTGCAAAGTTTCGCCACCTTGCTGCGTCCGGGTGTGCAGGGTTTGATGACCACCCCCGTCGCCCATCAGCTCCCGAGCTGGTCACGCCTGCTCAGCTGCACCCATGGGCTCCAATCCGACCTGGTGATGGCTGGTGCACGGCCAACCCAAAGCACGCCGACCCTGCATCAACGGCCGACCCTGCGACATCGAGGCGGCAGCGCACCCCGCCCCCAACCTCAGCCGGCAGCACCGATCTCGCCGGTGGTCCAGTAGCGGACTCTGGCGGGATGGCGGGCGAGATAAGCTTCCACCGCCGCCTCGGCGGAGGTCTCATTGGCGGCCAGCAGCAGATCAGACAACTCCCGGTCCGGCAGATGGAACCGCGTGAGGAAACCGGCCACCTCTGGCATGTCCAGATCCAGCTGCTGGCGACCAAGGGCATGGATCCACTCGATCCCACCGAAGACCCGATCAGGATCGTCAAGGAACCGCAACTTGTAGCGGGCAAACATCCAGTGGGGCGTCCAGCTCGTGACCACCACCCAGCGCTGCTGACGGATCGCCTGATCCAACACCGCTGTCATCGCCGCACTGCTGGAAGACACCAGCTTCAGATCACGCAGGTTGTACACACGCAAGGCCTCCTCCGAGGCCTGATTCAGGCCGGAGCCGGGGTCGATCCCCTGCACCTGATCGCCAAAACGAGAGGCGATCGCGGGATCGCGCAGGTTCGGGATCGAGCGCACCTCGCTCTCGCTCACGTAATCGGGCACCACCCAACCGAGCCGCCCGGAGTACATCGAACCGAAATCCACCACCCGATCGCGCACCCGCGTCCAGTAATCACGGTGGGTGAGCGGCAGCCAGGCCATCAACATCATGTCGAGATCGCCACGGGCCACGGAGGCGTACTGAATGCCGATATCGGCCAGCACCCTCTCCACCTTGATGTCATAGGCCTGCTGGATCACCTGCTGAGCGATCAAGCTCACCACCTCCGCGTCGGCCCAGGGCGACCAGCCCATGCGCAGCGTCGGACGTCCACTGGCAGACGAGGCGAGAGGACCGGTCGACGACGATCCTCCCGGTCCGCCATCCACCAACCGCCTGGTCTGTGCGGGTTTGGGCCGACTGAGCTGCACCAGACTGGTGATCGAGGCCCCTGCCAGGCCGAGTCCTCCCAGCAGCACAGTGCGTCGACGCATCGGGGATCCACTCATGCCGACCTCCAGAGCAAACGCCAGGCGCGGAGCCGCTCCGGCAAGGACGGTGTTGCGTCATTGGCCAGGCTCTGGCTGAGCCGATCAAGAATCACCGCGAGGATCACAACGGCAATCCCGCCTTCGAAGCCAAGGCCCACATCGAGCTGCTGAATTCCGCGCAGCACCACATCGCCGAGACCGCCGCCACCGATCATCGAGGCGATCACCACCATCGAGAGCGACAGCATGATCGTTTGATTCACCCCGGTCATGACGGTGGGCAGGGCGCTGGGCATCTGCACCTTCCAAAGCAGCTGACGCTCACTGCAGCCGAAGGATCGGCCAGCCTCGAGCAGATCAGCGGGCACCTGGGACAGGCCGAGTTGGGTGAGTCGCACCACCGGAGGCATGGCAAAGATCAACGTGGCGATGATCGAGGGAACCGCGCCGGTGCTGAAGAGCATCACAGCTGGAATCAGATACACGAAGGCCGGCATCGTCTGCATCAGATCGAGGCCAGGACGCACGAGGCGCCAGACCATGGCGTGACGCGCCGAGAGGATGCCGAGAGGCAGCCCAACGATCAGAGCGAGCAGCGATGCCGCCAACACCAGGGACAGGGTGGTGATCATCGGTGCCCAGAGATCCATCGACAAGACAAGATTGAGGCCGAGCAGCACGAACAGGGCGAAGCCGCCATTGACGCGCCAAAGCCCCAGCAAGGCCACCAGCAAGGCGAAGAACCAGGCCGATGGCCACTGGAGCACCGCTTCGGTGGCCGCCACGATCGCCAGCACGACCCCATTGATCGCCTGAAAAAGCACCTGGGCATGGGTGAGCAGCCAGGCGACCGCCGCATCCACGGCCTTGCCAAGCCACCCGGCCTGATGGGCAGCAGCGAACGACAGCATCAAGTGTCTCCCTCCATCGATTGCAACAACTGGCGCGGGCTGATCACACCGACGAGGCGATGCGCGTCATCCAGCACCGGCGGCGGATAGGGGGTGCTGGCCACCAGCTCGATCGCCTCCCGCACCCGCATCCCGGCGGTGAGGGCCGGGCCCCGCTCGACGCTGACCCAACCTCTGGCTTCTGACAACACGCCCCGAAAAGCCTGATCCCGACCGAGCACATAGAGGGGCTCGCCGGCCGCCTCAGGCAGGGCCTCATCGGCAGCGATCACCGCCAGACGGGAGGGTCGCTGCGCGATCGCTTCGACGGCCAGGACCGAGGCCACATCCACGTCTCGGAAGAAATGACGCACCGCGTCGCTGGCCGGGTGATGCAGCAGGTTTTCGGCGGTGTCGCACTGCAACAGACATCCACCCTGCATCAGGGCGATGCGATCACCGAGGCGGATTGCTTCGTCCAGGTCGTGGGAGATGAACACGATCGTGCGCTGCTGCTCGCTCTGAAGCTCGAGAAGCAGGGTCTGCATGTCGCGCCGGATCAGGGGATCCAGGGCTGAGAAAGCCTCGTCCATCAACAGGATGGGTGGATCCAGAGCCAGGGCGCGGGCCAGCCCGACCCGCTGCTGCATCCCACCGGAAAGCTGGCGAGGCCGCTTTCGGGCCTCTTGGGCCAAGCCGACCCTCTCCAGCGCCTGCAGCGCTTTGTCATGGCGCTCCCGCCTGGGAACGCCGGCGACCTCCAGACCAAAGGCAGCATTTTCGAGCACGCTGCGCTGAGGGAAAAGGGCGAACGACTGAAACACCATCGCCATCTGGCGGCGACGCATGGCGTTGATCTCGACACTGGTCATCGACGACAGGGCACGCCCCTGCACCACCACCTCCCCGGAACAGGGCGCGATCAGACCATTGAGCATGCGCAGCAGGGTGGACTTGCCGGAGCCGGAGAGCCCCATCACCACAAAAATCTCACCGCGTCCAATCTCGAGAGACACATCCTGCACAGCAGCACGCGCACCACTGCGCTGATGCAAACCAGCGGGATCTTCACCAGCACGAAGCTGAGCAATCACCTCATCCGCAGCGCCGCCGAATATTTTCCAGACAGACTGAAGACAGATCTCCGATTGCATCTCGGATCCGCATTTCACCATTTCTTGACCTTAGCAACCTGCACGCAGACTCCGCAGGAACAAGCAAACGATGACGCCATCGAGGCGAGGCTCAATCCCGGAAGACCCATTGGCAGCATTGGCTTCTGAGCGAATCTCGAAGCATCGTGATCCAACGATGTTGACTGCGATGCTGACAACCTGAGCTCTGAGGGTTAGGTTCGGGAGGTGGCGAGAATCCGCTGCGATTCGGCGTCAGGGTGTCGCCTGCGCGATCACCGGAAGCAGATCGTGCTGCCGGAAACGCTGACATCCCTGCGTAACACAGGACGAGACCAGCATGACCTCAACCAGGAACCACGCATCAGCCGAAGTCGCCGATGCCCAACGGTTCGGAGAATCTCCTGAGAGCGTTCGAGAAACCGATCACTACCAACAGGAGTATGTCGAACAATTCGCGGATCGCTGGGATCGGCTGATCGACTGGGATGCAAGGGAAGAAGCCGAAGGTGACTTCTTCGTGAAGCTGCTTCATGAACACGGCGCCAAGTCGGTGCTGGATGTGGCCACCGGCACCGGATTTCACTCGATCCGACTGCTGCGAGAGGGCTTTGACGTGGTGAGCGCCGATGGCAGCCCCAACATGCTGGCGCGCGCCTTCCACAATGCGCGCGAGCGCAATCAGCTGCTGCGCACCGCTCAAGCCGACTGGCGCTTTCTCAACCGCGACATCCATGGTGAGTTTGATGCGGTGATCTGCCTGGGCAACTCCTTCACCCATCTGTTCCGCGAGCGAGACCGTCGTAAGTCGCTCGCCGAGTATTACGCCGTTCTGAAGCACAACGGCATCCTGATCCTCGATCACCGCAATTACGACCGGCTGCTTGAGGGCGGTGCCGCGGTGAAGCAGGGCAAGGGCAACGTGTACTGCGGCAAAGACGTGGAGGTGCGCCCCGACTGCGTCGATGAGGGCCTGGCCCGTTTCCGCTACGCCTTCAGTGATGGCAGCACCTATCACCTCAACATGTTCCCGCTGCGTCATGGCTACGTGCGTCGTCTGATGCGAGAGGTGGGCTTCCAGCGCATCAGCACCTACGGCGACTACCAACGCGGTCACGACGATCCCGACTTCTACGTGCACGTGGCCGAGAAGGAATACCTCTGCGACACCGACGTCACAGCGATCTGAACCATGAGCCAGACCTCTTTCTCGCCGGCGGCCACCACGGCCGCCGGGTACTACGACAGCGACGACGCCGACCGCTTCTATGCCGAGATCTGGGGTGGTGAAGACATCCATGTGGGGCTCTACGCCACCGACAACGAGCCGATCGCCCAGGCCAGCCGTCGCACCGTTGAGGCCCTTGAAGCATTGATCAATGACACGATCGCCGCCGGGGCCTCTGGTGGCTGCCGGATCGTGGATCTGGGGTCTGGCTACGGCGGTGCCGCCCGGCACCTCTGTCGTCATCCCGAGGTGCGGGTGGATGCAATCAACATTTCCAAGGTCGAAAATTCACGCCATCGCAGCCTCAATCTGGAGGCCGGCTTGCAGGAGCGCATCACCGTGCACGATGCCTCCTTCGAAGCGGTGCCCCTTCCGGACGGTTGCGCCGATGTGGTGTGGAGTCAGGATGCGATTCTCCATTCCGGCGATCGCCAGCAGGTGATGCGCGAAGCGGCCCGCGTGCTTCGCCCCGGCGGTGTGATGGTGATGACCGATCCGATGGCTGCCGATGGTGTGGCCGCCGACTCCCTCGACGCCATTCTCCAACGCATCCATCTCGCCGATCTCGGCTCTCCTGGTCGCTATCAGCAGTGGGCCGAGGCCGCTGGCCTGGCGCGGGAAATCTGGAACGACCGCACCAGCATGCTGGTGCGCCACTACAGCCGGGTGCGCGAGGAATTGCGACAGCGCAAGGCTGAACTGAGCCAGAGCATCAGCCCCACTTACCTGGAACGGATGGACGCGGGCCTTGGCCACTGGGTGGATGGCGGCGAAGCGGGCCGGCTCAGCTGGGGCCTGATGCGTTTCCGCAAACACTGAGGGGCCGGGTCTTTACGCTCTAGCCAGCGCAGAGATCCCATGGGCAGCAGTTTCGGCCAACTGTTTCGCATCAGCACCTTTGGCGAATCCCATGGCGGTGGCGTGGGGGTGATCGTGGATGGCTGCCCACCGAGGCTCCCCCTCGATCTTGCGGCCATTCAGGCGGAGCTCGACCGACGCAGACCGGGCCAGAGCAAGATCACCACGCCGCGCAACGAAGCCGACCAGGTGGAGATCCTCAGCGGCCTGCTTGATGGCGTGACCCTGGGCACACCGATCGCGATGCTGGTGCGCAACAAAGACCAACGCCCCCAGGACTATCGGGAGATGGACGTGGCCTTCCGCCCGTCCCATGCCGATGCCACCTATCAAGCGAAATACGGCATTCAGGCCCGCAGCGGCGGCGGTCGCGCCTCAGCCCGAGAAACCATCGGTCGCGTGGCGGCTGGGGCGATCGCGCGACAGCTTCTCAACAGGAGCCATGGCACGGAGGTGATCGCCTGGGTGAGCCGCATCCACGACCTGGAAGCCAGGGTGGACCCTGCCCAGGTGCAGCGGGCCGATGTGGAGGCCACCATCGTGCGCTGCCCCGATACCGCCATGGCCGAGCGCATGATCGAGCGCATCGAGGCGATCGGCCGCGACGGCGACTCATGTGGTGGCGTGATCGAATGCGTGGTGCGACGCCCGCCGGTGGGGCTGGGGATGCCGGTGTTCGACAAGCTGGAGGCTGATCTCGCCAAAGCGGTGATGTCGCTTCCCGCCACAAAGGGGTTTGAGATCGGCTCAGGCTTTGCAGGCACCCTCCTCAAGGGCAGTGAGCACAACGATGCCTTCCTCCCCAGCGAGGACGGCCGGTTGCGCACCGCCACCAACAACTCGGGCGGTATCCAGGGGGGCATCAGTAACGGCGAGCCGATCCTGATCCGGGTGGGATTCAAACCCACGGCCACGATCCGCCGAGAACAACAGACCATCAATGCCGCCGGCGAGGCCACCACCCTGGCCGCCAAAGGGCGTCACGACCCATGCGTGTTACCCCGTGCGGTGCCGATGGTGGAAGCGATGGTGAACCTGGTGCTGGCGGACCATCTGCTCCGCCAGCACGGCCAATGCAGCCTCCTCAGCTCCGGGCCGGGGAGCTGATGCCGTTGCCGCCGGTGGTGAGGGACGGCAAAGGAGTGGTGCCGAGGCGACCCACCGCCTTGGCCATGCGCTTGGCGACCGAGGTGTTGGTAGATCCGGCAGCGGCACTCTTGCGGGCGCGCCTGGCCGGCCTGGGCTTGCTCTCTGGAGCTTGATCAGCAGCAGCGGCGCGGGCAGAGGACTTCCTGGCCACGACTGTTTTCGCAGCAGTTGTTTTTGCCGCGGCTGGCTTGCGCGTTGTTGCCCGTTTCGCAGCCTTCTTGCCCCCCGAGGTTGTGCCCAGGCGCGCCCGATGGCTCAACACCAGCACCCACTCTTCGTCGCTGAGTGACGACGGCTTACTGCCATGCGCATCAGCCAGTTTGGCCGCTTTCTCGATGTCTTTGATCAGGTTGGCCCAGGACGTGGCAAAGCGCTTATCAGACTGGGAGCGGGCACCACTTTCCACCAGAGACTCCACCACGCCGGCAGCGGTGACCTTCTTGCGCCGTCGATTGAAGATCTCCTTCTGCAGCTGAGCGATCAAGGCATCGGCCTTGTCACTCAATTGAATCGAGAGTTGAGACATAGAACCACAGACGTCTATCTCCTCTGTAGCATCCAAGTCTCACGTCAACCACTCGTCCAAGGCCGGGTCGAGGCGTTCAGCCACGATCGCTGAACGGCCCAGGGCGATCGCGTCATATCCCGCAGCCAGCCAGGCCTTCAAGCCATCGGCCCGTAAACCACCAGCGGCAATCATGAATGGCAGCGGTGCCATCGGCGCCGCCAGCAGGCGGTGGTAGTCGATGCCAAGGCTGGCGGCAGGGAACAGTTTCACCAGCTCACATCCCCAGGTCACAGCGCGATGGATCTCCGACGGCGTCATCACACCGGGGACCAGCACCAGATCGAGGCGCCGAGCCAACGCCAAGAGGACGTCGTCAAGACAGGGCGACATCGCGTAGGCCAGGCCCAGCTCCGCCGCTTGCTCGAGCGCGCGTTGGCAGCGAATCGAAGCGGCACCGATGCTCAGTTGCGGGTGACGCTGCTGCAGAGCACGAATGAGATCAGGCCATTGGGGGGAGTCTGACCAGGCCACCTCCACGTGGCGCACACCCCGATCGGAGAGCTGATCAATCCAGGCGCACAGTTGAGTGCGTGAGAGATCGATCGCACTGAGATCGGAAGGATCGGGTCGGAACACCATCAAGAGGGGATGGGCTCGAAGCGACACGATCAACTCCCGCTGACGCGCACGCCAGCGGGAATGGTCGGCAACGCCTGAATCAGACGTATTCGGCAACCCGGACGTCCCGACGCATCAGAAGCTCCTGAAGATCCTCAGCGTCGACCGTTTCCTGATCGACCAGCATTTCCGCCAGTTCATCGAGCACGGAACGGTTCTGCGTGAGCACCTGGGTGGCCCGCTTGTAGGCAACCGAGACGAGATCGGACACCTCCTCATCGATGGTGGCTGCGGTGTCTTCCGAAAAATCGCGCTCCGCTGCGATGTCGCGCCCCAGGAACATGCCTCCCTGGGCGCGGCCCAGCGCCACCGGGCCCAGCTTGTCGCTCATGCCGAAGCGGGTGACCATCTGTCGGGCCACCTGAGCCACCTGCTGCAAGTCGTTGGAGGCGCCGGTGGTGACTTCGTCTTCGCCGTAGACAATCTCCTCAGCAACACGACCCCCTAGCGCCACAGCCATCTGGTTCTGCAAGTAAGCACGGGAGTAAAGCCCCGATTCCATCCGCTCCTCACTGGGAGTGAAGAAGGTGAGGCCACCGGCCTGACCGCGAGGAATGATCGAAATCTTCTGCACAGGGTCGTAATCAGGCATGAGCGCACCGACGAGGGCATGCCCTGCTTCGTGATAAGCGACCAGTCGCTTCCGCCGTTCACTCATCACCCGATCCTTTTTCTCCGGACCGGCCATCACCCGCTCGATCGCATCACTGATTTCATCGTTGCTCACTTCGGTGAGTTCACGACGCGCCGCGAGGATGGCAGCCTCATTGAGCAGATTGGACAGATCGGCACCGGTGAAGCCGGGCGTGCGGCGAGCCACCTTGTCGAGATCCACATCCTTCGCCAGGGTCTTGCCACGGGCATGCACCTTGAGAATCTGTAGGCGACCGCTGTAATCAGGACGATCCACCACCACCTGACGGTCAAAGCGACCAGGACGCATCAGGGCCGAATCCAGCACGTCGGGGCGATTGGTGGCCGCCACGATGATGATGCCGGTATTGCCCTCGAAGCCATCCATCTCCGTGAGGAGCTGGTTGAGGGTTTGTTCACGCTCGTCGTTGCCACCGCCCAAACCAGCGCCACGCTGACGCCCGACCGCATCAATCTCATCGATGAACACGATGCAAGGTGCGTTCTTCTTGGCCTGCTCGAACAGATCGCGCACGCGGCTGGCACCGACGCCCACAAACATCTCCACGAACTCGGAGCCGGAGATCGAGAAGAACGGAACGCCAGCTTCTCCAGCCACGGCCTTGGCGAGAAGGGTTTTTCCGGTTCCGGGAGGCCCCACCAGCAGCACACCCTTGGGAATCTTGGCGCCGACGGCGGTGAAACGGTCGGGGTTCTTGAGGAAATCCACGACCTCGGTGAGCTCAAGCTTGGCGCCTTCAATCCCCGCCACATCCCCGAAGGTGATCTGCGTGGAGGGCTCCATCTGTACCCGCGCCTTGCTCTTGCCGAAATTCATGGCCGGGTTGCCACCACCCCCGCCGCCCTGCGCGCGACGGAACAGGAAGAACAGTCCCCCCAGAAGCAGCAAGGGGAAGATCAGACTGCCTGCTGCTTGCTGCCAGGCACCGGGCTGCCGGGTGGGCTGCACGGCGATGTCCACGTTGTGCTCAGTGAGCAGCTTGAGCAGATCCTTGTCGGGGGCGAGGTTCACCTCAGCGCGGCGACCATCGTTCTCCACCACCTGGGCGGTGCCCCGATCGGGTGAGATCAACACGCGGCTGACCTGGTTGTCCTGCACCGCCTCCACAAAGTCGCTGTAGCGAAGGGTGCGGGCCGCGGTGGATGGATCCGGTCGATCGAGGAAAGCGGTGCCCACCACGATCACGACCACGACGAGGAGCACGTAGAGCCCCACATTGCGCCAGCGCTTGTTCAAGATTGCCTCGCCTCTGATGAAGGAATGTTAATGGGTTCCTGAGAGCTCAGGCGGCCCGCAGCACGTCCACCACGCTACGGAAGGCGAACCATTCAGGGATCTCCTCGCCGCTGCGGAGCAGCTTGCGGAACTGGGTGCCGCTGAGCTTCTTCACATGCAGCCCACGGGCCTCCGCGTGCTCAGCCGTCACATACCCCTCCTCTTCGGTGTAAACGAGGTTGAGGGAGGGCACCGTTTCCATCATCAGCTCAGGGGCACACTCTTTGGCGAAGTTCTGAGCGTCGTAAGGGCCGTAGAAGTCCTCGCCAGTGAGCGATGACTTGCAGCCGGCCATATCGCGGCCGATGATGAAGTGGGTGCAGCCGTAATTGCGGCGAATGATCATGTGCTGGAGCGCCTCGCGAGGCCCTGCCATGTGCATGGCGTAGGGAAGGTAAGCCCAGCGGATGCGGGGGTTCTCCACCTCGGCGGCGAGTCGCTCATAGGTCTGAAACCGCACCGTGCCGGGAATGTCGTCCTGCTGGGTGGGGCCGCAGGTGGGATGCACCAACACCACAGCGTTCTCACTCACATTGCTGGCGTGGAGCGCCCGGGTGAACAGTTCGTAGTGAGCGCGATGGATCGGATTGCGGCACTGGAAAGCCACCACGTCCTCTCCCTCTGGCAGACCAGCCCGCACCTCCGCCGGCGTCTTGCACGGGAACACCCGCTTCGGCAGCTCTAGCCCCTGCACCAGGCCACCGAGATAAAAACGACGACGCTCTGTGGCAATCATGCGCACCGCCGGATGTTCCAGCGACGTGGTGCCGTAACAGCCCTTGGCCTCCACCACCTTGTCGGGCTCCCATTTGTCTTCGATGGTGAGCACTGCCAGGTCCTGGCCCTTGTAAGTGAGCAGCACCTTGTCGCCGATGGCCACATCCTCTCGATCGGTGTCCATCACGATCGGCAGGCCGAAGAGGTAGCCCGAGGTGGTGCGGTGCCCCGACACCACAGCCTCGTAGTCGGCACGGTGCATGAAGCCACGCTCGGGGGAGAACCCTCCCACCACCAACAGCTCCACATCGCAGGCATTGCGATCGGAACACTCGATGCTGGTAGTAGCTGACGCCTTGACGGCTGCCTGCTCGGTGGTGGGCACCATCAGATCCACCAGGGTGCCGCCATAGGGGGCGATCACTCCGGATGCCTGAGAACTGGAGGTGGAGGCAGTCATGACAGGCGCGACGATCAATCAGGAGACGGCGCGATTCTCCCAGATCACAACCCCAGGTCGTCATCAAAAAAGGGGGGCCGCGCCCCCCTGAATCCCTGAGTGGACACCCTGATCAGGGCATCAGGCCCCTTCCAGGCGACCGTAGAGCTCACCGCTGATCTTCACATCCACGATTTCGCGACCACCCATATCAGAGTCGGAGGGCTGTATGGCGGTGAACACACCAGCGAATTCACCGGTCTCCGGATCGACCTTAGTGATCGACAGGCTCATCACACCGGTGCCATCGATGTAGCGCTTGACGTTCTCGGTCTGCAGCTCCTCGTAATCACCACCCAGGCCGATCAGTCCCTGGGGGTAGTCGACACCGGTGGTCAGGGCCCGACCCTTGGGGTCGATGAAGTTGCTGGTGCGATAGCTGGGGGTGCGATAAGTGCCTTCAAAATCGGTGCTGGTCGTGATGGCGGATCCCGATGCCGTGGCCTGAAGATTCTTGCTGGAGAAAGTGAAGGGGTACTCCTCACCGCCTGGAATGAGCACGGTGATCGGCTGGAAATCGATGCCACCCTTTTCCGAGAAGCTGAGACCCTCCTCGCTCACTTCAAGATCGCCATACACCTCATCAAGGCTGGAGGTGTAGCGCGTCAGAATCTTGCCCTCTACAAATTGGGCTTCCTGGCGCTTATTCGCTGGCTCGCCCTTCACAGACACCTGTAAGGGGTGCATGCAGACATCGCGCAATTCATAGGAACCGCCTATGTCGAGCGCAATGGAGCCACGGGCGGAATCAGACAGGGTCGGGCAATCGTTCGCCTTGCCCGTGTTGACGATGTCTTCGTAGCGGGTTGCATTGGAACGGTCGACCGCCTGGGCACCACCACTGCATGCAGTGACCAGGGTGAGACAGAGAGCCAGCACCAAGGCCAGCAGGGGACGGATGCTCATGAAAGGAAGCCGATTGGCCAGACGACGACGGTATCCACCGATCAGGCGGATCCTACAGGGGTCAAACCGGAGGTCCGGCTAGCCTTTTGCAGCTCTCAACAACCCGTCGCGATCCCGTGTCCAGCCCCGACGCCACCACTCCCCTGGGAGCACTGCAGGAGCGGCTGGTCCCCCTGCTCACCGCCCTGCAGGACCTTGCCGAAGAGTGCAGCGACCAGCCTGAAGCGCTGCTGGAGATCCTGCGCAGCATTGAGGGCCTGCATCGCAGCATTCAGGACGGCCCCTTCCGGAGCAGTCTTCCCGAAGACCGCAACAAGCTCTTCACCCTGCTTCAGGCGATGGAACGCAGTGGCGGTTGGCCCTACATCCCTCGCCTTCAGCTGAAGACATTCATCGAACTGCTCGATCAGGATCCAGCGGGCATGGCGGCCTGATTCAGGCTCTCGAGCAGCCGGTCCAGCAACGCGTGAGCCAGGCCTGATTTGTCCATCGTTGGGATGGATTCCAGGGTCGGCTCCGCCCCCGGCCTGCGATCCAGCCCCAGCAAGCATCCACCATTGGCGGCAGCACCGAATCCCTGTCCTGGCCGATCGATCGGGTTGGCGAACAGCCAGTCGCAGCCCTTCGCCCTGATCTTGGCTTTGGCCCGCTCCTGAAGTGTGGCGTCATCGCCACTGAGGGCGGCAAACCCGAGGCAAACCTGGTCGCGACGTCTGTTGTGCACCAAGGTCGCCAGGAGATCGGGCACAAGCTCCAGGTCGCCGACGAGGGCCGACGCCGTGATCTCTTTGCTGGCTTTCGACGCCGCCGGACCACCCCGTCGCCGCCAGTCAGCGACGGCAGCGGCCATCACCAGGGCGTCGGCCTCAGGCCAATTGGCTTCAAGGGCCCGCCCCATCTGCACGGCGCTCTCGACCGCTTCACAACACAGCCCTTCCAGCCAGGCCTGCGGCAGGTTGAGCGGACCATGCACGAGCGTGACCGCAGCGCCCCGCAGCCGAGCCGCCTGCGCGATCAACACCCCCATGCGCCCACTGCTGCGATTGCTGATCAACCGTGCCGGGTCAAGCGCTTCCACGGTCGGGCCAGCAGACACCAGCAGCCTGCGCCCTGCCCAGTCCCTGGGAAGGTGCCCGGCCGGGTCGGCCTGCATCAGGGCATGGGCGGCGGCCAGTTCAATCAACTCGGGCGACGCCATCCGTCCTTCGCCAATGCGATCGCAGGCCAGCAGACCCGCGGCAGGATCGAGGGCCCACACCCGCGGATCGGCCTGCAGTTGCTGCCAATTCCGGCGCACGGCGGCCTGGGTCCACATGCCGGTGTTCATGGCCGCTGCCGCCAGCACCGGCCGCTCGCAGGCCAGCAGCACCCCGGCCAGCAGGCCATCCGCCAACCCCTGCGTCCAGCGGGCCAGGCTTGTGGCGCTGAGGGGAGCCACGATCACCAGCTCAGCCCATTCGGCCAGGGCAATGTGGAGTGGACGCGGTTCGCTCGGCTGCCACTGGTCGGCGTCTTGATAACAGCGATGCCGGCTGAGGCAGGCGAGCGCCACCGGACTCACCAGCCTGGCGGCACTGGGGGTGAGCAGGCAGCGCACCTCCGCACCGGCCCGCACGAGAGCACTCACCAACAGCGGGGTCTTGACGGCAGCGATGCTGCCGCTGGCCGCGACAAGCACACGCCTGCCCGCCAGTACGCCCGCAACGGAACGATCAGGCCCGGACAAACGGCTCAGTCCTCATCGAAGGGTTCCTGATCGATCAGATGGACGTAGGGACGCGTCAGATCCGGTCGATGGATGGCCAGAGCCCGAAGCAGATGCCAATCGTCGAGACCGGCGAAGGGCGAGGGGTAGTCGTCCTCTTCAAGGCGTTGCGCCAGCACAGCGACGGCCTCTTCATCAAAAGCGTCGAGTTGATCCTGCGTCATGGCAGCGCTGGATCCTGAACCGCTGGTCATGGAACAGCCGAAGCCTCGACATCCCATTCATTTTGCCTGGAGGACAGCGCTACATTCCCTCCATCGGGGAATTAGCTCAGCTGGTAGAGCGCTGCGATCGCACCGCAGAGGTCAGGAGTTCGAATCTCCTATTCTCCATTGAGGATCCGTCAGCGCGGATGAACTGGACCAGCGAAGCCGAGCAGGCTCTCAGAGAAGTGCCTTTCTTCGTGCGGCCTGCCGTGCGGAAACGCATCGAAGCGATGGCCCGGGAGTCGGAGCAGGATCCGATCGACCTCAGCTTTTACACAGAGGCGCGCGCCCGCTTCGGTCAGTCATGACCTTCCCCTCGCCCATTGCGATGCGCCGATCCACCTGGCTGACAGGGCTGGGCTGTCTGGCGACCCTGAGCGTGATCGCCAGACCATCGGCCTTGCTCACCTTCGGGTTGATTGCCCTGGCCGGACAACTCGGGCGGGCGGGTCGCAGGGCCTGACCCGCAATTTGGTAAAAGGGAGGCTGAAGGGTCGCCGCAGCAATGTCACAGTCCAAACGGGAACAGGTGGTGAGTCATCTGCGCTACATCCGACAGGAATTGCGCGAGATGCATCAAGGTGTCATGGAAGACGGCCTGCTGCCGGAAGCGGGAGAAGTGCGCGGCGTGATGGCCCAGATGGAAGCGTTGCTGGAGCTGCTGGAAGGCAAGGGTTCACGCAAAGCCAAGGCTGAATCAGACTGAGATCCTGCGCTAGCCCTCTTGCCAAACCGGTCGGCAAAGGCTTTCTTGATGCCAATCCCATCATTCAGCCCGACGTGATCGGATCGATCGATCGCGAAACCCTATCGGTAGTGTTTGGCGACAGCAGATTCCCTGCACTTGGTGTATACAAGCGTTGGCAGGGCTTCGGGCTGGGTGATGGGGATCCTTGGGACGATTCCCTGCCACTTTTTCTTTTTCAGCCAGCGCGTCTTGCAGGTCGATGACTTCCCGCCTGCAATCCACCCGGCTGCAAACCCGCCTTGGAGAGTGGACGACGCGCCTGAGTGAATGGGCGCAGAACCCCTGGCGGCGGAGCTCACTGCTGCTGATCGTGTTGATGACGGGGTTCTTCCTCGGCAACGCCATTGGCAGCATCACGGGTGCCAATGGCTTGATGGATCCGATCGCCGCGCTGGTCACGGTGGTGATCTGGGAGGTGATGGTGCGCCTGCGCCGCTCTTGGCGCCCCAACCTGCGCGGAGTGCTGGGTGTGCAAATGCTCGACATGGCCAGGATTGGCCTGCTTTACGGCCTTCTGCTCGAGGGCTTCAAGCTGCTGTGACGGGCCCAGTTGAAGGGCACAGACAAAACGGACGGTTCTCCATAGTCTGCGGAGACAGAGCATCGAAGCGAAGCCCCATGGCTGGTGAGCATTTCTTCCTGGAGCTGGAGCCCCCTGAGGAGCGGCTGCGCCATGCCCCCCACGTGGTGATCGTGGGAGGTGGTTTCGCCGGGGTCCGCGCTTGCAAGGCCCTGGCCCATGCCGATGTCCGCATCACCCTGATCGACAAACGCAACTTCAACCTGTTCCAGCCCTTGCTCTATCAAGTGGCCACCGGACTGGTCTCCCGCGGTGATGTCGCCACGCCCCTGCGCCAGCTGGTGGGGAGTCAGCGCAATGTGCAGGTGCTGCTCGGCGAGGTGACCCAGATCCACCCGGCCGGGAAACAGATCGTCTTCAACGGCAAGGCCTACAGCTACGACCACTTGGTACTGGCGACTGGCTCAGGCAGCACCTTCTTCGGCCATGAAGACTGGCGCACCTTCGCGCCGCCGATGAAGATCCTCGAGCACGCTGAGGAAATCCGCCGCCGACTGCTGATGGCGCTGGAACAGGCGGAACAGACTCCCGATCCCCAGGTGCGTCAGTTCCTGCAGACCGTGGTGATCGTGGGTGGCGGTCCCACCGGCTGCGAAATGGCCGGCGCCGTGTCGGAACTGATGCGCAACGCCATGCGTCGGGAGTTTCGGCAATTGAACCCCGACACCACGCGGATCGTGCTGGTGGATCCCGGGGATCGGGTGCTCCGGGCGATGCCGGAGATGCTCTCGGATGCAGCCCGCAAAACCCTGGAAGGCCTCGGGGTGGAAATGCTCTTCAAGGGACGCGTTCAGACCATGCGTCCAGGGGAGGTCACGGTTGGCACACCGGAAGGTGATCGTCGCCTGCAGGCGGCCACGGTGATCTGGACCGCCGGCGTGCGCCCCTCCCACCTCGGGCGCAAGTTGGCAGAGGAAATCGAGTGTGAGCTCGATCGTGGCGGCCGTGTGGTGGTGGAGCCCGATTTCTCCGTGAAAGGGCATCCGGAGATCCGGGTGGTCGGTGATCTCTGCTGCTACAAGCACACCAAAGACGGCAAGCCACTGCCTGGAATGGCAGGGCCCGCCACCCAAGCCGGCGGTTTCGTCGGCAAAGACATCGCCGCGATCGTGGCCGGAAATAACCGACCCAACTTCAGCTGGTTTGACTTCGGCAGCATGGCCGTGCTCGATCGGGTCTCAGCCGTGGCCGACCTGCGCGGCTTCAAATTCTCCGGCGGCATCGGCTGGCTGCTCTGGGCTGCTGCCCACCTCGCCTTCATGCCGGATCGAGAAAACCGGGTGTCGCTTCTCTACAAGTGGCTGGTGGCTGTGGTGACCCAGCAGCGAGCCTCCATGCTGCTCACCGGCATGCCGAGCCAGCACATGGGCCTGGATGCACCGGACGCGCCCTTCCCGATGAAGAGCGGCAGTGGCCCCTCGATCGCCTCCCCCGATGCCGCCCTCAAAGCAGCGATCGACTACTACTCCAATCACGTGTCCGGCCTGGGGGATCAAGCCGGCGAAGCCAGCGCTGATTCGGCTGAAGACTCCACCGCCGCCATCAAATAGAGCAGGGCCATGCGGATCGGCACGCCATTCCGCACCTGCTCCTCCACCAGGCAGCAACGCCGATCATCAAGCAGGGCCCCGGTCATCTCCACACCCCGATTCACCGGCCCAGGGTGGAGCACCGGCACCTGTTTGCCGCAGCGTTCCAAACGGGCATGGCTCAGCCCATAGGCGCGGTGATAACGGTCGAGATCCGTCAGCAGGTGCTGGCGCATGCGCTCCTTCTGCAAGCGCAGCGTCATCACGGCGTCGACCCCGGGCAGGGCGGCATCGAGGTCATGGATCACGCTGATCCGGCCCCGCTGCGGCACCGGATCCCCAGATTGCCCTGGAGGGGGCGCCTCCACGAAGGCGGCGAACTGAGGCGGCACCAGGCTCGGAGGGCCGCAAAGCACCACCTCCGCGCCGCAGGCTGTCAGAGCCCAAAGATTGGAGCGGGCCACCCGGGAATGGAGGATGTCGCCCACGATCAGAATCCGCTTGCCCCGCAAGGCCTCGGGCAAAGGGTGCAGAGGATCGAAAACCTGGGCCAGGGTGTAGAGATCCAGCAGTCCCTGGCTGGGATGGCTGTGGAGTCCATCGCCACCGTTGAGCACCACGGTGCGCTCACCGGCCGCCTCCAAAGCCTCCGCCAGCTGCTGGGGAACACTGGTGCACTGATGGCGCACCACGAGCACATCCGCGCCCATGGCCACGTAGGTGCGGGCGGTGTCGAGCAGCGATTCACCCTTACTCAGAGAACTGCTGCCTGGCGAAAAACTCGAGACATCGGCAGAAAGACGCCTGGCCGCCAGCTCGAAGCTGCTGCGCGTGCGGGTGCTGGGCTCAAAAAAGAGGGTGGCCACCAAGCGACCCTGAAGCGCGGGCAGCTTGCGGGCACCGGTCACAGGCAGGGCCCGGAAACGATGCGCCAACTCGAGCACAGCAGCGAAATCCTCCCGCGAGAAGGCGGCGAGATCGAGGATGTGGCGATGGGTCCAGGCGCTCATACCGCGCTGGTCCCCTCAGGGCTCCAGGCCTTTGCCTTCGTTGGCATCCGATCGCCGCTCGCCCGCCGGCTGACGCTCCGACTGGCCTTGAGGTACCAGCGCCAGGGCCAATCTTGCCCTTGGGCAATGCCGATCCGTGTGGTGCTCACAAGCTCAGGTTGACCAAGAACGGAAGGCCGGGGAGCCAACCAAAAGCCATTCTCACCACAGACGGACCAGCTGTCATGAGCTCGGTCGATGCCAAAGCGACGAGCCAGCAGCCCTGGCCCGGCCGCCACCCGCTCTGGCTCGCCTGGAAGCGCCACAGCCCGCAGCAGCACCCCATTGGCCCAATCAGCGCGATCGGTCACCACGTTCACGCAGTGGTGAATGCCATAGCTCACATACACATAAAACCGCCCAGGCTCACCAAAGAGCGTTTCGTTGCTGGGGGAGCGGCGGCGATAGCCGTGGCAGGCGGGCTCCTCCTGGGAATACGCCTCCGTTTCCACAATCACCCCCCAGAGCAGCTCGCCATCGGGTTGGCGTTTCACCAGCCGGCAGCCGATCAGGTCGGGGGCGACCAGCTGGGCGGGGCGGGCGAAGAAGCTGCGGGGGAGGGCTGAGCAAGCGATGGACAGATGCTCATGTGCTCTCGATCATGCCTGCAACGCGTCCAGCCCGCCCGCCTGTCTCAGTTCAACCATGAACGAACGCTTCTCAAGCATCGCTCCCTTCGGACGTTCGGTGTTCTGGCCGTGTCTAGTGGCCTTCGGCTAACCCATGCCCGTCAACGCCACCCTCCAGCAACGCCGCGACCTCTGCTTCCTGGTGCTGGCAGGCCTGTTCCTCGGCACCCTCGGGATGCTCAACATTCTTGGCCTCACACGGTTTCTCGAACTCGGGCACATCGGCTCCTGGCCGATCGTGGTCGCCGTTGGCGCCCTTCCCTACCCGATCACGTTTCTCTGCACCGATCTGATCAGCGAACTGTGGGGAGAACAACGGGCTGCCCAGGTGGTGTGGGTGGGCTTATTGCTCAATGGCTGGGTGGTGCTGATCCTCTGGCTGGGAGGCCTCCTGCCAGGACTGGCCGATGCGCCGGAGGCAACCTTCTTTGAGATTCAACGCCTCGCCTTCGGCTCGGTGGGGGCCTCCATGGCGGCCTATCTCACGGCCCAGTTCGTGGATGTGCGCCTCTTCCATTTTTGGAAACAACGCACCAATGGCCAAGCGCTCTGGCTTCGCAACAACGGCTCGACGCTGATCAGCCAGCTGGTCGACACCAGTGCGGTCGTGCTGATCAGCCACTACGGCGCCCACGTGCTGCCCGTGCGCGCCGGCGAACCGGTGCTGCCTCAGCTCGGCGCGTTCATTGCCAGTGGCTATCTGTTTAAAGCCCTTGCCGCACTCGCCGACACCATGCCTTTCATCTGGCTCACCGGCTGGCTGCGCCAATGGCTGGACGTGCCCAGGCGTGGGAGCGAAATCGGCGGCGATCTCGATGACGAACCGCGCACGGGGAGCGTGACAAGCGCCTAATCCCTGCCAGGCTTCAACGAGATGGACGATGTCTGATGGACGCAGCTCTTTCCGGTTTCAACCTGGGCACCGTGCTGCTGTTCGGCAGTGGTCTGTTCGTGCTGGCAACGCTCTACTTCGGCACCCGGGGCGGTTACTACAACACCGATCAATACGACGGCAACGGCACCGCCCATTGATGCCATTCAGACTGGCGTGATGACATCACCCCTGCCCGGTCCCGTCACCAACACTGACGCCATCCGCCTCGATCTTCAGACCTGGCCCGACGTGGAGGCCTACCTGGAGCAGTGCAAAGGCGTGATCCTTCCCTTGGGATCCACCGAACAGCACGGCCCCACCGGAGCGATCGGCACCGACGCCCTAACCGCCGAAGCGGTGGCTCTAGAACTGGGCCAACGCAGCGGTGTATTCGTGACGCCGACCCAGGCCTTTGGCATGGCCGAACATCACCTGGGCTTTGCCGGCACCATGAGCCTGCAGCCGAGCACGCTCCTCAGCGTGTTGCACGATCTGGTGCTGTCGCTGGCCAGCCATGGCTTCGAGCGAATCTTTGTGGTGAATGGGCACGGCGGCAACATCGCCACGGCCAAGGCTGCCTTCGCCCAGGCCTACGGCACGGCTGCGAGCCGCGGCCTCGCGGTGGCGCCACGCTTGCGCTGCAAACTGGCCAACTGGTTCATGGCCGGGCCAGTGATGCGTCGGGCACGGGAGCTCTACGGCGAACGGGAGGGCCAGCACGCCACCCCGAGCGAGATTGCCCTCACCCTGCATCTGCACAACTGCCTGCAGAGCAAGCAGCGCCCCCTGCCGGAGCCAGCTGCCTGCGGGCCCATCCATGGTCCGGTGGATTTCCGTGCGCGTTACCCCGATGGCCGCATGGGATCCGATCCCTTCCTGGCCACGCCAGACCATGGCGCTGAACTGCTCGACGCGGCCGCCACCGCCCTGCGCGAAGATCTGGAGACTTTCCTCAACGCCGCATGAGCAAGATCACGGCTGACGACGTGCGCAAGGTGGCGCAGCTGGCGCGTCTCGAACTGCCTGAAGACACGATCTCCACCTACACCGGCCAGCTGGAGCGCATCCTCGATTACGTCGACCAGCTGCAGGCCGTGGACACCGATGGTGTTCCCCCCACCACCCGCGCCGTGGAGGTGATCAATGCCACCCGCGATGATCGCGTTGTGGCCACTGACGTGCGCGAAGAATTGCTGGATCAGGCGCCGCAGCGGGAGGGGGATTTCTTCCGGGTGCCGAAGATCCTGGCGGATTGATTCAGGAGCCCCGACGGGACGGCGTCACAGCCGTGCGTTGCAACAAGTTCAACCACCCACGTCGCATGCGACGGCTCGGCATCACCCGGGCCAGAGGTCGCATCTTGCTGCCATGGGGCTTGTGGCTGCGCACTCCAAGAAAGATGTCATAAAGGAAATTCACCAGATCGTGACGGGTCTCAAACAGGCCCAGACGCTGGGGAGAACCTTTGGCATCCAGCAACGGCTTGGTGGCTTCATAGGCCGGCTTGTATTCAAACCAGGGGATCGAGGGCCAGAGGTGATGCACCAGGTGATAGTTCTGGCCCATGATCAGCCAGTTCATCGTTCGCCCCGGATACACGCGAGCGTTCAACCAGCGGTTGCGCGACAGAAAGGGGCGGTGGGGCAGGTAATCAAAAAACAACCCCAACGTGACACCCACCATCAGGGCAGGGGCAAACCAGCAATTGAAGATGAAAGGCAGGAAGCCAAAGCGCACCGCCGCCACGATGATCGTGAAAAACACGGCACGCTCCAAGCCCCATTGCATTAATTCCCAGCGCTTCCAGAGCTTGCGCTGAAAGAAAAACACCTCGTGATAGAAGAAACGCGGTGCAATCAACCAGAGCGGGCCAAAGGTGCTCACGATGTGGTCCGGGTCGTTCTTCGGATCGTTCACATGGGAGTGGTGCTGGAGATGCACGCGGGTGAACACGGGAAAGCTGAATCCCAGCAGCAGGGCTGAGCCATGGCCCATCGCCTGGTTGATCCAGGGCACCGGATGGGCCGCCTTATGGCAGGCGTCGTGCACGACCGTGCCTTCCAGATGCAAAGCAAGAAACCCGGTGATCAGCAGCAAGGGCAGAGGCCAGCCCCCCACAAACCATCCCCACACCGTGAGGGCAGCCAAGCCGTAACCGCCAAGGAAGAGCGCCACGGTGGGATTCCAGGCCCCAGGAGGATCCAGGAATTCCCTCGGCACGGACCGCCGTGGTGCGACGGCCTGCGGGGGCGTGTCGCCGGACGACGCCATGGCCTGAACGGAAGCCTGTGTCATCGGTGGACGCGACCCTCTCAACATGCCAGAAGCGTTATGACCCTAGGAGACAAGTGATGCCCACCGGGGGACTTGAACCCCCACGACCGAAGCCACTGGTACCTAAAACCAGCGCGTCTACCAATTCCGCCAGATGGGCAAGGGCTGAACTCTAGGCATCGACCCAGAATGGACCCAAGCGGCGGAATGTTCGAATGCTGGCCACCCTCACAGGGGATCTCTGTCTGCTGGCGGGTCTGGCCCTGCTGCTGCTGCCCCTGCTCGCCACCGAGCTGAGCCGCCCCCGCGACAGCGCCTGGGGAGCCCTGGTGCTCCTGCTCGGGCTGGTGCTGGTGACCAGCAGTGATCGCCTGCGCGGCGCCCCGATGCTGGCCGTGGTCTGCGCCACGCTGCTGATCACCCGATTGGGGGTGGAAGTTGGTCAGGGGCGCTGGCACCAACTCGGCGAGGAGGAGCGCCAACGACTGCGGTCCAGCGAACGCTGGCGCACCAGCCTGCAGCAGTTGCTGGCTGCCATCCGTCGCCTGGCCGGCAACACCGGCAGCGCCCTGGCCAGCCTCCAACCTCCAACCTCCGCTCCCGACCGTCCGGAGGGAAGCAACCGCAGCGGCAAGCGCTGGGTGAGGCCCGAACCATCAGAACAACAACAAGCGGAAGAACCCCCTGCAGCACAGGACGCCGCCGCTGGAGCGCCATCAGACCCAGGGACGTCTGTTGCCGACGATCCGGAACCCACAGCGGAGCCGCAATCCACCGAAGCTGCCAGCAAGGACGGATAATTCCGGTTGCCGCAGCGCCACCGTGACCGAACAGACGCGCCCTGACGCTGACGCGCGCCCGTCCTACAAGGACACCCTCAACCTGCTGGAGACCGGTTTTGGGATGCGCGCCAATGCCATCCAGCGCGAGCCGGAACTCCAAGCCCTCTGGCGCGAGCGAGGCATCGATCTCGAGCTGGGGCTAAGCAACCCGGGTCCGGTGTTCACCCTGCACGACGGGCCGCCTTACGCCAACGGCGCCCTGCACATGGGCCACGCCCTCAACAAGGTGCTCAAAGACATCATCAACAAGCACCGGCTGATGCAGGGCCGGCAGGTGCGCTTCGTGCCCGGCTGGGATTGCCACGGCCTGCCGATCGAGCTCAAGGTGCTTCAGGCGATGGACCAGGAGCAACGCCGGGCCCTGACCCCACTCAAGCTGCGCAAGAAAGCCGCCGCCTACGCCCGCAAACAGGTGGAAGGCCAGATGGCTGGCTTCAAGCGCTGGGGGATCTGGGCCGACTGGGACTACCCCTATCTGACCCTCCAGAAGGAGTACGAAGCGGCTCAGATCGAGGTGTTCGGCAGCATGGCTCTGAAGGGCCACATCTACCGAGGCCTCAAGCCGGTGCACTGGAGCCCCAGCTCCCGCACCGCGCTGGCGGAAGCCGAACTGGAATATCCCGACGGTCACACCAGCCCAAGCGTCTATGTGGCGTTCCCTGCTGTTGAGGCACCGCAGCAGCTTCGTGCGGCACTGCAGGACCAAGGCGTTGATCTACCCGCTGATGGGGACAGCCTTCAGGACACCCTGCAAGTGGCGATCTGGACCACCACCCCCTGGACCCTGCCCGCCAACCTGGCGGTGTCGGTGAATGATCGGCTCGAGTACTGCCTGGCCGATGACGGCAGGGGTCGCTTGCTGATCGTGGCCGCCGACTTGCGCGACAGCCTCGCAGGCAAACTCGGGCGCCCGCTGGCGGCGAAAGCCGTCGTGCAAGGGGCTCTGCTGGCGGGGCTCACCTACCGCCATCCCCTGCTGGATCGGCACAGCCCTGTGGTGATCGGTGGCGACTACATCACCACCGAATCGGGCACGGGTCTGGTGCACACCGCACCCGGCCATGGCGTGGATGACTTCAACACCGGCCGCAAGCATGACCTGCCGGTGCTCTGCCCGGTGGATGAAGCCGGCACCCTCACGGAGGAGGCCGGCCCCTTTGCGGGCCTGAACGTGCTCAAGGACGCCAACCCGGCAATCATCGAAGCTCTCGAAGCAGCCGGTGCCCTGCTGCTGCAGGAGAGCTACGGCCACCGCTATCCCTACGACTGGCGCACGAAGAAACCCACGATCTTCCGGGCGACGGAACAGTGGTTCGCCTCCGTGGAGGGCTTCCGCAACGAAGCCCTCGCCGCCATCGACGCGGTGGAGTGGCTACCGGCTTCCGGGCGCAACCGGATCGAAGCGATGGTGGCGGAACGGGGTGACTGGTGCATCTCGCGCCAGCGCACCTGGGGTGTGCCAATCCCCGTGTTTTATCACCGCAGCAGCGGCGAAGTGCTGCTCAACGCCGACTCCATCGCCCACATTCAGGCACTGATCGCCGAACACGGTGCCGATGTTTGGTGGGAGAAAGACGAATCCGAGCTACTCCCCCCCAGCCATCAGGGCGAAGCAACGCAGTGGCGCAAAGGCACCGACACGATGGATGTGTGGTTCGATTCCGGCTCCAGCTGGGCCGCCGTCGCCAGTCAGCGCGATGGTCTCAGCTATCCGGCCGATCTTTATCTGGAGGGATCGGATCAGCACCGCGGCTGGTTCCAAAGCTCCCTGCTCACCTCGGTGGCGGTGAATGGCCATGCCCCTTACCGGACGGTGCTCACCCACGGATTCGCCCTCGACGAGAAGGGCCGCAAGATGAGCAAATCCCTCGGCAATGTGGTGGATCCGATGGTGATCATCGAGGGTGGCAAGAACCAGAAACAGGAACCTCCCTACGGCGCCGATGTGCTGCGTCTCTGGGTGAGTTCCGTCGACTATTCCGCCGATGTGCCGATCGGTGCCGGCATTTTGCGCCAGCTGGCCGATGTGTACCGCAAGGTGCGCAACACCGCGCGTTACCTGCTTGGCAACCTCCACGACTTCGATCCCGACCGCGATGCCATCCCGGTGGAAGCACTGCCACTGCTCGATCGCTGGATGCTGCAGCGCACCGCCGTGGTGCTCGATGAGATCAGCGAAGCCTTCGAACGCTACGAGTTCTTCCGCTTCTTCCAGCTGCTGCAGAACTACTGCGTTGCCGATCTCTCCAACTTCTACCTCGACATCGCCAAAGACAGGCTGTACGTGAGTGCCCCGAACGACCGGCGGCGGCGCAGCTGCCAGACGGTGATGGCGTTGATCATCGAACGCCTTGCCGGAGCGATTGCACCCGTGCTGTGCCACATGGCCGAAGACATCTGGCAGAACCTGCCCTACGCCGTGGCTGAAGACTCGGTGTTCCGGCGCGGCTGGCCCGTGGTGCCGGACACCTGGCGGGACGAGAGCTTGAACGCCCCGATGCAACAGCTGCGCGACCTGCGCGGCGCGGTGAACCGAGTGCTGGAGGAATGCCGTAGTCATCAGGAGCTGGGCGCCTCGTTGGAGGCAGCGGTGCGGGTCGACGCCCGATCCGAAACGCTCCAGTCAGCGCTCACCTGGCTGGCCGACCACGGCGATCCGGAGGTGGATGGATTGCGTGATTGGCTGCTGGTTTCCCAGCTGCAACTCGGTGGCGAACCCTGGGCAGAACTGCTGGCCAGCGACGACGCCAATCCCCTCGCCGTGATCGAGGTGGCGCGCGCCCGCGGTGAAAAATGCGAACGCTGTTGGCATTACGAAAGCGACATCGGCCAGCATGCCGATCACCCCAGCCTCTGCGGCCGCTGCGTGGCTGTGCTCAAACGGCGCTGAAGCAGCCTGCCCTCAACACCACCGGGTCGGATCCAGCAACGCCTGAGCCGGAATCGGCCCCTGCAACCGCTGCTCCTGCTGGGGCTGCAGAGGGCCAACCAACAACTCGGCCGCATCGATCACGCCACCCTCAGGCAACACACAGGTGTCGGGGTCGAAGGCCGTGGGATGGGTGGTGCAACTGGAAAAGCCGCGATAGATCAGCACTTCCAGCGCCTCGATCTCGCCACTCGCCGTGATCACCCTGCCGCTCAGACGCACCACCCGATCGGCGCGGTCACGACTGATCGCCTCCAGCGCTTGCAGCAGATCAGAACTCACCGGCCACCCGTCCCTGCCGCGGCAATCGCACCAGCAACCACTGGATCAGCCCCACCACGTAGGCCACCAACACCACATACCCCACAAACGCAGCAACCGCGGCGGTCCACTGGCCGCCGAAGACGAAATCGAAGAGGCGCTCCACCACCCGATGCAACCCCTGGGGGGCCTCCAACCAGACCCGGCAATCGGCCCCCTCCAGCTGACGGGCACAGGGCAGACCGGTGGCGGCCATCAGCGTGGCCAGTACAGCGAAACCCGTGAACGCCCAACGCCAGACCCGCACGGTGAGCGGGAGCGGTCGCCAGGTCGGTGAGTCGGCCAGCTCTTCGTTCAGATCAACCCAGAACCAGATCGACACCAGCATCAGCACGGGTGCTATCAGCAACGTGACGTAACCGAGCGGACGCTGATCGGTGAGCAGAAGCAGGCTGATCGCCAACAAACTGGCAACCTTCCAGTAGATCGTCAGCAGTCGCACCATTGCCGGCTCCCGACGCAACGCCGCCCAGATCAACAGCACCAGCGGCAGGCCAAACGCGAAGCAGGCCCCCAGCCGATAGGTGAGCCAGACCAGGCTGCGGTAAGGGAGATCGGGCACCGGCACGGTTCGGGAAGGCGCCATTATCGACGCCGGCGCTGGTGACAGCGACGTTGGTAGGGTCCGTTTCATGACGCCGTTTTCACCGCTCAACTGGTTTCGATCGCCTGCTGCGCAGGCGTCCTGCCGGACGGCGTTGTCATGCGAAGCCTCTCTGGACGAGGCAGTGAGGCAAGTGGCGGATGAGCTCGGCTCTGCTTCGGCTGATCTGGCTCTGGTGTTCGTGTCCAGCCATTTCGCCAGCGACCTGCCGCGGCTGCTGCCCCTGCTCCACAAACGACTGCAGAGCACCCACTGGCTCGGGGCCGTGGGTGGTGGCGTCATCGGCACCGATCGCTCCGGCAAGGCCACTGAAGTGGAACGCAACGCCGCCCTCAGCGTCACCCTGCTCAACCTTCCCGGCGCGGTGCTGCAGCCTTTCGCCGTCGCTACCGACAGCCTGCCCGATCTCGATGGGTCCAGCGAAGAGTGGCACCGCTGGTTCGAGCTCGACCCCAACACCACCCGCGCCATGCTTCTGCTGGTGGATCCGGGCAGCAGCGGCATCACTGACCTGATCAGTGGCCGCGACTACGCCTACCCCGCAGCCGCCTGCATCGGTGGCATCGCCGCACCCCATAACGCTCCCCATGGCTCGCTGTTGTGCGGAGATCAGGTGGTGAGCGGTGCCGTGGGCCTCGGAATCGGCGGCGACTGGACCCTGGACCCGGTGGTGGCCCAGGGATGTCGCCCGATCGGCCCCGTGTTCGCGATCGAACAATCCCATCGCAACGTGCTGCTGCAGCTGAGCGAAGGCAGCCGTCGCGACAGCCCGGTCGCCTGCCTGCAGCGGGTGCTGGCGGAACTCACGGAGGACGAAAGGGAGATGGCGAAGGATTCCCTCTTCCTCGGCGTGGAACGACGGGATCTGCTGATCGGCGGCAATCAACCGAGCGAGCCCGGCAGTGCCTTCCTGGTGCGCAATCTGATCGGGGTCGATCCCCGCAACGGCGCCGTGGCGGTGGCGGAACGGGTGCGTCCCGGACAGAACGTGCAGTTTCAGTTGCGCGAGGCGAATGCCTCGCGCCAGGAGGCGAGTCAGCTGCTCTGCGCCGCCCGTGAACGGGCGGAACGCCCACCCCTGCTGGGGCTGCTGTTCGCTTGCCTCGGTCGCGGCAGCGGCCTCTTCGGCACTGCCGACGGTGATGTGTCGATCGCCCGGAGCGTGATGGCCGATCTGCCCATCAGCGGCGCCTTCTGCAATGGCGAAATCGGCCCCCTGGGCGGCAGCACCCATCTCCATGGCTACACCGCCTGCTGGGGGTTGCTGCGCCAGGCGCCCCTGTCGAGCTGATGCGCCAGCACGTCAATCCCCTCAGCCGGTTCTTCCAGCTGCCCCGGGAGCTGCCCGCTCCGGAGGCGCTGTTCAGCGACCCCTCCCTGCCGATCCATCTCGACATCGGTTCGGCCCGTGGCCGCTTTCTGCTCGACCTGGCGGCCGTGCAACCGCACTGGAACCACCTCGGCGTGGAGATCCGTCGTCCTCTGGTGGATGCAGCCCAGCGCGACCGGGATCGGCTGGAACTTCACAACCTCTGCTTTCTGTTCTGCAACGCCAATGTGAGCCTCGAGGGCTGGCTGGCCGCACTGAGCCACGACCAGCTGCAACGGGTGTCGATTCAGTTCCCCGATCCCTGGTTCAAAAAACGCCACCGCAAACGTCGCGTGCTGCAACCGTCCCTGCTGCTGGCGATCGGAGCAGCATTGGCGCCTGGACGGGAGCTGTTTCTGCAAAGCGATGTGCTCGAGGTGATCGAGCCGATGGTGCAGCTCACCGAACTGAGCGGCGCCTTCTGCAGGCCCCCAGGCGATGCCACGCCATGGCGCGGCGCCAACCCGTTGCCCGTGGGCACGGAGCGGGAGCGCTATGTGCTCGCCCAAAACCTGCCGGTGTATCGGGTGTTGTTCCGCCGCAACGCACAGCCGCTGCCGGGGCGTGCCGAGCTCGAAACGGAGTGGGAACGGGTCGATAATCCCGCAGATGACGCTCCGGGCACTCCCGATGGTTGAGGCTTCGGCCCCCACCCCCTGGCTCCTGCGCTGGCAGGGCCTGCTGCCCAGCCCGCCAGGGCTGCAACAACGGCTCAGCCTCTGGGCCGGCTGGATTCTGATCGCACTGCTCGCCGGACTGCCGTGGATCAGTCGCACCGGGCTCGGCCTGGTGATCCTGGCCGCAGGAGCGCTCTGGCTGCTCTGGAGCGCCACCCAGCCGCCGGGTCGCCTCGGTGCCATCAACCTCTGGCTGCTGCTCTTTCTCGCCGTCGCCGTCCTGGCCACCGGGCTGTCGCCGGTGCCCATGGCCGCCGCCAAAGGCCTGGCCAAGCTGCTCAGTTACCTCGGCGTCTACGCCCTGATGCAACGGTTGCTGGCGGCACACCCCCGCTGGTGGGATCGCCTCGTCGCCGCCCTGCTGGCGGGCGAACTGGCCACCAGCGTGTTCGCGCTGCGTCAGCTCTACGGCCCCACGGAAGAACTGGCCCGCTGGGCCGATCCGAACTCGGTGGCGGAAGGCACGATCCGGATCTACGGCCCCCTCGGCAATCCCAACCTGCTGGCGGGCTATCTGGTGCCGATCCTGCCCCTGGCCCTCGTGGCCCTGCTGCGCTGGCAGGGATGGGGCCAGCGCCTGTTCGCGGGCATGGCCCTGGGCACGGGTGCTGCCGCCACCCTGTTCAGCTACAGCCGCGGCGGCTGGCTGGGCCTGCTCGCCGCACTTGGGCTGTTCGTGCTGCTGCTGCTGCTGCGCGCCATCCGCCACTGGCCTCCCCTCTGGCGAAGGCTTCTGCCCCTTGCCCTGCTCGTGCTGGCGGGAGTGCTGATCGTGTTGGCGGCCACCCAGATCGAACCGATCCGCACGCGGGTGGCCAGCCTGCTGGCGGGGCGAGGCGACAGCTCCAACAACTTCCGCATCAACGTGTGGCTGGCGGCACTCGAGATGATTCATGACCGGCCCTGGATCGGCATCGGTCCTGGCAATGCCGCCTTCAACAGCATCTATCCGCTCTATCAGCAGCCCAAATTCAATGCCCTGAGTGCCTACTCCGTGCCGTTGGAGATCCTGGTGGAGACAGGCGTTCCCGGCTTGATCGCCTGTCTCGGACTCGCCTGGTGCAGCCTGCGGCAAGGTCTGGCCGGTCTGAGGGAGCGCGGCGCCTTCAGCCTGCCCCGACTGGCCTGCCTGGCCGCGATCGTCGGTTTGCTGGTGCAGGGTGCCACCGACACGATCTTCTTCCGGCCGGAGGTGCAGATCATCGGTTGGTTCTGCCTGGCGAGCCTGGCCCAACCCCTCAGCCCAGCCACTGATCCAGCGGTGGAGCCTGCAGCAGCACCAGACCGCGCATGACTGCTGTGATCCTGGCGGGCTTCGATGCCGGCCAGACCTCCTGCCGCTGCCGGCTCCGCCGCTGGGACAACCGCAGGAACCTCTGGCAGGACTTTGCCGACGGGAGTGGCTCCCCCGTGTCGCATCTGGACGCTGAGGGTGGCGAGGACCGCTTTCGAGCGGCACTGCGCAGCAGCCTTCACGCCGCCTGGGCGGCGGCTGAGGCGGAAGCGCCCGGGTCGCTCACCGCCACGCCCGCGCTGGCAGCAGCCGCAATCGGCGCCAGTGGCCTGGAGCAGGGCACGGCCCTGCAGGCCCGCGCCCAGACCCTGATGGCGGCGGAACTGACGCTGCCTCCGCACCGCTGCCTGGCGACCGGGGATGAACGCACGGCACTCCACGGCGCCTTTCCTGATGCGGCGGGGATCGTGCTCATCAGCGGCACCGGCATGATCTGCCTGGGCCGGAACAGCCAGGGCGAGGAGGCGCGCAGCGGTGGCTGGGGCTGGATGCTGGATGGCGGCGGTGGGGCCTTCGATCTGGGGCATCAGGGCCTGCAGCTGACGCTGCGGATGGCCGATGGCCGCCTGCCGGACAAGCCGCTGCGGCAACAGCTCTGGCAAGCCCTCCAGTGCAGCAGCGCAGCGGAGATCAAAGCCCTGGTGGTGCGTCCGGAGCGGAGTGTGCCGGCCCTGGCCCAGCTGGCGCCGCTGGTGCAGGACGCCGCCGCTGCAGGCGATCACGACGCGGCGGCGATCCTGCAGCGCTCGGCCGACGCCCTGGCGGAGGCGGTGACCGCCGTCGCCAACCGCCTCTCTCTCGCCACCGTGGCGATCAGTCCCCGCGGGGGGGCGCTGGAGCATCTGCCCCTGTTTCGCGCGGCGGTGGAACGGGCCCTCGAGGCCCGTTTGCCCCACTGGCACTGGCAAGCGGGTCAAGCCGATGCCTGCGCCGGCGCCCTCACCCTGGCGGAGCGCCTGCTCAGGCCGCGTTGAGGTGCTGATCGGCGGCCTGGGCCAGGCGGCTGGTCCAGTGCTCCACCATCGCCAGCTCCGCGGCCTCCACCATCACCCGCAGCAGCGGTTCGGTGCCGCTGGCACGCACCAGGACCCGCCCGTTTTCGGCCATGGCCGCTTCCGCCTCCTGCACCAGATCAGCCAGCGGTGCACACTCCGCCCATCCTTGACGCCGCGCCCGATCGGGCACGCGCACATTCACCAGCTTCTGCGGATAGGCCTGAAAACTCTGATCGAGCCAATCGGCGAGGCTGAGCTGGCGTTCCTGGCACAGGGTGGCGAGCTGTAGGGCTGTGAGCACGCCATCGCCCGACAGTCCATGGGCCGCTGAGAGGATGTGTCCCGACTGCTCACCCCCGAGGCCGGCCCCGGTGCTGACCATGGCGGCGTGAACGTATTGATCACCCACCGCCGTGCGCTCCAGCACGCCACCGCGCGCCTGCCAGGCCCGCTCAAATCCCAGGTTCGACATCACCGTGGCCACCAGTCGCTGCTCGGGCAGGGCCTGAGCCTCCTGCAGCGCCGATCCCCAGAGATAGAGCACGTGGTCGCCATCCACGATCCGGCCGCGACCATCCACGGCCAACATCCGATCGGCGTCGCCGTCAAAGGCGAACCCCATCGCGGCTCCCCGTTCCAGCACGGCGTGTCGCAGGGGCTCCAGGTGGGTGGAGCCGCAGTTCACATTGATGCGGGCACCATCGGGCTCGCCATGCAAGACGGTGAGATCAGCGCCGAGGCTGGCAAACACATTGGCGCCGCAGGCGGTCGCCGACCCCCAGCAGAGGTCGAGCACGATCGGCACTCCATCCAGCCGCTGATCGGGCACGCTCGCCAGCAGAGCATCGCGGTAATGGATCAGCAGGTCGGGGCGGTGATGGGCGGGGCCACAGCTCTGGGATCCCTCACCGATGGCACCCTCGCCTGTGTCCCCATGGAGCCCGGCTTCGATCGCCTGCTGCAGCTCACTGCGCAACTTGCTGCCATCGGCACCGAACACCTTGATGCCGTTGTCGTGAGGCGGGTTGTGGCTCGCCGACACCATCAAGCCACCGGCGGCGCCAGTGCGACGGATCAGCCCTGGCACCGCCGGAGTGGCGCAGAGACCGAGCGTCCACACTTCCCGACCTGCAGCGGTGAGCCCTGCGGTCAACGCCGCCACGATCATGGCGCCGCTGCTCCGCGAATCCATGCCGATCAGCACCGGGCCCGCCTTGGGCAGCACCCGGCCGCACCAGTAGCCCACCTGCAGCGCGAGTGCCGGCGTGATCGTGGTGCCCACACGGCCTCGCAGCCCATCGGTGCCGAAGCTGGCCTGAGCCGGCGAATGGGGCAGTCCCAGGGGCGGAATGGCGGTCTCGACCATGGGGGCGTTGGAAGGCAACCAAGGTTACGGGCCGCGGGCGATGCGCCCCTGTCTCAGCGCCAGCGCCGCGGTGCCAGCAGCAGCAGCACCAACTCCAGCAAAGCCCAGAGGGCCACCAACAGCACCAACCAGCCCGGGAGCCACAGCAGCGGCCACAGCCAGCGACCTCCCCACAAGAGAAGCAACAGCAACCAGGCCATGCCGCAGCGACGCCGTTGCGACTGCCCCGGACGCTGCCAGCGCGGCTCGCTCGCCATCACCATCTGCTGCCGACTGCGCCCAGAATGCCAGCTGTCAGAAGCTCCGGCCTGCCCGATGCGTGCTCCCCGATGCGTGGTCTGATCCTGATCGGCGGCACCGCCATCGCCAGCCTGGCGCTGATCGTCGTGGGCCAGCCCCTGCTGCGGCAGCGCCACACCCAGATCAACCCCTCCACAAGCCCGGTAACTCTCTGGCGGCACTACCGCTGGTCCACCGATCCTGAGCAGCGCCGCGAGGCCGCCCTCTCCCTGAGCCACAGGACAGACGACGCCGCGACCCGGCAGCGGCTGCTGGCGGGGCAGGGCTGGGGCCGCAGCGCCCTGGCCGCCGTGAGCGTGCAACGTCAGGCGGACAACGCCGCTGCACTCGGACAAGAGCAGAAGGCTGCTGCCCACTGGCGCGATCTGCTGCGCCGCTTTCCGAGCAGCGCCGCCAGCGCCGATGCCCACTACCACCTCAGTGCCCGCAACCCAGACTTGCAGCAACAACTGCGGCAGCAGCAGCCGGCCCACCCCGCCGCCCTCGACAGTGCCGTGCGCGATGGCGATGGTCTCCACCTCGCCCGCTGGGGCCCGAATCACCCGGGGGCAGGCCCTCTGATCCGGGCAGCCTGTGATCGCGCATCCAGGCCCGAACCCTCAGCCGCCGACCGCAACATCCTCGCCAGAGCCCTGGCGGCACGCGGCGATGGCGCCGCCGCCCTCCAATGTTTGCAGGGGGCCACGCCAGAACCCGCCACGATGCTGGCGATCGGCACAGCCCTGCTCCATGGCAACGCTGGCCAACGCGCCCAGGGGCAGGCGCTGCTGTTGCAGCTCACCCAACGGCCGGAAGCCTCTGCCGGAGGCCAAGGGGAGACCCTGGCTCTCGAGGCGGCCGCACAGCTCAGCGCCCCCCTCAAGCCTGATCCGGCCCTGCTGGCCGCCATCCCCCAACCCGTCCGCGACCGCTCCGCTGATGTGGCAGCCGCTGAGGTGCGCCTGGGACAACGCCAGGATGCCGAGGCCGTGCTGCAACGCTGGCCCGCAGCCCCGGCCAGCTGGCAACTGCAATGGGACCTGGCCCGGGAGGCCCTGCTCAAGGGGCAATGGCAAGCGGCGGCGCGCTGGCTCGGCGCCATTCCAGCCTCCAAACTGCCTGAGCCCCTGGCGGCACGCCAGCAGTTCTGGTTGGGACTGGCGAAAGCCAAACAAGGCCAGCGCGCGGAGGCCGAGGCCATCTGGCAACGCCTGATCAAGGAGCACCCTCCCAGCTACTACACCTGGCGAGCCGCCAACCGCCTCCAGGGCACCCCGCTGCCATCGCTGCTGCAACCCTCAACCGAGGCCAGCACCGCTCCCCAGCCCGAATCGTCCAGCTGGGAACCCCTGAACAGTGGCGATGCGGAGGTTGACACCCTCTGGCGGTTGGGATTGACCAAAGCCGCCTGGGAGACCTGGCGGAGCCGGCACCCCGAGGTCGAGGCCAGTGGCCTTGCCTCAGCGCCTTCTCCTACCGAAGGCCTGGTGGAGGGCCAGCTGCGGCTGGCCCGTGGTGACAGCTGGAACGGCCTGGACCGTCTCTGGCGTTCCAGCCTGCGGCTAGTGGATGACGACTGCCCGACGCGCGAGCGCCTGCATCGCAGCCAGCACCCAAGGCGGTATGAAGCCAGTTTTGCGGAGGCCAGCGAGGCTGCCGGCATTCGCAGCGAACTCGCCCTGGCGATCGCCAAACAGGAATCGCGCTTCTCACCGGCCGTGACCTCACCGGTGGGCGCCGTGGGGCTGTTGCAACTGATGCCAGCAACGGCGAATGAGGTGGCAGGCCGAGCCCTCACGCGCGACGACCTCGAGCAACCGGAGCTCAATGCACGCCTTGGCAGCCGCTACCTGGCGTGGCTGCTGCGGCAGTGGAACGGCAACCCCTGGCTGGCGATCGCCAGCTACAACGCCGGCCCCGGTGCCGCCGGATCGTGGCGATCGCCCGAACTGCAGACCGACCCCGAACTCTGGGTGGAGCGCATTCCCTATCCGGAAACCCGGCTCTACACCAAAAAGGTGTTGGGCAATCTCTGGGCCTATCTCAACCCTCAGGGGCTGGTGTGTCCGCCGCTCAGGTGAGCCAACGCCCCAGGGCAGCGGCGTCAAACGGATTGGGGAGGGCATGCCCCAGCCAGATCCCACCGAGCACGATCAACGCCAGCCAGCTGGCCGCCACCAAGGGAGGCGGCACCACCTTGATGCGGGTGAGATCAAGCCGGGCCAGCAGCACGGCCGAGGACAGGATCAGCACATCCGAGAGAAGGCTGAGCTGCAGCACATACAAGCCACCGGTGATCACCAGCAGCAAGGTCACCACGAGGCTGATCACCCGACTGGAGGCCATCAGCATCGAGATCTGGCGCAGCAGCAGGTCGGGCATGGTGCAGATCACCACCACCAGCAGAGCCTGCACCACCTCCACGGTCCAGAAGATCTGGGGGTCGATGCCGCGGGATTGCATCAGTTCCTGCTGAAAGATCGTCCAGTGATGACCGAGCAGAACCGCCACCACAAACAGCACCAGCACAAGCGGGGCGCGGAAGGGCAAGACGAGGAAACGCAGCAGAGCCATCAATGCGCGATGCCGGCAGAGCCCTGAAAGCCGTGCCCAAAGTAGCGGGGGTGCCGACCGGGCGCTGGCGGCACGGGCCTGCCAGAGTGTCCCCGCGATCGCGATGGTCCGGCATGAGCGGCAGCGCTGCCCCCACCAGCCTCAGCACCGTGCAGAAAGTGCTGCTGCTGGCCAGTGCTCTGGTGCTGGCGGCCCTGCTGTTTCTCCTGCGCGGAGGGCTGACGTCGGAAAGCCCGATGGACCAGCTGGCACGCCGATCACCGCTGCCGGAAGAGGCCTTGGCGAATCATCGCCCCACCCTGATTGAGTTCTATGCCGACTGGTGCGAGGTGTGCCGGGAGATGGCACCGGCGATGCTCGCCAATGAGCAGCGGTATCGCGACCAGCTCAATGTGGTGCTGGTGAACGTCGACAACCCCCGCTGGCAGGACCTGATCGATCGCTACGACGTGAACGGGATTCCCCAGCTCAACCTCTTTGATGCGGAGGGCCAGCCGCGCGGCCGTTCGCTCGGCCGCCGCTCCCAGAAGGAACTGGAAGCCTTAAGTGAGGCCCTGATCGACAACAGCCCGCTGCCACAGCTGGCCGGTATCGGCGACACCACCCCTCTGACGCCTGAGACTGTGGCCACCCCGGCGCCCTCCGGCGTCGGTCCGCGCAGCCACGGCTAACGCCATCACGCCAAGAACACCCATGGATTCCCGCTTTCGCGTCGATCTGATCGCTGCCACCCCCAACCCGCAGCAGTGCGTGTATGCCGGCATGCATCAGGACTACAGCGAGGGCTTCGTGGCCGCTGATCGCGACAACTGGCCGGATGAAACCCGGGCCGGAGAGATCTGCGTGAAACGGCTCCTGGCGGGTGAGCGAGGCCATTACGGCCCGCTCGAACATGCCCAGATCGTGCTCAACGTGGGCTGGTTTCCCCATTCGGTGATGCAGCAGGCCCGCACCCACCGGGTGGGCGTGAGCTTCGATGTGCAGTCGATGCGTTACACCGGCGATCGCATCTGCAAGGCCGCCAACGGCGAACTGCCGCTCGAAGAGGTTTTTTACCTCAGACCGGTGGGGGATTACAGCGATCGTCAGGGCAAGAAGTATCACTACAGCGCAGACCTACGCCAACAGGATCTGGAGCTCTGCAGGCAGGCCGCCGCTCGCTATCGGGATCTTCTCCAGGCAGGCTTCGCCGAGGAACACGCCCGGGGCATCCTGCCCTTTGATTATCGCCAGCACTTTGTGGTGAGTTTCAGCCTGCGGGCCTTCCTGCACTTCATGGATCTGCGCGCCAAGCTCGACGCCCAACAGGAAATCCGCGAACTGTGCGATCTGCTCTGGCCTCACCTGCAGCAATGGGCACCGGAATTCGCCAGTTGGTATGAAAAGAGCCGCTTGCACAAAGCCAAGCTGGCGCCTTAATCCCTTCCTATACCCCCAGACAACCCTCACCCCTATTCTCAAACAAAAAACAACAAATACCCGAGAAGAGCCAGCCAATATGATGGCTATAGCTCATGCGCAGCGATGTCCTTCTTCTCCCCCTCCCTCCTTTACCCAGCGGCTTTCCTAAGCCCAACAGAAGTCGACCTCGAAAAGCTGGAAAGCAGTGGCTTTCAGCGGCCTAACCGGACAGCCCCCTTTAGCGGCTTCGACTCATCTATTTTTCCAGCCATTAACAAGGAATTCGAACAACTAAAGAAGGACGCCAAAGCTTTATTTCAAGACCCTTCTAAGTTTAGGGATTTCCAAAAAGTTGTTTTTAATGCTGATTACGACAAACACCTGAAAACCTTTGGCTTCGCAAACGCCAACAAAGAACTAGGCATAGATCTTTACAACAAGCTGTACGGCCTCGAGGGGAAAACCAGTTTATATACTCACGGCGACTTTTATACAGCGTTTCAACCATTGTCATTAAGACAACGCGACGTCAACTGGTCCCTGTCGAGCTATGGCTCAAGCTTTTTAAGCAAACCGATCATCTATATCTCCAGCCCCTTCAGCGTCGCGAAGGCAATGTCGAACATTGCGACTCCATCGCATCAAGCTGGATTCATGTTGTCCTTTAGCGATGCGTATCTGAGCGGAGGAATTCCAGGCAGAGACAAGAAGCTAACAACTGAAGCATTCTATCCACTTCCATATGCCAATGAGAACAATTCGATCACTCTTAAAACATCACTAAAAGACGACTTCGTCCTCTTCGACAATTCCCATAAAGACATTCACTTAGGGGAAGGAAGCGATACTGCCATTCCCTCCCTAGCGGCGTTTCTCCCGTCCATCGAATTTGGAAAAAACATTATCGACTCAATGAAGAATGCTCCCCATTTCGTGAGCAACGTCAGATCTGACCCTAAACCCGCTGGAGAACCATTGCAAAAAGGCTCTATCGAATACGACTCCAATACGATTACACCACAGAACGTAGAGACCTCAAAGTACAAAGGAAGTGGCAAAAAGGGCGGATACATTGATCGACTTCTCAATGGTTACGTGAATGAATTTACTGATACACATGGGAGATATATTCACGCCAATAAAACTGATATCACCGACGCAGAGCAAGATCAGAGCCGAATCACTATTGGCGGCCAAAAAATTTATGGTGGACCTGGAAATGATTTTCTCTATGGATTTGACCCCCTACTTTACGCTGGCATGCATGCCAATGAAATCAACTCGAAAAACCGCCAAGTAAAAAATTTTGAACCTAGCCCCACTGGGGACCTTGCGCTGAAATTCTTAAACAATAAAAAGACAGACATTTCTTGGAAACCTATCCTTCTCAGCGGTGGCCAAGGACAAGATACCTTCATGCTCGGTGATCTTAGCAAAATCAACCTTAGAGGCGGCAACTCAGGCGGCAATATATTTTATACTCTTTTAGGAGACACGGATTCTCCAGACGTCAACAAACCGAACGATAAGATTGAGAGTGAGTGGGGTGATGGCTTCAGTGTCGACACCTACAACCTCACAGCCTCTTATGGCTACAAAGAAGAAGTCATTCAGAAAGGTATCAATATTGACTACTCAACGGATGGAAGTTCTAACTGGGCCAGTCAGGCCGATGCAGGTACCAAAGCCGTAAAATCACTCACTACCACTACCAAGGCCTTTTTTGATGATAAGAAAAAATTTCCAATTTTAAAGAAGATTCCATATATCGAGGCGGGATTGTCGGTCATCGAGCTCGGGGTGAGCGTGGCGAAAGCATTTCAAAAAAATAAACCCGCCCAAACAAATAATTTTTACCGAGAGGAGTTGAAGCAAAAAGTGGTTCCTCCTGGAAAATGGAATCAAGCTATAAAAATTGAAGATTGGGACCCGCTCGATCGTTTCGTCATTCAAACTATTCCCATCGACGATCTTGATGTCAAACAAGCAGACGCTTGGCAAAACGTGAATTTCGAATTAACTGAGCTCAACAGCACCTCAATGGGCGCTGATGGCATTGAGTTAAAAATGAAGACATCTGTAAAAGATCCGCAAACCCTCGCCTACTTACCAGGACTTCCAAGGCCCTTTAACTCTGCCAAGTATGGCTTCAGTACCTATAACTTTTTCACTGGAAAACAGGACAGGATTGACTTTTTACACGATCTCACCTTTTTCGGCGTTTTAGCCAACACTGAAAAAGCAAATGAAATCAAAAAAGCCTACACGGAGACAGTCAGCGAGGACAGATACAATCCCAAACATTTGAAGATCGAGAAAGACTCCAATGTGTTTCTCTGGAACAGCAAAGGCCTTGAAAAAGACCTCTTAAATCAATATCGGTCTCTAGCGAGCTCGATTCAGATCAGTGTAGATACGCGCAAATTTGGCTGGTTCACCGACCTCAAGTTAGATATTAGCGGCTCAAATGTTGACCTTTCGAAATCCACGTTCAACTATTGGGATCGTAAAGCCAAAGATTGGTCCAGTATCAGTTTTGAAGAGTTCGCCCAAGCACCTTCAGAAATCCAGAACGATCTCGCAGACAAAATGCGCTACACCTACTGGACAGCACAAGATACGGAAGGGGACAAAATGATGAACCTATCGGCAGCCGATGCCGCCAATTCAAACGATGTCGAGTTTTATAAAACCCGTGACGATGGTTCTGTGCTGGATTCCATCACTGGCAAATGGCTAGCCCCCTCAGATGCCGGATACGAGCAAGCCGCTCTGAGTGAAGACAACTATGCTGGCGCTTTTGCCTTGCAAGAAACAGCGGATGGAACCACACAGCTCATCGTGGACGAGGGCTACAAACTGGCGCCCTTCATTGAAACCACGTTTGCCGACGGGAGAGTGGATCACATTTTTGCTTTCGACGCAGTTCATGCCAATGATTCTCGGCACACAAGAGATTCAATGGTGCAAATCGACGACAATGGCGTGATTCGCTTCGAAGACATGATTGGCGGTGACTATGACTACAACGACGTCGTGCTTGATCCAACTCTCCATCCCGAATTGGCAGCGCTTCTCGCCCCTTCACTCTTGACCTAAGGAGACTCTGGAAAACCAGGGCCATTCGCGGGACAATGTCCCTGTGATCGCAGGCCAGGACTGGGTTGATGGGCGGCAAACAGCTCGGCTTCTTGGATTACGAGCTCACCACGGCCAAGAAGCAGACCAAACGGGAGAAGTTTCTCTCTGAGATGGAGGTGGTGGTGCCATGGCAGGCGCTGATCGACTTGATCGAGCCCCACTACCCAAAGACGAGCAAGAAAGGCGGTAGGCCTCCCTATCCGTTGGCCACCATGCTGCGGATCCACCTGTTGCAGCAGTGGTATTCACTCAGCGATCCGGCCATGGAAGAGGCCCTGATCGAGGTGCCCACCATGCGCCGCTTTGCCGGCATCGAGTTGATCAGCGACCGGATCCCTGATGAGACGACGATCCTGACCTTCCGCCACCTGCTGGAGAAGCACGATCTGGGCCAGCAGATCTTTGAGACGGTCAAAGCCCATCTCAGCACAAGGGGCATGACGATGCGCCAAGGCACGATCGTCGATGCCACCTTGATTGCGGCACCCAGTTCCACCAAGAACAAAGAAGGGAAGCGCGATCCCGAGATGCACCAGACCAAGAAGGGAAACCAGTGGTATCACCGCTGCGCGGAAGGCTGCGCCTACGGGATGAAAGTCCATATCGGCGTCGACAAGGACTCCGGCCTGATCCATTCAGTCGTCGCCACAGCCGCCAACGTGCACGACCTCACCCCAGCGGCTGAGCTGTTGCATGGCGATGAGGAGGTCGTCTACGGCGACGCCGGCTACCAGGGCATCACTAAACGACCTGAAATGGCGGGCCATTCAGCAGTGTTTCGGGTGGCGATACGACCAGGCAAACGCCGAGCGCTACCTGACACTCCAGAAGGAAGGCTTGAGGATCTGATCGAGGCTGCAAAGGCACACGTCCGCGCCAAGGTTGAGCACCCATTCAGGGTGATCAAACAACAGTTCGGCTTTCAAAAGACCCGACTGCGTGGCCTGGCCAAGAATCGATGCAAGATTAATGTGATGGCCGCACTGACCAATCTGTTTCTCGCTCGTGGCCATCTACTGGCTGCAGCATGAACACAGAACTGGTGTGGCTGTTGGGATGAACAGGGTGCCAAAAGAGAAGGCAAAGAGCCCGTAATCAGCTATCCAGGGGCTGATTCAAGTCTCAATGCAACACAAAGGCCACGTCAGACAACTTTTGGCGGCCCCGCGCCGCTCAAACCGGCGTTGCCCAGAGCTTCCCTAAGACAGCCCCGCTGGATCAGCTGAAAGGCCAAGGACAATTAAACCTTGGCCAGGGTGACCCGCTCGGGTTGATGCTGGTATTTGCCTTGGCGGTCGCTGTAGGTGGTGTCGCAGGGATCACCCTCAAAGAAGAGCAGTTGGCAGATGCCTTCGTTGGCATAGATGCGGCAATCGGCACCGGAGCTGTTGCTGAACTCCAGGGTGAGGTGCCCTTCCCAACTCGCTTCCGCTGGCGTGGTGTTCACGATGATGCCCAGGCGGGCATAGGTGCTCTTGCCCAGGCAGATCACCGTGATGTTGGCTGGCACCTTCATCTTTTCCAGCGCCACGCCTAAGCCATAAGAATGGGCGGGAAGAATGAAATAGTCGCCATCCTCATCGTGGTGAAGTTCGGTGGGCTCCAGGTTGGCGGGATTGAACCGTTTCGGGTTCATCACCGTGCCCGGCACGTGCTTGAAAATCAGGAATTCCTGCGGCGATAGACGCAGGTCGTAGCCATACGACGAGCATCCGAAGCTGAGCACCGGGCGCTGCTTCTGATCCGGCTCCAGATGACGAACCAGCCCCGCCTGGAAGGGTTCCAGCATGCCGGCCTGCGCCTGTTCGGTGATCCAGCGATCGTTCTTGAGCATCAGAAGCCTCGGCGCAGTTCCGTGACCTGATCAGCCAACCCCATCAGAAACTCGGGGATTGCCGGCCCGGTGACAATCACATCCACCGAACCCGGACGGCGCTGCAGCGCAGCCTGAACCTCCTCCTCCTTCAGGTAGCCCAGTGCAATCGCCAGACCCAGCTCATCGAGCACGAGCTGATCCAACTCGCCTGCCAGCAGGCTGTCACGACACACCTGCCAGAGCGCTTCCACCGCCTCCTTCACCGCAGGCGGCTGGCTCTCAGCCGGCTCACCCAGGCAACCAGCCACGGCTGGACGCAACCAATCCAGCCGTCCGCAGAGACTGAGGCGACGCTCCGGCCCCTGGTCGACGCCTCCCTTGAGGAACTGCACCACCATCACCCGGCTGCCAAGACCGGCGGTGCGCAGCGCCTGGCTGAACACTGTGGAAAAGCTGCCGCGATAGGGGGCCGTATGCACCTGGAGCTGGCCCTCCGGTGCCACCAGATGCAGGGGTGGCCGCGGCGGCACAGGGGGCAACGGCCGCAGGCCAGCACGCTCCAAAGCACGGCGCTCGGCGCTGCGCGGGTCCAGGGGGCGATGGCTGGAACTGAGGCTGGCGGTCATGGCGTTCACACGGCCGCACCCGGCCTGCAGGGTTCGAATCTAGCGCCGGAAGCGGGGCACACAAGCCGACTGACACCATCCATGGTGTGCGCCCCTGGTCATGGTGTGCGCCTGTGGCAACGGTCGAGCTGTCAGGCTCAGCTGCATGCCGCCGAGCCTCGATGTCTAACCAGGTCTCCATACGGAGCGATGGCCGCTCGCCCAACGACCTGAGGCCTGTCGCGATCGAGTGGGATCCGATGGGCTTTGCTCTCAGCTCCGTGCTGATGCGCAGCGGGCGCACGGCTGTGCTCTGCAGCATTTCCCATGAAGCCGGCGTCCCCCGCTGGCGCATGGGCAGCGGCAAAGGCTGGCTCAGTGCCGAGTACCGCCTGTTGCCCGGGTCAACGCCCGAGCGGCAGAAGCGGGAATTGCTGAAACTCTCCGGCCGCACCCAGGAGATCCAACGGCTGATCGGTCGCAGCCTCAGATCCTGCCTCGACATGGAGACACTGGGAGAGAACACCCTACTGGTGGACTGCGATGTGATCCAGGCCGATGCCGGCACCCGCACAGCCGCGATCACCGGCGCCTGGGTGGCGCTGCAACGGGCTTGCGAGCGCCTGGTGGAACGAGGCGACATCAAGTGCAACCCTGTGCGCGATCAGGTGGCCGCCGTCTCGGTGGGGCTGATCAGTGGAGAGGCGCTGCTGGATCTCAACTACAGCGAAGACAGCCAGGCCGATGTGGATCTGAATGTGGTGATGGATGGCAGCGGTCGCCTGCTGGAACTGCAGGGCACCGCTGAAGGTGCCCCCTTCAGCCGCAGCGAACTGACGCGCCTGCTCGACCTGGCCGAACCAGGCCTCACGGACTTGATGGCGGCGCAGCAGCGGGCCCTGGCACCGGAGTCGCGCCCCTGAGCAACGCCGGATTTCGTGTGGGTTGCTACAAGGTGGAGCCAGGGCCATCCGTAGCGTCCAGCCATCCGCATTGCCGCCATGGTCGGAGCCACCCGCGGCTTCAGCCGTTACTCACCCCAGCCCGCTCCAGCCTCCAGCGGCGGCGGCACCACCCTGGCGAACACGGCCACGGCCCATACCCCCACCCTCTTGGAGGTGATCCGCGATCTGGAGGGTGCCAGCACTGAGCTGGTGGAACGGGGCAAAACCATCTTCTTCCCCGGTGATCCTGCCGAGCGGGTGTATCTGATCCGGCGTGGCGCCGTCAGGCTGTCCCGGGTCTATGAATCGGGGGAGGAGATCACCGTGGCGCTGCTGCGGGAAAACAGCCTCTTCGGAGTGCTGTCGCTGCTCACCGGCCATCGCTCCGATCGCTTCTATCACGCTGTCGCCTTCACCCGCGTCGAGATGGTCACAGCCCCCGCCGCTTCCGTGCGCCAGGCAATCGAAGCCGATACCGGCGTGGGGCTGTTGCTGTTGCAAGGGCTCTCAAGCCGCATCCTGCAGACCGAAACGATGATCGAAACGCTCACCCACCGCGACATGTCGTCGCGACTGGTGAGTTTTCTGCTCGTGCTCTGCCGCGATTTCGGCATCCCCGGCACCCAGGGCATCACCATCGACTTGCGGCTCTCCCATCAATCGATCGCCGAAGCAATCGGATCCACCCGCGTCACCATCACCCGACTGCTCGGGGATCTGCGCAATGCGGGGCTGGTGGAAATCGATCGCAAGAAGATCACCGTGCTCGACCCAATCGCCCTCGCCAAACGTTTCAGCTGAGCCTTCCGCGGGGGACAATGGCTTCCGGACGGCCCGTCGTCGCCCTTCACCGCCCTTGGATTCGTGACCGGCTGGCTGTTGATCCTGATGCTGCTCGTGCTCGGTGGCGTGCTCGCCACCCTGGGCGATCGGCTCGGCTCCAAGGTGGGCAAAGCCCGGCTGAGCCTGATGGGGTTGCGGCCGCGCCGCACCGCCGTGCTGATCACCGTGCTCACGGGCAGCCTGATTTCAGCATTGTCGCTCGGTCTGCTGCTGCTGGTGAGTCGGCAGCTGCGGGTGGGGCTGTTTGAACTGAATGCCCTGCAGACCAAGCTCAACGACAGCCGCAATGCCCTGAAGGCGAGTCGGCAGGCCCAGAAGAAAGCGAGCCGTGAACTGCTTCAGGCCCAGGCCGAACGCTCCCGTGCGAGCAAGGATCTGGCCGATGCCAAAGCCAAGGCCGAAACCCTCCGCCAGGCGCTGGTGCCTCTGCAGCAACAACGCCAGCAACTGGAGGCGGAACGGGCTCGACTCAGCCGCGACGTGAAAGCGCGCGATGCCGAGATCCGACGCACGGAAGCCGAGCTGGCCCAGGTGCGCGATCGCATCCGCAGCGGCGAGGCGGAACTGCGCCAACTGGAGAAGAACGTGTTGGCCCTGCGGCGGGGCAGCGTGGTGCTCAGCAGCGGCGAACCTCTGGCCACGGCCACCCTGCGGCTCGACAATCCCGGGCAAGCCAAGCAGGTGATCGACCAGATGCTGCGTGAGGCCAACCTGCAGGCCTACCAGCGCGTGTTGCCGGGTGAGAAGGCCGATCGGCAGATTCTGCTGGTGCCGCGCAACGACATCGAACGGCTCGAACAGGTGATTCGCCAACCGGGCACCTGGGTGGTGAATATCCGCTCCGCTGCCAATGTGCTGCTCGGCGAAAAAGTGGTCTATGCCATTCCTGAAGTGCGTCCGAACACCCAGGTGGTGAACACGGGCGATGTGCTGGCGCGCACCACGCTCGAACGCAACGAGACCAACAACGAAGCAGTGCGCAACCGCTTGAACTTGCTCCTGGCCTCCGCCCTTGCTGAAGCCCAACGGCGGGGGTCCCTCAGCCAGGGACTCCAGTTCGACGCCAACCGCCTCAACAGCCTCGGGCAGCAGCTGCTGGAGCGAGCTCCCTCCCGTATCGAGCTGGAGGTGGTGACCCTGCGCAGCAGTGACACCGCCGATCCCGTGGCTGTGGAGCTGCGGGCCGTGGGCGACATTCCCTCCAACACGCCAGCTGGCGCCCCCACGCCCTGATGACACGTCTGCTCGCGATCGACCCGGGACGCAGCAAATGTGGCCTGGTGCTCTGCGAACTCAGTCGCCAGCGTGTGATCGATGGCCTGGTGCTGCCGGTGGACGATGTTTTCCAACAGATCCAGCGCTGGAACGACGAAGAACCGATCAGCACCGTGCTGCTGGGCAACGGCACCGGCAGTGCCGACTGGGAACAACGCCTGCGCCCCTTGCTGCCCGTGGAGCTGGTGGAGGAACGGGGCACCACCCTGCGAGCACGCGCGCGCTACTGGACGCTGCGACCGCCGCGGGGCTGGCGCCGACTGCTTCCCGAAGGCCTGCGCCTGCCGCCGATCGATCTCGATGCCTTCGCGGCACTGGTGATGCTCGAAGATCACCTCGGCGTCAGGCTCGACTGGCCCAATCCGCTCAGAAACGGGCACGCACCGTGAAGGTGTAGTCGCCTCCCGGTTCCAGGTGGTAATCGGCCTTCACGAGAAAGCGGAGCAGGGCATCCTCAATCAAGGCCCGCCCCAGCGAAGGCTCCACATGCAGTTCACCGCGATCAAACAACCAGCAGAATTCCCAGGCGAAGCCCCCGGCCTGCACCTCGCCCTCCAGGCGCTGCTGCTGAAAGCTCTGACGCAGGACCCGGAGATGGGCCGTGGTGACCGGTAACGCACTCATGCGCCGCTCTCCCCATCTGCCAGCTGCAAACCATTGAGATGGTTGCCGGCGCGCTCCAATCCCTGGCGCTGGATCTGATCCACACCCTGCACCACCGCGTCGATCACCTGATCCAGGAGGGGCTGCTCCGCTTGGCTGAAGCGACCAAGCACATGGGACACGGTGCGGGCACGACGCTCCGCCGCCGTGCGCCCCGGGGCACCGATGCCAATTCGGAGCCGGGCAAAGGCCTCGGTGCCCAGATGCTGAATGGTGCTGCGCAAGCCGTTGTGGCCACCGGCGCCGCCCTTGGCGCGAAGACGCAGACGTCCCAGGGGCAGGTCCATATCATCCACCACCACCAGCAACTGATCGACATCGAACTGGAACCAATCCAGGGCGGCACGAATCGAGCGACCGCTCTCATTCATGAAGGTCTGCGGCATGAGCAGCCGCAACCGGCCTGGCCCAAAGCCGATCTCCGCCACCTGCCCTTGCAGCTTGGCCATTGATCGAAAGGCGCTGGAGTTGCGGCGGGCCAGCGCTTCCAACGCCATGAATCCCACGTTGTGGCGGGTGCCGTGGTAGCGATCACCTGGATTGCCGAGCCCAACGAGGAGCCGCAGCTGTCCTGCCTGCATCAGGAGGCGGGATCGCCTGGCTTCACGCTCTCACCAGCGACTGCATCGTGAGGCAAAGCTTCTGCGGCAGGCGGTAGAGGAGCTTGATCGATCGGCTCGGGTTCCGCCATCGCCTTGTTGATCTCACGCTCAAATTCCTTGGAGGCAGACTGGAACCCCTTCAGGGTTTTACCAAGAGTCCGCCCCAGCTCCGGCAGGCGCTTGGGCCCAAACACCAGCAGGGCCACCGCACCAATCACGGCCATTTCAGGAAGGCCGATGCCGAAGACATTCATCGCCCTACCTCAACCGAAACCGTTCCAGTTGACGTTGATGCCCTCAAGGATCAGCGACTTGTTGTAAAGCTGCAGGATCACCAGCAGGAACACCAGGAACAGGGCCATGAACACGCCCATCACAGGGGTGGTTCCCCAGCCGGGCACCACCTTGCCGTACTCGGAGTTGAGGGGACGGAGGAGATCTCCCAGTCGAGTGCGTTGCGCCATGACGGGCTTGGGTCTCGGGTGAGGTTCGGTCTGGATACTGTAGGGGCCATGGCCCGGAACGGGTCGAACCTGTCGAGAGATGTGATGGAAACCTCCTCCCCAGCGCTCACGGTGGCGATCGCGGTGCTCGCCGTTCTGCTCGGGCTGACCGGTTTCGGCATCTACACCGCCTTCGGCCCGCCCTCCAAACGACTGGATGACCCGTTCGACGATCACGACGACTGAGGCGCAGGCGACAGTTCCAGGTCGGCCAGTTCACCGGGCCGAAGCACCAGCTCCCGGGTGAGGCCCTCCACTCCCAGTCGACGCATCTGCCAGGCCGCCTCGTCCACCAGGTTCCAGCGCACACGCTTCGCGCCCGGATTCAACACCTGCAGCAGCACAACGCCAGAGGCCTGAGCGCGACTGACCCGGATCGGCACCAGTGCATCAGGAAGGGCTGGCAGCAGTGAGCGCACGGCCGGCATCGACCCCACCGGCCCCCACCAGCCGGACTCCCTGAAGGCGACAGCGGCCTGGGGCACGGCGTCCTCCGCCCAGCCGGATGGCAACGGCATCAGCGCCACCCGCAGACGATGGCGCCCCCGATCAGCGGAGGGATCAGGCCAGGTGGGTCCGCGCAAGAGCGACACGCCGAGCCGATGCGGTTGCACATCCACACCCTGCGGACCATCGAGCAGCACCGCAAGACCGCCTGCGGGTGCCGCCGCCTGACTCGCGAACCAGGAGATCAGCGGCACCTCCCAGCGCGCCTGTTCTCTGGCGGTGAGGGCCTGGGCCGGACGCTCGAGCACACCACCGCTGGTGTCGGCAGCCCAGCGCACAGCTGTCGCCTTCAACGGCACCTCCAGCCGCAGCAGTTCATGGGTCTGACGCCAGTCAATGCTGCAAATAAGCTCCAGCCAGGGATGGTCGGCACGCAGCTGCAGATCCACCCGAATCAGACTGGCGCCAGCCCGGCACCGCCAGACCAGCCGCGCCAGCAGCGGGCCGGTTTCGACCAGTTCAGGCGGCGCCTCCAGCTCACCGATGGGGAGGGGCTTGTCGCGATAGTCCGCAGCCAGATCCCAGGCATCCCAGAACTCGCCATGGTCAATAAAACGTTGCAGTACCAGGGGGGCCGCCAACTGGGCGACGCCCTCCCGATCCCACACCTGCTGCAGACCTGACGCATCGATGGATGCCGATACCCAGCCATTGCTGAGATGCCATCCCCCACCGGGCTGCCGCTCCGCCCGCACGGGGCAACGCACCGGCGCGGCTATGCCCTGGGAGCCACGTGTGAGGGGCACGGCCACCACACCCTGCTGGGGAGGCAACTGCACCCAGGTGCCCCCGCCGGGGGCCTCCTGAACGGGCAAGGCCTGTCCAACGCTGGACCAGCGACCGCGGGGGAGGCGCACGAGCGGACTCCATCGGGCCAGGGGGTGGAGTCCCACCCAGGCCCAACTGTGATCCGCTTCAGGGCTGCCCAGCAGCTGCTGCAGCTGCCCAGTCCGAAGTCGCGCCGCCTGGCGACGGGAGCGGCGCCAGATCGGCTCAGCCTGCTCAAAGACCTCCGGGATCGAGGTGCCAGGGAGGATGTCGTGAAATTGCTGAAACAGCAATGGCCGCCAGTCGGTCGCTTCGATCTCGGCGCCTTGAACAGCGCCTTGAACGGTGCCCTGCCGAGCCGATGCCAGCAGAGCCGCCGTCAGATCCGCCTCCCGCAGCAGCCGCTCCAGGCTGCGGTTGTGCCGCTTCTGATCCGGGCGACTGGTGGCACAGCCGCGATGCAACTCCAAATACAGCTCATCGCGCCACACCGGCCAATGGTCGGCATGCGCCTCCAGGGTCTGGAGATACCCACGCACGGTGCCCGGCTGCCGCGCCGACACCTGAGGGTGATCCCGCCAAAGCTGGAGATGCTCGAGCATTTCGACGGTGGGGCCACCGCCGTGATCGCCCACACCCGGAATCCAGAGCGACCGTTCGATGGCAGTGGCCTGGGCAAAGGCGCGCTGCTCGGCCTGGATCGCCTGGGGATCGGCATCGGTGCCGATCGGCGGCAGCATCAACGCCAGAAGCTCGCCGCCACCGCGACTACGCCAACGAAACAGACGGTGGGGGAAGGGCTGGGAGCTATTCCAGGCCAATTTATGGGTGCAGAACCAGCGCACCCCCTCCGCCGCCGCCACCGCCGGCAGACCAGCGCCGAAACCGAAACTGTCGGGCAGCCAGGCCAGATCGTGGCGCCACTCCGGGAACGTGCTTCGGCTGTAGGCCTGGCCGAGGGCGAATTGCTGTCGCAAGGACGCCGTGCTCACCAAAACGCAGTCGCTTTCCACCCAGGGGCCATTGATCGGCTCCCAGCGACCCGCCTGACTCGCGGCCCGGATCCGGGCGAAGAGGGCCGGGCGGAACCGTTCCATCCACGCGTACAGAGCCGGCGTGGAGTGGGCGAAATGGAGCTCCGGAAAACGGTCCATCAGATCCAGTGCGGAGCGGAAGGTCCGCTCCGCCGCTTCCCAGGTGTCGGCCACTGGCCAGAGCCAGGCGAGATCGAGATGGGCATGCCCCACCCAGTGCACCGCACCAGTGGCCGGTGCCAGAGTCTGCAGGGTGGTCGCCACCGCCGTGCCGGCCTCGGCCGTCAAGGGATCCAGCGCCAACACGGCATCGGGCAACACTGCCTGCGAGAGGGCCAGAGCCTCAGGAAGCAACAGCTGGGCAGGATCCCGGCCGGCCTCACGCGGTTCCCGCACGATCGCGCTGCTGATCAGGGCGCCGTCGTCATGACAGGGGCTGCGCAGCTCCAGGTCAAAGCGGAGTGGAGCGCCGTCGTGCCAACGCTGCGGCAGGGGCCAGCGACAGCGTGTGTCGAACAGATCGCCTTCGTGCACAAGCTGACCATCCACCCAGAGGCGCACAGCGTCCGCCCACCAGCTCAACACCAGACGGGCCTGAGCTGGCTCGCCACGCCAGGCCTCAGGACAGGTGACCTCCTGCTGCAGCCGACACCAACGGCCACCCCGAGGCCAGGCCAGCAAGCCCCGCGCATGCCAGTCCGGCCGATGCTCCCTGCACCAGGGAGCAGCCAGGGCCGGCCCTGAATCAGGCCGATCAGACCGGATCCAACGATCGAGCAGCTCGAGACGAGACCGACGTCGAAACGTTTCAATCCACGCCAATCGCCGCGCCTGGAGCGGGGTCTGCATCGTGTTTCCCAATCCTTGCCCCATAGGATGATGGCGCTGTCCCAGACGCCGGTCGGTCTCCATGCTCGCCCTCAAGATCTCCGTTTACTCGGTTGTCTTCTTTTTCCTCGGGATCTTCGTGTTCGGCTTCCTGGCAAGCGATCCCAGCCGCACCCCCAGCCGTAAGGACCTGGAAGACTGACCCTCCCTGCGCGTCAGGGCTGGATGAACGTGGCAGGATCACCGGCCACAGCAGTTCTTTCGCTTGTCGGCCAGCACCGCCACTACAGATTCGACGCGATGGTGGCTGAGTCGAGGGATTGCACTCACCGCTTTGAGTGTTGTGTTAATCGGTGGGCCTCGACCCCTGCAAGCCCAGATACTCGATGACGGCAGCGAGTGGAGCGACGATTCCGCTAACGGCTTTGATAGGGATCCAGGTTCAGACAAGCCTCAACCAAGCCTGAAAGAGGTCCTTGCCGAGGTCACGACAGATGCCCCGACTCAGCCATCTCCGAGCAATCAGGTGGCTGCCGCGCAGAAAAGGCCGCCACTGAACATCAAGCTGCAAGCAGATCGTCAGAGCTTTGATGTACGGCGCAACCTTTTCATCGCCGAGGGCAATGTGCGCGCTGTGCTCAATGGTGGCGTCCTGCAGGCCGACCGCATCGAGTTCGACAGCGCTTTCAGCACCCTCTACGCCCGGGGGAGTGTGCGTTTCCGCCGAGGTTCGCAATATTTCCAGGCCAGCACCCTTCATTTCAGCCTGATCCAGAACGAAGGTGAACTCAGCGACGTTTACGGCGTTCTTGATCTCGACAGTGCGGCGCTGGATTTCAACCCCACCAGCGGCAGTGCCTCATCCGGGCCCATCACCTCAAGCCCCCCACCTCTGCTGCCGGTCGTCGAATCCAGCAGCCTCGGTTTCCCGACGGCCTTGGAGCTGGAGCTGCAAGCGAACAGCCCAGAACGGCTCAATCCCCAGGATGATGGCAGCACGTTCTGGGATCTGGAACTGCCGCCGGCACCGGAGTGGCTAGTGCCAGAGACCGCCGCTCCCCAGAAGCCTGAGCTGGGGATGGCCTGTCCCCCGGTGCTGCCGCCAATTCCCGCCTGGCAACCCCACCCCTGGGCCGTGACCGCGTGGGGCGGCCAAATGATCGATTCCAACTTCGGCGATACGTTTTTATTCAACGGCCGCATGCGACCGGAATACCTGCTCGGCGTCAGCATGCAGAAACGGATCTGGCGCGCCGGCCCCTTCTCCCTCGAACTGGAAGCAGACCTCTTTGGCCATCACGCCTATGAGCAAGCGGGCGGTCCTTACAACCAAGCGGTTCCGAATGCCGACACGGCCTCTCAGACATTCGCCGAGGGGATTCTTGGACTAGGAGCCCGGCTGTGGATCCAACCCTGGCTGAGCTTCGGGTTTGTGGAGGGAATCAGCTACAACTCGGCCGTCAGTAACTACGAGCGAACCTACAGGGAGAACTACGCCCAACTGCTGAACTATCTCGCCTTTGAACTGGAAGCTGCCGTCTCGGATGAGGTGTCTTTGGTTGGGAGAATCCACCACCGCTCCGGCGCATTCGGCACCTACAGCGGCGTACGTGAAGGCAGCAACGCCTACCTGATTGGCCTGCGTTACCGCTGGGGCCAGGATCCAGCAGCCCCAGAGCAGACCGACGTCCCACCACCACTCGGTTGCCCGGATCCGGATCGAGCCAGTCGCGTCGAGCCTCAGACTCTCAACGAACAGCTCAATGACATCACCCTCGGCGCGCCGACCCCAACGTCGACTGGAGTCGAGGCAGCAGGTTCGCAAGCATCTACACCCTTGGCGCATACCAATGAGTCACGCTTGTCGCTGCGTGAACAGGAAGCACTTCGAGACAAGGCAATCGCAGCAATTGATCAACGCATCACAAGCATCCAGTTCCAGCAATCCCTCACCATCGACCGTCGCATCGGTGTCCCGAGCTCCCTGCGCAACAACGATGTCGAAGAGCAGAACACCTATGGAGCTGTTCAGCCATCACAACTGGATCAACTGGGGCGCACGCAGTTGATCACTGGCGCCATCAGCCGCTGGCGCATCCAGGCAGCGCGCGTGCGCATCACCCCCGACGGTTGGAGGGCGGATCGCATGGGCTTCACCAATGACCCCTTTACACCGGCCCAGACCCGGATCGATGCCGATGGTGTAGTAGCAACGGAACAAGCCAATGGCGACATCCTGATCAAGAGTGAGCGCAACCGCCTGATTGTGGAAGAGCGACTGCCGATTCCCGTGAGTCGCACTCAACGTATTCAGAAGGAAGAGGAAGTGGAGAACCGCTGGGTGTTCGGCATCGACAATGAAGACCGCAACGGCTTTTTCATCGGCCGCAACCTCAAACCGATTGAGCTCACAACCGATTACACCCTGAGCCTTCAACCACAGTTCCTTCTGCAACGTGCCATCAACGGTGAAACCAATAGCTACGTGGCCCCCGGCTCTTCCGTGGACAGTGGCACGGTGACGCAGCCCACAACAATCGGCGACCTCTTCGGCCTGGAAGCAAAGCTCAACGGCCAGGTCTGGGGATGGAAGACTAACTTCAATGCTGACATCAGCACCTTCAGCGCAGAGAACATTGCCAATGGCAGTCGTTACTGGGGAGATGTGAGGAATCGCTTCACACTTCCCTGGCTGGGGGGCATCAGCACGCGTTTGTTTGGAGCCTACCGCTATCGAACCTGGAACGGATCACTTGGAGAAACCGATGTGTATTCCGCCTATGGCGCTTTCGCCGAACAGAAAGGAAACTTCAACCTCGGCAAACTCGAAAACTCTTATCTCTGGCGTGCTGGCGTCGGCAACTATCAGGCCGAGAGCTTTACGAGCACTAATCTCGCCGACCTTTGGCGGGCCAATATCTTCGGTTCGATTAACAGCAGCTATCCGCTCTGGCGCGGACAACCGGCCCCACTCACACCAGAGCGGGCCTATCGCTACTCGCCGGTGGCCATTGTTCCCGGCCTGAGCCTCAACACCAATGTCAATACGCTGCTCGCTGCCTACGGCGATGGCAATCAACAAAACACCATCAGCCTCTCGGGTGGCCCCACATTGACCCTGGGCACGTTCAGCAAGCCGTTCCTCGACTACACCCAACTTTCGGTCACGGGTGGCGGAACGCTCAAACAGGGTGCGAGCCCCTTCGATTTCGACCAGGCGGTGGATCTCGGAACCCTGGGTGTCGGCCTCACCCAGCAGATCGCCGGGCCGCTGTTGATCAGCGCCGGCGTGGCTCTCAACGTGGATCCGGCCTCCGAGTTCTACGGCGATGTGATCAATTCCAACATTGAGGTGCGTTGGCAGCGCCGCAGTTACGACTTCGGCTTCTACTACAACCCTTACGAAGGCATCGGCGGCTTCCGCTTCCGCCTCAACGACTTCAACTTCACGGGCACCGGCGTGCCGTTTATTCCCTACACCCCTCGCAATCTGCCGAACGAACTGGAAAACCGGCCGTTCTGACCACGCCTCTGGCGGATCACTCCTCGGGGCCGCCGCCGTAGATCAGATGGCTGCCGGTGAGATCAGAACCGGCAAACTGCATCCCCTCGGTGCGCACTCCCGGCGCATAGGCGTTGATCACCACCGCCTCTCGCAGATCGGCACGGCGAAGATCCGTTCCCGCCAGCTCGGCATTGGTGAGCGTTGCGCCCTTCAAGCCAGCCCCATCGAGGCGCGCGCCACTGAGATCGGCCCCCTCGAGATTGGCTTCATCCAGGCGGGCACCGCGTAGGTCGGCCTCCCGCAGATCGGCACCGATCAGATGGGCACCGACCAGATCCACGCCTCGCAGGTCACAGCCCGCGCAAGCCCCCGTGCTCAGCAACTGCTGGCGAGGGTCCTGAAACGGCTCCACCCGGAGCGGCACCATCTCGGCCGCTGGCAGCGGAGAGGCCATGACCAGGAGCAGGGCAAGGCAACCAGTCAGCGGCGTGAGTTGAGCGGGGAAGCGATCCATGGCCAAGGAGCCTCTCTCTCCTTCATAGACACTCCAGCAAGTGTCCGCAGCCCTAAAACCCGTTCAGGTAAGGAAGCGTGGCCATGGTCGCCCTGAGCTCTGCATCGCGGGCCACCAGCTGCGATGTCGCATCCCAGCGGCCAGTGAGCAGCATCTCCCGGGCACCGGGATCCAGGCTGATCGACCAGCTACCGGCCTGGGGCTCACTGCAGGCGTTGGCCTCCAGATTGAGCGTCCAGCGGCGGCCGGGGTCGGCCTCCACAGCAGCCTGAAGCGCCAGCACCTGCTCCGGCGTGGCTGTGGCGCAGGGAATCCCGAGCGCCAGGCAATTGCCATGAAAGATCTCAGCGAAGCTGACGCCGATCAGGGCACGGATCCCCCAACGCATCAACGCCTGGGGGGCGTGCTCACGACTGGAACCGCAGCCGAAGTTGCCGTTCACCACAAGAATCGAGGCACCGGCATGGGCGGGCTGATCGAAGGGGTGAGTACCGCCCAGCTCGCTGCGATCGTCGGCAAACACCTGATCGCCGAGCGCCTCAAAGCTGACGCACTTGAGAAAACGGGCGGGAATGATCCGATCGGTATCGATGTCATCACCGCGCAATGTGAAGGCAGACCCGCTGATCTGGCGGATTTCACCCTGGGGGAAGCTGCCGGGAGAGGTCATGAACGGCGTAAGGAGGGAATTGCAGGAAACAACAACAGCGTGATGGCGGGGTGCCTCAAGCCGTGGCCGGCAGGGCCGCGAGATGGCGCACATCCGTCACCTGTCCGGTGACTGCGGCGGCCGCCACCATGGCCGGGCTCATCAGCAGCGTGCGACCACTCGCCGACCCCTGCCGGCCTTTGAAATTGCGGTTGCTGGAGCTGGCACTGATCTGCCGACCCTCCAGGCGATCCGGATTCATGGCCAGACACATCGAACAGCCCGGCTCACGCCATTCGAAACCCGCCGCACGGAACACCGCATCAAGGCCCTCAGCTTCGGCGGCCCGGGCCACCTGCTCGGAACCGGGCACCACAAACGCCCGGATCCCGGGGGAGACCTGGCGCCCCCGCGCCACCACCGCCGCCGCCTGCAGATCACTCAAGCGGCCGTTGGTGCAGCTGCCGATGAAACACACGTCCACCGGCACGCCGGCGATCGGCTGCCCGGGGGTGAGATCCATGTAGCGATACGCCTCCTCGGCGATCGGGCGCTCGGAGGGTTCAAGCTGCTCCGGGGTCGGCACCGCCTCATTCACGGCGATGCCCTGCCCAGGGGTGATCCCCCAGGTCACGGTGGGGGCAATCGCTGCAGCATCGAAACGCACCTCGTCATCGAAGTTGGCATCAGGATCAGACGCCAGCGAACGCCACCAGGCCACAGCCCTATCCCAGGCCTCGCCGCTGGGCGCACCCGGGCGTCCTGCGAGGTAATCGATGGTCACCTGGTCGGGATTGACGTAACCGCAGCGAGCACCACCTTCGATCGCCATGTTGCAGAGGGTCATGCGCTCCTCCATCGAGAGCGCTTCAATCGCCGGTCCGGCGAATTCATAGGCATGGCCCACACCCGCCTTGACCCCCAGGGTGCGGATCACGTGCAGGATCAGGTCTTTGGCGAAGACCCCCGATCCGAGCTGATGGTCGACCCAGATTCTGCGCACCTTGAGCTTGTTCATCGCCAGGCTCTGGCTGGCCAGCACATCGCGCACCTGGCTGGTGCCGATGCCGAAGGCGATCGCACCGAAGGCGCCGTGGGTGGAGGTGTGGGAATCACCGCAGGCCACCGTCATCCCCGGTTGGGTGAGACCGAGCTCCGGCGCAATCACATGCACGATGCCCTGACGGCCGCTGCCCAGGCCATGCAGGGTGATGCCATGGCGGGCGCAGTTGCGCTCCAGCGTGCTGAGCATCTCCTCGGCGAGGGGATCGGCGAAGGGTCGAGCCTGACTGGTGGTGGGCACGATGTGATCGACGGTGGCCACTGTGCGTTCCGGGCAGCGCACGCTGAGGTCCTTGTCTTCAAGGGCGGCGAAAGCCTGCGGGCTGGTGACCTCATGGATGAGGTGGAGGCCAATGAAGAGCTGGGTCGATCCTCCCGGCAGCTCAGCCACACGATGAAGATCCCAGACCTTGTCGTAAAGCGTGCCGCTGCTCATACCGGCCAGTTGAGAAGCGTTTCACCCTAGGCGGTGATGTTGGTGCGATCGATCGGATCAAGCCAGCGCGTGAGGGCGGAGAGGGGAAGCATCAGCAGCATCGGCACCATGCACACCCCCCACTGGTTCAGGTTGAGAGGCACCGTGCCGAAGAAGGCATTCAGCCAATGGCTTTGGCTGTAGAGCACCTGCAGGCACAGCGCCAGGGCCAGGCCGATCAGCAACACCGAAGCCTGCCGCAGGCGCCGCCAGGTAGGGCCTCCAGGCCAGGGGCCATGGCTGATGCGACTGATGCCGATCAGATACACCACCTGAGACAACACCAGGCCCTGCACCGCCATCGTGCGGGCCAGCGCCAGATCGTCGCTGCGCTCGATCACCAGTGAAAACAAACCGAACAGCAACAGCCAGTTGAAGATCGACACCAGAAGCACCCGCAGCAGCAACGGCCTGGTCAGCAAGGGCTGATGCACGGGGCGAGGCGGGCGGTCCATCAGCCCCGGAGCGGGGGGCTCAAAGGCGAGCGGCACCGACATGGTGAGCGAACTCACCATGTTGAGCCAAAGCACCTGAAGGGCCGTGACCGGCAACTCCAGCCCCAACAGGGCACCGAGCAGGATCGTCATCGACGCCCCACCGTTGACGGGCAGCAGAAACGCCAGGGTGCGTCGCAGATTGACGTACACCGCCCGCCCTTCCTCCACGGCCGCTTCGATCGTGGCGAAATTGTCATCGGTGAGCAGCATGGCTGCCGATTCACGCGCCACCTCCGTGCCGCCGCGTCCCATGGCGATGCCGATATCGGCCTGACGCAGAGCCGGCGCATCATTCACGCCATCCCCCGTCATCGCCACCACCTCGCCCCGGCTCTGCAGGGCCTGCACCAGCGCGAGCTTCTGGGCTGGAGCCACCCGCGCAAACAGATCACAACCGCTCACCGCCTCAGCGAGCCCCGCCGCATCCAGAGCGTCCAGCTGCCGGCCCTCCAGGACGGTGTCGGCCCGGAGGCCCAACCTCTCAGCAATCGCTCGGGCCGTGCCGGCATGGTCACCGGTGATCATCACCACGCGAATGCCGGCGCGGCGGCAGACCCGCACGGCGCGGATCGCCTCAGTCCGGGGTGGATCCATCAAGCCCTGAAGCCCGAGAAAGTCGAGGCCGCCTTCCACATGCTCAAGCTCGAGGCGCTCCTGATCGGGCTCGGGCACGCCGATCGCAAACGCCAGCACCCGCAGCCCCCGGGAGGCCATCGCCGCCACGGCGCTCTCAACGGCCTGCCGATCGAGGGGCTCGGCGGCGCCGTCGGCCGCGCGTTGCCGGCTACAGCGGGGCAGCAGTGCCTCCACCGAACCCTTCAGAAGAATGCGGCGGCTGCCGTGCAGGGTGGCCATGAATTGCAGCTCTGATGAAAAGGGGATGCCATCGAGCCGGGGGTGATGGTGCCGGATCTGGTGCTGATCGAATCCGGCACGATCCGCCGCCAGCAACAGAGCCGTTTCCGTGGGATCGCCGATCGCCTGCGGAGTCGCCTGCGACGACTTGCCGTCCTCGCGCACCAAGCTGGCGTCATTGCAAAGCAGACCGGCCAGCAGGGTGTCGCGCAGGGCCTGATTCCGACTGAGCGCATCGTCGCCATCGCCGGCCCAGAGGGACGCGAGCGCACGACTCTCGCCCCCGGCATGGATCTCCTGCACGGTCATCCGGTTCTCTGTGAGGGTGCCGGTTTTGTCGGAACAGATCACGGTGGTGCTTCCGAGGGCCTCCACCGCCGGCAGGCGCCGGATGATCGCGTTGCGTGCGGCCATGCGATGCACACCGATCGCCAGGATGATCGTGACGATCGCTGGCAGTTCCTCCGGAATCGCACCCACCGCCAGGGCAACGGCTCCATCGAACATCTCCAGCGGTTCGCGCCCCCGCCAGACCCCGATCACGAAGGTCATGAGCGCCAGGCCGACGATGAGTTGGAGCAGACGGCGTCCGAAACGCTGGATCTGCCGGGTGAGCGGCGTACTCAGGCTTGGCTGATCCTGCAGAGAGGTGGAGATCTTCCCCACCTCGGTGGCATCGCCGATCGCCGTGACGACCGCAACCCCCTGACCGGCCACCACAAAAGTGCCGGCATGCAGCATCGAAGCCCGCTCCGGCAAGGGGGTGTCGGCCGGGAGCGGCGCCGGATCTCGGCTCACCGGCAGCGATTCACCAGTCAACACCGATTCATCCACCCGCAGATCCCGCCCCCGCAACAAGCGCAGATCCGCCGGCACCTTGTCGCCGGCGGCCAGGCAGACGAGGTCACCGCGCACCAGCTGATCGGAGGCCAGACGCTGATGCTGGCCTTCCCGCACCACCTCCACCTCCGTGCGCACCGCACTGGCCAGGGCTGCAATCGCTGTTTCGGCGCGGCTCTCCTGCACAAAGCCGATCACACCATTGATCAGGGTGACGCTCCAGACCGCCAGAGCTTCCCGGGGCGACCCGCTCAGCAGCTTGACGGCGCCCACCGCCAGCAGGGTGTAAAGAAGCGGATCATGAAATTGCTGCAGAAAGCGCAGCGCTAACGGCCGCCGCCGCCGCTCAGACAGCCGATTCCAGCCCTCCTGCTGCTGACGCAGCGCCACAGCATGGGCCGCCATACCACGATCGCCATCGCTCCCGAGGCTCTGCAGCAGCTCGGCCAAAGAGCTGGCATGGGGAGGGCGAATGGCGTCGGGTGACCGCATCAGCCAGGGGGGGCATCGAGCAGGCGCAGGCGCAGGCGATTGAGCGCTTCACCCACGCTGAGGCGCCGCACCCAGCTGCGGCCATGGCTGGAGCCGAAACGCTCCGCTCCACTCCGGCAGCCGTCCGGACCCGCCACAGCCAGATGCACCAGACCCACCGGCTTCGTCGCGGAGCCACCGCCTGGGCCGGCGATCCCGGTGATGGCCACACCCCAGTCGGCGCCGGTGCAACGGCGCACGCCCTCCGCCATCGCCTCAGCCACCGGATCACTCACGGCGCCATGGCAGGCCAGCAGCTCAGCCGATACTCCGAGGAGGTGCTGCTTCACAGCATCGGCATAGGCGACAACACCGCCCAGAAGCACAGCCGAAGCCCCCGGCACCTCCGTCAGGGCAGCGCCGAGCCCTCCTCCGGTGCAGGATTCAGCCACGGCCAGGGTCTCCCCCCGTTGCTGCAGAAGCGCGAGCACAACAGACGCCAGCGTCTCCCCATCCCGCCCAAAGCACAGACGACCGCTGCGCTGCCGCAGCTCCTGCTCGAGAGGGTCCAACAGCCGTTGGGCCTCCGGCTCGGACGACGCCTGAGCTGTCAGCCGCAGCATCACCTCGCCACCACCGGAGTAAGGAGCCACGGTGGGATTGGTGCCAGAGAGAAGATCCTCGACCTGCTCGGCCAGCCTGGATTCACCGATGCCCCAGAAATGCAGCTGACGACTGGCGATCACGCCCTGCGTCAGCGCCGCGGCACGCAACCAGGGAGCCGCGGATTCGGTCCACATCGCCCGCATTTCGCTGGGCACTCCGGGAAAGGTGAGGATCGTGAAGTCCTCACGAGGCGTCCAGATCATTCCTGGGGCCGTGCCGGTGGGATTGGGAAGCACAGCTGCGCCTTTGGGCAGCAGGGCCTGATTGCGCAGGCTGGGGGAGGGCACCTTGCCGCGAGCGGCCAGCTTCGCCTCAATGTCGGCCCAGACCTCCGGTCGCTCTTCCAGTGGCACCGCAAAAGCAGCGGCCAGAGCCTCGGCGGTGAGGTCATCCGGAGTTGGACCGAGCCCGCCTGTGGTGATCAGCACCCGGGAACGCTCCGCCGCCTCCCGCGCAAAAGCGATCAGACGCTCGCGGTTGTCGCCGAGCACCGACTGCCGGAAATGGGGCATGCCGAGTGACGCCAGCTGCTCCGCAATCCAGCGGGCATTGCCATTGAGGATGTTGCCGAGCAGCAACTCCGTGCCCACGCAGAGCAGCTCAACCCCCCTGGAGCTGGACCCCATGGCCGCTCCTACTCGTGGGACTGAGGGGCGATACACCCCCCGGGATGCGCCACCGTTTCAGAGGCCGCAGGATCCGATGGATGCGCAGTCAACTGCCGTCGCTCCTCCAGTTCGACCTGCTGCCGCCGGCGCAACACCACCACCGTTCCCACCAGAATGGCCGTTGCCAGAGCGAGCCAGAGAAACCGCAGCTCCACATTGGCCACCACCATGGCCAGTGCGGCCAGCCATTGGGTGAACACGTAGATCAAAAGCACCGTGCGGCGATGACTGAAGCCAGCCCGCAGCAGCCGATGGTGCAGATGGCGTCGGTCTGGATAGAAGGGTGAACGCCCCTCCCGAAGCCGACCCATGATCACGGCGCTCATGTCGGCGAGGGGCAAGGACAGAATCAGCAGTGGTAGCAACAGGCTGACGGTGGTGAGCCCCTTGGCGGGCCCCACAATGCTGATCGCCGCCAGGGTGAATCCCAGGAAATACGACCCGCCATCACCCATGAAGATCCGGGCCGGATTGAAGTTGTGGCGCAGAAAGCCAAAACAGCAGCCGGCCAAGGCGGCAGCGAGAAACCCTGCCGCCACCTGGTGCAGGGAAAAACTCACCGACACCAGACCCACGGCCGCGATTCCCGCGACTCCCGCGGCCAGGCCATCGAGCCCATCAAGCCAGTTGATCGCATTGGTGATGCCCACCAACCAGATCACCGTGGCCACCAGACTGAGCGGCTCAGGCAGCACCAACGGGCTGCCGGCCTCCATCAACCAGGGGAAATCAATCGCCCCGATGCGGACACCCTGCGACCAGACCACCACAGCCACCGCCACCTGCCCCGCGAGCCGAGGCCAGGGCGAGAGAGCAAAGAGGTCATCGGCCAATCCGATGATGAAAAAGCAGAGCGATCCGGCAAGGGTGGTCCAGATCAATTGATCCCGATCGGGCGCCAAGAGCCCGAATCCCCCCAGTATCCAGGTGACCGCGAGAGCAAAGCTGAAGCCGAGCATCATGCCCACCCCGCCGAGGCGGACCATCGGGGTGGAGTGTTGCTTGCGTGGATCCGGCTGATCGGTGAACCCGTAGCGCAGCCCTAACGAGCGCACCCGGGGCACGATCACGGTGGTGATCCCCGCAGCCAGAGCGAAGCTCGCCACGGCCACGGCCAGAGGGCTGCTCGCGAGGATCACAGAGAACTCCGTGGAGGGGACCACCCCGAAGGGTCAGTACTCAAAATCCTAGGCAGCCCTAATGCGACGCACCAAGACGCATTGGACAGTCAGGCAAGCGCCGGTGCCACGGGGGAAGGGGCGTAGAGGGGAAAGCGCTGGCAGAGATCACGCACGCGTTCGAGGCAACGGGCCTGCATCGCATCGTCTTCGGGATGGAGCAGACGATCGGCGATCACATCAGCCACGATCTGGAAGGCGCCCTGATCAAAACCACGGGTGGTGAGCGCCGCTGTGCCAAGACGCAGGCCACTGGTCACGAAAGGTGACTCTGGGTCAAAGGGAACCGTGTTCTTGTTGGCGGTGATGTGCACATCACTCACCAAGAGGTCGGCGACCTTGCCGGTCATGCCGATGCTGCGCAGATCGAGCAGCACCACGTGGTTGTCAGTGCCACCACTCACCACGGCGATCCCCCGCTCTTGCAGCCGGGACGCCAGAGCCTGGGCGTTGGCCACCACCTGCTGGGCGTAGGTCTTGAAGCTGGGCTGCAACGCTTCCCCGAAGGCCACGGCTTTGGCGGCAATCACATGCTCGAGAGGGCCGCCCTGCGTGCCGGGGAAGACCGCCTTGTCGAACTGGCGTGCGAAGTCGGCATCACGGCAGAGAATGAGTCCCCCCCGCGGTCCGCGAAGGGTCTTGTGGGTGGTGGTGGTCACCACATCACAGACCGGCACAGGGCTGGGATGCACACCGGCCGCCACAAGTCCAGCGATGTGGGCCATGTCGGCCATCAAATAGGCACCCACCTCATCAGCGATGGCGCGGAAGGCCTGAAAATCGATGGTGCGGGGATAGGCGGAGTAACCGCACACGATCAACTTCGGACGATGCTCCAGTGCCAGCTGGCGGATCGCCTCCATGTCGAGGCGCTGGGTGTCGCGATCAACCCCGTACTGCACCACGTTGAACCATTTGCCGCTGACATTCACCGGCGATCCATGGGTCAAATGGCCGCCATGGCTGAGGTCCAGGCCCATGATCGTGTCACCGGGCTTGAGCAGGGCCAGGAACACGGCGAAGTTGGCCTGAGCGCCGCTATGCGGCTGCACGTTGGCCCAGGCGGCACCAAAAAGCTCTTTGGCGCGAGCGATCGCCAGCTCTTCGATCGCATCCACGTGCTCACAACCGCCGTAGTAGCGCTTGTGGGGGAGGCCCTCCGCATATTTGTTGGTGAGCACCGATCCCTGGGCTTCCATCACAGCCCTGGAGGCGAAATTCTCTGAGGCAATCAGCTCCAGATGGGTCTCCTGACGCTCCCGTTCCTTGCCGATCAGGCCGGAGATGGCGGGGTCGACATCCACCAGGGCGGCATTGATGGCAGAGGAAAGGCGCTGAGACATCGACACGAACCGGCGGCCTACTGATCGTAAGCAACAGAACCGCGCCAGACCGCGCCACCGGCGCAACACACCGCGAGCGAGCGCTGCGTGGATGCATGGCCAAAAAAAAACTGCCCGTGGGCAGTTGGGAAACGCGCCTGGAGAGATTCGAACTCCCGACCCTCTGATCCGTAGTCAGATGCTCTAATCCGCTGAGCTACAAGCGCTTACGCCCAACCATCTGACCCTATCGAGGTGCCCTTCGTCAACCAGGACACAGGGATGCGGCCAGGCCAGCCCGGGGGCGAGAATTCAGGGAGCAGCCCTCGGGTGTCCATGCCCATTCGCTGGTACGGCCCCGCCAACCCGGCGGATCCGACCTACCGACACTTCAGTCGTGTGGTGAATCTGACCCTGCATGGGATGGCCTTTGCTGCCGTCAACAGCGGTCTCTGGTTCGTGCAGGGCCTGCGTCACCCTTGGCAGCATCTGTCTCTTGTCACCGAGATCTGGCTGGTGCTGCTGATCGCGCACCTTCTCGTGGTGCTGCGGCTTCGCCCGGCATCCGACGCGGCTGCCAGTGTCTCGTCCTCCGCCCCGAACGACTGATGAGCCTCGATGCCGCCGATCTGCGCGAGCTGACCACCAGCCTCAGCGATCGGCTTTATCTGCAAATCGCCAACTGGCATCTCTATCTGGGTGACGCCGGTTTGGCGGAAGCCCTGGCGATTGAATGCAGTGCCCGCCTCGACCAGGGAGCGGCGGTTGCCGCTCGCCAGGCCCTGGAGGCGGTGCAGGTTCCCCTCGCCGGCGGAAGCACCCGGCTGCCCCTGGCACGACTGATTCCAGCTGTGCAGCTTCGTGATCTCGAGGAGATCCTCGAGGAGCACTGCCGATAAGGTTGCAAGCACCTCCGGAGTTCCTGTGCTGATCATCGAGGTCACCAACGCACGCGAGGTGGTGCGGCAGCGGATCGGGCGTCTTGGCGGGCGGCTGATCGGCAAGGTGGTGGATGCGGAGGCGCAGGTGGAGAAAGCCCTGATCCAGGAGCTGGAAACCGCCTTTCGCGACTTCGGCATCGAGGCACGGATTCTCTCGGTTCAAGGGCCTCAGGTGGTGGGCCGTCAGCAGCTCGAGCTGCCGATCCATGTGCGCGAAGAACGCAACGTGCGACTCAGCGAGAGCTGATCCGACGCCGAATCCCCCGCACCAGATCCGCCAGCTCCGGCACGCCACTGCGCAGACCAACCAGCACGAAAACCAGCAGCCCCACTGAGGCCGAGACGCCCACCTGCAGGATCCGCCCCGGCGCATCAGCAGCCCAGACCCAGCCGAGGCTCACCGCCCAGGCCGCCACACCGGCGAGCACCGCTGCGAAGCCCAGGGCCAGGGCGTCCCGGCCCCAGGCGAACAGAGGCAGACCACCCAGGCGCCGCTGCAACACGAGCAACAGGGCGGTGCAGGTGATCAGGTTGATCGCCACGGTGGCGAGCACCAGGCCTGGCGCGCCGAAGCTGAAGGGCAGCTGGGGCCCCCAGGGGCTCGGGCCTCCCACCAGCACCCAGTCGAAGAGCACATTCAGACCGATCCCCGCCATGGAAAGCCGAAACGGCGTTGTGCCATCGCCAAGGGCATAGAACACCCGCACCAGCACATCACGGCCCAGATAGGCCGGCATGCCGACGCCATAGGCCATCAGCAACCCGGTCACCAGCTGCACAGCCTGCTGATCAAAGGCCCCCCGTTCGTAGACAAGCGCCACAATCGGGCCCCCAAGGGCGACGAACAGGGCCCCCAGAGGCAGCATCGATGCAGTCGAGAGCATCAACCCCTGGCGAATCCGTTCCACCAGAGCCGGCCGATCCTCTGGTGCCGTCAGGCGGGAGAAGGTGGGCAGCAGAGGTACCAACAGGGCATTGGAGATCAGCCCCAGAGGGGTCTGCACAAGCAGATTGGCGTAGCCCAGGCCAGCGGCAGCCCCCACCAGGGCGGAAGCGAAGAACAGATCGGTGAACACATTGATCTGCAACATCCCTGAAGAGAGGGTGGCCGGCCCCATCACACGCCACACCTCCTGAACTCCCGGGTGGCGCCAATCCCAAACGAAACGCAACCGTGCCAGACCCTGACGGGCGAGGGCCGGCAGCTGCAGGAGCCACTGCAGCAGGGCCCCCACCAAAGTGGCGAGCGCCAGCACCACACCGCCCTGGATCGCGAAGGCCGGCGTGGCGATCGCATCACCGAGCTGCCACCACAACACACCGACCCCAAGGATCAGGGCCAGGCTCGACATCAGCGGTGAGATCGCCGGGATCCAGAACTCATCGGCGGCATTGAGAGAACCGAAACCGAGACCGATCAATCCAGCCAGCAACGCCATCGGAGCCATCACCTGGAGCTGCAGCACGGCGTTGTGGTGCAGCTCAGCACTCAACCCCGGCCCCACCAGCGTGATCAGGGGGTCGGCCGCCAGCACCAGCAGCAGCGTGACCACCAGCAACAGCGCACTCACCATCGTGTTGAGGGTGGCGAGGATGTGGGCCCCCTCCTGCCGCGGCCGGCGGCTGAGCACACTCACCATGGCGCTGTGAAACGGGCCATTGATGCCACCGAGCAGGATCAGCAGAAATCCCGGCAACACATAGGCGTAGTTGTAGGCGTCGTAGGCGGCCCCGACGCCGAAGGCGGCGGCGATCACCAGCTGCCGCACGAGACCGCCCAGCTTGCTGAGCATGGTGCCGTAGGTCACCACGAGGGCGATGCGTTTGAGGGATCTCGCCATCGACGGCCCGGCCGGCACTGCTGAACTGGGCGGCATTCTCGACCGCTTCAGCCCGCCAGCCTCACGCCAGGGGCCACCATGACCACCATCTGTGTCCCTGGTGCTGCGCTGCCATGCCCGGTCAACCGCTTCTCAGCTTCGAGTCTCTGCAGGAGGGCGTGCTGCTCAAGCGCTACAAACGCTTCCTGGCCGATGTTCGCCTCGATGACGGCCGTGAAGTGACCGCCCACTGCGCCAACACCGGACCGATGACTGGCGTGCTGCACCCCGGAGGCCGGGTCCGGCTGCGCCATGCCCCCTCACCAACCCGCAAGCTCGCCTGGACCTGGGAGCAGGCGGAGGTGCCCGGGGCCGATGGCACCCCCTGCTGGGTGGGCATCAACACCGCTCTACCGAATCGGCTGATCCGGGCCGCGATCGAAGCCGGCTGCCTGGACGACCAGCTGGGACCGATCGCCACGATCCGGGGCGAAGTGCCCTACGGCAAAGACCGCCGCAGCCGCATCGATCTGCTGCTCTCACCGGATGCGCAGGCCGCCGACCCCAGAGCGATCTATGTGGAAGTGAAGAACACCACCTGGAGCGAGGGCCATCTCGCCCTGTTCCCAGACACGGTCACCGAACGGGGGCAGAAGCACCTGGAGGAGCTGCGTGCCCTGCTGCCGGACGCCAGGGCCGTGCTGGTGCCCTGCCTGAGCCGACCGGATGTGACCGCCTTCGCTCCTGGCGACAGCGCCGATCCGCGCTATGGCGAGCTGTTCCGCCAAGGCCTGGACGCCGGCGTTGAGGTGCTGCCCTGCGCCTTCCGCTTCGAAGCCGATCGCATTCTCTGGGATGGCCTCAGGCCGGTGCTGACCCATCAATCGGCGATTCGGTAACAATCGCCACCTGGGAATGGTTCATAAGCGAGCACTTTGTCAGCGGAAGCCGGACCTCAGCGTCCAGCCCGTTCTGCAGCCCTGCTCTCCTTTCATGACAACTGCTCTGCACTCGCCTGCAAGGCGGGGCAAGACACGCCTCCAGGACGCCAGTCTTCTGGATGGCCCCATGCTCCTCTTGCGCAGCATTCGCGGCTTCAAGTCGAATCGTTCCCTGATGTGGCTGGCCTGCGTGCCTGTCGCCCTTTTCGGTCTCGGACTGTTCAACCTCTCGGCCCATGCCGCCGAGATGCCCGAGTTGAATGCCGCTTTCCTGGCCAACAACCTCTGGTTGCTGGTGGCCACGATCCTGGTGATCTTCATGAACGCCGGTTTCGCCATGGTCGAAGCCGGGATGTGCCGCCAGAAAAATGCGGTGAACATTCTCGCTAAGAATCTGTTTGTGTTCGCCCTGGCGGTGACCGCCTACTGGTTCATCGGTTACTCGCTGATGTATGGCGATCCGGTGGCCGCAGGCTGGCTCTATTTCAGCGGCCTGTTCTTTGACCCCACCGTCACTCCGGAACTGATCGCTGAGGGCGGTCTGGTGCCCTCGGTTGACTTCCTCTTCCAGGCGGCTTTCGCCGGCACCGCGGCCACGATCGTGTCGGGCCTTGTGGCTGAGCGCGTCAAGTTCGGCGAGTTCGTGATCTTCGCCCTGGTGCTCACCGCTGTGATTTACCCGATCTCCGGGTCCTGGCAGTGGAATGGTGGCTGGCTGAGTGAGCTGGGCTTCATCGATTTCGCTGGTTCCTCGATCGTGCACTCTGTGGGTGCTTGGGCCGGTTTGGTCGGCGCCATGCTGCTCGGACCTCGCATCGGCAAATTTGTCGATGGCAAGCCTCAGGCACTCCCCGGTCACAACATGGCCATCGCCACCCTCGGCGCTCTGATCCTGTGGATCGGCTGGTATGGCTTCAACCCTGGCTCCGAGCTGGCCATGGATCAATACGTGGCCTACGTGGCTGTGACCACCACCCTGGCTGCTGCCGGTGGCGCCATCGGCGCGACAGTGGTGTCCACCATGACCTCCGGCAAGCCAGATCTGACGATGATCATCAACGGCATTCTTGCCGGCCTGGTGAGCATCACTGCCGGTTGCGGCAACATGACCCTGGTGGGGTCCTGGGTGACCGGTGCGATCGGCGGCATCATCGTGGTGTTTGCAGTGGCTGCAGTCGATGCGGCTCAGATTGACGACCCTGTGGGTGCCTTTTCAGTGCACGGCGTTTGCGGCATCTGGGGCACCCTTGTGATCGGTCTCTGGGGCGTTGACGGCATGGATGCCGGTGCTGCTGGCATCGGCCTCTTCAACGGCGGCGGCATCTCCCAGCTGGGCATTCAGGCCCTGGGCTGCGCGGCTTATGCCATCTGGACGCTGATCACCTGCTGGATCGCCTGGTCGATCATCGGTGGCATCTTCGGTGGCATTCGCGTCACCGAGAAAGAAGAGATCGAAGGTCTCGACATCGGTGAGCACGGCATGGAGGCCTATCCGGATTTCGCCTCAGCCAGCAACTGAAGTCTCGCTTCAGCATCCGCTGACCCTCTCGACCCGGCTCCCATGGGGCCGGGTTTTGTTCTGGGCCCATAGAGTCACCCCACCGCCGACGCCGCGCCATGGATACCCACGCCTTCAAGCGCTCGCTGCATCACTCCGATCGCTACAACCGCCGTGGCTTCGGGCGAGCCGACGAGGTGGCCGGCAGCCTCGAACAGGCCTATCAGAGTGGCCTGATCGGCTCCATCCGAGACAACGACTACCGGCTCACGCAAGGCCGGCTCACAGTGCGGCTGGCCGAGGCCTTCGGCTTTTGCTGGGGTGTGGAACGGGCGGTGGCGATGGCCTACGAAACCCGACGCCACTATCCGAGTGAGCGGCTGTGGATCACTAACGAAATCATCCACAACCCCTCGGTGAACGACCACCTGCGCGAGATGGATGTGCAGTTCATTCCCGTGGATCAGGGGGTGAAGGACTTTTCAGACGTGGCCTCCGGCGATGTGGTGATCCTGCCGGCCTTCGGTGCCACCGTGCAGGAAATGCAACTGCTCAATGAGCGTGGTTGCCACATCGTGGACACCACCTGCCCCTGGGTATCCAAGGTGTGGACCACCGTGGAGAAGCACAAGAAGCATGCATTCACCTCGATCATTCACGGCAAGGTGAAGCACGAAGAAACGCTGGCCACCAGCTCCTTCGCCGGCACCTATCTGGTGGTGCTGGATCTGGAGGAGGCGCGCCTGGTGTCGGACTACATCCTCGGCCAGGGGGATCGGGAGGCCTTCATGGCCCGCTTCGCCCGGGCCTGCTCCCCGGGCTTCGATCCCGATCGCGACCTCCAACGACTGGGCGTGGCCAACCAGACGACCATGCTCAAGAGCGAAACCGAAGAAATTGGTCGTCTGTTCGAGCGCACCATGCTCAGCAAGTACGGACCGACCCGCCTGAATGAGCACTTCCTCGCCTTCAACACCATCTGCGATGCCACGCAAGAGCGGCAAGACGCCATGTTCTCCCTGGTGGATGAGCCCCTCGACCTGATGGTGGTGATCGGGGGCTACAACTCCTCCAACACCACCCACCTGCAGGAGATCGCCATCAGCCGCGGCATCCGCTCCTTCCATATCGACACGCCGGAACGGATCGATCCCGACAACAGCATCGAGCACAAACCCCTGGGAGGCGATCTGGTGCACGAGACGGATTTTCTGCCGCCCGGACCGGTCACGGTGGGCATCACCTCCGGTGCCTCCACACCAGACCGGGCCGTGGAGCAGGTGATTCAGCGTCTGATCGCCCTGAGCGAAAGCTGAAGGCCAGGCCGCTTTACATTGGTTGATCTAGCGGGGACCACCCCCGGCGAGGGACCCCCATCCGTGCTGCTCTTGACGAGAACTCCGGCCGAAACCCTGCGCCACAGCGACGATCCCCAGGTGCGCTGCTATCGCAGCCAATTCGCTGACCGCATGGAGATGCTGGCCCCGCGCCACCAGGTCGCGGCCTATCTCGATTGCCACGAAGGCTGGTTTCGTCGCTGCGCAGCGCCGATGGACGTGGATCCGATCGACGCCCAGGCCTATGCCTTGAAGCTCGGGCGCTACGGGAACTTTGGCTTTGAGGTCGAACCGATGATCGGGTTACGCCTGCTGCCACAGCACCAGGGCACCTATGCGATCGTCACGGTGCCAGTGCCGGATGCCGACCCGGCGCTGACAACGCTCTACGACGTGGACTTCCAGGCCGAACTGAGCCTCGACGAGGATCCGCATCAGGACGCTGTAGCGGAAGCCACCAACGTGAGCTGGAGCCTGGATCTCTCGGTGTGGATCCGGCTGCCGAAAGTGATCACCATGTTGCCGGAGCAACTGGTGCAATCAAGCGGCGATCACCTGCTCAGGCAGATCGTGCGCCAGATCTCACGCAAGCTCACCTGGAAGGTGCAGGAAGATTTTCACGCCAACCGTGGCTTGATCTGCCCACCGAGGCGACGGGCCGCTTTCTGAGCGCGCCGCCTCTTGTGGCTTGAATTCAGTCTTGGCGCGAACCCTCAGCGGTTTGCCCAGATCTTGTTCACGATCTGCATGCCGGTCACGGCCTGCCACAGGAACAGCGTCAGCACGCCCATGTTGAGGCCCACATGGGCCTTGCGGGCCAGCAGATTGCCTTGCTGCATCAGCGGTGAGAGAGCGGCAGCGGCGGCGATTAGGCCCGTCATCGCCAGGCCGACGATCAGATGAGGGCTGACGAACAGCTTGCCGTTGTTGAGGTAGGTGACGGCCATCCCGCCCAGGGTGCCGAACACCATCACTACCAGCAGCACGCTCCCCCACAGGTAATGACGCTGCGCAAATTTGCCAGGGATCAGGGCTTTGCGCTCCTCCGGCGTACCGGTGCGAACCTTCTTCGCCTGCACACCCAGATAAAGGGCGTAGCCACCGCCGGCAAGCAGCGCCCACATCATCAACGGATGCAGGAAATTCGCAGCGAAGGGAAGGGCAGCGAGGGTCATCAATCAACCAAGCAGAAGGACACGTGAGAGGGAGGCTAGGGGGTCAGGCCTCAGTGCAAGAAATGACGGCGGCCGGTGAGCAGCATCGCCAGACCGAGCTCATCGCAGGCCTTGATCGAATCGGCATCGCGCAGGCTGCCGCCGGGGTGAATCACTGCGGTAATGCCATGGCTCGCAGCCAGGCGCACCGTGTCGTCGAAGGGGAAAAAGCCGTCGCTGGCGAGCACCGCTCCCCGGGCCTGATCCCCGGCCGCCTCGAGCGCCAGGCGAGCGGAGCCGACCCGGTTCATCTGGCCGGCCCCCACCCCCAGACTCTGTCCAGCTCTGGCCACGACAATCGCGTTCGAGCGCACATGGCGCACCAACTGCCAGGCGAAGCGCAGATCTGCCTGCTCCTGGGCCGTGGGCGGACGTTGCGTCGCCACGGTCCAGCTGGAGGGATCGATCGGCTGATCATCGAGGTCCTGCACCAACAGCCCGCCGAGGATGCTGCGCACGTGCGCATGGCCGGCAGCGTCGATGGCATCTGGTGCCAGTTCCAGCAGGCGCAGGTTGGCTTTCGCCGCCAGGATGTCGCGCGCCTCTGCGGTGTAGCCCGGGGCCACCACACACTCCAGGAACAAGCCGGTGAGTTCCCGGGCCGCCGCCTCCTCCACCACGCCGTTGAGTGCCACGATGCCGCCGAAAGCACTCACCCGATCCGCATCCAGAGCCCGGGTGAGCGCCGCAGCCACCGCATCGGCGACGGCCACACCGCAGGGATTGGTGTGCTTCACCACCACGGCGGCTGGTTGCTGGGCGGGATAACGCCCGTCGCTGCCGTAACCGAACTCGCGCACGGTGGCGAGGGCCGCCTCAAGATCGAGAAGGTTGTTGGTGCTGAGCTCCTTGCCCTGCAGTTGCAGGGCACCCCCCCAACCGCCGCGGGGGCTGCTGTACCAACTGGCCTGCTGATGGGGGTTTTCGCCATAGCGCAGGCGCTGACGCAGGGGAACGGCTTCCAGCCAGGGCAGCGCAGCACCCTCGTCAGCGCCTTCCTGTGCCCCAGTGGCATTCTCGGCCTTCTGCATCCGGGTGTTCATCCAGGTGCTGATGGCGGTGTCGTAGGCGGCGGTATGGGCAAACGCCTCGAGCGCAAGCCGGCGCCGCAAGCCGGCATCGATCCCACCGGGGCGGTCGAGGGCTGCGATCACCCTGTCGTATTGCTCAGGGCTGGTGAGCACCGCCACATCGGCATGGTTTTTGGCAGCCGAGCGCACCATGGTGGGCCCACCGATATCAATGTTTTCGATCGCCACATCCCAAGTCACGTCTGGATCGGCCACCGTTTCACGGAAGGGATACAGGTTCACCACCACCACATCGATCCGATCGATCTGCTGCGCCGCCAGATCGGCGTCGTGGTTGGGATCGCCCCGCTTCGCCAGGATGCCGCCATGAATGCGGGGGTGCAGCGTTTTCACTCGGCCGCCCAGGATCTCCGGTGCACCGGTGTGATCCGCCACCCGAGTCACAGGAAGACCGGCCTGCTCGAGCACCGCAGCGGTGCCTCCACTGGAGAGCAGCCGGAAGCCATGGCGGCGATGCAGGGCCTCCGCCAGGGGCACCAGCCCACGCTTGTCGGACACGCTCAGCAGGGCGGTGGGTGCCATGGCAGCAGATGGATTCCATGGGCCAACCTACGCAGCAGGACGTCCTGCGAAGAGCCAAGACTCCACGCTCCACCTGAGGCCCGCCGCCATGACCAACGACCACCTGCTGCGCTCCCGTCCCGGAGCCCAACATCGGTTGGTGCTCCTGCATGGTTGGGGTGCCGATGCCGAAGACCTGCTACCGCTCGGGGAAGCCCTCACGGCCGATCTGCCCAAGCCGGTGGAGCTGGTGGCGCTCCGGGCCCCAGAGCTGCATCCGCAGGGCGTTGGACGCCAGTGGTATGGGCTCTTCCCAGCGGATTGGAGCGCGGTACCCGCGGCATGCCAGGAGCTAAGTCAACGCCTTCAATCACTCAGCGATGGGGATCGGCCCCTGGAGAGAACGGTGGTGCTCGGGTTTTCCCAGGGGGCTGCCATGGCTCTGGCGAGCGGTTGCGACCTGCCACTGGCAGGGCTGATCGCTTGCAGTGGCTATCCCCACCCCGGCTGGACACCACCACACGAGCGTCCACCTGTTCTTTTGGTGCACGGGACACGGGATGAGGTGGTGCCGTTCAGTGCCAGCGAAAAACTGCAGTCCCTGCTCAACGGTGACGCGTTGTCTCCGAGAGCGGAACTGCAGGCGTCAGGGGAAGGGCACACGATCGCGGCTGAATCGCTTCCCGGGATCCAGGCGGCCCTCAGCCGCTGGTGGACCTGAACCGATCAGACGAAGGCGTATTCGTATTCCTCCATTTCCTCCCAGTCATCGGCGACAAGCTCCAGCCCCTCAAACAGGGTGTCTTCGCCGATGCGGTCGACAATGCAACGCAAGGAGGGGAAGAGGAAGTGGTTTTCTTCGGCGTACTGGGCACTGAACAGACCCTTTTCACCCCAGAAGAAGTGGTCGGTGGTGTGCTCGTTGCGGCGAACCTTCAGCAGGGCCGGTGGCGTGATGCCGTTTTCGGCAATGAAGCGACGACCGGCCGTGACCGGCTTGTGTTCGCCCGTTTCAAGGTTGTAGGTGGGCACGTGGGCAAGCACACGCTGACCGGCGAGACGGCGGCGGCTGATCCGCTTGCGCTTTTTGGACATGGCAGAAAACTCCCGGACGGGAGCAGGAGAGGAGCAGGGGCGACGCAAAGCGTCCAGACGTCAGCAATCCGGGAGACAGGTCAACGTGAACAACCCACGCTGACCGAGGACTCGCAGCATCGAAAGCCTTGGCAGAGCCAAAGCACAACAGAAGACGCACCAACCTCTGCTGTAGCCTTGGCAGCGAAGAAAGCGCAACCTCAGCAGATTCGATACCGAAGTTCCGCCTCTCGGAGGGGGCGTGCTATCGGTCGATCATCTGATCTTAAGACTTTTTCCCAGATTGACAAGCCCCGTGCTGGGGCTGCCCGCCACTTGTCTGTGTTCGACAGCACGTTTCGGTTCCATGCTTCTCTCCGAACCGTTTCTGGCTCTTGCCCAGCAGCAGCTGAGCAGTTTTGAAGGGGAAGCCGCCATGGCGCGGCTGGTGCTGTATGTCGCCCAGGGCAGTCAGGGGGCGGATCCCCGCCTCGACGCGGTGCAGCAATGGCCCAGGAGCGAAGGGCAGCTACCGCCGGTGGAGTCGGATCCCGCCCTGCGCACTCCGGCCGCAGAGCGACGCTGGTATCCCCTGCGCCAAGGCGATCTTCTGCTCGGAGCCCTGCGGGCGGAACGCCATGCCAACGAAGACTGGGACCCGCGCCTGGACCGGCGCCTTCAGGCCTGTGCCGCAGCTCTGGCCCAAGGCCTGAGCTTTGACCTGGAACGCCGGCGCCTGCTCGACCAGCTCGAAGCGCAACGGGAGCAGCTGCAATTGCTGGTGCATCAGCTCAGAAATCCTCTGGCGGCCCTGCGTACCTACGCCCAGCTCCTGCTCAGGCGCCTCGACCCCGACAGTCGCCATCGCCCCCTGGTGCAACACCTTCTCGAGGAGCAGGCGCAGCTGGATCACTACATCAGCAGCCTCGACCGCATCGGCCAGGACACGCCAGTGATCGCCGACGGAGGCCATCAGGCCCTGCTGCTCCCACCAGGGCTCCCCGGCGGGACTGGGGTGACCCTGAAAGATCTGTTGCTTCCCCTGACCGAGCGTGCCGCCGCCACGGCGGCACTCCAGGGTCGACGCTGGCTGGGCCCAGAAGACTGGCCCGGCTGGAGTGCCAGCCAACGCGCACCGGAGGATCAGGTGGTGGCGGAAATCATCGCCAACCTCTTGGAGAACGCCTTCCGCTACAGCCCAGCCAACGCACCGCTCGGACTGCTGCTGGGCGATGACTGGATCTGCGTTTGGGATGGGGGGCCCACCATCGCCGCCGCCGAACGGGAGCGGATCTTCCAGCAGGGCGTGCGGGGACACCGCAGTCAGGACCGACCCGGCAGTGGCCTCGGGCTGGCGCTGGCCCGGCGTTTGGCTGAGGAGCGCAGCGGCAGCCTCAATCTCTGCTGCAGCCCCCGTCAGCTGGATCCTTCTCTGCCGGAGGAGGGCAATGCCTTCGTGCTCAGGCTGCCCCAACCGGCGCCGGCATCGGCAGAAGCGCCATCAGCATCAACATGAAGGCCTGCGTCCACACCACACAGGCGCCATAGCTGTCACCGGTGTGACCGCCGAGGCGTCGCCCCAGCCAACACGCCACCCACCAGCTCGACCCCAAGCCCATGGGCACACTCCACAGAAGCAGCCGGGCTTGGGGAAGGACCAGAGCCAGCGCCAGCCCCAGCAGCACAGCCAATCCAGCCGGAAGCAGCTCCCATCCCCCCCGGGCCTGGGCCCGGTGAAAGCCAGCGGTTCCGCCGTCACGGAGATAGGGAAAACGCAACAGGGCCCAGAGCGGGGCGCACCGGCCCCAGAAGGCAGCGGCCACCAGCCAACCGGGAAGCAGCAGCACCGCCTGCGACGCCGACGCCCGTTCCGCCAGGGCCAAGAGGGCCGCACCCTGGAGCAGGAGCGCCAGCAGCAATGCCAACACCCCACTGGCGCCCACCCGACTGTCCTCCATCGCCGCCAGGCGCCGCTCCTCCCCGGCGGCCAGACCGTCGGCGGTGTCCATCACCCCATCGTGATGGAGGCCACCCGTGATCCAGGCCTCAAACCCCAGCACCACCAACACCCGGGACGCTGTAGGCCAGCCGAGCTGCTCCAGGAGCAGCCAGAGAAGCCCGGCGAGGACACCGATCACCAAACCGATCCAGGGCGCGAAACGGGCGATGCGGCGGAAGCCCGGCTGAAGCCAGGGCCAGGCCGGCAGCACGCTGTAGAACACCCAGGCGCCAGCCAGATCGCACAACCAGAACGGAACGGAGGCCATCGACGACGGCGCCAAGGTGGTGGCAGGGGCTCACCGTAGGGTCAGGGATGGTGCCCGCCGGCCCGTGTTCCGCTTTCAGATCGACGCCCACTGCCCGCACACCCAGGCGCGCTGCGGCTGTTTCCAGACCCCCCACGGACCGGTTTCCACGCCGCGGTTCATGCCCGTTGGCACCCTGGGAACCGTGAAGGGGGTGACCACCAGCCAGCTGGCGGAGACCGGCGCCCAAATGGTGTTATCCAACACCTACCACCTGCACCTGCAGCCCGGAGAAGCCGTTGTGGCGGAGGCCGGTGGCCTGCATCGCTTCATGGCCTGGGACGGGCCGATGCTCACCGACTCCGGCGGCTTCCAGGTGTTCAGCCTCGGCGACCTGAACCGGATCGATGATCACGGCGTCGATTTCCGCAATCCCCGCGACGGCAGCCGCATCCTGCTGACACCAGAGCGCTCGATGCAGATCCAGATGGCCCTGGGTGCGGATGTGGCGATGGCCTTCGATCAATGCCCTCCCTATCCCGCCACAGAAAACGATGTGGAGGAGGCCTGCCGCCGCACCCACGCCTGGCTGGAACGCTGCGCCGCCGCCCACAGCCGGCCCGACCAGGCCCTGTTCGGGATCGTGCAGGGAGGCTGCTATCCCCGTTTGCGGGAGGAGAGCGCTCGCGCCGTGGCCGGTTTCGACCTGCCCGGCATCGCCATCGGCGGCGTGAGTGTGGGGGAACCGGTGGAGGAGATGCATCGGATCGTGCGGCAGGTGACGCCCCTGCTGCCGGCAGACCGCCCCCGCTATCTGATGGGCATCGGCACCCTGCGGGAGATGGCAGTGGCGGTGGCCAATGGCATCGATCTCTTCGACTGCGTGTTGCCCACCCGTCTCGGGCGCCATGGCACGGCACTGGTGGGCGGCGAACGCTGGAATCTGCGCAATGCCCGCTTTCGCCATGACCACACCCCCCTCGATGCGACCTGCCCCTGCACCGCCTGCACGCGCCACAGCCGCGCCTATCTGCACCACCTAATCCGCAGCGAGGAACTGCTGGGGCTCACCCTGCTCAGCCTCCACAACCTCACCCATCTGATCCGGTTCACCACCGCGATGGGACGGGCGATTCAGGACGGTTGTTTTGCAGAGGATTTCGCTCCCTGGCTGCCGGAGTCGCCCGCCCATCACACGTGGTAGCGTCCGCTCATCGCCCATGACATCGCCGGGATGGCCGCCACCACACTCGATTTGCTGGCCCAACTGCCCGAGGCCTACCAGGCCTTCGGTCCGCTGGTCGACATCCTGCCGATCATCCCTCTCTTCTTCCTGCTGCTCGCTTTCGTGTGGCAAGCCTCCGTCGGTTTCCGCTGAGGCCGCATCGGTGGTTCAGCGTCGGCGTTCACCGCGGCGCAACACCTGCCAGGCAAACGCCGGCAACGACAGCATGCGTCGCCACCGGCTCGGCTCCTGGATCAGTCTGTAGGCCCATTCCACCTGGAGTCGGCTCATCCATTCCGGTGCCCGTTGCTTGACACCGGCCCACACGTCAAAGCTGCCGCCCACGCCCATCCAGATCCCTGGTTGCCCGGCATGCAGCCGCTGGGTCCAGGTTTCCTGCCGGGGAACTCCGAGAGCCACCAGCACCAGATCGGGCTTCAGGCTCAGCAGGCGTTGCTCGAGCTGGGGCCAGGCTTCAGCAGCTTGATAGCCATGCTCCGCCAGCACCAGGCGCAGGGACGGCAACTCCTCAAGCAGGCGCCTCTTCAACTGCTCCATCACCTCCGGGGCCGCACCGATCAGGGCCACATTCCAGCCGTGAGCTTCGGCATAGGAGAGGAGCGCGCGCGCCAGTTCAATGCCAGGGGTGCGACGCACCCGAACCCCCTGACGCCGCAGGGCCCAGACCACTCCGGCACCATCGGGGATCACCAGGTCCGCTGCCGCAATCGCGGCACCCAGGGCCGGATTGGCCCGGGCCGTCATCGTCATCTCCGCATTGAGGGTGACGATCTGGCCGCCGCCGCGGGCATGCAGGCCAATGGCGGCCGCGCGCACATCCCGACAGGCATCCACGCCCACACCCAGCACCCGGTAGCGGTGCTGATCACACGGATCGGTACTGACGGCGTCCATCCGCGGTTGAGCTGCAGGGGAGAATTTAGATCCGGTTGGCCTGGAGGTCATGGTTCTGTCGCCCCCCACCTCCCTCAACCCTCACACCTGCTCCGACGACGAGCGCTGGGCCTTGCTGGACAGCCTGGACGCGGCGATCGACCGGGTGGTGCTGCAGCGTCAGCATCCGATCACCGGCCTGCTGCCCGCCAGCACGGCCCACACCGTGCATGGCAATTACGGCGATGCCTGGGTGCGCGACTGCGTGTATTCCATCCAGTGCGTCTGGGGCCTGGCCTTGGCCCACCGACGCCTGAACAACGGCCGTACCAGCCGGTCGTGGGAGCTGGAGCAGCGTGTGCTCGCCCTGATGCGCGGGGTGCTGAACGCGATGATGCGCCAGGCCGAGAAGGTGGAGCGGTTCAAGCAGAGCCTTGACCCCCTCGATGCTCTCCACGCCAAATACGACACCGCCAGCGGCGACACCGTGGTGCCCGATGACGGCTGGGGGCATCTCCAGATTGATGCCACCTCCCTGTTCCTGCTTCAGCTCGCCCAGCTCACCCGCGGCGGACTGACGGTGCTGCGCAGCCGCCATGAAGCGGACTTCATTCAGAACCTGATCTACTACGTGGCCCGGGCCTATCGGGTGCCCGACTACGGCATCTGGGAACGGGGCGACAAAGGCAACCACGGCCTGCCGGAACGGAATGCCAGCTCGATCGGCATGGCCAAGGCGGCACTGGAGGCCCTCGATGGTCTCGACCTTTTCGGCGTGCATGGCGATGGCAGCCTGCAGGTGCTGATTCCCCAGGGGGCGGTGGTGCGCCTGCGCCGGGCCCTGCAGGGGTTGCTGCCGCGCGAATCCGCCAGCAAGGAAGCTGACAGTGCCTGCCTTTCGGTGGTGGGCTACCCGGCCTGGGCGGTGGAGGATCCCCAGCTGGTGCAGCGCACCTGCGAGCGGATCCGCCGCCTGCTCGGAGGCGCCTATGGCTACAAACGATTCCTGCGCGACGGCCATCAGACCGTGGTGGAGGACGTGAGCCGATTGCATTACGAGCGTGATGAATTGGCCACCTTCGAGGGAATCGAGTCGGAATGGCCTCTGTTCCTCGCGTATGAACTGGTCACCGCCTGCTGCGAAGAACGCTGGGAGGAGGCGTGCCACTGGCGCGAGCGCCTGAACGTTCTTGCCGTTGACCAGGATGGACAGCGGCTGTATCCCGAGCTCTACCTGGTGCCGGAAGCGGCCGTGGAGCCGGAACGCCGCTCGCCCGGCAGTCAGCGCCGTCAGGCCAACGACAACATCCCCCTGCTCTGGACCCAGAGCCTGGCCTGGCTGGGCGAGATGCTGCTCAACGGCCTGCTCCTTCCGGAGGATCTGGACCCCTGTGGCCGACGCTTGCCCCAGCCCCTCGGCGCCGAGGAGGTGCTGGTGGCCCTGATTCCCGGCACATCAGCCGTGGCGGAGCGCCTGCAAGGCCTCGGGCTACCGGTGAGCGACCCAGACCACGGCCCGATCCGGGTGCTGCCATCGGAGCGCCTGAGCGAACGGTTGCAGCAACTCGGTGCCAACTCAGCCCTCGGCCTGAGCGGCCATCCGCCGCTCCGCGCTGAAACCGCCGCCACGGCACGGTTCTATCGACAGGGAGAGGAGCAGCTGGCCTTCCTGCCAGCCGTGCTGGAGGAAGACACCTACTACCTGGCGGATGACCCCGAACATTTGGTGGACACGGTGGTGAATGAACTGCATCTGCTGCAGCGCCACTGGCGTGGTACCGGCGCCCCCCTCTTGCTGATTCCGATCGAGCCCACGCTGCTGGAACGGGGACTCGAGAGTGTGCAGCAGTTGGCCGCCCGGTTGGCCAGCGGAGAGGTGGATGGGGTGGCCGTGCAGCTCGCCCCGCTCAAAGAACTGGCAAGCCAGGGGCAATGGCTGGTGCTGCCCGAACCGACCCAGGCCCCCATCGCCAGGCCCGCAGCCGCGGCATCGAGCGCTGCCGCCCTGCTGCAGGCCTCGACCGATCTGCAGGATCTCACCGCCGCGCAGGAACAGGAGCTGGATGAAATCTCCCTGCCGGAACTGCGCGAGCGCCTCTGGAGCAGCTCCTCCCTGCGCGAGCAGGCGGAGGTGCTGGAACTGCTGCATCGCCACCTGGGTGATGCAGCGATCCTTCAGGCTCCCGGTGGCGCCCCGGTGGAGCTGCGCAGCCTGCTGGAGGAGATCTATCACCGCGGCCTGAATCAGCAGGACTGGAATGTGGTGCGCCGCTGCGCCGGTGTGCTGGGCCTGGTGCACCCGCAACTGGAGGATGCCCTGATCGATCTGCTCGCCCGCCAGAAAACCGTGGTGGTGGGTCGCAGCTACAGCAGTGATTCCCTGCTGGCCACCCCCCTCTCCAGCGCCTTGATCGCCGCACGGATCCGCCGCACCTGCGGCCACGACACCAGGGAGCAGGCCTTGCAGCAGGAGCTACTGCTGGCCCTCGATGGCATTGCCCGACGGGAACCGCAGCAGCTAAGCGGCACGCTGACGCTGCAGCTCGGACAGCTGATGCTCATGCTGACCTCGGAGCTGGCAGCGGAAACAGGACGCAGCCAGGACGAAGCCTTTGAGGCCCTCTGCAGCGAACCACCCCACACGATCGGCAGCCGCCTGCGGGCCGTGCTGACCGATCTGGACCAGGCCCACGCCTCTCTGCAGCGCAACGAACAATTGCATCTGCGTGGTCCAGTGCAGTGGGCCGTTCCGGCGCCCCTGGAGGAATCCCCCAGTGGTGGCGACTGGTTGCAGCACCGCATCCGGCTGGGCTCGCTGCAACGGGTGCCCAAGGATTTCCATGCCGGGATCTGGTCGCTGCTGCAGCACTGCCGCGGCCTGGTGATCGGCGACAAACTCGAACGTCGCAACCGGCTCACCAGTGCTCTACTGCTGGAGAAAACCGCCGGAGAGCGCAATTTCGCCACCCTGGTGGAGCACCTGCTCAGTCGGATCCCCGCTCCGGAATACCGGCAGCTGTGCACTGAATGCCTGCTCTCCCTGATGGCCTTCGTGGCCACCAACCCCTCCGTGCACATCGACGATGACGTCGCCCTCGATGTGGTGATCGGCCATGCCGTTCGCGTCGGCTGGTTGCTCTCCCATCCAGAGATCGAACCCAGTGCTTACGGAGCCCACAAGGCGGAAGCCTGGGATCACTTCTATCGGGCGTCCCCGGCGGATTGCCGCCGCTGGCAGATCGCTGCGCTGCGCGAGCTGATCAGATCGGCTCGCTGAGGGGAACGCCCATGCCGGGATGGGCGACGGCCTGTTCAATCAGATCGGCCAGACGCAGGGCCCGTGAGGCCTGCTGACCATCCACCGCCGGCGTTTCACGGCCGCGAACACACTGCAGGAAGTGCTCCAGTTCGGCGTAAAGCGGCTCGATCGAGGTGGTGCTCACCTCCTCGATGAAGCCATCGTTGCGATACAGCAACTCACCATGATCAGCGGAATACCACTCGTGGGCACGCCGGTGGATGTGAAGGGTGTGATTGAGGAAATCGGTTTCCACCAGGCTGGCCCGGCAGTGGGCGCTGAGGCTGCGGATCTTGCGGTGACTCATCTTGCTGGCGGTGAGGCTCGCCACCACACCGTTGGCGAAACCGAGCGTGGCATTCACATAATCGAGCGGTCCTTCGGCGCTGGCTCCACCAGCAGCAGCGAGGCGCACCACCGGCGCTCTGGCCAGCTCCAGCACAAGGTCGAGGTCGTGAATCATCAGATCCAGCACCACCGACACATCGTTGGCGCGATCGGCATGGGGGCTGTGGCGCCGTGCCTCGAGCACCACCACTTCCTCATTGGCCACCACCTTGGTGAGTTCGCGGAAGGCGGGATTGAAGCGCTCGATGTGACCCACCTGAAGCAGGCGACCGTTGCGGCTGGCCGCCGCGATCAGGGTGGCGGCCTCGTCTTGGCTGGCGGCGATCGGCTTTTCGATCAGCACATGAAGGCCGGCATCCAGACAGGCCAGACCAACGGCCTGGTGGAGCAGAGTGGGCACGGCGATGCAGACCGCCTCCACCTCCGAAAGCATCGTGTTGTAATCCGCGAACCAGCGACATCCGAACTGTTCGGTGGCCAGCTGGCCGCGCTCGGCATCGGGATCTGCAACACCGACCAGCTCCGCGTCCTTGAGCAGGCTGAGCACCCGGGCGTGGTGCCAACCCATGTTGCCGATGCCGATCACGCCGACCTTCACCGGAACCATGGGGACGGTCATCGGCGAAGGTGCAGGATCGCAGCAGATTATCGGTGATCCTGAACCGGTTCCGCTAAAGAAGGCGCCCGCTCCTCAGGCAGGACCATGCGCACCCGCACGATCCGCGGTCCTTCCATCTCCAGAATTTCGAACTGCACCCCCTGATGACGCAGCGCCTCGCCAGGCGCCGGAATGTGCTGGAGGCGTTCGAGCAGGAATCCGGCCAGGGTGTGGTGATCGGTGGCTTCCGGCAGTTCCAGACCCAGCTGGCGGTTGAGTTCAAAGATCTCCAGGTCCCCTGCCACGAGCCAGACGCCGGATTGGTCAGGCACAGCCTGCAGGTCGGGAACAGCGGGCTCAGGCTCCAGCTCATCACCGACGATCTCCCCGGTGAGGTCGGCGGCGGTCACCAATCCCTCCGTGCCGCCATGCTCATCCACCACCAGGAGCAGAGGATGGCCGCTGCGGATCAGGGCCAGCAATTCCGCCAGGGTGCTCGTTTCCAGCACCCGTTGCGCCGGCAGCAGATAGGGTTCGAGCAGAGAATCCTCCTGCAACACCCCGCGGGCGATCGGTTCCGCCAGACGACGCAGGTCGAGCACCCCGCGCACATCATCCAGCGACTGGCCGATCACCGGAAAGCGGGCATGGCGGGTGCGATGCACCGCATCCATCAACTCAGCGAAGCGCACACTCACCGGCAGGGTGACCATGCCGGAGCGCGGCACCATCACCTCACGCACTTGGGTGTCGCGCAGGGCGAACACCCCTTCAAGGATGTTGCGCTCATCCGGTCGCAACCCGGTGACACCACCGCTCTCGATCAATGTTTCCAGCTCTCCGGCGGTGAGAGCAGGCACCAGGGCATCCCACCGGGGCGTCAGTCCCACGAGTCGGAGCAGCACCGAAGCGCAGGTCTCGAGCAGGGTGAGCAGAGGGCGAAGCACACGCATCACCGCCTCCAGGACTGGGGCGAGCTGCAGGGCCGCCCGTTCCGGACGGTTGAGCACCCAGGCGCGTGGTAACAACCCGGCCAGGAGCGTTGACACAGCAACAAGCATCAGGAACCAGAGCAGATCCCACCAACGGCCGGCCGCCGCAGCCTGTGACCACCAGCTCTGGGCGATGCTGCGCGCCACCCAGCCAAGAGCCACCAGCGACAGGGTGACACCGAGCTGTGACATCAACAGTGCCCGGCGCAGACGGCCTTGCAGACGTTGCACCGAAGGGGCCCCCGCCACCCCCTCCTCGCTCAGCACCTGCACACGGCTGGGTCGCAAGCGCAACAGCGCGACTTCAACCGCTGCGAAGAACGCTGGCAAGGCCAGCAAGACGAGCAGCAGCAGCAGGCGCATCAGGTGAGGTGAATGGGGGTCGCGAGGATCGAACTCGCCTTAGGCGAATTATGAGTTCGCTGCATTCACCAGATTGCTAGACCCCCGGGTCGCCACAGGATTACCACAGGCCGCGCACCGGCTGAGCCGAAGCCTCCACCGGGATCAGCACCTCCAGGCTCTCGTCCGGCTGCGCCTGCTCCGCCGCGAGGCTGCCGCTGAAACCACTGGAGATATCGACCGTGCGCCAGGGAATCGGTGCGCTCTGTTGCTCCAGCAACACCTGGTAGGTGTTCTGCAGCGCCGATCCATCCCAGATGATCGTCTGGTCGGGGAAACCCAGGCCCATCAGGCGATTGCCTTCCGGTCCGGCCATGGCAATTCCAAGCAGATCGGTGACCTGATGGATCAGATCGACGCCACGGGCGTAGGGCGCGGTCCAGGTGTAGAAGCGGTTCACCACCAGAGCGTCGGTGGTCTGCACCGGGGCGCAGCGACTCACCTCCACCGGGGCCGCCGGCTCAACGGCAGCCACCGGCGCCAGGCCTGACGGCGCCTCCAGCGTGGTGGTGCAGACCACCGTGTTGGCCCGGGCCGCCGTTGCCAGCACAGCGCCCAGGGGAAGCAGGGCCAGGGAGGTGAAAAACCGGGCCACGAATCACAGATGGCTAGACGCAAACTAGGCACAGAACGCTGCCCGCACCAGCCCTGATGAGCACCCCATCCACCGGCCTTCCTGAGGCGCGCGATCAACTGCTCAGCCGCCTCGCCCTGGAGGCCTACCGCCACGGCCAGTTCACGCTCGCCTCTGGCCGCAGCAGTGCCCATTACGTGAACTGCAAGCCGGTGGCTCTGAGCGGCAGCGGCCTCGCCCTGCTTGGCCCCACTCTGCTCGACCTGGTGGACGCCGATGCCGTCGCCGTCAGCGGACTCACCCTCGGAGCCGATCCGCTGGTGAGCTGCGTGGCCATGGCCGCGGCCCAGCAGGGGCGCGATCTCGACGCCCTGATCGTGCGCAAGGAGGCCAAGGGCCATGGCACCGGTGCCTGGCTGGAGGGGCCCCTGCCAGGAGCCGGCGCCAGGGTGACCGTGCTCGAAGACGTGGTCACCACCGGCGGCTCCTCGATCAAGGCCGTGACCCAGCTGCGAGAGGCGGGCTATCAGGTGAGCCGGGTGGTGACGATCGTCGACCGGGAGGAAGGGGGCGCCGCCGCCATGACCGCCGCCGAACTGGAGTTGGTGAGCCTGTTTCGACTCAGCGAGGTGGCAGCCCGCGCCCAGGAGCTGGCGGCATGACGGCACCAACCACTGACGCATTGCTCTGGGATGCCACCTTTCCCCTGCTGCGCCTGCAGGGCGATGGCTCCCGCGACTTCCTGCATGGGCAGACCAGTGCCGACCTGCAACAGGCCGCCCACCATGCCCTGATCCGCAGCTGCTGGTTGACGGCCACCGGACGGGTGCAGGCGTTGCTGGAGGTGCGACTCGATGACGAGGGCGCCGATGTGCTGGTGCTGAGCGGAGACGCGGCAGCGCTGGCCAGCGGCTTTGATCGGGTGATCTTCCCGGCCGATCGGGTGCGCCTGTTGCCGCTAGCGCAGCAACGACGGCTTCAGCGCCTGCAGGCCCCAGGCGTCGATCGCCCCTGGTGTGACGACGTGCTCTGGTGCGACGACAGTTCCGTTCCGGCGGCATGGGAGGCGCTGCCGAGGGCCGAGGCCAGCGCCCTGGAAGCCTGGCGGCTGCGGGTTGGTTTGCCAGGCCACCCCGCCGAACTCAACGGAGACACCAATCCGCTGGAGCTGGGGCTGGGCGACTGGTTGAGCCTGAGCAAGGGTTGCTACCTGGGGCAGGAAACCATCGCCAAGCTGACGGCACGCGATGGCGTCAAACAGAAACTGCGCCACTGGCAGCTGGTCGATGCCCCCATCGGCTTGACGATCGAACCGGGAACCCCCCTGCGTCTCAACAACGAACGGGCTGGCGTGATCACCTCAGCACTGCACACCCCAGGCGGCTGGCAAGGGCTGGCCCTGGTGCGTCGAGCCGCCCTGGAGGCTCCGCAGCTGCAGCTGGGCGGCGAGGGGCTCACGCTTCAGATCTCGCCACCAACGGGGTTCCGCGATCTGGCGGAATCGTCCTGAGTCATCAGGCTGTCTTGCTCTGACAGCCATTGCGCCACAGCCCAGGTGGCCAGGTTGTCGTCGTGGTTGTAGGCAAAGATCCAGCGCAACGCCTGCACGTGGCCGCGGTCCTGGCGACCGGAGCCCCGCCACTGCCGCCACCAGAGCAGGGCCCGCGCCCCGTCCACCCCCGGCTGCCGCCAGCGGAATCCCCGCCAGGCCGCCACCGTTTTGAGGCCATAGCTGTTCAGAGGCAGGCGCCAGTGGCGGCGCACCCGTTCATGCACATCCACCAGCCGCGCCCGGATGGCGGCCTGCCCCGCCTCGCCCACCCCCTGGCGCTGGGCCATCCGCCTCAAGGCCAGGGATTCGGTTTCGCCGTAATGGAGCACGGGCCAGTCGCCGTAGCGATCGAGCAGGCGCTCGAGCCGCCGCCAGCAGGGCCGCTCCCCCTGCTCCTGGAGCGTCAGCAGCGGGTGATAGCGCGCCTGCTCCAGTGCCCAGCCACCGGCGGGATCGCGGGGAAGCCGCAGAAAACCATGCAGAAAGTCATCGCGGGCATCCGGATCTGATTCGATGTCGTAGAGCAGCACTCCGGGGGCGTGGGTCAGCTCCGGCAACGCGGGCCGGGGATCGAGATGTTCCACCCGTCCATCCCGCTGGGCCCGGGCCTGGGCCACGAGGGGTTCGGCCATCGCTCCGTGCTGCTCACCGAAGCGCTCCAAGCGTGCCGCGAGCTGCTTCGGGTCAGCAGCCGCCAGATCGGCGAGCCCGGCGAACCCGAGCTCTTGCAGCATCTCCCGACGCTTGGCACCGATGCCGCTCACCTCGCTGAGGTGCCCCTGCTCTGCCGCCTCCCGATTGCAGACGCCACGCCAGCTACACAGCGTGCATTTGCGCCGATCCGCCGCCAGGGGCGGCAAGGCGTCCCGCTGCAGATCCTGCGCCAGCTTGCGGAGGGCCTCATCCAACTGACTCTGCAGGCCATGGCTGAGGGGCAGACGCTCGGCCTCCAGGCGGCGCCCGGCGCCGGCCACCGCCAACGCCTCCGGGACGGCCGCTGCTTGAAGAGGAGCCAGTAGCCGCCCGGCCAGGGCCAGAGGCAATCGATGCTCGCGGGTCAGGCGACGCCCCTGGCGCGCCAACACCGGCCGGTAGGCGAAACCGCCCCAGCGACTCTGGCCCGGCACCCGCTGCAGTAGGGCCGGGTGGCACTCGAGCACCCAGCCCTGCGGCCCCTGACCGCGCAGGCGCACCCCCACCACAGAGGCCGCGCCCGCTTCCATCGCCCGCAGACCGTGGCGTGGCTTCTCCGGAAGCAGGGCCACGAAACAGCGCTGCTGATCATCGAGCTGGAGGGTGCGATGGGCCGTATAACGACGGTCAACGGGATCGCCGTACCGATCGAGCCAGGCGCGACGCCGGCAGCGCAACCAGCTGCGCAGCAGGCGATCACTCAGCACCCGCCCTTCGGGCTTGTCAGCAGCAGGGGTGTCACCCATGAAACGACGTTACGGCGGCCAGCTGCTAGATCCCTGTTCAGAGACTCCCTGTCACCAGCAGCCCATGGCCTCCGCTCCCCTGCCTCTGGCTGCTGCTCCGATCAAGTTCGGCACCGATGGCTGGCGCGGCATCCTCGGCGTGGACATCACCGTGGAGCGCCTGTTGCCAGTGGCGGCCGCTTCAGCCCAGGAGCTGGCTGCTCGGGCGCCCGACGGCTTGCGCAGCCGCACCGTGGTGATCGGCTACGACCGCCGCTTTCTCGCCCCTGAGCTGGCGGCGGCGATCGCCGCCGCCGTCCGTGGCTGCGGCCTTGAGCCCCTGCTCACCGACACCGCCGTTCCCACGCCGGCCTGCAGCTGGGCGGTGGTCCAGCGCCAGGCCCTCGGCGCCCTGGTGATCACCGCCAGCCACAACCCGCCCGAGTGGCTGGGGCTGAAAATCAAAGGTCCGTTCGGCGGCTCCGTGGAAGGGGATTTCACGGCGGCCGTGGAACAGCGTCTGCGCGCCGGTGGCATCACCCCACCCGTTGGAGGGGAGACCCCCCGATTCGACGGGAGAGGCGAGCATCTCGATGGGCTGCGCCGCAAGCTGGATCTGCCCGCCCTCTGTCGCGGCCTGGAGGCGATGAATCTGCGCGTGATCGTGGATCCGATGCATGGCTCGGCGGCAGGCTGCGTGGCCGAACTACTCGGCGATGGGGTCGGCGATCACCAGCTGGTGCAGGAAATCCGCAGTCAGCGCGATCCCCTCTTCGGAGGTCACCCACCCGAACCACTCGCTCCCTACCTGGGCGATCTGATCGCCGCGGTGAAGGGAGCAGCCGCAGAGGGCCAGCACGCAGTTGGCCTGGTCTTCGATGGCGATGGTGATCGCATCGCCGCCGTGGATGAACAGGGGCGGTTCTGCAGCACCCAGCAGCTGATGCCGTTGCTCATTGACCACCTGGCCCGAGCCCGACAACTCCCCGGCTCCGTGGTGAAAACCGTGAGTGGTTCCGATCTGATGCGGCTGGTGGCGGAAGACCTGGGCCGCGAGGTGCTTGAACTGCCCGTGGGTTTCAAATACATCGCCGCCGAGATGCTGGCTGGCGAGGTGCTGATCGGTGGAGAGGAGTCCGGAGGCGTGGGCTTCGGCATGCATCTTCCTGAGCGGGACGCCCTGTTTGCAGCCTTGCTGGTGCTGGAAGCCCTGGTGGAAGGCGGCCAACCCCTAGGCGCGAGGATCCACGCCCTGCAGCAGCGCTGTGGCGGCGCCAGCCACTACGACCGGCTCGATCTGCGCCTGGCCGACATGGGCTGCCGCCGGCGCCTGGAGACCCTGCTGGCAGAACAGCCGCCGGAGGAGGTGGCGGGAGCCCCTGTTCAAGAGGTGATCCGCACCGATGGTGTGAAGCTGCGACTGGGGCCCAGTCACTGGTTGATGCTGCGCTTCTCGGGCACCGAACCGTTGCTGCGCCTTTATTGCGAAGGCCCAGACGAAGCACGGGTGGCCGAGGTGCTCGCTTGGGCCCGCGCCGTTGCGACGTCGGTTTGATCACGATGAGCCAGCGCACCTTGGTGATCGCCAGCGGCAACGCCGGCAAGCTCCGCGAATTTGCCCGTCTGCTGGACGCCCTGCCCGTCACGATCGAGGCCCAGCCTGAGGATCTCGAGGTGGAAGAGACCGGCACCACATTTGCTGCCAATGCCCGTCTCAAAGCCTGCGCCGTGGCAGCCGCCACGGGCCACTGGGCTCTCGCCGACGATTCCGGCCTGGCGGTGGAAGCCCTCGGAGGTGCTCCCGGCGTCTACTCGGCCCGCTACGCCCCCAGCGACCCGGAACGGATTGAGCGTCTCCTCAACGCCCTTGAATCCCGGTCCGATCGAGCCGCACACTTCAGTGCCGCCCTTTGCATTGCCGCACCCGATGGTCGCGTTCTGGCCGAAGTGGAAGGTCGCTGTCCCGGACGCATCACCACAGCCCCCCGCGGCGACCAAGGGTTCGGCTACGACCCGATCTTTGAAGTCGCCAGCACCGGATTGACCTTTGCCGAGATGAGCCTCGAGGAGAAGAGATGTCACGGACATCGCGGCCGGGCCTTCGCCCTCTTGGAGCCCCAGCTGCAGCAACTTCTCCAGCAGGGTTGAGATCTGCAGGGAGCATCGCAGCGTGTTCTCTGTCACGAAGCCCTGACAGACCCACCCTGTACGGTGAACCCTGTCGCTGACGAGGTCTATGGCCATTGCCATGACCACGGGTTACAGCGCACAGACCGAAGGCGCACGTCTCTGCATCGATGCCGCCTCCGACTGGGCCTTGACTTGTGTTGAACAACTTCCCCACCAGAACCACCACGTTCTGATCGATTACGGCGCTGCCGATGGCGGTACCGCCGTTGGCCTCTGGAATCAGGTGCTCGATCACCTCCACACCCAGCAGCCGAACGCCCACCTGACGCTGATCGGAAACGATCTACCCAGCAATGACAACATTGCTCTGGCGGCGAATCTGGCCCTCCAGATCCCCAGGCCACCGAAGCCCACCGTGCTGGTGAGTGCGCGCAGCTTCTACGAGCCCTCGGTGGCTCCAAACAGCGTGAGCTTCGGTTTCTCAGCTACCGCCATGCATTGGCTGAGCGAATCCCCAGGCCCACTGCACAACCACACCCATGTGCTCGCGTCTGGTGATGCCGACGCAATGCAGCGCTTCACCGCCCAGGCGCTGAAGGACTGGACAGCGATTCTCGAGCTGCGCAGCCGCGAACTGCAACCGGGAGGCAGGCTGCTGACGGTGAACCTCTCCCGCGATTCAGAGGGCCGCTATCTGGGCCACAACGGTGGCGAAACGCGCAACGTCCACGATGAACTGCACCGCATCTGGCGGGGCCTCGCCGATGAGGAGGTGATCAGCGAGGAGCAGTACCGCAACGGCACGATCCTGAACTTCTACAAGTCGCCCGAGGAATTCATGGCGCCGCTGAAGGATGCCAGCTCGGCCCCTTACCGCAACGGCCTGCGCCTGGTGGATGAACGCACCGTCCACGTGCGCTGCCCCTACAGACAGCGCTGGAACACTGACGGCGACACCGCCGCCTTCGCCACCGGCCTGATGGCCACGATCCGCAGCTGGAGCCGGCACAGCTTCGCCAACGCCGCTGGTGACGCAGCGGCCGACGCGGTGTATCAGCGCCTGGAACAGCGCATTGCCGAAGCCCCGAGCGACTGGAGCCTGGATTACGTCGAGCACCACCAAATGATGGAGAAGCTGGCCTGATGAGCACATCGAGCATCGCCACACCCACCGCGACTGCGGTGTCGGTGTTGGCTGAGCACGTCTCCGACCATCTCTCGGTGTTTGTGGTGGCCGAAGACACCACCACCGGTCGGCCAGCCAACGGTGGCCTGCGCCTTCTCAATTACCCCTCAGACGAAGCCTGCATCGCCGATGGCGAGCGCCTCGCGGGCCTGATGACCCACAAACATGATTTGTATGGCACCGGTTTCGCCGGCGGCAAGATCGTGGCCCGCGCCGCGGAACCTGCAGCGGTCAAAGAGGAACTGATCAGCGTGACCGCAGCGCTGCTCGACTCTCTGGATGGTTCGATGATCACCGGCTGTGATCTCAACACCAGCCTGGAAGACATGGAGCGTCTGACGGAGTTGACGCCCCATGTGCTCGCCGCCGTCGGCAGCCCTGTGGATGCCAGTGCCGCCACGGCCCATGGAACCCTGGGGGCGGTCGAAGCGGTGCTGGGTGAGGGATTAGACGATGCCAGACCCGGCCGCGCGCTGGTGCACGGCTGCGGCGCCGTCGGTGGCACCGTCGCCCGGGTGCTGGTCGCCCATGGCTGGACCGTGTTCACCGTTGACGTGGACCGGGAGCGAGCCAGTTTTGCTGGCGCCACACCGCTACCGCTCGACTGTCCCTGGTGGGAGCTGACGCTTGATCTGCTACTTCCCTGCTCGATTTCCGGACTGATCAACGTGGAGATGGCCTCGGCCCTGCCCGTAAAGGCGATCGTGCCGGCGGCCAACGCTCCCTTTCAGCAGCCCCAACTGGCGGATGACCTGCGCCGCCGCGGCGTGCGGGTGCTGCCGGATCCGCTGGTGAATGCAGGCGCCGTGATTGCCGATTCGATCGAGCGTTTCGCTCCCGAGGCCTGGAAATCGGCCACAGCCGATGAGGTGTATCGCTTTGTGCGCGATGCAGTGCGGCAACGGGCCACCAAGTTCCTGGCCCAACGCGGTGATGGACTCACCGTTGACGCTGCCCTCGAGCGGGTCACGGCCGGTTGCGGCGTTGACCCCATCGGCCTCAGTTTCGGAGAGGCAGCATGACCATCACCGCGCTCCCCGAGCGCGCTGCCGTTGTGATCGTGGGCGGCGGCATGGCTGGCCTCAGCTGCGCAGCCGCCCTGGCCCGCCAGGGCGTGGGCGATGTGGTGCTGCTGGAGGCGCGAACACTGGCCCATGCGGGGGCCAGCAGCTTCGGTGAATCGCGCATGTATCGGGAAATGTATTCCGATCCCGTGCTCTGCCGCCTGGCGCAGGAAGCCAACCGGCTCTGGCGCGAGGAGGAACGCCACGCTGGCGAAGCGCTGCGTGAACCCCATGGCCTTCTGTTTTATGGCGAAAGCTGGGAGGAGGAGACGATCGAGGGTTCGATCCCCGGCGCCCAACGGGTGATGGACGATCAAGGCATTCCCTATGAAGCGTTGAACGCGGAGGAGATCGCCGCCCGCTTCCCGCTCCGACCGCAACCCAACTTCACCGGCCTGTTTGAACCGACCGCCGGGGCCGTGCGCAGCGACAAGGTGGTGGCCCACTGGATCCGCACCGCCCGCGCTGCCGGCCATCAACTGGTTGAACACTGCCCGGTGGCCAGCATCGATGCCCAGGGTGGAGGCGTGACCCTGGAGAACGGCAGCCACATCAGCGCTGATCAGGTGGTGGTGGCCTGTGGCATCTGGAGCCAGTTACTGCTCACTCCCCTCGGTCTCGCCCCGAAGCTGGAGGTGTGGCCCATGCTCTGGGCGCACTACACCGTGGATCCGGGCCTTGCCGACCGCTATCCGCAATGGTTCTGCTTCCAACGGGAACGGGGCGATGACGGCGGCCTGTATTACGGCTTCCCGGTATTGAGCACCACCGCCGATGGTCGACCCCGAATCAAGGCGGGCATCGACTGGGCTCCCGAAGCACTGCGGGTGCAGGACCCCAACGCGATGACCCGGGAGGCACCGACTCGACTTCTGGAACTGCTCGACACCTTCCTGTTCGAAGCACTCGAGGGCGTGCAGGAGCGGGTGGAGACCGTGATCAGCCCTTACTCCATGGCCAGCGATGTGAATTTCGTGCTCGACCGACTCACCCCCAGCCTCAGTCTGTTCGCGGGCGGCTCCGGACAGGCCTTCAAGTTTGCGCCTCTGATCGGTGAGTCGCTCGCCCGACTCGCGTCGGGCCGCGCACCGGCGGTGGATCTCACCTGCTGGAGCCACCAGCGGGATGCCGTTCGCGCCTGACTCCGTGACGTCATCTCCCAACGTTCCGCGCCCCTGGTGGCGCCAGCCCCCACTCTGGATCGGGGCCCTTCCACTGGTGCTCTTTCTGATCCTGGCGGCGGCCGACCTGGCGGTCGCCAGAGCATTCACCGAGTCGGGTAAAGCGTTCAGCAGTGCCCTGCTGGGCAGCCTCTGGCAGTGGATGGCCTTGGTGCTGTTTCTGATCGCCGTGGGGCTCGCGATCAGTCCGATCGGCCGCCTGCGCCTGGGCGGCGTTGACGCCAAGCCGAGCCTGAAATTCTTCGACTGGTGTGCCGTTCTGATCTGCACCCTGTTGGCCGGCGGTGGCGTGTTCTGGTCGGCGGCCGAACCCCTGTTCCATTTCCAGACGCCGGCGCCCTATTTCGCAGGCATCAAAGGATCCACGGCAGCGGCCGTGGATCCAGCCCTGGCCGTGAGTTTTCTGCACTGGGGGTTTCTGGCCTGGGCGCTCGTGGCGACCACGGTCACCATCACCCTCTCGATTCGCGAGCGTCGCGGCGAACCGCTGCGGCCCCGATCGCTGCTGGTGGGGCTGGTGCCAAGGGCCTGGGTCGAGGGCGGCATGGGGGATCTGGCCGATGGGGTGTCGGTGGTGGCGGCGATCGCCGGCACCGTGGGCCCCCTCGGCTTCCTCTCCCTGCAACTGAGCCATGCGGCCGGTCAGCTGCCTGGGCTGCAAGACAGCGCCAGCCTGCAATCGCTGGTGGTGGTGCTGCTGACCGCAATTTTCGCCAGCTCCACGGTGAGCGGCATTCAGCGCGGGATCAAATGGCTCTCGGAACTGAACGTGTGGCTCACCCTGGCGATGGCCGCGGGACTGCTGCTGCTGGGGCCGGGCCTGTGGCTGATGCGCCACTTCCTCACCGCCTTCGGCACCTACCTGCTCAACCTGCCCCAGATGGCCCTGGCGGCCAACAGCCGCTCCGACAACTGGGTGAATGGCTGGACCGTCTTCTACTGGGGCTGGTTTCTCGGTTACGCGCCCCTGATGGGCCTGTTCACCGCCGGCGTCAGCCGCGGCCGCAGCGTGCGGGAGTTGGTGCTGGCCGTGGCCATCCTCTGCCCCATCGTCACCAATCTCTGGTTCACCCTGCTGGGGGGCACCGGCATGGCCCTGGAGCTGAACAACAGCGGCAGTATCAGCGGCCCGCTCAGCGACAACGGGGCGGCGGCGGCCCTGCTGGCGATCCTGGGTCAGCTGCCCCTGGCCTGGTTGCTGATTCCGGTGGGCCTGGTGCTGGTGGTGCTGTTCATGGCCACCAGCGCCGACTCGATGAGTTATGCCGCCGCCATGGTGGTGAGTGGTCAACGTACCCCACCAGCGCTGCTGCGGCTCTTCTGGGCCCTGATGATCGGCAGCCTCACTCTGGTGTTGCTGCGCATCGGCAGCGGCCTGGGCGACAGCACTTCGATCGATGCCCTGCAGGCCTTCATCGTGATCACAGCCGTCCCCGTGACACCCCTGGTGCTCACCAGTCTCTGGAGCGCCCCACGCCTGGCCTGGAAGGAATGGCGCCAACAGGAGGCTTCACCGTCTTGAGGCCGCCAAAGCCAACAGCACACCCATCAGGGCCAGAGCGCCATAAATCGGCAACAGCAGCGGCGGCTCACCCTGGGCCGCCCGTTGCAGCATCCAACCCGACACGAGGGTCATCACCGCCCCGCTGAACGTACCGGCGGTGTTCACCATCGCCACGACCATTGCGGTCCGCCCCACCGGCGCGGCCGTCTCCGCCATCGGGAAAGCGAGCACACAAGGGCCGAGACCAAGACCGAACAAAGCACCAGCCATCAAGCGCTGCCAGGCAATGTCAGCCCCTTGCACCAGCCAACCCAGCGCCAGCGCTGTGAGCAACGCCCCGCACAGCAGCAGAGTGCGGCGCCGGTGAGGCACACCCCCCAGAGCACCGGCCAGCACCATGCCGGCCACCAGCCCAAGTGAAAGCAGCAGGGTGACGTTGAGCATCAACGTCTCGCCCCAGTGCTGCAGCTGAGAGAGAAGGCCGTATTGCCCGAGCCCAAACAGCAGCCCACCGGCCCAGGCATACACCGCCGCCGCATGCGCCACCTTGCGGCGGGCACGGGAGGTCCATCGATCTGGAGTAACCAGACGATCTGGAGCAGGCTGCGACGACAACGCCGCAAGCGCAGCGGCTGGGGCCATGGCTATGCGCTGCTGCAGGCAGGCCAGGGGCACAAGCACCAGGGCGATCAGGCCGATCGCCTGCAGCAACACCTGTTGGCGCCACCCCAGGCCGCCGAACAGCAACGGCATCAGCACGGCCACGACCGCACCGAACCCCAACAAACTATCGGTGGCTCCCATAGCGAGAGCAAACCGTTGAGGAGGTAGGCAACGTCGCGCCAGCAGACCGGAGGCCGGGAAGGCCACCGCGCAGCTCAATCCGAGCCCGAAGCGGTGCCACAGCAAGGCGTTCCAGCTCTCCGCACGAGCGAAACCGATGCTGCAGGCGGCTGCGGTGAAGGCGCCCAGCAGCAGCAGCCGCTCCACCGACCAACGATCGAGCAGCCAGCCCACGGGAATCTGCACCAGGCTGTAGGGCAGCAGAAAAGCCCCGCCAATTGCAGCCAGCTGGGCGGGCGTGAGACTCAAGGCCTGCCCAAGCGAGCGGTCGTAGGTCTGAAAGCTGGTTTCCGCCCAGATCATCCAGGCCACAAACACCAAACTCACCCACCAGAGCAAACGGGCGCGAAGCGGAGCGCGCATGGTGTTCAGCAGTCGAACCGCTGAGGGTCATTGTGGCGGGACCGATCAGGACAGGCAGTAATCCAGATTCAACTCCAGGGATTGACTGGGCTGGGGCGCCTCCTCGGGTCGGAACTGACGGCCCGCATTGGCGGCAAAGGCCAGGGGCCGCACTGTGCCACTCCCACGCTGATCGATCCGCAGCAGCGCCACCCGCCGCAGGCCGAGCGCCGCTGCCGTGCGCTCAGCCTGCTCCCGTCCCTGCTTCAGGGCCGATTGCAGCAACTGATCGGCCAAGGCGTTCTGGTTCTGGGTTGAGGCCAAGGAGGTGATGCCCTGAAGCCGAACACCGGGCAACCGGCCAGCCACCTGAATCAGCTGGTCGTAGCTGCCCCGCTCCACCTCACCGCTGATGCTGGTGCTGGCCTGCCGACGCCGCGGGCCCTGGCTGGCGCCGCCGCTGGCATAGGTGCGTGGTGCCGGAATCGTCAGCGGTCCCTGCGCCAGCCCCTGTAACGCTTTGCGTGTCGCATCGAGCCGCTGGTTGAGCTGATCCAGTGCCGCCGCCGTCGTGGCCCCCTCCGCCTCCAAGCGCAGGGCAAAGCGGAAACGATCCGTGCGGGTCTGCCCCCGCTCCAGCACACGCAGCTCCAACACCGTGCCAGCGCAGGCTGCGGGGCGCACCTGGGCCTGAACCTTCAGGGGCAGCAGGGCGACCACGGGAAGAAGCGACAACGCGGCAAAGCCAGACAAGCGCAACCGAGGCACAACAGACAGGGGGGAACGAGGAGGCATCCGGACGACGCGCGGCGATGACCCTGGCTGTCTAGGTCGTTCCGCTGCCGACGATGTGACGCAGGCGTGACCGGTCTGGCACCAATCATCACCAGATCCATCCAGGTTCGAGCAGCATGCCGTGAGGTGATCCGCCGCCATGAACCAGCGATCCAACACCCTGCAGGTGGTGCATGAGCTGCCTGGTCGCCTGCGGCTGCGCTGGCCGGCGGATCTGACCGCAGAGGAGCAGCGGGGCCTGCGATCGATGCTGCTCGCGGAACCCTGGGTGACCTCGCTGCGCTGGTCAGCAGCAAGCCGATCGCTGGTGATTGAGCTGGTGCCTGGCTGCACCGCCGTGCGCTGGCAGATCGCACTGGCCGCCATGGGCTGGCAACTGAGCGATGTCACCCATGCCGATCCAGCGACAGCACCGGCGCCATCGGCGCCCCCGACCGGCGGCTGGGATCAGGTGAGCCGGGAAGTGGGCGGCAGCATGATCGGAGCCGTGGCCGGTCAGGTTCTGTTGGCGGGGGCCGCCGGCACGGTGGGGGCGGTGCTGTTCGGCCCCCAAGGCGCCCTGATCCTGGGGGCCACGGGCTCCCTGTTCGGTGCAGTGATCGGATCCGTGCTGGGCAGCGCCCTGGCGGATGGCAAGAATCCCGTCCACAATCAGGTGCTTCCTCTCACCTGGAATCGGCTTTCCACCCAGCTCGGCGAAGAGATGGGCACCCGCTCTGGAACAGTGCTGGGCCTGGCAATCGCCGGCCCCGTGGGTGGTCTGGCTGGATTTGCCGTCGGCGGCATGCTCGGTGGCCAGCTCGGCAGCGACCTCACCACGGGATGGAAGGGTGTGGGGAAACGGCGCTGGTTCAACAGCATGGTGGACGACAGCGCCGGGGAAGCCCTCAGCGAATCGCTCGCCGCCAGGATTGGCTCCCTGTTCGGCGGCAACAGCCCTGCAGCTCGGCAAATCGGCGCCAGCGTGGGGATGCGTGTGGGGAGGAAGATCAACTGGCGCGCTTCTATGGAGCAGCGCCACCTGGTGAACCGCCTGCAGGTGCCGAATTAACGGAAGGCACCCAGCTGCCATGCAGGCCATGGGGAATCGCCAAGGGGAGCTCAAATACCGCCAGCTCGCTGAGATCTGAAGCATCCAGGATCACCAAATCCGAGCCCCGCCGTTCCCCGTTCCAGAACAGTTCGAGCACCCAGCCATCATCTTCTGCTTCCGCACCGGGCCTGGGCACCATCAGAGGCTCGCTCACGAAACCGCGCGGCGCCGCGCTCCAGATCTGGCGGTCTCCGGTGCGGAGATCGAGCTTCTTGATCACCTGAAGTGGATCATTGCCCTGCTCCCGCTCTGCCGCGGCCATCCAGGCGAAGCGGCAGGGCAGGCCCTCCTTATTGGGATTCACCATCGCGAACTCACAGCAACGCTCGCTCAAACGCTGCGTTGCCACCGTGCCGGTCTCCAGATCGATGCGGCACTGCTCCAGCAACCCTTCAGGAATCAAATCGAAATCCACGGCCGTGAAATCCACATCCGGGCCGATCGAGGGGAAATCGCTGTAATAGATGCTCTCCACCACCACATCGCCGTTCTGCTCCCAGGCGTTGAGGTGGTGAAACACGAAGCCCTCCGGGGCGTCGATGATCCGCGGCTGCTGGCCAGCGAAGGCACCGCCATCGCGGGGAATCAACCAGAACTTCGCCTGGCCGCCGGGCTTGGACTGCAGACACTGGGCCGCACCTTTCTGACCAAGAACAAACGGCAGGGGATTGAAGGCCACAGCGTTCTGCAGGAACACGGCCCAGTTGGGCGTGATCGCAAAATCGTGCAGGAAAGCAAAGCCGTTGAAGCTGTCGCGACGCTCGCTGAGCAGATCACCGGCGCGGATGCCGGCAGCGGCATCGTCTTCCGTGGCGAACTCCATCAGCCGGATCGTGCTGCGGGGACCGGTCTTGACGCCAAAGGTGACCAGGCGCGGCCGGCCGTGATGGCCGGGATCAAAACGCGGATGGGCACTGAAGGCCTCGCCGGGGCTGAGCACGCCACCGAGCAAGGAGATGCCCCGGGTCTCGAGCGTGTCGGGATCGAGGGCATGGGGCTCGGCCGCTTCCCACAGCGCCAACAGCGCATCGCCCAGGCGCACCACACCAGTGTTGGCGATGTTCTTCAGGCGCAGATCAAAGGCATTCGCCAGCGGCCCCCCGGGCTTCTGACTGCCGAACACCCCGCGATACAGCACCTTCTGGGCAGCTTCCTCCGCCAACCAACCGGCGGTGCGCACAAAACGGTTGCTGAGGCTGACCGCACCGCCAGCCCCAAAGCGCAGGGCCGTGATCATGCCGTCACCATCAAACGGATGATGCACGCGCTGGCCACCCCGTTCCAAGCGACCGGGACCGTTGCGATAGAGCGTGCCCACCAGCTCTGGCGGCACCGTTCCGCGCACTGGCTGCAGCGCCACGTCGGTGAGCTCCTGCTCCACATTGCGGAACGCGCTGACCCAGTCCTCGCGGTTGAAGCGATCAGCGGCGGGAGCAACGGTCACGGGCGGCAGGCGAGGCAGATCCCATCCTCTCGTAACGGACTGTGAAGCGCGGCCTCCATGGAGCCCGCGGCACGGTTCAGCCGACGCCGGCCTGCTCCAACACCCCCTTGCTGCTGGGCACCGCGCCGGCCCGACGGGGATCGATCTCCGTGGCCAGGCGCAGGGCACGGGCGAAGGCTTTGAAGCAGGCCTCGACGATGTGGTGGGAGTTCACCCCATCCAGTTGACGAATGTGGAGCGTCAGACCGGAGTTGTTCACCACGGCCACAAAGAACTCCTTCACCAGTTCGGTGTCGTAGGTGCCGATCTTCTGGGCGGGAATCTGCAGACCGAAGCTCAGGTGGGGGCGGCCGGAGCAATCCAAGGCCACCTGCACCAGCGCCTCATCCAGGGGCGCCAGAAAGTGGCCGAAGCGATGAATGCCACGTCGATCACCCAAGGCCTGGGCCAGGGCCTGACCCACAGCAATGCCCACATCCTCGTTGGTGTGGTGATCGTCGATGTGCGTGTCACCCCTGGCCTCGATCTCCAGATCGATCAGGCCATGGCTGCTGATCTGGTGGAGCATGTGATCGAGGAAGGGCACCCCCGTTTCGGCCTTGCAGCGACCGCTGCCGTCGAGCCCGAGCTGGACGCGCACGTCGGTTTCACCGGTGATGCGATGGATGGTGCCGGTGCGCATGGGCGTCGGGGAGCTGCCGTTCTGCATGAAGAGACGACGCCAGGCGGCGCCCACTCGAAGACTTCGATCATGCCGAAGCCTTCGCGGTGATGCCATGATGCTCAGCGCAGAAGCATCTTGATGCCATGCGAACCACGCTCAGTATCGACGACGTTCTGCTCCGGCAGCTGCGTCAGAAGGCGCTCGACAGCGGCAAGCCGTTCAAGCAAGTGGTGAATGACACGCTGCGGGCGGGCCTCCATCAGGCCGCCTCACCCCAGCGCCAGCCCTACCGCTGCCCGACGTTTTCGATCGGAGCCCTGGCACCGGGTGTGGATCTCAGCAAAGCCAATCAGCTGGCCGCTGGCCTCGAAGATGAAGCGCTGCTCGAGAAGCTGCGCCAAAGCCGGTGATTCTGATCGACACCAACCTCTGGCTCTACGCGTCGCTGAGGGAGACTCCTCATCACAGCGCCGCGAAGGCCTGGCTGGAAGCCACGCTCAATGGCGACGAAGCCATCGCTCTGCCCTGGAGCGTGGTGTTAGCCGTCCTGTGCATCAGCACCCAGCATCGCTTGATGTTGCACCCCCTCAAGCCTGAGCAAGCCCTGGATCTGGTGGAAGGCTGGCTGCAGCATCCCCTGGTAGAGGTGCTGCAGCCGTCCCGGACACACTGGGATCGACTGCGCCTGCTGCTTCAGGACGCTGGCACGGCGGGCAATCGCACCAGTGATGCGCACCTGGCTGCGCTGGCGATCGAGCACAACTGCCTGCTCTGCTCGGCTGACAGCGATTTTCGCCGCTTCGCGGGCCTGCGCTTCTGTAATCCACTGCGTGCAGCGGAGCGATGATCCAGCGGTGGATGAGCCTGCGGTGTCTTGCCGGACTCACATGCCATTGATGCAGTAGCCCGCATCCACGTAGAGGGTTTGGCCGGAGATGCCACTGGAAAGCTCGCTGAGCAGGAAGGCGGCGGTGTTGCCCACCTCGGTCTGGGTGACGGTGCGGCGCAACGGCGCCTTCTCCTCCACGTTGTGAATCATGTCGAGGATGCCGCCGATGGCCGAGCTGGCGAGGGTGCGGATCGGGCCGGCACTGATCGCGTTGACCCGCACCTGCTTGTCCGGGCCCAGCTCGGCGGCGAGATAACGCACCGAGGCTTCCAGCGCCGCCTTCGCCACACCCATCACGTTGTAGTTGGGGATCGCCCGCTCAGCGCCGAGATAGGTGAGGGTGACCACGCCGGCCTTCTCGCTGAACAGGGGCTTGGCGTGGCGGCAGAGGGGGGCAAGGGAATAGGCGCTGATCTCCAGGGCGCGGGCAAAACCCTCGGCGGTGGTGGCGCTGTAGTCGCCGATCAGCTCCTCCTTGCCGGCAAAGGCGAGGCAGTGCACCAGACCATCGAGCACGCCCCACGTCTGCTTGATCTCGGCGAACACCGCTTCCATCTGAGCGGCGTCCTGCACATTCAGGGGCAGAAACAGGCTGGGCTCCAGGGGTGCGGTCAGATCACGCACCTTGGCTTCGAAACGGCCCTTCTCATCGGGCAGATAGGTGATACCCAGTTCGGCCCCGGCCGCCCGGAGCTGCTGGGCAATACCCCAGGCGATCGATTTGTTGTTGGCAATGCCGGTAACGAGGATCTTCTTGCCCGTGAGATCGAGAAGCATCGGACCGGCGGTGGTGGCTATGGCGGCGATTCTCTCCCATCACCGTCAGGATGACGGCCCCTGCCCCCACGCATCGGTGCCAACCCCGCCCAGTTCACCGCCCCTGACCTGGCCGGAGGAGCCCGGAGACCTGCCGCGCGATCTGCCAAGCCGAGACGCTCTGGAGCAGGTGCTCGCGACCACGTTCCCGGAGGCCGAGGGGCCGCTGAGCCCGATCCAGGGCGGCCGCCAGGCGGCAGAGGCCCAGCTGCAACACCTGGAGGCAAAGCGCTACGGCCGCAGTCGCAACCACCTGGACGGCGCCGTGACCCGTCTCTCACCTTGGATTCGTCATGGGGTGCTCTCCCTGGCGGAGGTGCGCGATGCGGTGTTCCTGCAGTTGCAGAAGCGAGGGCAGGGCCGCGATGACGGCACCAAATTGATCAATGAGCTGGGCTGGCGGGATTTCTGGCAGCGGATGTGGCAAGCCCTCGGCGATCGCATTCACGACAGCCAGGAAGAGCTCAAAACCGGCCACGACCCCGCCAGCTACGGCGAGGAACTTCCTGAAGACATCCGGGATGGCCGCACCGGACTGGCCTGCATCGATGCGTTCCAGGCGGAACTGGTCAACAGCGGCTGGCTGCATAACCACGCCCGGATGTGGTTCGCCGCCTATGTGGTGCATTGGCGACGCGTCCACTGGAAGGCCGGCGCCGACTGGTTCCTCGAGCACCTGCTCGATGGCGACCCCGCCAGCAATCACCTGAGCTGGCAGTGGGTGGCCAGCAGCTTCAGCCACAAGCCTTACTTTTTCAATCGCGACAATCTGGAGCGTTACAGCAACGGTCGCTTCTGCCGCGACTGTGCCAGGGCAGCCCAATGCCCCTTTGACGGCAGCTATGAGCAGCTGGAGCAGCAGTTGTTCGCCGCCCCCAGGCCTGTGCGGGCCGTGACCGCACGGAGGCGTCGCTGATGGACCTCCAACAGCCGATCCTCTGGATTCATGAGGAAGCACTTGGCCCCAGCAACCCCGCCCTGGAGGATTCTCCCGGGGCTCCGGCCCTGTTCGTGTTTGACAGCCGCTGGATCCGCGAGCAACGCATCAGCCGCAAACGCCTGGGCTTTCTCTACGAGTGCGCTCTGGCCCTGCCCGTGAGCATCCGCAGCGGTGATGTGGCCACCGAGGTGATCGGCTTCGCGCGTCGCCACGGCGCCGATGGCGTGATCACCAGTGAAGCGGTGGATCCCCGCCTGCAAGGCATCGCGGCGGCCATCGACCGGGAGCTGCCGGTGTGGTTGTTGGACTCTGAACCATTCGTGCGCTTGCCTCGGCCACCCCGGCTCGGGCGGTTCAGCCGCTATTGGCGCGAAGCGGAGCCGATCGTGTGGGAAGGCTTCAGGGCTGATCAGCATTGAGCCGATCACCCTGCAACAAAGCATCCTGGCGGCGACGCTCCTCGCTCGGGTCGGTCAGCAGATCCTCCTCCTCCCAGGCAGGAAGGCGCACGGGCCTGACCTCCGAAGGCTTAGTGGGAGGGTCCTGCCACTGCCAGCGGGCCTGGGGAGCACGGGCTTGGCAGAGCGCTTCCAGCTCGCGCTTCAGCGCCCCTCGCACGTCGCGGCGCTGCACAACAGCGAAAAATTCCTGTTGAGAAGCCAGTCCTGATGAGAAGGGAGCGGTGCCATTGCCGTTGAACAATCGGGCCGGACTCGCCAGCCAGCGCGGCTTGCAGACCGCCGGGTCGCTGGTGTCGGTTTCAAGGTAGATGTGCACGCCATAACCATCCGGCTGGCTCACCACGCCGAGGCCGTCATGGGGCTGGCTGCGCTGCAGGGGAACGATCCTCCAGCTCGGTTTCTGCTGGCCCGGCGTACAACCGCTCAAGAGGCCGCTTAACAGCCCACTGACCAGCACCAGAACCCGTGCTGCAGTCCAACAACGCGTCATCACCGAACGATGGCCCTCTCACGCTTCACCATGGTGATCGCTGGCGACGCAACCCGGCCTAAGGTGCCCGACATGCAGGTGCCTCCCTTCAGTCTCAGTCAGCAGCTCGCCGATCTGGGGCCGGAGCTCGACGATGCCGTGTTGCGGGTGCTGCGTAGTGGTCAATACATCGGCGGCGCCGAAATTCAACGCTTCGAGGAACGGTTTGCCACCAGCGTCGGCACGCCTTACGCCGTGGGCTGCAACAGCGGCACCGATGCCCTGATTCTGGCGCTGCGGGGCCTGGGTATCGGCCCCGGCGATCAGGTGATCACCGCCTCCTTCAGCTTCTTTGCCACCGCGGAGGCGATCAGCGCTGTGGGGGCCACCCCGGTGTTTGTGGATGTGGATCCCGCCACCTATCTGATCGACCTGAACCAGATCGAAGCGGCGATCAGCCCTGCCACCCGGGCCCTCATTCCCGTTCACCTGTTCGGCCGCCCGGTGGACATGGATCAGCTGATGGCGATCGCCAGGCGCCATGACCTCAAGGTGGTGGAGGACTGCGCCCAGGCCACCGGCGCCAGCTGGAACGGCCAGCCTGTGGGGAGCTGGGGCGATGTGGGCTGCTTCAGCTTCTTCCCCACCAAGAACCTGGGAGGCGCCGGTGATGGCGGCGCCGTCACCTGCCGTGATGGGGAGCTGGCCCAACGCATGCGCGAACTCGCGGTGCATGGCATGCCCCGCCGCTACCTGCACACCGAGCTGGGTTACAACAGCCGCCTCGATGCCCTGCAGGCCGCCGTTCTCAATGTGAAGCTGCCCCATCTCAGCCGCTGGGTGGAGCGCCGCAGTGCCATCGCCGCCCGCTACCGGGAGGCCCTGGAGAGCTGTTCCGGCGTGACTCTCCCAGATGCCGCATGTGCAGCGGGTGTCGGTCATGCCTGGAATCAATACGTGGTGCGCGTCCGCCTTTGCCCGGACAGCCAACCCAATTGTGCCGGCGCCTGCCGCGATGCCACCAGCGAGTTCGGCCTTCCCAGCAGTCGTTGCCGTGACTGGCTCAAACAGAGCCTGCAGGAGCAGGGCGTCAACACGATCATCTACTACCCGATCCCAATCCACCGTCAGCCGGCCTACGCCGACCAGCAACTGGCACCCGGCAGCCTGCCGATCACCGAACAACTCTGCAGCGAGGTGCTCAGTCTCCCGATCTTCCCGGAACTATCCCTGGAGCAGCAGGATCAGGTGATTGCCGTGCTGCGAACCCTTCTGGCCCGCAACGCTCAAGCGGAGCGAATGGTGGCATAAAGCGCCTTGAAGCGCGCTTGTTGGGTTTTGTGGTTCACCAACGGCTCGGGATAGCCGCGCCGTTCCAGAGCCCCGATCTCACCGCTGAGCAGATCCTTCGTGTTCACATGGCGAAGCTCCGGCAGCCAGCAGCGGATGTACTCCCCTTCGGCATCGAATTTGGCCGCCTGCGTGGCGGGATTGAAGATGCGCAAGGGCTTGGGGTCCATGCCACTGCTGGCACTCCACTGCCACCCGCCGTTGTTGGCGGCCAGATCGCCATCCACCTCCAGCTCCATGAAAGCGCGCTCGCCCCAACGCCAGTCGCAGATCAGATCTTTCACCAGATAGGAGGCCACGATCATGCGGCAGCGGTTATGCATCCAGCCGGTTTGATTCAGCTGGCGCATCGCCGCATCGATGATCGGCATCCCGGTCTGGCCGTCCTTCCAGAAGTCGAACCAGTCCTCGTTGTTCTCCCAGGGGAACCGGCGCCACTGAGGGCGATAGGGCCCATCCGCCAGCTCGGGAAAGTGAAACAACGCCTGTTGATAGAACTCGCGCCAGCCCAGTTCCTGCTCCCACACCGTGATCGCCTGGAGCTGTTCCTCGCTGCGCGCACACTGCTTCACTTCCTGAGCGGCACACCAGGCCTGGCGGGGGCTCAGTGTGCCCACACTCAACGCAGCGCTCAGAGACGAGGTGCCTACCACGCCCGGGAAGTTGCGATCGGGCTCGTAAGCCATCAACGGGCCGTCCACAAACGTGGCCAGCTGCTCTGCCGCCGCCGATTCGCCGGGCCGGCAAGGGCAGAGCTCGGTGCCCGCGAAGCCATGCTCAGCCCTCAGGCGCTCCAGCTCACGCTGACCCTCCAGGCAGAGGCGGCCCAGTGCCCCCTCTCCGCTGCTGATCAGCGCAAGCGTCTCCGGCTCAAGATCGATCAATTTACTGGGAGGCGCCACCGTGCGGGGCGCGCCGCGTTCCACCTGGCCGCGCCAGTTGCGCAGGAAGGGCCCATACACCCGGTAGGGATCGCCGCCGCCGGTCTTGAGCAGCTCCGGATTCACCAACAGCTGGTCCCAATCCACCAGCACCTTGCGGCCATCAGCCTGCAACGCCTTGGCCACCGCCCGGTCGCGCTCTCGGGCGTAGGGCTCCACGTCCCGGCTCCACACCACGGCAGGCGCATCCAACAGTGAGGCCAGCTGGGGCAGCACGGTCACGGGATCGCCAGCCACCACCAACAATCGGCTGCCGACCTCACGCCAGCGCTGCTGCAGCTCAATCAGGCTCTCCACCAGAAACCACAGCCGGGCCGGCGCCATCGGCGGCAAGTGCTGGGGGGGCGTGAGGATCGCCGGATCGAGCACAACCACCCCCGTGACGGCGGGGCCGAGGCCGACAGCCGCGTGCAGACCGGTGTTGTCGGCCAGACGCAGATCGCGGCGATGCCAGAAGAGCGTGGGTGCCATCGCTTTCAAAGCCCCAGCAGCTGCTTGGCGCGGAACCAGGCGGTGACGCTCTTGCCATCGAGCCACTCCTCGCCGGAGGCCAGGCGAGCATCGAGCTCAGCAGGGCTCATCTGCACCACCTCGAGGTCTTCATCGTCGTCTCCCGCCGGCGGGTTCTCAAGCGGAGTGAGCTCGCGGGCCAGGAAACAGTGGATCACCTCATCGGAGTAACCGGGGCAGGGCAACATCGGCCCCAGAGCATCCCAACGAGCAGCGCTGTAACCAGCTTCCTCTCCCAGCTCCCGCTGCATTGATTCCAGGGGATCCTCCCCCGCCTCCAGGGTGCCGGCGGGGAACTCCAGCAGGCGGGCCTGCACGGCAAAGCGGTACTGGCGCAGCAGCACCACCTGGCCCTCGTTCGTGATCGGCACCGCCAGGGAGGCGCCGGGATGGCGAATGATGCCAAAGGTGCCCTCTACTCCCATCGGCAGCCTGATGCGTTGGCGCTCAAACCGGATTTTGCGGGCCTCCATCGTCTCGAGCGTTTCGAGCAGCTGGCAGGGCTCGGAAGCCGGCAGGGATGCCATCACATCAGGGGGCGGACTCGGCACCAGCATGACGGGTGCGCCAGACGCTGCCATCGCCGCCAGCAGGGGCTCCAAGACAAAGGAACGAAGGTGCAGCCGGGGATGGGGCAACTGCAGGCGCGGGTGCTCCAGGCGCAGCTCCTCCCAGAAGAGGAGATCAAGATCCAACGGGCGCGGTCCCCAGCGCTGCTCCCGGGCACGGTCGCGGCCGAACTGTCGTTCGAGCCCATGGAGCTGATCCAACAAAGCCAGAGCCCGATCAGCATGGGGATCGCCAAGATCGCCGCTCACCAGCACCACGGCATTGCAATAACCGGGTTGGTTGGGCGGTCCACCCATGGGCGCGGTGTCGAGCAGTGGCGACCAGGCGCAAGCGGGAGCGTCCCCGGAGCCGGGAGCGGCCCAGGCTCCGATCAGCGCCTCCAGCCGCGGCCGCACCGCCCACAAGGTTTGACGGGGCGAACCGGCAGGGCTAGGGAGGTTGGCACCGAGGGCGATGGCCAGACGGGTGGCGGACATCCGCGCGCAGCGAGCTGGGAACCAGCCTGATCCAGCGTCCACTTCGGGGCATCAGCGAGACTGAGCCACCTGAACAGCGCTGGACGCATCAATGGTGGCAAGCGGAGTGGCCAGCACGGCAGCCCAGGATCAGGCCAAGCGCGCCTTCCCTCTGGCTGCGATCACCGGGCATGGCACCCTCAAACTTGCGCTGATGCTGGCGGCGGTGGATCCCGGCCTGGGTGGCGTGATCATCGCCGGTGGCAGAGGGACGGGCAAATCCGTGCTGGCGAGAGGACTGCATGCCCTGCTGCCACCGATTGAGGTGCTGGATGTGGAGGGCGGCGACGGCCCCCAGAGCCACGGCCGCAACCTCGACCCCACCAGGCCGGACGACTGGGACGCAAACGCTCGGCGACGCATCACCGCCCTGGGAGGCGATCCCGACAACAGGAGCTCGGACGCCCTGATGCCCACCCGGGTGATTCCAGCGCCATTCGTGCAGGTGCCCCTGGGCGTCACCGAGGACCGTCTCGTGGGATCCGTGGATGTGACCGCATCTCTGGCCAGTGGCAACGCCGTGTTCCAACCAGGCCTGCTGGCGGAAGCCCATCGCGGCGTGCTCTATGTGGATGAGCTCAACCTGCTCGATGACGGCATCGTCAATCTGCTGCTGGCCGCTGTGGGCAGCGGCGTGAACCAGGTGGAGCGGGAGGGGCTGAGCCTCAGCCATCCCTGCCGCCCGCTGCTGATCGCCACCTACAACCCGGAGGAAGGCACGGTGCGCGATCACCTGCTCGATCGCTTTGCGATCGCCCTTTCCGCCAATCAGCTGGTGAGCACCGAACAACGGGTGGAGATCACCGAGGCGGTGCTGGCCCACGGCCAGTGCAGCCGCAGCTTCGCCGAGCGCTGGCGGGAGGAGACCGATGCCCTGGCCACGCAGCTGCTGCTGGCACGCCAATGGCTGCCGGATGTGCAGATCAGCGGCGAACAGATCGAATACCTGGTGACCGAGGCGATTCGGGGCGGCGTGGAAGGGCATCGCTCCGAGCTGTATGCCGTGCGCGTCGCCAAGGCCCATGCCGCCTTGAGCGGACGCGACCGGGTGGAGGCCGACGACCTGCAGGTGGCCGTGGCTCTGGTGATCGCCCCGCGCGCCTCCCAGCTGCCGCCACCGGATCAGCAGATGGAGCCGCCACCTCCCCCCGAGCAGCCGCAGGACCAGAGCCCGCCGCCACCGGAGGCGGGGGATCAGAACCCGGAGAATCAACCGCCACCGCCGGAAGGATCCGGTGAAGACGAGAGCGACCCGCCCGACGACGACAGCAGCGACGACAACGATCCAGACCAAGACGACAGCCCGGAGGACGACTCTCCAGAAGACCAAGCGCCTCCCTCGGTGCCCGAAGAGTTCATGCTCGATCCAGAAGCGGTGGCGATCGATCCGGATCTGCTGCTGTTCAACGCCGCCAAGAGCCAAAGCGGCAGCAGCGGCAGCCGTTCGGTGGTGTTCAGCGACAGCCGCGGCCGTTACGTGAAACCGATGCTGCCCCGCGGCCCCGTACGCCGGATCGCCGTGGATGCCACCCTGCGCGCGGCGGCGCCTTACCAGAAAGCGCGCCGGGCACGCCAACCCGAGCGCACCGTGATCGTGGAAGAGGCCGACCTGCGCGCCAAGCTGCTGCAGCGCAAGGCCGGTGCCCTGGTGATCTTCCTGGTGGATGCCAGCGGATCGATGGCCCTGAACCGGATGCAGAGCGCCAAGGGCGCCGTGATCCGGCTGCTCACCGAGGCCTATGAAAACCGCGACGAAGTGGCCCTGATCCCCTTCCGTGGCGACCAGGCGGAGGTGCTGCTGCCCCCCACCCGCTCAATCACCGCCGCAAGACGGCGGCTGGAATCGATGCCCTGCGGTGGCGGCTCACCGCTGGCCCATGGCCTCACCCAGGCAGCCCGGGTAGGGGCCAATGCTCTGGCCACGGGCGATCTCGGCCAGGTGGTGGTGGTGGCGATCACCGACGGCCGCGGCAATGTGCCCTTGAGCACGTCTCTTGGCCAGCCCCAGCTGGAGGGGGAGGAGAAGCCCGACCTCAAACAGGAGGTGCTGGATGTCGCGAGCCGCTACCGGCTACTGGGCATCAAGCTGCTGGTGATCGACACCGAGCGCAAGTTCATCGGCAGCGGCATGGGCAAGGACCTGGCCGAAGCCGCCGGTGGCAAATATGTGCAACTGCCCAAGGCCAGCGACCAAGCGATTGCCGCCATCGCCATGGAGGCGATCAGCTCGGTGTGACAACGAGCAGGTGAAACCAACCAGCGGCTTCAGGGTTGGCTGGTCTGGGCGGGATAAAGCTCCTGGAAGAAGGCTCCCAGACCGATGGTCACATCCCGCACCGCTTTCATGAAGGTGGGGTCGGAGGTGAGCTTCTCCACATCACCGCCCACCGCATCGAATTTCTGCGTCATCGAACGGGCATTGCTCACGGTTTGCTTGAGCTGATTCACCGTTTGAGGATTGTCGAAGGCAGCGGCGATGTTCTTGATGTGCACCGAAGCTTCAGCGGCCTCCGCCGTGGCCTTGTTGAGGTTGTTGATCGTGGGCTGAGCCCTGGCCACTTCGCGGCTGAGCTGCTCGATCAGCTTCTGCACGTCTTCGGCCGTGGCATCGAACTGCTTGGTGGACCCCACCAGGTTGCTCACCAGCTTCTCCTTCTCGGCCTGTTGCAGCAGCCGCTGCATCGAGGCAGTGACCGTATCCAGGCTGGGAGCCTCCACGCCGCTGATCTTGGCGCCGTCGCACAGAACAGGGCTTCCTGAACAGCGCTTCGACTTGGGCCGCGGCGCATCGGCCGGCAATGGCTTGTTCTGGCTGATCAGATTCACCTGGGCGTCGCCACCAAGTAGCGACGCAGCACCCACGGTGGCCGTCACCGGCAGAGGCAGACGCAGGTCGGGTTCATTGATCTCGAGCGTGGCCACCACGGCCTGCGGGGTCACGTTGATCGATCGGACCGAACCCACCAGGATGCCTCGGTAGGTGACCGGGGAGCGTGCATCCAGGCCGCCGGCATCGTCAAAACTGACGGTCACCGTCCAGGTCTCCGCACCGAGACGAATGCCACGCATCCAGAGCATGGTGCCGGCGAAGGCCGCAATCGCTCCCACGATGGAAAAACCGACGATCGCTTCTCGAACGCTGCGACGCATGGGGATCAGTGCTCAGAGGGCTGCATCGGCCCGTGAAGACTACCCGTCCTGAACTGACGCACATAGGGGTTGTCGGTCTGACGGAACTCCTCGATCGAGCCATCCCAGCGGAACTGTCCGGCATAGAGCATCACCACCCGCTCAGCCGAGCGTTCGATCGTGCTGCGCACATGACTCACCACAACCGAGCAACCGTTGGCAACGGTGGTGGTTTTCATGATCAGGTCTTCGATGCGGGTGCAGGCCACCGGATCCAGACCCGCCGTCGGCTCGTCGTAGAGCAACAGGGGCATCGCCCCCTCCTGCCGATCCGGATCGTCAATCAGAGCGCGGGCGAAGCTGACCCGTTTCTGCATACCCCCACTCAACTGACCGGGGTATTTGTCGGCCACATCGTGCAAGCCCACCGCATCGAGACATTGCATCACCCGCGTGTGGATCTCCGCCGGCCGCAAGCGCCCCAATCGATTCAAAAGAAAGCCCACGTTCTCCTCCACGGTCAACGACGCCAACAGGGCCGGGTTCTGGAACACGAGGCGCACGTCCGGGGGTTGGCGCTGATCGAGGCGGCGATAGATCTGGGGCTGACCGAACAAGTGCAGGTCGCCGGATGTGGGCAGTTGCAGACCTGCGAGCAGCCGCAACACGGTCGACTTGCCAGCGCCGGATGGGCCCACCACCGCCAACCGCTCGCCGGGCTGCATCGTCAGATTGACCCGATCCAGCACCGGCTTCGGTCCCCACTGCATGGTGAGGTTGCGCATCTCCACCACCGGAGTGGCCACGGCGGAACTGGGCCCCGACGGACTGGGCACCGACGGACTGGGCACGAGGATCTGGCGGCGGGAACAGGCCCATCCTGCCTCTGCCTGCCAAGGGTGGTGCAGTGGCCCAGCGTCCTTACAGTCAGCCCAGTGGCTCCGAACTGCGGCCGACCGTTTGACATCGTCGATCCCCCCTACCCAGCGCAACCCACGCCGCGATAGTCGCCGCAGCCAACGGCGGCAGCAGCAGGTGATGCGCCAAAGGGATCTGATGAGCCGGTCTCGCCGCGCCGTGCGCTGGCTGCAGCCGGGCCTGGTGGTGAAGCGCTGGGTGCTGACCTCCGGCATCGGTCTGGTGCTGGCCCTGCTCGGAGCGGCGGTTTGGGCCGATCTCCAACCGATCTACTGGACCCTCTGGGCGATCCAGGAAGCCCTGAGCTGGATCACCCGGGTGATGCCCCGCGGCATCACCGGCCCTCTCGTTCTCTTGCTGGGGATCGGCCTGGTGCTCTGGGGGCAGAGCCGCAGCTTCGGCTCGATTCAACAGGCCCTGGCCCCAGAAAAAGACACCGTGCTCGTGGATGCCCTGCGGGCGAAAAGCAGATTGAACCGGGGCCCCAACATCGTGGCCATTGGAGGTGGCACAGGCCTCTCGACCTTGCTCAGCGGCCTGAAGCGCTACAGCAGCCACATCACCGCGATTGTCACCGTGGCCGACGACGGTGGCAGCAGTGGGGTGCTGCGCAGGGAGCTGGGTGTGCAACCCCCCGGCGATATCCGCAACTGCCTGGCAGCCCTCTCCACCGAGGAGCCCCTGCTGACCAAACTGTTCCAATATCGATTTTCCGCTGGCGGTGGCCTCGAGGGCCACAGCTTCGGCAATCTGTTTCTTTCAGCGCTGACGGCGATCACAGGCAGCCTGGAAACGGCGATCACCGCCTCCAGCAGGGTGCTGGCGGTGCAAGGGCAGGTGGTGCCCGCCACCAATGTGGATGTGCGTCTGTGGGCTGAGCTGGAAGACGGCAGCCGGATTGAGGGTGAATCGGCGATTGGCCATGCCCCGAGCCCGATCGTGCGCCTGGGTTGCCTGCCGGAGCAGCCACCGGCTCTACCCAGGGCCCTGGAGGCGATTGCCCATGCCGATCTGATCCTGCTTGGTCCTGGCAGTCTCTACACCTCGTTGCTGCCGAATCTGCTCGTGCCGGAACTGGTCACGGCGATCCAGCGCAGCCGGGCGCCGCGCCTCTACATCTGCAACCTAATGACCCAGCCCGGTGAAACGGATGGTTTGGATGTGGCTGGCCATCTGCGAGCGATTGAGGCCCAGCTGGCCTCACTCGGCGTCAGCCACCGCCTCTTCGGTGCTGTGCTGGCTCAAGAGGAATTGGCCGAAACTCCCTTGATCGGTCTTTACCGCCAACGGGGCGCCGAACCGGTGATCTGCGACCGACAACATCTCGAAGCCGAAGGTTACGACGTGATGGAAGCACCCCTGCAGGGTGCGCGACCGACAGCCACCCTTCGCCACGACCCCCGCAGCCTGGCCCTGGCGGTGATGCGATTTTACCGAAAACACAAGGCAGAGAAACTCTCGCTGAACACTTAAAACAACCAAACCAGGACTCCAACAGCCAGACCCCAAAACAGCCAATCAGCAAAGCGTCCACAAAGAGACGAAACACTCTCCCGCGAGCTAATTTGAGATTAAAAACAAATTACTATGGCCGGTGAAACTTATAAAATCGCGAATTATTTTACCAGCGTTGATCTTGCCCAAGGCTTGGCAACGAACTTGGCCGAGATCGAGCTTGCCCTGAACATTAATCCAGATCAGTTCAGCACTCTCATCCTGCTTGACCAGGCAGCAGGAAGAGAACCCGATACTGCGATATTTCCCACAGGCTGGGACGGCATTCACAATGATTCTGAAGACGGCTTTAGTCAACCAAGCTGGCCATATACAGGAATAGGCATCGTTCAAAGATCCGCCGCAGCAGAAGATACCATCCGGAACATTAAAAATTACGCAGAAGACTCAGATCACTACCGGAAATACTCTAATCTCATCCAACTACTACTCAACAAAACCGGCAGCAGCGTCAAAAAAACTCATCCCGACACATATAATTCTTATTTACAAGAATTCTTCAACTCGTATCCCCAATTCAGCGATATAACGCTTGGCCTCAGCACAACATTTACAATAACTAAGGAGATGCTCACAGGATCGCCGCAGTCGTTCGACCACCTGCTTAGACAGAGCAACACACAAGAATATTTCGGCAGCAATCCTCACGCAATTTTTTTGAGCAATCATGGCAATAGCTATCTGGGAGGGGGCAATTTAGACGGACCAGATGATGACCGAGACCAAGAGGACGGATCACTCGAGGTTTACCAATTAGCGAACTCGCTCAAAAGCGCTATCAGTAGCAACCTATCGAATCAATCGCGTTTTGGGCTGGTCGCCTATGACGAATGCCTGATGGCAGGCATCGAAACCCTGACTGAGCTGAGTTCCACGACGCGCTACTTCCTCGCCTCTCAGGAAACGATTCCAGGGAATGGATTCGACTACTTACGGACTCTCAGCAATCTGAGTCTTGACAGCAAGCAATCCAACCAAGAAGGCATCGAGCAAAATTCCAAAACACTTGGGCTGGCCTTCGTGAACACCTACAGCGAGCGCAATGGTTCCCACAACACGCTTTCACTATCAGACACAACGACTCTTGCGCCGTTGAACGGCGCCATTCGCGATTACGCGAATGCATTCATCCTAAGCAGCGATACTTTCCTCATCAATCTATTGAAATCCATTCGCCAGAAGGGGACCGGCTATTATCTTGGCTTTTTACAGGATCTTGGCAATGTCGCCTTGATCAGCCGCTCAACACCCGGAGCATCCACAGCACTAATCAATGCTTCCAACAAAATCCTCCAAGCCCTAGAGAATACAATCGTCGCCAACAACCAAAACTATAAACCACAAGAAGGGTTTCGCCTGAATGCTAGTTCTGGCCTAACCATCACACTCCCAACAGCATTTGATCAGTGGATAAAAGATGATCATTATGTCAATCAATATGCCAAGGATCCCCTCGATCGCTTCACGGAAACGGCCCCAAGCTTTGAGCAAGCAACAGGATGGTCACGCGTCATCAACCGTGTCTTACCACTTCTGGCCGAAGTCCAGACCAACAGTGGCTTTGAGAGCTCGAAAGCGATCCGGCTTGACGCTGAAATCACACAAGCCAAAGGGAAAGAAGCCTGGCTAGCCCTACAAATCGATGGTTACTTAAGTTACACATCTAATGATGCAGCAATCAATCAAACTCAAATCAAACTTCCACGGATAGAGGGAGCATCGATTGCAGACCTAGAATTCCATCTTGATATTCTCAATCTGCGTCAGGCTGGAAGCGCTTCCATAACCATCCGAAGCTCCGAAGGAACAGAAAAGGCGCGTTGGAACACGCAGATCAAGGAGGAAGGAACACTCATTCTTTCTGGCAACAACCTCAATCCATCTCAAAAGAATCAAACGATTAACGCCGGAGACCAGGTGGTAATCACGCCAGACCGAACCATCTCAGCACGATACGATTTCGATTTGAGGATCAGCAATCAAAGCCTTCAAGGCTACGCCAAAGATCAGGATGACAACAATGTATCAACTCCCCCGAATGGTGATATTAACGGCGACGATGACGTCACGATCAATGATAAAACCACTCCGATCACGGCGCCAAGCTTGTTCAATTTCTCAATCGGACAAAACCAAACGCAAGTTATCTACTACGAAACACCCGTAGCCCCGCCCATCAATCCCAGCACACCAGGAACTTTCACAACCGATATCGTTCTACTTTCGAGCAGCGCAGGGCTCACAGAACTCACCATCACTGACACTGAAAACAATAACTCAAACACATTTCGGTCAAACGTCACAATCGACGAATACATCAAGCTTGACAGCAATACGACCTATAAATTTGAGATTAAATTCGACCAAGATCCCTCCGATACCTTCAACAGCAACGCCTCCAGCAACATCTCACTCTTGATCGATCATTATGGGAATCACACCACTCCTCTGAAAGATTCTCTCGTCGACGTCGAAACCAGCATCAAATCATGGGGGCAAGTGAACGTCAATCAAGACTTACAAGATACGAGTTCAATTGTTGAGATGACCGGCACGGATCAAATTGAGGGCCTTCGCGATCTTCAAGAAGGCCAAGCAATTAACGCAAGCTATCGCAGCCTTGATATTAACAGAAGTACAGCATTGCAAGCCAAGACAAACGGAGGCACACAGACCTTTTCCTCGGGAATCTGGAGCCCCGATAACGACATCAATCTGGAGATATGGATCGAGGGAACAAGTGCTAACACAGCTCAACTAGGATTCTTTCAAGTGGACACGTTGACGGGTGCATTTCAAACATCCGAAGGGCTGATCAGTCCAAGCGACTCCGAGGACTACCGCAATCTGGCTCTGGACCGGCTCATCGCTCCCCTAACCGACCTGAAAACCTTCAACAAGAAAGCCAGCTTGTCGACACGCTTTGAAGCCGATCAGTCCTATGGAGCCATTCTGCTCACAACAAACGATGCAGGCACTCAAACCACCCTGTACTCAATAGCGGCCGCCAATCCTAACCAAGCCATTCAGTTTCTAAACTTTGGAGATGGCTATTTCGGATTTGAAGATCTCCTTCCATCTCAAACCAGCAGCTACGATGGAGACTTCAACGACATCACGTTTCACCTGGCTTGATTGCGATCATCCGATGAGTTCGCACGCCGGTCAATAAGCGTCCTGCATTTCATAGAAATCGGGCTGCACATAGTCTTTGCGCAGCGGCCAGCCCTTCCAGTCTTCCGGCATCAGCAGACGCTTGGGATGGGGATGGCCTTCGAACTGAATGCCGAACATGTCGAAGGTTTCCCGCTCCTGCCAATCCGCTCCACGGAAGAGGCCATAAAGACTGGGCACGCTGGGCTGACCTTCGCGGGACAGAAATACCTTGAGGCGCACTTCACGCACGGCATCGCAGCGCCCCTCCACCACATCCGCCATCGCCACCAGGTGGTAGAAGCAGACCAACCGCTCGCCGGGGCCCTCGTCGTAGCCGCCCTGGCATTGGAGGTAATCAAACCCGTGGCTCTTGAGTGCGGCGGCGATCACCGGCAGGAACATCGCCTCAACACCGATGGTTTCCGTGCCGATGTGATCGGCAGGCAGCAGATCATGGTCAAATCCCTGCTGACTGAGCCACTGACTGACAGGGCCAGGCTCAGGTGCTGCTGGAACGGTGGTTTCTGCCGCTGCTTCGCTTGCGGGCTTGTTGTCGGGAGTCGCGCTCATGACAATTCGGCGGGTGCGGTGGCGGTCTCGGAAGGTTCGGTGTTGGGCACGGCTGGCATCGCCAGACCGACCCCAGGCTTGAGGGCCGCCAGCTGGGTTTCGGCCCGCAGATAGGCACCGGTCACGACGGGGTCGATTCGCTGCATGCTGTGCTGCACCGTGCAATAGCGGTGGGTCTGCTGCAGTTGACGGCGATCCGCCACCGATTCGTTGGCCACTTTCTTGCGCAGTTTGATCACCGCATCGAAGATCGCCTCCGGGCGGGGCGGGCAGCCGGGGAGATAGAGATCGACGGGGATCAGCTTGTCGACCCCGCGCACTGCTGTGGTGGAGTCGGCGCTGAACATGCCACCGGTGATCGTGCAGGCCCCCATGGCAATCACATACTTGGGTTCCGGCATCTGCTCATAGAGCCGCACCAGTGCCGGCGCCATCTTCATGGTGACGGTGCCGGCCACGATCAAAAGGTCAGCCTGGCGTGGTGAACTACGAGGCACCAGACCAAATCGGTCGAAATCAAAGCGGGAGCCGATGAGGGCCGCAAACTCGATAAAGCAACAGGCGGTGCCGTAAAGCAGGGGCCAGAGGCTGCTGAGGCGGGCCCAGTTGTGGAGGTCATCAAGGCTGGTGAGGATCACGTTCTCACTCAGATCGCTCGTGACTGCCGGCGCTCCCTCGGCAGCACCGGCGACGGGTCCACAGCTGGCAGCCCGCAGGTCGCGTACGGCATCGATGGATGGCGTGGTGGGGAGCGAAGAAGTGGTTGGGTCAGGCATCGGTCAGCTCCACTCGAGGGCGCCTTTGCGCCAGGCGTAGGCCAGCGCCACCACAAGGATGGCGATGAAGATCAAGGCTTCGATGAAAGCCAGCAGACCCAGCCGGTGGAACGCCACCGCCCAGGGATAGAGGAACACCGTTTCCACGTCGAAGATCACGAAGACCAACGCGAACATGTAGTAACGGATGTTGAACTGAATCCAGGCGCCACCGATCGGCTCCATGCCGGACTCATAGGTGAGCTCGCGCTCCCCCTGCTGACTACGCGGTGCCAACAGCTTGTTGGTCACCAACGCCAGCACCGGAACCGCTGCCGCGATCAGCAAAAACCCGAGAAAGGCGTCATAACCCGGCAGCGCGAACATCTGGGCAGGCCCGATCTCGGGGCAGTCTGACACTCGCTGCCGCACTCTGTTGCCTTAAGCCCCCCGATAGAGTTGTGTGGCCAGGCCGAGCAGCGGTGAGCGACGAGACCCCAGCGCAGGATCCGAGCGCTCCCGTGCCGGAGCAGCCAACCGAAGCTCCCGAACAGGACAACGTCAGCAGCGATCCCCGCACCCACCGCTTCGAATGTCGGAGCTGCGGCTATGTGTATGACCCCGATGAGGGGGTGAAGAAGCTGGGAATCACCGCCGGCACCGCCTTCGAGGATCTCGACGCGATCAGCTTCCGCTGCCCGGTGTGTCGCAGCAAGGTGGGGGCCTTCCGCGACATCGGTCCGCGCACCAAGGCCAGTGGATTCGAAGAAAACCTCAACTACGGCCTCGGGGTGAACCGGCTCACGCCCGGCCAGAAGAATGTGTTGATCTTCGGCAGCCTCGCCCTCGCCTTCGCCTTTTTCCTCTCCTTGTACTCCCTCCGCTGAGTCCTCGTTGACTCAGCCCCACGTCGCGACCGTCATGAAGCGCCTGCTCCATCCCCTGTTCCACCTGCTGCTCGTGGCCTGCCTCGGCCTCGGCCTCGGCGGCTGCGTTTCCACCCGCCTGGCGGCGGCGGAAACCAGTCCCTGGCAGGCGATTGACCTGCAAACCAAAGCCAATCCTCTCGATGTGGCCTTCACCGATGCCAATCACGGCTTCCTGGTGGGCAGCAATCGGATGATTCTGGAAACCAACGATGGCGGCAGCAGCTGGAGTGAGCGCAGCCTGGACCTGCCAGAAGAAGAGAACTTCCGTTTGATCAGCATCGACTTCGATGGGAAAGACGGCTGGATCGCCGGCCAGCCCGGGCTGCTGATGCACAGCACCGACGGCGGCAACAACTGGACCCGTCTGTTCCTCGACACCAAGCTGCCTGGTGAGCCCTATCTGATCACGGCCCTCGGCCCCAACAGCGCCGAGCTGGCCACCAACGTGGGGGCTGTGTATCGCACCCGCGATGGCGGCGGCAGCTGGGAAGCGGAAGTGAGCGATGCCGCCGGCGCCGTGCGTGATCTGCGCCGCAGTGATGACGGTCGCTACGTGAGCGTGAGCAGCCTGGGCAACTTCTATGCCAGCTGGGATCCCGGCCAGGAGGTATGGCAAGTGCACCAACGGGTAAGCAGCCAGCGCCTTCAGAGCATCGGCTATCAGCCCGACGGCAATCTCTGGATGCTGGCGCGCGGCGCCCAGATCCGTTTCAACACCGAGCGCGGCAACAACGAAAGTTGGAGCAAACCGATCATTCCGATCACCAATGGCTACGGCTACATGGATCTGGCCTGGACCCCCGACGGTGCCATCTGGGCCGGTGGCGGCAACGGCACCCTGCTGGTGAGCCGCGATGGCGGCGAGAGCTGGCAACGGGATCCCGTGGGCGCTGAACAGCCGACCAATTTCACCCGATTCGAAGAAAGCGACGGCAAGACCTTCCTGCTCGGCGAACGGGGTGTGCTATTGCGCTGGCAGGGCTAAGCGCCACAACGCTGTGTAACCAAGCACCTCAGCCAGCCTCGGCGCTCCGGCATCGCGCCTTAGGATCGCCAAGCTGATACGCCCGAAGCCATGGCCGCCGGCTCCACCGGGGAACGCCCGTTTTTTGAGATCATCACCAGCATCCGTTACTGGGTGATCCACGCCGTGACCCTGCCCGCGATTTTCCTCGCCGGGTTCCTGTTCGTGTCCACTGGCCTCGCCTACGACGCCTTCGGCACACCCCGCCCCGACGCCTATTTCCAGGCCTCGGAAAGCAAGGCTCCCGTTGTGAGCCAACGCTATGAAGGCAAGTCCCAGCTCGACCTGCGCCTGCAATAAGCCATGACCCAATCCTCCGCCACATCCACGCCGCGCAACTACCCGATTTTCACGGTGCGCTGGCTCGCTGTGCACACCCTGGGCATTCCCACGGTGTTCTTCCTCGGTGCTTTGGCTGCGATGCAGTTCATCCGCCGCTGACTTCCTCCTCGGACACTTCCCATGCAGCGCAACCCGAATCCGAACAACCTGCCGGTGGAACTGAACCGCACCAGCCTTTATCTGGGGCTGCTGCTGGTGTTCACCACCGGGATCCTGTTCTCCAGCTATTTCTTCAACTGAGGAACTGACCCCATGAGCGGCAAGAAATCCAACCTGCCTGACGGTCGCATCCCCGATCGCCTCCCCGACGGTCGCCCTGCGGTGGCCTGGCGCTCCCGCTGGACTGAAGGTGCCCTTCCCCTCTGGCTCGTGGCCACTGCCGGCGGCATGGCCGTGATCTTCGTGGTGGGACTGTTCTTCTACGGCTCCTACACCGGCGTCGGTTCCGCCTGAACCTCAGCCCATCGGAACCCACATCTCAGCCCCCGAATCCCAGGATCCGGGGGTTTTTTGATGCCAATGACGCATAGGTCCTGATCGGTTTCAGCGAGAGGAGAGTCGATGTCACCTCGGCCTCATAGGCTGGATTTTGCTGCAAGCTGACCATGGTCACTTCCCCTCAGGGATGTGCTGATCAGAGCGAGCCAACCCGGAACCGTCGCAACCGCCGACCCAAGCGCAGGGAACTGTTCTGTCCGGCCCATCCCGATCAGAAGATCGAAGGGAACGGCAAGAAGTACTACCTCCACCTGCTCAGTGCCGAGGAACTGCAACGGCGTGGAATGTCAGCCAAGAGAGCCCAGCTGGTCATCAATGCCTACCCGGTTCTGGTGCTGAGCAATGAGTGGCTGGAAGAGCTCTTCTGCCCCAAATGCGGCTCTTCCCGCTGGTGCCACATCACCAAACACGACCGGGTGGAGCACACCGTGCGCTGGGCGCCGCGAGAGCTGTGGGAGCAGGTCGCCCATGTGGATCCGATCGCGGCCAACCCCACAGTGAGCGAATACACCCGACGTGAAGCGCGCCGCCATCGTCAGAAAAGGGTCGACGGCAAACGCTTCTACGACTGAAGGGGGCTGTAAAAGCTCCGATACCACTCAGCGAAGCGCTGCACTCCCTCGGCAATCGGCGTGGAAGGGCGGAACCCCACCCAAGCCTCCAGGGCCGTTGTGTCGGCGGCGGTGGCGACCACATCACCGGGCTGCATCGGCTGGAAGTCTTTGATCGCCTCCCGGCCGAAGGCCTGCTCCATCACTTCGATGAAGCGCAGCAGCTCAATCGGCTCGCTGTTGCCGATATTGAACACCCGATGGGGCGCTGCCGCCGTGGCGGGATCGGGAGCGAGCGGATCGAAGCTGGGATTGGCGGTGGCGGGCTTGTCGCAGCAGCGCAACACCCCTTCCACGATGTCGTCGATGTAGGTGAAGTCCCGCTGCATGCGGCCGTGGTTGAACACCTTGATCGGCTCACCGGCCAGGATGGCCTTGGCAAACAACATCGGTGCCATGTCGGGGCGGCCCCAGGGGCCATAGACCGTGAAAAAGCGCAGACCGGTGGCCGGCAGACCGTAGAGGTGGCTGTAGGTGTGGGCCATCAACTCATTGGCCTTCTTGCTGGCGGCATAAAGGCTCACCGGGTGATTCACCGGTTGCTGCTCGTGGAAGGGCAGGTTCCGGTTGCCGCCATACACGGAACTGCTGGAGGCATACACCAGGTTCTCCACCTCGTGGTGGCGGCAGCCCTCAAGGATGTGCCCGAAGCCCACCAGATTGCTCTGGATGTAGGCGGCAGGATTCTCGAGCGAATACCGCACCCCGGCCTGGGCGGCGAGATTGACGACCACAGCCGGACGCTCCGAAGCGAACAGCGCCATCAGGGCGTCGGCATCCTCAAGAGCGATCGGCACAAAACGCCAGCTGCCGGCGCCAGGTGCTGCTGCCACGGCCTCCAATTGAGCCAGACGGGCCCGCTTGAGGGCCGGGTCGTAGTAGCTGTTGAGATTGTCGATGCCGATCACCCGATCACCGCGCTCCAGCAGGCGCTGACACAGGGCCGCGCCGATGAAGCCGGCCGCACCGGTGACCAGCACCGGCCTGGAACGCTCATGACTCATGCCTGGCCCTCGCCGATGCGCCAGAACTTCAGACCCGCCGCGGCCACTGCCGCCGGATCCACCACCGAGCGGGCATCAAAAACCCAGGCGGGCTGACGCATCAGCGGTGCCAGGGCCGCCCAATCGAGTGAGCGGTAGTGCTGCCATTCGGTGAGAATCAACACCGCATCGGCGCCCGCCAAGGCATCCTCCACCGCAGCACTGCTCCACCAGGTTCCCTCACCGCTCAGGGCCGCCCGGGTGGGGCCCGCCTCCGCATCGGGTGCCTCACTGGCAGGCAAACGCAGGTCGCGCTCAATCTGATCCGGTTCCACCTTCGGGTCATGGATCGCCAGCTGGGCCCCCTCCTCGAGCAGATCACGGCAGATGCGGATCGCCGGCGCCTCGCGGGTGTCGTTGGTGTCGGCCTTGAAGGCGAACCCCAGGATCGCCAGCCGTTTACCGGTCACGGTGCCGAACAGCTTCTGCACCACCAGCTTGGCGATGCGGTGCTGATGCCAGGTGTTGAGCTGCACCACCGACTCCCAGTAGTCGGCCACCTCGGGCAGACCGAAATGGCGGCAGAGATACACCAGATTGAGAATGTCTTTCTGGAAACAGCTGCCGCCGAACCCCGGCCCCGCCTGGAGAAACTTCGGGCCAATGCGACTGTCGGTACCGATCGCCCGCGCCACTTCCCGCACATCGGCGCCGGTGGCTTCACAGAAGGCGGCAATGCTGTTGATCGAGCTGATCCGCTGCGCCAGAAAGGCGTTGGCGGTGAGCTTGGACAGCTCACTGCTCCAGAGATTGGTGCGCAGAATCCGCTCATCGGGCACCCAGCTGGCGTAGATGGCGGCGAGGGCTTCGATCGCAGCAGGATCCTCACCGCCGATCAACACCCGATCGGGCGCCTCCAGATCGCGAATGGCGGTGCCCTCCGCCAGAAACTCCGGATTGGAAAGCACAGAGAAACTACGCGCGCCGCCGTTGGGGTCGGCAGCAGCAAGGATCGACTGGACCGCCTCGGCGGTGCGCACCGGCAGGGTGCTTTTCTCCACCACGATTGTGTGACCAGTGGCGGCTTTGGCGACGCTGCGGGCGCAGGCCTCGACCCAACGCAGGTCACTGGCCTGACCGGCCCCGAGCCCCTTCGTTTTGGTGGGGGTGTTCACGGAGATGAACACCATGTCGGCTGCGGCGATCTGCTCTTCCACGGCGGTGGAGAAGTGGAGATTGCGACCGCGGGCCCGGGCCACCACCGCATCCAACCCCGGCTCATACACCGGCAGCTTGCTGAGATCCTCGGCGTTCCAGGCATCGATGCGGGCCTGGTTGATGTCCACCACCGTCACCTGCACAGCCGGGCAGCGATCGGCGATCACCGCCATCGTCGGACCGCCCACATAGCCGGCGCCGATGCAGCAGATGGTGCGGATCAAAGGAGGTGTCATGCCGTGGGGCGCGGGGTCATCATTGTTGGCTTTGTCATGGCGGCATCCAGGGGAGGACCACTGACGCTTGATCCCTGGGAGGACGCCTGCAGAGGCGCACCGACCGACGGCCGCGTGAGCTGAACGGAGAGGCCGGTGCGGCGAAACACTTCGACCGGATCAAAGCCGGCATTCACCCGCTTCCAGTCAACGTCATGCACGTCGCCGGGAACAGGCTGACCCAGAGCCTGATAGCCCCAGCTGTAGTGGGTGGTGAACACGACACTTGGGTGATGGGTGCCGGCGATCACGAGGCCGAGCTCGTGAAGTGATCCCAACATGAAACGGTCGCACACAGGGCCGAGAGCCGGAGGCATCATCCCCCACAGGGGAAGGGCACGAAAAGCGGAGGGATAGAACACGTAGCAGGACGTGTCGACATGGCGATGCTCGAGATCCTCGTCGGGCAGGCCGGGGATGGGAGTGCCGTCGGGGAGCACGCACTGACGACCCATCGCCAGCACATCAGCAACAGGATGGCGGTGACGCAAGGCGACCACGCTGTCGAGATGCCAGGGCTGATACCAGTTGTCGGCATCGAGAAACAGGATCGGCCAGTAGCCCTGATTGATCGCGGAAATCGCACCGAGGCAGCGTGGGGTGTTGCCGTTGTCGGCATGGGCCCGGGGCAAGCGAATGTGCTCCACTTCCCAGGCATCCACCTCATCGCGCGGATGCCCGTCAGCCACCATCACGTGACGCAGAGCCCAGCCACCCCGCTGCTCCACACAGCTGCGATGACAACGCGCCAGCCACTCGAGCGGTTCGCGGTGATAAGGCGTCACCGCCGCCGCTCCCTTGGGCCCGATCGCGGCGCGGTGCAGGTCTGAGGGAGGCTTCTGAGCTTTCTGCATACTCAATGGCCAAGGCAAAGGGCGAGTCGATCGAGATCGGCCACCGGCAGCTCCTCCTGGGCCATCTCGCCGACATCAGCCTGGAGGGGCTTGAGCTTCACAACGCCCCGTTCCACTTCGGCATCACCCAACACGAGCGCCCAGTCAGCGCCGCTGCGATCAGCCCGTTTGAACTGCTTGGCAAACGCCGATCCGGAGGCATCCTGCTCCACGGCCACACCGCGCTGACGCAAACCGCGAGAAAGCAGCAGAGCTTGGCGAGCCGCCGCCTCGCCGCGATGCACCACGTAAGCCACTGGCCCCTGGACACGCACCAATTGAGCAGCTCGGCCAGCTGGATCAACCTGGGCCGCCGCCTCGAGCACCAACAAAAGGCGCTCCATGCCGAGGGCCCAGCCGATGGCCGGTGTCGGCGGGCCACCCAACTGCTGCACCAAGCCGTCGTAACGACCGCCTCCACACACGGTGGCCTGGGCACCCAGCTGGTTGCTGGTGATTTCAAAGGCGGTGTGACCGTAGTAGTCCAGACCACGCACCAGATGGGGGTTGGGCTGCACAGGAATCGCCAGATCCTGCAACGCCTCGAGCACGGCATCAAAGCGAGCCCGGCTGGACGGAGCAAGGCTCTGCTCGAGGGTGGGAGCGTCCTGCAGCAACGCCCTGGTCTGGGGGTGTTTGCTGTCGAGAATGCGTAAGGGATTGGTCTGCAACCGCTGCTGAGCGTCGGAATCGAGGGCGTGGCTTCGCTCCTCCAGCCAGGCCACCAGCCTGCTGCGATAAAGCTTCCGGTCTTCCGGAGTGCCCAGGCTGTTGACCTCCAGGGCCAGACCCGTCACGCCCAGTTCCGCGAGGAGATCCCAGGCAAGGGCGATCACCTCGGCATCGCTGGCGGCTGTGGAGACGCCGAGCCATTCGACCCCGATCTGGTGAAACTGGCGTTGTCGGCCAGCCTGGGGACGCTCGTAGCGGAACATCGGGCCGCCGTACCACAGGCGTTGCACCCCCTGGGCGAGGAGGCCGTTCTGCAGGGCCGCGCGCACAACGGAGGCCGTTCCCTCCGGCCGAAGCGTGCAGGAGCGATCACCCCGATCGATGAAGGAATACATCTCCTTGCCCACCACATCGGTGCCCTCGCCGATGCCGCGGGCAAACAATTCGGTGACTTCGAGGAGGGGCGTTCGAATCTCTTCACAGCACCACCGCTGCATCTGAGCCCGAACTACAGCCTCCACCGCCTGCCAGCGCCGGGTCTGCTCCGGGAGCAGATCCACCATGCCGCGCAGGCTTTGCAGTTGCGTCATGGAAGGGCTGAGCGACAAACCGGCGCTCAGTCTGCCGGGCGGCTGTCGGCCGGCTTGGTGCGACGCCGGGCCGCAGCCGTGGTTTTGGAAGTGGTTTTGGCGGTGGTTTTGCTGGTTTTGCTGGTTTTGGCTGCTTTGCCGGGTTTCGCGTCTTTCACCGGCTGGTCGACAACGGCAGTCGCTGCCACCGAACCGGCCGAGGCCGGATTGACTGCCATCTGGGAACTCAGGCGCGATAACAAAGCCGCCTGCGAGGCCTCCGAAAAGGCATAGCTGCCCACGTGGGTGAGGGCAAAACGCTTGGAGATAAAGATCCTGCCCCCAAGGGAGCGCCAGCGATTGCAGAAGAGCCAGTCTTCACTCATGAACACTTTTTCACCGAACAGCCCGCACTCGAAGAAGGCATGGAGATGGGTGTTGATGGAGGGATCGAGGCCACAGTCGTCCGTGTAACGGAGCTCCGGCATCGCTTCCGCCATCCGTGTGAACACGTCACGCTTCAGCAGCAGGAAACCGGTGCCGATCCGCTCCACCTCCGCTTTGGTGTCATCCACCTCGCCATCAGGGAGCGGATTGATCACGTAATCGATCGGCAGACTTTTTTTGGGGTAGCCGCCCCCGATCACATCGACATCCTCCTGAAGCAGCATCAGGATGTATTCAGGGTCGAAGCCGATATCGGCATCCACAAACATCAGGTGGGTCGCCCGGGGATTGTTCATCGCCCTGGCCACCAGCGCATTCCGGCCACGGGGAATCAGACTTTCATTCACCAACGTGTCCAGGCTCCACTCGAGTCCCCACTGCGGTGCCCTGGCGATGAAACGCACAAAGCTGGTGAAGGTGACTTCCGAGATCTGACCGCCGTAACAAGGGATCAGAAAGTGGAGATGCACGTTGCTTTCAGCCATGTGGCTCGATCCTATGGGGCGCCAATCGCACTGATGACAGGATTCAGACCAGAGCGCCCACCTGCCTTCCCATGGCCAGCCAAGATCTCGAGGCTTTTCTCAACAGCATCGACAGCAACCCGGACCTGCAGGACCAGCTCAGCAGCCTCGACCTCCAAGGGGTGCTGAGCCTGGCCAGGGACAAGGGATTTCAGGTGAGGGCGGCCGATCTGCTTCGCGCCCAGGCGGAGCAGATCCTGGCGATGAGCGACGACGACCTCGATCTACTGGTGGAGGGCGGCATCGACGACCTCTTCGGCATGAACGACTTCCAGGCTTATTTGGATCGCACCTGAGCGCTCAGCAACAACGCAGCAGCGAGATAGCCATGGGGGTCAGGGGCCAGGCCCCCTTCCCGGTCACCAGCCCAGCGCCAGTTGGCCTGATTCGCCGGATCCACAATGTTCGGATCGGGAAGCTGCATCACCAGCAACGACTGAAAGGCGTCCGGTGCGGTGATCAGTCGATCCAACTTCTCACTGGCCAGGTGCTGCTCAGGGGTGGTGCCGTGACGCAGCAGAAACAGCGCTTGAGCAAAGCGTTCGAGGCGCTCCGCCGCCTCTTCGGGCATCGCCGCTCGCACGGCAGGCGTGAGCGTCTGAGCCTGAATACTCCGCACCAGCAAACGCGGCAAGCAGCCGCGCGGCAGCAGGCTGAGCATCAGGCCGTCATGGGGCCACCAGGTGCTGCGGAACAGGCCCTGATCGAGACGCTGACGCAGAAGCTGGAGTGCCTCAGCCGCATGGGGGAGGCCCGGGTCGCTGGCGAGATTGGCCAGCACACAGTCGTGAGGAGCACACCATCCCTTGAGTTGAGCCACGGGTCGCTGAATGAAGGCCGCGATCGGGCCAGGGTCGGGATAAGTGCGCACTCCCTCATCCGCTCGCCAGATCTGCTCGAGCCAGTGATCCAACTCTGGAGATGAGGCGCGGTCGAGAGCGAGCAGACAGCGGCGCAGCCAGATCGAACTGTCGCCATCCACGGGCGTGTGGCGGTTGTAACCCACCGGACGGGGACATTCGAGAAGAGACTCCAGCGCACGCTGCTGACGGGTATAGGCCGCCTTCAGGCGGGCATGCTCTCGCCAGTCAGCCAGCAGAGTGAGACAGGCCAGAGGCACCCACTGATCCGACAATCCCGGACGCAGAGCAAAGCCACCCCAGCCCTGATCGGCCTGGGCCAACCAGGCGAGGGCGTGATCCCAGCTCGTTGCGATGGGAGCACTGACCATCGCCCCCATGTAGGCCTTGTGGTCAACCAACGCGGAGGCCTCAAACACCAGTTTCTGATGACTGAGTCCGCCCCGGAGCGCAACCCTCCGGGAACCACAGGAGAGGGATGGGTGATACAGCCCGAGCTTGGCGAGCGCGTCGAGCTTTCGAGCCGAAAGGAGGGCCGGATGGGCTGGCCATCGCGGCCACTGCTCAGAGCCCGTGGGAATCGGCCCCGGATGACCGGTGATCGTGTGCTGCAGGCGATAGAGGGGAAACACCTCGAGGGCGTAGCGATCCCGAAACCGTTGGCGACTACCGAGCGCCAGAGCCAGTGGAAACCCCTGCAACGCCTCCCGGAGCAGCGGCGCCAGATCCAACTGCTGCAACAGAGCCTGGGGCGATGGCACGGCGAACAGCAACCGCCATTCCTCTCGGCCGGGATGGAGATCCACCCCCACCTGATCGAGGGATCCAAGCGACAGCGGAGCCAGATCGGCCCACCAATCACCGGAGGGCAGAGGCAGCCTGGAACGCAGCGCTGGGGCGAGGCCGGCATGCCAGCGCTGAAGCCATACGCCCACCCTCGCCTGAGGCATGGAATCGGCGAGGCGACGGAACAGCAGAAACGGCTGGCCGACGCGGACGCGGGGAGCCTCGGTGAATTCCAGCCAGGTCTCCGCCTGAAGGCCCGCAATCGGCTCGAACAGGCCCTGCAGATCCCGGGGCGAGAGTCCTCCGGAACAACGGCCGGCGCCATCGAGAAACGGCGCGAGGATGGATTGCCAGCGCTGGAGTCGGTTGCTGAGGATCAGGGCCGCCATGTGGGGGCGGCGACGCAGGCCCCGTTTGGAAAGCTCCAAACCGATGGCCGGGGCATCGAAAGGCGAAAGACCGCAGAGAAAGTTGCGCTGCACCGAGGAGGGATTCAGGGGTTCGAGCAACGCCGATGCGGCCGGCGAACCATGCCAGAAGGAGTCCCAGGTGGGGCGCATGCAACAACCTCAGGAGCGCCATGATGACAGCCTCTTGCTGTCTGAGCGTGCCTGCTGCAGCCTGGATCGATCGCCAGGGGGTGATGCGCGAATTCTGCGCAGCCAACAAAGTGGAGCGGATCCGCTCCCTGATTCAGCAGCCATCAGCTTCAGAGAGCTCACTCGAAGCAAGCGTGCGGGGCTACGGCCAGCACTGGGACTTTCGCGAAAATCTCTGGAAAGATCACCCGGAACTGGAGCGCTGGCTGCTCGAGGAAGAACCAGCGCAACTGGCCGCCGATCTTCTCTGCAGCGATCGGGTGTGGCTCCTGCGCGATCAGACCTACTGCAAGCGACCCGGCAGTGAACTGACCCCCTGGCACCAGGATGCCCTGTTCATTCCGGTGGAAGGCTGCGAGTTCCTCACAATCTGGATCCCCCTCAGTTCGATCCGATCCCAGGCCGACGCACCATTGGAATACTGGCGCGCGCCCCATCCCTGCTGTGAGCTGCTGGATGGGGGCAGCAGCAGCAGCAGCCACAGAAAAAATCGACGCACCTGGACCGCCGATGGGCGTGACCACACGACGACGCTGGGCCTGAAGCCCGGGGATTGCAGCTACCACGACGGCTGGACCCTGCATGGCAGCGATTGCCACGAGGCCGCCACTGAACGGCTGGCGATTGTGGCCGTGTATGGCTGCGGAGAAGGAGTGCTGCGACTGGCCCCGGCCATGAGCCTGGCTCCGCAGAGTCTGCGCGGCCAATCCCACCTCCTGCGCGAGGGCCTTCATCGTTCCTGCTTCCCTGGCTTGCGGGAGGGTGACCCCGTGCCGAGCCATCACAATCCCTGGATTCGCTGCAGCCCTCGAAAAGAACTCACCTAAGGTTCGTCATCTTTTCATCCGTTGAACCTCAACAACCATGAGCGACCACGAGAACGCCTCAGAGATGGTGCAGGCGGAAGCCCTGAACCCAACGTCTGCCGATGGCGGTCAGCAGACCCTCACCCTCGACGGTCGGGTCTATCCGATGGAAGCCCTGCCCGCCGATGCTGTGGTTGTGCTCAACGACCTCATCCGCTGTGAGAACGAACTCAATGAGCACCGCTTTCGCCTGCGTCAGCTCGCATCAGCTCAGCAGAGCATGACGGTCACGCTCACGCAATTGATCACCGCCGCTGGCCTGGAGCCGATCGCCACAGTGGATGGAGCTCAGGTTGACGCCGCTCAATCGGAAGACGAGGCCGCCTGAGCCGGGCTGGAGGAACGGGGGATCGGGGAGGTGATGACCAAGTTGCGGGCATCCTCCCCGTTCTCATTGGAAAGGAAGCGCACCATCTCATCGAGCGAATAGGCCTTCAGCACGGTGGGGCGCTTGGCTGAGACGTTGCTCTGGTTGACCAACAGAGCCATCGTGGTGAAGGAGAACGCACAGGGCACCACCGTGCGAGATGACGTGCTGCGGTCAGCCCCCTGAGCCGTTGGGGTGATCCGCACCAAGGGGTCGGGGCACAGCACGTAGGGCTGCTGCCGGGCCAAATTTCTGGCCTGCTCGGGCTGAACACCCTGCTGCTGCAGCAAACCCACCACAGCCGGAATCTGGGCAGGATCGGGCAGGTAGGCCCGCTGCAGCGCTTCATCCTTCTGGCGCGCCGCAAGATACGCCGCCTCAAACGTGGTGAGAGCCAGAGGCGCCACCCGGAACTCAGCTTCGCCGGGCTGACGCTGGCGCCAGTTCTTGGCAAAAAGATCGGCAGCCAGAGGGGAGAAGAACGCCACCATGCCCACGTCTTTCAGGGCTCTCACCTCGCCGGCTGCCGTGACCGGGGTCAAGACCGTGACCGTGGCAAAGGCTTGATCCACCTGCTCGGGGGGAAGCGCTCGGGCCGCTGAAAACAGCCCTCCTGCGCCGAATCCCGCAGCGATCACTAACGAGCCCAAAGCGGCTCGCCCACAAGCAAGTCGTGTGGCCAAGGAATTCACGGCGACTGGGGGGATTCAAGCAGTGATCAGCTGCTCTGAAACCACTCCGGGAACTGGCGGCATCTCGAAACAAAAGCGATGGCAGCCCCCCGCTGTGCCATTAATCTCTGCCGAATTGAAATGCGATTCCCGCATTGAATCGGCGAGCATCCTCGGCACTGGCTCTCCTTCCCGCCTTCATGTTGTTGGCGGGGAAGACGACGAGCGTGCTCGCCCAGACTCAGAATGTCGGCTCAGGCTCCTACACCTCTCCACCGTCAGACCCCTACCTCTACGGAACCGGTAGCAACGGCTCCAATAAGGGTTATGACCCCTGGAGCAGCACCGGCGAAACCGGTGGTAGCGGCGGTCAGGGGCCCAACATCACCCAGACGGTCACTGGCAATTACGGAGCGATCTCCGGCACCGAGGGTGGGGGCCTGGGCTCCGAATCCACAGGAGGTAACGGCGGTACGGGTGGCACGTCCGTCGGCAACGGCGGTGCGGGCGGAACGGGTGGCTCGCCAGGCAATGTCTCCGTCACGATGTCGAGCGGCAGCTCGATTTCGCTCTCAGCCAACGCCAACAAACTGGTCGGCGTTCAGGCCTCAGCGATTTCCGGACAGGGCGGGGATGGCGGTGGCGCTGGCCTCTCTAGTGGTGGTCCTGGAGGAGCCGGCGGCAGCTCCACCGGTCAGACGGCAGGGATCACGATTCAGAGCGGTGCCTCAGTAAGCGTCAGCAACAGCTCCACCAGTTCCGACAACGGTGGTGCGATCGGTGTGCTCTCGCAGAACACCGGTGGCATCGGTGGCGAAGGCGGCAGCGGCACTTTCGGCTCCGGTGGGACAGGTGGCACGGGCGGTTTTTCCGGCCTGGCCACCGGAACCAATGCCGGCACGATCACTGTCAACTCTGCCGGTGACGCCGGCGGCGCCGGCATCCTGGTGCAATCGGTGGGCGGCCAGGGTGGCGCCTCCGGTAGCGGCGGATTGATCGTCACCTATGGCGGCACTGGTGGTACCGGCGGTAACGCCGGCAACGTGAACGCCAGCAACACCGGCACGATCAGCACGACCGGTAACAACGTGCCGGGCATCAACGCGCAGTCGGTCGGTGGCGGCGGCGGTTCCGTCCCCGGCTCCGTGTCGATCGTGAATCTGGGCTCGAGTGAAGGGGGAGCCGGCGGTGATGGCGCCACGGCCTCCGCGTCGATGAGCGCCGGCACCATCATCACCAATGGCGATAGCTCTCAGGGGATCATCGTTCAATCGATCGGCGGCGGCGGTGGTGCCATCGGCAGCATGGTGTCTGCGATCACGCTGGGGTCGTCCTCCACGGCCGGTGCAGGCGGCAATGCCGGCACGGCCTCACTCACCTTTTCAGGCGGATCGATCACCACAGGTCCCGCCAGTGCCGGCACCCTCTCCTCCGGCATCCTGGTGCAGTCGATCGGTGGCGGCGGCGGCAGTGCCGGCACCAGTTACGGAATCATCGCCTTCGGTGCCGAGGGCGGCACCGGTGGTGACGGCGGCACTGCGTCCGCCCAGCTTTCCGGCGGTAGCGTCACCACCTTCCAGGACTATGCCCCTGGGGTGATCGTGCAATCGGTCGGCGGCGGCGGCGGTAATGGCGGCAATGCCAGCTCAGCGGGCGTTGGTATCTCTGTTGCCGTGGGTGGCAATGGTGCCGCCGGCGGCAAGGGTGGAACAGCTCAGGTCACCGCACCTGCAGATGCTGACCCCATCACGATCAATACTTCTGGCAACAGCTCCCCTGGCCTGTTGGTGCAGAGCATCGGCGGCGGCGGCGGTAACGGCGGCAGCTCCACGTCCGGTTCTGTCGGTGCTGGTTTCTCCGTCTCCGTCGCAGTGGGCGGTAGTGGCGGATCCGGCAACACGGGCGGCACCGTCAATGTGGGCGCCAGCGGGTCGCCGTTCTCTGCAGACATCACCACGCGTGGTGATTTCTCGCCAGGCATCAGTGCCACCAGCATTGGCGGTGGCGGTGGCGCCGGCGGCAGCGCAGGCGCCATCTCCTTCAGTGCTGGGATCAGCGCCAGCGTCGGCGTGGGTGGCAAAGGTGGCAGTGGTGGTGATTCCGGCCCGGTCAATGTCTTTGCCGATGGCACGATCAGCACGTCTGGATTCCAGTCTCCCGGCCTGAATGCCGCCAGCATCGGCGGCGGCGGCGGCAGTGGCGGTCAGAGCCTGAGCATCTCCGCCGGTGCCGGTGCCGTCGCCCCCTCGGTGGGTGGTTCCGGTTCCGCCGGGGGCAGTGGCAACAGCGTGTCGGCCAACTTCAGCGGCTCAGCGATCACCACCACCGGCGCCTATTCGCCAGGCGTGAGCATCAGCAGCATCGGCGGTGGCGGCGGCAGTGGTGGTAGCGCCATTTCCGCTTCAGGCTCGATCACCGCCAGCATCGGCGTCGGTGTCGGTGGGTCAGGATCTTCGGGCGGTTCTGCCGGCAGCGCCAGCGGCAACATCAGCGGCGATCTCAGCACCTCCCGCAGCTATTCGCCGGGCATCCTGATTCAGTCCATCGGTGGTGGTGGCGGCAGCGGCGGTTCGGCCATCACCGGATCCTTCAGTGCCAATCCGGTGGCCAGTGGTTCCGTTGCCGTCGGCGTTGGCGGATCCGGTGGTGGTGGTGGTGCCGGCGGCAACGTCAATCTCACCTACAGCGACGGATCGATCCGCACTGGCCTGATCGAAGGCGAGAGCTACTCCCCCGGCATCCTGGCCCAATCGGTCGGTGGTGGCGGCGGCCAGGGCGGTTCGGCGATCACCGGAAGCGTGGCCATTGGCGGCACCGCCGGTGTCAGCGCCAATTTCGGCATCGGCGGTTCCGGTGGCAGCGGTGTCAACTCCGGCAATGTCACCGTCACGGCAGATTTTGCTGATGATGACCTGATCAGCACCCTCGGTGATTTCTCCCAGGGGATCCTGGCCCAGTCGATCGGCGGCGGTGGTGGCCAGGGCGGTTCTTCCCTCAACATCCAACTCTCCGGCGGTGGTAGTGCCGGCGTGAACGTGGGTGGGTCGGTGGGCGGCACCGGAGGCAGCGGTGCCAATGCAGGCAGCGTCACGGTGACGACGAGCTCCGGATTGATTTCCACCCTTGGTAATCAATCGGCTGGTATCTACGCCCAATCGGTGGGCGGTGGTGGCGGCGCCGGCGGTTCCGTCCTGAGCGTGAGTGCCTCGGGTGGTGCAGCAGGCGTGAATGCAGGTGCGGCCGTGGGCGGCTCTGGTTCCGGCGGTGGTAATGCCAGCGCGGTGACCGTCACCAGTGGCAGCAGCATCCGCACCCAAGGCAGTCAGTCCTATGGCATTTTCGCCCAGTCGGTGGGTGGCGGTGGCGGATCCGGCGGCAATGCGATCAGTGGTTCCATCGCCATTGGCAGTGCGGGCGTGAACGCCGGGGCCACCATCGGCGGTGGCGGATCCGGCGGCGGCAGCGGCGGCAGCGTCACCGTGAGCTCCACTGGCAGCTCCATCGAAACCGTTGGAGCCAATGCTGCGGCTATCTATGCCCAGTCGGTGGGCGGCGGCGGTGGTGCCGGCGGCAGTGCCATGACTCTCCAGCTTGCTGGGGGCGATGGCGCCGTGAACGTGGGCGTGACCCTCGGCGGCACCGGTGGCCGTGGTGGTTCCGGTAGCACGGTGAGCGTGAGCAACAGCTCCCTGCTGCGCACCGAAGGCACCAATGCTCCTGGCCTGTTCGCCCAGAGCGTTGGCGGCAGCGGTGGTAGCGGCGGCAACGCCATCACCGGGCAGCTCCAGGTGGGCGGCAGCGCCAGCGTGGGCGTCGGCGCCACCGTGGGCGGAAAGGCGGGTAGCGGTGCCTTCGCCGGCAACGTCACCGTCAACAACACCGGTACCTCCGTCACCACCCTCAACGACCAATCCGCCGGTCTCTTTGCCCAATCGGTGGGCGGCAGCGGCGGCAATGGTGGCTCCGCGCTGACCGCGTCCCTCTCCGGCTCAGGTGGAGTCCCGGTGAGCGCCCAGGCCACCGTTGGCGGCCAAGGTGGCAGCGGTGGTTACGCCGGCAATGTGTCGGTCACCAACAACGCCACCATCAGCACCGGCAGCGTCATCCCCGCTGCTGATGGTCTGGATGCCTACCTCGCCGGCATCTATTCCTATGGCATTTACGCCCAGTCGGTGGGTGGCGGTGGCGGCACCGGCGGCAGTGTGCTGCAGGCCAACGTGGCGGTTGGAACTGAGGTTTCTGTCAGCACAGGCGTCGCCATCGGTGGCGGTGGCGGCAGCGGCAACACCGCCGGCTCCGTTTCTGTGACGAACAACGGTGCCTCGATCACCACCCTGGGCGATTTCGCTACGGGCATCCTGGCCCAGTCAATCGGCGGTGGCGGTGGTGCCGGTGGCAGCGCCCTCAACATTCAGGCCTCCGGAGGACAAACCGCCGTGTCGGCTGGCGTCACCCTGGGCGGCAAGGGTGGCAGCGGCGGCACCGCCTCGAATGTGAGTGTGAGCAACCTCGCCGACATCAGCACCGGCACGATCTTCGACAACGGCACCTACAACACGCTGTATGGCAACAACGCCTACGGCATCTACGCCCAGTCGGTGGGCGGCGGCGGTGGCGCCGGCGGCCAGGCCATCAGTGGCACCCTGTCGTTATCGCAGGATGCCTCAGTCAACGTCGGCGTCAGCCTTGGAGGAGATGGAGGCACGGGGTCCAACAGCGGCAACGTCTCGATCAGCAACAGCGGCTCGATCACCACCCTTGGCGATCAGGCGGCCGCGATCTATGCCCAATCGCTTGGTGGTGGCGGCGGCTCCGGTGGCCGTGTGATTAATGCCCAGCTGTCGGGGTCGAGCAGTGGAACCGCCATCAACGCCGGAGCAGCCGTGGGTGGTAAAGGGGCTGCTGCCGGCAACGCTGGATCCGTCACGGTCACCAACAGCGGCAACCTGCGCACAGGCACCGTTCTCACCAACAACGTCAACGGTGAGAGTCAACTTTTCGGCGGCTATGGCTATGGCATCTTTGCCCAGTCGGTGGGCGGTGGTGGTGGTGCCGGCGGCAGCGCCATCTCAGCTCAGCTTTCTGCCGGTTTCAGTGGCCAACCCACGGTCAATGCCGGCGTAAACCTCGGTGGCACCGGCGGCGCAGGAGGCAATGCGAGCTCCGTCAGCGTGAGCAACACGGGCTCCAGCATCCGCACCCTTGGCGATTTCGCTACGGGCATCCTGGCCCAGTCGATCGGTGGCGGCGGTGGCGTCGGCGGCAGCGTGCTGAACATCCAGGCGAGCATCGCCGGTGGCGGTAATGGTCAGGCCCTCAATGCCGGGGTCAACATCGGTGGCGACGGTGGCCCAGCCTCCAATGCCGGTGCCGTGACCGTGAGCAACACGGCAGCCATCACCACCGGCACCATCCTTAATGAGGTGCTGTATGGCAACAATGCCTACGGCATCTACGCCCAGTCGGTGGGTGGTGGCGGTGGCGCCGGTGGCAACACCTACAGCGGCCAGTTGAGCCTGTCGCAATCCAACGCCGCCAATTTCGGTGTGAATCTCGGCGGCAGTGGGGGCAACGGCGGCACCGGCGGTGCCGTGAACATCACCAACAGTGGCGACATCCTCACCATCGGCAACCTGAGTGCAGGCGTTTACGGTCAATCTCTCGGTGGCCAGGGCGGCAGTGGCGGTCAGGCCGTCAATGTGCAGCTGGGCCTCTCCTCAAAGGGGAAAACGATCAATGCCGGCGCCAACGTCGGTGGTGACGGCGGCTCCGGCGGCAATGCCGACAGCGTCACCATCAACAACAGCGGCACGATCAGCACCGGGACGCTGCTCAGCAACAGCACCTACGGCGATGTGGTGTATGGCGATTTCGCCTACGGACTCTTCGCCCAGTCGGTGGGGGGCGGTGGCGGCGCCGGTGGGACGGCGACGAACGCTCAGTTGAGTGCGTCCAATTCCGATGCTGCCGTCAACATCGGCGTCAACATCGGTGGCACCGGTGGTGCTGGTGGCTCGGCGGCCTCGGTCACGGTCACCAACACAGCTCCCAGGATCACAACCCTGGGTGATTTCGCTGGCGGCATTGTGGCCCAGTCGATCGGCGGCGGCGGCGGAAGCGGTGGCAGCACCCTCAACCTGCAGGCGACCGCAAGCAATTCCAATCAGATGGCCATCACCGGTGGCGTGAATCTGGGTGGTTCTGGCGGTAGTGGCAGCAATTCCGGCTCCGTCACCGTGTCGTCGAGCAGCATCATCTCCACCGGTCTCTCTAACGATGACGGTGATGTGATCGCCGGAGATTTTTCCTACGGCATCCTGGCCCAGTCGGTGGGTGGCGGTGGTGGCACCGGTGGCTCCTCCACCAGCTATCAGGCCACAATCTCTAAGGCAGGAAAGCCGATCAGCCTCGGCGCCAATGTGGGTGGCGACGGCGGCCCCGGTGGCAATGCCGGCAACGTGCTGGTCAATGTGTCGGGTGCGATCACCACCCTCGGCGCTTCGGCGACTGGCCTGCTCGCCCAATCGGTGGGTGGTGGCGGTGGCGCCGGCGGCAGCAGCGAATCGTTCAACCTCACGGCCTCCAAATCGGGCAGCGACACGATTCAGGGCAGCGTGAACGTCAATCTGGGCGGCGCCGGGACCCAGGGTGGATCGGGTGCTTCGGTGACCGTGCGGCCTGACAGCACCGGCAACGGGCTCACGATCACCACCTCCGGCTCGCTCGCATCGGGCCTGGTCGCTCAATCGATCGGCGGCGGTGGTGGTGCCGGCGGCAGTACCAGCAACACCAGCTACAACAAATCTGAATCCAAATATTCGTTTGGTGCCAGCGCCAACGTCGGCGGCAAGGGCGGCACCGGTGGCGATAGCGGCACGGTGACCGTCGGCAACGGCAGCAGCAATCCACTGGTGTTGGCTGTCACCACAGCTGGCGACAGTGCCACGGGCTTCCTGGCCCAATCCGTCGGTGGCGGTGGTGGTACCGGTGGTGGCGCTAGCGCCAACAATCAGGGCGGCGCCCTGAACGTGAACTTCAGCATGGGCGCCCAGGGCGGCGCTGGTGGAAACGCCAGCAACGTCACCGTCAACACTCTGGCCGACATCCTCACCGCAGGCGATAACGCCGCAGGTCTGATTGCCCAGTCGATCGGTGGTGGTGGCGGTGCTGGCGGCAGCACCACCACCCGCTCTAGCGCCAGCGCCCCCTCAGGCAACAGCAGTTCATCGTCCAGTTCCAGTTCAAGCAGCAGCTCAAGTTCCAGCTCCGGCAATTCGACGTTCAGCTTTGGCGCCAGTGTCAGCGTCTCCGGTAATGGCGGTGGTGGTGGCAACGCCGGGGCCGTTTCGGTTGGTTATGGCGGCAACGTCGTCACCAGCGGCGCCTCCTCCGATGGTCTGTTCCTCCAATCCGTCGGCGGTGGCGGTGGTGCCGGTGGCTCTGCTCTCAGTGATGCGTCGGCATCCGGCGGCAGCAGTGTGTCTGGTTCGGCGTCCTTCGCGATGGGCGGCTCCGGTGGATCCGGTGGCTCTGGTGGAGCCGTCAGCCTGATTGGGCTGAAGCCGATCAATGTGCTCACCCGTGGCGACTCTTCGGTGGGCATCACCCTGCAAAGTTTGGGTGGCGGCGGTGGTCGGGCCGGTGATGTCAAATCCACCACCACCACCGACTCCAATGCCAGCTTCACCTTCGGAGCTTCAGCTGGGGTTGGTGGCACCGGTGGATCGGGTGGTTCGGCTGGTGCTGTCAGCTTCGGCTCCAGTTCCAACCTGGTTGATGTCAACGTCACCACCCTCGGTGACAACGCCACCGCGATGCTGCTCCAATCGGTTGGCGGTGGCGGCGGCATCGGCTCCTCCACCACCAACGGCTCATCGGCCGGCAACCTCTCGGTGTCGTTCGGCATGGGCGGCGCCGGCGGCAACGGAGGCAGCGCCGGCAACGTCAGCGTGTTCGCAGACGGCACCTTCCTGACATCGGGCCAATACGCCACAGGTGTGTTGTTGCAATCGATCGGTGGCGGTGGCGGTGCCGGTGGCTCCGTTACTTCCAATGCCTCCTCAGAAGCGAAAACGGCTAATTCCAGCTTCTCCTTCGGCGCCTCCGCCGGCGTTGCCGGTGAGGGTGGTGGTGGCGGCAATGCCGGCGCGATCAATGGCAGCCTGATTGGTCAGATCGGCACCCAGGGCGATCAGTCCTATGGCCTCTTCGCCCAGTCCGTCGGTGGCGGTGGTGGTGCCGGTGGCTCAGTGACGCAAGCGGAATCATCCGCCGGGGGCGCCAATATCTCTGCGTCGGCCTCCTTCGCCATGGGCGGGACCGGCGGCAACGGTGGTGCTGGCGGCAGCATCAATCTGTCGGTGCCCGGTCGACTGGTGGTCTCCACCGGCAACAGCACCCTTGGCACCGGTGATGGCGCCACAGGCATCCTCCTCCAGTCCATCGGTGGCGGTGGCGGTCAGGGTGGTTCCATCACCGGCAGCAATGCCACCACCAATGCCTCCAACACCAACTTCTCCTTTGGTGGTCAGGTCTCCCTCGCCGGTGAGGGCGGTGCTGGCGGCAGCGGTGGGTCCGTTCAGCTCGGCAGCTCCTCACTCCTCGCGGATCTCGGTGTTCAAACCGTCGGCGATAACGCCATCGGTGTCTTCCTCCAATCCGTCGGTGGCGGTGGTGGTGTCGGTGGCTCCGTTAACTCCGCCGCTGCAGCCGGTGGCAACCTCTCCGCCTCCTTCGCCATGGGTGGTTCCGGCGGCAATGGCGGCAGTGCCAGCAATGTGAATCTCTACGCCGACGGCACCTTCCTCACCGCCGGCATGAGCTCCCACGGCATCCTCCTCCAGTCCGTCGGTGGCGGTGGTGGTCAGGGTGGTTCCGTCACCTCCAATGCCTCCTCAGAAGCCACCTCTGCGAATTCCAGCTTCTCCTTTGGCGCCTCCGCCGGTGTCTCCGGCAGTGGTGGTGGTGGTGGATCCGGCGGCGCCATCGGTGGTTCCGTCGCCGGCACCATTCAGACCCTCGGCGATGGCGCCATCGGTCTCTTCGCCCAGTCCGTCGGTGGCGGTGGTGGCGCCGGTGGCTCCGTCGTCAATGCCGCAAGTGCCGGTGGAGCCAACATCTCCGCCTCCGCCTCCTTCTCCATGGGCGGCTCCGGTGGCGTCGGTGGTGCTGGCGGCCGTGTCCGCCTGCTGGTACCCAGCAGCCGCAGTCTCACGGTGGTCACCGGCAACAGCACCCTTGGCACCGGTGATGGCGCCACAGGCATCCTCCTCCAGTCCATCGGTGGCGGTGGCGGTCAGGGTGGTTCCATCACCGGCAGCAATGCCACCACCAATGCCTCCAACACCAACTTCTCCTTTGGTGGTCAGGTCTCCCTCGCCGGTGAGGGCGGTGCTGGCGGCAGCGGTGGGTCCGTTCAGCTCGGCAGCTCCTCACTCCTCGCGGATCTCGGTGTTCAAACCGTCGGCGATAACGCCATCGGTGTCTTCCTCCAATCCGTCGGTGGCGGTGGTGGTGTCGGTGGCTCCGTTAACTCCGCCGCTGCAGCCGGTGGCAACCTCTCCGCCTCCTTCGCCATGGGTGGCGCCGGTGGTAGCGGCGGCAGTGCCAGCAATGTGAATCTCTACGCCGACGGCACCTTCCTCACCGCCGGCGCCTCATCCACGGGCGTCTTGCTCCAGTCCGTCGGTGGCGGTGGTGGTCAGGGTGGTTCCGTCACCTCCAATGCCTCCTCAGAAGCCACCTCTGCGAATTCCAGCTTCTCCTTTGGCGCCTCCGCCGGTGTCTCCGGCAGTGGTGGTGGTGGTGGATCCGGCGGCGCCATCGGTGGTTCCGTCGCCGGCACCATTCAGACCCTCGGCGATGGCGCCATCGGTCTCTTCGCCCAGTCCGTCGGTGGCGGTGGTGGCGCCGGTGGCTCCGTCGTCAATGCCGCAAGTGCCGGTGGAGCCAACATCTCCGCCTCCGCCTCCTTCTCCATGGGCGGCTCCGGTGGCGTCGGTGGTGCTGGCGGCCGTGTCCGCCTGCTGGTACCCAGCAGCCGCAGTCTCACGGTGGTCACCGGCAACAGCGCGCTCGGCACCGGCGATGGCGCCACAGGCATCCTCCTCCAGTCCATCGGTGGCGGTGGCGGTCAGGGTGGTTCCATCACCGGCAGCAATGCCACCACCAACGCCTCCAACACCAATTTCTCCTTTGGTGGCTCCGGCGGCCTTGCCGGCACGGGAGCCAGTGGTGGTGTCGGCGGCGCTGTGCAGCTTGGCAGCAGCGGTCAGATCGCCAACCTCGCAGTGCAGACCGGCGGTGACAACGCCAATGCCCTCTTCCTCCAATCCGTCGGTGGCGGTGGTGGTGTCGGTGGCTCCGTTAACTCCGCCGCTGCAGCCGGTGGCAACCTCTCCGCCTCCTTCGCCATGGGTGGTTCCGGCGGCAATGGCGGCAGTGCCAGCAATGTGAATCTCTACGCCGACGGCACCTTCCTCACCGCCGGCGCCTCATCCACGGGCGTCTTGCTCCAGTCCGTCGGTGGCGGTGGTGGTCAGGGTGGTTCCGTCACCTCCAATGCCTCCTCAGAAGCCACCTCTGCGAATTCCAGCTTCTCCTTTGGCGCCTCCGCCGGTGTCTCCGGCAGTGGTGGTGGTGGTGGATCCGGCGGCGCCATCGGTGGTTCCGTCGCCGGCACCATTCAGACCCTCGGCGATGGCGCCATCGGTCTCTTCGCCCAGTCCGTCGGTGGCGGTGGTGGCGCCGGTGGCTCCGTCGTCAATGCCGCAAGTGCCGGTGGAGCCAACATCTCCGCCTCCGCCTCCTTCTCCATGGGCGGCTCCGGTGGCGTCGGTGGTGCTGGCGGCCGTGTCCGCCTGCTGGTACCCAGCAGCCGCAGTCTCACGGTGGTCACCGGCAACAGCACCCTTGGCACCGGTGATGGCGCCACAGGCATCCTCCTCCAGTCCATCGGTGGCGGTGGCGGTCAGGGTGGTTCCATCACCGGCAGCAATGCCACCACCAATGCCTCCAACACCAACTTCTCCTTTGGTGGTCAGGTCTCCCTCGCCGGTGAGGGCGGTGCTGGCGGCAGCGGTGGGTCCGTTCAGCTCGGCAGCTCCTCACTCCTCGCGGATCTCGGTGTTCAAACCGTCGGCGATAACGCCATCGGTGTCTTCCTCCAATCCGTCGGTGGCGGTGGTGGTGTCGGTGGCTCCGTTAACTCCGCCGCTGCAGCCGGTGGCAACCTCTCCGCCTCCTTCGCCATGGGTGGTTCCGGCGGCAATGGCGGCAGTGCCAGCAATGTGAATCTCTACGCCGACGGCACCTTCCTCACCGCCGGCATGAGCTCCCACGGCATCCTCCTCCAGTCCGTCGGTGGCGGTGGCGGTCAGGGTGGTTCCGTCACCTCCAATGCCTCCTCAGAAGCCACCTCTGCGAATTCCAGCTTCTCCTTTGGCGCCAGCGGTGCGGTCGGTGCCAATGGTGGTGGTGGTGGCTGGGGCCAGACCGTCAATGCCTCCCTTTCCGGGCTCATCGTCACCGAAGGAGACAGCTCCATCGGTCTGTTTGCCCAATCGATTGGTGGCGGTGGTGGCGCCGGCGGTTCCGTCACCGACGACGCCACCGGAGCGGGCAATGCCAACATCACGGCCTCCGCCTCCTTCGCCATGGGCGGCGCCGGCGGCAGCGGTGGTTCAGGTGGCCGCGTCAGCTTGTTGACGCCGAGCCGACTCACGGTCGCGACCGGCAACAGCACGCTCGGCACCGGCGATGGCGCTCACGGCATCCTGCTGCAGTCGATCGGTGGCGGCGGTGGCACGGCCGGCTCGGTGATCGGCAGCAACGTCAGCACCTCCGCCTCCAACAGCAACTTCTCCTTCGGGGCCAGCGGCGCCCTCACCACCGGTGGTGGCAATGGCGGCCAAGCCAGCACGGTGCAACTCGGCAGCAGCGGTCAGATTGCTGATCTCGCTGTGCAGACAGCAGGCGATAACGCCATCGGCATCTTCCTGCAATCGATCGGCGGTGGCGGTGGTGCTGGTGGATCCGTCAACTCGGCGGCATCCGCCGGTGGCAACCTCTCCGCCTCCTTCGCCATGGGTGGCGCCGGAGGCAGCGGCGGCCAAGCGAGCAATGTGAGCCTTTACGCCGACGGCACTGTGGTGACTGGCGGCAACGTCTCCCATGGCCTGCTGCTGCAATCGATCGGCGGCGGCGGTGGCCAGGGTGGTTCGATCACCTCCAACGCAGCATCCTCAGCTGATTCCGCCAACTCCACCTTCTCCTTTGGCGCCGCAAGCGGCGTAGGCGGTTCCGGAGGCAGCGGCGGCCAGGCCGGCCAGGTGCTGGCCCAGCTCAGCGGCGAGGTCAGCACCAGCGGCGACCAGGCCATGGGCGTCCTGCTGCAATCCATCGGTGGCGGTGGTGGTGCCGGTGGGGCCGTGACCAGTGCCGCCTCCGGATCAGGCAACGCCAGCTATTCCGCCGGTGCCGGTTTCTCCATGGGTGGTTCCGGTGGAAACGGCGCCAGCGGTAACCGGGTGACCTTGCAGAACGGCATCGCCGACACGCTCACCGTGGTGACCAGCGGCAGCGGCAGCCACGGCGTCTTCCTCCAGTCGGTCGGTGGCGGTGGTGGTCAGGGCGGTTCCGTCACGGAAGCGGCTTCCAACAGCACCACATCAGCCCAACTCGGCGGCCTGGCCTCCTCGGTTTCCGGTTCTGGCGGCGGTGGTGGTCAGGGCGGTGTAGTGACCCTGACCATGGGCAATCTGCGCATCGGCACCTCCGGCGATAACGCCCGGGGCCTGTTTGCCCAATCTGTGGGCGGTGGCGGCGGAAGCGCCGGCAGCAGCACCAACAATGTGCAAGGCGGCGATGTGGGCCTCAGCGTCGCCATCGGCGGCAGCGGCGGCTCCGGTGGAGATGGCAACACTGTCAACATCACCACCCGCGACGGCCTGATCAGCACCACTGGCAGCTCAGCCTCAGCCATGTTCATCCAGTCGGTGGGTGGCGGCGGCGGCGATGCCACCAGCTTCGTGGATGGCACCGCCAGCTCCACCCTCAGCCTCAACGGCACCATCGGTGGATCCGGTGGATCCGGTGGATCCGGCGGAACCGTCACCGTGTCCAACGCCGCGAGGCTGCAAACCACCGGTGCCAATTCCATCGGTCTCTATGTGCAGTCGATCGGTGGTGGCGGTGGTGCCACCAGCCTGGCCGCACCGGGTGATGACAGCGAGAACAGCTTCAGTGGCTCCCTCCAGGTGGGCGGCAGCGGTGGCAGTGGTGGCAACGGCGGCAACGTCAACGTCACCAATTCCGGGGTGATCGTCACCACCGGCAGCCAGTCGCACGGTCTGCTCAGCCAGAGCATCGGTGGCGGCGGTGGTCGGGTTAGCATCAATTCGGCGGTCGCCTCGGAAGGAACCACGGCGTCGCTCAGCTTCGGTGGCAGCGGTGGCGACGGCGGCAACGCCGGCAACGTGACCGTCAACAACAGTGGGTCCATCACCGTGACCGGCGATGCGGCCTACGGGCTCTACGCCCAGTCAGTGGGCGGCGGTGGTGGCTCCCTCTCCAGCACGGCTCCCCTGAGCGTGTCCCTCGGCGGCAGTGGCGGCGGCGGTGGCAACAGCGGTGATATCACCATCACCAACGACGGCACCATCATCACCACTGGCAGCACCGGCATCGGCCTCATGGCTCTAGCCATCGGTGGTGGCGGTGGCGATGTGGGCAGCACCCGCGACGCCCTGAGCCTTGGGGCCAGCGGTGGCAACGGTGGCAACGCCGGTGATATCACCATCACCAACAACGGCTCAATTGAGACCTACGGCGAAGGCTCCTACGGCGTGGTGGCCAAGAGCATCGGCGGCGGCGGCGGTCGGGCGACCGCCAGCGTCAATGAAGGCACCATTTCCCTCGGTGGCAGCGGTGGAGCCGGCGGCGATTCCGGCAACGTGGTACTTACCAACACGGGCAACATCGCCACCTATGGACCGTCGTCGATTCCGGTGTATCTCCACAGCATCGGCGGTGGTGGTGGTGACGCCCAGAGTGGTTTCGGCGACGCCGTGCTTGGCAGCAACGGTGCGGATGGCCAATCCGGAACGACCCGCCTGATCAACACCGGCACCCTGGTGTCGAATGACCAGTTCTCCCCAGCCATCCTGTATCAGGCCATCGGTGGCGGCGGCGGCAGCCTCGACAGTGCCAACGGCACGGTGGCGCTCGGCTCCCGCAACGCCGAGGGTGTGCAGAGCGGCCAGGCCATGAGCCTGGTGAACCGGGGCACCCTCGTGACCCTGGCGGATTACTCCCCCACGATGTTCACCCAGTCCATCGGTGGCGGTGGTGGCCGCGTCGCCCAGACTCGGGGTGGCGCCGTCAGCCTCGGCAGCGTGTCGGGCAGCAGCAGCGCCGACCTCTCCGGTGCAGACATCAACATCCAATCGAACGGGGACCAACTGATTACCCGCGGGGAGTTCAGTCCGGCGATCTCAGCCCAGAGCATCGGCGGCGGCGGTGGCTGGGTAGGCCCTGTGGAGGGTGATCTTCAGCTCGGTGCGATCAACAGCACCAGCGCCATGAACGGTGGCGCGATCACGCTCACCAACAACGCTGAGATCATCACCACGGGCAACACCTCGGCAGGCATCACCCTGCAGTCGCTGGGAGGCGGCGGCGGTTACTCCGGCGCCGTGAACGGCGACGCCCAGATGGGCAGCATGGGCAGTGGTGGAGCACAGAACGCTGATGCCGTCACCCTCACGAACACGGCCTCGATCCTGAGCACCGGCAACTTCAGCCCCCTGGTCAATGTGCAGAGCATCGGCGGCGGCGGCGGTCGGGCCGGATCGATCAACGGCACTCTCAACCTGGGCGCGATCAACCTCCTTGGCACTGCCAATGCCGGTGATGTGTCGGTGACCCTCAGCGGCGCAGCACTCACCAGCACCGGGGCCGCCTCCCCGGCGCTGCTGGCCCAATCAATCGGCGGCGGCGGCGGCAGCACCGCCCAGGTGACGGGCAACGTGACGATGGGCGCCAGCGGCAGCGGCAGTGCCAACGCCGGCAACGTGGTGGTGACCAACCGCAGCCAGATCAGCACCGAAGGGGCTGATTCCATGGGTCTGATGGCCCAGTCGATCGGTGGCGGTGGCGGACTCGCAGGCCAGACCTACGGCGACGCCCTGATCCTGGGCGGATCGATGAGCGGCTCCAGCCAAGGCGGCTCCGTGACGGTCACCAACAGGGCCGGCATCACCACGCAAGGCGTCAATGCTGCCGGCCTCGTGGCCCAGAGCATCGGTGGCGGTGGTGGTGCCGCCGCCAAGATCACGGGCACTCTGAGCCGTCTTGGTGCCAGCGGCAGCGCTCTTGCCAATGCCGGTGACGTCACGGTCCGCAACAGCGGCGTGCTCCAGACCAGCGGCAACGGCTCACCGGCCCTGCTGCTGCAGTCGATCGCCGGTGGCGGCGGTGTGATCGCCGAAACCAATGCCCTCGCCAGCTACGACGTGACGCTGGCGGGCAGCGACCTTGGCCAGGCGATCGCCGGCGATGTGACCCTCAACAACACGGGCAACGCCATCGTCACCGCCGGTGCCTACAGCCCCGGCCTGATCGCCCAGAGCATCGGCGGCGGTGGTGGCTGGTCGCTGCTGCGCAGCAGCCCCGATGCCCAGCTCGGCAGCCAGGGCGGAACCAGCCTGGGCGCCGGCAACGTGTCGGTGATCAACAACAGCACGATCATCACCACGGCGGATTACTCCACCGGTGCTGTGATCCAGAGCATCGGCGGTGGCGGTGGCGTCACCGGCAACGCCCTGGGCAACGTCACCCTGGGTGCTAGCAGCATGAGCGGAGCCCTCTCTGCCGGTGCGGTGAGCCTACGCCAAAGCGGCGCCATCGGCACCAGCGGTCTGAACTCCGCTGCCCTTGTGGTGCAGACCATCGGCGGCGGCGGCGGCCTGGGTGGTCAGGTGCTGGGCAATGCGGTGCTCGGCATGAGCAGCACCAGCTCGGGCGTCGCCACAGCCGGTGATCTGAGCGTGGTGACCGAAGCCGATCTGCTCGTCACCCGAGGCGACAGCTCTCCGGCGATGGTGATCCAGAGCATCGGCGGCGGTGGCGGCTGGATCGGCAACGTGGGCGGCAATGCCCGACTCGGCGCCGACATGGGTGGGGTCACCAGCTCCGGGGCGATCACCGTCACGAATACGGTGCCCACGATCGTCACCCAGGGCGAGAACAGCACCGGGCTTCTGGTGCAGAGCATCGCCGGCGGTGGTGGCTTCACCGGGATCACGGCTGGAGACGACCTGACTCTCGGTGGCACTCTGCGCGCCAGTAGCGTCAGTTCGGCCAGCGACGTGGCCATGACCAGCCGGTCCTCCATCGCCACCCAGGGCCTGAATGCGGCGGCCTTCGTGGTGCAGAGCATCGGCGGTGGTGGTGGTGCCTCCGCCACCGACACCGGCAACCAGGTGATTCTCGGCGCTGATGCCTCCGGGGCCAGCAACACCCGCGCCCAGGGTGGCGCCATCACACTCACCAACAGCGGTGACCTGCTCACGGCCGCCAACGGTTCCGCCGCCCTGATCGCCCAGAGCATCGGTGGTGGTGGTGGTTATATCTCCGAAACCGCCGGCACCAATGACTACACAGTGCGCGTCGGCAGCCTCGGCTCGGTCAACGCCAATGCCGGCGACGTCACGATCAACAACATCGCGTCACGCCTGGAGACCCTGCAGGATTTCTCCCCTGTGTTCACGGTGCAATCGATCGGCGGCGGTGGCGGCTATGCCCTGGTGAGTGCCCAGAACCTGGCCAACACCCGCATCGGCGCCCGCAACAACAGCGACTCCGCCAATGGCGGCGCCATCGAAGTCACCAACACGGCCGATCTTGTGTCGTCGGGTGATGCTTCGGCCGCACTCACCGTGCAGAGCATCGGTGGTGGCGGTGGGGTGATCAGCTCCGCTTCCGGCGGTCTGCTGCTGGGTGGGTTCAACCTCACCGGCAATGCCAGCGGTGGTTCCGTGTCGGTCAGCAACAGCGGTTCCGTGCTCACACTCGGCGATGTGTCGAGCGCGATGCTTGTGCAGAGCATCGGCGGTGGTGGCGGCAGCGTCGCCGGCAGCGACAGCGGCGATGTGCGCCTGGGCGGCACCCTCGGCAACGGTGAAGGTTCGCTCAGTGCTGGCGACGTCAGCGTGAACAACCGGGGGCAAGCGATTGAAACCCGTGGTGATGGTGCTTTCGCCCTGATCGCCCAGACCATCGGCGGCGGTGGTGGCTATCTGGGCAGCTCCGCCAGCACCACCCAACTCGGTGGCGAGGACCTCAGCAACACCCAGGCCGGCAACGTGTCGGTCACCAACAGCAGCACGATCAGCACCAGTGGCAATGCGGCCACGGTGCTGCTGGCCCAGAGCATCGGCGGCGGTGGTGGTGTGGTGAGTCTCACCAATGGCAACACGCTCACCCTGGGCGGTGAACGCCTGGAGAATGCCAGCGCTGGTGATGTGACCGTCAACAACAGCGGTGATCTCAGCTCCACCGGCATCACGGCACCCCTGCTGACGGTGCAGAGCATCGGCGGTGGCGGTGGTTTCACCACCACTTACGCCAACGCGCTGATGCAGGAGCCGATCACCCTCGGTGATCTCAACTCCCGCAACACCGCTGCTGGCGATCTGACGATCACCAACAGCGGCAACCTGATCAGCACAGGCACCTCCTCCACCGGCCTGATCGCCCAGAGCATCGGTGGTGGTGGCGGCAACATCCGCCGGCTCGGACAAGAGCAACTCGCCAACAACCTCGTGCTTGGTGCCGAAGGCCTGGTGAACGGCACTGGTGGTGCCATCAGCCTGCGCAACACCGGCGCCCTGATCCAGACTGAAGGCGATTACGCCCGCGCCATGCTCGTGCAGAGCATCGGCGGCGGCGGCGGCTGGGTTGCCGGCAATGTGAGCAGCAACACCATCAGCCAGCTGGGTGCCCAGGAGTCGTCGGGGACGCTTTCGGCTGGCGATCTCACCATCACCAACAGCGCCGACATCATCACCACAGGCCTGAGTGCCGCTGGCATCACGGCCCAGTCGATCGGTGGTGGTGGCGGCGTGATCGGCAACCGCGCCGGCTCGATCAGCATGGGCATGCTGAATAGCACAGGCCAGGCCAGTGGTGGCTCGCTTGACCTCACCAACACAGGCTCGATCAGCACCTCCGGTAACGGCGCCGCCGGTCTGATCGCCCAGAGCATCGGTGGCGGTGGCGGCCTCGCCAACCAGGTCTACGGCGATCTGGGCCTGGGGCTTGACGGTTCCGGCGGCAGCGTGACAGCCAATGGTGGCGATGTAAGCGTGACCAACCGCGGTGCTGCGATTGTGACCCGCGGCGAAGGATCTCCTGCCCTGGTGAGCCAGAGCATCGGCGGCGGTGGCGGCTATCTCGGCTCCCAGCAGACCAAGAACCTCGGCGGGCGTCTGGGCAGTGGTGCGTATGACCGGAATCAACTCACCGAAGTTCCCATTCCCCAGCTCGGCAGCGATTACACGCTCAATTCCGGTGCGGTGGAGCTCACCAACCGGGCTGAGATCCTCACCATCGGCAGCACCTCTCCGGGCGTGATCGCCCAGAGCGTTGCCGGGGGTGGTGGCGTCACCGGCCTGATCCTCAACGGCATTCTCACCAACGGCATGAACGGCCCTGGCCGGGCCAGCGCCGGCAACGTAAGCGTCGACAACAGCGGCCAGGTGATCACCAATGGCATCGGCTCCAGTGCCCTGCTGGCCCAGAGCATCGGTGGTGGCGGTGGTTTCTCCAGCGCCGACAGCAACGATGAGCTGTTCCTCGGAGCGCTGTATGCCCAACTGGCGGAAGCGGGCGATGTGGTGGTGACCAACAGCGGCAACCTGCAGACCAGCGGCGAGGGCTCGATCGGCCTCCTGGCCCAGAGCATCGGCGGTGGTGGCGGTGCCAATGCCTATGTCAATCCCGACATCAGCCTCGGCAGCAGCGACCGTTTGTACCTCTCCTCCTATTTCAGCAATGAAGGGAATGCTGGCGATCTCACCATCACCAACACCTCGGCCCTGATCCGCACCAACGCCAACAGTTCACCCGGCATGCTCATTCAGAGCGTGGCTGGTGGCGGTGGCTGGTCGGCCCTCACCGGCGAAACCACTGCGAACGCCAGGCTCGGGAGTCGCGGCGGAACCAATGCCCAGGCCGGCGACCTCAATGTCTCCAACAGTGCCGATGTGGTCACCGTGGGATCTGATTCCCATGCCATCCGGCTGCAGAGTGTCGGCGGTGGTGGCGGTGCGATCAGCGCTTACACCAACGAAATGCGCATGGGCAGCCTTGATGCGGCTGGCAATCTCTCCGGTGGGTCGATCAGCCTGCGCAACAGCGGTTCGGTGGGCACCAGCGGCGACACCTCGGTCGGCGTCAATGTGCTGTCGCTGGGCGGTGGCGGTGGCACCGTCTTTGGGGGTGCAGCTCAAAAGGTGCAGATGGGCACGGTCACCGAGTCGGCCGTGGTGGCGGACGCTGGATCGATCGACGTCCGGCAGACCGGTGCTCTGATCCGCACCGAGGGCGATGGTGCCAGCGGTCTGGCGATGATGAGCACCGGTGGCGGCGGTGGCTTCATCGCTGATGTGCGCGGTGACCTCAACGTTGGCTCCCAGATCAGCAGCGGCAGTGCCCGCGGTGGGGCGATCAGTGCCGTCAACAGCTCCCGCATCAGCACCGTCGGTGACTACTCCCCTGGCCTGATCCTGCAGAGCGCCGGTGGCGGTGGCGCCATCACCGGCTCCGTGGGGCGTACAGACCAACTCGTGAATGTGGGCAGCCGCGGCCAGGCCATCGCCGACAGCGGTGCGATCACTCTGAACAGCACAGCCGACATCACCACGGTGGGCATCGCCTCCCCCGCCCTGCTCGGCCAGAGCATCGCCGGTGCTGGTGCCTACATCCCCCTGAGCAACAACCCCAACTTCATCAAGCTGGGCAGCAATGGGTCCGGATCTGCGCAAGCGGGTAATCTGACGATCAACACCAGCGGCATTCTCCAGACCGAAGGAATCGGCTCCCAGGCCCTGATCCTGCAGAGCATCGGCGGCGGCGGCGGCTTCATCGGAGATACGGATCTTGATGCCACCGATGCCGGCGCGATCCTGATGGGCCGCCAGGGCAGTGTGAGCGCTGCCCTGGTCGATATCGCGGCCGCCTGGCAACAGGCCTGGCTCAATCTGCTGCCCAACATCAGCACCAACGAAAATTACGAGCTTTCCTTCCTCAACGACATCGATGACGGACTGACCGCTCTGATCACCGGTCCCGGTGGTGGTGGTGATGGTGGTGGTGGTGCGATCAATCTCAACGCCAGTGGCAGTCAGTTCAGCACCCAGGCCGCCAATTCCTCGGTGGTGCTCACGCAGAGCATCGGCGGCGGCGGTGGCTGGGTGCTGATCGATCAGGGATCTACCTACTCCCTGCTCGGTTCACTGAAGAGCGATGGAGGCGATGGCGGCAGCATCAGCCTCACCATTGATGCCGACCTGATCAGCCAGGGCAACAACTCGCCGGTGCTGGTGAGTCAGAGCATCGGCGGTGGCGGCGGTTACGCCGGCTCCTCCCGCTACATCACTCGCTTGGGGGCGTCGCAAAGCAGCGGCAGCATGACCGGCGGTGCGATCGACGCCGACTACAGCGGCGCGATCAGCAGCAGCGGCAACTACGGCATCGGCCTGGTGCTGCAGAGCGTGGGCGGCGGCGGCGGCATGGCCGACAACGTGGACGGCGCCGCCCTGCTCGGTGCGACCGACATTGCCAGCAGCGGCAGCTCCCTTGATGGCGGCGCCATCACCGGGCGCAGCAGCGGAGCGATCAGCACCCAGGGCAACAACGCTCCGGGCCTGCTGGCCCAGAGCATCGGTGGTGGCGGCGGCCGCATCGGCAATGTGAATGGTGAGCTGCAGTTGGGCAGCAGCACCAGCAGCGTGAGCCAGAGCGGTGCCGCTGTGACCATCACCAGCAGCTCCAGCATCACCACCCTGGGTGAAAACAGCAGTGGCCTGGTGAGCCAGAGCGTCGGCGGTGGCGGCGGCATTGCCGGCATCAACACCTCGCTGTATTCCAGCTGGCTGGGTGCCGAGAACCCCCTGCTGAGCAGCGGCGGCGCCGTCAGCCTCACCAGCGGCGGTGCAATCCGCACCGCCGGCAACAACGCCGCCGGTCTGGTGGCCCAGTCAGTGGGCGGCGGCGGTGGTCTGGCCGCCCTGCTCAGCGAGGGAGTGACCGGTCAGAGCCTCATCCTTGGCAGCCGGTCCGCCAGCGGCGCCAACAGCGGCGCTGTGACCGTCACCAATAACGCCAACATCGTCACCGCCGGCGTTGCCTCTCCCGCCGTGCTGCTGCAGAGCCTCGCCGGCGGTGGTGGTGCCGTGCAGGGACTGCAATCGGCCAACAGCGGCCTGATCCAGCTCGGCAGCAGCAACAGCAGCAATGCCAACGCCGCCGCCATCAACTTCACCTCCAATGGCGGCAACACGATCGCCACCAGCGGGCTCCGGTCCGCCGCCGCCGTTCTGCAATCGATCGGTGGTGGTGGTGGTTGGTCGCTGGTGGACAGCCTCAGCTCGGCGACCCTTGGCGCCAGCGATCTCAACTCCGGCACCGGCGGTGCCGTGAATGTGATCCTGCAGGGCCAGCTGCAGACCACCGGCAACATCAGCCCTGGCCTGGTGGTGCAATCGATCGGCGCCGGTGGTGGTTTCGCCGGTGATCTCGCCACCGACGCCACGCTCGGCAGCTCCGGCAGCAGCGGAAACCTGGGCATCGCTGGCAGCAGCGGCATGCTCTATCCGGTGGCCTGTGCCTTCGGCGGCTGCCCCGAGCAACCGGTTGAGCAAGCCATCCTGATCGACATCCAGGGCGATCTGATCACCACCGGCTCCACCTCTCCGGTGATGCTGGTGCAGGCCATCGGTGGTGGTGGTGGTCGCCTCGGCAAGGTGGGCGGCAATGCCAGCCTCGGCATGACCAACGGCATCGGCAACGCCGACGGCGGCGCCATCCGCGTGATCAGCAATGCCGGCGCCTCCATGACCTCCACGGGCGACGACTCCGCCGCTCTGGTGGTGCAATCGATCGGCGGCGGTGGCGGCAGCGTCAACAGCGTTGCCGGTGATCTCACCCTGGGTGGCAACGGCATCGGCTCACTGCGTGCCGGCGCGATCTCCCTCAACGGACCCTTCACCGCGATCACCCAGGGCGCCGAAAGTCCTGGCGTGGTGCTCCAGTCGATCGGCGGCGGTGGCGGTTATGCCGCCGATGTGGCCGGCGATCAGCTCAATCTCGGCACCATCAGCGTCGCCGACACCTCCGCTGGTGATGTTCAGGCGATCAGTCGCGACTGGCAGATCAGCACCGAAGGCCGCAACAGCCCCGGCCTCACCCTGCAATCGATCGGTGGTGGCGGTGGTGTGGCCTTCACCTCCAGCGGTTCGGTGAGCCTGGGCGGTGATGTGATCGGCACCAACACAGCCGGCAACGTCAGCCTCACCTCCAAATTCAATTCCCGCATCCAGACCACCGGTCTCTCGTCCCCCGCCGTGATCGCCCAGTCAGTCGGTGGTGGTGGTGGTTACGTCGGCGGCGACGGCAGCGGCAGCGCGGCCGTGGTGGAACTCGGCGGTGCCGGCCAACAGATCGGCGGCAGCGGCGCCGTTGACCTCTACTTCAGCGGCGGCAGCAACTTGATCACCGCCGGTGTTCAGTCGCAGGGTGTGATCGCCCAGAGTATCGGTGGTGGCGGTGGCTTCACCTCCCAGAACGGCGCCAGCATGCGCCTGGGGATGGATGGCGGCATCGCCAACGCCAGCAACGTCAGCGTGGAGAACCGGGGCCGGATCACCACCCTCGGCAACAATTCCGAGGGCGTGATTGCCCAGTCGGTGGGCGCTGGTGGCGGTATCGCCGGCTCCAGTAGCTCCGATCTGGTGATGGGTGCGATCGATGCCAGCGGTAACGCCGGCGATGTGACCGTCAACAATCAGGGCGGCACGATCAGCACCAGCGGCCTTTACAGCATCGGTGTGGTGGCGCAGTCGGTGGGCGGCGGCGGCGGTCGCGTCGGCTCTGCCAGCGGCTCCATGACCCTGGGGGCCAACGGCGGCAGCGGTGATGGCGGCAACGTCACCCTCAACAACGCCGGTGGCGTGATCGCCACCGGCGGCGCTTACTCGCCCTCTTATCTGATGCAATCCATCGGTGGTGGTGGCGGCCAGGTGGGCCTGGGCGACAGCGCCGGCAGCGGCACCGTTGTGCTCGGTGGTGGCAGCAACGGCACCGCCGGCTCCGGCGGCACGCTCACCCTGATCAATGCCGGCGGCACCCTGCAGGCCACCGGCGCCTTCTCCCCCGGCGTGATCCATCAGTCGATCGGTGGCGGTGGCGGCTGGATCGGCAGCGTGCCCAACGGCAGCGTGCAGCTCGGCGGCCTCAGCACCGGTACGGTCACCGGCGCCGATCTTGAGCTGATCCTTCCCTTTGAGGTGCTCACCGTGGGGGCCAACAGCCCCGGCGCAGTGCTGCAATCGATCGGTGGCGGCGGTGGTGTGGCCGCCGATGTGGGCGGCGATGCCACGCTTGGCGGCACCCTGCGCGCCGGCGTCGACGGCAGTGGCGGCAGCCTCAGCTTCACCCAGCTGCAACGCAGCGTCACCACCCAGGGCAACGACAGCCCCGGCGTGGTGCTCCAGAGCATCGGTGGTGGTGGCGGCCTGATCGCCCAAGTGGACGGCAGCTTGAGCGTGGGCAGCAGCTCCGAGCTCCTCAGTGATGCCCACGGTGGTGCGATCAGCGCCAGCAGCGCGGCGCCGGTGCGCACCAGCGGCATCAGCTCACCGGGCGTGACGATCCAGTCGATCGGCGGCGGCGGTGGCCTCACCGGCAGCGCCCCCACTGCGATCAGCATCGGCGGCAGCGGTTTCGGCGATAGCCGCGCTTCGGCGATCGATTTCACCAGCACTGGTGCGATCACCACCACGGGCAACAACTCCAGTGGCGTGATCCTTCAGTCGATCGGTGGTGGCGGCCTCTATGCCACCAGCAGCGGCGGCGATGCGATCAACCTGGGCGGCTCGGTGGTCGGCAGCAATAACGCCGACAGCATCAGCTTCAGCAGCAGCGCGCCGATCCTCACCGCCGGCAGCAACTCCGCGGCGGTGGTGGCCCAATCGATCGGTGGCGGTGGCGGTGCGATCTTCGGCCTCGAGGGTGCGGAAGCCACCAACCTCACCGCCGGCGGCGATGGCGCCACCCGCAACACCGGCGCCGCTGTGACGCTCACGATCAACGACAGCCTCGCCACATTCGGCGCCCTCTCGCCGGCCCTGATCGCCCAGAGCATCGGTGGCGGCGGTGGTTACGCACCGATCAACAGCGGTAGTGCCACGGCCGGCGCCCGCACCAGCGCAGGCCTCGATGCCGGTGCGGTGAGTGTGAACCTCAGTGGCGATGTGAGCACCAGCGGCTTTGGCAGCGATGGCCTGCTGGTGCAAAGCGTCGGTGGTGGTGGCGGCCTGGTGGGTGGCACCAGCACGGCCCTCAGCATGGGCACCAGTGGCGGCGGCTCCGGTGATGCCAGCGATGTGAGCATCAGCAGCACCGGCACGATCAGCACCAGCGGCGATCAATCGATCGGCCTCTTCGGCCAGTCGGTGGGTGCCGGTGGCGGCCGCGCCGGCAGCGCCAGTGGTTCGGTGAGCCTCGGCGCCGATGGCGGCAGTGGCAACGCCGGCAGCGTCTCGCTCAACCTCGCCAGCGATGGCGGCAACGGCTCGATCGTGACCACCGGCAGTCAGTCGCCCGCCTTCGTGCTCCAGTCGGTGGGTGGCGGCGGCGGTCTGGTGTTCCCGAACAACACCATCAGCGGCGGTGCTCTGCTGCTCGGCGGCGGCAGCAATGGCACGGAAGGCAGCGGCGGCAGCCTCAGCTTCAGTGCCGGCGGCAGCAGCCGGATCGTCACCACAGGTGAGGGCTCCAGCGGCTTCAGCTTCCAGTCGATCGGTGGCGGTGGCGGTTACACCGGCAGCACCAGCGCCACTGCCCAGTTGGGTGGCCTCTATCGCGGCACCTCCTCCGGCGCCGATCTGAGCCTCGCCAACCAGGTGGCGGCGGCCACCACTGGGAACGATGCCAGCGCCCTGCTGCTGCAATCGATCGGTGGCGGTGGTGGACGCGTTGGCAGCGTGGGCAGCGATGCCAACCTCGGCGGCACCTCCGTGCCGTTGGGCACACCGATCGCCAGTGGCGGTGCTCTCAACCTCACGATCAACGCGCCGCTCTCCAGCAGTGGCGACGGCAGCACCACCGTGCTCGCCCAGAGCCTCGGCGGCGGTGGCGGCACGGCGGCCAACGTGGGCGGCGATGCCACTCTCGGCGGCCTCGGCCGTGGCGATCGCAGCGCCGGCGCGCTGACCCTCAGCCTCGAGCGCAGCATCAGCTCCGGCGGCGCCAATGCCCCCGCCCTTCTCGCCCAGACGATCGGCGGCGGCGGCGGCAGTGTGGGTGTGGTGAGCGGAAACTTCACGGCCGGTCGCAGCGGTGCCGACCTCAACGTGGGCAACAGCTCTGCAGCGGCCATCGACCTGAGCCTCAGCAGCAATGCCCGGGTGAGCAGCAGCGGCAACACCAGCCCCGCCCTCGTGCTCCAGAGCATCGGTGGTGGCGGTGGTTTCGCCTCAGCCACCAGCGGCTCGGTGCAGCTGGGTGCCGGCGGAACGGGCACCCTCGGCTCCGATGCCGGTGCCGGTGCGATCACCTGGAGCAACAACGGTGGTGTAATCGGCACCAGTGGCAACCAGTCGCCCGCTGTGGTGCTCCAGAGCATCGGTGGTGGTGGTGGTTACACCACCGGCGGCAGCAGCGCCAACTTCGCGGCGGCCAACCACAGCGGCACCACCACAGCCAGCGGTGCCCTGAACGTGAGCAACAGCGGCACGATCGTGACCAGCGGCGACAACAGCTTCGGGATGCTGCTGCAGACCATCGGCGGTGGTGGCGGCGTCAGCGGTTCCGATTCCGGTGCCGTGAGCCTCAACAACACCAATGCCGACTCCAGTTCGGCCGACATCAGCTTCACCAACACCGGCGCCATCAGCACCAGCGGCACCGGCGCCCACGCCGTAGTCGCCCAGACCATCGCCGGCGGTGGTGGCTTCGTGTTCGGCGGCGTCAGCAAGGACAACAGCGCCAGCCTGCTCGGCAAGCCCACGGGTGGCTCCGGCGACATCACCATCGACAACAGCGGCAGCATCACCGCCTCCGGCACCAACGCCGTGGCCCTGCTGTTCCAGAACGCCACCGGTGGCGCCTACCTCTATCAGAACCCCGATGGTTCGGTGAGCGCGATCACCGAGGGCTTCACCGATGGCACCGCTCCTGCCGGTGAGGTGGTGGTGCGCAACAGCGGTGTGATCCGTGCCACCGGCCAGGGCGGCGTGGGCATCACCAAGAGCACCAGCGTCATCAGCGGCAACCTGCGCGTCGAGAACGCCGCAGGTGCCCTGATCCAGGGTGGTGACGGCGGCTCGGCGATCAACCTGCCCACCGACCGGGTGGAGCGCGTGATCAACTACGGCACGATCATCGGCGGCAGCGATGGCAGCAGCAATGCCATCACCGGCCCGGGCGGTCCCGACGAAATCAGCAACTTCGGCGAGATCTCCGGCGACATCATTCTTCCCGGCATCACCCGCGACATCTACAACGCGCCCAACGCCCGCCTCGAATCCCAGCTGGTGGATGCGAACGGCAACGTGACGCTGATTCAGCGTGGTGTGGTGAATCCCAACGGGGAATACCGGATCGGCAACCTGGTGGTGAACGCCAACTACGACACCACCGACACCTCGGTGTATGAGGCGGATCTGGTGCTTCGCTCCGGCGAAACCGACAACCTCACCACCCGCTACCGCGCCAACCTCAACGGCACCGTGAACCTGCTCGCCAACCAGGTGGGCCAGGCCATGCCGGGCACCTTCATCTCAGAAGGCATCGTTGATGCCCTGGATGGGATCACCATCGGCGATCTCAAGCTGGTGGCACCCAAGTCGGCGGTGGCCTCCTTCAGCTTCGATCTGATCGACAACAACCAGGATCTGAGCTTCCGCTACACCGTGGATTACGCCCCGAGCGGACTCGATCCCAACAGCACCGCTGTGGGCAAGGCGGTGAACAAGATCCAGGCCAAGGGGAGCACCGCCAAGTTTGAATCCACCGCGGCCCTGATCTTTGCCCAGGAGACCAAGGGCGACCTCAATGCGCTGTATCGCCAGCTCTCCGGCGCCACCTCGGCGGCCTTCCCCCAGGCCACGATCACCGCGGGCCTCGCCTTCCAGCAGGACGTGAGCAACGCCCTCAACGCGGCGGTGCTCAACCAGTTGCAGCGCTGCATCGCCGAGGTGCAGCAACTTCAGCCGGGCGAGACCTACACCGGCGATCCGGCCGATTGCGGCAAGTGGCGCAGCTGGGTGAATGCGGGTGGCTCTGATGCCAGCACCCCCGGCAGCGGCAGCTCCGATCAGGCCGGTTACAACACCACGGCGTTCAACACCACCGTGGGCGCTGACACCCTGATCGGCAGCAACACCCTGGTGGGCCTCGCCGGTCGCTTCGACAACCTCTGGACCACCACCGGCGAACCAAACACCTTCGGTGAAACGGAAGGCTGGAGCGGCATGGTGTATGCCAAGCAACGGCTCGGCTCGGCCACCTGGCTCTCGGGCGCCTTCGGGGTGGGCGGCTTCAACACCGACATCACCCGTCAGGTGAACATTCCTGGCTACCCCGCCACGGAACAAGGCAGCAGCAGCAGCACCGCCCTGGGCGGCACGCTGCAACTGAGCCAGGTGATCAACACCGGCAACCAGGGCAGCCTGATCCCGTCGCTGGGCATCAGCTGGCTGCAGCTGAACCAGAACAGCTACTCCGAGTCGACGTCGTCGAACAACCGCGCCTACCAACAGCCCGGCAACCCGCTGATCGCCTCCCCCGATCCAGGCAAAGCCAGCTACTCCCTGCGCTACGACAACGTGTCGTACAGCTCGGTTCCGCTCGAGCTCGGCGTGGAGTTCAAGCAGCCGTTCCAGACCAACGGCATGACCGTGATCCCCCGGGTGAGCGTGGGTTACGCCTGGGATCTGGGCAACACCAACCGCGACCTCACCGCCCAGTTCACCGCGGCACCGGCTGCCTCGTTCACCGTGGCCGGTGTGGCCGCACCCTCCTCCTGGTGGAATCTGGGCCTGGGCCTCGATGTGGTGGTCAACGACAAGCTCAGCCTGTACGTGAACGGTCTGGGTCAGCTCGCACCCGGCAGCACCGAATCGATCAACTACGGCGGCGGCTTCCGCTGGAAGTTCTGATCACTGGTTCACCACAACTGGGCAAGCACCGCTGGCTCAGCCGCCGCGCCGTTCGCCCAGCTCCAGCGGCTCGAAGCGCACGGTGATGCCGAACTCTTCGGCGAATTCCACCACGCGGCACCAGGCGCGATCGCCCGCTTCGGAGGGGCGGAGGATGCCGGTGAGGATCACCGGGGCGCTGGCGGTTTCCAGGGTCATGGTGAACAATGGCCAGCCCACCGACGCCTGCACCGAATCGTCGCGGTAGGTGGGGGGGACATCGAGGGCACCGATCAAGACGCGGCGGCCATTGGCATCCCAGGCGTAGGCGATGCCGTAGCGCGCGAGCAGATCAGAGACCAGGGCCCAGGAGGTGCCATGGGCATCGCTCTGCACCGTGAGCGCCTCACCGCGGGCCTGAATCGTGGTGCTGCCGCGGAACTGCAGCGGCGACCCGGACAGCTGCCCAGGCTGCGTTGCCGAAGGCGAAGCATCGGTGCCAGCGAGGATGGCGCGGATGCGGGCGCGCAGCTGATCGCCACCATCGGTGGGGCCGTTCTTCTGGAGCTGCAGCAGATCCCAACGCTCGCCGGTGCCGCCCCAGATCACGGGGCCGTAGTTGTCGTGCATGACGCGGCCGTCGCGGTTGGAGGCGGCTTCCGCGTGGGTCATCACCGTGCGGATCGTGATGTCCTCAGCGCTCCAGCCCCAGCTGCGGGCGATGGCGGCCGCCTCCTCGCAAAGCGCTTGCAGCTGGGGTGGCGTGGGTGGCTGGGTCCAGGGATCGGGGATGCCGCCCATGCAGGCGCAGGAGAGGGCGACGCTGTTGCTGTTGCGGGCATAGGTGTGGGCGGGCAAGTCCACGCTGTAGGCATGGAGCCGATGCACCCGGCCATCACCGCTGATGATCGCGTGGTAGTGGCCGGGCCGGATCCAGTTGTATCCGGTGGCGGTCCAGTGCAGATAGAGAGTGGGAGCCATGGGGCTGATGGTTGTGGAGAGTCAGTCGTTCAGCCCGCCCAGATTTCGCCCAGAGCAGCAACCGCATCACCAACCGACTGTTGCGTCCACTGGTTTCGCTGCCTGTGGGTGTCATGGCGATCACATGTCCATCGGCAGCCAGCTCGAGCACGGCCTCGCGATTCTCTGCACACACCAATTCGAACTGCTCTGGGGTCAGCCGCAGATCTGCAGGCAAGCGCAAGGGTGCCAAGGCGTCCCATAAGGTCATCGCCGACATCCGGCGGGCTTGCTCATGCTAGGCAAGCCGCGCGTTCTCGCTCCTCATCGGCGTTCCTCCAGAACGAACTGCGAATCAGGGAGTGATGAGGGGAATCACCTGGCGGCCATGGCGGCGATAGAGATGAAAGTCGCTGTCGGTTGTGAGCAGACGCGGAGCGTCGTGGATTTCGGAGAGGCGAATCAAGGCCGCATCGGCCAGTGAGGCCGGCACGTTGTCGTAGCGCTTGAAGAGCGAGCTCACAGCCGTGATCTGGTCTTGCAGCACAAACGGCAGCTGCACCACACCACGCTCGATGAACTGAAGGGCCAAAGCAGGATCAAAGCCTGAACGGGCCAACAAAAAACAGGTCTCCGCCACCACGGGCTCACAGCTGAGCAAAGGGGGCGTGAGCTGACGGAATTGCTGCACAGCCCATTGATGATGCGTGTCATTACTGCTGAGCAGGGCAACCCAAGGGCCCGTATCCAGAAGCACCGCCATCGTCAGCGCTCCCCAAAGCCCGCCAAGTGGACAGGATTCGTGGAGAGATCGGGCGGGGCATCTGCACAGCAGCCAATCAGGTCGGCCAGCAGATCACCAGCTGAGGGTTCAGAGTCGGATGCCGACCCATTCGCCACCCGCAGATAGGCCTGGAGGGCGCGGCGCATGAGCTCGGATTTGCTGAGATGGGTGCGCTGGGCCTGCTCAGACAACAGCTGGTCGAGCTCGTCGGACAACTTGAGCGAGATGACAGCCATGGCACCTGAGCAGATCACCGATCAAGCGTAATACCAGATGGCAAACGGTAGGACCCGCGGGAGGACGCGGGACCAGGGGCGAGAGTCGCAGCCAGAGCGAGAAGCAGGACTAGGATTGTTGAACAAAACGTTCAACCCGCAGCAAGGATGGCGATCGGCGTGCGCGTGGAACCTGAGCTTGAACAGCGGCTTGACCGACTGGCGCGCAGCCTTGGCAAGAGTCGAAGCGCCTGCGTACGAGAAGCGATTGCGCAGTATGTGGAGCGCTTCGGGGATGGCGATGAAGCCAGGCGCCAGTCGGCTTTGATTGCTGAACACAGCAGCTCGGCCCACTGGAGCGAACAGCTGCCCGACTGGGCTGATTGGACGGCATGAGGCGGATGCCACTGGAACGGGGGCTTGTGGTAACCGTTGCCAGCCCAGGGGTGTACTCCGGGAAACCAAGGCCGGCGGTAGTCGTGCAGGCGAATCGATGGCTCGAGCGACATCCCAGCATCACGCTCTGCCCGCTCACCAGCACCCTGATCGATGCACCGCTCGTGCGAATTCCGGTGGCGCCAAGCCCAGGCAACGGCCTGCGCAAGCCGTCTCAACTGATGGCCGACAAGCTCTTCACCGTGCCTGCTGCAGCGATCGGGAGCATGGTTGGACGGCTGGAGGCCTCAGCCATGGCCGACTTGGATCTCGCTCTTCGCGACTGGCTTGAGCTCCAGTAAGCACCCTTTCGGGCGAAACCACCTCATGCGAACCCGCCGTATTCCTCCAATGACGAGATTGCACTCAATTTGGCGTTGAGCTCGGCGAGCCGCTCGTTCTCTCTCTCGATCTGCGAGATCTCGCTCCTCAGCCGCTACGGCTTCGCCGGCCTACGGCTACATCCGCTGCTCGTGCGCGATCTCTCTCAGCTCGTAGTCGACAACGGGTCGCCAATTCAGCGTCGCCAACAAGCGCCGGAACCAAGGCAAGGAGGAGTAGTACTCCGATTTGCTGATTGAGGGCGATGGTGCCGAGGAAGGGGAGGTGGACATGGCTGTACGACGTGAAAAGCGTGATCAGCGCGAGCAGACCGCCCAGGATCAGGGTGATCCAGCCCTGGATGCCGAAGAACCAAACCCTACCCACGCCGAGCCATCGCCGCTCAGCTAATAATACACCTGTACTGACGAGTGGCTTTCACAAGGCCGGCGACCTAAACCGCCAAAACCACCAAACCCGAGGCCTTCGAGCACGGAGAATGAATGCGAAAGGAAGTCATCCACACTCACGCCGGCTTGGCGAAGGATGGCCCGGAGGGTTCCTTCAGGCAGGTCACCTGGGTGGTTGGGGATGGTGGTGTAGCGCTGGCCAGATGCCTGGTACCAAATCTCGTGGGAGCCTGCGGCCTGGCGATCGAAAGCAAAGCCAAAGCGCTTCAGACGCTTCACCACATCGCGGTAGCGAAAACCGGAGAGGCGCCCCATCACGCACTGAGCACCACGGGAAGCTCGAAGGACTGTGCAAGAGCCGGTGGGGCTTCGCGTTCACCGCGCTCAAGGCGTGCTTCGTGCAGCTCCCTGGCGACGTCTCGCGCGATTTCAAGGGTCTCGGTGAGGGTGCGACCCTGGGCGACCAAACCAGGAATGCTGGCGCAAGTGGCCAAGTAACAGCCCTCAGGAAGCTGCTCCACCTGCAGGTTGACGAGCCATTCGGCCACGGCTTTCAGCCCTCGGAAGACGCTTTAAAGCTAATCCCGAAGTGGGCTTTGCAGGTGCGGTCGATGCACCCTCAAGCAAACCCGCCGTACTCCTCCAATGACGAGATTGCACTCAGCTTGGCGTTGAGCTCGGCGAGCCGCTTGTTCTCTCTCTCGATCTGCGAGTGCCACTGATTCACGCCTGGGGATCAATCAGGCAAAGCGCCTCGCCACCACCAGGCACCGCAAGGGTGCTCAGGCGTGCATCGAAGCTCACCAGGCAGCCTCCTTGGTGCACAGCCAAGGCGAGGAGATTAGGTGTCGGTGATTTGGCCGTGATGAAGAAGCAGCTCAGCCTGCAGCTCGCCATCAGCGGACCAGGAGAGGAGGTCAGGCCAGAACAGGTGGCCTGGATGGGAGAGCATCCCCTGCAGCAACGACATCACCGAGGCCGGGCCACCGGGGCTGTTGGGATAGCGGGGATTACTGAGGATGCGCAGCAGGGCGTTCTGGGTCAACGGACATGTCGCCCAGCCACGGCTGGCGTTGGCCTGGAACCAGCGATGAGCAGGCTCGTGATGCACGTGCTGGGGATCCAGCAAGGCGATCAACACGTTCGCCGCAGCTGATTCACCAGGTTGAGATCAACCACACCACCTGAAGAGGTGATCGGCAGGAGCGGCAACCCGGATCGCTCCGATGGCGGCTCCTCCGGCCCAGCAGGCCGGCGCAAGGCCTGGCGCGCCAACTCACTGATCACCGCACCAACACTGAGGTGCCGCTGACGGGCAAGAACGCGTGCGGCATCGAGCACATCGTCATCCAACTGGAGCGTGGTGCGCATCAAGCATCACTCATCTGACACCACGCTAGACCCAGCTACTGAACCCCCCAACACAGCTTCAGCAACAACCGCTGCATGCCCATCAACGCATAATTTGATCACAGGGAATCAATTCGACGGCTGGAACCCTCAGCCATGGCCGCAATCGACCTCGCTCTCAGCGGCCAACCTGGCCTCCAGGAGGCGCCCCACCGCAACACCTATGCTGAAATAGAGCTGCACATCGCTGAATCCGTGGGCCCTTCCAGCGCTCGCAAAGGCATCATCCTCGCCGGCGGCAGTGGCTCAAGGCTGCATCCGATCACCCAGGCGGTGAGCAAGCAGCTGTTGCCGGTGTATAACAAACCAATGATCTATTACCCGCTCAGCACCTTGATGCTGGCGGGGATCCGCGAGGTGCTGATCATCACCACACCCCACGATCAGGCGGCCTTTCAACGTCTACTGGGGGATGGCAGCCGCTGGGGGATGGTGATCGAGTACGCGATTCAGCCCTCCCCCGATGGCCTGGCCCAGGCGTTTCTGATCGGCGCCGACTTTCTCGGTGGACGGCCCGCCGCCCTGGTGCTGGGCGACAACCTCTTCCACGGCCACGATCTAGTGCCCCAGCTGCGCAGCAGCAACGCCCAGGCGCAAGGCGCCACGGTGTTTGCCTATCCCGTCAGTGATCCCGAGCGCTATGGCGTGGCGGAATTTGATGACCAAGGCCGGGTGCTGAGCATCGAGGAGAAACCCCAACAGCCCAAGAGCCGCTACGCCGTGACGGGTCTCTATTTCTATGACGCCTCTGTGGTGGAGAGGGCCCAGCAGGTGCAGCCCTCCGCCCGGGGGGAACTGGAAATCACCGATCTCAACCAGCTGTATCTCAACGACGGCCTCCTGCAGGTGGAACTGATGGGCCGGGGCATGGCCTGGCTCGATACGGGCACCTGTGATTCGCTCAACGACGCCAGCGGCTACATCCGCACCTTGGAACATCGCCAGGGCTTGAAGGTGGGCTGCCCCGAGGAGGTGGCCTGGCGCCAGGGTTGGATCAACATCGAGCAACTCACCGCTCTGGCCCAACCACTGAAGAAGAGCGGCTACGGCACCTATCTTTTAGAGCTGCTGGAAGACAACGTGAGCGATCACACCGCTCTGCAGAGCAGCCTGCGCAGGCCGACCCATGCAAGCTGAACCCATCGTTAGCGCCCAGGGGCAGTGCCTGAGCGGCCCGCTGCTGCTCACACCCCAACGCTTTGGCGACGATCGCGGCTGGTTTTTCGAGAGCTGGAATCAACGCCGCTTCGATGCAGCGGTCGGCGAACCCGTGGCCTTCGTGCAAGACAACCACTCCCGCTCCTCACAGGGCGTTCTGCGCGGGCTGCACTACCAACTGCCGGCAGCCCCCCAAGCGAAGCTGGTGCGGGCCAGCGTCGGCAGGATTCTCGATGTGGTGGTGGATCTGCGCGCCTCCTCAGCCAGCTTCGGGCAATGGGCCGGTGTGGAGCTGAGCGCCGAAAGTCAGCAGCAGCTGTGGGTGCCGGAGGGATTCGCCCACGGCTTTCTCACCCTCAGCGATGTGGCGGAGGTGCAATACAAGACCCGGGGCTACTGGAGCCGGGACCAGGAACGGGCGATCCGCTGGGACGACCCAGCCCTGGCAATCAGCTGGCCCCTGGAGACACTGGGCAGCGCGACCGTGAGCCTGTCGGAGAAAGACGCTCAGGCCCCCACCCTGTCGGACGCCCAGGCCGCTGGCGAGGTGTTTCCCTGATGGACCAGACGATCCGGGTGCTGCTCACCGGAGCCGCTGGCCAGTTAGGCCAGGCGGTGATCGCCTCGGTGCCCGAGGGCATTGAGCTGATCACCACGGGCCGCAACGGAGGCCAGGGGATGCTCGGCCTTGATCTTGCGGATGCGGCGGCCTGCCGCCAGGCCGTGGAAACGCACCAACCCAACTGGGTGCTCAATGCCGGCGCTTACACGGCCGTGGACAAAGCCGAAAGCGAACCCGATGTAGCCGAGATGATAAACGCCAAGGCACCACGAGCCTTCGCGGAAGCCCTGCGCGATCAAGGGGGGCGGCTCCTGCAACTGAGCACGGATTTCGTATTCAACGGTGAGCAGGGCAGGCCCTACCGGCCAAGCGACAGCCGCTCACCGTTGGGGGTGTACGGCGCCAGCAAAGCGCGGGGAGAAGATGCCGTGGAAGAGATCCTGTCTGCGACTGGCCAGGGGCTGATCCTGCGCACAAGCTGGGTGATGGGGCCGGTGGGCCGCAATTTTGCCCTCACCATGCTGCGCTTGCACCGGGAGCGCGACGCCATTGGCGTGGTGGCCGATCAGGTGGGCTGCCCAACCTGCACCCACTCTCTTGCCACGGCCTGCTGGCAGGCGATCCAGCGGAGCAGTGCCGGCGACAGCCTGCCCGCGCTGATGCACTGGAGTGATGCCGGCGCCGCCAGCTGGTTTGATGTGGCGGTGGCCGTGGGTGAGCTGGCTCTGGAGCTGGGGCTGTTGGAGCGGATGGCGGCGGTGACGCCGATCACCAGCGCTGAGTACCCCACCCCAGCCAAGCGGCCGAGCTACTCGCTGCTCGATTGCTCCAGCAGCCGCCAGGCCTTGGAGCTGGACGCCAGCCCCTGGCGCCAGGCCCTGCGTGAGTTGCTGCACTCCATCCCAACCGCCACCACCACAACTACGTCCTCATGCGCTTGACCATGACCACCGCCGCCGAACTGCTGGGCGATCGCCGCCGCATCCTGGTGACCGGTGGTGCCGGTTTCATCGGTGGCGCCGTGGTGCGGCGGCTGCTGCGGGAGAGCACAGCGCAGGTGTTCAACCTCGACAAGATGGGCTACGCCAGCGATTGCACCAGCATTGAGCATGTGCTGACTGAGCTAGGCCCTGCCGGAGAGGGGCGCTACCAACTGCTGCGGGTAGATCTGGCCGATGCCCAAGCAACGGCAGAGGCGGTGCAACGGGCCGACCCGGATCTGGTGCTGCATCTGGCGGCGGAAAGCCATGTGGATCGCTCGATCGCTGGGCCCGAGGCTTTTATCAGCAGCAACGTGATCGGCACCCTGCATCTGCTGCAGGCGGTGCGCGCCCACTGGGAGCAGCTGGCTGGGGAACGCAAGGCGAACTTTCGGATGCATCACATCAGCACCGATGAGGTGTTCGGCTCCCTCGGGCCCGAAGGGCGTTTTTCAGAAACCACCCCCTACGACCCACGCAGCCCCTATTCGGCCAGCAAGGCCGCGAGCGATCACCTGGTGAATGCCTGGCATCACACCTATGGCCTGCCGGTGGTGCTCACCAACTGCAGCAACAACTACGGCCCCTGGCAGTTCCCCGAAAAGCTGATCCCGGTGGTGATCCTCAAAGCCGCCGCCGGCGAAGCGATCCCGCTCTACGGCGATGGGCTGAATGTGCGCGACTGGCTGCACGTGGAAGACCACGTGGATGCGTTGCTGCTGGCGGCCTGCCGAGGCGCCCTAGGGCGCAGCTATTGCGTGGGCGGCTTTGGCGAGCGCACAAACCGGCAGATTGTGGAGCTGATCTGCACCAGCCTCGATCAGGTCCATCCCAAGGGATCCCCCCACGCCAAGCTGATCCAACGGGTCAGCGATCGCCCCGGCCATGACCGCCGCTACGCGATCGATCCCAGCCGCATTCAATGCGAACTGGGTTGGCAGCCTCGTCACAGCCTCGAGGCAGGCCTAACTGAAACCGTGAAGTGGTACTTGACGCAGCAGAACTGGTGCAAACAAGCGGTCAACCGTTCATGAGCATCAACGCACACTTCTAGTCCCCAAAAAGCTATTCGGTCAGCTCCCGCTGCCACTCGGGAACCAGCTCCGCCAGCAACTCCAGCGCTGCCTCCACATCCTGGGCCGCGATCGCAGCGTCGAGCGCATCGAGGCGAGGCCAAAGCACGTCTGGGGAAAGAGCCCTTTCTTGAGCACGGAAGATCAGGGGGTGCTGGGTAGGTTCGGATTCGGCATCGATCAGCAGCTCCTCGTAGAGCTTTTCGCCGGGGCGCAGGCCGGTGCAGGTGATGGCGATCTCACCGGTAGGGTTCTGGGCATCGCGTAGCGACAGGCCGCTGAGGCGCACCATCTGCTCAGCCAGGTCTTTGATACGCACCGGTTCACCCATCTCCAGCAGAAACAGATCACCGCCCTTGGCAAGGGTGGCGGCCTGGAGCACCAACTGGGCCGCCTCAGAGATCGTCATGAAGTAGCGAATGATCTCCGGGTGGGTGAGCGTGATCGGCCCACCTGCTGCAATCTGACGGCGGAACAGGGGCACCACCGACCCCGACGAACCCAACACATTGCCAAAGCGCACCATCGCCAAACGGGTACGGGTCTGGCCCGCTGCCTTGGCATTTTGGGACAGCTCCAATGCCGACGCCTGCAGCACCAGCTCCGCCAGGCGTTTGCTGGCCCCCATCACATTGGTGGGACGCACCGCTTTATCAGTGGAGATCAGCACCAATTCACTTACGCTAGTCGCCACCGCGGCCTGACAGACCACCCGAGTGGAACCGACGTTGTTGGCAAGGCCCGCCAGCGGGTTGGCCTCCACCAGGGGCACGTGTTTGTAGGCGGCAGCATGGAACACGGTCTGTACCCCGTGGTCTGTAAAAAGCCTTTGCACCAGCGCCGGATCGGCGGCGCTGCCAAGCACTGGCAGCAGCTTTACCGAAGCGGGCAACTGCTGGCGGAGCTCCTGCTCCACGGCATACAGCGACGGTTCACTGCTTTCGAGCAAGATCAAGATGCTGGGACTCAGTTGCAGGATCTGACGGCAGAGCTCAGATCCGATCGAGCCACCGGCACCGGTGACGCAGACCACCGCATCACGCAGGCCAGGGCCGAGCAACTCCGGCACGGGCGGCACGGGATCACGGCCGAGCAGGTCTTCAATGGCAACGGGACGGAGTGCATCGATGCGCGCCCGGCCGGAGGTGAGGTCATCCACCGAGGGGATCTGCAACACCGGGATTGCCTGGCGTTGCAACTCAGCCACGATGCGACGACGTTCGCTGCGGGGCATTGAAGGGATTGCCAGCAACACCTGATCGATCTGCTCCTGGATCTGGCTCAGCACCTGAGGAGGTTGGATCGGGATACCGTTGATCGTGCGCTGCCAGAGAACTGGAGCATCATCGAGAAAGGACACGATCTGGTGGTTGCCAGCCAGGCGCAGAGCCGCGGCGAGCTGGGCACCAGCCTCACCGGCGCCGTAGATCGCCACACGCACGATCTGCTTGTGGGCAACCGACCGCAGCGACAGGAGCAGATCGCGCAGGACAAAACGCACCGCTCCGGTGAAACCCGTAAGCAACAACCAGAGCAGGATCCAACTGCTGCGGGGCGGCATCGGCAAGCGCAGCATCACGCCAAGGCCCGCCAACAGCAACACCAACAGTCCATTGCGGCCAGCAAGCCGATAGAGAGCGCGGCTTCCGACGTAGCGCGTGAGACCTTTGTATTGCCCGGTGAGGGCATACAGCGGCAGACCCACCAGCAGCACCGCTGGCAGCAACCAAAGGCCGGCAGCCTGAAAGCTGGGATGGAGCGGATGGGCCAGTCGCAGCCAGAAGCTGAGCCACACCGCCAATGGCAGCAGCAGGGCGTCGATGCCGATCAGCAGCAGCCGTCGGGCCGTGGGCGGAAAGCGAACAGCTCGTTCAGCGACCTTGGTCGGATAAGAACGCGACACTTCAGGTTTCAAGAGCGTGATGCCTCAGCAAAGGGAACCGCAACCTTTTGATCCAGCCAGAAGCCGATCAGCAGCTCAAGGGCGGCAAGGGTGATCACCCAAAGCAAGCCACCCCAAAGAAGGACGATGGCGAGTACAGCGGTAGATGCGATGTAGAGGCTAGAAACGCGGGCATGGGGCCAGCCGGCCTGATGCAAGCGCTGGAACAGATGCAGACGATGGGCCTGAAACACCCGCTGGCCTGACATCAAACGCCTTGGCACGCAAAGGCAGGCGTCGCCCAACAGCGGGGTGGCCACCAGCAACAAGGCGAGCGCTTCAATCCAGGTGGATGCCTGAAGCACAAGCATGGCAAACACGGCACCGAGAAAGGTGCTGCCCACATCGCCCATGAACACCTTGGCGGGGCTCCAGTTCCAGATCAGGAATCCCAGCAAGGCGCCCACAAGGGCCCAGATAGGCAAGGGAGCCGAAAGCTGGATGGCAGCTGCAGTAATGACCACAAACAAACAACCCGCAACCAGGCCATCCAGGCCATCCATGAAGTTGGTGAAGTTGATCACCGCGGTGATAGCAATCATCAACACTGCAATAAGTGGAAGAAAGCCGAAAGACAGCTCCACAAGCGGGCTCACCAGGATCAGCAACAGGGCTGTGGCGAGCTGAACGCCAAAGCGCCAACTGACGGGCAGATTGTGGCGATCGTCGAGAAAACTCACCAGGGCAAGTGGCAACGCCATCAAGGGCGCAGCAAGCAGAGTTAAGGGCGCCGAAGCGGATCTAGCGCTAACTATCAAAGCCAGAACACTTGCAGAGCAAGCCACCAACACAAAAGCGACACCACCACCACGGGGGGTAGGCCGGCTGTGGGAGCTGCGGGCGTTGGGATGATCAAGCAGTAGTCGACGTAAGCGGGGAATCAACAACAGCAAGAGCCCCCAACTCGTGACTGAGGCAATAAAGGCAGCGAGAAACACAAGCAATATAATTAAGTCAACGGCAAAACCGGAAAACTTTCGGCTGCAGAGCCGAGCACCTTGTGAGAGGGCGTAAAACCAGAGAGGTTGGCACCCATACGCAACACCGCTTCGTAGTACTTTGGAGAGATAATCAAAAGTGGAGCTGCCAGCAAAAAGAACAATCGGTTCGGAATCGACAGCAGATGGCAGCGGCGAGCTGGGTCTCCAGATGGTTGAGCCATTTGGAGAGCTCGAAGCATCGCAAAATATGTCAGGGTGCAATCTCCGCCGATAGAAATACGCGCTGAAAAGGAGGAATCCCAGTCGTAATCATTAAGTTGTTCAGCGAATCGCAAAAAAACAGCGGCAAGCTGAGACGCATGAATTGGTTGGCGAAGACCGGTGATGGATGGCAGGGGAATTAAGGGGAATCGACGGAGCTGATGTAGCAAGATAGTTAAATTACTGTCGCCATATTCTCCTACCCTACCGTATATCAAACTTGGCCGGACAACTTTACAAGGAAAGGAGAGACGGAAAGACGTATTGATCAATTCATCCTCTGCCTTTATCAAGCTAGAAACCAAGTTGCGATCAAATCCATTGAAAGAAAAACGCTTTGTAATAACTGACGACGAAGAGCAAGCGATCAGACCGCCCAATCCAGAGAGAAGCTCAGGGGAATTAGCCGCAATAGAATTCAGGAAAGGTGCAAAAATCCAAATTGGGCTAAAGCTAATCCATATCTTTGGAGCATTTAATTCGCCGCCAGGATCAAAAGACGACGGATTTTCAAGATCCAAGTAACGAAATTCGCCAAAACCACTTAACCTTGATCTTGAATAACAAAAGATTGGGCCAAAATGGGGAGATAAATTACAGGAACGAAGGAAAGCCTCACCAGCAGGCGTTGTTGCTCCAAACAAATGAATTTCAAATTGAGACATAACAAAAAGACAGCAAAGAATCCAGCCAAATCAAAACAGCTTAAAGCCCCAAATGCAACAATAAACAAAAAAGGACTTAACCAAAGAAAGACTCTGACGAAACGAAAAATGAGAACCTCTAGCCCAGCCATGGATTACAAATCCAAGTGGATTGTGGAGAGTAAGGCCAACCCGAGAGAGCCTTCGAACAATATCAGCGTCTTCAACGTGAAGAAAATAGCGCTCGCAAAAGCCGCCTACCGACTTATAAGCCCAAACAGGCACAATCAGAAAGCAGCCCGACAAGTAGGTAGACACAATGAATTCCTTTGAATAATCAAGAAGCATATTTTTATGCCATAAATTATACCTGTATAACAGTTTCATGTTCAACAAAAAGGGGAAACGCCCAAGCAAGAGTGACAAAACCGTAGGGTTGTGCTTAGCAGAGTATTGAATATCGCCAGACTGAAGGCGAATAAGAGGAGCAACGCATGAACATTCAGGGTGCTCGAAGATCCATTGAAACAGTGGATATAGCTGCTCAGGCAAAAAACTTATGTCAGGGTTAACTACAACAAAATAATCTCTCTCACCAAGGGAAGCCCTAAGAAAATTACGATTGTTAGAAGCGCCAAAGCCAAGATTGGGGCCCTTATCATAAAAAAAATCGATACCATTCAACGCAGATTCTAGTTGAGCCAAAGAAGGCGAAGCAAAATTAGAAGGGCTACCATCATAAACAGCAGTTATAAGGCTATACTTATCAGTGGTAAGGCCAGAAAATGATTTTATAGAAGCAAGCAGTGGATAAATGGTGTCAAGGGAGTGATTGTATAAAACAAGGGAAAAACAAATTACAGGTTTATTCACAAAAGGAGAAATAGGAGTAACAATGCCAAAGGCAGGCCGCGTCCCTTTGCGAGGTGTAAATCTCGAGACCCGATTGCCCTGGTCTGAGAGTGAACAGGGATGAATGACGGGCTGTCATTCGCGAGGCGCATGTCCACCTCGTTTTTTCACGATGAATCCAGCTGATTGACTTGTCAAGTCGTTCGCCTGGATGACGGATTGTTTGTTGGCTGTGGCGTTGATCTCGGTCGTGCGGTTTCAGCTGCCGCCCCCCGGGCGCTGAGCAGCGCCGCTGCGCCCTGAGGAGGGCGCTGCGCCACCGCTCTGCTGGGGCCTTGGTTCAGGCGCTTGCTTCCTGCAGACAGGGCTGAGCCGACAGGTCCTCCAGCGACGGGATGGCGCTCATGCTTTCGGCGGAGAACATGCGCCGGCCCTCGAGCTGCCAGTGCTCGTCCTGCTCCAGCAGCACTGCGCCCACCAGTCGCTCGATCGCAGCGTCGTTGTGGAAGATTCCCACCACGCGGGTGCGGCGTTTAATTTCCTCATTGACGCGCTCGAGCAGGTTGGTGCTCCACACCTTCTTCCAGTGCTGGGAGGGGAAGCGGCGGAATGCCAGCACGTCCTCGCTGGCCTTGGCCATCAGCTCAACCGCCCGGGGGAACTTGGCGGCTAGCATGGCGCTGACCTGATCCCATTGCTCCAGCACCGCCTCCTTGCTCTGCTGCGCGAACACCGAGCACAACGCGGCGGCCACCATCTCCTGGTGGGCTTTCGGCACGGTCTGGAGCAGGTTTCTGGCGAAATGCACGCGGCAGCGCTGCCAGCAGCTGCCCTGCAGCATCCGGCGAATGGCGTTGGTGAGGCCCTGGTGGGCATCGCTGATCACCAGATTGACCCCGCTGAGACCGCGTTCCTTGAGGGAGCCTAGAAACTGGCTCCAGAAGGGCTCGCTCTCGCTGTCGCCGACCTTGGGCCGAGCAGCTCGCGCCGGCCATCGGCGTTCACGCCCATGGCGACAACAACGGCTCTGGAGCAGACCTGCATCGCCCGGCACAGCCGGCCGTGGAGGTAAGCGGCATCGAGGTAGAGGTAGGCGTAACCGCTGGCATCCAGAGGCCGGCTGAGGAACGCCTGCACCTGCAGGTCGATTTCGGCGCAGATGCGGCTGACCTGGGATTTCGAGATCCCGCTTTGGCTGCCCAGAGCCGCCACCAGGGCATCGACCTTGCGGGTGGAGACTCCGGCGACATAGGCCTCCATCACGACGGCGTAGAGGGCTTGATCCACCCGCCGGCGGGGCTCCAGGATCGAGGGCAGAAAGCTGCCTGAGCGCAGTTTGGGGATCCGCAGGTCGATGTCGCCCACCTGGGTGGTGAGCACGCGAGGTCGGTAGCCGTTGCGGTGGCCAAGGCGCTCCTCACTGCACTCGTGGCGATCGGCGCCGAGAACGGCAGCGACCTCCAGCTCGATCAGCTGCTGCCCCCGGTTTCAGGAAAGTTGTCACCCCTCTGATCTAAACACCCGGAGGCTTGAGGACATGACCAATGCGTCGTTACAGCGAGGCCGTTAAAGCTGATGTGAGGAGGAGGATGAGCCCGCCTCACAGGCAGAGCGTGGCTCAGATTTCTGCTGAGCTGGGCATTCACATCGTCACCCTCTACAACTGGAGGAAGACTTGGCGGCTGCAGGGAGAGGTGGTGCCGGCATCCGAGAAAGACCCTGATGGTTGAAGTGCATCCGACAAATTCACGGTGGTGCTCGAGACCGCTGGCCTGAACGCCACTGAGCTCAGCGCCTACTGCCGTGAGCGGGGGCTGTACCCAGAGCAGGTCGACCGTTGGCGCCAGGCCGCCCAGGATGCCAACGAAAAGCCAGTGCACACCCTCTAGACGCAGTCCGGCGAGCTTGCCGAGCCGTAAGAGAAGAAAGAGCTGGAGAAGCTCCGTGCCCAGGACCAGAAGGAGATCAAGGCCCTCTAGCCGAAGGCTTCTCCGAAGGAGTAGAAGGAGCTGCAGCGCAAGGAGAAAGCCATGGCGGAGATTGCGGCCTTGCTGGTGCTGCGAAAAAAGTGGGAGGCCTTCTGCTCGGAGGACGCGGAAGGCTGACCAGCGCCGCTCACCGGCGCAAGGCGATCGAGCTGATCAGCGAGGCCCATACCGCTGGTGCAGGCTTGGTCAGCGCCTGCGGCGAGATCGGCATCTGTCTGCGCACCCTCAAGCGATGGCGCCAACGCCTTCTTGGTGATGGGGACGGTGAGGATCGCCGGCAAGGCAGCCCCCGCCATATTCCCCATCGCCTCACGGTCGAGGAGCGCCAGAGGATCCTGCTCACCTGCAATCAACCCCAGTACGCCGCTCTGCCACCGAGTCAGATCGTGCCTGATCTGGCTGACCAGGGGATTTTTATCGGTTCAGAGAGTAGCTTCTACCGGGTGCTCCACGACCATGACCAGGTGCACCGTCGCGGTCGTGCAAGGCCACCACAGGAGCCCAGACGGGTTCCACGGTTGCGGGCCACAGGCCCGAACCAGGTGTGGAGCTGGGACATCTCCTAATTGCCCACCACCGTGCGTGGGATCTGGCTCTATCTCTACCTGGTGATCGACATCTGGAGCCGCAAGGTGGTGGCCTGGGATGTTGCTGAGCGAGAAGATCCAGTCATTGCAGCCGATCTGGTCAGCCGGGCCTGCCTCCGCGAGCGGATCAGCAAGGGCCGGCAGCAGCCGCTGATCCTCCATGCCGACAACGGCAACGCCATGCGGGCAGCCACGCTGGAAAGCCGCTTGGAAGAACTGGGCGTCCTCAGATCCTTCTCTCGGCCACGGGTCTCCAACGACAACCCGTACTCGGAATCCCTGTTCAGGACGGTGAAGTATCGACCTGATTTCCCCCGCAAACCATTTGCCACCAAAGAACAGGCGTGTCAGTGGGTCGCCGAGTTCGTCGACTGGTACAACCACCAACACCGCCACAGCGGCATCAAATTCGTGACGCCCCAGCAACGTCACGATGGCCAGGCCGTGGAGATCAGCCGGCACCGCGGTGTGGTCTACGAACGAGCCCGCCAACGCCATCCAAGGCGATGGTCAAGGTCAACCAGGTGCTGGCGTCAACCGGAGGTCGTCTGGATCAATCAGCCGACGGATGAACTCAATGAACCAGGGCAGCTACCCTTGATGCAGGCCGCCTGAACGGCAGTCCAGAAGTGACACCTTTCCTGAAAGTCACCGCTGCAGGCCGTGACGCACGAGTTCAGGGATCAGCTCCCCGGCGCTGTTGCCATCCAGTAGCGGCGCCAATACAGAGGCGCCAGAATTCATCTTGGGCTCGGTTCGTCTGGTTGAGGTAGGACTCAAACCAGGGTCACGGGCCTGCCCACCCCCTGCAACGACGGCCGCTGAGCCGGGTGCCTGAGCTGCGCGTTCAACCCCGGCGTAGCCGGGGTTGAGGTCCTCAGGGGAACTACACCAATCCCGGGGACGCGAGCTTGACCATGGCGGGGGCTTGAGGACATGACCAATGCGTCGTTACAGCGAGGCTGTTAAGGCTTATGAGAGGAACTGATAATATAAATCCAGATTGAGAAGGAAGGATTGCAAAATACGCTTGGAATTTTGTAAATCATGGAAAGCAATGGATAGACTTGCTGGAAATTTGATTTGCTACATCACGTAAGTTTGTCCCTTCGATTAGTGATGCATTTTTAATAAGATTTTTTCGACTGATTTTTAGGTTGCTTGCAATAATGGCCTGCCAGTGGCTAGGATGAAAGTAAGAAGCTCTATTACAGTAAAGATCAACCATATAATCCTTTAGAACCATAGAATTGGTATGCTTTAGGGTTTCATAATCTGATGCCAATAAATGCCTGTAAGACATCTTGCTATTCCAAGTGTTGAATAAGTCATACCCACGCCATGTAGTTGCGCATGAAGAAATGCACTTAAATCCCATTATACCGGCTTCTATAAGAGAAGTTCCATGATGCGAGACAGCGACAGATCGTTTGTTCATATGTTGCAATAGAAAGGAATTAGACACCGGCTCATTAATCCATGTAATATGCTCGATATGACAATATTTTTGATATATTGAATCAAAAATTAATTTATCAGAAAAGAAAGCACTGCAGTCTGACGACTTGGTATAGAAATTTGGATGAGATTTTACGCAGAATTTTTCTCCCTTACTAGCTAAGAAGCTTATTGTGAATTCAAGCCATTCTTTCACGTCTAAAAACGAGAAATCGGAACCATAAGAATTCTGCGCATCTGTGAACGAATGAGCATAGATTATATATTTACACTCTTCAAGCATCGGAATACTACTTGCTTCACGAGACGTGAAGGAAGCATTATCCATTAAGTAAGGTATTTTTGAAGATCCAATATACTCAGTATAATTAGAGGAGCGTAATCGAGCAGAAAGCTCATGATCAATTTCAAGATTTTTTTTGTATTTTCGAAGATTATTTAAATCACAGGCTCTTAATAAAGGAGGGATTGCACCAAAGTCATGCACAACTAGACCAAAGGGATATGTATAGCTTATAATCTTTCTCCTAAACCATGAAAACGTTAAAACATAGAAACCGTTAAAGTAGCATTCGTGGTGGACAATTAAATGTTCGAATTGGCTAGCAGCATATAATGCATGAAAAAATTTGACAGCACCGCGAATGTAGTACTTAGACAGATGCAAATACCAATTTATATTTTTGCTTTTATAGTAGGCTTTTATTGGCAATGCCCTGCAGTAAGAAGCCAGGCTTAAGCGATTGAATTCAGCAAAAAACCAATAGATATAATCACAGAATTTCAATATAGAATCAGGAATACACTTTAGACTAAAATCAGTTTCAAGGTTTTTATCTAGCGGAATTCTGATTTTCGCATTATGACTATGCTCGGGCAATTTTTCAGCAAAGAGAACGTAGGATTGTATAAGTAGAGATCGCAAGATGCTATCATTTTTAAGTGTGCAAAAGATTTTCATTTGAACAATGATAGATTTACGGCATGCCTAGGAATTGCATGAATACAAATCACAATAAGAGATCAAGTTTTAATGGAGTACCTTTCTTTAGTGCATTGCGTGAACGAAGTCCTAGCAAGTGCGACAAAAGAGACGGAGGAGAGCCATCACCAGGTCGAACAATACGAAGATTTTTGCTCGTAAAGAATTCGCCTTCGGCGATGTCTTCAGAGACATAAATCGAGCGACGAAATACCAAACTATTGCGTTCAGCATCCGTCGGTCCATAGATGACCTTACCCAGAGCCTGCCAAGCCCGCTCCGATTCCAGGACCAGAGCGTTTAACTCATGCGGCTCCAAGGAAAAAGCACTATCGACCCCACCATCGGCACGCGACAACGTGAAATGCTTTTCAATAACAGATGCACCCAGTGCAACAGAGGCGACTGCAACTCCTACCCCCATGGTGTGATCACTTAGGCCTACTTCAGTGGAAAAAAGCTCTTTGAGATGGGGAATCGTTGAAATATTGGTGTTTTCGGGTGATGCTGGGTAAGTGCTGGTACACTTCAAGAGAATTAATTGGTTACAACCTGCACCGCGAGCAGTACTGACAGCTTGATCTAATTCCCCAAGGGTGGCCATGCCCGTGGAAATAATGAGTGGCTTTCCAGTCGATGCCGCCTTTTCAATTAGCGGCAGATGATTGTTTTCTAAACTAGCAATCTTAAAAGCAGGAACATTGAGGTCAAGTAAAAAGTCAACTGCCGTCTCATCAAAGGGTGAGCTGAAGCAGATCAGCCCTAGCTCTTGAGCACGTTCCATGATCGGCCTGTGCCATTCCCAGGGGGTATACGCCAGTTTGTAGAGATCATGCAGGTTCTTGCCTGCCCAAAGCGAATCTGGATCATTGATCTCGAAGCTGCCGCCACGCACATCAAGTGTCATCGTGTCGGCAGTGTAGGTCTGCAGCTTGATGGCGTGAGCCCCAGCATTGGCAGCAGCCTCAACAATCTCTAGGGCACGTTCAAGACTCTGATTGTGATTGCCGCTCATTTCAGCAATCACAAGGGGAGGATGATCTGACCCAATGGAACGGCCTGCAATTTCTATTGACATAGGTTGATGCTCCTGAAGCCGGTTAATTGGGTGGGATGGGCATGATTTTTACATCGGCATGGAGCCCGTCGCTGCGCATGGACACGCGACGGAACTCCAGCCGTATGCCGTGAGCTTCTAGAAACGCATGGGGATAACCCTCGGCGTCGAGCATACGGATCTGGTCGTACCAGGAGCTCAGATCTCCTTCGGGGCAGCTGGCCAGATTGCTCATAGCTGGAGTTCGGCGGCTGAACAGCACTGGATCTCCCCGCTGGGGTGTGGCAATAGGCTCCTCCCGCACGATTTGTTCAATCATCTGCTCAATCACGCCATCAGCCCTGAGAAAGATTTCTTCTGCGCTGCCATGAAGGCTCAAAGGCTGCTTGATGTAGATGTCACCAGTATCCAGGCCAGCGCCGCAGCGCAGGGCTGAGAGCATGGTGCTGCTATGGCCTCGCTCGATCAGGTTCTGCAGTGGACTTCCGCCTCGGCCATAGGGCAAGTCGGTCATGTGAAAGATCACAGTCGGCCAAGAGCCCCAGATCGATTCGGGGATCAGATGGCTCCAATGAGACACGAAGATCCACTGCGGATCGATCGCCGCTACAGCTTCCGAAGTGAGCTTGGTGGGTTCGCCAATGCTCTCAACGGGACGATTGAGTTGTCTGCTAAGTCGATCAGCCAATGCACTGTTCCAAGGACGGTTGGAGATCAGCAGCAGGGAAGATTGGTGGAGAGGTGAAATGGGTCCCATCAGTTGCACATCATTCCCAATGCTCAAGCAACGGAATCGATTTGCTCATCATGACAAGCAGGGGGATTCCGTTAACCCTCATCAGCGCAATCAGATTGAGAATTCAGGATGTAGCGCCGGCCGTGCGCATAGAAAAACGCCGGATAACGCTGGTTGTCGACGACCCGCAGCACATTGAACTGCTCCGCTAGGGAAAGCTCTGGATCCAACCGGGAGTCAGCCGGCCGGCGACGGGGGTAAAAGCTGACATCACCGCACTGAGGTTGAGCTGCCTTGTCCACCTCATGGTGACGATCAAACCAGGTCAAACAGAGATCGAAGGTGGCACGTGCTTGCAAGGCACGCCACTCATCCACCAGCTCATGGCCCTGGAGCGCGATCTCCTGCTGTAGGTGGATGGGACCGGCATCGAGATCAGCAGCAGCCTCAAACAGGGTGATTGGGATGGAGCTGGCCCCCTCCAGGATCTGCCAGGTCATCGGACTCCAGCCCTGACCCTGAGGCAGGGCGCTCTCATGCACCACCATGTTGTAGCGGTGGAGCGTCAATTAATCAGCATTGAACAAACGACCGCAGCTCAGCAACAGGCAGACATCGCCTGCACCTAGAGCTGACGGAGTGTGGATCCAGCGCACTGCATGGCCCCACTGCCACAGCGCGGTTATCCGATCTGGAAGAGAAGCATTGAGCCAACTGCCACGATCGCTGAGAAGTGTGATGCGGCCGGGCGCCAATGCCAACGCTTCACCGCCCGAGAGCTAGGGGGGGACTCCGAAAGGAGTTCTGAATCAGACGTGAAGCCAGCGCGCGCAAAGCAGGCATTGCTGGCGGTGTTGGACGTGAGCACCTCAGCGACGGCCTCAACAGAAGGACCCCAGTTTTGTTCCAGTGCTTGAAGACCTAAGCGCACCAGCGCAGCAGCCAACCCATTCCCACGGGCACAACGATCGAGAGAGAGATCAACAGCAGCCTCACTGCCATCAGCTTGAGCGCTGCCGGACTGTCGATCAAAGCGGATCTGGCCGATGGGACACCCGTCTGCTGTCGTGGCGATCAGCAAGAGACGGTTCGGGTCTGTCAGACCTTTCTGAAACCAGTGGTGGTGATCCTTTGGTGCAATTGGCTCCGGCGAAAAGCTATTGGCGCGCACCTGAGGATCGTTGGCCCAATGCAACAGCAAGGCTTCGTCGGCAGTTATGGCTGGTCGCAGACTGATTGCCCCCTGGGGGCCCAGCATCGCCATTGCCAGGCGTGGTGCACCCCAGCCATCAGTGAGTGCAGCAGCTGCTTTTCCAGGCTTTGGCTCAGTCATCAGAGACAAAACCGCGGAGCGGATCTGCTCTGCAGCCACGCTGGCCCCATCACCCAAGAGCTGGAGATGGCCAGCCTGATCAAGGGCCTCTGAGAAAGGCAATTGATTTGATGCAATCGTTACCACCAGGCTCGGAAGCCGAAGACAGGCTCTTTCCCACGTGGTGGCACCACCGGCGCCAATCGCAAGATCCGCGCGAGCGATTAATCCGGCCAAGCTCGGCAGTGGTCCATGCAGGGTGGTGTGGGGCCGACGGGCCACCAGCTCGGCCACCGCCTGGCGGTGGGGGCTATGAAGCCCGAGCACCACATCCACCGCTAGATCCGCCAGCGCCGGATCCATCAAGGCCTCAAGCGCTCGACCGCTGAGGTTGTCTGGATCCACTCCCCCGAAGAACACAAGCACCCGACGCAGCTCGGTGCGCGGCACCACCAGAGGATGCAGCTGGGCATATTCCGGGCCGAGCAGGGCGTAATGGGGACCTAGAAGTTTGCGGCACTGCGGCGGCACCAGATCATGATAACGCTGATGGGTGGCCTCACCAAAGAAGTTCTGATCCAGCAATAGATCAGCCTGGTGAGGCCGATCGGCCAAGTCATCGATCACCAGGAGCTTCGGAGCTGCATCACTTCCAGACAAACCCGTTAGCAGTTGCGATTCCCAGCTGGCATCCAGGCCGTAGTGGTCTGCCACGATCCAGCTAATGCCGTTGAACCCGGCTACAGCAAGAACCTCAAGGCACTGGGCGGCATCCTGCTCCTGAGTACAACCAAGCCAGGCACCATAAAGATCACTTTCCTCCAAGCCTTCGCAGGCGACCAAGGGCTGCTCGGGCAAGGCCAATACCTGGAACTCCTGCTCCAGCAGGCCGATCAGATCACCGGGCTGGCGACGACATAAAAAACAAACCTCTGCACCACGGCGCTGCAGCTCTCGGGCCAAGGTGCGGCAGCGCATCACATGACCACTGCCGATCAGCAGAGATGCATCGCAACGGATGAAGATGCGTGTCATATCAGCTGCCGCAGCAGGCAAAACGCTTCCGCTGCCTCGACGCCCACCTGCGCACCGCGCCAGCGTGCTAAGTGCTCTACAGCCTCAAGGGAGCGGGCATGGGGCCAGTCGCGCATTTCGCTTGAGTAGGCCATCAGAGCTTCCCGTTTGCGCTCCCATTGATCTGAAATATCCACAAACCAGTTGGGCTGGAAGGCCGGGGCAGAGCCCGGTGGCTGCCATTCCGTGCTGCTGGCCACCTCAAAACTGAGCAAACGCTTCACCACATGACCCGGCGTAGACCTGCATGCCGTCACCACCGCCTCATGCAATCGGCGATGGTCCACATTCACATCACCTGCATGATGCACGTACACACACTCGGGTTGATGGCGCTCAACGCATTCTTCAATGCGCTTGATGAGATCCAGACGATCGAAGGAATCCAAGCGGTTATCAGGAAGATCCAGGAGCTCAACCCCTGCTGCACCGAGGATCGATCCAGCCGTTTGAGCCGCTTCAGCAAGGGCTGAAAGCTCATCTCGAACATGGGCTCGATCGCGCTTTTGCTGGCGTGACGTTGAGCCCTCCGCGACGATTAGCACCTGCACTTGATCGCCCGCATCGGCATGGCGAGCAATGGTGCCACCGCAACCGAGAACTTCATCGTCGGGATGGGCGGCAACAACGAGGACACGTGACATTTCAGGATCAGCCCCCCACTTCAGTCAGAGCCCGTCGCATCAATTCGGCTCGGGTCCAGTCGTCTTCGGTGTCAATGTCTTGAACGCGCCACCGGGGCAGAAGCAAAGGCTTGCTGCCTTCGAACAGGTTTTCAGAGCTCAGCCAAGCTTGGGGGCGCCCCCAATAGAACTGGCCAGCATCGTGATAAGCAGGCTGAAGATCCTGACTGCGCTGGCTGAATTGGTCTGGCTGCCACATACGAGCTATTCCCGAATCCAGTTCGATCTTCAATGCTCGCTGAATTGGTGAGGCATAGGCAGTGGCCGTAAACACAAAGCGATTAGGAGTTAATTCCGCAAGCGAGTCCAGCCCTCTTTTGATGTCATCAGGTGCAACGAAAGGTGCAGTTGCGTACAAGCAGCAGACCGCTGCAAGCTCATGACCATGATCTTGATGCCACTTGACGGCATGAGCGATAACCGGCGTGGTGCCCGCAAAATCATTAGCAAGCTTTGCTGGACGCATAAAGGGAACTTTCGCACCGCACTGGTGTGCCACATCCTCAATCTCTGCATCATCGGTGGAAACAATGATCTGATCAAAGCAACCACTCGCTTGAGCTGCCTCGATTGACCAAGCGATCATCGGTTTACCGCAAAACTCACGAATATTTTTCCGTGGAATTCGTTTACTACCCCCACGAGCAGGAATCACACAGAGTTTCATGCCATCAACTCCGGCGCAAAAGCACGCAATTGCTCCTCTAATTCAGTTGCTACACGTTGCTGATCCGTAGGGCTAAGACCAGGGAATAAAGGAAGACTGATTGCACTACTTGCATAAGCCTCAGCTTCGGGAAATTGCCCTTCGGCAAAGCCCAACTCCCTGTAATAAGGCTGGAGATGCACTGCGCTGTAGTGGAGCTGCACGCCGATACCGGCTGCCCGAAGCCCTTCAAAAACCTGCCGATGTTGCTGGGCTGTGGCCTGCTGCAGACGGATCACGGCCAGATGCACTGAACTGAGCACATCCTTTGGAACCTCAAGCAGTTGAACAGGCAGTTCAGCCAGCAGTTCCATGTACTGCTGCAACTGTCGGTTGCGCTCGGCCACGATCTCATCAAGCCGCTCCAACTGGCTGAGACCCAAGGCAGCTTGAAGATCTGTCATGCGGTAATTGAAGCCCAACTGCTGCTGCTCGTAGACCCACGGGCCAACAGCAGGTTGCTCAAAGCGCTCGGCATCGCGCACGATGCCGTGACTGCGGAGCTCAGTCATGAGCTGGGCCAGTCTCTGATCATTAGTAGTGGCTAACCCGCCCTCGCCAGTGGTGATGATCTTCACCGGATGAAAACTGAACACCGTGATGGCGCTGTAACGGCAGTTGCCCACCGGCTCACCTTGGTATTGGCCGCCGATGGCATGGCTGGCATCCTCCAGAACTTCAAATCCATAGCGCTCGGCCAATGATCCGATCACTGCCATATCGCAGCTGCTGCCCGTGAGATGAACTGGCACCACAACCTTCGGCAGGGTTCCTTCCCTCTCGGCCAGCTGCAACTTCTGCTCCAGTGCCGTCACACTCATCAACCCAGTGGCGGGATCGATGTCGACAAAATCAACTTCAGCGCCGCAGTAGCGACCGCAATTGGCAGAAGCCACAAAGGTGATCGGCGATGTCCAGAGACGATCACCGGGGCACAGCCCCAGCGCCAGGCAGGCAATATGCAGGGCGCTGGTGGCACTGTTCACCGCGACGCCATGAGCAGCGCCAACTTTGTTAGCAACTGCTTTCTCGAAGGCCGGAATTGCAGGGCCCTGGGTAAGAAAAGGGCTACGCAGAACAGCCTCAACAACAGCGATGTCTGCTTCTGAGATCGTTTGTCGGCCGTAGGGGATGAAGGCCTTCGGGACGCTGCTCATACCGGTGCGAAGGCAGGATCCACATGCTCACGGATCAGATCCCGTAGTTGCTCGACATTAAGAAAGTCGGTATTGGAGCCTGAGTTATATGCAAATCCCGAAGGCACGGCGACGCTGCTGATTCCTGCCTCCTGATAACGCTCCTGCACCCGTCCATCGCTAGGCAGAATGGCGTAATAAGCCCCTAGATCAATCGATGTAAAGCTGTCGGAAGCCGTGATCATTTCTTCGTGGATCTTCTCGCCAGGCCTGATGCCAACAATTGGCTTGTCACAGCTAGGGCCAATTGCCTCGGCCACATCAGTGATTCGATAGCTAGGAATCTTGGGAACCAATACCTCACCACCCAAGGCGTTCTCTAATGCCCAAAGCACCATCTCTACGCCCTCACTCAAAGAAATATTGAAGCGAGTCATCGCAGCATCAGTAATTGGCAATACACCCGTTTTCGCTTTCTCAAGAAAGAAAGGTATCACTGAACCGCGCGAGCCCATAACATTTCCATAGCGCACCACTGAAAAGCGCAAATCGCGGTTACCCTTTATGTTGTTGGCCGCGATAAATAACTTATCGGAGCATAGCTTCGTAGCCCCATAAAGATTAATGGGAGCCGCAGCCTTGTCAGTACTCAAAGCCACAACTCTCTTTACATCCATGTCCAGGCAAGCTTGAACAAGATTTTCTGCACCTAAAACATTGGTATTAACAAATTCCATTGGGTTGTATTCAGCAGCAGGAACTTGCTTGAGCGCTGCAGCATGCACAACAGTATCCACTCGCTCGAGAGAACGCCTGAGCCGATCTCGATCACGAACATCACCAAGAAAGAAACGAAGCTGAGGATACTGATCTTGTGGGAATAATTGCTGAAGCTCCCACTGCTTCAGCTCATCACGGCTATACACGGCGATGCGACAGATATCCGGGAATCGCTCTAAGACAGCGGCAATGAACGCTTTGCCAAAACTGCCTGTACCCCCAGTAATTAATAGACGAGAATTCGAATTAAAAGGCATCAGACGAAAATCTAGAGGAGGAAATGAACTTGATTAAGCTAAAGACAGAACCTGCTTTGGGGGACCATCTTCCGAAACGACCCCTTGTTCAAGCCGAATTACTCGATCACAACTTTCGAGTGTACTTAGGCGATGAGCAATCATGATCACAGTAAGCGATTCACTCAGGGAGTTGATGGCTTCCATAACTGTTTCCTCAGTGCGGGTGTCTAAAGCACTTGTGGCTTCATCCAAAACCAATACAGGAGCTTCTTTGTAAAGAGCTCTGGCAATACCAAGACGCTGCCGCTGGCCACCACTGAGTCGGATACCCCGCTCACCAACAAAGCTCTCGTACCCATCTGGGCTTGATTCAATAAAACTGGCGATCTTGGCGTGAGCAGCGGCCTTTTTCACTCGTTCAAGATCGATCTGGCTTTTGGGCACACCAAAGGCGATGTTCTCGGCGATCGAACTGTCGGCTAAATAAATGCTCTGGGGCACGTGGGCGATCGCCTCCCGCCACGCCGACAGGCGGTCCGGATGGGCGGGATCGTGCAAATCAATCCCATCCACCATCATTTGCCCTTGGGTGGGTTCTAGAAGACCCATCAACAGGTCTACCGAGGTGCTCTTACCGCTCCCAGTGCTTCCGATTAGGCCGATGCGTTCGCCGCGGCGAATCTCTAAATTCAGGTCGCGCAGCACCTCAGGCTGGTCCGGGCCATAGCGGAAGCGCACGCCCACAAGCTGGATGACCTGGCGCAGGAGCAGCTTCTGAGCCACCGGCGCGTGCTCGGGCAGGGGCTGTTTGAGCATGGTCAGCACCCCAGCCACATCGGCATCGAAGCCTTTGAGACTCGACCAACTGCGATACACCTGCTGCAAAGCCGGCAGCAACCGTTGAGCCCCCAACGCAAGCCCCCCCAGCAGCGGAATCACCGGAGCGCCAGCGCCCTGCTGGAGCACCAGCAAACCACCCACAAGGGCAATCGCCACCAGACCCAAGGCCTCCACCGCATAGCGGGGGAACGCACCGAGAAACTGGTTCTTGGCCAGCAGCTGCCGCTGCGGTCGGTCCGCCTGGCGATAGATCTCAACATAAGTGTGCTGGTTGCCATCGAGCAGCACATCACGGATCGCCCCCAGCCCTTCCTGCAGCGCTTTGATCTGCTGCTTCGCGGCTGCGGCGATCCGTTGGCCGTTTCGGCTCAGCTCCTGTCGCGCCGTGATTGCCAGCAGCCCATACACACTGCCAAAGAGCGCCGCCGCCCCCATCGCCACCGTCCAATCGATCAGAAGCAGACCCGTGAGCAGCCCTAACACCACGACCACCGCCGTGATCAATTGCAGCAGTGAAGTGAGCGCCACCACCGTTCTTCCGATATGGGTGGTGGTGCCCGTGATCACCGCCGAGCTGTTGCGCTGCACATGCACTAAGTAAGGCTGATACAGCGTGCGTCGGTATGCCTCACAGCTCAGATCAGAGCCCACCGCCGCCGCCAGGCGGCCATTCAGCCACAGGTTCGTCAGCCGAACCAGCGCCGCTAGCACTGCTGCCGCTGCAAACGAAAACGTGGCCGGCAGCAGCAGATCGCTCGCCGCCGTAAAGCCCAGCCGCGCCGCCAGCACCTGGATGAATGGCTGCTGCCACAGCGGCTCAGGGTCACTGAGTACCGCGAGGAATGGGAGCACCGATCCCAGAGACACCAGCTCCGCGCCACCACTGGCCAGCATCACCACCACTAGCAACCCCAGCTGGATGCGCCGCCGCCGGCTTAGGTGGCCCCAGATGCCAAGTAGCAAATTGCGGGTGGATTGGGGTTGGTCTTGATTGGGCAAAGGCTGTGTCATCAACGCTCAGGTAACAAGAATGTCGATCGCCATCCCTAGAGCCGCACCAGCAGCTGCGCATGCTCCTCGCGAAACAGCGCCACAGTGCTCGCCAGACCTTCTGCAAGGGAAATCCGAGCCCGCCAACCGAGGGCGGCCAGGCGGGTCACGTCCAGCTGTTTCTTCGGGGTGCCGTCAGGCTTGCTGCTGTCCCAGTGGATCGCGCCTTGGTAGCCCGTGGCGGTGGCCACCGCCTCCGCCAGCTCGCGGATGCTCAGATCTTTGCCGGTGCCGACATTCAGATAGGTGAGCTCACCTAGGGCCGGGCTCCAGTGCTCCAGAGCAAACACGCAGGCCTCGCCGAGGTCGTCCACATGCAGGAATTCGCGGAGCGGTGAACCGGTGCCCCAGCAGGTCACGCTTGGGGCGTTAGCTTCCGCGGCCTCATGGAAGCGGCGGATCAGCGCCGGCAGCACGTGGCTGTTGGTGGGGTGGTAGTTGTCACCCGGCCCATACAGATTGGTGGGCATCAGGCTGATCGCATCAAAGCCGTGCTGCAACCGCAGCGCCTCGCACAGCTTGATGCCGGCGATCTTGGCGATTGCATACCACTCATTGGTGGGCTCCAGCGCTCCGGTGAGCAGCGCCTCTTCTCGGATCGGCTGCTCGGCGAACTTGGGGTAGATGCAGCTGCTTCCCAGAAACAACAGCCGCCGCACCCCAGAGCGCCAGGCCGTTTCGATCACCTGGGTCTGAATCTTGAGGTTCTCCAGCAGAAAGTCCGCCGGAGAGCTGCTGTTGGCTTGAATGCCGCCCACTTTTGCTGCGGCGAGCACCACCACCGTGGGTTGGTGTTTGGCGAACCAGGCTTCCACGGCAGGGCCATCGAGCAGGTCGAGCTCAGAGCGGCTGGCGGTGAGCAGTTGGTGGAAGCCGGCGCGCTCGAGGGCGCGGCAGATGGCGCTGCCGGCCATGCCGCGGTGGCCAGCCACGAAGATGCGGTCGGCGGGGGTGATCAGGGAGTTCACGCAGCCCCTCCAGCCGCCTTGATCGCTTCAGGGTTCGTCGGCGGGTTCTCCATCGAGCCCACCACCTGAAAGCCCTTGCGTTTGAGGTAGGCCTCTTTCTTGGCGTCCTCACGGTCAGCAGCCACCATCTCGGCCACCAGTTCTTCCAGGGTGGTGGTGGGGGTCCAGCCCAGCTTCTCCTTGGCCCTGGTGGGATCACCCAGCAAGGTTTCGACCTCCGCCGGGCGGAAGTAGCGAGGGTCGATGCGCACCACCACCTCGCCCGTGTCGGCACGTCTGCCGGTTTCCTGGAGGCCTTCGCCCTGCCACTGGATGCCGCCCCAACCCAGCTCAGCTGCGGCCAGTTCAATGAAGCGCCGCACCGATTCCTGCCGTCCGGTGGCGATCACGAAGTCTTCCGGCGGTCCTTCCTGCTGAAGCATGCGCCACTGCATCTCCACATAGTCGCGGGCGTGGCCCCAGTCACGCAGGGAGTCAAGGTTGCCCATGAACAGGCACTGCTCCAGCCCTGCATCGATCCGCGCCAGGCCGCGGGTGATCTTGCGGGTCACAAAAGTCTCGCCGCGCCGCGGGCTCTCGTGATTGAACAGGATGCCGTTGCAGGCATACATCCCGTAGGCCTCGCGGTAGTTCACCGTGATCCAGTAGGCGTAGAGCTTGGCCACGCCGTAGGGGCTACGTGGATAGAAGGGGGTGCTCTCCTTCTGCGGCACCTCCTGCACCAAGCCGTAGAGCTCGCTGGTACTGGCCTGGTAGATGCGGGTTTTGGCTGTGAGCCCCAGCATCCGCACCGCCTCCAGGATCCGCAGGGTGCCGAGCGCGTCGGAATTGGCGGTGTATTCAGGCGCCTCAAAGCTCACCGCCACGTGGCTCTGGGCGCCGAGGTTGTAAATCTCATCGGGCTGCACCTGCTGGATGATCCGGATCAGGTTGGTGCTGTCGGTGAGGTCGCCGTAGTGCAGCACCAGGCGAGGATCGCTTTCGTGGGGATCCTGGTAGAGGTGATCGATCCGGGTGGTGTTGAAGCTGCTGGCCCGGCGCTTGATGCCATGCACCACGTAGCCCTTCTCCAGCAGGAGCTCCGCCAGGTAGCTGCCGTCCTGGCCGGTGATGCCGGTGATCAGCGCGGTTTTGGCGGGAGAAGTGGTTGAAGCGGGGGTGCTTGCTGTCATCGATGGAGGAGAGAAAACAGGCAGACATGCCAGCCCTGCCTGCAACCAGCCCAGGACGGGAGCAGCGGCTCAACCGTCTCAGTACTGGTGCTGTGGGGAGTGTGCCATGAACCAGTGTCGTCTGTGGAGGTGCGGCGGCCGGTGGCAGCAGTGCAGCAGCGCCACAACCAGCTGCAGCGATCCGCTTCAGGGCCCGGCCACCCCGTCGCAGTTGCGACGCAGGTCTCCCATACACTGCCACCCATGAAAAAGCGTTGCTACCTCACCTGTGCGGGCCTTGCCCTCACCACGGCCCTCCCGGCCGTGCAAGGGCAACAGCTGCAGGAGACGATCCAGCTGCAGGAGAGCGTCAGCGACACGATCACCATCAAGGCGCCCGCCAAAACCAGCACGCCGCGACCCTTGCCCACTGCGCCGATCCAGGACGCCTACATCCTTGGCCCCGGTGATGCCGTGGTGGTGGAGCTGCTCGATGTGCCCGAGTATTCGGGTGTGTTCACCATCGGCCCCGACGGCACCCTCTACCTGCCGCGGCTGCGCTCCCTCTTCGTGGAGGGGCTCACGGTGGAGGAGCTGCGCTACTTCCTCACCCAGCAGTTCAGCGCCTACGTGCGCGATCCCCAGGTGTTCGTGAGCCCGGCCGCCTACCGGCCGATTCGCGTCTACATCGGCGGTGAAGTGGCCCGGCCTGGCTATTACTACCTCTCCGGGCAGCAAGAAATACCCCAGAGCGGAGCAAGCTCAGTCGACATCAGCGTTCGCGAAGTCAGCGCCAACCCGGTGAATCCAAACGACTTTGTTGCCGGCCGCAATCCTGTGATCAATCCAGCAGCCCAAGCCAAGCCCACCATCGGTGGCGTTCAGATTCAGACAGGCCTGCGTCTGCCCACCGTCTTCGATGCCCTGCGCACCGCCGGTGGCGTCACCCCCTTCTCCAAGCTCAGCGAGGTGTCCGTCACCCGCAAACGCCCCCTCAGCAGTGGTGGCGGCAAGATGCGCACCACCCTCGATTTCCTCACCCTGATCACTGAGGGCAACGAATCCCAGAACATCCGCCTCTTCGATGGCGACACCGTCGTCGTCGCCCGATCACCAACGGAACTGCGCGAGCAGATCATCAAAGCTGGCCAGACCAACCTCAGCCCCGATTTCTTTCAGGTGTACGTGACCGGTCGCGTCCGCGAGCCCGGCGCCAAGGTGCTGCCCCAGGGGGCCTCCCTCGACCAGGCCCTCGCTGCCGCCGGTGGCCAGAAACTGCTGCGCGGCCAGGTGGAGTTTATCCGCTTCAACCGCGACGGCACCACCGACAAACGCAAGTTCTTCGTAGGCGGCGCCAATCCGGCCGGGTCTTACAAGAATCCGATCCTGATGGCTGGTGATGTGGTGAGGGTGAACGACTCACCCCTCTCGGCCACCGTCACCGTGCTCAATGAGCTCACTGCTCCTGCCGTGGGCATCTATTCCGTCTACAGCCTGTTCAAGTGAGGGAGCTGCTGCCATGACCACCGCCCCCGCTGAACAGCCCCTGGCGATCACCCCAGCCAGCGACGACGAGATCGATCTGCGCCAGGTGGCCGGCGCTCTTGTGCGCCGCTGGCCCTGGATCGTGGGGGGAGGGGTTCTTGGACTCCTGATCGCTGGAATTCAACTGGCTCGCACCAAGCCGGTGTATCAGGGTGAGTTCCAGATCGTTCTGTCTGGCGAAAAAGCGGGTGGCGCTGCCTCTTTGCTCTCCCAGAACCCTGCCCTGGCGGCGATCGCGGGCCTCGGCGGCGGCGGCGACTCGATCGCCACCGAGGTGCAGATCCTCAACAGCCCTTCGGTGCTGCGGCCCGTCTTCGATGCCGTGAAAGCGCGCAAACCGCCTGAAGAAGCCAAAGCCATGCGATTTCAGAATTGGGCCAAGTCGGCGATCACCGCTGAACAAGAAAAAGCCACCTCCGTGCTCAACGTGGAATTCCGCGACACCAACGAACAACTGGTGCTGCCGATCACCCGCATGATCTCCCAGGCCTACCAGAGCTATTCCAATCGCGGCCGCGCCCGCGAACTCAACAATGTGATCGCCTATCTCAAAGAGCAGATCAACCAGATCAAACCCCAGGCGGAGGCCAGCTCCCGCGCCGCCCTCGACTATGGCTACGCCAACGGTCTCGGCCTGCTCGATGGCCTGCCCCTCGCCGGCAGCGTGGCCGGGGCCGGTGGAGCTGAAGGAAGCGGAGCGAAAGTGGCTGGCAGTGGCGGCAGTGTGGAAGCGGCCCGCACCGCCGCCCAGCAGAAAGTGAAGGCGCTGCAGGTGCAGATCCAGGAAGCCACCAAAGCCGGTGCCGGCTCCCTCTATTTCGCCTCCCAGCTCGCCTCCCTCACCGACAAGTCGTCGACCTTCGACCAGCTCACCTCGGTGGAGACCCGCCTGGCCGAGCTGCGGTCCCGCTTCAAAGACAATGACCCCCTGGTGCAGAAGCTGCAACGGGAGCGCAACACCCTGGTGCGCTACATCAACCAACAGACGATCGCCCTGCTCAAAGGCGAGCTCGATCTGGCCCAGGCCAACCTCCAAGCCCTCAACCGCCCCAAGGAGGTGGTGGCCCGCCACCGCGAACTCACCCAGGAGGCCCTGCGCGATGAGGCCACCCTGGTGAGCTTGCAGAACCTGCTCAAGCAATTCCAGCTGGAGCAGGCCCGCGCCACCAGCCCTTGGGAGCTGATCTCCACCCCCACCCTGCTCGACAAGCCCGTGAGCCCCCGCAAGGGCCGCACCCTCGCCCTCGGCCTGCTCGTCGGCCTCGTGCTCGGCAGTGGCGGTGCCCTGGTAGCCGATCGCCGTAGTGGCCGCGTGTTCAGCAGCGATGAGCTCAGCCGCGACCTGCCTGGCCCCCTGCTCGAGCGCCTGCCCTTCCATGGCGCCATCACCCCAGACGCCTGGCGCGCCCCGATCCAGCTGCTTGCCGATGGTCCCCTGCGCGGCAGCGGTGCCATCGCCCTGATCCCCGTGGGTGCGCTCGATGCTGACGCCCTCGAAGGCTTCACCGCCGAGCTACGCCGGGCCCTCGGCAGCGCACGCGAACTGGTCGTGAGTCGCGATCTGCTCGCCACCCGCAGCGCCGCCACCCAGCTGCTGCTCACCGCTCCCGGCGCCGCCAAACGCGAACAGCTGCGTCAACTGTGCGAACAGCTCGCCCTCCAGGGCAGCCCGGTGGCCGGCTGGGTGCTGCTCGACACCGGGCTCGACGCTTCCACCGAGGCCTGAGGGAAGCCCATGGCGCGCCTGCTCATCACCGGCGGTGCCGGCTTCATTGGCAGCCACACCTGTGTGGTGCTGCTCGAGGCTGGCCACGACCTGGTGGTGCTCGACGATTTCTCCAACAGCTCACCAGTGGCCCTGGAGCGGGTTCAGGAGCTGGCCGGTCGTTCGCTCGAGCTGGTGCGCGGTGATCTACGCGATCCGGTGCTGCTGGAGCAGGTGTTCGCTAGTGCCGACGCGGCGGGCGCGCCGATCGAGGCGGTGATCCACTTCGCTGGCCTCAAGGCCGTCGGCGAATCCGTCGCCCAGCCCCTGCGCTATTGGGACGTGAACGTGGCCGGCTCCCGCGCCCTTTTGAGCACCATGGACGCCCACGGCTGCCGCACGCTGGTGTTCAGCAGCAGCGCCACCCTCTACGGCTATCCAGAAACGGTGCCGATCCCAGAAACCGCACCGGTGCAGCCGATCAACCCCTACGGCCACACCAAGGCGTCGGTGGAGCGCATGCTCGCCGATCTGGCCGCTAGCGCACCGGACGCCTGGCGCATTGCCTGCCTGCGCTACTTCAACCCCGTGGGCGCCCACCCCTCCGGCCGCATCGGCGAAGACCCCAACGGCATCCCCAACAACCTCTTCCCGTTCGTGAGCCAGGTGGCGATCGGCCGGCGCCAGCGCCTGAGCGTGTTCGGTGGCGACTGGCCCACCCCCGACGGCAGCGGCGTGCGCGACTACATCCACGTGATGGACCTGGCCGAGGGCCACCGCGCCGCCCTCGATGCCCTGCTGGGGGATAGGCCCCAGCTGCTCACCCTCAACCTCGGCAGTGGTGTGGGGGCTTCGGTGCTCGAAGTGGTTCGTGCCTTTGAGGCCGCCTCCGGGCGTGCTGTGCCCTATGAGGTGGTGGATCGCCGCCCCGGCGATGCAGCGATCACCGTGGCCGATCCCTCCCTTGCTGCCGAGCGCCTCGGTTGGCGCACCCAGCGCTCTCTGGCCGACATGTGCCGCGACGGCTGGGCTTGGCAATCGGCCAATCCCCAGGGCTACCAGGGGGCGTCCTGATGGCGTTGGTGGGGCGCGCAAGGCGCCGCCAGCGCTGGCTTGCCCTGGTGGGAGCCGGGGCCCTGCTTGGAGCTCCCCTGCGCGCCCAGGTGGTGTGGGAACCGGTGACCCCCAAGCAGGCGGAGGAGTCGCAGATCCTGGTGCCGGCGGTGGATGGTGGTGGAGGGAGCACCAGCGGCCAAGAGAGCGCACCACCGATCGCCTGGGAGCCAGTGGAGGAGCCTGGCGAGACTCGCGGAGGCGAAACCAAACCCTCAGCGCCAGTCACAGCGCAAGCCGTGGTCTGGGAGCCCGTGCCCGCTGATGCTTCCAGTGAGGGCGCCGTTCCTGCGCCCACGACCGTGGTGTGGGAGCCGCTGCCCGGCACTGAGGCGATCGCCGAAGTGGAAGAAAGCACCGAGGTGCAGATCCAGGTGGCTGAGGGCGATGGAAGCACCGAAACCATCACCCAGGAAGACTCCACCACCGTGCGGGTGGAAGAGCAGGAAACACCGCCGCCCGAGGCGCTGGCGATCGAGCAGGACCAACCGAGCCGCGTGCCCGAGCTGCCACCGCCGCCGCCACTACAAGCCCTCAATCGCTCGATTGCCTTTGGCGATGGGCTGGTGGGGCCAGATATTGGCTGGCAGGTGCCCAATGGCTTTCGCTGGAGCCAGCGTTGGTTTGCCGATGCCTCGATCCGGGGTTTCAGCCGCCGGCCGGAAGGCAGCGATTTCTTTGCCTGGAACAACGGCGATGGCAACGCCATAATCAGTGCCAACATCCTCCAGACCACCCACTGGAGCCTGGGACTCAACACCTCCTTCCGGAGTGTGTATCAGGGTGACGACGCAGCCGGTGGTTCGACGGCCGTCGGCGAGGGCGTGTCGAGCGGGTTCCGCATCGCTCGGCAGATCGGCGACACCGGCGGCATTGCTTTCGGTGGTGAACAGATCCTCCAGTGGGATGAATTCACCGATACGGGCCGGAATTTCTATCTGATGGCCTCCAAGGGCTGGTGGCTCGGCAGTGGCGGCAAGGACTATCCCCTGCTGATCGCCAACGGCGGCTTCGGCACCACCAAATTCGCCCAGAACAAGAACCTGCAATTTGCCTGCATCAACAACGTGCAGAATCGGCAAGGCACCTACGCCATCGACAACAACCTCTGCTGGGGGCCGATCGGCACCGTGGCAGTGGTATTCAACGAATGGTGGGGCATGTTCCTGGAATACAACAGTTTTGAATCGATCCTTGGTGCCTCGATCAATCTCACCGGCGGCATCCCGATGCGGCTCACCTGGGGCGTCAACTTCGCCCAGAAAGACGAATTCCTACCCTCCGACGAATGGAACTGGGTGTTCCGCGCCAGCATCGGCTTCTGATCCCCCGCACGCTCTGGATCGCCTGGCATCAGGGTCTCCAGACTGCACCCGACCTTGTGCAGGCCTGCATCCAACGCTGGGCCGCGCTCAACCCTGCCTGGTCGGTGCGTGTCGTTACGTATGACGACTGGTCACACTGGCTTCCTGCCGCTGCCTTGCAGCGTTACAGCACCCTGCCTGAGCTCAAGCCTGCCCATCAGGCCGACTGGTTGCGCCTGCAGCTGCTGCTCCACCATGGCGGCGTGTGGGCCGATGCCACCGTGCTCTGCCGCCAACCGCTTGATGCCTGGCTGCCGGAGCGTTGTGACGAGGGCTTCTTCGCCTTTGCCAACCCGGGCCCCGATCGTCTGCTCTCCAACTGGTTCCTGGCCAGCAGCCCCGATCACCCCCTGATGCAGCACTGGAGCAAGCGCTACGAGCAGTTGCTGCGTTACCCGCGGCCGAAATGGTGCAAGCCTCTGCAGAAACCGCTGCGGCGGTGGCTCAAGCACCGTCTCAAACACTCGCCCCACGCCGCGCGCATCTGGTGCCACCCCCTCACCCATCGCCTCAGCGCCCACCTGCCCTATTTCGGCCAGCACTACTGCTTCACGGAGATCCTCAGAACCCAGCCGCCCCTGCGGGCCCTCTGGCGCGCAGTGCCGACCCTGTCCGCTGGGCCCTGCCATTGGTTGCAGTTCCATGCCGATGAAGGAGGCGCCGGGAACGCAGCAGCACCGCTCAGAAAGCCCACCGTTGCGCAGGCACCCGTGTTCAAGCTCAACCGTCGCGTCAACACGCCTAACCAGGCGGGGGTGCGGGCGGAACTGAAGCGCAATCATGGCGGCGTCTGATCAGCATCTGCTGCTCGCCGGCGGTGGCCACAGCCACGCCCTGGTGCTGCGCCGCTGGGCGATGCAACCGCGTCGCCGGCCGCCAGGGTTGATCACCCTCGTGAGCCGCAGCCGCACCAGCCTCTATTCCGGCATGATCCCGAGCCTGATCGCCGGCCACTACCAGCGAGGCGACGTGAGCCTCGATCTCGCCGCCCTGGCTGATCGGGCCGGTATCGCCTTCGTGCAGGCGGAGATCACCGGGATCGATCCCCACAATCAGCAGCTGCTGCTGCAGGGCCGCCCCGCCCTCCCCTACCGGCGCCTCAGCTGCAACCTCGGCTGCCTCACCCCGGCGCTGGAAGGTGCTGTTGCGATCGACACCGTGGCGATCAAGCCCCTGGAGCCAGCCCTGGCCTGGTTAGAAGTCCAAGATGCTGAAGGCGGTGCTGCTGCTGATCTCGATGCTCCGGCACCACCCTTGACGGTGGTGGGGAGTGGTCTGGCAGCGCTGGAGGTGGTGCTCGCCCTGCGCCAGCGCTGGCCCCAACGCCGCCTGCAGCTGCAAGCCCGCAACCTCGATCGCCTGCCGGCGTCCCTGCGCAGCGCCCTGAGGCGCGCCCGGATCCAACTGCTGGCTGCCGAGCACAAGCTTTGCGGCCCCGTCCTCAACTGCAGCGGCAGCCGTGCCCCCTCCTGGCTCGCCGCCAGTGGCCTGCCCTGCGATGGCCGAGGGCGCCTGCGCACCAACGCCAGCCTGCAGGTGCTCGGCCATCCCGAGATCCTCGCCGCCGGTGATTGCGCCGTGATCGACGCGGCGCCCCGGCCGCCCTCCGGCGTCTGGGCCGTGCGCGCTGCCCTGCCCCTGGCCCAGACCCTGGAGGCCCTGGCAACTGGCCGCACACCACCCAGCTGGCGCCCCCAGCGCCGCGCCCTGCAACTGCTCGGGGATCGCCCCCAGGCCTGGGCCCTCTGGGGGCCCTTCTGGTTCGGGCCACAGCGCTGGATCTGGCACTGGAAACAACGGATCGACCGCCGCTTCATGGCGCGCCTGCAGCCGCTCAACGCCATGGCCAGTGCTGCAGAAGGTGCGCAGCAAGCCGCCATGCTCTGCCGCGGTTGCGCCGCCAAGCTGCCAGCCCAGCCCCTGCAACGGGCGCTAGCCAGGGCCGGCCTCGATCGCCTCGGCCGCCTGCCGGAGGATGCCCAGTGTCTGGGCCGTGATGATCAGGGCCAGCTGCTGCTGCAGAGCGTGGATGGCTTCCCTGCCCTACTCAGCGACCCCTGGCTCAACGCCCGCCTCACCACCCTCCATGCCTGCTCCGACCTCTTGGCCTGCGGTGCCCGGCCCCACTCGGCCCAGGCGGTGGTGACCCTGCCGGCCGTGGCCGAGGGCCTGCAACAGCATCTGCTCAGCCAGACCCTCGCCGGCATCCGCGACGCTCTGAGCGAACAGGGCGCCGACCTGATCGGCGGCCACACCCTGGAAGCGCGCAGCTCCGGTCCAGAAGCCATCCCGAGCCCGATCAGCCTGGGATTGCAGGTCAGCCTCAGCGTGCAGGGCGCCGTTGCACCCGAGCGCTTCTGGCCCAAGCGCGGCCTGCAGGCCGGTGATCAACTCTGGTTGAGCCGTCCGCTCGGCACCGGCGTGCTGTTCGCCGCCGCCATGGCCGGAGCCGCCGCGGCCGCCGACCTGGAGCGGGCGCAGCAGCAGATGAACCAAAGCCAGCATGAGCTGGTGGAGACACTGCAACAGCTGGTGACCACCAAGCCTGGCGCTATCCATGCCGCCACCGACATCACTGGCTTCGGGTTGCTGGGCCATCTGCTCGAAATGCTGCCGCCGGATCGCTCCCGCCGGATCCAGCTCCATGCCGACGCGATCCCAGCCCTGCCCGGCGCCCTCGCCCTGCTGGAACAAGGCATCGCCAGCAGCCTCGCCCCCGCCAACCGCCAGGCCTGGAGCGCGCTCGACCCGAACGGTGATCAAGCCGCCGCCGTCACCCTCCAGCTCGGGACGATCCAGCCAGGCAGCAGCGCTCACCGGGCCCTGCTGGAGCTGCTGGTGGATCCCCAGACCTGCGGCCCCTTGCTGATTGCCTCGGACCCAGGCCTCCATGGGGCCCTAACCTCGCTTCCAGCCGACCTTCATCCCATCGGCGTGGTGATCTGAACGCAGAAAAAGCATAAAAACGATGCAGAGTCCGGATCGCAAAGCCAACAACCAGAAGCTCTTCATCCTTGGCGTTGGCGCTCAACGGGCCGGCACCACCTGGGTGCATGAACAACTCCAGCGTTGCGCCGGGGTGAACATGGGATTCACGAAGGAATATCACATTTTCTGCAACAAAAAAAAGAGCATGCGCGGCCAATGGCGCCGCCATCGGCGTCAACAAGAGCAACTCAAGACCAGCTTCGGCTCGACGCGCCGCTTCAGCCATGAGGAGTTTCTGGCTCTGCCCACCGAGCAGAAACAGCTCCTGATGCGGGTGCGCCATCACCACTATGTCGACTATTTCGATCGCTTAGTGGCTGATAACCCCACCATTCACACCACCGGCGACATTTCGCCCTACTACGCCCAACTCCATGCCGACAGGTTGCGCTACATCCGCCGTCGGCTGCACCGCCGTGGCTTCACGGTGAAGCTGATTTTTCTGTTGCGCGATCCAGTGGATCGGATTCAGTCGCAGCTGCGTTTGATCTGGCGCGATCAGATTCAGGAATCCATTGGCAGGCAGACGGATCCAGACATCGCTCTTGCCCTGCACTTCCGCTCCCGCGGCATCGAACGCCACACCCGCTATGAGAACACCCTGGCCGCGATCGAAGCCGCGTTCCCGCCTGAAGATGTGCTGGTGGAGTTCCACGAACGGCTGTTTCAATCCGACTCCCACAACCGTCTTGCCAGCTTTCTGCAGCTTGATCTCCCCATGCCCGAGTGGTCTGAAAAAGTGAACGCCGCACCTGGCCCGATGCCCCACAACCAGGCCCTCTTGGAAGAGGTAGCCCGGCACTACGGCGCCACCTATGCCGCCTGCCGCGATCGATTCGGCACTCTGGTGGATGAGCTCTGGCCCTACGCCCGCTTCGCCTGAGCCTGAGCCTCAGCTGGAGTGGTCACCCTGGGCAACCGCTCCGCCACCGCCAGCAGAGACAAAGCCGGATAGAGCGGCAGGCTGGGGCCGCATTGGCGTAACTGCTCGCAGTAGCGATCAAAACTCTGCCGGCAGAGGGTCTCATCCCGCGCAGACACCCACAGGCGCAAGAGGCGATCTTCCCGCTCCAGGTCCACCTGGGGGCGCAAGCTGTTCGGCAAGGGCACATAGCCGCTTTGCACCATCAGATAAGCCAACAGCCGCAGCCGCACCGGCAGCCCACCAGCCTGGATCAGGGCCAGAGCATCCGCTTGATCCACGCTTTTGGCGTCTTGGATGCGGCTGTGGAAGGTCTTCACCAGGCAGTCACGAAAACTGCGCGACCAGAAATGCACCAGAGCAAACCCGAACAGACCGGCCGGAGCTGAAGAGGTCCCCGTAGGACACCGCTGTTTCTGGAGTCGGAAGCTGTGGTCGTGGGCCACACCGGCCATGCACTCCGATCGGATCAACGGCTTGCCCACATGGCCCCAGAAGCCACCTCTGCCGGCATCACTGGGCTCAAGGCAAGGGCGCAGCAACCAGGGCACATACCACTGGCACACCGCGGGGAACACCTGGGCGAGCTGTTGGATCGAAAGATCAGGGCGCAGGGGCAGCAACCATTCATCGGCATCCAGCATCAGGGTGAAGGGTGCTTCCTCGGCGAACAGCGCCACGGGCAATGCCTGCAGGGCAGCGCTGGGATCCTGATCCACGGGCAGCCGATGCAGCCGCAACGTCATCCCCTCCGGCACCGGGATCGCCTCCAGCTCCCTGGCCTCCTCCTGCCGCTGCACCCCCACCTGAATGCGGCGTACCCCCAGGTCGTGATAGTGCTGCAGAAAGCCCTGCCAATAGGGCCGCTCCATGGCGCAGTAGCGGGTGAGCAATTGCACCCCCTCCAGCACCGAGGCGCGGGGCAGCGGCCCGGGATCGCCACCAGGCACAAGCGGGGAACACAGCAACCGCCGGGCACCGAAGCCATTGCTCAGATCACCATCCGATGAGCGCCGTGGTTCCTGCGGCGGGTCGATCAGGCGAAACCGCCGCTTCAGCCAGCCCACCAGCCTCCGGCTCATCGCCGCTCCAGCAGGCCCGTGAAGCCATCCTGCAGCCGCCAGCGCCAGGCGGCATGGCCCCGCAAGCGCGTGTAAGGAACGCCAAGGCAATGGAACAGATCGGGATGCTGGCGCTGGCACTCGCCCAGAATCGTTTCCTCATCGTGGCCATAGGCCATCAGGCTGGCCTGCTGCGCCAACCCATCAAACAGGGGCGCCAGCGTTCCCCAAACCGGTGCCGGGGCCGAGAGATAACTGGCATTCACCGGCAACCCCTGCCCCAGGTAACGCATCGGACTGGCGTAATGACAGAGCTGGCCAGGGCGATCCGCTAGACGCCAGAACCGCCAGTTGGAGCGCTGCCGCTGAAAACGAGCGACGCTGCTATCCACCCAGGCCAGGCTCCGCTGCCCGGGTTCTGTGGCGGCCCGTTGCGCCACCAGGGCGATCTTGCTCAACCACACCGCCAGCAACTGGCGATAGGTGTCGGCCCCTGAGCCCTGCAGATCACGCCAATAGTGATTCACGCCTTTCTCTCCTGCGGAGCGCCTGGGTTGCGGCCAGGCATCCAGGCCCATGCGTTCACAACTGGCCACCAGAGCCTCGGCCCGATCCCATTGCGGCAGCTGCGTGATCGGCATCACCTGGCCCTCCAGGGTGATCTGCCAGGTTGAGCAGTGCCGCTGCACCAACGCCAGGATCTGGGCATCACCGGCAAAAAAGAGCAGCTTCTGGCCGCGGAGCAGCGCCAGCGTCTGGGGCAGCAGAGCCCGGTAGTAGGAAAGTCCCCGTTTGCCGTTCCCCGGCAAGGGCCAATAGCCCGAGACATACAGCCGGGATTCAGGCGCCATACAGCTCTCTGAGCTCATGGGGAGAGGGGAGCGCCGCAACGATGTCGGGGAACGTGGTGGCCGGATAGGTCGGCAAGCGCTGCAGGCAACGGCGTAACAAACGCCGGTACTCCTCAAACACCTCCCGCGCCAACTGCTGATCCGATTCGCCCAGACAGCCCTGCAGAAGCCGGGTCTGTGCCGCAAGATCAATCCCCCGCAGCGAAGGCACCGGCACATCGAGATACCGCTCCTGAAGGCTGAAATACGCCAGCACTCGCAACCGGATCGGCAGATCACCGGATCGCACCCGCGACACGATCTCGCCTCGATCGGTGTTCTTCACGCAGGTGAAACGGGTGTGCAACTGACGCAGCAGGGTGTCTTCAAAGCTGCGCGACAGGCAGTGCACCAGCACCCATCCCATCGAGGCCATCGGTGTGGAGAGGATGCGCCCGCCGGGCTTCACCGGCGGCACCTGAAAGTGATGGTCTGACGCCACAGCCTCGATCCACTCGGAACGGGCGATCGGCTTGCCATGGTTGCCCCAGAACCCCCGCGGCTGCTCATGCAGCGGGTCCAGCACCGGACACATCACCCAGGGAACGGAACACTGGGCCCGCTCCGGGAAAAGCTCGAACCAACGGCGAAGGCTCAGGTCGGAGCGGAGTGGCTGGAGATATTCATCACAATCCGCCAGCAGGGTGAAGGGTGCATCGTGGCGATAACAACTCGGATCCAGCAGGCGCAGGCCCTCATCGGGGGGCACATCGGAGCGCAGGCGCTGCACCTGGACCGTCATCGGCTCGGGATAGTTCCACGACTCCACCTCCGCCGCATCCCGGTCGTTCTGCACGCACACCTGGAGCTGACGAACGCCGAGCCGGTGGTAATGGGTCACAAACAGGCCCCAGTAGGGCGCTTCGATGCCGCAGTAGCGGGTCAACACCTGCACCCCGGCCATGGCTGCGTCCTCTTCCACTTGAAGCGGATCGTCCATCGACGGCGTGGCGCGATGCGTGGTGGATCGCAACAACCCCTTGGCACCAAAGCCGTTGATGGTCGACAGCAGCTTGAGGTCGCGGTTCTGCACCCGCGCTTGCTCCCGGCAGGCATCAAGCCGACCAAGACCTAACAGGGCGCGGATCCTGCGCTTCCACATCAGCTCAGCCCCCCAGCGGCTGAATCGGCGCCAGGCGCGGATCGAGGATCTTCGGGCCCATGCCAGCGAATTTCACCGCGATCGACACCTTCTCACCGCTGCCGAAGGTGTGGGTGATCTCCCCTTCCCCGAAGCTGGCGTGCAGCACCCGATCGCCCACGCTCCAGCTCTTGCCCGGTGCCGGCCCCGCCTGGCGTCGCCGCACCGCATTCGCTGGCGCACTGGCCGCCCCCCCTGCAGCGACCTGGCGAGCGTCGGGCCGATCCACCCGGGTGAGTCGCTCCAGCCGCTGCTCGCGCCGCAGCGCCGCGCCTCCGCTGCGGGGGATGTCGCCCTGCACCAGGGCCTCCGGCAGCTCGGAGAGAAACACACTCGGCACCGCCGCCTCGCGCATGCCACCCCAGAGCCGCCGCTCACTCGCATGGGAGAGGAACAGTCGCTCCTTGGCGCGGGTGATGCCCACATAGCAGAGCCGCCGCTCCTCCTCCAGCGACGCTGGATCATCCAGCGAGCGGTAACTGGGGAACAACCCCTGCTCCAGCCCCACCAGACACACCACCGGAAATTCCAGCCCTTTACTGCTGTGCAGGGTCATCAGGGTGACGCGATCGGCGGCGGTGTCCTTGCTGTCGGCATCACTGGCCAGGGCGGCGGAGGCCAGGAAGCCTTCCAGATCGCCCTCGTCGTTCTCCTCCTGGTATTGCAGCGCCGCATTCACCAGCTCCTGCAGGTTGCGGCGCCGCTCCTCCGCCTCATCGGTGGCCTCAGCGATCAGCTCACTCACGTAGCCGCTCTGCTCCATCACCGTCTGGATCAGCTCCGAGGGGGCCGCCTCCTGAACCCGGGCCTGGAGGCTGTTGATCAGTTCGCAGAACTGCAGCAGCCCCTTGGCGGAACGGCCACCGAGGGAGCGCACCGCCTCCGGATCGCTCACCACATCCCAGAGCGGAATGCCCAGCTGATTGGCCGCATCGGTGAGCCGCTGAATCGTGGTTTTGCCAATACCGCGCCGCGGCACGTTGATCACCCGCAGCAGGCTGACGGTGTCGGCCGGGTTCACCAACAGGCGCAGATAGGCGAGCAGATCCTTGATCTCTCGCCGGTCGTAAAAGCGCAGGCCCCCCACCACCACATAGGGGATGCGCCAGCGCACCAGCGATTCCTCGATCGCCCGCGACTGGGCATTGGTGCGATATAGCACCGCCATATCCCCCCAGCCCAGCTCCGGGTTGGCCGCCTCCATCATCCGCAGCCGGTGCACCACCGCTTCGGCTTCGGCGATCTCGTCGTCGCAGCGAGTGAGCGCGATCAGCTCCCCTTCGCCGCGGGTGGGCCGCAGCACCTTGTCGATCCGCTCGCTGTTATGGGCGATCAGGGCATTGGCCGCCTCCAGGATCGTGGCGGTGGAGCGGTAGTTCTCCTCCAGCTTCACCATCGTGCGGGTGCTGTCGTCGGGAGCCTTATCGCCGAAATCGTCCTGAAAGCCCATCAGGATCGTGAAATCAGCAGCCCGGAAGCTGTAGATGCTCTGGTCGGCATCACCCACCACAAACACCGAGCGGCCGCTCCAGTTGTCGTAGGCCTGGGGATCCACACCATCAGTCACGAGCAGCTTGATCAGCTCGTATTGGGTGCGGTTGGTGTCTTGATACTCATCCACCAGCACATGCCGGAAGCGGCGGTGCCAGTAGGCGCGCACCTGCTCGTTCTGCTGCAGCAACTGCACGGGCAGCAGCAGCAGATCATCGAAATCGAGGGCATTGTTGGCCGCCAGGGCCTTGCGATAGCGCCGATACACATCGGCGGTGAGCTTGCCCCGCTGCCCTTCTGCATTCGCCTCCAGGTCATCCGGCAGCCAGCCCTGGTTCTTGGCGTTGCTGATCGCCCAGCGTGTCTTCTTGGGATCGAAACGCTTCGGGTCGAGCTGCAGCTCCTGGGTGACGATCTCCTTCACCAGGCTCTGGGCGTCGGTCTCGTCGTAGATCGAGAACTGCTTCGTCCAGCTCAGGCCTTCCGCATCCTTGAACTTGTCGATGTCGAAGCGGAGCATGCGCGCGAAAAGGGCGTGGAAGGTGCCAATCCACAGCTCCTTGGTCACCTCCCGATAAATGCGTGAGCGCAGCTGTCGCTGCTCCACCGGCGGCAATGTGCTCCAGGGCTGGCCGAACTGGCTCTGGGCCAACCGCTGCGCCAGCAGCAGCTCCAGCCGCTCCTTCATCTCCCGCGCCGCCTTGTTGGTGAAGGTCACCGCCAGAATCTGGGCCGGATCAGCGCCGTGCTCGCCGATCAGATGGGCAATCCGGTGGGTGAGTGCCCGGGTCTTGCCACTGCCGGCCCCAGCCACCACCAGCAGCGGCCCCTCGTGGTGATCCACCGCCCGCCGTTGGGCGTCGTTCAGGCCGGCCAGAAAGCTCATACTGGGAGACTATCGCTCGTTGATGGGATTTCAGGGAGTGGCGATCGATCCCACGGCCTGGAGACAGGCCCTACCACCTGCCGATTCGGAAGCCGGGCGAGCACTTCTCCACACTTACAACAACATCTCCCACGCCATCGTCATCGGCTTGGTGCTGCTGATCGTCGCGTGGCTCGCCTACGACGCACTGCGGCACCAGCAACCCAGCACTCCAACCGCCACACAGGCACGCCTAGGGCAACGCTGGATTCAGGCAGTCACCAACCATCCCATTGCCGCGGCTCTGTTTGTTGCATACACCATCGCGATGGTGCAAGGAGCTTCCTGGTACCACCCCGAATTGATCGGCTGGTATCGCGACATTTTCAGCGATAGCCTACTCAACAACTTCAGCCTGCGCGATGGCTTGATCAGCGAAACAATGCGATCAAACAACTATCGCTTTTTCCCACTTGCCCATCAAGATCTTCACATCCTCAGCTGGCTCACGCCTTACGCGAAGGTCTGGATGCTGGTCAACGCCCTAGAACTGATTGCGATCGCCATCCTCACAACCAAAAGCGTGCAGCGACTATCTCGCAATCATCGAACCGCAGGCACACTCTTGATCGTCAGCCTGCTCCTGTTCTTCCATCCCGCCACAGGAACAAGCTTTTTTCAGTTTATCTACTGCGAGCGCATGCTCACTCTGTGCTTCGCTGGATACATTTTCTTCTATTCGAGATACAATCAGGAAGGAGGCCGAACAAATCAAAACTTGGTTCTTATCTGCGCCCTCCTCGGCGTCTTCATCAAAGACATCGGCTTCATCCTCTTCACAGCACCACCTCTCCTCACACTGGGCGCAGCTGCCCTCAGTGGAGGCTGGCGAAAGGCCTGGACCAACCATCCCCTCGAGCGGTGGCTGTGCTCTTTGATTGGCATCACAGCGATTGCCTACCTCGTCTTGAGCCTGATCCCTAGCCTCTATCTGGATGGAGGAGCATTTTACCAAGACAAACAATTTCTCTTCGAAGCCGATCCACGCTTGATCGCCCTGATCGCCTTCAGCTTGATTCGAGCAATTTTGATTCAGCGAGGGCGCTGTCAGCTGGGATTAATCGATGGTCTCAACGCATCAGCCCTAGCCTATGCGTTCGCCCTATTTCTCAGTGTCGGCTACCCCTTCCACAGCTTCTGGACCTTGCCCGTGCAACTGGTGACAGTGATGGACCTCACCGTTGTGTGGCTCAGCGTGATCGCTCCCCCATTAGAAGCCAGAACACGAAAACCAAGTGCGATTACCTTGGCAGGCCTGGGGCTCACAGGCACCATCCTCTGGATGGACTCCAAACAAGACACAACATTTGCCAAACAAGTAACGGAAATCTGGTCTACACAAGAACATTGCTGAGTGCCGTCAACCAACTGAACACCTTGGCGGAAGAAAAAAAGAAAGCCGGTCAAGATGTCAATCTGATCTTCGTACATAGCTGGACTGGACTTGCCCAGCCCGAATACTCTCGCATCAGGCACGATCGACTCATCGAGGCCGATCTCAAGACAAAGAGCTATCGCATTGTGAACGGCGCCAATCACGGCCAGGCTTACCACCCCCAGCCAGGCGACCTCCTGGCCAACATCTACAGCGGAAGAATCTCCAAATTCGCAGAAAGCCAGGGTCATTTCAAGCCAATCCTCATCGACCAGCCACGCAGCAAGAAAGTCTTGATTTACGAATACCAACCGTGAGCATTCGACTTCAGGCAAAAGGCCGTAAGCCCGGTTCGATCAGGCGGCGCGTGCGCTGAAACAACCACTGCGAGCGCAGCCGCACCGGCAGGGTCCAGGCGAACACGCCCAGTTTCTGGCGCCAGCTGAGCTGGTGGCGCCAGCTCTGATCCACGCGGATCTCCGCCGAGCTGCCAAAGCGCATGGCGTTGCCGTGAATGTCGCGCCGCACGCCCTCCCGCCACTGAAACTGCGCCTCCTCCAGAGGCAGGCCAAGCCAGGCCATCACCCGGGCCATCTCGGCGCGCGGTTCCGCTGCCAGGCGTTCGTAATACACCCGCAGGGAGCGCTGGCGCCGCAACCCCTCCCGGGTGAGAAAAAACATTCGGCTGTAGTTGAACGCAGCGCGACGCAGCTCCTCCCCCCGCTTGCGGGCGCTGTTCATCGAACCGAACGGCCCCCGATGCAGGTGAATTGGTAGCAGTTCGAAACCGGATCCAGTGCCGCTCTGGCACGCCTCCTGCAGTCGCAGCAAACGCGGCAACGACTTGGAGGAATCCACGATCACATCGCAGCCGCTCACCGCCGCAATCGCGGCAAAGAGAGCCCCGTTGTGGCGCGCGAACGTGGAAGCATCGCCCTGATCGGTGAGCGCCAATTGGGCCAAGGGCACTCCCACCGCGCCGATCACCCGCTCCTGCACCTGACGCCAGAACGGGCAGGCATCGGCCACCAAGCGATGGCAGCTGCAGAGGCGCCGCTGGGGGTCGGGCTGCACCAACATCTTCAGTTCACCGGCGCTCACCACCCGGCTGTGACCGCTGAGCAGCAGCGACAACAGGGTGGAGCCGCTGTGGCCGCGGCTTGTGATGTACACCACCCGGGGCATCGGCGGCTGGTTCGTGGCTGCGGAGAGCCTATGGCGTGCGTCGGTCAGGACCCCATCCTGCAGCGCATGGCCTGGGCATAGGGGCTGGCCAGTTCCAGCCGCTCACAGCGGTATCCCGCCGCTTCAGCGCGGCGCCTCAAGGGTTTGAGACGCGGGGCCACACCGGCACGGTCGCCGCTGTCGGCCAGCCAGAGCTCCGAGGGTCTGTTGTCTCGCGCCAGAAGGGCATCGAGGCTGGCTGCATCTCGCCAGGGCTGGCTTGGTGCTGGCATCCGCCCCGCCGCCACCTCGATCCGGTCGCTGAGGTTGAGCAAACGCTCGCGGCGGGAGAAGCGATCCGGCTCACCCCCCAGGCGCTGGCTGAGCAGCTGAAAGTCATCGCTCTCCCGGGTGCCATGGCCATTCACCGCAGGGTCGAGCTCCTGAAAGCTGTGCCACCACCAGCTCAGCAGCAGCACCGCCAACGCCGCCGCGCCGATCACGGCGCCCCGCCGGTTCAGGCGCCAGGCCGCCACCTGCACCGCCAACCAGGGGATCAGGGCCGGCAGCAACACCACGAAATAACGGCTGAAGGCCAGCGGCTTCCAGAACGACACCAACACCACCGCCAGCACCATCCACAGCGACGGCGTCAGGCCGCTGCGATCCGCCAAGGCCAACCCAGGGTCTGGGCACGCCCCACCCCAACGCCGGATCGCCCAGAACGCCAGCACAAGCAGGGCCAGTTTCGGCAGGGGCCAGAGGCCCAGCGCCCGCGCCAGGGTGTCTTCCAGGAGGGCGAAATCCGGGCGGCCGATCCAGGCCCCCGTGCCACTGCGCATCAGATAGGCAGACGCCAGGGCCATCCAGGCCAACGCCGGCAGCAAGCCGAGCGCAGCAGCCCCGGCCACCCGCCAGCGCCGCTGCCAGCCATCCCAGAAGGCCGCGGCCGCGAAGAGAAAGAGGCCGTAGTAGTGGGTGCAGGCGGCCAGCGCCACCGCCAGGCCATACAGCCCAGGACGACCGGCCCGACGCCACCACCAGGCCAAGGCCACCAGCAGCACCAGCAGGGCATAGCCCTTGCCCTCGATCGCGAAGCGCACCGGATAGGGCGAACAAAAGGCCAACAGGGCCGCCAGGGCCATCGCAACCCTCGGCTGGGCCCCAGCAGCGCCCTGATCACTGGCCAGCGCCCGCGCCTGGGCCGTGATCAACACCCCGCCGGCCAGGTAAGCCAGCCAGGAGAACAGTCGCAGCGAGAGGCCCGATGGAGGCAGCAGTTGCCCCCAGCCCCAGAGCAGGCCGTAATACAGCGGCGGGTGGGTGTCCTGCCGGAGCATCGCCAACATCGCCGCCAGGCTCGGCTGGAAGCTCTTTCCCACCGTGTAGAGCTCATCGCTCCAGAGCCCGGTGGCTTCAATCAGGCTGAGAGCGCGCAGGGCAAAGGCGGCACACACCAGCAGAATCAGCAGCCAAGCGAACCGGTTCAGGCGCATCGGTTGTCGCGTCATCGCATCGCTTCCAGCCGCTGCAGGCGCAAACGGCGCAACGCCTCCCCCAGCTGGGGCCCCGGCTGCAGCCCGGTGGCCATCAGCTCCCTGGCCGAGCAAGGTGGCGTCACGTGACGCCAGCGGCCCCACCAGCGCAGCAGGGGCCGCCAACACGGTCCTTGCAGGCTCACCGCCAGTGCCACCACGTCTGGAGGCCAGGGCCGTGTCTCCAAGGCCGCACACCAACGGGCCGGGCTCCAGGCCTGCCAGGCCTCAGGCAGCACCTGCTCCGTGAGCCAAGCCTGAAAGTCGACCAGCTCCTCGAGCCAGCGTTGCTGCTGGTGCGGCAACTGCAGACGCGCGGCCAATTCCAGCGGTGCGTCGGCCCCGGCCACGAGGGCGCTGAGCAGGGGAAGCTGCAACCTTGCAGCCCAACGCAGGCGCCGCTGCAGCGCCCGGGGGTGCTGTTGCAGGAGCGGATCCAGCAGCACCAGGGCACCCCAGGCCTGGAGCTGGGCGAGGGCCACAGCCCAGGCCTCCCGCTCCAACAGCAGCTCAAGCTCCATGCGCAAGCGGGTGGCGAGCGCCGGTGGGGCGCTGGCCGGATCCTCGCCAGGGCGCCAACGCCAGGGCCAGGCCTGAAGCGTGCGTTGCAGCTGATCAAGCGCCTGCGGGGCGAGGCTGAAGCCGAGGCGGGCGGCGTAACGGGCCGCCCGGATCACTCGGGTGGGGTCGTCGGCCACGCTGCTGGGATGCAGAAACATCAATTGCCGCTGCGCCAGGTGCTGGCGGCCACCATGGGGATCGAGCAGCGTCGACAGCGGCAGCGCACCAGTGGCAGGGCCTGAATCCGGAGTGAGCAGCAGCGCCATCGCATTGACGCTGAAATCCCGGCGCGCCAAATCCTCCAGCAGCGGCCCGGGCTCCACCATAGGGTTCTCGCCCGGTGCGGGGTAACGCTCCTGCCGCGCCTGCGCCAGGTCGAGCAGCACCCCATCCACCACCATCTCCACCGTGCCGAAGCGCCCATGCACCCGCAGCTCGCTCACCCGCTCCGGCCCCAGCTGCTGCCGCAACCCTTGGGCCAGGCGCTCACTGGATCCCTCCACCACCAGATCAAGGTCAGGCAGGCCACGCCAGGGATCGCGATGCTCGTGATGAAGCAGGGCATCCCGCACCGCGCCCCCCACCAACGCCAGCACGCCCAGCCCCTGCCGCCGCACCTCCGCCTGCAGGGCCTCAAGCAATGACGCAGGAATGCCCGGGAGGCTGATGGCAGCCGGGATGGGCATGCCTACGCGCCCTCCTGCTGCCGCGCCCACACCTTCCAGTGGCTTGCGGTGGTTTTGTAGGCCAAGCGATGACCACCACCCGCCACCAGCAGCGGTCCGCTGAAGAAAGACAGGGAAAACTGCGGAAACTGCATCTGTTGCAGCCAAGGCAGCTGGTGATGACAAGCCTGCACTGGTTGATGCTGCTCACAAAGCTGCACCAGCGTGTCGGCATAGCGGGCCGGGCCGAAGGACAGGTCGTGGATCAGATGCAGACGGCTGACACCAGCGAACTCGGGGCTGGCGTAGTCGAAACCCTGCAGGCTTCGGGCCATCGCCGCGAAGAACGGACAGCCCCTTCTGGCCATGAACACGCTGCTCTGCAGATAGGGCACCTTGCGCTTGAGAAACAACAGGCTGGCGTCCTCGCCCAGGGCCTTCTTCAAGACGGCAGCTGCACTCTCGGCAGGGAGCAGATCGCTGTCGAGCCAGAGGCAGTCGGCCACCGAGGCATAGGCCAGGCGGAACACATCCGATTCGGCGGCGTAATGGGGTGCCGAGTCAAACGAGACCAGAAAGGCGGGGCAATGGCTGGCCATCCACGACCGTGCCGCCGAGCGGTCAAACACGTCGACTGGATCCAAGCCAAGGCTGTCGAGCACCCGATTCCAGCGCTCGGTGTAGGCCGCCACATCCGCCGGTGGCCGCCCCTGACTCCAGTACTGGATGGCCTGGGGTCGCCAGCGCAACGGCGTGACCAGAGGCTTGGCCGGCTCGAGCTCCGGGCACGCCTCCGCCAACACCGACTGTGTCCAAAGGTCATACAACGGACACCACGAGCGCCGGGCATAGGCCTGCAGGTGGCGCTGCACGTGGCGGGAGCGTCCGCCTTGCTTTGAATCGGCGCAGCGCTGCAGCCCCTGCTCCAGGAGGGCGATCGATTCCGGCGCCCGACCCAGCAGCAGCAGGCTCTCACTGGCGATGTGATACCCGTCAAAGCCATCGGGGTCCGCCCCGATCAGAGCCTGGGCGTGCTCCAGCGCCAACGCCGGCTGGCCGTCGGCGAGGCAGGAATCGGCCACCACCAAACGCAATTCGGGCGCCATCGGGCGCCGCTTCAGGCCTAGGGAGCCGATGGCGATCGAGGTGCTGAACCAGTTCTTCTTGGCGCAGAGACGGGCCCCGATCAACGCACCTTCAGGCCAGAACGGCGTGCCACGCGCCATCGCCAACAGCAGCCGCTGCGTAGTGCGCGGCCCCGCCAACCGCTCCACCAGCGTCGTGGCACGCCTCAGCACCGCCATAGCCTGACCCATCAGCGAACCTCCCCCCAGCACAGGTCCACGAGCTTGGCGGCCAGCACCTCAAAATCGGCCTCCTGCAGCAACTGCTCCCGACCCGCACTAAGCGAACCAACCTGCGGTTGCTCCTCAGCCAGAACCGCCTGGATGCGCTCCACCCAGGCCTCCCTTGGAGCCCGTAGCGGCACATGCCAGACACCATCCGATCCCGAAGCAAAGTCGAGCGCAAACCCCGTCATCGTGGACACCATCAGGCAACCGCAGGCCAGCCCCTCCAGAAAAGAAAGCGGCCCGCCCTCCTGCGCCGAGACTGAACAGACCAGGCGGGCGGAGCGCAACAGCGCCCCGAAGCCGGCATGGGGGAGATCCAGACACTGCACATCGGCATGCAGGGGATGCTCAGCGCCCTCCCAGCCCGGACCGAGAATCGCCACCCGCAGCCCGGCCTCTACCAGGGCTGAGGCCAGGTCGGCTTCGAACGCGATTCGCTTGCGCCGGTGGTAACTGGCGATGCGTTCTGGCACGTATTGACCGAGAAACACCACATCGAGCGAGCGGGAGGGCGCAGCGGTGTCGCCCTTGGCTTCAGGGGGATAGAAGAGTCGTCGATCCACACCCACCGGGAAGTGATGCAGCGTCTCCGGTTGGGCGCCGGCGATCGCCAGCAGCTCCAGCTCAAACCAGTTCTGGGCGAGCACGGCACCGAGCCCCTGCAAACCGCGCAGCCGCTTGCCCAGGCGCACGTGGTCGAAATACAGCAGCACCCGCTCCGCCGGCACGCCCGCCTGCAGCACCGTCTTCAGGTGGCCGTGCGACAGCACCAGCACGTGGGCATCAGCACCCCGGCACGCGTCCTTGAGTTGCTCTGGATCCAGCGCTTGCAGGCCATGCACCCCCTCCATCGCCTGGGTTGCAATCAGATCCTTCCAGATGAAGCGCAGACTCCAGTCTTTATCGCCGAGATAGCCCACCAGGCGCCGCGGACCCAACGGATCCAACGCAAGCGTCGTCCTGCACTCAGAGCCAGGCTGCAAACGACCGAGAACGCGGCGCCAACGCTCTCGCATCCATCCCGTGCCCCGCAGTGCCATGGTGTCCGGGCCGGATCAAGCCGCAGAATCGGTTCGACCTTACCGGCACCGCCTTGTCTGCCCTCACCCGCTGCCTGCAGGAAGAGGCGGCCGCCATCGCCGCCGCTGCCGAACGCCTGAGCGGTGGGCAGGTGGAAGGGGCCCTGGAACTGCTGGAGCGCTGCGCCGACCGGAAGGCCAAGCTGGTGATCACCGGCGTGGGCAAGAGCGGCATCGTGGCGCGCAAGATCGCCGCCACCTTCTCTTCGATCGGCCTGATGGCCCTCTATCTCAATCCCCTCGATGCCCTGCACGGCGATCTGGGGGTGGTGGCCCCCGACGACGTCTGCCTGCTGCTCTCCAACAGCGGTGAAACCAGTGAACTGCTGGAGGTGCTGCCCCACCTGAAGCGTCGCGGCACCGCCCGGATCGCCCTGGTGGGCCGCTCGGACTCCTCCCTGGCCCGCGGCAGCGATGTGGTGCTGGAGGCATCGGTGGATCGGGAGGTGTGCCCCCTCAACCTCGCCCCTACCGCCAGCACAGCGGTGGCGATGGCGATCGGCGACGCCCTGGCGGCGGTGTGGATGGAGCGGCGCGGAATCTCCCCCGCCGATTTCGCCCTCAATCACCCGGCCGGCTCCCTGGGCAAACAGCTCACCATGACCGTGGCCGACCTGATGGTGCCCGCAGCCCAACTGCCCCCGCTGCAGCCCACCACCCCTCTGCCCGAGGTGATCGGCCGCCTCACCCAGGGGGCGATCGGCAGCGGCTGGGTGGAGGATCCCCAGCAGGCGGGCCGATTGATCGGCCTGATCACCGACGGCGACCTGCGCCGTGCCCTGCGCAACCACGGCAGCGATCGCTGGGCCAGCCTCACCGCCACCGACCTGATGACCGCCGACCCGATCACCGTGGCCGCCGATCTGCTGGCGGTGGAAGCGCTCCAGCGCATGGAACACAACCGGCGCAAACCGATCGGGGTGCTGCCGGTGGTGGATGCCAGCGACCGGCTTCAGGGGCTGCTACGGCTGCACGATCTGGTGCAGGCGGGGCTGGCCTGATGCGACGCCTCCTGCGCGAATGGCAATGGCGCCAGCAACGGCCGGCCCTGGCGGCTCTAGAGCTGCTAGTGCTCGATGTGGACGGCGTGCTCACCGACGGCGGCCTCTGGTTCGATCCGGCAGGGCAGCTGCAGAAGCGCTTTGACGTGCGCGATGGCCTCGGCATCCGCCTACTGCAGCAGGCGGGACTCAACCTGGCCTTCCTCAGCGGCGGCAAGGGCGGCGCCACCGAGGTGCGGGCCCGCCAATTGGGCATCGCGCATTGCCTGGTGGGCATCAAGGACAAGCCCGTGGCCCTGGCGCAGCTGCAACAGCAGCTCGGCGTGACCAGCGCCACCACCGCCTTCCTCGGCGATGACCTCAACGACCTGGCCGTGCGCCAGCAGGTGCGCCTGCTGCTGGCACCGGTGGATGCGGCTCGGCCCCTGCGCCGCCAGGCCGATGCCGTGCTTCACCAGCGCGGCGGCCACGGTGCCGTGCGGGAGCTGGCGGAGCGGATCCTGCAGGCCCGCGGCGAATGGCAGAGCCTGCACCGCCACGGCTGGAGAGATCGCAATGACTGAGGGCCAAGCAACGCCGGGCGTGTTCCTGCTCGGCGTCGGCGCCCAGAAGGCGGGCACCTCCTGGCTGCATCAGCAGCTGCACAGCCGCCCCGATGCCGATTTCGGGGTGCTGAAGGAATACCACGTGCACGACGCCCGGACGGTGCCCGAACTCGCCCGCTTCCGCCGCCTCGACGTCGACATCCGCCGCCCCGGCAGTTGGATTCAACCCCGCAGCTGGCTGCGCCAGTGGTTCATCCGCAAACCGCAGCGCTACGTCGACTACTTCACCTGGCTGTTGCAACGCCCCCGCCTGCGCAGCGGTCCGGTGCGGCTCACCGGCGACATCACCCCCTCCTATGCCCTGCTCAGCGCCGCCACCCTGGGCGAAATCCGCGACGCTTTCGCGCAGCGGGGCATTCCGGTGCGGCCCGTGTTTCTGATGCGCGATCCGATCGAGCGCCTGATCTCCAGCCAACGGATGAAGCTGCGCAAGCAGGGGCTGCGGGATGCCGCCACAGAAGTGGCCACCCTGCGCCAACGGGTGACCAAAGGACGCGGACTGCGCAGCCACTACGGCCAGACCCTCGACGCTCTCGATCAGGCCTTTGGCTTGGAGCACTGCTTTGTTGGCCTGTTCGAAACCCTGTTCACAACACCCACCTACTCAGGGCTCTGCCACTTCCTTGGCATCCCCTACCAAGAACCCGCCTGGGGAGAGAAGGTAAACGTGAGCGCCACCAAGACGGTGATTCCCGATGACCTGCTGGCAGAGATGGGTCGCCAACACGCCGACGATCTCAAGCGGGCACAACAGGCGCTACCGAATCTGGATCTCCAACGGCTGTGGCCCACCACCAGCCGCTGGACTCAGGCTTGACCCACTGCCATCTGGCGCGCCTGCTCCAGCTGCTCGGGCGTGTCGACCGACAGGGAAGTGCCCTCCACGGCGAAGGTGCTGATCGTGTGGCCTGCTTCGATCAGGCGCAACTGCTCCAACCGCTCCAGATCCTCCAGCGGTGACGCCGGTAGCTGATCCCAGGCCGCCAGCACATCACCGCGGAAGCCGTAGAGGCCCACATGGCCCCAGTAGGGGCTGTGGTGATGCCAATCGGCCGGATCCACATCGCGCACATGGGGGATCGCCGAGCGGGAGAAATACAGGGCGCGGCCGTCGTGGGCCAGCAGGGTCTTGACCACCGCCGGATTGTGAATCGTGTCCGGCTGGAGCCGATACACCGGCGTCACCACCGCCGGCACCGGGTCACGACGACGGAATTCCGCGTCCATCGCCGTCACCACCGCCGGATCCAGAAACGGCTGGTCCCCCTGCACGTTGATCACCGCAGTGCTCGCCAGCCGCTGCTGACGGCTGGCGTCGTCCCAGTCGGCAACTGGCGCATCCCAGGCCAGGGCCACCAGTTGATCAGCAACCGAAGCAATCCGCTCACTGCCGGAACTGCAGTGCGGCGAAGTCATCAACACCGGAACCCCCCAGGCCGCAGCAGCAGCCTGCAGGCGGTCGCTGTCGGTGCAGAGCACCACCGCAGCCGGCCCTGACGCCTTGGCGCACTGCTCCAGCACCCGCTGGAGCATGGGCTTGCCGCCGATCTCCGCCAGCACCTTGTTGGGCAGGCGCGAGGACTGCAGGCGGGCCGGCACGGCCACGACGGTGCGTTGGATGGTGCGTTGAATTGGCATCAGTCCCAGAGCCTCATGGCGTCATCGCGGGCACCGAACCATTCCGCCGCCAGCCCACCGCCCATGCTCCGCTGCTCCCGGAACCAGGGGCCGCCCAGGGTCCAGTGCAGCAGCGAGGCAGCGGCGGCGCCATCGGCATCCTGCACATCCACCAGATGGTTCCAGCTCGAATCGATCGCCCCGATGGCATGGTCGCCCTCGAGCCAATGGAAGCGATGCAGTTCCAGGCCGGTGGCGGTGTTCACATACTCCACCGTGAGCTTGGTGCAGCGGCTGCAGTTGAGCAGCATCAGGGAGCTCCAATTCTTCTTCGGGTAAGCGCTCTGCACCTCACCGAGGAACTTCACCGTTTCACCGGGCACATGCTCGTGCTGCACGCACATGGCGGCGTACTGCTCATCGCGCTGATGCCACAGCGCCGCGATGTCGCCGCGGCAAAGCATGTCGCAATCCATGAAAATCGCCCAGCCCTCGTAGCCCATCAGGTGGGGCACCAGAAAGCGAGTGAAGGAAAACGCCGTGCTCTGCTTCGGGTCGCGCTCGCGCCGATACAACCCCTGGGCCTCCAGCTGGGGCGTCACCAGGGGCGTGATCGCCAGAGGCGCAGAGCTGTGTTGAACCAGGCTGTCGATCAGCACATTGGTGGCGGCCCGCTCGCGCGGGTCGTAGCCGATGAAAATCGGGATCGGAGTCACCGCCACAGCCAGCCGCACAGGTTGGGGCGCAGATTACGGCCGCTCACCGCACCCGGCCTAGGCTTCCGGCCGTCCGTTCCCCGTGCATGGCCGCGCAGCAGGTCGCCCTCGGCACCCTCTCCTTCGCCAACGATGCCCCCTTCGTGCTGATCGGCGGCGTCAACGTGCTCGAATCGCGCGACTTCGCCCTAGAGGTGGCCGGCCACTACAGAGCGGTGTGCGAGCGCCTCCACATTCCGCTGGTGTTCAAGGCCTCCTTTGACAAGGCCAACCGCTCCTCGATCCACTCCTATCGCGGCCCCGGCCTCAGCGAGGGCCTGGCCATGCTGCAGGCGGTGAAAGACCGCCACGGCATCCCCGTGATCACCGATGTGCACAGCCCGGAGCAAGCCGCACCGGCCGCCGAGGTGTGCGACATCATTCAGCTGCCCGCCTTCCTGGCCCGCCAGACCGATCTGGTGGAGGCGATGGCCCGCACCGGCGCGGTGATCAACATCAAAAAGCCCCAGTTCCTCAGCCCTTCGCAGATGGCGAATGTGGTGGAGAAGTTCCGCGAATGCGGCAACGAACGGCTGCTGATCTGCGAGCGGGGCAGCAGCTTCGGTTACGACAATCTCGTGGTCGACATGCTCGGCTTCGGGGTGATGAAGCGCTGCTGCAACGACCTGCCTCTGATCTTCGATGTGACCCACGCCCTGCAGTGCCGCGAACCGGGCGGTGCCGCCTCCGGTGGGCGCCGCAACCAGGTGCTGGAACTGGCCCGCGCCGGCATGGCCGTGGGCCTGGCTGGTCTGTTCCTCGAATCCCATCCCGATCCCGATCAGGCCCGCTGTGATGGCCCCAGCGCCCTGCCCCTGGAACAGCTCGAGCCCTTCCTCAGCCAGCTCAAGGCCGTGGATCAGCTGGTCAAGGGCCTTCCAGCTCTCACGATCCGATGAGCTCACCCTTGGTCTGGATCAACAGCGTGCTGGCGGTCGTCAGCGGCCTTGGGCTGGGCGCCTGGATCTGGCTGCTGCAGAACCGGTCACTGCTCCCGGATCCCAGTTCCAATGCGGGCAAACAGCTGCTGAAGGACTACAGCGGCTCCAGCCACGACGTGTTTCTCGTTCTGCTCGCCGTCGCCGTGATCACGCTTGTGGCGCTGATCCGCCGCGCCCCCAACACCTCCGAACCGCTGACACTCTGGCGCTGGGCCCGCTCCCATCCGCTCGTGCTCGCACTCTGGGCCGGCTATGCCGTGGCCATGGTGCAAGGCACCAGCTGGTTTTACCCAGAGCTCGTGGGTTGGTACAAGGATGTGATCGCCGACCATCTGCTCAACAACTTCAGCTTCCGCCACGACTTCCTGCGGGAGACAATGAAACGGGACGATTTCCGCTTCTTTCCTCTCGCCCATCAGGATCTCCACGTTCTCAGCTGGTTCACCGCCTATGTGAAGGTCTGGATGCTGGTGAGTGCGGCCGAGCTGTTCGCAATCGTGGTGCTCAGTGCGCGCTTCATCCGACGGATCACCGGTCGGGCTGCCATTCCAGCCCTCCTGATGATCACCAGCCTGCTGCTGCTGTTCCAGCCCAGCACAGGCACCGCCTTCTTTCAATTGACCTACAGCGAACGCCTGCTCACCTTTCTCTTCTGCCTCTATTTCGCCAGCTATCTCCACTATCAACGCAGCAAATCTCAAGCTTCGTTTTACAGCACAATTCTATTCGGCCTGATCGGCATCTTCATCAAAGACATCGCCATTGTGCTGTTCATTGCGCCGCCCTTGATCACCCTGGCTCTCGGCAGCATCGGCAGGATGGAGGGATACCCGCGCTTCAATCTCACCAACACCGCCACCCTGGCCAAGCACTACCGGCTGGAGCTCTGGCTCTGTTCGCTGACGCTGGTGTTTGTGTGCTTCTACATCGTGCTGTCGCTGCTGCCCAGCACCTATGCCGCCAAAGGGGCCTACAGCAAAGGAGGCGAATTCGTGTTTCGACCCGACTGGCGTTTTTGGCTGATCAGCAGCTTCACCGCCTGGCGCGCTCTAGGGATCGCCCTTGGTCGGATCAAGGCCAATCTGCTCGATGGTCTCAACATCGCCGCCCTGCTCTATGGCGCTGCCCTGTTTTGGCTGATCGGTTGGCAGAGCAGCAGCTATCTCGCCCTGCCAATCCAATTGATCACCGTTCTCGATGCGCTCTGGATCTGGTCAGAAGCGATCGCCCCAACACTGCAACAGCGGTCCAGCCCGCGCCTCACAGGAGCGATCGGCGTCATCGGTTGCCTGGGCTGGATCAGCCTGGAGCATCTGGCCGGCGTCTCGTTCTTCGACACCGTCGCCAACATGAAAATCCGCCAGGACTCCTGGCAACAGACCTACACCACACTGGAGAGCCTGGCGCGCGAGCAAAAAGCCAACGGTGCTGACGTCAACATCATCCGCAATCGCACCACCTGGTTTTCACGTAAACGCCATCTCGGCCGCCTGCCCTACGACCGCCTGATCATTCATGATCCTGAAGCGGGCACCTACACCGTGGAAGATGGCATTGGCGAAGGAGACACCTACACCCCCCAATCAGGCGATCTTCTGATCAACATCGACCGTGAAGCACGCGACTTCACGGCACCGAAGCCGGGCGACTACAGCCTGATCTACCGCTACGCACCGGCGCTGCACAGCGGCAGGATCTACCGCAAAGAGTGAGGGTGCGATGAGGCTGCAGCAGTTCAAGCGCTACTGGCTGGGCCTGGCTGCCCTCTCAGCGCTGCTCAGCCTGCTGGGCCTGATCGCCTGGGGTTGGCTGACCAGCAACAGGGCGCTGCTTCCGTCTGCACTCTCCCCGGCAGGCGGCCAGCTGCTGCAGACCTACAACGACTGGGCCCACGGTCTGTTCATCGGCGTGGTCCTCCTCAGCATCGCCCTGCTGATCGGTTCGGAATCCTGGACCTGGCGTTCACCCGTCCCAGCCATCCTGCGCGCGATTCGCCGCCACCCCCTGCCGTCGGTGCTGCTGATCGCCTACGCCCTGGTGATGATCAGCGAGAGCAGTTGGTTTTACAAGGAAATTCTCACCTGGTTTGACGACGCCAACACCGGCTTTCTGCTGTCCAATTTCTCGTTGCGTGATTCCTTCATCAGCGAATCGATGGGACGCAACGATTTCCGTTTCTTTCCTCTCGCCCATCAGGATCTTCATCTCCTCAGCTGGCTGACCCCCTACGTGAAGGTGTGGTCTGCAGTCAGCGCCATCGAGCTCATTCTCACGATTGTGCTCGCCGTGCAGCTGACCCTGTTGCTGGCAAAACGCACTCGCAGCACCAGCCTGGTGTGGATCGCCTGCCTGCTGTTTCTGTTCACGCCCGCAGCGGCCTACAACTATTTCCAGTTCATCTACAGCGAGCGGCTGCTCACCCTGTTCTTGGCGCTATTCGCCACCTTCTATGGCCGCTATCTCCACAGCCGCAACGGCCGCGATGGCACCATCGCCTTGGCGGCAGCGCTACTGGGAAGTTTCACCAAAGACACGGCCATCCTGCTGTTCGTGATTCCCGCGATTGCCACCGTGCTGGCCGGGTCGCTGGGAGGGCTGCAGGATTCCCCGCGCTGGTCGCGCCATGGCTGGCGAAGTTGGCTGGAGGCTTATCAGCTCGAAGCCATGCTGATCGGCCTGATTCCGCTCTGGTGTGCCGCGGTGCTCGGTCTGAGCGTGCTGCCGAGTGTGTTCTTCGGAGATGCGCGCTACGACGCCGGCCTGCGCTTCTCCGCCCTGGAACTGGATCTGCGCACGGCATCGCTCACCGCCTTCATCATCGGCCGCGCTGTCTTGATCGCCCGCCACCAGGCCCGCTTCCAGCTGCTCGATGGTCTCAACATCGCCGCCCTGACCTACAGCCTCGCGCTGTATGCCCTGGTGGGCTTCAAGAGCACGAATTACATGGCGTTGCCGGTGCACTGGATCGCCTTGCTCGATCTGCTGTTTCTCTGGAGTGCATGGCTGGAACCCAGGCTGCAGGCCCGATGGTCCTGGCCGGCCATCAACCTGCTGGCGATCGGCCTCAGCAGCCTGGTGCTGATTGTGGAACATCGCTTCGCCCAGACTTTTGTGAGCCGCTTGACCGACATCCACCAGACCCAGCGCTCCTGGCAAGCCACCCTCGATCAGGCCGATGCCGTCGCGCGGAAGGCCCGACGCAAGGGTGAGCCGGTGAACCTGATTTTCAGCAAGTCGTGGTTCAAACATTCCGACACGATCAAACGGCTGCCGTTCGATCGCCTGGTGTATCTCGACCCAGACAAAAAGCAGTATCGAATTCTCGAAGGTCGCCAACGCGGCCAGCTCTATCAACCGGGCCCCGGTGACTTCTTTCTCGATATCGGCTCCGGCAACAAGCTGGAGAAATATGGCATCGATATTTCCTCGTTTGAGCCGATCTATCGCTTTGATCCCGCCGTGAGCAACGGCCGGATCTATCGCTGGCCAGCGGTGAAGCCGGAATAAACCAAACGGCGATTCAGGCGAGCCAAGGGTGGCCAGAGCAGGGCGAGCTGTGCCACCCCGGCGCCCATCCCCATCCAGTCGGCGTCGTAGTGAATCGCCCGTCCTTTCTCCACATCGAAGCGCACCCGATTGCCGGCGAGGATGTGGCTACCGGAGTGCAACACCGGCTGCAGCATCGCGGGGTCGAAGTCGAGCTCCAGCCAATGGCACAGGCGACGCAGGCTCGCTTCGGGTGCCAGCGCCAGCTCCTCATAACCCAGCCGGAACACCGGCTTGCCGCACTCCTCAAACAGAGCGGCATGACGGGCGCTGAGGCGCCACCAGCGCAGCAGCGGCACCAGACCCGGCAGCCAATGCCCCTGGCGGCGGCCATCCCGGGCCCGCGAATGCACCCAGCTGCGCACATCACGGGTGAGATGGATCACCCGGATCTCCAGGGAGGGATCGCTGAGCAGGGGTAGATGGCGATCGTCCTGATACGACTCCACCACCCAGGCATCCTCGGCGGGTGCCAGCGCATCGAGCAAGTGATGCAACTTCTCCAGCAGCGGCCGGTGATCATTGGCCGGGAGCCAATCCAGCACCGGCCCCCACACGGGGCAAGCGGCGGCGACGGCACCACAGGTGCAGGCCCGTTCAAAGCGCAACGGTCCACGCAACTGAGCCGGGCCGCGATGGGCGTCGCCCGCCGCCGGCGTTTCCAGCAGCCGCACCGCCTCCCCCAATCCGGTGATGGCGGGATGGGCACCGAGGGCGAGATCAAGGATCGTGGTGCCGCTGTGCCCCAGGCCGCGGATTAACAGCAATCTGCGTGGTGCCGCCATCACACCTCGTCCGCCGCGACGCGCTCCAGGAACGCCATCAGATCCTGCAGATGATGGTCGAGGGTGAAGCGGGCCAGCACCCGCTCCCGGCCGGCCGCACCCAGGCGAGCCGCCAGGGCCGGCTCGACCAGCAGTCGCTCCAGCGCCAGCGCCATGGCGTCCACATCGCCCTCCTCCACCAGCCAACCGGTGACGCCCTCGAGCACCACCTCGGGGATGCCCGCATGCCGGGTGGCCACCACCGGCAGGGCGCTCAACTGGGCCTCCATCACTGCCACCGGATTGCCCTCACTGTCGCCATCAGCCGCCACCAGGGAATGCTGCACGAAGACGCGCACCCGGCGCATCAGCGCCGCCACCTGCTCCTGGGTCTGCGTGCCGAGAAACCGCACCCGATCCTCCAGGCCGAGCTCCGCCACCAAACGCCGAGCCGCAGGCAGCAAGGGCCCCTCTCCCACCATCCACAGCTCCCCGAGGGGCATACGGGCAAAGGCGCGAATCGTGAGCAAGGGCCCTTTCTTCTCGACAAACCGCCCCACCGCCAGTGCAATGGCTGGAGCTGCTGCCGCATCGCCAGCGGTGAACAGGGCGGCATTCGCCCCGGAAGCACTGATCAGAATCCGCTGCGGATCCCCCCCCAGCTCGCGCAGGGTACGGGCCATTGGCTGGGATTTGCAGATCAGGCCAGCCGCCAGCTGCATCAGCCGCCGGTAACGCTCACGCAACACTCCCAATTTGCCGGCGGCCGAAAGATCGGAGCCCCGGAAATGCACCACCAGCGGCACGCGGGCGCGTGGGCAGGCCTCCATCACCCGCACGGCATGGAAGCCGAATTCCGCCAGCACCAGATCGGGCCGATGACGATCAATCAACCCCCTGGCCACCTGAGCCGCCGGCCAACCCGCCAGCTTCAGCCAACCCAGCCGCGTGCACACCTTGCTGAGCAGCACCGCCAGGCCATAGGCGAGGCGATCAGGCTGCCCCAGGGGACACTCATCGCCGAAGTAGGCCACCACCTCGCAGGGGAGGCCGGCCAGCGTCGCCCGCACAAAGGTTTCCGAGGCCGCGCGCCGCGTCGGCGCGAACACCAGCAACCGCTGCAGACTCATGGTCCCCCCACCAGCTGATCCCAGATCGGCCCCACCACCGACCAGTCCATCTCACGCAGCCGGGTCTGTGCCGCCGCCCCAAGCCTGGCGCGAAGGGGAGCATCCGCCGCCAGCCGCCCGAGCGCTGCAGCAAGAGCCTGGGGCGCTTCGCTCGGCACCACCAGCCCGGTGACGCCATCGTCCACCACTTCCAACGGACCTGGGGAGGCATCGGTCACCACCACCGCCAATCCAGCCGCCATCGCTTCCAACAGAGCGTTGGGCATGCCCTCGAAGCGCGAGGGCAGCACGAAAACGGCAGCCTCCTGCAGGAACGTCTGCGGATCGGATCGAAATCCCATGAAACGCACCCGCTCCGCCAGCCTTCGATCGCGCACCTGCCGCTCCAGCGCCGGTCGCTCCGGGCCATCCCCCACCAGCGTCAGCGGCCAGGTCATCAAAGCCCCTTCCCCTGAGGCCAGGGCCTCGATCAACACATCCAGTCCTTTCTGATGCACCAGGCGGGCCACGCACACCAGACCCTGTCGCTCACCCGCCCCAACCGGCTGAGAGGCGAGGCGAGGCATGGGGAGCGGATTAGGGAGCAGGGCCAGCTGTCGCTCGGCGAACAGGGGAGCCAGGCTTTCCAGCACACCGGCCGTGTTGGCGGTGAGCACATCGGCACGGCGATAGAGCAAGCGCCGGAAACGGGGCCAGGGGAATGGCAGGCGTTGGCGGCGGAGGTCGTTACGCTCCGACACCACCAGACGGCAGGGCTGCATCCAGAGAGCACTGCAACAGAGCATGCTGGTGCGGCTGAGCAGGGCGAGAACCCGCCGTGGACGGTGCTGCTGCAAGTGCTCAGCGAGCACCAGGGCGGGCGGGCCACTGATCCCCGCCAAACACCAGCGCAGCAGCCGGGAACGCCAGCCGGAGCTGTGGGGCTGCACCGGCTCCAACAACCCGAGCAGCGGCCCCATCACCAGCTTGGCGAGCCAACGATGACCGCGGCGAATCAAGCGGTTCCGGCGCCAGCCCGCCTCCACCGCAGGGCTGAGATCGCTCCAGGGCAAAGTCTCCGGCAGGGTGTGGGCCAGAGGCGGCTCCGCCAGAAGCGTGATGATCCGCACCCGCCAGCCCTTGGCGAGAAAGTGCTCCGCCGCCAGCACAGCCACCTTCTGCGCCCCGCCGGGACCGAGATGGGGCAGCACCAACCAGAGATCGTCCCGATCGTGATCGTCCATCTCAGCCACCACGTCCATCCATCGGGTTCGACAGAAGTGGCTCCAACGCCTCCATCAGGCTTCGGCGCAGGCGAGTGGGTGCATAACGCTCACGCACGCCCGTTGCCGCGGCCCCGAAGCGGACCCGGCTCGCCCGCTCGCGCAAGAGGCGATCCAGCTGCTCCACCCAGGTCTGATCCTCTGTCTCCAGGGGCATCAGCACACCGTTCACGCCGTTGTCCACTAGATCGGCAGGTCCCTGGGGGCAGTCGGCAGCCACGCAGCAGCATCCGGCGGCCATCGCCTCCAGCAGCACATTCGGGAAACCCTCGTAGCGAGACGACAACACGAAAATCTGGCTGCGTGCATACCAAGCCGCCAGGTTGCCCACCCGGCCGGGAAAGTGAAGCCGGAATCGCAGCTCCGGCTGATCCCGCAACCCAGCCAAGAGATCGGCCTGCTGATCACGACCGTGATAAGGCTGCTCATCCAGGCCCACAATCACGAGCTGCAACCGGGGATGGCGCGGCGCCAGCTCGCCAAACCAACGCACCAGCCGGTCAAACCCCTTCTGCTCCGCCTTGGTGCCCACCGCCAACAAGACCGGGTCATCCGACCTGACGCCGGCGGCCGCCAACCATTGCTCCGGGTCGAGCTGGGGATGGAAGGCGGGCAGGGGCCACTGCACGGGGTTGGGCAGCAGCAGCTGGCGCCGGGCGTGGAGGTGCTGGGTCAGCCACTGCCCCACCGCCCTGGTCTGCACCAGATGCAGGGCCGCCCATGGATAACTGAGCCGGCGCAGGGCGCTCCAGATCGGGCCAATCCGCTTCAGGGGCGGAAAATTGCGCTCCGACACGACACAGGGCACGCCCAGCCCGCGACAGGCGAACAGAAGTTTGATCGCCGGCAGGGAGGTGATGCCAATGGCCAGATCCACGCGCTCCTGTTGGAGCCAATGGCGCAGCCGCCGGATTCGGAACGGAAACGCCAGCGCACCGAGCGTTTGCATCCAGTCAGCATCAGCGGGCTCCACCACCCTGATCACACCGACCGGGATCGGATAGAAATCCCAACTGCGGGGCTTGCGCGTCAGCAGCAGCGGCTGCCAGCCAGCACTCTGCAACCACTGGGCCCAGGTGAGCGTCACCCGCTCGGCACCACCGAGCTTGAGGCTGTCGATGTAAAGCACCACCCGGCGGCCGTTGCTGGTCATGGCAAGGGTTGCTCACGGCAGCGTTCCAGCTGGGGCAGGTAGGCGCGAAACAGCGGCTCGATCTGATCGGCAAACCGCTGGCGACGCTCCTCCGTGCTCAACTCCCGCTCACTGCGGATCATCAGCACCAGTAAGCTCCGCACCGCCTCCAACCCATCGCCTGGCAACGCAGCCTCCAGCTCGTGGCTGAGCTGCACCATCGCATCGGCAAAGCCACGGTGATTTTCCTGGGCCGACTGGTCATCGAAGCATTCCTGCTCGCAGTGGACCCGCAGACGCTCCATTGGCTGCAACGCTTGCTGGAGCAGGGCATGGTCCTTCGTGCGCCAGGCCTCGATCACATTGAGCGACAGCACCCTCAGGCTGTTGCGGGTGAGTCGGTAGGACGTGTCTGGATCGATCCGGTTGAGATCGAGGCTGTCGAAAAAGATCAGGGCGCGACGTCCCAAGGCCACCAAGGCCTCGAAATCCTGCAGGCCCAGGTGCAGACGCTGCAGGGTGGCGTAACAGGAGACCAGCAGTTTGGTGCGGTTGCGGCGGTTCGCCCGCCGGCACAGACGCGTGCCCGGATCCTGCTCAAGCCCTGTGGCCATCGCATCAATCGCCATCACGCAGCGACGCATCCGAGGCTGGTCATCGAGATCGACGCAGCGATGGGCCATCACCACCAGGCAATAGTTCCGGGCGTGGAGTGGCAACACCGTGCTGCCCACCAGCTCCTCAAAGAGCAGCACCTGCTCCTCACGCTCGGAGGGGCGGTTGCCGCGACGAAACAGCAACTGCTTGAGCTCCCCCAGATGGCCGTAACGCAGCCAGAGCGTGTCCATCACCTCCCGCGCCTGCCCATAGGCACCACAACGCACCAACGGCAGCACCAGTCCCCCCAGCAGAATCCGATCCCCCTCGCCCCAGCGCAGGCGGCCCTGCAAACACCGCAGCGCCAACTCGGGATGGCCGCGACGCATCAGTTGATGGCTCAGGGCCACCAGCAGCTGCGATCCCAGACCGGTGCACCATTGCCCAAAGCGCTCCCTGCGACTTGGATAACCCGCCAGCGGGCCTGCCTGCTGGCGTTCCGCCTCCGCCAGCAGACCCACGCGGTCGAGTTGATCGAGCATGGCGCGGGTGCGGCTGGCGTAGGTGTGATCGGCGGCTCGCTCCAGGCGCTGTTCCTGCGTCGGTCCCTGCCCCTCAAGGGCGGCGGTGATCGCTTGCTCAAACGCAGTCGGATCCGGTGGGCAGAGCCAGGCCACATCGCCGTGGGGCTGGAGCGCCGGAATGGCCGTGGCCACCACCGGCAATCCAGACGCCAGATATTCGAAGAACTTCATCGGGAACATATGGCGTGTGTAACCGTTCATCTGGAGCGGCAACAAGGCCAGATCGGCATGGGCGAGCCAATCGGGCAGATCTCCATAGGGGCGGGGGCCCATCAGGTGCACATTGGGGCAGGCCTGGAGCTCGATCACATCCGTGCTCGGATCGGTTTCACCCACCGGACCGATCAGCACCAACGACCACTCGGAATGGCGACGGGCCAGCTGCAGCAGCAGCTCTAAATCGAGCTTGTAGGCATCGATCGCCCCCATGAACAGCAGCCGCGGCTGTGGAAGGGTGGCCAGCGCCTGAGGGCAGGGCCGATCGCCGCTCATCGCCCGGCGGAAATGGGCCTGGTCGGCCACGTTGCCGAACATCAGGGTGTTGGCATTCCAGCGGAGATGACTGGTCTGCAGTTCCGGGGAGGTGGTGAACACCACATCCACGGCCCGGCACAGTCGCTCCTCGTTCACCTCGAGGCGCTGCACCGGCATCCCCGGCTGCTCCTGAATCCGATCAACGCAGTGATACACGCTGCCATCGAAGCTCTCAATGTCGAGATAAAGGCCGGTGAGCGGGTTGTAGGTCCAGAGAATTGGATGGCGGAAGCCGATCCAGCGGCAGGCCAACTCCAAGCCGTTGCGTAGCAGACGCCGGTTCAGGCCCAGGCCAAGTCCGTCATGCCCGCCCGGGAGCACGGGCGGCGACCAAACCCACAGGCGATCACGCCGCTGCCGCGGCAGCTGCAACATCCGCCGCAAGCGCCGCAGGATCCGAGTGCGATCGGCTGCACCGACCCGCGGCGGGCGAATGCCGAGCGACTCGACATACAGCACACGATGGCCCTGGGCGGCCAGCTCAAGTGCGGTGTGTTGCTTGTTCGTCCAAAGAGGATGATCCCAGTCGGCAGTGGCGAGAACAACAAAATCGGCCATCGAGCGCTCAGCCGTTCTCGATCAGAGCCATGGCGCGGAAGGACGATGAGCGCTCCTGCAGTTGTTCGAAATCACCACTGGCGATGACGCGCCCTTGCGCCATTTCATGAATCAGATCGCACTTCTTGACGGTGGAGAGGCGATGGGCAATCACAATCGTGGTGCAACGTCGACCGACGATGTCGAGGGCCTGCATCACGTCGTGCTCCGTTTTGTTATCAAGAGCGCTGGTGGCTTCGTCCAACACCAAAACCTTGGCACCGCGGAAAAAGGCCCGAGCCAAAGACAGACGCTGCCGCTGACCACCCGACAATTTGATCCCGTTCTCACCGATCATCGTGTAGAGACCGTAGGTCATGCCAGCCACATATTCATCAAACTGGGCGGCTTCCAGAGCACTCCAGACCCGATCATCATCAATGGTGTCGGGATCACAACCAAAGGCCACATTGTCGCGAATGCTGCCATCCACAAGGCGTATATTTTGAGGCACAAAGGCACAGTTGGCCTGCCAGGCGGGGAGCTCCTGAGCCGCCACCTCCACCCCATCCAGGCACAAAGCACCTTTGGTGGGCTGGAATAAACCAAGAAGGAGATGGGCGAGGGTGGTTTTCCCGCTACCGGTGCGACCCACCAGGGCAATCCGCGCACCGATCGGCACGGTGAGATTCACATCCCGGATCACCTCTTTCCCGTCAGCGGTGTAACGGAAGCTCACATCCTTGAGCTGAATGAAGCGACGGGGCATGACCCCTTCCGGAGTCGGCACACCCGGCGAAGAGAGCAGGTAGCGCTCCGGTTGCAGGCGGAGGAGTTCCAGCGCATCCACGATCTCCGGCAAACCGCCGCGGAGACGATTAACACTGCGGAACATCGACTGGAGCGGGCCGGAAATGCGCAGCAGCGCCACAAGCAGAGCGGAGAGGGCCGGCACCGCATCACGAATCGCTCCGGCATCACCGCTGAACAAGGCCGGGCCGATCCCCACCAAAAACAGAATCGTGATTCCGGCCGGCTCTATCACCAGACGGGGCACATCGGGAAGCAGACGACCGATGCGGTCGTAACGCTTGGCGATGACGCCATCATGGGCAAACCGGGAAACAAAATAGTTTTCAGCAGAGTAAAGCTGAACTTCACGCATGGAGCGCAACGATTCCATCAACAAGAGATTAATTCTTCGGCCATACCGAATCCGCTGCTTCGTCGACAAACGCAGATAGGGAGTGATGATGCGCGAGGCGAGCACATAGGCCGCCAACATCAACAGAAACACCAACAGGGCCTTGAACCCGAGAACCACAATCACACCGATCAGCAGCGCCGACACCGACACCACATTGCCGGCAATCAGAATCAATGGGCTAATCACCCCAGTCGACACACTGTTGAGAATACGATTAAACTTTTCTGACAGGTTTGCGGTTCGGTTGCGGATAAAAAACTCATAATTCTGGCGCATCAAATTGGCATACACCATATTCACCAGGTCGTTCCATACCTCAGCGCTCAGCAGACTCTGCATCAGAGACACGCTGAAACGAATCCCGGAAGCGAACCAGAAGGATGCAATCAGCAGGGCCACCAGCCAGCCCGATTGATCGAGAAAACCACCACCGAACACCCGGATGCCGGGCAGATAGTCCTCGAGTCGCGCTCCAGCCAGCAGCCCCACGAGGCGGGCCAACAAGGCCACTAGAAACACATCAAGCAACCCTTGAAACAGGGACGCGATCAACACCAGCACCAGAAGGCGAACCCGGCGCTGCGGCAGAGCACGCAGCAGCTGACTGAGATTGCTCCAGGTCTGGCTTTGCAGGGGCATGAAGACCGTCAGCGATCAACCTTGTGCTGCAACCAAGCGTTCAGACAACGTTTGCGCAGCACAACGCCTACCTGCTCCATCTCCGCTGACCTTAGACCGCCTAATCCCTCAGGGTTTTCTCCGGTTCGGCCAGCCAGGCAACCGATCGGCCACCTTGCCGCGCAGGCGATCCAGGCGCTGCTCCCAACGCAGACGGCGCGTCGAGGGCGAGCGAAGCGCCGCGGCCGGATCGAGCCCCAGGGCGTTCTGCGCCTGCAGCTGTTCGAGCTGCTCCAGGGTGCGCTCCCAATGGTCCAGCCAGCGTTCTTCCGACACCTCGATCAGCAGGGACTCCAGCACGGAGGGTTGCGGACGCCAGGGCTCCGGAGTCGCCACCGCCGCCGCAATCCGGCTCAGGTCGTTTTGCAGGGACCCCTGGCCAATCTGATGGGCGGTGACTCCGGGGGTCAGGGTGTCGGCGAGAGCATGGTTGAAGCTGCTGAACAGCACACAACCACAGGCGAGCGCCTCCAGCGGCGGCAATCCAAACCCTTCGCTGACGCCCCGGCCGCGCCAATACTCGGCCGAGTCGTAGAGGTACACGCTGGCGCTGTTGAACAGCTCCACCAGATCCTCCACCCAACCGCTCTGCACCTCCACCGTGAGCCCTTGCCCCCGCAGGGCCGGCACCAGGCGCTCCAGCACATAAGGGCTGCTCTTGCGCTGCTGCACCAGCACATCGATCGGACGCCGAGCCGAGCCGTGATCGACCGCGCCAGGGCGGGCACCCCGCGCCAACCACTGGGGCTCCAGGGCATTGGGCACCAGAAACAGGGGATTGCGCGGCGCCCGATCACCCCAATACCCCAGGGTGTTGCGACTGACGGCGACCACCGGCACACCCGGCGGCAGGTCAAAGCCATAGCCGCTGCTGTGGGCCTGATAGACCACCGGCCGACCCCGGAGCTTTGCCAGCAACCCGGGCACATCAAAGCCCCAGCTCACCACCCAGAGGGCAGCGCCAGGCGTCGTCTCCTGGGCCAGTAAATCCTCCAACCAAGGGTGCTCCCTCTCCCGGGCCCGATAGGTCACCACCTGGGTGGGCCGGAGCCGGCCGAGCAGACGGGCGGTCTGGAGGGCCACATTCAGGCCCCCACAACGGAAGCGGGTTCCGGTGCCAGGCACCAGAACCCGGATGGAGTTGATCGTGGGGTGGGCGATCAAGCCGCCACGGCCTCCGTGCTGCCGGCGCGCTGGCGGCGCGTGAGGAAGCCGAAGAGCACCTTGCCGATCGCGGCCACCAGGTTGCCCTCCAGCTCCTGGAACATCGTCATATTGAGGTGGAAGGCATGGTTGGCCTCCTCCACGATCCGATCAGCGGTGGCCTGATCGATCGGCAACTGATCCATCGCAGCGCGATAGGTGGTCTTGAACGCCTTCTCATCGGCGATGGCCGGGAAGGAGTAGAAATTCAGACCCTCATCACCGCTCAGGTTCATGGCCTTCTGGGCGATCGTCTTCAGGATCTGGCCGCCGGAGAGATCGCCCAGGTAGCGGGTGTAGTGATGCCCCACCAGCAGCTCAGGAGACTCCTGAGCCACCTGCCGGATGCGCGCCACATAAGCCTCGGCGGCGGGAGTGGCCTTCACCGCCTGGGCCCAGTCGGAACCGTAGTAATAGGCCAGGTCCTGCTCGAGGGCTTCACGCCGGTTCAGCTCCGGAAAGGCAATCGGCGCGAGCACAGGGTGGCCGGACAGGCGGGCCATCTCCTCTTCCATGGCGCTGTAGACCACATACAGGTCGGCCACCAGGGTGCGGTAGCTGCCCTTATCGACGACGCCCTTGAGGAAGCAGCTCACAAAGCCAGTGTTCTCGGCCATGGTGTGCGACTTCTTGGTGCCTTCACGCAGCTGGGCAGCCAGAGCGACGGACATGGAGGGGACGATTCGGCAATGCGACAAACCTTAAAAGCCACGTCCATCTGGACGGTCACAAGGGTTGCGAAGGGTTACGAGGCCAGCGGGAACAGGTTGTGCAGGTCGCGGCAGATCTGCTGCAGCTGATGCACCCGATCGGGCTGGGGCAGGTGGCGACCGGAGGGTTGCCAGTCGCCCACGGTGGCCAGCCGCCAGCGTTCGCCCTCGTAGGTCATGCCGCGCATCAAGACCCCGAGCAGGGCCCGGTTGTGATTCAGGCGCAGCTGCAGCAACAGGCTGCGGCACTGCAGACGCGGGCTCCAACCGGGAAAGTGGAAAGCGAGATCCAGGGTTTCCTCCTCGCTCCAGCGACGGGTGAGCGGATCATCCCGCCAGGGGCTGAGGTTGGCCGTGGCCGCCGGAAACTGCTGGCGCACCAGGGTCACCGCCGAGGCGAGCGCCTGGGCCAGTGCCACGCTGTCGACCGCTTCCGCTGCATTCACTCGCCCAACACCCCCTCACCTCCAGGTTGAAGGATGCAGGCCGGCCGCGCCAGCTGCCGTTACGGTTGCGACCATGAATTCAAGGTCACTCAGCAGCCGCGTGGGGCTTTATGGCCTGGTGGGCGTCGTGGCCGCCGCGGTGCACGCTGGCGTGCTGCTCGGCCTTGGTGTGTTGCTGCCGGTGTGGCTGGCCAACCCCCTCGCCTTCCTGGCCGCCTCCGTGGCGGGCTATCTGGGCCATGCCCGTGTCACCTTCCGGCCGGAGACCGGCGGCGAACGCTTCGCCCGCCGCTGGTTGCTGCTCCAATACGGCGTGAACCTGGCAGTGTGCAGCCTGTTGCCGCTGGTGATCCGCGGCCTGCTGCCGCCACCGCTGGAGCTGGTGGTGCTGGTGTTCACGCCCACCGTGCTCAACGCCCTGATCTGGTCGCGGGCGGCCCGTTTCAGCCTGCAGAGGCGCAGCGACCAACTCAACCCGAACGCCCCCCGGCCCCGCCTCCATGCCGACGATCTCGGCCTCAGCGACGCCACCAACCGGGCGATCCTGCAGCTGGCGCAAGCCGGCCGACTCGATGGCACCAGCCTGCTGGTGAACGGCCCGGCGGCGGCAGCGGGTGTCGCCGGCTGGAAGGCCGTGGAAGCGGAGCGGCCCAATCTGCAGCTCTGTCTGCATCTCTGCCTCACCGAGGGCCCGGCGGCGGCACCAGCAGCAACGATTCCCGAGCTGGTGGATGCACGGGGCCACCTGCGCCTCTCCTTCGGGCGCTGGCTGCTCGCCTCCCTGGGGCCACCACGCCAGCAACGCCGCATCGCGGAGCAACTCGGCCGGGAGATCGAGGCCCAGATCGCCCGCTTCCGCCAACTATGCGGCCCCGGCCCGATCCACCTCGACGGCCATCAGCACATCCATCTCGTGCCTTTGGTGCTGAACACACTTCTGGCGATGGCCGATCGGGAACAGATCGCGTGGCTGCGCAGCACCGAGGAACCCCTACCCACCGGTCTGCCCCTGCGCTGCTGGTGGGAGGCCTGGCGCCAGGCCGGACTGCTCAAGTGGCTGGTGCTGCAGCTGCTCAGCCAGCGGGCGCGCCGACCGATGCGACGCCACGGCCTCAGCAGCAACCGCAGCTTTGCCGGCGTGCTCTTCACCGGCCAGATGGCCGGCGCTCCGCTGAATGCCGCCTGGCGAGAGCTGCAACGCCTGGCTGGGCAGGAGCAGGCTGGTGAAACAGCCCCCCTGCTGCTGGCCCACCCCGGCGCCCCCCTCGACACGGATCTGAAGGCGTTGGGGTTCGCCGTGTCGCAACCGTTTGCCGCCTCCAGTTGGCGCCAACGCGAGTGGCGTGCTCTGCAGGCGCTGTGACCGCCTGAACGCGTTCAGCTGTGGTGGATGCAGCGGATGAAGTAGTGGGGGCGGGCCTTGGCCTCCACATAAATCCGACCGATGTACTCCCCGAGCACGCCGATGCCGATCAGCTGAATGCCACCGAGAAACAGAATCGCCACGCTCAAGGTGGCGTAACCGGGCACATCCACACCCGTGAGCAGGGTGTCGAGCACGATCACCAGGGCATAGATCAGGCTCAGCAGCGACACACAGGCGCCGATCACGCTCCACACCTTCAGGGGCAACACCGAGAAGGAAAAGATGCCGTCGAAGGCATAGCCAAACAGCTTGAGCGGACTCCAGGAGGTGGTGCCGCCCACCCGGCTGACCCGCTGGTAGGGCAGCTCAACACTGCGATAACCGGTCCAGGGCAGCAGCCCTTTGGAGAAACGACTGGATTCGCGCAGTCGGATGAGCGCCTCCACCACCGGAGCATCGAGCAGGCGGTAGTCGCCGGCACCCTCCTGCAGCTGAATCGAATCCACCAGCCGGTTGAACACCCGATAAAACCAGGAGGCGCTCGCCACCTTCAGGCGCGATTCCTGGTCGCGGTCATCGCGCACGGCGGTCACCACTTCCGCGCCAGCCCGCCACTCGGCCACCATCAGCTTGATCAGCTCCGGCGGGTGCTGCAAGTCGGAATCAATCAGCACCGCCGCCTCGCAGCGACCCGCCACGTAATCCAGGCCGGCCAGCATCGCCGCCTCCTTACCGAAGTTGCGGGTCAGCTCCAGCAGGGTGATCGGCGCCTCCTGGTGCTGGGCCTGCCAGGTCAGGATCCGCTCCACCGTGGCATCGCGGGAGCCGTCATCGATGAGCACGAGCTGGTGCACTCCGGGCACCGCCAACACCCGGTCGATGAAGGTCGTGATCACGTCCTGCTCGTTGAAGCAAGCCGCCACCACCCACACACCACTGGGGTTCGGCATTGATGGCGCAGCGGATCAGGGCGAACTTTAGGGATCCCCCCTGAGTCATAGGCTCGGCCCCGATGTGATGCCGCCCGGCGGCGACCCAGCCATGGCTCAGTTCGAGAAGCTCACGGCCCCCAGCCAGGGCACACCGATCCGCTTCGAGAACGGTCAGCCGGTGGTGGCCAACGACCCGATCATCCCTTTTATCCGCGGTGACGGCACCGGCGTGGACATCTGGCCTGCCACCCAGAAGGTGCTGGATGCCGCCGTGGCCAAGGCCTATGGCGGCGAGCGTCGCATCGAGTGGTTCAAGGTGTACGCCGGCGATGAGGCCTGCGACCTCTACGGCACCTATCAATACCTGCCCGAAGACACCCTGGAAGCGATCCGCCGTTATGGCGTGGCGATCAAAGGCCCCCTCACCACGCCGGTGGGCGGCGGCATCCGTTCCCTGAACGTGGCGCTGCGCCAACTCTTTGATCTGTATTCCTGTGTGCGCCCCTGTCGCTACTACGCCGGCACGCCGAGCCCCCACAAACGCCCGGAAGATCTCGACGTGATCGTGTATCGGGAAAACACCGAAGACATCTACATGGGGGTGGAGTGGGAAGCGAATGACCCGGTGGGGCAGGAGCTGCGCAAGCACCTCAATGAGGTGGTGATCCCCGCTAACGGCAAACTGGGCCAGCGCCAGATCCCGGAGGGTGCCGGCATCGGCATCAAACCGGTGAGCAAGCACGGCAGCCAGCGCCACATCCGCAAGGCGATCCAGCACGCCCTGCGCATGGAGGGCGACAAGCGTCACGTAACCCTGGTGCACAAGGGGAACATCATGAAATTCACCGAGGGCGCCTTCCGCGACTGGGGCTACGAGCTGGCCACCACCGAATTCCGTGACGTGTGCATCACCGAGCGGGAAAGCTGGATCCTCGGCAATCTCGACAGTGATCCCAACCTGAGTGTGCAGGCGAATGCACGCATGATCGAACCGGGCTACGACAGCCTGACGCCGGAGAAAAAGGCCGCGATCGATGCCGAGGTACAGGGCGTGATCGAGGCGATCGGCAGCAGCCACGGCAATGGCCAGTGGAAGCAGATGGTGCTGGTCGATGACCGGATCGCCGACAGCATTTTCCAACAGATCCAGACCCGGCCCCAGGAGTATTCGATCCTGGCCACCCTCAACCTCAACGGCGACTACATCTCCGACGCCGCCGCCGCCGTGGTGGGCGGTCTGGGCATGGCCCCCGGCGCCAACATCGGTGATCACGCGGCGATTTTTGAAGCCACCCATGGCACCGCGCCGAAGCACGCTGGTCTGGATCGGATCAATCCGGGGTCGGTGATCCTCAGCGGCGTGATGATGCTGGAGTTCCTGGGTTGGCAGGAGGCCGCCGACCTGATCACGCAGGGCCTCAGCGCCGCCATCGCGGATCAACAGGTCACCTACGACCTGGCCCGGTTGATGGAACCGGCCGTGGAGCCGGTGAGCTGCAGCGGTTTCGCCAAGGCGATCATCGAGCGTTTTTAGGCCAGTTGACGCCCACGCTGCTTCAGAGCGTCCTGGAGGGCGAGCTGGCTCTCCGTCGCGACCGACCAGGCTGGGATCACGAAGCGATCAGCACTGTGTGCGATGAGCTGCGCAGCACGCGGCATCAAGGGGCCTGGGCCAATACGCCATGGGGTCGCACCCTGCCCCGCAGCTGCGTTGGCACAGCACCGGATCGCTATCGGCACAGCCTTCGGAAACGACCGAGTCAACCCTGCCAACGGCTCGATCAACTCTTCTTCCAGCCCCTCTGCCATTGGCTCGAACAGCGATTCGCTCTGCCCGTTCATCCTCTGCGGCTTGCAGACGGCACCCCCCTGCCGGGTTGGGCCCTGCGGGAGATGGCACCGGGGGGCACCATCCCGGATCACTGCGAGCGCGACTGGAATCACTGCAACCTGGTCGAGACCGGTGGATTAACCGACACCCTGTTCGACCCGGATCTGCAGATGAGTTTCATCTACGCACTGCAGGCCGCCAGCGGCGGGGGTGAGCTGGAGATCCTTGCCAACCGGGAACAACACGACCTCGCAGCCGGTGATCTGCTGCTGTTTAACGCTGGAGTTCACCCCCATCGGATCCGACCGACGGTGGGTCCGCGCCCCAGGGTGGTGCTGGGGGGATTTCTACGCTTGAACCAATCCCGCACCACTCTGCACTGCTACGTGTGATGCGAGGACCTGGGTGATGCGAAGCCCCACCCCGCCGATCGGAGCGGTGGCGCTGCTCGAGATTCCACTGAACAATCCCGACGCGCCAGCGGATCTCTCCCTACCGGTTCCTCACCCCAGCGCGCGCCGGGGGTGGGACGCCTGGTCACCCCTTCTGCAGGCCCTGGATCGGGCCCTCAGCAGAGGCCGCGGCAGTTTGCGGGATCCATGGCTGGAGTTCGACCAGCCCTTCCAAGGGCCACCAGGACTGTTCCTACGGCTGATGAACCACCAGACCCACACCGTGCAGGCCCTGCAGAGCCTGCGCAACGAACTGGTGCCACAAGAGCCGAATGCCCACGGGACGATCGAGTCACGACCCTGGCCCAGGACCCTGCCTGGGGAAAATGTTGTAATCAGCCATCTAGGCCTGTTCCCGGATCGCCCCGCCCACCGCGAGGGCCGCTGGCGCCTGAACCTCACCGGTGCCGGCCAGACCGCCTGGCTCCGGGGACGTCATCCCGCGCTCGAGGATCCCGAACTGAACCATCTGCTGGCCTGCGACGACCTGTCCTGGTCGGCCACCTTCGACTGGGGAAACGATGGCCTGAGCCATCTCGGCTTTGAACTGTTCCCTGCCGGACGGCTGCAACAGGGCAGTGCCTGGCCCGATCCAGCCGTCGATCGCCTGATTGCTCAAGTGAGCCCCTGGTTGCCCACAGGAGCCCTGGAGCGCAGTCTGGAGCGCCAGGTCCACTGGCAACACCATCACCAACCGAGCCACCGAATCGGCTTCAGTCACTTCAAACTGATGCCGACGGCAAACTCCCCCAACGACTGGATGCTCAAGCTGTATCTGCTGAGCCATGCAACTGGCTGAAGCCCGCTTCAACCGAGACGGTTTCGTTTTCATTCCGGGATTTCTCGATCCGTCGACACGCCTCCAACTGCGCGAGCTCATCCCTCGGATCATCGACTCCGCTGCCATCTGGCGACAGAGCGGTGAACACCTCTGGTTTCTACAGGATGATCTGCCTGCCCTGGACCGGCTGCTGCGAACCCCCAGCCTCCTGGAGCGCTTGGATCGCGCCTGCGACCTCAAGGGAGAGCCGCTGGAGCTGCTGGCGGTCACCCTGTACAGCCGAAACCCCGGGGAGCCCGGCACCGCCTGGCATCAGGACGCTCGTTTCATCGCCAGCGACAGCTTGGAGGCCCTGTCGGTGTGGATCCCGCTGCAGGCAATGGATGCCATGAACAGCCCTCTCAAGTTCATGGCTGGCAGCCATCGCCATTGCCTTCTGCATCAACCCCAGGCCGCTGTCAGTACGCCCATCGGCCTGCCGGGAAGGTCCCCCACCATGGCGGCACCGATGGCCTTCGGCGACGCCACGGTTCACACGCCCTGGACCTTGCACGCCTCCAGCAGCAATCGCAGCCCCATCGTGCGCCATGCCCTGATCGTGAACTGGCTGCGAGCTCCCCTCACGCGCAATCCCCAGACCACGCTGCACGGCTATGGGCATTCTCCTGTTGTCAACAGCCTTCGGGAACGCAACGACGCCACACTCAAACGCCGACTGCAGCAAGCCGGAATCCGGATCAGCCCTTCACAATGGCGCCATGGCGATCGCTGACCCCACCGACCCCTGCATCCATTGCGGCTTCTGCCTCCCCACCTGCGCCAGCTATCGGGTGTTGGGCACGGAGATGGATTCACCAAGGGGGCGCATCCACACCCTCAAGGCGATCGAAGCGGGCGAGCTGAGCCTCGATGCCACCGTGGCGTCCCATTTCGACAGTTGTCTGGGCTGCTTCGCCTGCGTCAGCGCCTGCCCCTCCGGGGTGCGCTACGACCAGCTGATCGAGGCGACCCGGCCAAAGCTGAACACAGACGAGCTGCGCTCTCCCTGGCAGCAGAGCTTCCGCCAGCTGCTGCTGGCGGTGCTCCCCTACCCCAAACGGCTGCGCGCCCTGCTCACCCCCCTGCGCGCCTACGCAGGAGGACCCCTCCAAACCCTGGCCCGCCGCGCCGGCCTGCCCCGCTGGCTCGGACCCCAGCTGGAGGCCATGGAGGCGCTGTTGCCCCCCCTGGCAGCGGAGGGGTTCAGGGATCGCTTTCCCCTGCTGAATCCGGCCCGGGGCGAACGCCGCGGCCGGGTGGGACTGGTGCTCGGCTGCGTGCAGCGCTGCTTCGATCCGGATGTGAATCAGGCCACCGTGGCGGTGCTCCAGGCGAACGGATTCGAGGTGGTGATCCCTGCGGATCAGGGCTGCTGCGGTGCCGTGAGCCACCACCAGGGGCAGCTCGAACAGACGCGGGAACTGGCCAGCGAGCTAGTTCGCAGCTTCTCTACGGCCGCGGGAGTCGAGGGCCTCGATGCGGTGTTGGTGGCGGCCTCCGGCTGTGGTCACACCATGAAGGCCTACGGCGAGCTGCTGAACGAGGGGCAAAGCGGCTTTCCCTACCCCGTGTTGGATGTGCATGAATTCCTGGCGGCCCGGGGCCTCTCAGACGCATTCCGCCGCTCCCTCCAACCGCTGCCGATCGCAGTGGCTTATCACGATGCTTGCCACATGATCCACGGCCAGGGCATCACCGCCCAGCCTCGCCAGCTGCTGCGGGCGATTCCGGAGCTGGAGCTGCGCGAGGCCACCGAAGTGGGCGTGTGTTGCGGTAGCGCCGGCATCTACAACCTGGTGCAGCCAGCCGAGGCGGCCGAACTCGGCCAGATCAAGGCACAAGACCTGAGCGGCACCGGTGCCAGCGTGATCGCGAGCGCCAACATCGGCTGCAGCCTGCAACTGCGCCGCCACCTGGAGGTCGATGGTCCGGAGGTCCTGCATCCGATGCAACTGCTGGCCCGATCTACCGGGTTGTCAGCGCCTCAGAGCGACTGCCCCCCAGGGGAACAAGCGAACCAGCGCATCAGTGCAGAGCGCAGACGCAGCATCGCCTGATCGCTGAGACGGCCGTGCCGCCTCAGCACCGCCTGACGATCCACCCAACTCACACGATCCAACATCAGGAAAAAAGGGAAGGGGAGATCGGTCATGGGGGTCGGCTGCTCATATCGTTCTGGTGGTGTCCATGGGGCAAACACTGAGGGTGGGATGGGTGCCCACCCAGGGGCTGGCCTGCAACACCACGGCCAGGTCGCTCGTCTGGGAGCGGTTGATCCGAAGCGGCGTGGCCAAACGCACGATGTCGCCACTGCAGAGGTCTGTCTCCACAGCTGGCCACCCCTCCAACTCCTGAATCAGTCGCGACTGCTCGCCGGCCACAGACTCCAGGCGATGGGCGGCGAGGTAGTGCTCAACAGCCATCCGAATGCAGTTGCTCCGATTCATGCCAAGACGGCGCTTGAGCCACTCCAGCTCTGCCAACGTGGTGGTTCTGACGCGCACACTCACCACAGGATCCAGCGGCGCAGGGCCTGGTGCGGCTGATGTTGAGGAGGGTCTTGTCGATGCCTCGGCTGTCCGTAGGTATGACAATGCGTCATACCCATGGACACTGTCGGGCTGGAGATTGTCGGACTCGACACTGTCGAACTCGAGACAGTCGGGAGAAGCCTTTGATCGAGCGGATTCAGGCCCCGTTCGAGCTTGAAGGTTCAGGGCTTGAAAATTGCGAGCTTGATGCTTGCTGGGAGACGACATGGCGTTGAGTCGAGGGGGCTCGAAGACAACCGAGCCGCAGCCTTTGCCTCAAGCATTCCCCGCCCCACCCCACTCCATCCAATGCCAAGCCTCCGCCAGGGTGCTCGGGTCGCCGAGGTTGCCTGGGAAGGTGAGGATCGGCAGCCCAACCACAGCATCAGAACCATCACCCAGGGACCTCACCAGCGACAAGCCAGGCAAGAGCTGGCCCTCCAGCTGCACCGCCTCCAGCCCCAGCCCCTCCGCCAGCACAGTGCCGGTGGTGATTCCGCCTTTGCTGATCAGGTAGCCCAACGCTGGCGCCGCCTGCGCATCCGAGCCAGCCACGCCGCGCACGCCACCGCGCAGCAGGCCGCGTACCAGGCGAGCCATCAACCGGGCCAGCTCCATCCCGAAGGCCAGGCGTCGTTCCATGGCAGCAGCATCGATCCCGAAACTCAACTCACCCCGACTGGTGAACAACACCGGCGTGCGCCCGGCCGCCAGCAGCTGTCGCAACCGCGCCAACCACTCCCGTTCCAGATCCGCCAGCAACAGATCGGCGCTGCCCCCCTCCAGCACCCGGGCGATCCGGGCCACCGGCAGCTCCAGGCCCACGCAACGCTCCTCCGCCAGCAGCACCGCCAGCTGCTGATCCGCCAGAGGCACATGAGACCCCACCAACACGAGCCCTGGCAGCGCCTGGCCTGTGGCCCCACGACGACGCAGGGATGCCAGGCTGGCGGCATCGAGAGGTTGAGGCCCGAGGGGCCGCCCTGCCCCCTCCACCAAGCCATTCAGCAGACTGGCGGCGGAACGGAACAGAAAGCGCTTGCGCCCCCTGAGTGCTTCCACCGCCGCGCCAAGGGCCGCAAGCTGCTCGGGCCGCTCTGCATCCACCACCACCGGTCGGTTGCCGTCGAGAGCTGCCAACCAGCCGACCAGCGCCTCAGAGCCAGCCCGGTCTGCCCGATCCAGCAGCTCCAGATTCAATCTGGCCACAGACGCGGCGGCAATCGCACCAGCGCTCTTCTCCTCCAACCAGGCAGCCAGATCGCTGGTGCTGTAGCCAAAGACGCGGTCCTGGGCAAAGGCCGACCGGTGCACCGGCTCGCCGTGCAACAAATGGACTCCGCCCACCGTGGTGCGCCCCCCCGGCAGGAAGGCGGGCACGTGCAAGGTGGCATCCACCGGGCCGACCTCGGCCTGCCAGACCTCCGCCAGCACCTGGGGTTCGAGCACACCATGGCCGCGCAGGGTGGAGTCACCCCGACTCACCAGCTGCACCGCTTCAGGCGGAATCGCCTCCGCCGCCAGGGCCGCCACCAGGGCGCTGGCAATCTCACGATTGCGGGCTGCAGCGGCTGCCGGCGCAAGGGCCCGCGTGTTGGCGAGCACAAACAGCAACGGGGAGGGATGGCGCAGGCCCCGGCGCAACGTGTCCAGATCCCAGCGCAGCAACAACGGACAGGTGTGCACCGTCTGGGAGCCGGTGGGGTCGTCGTCGATCACCACGATGGTCATGGCACGATCATGGCCTCCGAGCCTCTGCTGCCATCACCGCGTCACCGCGCCATCACGAGCTGATCGCACCCGACGGCCTGGGTGAACTGCAGGACACCGTGCGCGGTTTGCACCAGGACGGCCACCCCTGGGTGCCCTGTGGACTCGGCACCCGACTGCACTGGGGCGCACCCCTGCAACCAGCCGCCGATGGCAGCGCCCACCCGCGCCTGAGCACCAGGCAACTCAAGCGGATCCTCCACCACGCCGTCGACGATCTCACCGTGACCGTGGAGGCGGGTCTACCCCTGGCCGAGCTCCAGGCGGCCCTGGCGGTGCACAACCAGTGGCTGCCGATCGACTGGCCCTGGGGCAGCACGCCTGAGCCACTCCTGCCGGAACCCGGTCGCTCCGCCGGCAGCATCGGTGGGTTGGTGGCGCGGGGCCTCAGCGGTGGCCTCCGCCAGCGGCACCTGGGGGTGCGCGACCAGATCATCGGCATCGGTCTCATCCGCAGCGATGGCATCAGCGCCCAGGCAGGCGGCCGCGTCGTCAAGAATGTGGCTGGCTACGACCTGATGCGCCTGCTCTGCGGCAGCTGGGGCAGCCTCGCCCTGATCCACAGCCTCACCCTGCGCACCCAGCCGATCCGGCCAGCCCGAGCCCAACTGCGGGTAGCAGGCGAGCTCCAGGCTCTGGAGGCCTGGCGCGCCGAGGTGGGGGCCAGCACGCTTACCCCGGAATGGATCAACTGGCAGGGCGACCCATGCTCCGCCCCCTGCACCGGCCCGACAGCGCACGCCTGGAGCATCCAGGTGGGAATCGCCAGCGTCAGTGATGCGGCGTTGGAGGCGCAGCTGAGCCGCCTCGAGTCACTCGCCGCGCACCACAAACTGAGCGCGGAACGACACTCCTGGGGCAGTCCCCTGCCAACCCCAGCTGCCCCCACAGACTCCTGCGCCTGGCTCCTGCGTCTGGCCCTGCCGCCGGCCCGGGTCGCCGACCTGCTCGCCAGCCGGGAGCTGTCCAGCCTCCAGGGCTGGCGGGGCGAGCTGGCGGCGGGGGCCGGCAGCGGCGACCTCTGGCAAGAAAGCACCAACGCAGCCGATGCCCCAAGGACGCCTGGGTATGCGGTGCAGGCCTTGCGGCAACGGGTAAACCTGCTGGGCGGCCAGCTCACGGTGCTGGTGCAGCCGGAGCCGGCCGATCCCGGCGCGGCCCTACCGGCTTGGCTCGATGCCCCCGCCCGCCCCCTGATCGAGGCGCTGAAACGGGAATTTGATCCGCTCCAGCAACTGAGCCGCGGTCGCCTGCCGGGGGTGGCGACGCCGTATCCCCTCAGCTGATCACGTAACGGCAGCCGAGCGTGCGGCTCTCACCGGGAGCGAGCTCAAGCTTGCGATCGCCGCTGATCAGCGCCTGCCGCGGCCCGGTCCAGGGCTCGAGGCAGACCATCGGCCGCGGTGGCTCGGTCCACACCACGGTGAGATCCATCGGATCGAGATGTTGCAGCTGCAACCGGGTGCCGGCGACATCATCCTCCAGGGTCACCGGGCCGGCGGGGCGGGTAAGAAAGTCCACACCCTCGGGCAGACGGGCCAGCTGGGAGGCGGTGTCGGCTTCAGCCATCTCCAGATGATTGAGGCACACCGGCGCCAGCCCTTCCAGGTGGGTGCGACTCAGGTCGGTGACGTTGAAATAGGGATGGAGGCCGAAGCTGAAGGGCATCGCTTCGGCAGCCGCGTCGCTTTTGGGCTCCTTGCCCTGGTGATCATCACTCTGATGGCGGATCGTGACGCTGATCTCGAGGGCCTGGGGCACGGGTCGCACCTCCATCACCACCAGAAACGGGAAGGGATAGGCCGTCCGGGTCGCCTCGTTGTCGTGAAGGCTGAGGCGCACACCGCTCTGATCCTCGAGCAGCTGCAGCTGCCAGGGCAGGTCGCGGGCAAACCCGTGCTGCTTGAGGGTGAACTCCCCACTGGCCAGGGGCAGCACATCGCCGGGGAGATTGCCGCAGATCGGGAACAGCACTGGGATGCCGCCCCGGATGCTTTTGCTGGGGTCGGCATAACGCTCCTGGTCGAAATAGAGCACCTCGCGACCATCGCAGCGCCACTCACTCACCAGGCCGCCCCGCTCGGGCACGATCCTGAGGCGATCACCCGATTCGGGGTGCACATACTCCCAATGGGCGTAGGGCGCGGACTGCTGCGTGAGCGTCATGGCCATTGATCCGTTGGATCCAGGTTGGCGGGAAGGTACCGCCGCGACCATGAATCACCGGTGTTCTGGCCGACATGCCTGCCGCGGCGGCAGGCTCGCCAACCAGTCGAGCAGGGCCGCATTCACCTGATCCGGCACCTCATCGTGGGGGCAATGGCCCGCCTCCAGCACCACCTCCGTGGTGGCTGCCGGGGCATGGCGCTGGAAACTGGCACGCCGACCGGCGGCATTGATCCAGGGATCGCGGATGCCCCAGAGCAACAGCAGCGGAGCCTGCAACACCGCGAACAGCTCATCGAGGGGCTGACCGCGGGGGATGTCGAACACGGTGCGGAAGACCCCGAAAGCGCCCGGATCCAGCGAAGGGCGTCGGATCGCTTCCACCAGGGCGTCATCGACGTTGGTGCGATCGATGTACACCTGGTTGAGGGTGCGGCGGATCGTGGCCGGACGGCGCAGGTTCTCAAACAGCAGTCGCTGCAGCAGTGGACTCTTGAGCAGGGCCGCACCGATCGTCTGGCGGGCGATCGCGCCCCAGCCCTTGGCGGGTTGCTGCTCGTCGCTGAACGGTCCGGCCGCATTGAGCAGCACCACGCCGGCGGCCTCGGGGCCGAGGGCAGCACCGGCAGCCAGGGCCGCGAAGCCACCGAGGGAGTTGCCGGCGATCACCGTGGGGCGGCCGATCCGCTCCTGCACGTAGGCCACCAGCTGATCGCGCCAGAGGACACCGCCATAGGCGAGCTCCGCCGGCTTGGCACTGCAGCCGAAGCCGAGCAGATCGATGGCATGCACCTCATGGCTGCGGCTGAGCACGGGGATGTTGTGGCGCCAGTGCTCGGTGGAGGCTCCGAAGCCATGCACCAGCAGCAAGGCCGGCTGGCCTTGATCAGCACTGGAGGCACTGGGACCGCAACTGAGGCTATGCACGGCATGGCCGCGGAAGCGCCAGGGCTCGACCTGGCGGGTCGGAGCAGCATCTGGAGCAAGGGTCACCGCAATCGCCCACAGGGCTGGCGATGCTAGGCAGCCCTGGTGATGCGCGGATCGTGAACGAATGGAGCGGCGGCCTCGGCCCCCTGGTGGATCCCGCCATGCTGCGCGGCGGCCTCTTCTGGGCGCTGGCGCTTTACATCCCCCTCAGCGGCCCGCTCCAGCGCCTTGAGGAAAGCCTGGCCCAGGGTCCCCTCAGCCGCGGTGGCCAGCAGGTCGCCCTGGTGATCAGCAGCCTGCTGCTGGCCCTCGCCGTGGGACTGGTGCTGCAGCTTCTGCTCAGCTGGACGCTCGGGCCGGGCTGGGGCTCCAGCCTGGCCCTGATCACGGTGGGCTGGAGCCTGTTTCTGCTGTTGGCACGGCGAGAGCAGGGCTGATCCCAGAAGGCGTAATCAATCAGATTAAGCCAACCGGATCGGCCGCCACCGCCTCATCAACGCTGTCGCCATCGTCGGGTTTGTCGCCACCGATCACCAGGCGCAGCAGGATCGGAGCCAGGAAGGTGGTGCCGATCACCATCAGCAGAATCGCCGCCTCCAGCGAGGGCGAGAGCAGGCCGGCACTGGTGCCCAGGCCGAGGAAGATCAGACCCACTTCACCCCGGGGCATCATGCCCAGACCCACCACCAGGCGGCGCGTGGGCTTGTCGCTGAGGAAAGCCCAACCCGATGCGATCTTGCCGACGATCGCGATCACCAGCAGGAAACCGGCCACCACGAGGGCGGAGCGGCTGGCCGGATCGAGCGGGTTGATCACCGAAAGATCCATGCCCGCACCCACAAGCACGAAGAAGATCGTGGCGAACAGGGTCACGATCGGCAGCACCGCCTGCTGAATGGCGTGGTTGTGCTTGGAGCCGCTGAGGATCAGGCCAGCGGCAAAGGCGCCGAGGGCCGCCTCCAGGCCGATCGCCGTGGCCGCAAAGCAGCTGAACGACAGGATCACGAAGGAGGCCACCAGCACTTCCCCCGGCGCCTTGAGCTTGTCGATCAGCCAGTCGAAGGCAGGTGCCGCGGTGCGGCTGAGGCCGATCGCCGCCACCACAAACACGATCGCCGCAGCCACCAATTTCACGATCGGGGCAATCGCCAGGGAACCGCCGGTGGCCAGCGACACCACCACAGCCAGGATCACAATGCCAAGAATGTCGTCGAGAACGGCAGCGCCGATCACAATCTGCCCCTCGCGCGTTTTCAGGTAACCGAGCTCCCCGAACACGCTGGCGGTAATGCCGATGCTGGTGGCCGTCATGGACGCTCCGGCGAAGATCGCCGGGATCAGCTCCACGTGGAAGAGGCTCATCAGGCCGAAGGTGCCGAGGGCGAAGGGAAGCACCACACCGGCCACGGCCACGGTGAAGGCCTGACCGCCCACCGCCACCAGTTCATCCAGTTCGCTTTCCAGCCCGGTGAGGAACAGCAGCGCGTACAGACCGAGCGTCGCCACCGCCTGCAACGACGGGAAGGTTTCGTTGTAGATCTCCGGGATCGTGTCGGGCGGGATCGCCGCCAAGCCGCTGATCAGCGACACAAAGCTCTGGCTGAGCTGGGCCTGGGTGTCGGGAGGCACCAGCAGATGCAGGCCGGAGGCGCCGATGATCACGCCAGCCAGGAGCTCACCGAGGATGGTGGGCAACTGCAGCCGCACCAGCACTTCCGCCATCGTGCGCGCCGCCACGAAGATCAGCAGGAAGCGGATCACCCCGATCAGGGTCTCGGCCACCTCCAGATCGTGACTGCTGAGCTGGGTGAGGATCTCGGGCAGCTGGGCCAGCTCCAGGGGGAGAACCATGCCGGGTCGGTCCGAAGTTTGGGGGACCTTAAAGGCAAACGCTGCCCATTGATGCTCCCGCTGAGCCGCTGACGTGGGCCACCGCACGGTGTCGATGTGCCGTTGATGACGACCAGGCCCGGAGGCCATGGCTACCTTCCGCGTACTGACCCCTGGATGGACAGGATCATGACCACCACGCCTTATCAGGCCGCCGCCCAGAACGTGCAGGCGCCGATGGATGAGGAACTCCAGCGCCTGGATGCCTACTGGCGCACGGCCAACTATCTGGCCGTGGGCATGATCTACCTGCAGGACAACCCGCTGCTGCGCGAACCGCTGCAACCGGAGCACATCAAGAATCGTCTGCTCGGCCACTGGGGATCCAGCCCCGGCCAAGCGTTCATCTGGACCCACGCCAACCGGCTGATCAACAAATACGACCTCGACATGATTTACATGTCGGGCCCCGGCCACGGCGCCCCCGGCGCCCGCGGCCCGGTGTACATCGATGGCAGCTACACCGAGCGCTACCCCGACAAATCACTCGATGAGGCGGGGCTGAAGAAGTTTTTCAAGATGTTCTCCTTCCCAGGGCACATCGGCAGCCACTGCACCGCCGAAATGCCCGGTTCGATCCATGAAGGCGGCGAGCTTGGTTATGTGCTCTCCCACGCCTGTGGCTCGGTGTTTGATAACCCGGAGCTGATCACGATCGCCTGCGTCGGCGACGGTGAAGCCGAAACCGGCCCCCTCGCCACCAGCTGGCACATCAACAAGTTCATCAACCCGGTGAAAGACGGTGCCGTGCTGCCGGTGCTGCACCTCAACGGCTACAAGATCGCCAACCCGACCATCCTCAGCCGCATCCCCCACGAGGAACTCGACAGCCTGCTGAAGGGCTACGGCTGGAGCCCGATCGTGGTGGAGGGTTCCGACCCGATGACCATGCACCGCCAGATGGCGGTGGCGATGGAGCAGGCGGTGCTGGAGATCCGGGCGATCCGCGACCAGGCCCGCAGCAGTGGTGAAGCCTTCCGCCCCCGCTGGCCGATGATCGTGCTGCGCTCCCCCAAGGGCTGGACCGGCCCCCAGGAGATCGACGGCAAGAAAATCGAGAACTTCTGGCGCTCCCACCAGGTGCCGGTGGCGGATGTGAAGAGCAACGAGAGCCACCTGCGCCTGCTCGAAGACTGGATGAAGAGCTACCGCCCCTGGGAACTCTTCGATGACAACGGCGCCGTGCGCGAGGAGATCCGCGCCCTTTCCCCGAAAGGTGATCGCCGCATGGGCTCCAACCCCCACACCAACGGCGGTGTCCTGCGCAAAGATCTCTTCTTCCCAGATCTCCGCAACTACGAGGTGCCGGTCACGAGTCCTGGCACCACCGAAAAGGAGAACACCTATCCCCTGGGCGAACTGATCCGCGACCTGATCAGCCTCAACCCCGGTGGGTATCGCCTCTTCGGCCCCGACGAAACCGCCTCCAACCGTCTGCAGGCCGTGTATGGCGCCACCAAGAAAGCCTGGATGGCCGACTTCCTGCCGGAAGACCTCAACGGCAGCGAGCTCTCCCGCGATGGAGCCGTGGTGGAGATGCTCTCCGAGCACACCCTGGTGGGGATGATGGATGGCTATCTGCTCACCGGGCGGAACGGCTTCTTCCACACCTACGAGGCCTTCGCCCATGTGGTGGCCTCGATGTACAACCAGCACTGCAAGTGGCTGGAGCACTGCGAAGAGATCGCCTGGCGCGCCCCGATCGGCCCCTGGAACTGCCTGATCTCCTCCACCGTGTGGCGTCAGGACCACAACGGCTTCACGCATCAGGATCCCGGTTTCATCGATCTGGCCGGCAACAAGAAGGGCAGCATCACCCGGGTGTATCTGCCGGCCGATGCCAACAGCCTGCTGGCGGTGGCCGAACGAGCGCTCACCGAAACCAATGTGGCGAACATCATCGTGTCGGACAAGCAGAAGCACCTGCAATATCTGACCCTCGATGAAGCGCGCCGCCATGTGGCCAAGGGTGCGGGCATCTGGGAATGGGCCTGCAACGACAATTGCGGCGCCGAACCCGATGACCCGGATGTGGTGCTGGCCTCCGCGGGCGACATCCCCACCAAGGAGTGCCTGGCGGCGATCGAGATCATGCGGGAGCGGATTCCCTACATCAAGATCCGCTACGTGAATGTGGTGAAGCTGTTCGCCCTCTCCAACCCCAAGGATCACCCCCACGGCCTCAGCGATGTGGATTTCGCCAGCCTGTTCACCCCCGATAAGCCGGTGATCTTCAACTTCCACGGCTATCCCTGGCTGATCCACCGCCTCACCTACAACCGCCCCAACCACAACAACTTCCATGTGCGTGGTTACAAGGAGAAGGGGAACATCAACACACCGCTCGAGCTGGCGATCAGCAATCAGATCGACCGCTACGACCTGGTGATCGATGTGATCGATCGGGTGGAGAAGCTCGGCTCCCGCGCCGCCCATGTGAAGGAGCAGATGAAGGACGAGATCCAGAAGCACCGCGCCTACGCCTACGAGCACGGCACCGATGCACCGGAAATCAACAACTGGCGCTGGAGCCTCGGCCACGGCTCCTGCAAGGCCTGAGCCCGAGCAACACACCGGCCCATCGGCTTTCTCACAAGCGTTCCTGACTCACCCTTCCCCACTCCATGAGCAGCACTCCCTCCCAACGCCTCGACCTGCGCCTGCCCACCCCCGGCTGTTATGCCGACCCTGAACGGGCTGGCCTGGAGGCCGACGCCGTCTTTGACGGCATGACCGAGCACCTCTTCTTCACGCTCGGCAAGCTGGCCCCCACCGCCAGCCGCCATGACCTCTACATGGCCCTGAGCTACGCGGTGCGGGATCGCCTGATGACCCGGTACCTCGCGAGCCTGGAGGCGATCCGGGCCCAGCCGCAGCGCAGCGTCGCCTACCTGTCGGCGGAGTTCCTAATCGGTCCGCAGCTCAACAACAACCTGCTCAACCTGGGCATGCAGCAGGCGGCGGAGGAAGCACTGAAGCGCTTCGGCATCGAGTCGCTGCAGCAGATCCTCGAAGTTGAGGAGGAGCCCGGCCTCGGCAACGGCGGCCTCGGTCGCCTCGCCGCTTGCTACATGGAATCGCTGGCCAGCCTGCAGGTGCCCGCCACCGGTTACGGCATCCGCTACGAGTTCGGCATCTTCGATCAGCTGATCCGCGATGGCTGGCAGGTGGAGGTCACTGACAAGTGGCTCAAAGGGGGCTGGCCCTGGGAACTGCCCCAGCCGGATGAGGCCTGCTTCGTGGGTTTCGGCGGCCGCACCGAGAGCTACATCGACGACAAGGGCAATTACCGCTCCCGCTGGATCCCAGCCGAGCATGCCATCGGTGTGCCCCACGACGTGCCTGTGTTGGGCTACCGGGTGAACACCTGCGATCGGCTGCGGCTCTGGCGCGCCGATGCCACCGAGAGCTTCGACTTCTATGCCTTCAACATCGGCGATTACTACGGCGCTGTTGAGGAGAAGGTGGGCAGCGAAACCCTCTCCAAGGTGCTCTATCCAAACGACGGCACCGATGAGGGCCGCCGCCTGCGCCTGAAGCAGCAGCACTTCTTCGTGAGCTGCTCGCTGCAGGACATGCTGCGCAGCCTCGACCACCGCGGCCTGGCCGTGGAGGACTTCCCCAACTACTGGACTGTTCAGCTCAACGACACCCACCCGGCGATCGCCGTGGCCGAGCTGATGCGGCTGCTGATCGACGATCGCCACCTGGAGTGGGACAAGGCCTGGGACATCACCAGCCGCTCGGTGGCCTACACCAACCACACCCTGCTGCCAGAAGCCCTGGAGAAGTGGGATCTGGGCTTGTTCGCCGATCTGCTGCCCCGCCACCTGGAGCTGATCTACGAGATCAACCGCCGCTTCCTGCAGCAGGTGCGTCTGCGCTACCCGGGCAACGATGCGATCCAGCGCAAGCTGTCCATCATTGATGAAGAGGGGGGCAAGGCGGTGCGCATGGCCCACCTGGCCACGATCGGCGCCCATCACGTCAACGGCGTGGCCGCCCTCCACTCCGACCTGGTGAAGAGCCAGCTGCTGCCGGAATTCGCCGAGCTCTGGCCGGAGAAGTTCACCAACGTCACCAACGGCGTCACGCCCCGCCGCTGGGTGGCCTTATCGAACCCCGAGCTGGCCAGCCTGCTCGATGAGCACATCGGCGAGGGTTGGATCACCGACATGGAGCAGCTGCGCCGGCTGGAGGAGCGCCAACACGATTCCGGCTTCCTCGAGCACTGGGGCGCCACCAAGTTGTCGGTGAAGCGCAAACTGTCGGGTTATATCCACCGCCACACCGGCGTGCTGGTGGATCCCGCCAGCCTGTTCGATGTGCAGGTGAAGCGCATCCACGAATACAAGCGCCAGCATCTCAATGCCCTGCAGGTGATCACCCAGTACCTGCGGATCAAGAACGGCCAGGCCGATGGCATGGCACCGCGCACGGTGATCTTCGGCGGCAAGGCTGCCCCGGGCTATTACATGGCGAAGCTGATCATCCGTTTCATCAACGGCATCGCCGAAACGGTGAATGCCGACCCCGACATGGATGGCCGCCTGCGGGTGGTGTTCCTGCCCGACTACAACGTGAAGCTGGGTGAGCAGGTGTATCCCGCCTCCGACCTGTCTGAGCAGATCTCCACCGCCGGCAAGGAGGCCTCCGGCACGGGCAACATGAAGTTCGCCATGAACGGGGCGCTCACCATCGGCACCCTCGATGGCGCCAATGTGGAGATCCGCGAGCGGGTGGGCGGTGAGAACTTCTTCCTGTTCGGCAAAACGGTGGAGGAGATCGGCGCCCTCAAGCGCAGCGGCTACCGCCCCTGGGAGGTGATCCAGTCGCTGCCCGAGCTCGCCGAAGCGATCCGGCTGGTGGAGATCGGCCACTTCAGCAATGGCGACAGCGACCTGTTCCGGCCGTTGCTCGACAACCTCACCGGCAGCGATCCCTTCTTCGTGATGGCGGATTTCGCCGATTACCTGCGCGCCCAGGACGCGGTGAGCCGTGCCTGGCATGATCGCCAGCACTGGAACCGGATGTCGCTGCTGAACACGGCCCGCACCGGCTTCTTCTCCTCCGATCGCTCGATCCGGGAGTATTGCGAGTCGATCTGGAACGTGCAGCCCCTGAACGTGGAGATCACCTGCGACGTGCGCTGATGGCTCCGCTCACCCTGGTGATCAACCTGGGCAGCTCCAGCCTCAAGGCCGCCCTGCTCGAACCGGGTGGGGTGGCCTGCTGGCACCAGGGGCGCAGCCTGGCTCCCGGGGAAGAGCTCCACACCGTGCTGCACGACTGGCTGGCGCCGGCCCTGGCTGAGCATCGCCAGGCGCTGGTGCGCATCGGCCACCGGGTGGTGCACGGCGGTGAGCGTTTCATCGCTCCCACCCGGATCGATGCGGCGGTGGAGCAAGAGCTTCAATCGCTGATCCCGCTGGCACCGCTGCACAATCCACCGGCCCTAACGGGCATCGCCTGGGCCCGGGCCTGGGCGCCGGAGCTGCCGCAGTGGGCCTGTTTCGACACCGCCTTCCACAGCACCCTGCCGGAAGCGGCCCGCACCTACGCGCTGCCGGCAGAGCTGCGGGCTCGGGGGCTGCGCCGCTTCGGCTTTCATGGCCTCAACCACCAGCACGTGGCGGAAACCGTGGCCGCGCAGTGGCAGGCCCAGGGCCGCGATCCCAGTCAGCTGCGCCTGATCAGCGCCCATCTCGGGGCGGGGGCGTCGTTGGCGGCGGTGCATGGCGGCCGCTGCATCGACACCACCATGGGCTACACGCCGCTGGAGGGGCTGGTGATGGCCACCCGCAGCGGCAGCGTCGACCCCGGTGTGCTGCTGGAGTTGATGCGGGAAGGCTTCAGCGAAGCGCAACTGGCGGAGCTGCTGCAGAAGCAGGCCGGCCTCAAGGGCCTCTCGGGGCTGAGCGGCGACATGCGGGAGATCCGTGAGCAGGCTGCCGCTGGCCATGCCGGTGCCACACTGGCGCTGGCGGTGTTCCGCCACCGGTTGCTACAGGAAGTTGGCGCCATGGCCGCAAGTCTGGGCGGCGTCGACGTGCTCGCGCTCACGGGGGGCATCGGCGAACACGATGGAGCCCTCAAGCAGGAACTGGGCGATGCTCTCAGCTGGATCCCCGGTCTGGAGATTCAGGTGGTGCCCGCCGATGAAGAAGGGATGATCGCCCGCCTCAGTGAGAGGGCTAATTTCTGAGGATCAGCCGCGATCGGGCAGGTCGGGGGTCTGATGGAGCAAGCGGTTGAGGCGCAACCGATCGGCATTGAGTGGATCAGGGGCGAGCTCACCGGCCAGCTCACGGAACTTCTGCTCAATATCGTCGGGCACGCGCACATCAAAGATGCGCTCCATCAAGGCCTCGATCGAAAAGAGATGGGCATTGATGTTTTCCAGATCGGCCATTGCCTGCTGAATCGCATCGGCCGGCTCCTCAGTGCCGCCCACGGGGGTGGCGTGGGCTTGGGCCTCGGAGCTGCGGGCGCCGTGCTGCTTCTGCAGATCTTCCAGCACACGACCCGAAAGGGTACGGAACGCCTGCAGCGCGGCCCAGCTGAGCTCCTGCTGCTGACGCAGGGTGGGGCATTCACGGATCAGACGGTCGTGCTCCCGGTAGAAGCGTTGGCAGTCAGGGCATTGACAGGGCTCTTCAGGCACCGCAGACCCTCTAGATCAATTCCCACTATGGCACCTGATCATGCTGCCAGGGGCGGTTCTCCCGAAAAATCCCCCGAAAAACCCTGATCTCCGCCCTCTGGATCAGAACCATCGGCACTGTCATCGGCAGCACCCGGGAGGGGGATTTCGATCGAACTCACCACCTGAATCACATCGCGGAGGCGCATGGAATCGGCAAACCAGCCCATCGCCTGCTCGGTGTCGCCACGGCGCTCGGCATCGCTGGCCTGGTCTTCGTGCGCTTCGGCCAGCAGGGCCAACCAGCAAAGGCACCGGGCCTGCACCACAGAGAGATCGAGATCGGTGGGCTGGGAGTCGGCGATGCGCTCGCTTTCCTGCTGAACAAGGAGCCTCAGCCGCAGATCGTGAAGCTGGGTCATGGCACCGGGTTCACTGGCGCAACGCTAGCGGGGGTGTGCGTTCTGGCCACCCCACCAAATGTAGTGTCGACTACGGGGCTGGCGGGACTCGAACCCACGACCTACGGTTTAGGAAACCGTCGCTCTATCCGGCTGAGCTACAGCCCCTCAGTGGCCATTATGGGGTTTGAAAGCAGGCGAGGTGGTCGCGATCGAGGCGTCGTCCCACGGGGCGATGGGCTCGGTTGAGGAAAGTCCGGGCTCCCCGATGGCCAGGCTTGCTGGGTAACGCCCAGTGCGGGTGACCGTGAGGAGAGTGCCACAGAAACACACCGCCGATGGCCGGCTCGCCGGCACAGGCAAGGGTGCAAAGGTGCGGTAAGAGCGCACCAGCAGCATCGAGAGGTGCTGGCTCGGTAAACCCCGGCCGGGAGCAAGGCCCAGGAACGACGGTTGGCCATCAGCCCCGTTCCGCCAACAACGTGCCGCTCGAGGTCGTCGGTAACGGCGATCCCAGATAGATGACCACCCCCCTTCCCCGGAAGGGAGAACAGAACCCGGCTTATGTCCTGCTTTCACCCTATTAGCTCAGTAGCTCTTCACCAAGCTCGATACACCAGTCGCCCCAACAACTCGCGCAGAGCGCGGGAACTGTGATCGAGAGCCTGGGCTGTGGGCAGCCACTGGCTGGGATCCCGCCACAGGGGGCCGGCCCAGGCCCCACGGGATTGAAAATCCACCGGAAACGGCTTTACCTGCAGCCCCTGCCGCTCGAACAGCCGCTGGGCCCGGCGCATGTGGAACGCACTGGTGACCAGAAGGATGCGGGCGGAGGGACCATCGAGCAGCTGCCGAATCGCCACCGCTTCCTCAGCGGTGTTCACCACCACCGGCGTGCTGGCCATGGCCGCTGGAGGAATGCCGAGCTGCTCCGCTTCGGCGAGATAGCGCTGGCCTTCCGGGGGCTGTCCGGGTCGAAAAGGGCTGGCTCCGCCGGTGAAAAGCAGGCGCGGCGCCTTGCCGGCCCGATAGAGATCGAGCCCAGCCAGGAAGCGATCGGGATCTTCCCACTCGCTGATACGGGCCGCCCCCGGAGCGGGATGACGGCCACCACTGAGCACCACAATCGCATCGGCCGAAGAGGCTGCTGACGCAGGCAGGCGCTGCCAGGGAGCTTCCAACCAGCGCCACAGGGCCTGACTCACCAGTCCAAGCGAAAACATCCACAGCAGCGCAAGGGCTCCGATCACCGGCCACCGCCAGCGCATCGACAGCCCCAGAAGCAGCAGAATCAGGCTCAACCCCAGGGGCAGCAGGGCCAGGGGAAGGATTTTGCTGAGCCAGTAGGTCATGGCCAAAGTGTGCCGATAGCAGCAACGCCGCCCACCGGAACCGCCCCTGTCTTTCGAAGGCAATCATGGGGGATGCCGCGCCTGCGCCATGGCACCGAACACGCCGACTGCAATCGATGCCGCTCGTCGCGAGCAGCTGGAGAAGCTCTGGCTGCAGCTTGACCTCACCCCGCCGCTGCCGCTCAAGGGCCGCGAACTCGCCCAACTCAATGAAGCGCTCACCCACACCTCCAGCGGTCTGCATCCCCATCACGAGCAGCTGGAATTTCTCGGCGATGCGGTGCTGCGCCTGGCCGCCACCGAGTTCATCGCCAGCATTTATCCCCAGCTGCCGGTGGGGGACCGATCTTCCCTGCGCGCCCAGCTGGTGAGCGATCAGTGGCTGGCTCAGCTGGGGGAAACCATCGGCATCGAGCACTGGTGGCGGATCGGTGCCACGGCCAGCGGTGATGTCGCCGCGCACGCCACCCTGCGCGCCGAACTCAGTGAAGCGCTGATCGGCGCGATCTATGCCATCGGGGGGCTGCAGCCGGTGCAGGCCTGGCTGACGCCCTATTGGCAGCAGACCAGCGCCGCCGTGCTCGCCGATCCGCACCGGGGCAACAGCAAATCCGCCCTACAGGAGTGGAGCCAGAGTCAGGCCCAGGGCCTGCCGGCCTATGACACCCGGGAGATCAGCCGGCGCCACGGTGACCCGCGCCGCTTTCATTGCCGCGTGAGCCTGCCCGATCTCCTCGCTGAGGGATGGGGCGGCTCACGCCGCCAGGCGGAACAGGAGGCCGCCAGGAACGCCCTGCAACACCTTCAAGAACGCCCTAAGGGCAACACCGCGCCGCACTGATCGCAATGGGCGGCCCGGTGGCGGTGGCCGGTGCGGCCGCAATCCCCACAGGAGCGTTGATCCTGCCGGGCCTGATTGATCGTCTCCACCGTGACGATGCCGGTGGGGATGGCAATGATCCCGAAGCCGAGCAACATCACCACCGCCGCCAACAAGCGACCGAGCACCGTCTGGGGCACCACATCGCCGTAGCCCACGGTGGTCATGGTGACGATCGCCCAATACACGCCGTGCCCCACGGTCTGGAACTGCGTCTGGGGGTGACCACTTTCAATCACCACCATCACGTAACCCAGCACCACCTGGGTCATCACCACAAAGAACAGGAACACGCCGATGCGGCGGGCACTGGCGCGCAGGGCATTGCCAAGCAGCTGGGCCTCATCGAGAAAGCGCAGCAGCTTGAACACCCGCAGCACCCGCCCGAACTTGAAGATCCAGAGGATTAGGCCACTGCTGATCTGGGGCACAAAAAAGAACAGCACCGCCGAGAGGTCGATCAGGCCGTAGAAGCTGCGCAGGTAGGCGAGCGGCCGGGGCGTGACCCAGAGGTGGAGCAGAAAATCGGCGATGAACACCAGCAGGCAGGCCCGCTCAAGGCTGTGCACCCAGGCCGGCACCACATCATCCGCAGCGAGATGGAGCGGATGGGGCTCAACCATCAGCCCCGCCACACTCACCAGGATCGTGCCAAAAATGATCAGGTTGTAAAGGCGTCCGGCTCGGGTGTCGGAGTCGAGCACGACCCGCCGCAGCTGCACCCGGACGCCGGCCAACATCACTCTCAGGCGGCGCTGAGATCCCTGAGGCGGAGGGTCACGAGCTTGTCCCAGTTGCCGCCTTCAAACAGCACCGCTGCCCGGTCCCCGCTGATCCGCTGCACGAACCCGGTGTACCCGTTGTAGATCGAACGAGGATCCACCACCTTCACCGTGGCACCGGGCAGGATCGGAGCGGTGGAGGCCATGGATGCAGGCAGCGATCGATACCCAGTATCGCGTGGCGACATGATGAGCTGATGAACAGCAACGACTGGCTGGCGGTGGGAACCGTGGTGGGGGCCCAGGGGCTCCGCGGCGAGCTGCGCGTCAATCCCGCCAGTGAGTTCCAGGAGCGCTTCACCACACCCGGCACCCGCTGGCTGCAGGCCCGTGGCGGCGAACCCCGCGCCGTGGAGTTGAGCAGCGGTCGGCAGCTGCCCGGCAAACAGCTGTTCGTGGTGCGCTTCGAGGGGATTAACGACCGCAGCGCCGCCGAAGCCCTGGTGGGCCAGACCCTGTTGGTGCGCGCCGATGACCGTCCCGCCCTGGCCGATGGCGAATTTCACCTCCTCGATCTAGTGGGCCTCGAGGTGCGGCTCCAGGCCGATGCTGAAGCGATCGGCAGCGTCACCGACCTGATCAGCGGTGGCAATGACCTGCTGGAGGTGGAGCGCAGGGATGGCCGCAAACAACTGATTCCCTTCGTGGAGGCGATCGTGCCGGAGGTGCACCTGAAGGCGGGCTGGCTGCTGCTCACTCCACCGCCTGGCCTTCTGGAGCTGTAGCTGGCACTGACAAGCGCTCCAGCCTTGCGCGACACTGGCGCCACGTTCGGCTCAGCCCACGGTGACCACCCCCCTGATCCCGGTGATCCTCTGCGGCGGCACCGGCACCCGGCTCTGGCCCCTCTCCCGCGCCAGCTACCCCAAACAGTATTGGCCCCTGGGGGGGAGCGGCGACGAAACCCTGCTGCAGCAAACCCAGCAACGGCTGGAGGGACTGAGCGGCCTCGGAGCTCCCCTGCTGATCTGCAACGACGACCACCGTTTCATCGTGGCCGAACAGATGCGCCAGATCGGTGTGGAGCCGGGCGCCATCCTGCTGGAGCCGATGGGGCGCAACACGGCACCGGCTGTGGCGGTCGCCGCCCTCCAGGCCACCGCCCGCGGTGAGGATCCGCTTCTGCTGGTGCTGGCCGCCGATCACGTGATCCGCGATGCGGCCCTTTTTCGCGCCGCGATCGAAGCCGGTCGGGCCGACGCGGAAGCAGGCCGTCTGGTGACCTTCGGGATCGTGCCGACAGCGCCGGAAACCGGCTATGGCTACATCGAAGCGGCGGCGCCGCTAGAGGCGGGATCGCTCCAACCCGTGCCGATTGCGCGCTTTGTGGAGAAGCCCGATCGCACCACGGCCGAGCAGTTCCTCGCCAGCGGTCGCTTCACCTGGAACAGCGGCATGTTCCTCTTCCGGGCCAGCGCCATGCTCGCCGAGCTGGAGCGGCTGGCGCCTGAAGTGGTGAGCTGCTGCCGCGCCGCTCTGGAGCAGGACGTGGCCGACCTCGACTTCCTACGCCTGGAACGAGAAGCCTTCGCCAAGTGCCCGAATGTGGCCATCGACGTGGCCGTGATGGAGAAAACGGTGCTGGGCTCGGTGCTGCCCCTGGCGGCAGGCTGGAGTGATGTGGGCAGCTGGAGTGCCCTGTGGGACACCGCCGATCGCGATGACGACGGAAACGTTCTGCGCGGCCGAGTGATCAGCGCAGGCAGCCGCAACTGCTACCTGCGCAGCGAGCATCGCCTCGTGGTGGGGCTGGGGGTGGAGAACCTGGTGGTGGTGGAAACCGATGACGCCGTGCTGATCGCCGATCGCAGCCAGACCCAGAACGTGAAAACGATCGTGAAGCAACTGGAGGCCGACGGCAGCCCCGAAGGCAAGGCCCACCGCAGGATCTACCGCCCCTGGGGCTCCTACACCGGCGTGGTGGAAGGCAACCGTTGGCAAGTGAAACGAATCTCAGTCAAACCGGGTGCAAGCCTGTCGCTGCAGATGCACCACCACCGCGCCGAACACTGGGTGGTGGTGAAGGGCACCGCCCTCGTCGAGCGGGATGGCAATCAACAACTCGTGGGGGAAAACCAGAGCACTTACATCCCGATGGGCTGCAAGCACAGACTGAGCAACCCCGGCCGTATCCCGGTGGAGATGATCGAGGTGCAGAGCGGTGAATACCTCGGTGAAGATGACATCGTGCGTTTCGACGATCTGTATGGCCGCAGTGATGCGGCCGCGATCACTCCACGGTGACGCTCTTCGCCAGGTTGCGCGGTTGATCCACATCGAGGCCACGATGGGCGGCGATGTGATAACTCAGCAGTTGCATCGGCACCACTGTGAGCAGGGGGCTCACCCATTCGCTCACCTCCGGCACTGCCAACAAGTCATCGAACAGGGCCGTGTCCGGCCCTTTCGGCGCCACGCCGATTAGCTGAGCATCGCGGGCTTTGGCCTCCTGGGCATTGCTCAGCACCTTCTCGAACACCACGCCGGGCACCGCGATTGACACCACCGGCACGTGGGCATCCAGCAGAGCGATCGGGCCATGCTTCATCTCTCCAGCCGGATAGCCCTCGGCGTGGATGTAGCTGATCTCCTTGAGCTTGAGCGCCCCCTCCAGGGCGATCGGATAATTGATGCCACGCCCCAGGAAGATCACGTCCTGGGTTTCAGCAAAGCGGTGGGCGAGCGCTTCCGACTCCCGATCGTGCCGCTCCACCAGTTGCCTGAGGTGGCTGGGAAGTTGGCGCAGCTCCGCCACCAAAGCGGCGATCTCCGCCACCGGCTGGCTACCGCGCCGGGCCGCAAAGCCGAGGGCCAGGGCATAAAACGCCAACAACTGGCCGAGGAACGTTTTGGTCGCCGCCACACCCACTTCAATGCCAGCGCCGATGTCGAGGATGTGTTCCACCTGGCGGGCCAGAGAACTCTCAGGCCGATTGGTGATCCCCAGCTGGCGCGGTGCATAGGCGTCATCGCCCAGGGCGCGGCGGCGCTCCGCCTCCATCGCCAGGGCGGCGAGGGTATCGGCCGTTTCCCCCGACTGGGTCACTCCGATGGTGAGCGTGTGGGGCGCCAGCGGCGGCGGCGCATAGCGGAATTCGCTGGCATAGAAAACGCTGGTGGGCAATCCGGCGAACTGCTCCAGCAGGTAGGCCCCCACCAAAGCCGCATGACGACTGGTGCCACAGGCCAGGATCTGAATCCGCTCCACCCCGGTGTAGAAGGCCTCATCGAACGGCAAGGCCACCGGATTCGTCTCCGGCAAACCGCTGGGGAGATGGCGCGCCACCCAGAGCTCGGCCGTTTCCGGCTGCTCATGAATCTCCTTGAGCATGAAGTGGCGGAAATGGCGCTTGTCGGCCACGTGATCCGAGCCACTCAATAGAGAGGGTGTGCGCTGCTGCCGCACGCCATCAGCGTCGTAAAGCTCGATGCCCAAAGGGCTGAGCAGGGCGACTTCCCCGTCCTCCATCGGCAGGATCGTGCGGGTGATCCCGGCGAGAGCCGGCGTGTCGCTGGCGCAGACAAACTCCCCTTCACCAAGACCGATCAGCAACGGCGCCGCCCGACGGGCCACCACCAGGGCGCCGGGAACCTCCGCCCACACCACCGCCAAGGCATAGGCGCCCTGCAGCTGAGGCAGCACCGCCTGCACCGCCTCCAGCAGCAGAGCCCCATCGGCGGGGCGCCCTTCTGAACGCAAAGCCTGCAACCGGGCTGCGATCAGGTGGGGAATCACCTCGGTGTCGGTCTCCGACTCGAACACCACTCCTGCAGCCATGAGCTGCTCCCGCAGGCTGCGGTGGTTCTCGATGATGCCGTTCTGCACCACCGCCACCGTGCCGCTGCCATCCCGATGGGGATGGGCATTGCGCTCCTCTGGTTTTCCATGGGTGGCCCAGCGGGTGTGGCCGATGCCGCAGTGGCCTGGTGCTCCCTCCGCTTCCAGCCGTGTCGCCAGGTTCACCAACTTGCCCTTGGCCCGGAGGCAATGCAGCTGGGTGGCCTCCACCGTGGCGATCCCGGCGGAGTCGTAGCCGCGATACTCCAGCTGCCTGAGGCCCTCCAGTAACAAGGGGGCCGCATCCCGCGAGCCAATGACCGCAACGATTCCGCACATATAAAAAAGCCCGGCAACTGCCGGGCTGAGCTTATGGCCTATTGACGAGCCAAATCAGTAAGCCAGGCCCATGCTGCGGCTGGTTTCATCACCGAGATACACGCGGATGCTGAGGAAGTCGGTGGGGCAGGCGGTTTCACAGCGCTTGCAACCAACGCAATCCTCAGTGCGGGGAGAGGACGCGATCTGACCGGCCTTGCAGCCGTCCCAGGGCACCATTTCGAGCACATCCAGAGGGCAGGCGCGCACACACTGAGTGCAGCCGATGCAGGTGTCGTAGATCTTGACGGCGTGGGACATGTGCCCGTTCCTGAACAGATGGCTTGGCGCCAAGGTACCCGTCACAACCGGAGCTGAACCACCTGTGGCACGTCGCCGTCACCGTTGTTAACGACCGCGAGACCAGCCCGTAGGATGCGTCGTCCCGTCTTCACGGCCATGTCCCAGGAAGCGATCCTCGAAAAAGTCCGTTCGATCGTGGCGGAGCAGCTCAGCGTTGATGCCGGCGACGTGAAGCCGGAATCCAACTTTCAGAACGATCTCGGCGCCGACTCCCTCGACACAGTCGAGCTGGTGATGGCTCTGGAAGAAGCCTTCGACATCGAAATTCCCGACGAAGCCGCTGAAGGCATCGCCACCGTTGGTGACGCCGTCAAGTACATCGAAGACAAGCAGGCCTGAGGATCGGGATGGTGGAGGGTCTCCAACGTGTCGTGGTCACGGGCCTCGGCGCGGTGACACCGATCGGCAACACGGTTGCCGACTACTGGACCGGGCTGACCTCCGGCCGCAATGGTGTGGCTCCGATCACACTGTTTGATGCCAGCGCCCACGCCTGCCGCTTCGCGGCGGAAGTGAAAGCCTTTGACCCCAGCGGCTATCTCGAAGCGAAGGAAGCCAAGCGCTGGGATCGGTTTTGCAAATTCGGTGTGGTGGCGGCCAAGCAGGCCCTTGCCGATTCCGGCCTGGAGATCACCGACGCCAATGCCCACCGCATCGGCATCAGCATCGGCTCTGGCGTCGGCGGCCTCCTGACGATGGAGACTCAGGCCCACGTCTTAGTCGACAAGGGACCAGGGCGGGTCAGCCCCTTCACGGTGCCGATGATGATCCCCAACATGGCCACCGGGCTGGCGGCCATCGCCCTCGGCGCCAAGGGCCCCAGCTCCGCCGTGGCCACCGCCTGTGCCGCCGGATCCAATGCGATCGGCGATGCCTTCCGGATCCTCCAGCTGGGAAAAGCCGACGCCATGATTTGCGGTGGCGCCGAATCAGCGATTACGCCCCTGGGAGTGGCCGGTTTCGCCAGCGCCAAGGCGTTGTCGTTCCGCAACGATGATCCCGCCACAGCCAGTCGCCCCTTCGACGCCGAGCGGGATGGTTTCGTGATCGGTGAAGGGGCAGGCCTGCTGGTGCTCGAAACCCTGGCCCACGCCGAAGCCCGCGGCGCCACGGTGCTGGCGGAAATCGTGGGCTACGGCACTACCTGTGATGCCCACCACATCACCGCCCCGACCCCGGGTGGTGTGGGCGGCGCCGCTGCCATCCGCCTAGCGCTCGACGATGCCGCCCTGGCCCCTGAGTGTGTGGGTTACATCAATGCCCATGGCACCAGCACCCCAGCCAACGACAGCAACGAAACCGCTGCCATCAAGAGCGCACTCGGTGATCGGGCCTCTCAGATCCCTGTGAGCTCCACCAAATCGATGACCGGCCACCTGCTTGGAGGCTCCGGGGGCATTGAGGCGGTGGCCAGCGTTCTCGCCATCCGCTATGGCGTTGTGCCCCCCACGATCAACTACGCCAACCCAGATCCCAACTGTGATCTGGATGTCGTTCCGAACACCGCCCGTGAAGCCACACTGGACGCGGTGCTCTCCAACTCCTTCGGCTTCGGCGGCCACAACGTCTGCCTTGCCTTCCGTCGCATGCGCTGATCCAAACTCTGCGCATCCACTGTTCTGTTCCTCGTCACCACGCCATGGTCGCCGCGCCCGCTTCCCTCGACACCCTCTGCATCAACAGCATCCGCATGCTGGCCGTTGATGCGGTCAACAAATCCAAGAGCGGCCACCCCGGTCTGCCCATGGGTGCAGCCCCGATGGGCTACACCCTCTGGGACAAGTTCCTGAAGCACAACCCCAAGAACCCCCTCTGGTTCAACCGAGATCGGTTCGTGCTCTCGGCTGGCCATGGCTGCATGCTCCTTTACGCGCTGCTGCACCTCACCGGTTACGACTCGGTGACGATGGACGACATCAAGCAGTTCCGTCAGTGGGGCTCCAAGACCCCCGGACACCCGGAAACCTTCGAAACCCCTGGCGTTGAAGTGACCACGGGTCCTCTTGGTGCCGGCATCTCCAATGCCGTGGGCCTAGCGATCGCTGAAGCCCACCTGGCGGCCAAGTTCAACAAGCCCGACGCCAAGGTCGTCGATCACTACACCTACGTGATCATGGGCGATGGCTGTAATCAGGAGGGTGTGGCCTCGGAAGCTTGCTCGTTGGCAGGTCACCTGAAGCTGGGCAAGCTGATCGCTCTCTACGACGACAACCACATCACCATCGACGGACGCACCGATGTGTCCTTCACCGAAGACGTTCTCAAGCGGTATGAGGCTTACGGCTGGCACGTGCAGCACGTGGCCGATGGCAACACCGATGTGAATGCCATTGCTCAGGCGATTGAGGCCGCCAAGGCCGTCACCGACAAGCCGTCGATCATCAAGGTGACCACCACGATCGGCTACGGCTCCCCCAACAAGAGCGACACGGCTGGTGTGCACGGCGCTCCCCTCGGCGAAGAAGAAACGGAACTCACCCGCAAGCAGCTCGGCTGGGACCACGGGCCGTTCGAAGTGCCCCAGGAGGCCTACGACCAATACCGTCAGGCGATCGAACGCGGCGCCAGCCTCGAAGCCGAATGGAACCAGGCTCTAGCCAGCTATCGCAACAAGTATCCCAGCGAAGCCGCTGAATTTGAGCGGATGCTGCGAGGTGAACTGCCCCAGGGCTGGGACAAGGATCTCCCCTCCTACACCCCCAACGACAAGGGTCTGGCCACCCGCAAGCACTCCCAGATCTGCCTGGGTGCCCTGGGCCCGAACCTGCCCGAGCTGATCGGTGGCTCCGCTGACCTCACCCACTCCAACTACACCGACATCGCCGGTGAGACTGGATCCTTCCAGCCGGAGACCCCCGAGAAGCGCTATCTGCACTTCGGCGTGCGCGAGCACGCCATGGCGGCGATCCTCAACGGCATCGCCTATCACAACAGCGGCTTGATCCCCTACGGCGGCACCTTCCTGGTGTTTGCTGACTACATGCGGGGTTCAATGCGCCTCTCCGCTCTCAGCGAGCTGGGCGTGATCTACGTGCTCACCCACGACTCCATCGGCGTTGGTGAAGACGGCCCCACCCACCAGCCGATCGAAACCATCCCTTCCCTGCGGGCGATGCCCAACCTGCTGGTGTTCCGCCCCGGCGACGGCAACGAAACCAGTGGCGCTTACAAGCTGGCCATCCAGAACCGCAAGCGTCCGAGTGCTCTCTGCCTCAGCCGCCAGGGCATGGCTAACCAGGCCAACTCCTCGATCGACAAGGTGGCCCACGGCGGTTACATCCTCGAGGATTGCGCTGGCACACCCGACTTGATTCTGATCGGCACGGGCACCGAACTCGATCTCTGCGTGCAAGCGGCCAAGCAGCTCAGCGCCGAAGGCCACAAGGTGCGCGTCGTCTCCATGCCCTGCGTGGAGCTGTTCGATGAGCAGAGCGAGGCCTACAAGGAAGAGGTTCTGCCCAGCGCCGTGCGCAAGCGGATCGTGGTGGAAGCAGCGGAAGCCTTCGGCTGGCACCGTTTCGTGGGCCTCGATGGCGCCACCGTCACCATGGATCGCTTCGGCGCCTCCGCCCCGGGCGGCACCTGCATGGAGAAGTTCGGCTTCACCGTGGAGAATGTAGTGGCCAAAGCCAAAGCGCTGCTGGGCTGAAGGCGACACCAACTCACAAGTGAATGATTTCATGGCCCCGCGCTTCATAGCGGGGCTTTTTTATTTCCAGCTATGGCTCCAACTCGAAACCTAATCACCGGCGGCGCCGGCTTTCTCGGCTCCCATCTGGTGGATCGGCTGATGCAAGCCGGCGAAGAAGTGATTTGTCTCGACAATTACTTCACCGGACGTAAAGCCAATATTCAGCACTGGATCGGTCATCCCAAGTTCGAGTTGATTCGTCACGATGTGACCGAACCGATCAAACTGGAGGTGGATCGGATCTGGCACCTGGCCTGCCCTGCATCCCCGATTCACTACCAACACAACCCGATCAAAACGGCTAAAACCAGCTTTCTGGGCACCTACAACATGCTGGGCCTGGCCCGGCGTGTGAAAGCGCGATTCCTCCTCGCGAGCACCAGCGAGGTGTATGGCGATCCCGAGGTTCACCCACAACCGGAAAGTTATCGCGGCTGCGTTAACGCCATCGGCATTCGCAGCTGCTACGACGAAGGTAAGCGCATCGCTGAAACACTCTGCTTTGACTACAAGCGCATGCACAACACGGAAATCCGTGTGATGCGCATCTTCAACACCTATGGTCCCCGCATGCTTCCCGACGATGGCCGCGTCGTGAGCAACTTCATTATGCAAGCACTCAGGGGAAAAGCACTGACCCTTTATGGCGATGGCCAGCAGACGCGATCCTTCTGCTACGTGGACGATCTAATCGAAGGCATGATCCGCCTAATGAAAAGCGATCACACAGGACCGATGAACATCGGCAACCCAGACGAATTCACCATCCAACAGCTGGCAAACATGGTGCGTGATCGGATCAATTCCGATCTGGCCATCGTCCATCAGCCCCTGCCTCAGGACGATCCGCTACAACGCCAGCCCGTAATCAAGCTGGCTCAAGATGTTCTCCAATGGCAACCGATAGTTCCCCTCGCCACCGGCCTGGATCGCACGATTGCAGATTTCAAATCGCGATGCAGCGGAGACGCCGACTGAACCGCATCTCCGCGCTCTCGAGTCATGATCACTCCGCCTTGTCCATCTTCACGCCGGCCAGTTCGGCGCCCCCTTTGGCCTTGAGCGCTTCTTCCAGGCCCTCGATGTCGGCATCGGTGATCTTGGTTTGCATCGGGCAGTGCTTCGGACCGCACATCGAGCAGAACTCCGCCTGCTTGTAGATATCCGCCGGCAGGGTTTCATCGTGATACTGCTTAGCCCGTTCGGGATCCAGCGACAGTTCAAACTGCTTGTTCCAATCGAAGTTGTAACGGGCCAGACTCAGCTCATCATCGCGATCGCGGGCACCGGGCCGGTGCCGGGCGATATCCGCCGCGTGGGCGGCGATCTTATAGGCGATCAAACCTTCGCGCACATCCTCGGCATTGGGAAGACCCAGGTGCTCCTTCGGTGTCACATAGCAGAGCATCGCCGTGCCATGCCAACCGGCCATGGCCGCACCAATGGCTGAGGTGATGTGGTCGTAGCCGGGTGCAATGTCGGTGACCAGGGGGCCGAGCACATAGAAGGGTGCTTCGTTGCACTCCTCCATCTGCTTTTTCACATTGAACTCGATCTGATCCATCGGCACGTGGCCCGGACCCTCCACCATCACCTGCACGTCGTGTTTCCAGGCGCGACGGGTGAGTTCGCCCAGGGTCTTCAATTCCGCCAGCTGCGCCTCGTCAGAAGCGTCGTGCTGACAACCGGGGCGCAGTGAATCGCCGAGCGAGAAGCTGCAGTCGTAACGCTTGAAGATCTCGCAGATGTCATCAAAACGGGTGTACAGCGGATTCTGCTTGTGGTGATACAGCATCCACTGCGCCAGGATGCCGCCACCACGGCTCACAATGCCGGTGAGGCGCCCTTTCACCTTGGGCAGGTGCTCAATCAGCAGACCAGCGTGAATCGTCTGGTAATCAACCCCCTGCTGGCAGTGCTTCTCGATGATGTGGAGAAAATCATCCTCGCTGAGCTTCTCGATCGAGCCATGCACGCTCTCCAGTGCCTGATACACGGGCACCGTGCCGATCGGCACAGGTGAGGCGTTGATGATCGCCGTGCGCACCTCATCCAGGTTCACTCCACCGGTGGAAAGATCCATCACCGTGTCGGCGCCATACTTCACCGCCAACTGCAGCTTTTCCACCTCCTGATCCACATCGGAGGCATTCGGAGAGGCGCCGATGTTGGCATTCACCTTGCAGGTGCTGGCGATGCCGATTGCCATCGGCTCCAGGTTGGTGTGGTTGATGTTGGCAGGGATGATCATGCGACCCCGAGCCACCTCCTCCATCACCAGCGATTCGGGCAGGTTCTCCCGTTTGGCTACGTAGGCCATCTCCTCAGTGACCACCCCCTGACGGGCGAAGTGCATCTGGGAGACGTTGGCCTGACCGCGGCGGGATTCAACCCAGGAAGCGCGCATGATCCGTGGAGCGATGGGACTGCCAGGAGGCGACGGAACAGCCGCAGATCACGCTTGGTCACTTCCCTGGCGCCGGCATGACCCGGATCAGGTGCGGAGGGTGTGATCTCAGCCCCCAAGCTGTAAGCAGCTCTGAGGCACCCCTAGTGGTGTTGGAACGCTAGCAAGGGCTGACCGATCAGGACTGAAGGCCATTCAGGGCCGCCGCCACCACCCGGTGATCGCCGTCCTGCTGAAGCCGTTGCAGGAGGCTGCGGGCCTCAGCGGTGATGACCGGCGCATCGGTGGCAGCACCACCCTGCTCCCGCACTAACCGGCCCAAGATCTCCGTTCCGCCCACCCGCACGGTGCCATCCGCATCGGCAATCGCCTCACGGGCCAGCGCCATCAACCAACCGGGCTCCATCGCCGGCTGCTCCGCCAAGGCAGCCAGGATGCTGCAGCGCACCAACCAGGCGTGATCGGCGCTGAAGCTGTCCCGCAGCAGGGGCCAGGATCGCGCAACGCCGTAGCTGGCCAAGGCATTGGCGGCTTCGGCGCGCACATTGGCGTCCTCGTCCTCGCGGAGCAGACGACACAGCACCGCCCAGCCCGCCTCGCTCCGGCGCACCCCGAGCCCACTGCAACTGAGGGAGCGCACCAGAAAGGCCTCCTGCTCTGAACCGAGGATCAGCAACGGCACCACCACCGCCTCGGTCTGATCCTCCGGGAACTCCCGCAGTCCGGCCAAAGCCGGCATCGCCCGGGTTGGATCCCCGGAGCTGATCGCCGCACGCAAGGCGGACGGATCCGGCAGCGATGAAAACTCAGGCATGGCAGGCATCAATCCCGTGATCGCGAGGGGCGCTCCGCCCGGGTGCTGCGCAAAGCGAGCAACAGACGATGTCGCCGGCGCCTCCGGCCGACGATCGCACTGATCACCAGGGCGATGCCCACCAGAATCGCAGGCAGGGCCTGCAGGCGATCGTTGCCCTGGCGCTGCAGCATCGCCACCACCCCCAGCAGCACCAGCAACGGGGCTGCCAACGACAACCAGACGTGACCGGCGGGGCGGACTGGCGACGTCATCGCCCCACCTCCTGGCTGCCCTTGTCCTGCAACCAGGCCAGCAGAGTGGCGGTGAGCACCCGGATTCCCACGGCCAGGCTCGCCTCATCCGGCAGAAAGCTGCCGTGATGCAGGGGCGCGCATCCCTCCGGCCCCGCGACCCCGAGGCGAAACATGCTGCCGGGAACGTCCTGCACCAGCTCAGCAAAATCCTCGGCGCCCAGAGACGGCTGCTCCAGACGCAGCACCCGGTCGCGCCCCAGCTGGTCGATCGCACACCGCTCAAGCAGATCGGTGAGCGCCGGGTCGTTGTGCACCGGCGGCGCGATGCAGCGATAACCAACCCGGGCCGTGGCACCGAAACTGGCGCAGATCGCCTGCACGGTCTCTTCGATCCAGGCCGGCAGCCGGGCGTGCAGGTCAGCATCCAGGCAGCGGAGGGTGCCAAGCAGTCGCACCCGATCGGCAATCACGTTGAAGGCCTTGCCCCCCTCAATCGCCCCGAAACTCACCACCACAGGGTGCAGGGCATCAAGGCGCCGACTGATCGCCTCCTGCAGACCGGTCACGACCCGGGCGGCGATCCAGATCGCATCCACCGACTGGTGCGGCCGGGCGCCATGGCCGCCCTCCCCGATCACCTCGATCTCCAGTTCACCGGCCGCTGCCGTGAGGCTGCCGCTGCGCACCCCGATCGTGCCCGCAGCCAGGGAGGGAAACACATGCACGCCATAGAGGGCACTCAGCCCCTCCAGGGCGCCGTCCTCCCGCATCCAACGCGCTCCCTGGGCCAGCTCCTCGGCCGGTTGAAACAACAAGCGCACGCCGCAGGGCAACGCCGGTTCGGCCGCCAGCAACCGCGCCACGCCGAGCCCCACGCAGGTGTGCAGATCGTGGCCGCAGGCATGCATCACACCCTGACGACGGGAAGCGAAAGGAAGGCCTGTGCGCTCCTCCACCGGCAGGGCATCCATGTCGACCCGCAGCCCCACCCTGGGGCCTTCCGCAGGCCCCAGATCCGCCACCACCCCCGTGCGACCCACCGCTTCACGCACCCGCCAGCCGCGCTGCCTGAGCTCACCGGCCACCAGGGCCGCCGTCTGGTGCTCCTCGCCACTGAGCTCGGGATGGGCATGCAGATGGCGGCGCAGCTCCAGAAGCTCAGGGAGTTCCCGCTCGAGACGCGCGGACCAGAGCCGGGAGGGATCACTCATGGACTCTCCAGCTTGAGGAACGCCGCAAGGTCGGCGGTGGGCCGGGGCGGCCAGCGCCGCACCTGGAGCAACCAGTCGCTCTGGCGATAACGCGGATCAAGCCCAGCGGCGGCGGCCCAATGGCTTTCCGCTTCGCCGCCGCGTCCGCGCCGCCAAAGCAGGGCTGAAAGACCAGCGCGGGCATCCGCGAAGAGCGGATAGCGGCGGATCAGCTTGCGCAGCTCCTGCTCGGCGGCATCGAGCTCACCCAGTTGATAACGGGCCAGGGCTTCGCTGGAGCGCGCCATGGCGAATCCAGGTCGAGCTAGCGCCGCCTGGCCATAGAGATGGGCGGCAGCCGACCAGTCGCTTTGGGAGCCGCGCACATTCCCGAGGTTGTAAAGGGCCGAGGCTTCGGCAGGATCCCGCTCCAGGATCCAGTCGTAATCGGCGGCGGCTTCAGGCCAGCGCTGCAGGGCTTCTTCGGCGGTGCCCCGGTTGAGATGGGGGTCGATGGCGTCTGGGGCCAAGGCGATCGCCTCGCTCTGATCAGCAATGGCCCCCTCCGGATCGCCAAGCACCAGGCGCACATTGCCGCGGTTGCTCCAGGCCGCCGCATCCTCAGGATGACGCGCCAGGAAGGCATCCCAGAGGGGCAGGGCCTCAGCCGCCTCCCCCTGCCGACTCGCCCCCAGAGCCTGCTCAAACAGGGCCTGATCGTCTGGCACCACGTCACTCAGCGCTGACGCCGGCTGGGCCAGCAGCAGCAGCGTGAACAAAAGCAGCAGACAACGACGCATCATGCAGCGTCGATCTCCTCGACCGGCCAGCCCAGATGATCGCGTCCTGCTGCCGTCACCACCCGGCCCCGGGGGGTGCGTTGCAGAAAACCGAGCTGGAGCAAATAAGGCTCCACCACCGCTTCCAGGGTGGTGGGGTCCTCACCGAGCGCAGCCGCCAGGGTGTCGAGCCCCACCGGCCCGCCGCCATGGGCCTGCAGCAGCAGCTCCAGCAGGCGGCGATCACTGGCATCGAGGCCGCGGCCATCGACGCGATGCAGGCGGAGCGCGTCATCCACCAGTGCCGCATCAATCGCTCCCTCCACATCCCTTACGCAGGCCACATCCCGCACCCGGCGCAACAGACGGTTGGCAATCCGCGGCGTGCCGCGACAGCGGCCGGCGATTTCAGCGCAGGCCTGGGGCGTGAGGCGAAGACCGAGCAGACCCGCCGCCCGCTCCACAATCGCCTCCAGATCCTCCTGGCCATAAAACTCGAGCCGTTGAATCAGGCCAAAGCGATCGCGCAACGGTGAGCTGAGCGCCCCAGCCCTGGTGGTGGCCCCCACCAGCGTGAACGGTGGCAGCTCCAGGGTGCGGGTGCGGGCCGTGCTGCCCTTGCCCACGGTGAGATCCAGACGGCGATCCTCCATCGCCGGATAGAGCAGCTCCTCAGCCACCCGGGTGAGACGGTGAATCTCATCGATGAACAACAACTCATTCGGCTGCAGGTTCACCAACAGACCGACGATGTCGCGGGGGCGTTCGAGGGCGGGGGCACTGGTGATCCGGCAGCTCACCCCGAGCTCCTCGGCAAGCACCAGAGCCATGGTGGTTTTGCCCAGGCCCGGTGGGCCGTAGAGCAGCACATGATCCAGGGCGTCGCCGCGACCGAGGGCCGCCTGCACCGCGATCGCCAACACCTGCTTGAGCTCGGGCTGGCCGATGTAGTCGTCGAGGCGGCGGGGCCTGAGACCCTCATCCCGATTCGCTGCCAGCAGCGGCTGTTCCTGCCGCTCCGGAGCAGCGGTGGGATCCAGCAGAGGGGACCGGCCGGCACCGGATGAGACGATCGCCATGGAGGAAGGGTAACGGCGATGGCCAAGGGGGGAGGAAAGAAAGGCGCCGCAGCCCGGGCAGCGGCCAACCGTCTGCTGGCGGACAACCGCCTGGCGCGTCATCAATACGAGATTCTTGAAACGCTGGAAACAGGCATCGAACTGGTGGGCACAGAAGTGAAATCGATCCGGGCCGGCCAGGCCAACCTGCGCGATGGCTTCTGCCTGATCCGCAACGGCGAACTGCAGCTGCACAACGTGCACATCGCCCCCCACAGCCACGCCAGCGGCTACTACAACCACGACCCCCTACGGGTCCGGCGCCTGCTCGCCCACCGGCGCGAAATTGACAAGCTGCGGGGCCAGCTCGACCAGAAGGGACTGGCCCTGATCCCGCTGAACATGCACCTGCAGGGGTCATGGATCAAGGTCACCATCGGCCTCGGCAAAGGCCGCAAGCTGCACGACAAGCGTGCCGCCGAGAAGGAGAAGCAAGTGAAAAAGGAAACGCGGGCGGCTATGGCGCGTTATTGAGCCCCGGCAGCCCCCGGCGGAGTGGCTGACGCAGCGGGCTCGGCCGGCGGCGCTGGTTCGGCCACGGGTTCCGGCATCCCCGCCGGCCTGGGGCCAGGCGGTTCCGGCATCGCCTCCACGGAGCCGCGGGCGCCGGTGGCTGGATCTGGAATCGGCTGCGGATCCACCTCAGGCAGGGGTTTCGGTGCCGGGCGATCGGCGCGGCAGGAGAGGGTGAGCAGGCCGGAGGAGACCCCTTCGTTGGTGACCAACACTTGCACCGGAGAGCCCGCCTCCGGCGTCAGCGTCACCACCCGCAGCGGGCCCCGTTCCGCCGCCACCTGACCATCGGCGCCATACACCGTCATTTGCATCAGGGGGGTGCCGTTGATACCCAGCACGAGACGACGGCCCGCCGGCACCTGAATGGTGATCAAACGGGCGCCGCCCGAGGGCACCCGGCTGGAAAGCACCACCGGCGCATCGGGCCTGGCCTTCAGCGTTTCGATCTGCACATCCGCCAGGCCTCGCATCGCCGCCGCATACCAGAGCTGCAGATAGGGCTCCGGCGGCTTGCTGCCGCTCACCACCCCAGGCAGAAGATTCTGAGCCGACGCACTGACCAACTGCTCCACCACCCGGGGATTGACGCCCTGTTGGGTCAGGGTCTCCCGTTGTTTTTGCCAATCCGCTCCCTTGAGACGGCCGAGGCGAGAGCGCAGATCCGGTGGCAACTGCTCGACCCGGGCCAGCCATTCCTCCGCCAGCTCGTTCCAGACCCGGCGCAACGGTGCATCCTCGAGCGAGTCGCTGGGCAGGCGGCCGTTCCGCTCCGGGAAGCGAGCCAGCAAACTGGCATCCACCAACTGCAGGAACCAGCTGCGGTCGATCTGGAGCGCACGAAGGCGACTGAGCAGCTGCTGCCGCTGATCCACCTCCGCCGGGGGCAGGCTTGCCGTCGGCGCCCGGCCCACCACATCCCGCTCCGTGGAAGGAGCGCGATCGGGGGCCCGGCCACGGCTGAGCAGGAACCAGCCGATGGCCGTTCCAAGCACAGCGGAGATCAGCAGTGCCCCCACCACGGGCCAGAGACGCCCCTCCGCTGCCTGCTGCCGCTCCTCCTGCCGCGGCCGACTGCGCGACACGGAGACCTCAGAGGCCGCCGCAGGCTCAGGCTCGAGGCTGGGCAGGGCGGGAGACGTGGTCTCCCGGACTGGCACGGGAATCGGCGCCACCGGCGCCAGAACCACGGTGCGCTCCGAGAGCACCTGGGGGCCGATGGATTCCGGCATCGCCACGGCCTGGAGCGCTTGCAAGGCCTCGCGGGCCTGCTCGAAACGCTCGCCCTGACGCTCGCTCAGCAAACGCTCGAGCACACCCCGGAAGGGAGCCTCCAGGCTGAGGCTGTCGGGCAGGCGCCAGGGGCTGTTGGCCTCGCGGCTGGCCTCCAGCAGTTGTTCCGGTGGACGACCGCTCAGCAGGGTGAGGGCCGTGACCCCGAGGCCATGCAGATCCATCCAAGCCGCGGCCGCCTCGCCACGGCCCTGGGCCCGGGGCGCAAAGCCGGCGGTGGCTCCGGCGATCGGCTGCTGGCCCACCTGCTGAAGCAGGCCGAAATCGATCAGCACCGGGAGACCGTCCTGGTCGCGGCGGAGCAGATTGCCCGGGTTGAGATCCCCGTGCACGAGCTCACGGCCATGGAGCACGGCCAGGGCCGGCAGCAACTGCCGCAGCAGCAGCAGCACCTCCCCGGCACCGAACACCAGCTGGCGTTCAGTCCGCTGGATCTGGATTTGGCGCAGGCTCTGACCCTCCTGCCACTCGCGCACCAGCCAAAGGGCACCGTTCTCCTCCAACAGACCACCGAAGCGGGGAATCTGGGGGTGCAAAACCGCCTGCATCGCCGGCCAGATTGCCCGGAACCGCGCCTGGGCGGCGGGATCACGCAATTCACGCAGGGCGACAGGCGCATCGGCAGCGAGCGTGTCGGCCGCACGCCAGAGGATCCCCTGGGGAGCCGAGCCAACGGGGCCGTCAACGCCAGCTGCTGCGTCAGCCGCAGCACCACTCAGCTGCTGATCGATCCGATAACGCTCCGCGAGCACAGAGCCGATCTCCATCGTTCCCGCCGCAGTGGGCTGATGGTAGAAGGGGCTCGCCGAATGACCAGCAGGCCATGCCCCTGAGCACGTTGCCTTCCCTGCTGTCGCGGTTGCTGGAGGTGCGCCGCAGCAGCGAACGCCTGATCGAACCGCTGCAACCGGAGGATCTCTGCCTTCAGGGCATGGCGGATGCGAGCCCGCCGAAGTGGCACCTGGCGCACACCACCTGGTTCTTCGAAACCTTTGTGTTGGAGCGCTTCTGGCCCGAGCACGAGACGGCGGATCGCCGCTGGGGCTATCTGTTTAATTCCTATTACGACGCCATCGGGCCCCGGCAACCGAGGCCGCAGCGCGGTCTGCTCAGCCGTCCGACGATCGAGGAAGTGCTCGCCTGGCGCCGCCGGGTCGACGGCTCCGTGGAACGGCTGCTGAGTCGCAGCAACGACCCCCTCTGCTTGGAGCTGGTGGAGCTGGGCCTGCACCACGAGCAGCAGCACCAGGAGCTGCTGCTGATGGACCTGCTCGATGGCTTCAGCCGTCAGCCCCTGGAGCCGGTGTATCGCCGCGATGCCGACCAGCCCACGCCACCCACCTGGGCCCACGAAGCCGCGGATGGGCCTGTGTGGCTTGAACCCACCGCTGGCCTGGTGGAGATCGGCCAAAGCTGCGACGGTTTCCACTTCGACAACGAGGGGCCGCGCCACCGGGTGTGGCTGGAACCGTTTGCGATCGCGGACCGGCTGGTGACCAATGCCGACTTCCACCGCTTCATCGACGACGGCGGCTACCGGCGACCGGATCTCTGGATGAGCGAAGGCTGGGCGCTGCTTCAGGAGCGGCAGTGGCAGGCACCCCGCTACTGGCGCCGCGATGACCCCGAAGGCCCCTGGATGTGGGAGTTCACCCTGGCGGGTCGCCAACCGCTGCAGCCCGAGCGTCCCGTGCGTCATCTCAGTTGGTTTGAGGCCGATGCCTACGCCCGCTGGGCCGGCGCCCGACTGCCCAGCGAAGCGGAATGGGAGGTGGCAGCGCGGAAGTTCAACGGCGCGCTGCATCAAGCCCACGGGGAGCTGTGGCAATGGACCGCCAGTCCGTATCGGCCCTATCCGGGCTTCCAAGCGGCAGCCGGTGCCGTGGGGGAATACAACGGCAAATTCATGACCTCCCAGTTTGTGTTGCGCGGCAGCAGCCGGTTGACCCCGGCGGGGCACAGCCGCCTCACCTACCGCAATTTCTTCCCACCCGCCTCGCGCTGGATGGCCTCCGGCCTGCGCTTGTGCCGATGAACCTGATCGATCTCCATCCTGCCGCCGCCGACATGCACCAATTGGTGCGCGAGGGCATGGCACGTCAGCCCCGCCAGCTGCCGGCCTGGTTTCTCTACGACGCCGAGGGCTCGCGCCTGTTCGATCAGATCTGCGAGCAACCGGAATACACCCTCACCCGCACCGAAATCGCCCTGCTGAACGCCAGCGCTGCTGAGATCGCCACCAGGCTCGGTTCGGGGGTGATCGTGGAGTTTGGTGCCGGCAGTGCCCGCAAAGTGGGTCCCCTGCTGGCGGCCCTGCAACCAGCCGCCTATGTCGCCCTCGACATCAGCGCCTCCCATCTGCGCGACGCACTCGCCGCTCTCCAACCGGCCCACCCCCGGGTGCCGATGCTCGGCATCTGCTGTGACCACAGCCAACTCGACGCCCTGCCCCCCCATCCGCTGCTGGAGGGCCAGAGGCGGCTCGGCTTCTTCCCCGGCAGCTCCCTGGGCAATTTCAATCGGCAGGAGGCCGTGCAGTTGCTGCAACGCTTCCGCCACCTGCTGGCGGGAGGCCCCTTGTTGCTCGGCCTCGACCATCCCAAGCCGGCCCAGCGGCTGGAGGCGGCCTATGACGACGCTGCCGGGATCTCCGCCGCCTTCGCCCGCAACCTGCTGCAACGGCTGAACCAGGATCTGCAGGCCGATTTCAACCCCGAACGGTTTCGCTACAGGGCCCGCTGGCAAGCCGACCACAGCCGGGTGGAAATGGCCCTGATCAGCTGCTGCGACCAACAGGTGAGCATCGACGGCCAGCGGTGGGACTTCGCGGCAGGGGAGCCCCTGGTCACGGAATACAGCGTGAAATACAGCCCGGCGATGGCCGCGGCCCTGGCGCAGGAAGCGGGCTGGCGGTGCGCGGCCCGCTGGCATGACGCCGCCGACAGCCTCTCCCTGCATCTCCTGGAAGCGGCAGACTGACGCTCGATCCCGTTATCGCCGCTGCCATGCGTCGCGAAGAACAGCCATGAGTCGCGAGGAACAGCGCCGCACCATCCGCCAACAGCGCGAATCCCTGATCGAAGAGCTGGAAACGCTCTACAGGCAGGCCTTTGAACGACTCAGTGCACTGGATCTGGGGGAGGGATCGGTGGCCCGCCTCACCCAATTGCTGCTGCGCTCCCGCGACGGAGCGATCACACCGCTGCAGCAGGAGATCGAGGCACCCTTGATCACCTCACCGGCAACCCCGGCGGCTCCCCCAGCGCCCGAGGCCGACTGATGGCTCCCAGCTGGCTGGATCAACTCGAACGCAACCTGGAGCAGCGCCTCAACGCCTTTCTGCGCTCCAACCCCCAGCAGGATCAACTGCTGCGCCAGCAGCACCTTCACGACCGGCAACAGGACCTGCAACGCCGGCGGCGGCAACTGCAGGAGCAGGCACAGGAGCATCGCCGCCAACTGCTCAGCCTGGCGCAGGAGGTGCGCGATTGGCGCGGGCGCAGTGATCGAGCTCGCGCTGCCGGCGCCATGGATCTGACGCGACGGGCCGAAGCCCACACGCAAACCCTGATGGATCAGGGGCGGCAGCTGTGGGAGGAACTGGGCCAGCTCGGCCAGCAGTTCCGGGATCTCGACCACCAACTCAATGCCTTGCACCGCAGTGCTGCCCAGCAGCAGCAGGGGAGAAGTCTGGACGAGGACTGGGCCCTGTTTGAAGCCCAACAGGAACTGGAGGAGCTGCGGCGCCGCCAGGGGCTCAGCTGATCAAGCCTTGGGGGCCGGCGGCTCGAGGCTCACATTTTCCGGCGGCGGGGTGGGATCAGGATCGGCAATCAGCATGTGCTGCAGCACGATCTCAGGCCGTTCACTGTCGCGCCAGCGGATGCGGTAGGCGGGCATCTTGGTGCCACGGCTGGTGGTCTGCTCCACCGGCTCCATCACCCAGCCGCGCCGGGAGCGCCCCTGGGGATTGCGCTTGACCACCGCATCGGCGTGCTTGAAGCGGAAACCTACGCGCTCACCACTCATGGGAAGAGAACCCAGCCACTGGGTCTAATTATCCATGCTGACGGGTCGGGCCTCGGGGCGCAGCAACGGGAACGCAATCACATCGCGGATCGAAGCGCTGTCGGTGAGCAGCATCACCAGCCGATCAATGCCGATCCCCAGGCCGCCGGTGGGGGGCATGCCCACCTCCAGGGCCTGAAGGAAATCCTCATCCACCCCATGGGCTTCGTCATCACCTGCAGCGCGACGGGCCTGCTGATCCTCGAGGCGCTGGCGTTGATCGAGCGGATCGATCAATTCACTGAAGGCATTGGCGGTCTCGCGACCGACGATGAACAATTCGAAGCGCTCCACCAGGCCCGGTTTGCTGCGGTGCTTACGGGCCAGCGGTGAGATCTCGATTGGATAGTCGATCACAAACGTGGGCTGGATCAGCGTGGCCTCCACCCGTTGCTCAAAAGCTTCGTTGAGCAGGCGACCGACGCTGTCGGCCGCATCCGGCACCTCCAACCCCGCAGCGGCCATGGCCGTTGCGGCGGCGTCGCGGTCCGTGAACGCAGTGAAATCGAGTCCTGTCGCTTCCTGCACGAGCTCATGCATCGTCGCCCGGCGCCAAGGGGGCGTCAGATCCACCTCCATGCCTTGATAAGTGATGCGGGTGGTGCCGCAGATCTGTTCGGTCACCGAGGCGATCAACTGCTCGGTGAGATCCATCATGTCGACGTAATCGGCATAGGCCTGATACACCTCCACGGAGGTGAATTCCGGGTTGTGACGGGTGCTGACCCCTTCGTTGCGGAAGATGCGACCCAGCTCATACACCCGTTCGAACCCTCCCACCACCAGCCGCTTCAGATGCAGCTCGGTGGCGATCCGCAAGTAGAGCGGCAGGTCGAGCGTGTTGTGGTGAGTGATGAACGGCCGCGCCTCCGCCCCACCGGCTTCCGCCTGCAGCACGGGCGTCTCGATCTCGAGAAAATCGCGGCTATCCAGCCAGCGACGGATCGCGCTCACCATCAGGGCGCGACGCCGGAAGGTCTCGCGCGACTGGGGGCTGACGATCAGATCGAGGTAACGCTGCCGGTAGCGCTTCTCCACATCCGCCAGGCCATGCCACTTGTCGGGTAGGGGCTGGAGTGCCTTGGTGAGCATCTGCCACTCCGCCACCTTCACCGAAAGCTCACCGCGATCGGTGCGGCGCAGGATCCCCCGCACCCCGATCCAATCCCCCGCATCCACCAGGGACGTGAGTTGGGCGAAGGCGTCGCCGAGGCTGGCTTTCTCCAGAAACAGCTGGATCGGGCCGGTGGCATCGGCGAGGGTGAAGAAGGCGAGTTTTCCCATCACCCGTCGGGTCATCACCCGCCCGGCCACCGCCACCTCCAACTGACGCTCCTCGCCATTGGCAAGGTCGTCATGGTCGGCCTGCAACTGCGCCGTGCGGTGGCTGGGCTCAAAACGCAGGGCATAGGGCTCCCTCCCCAGCTCCCGCAGAGCGTTGGCCTTCTCTAAACGGGTGTCGCGCAGCTCAGACAACGGGCCTTCAGCAGTCGGGCGCCATCCTGCCCGACCGCTCCGCCAGGGGCTGTGCCTCAGCCGCTCGCCACCTGGGGCAGATCACCCATGCGCTGGGAGGCGTAGCCGATCCCCCGCACTGTGAGAATCAATTCCGGATTGCGCGGGTCGGGCTCAAGCTTGCCCCGCAACCGGGCCACATACACATCCACAACACGGAGATCAGCGGCGCGGCGCGGCGGATAACCCCAGAGCTGCTCCAGGATTTCAGCGCGAGGAACCACCCGGCCTGGCTCGCGGAACAACAGTTCCAGGAGGCTGAACTCGGTGTAAGTGAGGGCAATCCGCTCACTGCCACGGGTCACCTGACGGCGGTTGGTATCCACCATCAGATCACCCACGCGCAGCACACCCTGCCCCACCGGCACCTCGCGCGGTTCCGCCGTGGCGGAACCGCGGCCGACACGGCGCAGGATCGAGGCGATCCGGGCTTCGAGCTCCTTGGGGCTGAAGGGCTTGGGCAGGTAGTCGTCGGCGCCGAGATCCAGGCCAGCCACCCGCTCGGAGATCGCTTCCAGAGCGGAAAGGAAAATAATCGGCACGCAGGACTCAGCCCGCAAACGACGGCACACCGCGAAGCCATCGAGCTTCGGCAGCATCACATCGAGCACCACCAGATCGGGGCTGTCGCGGTGGAAGCGCTCGAGCGCCTCTTCACCGTCTTCAGCGCAGATCACCTGGTATCCGGCCAGCTGCAGACGCATCACAAGCACTCGCCGCACGGCGGGCTCGTCATCCACCACCAGGATCGTCGCCTTCGGAGTGCTGGATGGCCCGGCTTCGGGCATGCGAACCGCTCGTGAAGAGTCGCAACCCTACCGTTCAGGGCAAACCGATTACGAGAGAGGCGATCACAAGGCCTTGAGACTTCCGATTGTCTTAAGAAACCGTGCAAGCTAGGGCCAGCGGGCCTCGGCGTAGCGATTCCACTGCAGCGCCGCCTCCCGAACCGCCTCATCGCTACTGATCTGGCCAAGCATGGCCCGCTGCAGCTGGGTGTAGATGATGCTCTGCAGCCGCTTGATGCCCGGGCTGGCCGGCACCAGCACCTTCGCCGACTCCAGGGTCTGGGCCGACAGCAGGCGCGCCTGACGGATCTGGGCCTGCTGCGGCGTGGTCGGCCGCTCCGCCTCCAGTTCGGCCCGCACCTGGTTGAGCGCCTGCCGCGACGAGGGCAGCACCCGGGCCTCGCGCGCGAAGCGGGCCTGATTGGTGGCATTGGTGAGGAAGAGGGCCAGGGCCGCCGCCTCCCGCTGACGCGCACTCTGACGGGGCACCGCCAGGGTCATCAGCGCCACATTGGCGGTGCCATCCACACCGGTGAGGGGCGGAAACGGCTCGGTCCGGGCCGCGATCCCAGGCGCGTTGGTCTGAATGCTGCGCAGGAACTCCGCACCGCTGGCCAGCACGGCCAGCTCACCGCTCTGGTACAGCTCGATCGCCCGTCGCTGCCCCTGACTTACCACCTCACGCGGCAACAGGCCTTCGCGATAGAGATCGGTCCAGAACGCAAAGGCGCGGCGGCCAGCCGCCGAGTCGAATGCTGCCCGTTGTCGGTCATCGAGCAGGGTCACCCCCATCTGAACCATCGACTCCAGCAATTCGGCGGAGTCGTCGGGAACCACGGTCACAAACAGGCCATAGCGCCCGGTGGCCCGGCGAATCCGGCGCGCGAACGCCGGCACCTCCTCCCAGCGCTGCGGTGGCTGCTTCAGCCCCGCCTCCGCCAGGAGCGCGCGGTTCACCAGGCTCAAGCGCACGGTGAGATACCAGGGCACAGCGATCTGACCGGCCTCTGGATCGCGCGCCGCCTGCCACACCGACGGCAGATAGCGGCTGGACGCCCCTTCCGGCAACAGAGGCGTGAGATCCGCCAGTCCACCCTTGCTAGCGAGATTGGCCGCAAAGGGTGGATTCAAATTGACCACATCAGGCGCCGTGCGCGCGAAAACGGCGGCAAGCAGCTTGCGTTCCACCGATCCCCAGGGCAAATCCGTCCAACGGACCGGTGCCGTGGGGTGTTGGCGCTCCCACTGATCGATCACCCCCTCCATGTAACCGTTGAACTTGGGCGCCAGTTGGAGCGTCCAGAGCTGCAGCGGCCCCTCGGTGCGGGCCGCCGGGCGGCACCCCCAGGCCAGCAGGGTGGAGCCGCTCAGCAGCAGGGCGAGCAGAACAGTGCGGCGGCGGAGGGGGAGAACCATCTCGGGCGAACTCAGGCGGAGAGCATCAGGCCGGGGCGCGGCGGCGCCAGATCAGCAGCTGCCAGGACGCGAGCATGGGCGCAAGAAGACCGGTGAGCACAGCCTGCAACAGACAGAGCTGCCAGGCCCAGTGCTGCAGCAACGGAGCATCCAGGCCCTGGAACAGTCGCAGCTGCACCCAGAGACTGAGACCAAGCGCCATGCTGCCGATCCAGGCCAGAAGCCCCAGGTTGAGGCTGCGCTGAATCTGCCGCCCACGGCGGCCCAATCGCCCCCACCACCAACCGAGCAGCATCAACGCTGGCACCTGGGTCAGGCCGCTGCCGCCGAGGCCATCGAGCACCAGGCCCACACAGGCGCCAGCCACCAGCCCGGACACGGGGCCATCCACCAGCGACCAGGGCAGCAGCCAGAGAATCGCCCAGCTCGGCGCCACCCCCGAGAGGGTGAGCCAGGTGGGGGTGGCGAGGGTGAGCAGGGGCACCATCAGGGCGGAGGCCACACAGATCGGTTGTTGATGCAGCCGTGCCATCAGCGGGTCTGCACCTGCACCCAGTCGACAGCATCCGGCGACGCCACCAGCTGCACCACCGCATCGGGCGCAGGCACCCCGCGGGGGTTGATCGACTGGATCACCGCCACCGGCAGATTGGGGGGAAGCAAGGTGCTAGCGGGTGAGGTGCTCACCAGATCGCCGGCACGGGCTTTCACGTCCTTGTCGAGAAAGCGCAGCTGAGGTCTGCCGGTGCCCACGCCCACCAACAGGGCATGTTGTTGCGTTCGCGGCACCCACACCCCCACCTGACTGCCAGGTGACGTAAGCAAACGCACGCGAGCTGTGGAAGGAGTGACGCTCTGCACCCGGCCCAGCAGGCCACCCGGCCCCATGACCGCGTCACCGGCAGCAAGGCCAGCGAGGGAACCCTGGCCCAGCTCCAGTTGCTGCCACCAACCCTCCACTTGGCGGGAGATCACCGCCGCCGACACGCGGCGACTGGCATCGGCGTTGCGATCCAGCTCCAGCAGCCCCCGCAAGCGGGCATTGTCTTGCTGCAACAGCTGCAGGCGGGCGCGCTGCTCGAGGCTGCCAGCCGACTGCAGCCACTCCCTCTGGGCGGAACCGGGCCAGAAGGGACGACTCAACAGGGCGTAGGCATCCGCGAAACCAGCCCCTTTGCTCCAGCGCACAGCCGCGAGGGCGGCGAGCAACACCACCCAGGGCCAGAGACGTCGCCAGCCCCGCAGGCGTGGCACAGTCGGCCACTGGGAGGAGCCCATCGGTTCAGGCCGTCACCGTGTTGCGCACGTATTCAGGCGTGTCGAGCACACGCTGCAGACGCTTGTAGTCCTCCAGCACCTGGCCGCAGCCATTGACCACGCACAGGAGCGGGTCTTCAGCGATGTGGGTGAAGATGCCGGTTTCGTGGCTGATCAGGTCGCTGATGCCCCGCACCAGGGCACCGCCGCCGGCCAGCATGATGCCGCGATCAACGATGTCGGCCGCCAGCTCGGGTGGGGTGCGCTCCAGGGTGCGCTTCACCGCTTCCACGATCACATTGAGCGGCTCAGCGATTGCTTCGCGCAGATCACCGGCCTGAAGCTGGATCGTGCGGGGCAGCCCCGACAGCAGGTGCAGACCGCGCACATCCATCACGGTCTGGTCGAACTCGTTGTCGGGGAAGGCCGAGCCGATCCGAATCTTGATGTCTTCCGCCGTGCGCTCACCCACCACGAGGTTGTGCACTTTCTTGAGATAGACGCCGATGGCATCGCTGATCTCATCACCGGCCACCCGAACGGATTCGCTCAGCACGGTGCCGCCGAGGCTGAGCACCGCCACCTCGGTGGTCCCACCGCCGATGTCCACAATCATCGTGCCGACGGGTTCCGTCACCGGCAGACCGGCGCCGATGGCCGCCGCCACCGGCTCATCGATCAGATGCACCTCACGGGCTCCGGCCAGACCGGCTTCACGCACGGCACGTCGCTCCACGCCGGTGACGCCGCTGGGGATGCCCACCACCAGGCGGGGCGCCACGATGCCGCGACCCTCATTGCCCTTCTGGATGAAGGTCTTGAGCATCTGCTCGGCGGCATCAAAATCGGCGATCACGCCATCGCGCAGGGGACGCACGGCCTTGATGTTTCCCGGAGTGCGGCCCAACATCAGTTTGGCCTCATCCCCCACCGCCAGAGGCACACCGCGCTCCAGATCCAGGGCCACCACCGAAGGCTCCTGCAGCACGATGCCGCGGCCCGACACATAAATGAGAGTGTTGGCTGTGCCCAGGTCGATCCCGATGTCACGGGACAGCTGGAAGCGACGAAAAAGCACCTTGGCCCGGCTCAGGTCGGCGAATCATAGGGGCAGTTGCACGGCCCTTCAGCCCACCAGCCTGTGACAGTCGACCCGGACGGTGGAACTCCTTGAAAGCAGCCACAACAACTGTCGAACCAGACAGCTGTGGCGCATCATTGACCCAATCAAATTGGAGACTGACATGGGCGTGAATTCCGTCACCCTGGTCGGCCGAGCCGGCCGCGACCCTGAAGTGCGTTATTTCGAATCCGGCAGCATGGTGGCGAACCTCACCATGGCCGTGAACCGTCGCAGCCGCGACGACGAACCCGACTGGTTCAACCTGGAGATCTGGGGCAAGCAGGCCCAGGTGGCCGCCGATTACGTGAAGAAGGGTTCACTGCTGGGCATCATCGGCAGCTTCAAGCTGGAACGCTGGACCGATCGCAACAGCGGTGAAGAGCGCAGCAAACCCGTGGTGCGGGTCGACCGCCTCGAGCTGCTCGGCTCCAAGCGCGACAACGACGCCGCTTCAGGTGGCTTCGGCGGCAGCCCCAGCGAAGAGGAAGTGCCCTTCTGAGCCAGCCAGACCGCGGCCGTCGCTTCAGTCGGCCGCGTTGCCTCTCCGCCAGATCCGCAACCCGAGCCACACCGCACCAGCCAGCACGGCAATCACCAGCAGCACCTTGATCACCTTGGAGACCGGCTCGATCCACAGCTCCACGTTGCTGTAGCCCTCACCCAGCACCATGCCGGCGATGGTGAGCAACAGGGTCCAGATCAGGCTGCCGGCCGTGGTCCAGATCAGGAAGGGTGGCAGCGGCATCAGCTCGATGCCGGCGGGCACGGAAATCAAGGTGCGGATGCCGGGAACCAGGCGCCCCCAGAACACCAGAGCGGTGCCATAGCGATTAAACCAGCGGCGACTGCGCGCCAGCTCGTCGGGGCTGATGCCGATCCAACGGCCATGACGGCTGAGCCACTGCTCGATCCGCTCCTCGTTGATCAAGCGACCGATTCCATACCAGGGCAGGGCACCAAGCACGGTGCCGATCAGGCCGGCGAGCACCACCGGAATGAACTGCAGCTGGCCCTGCTGCACGTAAAAGCCCCCCAGGGGCATGATCAATTCCGAGGGGATCGGCGGAAAGAGGTTCTCCAGGAACATCGCCGCGAAGATCGCGCCGTAGCCGGCCCAGGGATTGGCCTCGACGGCCTGCCCGATCCATTGGGGCAACTGGGTGACGAATTCAGAAAGCCCCATGGAGCCTGCGCACGTTGGCGCAAGTCTTCCATGGGGCGTCAACGCCGCCCGAGGTGGGGATCAGTAGCGGTAGTGGTCGGGCTTGTAGGGACCCTCCACCGGCACGTTGATGTAATCGGCCTGATCCTGGCTCAGCTCGGTGAGCTTTGCGCCGATGCGGTCGAGGTGGAGACGGGCCACCATTTCATCGAGGTGCTTGGGCAGTACATACACCTGCTTGCCGTACTCGTTGCCCTTGGTGAACAACTCGATCTGGGCCAGCACCTGGTTGGTGAAGGAGTTGCTCATCACGAAGCTGGGGTGGCCGGTGGCGCAACCCAGGTTCACAAGACGTCCCTCGGCGAGAAGGATGATCCGGTTGCCGCTGGGCAGGGTGATGTGGTCCACCTGGGGCTTGATGTTCTCCCACTCGTACTGCTTGAGCGAGGCGACATCGATCTCATTGTCAAAGTGGCCGATGTTGCAGACGATCGCTTCGTCCTTCATCTTCAGCAGGTGCTCGTTGCGGATCACCTGGTAGTTGCCGGTGGCGGTCACGAAGATGTCCATCTCCTCGACCACGTCTTCAAGGCGAACGACGCGATAGCCCTCCATGGCAGCCTGCAGGGCGCAGATCGGATCCACTTCCGCGATGCAGACGGTGGCGCCGAGCCCACGCAGCGACTGGGCCGAGCCCTTGCCCACATCGCCGTAGCCCATCACCAGGGCCTGCTTGCCGGCCACCATCACATCGGTGGCGCGCTTGATGCTGTCGACCAGCGACTCACGGCAGCCGTAGAGGTTGTCGAACTTGCTCTTGGTGACCGAGTCGTTGACGTTGATCGCCGGGAAAGGCAGTTCGCCGCTCTTCTGCATCTTGTAAAGACGGGCCACACCGGTGGTGGTCTCTTCCGTCACACCCTGAATCGCCGCCTTGGTGCGGGAATAGAAGGTGGGATCTTCGGCCAGCTTCTTCTTGATCGAGGCGAAGAGATAGGTCTCCTCCTCGTTGGAGGGGTTGTCGAGCACGCTGCTGTCCTGCTCCGCCTTGCTGCCGAGCATCACCAGACCGGTGGCATCGCCGCCGTCGTCGAGGATCATGTTTGGGGCACCGCCATCGCCCCAGGCCAGGATGCGATGGGTGTAATCCCAATACTCCTCCAGGGTCTCGCCTTTGACGGCGAACACCGGAATACCACGGGCGGCCATGGCGGCGGCCGCGTGGTCCTGGGTGGAGAAGATGTTGCAGGAGGCCCAGCGCACCTCAGCGCCCAGCTCCACCAGGGTCTCGATCAGACAGGCCGTCTGGATCGTCATGTGCAGGGAGCCGGCGATCCGGGCGCCCTTGAGGGGCTTCTCGCTGCCGTATTTCTGACGGAGCGCCATCAGACCGGGCATCTCGGTCTCGGCGATGTCGAGCTCCTTGCGGCCGAAATCGGCCTGATTGATATCCGCAACGACGTAGTCGGAGGCGACCTGAAGGCCGGTCGTAGCCGTGGGTGTTGCCACCATGAGTTGAAAACTCCCTGGGGAGGACGTGGACAGGAATCTCTGCAGAGTCTCCGAGGCTTCGGGCTCGCCAGGCCTTCAATGTACAGAGAGAAGCTGGATCCTCACGGATCTGCAGGCCACACGCGACCTCGGTCGCGCTCTGGCCGGCTGGCTGCCCGCCGGCTCCCTGCTGTTGCTGCAGGGCCCGCTCGGCGCCGGCAAAACCTCCCTGGTGCAAGGCATGGCGGAGAAGTTGGGGATCAGCGAACCGATCACCAGCCCCACCTTCGCGCTCGCCCAGCACTATTCGCAGGGGCAGCCGCCGCTGGTGCATCTCGATCTCTATCGGCTGGAGCTGGCCGCGGCCGCCGATGACCTGTTTCTGCAGGAAGAAGAAGAGGCCCGCGCCCTCGGCGCCCTGCTGGTGGTGGAGTGGCCCGAGCGACTCAGTCTGCAGCTCACCGATGCCTGGACACTCACGTTGAACCACCGCCAGGAAGGCGGGCGGCTGGCCCAGCTGCGCGAGCCGGCGATTCAGATGGACGCCGGCACTGGCGCCTGAGCCAGAAACGACGCCACGGCGGCAGCGGATGGTTGGGGATCGATGCCTCCAGCCCCAGCGCACACGAGGGCGCCGCAGGCCGCCGCAAAGCGCACCATCTGCTGCACCACGGCCTCGCTGAGGTCAAGTGGCTGACCGACGGCGGGCGTCAGCCGCACCAGCTGATGCAACAGGCCGGCGGTGAAGGCATCTCCAGCTCCAGTGGTATCGACCACCCGAGGCGGAGCGAGCACCGGCAGCGCGCCGCTGTGCCCGGCGATGCACCAACGCACGGGGTCACCGCCATCGGTGACGACCACATCCGGCCGCTGGGGCAAACGGGCGCTGACGGCAACCGGATCGGCCGTGTCGAACAGCCATTCCGCTTCCTCCCGCGCCAGTTTCAGCAGAGCGGCTTGGGGCAGCAGCGGTGCGATCGCAGCCCGTGCTGCAGCATCCGGACCGGCCGCAGGATCAGCGTCAGCCCTCCAGAAGGTGGGACGCCAGTTCACATCCAGAGCGATCCGCACCTGATCGCGCTTGGCCAGGGCGAGCGCAAACCTCAGCGCCGCCGCCGAGGCCTCACTGGCGAGAGGAATAGTGCCCACCAGCAACCAGCGCACCGCTGCCGCTAGAGGAGGCCAGGCCAGGGCCAGAGCCTCCGGCTCGAGGGCCTGATCGGCAAACCCCTGCCCCCGATCACCGGCGAACCCCTGAAACACCCGTTCCCCATCGAGGTGGCGACGCACCAGCACCACCCGGGTGGGGCGAGCGGCATCCCACTGAAGCCCGCGCAGATCGACACCGCGATCCACCAGCAATTCCCGGAAGCTGGCGCCGATGGCATCGTCGCCTAGCCGGCCGATGAAGCCCGCCGCCGTCCCCAGACGGGCGAGAGCACACGCCACGTTGGCGGGCGCGCCACCCAGCCGGTCATCGCACTGCTCCGGCGCAGCGCTGAGGGGATCACCACCTGGCGGACCGAGCCGATCCACCAGGGCCTCGCCGAGGCAGAGCACCTGCGGGGAGGGATCGGTCATGCTGGGTCGTGCAGGTGTCTGATGGGCAGCCTGGCCAGGGATCGCCTGGCTGCCAACAGGGTTCAGCCCGCCTGGGGCAGATCGCCAGCGACGATGCCGAGATGCTGGCGCAGGGCAGCGATGATCCTGGCGTTGGCAGCGGGGAAGGGGTAGGCGTCGAGGTCTTGTGGCCGCACCCAACGCACCTGCTGACTGGCCAAGGGCTGCGGTTCACCGGAGCTCCAGCGGCAGAGATGCACCACAAACCGCAGCTTCTTGTGGCTGTAGGCGTGCTCCAGGCTGATCAGCTCTTCACCCACCTCCACCTCGATCGCCAGCTCCTCCTGCAGCTCGCGTTGAATCGTGTACCCGATCGCCTCACCGGGCTCCTGCTTGCCGCCGGGAAACTCCCAGAGTCCACCGAGCAAGCCCTCGTTGAGACGCTGATCGATCAGCACCTCACCGGCTGCATTGAGCACCACGCCCACACCGATCACCTGAAAGGGCACGGAGCGGGGGGCGTCTTTCACGGGGTAGTGATCGGGACTGCCGGCAGCGTAGGCAGCACAGCTCGAGCGCCAGGGACACAAACCACAGGACGGTTGGCGCGGCGTGCAGAGCGTGGCGCCCAGATCCATCAAGGCCTGATTGCAATCCCGACCCCGGCCTGGGGCCGCCGCGACCAGGGCCTCGCTCCACTGCCAGAACAGGGCCTGCTGCCGCATCGGTGGCCGCGGATGGGCCTGCAGGCGGGCCAGCACCCGGCGCACATTGCCATCAAGAATCGGCAGACAACTGTTGAACGCCGACGAGAGAATGCCACCGGCGGTGCTGCGACCGACCCCGGGCAGGGCCAGCCAGAGCTCCAGCTCCCGGGGCCAGGCGTCGCTAGACCGATCGGCACCGCAGCGCCACTGCTCCCGGATCCATCGCGCTGCCGCCAGCAGGCGTCGACCACGGGAGTAGTAACCCAAACCCTGCCACTGCAGCAGCACGGCCTGCTCCTCCGCCGCCGCCAGGGCCTCTAAGGAAGGAAAGGCCGCCATCCAGCGCCGCCAATAGGGCAACACCACCTGCAGCTGGGTCTGCTGCAACATCACCTCGGCAACGAGAACGCCGTAGGGATCAATCGCCTGCTCAGGCAGGGGCCAACGCCCCTCAGGCGTCACCATCCAGGGCTTGAGGTCTGGCGCGCAGCGACCGTGCTGCTGCCACCACTGGAGCAGGGCAGCAGCAAGCTGCCGGTCCGCGAACGGGTGCGCCACAGCGCCAGAACTACGCGAACCCATGATGCGCACTCAGGCCTGAGCAGGCCCCTGCTGACGGCCGATCACCAGCAGCAACAGGCTGATGGAACCAAGCAGTGCCACCAACAGTGCCACCACGATCATGGTGCCTGCCAAGCCACTGGCATAGGACTGACCGATCACCTCCATCACCTGAGATGGGGCCCCTTTGACATGGCTGAGGGCGCCGCTGCTCAGCAGCGCTCGCACTTTGTCTTCCAGACCTGGGATCTGAGCCGGCGATGCTCCGAGCTTCAACAAGCGATCGCGCAGGCTGGCGAAACCAAATCCGTTCACCATGGCGCCACTGACGGCAAAGCCAAGGGCAAAGCCCAACTGACCAGTGGTGGTGCGGAAGGCGGTCACCGAACCGAAATAACGAGGCGGTGCCTCCTGAACAAACAATGCCGATTGGGGCACGGACACAAAGGCCAGACCACTGCCGACGAGCATCAACGGCAGCACGAACGCGACGTAGTGACTGGTGGCACGCACTCCGGCAAGCAAGAAGAGGCCCAGCACCAGGGTGATGACGCCACTGGCCATGAGCTGCGACGTACGGCGGCCTGGGCTCAGCAGCCGACCAGCCACCACACCGCCAAGGGCGAAGCAGATCAACAGAGGTAACTGGGCCAGGGCGACCTGGCTGGTGCTGTAGCGCTGCACCACCTGCCAGAAGTTGCTGGTCTGCAGCTGCACCACCGCCTGGGCGAAGTTCCAGGCGATGCCGCTCACAATCGCGGCTGCAAAGAGGCCCCGGCCATACAAGGCCACCGGAAAGATGGGCGTCTGGCGGCTGCGCTCGATCAACACATGCACCCCGAAGAGCACCACACCAGCCAGGGTGGGGATCAGAAACTCCGGTGACGTGAAACCGCTCACCGCATGGCTGACGCCCGTCAAGAACAGCACCATCGCTGCAGCAATGCTGATCAACCCCGGCCAGTCCGCCCGCAGCTCGCGGTTCGCAGGCATCTCCGGCAACAGCACGGGAACCAGCGGCAGACAGAGCAGCGCAATCAGCGGCACCAGGCCTAGCGCCAGGCGCCAGCTGGTGTCTGCCAACACGCCCCCCAGCAGTGATCCAGCAATGAACCCAGCGATGATCAGCAGGTTCCACACGCCCAGGGCTTGGCCGAGCTGCTCCGGGCGGCTCACGAACCGCACCGCCGCGAATGAGAGCGCCAGGGCGGCGCCGACGCCGATGCCCACCAAGGCACGGCCCAGAAGGAACAGATCGGCATTCGGCGCCATCAGGGCGATGCCATCCCCAGCGATGGAGAGCAGCAAGGACGCCATCAGCACCTGACGCCGGCCCAGGCGATCACCGAGAAACCCCATCAGCAGCACGGTGGCCGCCTGAGCCAGGGTGGAGATACTCGCCGCCAACGCCAGGGTGGATCCCTGCATGTTCAGAGCCTCGCCCGCCTTCACCAGAGCGGTGTTGGCCACGGTGGGATCGATCAGCTGAAGGCTGGACACCAGCCCCAGAAACGGCACCGCCAGGGCGCCTGTGGATTTGTCGTTCATGCAGGGATCAGGCAGAGAGAAGGCCAGCGGGGGGCAGGGGCGCCGGCCTGGCTGATGACCACCAGCTCACCACGCCGCTGCAGCGGCTGGCTCCAGGGCCGGGTAGGGCTGGCGACCAGGATCACCCGATCGCCGACGCGGTCGAGCGACACGGGGCCATCCGGGGCATCGTTGAGCCAGAGCTCACCTTTGGCGCGCAGCACCTCTGGACCGAGTTGCTCGGCCCAAGCCAGCACCTGACTGCGCTCGAGCGCTTCGAGTTGCAGCCAGACATCGCTCCGCACCAGTTGCCGTTCGCTGTGAGAGGGGGGAGCAGGCTGCTGTTGGAGGGCCTCCAGCTGCTGAAGCAACCACTGCTGACGCCGCTGGGCCTCCACCGGTTCCAGCAGATCGGCCTTGCTGAACTGCAACACGTCGACCCCTTCGAACTGTTGTTGCACCACCTCACCCACCCAGGGGTCGTGCCAGAGGGTTTCAATCCGCTCCAAATCCACCACCTGCAACACACGGGCGATGGTCAAACCCAACAGCTGCAGCTGACTGGCCACCCGGCGGGGCACCGCCATGCCACTGGTTTCAATCAGCACATGAACGGGTGGCTGCTCGCGCTTGGCCAGCTCCAGGAGCGCCACTCCCAAGCCATCGCGCAGGGTGCAGCAGACGCATCCACCGCCGAGCTCCAGCACACGACCATCGCCCTGGCGGAGGCGTTCGGCATCCACGTTGATCTGGCCGAGATCATTCACCAACAGGGCCCAACCCTCACAGGCGCCCTGCTGCAGCCAACCATTGATCAGGGTGGTTTTGCCCGAACCCAGGTAGCCCCCCACCACCGTGACGGGGACACCACGCAGCCTCGCCACAGCTGAGGCGTTGCTCATGCCTGACCTCCATCGAGGGAGCCGTACACGCACACGCCGTCTTTGAGTGTGGCCACCACGGCAATGCCATTGAGCTGCTCGGGGGCCAGAGCGGTGGGGTCGGCGTCGAGGATCACCAGGTCGGCCCGCTTGCCAGGAGCCAGGCTGCCTTTGCTGGTCTCCTCACGGATTTGCCAGGCGGCTTCGATGGTGAGGGCCCGCAGAGCCGCTTCAGCGCTCACGCACTCCGAGGCGCCCAGCACCACACCGGTGCGGGTGCGGCGGGTCATCGCCGTTTCCACCATGCGCATGGGCTCAATCGGCGTGACGGAAAAATCGTTGTGGTTCGAGCAGTGCAGCCCCAGAGCCATGGCACTGGCCATCGAGCTCATGCGCCCAGCCCGCTCAGGCCCCAGGTTGGCCAGGTGCACATCCCCATAGAAGAAGGCATGCACCGTGAAAAAGCTGGGGTGCAGGCCCAGCTCCACGTACTGCTCAAGCTGGCCGGGCGCCATGAACTGGGAGTGGATGATCACCGTGCGGTGGTCCTGCTCGGGCCGAAGCCCGGCCCGGCGGCAGGCCTCGATCATCAAGTCGATCGCAGCATCACCGTTGCAATGGGAAAACAGCTGAATGCCCTGAGCGCTCAGCTGCGCCACCGCCTCCATCAGTTGCTCAGGCGCGCACACCGGCTGACCGCGCCAGTTGGCCTCCCCATTAGGGCCCGGTGTGAGCAGCGGCTCGCCCCAGAAGGCCGTTTTGCCCTGGGGTGAGCCATCCACCAGCAGCTTGATGCCCTGAAGCTTGAGGCGATCGCGGTAGTGGCCGAAGGCCTCGCGCGCGGGCTGGGGGAGCTCCAGTGGTTGACCGTGAAAGTCGGGGAAGCGCTCGCGCAGCATCGATGGCACATCGAGCACCAGCGGCAGCAACACCAGGTCGACACAGAGGCGACCTTCACGCGCCGCCCGCTGAAACAGGCCCAGATCGGCGGCCACCGTGGCGCCGTCCTGCACGGTGGTGATGCCCTTCGCGGTGTAGAGCCGCTGTGCCGTCTCAAACTGCTCCAGCCGCTGCTCCTCGGAGGGCTGTGGCATGTGCAGGAACAACGGGATGAAGGCCGTCTCCATCACCAGCCCCGCGGGCTCAGTGCTGCCGGGGCGGCGCACGATCACGCCACCGGCCGGATCGGGGGTGCTGGCGTCGTAACCCGCCAGTGCCAGAGCGCAGCTGTTGAGCACAGCGCCGTGGTTGGAGTTATGGATCACCATCACCGGGTTCTCCGGAAACAGCGCATCCAGATCGGCCTTATCGAGCGGGCGGCCGTCGCTGAAGCCATCCGGGTCGTAGCCATAGGCGATCACCCACTCGCCGTTGGCAACGGGGTGGCGCAGCACGTGCTCGCGCAGCACCTGCAGCAGGTCGGCGATGCTGGTCACGGGCCCCGCCGGGGGCCTCTGAATGTTGGCCCAACCCACCACCTGCAGGGCATTGGCGAAGTGACCGTGAGCGTCAATAAAGCCAGGCAGCACGGTGCGGCCCGCCAGATCCAGATGCTGGGTGGTGGGCCCAGCGTGGGCCATCACGTCCGTCTTGGTTCCCACCGCCAAGATCTCACCGCCGGCGATGGCGATCGCCTCGGCTCGGGGCTGGGAAGCCTCCATCGTGAGGATGGGGCCCCCATGAAGGATGAGATCAGCAATGGCAACAGTCATCAGAACAAAGCAAGCTGTGGGTGGCTCTTGAGAGGGAAGTTGTGATCAGCAACACCGTCTGACCACAGCCGTGGCCAAATGGCGATGGGGCTCAGGATCACTCACTCCAGCCGCACGTTCAAAGGCAGCAATGTCAAGGCGTTCACCGCCCAGCCAGGTCGCTTGCACAGTGATCCCGTCTTCGAGATGCATCGGCTCCACATCGTGAGGATCGACATCGAGCTGCACAAAGTCAGCCAACTTGCCAACTTCAATGGAGCCAATGTCGTGCTCACGGCCAAGAATGAAGGCTGCATCAATGGTTTGTGCACGCAGAGCTTGATCCAGGCTGACCCGCTGTTCAGGACCATGCAGGGCGCCGGACTGTGTGGTGCGTGTGACCACTGTTTTCAGATTGCCAAGCGGTGAGGGTGGGCTCACCGAACCATCGTTGTGATACGAGGGCCTGAGGCCAGCCTCGGTGGCGTCTTTGACGCGGCACCACTGGGATCCTTGCTCAGGTTCAAACATCTCTCCATCCAATAAATCTCCCCAGTACTGGAATTGGAATGGCCCCATGGAGGCGTACACCCCAAGACCGGCCGCCCGACGAAGCTGATCCGGCCTGGCGGCACCGAGATGCTCCAAGCGCCAGCGGTGATCCGTACCCAGCAGGTTGTGGCGTTGGAGGGCCGCCTCAAACGCATCCAGCACCACATCCAAAGCCGCATCACCATTCACATGAATAGCCATCTGCCAGTTCTGCGTGCAAATTGTGCTTTGACCCTGAAAATCAAACTGAAGGCGATCGCCAGCCAATTGATCCAGAATCTGATCCAATTGCTCACGGGAATAATTCATCTCCTGCGGCACCCCCGGCTGGATGCCAGCAGCTCGCACCGCGGGCGTATCGAGATAAGGGAATGTGAGCGCAATGTTGCCCACCCATGGAGAACCATCAGCCCACAACTTGATCCCTTGCTTGCACAGCATCTCAGGCGCAACATCCGACTCCCAGGGCCCAGCACAATCGGCAGCCGTCGACACGTGGTAAAGGGAGATCCTCAAGGGACAGTGAGGCAGTTGCGCCAGGGTCTCAAACGACTGTTTTTGGGTGCTGTTGTAGGTCATCTCCGAGGCTGTGGTGATGCCATTCCCCGCCATCAAGGCGTACCACTGGGCCGCAGAAGCGAGAGGGTGCGGAACCAGATCTGGCATCAACGCCTCCATCAGCAACATCAACGGAGGAGCTTCAAAAGCCTGACCATTCGACGTGCCATCAGGATTCCGACCAAAGGAGCCACCCACAGGATCAGGGGGCGGAGCCTTGGTCCACCCCATGCGCTCGATCACCGCCGAATTGAAATACGCTCCATGCCCCGAATTATCCACCACCAGCGCCTCACGATCCGGGAAATAGCGATCGAGAACCTCACGGGTTGGCGGTGGAGCACCGTGCAGTAATTTATCAAAACCATTAAACAGCAAGGCCTGGCCAGCTGGCGCCTCAGCTTGCAGTTTCTCGAATAAGTCAGTGACTGATTGCCAGGTGGGATAGCCCACATAAGGCGCAATCCAGTAAGCCGGAGGCTGTGTTGCCACCCCAGAGAGAACAGGATGAGAGTGGGATTCCACAAAGCCGGGCAACAGCACATCAGAACCCAGATCAATCACCTCCGCGTCCGGCAATTGCTTCTGGCAGCTGATGAGATCGCCCACCGCCGCAATGCGACCCTCACGGTTCACCCCCACCGCCGTTGCGATGGGGCAGGCAGGATCCATGGTGAGGATGCGCGCAGCCACCAGGATGCGGGAGCCATTGATCGACATCGTGCAACCTCAGAACAACCAAAATCATGATCTAAAGCCAACGCACTGACGCGTCAACAAAGCCCAACGTGAGCCAAGCAATTGATACGCATCATGCACTATCAGAGACGCCTAAACAAAGTCAGCGAATTCCCAGAATCTCTTCCAAATCAAGTCACTCCAAGCCCGCTAATTCTGAAACGATCCCTCTCCCTCTCAGGGCCATGGCTGCTCCAAGCGTTGCCCAATACACCCTCAGCCGTCTGTCGCAGCTCGGCCTCGATCGGATCTTCGGAGTACCGGGCGACTACGCCTTCTCGATCGACGATGCCGCGGAACTGGTGCCGGGCCTCTCCTGGGTGGCCTGCGCCAACGAACTGAATGCCGCCTACGCCGCCGATGGCTACGCCCGCATCCGCGGTGCTGCCATCCTCTCCACCACCTACGGCGTGGGTGAGCTGTCGGCGATCAATGGCGTGATGGGCAGCAAGGCCCATCGCCTGCCGGTGTTCCATCTGGTGGGCATGCCCAGCGAACGCATCCAGAAGCAAGGGCTGATCACCCACCACAACCTTGGCGATGCGGTCTACGACCGCTTCCAGGCCCTCTCCGCCGAAGCCGCTTGCGTGAGCGCCGTGCTCACGCCCGACAACTGCGTGGACGAGCTGGAGCGGGTAATCCGTGAAGCCCTGCGCCAGAGCAAGCCCGGCTACCTGGTGATCTCGGAGGTGAACGGTGGCCAACCCGTGCTCGGCACACCGGTGAGCGGACAACCGCTCTCGGCCATCAAGCGGCAACACAGCGTGCCCGAAGAACTGGACGCCGCGGTGGGCACGATCCTGGCCCGATTGGCTGCAGCACAACGTCCTGTGGCGGTGCTCACCCATCTCGTGAGCCGTTATGGCGTGCGCGAGCAGGCGCTGGAACTGATCCGCAAAACGAACCTGCCCACGGCCCTCACCCCGAACGACAAAGGCACCATCGACGAAGCGATGCCGCAATACGCCGGGATGTACGCCGGCGACTGGTCCTCGTCGAACGAGGTGCGCGATCTGGTCGGCCATGCCGACTTCTTGCTCGACATCGGCGGAATCGTCACCACCGAACTCAACACCGGCCTGTGGACCGGTCACTACGACCCAGCCAAGGTGGTGTCGATTCAGGACAACTTCGTACGCGCAGGCGGCAAGGTGTTCGTGAATGTGGCGATCGATGATGTGCTCAACGCCCTGTGCGAACGCGTCACCACCCACTGCAACGATCACGGCCTGAAGCTCGAGGCGATGCCGCTGGTGGGTGCTCCGACCGATGCCACCAGCTCCGCCAGCTTCTACCCCCGTCTGCAGCGGCGACTGCGCTCCGGCGACACGCTGGTGATCGAAACCGGCACCTGCATGACCCACCTCAACAAGGTGCTGCTGCCGGCAGGTGTGAGCGCCGAAGGCCAGGGCCTGTGGGGCTCGATCGGCTGGGCCACGCCGGCCTGCCTCGGGGTGGTGATGGCCAAAACCTCCGGCCACACCTGGATGGTGACCGGTGATGGCTCCCACCAGCTCACCCTGAACGAACTGGCCGTGATGGGCCGCTACGGCGTGAAACCGCGGATCTTCGTGCTCAACAACGGCCTCTACGGCATCGAGGATGTGATCAGCGAGCGCGGCCACGGCTACGACGACCTGGCTCCGGTGAACTACCACCTGCTGCCGGAAGCCTTCGGCTGCAAGAACTGGCTCAGCGCCCGCGTGAGCACGTTGGCCGAGCTGGATGCCGTGCTCGATCAGATCGACGCCCACGATGGCGCCGCCTACATCGAGGTGATGATCCCCAACGAGGAGAGCCAACCTCTGCCCGAGACCACGATCGACAGCGGCTACAAACTGAAGACCCCTAGCGTCGGATAAGCGGTCCAGGCCCATGCCCACGTTGTGCCGCAGCCTGCTCGCACCGCTTCGCCTGTTTCTGCGGCAATCCCTGGCGGTACAGGTGTTGGAGGGCCTGCTCGCAGGGCTGGTGGTAGGGCTCTGGCTGCCGCCCGGCGTCACCCAGCTGCTGGCCCCGGTGGGTGACGGGTTTCTGCGTCTGTTTCAGATGCCGGTGCTGCCCTTCCTGAGCCTCTCCCTGATCGCCGGAGTCGGTCGCCTGGAGCTGTCGCAGGCCGGTCGCCTGCTCGGCCGAGCCGCTTTGGTGCTGTTGCTGCTCTGGCTGTTGGCCCTGCTGGCGGTGTTGCTGCTGCCCCTGGGATTTCCCGCCTGGCAGGACGCCTCCCTCTTCCGCCCCAGCCTCCTGGAAGCGCCGAAGCAGCTGAATCTGCTCGAGCTGTTCATCCCGGTGAACCCCTTCGAAGCCTTCGCCACCACCCAGATCCCAGCGGTGGTGCTCTTCTCGCTCTGCCTTGGCATCGCCCTGATCGGTGTGCCGGCGCGTCAGAACCTCATCAGCATTCTCGACCGGCTCAGCGATGGCTTGCTGGCGATCTCCGCCTTTGTGGCGCGCTTCACTCCGATCGGTGTCTTCGCCATCCTCGCCGGCACCACCGCCCAAGTTTCCGCAGCGGAGATTCCGCGCCTCGGCATCTATCTCTTCCTGCAGGGCGGCATCGTGCTGCTGTTCACCCTGGTGGTGCTGCCCCAGCTGATCGCCGCCTGCACACCGATCGGTGCCGGCCGCCTGCTGCGCTGCTTCCGCACCCCGCTCACGATCGCCTTCGCCACCGCCAATCTGTTTGTGGTGTTGCCGCTGTTGGTGGAGCAGGGCAAACGACTGATCGTTGAGGCCCGGATCGAACGCCGCGGGGGCCAAACAGAGGCGATGCCCCAGTCAAACCGCCGGGCAATGGAGGCAGAGCTTGAGGCGGAAGTGGAGCTGCCCGTGGAGGTGCTCACCCCCCTGGCCCTGGTGTTCCCCGACATGGGGCGGTTGCTGTCGCTGGCGTTCGTGCCCTTTGCCGGCTGGCTCAACGGCAATCCCATGCCCCTCTCCGGCGTGCCCGAGTTTCTGATGACCGGGCTGGCGAGCAGTTTTCTCGAAGGGGTGATGGCGATGACCTTCCTGCTCAACCGGCTCGGCCTCCCCACCGATCTGGTGCAGCTCTACATCGCTATCGACCAGTTGGCGATCGCCCGGATGGGCACCCTGCTGGCCTGCATGAGTGTGATCAGTCTGGTGATCCTCGCCACCTGGCTCAGCCTGGAGCAGACCTGGCCCTCGCCTCGACAGCTGCTCACGCCGGGCCTGACCCTGCTCAGCCTGCCCCTCTTCATCGGTGCCGCCCGGCTGGCCTTTAATCGCCTGCCCCCTCCCGGCCAACCGCTGCGCCGGGAACTGGAAACACGGCCCTTCCTGCGGGCCCGCGGACCCGCCGTTCTGGTGGATGCCAAGGCACCAGCGCTGGAGCAACCAGGTCGCTGGGAGGCAATCCAACGCCGCGGTGCAATTCGGTTCTGCACCCATGTCAACGATGTGCCGATGGCCTTTCTGAATGACACAGGCGCCCTGGTGGGAGCAGATGTGGAGCTGGCCCTTTTGTTTGCCGAGCAGATGAATCTGAAGGCCGGGTTTCTGCCGTTGGGGAGCGGGAGTGGTGGCAGTGGGGAGCAGGCCCTGCGCAATGGGCGCTGTGACATGACGATCGCGCTGAAGGCACCGGCACCGGATCAGGCCAGCGCGTTGCGGTTCAGCACCGTTCAGGAGGTGTATGGCGTGTCGCTGCTGTTGCACGGGGAACGGCTACGCAACGCCCGCACCTGGGCCGAACTCCGCCAGGTGGGCGATCTACGCGTGGGCTTGCCCAGCGCCTCTCCCTTTCTGCTGCAATGGACGCAGCACCTGCTGCCCAACGCCAGCATCCACCCCCAGCAACCATTGCGCGACCTTGTGCGCTCCCTGCAGAGCGGCGCCGTGGATGCGGTGCTGATCGCCGCTCAGAAAGGAGCTGCCTGGACGGTGCTGGAGCCCGATCTCACTCTGCTGGTGCCCCAACCGGCGCACCAGTTGCCGGCGGCTCGGGCCTTTCCCCGCCAGGCCAGCGGGCTCCCCGAGGTATGGGATCTCTGGATCCGCTACGCCAATGCCGATCAGTTGCCTGAGCAGCTGTTTCGTCACTGGGTAGAGGGTCTGCCGGCATCTGGGGCGCGAAGCTGAGGCGATGGTCTGGCATCCCCATCTCTGGCACCCCACCACCCAGGTGGCCCTGCACCCCGAACCTCTGCGGGTGCGCGCCGCCCGGGGCTGTGTGCTCAGCCTCGAGGATGGGCGTGAACTGATCGACGCCATCAGCAGCTGGTGGGTCACCCTGCACGGCCATGGCGAACCAAGCATCGCCGCCGCCATCGCCTGCCAGGCCAAGCAGCTGGAGCAAGTGATCTTCGCCAATTTCAGCCATGCGCCCGCGGAGCAGCTGGCCACACGCCTGGCGGCCCACACCGGCCTGGAGCGGATGTTTTTCTCCGACAACGGCTCCACCGCCGTGGAGGTGGCGCTCAAGATCGCCTGGCAGTGGTGGCGGAACCAGGGCAGCGAGCGGCGTCAGCTAATCGCCTTTGAAGGGGCTTATCACGGCGACACCTTCGGGGCGATGGCCCTGGGCGATCGCTCCGTCTTCACCGAACCCTACGACAGCCTGCTCTTCGACGTTCGCCGCCTTCTTTGGCCGCACACCCACTGGGGCGACAGCAGCGTGGAGGCTCGGGAGCATGAAGCGCTGGCTGCACTCGACCAGGCCCTGGAGACGCCGACGGCAGCGCTGATCCTGGAACCGCTGATCCAGGGTGCCTCCGGCATGCGCCTGGTGCGCCCCGCCTTTCTCCGAGCCGTGCAGGCCCGCGTGCGCGAGAAGGGCGCGCTTCTGATCGCTGATGAGGTGATGACGGGGTTCGGACGCACCGGCGCCCTGTTCGCCAGCGCCCTGGCCGGACTCCAACCCGATCTGATGGCCCTCTCCAAAGGGCTCACCGGCGGCTTCCTGCCGATGGGCGCGACGATGGCAAGCGAACGGCTCTATCAGGGGTTCATCAGCCGGGAACCAAGCCACACCTTCTTCCACGGCCACAGCTTCACGGCCAATCCCCTGGGTTGTGCCGCCGCCCTCGCCAGCCTCGATCGGCTCGAGGCCAACCCAGAGGCCTACAGCGGCTTCGAATCCAGGCACCAGCGGCATCTGGAGCATCTGCAACAGCTCGACGGCATCGCGCGGGTGCGCTGCCTGGGCACGATGGCGGCCTTCGAGCTGACGATCGGCGCCACCGAGTACCTCAACCCGATCGGCCGCCAGCTGCAGCTCCAGGCCCTCCACCGGGGCGTGTATCTGCGCCCCCTCGGCAATGTGGTGTATCTGCTGCCGCCGCTGTGCATCAGCGATAGCCAACTGGAACGCTGCTATGCAGCGATTGCATCAGGTCTTGCCGATGTGAACCGCACCTGAAGCACGCAACCTGGCTACGGTCAGTTCCGATTGGTTTCACCACGATCCACGATGCACCTGAGCAGGCTTCTCGCTGCCGGCAGCAGCGCCGCCCTGGCCCTCACGGCTTTCAGCCCCGCCGTCGGCCATGCCAACCCACAGGTGCAGGTGTTTGATAACACCATCACCGTGAAGGAGGTGGAACAGGCCCAAAAAGCCTGGTGCAACGCGCTGATTGCCATCAGCAACAGCTTCTATGTGGAGGGTGAAGCCGCCGCCCGCAGCAAAGCCGGCACCATCATTGATGTGGCCTATGGCTACGCCATCGGGCCCGTGGCTTTCAAGCCCACCCTGGCGACAGGTCAAGACACCTTCCGCCCGAGCCGCGCCGGGGCCCTCGCCTATTTCGTCGGACCCGACAGCGCCTTCCCCAGCGGCAAGGGATTCGCCACCTACCGCCGCTGGAAAACCTGCACAGTGAACGACAACGTTGTGCAGCTGTTCGGCAAAACCGCCAACACGATGGGGTTCGTGACCCTCACCGACGACAAGGGCGTCACCACCACGGTGGAGAAAACCTGGACCTTCTACAAAACCCAGAAAGGCGACATCCGCATCGTGCTGCACCACTCCTCAGCTCCGGTCGACGCCCGTTGAGCGGCCATCCATCAGGGTGAGCAACACGTTGGTGCGGTGAATGTCCTCGGTCGGGATCGCAGTGAGGTCCCGATCGAGCAGCACCAGGTCAGCCCGCTTGCCAACGCGGATCGATCCGGTGATGGCCTCCAGGCCCATCTGGCGCGCCCCAGCCAGGGTGTAAGCCTGTAGGGCCCCCTCGAGCGTGAACGCATCCGCTTGTGGTGGTAGCGGCTGCTCGGCATCAGCCCCAAGACTCGAGCCCATCGCCTCGAGCAACGGCGGTGGCGGTTGGCGCAGGATCGCCGCCTGGATGTTGAGGAAGGGGCGAATGCCGAGGGTGCCGCTGCCATACGTTGCCGGCCAGTCACTGCCGAGCGCCACATTGACGCCGTGATCACGCTGCAGGCGGCCGAAGCGAAACATCTTGCGGTAACGCTCAGCACCAAGTGCGTCTTCGACCGCGGCGTAGCGAATGCACCAGATGCCGGTGCTGGTGATCAGGGGCTTGAGGCGGGCGAGCCGTTGCTGATCGCTGTCGGCCACCACCTGCACATGGGCAAGGGTGAGTTTCGGTTGACCACCGGAGGCCTGCACCGCCGTGAGCGCATCCAGGGCCTGGCGCAGGGAGGCATCGCCGATGGTGTGGAAGTGCACATCGAAACCGGCGCGCTCGCACTGCCGCAGCAGACCCTGCACATTGGCCTCGCTCAGAGCCAGCTGACCGCGGGCCCCGGGGGGTTGCTGATACGGCTCCAGCATCGCTGCCTGGCGATTCTCGATCACCCCATCGGCCACGATCTTGAGGGTGCGCACTGTGAAGTGTTCGCTGCGGAAGCGCCGATTCAGCTCGGCCAGGTCGGCCACCGCGCCCTGCACCTGGTCTTTGTTGGTGACCATGCGCGTGGCATGCAAGCGCACCGGCAATGCACCCGCCTCGTCCATCTGCACCAGCGCGGCAAAAATTGTCTCCAGCCCCAGCGGCATGCCGGCATCAAACAGGCTGGTGAATCCCATCTGGGCGAAGGTCTGCAACATCGCCTTCAGGGCCGGGTTGTAACGCTCCGGTGCCAGCAGCTTCAGGGCAGCGATCATCGGCACCATCGCCGGCGCTTCCCGCACCAGACCCGTGGGTTCACCATTGGCGTCTCGCTGGTACCCACCCACCGGCGGATCCTTGGTGGCGGCGGTGACACCGGCCAACGCCAATGCCTTGCTGTTGGCCCAGGCGGAATGCGCATCGCTGGAGAGAAAGAGCATCGGGCGCTCCGCCTCAATCGCATCGAGGTCCCGTTTGTGCGGGCCGCCCTGCGCCTGCCAGAGATTGGTGTTCCAACCCACCCCGAAGAACACGCCCGTGCCGGGGTCGGCCTTCACATGGGCCTTGATCGCATCGATCACCTGCTCTTCCTTGGCATTGGCGTCGATCACAAAGCCGCTGCTGAAGAGGGTGCCGAGCATGGGGTGCACATGGCTGTCCACCAGGCCGGGCATCAGCATGCGGCCCTGCAGATCGATCCTGCGGGTGCCAGGACCGATCCAGGCCTGGGCGCCGCTGCGATCGCCGGCATACACAATCGCCCGCCCCCGCACAGCCACCGCCTCCACCCGCGGCTGATCCGTCTCCATGGTGAGGATCGTGCCGTTTTCAAACAGCCAATCCGCCGGTCCATCCGCGGGCATGGGACGGTCGCTGTCGGCCTTGACGTCGGCCCGGGCATGGCTCTGCAGCAAAGGCGGCAACAGTGCCGAGGCCGCGATCAAGGCCCCCGCCTTCAGCACCCGCCGCCGACTGGTGCGAGAAGAACCGGCCAGGATCGCCTCGGAAAACGCCCCAAGCTGGGCACCAATCTCACAACTGAGGCACATTGCTTCTGCTGCAACAGCTCCACTGTGGCCAGAGCGTCGGAAATGTCAGCTGTGGCATCGCCAGGAGTGGCAGACCTGAACGATCAAGCCCGAGAAAACCCGGTAGGGTCCGCGAAGATTTTGTTTGGCACGTGAGAGGTCCTCTGGCCTGCACCGCGATTGCGGCGACGTTGCTGGTGGGCTGCAGCAAACCGAAGCAACCGGCTCAACAGTTCCTGACCGTGAAAACGGCTCAGATCAACGAGGCCACCTTCAATCCCAGCGTGGAAGCGATCAGCACGCTCGAATCCACCACCAACGTGGCCCTGCGGCCGGAAACCGACGGACGGGTGGTGAAGATCATCGCCACCGAAGGCCAGCGCGTGAAGGCAGGCCAGCCAATCCTGGTGCTCGACAACGTGCAACAGAGCGCCGCCCTCAACGCGGCCCGCGCCCAGGCCCGCACCGACAAGCTCAACGCCGAGCGCTACGAGTTCCTTTACAAACAGGGTGCAGCTTCAGCCAAAACTCGCGATCAATACGCCACTCAGGCGATCGCCTCCCGCGATCAGGCCCTCGCCAGCGCCGCAACCCTTGGATACAAATACGTGCGGTCGCCGATCGACGGGGTCGTGGGCGACCTCGACACGGTGAAGTTGGGCGATTACGTCAAAACCGGTCAGGCGATCACCGGCATCGTCGACAATTCCACCCTGTGGACGCTGATGCAGATCCCGGCCACCCAGGCCGGTCGAGTGAAGGTGGGGCAAACGGTGAATGTGAGTTCCCAGACCACACCACCGGTCACCGGCGTCGGCAGCGTCACCTTCATCTCTCCCTATTTCGGCATCTCAGGCAGCCAGCAATCGCCGAACACCCTGATGGTGAAGGCCACTTTCCCGAACCTCACCGGACAGTTGAAGACCGGACAGTTTGTCAAGAGTCAGATCATCACCGGCCAGACCCAGGCGTTGGCTGTGCCAGTGCAGGCGGTGTTCATGCAGGCGCAGCAACCTTTCGTGTATGTGGTGGTTCCCCTGAGCAAAGCGCTCCCCAAGATCAAGGCCTCCACGGTGATCCCGGCAGCGAGCAAGAAAAAACTGGAAAGCCTTCCTACCAGCACGCCGATCGTGGTGCAGAAACCGGTGCAACTGGGCACACTGCAGAACAATCTCTATCCGATCCAATCCGGCCTCAGCCGCGGTGAAACGGTGGTGGTCAGCAACACCGCCTTGCTGAGCAACGGCATGCCGGTGAAGCTCGCCAGCAAGAGCGGGAGCAACTGAAACCAACATGGCGTTTTCCGATAATTTCATCAAGCGGCCGGTTCTCACCACCGTCTGCAGCATCCTGATCGTGCTGATGGGGGTGATCGCCATCCCCACGCTGCCGATTGCCAACCTGCCCAACATCGCCCCACCCCTGATCCAGGTGACGGCGAATTACAGCGGTGCCAATTCCCTGGTCACCGAACAGGCGGTGACCAACCCGATTGAACAGCAGATCAACGGCGTTCCCGGCGCGTCTTACATCTCCTCCACCAGCAACATGGAGGGGCAGAGCATCATCCAGGTCTATTTCGATGAGACCACCGACATCGACATCGACCAGGTGAATGTGCAGAACCGTGTGTCGCTGGCGATGCCGCAACTGCCAGCCCAGGTGTCTGCCACCGGCGTGTCGGTGCAACAAAGCACACCGTCGATTCTGCTGGCCTATCAGGTGTCGTCCACGGAGGGCCAATACGACGCGGCCTATCTCAATGGCCTGGTGTATGAGCAGCTCTACTACCCGCTGGAGCGGGTCGAAGGGGTTGCCAATGTGAACATCCTCGGTGGCACCAACCCCGCCTACTGGTTGTTTGTCGATCCCGACAAGCTGGCCGCCAACCAGCTCACGGCCCAGGAGGTGGTGGATGCGGTGCAAGCGCAGAACAGCACGGCCATTGGTGGCCTCGTGGGCGGGCCACCCGCCTCAGGCAATCAGGCTTACACCTACCCGTTGCTGGTGCAGAACAACGGCAACCTGGTTTCGATCGACGATTTCAACAATCTGATCGTGGGTCGTTCCCCCACCGGCAATCTGCTGCTGCTCAAGGATGTGGGCGAGGTGCAATACGGCTTCAACAACTACACCACGGCGGCGATCAACACCTCGAGCTTCGACACGATCACCGTGGCCGTGTTCCAGACCCCGGAAAGCAATGCCTTGGATGTGGCCGATGCTGTGGTGAAAGAGATGACCTCCTTCGCCGCCACCGTGCCGCCGGGTGTCACGGTGCAGCAGGTTTACAACATCGGTCAGTTCATTGAATCGTCGGTGGAAGGGGTGATCGATGCCCTCGGCCTGGCGATTGTGCTGGTGCTGCTGATCTTGTTCATCTTCCTGCAGAACTGGCGCGCCACGGTGGTGCCCAGCCTGGCGATCCCGATCTCCCTGATCGGCACCTTCGCCTTCATCAAGGTGTTCGGCTTCTCGATCAACCAATTGACCCTGCTCGGCCTGGTGCTCGCCACAGGCCTGGTGGTGGACGACGCGATCGTGGTGATCGAGGCGGTGTCGAAAAATATCGAGGCGGGCCTGCGGCCCCGGCAGGCGGCTCTCGCCTGCATGGGTGAACTCTTTGGTGCCCTGGTTGCCACGGCCCTGGTGTTGATGGCGGTGTTCGTTCCTGTGGCCTTCTATCCAGGAAGCATTGGCATCATCTACCAGCAGTTCGCCCTCACGATTGCCTTCTCGATTGCCATTTCCGCCTTCAACGCCCTCACCTTCTCGCCGATGCTCTCGGGCCTGATCCTCAAGGGAGGCGAACCGAAGGAGCCGAAGGGATGGGCCTGGCCCGTCGCCGGCGTGATCGTGGGTCTGGCCTTCGGTCGGTTCAGTTCCGCAGCGTTCGGCAGCTGGACCTACGTGCTCGGCGTGGTGGTGGGTGGATTGGCCGGCGCCAATCTCCCCCTGATCTTCCGGGTGTTCAACCGGTTCTTCGATCGCTTGCAGAACGGCTACGCCCGGCTGGTGACCAGCCTGATCAAGGCCCGGCGCTGGGTGATGGTGGCCCTGGGCAGCGGCATCGTGCTCACGGTGCTGGCCTTCGCGGCCCTGCCCCAGGCCTTCATCCCCGACGAAGACCAGGGCTACATCCTCGGTATTTATCAGTTGCAGAACGGCGCCTCCCTCAGCCAGACCCAGGCGATGGGTAAGGAGATCGCCTCCATCCTCAAAGAGGAAGACGATGTGCTCTCAGCGGCGATCATCAGCGGCTACGGCTTCAACGGTTCCAGCCCCGACCAGGGCACGATCATGGTGGGCCTCAAGCCCCTCAGTGAGCGGCCCGGGCAGAAGAACAGTTCCTTTGCCATCGCCGATCGGCTCAACGCCAAACTGTCGCAACTGAGCGGCGGTTGGCCGTGATCGGCCAACCGCCGGCGGTGCCGGGATTCTCCGCCCAGGGCGGCTTCTACTTCCAATTCAATGACCTGAGCGGCGATTACACCTTCAACCAGCTCAACGATCAGGCCCAGAAACTGATCAAGGCCGGCAAGGCCAGCGGTGAATTCTCCTCGCTCTACAGCCAGTTCATCCCCAGCGCTCCCGCCTTCGGCCTCAAGGTGGATCGGGCCGTGATGGGAGCCCTCAACGTGGACTACCAGGAGGCGATGGACACGATCGCAACCCTGGCCGGCGGCACCTACACCGGCCTCACCTACGAGAACGGCCAGGTGCGCAACGTGTATGTGCAATCGGGCGCCGACCAACGCTCCCAGGTGGAGAACATCCTCAACTACTACGTGAAGAACAAGGCGGGCGATCTGGTGCAGGTCTCCCAGTTCGCGGAAGCGGAGCTCGACAGCGCACCGCCGATCATCAGCCACTACAACCTCTATCGCACGGTGCTGGTGCAGGGCGCCCAGGCCATTGGCAAGAGTTCCGGACAGGCCCTCACAGCAATCCAGACTCTGTTCAAGCAGCTGGATTTCAACAACATCGGCTACGCCTTCACCGGTCTGGCGGCCCTGCAGCTCTCCGCCGGTAGCGCCAGCATCCTCGTGTTCGGTCTCGGCATCCTGATCGTGTATCTCGTGCTCTCCGCCCAATACGAGAGCTACGTGACGCCGGTGATCATCCTGATGACCGTGCCCCTGGCCATGCTCGGTGCGCTCGGCTTCCTGGCCATCCGTTCGATTGATCTGAATGTGTATGCCCAGGTGGGCCTGGTGACCCTGATCGGTCTGGCCGCCAAGAACGGCATCCTGATCGTGGAAGTGGCCGAACAGCACCTTGAAGCAGGCATGAGCGCCAGCGAAGCGGTGATCGCTTCAGCCGAATCGAGGCTGCGGCCGATCCTGATGACCGCCATCGCAGCACTGGCAGGCTTCCTCCCCTTGGTGGTGGCCAATGGCGCCGGCGCCCAGAGCCAGCAATCGCTCGGCACCGTGATCTTCGGCGGCCTGGTGGTGGCAACGATCCTCTCGCTCGGGGTGGTGCCCCCCTTCTATGTGGTGATCAAGGGACTGGAGGAGCGCCTGTTCGGCAAAGGCGACGATGACGGTGATGGCAACACCGACCCCTCCGCATCGGTGGCCGGTGCCGGTGGGTGAGACCTGGACCTGGACCCCGCCCGTCGGTGCTGGGATCGGCCCCGATCACGAGCTCAGCCTGGAGATCAGCTGGTGTGAAGAACCCTCAACCTCAGCGCCGCTGACCTCAGCCGCACCACTGGCTGTTGTGTTGATCCATGGCTTCGGCGCCTGCAAGGAGCACTGGCGCCACACCCTGCCCTCGCTTGGAGCCCACCTGCCCACCTACGCGCTCGACCTGGTGGGGTTCGGGAACAGCAGCCAACCGCGGGCCCGACTCGCCGATGAACAGAGCGACCACCACAGCCTGCACTACGGCTTTGAGCTCTGGGGCGCCCAGGTGGCCGCGTTCTGCCGGGAGATCGTAGGCCGGCCGGTGCTGCTGGTGGGCAATTCGATCGGCGGCGTCGTGGCCCTGCGCGCCACCCAGCTGCTGAACGCGGATGCGGGCCCGAGCCCATGCTCTGGTCTGGTGTTGATCGACTGCGCCCAGCGGCTGATGGACGACAAACAACTGGGCCGGCAGCCGGCCTGGATGGCCTGGATCCGGCCGCTACTGAAGGCGATGGTGCGCCAGCGCTGGCTGAGCACGGCCCTGTTCCGCAACGCCGCCCGACCGGCCCTGATCCGGCAGGTGCTTCGGCAGGCTTACCCCAGCGGCGCCCATGTGGATGAGGAGCTGGTGGACTTGCTTTATCGCCCGAGCCGGCGCCCCGGCGCTGCGGAAGCGTTCCGCGGCTTCATCAATCTCTTCAACGACCACCTCGCCCCGGATCTTTTAGCCCAACTGGATCTGCCGGTGCATCTGATCTGGGGTGAAGCCGATCCGTGGGAGCCGGTGACTGAAGCCCGGGCCTGGGCCGGACGTTTCCCCTGTATTCGTTCGCTTCAGATCCTTCCCGGCGTTGGCCACTGCCCCCACGACGAAGCGCCGGAACTGGTGAATCCGCTGCTCCTAGCCATCGCCGAGCAGACGAGTCGCCCTCAGCAGATGCCCGATCAGAGGGCGCCCGATCAGCAGGCGACGTAGGCCTCCACCTGATCACTGAGGCGGCGCAGACCGGCCAGACCGTCGCGCTCCAGATTGCGGACGCGATCACGGCTGATGCCGATGACGCGCCCAATCCCGGTGAGGCTCATCGGCTCCTCGCCGTCCATCCCATACCGCATCCGCAACACACGCCGTTGCAGGTCCGGCAGTTGTTCCAATAGATCCCGCAGGTCGCCCTTCAAGCACTCCACCTCCACCTGCTCCTCAGGCAATTCGCCATCACCTGCCAAGAGCTCCAACAATTCGGTGTCATCTCCATCCCCCACCTTCATCTCCAGGCTCACCGGCTGACGCGCACGGCACATCAGGTCTTTCACCTCCTCCTCCGGCAGTTCCACAAATGCCGCCAGTTCCGTCACCGTCGGTGTGCGCCCCAGCTCCTGGCTCAGTTCACGCTGCCCTTTCTTCAGCTTGTTGAGCATCTCGGTGATGTGGATCGGCAGCCGGATCGTGCGGCTCTTCTCCGCAATCGCCCGCGTGATCCCCTGACGGATCCACCAATACGCATACGTACTGAACTTGTAGCCCCGCGTTGGGTCGAATTTCTCCACACCCCGCACCAGGCCGATCGTTCCCTCCTGGATCAGGTCCAGCAGTTCCATATTCCGCTTGGTGTATTTCTTGGCCACACTCACCACCAACCTCAAATTCGCCGCCACCATCCGCTCTTTGGCGCGGCGGCCCGCCTGGAGCTTTCGCTTCAGTTGCAGCGCACTCAACCCCGCCGCTGTCGCCAATTCCCCTGCCGGCACCGCCTCACCACCGCGCTGATCGCGCAGCTCAGACTCCAGCGCTTCCAGCTCCATCAGCTCCTGCACCTGGCGGCCCAACGTGATCTCCTGCTGATGGCTCAGCAACGGCACACGACCGATGTCCCGCAGGTACGAACGCACCAGATCGACGTCGCCGGATGCACGGGCTGGAACAGCGGCGACCGCTTTGGCGCTGACGGCTCTGGGGGCTGGGGAGACGGCCATGTCTGCTCCTTTGCGTTATGTGAACCCTACTCCTGAAGAAGTGTAAAGCCTCTCTCAGGAACGCAAACCAGACCTGTTTTGAGTGGAATTACCTAGACCGCCTGGGTCAGGACGCCAACGGCGGCGCTATGGCAGGCAGGCGCTCCAGCAGCCAGGCGGCCGTACGCAAATAGATGAATACCCCGGCCACATCGGTGGCGGTGGTGATGAAGGGTGCCGACATCAGGGCCGGGTCGAGGCCCATGCGGTTGAACAGCAGCGGCAGCGCCGCCCCGGCCGTTGCCGCCAGGGTGGTGATCGCCATCAAGCTGATGCCCACGGCCGCACCCACCAGGGGGCCCTCGCCCCGCCACCAGGCGAAGGGCACCACCACCACGAGCATCAGCAATCCGAGCAGAGCACCGGCGATCGCCTCCCGGCCCACCGCCTTCAGCGGTCCGAGGGCCTGAATCCGCTGGGTGCTCAGGCCGCGGATCACCACCGTGGAGCTCTGAGCACCGACATTGCCACCGGTGCCAATCAGCAATGGGATGAACGCGGCCAGCAGCACCACCTGCTTGAGCACGCCGTCGTTGAGCGCAATCACCTCGGTGGTGAAGCCATTGGCCACCACCAACACCGCCAGCCATACCACCCGACGCCGGGCGACGGTGAACAGATTGCTCTGGAAATAATCGTCTTCGTCACCGGCCTGCACAGCACCGGCGGCATAGATGTCGCGGGTGGCCTCCTGCTCGATCACATCGATCACGTCATCGACGGTGACGATCCCCACCAGCCGCTGCTCCCGATCCACCACCGGCACGGCCAGGAAGTCGTACCGCTGAATCGCGCGCGCAACCTCCTCTTGGTCGGTGTCGGTGCTCACGCTCACCACATCACGAGTCATCACATCGCCGATCCGGTCCTCCGGATCAGCCGTTACCAGATCTCTTAAGGAGAGGATGCCGGTAAGGCGACGTTCGCCGTCGGTGACATACAAGCTGTAGATGGTCTCGGTATCGCGGGCACGACGGCGCACGATCGTGAGCGCCTGGGCAGCACTGTGGAATTCCTTGAGGTCGATGAACTCGGTCGTCATCAGACGACCGGCGGTTTCCGGCGCGTAACCGAGGAGCTGGGCGGTGACCCGCCGTTCCGATGGGCTCAACTCGGCCAGCAACCGGCGCACCACCTTGGCCGGCAGCTCATCAAACAAACGCACCCGGTCATCGGGTGACATCTCCTCCACCAGTTCCAGCACTTCACCGGAACGCAGGCGTTCCAGCAGGCTCTGCTGCACGGCCGGGTCGAGATATTCGTACACCTCAATCGCCTCGTCCTTGCTGAGCAGACGAAAGGCGAGGGCCTGGAGGGTGCGGGGCAAGCTGCCGATCGCTTCGGCGATATCCACCGGCTGCACTGGCTCCAGCAGCATCTTGACGGCGTCGTAGTTGCCAGTGGCGAGCATCGCCTCGAGCTGTTGTGCCACCACGGCTGCCACGTCAGCGGATGTGACGCTTGCCGATGCCGCCCCCCCTTTGGCCTCGTCCATCGGCGTCGATCAGGGCGTGCTTAGTGTATGGCCGCCCCACTCAAGAACGATGAGCGTGAACGTGAGCGCCGTGACCGTGCGCGCCGCCGATGGCAGCGAGAAGAGCCTCGGCGACTACAGCGGCCAGGTGCTGCTGATCGTGAATGTGGCCAGCCGTTGCGGATTCACCAAGCAATACGCCGGCCTGCAGGCTCTGCAGGACGCCTACGGCCCCAAGGGACTGCAAGTGCTCGGCTTCCCCTGCAACGACTTCGGCGCTCAGGAGCCCGGCACGCTGGATGAGATCAAGAGCTTCTGCTCCACCACCTACGGCGCCAGTTTCGAACTGTTCGACAAGGTGCACGCGACGGGCAGCACCACCGAGCCTTACACCACCCTCAACCAGACCAGCCCCGCCGGCGATGTGGCTTGGAATTTCGAAAAATTCCTCGTGGGCAAGGACGGCACGGTGATCGGACGCTTCAAGAGCGGCGTTACCCCCGAGGATCCTGAGCTCAAAGCGGCGATCGAGACTGCCCTGGCCGCCTGAGCCGGCCGACCCCGAATCCCGCGGCGGCGGCACCCAGCCCCAGGCCCAACGTCAGCGCCAGCAGGCCAAACGCAGACGCCCAGTCGCCCTGGGCGATCAGGGCCACGCTGTTCACCATCCAGCTGCTGAACGTGGTGAGCGACCCGCAGAAGCCGATCCCCACCAGCAGCTGCCAGCGGGGCGGCACGCGGCGACCAACCATCCAGCCGAGGATCAAGGCGCCGAGCACATTCACGAGCACGTCTTTGTCGTGCAGGTGGATGCCCACCTGCCAGCGCAACAGGGCGCCCAGGGCGGCTCCAATCGCCACCAGCAGCAGCTCCTCCAGTTCGGCCCTCAAGCTGAGTGAGCTCTGCTGTGCCTGCGGATCCGCCGTCATGCCGCCCCCTCCGCCAGACCGAGGCCATAGCCGAGCCCAGCCACCAGCAGGCCACCGACGATCGAGCCCACACCGAGCAGCAGCGCTTCCGCCCAGTGCCGCTGGCGCAGGGTGTTGAGCAATTCCACCGCAAAGGTGGAAAAGGTGCTGAGGCTACCGAAGAACCCCACGGCGATCAGCAGCATCAGGGGCGAGGCCCCACCGGCAGCAGGCTGGCAGCGGCCACTGGTCTGCAGACCGAGCACCAGACCGAGGGCAAAGGCGGCGATCAGATTCACCGTGAAGGTGCCCCAGTGCTTACGGGGCACGATCGGCTCAAAGTGGTTCACCACTCGCAGACGCAACCAGGCGCCAGGAATGGCACCCAGCCCCACCAGCAGGGCCTGGCCGGGCATCAGGACGGGTTCAGCCATGCAACCAGCCGCGCTGGGGTTGCGCGTCCGCAGGCATCGCCGCGCTGCGAGCCACCTGCACCTGAATCCATTCCTGGCCATTGTCGGCGCGCCAACGGCGCAGCAGCTGCAGGGGCGTGCCGAGCTCCAGGCGGCGCAGCGTTGGTGCGGCCACACGAGGCGATCCCTGCAACAGGGCATCAGCTTCACTGAGCAATGGCCCGCCGGCTTCGCGGCGTCGCACCTCCGGCTGACGCCGATCAGCACCGCCTGCGGGCAAGGCGGCTGGGGCGAGCAGGGCCACACCCAGCAGCCAGCTCCAACGCAACACGGAGGTCACCGCCATCGGCATCAGATGTCGAGCTTGTCCATGTCGAGTTCGGCGCTGTGGGTTTCGATGAATTCCCGCCGCGGCGCCACCTTGTCGCCCATCAAGATGGTGAAGATGCGATCAGCCTCAAGCGCATCCTCGATCTCCACCCGCTTCATCGTGCGCGTGGTGGGATCCATCGTGGTTTCCCAGAGCTGCTGGGGCATCATTTCCCCCAGACCCTTGAAGCGCTGGATGGTGTAGTTGGCCTTCTCACCGAAGCCGGCCAGCGTGGTTTGCAGATCCTGCTCGTTGTAGCAATAGGTGTGATTCTTGCCGCGCTCCACTTTGTAGAGGGGCGGACAGGCGATGTAGATGTAGCCACCCTCCACCAACTCTTTCTGATAGCGATAGAAGAAGGTGAGCAACAGGGTGCGGATGTGAGCGCCATCCACATCGGCGTCGGTCATGATCACCACCCGGTGGTAGCGCAGGTTTTTGGCGTCAAAATCTTCACCCTTGATCCCCAGGCCCAGGGCCGTGATCAGGGCCTGAATTTCGGTGTTCTTGTAGATCCGCGCATCATCGGTTTTTTCGATGTTAAGAATCTTGCCCCGCAAAGGAAGGATCGCCTGAAAGCGACGGTCACGGCCCTGCTTGGCAGAGCCACCAGCCGAATCGCCCTCCACGATGTAGATCTCGGATTCAGCCGGATCGCGGGAGCTGCAGTCGGCCAGCTTGCCGGGGAGGGTGGAGCTCTCCAGCACACTTTTGCGCCGCACCAGTTCGCGGGCGCGGCGGGCCGCCTCAGCCGCATTGAAGGCCTGGATCGCTTTCTCGAGGATCATGTCGATCACCGAGGGGTTGAATTCCAGGTATTGGCTGAGGGCCTCACCCACGAGGCTATCGACGATGCCACGCACCTCGGTGTTGCCGAGCTTGGTCTTCGTCTGTCCCTCGAATTCCGGTTCCGGCACTTTCACCGACAGCACAGCTGTGAGGCCCTCGCGAATATTTTCGCCGGCCAGGTTGGAGTCGGATTCCTTGCGTTTACCGCGTTTCTTAGCGAAGGCATTGAGGGTGCGGGTGAGCACCGTTTTCAAGCCTTCGATATGGGTGCCGCCATCCACGGTGCGGATGTTGTTGGCGAAACCGAGGATGCTGTCGGAATAGGCATCCACGCACCATTGCAGGGCTGCCTCCACCTGAACGCCATCCTTCTCGGCGTTCACATAGATGATTTCGGGATGGAGCGGATCCTTCTCCGCATTCATATAGGCGACGTATTCCTTGATGCCGCCTTCGTAGAAGTACACCTCCTCATGGGCGTCGCCTTCGGCATTGCGGGCGCTCTCCCGTTCATCGCGGAAGACGATGCGCACGCCGCCGTTGAGGTAGGCCAGCTCTCGCAGACGCGCCGCCAGGGTGGCGTAATCGAAGACGATGCCACCGGTGAAAATCTCGAGATCCGGCTTAAAACAGACGCTGGTGCCGGTGCGACCGTTCTCATCGGCCGGCTGGGGCTCGGAAGCGAGGCTGCCGATCGGGGCACCACGTTCAAAGCGCTGGCGATGCACCTGCCCCTGACGGCGCACGGTGACTTCCACCCATTCGGAGAGGGCATTGACCACCGACACGCCCACGCCGTGCAGGCCACCCGACACCTTGTAGCCACCGGCCCCGAACTTGCCACCGGCATGGAGCACGGTGAGCACGGTTTCGAGGGCGCTCTTGCCGGTGCGGGGGTGAATATCGGTGGGGATGCCGCGGCCGTTATCGGTGACGGAAGCGGAGCCGTCGTCGCCGAGCACCACCCGAATCTCGGAGCAGTGGCCGGCCAGAGCCTCATCCACCGAGTTGTCGACCACCTCGTACACCAGGTGGTGCAGACCGCGGGGGCCGGTGGTGCCGATGTACATCCCCGGGCGCTTGCGCACCGGCTCCAGGCCTTCCAGCACCTGGATCTGCTCGGCTCCGTAGGCGGCCTGAACTTTTGAGGCTTCGCTCATGCGTTCGTCGTGTGCCGGGCCTCCTGTCAGGCTGAATTTACCACCGGCGCGCCAGAGGCGCTTGCAGAGGCCTCTCAGGCGCCATTTCCCGAGGGGGTGCACCCCCTCGGTTTTTGCTCATGCCCGATCCACAACCGCCACTCCCCACCGACACACCACTGGTGGTGGTGCTGCTTGGACCCACCGCCAGTGGCAAGACCGCCCTGGCGCTCGAGCTGGCGGAGCGCCTCGAGCTGGACGTGCTCAATGTGGATTCGAGGCAGCTTTACGCCGAAATGGATATCGGCACTGCCAAGCCAACGCCAGAGCAACGCCAGCGGGTGCCCCACCATCTGCTCGATCTGCGCCGCCCCGATCACCCCCTTACCCTGCAGGAGTTCCAGGCGATCGCCACCCCGATGGTCGAGGCCAGCCTGGCGCAGCGCGGCATCGCCTTTCTGGTGGGAGGCAGCGGCCTTTATCTCAAAGCCCTCACCGGTGGCCTGCGGCCACCGGCGGTGCCACCGCAGCCGGAACTCCGTGCCCAGCTGAACGCACTCGGGCAAACGGTGTGCCATCAACTGCTGCAGCAGGCCGACCCGACGGCAGCGGCCCGGATCGCCCCGGCCGACGCCATGCGCACCCAGCGGGCCCTGGAAGTGCTCTATGCCAGCGGCCATCCGATCAGCAGTCAGCAAGGCAGCAGCCCTCCGCCCTGGCGGGTGCTCGAACTGGGCCTCGATCCCGCCGACCTGCGCCAACGCATCAGCCGCCGCACCCAACAGCTCTATGCCGAGGGTCTGGTGGAGGAAACCGCCCGCCTGCGCGAGCGGTATGGCCCGGAGCTGCCCCTGCTGCAGACGATCGGCTATGGCGAGGCTGCTCTGCTGCTCGACGGCAACCTCAGCCGGGAGGAGGCGATCGCCCGCACCTGCCAGCGCACGCGCCAGTTCGCCAAACGGCAACGCACCTGGTTCCGCCGCCAGCATCAACCCTGCTGGCTGAGCGATGCGGATGCCCTCAACGAGGCGATGACACAGATCAGGAGCGGTCTAAGGTGAAAAGTCAAGGGCTACGGCTGGATCAGCCGAGCTGCGGCCCTTCCCTGTCCCCTCAACGCCCTGAATGCCTCCACGTCCCCGTTTTGACCGTCGTGCTCCTGTCAGGGAGCTACCCAATATCAACGATCGCATCAATTATCCGCAGCTGCGGGTGGTGGACGCCGACGGAGCGCAGCTGGGAGTGATCGACAGGGAGAAGGCCCTGGAGGTGGCCAAGGATCGCGAGCTCGATCTGGTGCTGGTGAGCGAAAAGGCCGATCCACCGGTGTGCCGGATCATGGATTACGGCAAATACAAGTTTGAGCAGGAGAAAAAAGCCAAGGAGGCCAAGAAGAAGTCGCATCAGACCGAAGTGAAGGAGGTCAAGATGCGCTACAAAATCGATCAGCACGATTACGACGTGCGGATCGGTCAGGCCACCCGCTTCCTCAAAGCCGGCGACAAGGTGAAGTGCACCGTGATCTTCCGCGGCCGCGAGATTCAGCACACCGCCCTGGCGGAAACCCTGCTGCGCAGGATGGCCAAGGATCTGGAGGAGCAGGCGGAAATCCAGCAGGCCCCGAAGCGGGAGGGCCGCAACATGATCATGTTCCTCACACCGCGCAAAACACCGCTGGCGAAAAAAGACGGGGACGACACCCAGGTAGCCACCAAGGCGGTGCGCACGATTCCGGCACCGCCACGGCCCACCGGCCTCAAGCCTGCAGCGACTCCCTGAGAAGCTGCCAACCCCGCTGCGAGGCTGCGGCATCGAAGCTGTCGCGCGCCTCACACATGAAGCCATGGTCGGCTGCAGCGAGCTCCTCATAGCGCAGGCGCTCGCCACTGGGATCAGCAGACGCCAGGGCAGCGGCGATGGCGCGACGATCCGCTTCAGGGATCAGGGGATCGGCCGTGCCGCAGAGGCAGGTCAGCTGGCCGTGCACCTGGGGCAACAAGTCCAGGCTGGGGGCACCGCCCCCCGGACGCCCCTGCACCACACCGGCGCCATAGAAATCAAAGGTGTGGCTCACCTCGGGCAGGCTGGCCGCCAGCAGGGCGGCATGGCCGCCGAAACAGAACCCCACCACGGTGATCTCCAGCGGCGCTGCCGCAGCTTCCGCCGGCTTCAGGGCAGCCTCCAGCCAGGTGATCGCCGCCTTCACGTCGGTCAGGATCTGCTCGGTGCTGCAGGCGTCCTTGTGGCGGCGGCCCTCCGCGAGCGCTTCAGCGGTGTAGTCGAGCTCCAGATCGGGCGCGGTGCGGGCAAACAGGGGCATGGCCAGGGCGGGAACGCCGAGGGCAGCGATCCGATCGGCGACGCTGCGCACCCAGCCATTGACGCCGAACACCTCAGGCAACACCAGCACCGCCTTGCGGGATGAGGGCGTGCGCCCGGCTGTCTGCGCTGATCCGCCCGCCGGAGCCCACCAACTGCGCAGGGGCACCGGCCCCTGGGACACGATGCACCAACCAGTCTGATTGGTAGCGGATTCGGAGATTGGCATAGGGACACAGACCACCACGCCAATTGTCACCGAGCCGATCGCTCCTTAGGGTGGCCGCATTCCGATCCGGTCCACCGGCGTGCGATTCCACATCCAACAGGAAAGCGACATCCCGGCGTCGACCCAGCTCTACAACCAGATCTGCTTCGCGATTGCCGCCCGTCACTACCCCCCCGGCCATCGTCTGCCCAGCACGCGCCAGCTGGCGATGCAGACCGGCCTGCATCGCAACACGATCAGCAAGGTGTATCGGCAGCTGGAAACCGATGGGGTTGTGGAAGCGATGGCGGGCTCGGGCATCTATGTGCGCGACCAGCAGAAACCTCGGGAGATCCGCACACCGGTGCAGATCCGCAACCGGGGGGTCACCGATCTCGACCGGGAGGTGCGCAAGTGCGTGGATGGCCTGCTCAATGCCGGCTGCACGCTGCAGCAGACCCGCGAGCTGCTCACCCGTGAAATCGACTGGCGCCTGCGCTGCGGCGCCCGGGTGCTGGTGAGCACCCCCAGGGAAGACATCGGCGCCTCGATGCTAATCGCCGAGGAACTGGAACCCAACCTCGACGTGCCGGTGGAGGTGGTGCCGATGGAGGAGCTGGAGAGCGTGCTGGAGAGCGCCAGCAACGGCACGGTGGTGACCAGCCGCTACTTCCTGCAGCCAGTGGAAGACCTGGCCAAGCGCCATGGCGTGCGCGCCGTGGCGGTGGACCTCAACGACTTCCGCGAGGAGCTGGCGATGCTCAAGGAGCTCCGGCCCGGCAGCTGCGTGGGTCTGGTGAGCATCAGCCCCGGCATCCTGCGGGCCGCCGAAGTGATCCTGCACAGCATGCGCGGCAATGAGCTGCTGTTGATGACCGCCACCCCGGATGTGGGCAGTCGGCTGCTGGCGCTGCTGCGGGCCGCCAGCCATGTGCTGTGCGACCGGCCGAGCCTGCCGCTGGTGGAGCAGAGTCTGCGTCAGAACCGCTCCCAGCTCATGCGCATGCCCCAGGTGCACTGCGCCGAGAGCTACCTCAGCGGCGACACCATCGAACTGCTGCGTAAGGAGATCGGCCTACAGGCCGGCTGAAGCATGTTGAAAGCGATCCGCGCCGACCTGGCGATCATTCGCGATCGGGATCCGGCCGCCCGTGGCCCCCTGGAGATCCTGCTCTGCTACCCGGGGTTCCAGGCGGTGACCCTGCACCGGATCAGCCATCGGCTCTGGCGCTCACGCCTGCCGCTGAAACTGCCGGCACGGCTGCTCAGTCAGCTCGGGCGCAGCCTCACGGGGGTGGAAATCCATCCCGGCGCCCGCATCGGCAGCGGCGTGTTCATCGACCATGGCATGGGCGTGGTGATCGGTGAAACCAGCGAAATCGGCGACCGCTGCCTGCTGTATCAGGGCGTCACCCTGGGCGGCACGGGCAAGGAGCACGGCAAACGCCACCCCACCCTGGCCAGTGATGTGGTGGTGGGGGCGGGCGCCAAAGTGCTCGGGGCGATCACAGTGGGCAGCAACACGCGCATCGGTGCCGGCTCGGTGGTGGTGCGCAACGTGGAAGCCGACTGCACGGTGGTGGGCATCCCCGGCCGGGTGATCCACCAGAGCGGCGTGCGAATCAATCCCCTGGCCCACTCCGCCTTACCGGATGCGGAAGCGAATGTGATCCGCAACCTGATGGAGCGGATCGACCAGCTCGAAAGCCAGGTGGGCACGCTGCAGACCTGCCTCAAGGCGGTGGCGGCGGGCCGACCGCTGAGCGTAATCTGCGGAGGCGAAGCGCAGAGCCTCAAAGATCGTGAAATTCTCGAGTTTCTAGGGGAGGAGTAGGCGACCGCCAGATCGCCTTGAAGCGTCAAGCCGTCGCTGTCTGCGCAGCCGCAGGAGCAGGCTGGAACATGAACATCGAATAGATCACATTGCGACGCATGTTGGTCATCATCTCCAGGAACATGTCGTAGCCCTCGTTCTTGTATTCGATCAGGGGATCCTTTTGGCCATAGCCACGCAGGCCCACGGATTCCCGCAGGGCATCCATCGCCTGCAAATGTTCGCGCCAGAGGGTGTCGATCTGCTGGAGGATGAAGAAACGTTCCGCCTCCCGCATCAGACCAGGACGCTGCTGCTCGATCTGGGATTCCTTGAGGTCGTAGGCGTTGCGCAGCTGCTCCTGCAGGAAGGCTTTGAGTTCGTCGAGTGAGAGCCCTTTGAGCTGCTCGGCCTCCAGATCCTCGAGGAGATACACGAACTCCTTGACCTTGCTCACCAACTGGGAGAGATCCCATTCCTCAGGCGGCAGGTCGGGATTCACATAGGCCTCCACGATTTCGTTCATCGTGCGCTCGCCGTAACCGATCACCTGCTTCTTCAGTTCGCGCCCTTCCAGCACCCGGCGACGCTCGGTGTACACCGCCTTGCGCTGATTGTTCATCACCTCGTCGTATTCGAACACCTGCTTGCGGATGTCGTAGTAATAGGTTTCCACTTTCTTCTGGGCGCCTTCCAGCGAACGGGTGAGCATGCCCGATTCGATCGGCATGTCTTCCTCAACGCGAAACGCATTCATCAGGCCGGCCACCCGATCGCCACCGAAAATGCGCAGGAGGTTGTCGCCCAGCGACAGGAAAAAGCGGGTGGAGCCGGGGTCGCCCTGACGGCCGGCGCGACCGCGCAACTGGTTGTCGACCCGGCGCGATTCATGGCGTTCGGTGCCGATCACATGCAGGCCGCCGGCCTCGCGCACCCGCGCCTCCTCCTGCTTCACCACCACGTCGTATTCCGCCTTCACCCGGGCGATCGCCGCTCGCAGGGCCGCAATCGCGTCATCCTCCGTGGGCGCTTTCTCCGCCGCCGTGGCAATCCGATCCTCCAGCTCGATCACCGACAGGGCCCGATCACCCCAGGCCTTCACCAGGTCGCGGGCGAGATCGGCGAGGGCCTGATCGGTGTCATCACTGAGTTGGCAGGGATAGAGGCTGCCGATCGCCTTGGCTTCGCTGGGGGCATGGCCATGGGGCCCGCTGGCGGGGGTGGCCTTGGCCCCGAAGCCCGAGGGCTCCGCACTGCGCTGCAGGGGCACGGGCGGGCGATGGCCCTCCTCGGGGCGCACCAGACGCGGCAGCAGCACCTCGCGCAGCTTGAGCCGGGCCATGTAGTCGCTGTTGCCGCCGAGGATGATGTCGGTGCCACGGCCGGCCATGTTGGTGGCGATCGTCACGGCGCCGGAGCGCCCGGCCTGGGCCACGATCTCGGCCTCCCGCTCCACGTTCTCCGGTTTGGCGTTCAGCAGGTTGTGGGGGATCGCCTCCTCGGCCAAAAGGGCGCTCAGAAGCTCACTCTTCTCCACGCTGGTGGTGCCCACCAGCACCGGCCGACCCTGGCGATGGATCTCTGCGGTTTCCCGCGCCACAGCCCGCCATTTGGCGGTCTCAGTTTTGTACACCTGATCGGCCAGGTCCTGCCGGGCCCGGGACCGGTTGGTGGGCACGATCGTGGTTTCAAGCTTATAAGTCTTCTCGAATTCCACCTCCTCGGTTTTGGCGGTGCCGGTCATTCCAGCCAGACGCGGGTAGAGCAGGAAGAAGTTCTGATAGGTGATCGAAGCGAGCGTCTGGGTTTCCGGCTGCACCGCCAGGCTCTCTTTGGCCTCGATCGCCTGGTGCTGGCCATCGCTCCAGCGCCGTCCTGGCATTACCCGACCGGTGAACTCATCCACAATCACGGCTTCACCATCGCGCACGATGTAGTTCACATCGCGGATGAACAGCTCCTTGGCCTTCAGGGCATTGGTGATGTAGTGGGCCCAGGGATCCTGGGGGTCGTAGAGATCGCTCACCCCGAGCAGCTGTTCGGCCTTGGCAAAGCCCTCATCGGTGAGCGTGCAGCTGCGCTGCTTCTCATCCACCTCGTAATCACCCTCGGGGTCGATGCCGTCTTTGCCCATCTCCGCCGCCCGCTCCAGCGCAGCCGCCACCTGGGCCGCCTGCTGATATTTCTCCTGGGGCCGCTCCACCTGGCCGGAGATGATCAGGGGTGTGCGCGCCTCATCGATCAGGATCGAATCCACCTCATCGATCACGCAATACTGAAACTCGCGCTGCACCACCTCGCTGATGTCGGTGGCCATGTTGTCGCGCAGGTAATCGAACCCAAGCTCCGAATTGGTGGCGTAGGTGATGTCGCAGCCGTAGTTGCGGCGCCGCTCGGTGGGGGTCATGTCCTGCTGGATCAGACCCACCGACAGGCCGAGGAAGCGGTGCACCTGGCCCATCCACTCGGCATCGCGGCGGGCGAGGTAGTCGTTCACCGTGACGACATGCACGCCGCGGCCGGTGAGGGCGTTGAGGAAGCTGGGCAGGGTGGCCACGAGGGTCTTGCCCTCGCCGGTTTTCATCTCAGCGATCTGGCCCTCATGCAGCACCATGCCGCCGATCAGCTGCACATCGAAGTGGCGCATGCCCAGCACCCGCTTGCCCGCTTCGCGCACCACGGCAAAGGCTTCGGGCAGCAGCTCATCGAGCAGGGGGCGCTGATTATCCAGGCTGCCGGCGTTCTCGAGGCGCTGGCGGAAGTCAGCGGTGCGGCGGCGCAGCTCGTCGTCGCTGAGGGGAGCGATCTCCTCCTCCAGCAGGTTGATGTCGGAGACGATCGGCTGGTAGCGCTTCAGCTTGCGGGCATTGGGATCACCCAGCAGGAGCTTGAGCATGGAGGCGGCCGAGGTCAGTGCTGGCCAGCCTACTGAGGCCGGGTGGAGTCTTTTCGCCATGGCCGATGATGATCGCTCGCTTTCACAGCCATGACCCGCTACCGCCTGGTGGAGCATGCGCCCGGAGCTCCCGGGCTGCGCTGGTTCGGCATGGGGCCCGACCTACGGCCAAGCCGCGGCCTGCTGAAACTGCGGCGCCTGTTTCAAAAGCACGCCTTCTGGGCCCAAGACCGCAGCTTCCGGGAGCTGCAACGGATGCTGGCGGGAAGCGATGTGGTGGTGAGTCTCTGGCGCGGCAAGCGACTGGTCGGCTTCGGGCGGGCGACAAGCGATGGCATCCACCGGGCTGTGCTCTGGGATGTGGTGGTGGCAGGCGATCTACAGGGCCGCGGCCTGGGACGACGGGTGGTGGAAGCACTGCTGAGTGCCCCAGCGATCCGCCAGGCAGAACGGGTGTATCTAATGACCACCAACAGCGCCGGCTTCTACAAGCAATTGGGATTTGAACCGGCCGCACCACAGCAGCTCCTAGTTCGAAAGCAATGACTAAAGCAAGCGGATGAAGAGATTCGAACTCTCGACCCTCTCCTTGGCAAGGAGATGCTCTACCACTGAGCTACATCCGCAGGTCGGACGCTTGGGCTGTGTCCCTCGCGACCTGAAGAGCATGCAACACCGAGGGGCCCTAGGTCAATCCGAACGTCATGAACCAGCTGGCAAAGCCCGCATCAGGCTGCCCATCTCCAGAGCCTGCAAGGCGTAGCTCCAGCCGAGGTTGCTCTTGATGCCGGCCCGCTCCAGCGCCTGTTGCATCGTGTCGGTGGTAAGCACACCGAAGATCACCGGCACACCGGTATCGCGCGCCACGGCGGCAATGCCCTTGCTTGCTTCCGCCACCACCACATCGAAATGGGGCGTATCACCGCGAATCACCGCCCCGAGGGTGATCAGCACCTGATAGCGACCACTGCGAGCCAGACTCTGCGCCACCACGGGCAATTCAAACGATCCCGGCACCCAAGCCAGATCGAGTTGAGAACTCTCTGCCGACGTGTCGACGCCATGTCGCGCCAGGCAATCCAGGCATCCACTCAGCAGCTTGCCGGTCACCAGATCATTAAAACGAGCCACCACCACAGCGATGCGCAATTCCTGCACATCGGTGAAACGTCCTTCAAAGGTGGCCATCGCCGCTGGGAGTCAGAACTCCCATGCTGGCATCACACCACAAAGAAGCTCATGCCCCAGTTCACCAGCACCAAGGCCACCCAAACGATGCCGCCCAGCAGGATCAGACGGTTGGAACGACCACTGTCTTCGCTGGAGGCATAAAGCACAGGCACGGCCACGATCAGGGCGAAAGACATCACCACCAGGGCCAGCACGGTGAGGGTGTTGAGGATCTGCATGGAGAGGAGCGACGCCGGGTCGATGGCGCGATTCTCACACGCAACAGTGCTCGCCTTCCCCAGGCAGGCCGTGAAGCGTTACAGGTTGTGGGGATGACGTGAGACCTACGCTCACCTCGACTGTTACCAGACCGTGCTCAAGCCAACGCTGCCCGATCTGCATGCCCTGATCGGTGCACAGGGCCTGGATCTGCTCAGGGAGCACCGGCTCCTGGAGACCCTGATCGAGCGGCTGCTGATCAGCAGCTTGATCGCCGAGGTGGAACTGGATGCCGCCAGCCTCGCGGCAGCTCGGGAGGCCTACAGCCGCCAGAACCGCGTACCGCCTGAAGCCGTCCCCAGCGACGTCGTGGAACGCCCCCTGCGCTTAGCCAAACTCGCCTGCGACCAGTTCGGTGCCAAAGCGGAAGCGCGCTTCCTGCAGCAGAAGGGCCGGCTGGATCGCGTCGTCTACAGCCTGTTGCGCCTGGACAGCCGCTCCCAGGCCCAGGAGTTGTATCTGCAGATCGCCCACGGTGAGGCCGACTTTCCTGAACTGGCCTCCCGTTTTTCCCAGGGCCCGGAACGGAGTACCAACGGTGTGGTGGGCCCAGTTCCCCTCAATCAGGCACACCCCACCCTCTCCGACAAACTGCGCGCCGCCCAGCCCGGAGCACTGCTCGAACCGCTCCGCATCGATCGCTGGTGGGTGGTGGCGCGCCTGGAGCGCTACGCGGCGGCCAGCTTCGATGCCCGGATAGCCGAACAAATGAGCATGGAGCTGTTGCAGGAATGGCTCCAACAGGAAACGGCCCATAGATTGAGCGCGCTCGATCGGACTGCGGGCGACGCTTCCCACCCATGACCCAGGCACTCGCCGGTCAGTTGATCCAGCAAGACTGGTTCGGCTGCCTGAGCAAGGACGCGCAACAGCAGGTGTTGCAACAGGCCCAGCTGCTCTCCTTTGAGTTAGGGCAGCAGCTGGTGGACCCCGGCGTGATTCCCGGTCGGGTGCTGATCCTGCTCAACGGGCGTGCTCGCCTGGTTGGCCAGAACCAGGGCCGACTCCTCTCCCTCGGCAAATTTGAAGCCGGCGCCGTGCTCGGTGCCGCCAGCCTGCTCAATGGGCGCGGCATCGAAAATCTGATCGCCAGTGATGCCCTCACCGCCGCAGCGCTTCCGGATGAGCTCTGGGCCGAGCTGTATCAACACAACGACAGTTTCCGCCGTTGGTGCCAGGCCCAGCTCTGGGCCTCGGAAACCGCCGCCCTGATCGAGGATCTGCAAAGCCAGAGCGTCCACGCCGACTCCACCTCTCAAGAACTGCTCCAGGAGGCACTCCAAAGCGCTCGCCGCGTTCCCAGCGATCCCAAAGCCCTTGAGGAGGCAGAAACGGCCGGGCGCCAGGTCTTTCTGACGTCGGCCTGGGGGGGCAGCAGCCCGGGCTCACGCATCACCCCTTCCTCCCTGCCTGCCGAGAACCAGCCCTTCCCGGCACGCCTGATCAGCCTGCCGAGCGACCTGGTGGAGCTGATCCTCCGCACCCCGCCTCCACACGCAACCCCAACCAGCGCCTCTGATCAGACCTCCGATGGCGACGCCCCAATGCCAGCGGGACCAACGCCAGTGAGCCGCTTCAGCCCGGATGGCGATTGGCTCGAACGGCTACGCCTGATCCGGGCGGAGGGCGTGCTGCAGGAAACACTCGCCTGTTTCCAGATGCTGGCGCAGCTGATGAAGCTGCCCTTCCGCCGTGATGCGATCGAGAAAGTGCTGCGGGAGATGACCCGACGCGGTCAGGAACCGACCCTCCGTCTCTGCGGTCAGATCGCGGCCGGGCTCGGGCTGCATGTGTCGGGCGCCCATGTGACTGCCGCCATGGGCACCCGTCTGCAGACCCCCACCCTGGTGCCCTGGAAGGGCAGCTTCGCGCTGGTGGCTCGCAGCAACCAGAGCGGCCTCACCCTCGCCTCACCCCGCGACGGCATCGTCGAGCTGGCACCCGATCAACTCGAAGCCACCTTCCCAGACGGCCTGGATGTGCTGCTGCTCGAGCGCTCCAACGCCACGCTCAACCAGAGCTTCGGCCCCTCCTGGTTCTGGCCGGCCCTGCGCCGTCACCGCAACGTGCTCGTGCAGGTGCTGATCGCCAGTTTCGTGGTGCAGCTCTTTGCCCTGGCCAATCCTCTGCTGATCCAGGTGATCATCGACAAGGTGATCACCCAGCGCAGCCTCGACACCCTCCAGGTGCTTGGCATTGCCCTGGTGGCCGTGACGCTGCTGGAGGGTGTGCTGGGAAGCCTCAAAACCTTTCTGTTCTCCGAAACCACCAACCGGATCGATCAACGCCTCGGCGCCGAAGTGATCGATCACCTGCTGAGGCTGCCGCTCGGCTACTTCGACAAACGACCCGTCGGTGAACTGGGTTCTCGGATCAGCGAACTGGAGAAAATCCGCAACTTTCTCACCGGCCAGGCGCTCACCACCCTGCTCGATGCCGCCTTCTCGGTGATCTACATCGTGGTGATGCTGCTCTACAGCTGGCTGCTCACCCTGATCGCCCTGGCGGTGCTGCCGATTCAGATCGCCCTCACCCTGATCGGCGCCCCCCTCTTCCGCCGCCAATACCGGCAGGCCGCCGAAGCGAATGCGAAAACTCAGAGCCATCTTGTGGAGGTGCTCACCGGCATTCAGACGGTGAAAAGCCAGAACGTGGAGATGGTGAGTCGCTTCTCCTGGCAAGAGCTTTACGCCACCTACATCAACCGCTCGTTTGAGAAAACGATCAGCGGCACCGTGCTGAACCAGACCTCTCAGGTGCTGCAGAAGCTGTCGCAGTTGCTCGTGCTCTGGGTGGGCGCCACGCTCGTGCTCAGCGGTGATCTCACCCTGGGCCAGTTGATCGCCTTCCGGATCATCTCCGGCTACGTGACCCAGCCCCTGCTGCGCCTCTCCAGCATCTGGCAGAGCATCCAGGAGCTGAAGGTGAGCTTCGAGCGTCTGGCCGACGTGATCGACACGCCGCAGGAATCGGATTCGCTTGACAAAGCCAAGGTGCCCCTGCCTCCGATCGAGGGCGAGGTGCGCTTCGACAACCTCAGCTTCCGCTTCCGGCCCGACTTGGATCCGGTGCTCAAAGACATCAATCTGGAAGTGAAGGCCGGCACCTTCGTGGGGATCGTGGGCCAGAGCGGCAGCGGTAAAAGCACCCTGATGAAATTGTTGCCGCGGCTTTACAGCCCCGATCAGGGACGGATCCTGATCGACGGCTACGACATCGACAAGGTGGAGCTCTATTCCCTGCGCCGCCAGATCGGCATCGTGCCTCAGGACCCGTTGCTGTTTTCCGGTTCGATCAGCGAGAACATCGCGCTCACCCAACCCGATGCCGGCAGCGATGAGATTGTGATGGCGGCGAAACTCGCCGATGCCCACGACTTCATCATGGCCCTGCCCAGTGGCTACAGCACCCCGGTGGGAGAACGGGGCGCCTCACTCAGCGGAGGCCAACGCCAACGCATCGCCATCGCCCGAACCCTGCTGAGCAACCCCAAGCTGCTGGTGCTCGATGAGGCCACCAGCGCCCTTGATTACGAAACAGAGCGGCGGGTCTGCGACAACCTGGTGAGCGCCCTGCAGGACTGCACGGTGTTTTTCATCACCCACCGCCTCGCCACCGTGCGTCGCGCTGATCTGATCGTGGTGATGCATGACGGCGTCGTGGCCGAGATCGGCAGCCATGACGATCTGATGAAGCAACGCGGTCGTTACTTCGCCCTTTATCGCCAGCAGGAGGCCGGTTGAGATGTCTGACCACAACACCAACCCCGTGGGCGGCTTGATCCGCAGGGCGCAGGATCAACTGGAGCGACGGGCCGGCTCCCTCACCCACAACGAATCGGTGCTTCAGCAGAGCCACTTTTGGCTTCGCTCCGTGACCTGGGCATTGGTGGGCACCACCGTGATCGGCATCGGCTGGTTGGCGATCGCCCGCACCGAAGAGGTGGTGGTGGCCCAGGGCAAACTGGAGCCCGTTGGGGATGTGAAGGATCTGCAGATCCCCTCCGGTGGCGTGGTGAAGGCGATCCTGGTGAAAAGTGGCGAACGGGTGAAACAGGGCCAGGTGCTGATCGAACTCGATCAGAAGAGCAGTAGTCAGGAACTGAAATCCCTGCAGGAATCCCAGCGCCAGAAGCAACAGCAACTGCAGCAGAAACAGCAGCAGTTGGCCCTGAAACAGCAGGAAAAACTGCGCAGTGCCGAGATCAACCGCGAGCAGATCAGCAGCCTCGAAGCCCGGCTGGCCTTGGAAGAGAAGATTCTCAACCGCTTAACCAAACTGGCGCAGGAGGGAGCCTCCTCGGAACTGCAGTATCTGCAGCAGCAGAACAAGGTGGAGGAGCTGCGCGGCAACGTAAGCAAGGAGTTGGTGGAAGGGCGCCGCCAGCAGAGCGTGTTGAACCAGGAGGTGGAGCAGATCAATGCCGAAATCGCCGGCTTACGCAGCGACCTCGCTCAGCTGCGCTCCCAGATCACGGAGGCGGAAGTCACCCTTGGCTACCAGTCGTTGCGAGCACCGGTAGATGGTGTCGTCTTCGATCTGAAGCTCACCACGCCCGGCTTCGTGGCCCAGACCGGCGAGCCAGCCCTGAAGGTGGTGCCCTTCAACACCCTCGAGGCGGATGTGGAGATCCCCAGTAGCAAGATCGGCTTCGTGCGCAAAGGGCAACCGGCGGAAATCAGCATCGATTCCTTCCCTGCCACCGATTTCGGTGTGCTCGAAGGCAGTGTGTCGTCGGTAGGTTCCGATGCCCTCGCGCCCGATGCCCAGGAGGGTCGTGATGAATACCGCTTCCCGGCCACGATCACGCTCGACAGCCAACAGCTGAAGCTCAAGAACGGCACCAACCTGCCCCTGCAGGTGGGCATGTCTCTCACCGCCAACATCAAATTACGGAGCGTCAGTTACCTGCAGCTGCTGCTCAACACCTTCCGCAGCAAAACCGATTCCCTAAGGGAACTCTGAGCTCGCCGCCCGCAGCAACGCATTCAGAGCAGCGCCCACCAGGCCGGCGCCACCGCGGCTGCCTTCCAGGCGGATCTGGGCCAAGCCACTGACCTCCAGGCGCCGCTTGCTCTCCGCCACCCCCACAAACCCCACCGGCATGCCGATCACCAGGCTCGGCGCCGTCGCATCCCGAGCCAACTGATCCAACAACTGCTCCAGGGCGGTGGGGGCGCTGCCGATCAGCACCACGGGCATGGGCTGACCGGTGTCCGCGGCCGCTTGGGTGAGCTCGGGCCAGGCCTGTGCCATCGCCGCCGCCGATCGGGTGGAGCCGGCAGGAGCCAAGGCCGGCGCCCAATCGAGCAGACAGCGCACGGGATTGCCAAGGGTGCGTGCCGCCATCGGCGCCACCGCCGCGGCCGCCATCGCCGTATCCGTGAGGATCAGGGCGCCATGGCGCAGCGCTTCGATCCCCTGCCCGCAGGCTCCCTCACTGAAGCGCAGCAGGGGCGCCAGGTTCAGATCACCGCTGCTGTGCACCAACCGCTCCAGCACCTGCTGTGGCACCGGCTCCAGACCGGTCTCGCCGAGATGCTCACGAATGCGCCGAATGCTTTCCGTGAAGATCGGGTGGTCGCTGGCCAGGGCATTGCCGATCGCTTCAGGCATCATCAGTGCTCAGGCCACCCTGCTGGCGCGTCCATGCCAATCCACCTGCTCTGGGGTGATGACAGTGCCGCTCTGGAGCGGGCCATCAACACGCTGATCGCGGATGTGGTGGATCCTGCTTGGAGCAGCATCAACCTGAGCCGTCTCGATGGCGCTGAAACAGGCAAGGCCCAGCAAGCCCTGGAGGAAGCGCGCACGCCCCCCTTCGGCGGCGGCGGCCGCCTGGTGCTACTGCAGCGCTCGCCATTCTGCAACGCCTGCCCGAGCGAACTGGCGGATCGTTTCGAAGCAGCGGTGCCCCTGATCCCCGAGGGCAGCCATCTGCTGCTCGTGAACCCGGCCAAACCGGATGGGCGCCTGCGCACCACCAAAGCCCTGCAGAAGCTGGTGAAGGCCGGCACCGCCAGTGAACAACACTTCCAATTGCCGGCGGTGTGGGATGGCGCCGGGCAGCGCCAGCTGGTGGAGCGCACCGCCGCCGATCTGAAACTCAGGCTCGAACCCGACGCGGTGGAGGCCCTGATCGAAGCGATCGGCAACGACAGCGCCAGGCTGAGCATGGAACTGCAGAAACTGGCCCTCCACGCTGAGAGCAGCGGCGTCGACAGCATCAGCGCCACGGCCATCGCCCAACTGATCGATGGCCAGGCGAGCAATGCCTTGCAGGTGGGGGATGCGCTACTGGAGGGGGCTGTGGGCGAAGCGATCAGCCGCCTCGATGGCCTGATCGAAGCGGGCGAACCGGCCCTGCGCATCGTGGCCACCCTCACCGGCCAGATCCGCGGCTGGCTCTGGGTAAGCCTGCTGGAGCAGCAGGGCGAACGAGACGTGGGCGTGATCGCCAAAGCGGCCGGCATCGGCAACCCCAAACGCATCTACGTGATGCGCAAGCAACTGAAGGGACGGCCTCCCACCCGCTGCCTGAAGCTGCTGGGCCGGCTGCTGGATGTGGAAGCCGCTCTCAAACGAGGCGCCCAACCCGGCGATGCTTTCCGCGATGGGCTGTTGGGTTGACGTGAATCCAAGGCCTCAGTGAGACAATCGCCACCAACATGAGGCGCATGGATGGCCCTGCTGGTGCAGAAGTACGGCGGCACCTCCGTCGGCAGCGTGGAGCGCATCCAGGCGGTGGCCCGCCGCATCGCCAACCGCCGCGACGAAGGGCATGACCTGGTGATCGTGGTGTCGGCGATGGGCCACACCACCGATGAACTCACGGCCAAAGCCCGGGCCCTCTGCAGCAACCCGCCCCAGCGGGAGATGGACATGCTGCTCGCCACAGGCGAACAGGTATCGATCGCCCTGCTCTCCATGGCCCTGCATGCCCTCGGCGTTCCGGCGATGTCCATGACCGGCGCCCAGGTGGGCATCGTGACCGAATCGGCCCACGGCCGGGCCCGCATCCTCGACGTGCGCACCGATCGCCTGCGCAGCCGCCTTGGCGATGGGCAGGTGGTGGTGGTGGCCGGTTTCCAGGGCACCAGTCAGAGCAGTGGCGGCACCGCCGAAATCACCACCCTCGGGCGAGGCGGCTCCGACACCTCCGCCGTGGCCCTCGCTGCCGCCCTCGGCGCCGATGTCTGCGAGATCTACACCGACGTGCCCGGCGTGCTCACCACCGATCCACGCAAGGTGGCCGACGCCCAGCTGATGGAACAGATCAGCTGCGACGAGATGCTCGAACTGGCCAGCCTCGGCGCTGCCGTGCTCCACCCTCGCGCCGTGGAGATCGCCCGCAACTACGGCGTCACCCTGATGGTGCGCTCCAGCTGGAGCGATGAACCCGGCACGACCCTCACCAGCCGCAGTGCCCGGCCGATCGGCCGCGAAGGTCTGGAACTGGGCCGTCCTGTGGATGGTGCAGAGCTGGTGGAACGGCAGGCCGTGCTCGCCCTCTCCCATGTGCCCGATCAGCCCGGCGTCGCCGCCCGCCTGTTCGAAGCCCTCTCCGCCGGCGATGTGAATGTGGATCTGATCATTCAGGCCACCCACGAGGGCAACAGCAATGACATCACCTTCACAGTGGCGGAAACGGATCTGGAGAGTGCCCGCAGGATCTGTGCCGATCTCGTCGACGCCATGGGCGGCGAGCTGGTGGCCGAGGGCGGCATGAGCAAGCTGAGCATCAGTGGCGCTGGGATCATGGGTCGTCCCGGCATTGCCGCCGGCCTGTTCGACACCCTGTCGCGGCAGGGCATCAACCTGCGTCTGATCGCCACCAGCGAGGTGAAGGTGAGCTGCGTGATCGCAGCCCCCATGGGCGGCAAGGCGCTGCGGGCCGCAAGCGAAGCCTTCGAGTTGTCGGAGCGGCAACTGCAGATCAACCCCCCCGCCTCCGGCGCCGGCGAGCCGGAAGTGCGGGGTGTCGCCCTTGATCGCGACCAGGCCCAGGTGAGCGTGCGCCATGTGCCCGACCGGCCCGGCACCGCGGCGGCCCTCTGCTCGGCCCTGGCCGACGCGGGCATCAGCGTGGATGCGATTGTGCAGTCGGAGCGGCAACACGCCGATGGCAGCCGCGACATCAGCTTCACGCTCAAGCGGGAGGATCGGGCCGCCGCCGACCAGGCCCTCGGCTCCCTGCTGGCCCAATGGCCCGGCGCCGCCCTGGAGGAGGGCCCGGCCATCGCCCGGGTGAGCGCCGTTGGCGCCGGCATGCCCGCCACCGCCGGGACGGCGGGCCGCATGTTCCGCTATCTGGCCGAGGCTGGCCTCAACATCGAACTGATCGCCACCAGTGAGATCCGCACCAGCTGCGTGGTGGCAGAAGCGGATGGGGTGGCGGCCCTGCAGGCGGTACATGCCGGCTTCGGCCTCGGGGGCGCCGTTCGGCATGCAGCCCAGGGCACGGCATCGCCCCTGGACTCGTGATCACTGCCCACCTGATCAGTGGCTGCCCACCAGCTTGTGGCGCAGCTGCTTGATCCGGTCGCGCAGGTTGGCGGCTTCTTCAAAGTCGAGCTTTTTGGCCGCCTCCTTCATCTTCGCTTCGAGCTGCTCGATCAATTCCGGCAGGGCATCGAGAGCCATGCCCTCAGCGTCATCCTCGAGGGCCTGCACCGCCTTGCCGGCCACCTGCACCAGATCGGCATCAGGACCTTCGCTTTTCAGTTTGCGAGAGAGCTCCAGGAAGCTCAGGATCGAATTGCTCGCCTTCTTGCCCGCCGCCGTCGGCACGATGCCATGCTGATCGTTGTAGGCCTGCTGGATCTTGCGTCTCCGCTCGGTTTCCTCGATCGCCTTGGCCATCGAGTCGGTCATGGTGTCGGCATAGAGAAGCGCTACCCCCTCCACGTGCCGTGCCGCCCGGCCGATGGTCTGAATCAAGGAGCGTTCCGCCCGCAGGAACCCCTCCTTATCCGCATCAAGAATCGCCACCAGTGACACCTCCGGCAGATCCAGACCCTCCCGCAGCAGGTTCACCCCCACGAGCACGTCGTATTCGCCGAGGCGCAGGTCCTGGATGATCTCGATCCGCTCGATCGAATGGATCTCTGAGTGCAGGTAACGCACCCGCACCTCGTTTTCAGCGAGGTAGTCGGTGAGATCTTCCGCCATTCGCTTCGTGAGCGTGGTCACCAGCACCCGTTGCTGTTTGGCGGCGCGGCTGCGGATCTCGCCGAGCAGGTCATCCACCTGTCCCGTCGTCGGCCGCACCTCCACGATCGGATCCAGCACCCCGGTGGGCCGGATCACCTGTTCAGCCACCTGACCCTTGCTCACCTTGAGCTCCCAGTCGCCCGGGGTGGCGCTCACAAACACCGATTGTCGCGCTTTCTGCCAGAACTCGTCACCTTTCAACGGTCGGTTATCGGCAGCGCTGGGCAAACGAAAGCCATGCTCGATCAGCACCTTCTTGCGGGCCTGGTCGCCGTTGTACATCGCCTGCAGCTGGGAGCAGGTGACGTGACTCTCATCCACGATCAACAGCCAATCGTCAGGGAAATAATCGATCAGGCATTCCGGCGGGCTGCCCGCTTCTCGACCGGCCAGATGACGGGCGTAGTTCTCCACACCATTGCAATAACCCACCTGCTGGAGCATTTCTAGGTCGTAGGTGGTGCGCTGCTCAAGCCGCTGGGCCTCCAGCAGCTTGCCCTCGCTGTGCAGCACCTCCAGCCGCTCCTTCAGTTCACGCCGGATCGCCTTGATCGCCGAATCGAGGCGATCCTTGGGGGTGACGAAGTGCTTGGCGGGATAGATGTTCACCGCCTCCAGGCTCTGGAGGATCTCACCGGTGGTGGGGTCCACGTAGCGGATCGCCTCTACCTCATCACCAAACAACTCGATCCGCACCAACCGGTCGTCGTAGGCGGGGCCGATCTCGAGCACATCGCCCTTGATCCGGAAGCGGCCGCGGGCGATCTCCGTGTCGTTACGACTGTATTGATTGTTCACCAGATCCCGTAGCTGAGCACGGATGTTCAAGGTGTCCCCCACCTCGAACTTCACCGCCGCCTTGAGATATTCACTCGGAATCCCCAGGCCGTAGATGCAGCTGATCGAGGCCACCACAATCACATCGCGTCGCTCGAACAGAGAGCGAGTCGCCGAGTGCCGCAGCATGTCGATCTCTTCATTGATCGATGCCGTCTTGGCGATGTAAGTGTCGCTGACCGGAACGTAGGCCTCCGGCTGGTAGTAGTCGTAATAGGAGATGAAGTATTCAACAGCGTTGTGGGGAAAAAATTCCCGCAGCTCGTTGCAGAGCTGGGCTGCCAAAGTTTTGTTGTGAGCGAGCACCAGAGCCGGCCGGCCGGTCTGGGCGATCACATTCGCCATCGTGAACGTCTTACCCGTTCCCGTGGCCCCGAGCAGGGTCTGGAAACGTTCACCAGCATTTACCCCCTCCACCAGCTGCTGGATCGCCGTCGGTTGATCGCCCTTGGGCGAGTAAGGCGCCGAAAGCTCGTAGGCAGGCATGGGTCGAAGGCCGGCAGCCGGTGGTTCAGGTTACGGGGAATGACCCCACCCAGGATCGGTACGATCCCGCTAGTGCCCGCACCGGACGCGCCCCATGCCAAGGTCCGCTGCCCAGCCCCCGGAACAGGCCCTGCAGGGCAATCTTTTCGGCGCTCCTGAACCCGCCGCGGATCCATCGCCGCCGCGGACCCGCTCCGACCAGGTCGCCGCTGCAACGGCAGACCTCAGCGACGCCAGCCTGAGCGCTGATGCCCGCCAACGGCCGCGCCAACGCCGCGAGCAGGAGGCGGAGGCAACACCGGCGAGCGACCACAGCAATGAAGCCGGCGACGACACGCCGCCCTGGGCCCATCACAGCCAGGTGGATCCGCGGCAGCTGACGCCGATGCTGCGCCACTACGTGGAACTGAAAACAGCCCATCCCGAGCGGGTGCTGCTCTACCGGTTGGGGGATTTTTTCGAATGTTTCTTCGAGGATGCGATCGAACTCTCACGCGTGTTGGAGCTCACCCTCACGGGCAAAGAAGGCGGCAAGGCGATCGGCCGGGTGCCGATGGCAGGCATCCCCCATCACGCCGCAGAGCGCTACTGCGCCGATCTGATCCGTCGCGGCTACTCCGTCGCCCTCTGCGATCAGCTCGAAACCACCCCCGCTAAAGGAGCCCTGCTCAAGCGCGACATCACCCGTGTGCTCACCCCGGGCACGGTGCTGGAGGAGGGCATGCTCCGTGCCAGGCGCAACAACTGGCTGGCCGCCGTGGTGGTGGAAGCCGCGAAGGGAACGCAACCGTTCCGCTGGGGCCTGGCCCATGCCGATGTGAGCACCGGCGATGTGCAGGTGATCGAGCAGACAGGCAGTGCAGGCCTGCATCAGCAGCTGAGCCAGCTGGAGGCTGCAGAACTGATCTGGGCGGCGCCACCCGAGGAAGCAGCGGCGCCGGCCTGGTGCCCGCAGGGGCTGGGGTTGACGCCGATGGCAACCACTCCGTTCAGCCGTCCGGAAGCGGAAGCCACCCTCCAGCAGCATTACGGCCTGGCGAACCTTGATGGCCTCGGTCTGGCCGATCAGCCCCTGGCCCTGCGCGCCATCGGAGGCCTGTTGCGCTACTTGCGCGACACCCAGCCCCTAGAGGACGACCTGCGCGTGCCCTTGGAGGTGCCGCAGATTGTCCACAGCGGCGATGCCCTGATCCTCGACGCCCAGACGCGCCGCAACCTGGAACTCACCAGCACCCAGCGAGATGGGCAGTTGCAGGGGGCCTTGCTCTGGGCGATCGATCGCACCCTCACCGCCATGGGTGGTCGCTGTCTGCGGCGCTGGCTGGAGGCGCCACTGATGGATCGCCATCAGATCGAGCAGCGTCAGGCGCTGGTGTCGACCCTGGTGGAACAGCGCAGCCTGCGACAAGGCCTGCGCCGCCTGCTGCGGTCCATGGCCGACCTGGAACGACTAGCGGGCCGCGCCGGTGCCGGCCATGCCGGTGCCCGTGACCTGGTGGCGATCGCCGATGGACTCGAACGGCTGCCCCAGCTGGCCGGGCGCCTCAACGCTGGACTTGACGATCGGCACCCCGACTGGCTCCAGGCTCTCTGCACGCCGGATCCGGCCTTGGCGGAGCTGGCTCAAGCGGTGCGTCATGCCCTGATCGACACGCCACCGCTGTCGCTGAGCGAGGGCGGCCTGATCCACGATGGCGTCGATGCGCTGCTGGATGGCCTGCGCAACCAGCTCGACGACCAGGATGCCTGGCTGGCCGAGCAGGAACGATTGGAGCGGCAGACCAGCGGCAACGCCAACCTGCGCCTGCAGTATCACCGCACCTTCGGCTATTTCCTGGCGGTGAGCAAAGCAAAGGCGGCCTCAGTGCCGGACCACTGGATCCGGCGCCAGACCCTCGCCAATGAAGAACGCTTCATCACCCCTGAGCTGAAACAACGGGAAGGCACGATCTTTCAGCTGCGGGCCCGCGCCTGCCAGCGGGAGTACGAACTGTTCTGCCAATTGCGCGAACAGGTGGGCGCCATGGCCGCTCCGATCCGCCAGGCCGCCCGTGCTGTAGCCGCCTTGGATGCGGTGTGTGGTCTGGCGGAGGTGGCCGCCACCAGCGCCTGGTGCGCGCCCACGATCAGCGATGGTCGCGAACTAAAAATCACGGCCGGACGGCACCCGGTGGTGGAGCAACTGCTGGTGGAACGCAGCTTCACCGCCAACGATGTGCATCTAGGCCAGGGCACCGATCTGGTGGTGCTCACCGGTCCGAATGCCAGCGGCAAGAGCTGCTACCTGCGCCAGATCGGCCTGATCCAACTGCTCGCCCAGATCGGCAGCTGGGTGCCGGCCGATTCAGCCACGGTGGGCATCACCGATCGCATCTTCACCCGCGTCGGCGCCGTCGATGATCTCGCCGCCGGCCAATCCACCTTCATGGTGGAAATGGCGGAAACCGCCAACATCCTTCATCACGCCACCGATCGCTCCCTGGTGCTGCTGGATGAAATCGGCCGTGGCACCGCCACCTTTGATGGCCTCTCCATCGCCTGGGCCGTGAGCGAACACCTGGCTGGCGATCTCAAAGCCCGCACGGTGTTCGCGACGCACTATCACGAGCTCAACAACCTGGCTGCAGAGCGCCCGAATGTGGCCAACTTCCAGGTGCTGGTGGAGGAAACCGGCGATGACCTGCTGTTTCTGCACCGCGTACAGGCCGGCGGCGCCAGCCGCAGCTACGGCATCGAAGCCGCCCGCCTCGCCGGCGTTCCCGCCCCGGTGGTGCAGCGAGCCCGCCAGGTGCTCGATCAGCTGGCGGCGTAATCCATCAACGCCGCCCTGGTGGCCTCCACATCCACGAGCCCCAGGGCACGCAGCACAAAAGCGCTGATCACGCTGTAGACCACCGCCCCGAGGATGGCGCTGAACAGGCCGTGCTTGAGGCGAAAGCCGTTGATCAACCAGGCCGCGATCCCAAACAGAACGATCGTGATCAACCAGTTGAACAGGAACGACACCGGCGCAATCAGCCCCCCAAGGGACGTGATCGCCCAGGCCGGTCCGAGCACAAGCTTGAGGGGCCAGATCAACAGGGTTCCGAGCAGGCCGATCAGGACCGCCGCCCAGAGGGCCGTGCCGAAGTTGGCCATCTCCACCCCCAGGGGCAGCGCCGCCACGAGCAGCAACACCAACGCACGGATCGGCCACTGCAGCAACCAGCCAAGGGTGTTCATGGCGTGCAGCGCGATGCTCCCAGAACGCTAGAGACACCGCGCCGAACTGACCAGCTCGATCAGACCCGCAGGGTGAGGGCACTACCGAGCGCCTCGCGCAGACCGCGAACCACCGCCACCATCGCCAGCTCATCGGTGAGGCGATTCACGGCCGACCCCACACCCACACCGGCAGCACCGGCGGCGATCGCCATCGGCACCGTCACGGCCGAGAGGCCAGACGCGCAGAGCACAGGGGTTGAAAGGCCTGCCTGATGCAAAGCCGTGCTGATGCTGTGGGCGGCTGCCAGGGTGGGTGCCGCCTTTTCGATCAGGCCGAGGCTGCCGGCGCTGAAGGGCTTGGCACTGGTGCCGCCTTCGGTCTGGATCAGGTCGGCACCGGCCGCCACCAGATCCACCGCCAGCTGCTCCTGCTGATCCATCGGCAGCACGTGGGGCACGGTCACGCTCAGCACCACCTCGGGCAGCAGGGCTCGGGTCTGGCGCGTGAGCTCCAGCACCTCAGCCGCTCCGAAGATCCGGCCCTGGGGGTAGAAGGCATCGAAATTGCCGATCTCCACCATCGCCGCACCGGCCGCCACGGCTGCCACAAATTGCTCGGGCTCCACCGACGAGACGCACACGGGCACTCCACCGGAGTCGCGCATCGCCAGGGCCACCAGCTCCGGATCACAGGCCACATCGATCAGATCGGCGCCACCGCGTCCGGCGGCGCGGGCGACCCGGGCCACGGACGCGGCATCGAAATTCATTAGGCCGGCGATCACCTTCAGGGCCGAGCGCTGCGCGAGGCGCTCACGCAGGGCAGCAGGCAGGGAGCTGAGGCGCGTCATGATTCGAGTTCGGATCAGTCGATTCTCCCACCGCACCCTCGCCGCGTCCCATGGGCTGGACCGTCTGGCACGACCGCCTGCATCGGCGCCTGCTGCGCCAACCGCACTGGTTGCCGCAGGGCGGTCGACTGCTGCTGGCCCTCTCGGGCGGACAGGACTCGATGGCCCTGCTGGCGCTGCTGCGGGACCTGCAGCCCCTGCATCGCTGGCAGCTCCATCTCTGGCATGGCGACCACGGCTGGCATGCGGGATCCAGCCGGATCGCGGCGGACCTGCAGGCCTGGTGCCGTGCGGAGGGTCTGGATCTGGCAGTGACGCGTGCCGCGTTGGAGAGCCATGAGCGCAGCGAAGCCGGTGCCCGCGCCTGGCGGTATGGCGCCCTCGCCGCCGAAGCCGAACGGCTCAGCGCCCTGCACCCCCAGAGCCCATGCCGCGTGGTGATCACCGCCCACACCGCCAGCGACCGCGCCGAAACCCTGCTGCTGCAGCTGGCACGGGGAACGGACTTGGCCGGACTCGGTGGTCAGCGCAGCCAGCGCCCCCTGGAGAGCGAGGGTGAGCTGCCATTGGTGCGTCCCTTGGTGGATTTCAGCCGAACAGACACCGCCACGATCTGCCAGGAGCTAGCCCTGCCGGTGTGGCAGGACCCCAGCAACACTGACCCCAGCTACGGACGCAACCGCATCCGCGCCGAGGTGCTGCCGGTGCTGGAGAGCCTGCACCCTGGCTGCACGGAGCGCCTGGCGGACCTGGCGGACCGGATGGCCGGGCTTCAGGACAGCCAGAGCGAGCTGATGGATCTGGCCCTGCAGGGTCTTGTGGGCCTGGACGCAGACCCTGCCCCACAGGCCAGCCGACGCCTACCCCGGCGACCTCTGGCCAGCCAACCGGAGCCCCTCCGCCGCAATCTTCTGGCCCACTGGCTGCGCCGCAACGGCGCTCCCACCGTGACCGCAGCGTGCCTGACCGAGCTGGCCCAGGCCATATGCCCGGGCGCCGCGGCAGCCGGCCGCGACCTGCCGGCCGGTTGGCGGATTCACTGGAATGCTCGCTCGGTACAACTGGAGCAGCGCAACGGCTCGCCATGAACGACGACTTCCAGCAGCGCTATCTCGATGCAGAGCAGGCCTATGGCGCTGGCGACTACCGCCGTGCCGCAACGATCACCGAACAGTTGCTGCAGGAGCTGGACAGCGTGCCGGCCGGCGGCGACAACAACGAAGCACGACTGGCCTGGCGCGCCTTTGTGGCCCTTCTGCTGGGCCACGTGCAGTTTCATGGCCTCAAGGATCCGATCGCCGCACACGGGCCGTACCGCCTGGTGCTGGACAGCCAACCATCCGACACCCTGCGAGAGCTGGCAGAACAGGGCCTGGAAGCCTGTGAGCAGACGGCGTCAGAGCCGCCACCCTCGCAAGCGAATCAGGCCGACGCCCTGACCCGCGATCCCTTCCTCAGCGAGCCAGCGGTGCTGGTGAGCATGCAGGAAGAGACGCCGAGCTCGGCAACACCTTGGCTCGACACAGCGACGCCAACCGTAGAGGACGCCACCCCACCGGAACCACCGGCAGAGCCTGAGCCGATCAAGCCAGAGACGTCAGAGACCTCGCCACCGACACCAGCTCCCCAGCCTGACCCCTTGATCCTTCTCGAAGGGGCCCTGCTGCGACTCGATCTGCGCGATCGCTGAACAGTCTCCGTCCAGGTGCCGGCAGTGCTCAGGCCGCTGCCGAACGACGGCGACGGGTGCGACCGGCAGGCATCTCCTGCTCGGGCTCGGGCCGTCCTGCGGCCACCTTGGCAGCTGCAGGAGCAGGAGCGGTGGCTGCAGCGGTGGGAGCTGAAACGGGTGCCGCCTTCGCCGGTGCTGCCGCACGCTCACGCCGACCGTGGTGTCCACCCTGACCGCCACCACCGTGGCCGCCACGGCCACCGCGGCCCCGAGGTGCGGGCCTGTCATCGGGCTCGGCATCGGCTCGGCCCTTGTAGACCGGCGTGCCTCCAGGTGCGGGCTGCACGAGGCAGAGGATCAGGGGCTCCACCTGCAGCTCACGGCGCATGCGCCGGCCCAGACCCACCTCCACTTCTCGCTGCACGCCCATCCAATCCACTTCCGGCGTCTTACCGCCGCTGTTGCGTGTGAGCTGCTTCCAGCGGTTCTCCAGCACCCAGCTGATCTCCCGCTCAGTCCAGAGCGACATCTTGCGGGCATCCGCCGTGGTGACCACACCGCGCAGATTCACGCGCGGCGGCGCCACCATCGCCCCATCGGTGCTGATCGCCGCCAGGATCGTGACGATGCCGTCTTCCGCGAGCTGTTGGCGCTCCTTGAGCACCCGCGCATCCACGATGCCGTTGCGCGACTGATCAAGCAGTTCAATCCCGGCCTTCACCGGATCGCCTTTGCGGATCGACTCAGCCGTGAGCTCCACCACATCGCCGTTGTCGATGATCAGGGTGTTGTCTTCGGGCACCCCCATCGCGTGCCCGGTTCTGGCGTGGCACACCAACATGCGGTGCTCGCCGTGCACCGGCACAAAGAATTTGGGGCGGGTGAGAGCGAGCATCAGCTTCTGGTCTTCCTGGAAACCGTGGCCAGACACGTGGATGCCTTCGCCCTTTCCATACACCACCTTGGCGCCCAGCATCATCAACCGATCGATGGTGTTGACCACAGAAATCGTGTTGCCGGGAATCGGGCTGGCCGAGAAAATAATCGTGTCGGTGGACTTCACCTTCACCTGGGGATGCTCACCGCGTGAAATGCGACTGAGGGCCGCCAAGGGCTCCCCCTGACTGCCAGTCATCAGCAGCAACGTTTCCCGATCGGGCACGTCGTTGATCTGCTTGATCGGCACAAACAGATCATCGGGAGCACGCATGTAGCCGAGTTCCCTGGCCTTGGCGATCACATTGAGCATCGAACGGCCAAGCAAGCCCACCTTGCGCCCGTTCTTGAGCGCCAGCTCCAAGATCATCGACACGCGGTGAATCGAGCTGGCGAAGGTGGTGATGATCACCCGGCCCTCCGCCTGCGCCATGTGGCGATCGAGATTGGGGAACACGGACCGCTCCGGCGGACAGAAGCCGGGCACCTCGGCGTTGGTGGAATCGCTGAACAGACAGAGCACACCTTTGTCGCCGTAATGGGCGAGACGGGCCAGGTCGAAATGCTCGCCATCCACAGGCGTGTGGTCGAACTTGAAATCGCCGGTGAAGATGATCGTGCCCACCGGTGTGGTGATCGCCAGCGAGAAGCTGTCGGCCATCGAGTGGGTGTTGCGGATGAATTCCACCGAGAAGTGCTGACCCACCCGCACCACATCACGGGGCCCGACGGTCTGCAGCGTGGTGCGATCAGTCACCCCCGCCTCATCCATCTTTCCGGTGAGCATCGACAGGGCCAGGCGGGGCCCGTAGATCACAGGAATATTGAAGTGCTTGAGGTGGTGGGCGATGCCACCGATGTGATCTTCATGACCGTGGGTCACGATCATGCCGCGGATGCGCTTCTGGTTCTGACGCAGAAAGCTCGTGTCGGGCAGCACCACATTGACGCCGTGCATGCCGTCGCTGGGAAAGGCCAGGCCGGCATCCACCAACATCAGGTCATCGCCGTACTCGAACACGCAGGTGTTCTTGCCGATCTCATGCAATCCCCCGAGGGGAATCACGCGCAGACAGGGCTCCTGAGTAGCGGCAGTGCCCTGGCGAGATTGGGAGATCGAAGAGGTCATGGAGGTGAAAGTGAGATCAAGAGGAACAACAAAGGCGTGATCGCCTGCCAGCCGTGGCGTCAGGTCTGACGCAGGGCAGCGAGGGTCTGGTTCAGGTCATCGCGCATGGCGGCACTGAGGGGAACAAGGGGAAGACGGGGGGCTCCGACCGGCCAGCCGCTGGCCTCGAGGGCGGCTTTGACAGGAATGGGATTGGTGGTGGCGAAGAGGGCTCGGAAGAGCGGCAACAGCTGCTCGTGCTGTCCGAGCGCCTCGGCGTTGCGGCCACTGAGCTGGGCTTCGATCATGGCGCGGATGCGGCGACCCACCAGATGGCTGGCCACACTCACCACGCCCACAGCGCCCACGGAGAGCATCGGCAGGGTGAGCGCGTCATCGCCGCTGTACACCGCCAGCCTGGCGCCGCAGGCCAGGCGCAGCTGCGTCACTTCATCGGTGCTACCACTGGCGGCCTTGAAGCTCACCACATTGGCGCAATCCATCAAGCGGGCGACGGTGCCCGGCGCCATGGAGCAGCCGGTGCGGCCGGGGATGTTGTAAAGCATCAACGGCAGCTCGGGCGCCGCCTCGGCGACGGCGCGGAAATGGGCTTCCAGGCCTTCCTGGGGCGGCTTGTTGTAATAAGGCACCACCACCAAAGCGCCATCGGCTCCAGCCGCAGCCGCTTCCCGGGTCGCCTCGACGGCTTCGGCGGTGCAGTTGCTACCGGTGCCGGCCAGCACTTTCACGCCCGGACCCACCGCCTGGCGCACCGCCTCCAGCAGTTGCACCTGCTCCTGCCAACTCAGGGTGGGCGATTCACCGGTAGTGCCGCAGACCACCAGCCCATCCGAACCCTCCTCCACCAGGTAACGCGCAAGGCGGCCGGCGAGGGCCAGGTCGACCCGACCCTCGACATCAAAGGGGGTCACCATCGCCGTGAGCAGACGGCCGAAGGGCGTGGGGGAAAGGGCAGCGGCGAGGCTCATGACGAGGGAAGCAAGAGTTCGGCGATCTGAATCGCGTTGAGGGCGGCACCCTTGCGGATCTGATCACCACACAACCAGAACTCCAGGGCATGGGGATCACTGATGTCTTGCCGGATCCGACCCACCGCCACCGGATCCCGACCGGTCACATCGGTGGGCATGGGGAACCGGTTGGCCTCGACGTTGTCGATCAACTCAACACCGGGAGCCGCTGCGAGCAGGGCGCGGGCCTCCTCCACCGGAAACGGCTGCTCAAATTCCACATTCACCGCCTCGGAATGGGCCCGCAACACCGGCACACGCACGCAGGTGGCACTGAAGCGCAGGTTGGGCAGGCCCATGATTTTGCGCGTTTCATTCACCATCTTCATCTCCTCCTCGCAGTAGAGATTCGGCTGCAGCGGCGAGTTGTGCAGAAAAAGGTTGAAGGCGAGGGAATGGGGCAACACCTCACTGGTGGGGTCACCGCCATCCAGCACCACCTGGCTCAACCGGCGCAGTTCCTCCATGGCGCGGGCCCCAGCACCACTCGCCGACTGATAGGTGCTGACCAGCACCCGTCGCATCGGACGTTTCGCCGCAAGGGGAGCGAGGGCGAGGGTGAGCAGGATCGTGGTGCAGTTGGGGTTGGCGATGACGCCCTGATGCTGGAAGGCCGCCTTCGGATTCACCTCAGGCACCACCAGGGGCACGCCCTCCTCCATGCGGAAGGCGCTGGAGTTATCCACCATCAGGGCACCGGCCTCCGTAATGGCCTGGCGCCATTGACGCGACACCGACCCACCAGCAGAGGCGAGCACCAGATCCACCCCTTCGAAGGAGGCAGCCGTCACGTTCTGAACCGAATGCTCCTGCCCCTTCCAGATCTGGGTCGTTCCAGCGGAGCGGGCTGAAGCAAGCAGTCGCAGCTCACCCACTGGAAACGCACGCTCATCCAGCAACTGCAGGAGCTCCTGTCCCACTGCACCACTGGCACCAAGCACGGCAACGGTGAGCGGGCGATCAGGCAGGGAGCCTCGAGACAGCGATGGAAGAGATGGCAAGCGGTGGGGATGGGGAACGGTAGAAAGATGCAGGCCTCAGGCCCTGGTTCGGATTCCGGCGGCAGCAACGGGCCGGATGACCGGAAAAACGCTGCCATAACAATACGTGGCGGGCCCGGCGCTGGCGCTTCCATACAGTGTTGGGCTGCCTGAACCCTTACGCATGAGCGCCGCCACCCTGACCGTCAAAACCACCGCCTGCCCTGGCAGCCGCCTGTCGGTGGAAGTGGCGGTTCCGGCGGCCCGTTGCAAGGAGAGTTACGAAGCGGCGATTTCACGCCTAAGTCGCACGATCAATCTGCCCGGTTTCCGCAAAGGCAAGGTGCCTCGCGCCGTGCTGTTGCAACAAATCGGACCGCTGCGCATCCGAGCCACGGCGCTGGAATCGATCGTGGACGCCGTGTGGCGCGAAGCGATCGAACAGGAAAACATCGAAGCCCTTGGGCAACCGGATCTGAGCGGCGGTTTCGAACCACTGCTGGAGGCCTTTGATCCGGGCAAAGACCTCACCGTGACCCTCGAAACCGATGTGGCCCCGGTCCCGAAGCTCAAAGCCACCAAAGGACTGAAGGCGGAAGCCGAGAGCGTGCGCTTTGATCCCTCCCAGGTGGACGCCATGCTCGAGCAGTCGCGCAAGCAGATGGCCACCCTGGTGCCGGTGGAGGATCGCTCTGCTGCCAACGGCGATGTGGCGGTGGTGAGCTTCGAGGGCACCTACAGCGACGACGGCTCCGCGATCGAAGGGGGCAGTGCCGACTCCATGGATGTGGAGCTGGAAGACGGCCAGATGATCCCGGGCTTCGTGGAGGGCATCCTCGGCATGGCAATCGGTGAGGAGAAAACCGTGGATTGCCAGTTCCCCGAGGATTACCCCAAGGAGGATGCGCGCGGCCGCAAAGCCAGCTTCGTGATCAACCTCAAGGATCTCAAGACCCGCGAGTTGCCCGAGCTGGATGACGCCTTCGCCCAGCAGGCCAGCGACAAAGCCACCATGGCGGAACTGCGCCAGGAGCTGGAGCAGCGCCTCAAGGACGATGCCGAGCGTCGTCAGAAGAGCAATCGTCATGACGCCCTGCTGGCAGCCCTGGTGGAGCAACTGGAGGTGGAGCTCCCCGCCAGCCTCGTGCAACAGGAGGTGCGCAACCTGGTGGAACAGACCGCCGGCCAGTTCGCCCAGCAGGGCATGGACGTGAAGTCGCTGTTCACCCCCGACTTGGTGCGCTCCCTGATGGAGTCATCCAGGCCTGAGGCGGAGGAACGCCTGCGCCGCAGCCTCGCCCTCAGCGCCCTGGCCGAAGCCGAGAACCTCAAGGTGGACGAGGAGGAGATCGAAGCGAAGCTGAAGGAGGTGAAGCGCCAGCTCTCCGGCGAGCGCGACATCGATCCCCAGCGCCTGCGCGATGCCGTGGTGGACGACCTCCTGCGCGACAAGCTGCTCGGCTGGCTGGAAGAGAACAGCAGCATCACGGAAAAGGTCGCGGCAACGCCAACCGAAGACAAGGACGCTGCAGCCAAACCAGCAGCACCGAAAAAAGCCGCTGCCAAAACGAGCAAAGCCAAGGCCAAAGCCGAGCCCGACACCGCTGAGGCGGACGCCTGATCAACATCAGGCCGAGCAGCACCCATAGATTGAGCTGAGAACGCCACCTGCCGCCGCGTGATCGACGCCCGTCTCCACCACCCGATTCAGAACCGCTGGCGGGGCATCCGTCCCGTCTCGGGACTGCCATCGGCATCTCCAGGCGTGCTGCCCACGGTGGTGGAACAGTCGGGACGAGGTGAGCGCTCCTTCGATATCTATTCGCGCCTGTTGCGGGAGCGGATCATCTTCCTTGGCACCGGCATCGACGACCAAGTGGCCGATGCCCTCGTGGCCCAGCTGCTCTTCCTCGAGGCCGAGGATCCGGAGAAAGAGATTCAGATCTACATCAACTCCCCGGGTGGTTCAGTGACCGCCGGCCTGGCGATCTACGACACGATGCAGCAGGTGGCACCCGATGTGGTGACCATCTGTTATGGCCTGGCGGCGTCCATGGGGGCCTTCCTGCTTTCCGGCGGCACCAAAGGCAAACGGCTCGCCCTGCCAAGCGCCCGAATCATGATTCACCAGCCCCTCGGCGGTGCTCAGGGTCAGGCGGTGGACATCGAAATCCAGGCCCAGGAGATCCTCTTCCTCAAAGACACCCTCAACGGCCTGATGGCCGAACACACCGGCCAGCCCCTGGAGAAAATCGCCGAAGACACCGACCGGGATTACTTCCTTTCACCAGCGGAAGCGGTTGAATACGGATTGATTGATCGCGTCGTGGACAGTTCCGGGGACGGAGGAATCGTTACGGAGGGCTGACATGGCTCAGCTCCGCCGCGATCCTTGGAGTCCGGATCGGCCGCACGGCCCCTCCGTCTGCAAACCGTTGAAGTGATCAGCGCCCGATGGCCAAATTCGACGCCCATCTGAAGTGCTCCTTCTGCGGCAAGTCGCAGGAGCAAGTGCGGAAGCTGATCGCCGGCCCCGGTGTGTACATATGCGATGAGTGCATCGATCTGTGCAACGAGATCCTCGATGAGGAACTGATCGACGCCCAGGGCAATCCCCGCCATGGCGCCGAACCGGCCCGCAAGGGCGGCCAGGCCCCCCGCAAGAGCAGCAAGCCCGCTCCCACACTCGCCTCGATCCCAAAACCCCAGGAGATCAAATCCTTCCTCGACCGCCAGGTGGTGGGCCAGGAAGCGGCGAAGAAAGTGCTGTCGGTGGCGGTGTACAACCACTACAAACGCCTGGCCTGGCAGGGCGATGGCAATGGCGAAACCGAACAGACCGCCACGCGGTTGCACAAGAGCAACATCCTGCTGATCGGCCCCACCGGCTGCGGCAAGACCCTGCTGGCCCAGACCCTGGCGGAGCTGCTGGATGTGCCTTTCGCCGTGGCCGATGCCACCACGCTCACCGAAGCCGGTTACGTGGGCGAAGACGTGGAAAACATCCTGCTGCGGCTGCTGCAGAAATCCGACATGGATGTGGATCAGGCCCAGCGGGGCATCATCTACATCGACGAGATCGACAAGATCGCCCGCAAGAGCGAGAACCCCTCGATCACCCGGGATGTGTCGGGCGAAGGGGTGCAGCAGGCGCTGCTGAAAATGCTGGAAGGCACCGTGGCCAACGTGCCGCCCCAGGGGGGCCGCAAGCACCCGTATCAAGACTGCATCCAGATCGACACCAGCCAGATCCTGTTCATCTGCGGTGGTGCCTTCGTGGGCCTGGATGACGTGGTGCAGAAACGACTCGGCCGCAACTCGATCGGCTTCATGCCCGACGGTGGCCGGGGCCGGCATCGGGCCAACCGGGATCTGCAGGCGGCCCAGGTGCTGCGGCACCTGGAACCCGACGACCTGGTGAAATACGGCCTGATCCCGGAGTTCATCGGTCGCATGCCGGTGAGTGCGGTGCTGGAGCCCCTGGATGAGCACGCACTCGAATCGATCCTCACCGAACCGCGCGATGCCCTGGTGAAGCAGTTCCGCACCCTGCTGAGCATGGACAACGTGCAACTCGACTTTGAAGCGGGAGCGGTGGAAGCGATTGCCCATGAGGCGCACCGCCGCAAAACCGGGGCCCGAGCCCTGCGCGGCATCGTGGAAGAACTGATGCTCGATCTGATGTATGAACTGCCGTCTCGCAAGAACGTGAAGACCTTCACCGTGACGCGCGCCATGGTGGAGGAACACACCGGCGGCAAGGTGCTGCCCCTGCCCGGCAACGAGCGTCAGCAGGAATCGGCCTAGGCCTGTGATCTGAACCGCCGTGGCTGCTGCCGATCACCTCACCGTTCCCCGCCAGCACGGCCTGTTTCTGCATCACGGCATCGATCTGGGTGATGGCAGCGTCGCCCACTACCTCGAGGGCCGCGAAATCCTGCGCAGCCCGCTGAACGACTTCAGCAGAGGCCTGGAGATCCGGGTGGTGGACCACCCTCAGGCCTCGCCCGCAGGCATCACCCTGCGCCGGGCGATGAGCCGCATCGGTGAGCAGCGCTACAACCTGCTCTTCAACAACTGCGAGCATTTCGCCACCTGGTGCAAAACGGGTCGCCACCGCAGCGGCCAGGTGGAGGACTGGCTGCACACCGGCAGCCTCGGCGCTCTGGCCCTGGGCCAGCTGATGCCGGCAGCCCTGCTCACGGGCCTCGGCCTGCTGCTACGCAAGGGGCTGGTAGATCAAGGCTCGCGCGAACGGGCGAGGCGCGGCCTGGAGCAGCTGGAACAGCTGCGGCTGCGCTTGCTTCAGAAACTGGAAACCACCCTCGAGCAGGCGGAAGGCTGGATCCGGGGCGGGCCCGACAACGGCGCCGCCGAGCGGGGCAACTCTCAAAGTCGACGCTTACTGCAGGCAGGGCAGACCCTGGCCGATGAACTAGCCGCGGTGGAGGAGATGGAGCAGCGGATCGTGGCCCTGCTGGAGGGGGCTCCAGAAGGAAAGAAGCCGAACCAGGCTGAGTAGTCTCTGGGTCCCGCTGGCAGCGCATGAGTCAGGCTTATCAGCCGCTGCATCACAAATACCGACCGCAGCGCTTTGATCAGCTGGTGGGGCAGGACGCGATCGCCGCCACCCTCAGCCACGCCCTGCGCAGCGATCGGATCGCTCCGGCCTATCTGTTCAGTGGCCCGCGCGGCACCGGCAAGACCTCCAGCGCCCGCATCCTGGCCCGCTCGCTCAACTGCCTCAGCAGCGACACCCCCACGCCTGAGCCCTGCGGCACCTGCGAGCTGTGCACCACGATCAGCGCCGGCACCGCCCTCGATGTGATCGAAATCGATGCTGCCTCGAATACGGGCGTCGACAACATCCGCGATCTGATCGAGCGCTCGCGCTTCGCACCGGTGCAGGCGCGCTGGAAGGTGTATGTGGTGGATGAATGCCACATGCTCTCCACCGCTGCCTTCAACGCCCTGCTGAAAACGCTGGAGGAACCACCACCGCGGGTGGTGTTTGTGCTGGCCACCACCGACCCGCAGCGGGTGCTGCCCACCATCCTGAGCCGCTGCCAACGCTTCGACTTTCGCCGCATTCCGCTCGAAGCGCTGGAAGCCCACCTGCGCTGGATCGCCGAGCAGGAAGCGATCGGAATTGAACCTGAGGCCCTGCATGTGGTGGCGCAACGGGCCCAGGGGGGGCTGCGCGACGCCGAAAGCCTGCTCGATCAGCTGAGCCTGCTACCGGCACCGATCAAGGCCGAGGCGGTGTGGGAGCTGCTGGGGGCCGTGCCGGAACAGGAGCTGATCGGCCTGGCAGAAGCCCTGGCGAACGGCGAACCCCTGCCCCTGCTGGAGGGGAGCCGTCGCCTGCTCGACCGGGGCCGCGATCCGGGCGCGGTGCTGCAGGGGCTGGCGGCGATTCTTCGCGATCTGGTGCTGATGGCGGCTGCACCCGAGCGTCCGGAGCTCACCAGCGTGTCACCGCAGGTGCGCGATCAGCTGCCGCCCCTTGCGCAACGGATTGGCCGCCAACGGCTGCTCCAGTGGCAAGCGCGTCTGCGCGGCAGCGAGCAACAACTGCGCCAGAGCGTGCAACCGCGGCTGTGGCTGGAGGTGCTGCTGCTGGGATTGCTGGCGGAGGCTGAGTCCCAGGCCCAGCCATCACAAGGGGTGCACTCAGCCCCTGCGGTCACCCCAGCTGTGGCTCCTCCTGCAGCCCCAGCGAAGGCGGCGGTGAGCCTGCCCCCAACCCAGACACAGGCCCCAACGCCAATCGCCACAGTCGCTGAACCCGTTCCGGAGACAGCAAGAGAGCCAGCTTCTCCGGCCGATACCACCAACCTGACGGAGCTGTGGCAGCAGATCCTCGGCAGCCTGGAGCTGCCCTCCACCCGCATGCTGCTCTCCCAGCAAGCCCAGCTGGTACGCCTTGATGCCCACCGCGCCGTGGTCCAGGTGGCCGGCAACTGGATGGGAATGGTGCAGAGCCGCGCCAGCCTGTTGGAGCAGGCGATCAGCCGCGCCCTGGGCGGCAACCGTCAGCTGGTGCTGGAAAACCAAAGCGGGACCTTGACCCCAGCGGCACCGGTCAGTCCGTCAGTTACCCCACTGAGCGAGCGCATGAAGATCACAGCGCCTGCCGCGGCTGCCAACAGCGAAATCAAACCCACAGCCGCACCGGAACCCCACACCAGTCAGCCGACTTCGACTGCCGAACCCGTCACAGGCCCATCCACTGCATTGACATCTGCCCCCCTAGCGACTGCGACCACCCCCGATGCGAAACCCATCGGCGCTGGCGAACCCCAGCTCCCGGTGGCCCAAGTGCCCGTCAAAAAGCCACTGGAGCCCCGACCCCTGAGCTCACCGATGGACGACAAAGTGAAGCGCTTCGCCGATTTCTTTAATGGCGATGTAGTTGACGTGGATCTCGACGACCAGAGCTGAGGTTCAGGCCTCGACCGTCGCCTCGCCCCGGTGGCTGGTCTTCGCCCAAACCAGCCGCTTCGGGAACAGGGTCATCCGAGCACTCACCCAAGGAATCACCACAAGCCAATGGCCTAAATAGGCAATCGCCAGCAGCACTGACAGGGGCTCGGGCCTCGGCAGCTCCGGGCCTTCGCTAGGTGTATTTTCTCACCAGGTCATTCAGTAGCCCGCAACAGACCGAGCTGCTGAATCGGGGTGCGGCCAGCCAGGGCCATATGACACCTGCGGCCGTTATAGATCGCCAGATAGCGAGGCAACCACCGGCTCCGCTCGGTTGAGGTCTGGAAGGCCATCGAATACGCCCACTCCGCCAGCAAGGTTTTGATGAACCGCTCGGCTTTGCCGTTGGTTCGTGGGGTGTACGGCCTGGTGCGTTTTGGTGTGAGACCAAGCGCTGAGCAGGCTTCTCGCCAGGGTTTCGAGCGGTAGGCGCTGCCGTTATCGGAGAGCACCCTCTTGCAGCTGATCCCCTGACCATCGAACCAGGCCACGGCCCGCAACAGAAACCCCACCGTGGTTCCTTGCTTCTCGTCCGGCAGCACCTCGACGTAAGCCAGTCGTGTGGCGTCGTCAATGGCCACATGAGCTTTCTCGCAACCCGCACCACGGGTAGAGCCCAGGCGTCGCTCACCCGTGATCCGGTGACCAACCCGCTCAAAGCGCGCCAGTTGCTTGGTGTCGACGTGGATCATGTCGCCGGGCTGTGCCCACTGGTAGCGGCGCACTGGCTCAGCGGGCTGCAGGTTCTTGAGTCGGCCGAGACCCAGGGCCTTGAGCACCCGACCAACGGTGGAGAGTGGCGCCGCCAACACCCTGGCGACGCGACGCAAGGTGCAGCGCTCATGGCGGAGGTCAACGGCGCGTTGCAGTTGTTGTGGATCGAGCGTCCGCCGCTGAGTGCGGCGAACACTGCGTCGATCCACCAGAGCCGTGGCACCGCCTGAGCGGTAGCGCGCCAGCCACTTGTAGGCGCTGCGGACGCTGATCCCCGCCTGATCAGCCAGGGAGGCGAGGCTTTCACTGTGCTCAATGTGTCGACGCAGCAACCGTTCACGGCCGAGGGGTGTCAGCCGAGCATTCGGGTGGGTATGCATGCGGTGTGAGGTCAGTGGGTCGGTGGTGACACCCGGACCATGACGACCTCACACCCACTTGTCAGCTGAACAACCTGGTGGGACTACACAGCTAGGCCGACGGCACCCACGCCAGTAGGCCAGACCCGACACACTGAACGCAACCATCGACAGGGGCCAGTAATCGAAGAAACGCTGAAGACCTCCTTCAGCCCAGCATTGCCGCTGCTTCCAGAGCGCCGGCACCGACTCAACAGCCTCCTCCTGAACAGGTGGATCCCAGAGCAGGCCGATCCGAGATCCCTCGGTCAGGAGGCGAAAGCTGAGGTCGAGATCGTCGGTGACCGTCTCTTCGTTGAAACCTCCGCAGACCTCAAGGCTGCGACGGCTAAGCAGCTGGCCGTTCCCGCGCAGCTCCATCACGCCACCACCCACCGCATAAGGCAACAAGCGCTCGAGCACGTCCTCCTGGAGCTGAGCATCGGCATCCAGTACCAGCAACCAGTCGCCCCGAAGCTGGGCCAGTGCCGTGTTCAGTGCGCCGGACTTGCCGCCACCGGCATTGCGCGGCCGATGGATCACGTTCAACCCGGGATGCTGCTTCGCCAGCTGATCCAACAGCTGGGGGGAGCGGTCCAGGCTGCCGTCGTGGATCACCCAAGACGACCTGAAATATTTTTTAATGTGTTATATACTTCCATCACGGTATTTTTCGGTTATGGCCTGGAATTACGAGCTGTTCGAGGGAGGTCCTACTTTCGAGATGTCAGATGGATGGTTTGTAGATCCATTTCGAGAAGAATGGCCAAACTTTTTATATTTTATGCCCAATGGGAGTCCCAATGTGACTGAGGGAGGTAGTGGATTTACAGTTGCATCAAATCTTCCACAGCTTCTTGACGAAAATGGTCAGTGTTTTGATTCACTACTTAGATATACGCCTACTGGCGATCAAGTTTACGTCACAATTGATAGTGATAAAATAACAATGGAAGGGCTCCCTAAGCATCTTTTTACGGGGACAGAATCATACCTACAGACGCTGTACTCCGTCGAAGGGTTTTACTGGGAAGGTTCAATACACAACGACTTTATAAGTATTGATATTGCTTCGATTGATCCAGTTGCAACTAACTTCTTCTATGTTGGCGGCTACGGAAGCGATGTCATGGAAATCAGTGGTTATTTCGAATCTTTTGATGGGGGATTTGACGATTATGAAAATGTAAACACGGCACACATTTTTGTGGGTGATGGCGATGACCCGCAAAGGGGTGATTATATGGATGTTGCTTCACATTCTGAGTCAGTTGATATTTTAAGAATTAATGATTTGTCGACAAATGGTTATTCAATTGTCTACCAAGACCTTAGCTATAACTTCTTTATGAATGCACAGCCGACTGATACTAGTACATTATTTAAAATTCGGAAGGGAGAAGCTGAATACTTAGCTGTTGATGTTGAAATTGTACAATTTAATGATGTTTCTTTCGATCGAAGCTCTTTCTTGTTGGTGGATTCTGATGATGGAGAAGAGGTTGAGGGAGGCGACGATGATGAATATTTAGGGGGATATATTGGTGATGACGATTTGATAGGTGGTGGTGGAGATGACTTCCTGAATGGATTGGATGGGGATGATTATCTATACAGTGGCGATGGAAACGATATTGTGAATGCTGGGGATGGAGATGATGTCATCGTTGGGGGCGATGGCAGGGGAGACGATCGCTACATTGGAGGCGAAGGACTTGATTCAATTGTCTACTCCTCATCAATTAATGCGCCTATTGACGTCAGTCTTCGCCTGGGGACTGCAGAAGGACAGGAAATCGGAAATGACACTCTACAAGACATTGAAAATGTCACACTGGGTCAATCGGATGACTTCATCGAGGGAGATGCTCAAGACAATCGAGTTGATGGCCAAGGAGGTTTTGATACAGCCTTGTTCCAAGGGCAATATTCTGAATACTCTGTAGAAAAAACTTCAAATGGTGGAGTGGTTGTTTCCGATTCGATTGCCAATCGTGACGGAATAGACACTCTTTTGGATGTTGAGAGGCTTCGTTTTTCCGATCGTGATATTAATACGGTCGACATCACTGTGGAAACAAAACCCTCTCAACTCTCGGTTTCAACAAGTGGCAGCACTCAAACTCCCGTCGCCCAAATTGTTGCCACAAAAGACGTAGCGAACGCCAATAATCTAGGCACCCTCCACGATCTTGAAATCGTCCTCAGCGACAAGGCCATTGATTTCAAAGTTGAAATTGACAACGAGTCATCAACAGCCATCGCCAACATTTCCCTCGTCGTTCTTCAAGACGACCTCACACTCACCACTGGTGATGGCAAGCGTGATCCCTCCATCTCTCCGATTTACTACGCGATTGATGCCCAAGGTGCGCTCTCGCCCCTCTCCTACGATCCCCTCCTCAATGCAGGTGCGCGTTTCTACGACACCGATGGTGATGGCATCGCCGATTTCCTCTCGCTCAAGATGACCGATGGTGGCTTCGGGGACAAGGATGGCGTCAAAAATGGCGTCATCGACGATCCCTCCGCAATGGGCACCGTCGCCCTCGATCCGGTGATCACCGCACTTGAGAACGGCTTTCTGCAGGTGGCTGATGCCGCCAATGCCGCGCCCGCTGCCATCGCTCTGCAGGCCTCTCTCACGAGCCGCGCCAATGCCGTCACGGAGATCGGTTACGTGATCCTCAACGAGGGCGAGGATGCCTCCACCGTCAGCGACCTCACCGCCTTCCAGGAGCGCGCCAGCCTCCTGTTCTCCGCCCTGGAAAATAAAGACGTGACCCTCACCGAGGCGATGACGTTCAACAGCCAGTTCCTGCTGCGCAACGGCCAGAGCATCCGTTTCTTCTCAGTCACCGACGGCACCCTGGCGGATCTCGCCAGCCTCGAGGATTCACGCTTCTCCTTCATTGATGGCAGCGTCGATGCCACAACGGGAGCGGCCTCCTTCTCCAGCGCCAGCGGCATTGGCTTTGACCTGGCCCTGCTCAACAGTGATCAAAACCTCAGCGCTCTGATCGCTCAGGAGCAACATGTGGCACCCCTGCTCGATTTCACCGCCTTCACCAACGACGAAACCATCACCGGCACCATCGTTCAGGCTCGGGAAGCCGACTACGACGCCATCACGGGTTTCTACCGCGTGCTCGACACCAGCGGCAGTGTGCGTGCCGCCGATGGCTCCCTGCTCACCCCCGATGATGACGGCTACGCCGCCGCCGCTCTGCTGGAGGCCAATCGCATCAGCGCTTTTGACAATCTCTCCATCGCCGATGGTGAATCCTCTTCCACCGAGTTCAGCCTTCAGGACGCCTCCTACATCGCACCATTTGCCCAGGTGAACGGCAACACCTTCTTTGCCTACGCCGATGCCAACCCCGATGGCCTCTCCCACTTCCGCTCCCTCGGCAGCAACCTCTTTGGCTTGGAAGACAAGCTCGGTGGCGGTGATCTCGATTACGACGACCACATCGTCGGCTTCTCGATCGGTGGCCTCACCCCGGCAACTCCCGCCGTCGGTTGAATTCCTAGCTTCCTGACCCTCCATCCATCAGCACACCCTCCCGGTCATTGACCAGGAGGGTTTTTGATTGCTTCTGTTCAAAAGTCATTAGCGCCAATCAACGCGCAACATCATGAAGCCAAGCTTCGAATGTTTGCAGCTCTTGCATCAGATCGGGCCAAAGCCGGATCGCTTTCTGAAGCAGACGTAGCACTTGACCCCTCTCAAGCTCATAGGAGTAAAGATGACGCACCACGTGCCGAAAACGCATCAATTCAGCGAGATCCCTCAGCGTGGATGCCGTCAACAACGAAGGGCGACTCTCGGTAGCAACAGCCATACGCTCCAACAAGCGCCGATGCCAGTCGGCCCCGTCGGGAGGTCCACCATTCAAAACTCGCACAATTTGCACAAAGCAGCGTTCAATCCCGGTATAGAAACTCTGCAAACGCAGAGCCGCTGAATCACAGCGCTCCTGTGCAGCCGATGCCAATTCCCAGTCAGCAAGAAGATCCGCCAAGCTCTCCACGAGCGAAGCCAACTTCAAACGCTCGACCTTGAGGTCCACTCTGAGATCGTGCAGCTCACGATCAGACGGAAGTGCGGTCATGGAAGCAACAATCGGGCACGCTCGCGAATCCGCTTCTGCCAATGTTCTGGCAACGCTTCCAGTCGCACCAGATCCACAGGGATGAGCAATTCAGGATCCGCCACATCCCGTTGAAGTTGATCCACCTGATGCATTGCTGCAAACAAAGCATCAGCGGGCAAACCCTCAACGCAGAGATCAAGATCTGATCTGAGGCCAAATCCAGGCTCCAGCACCGAGCCGAACAACCAGACAGCCTGGATCTGGGGCCAATGCTGCTTCAGAAGCGCTGCCGCTGCTTCGGCTTTGCGCTTCGCCTGTTCACGCCGCACTGCAATGCGTTCCGCTTCTTGGCGTCGCCGCTGCTGCCAGTGGCGTCGATGGGCCTCGGAGACCAGGCTCACGCGTCCGCCGTTGCCTCACCGCGGTGGCTGGTTTTCGCCCACACCAATCGCTTGGGGAACACCGCCATGCGCACGCTCACCCAGGGGATCACCACAAACCAGTGGCCGAGGTAGGCAATGGCCGTCAGCAGCGACAGCAGATCGGGTTGGGGCAGCTCCGGACCCTCGCTCGGTCGCCGGCAACCGCGCCAGTAGGCCAGGCCCGACACGCTGAAGGCCACGATCGAGAGCGGCCAATACACCGGCACCGTGCGGGTGGCGGCACTGGTGACGGCATCGGCAAACGACACCACCGGCAGGGCGTACTGCAGCAGGAAGAAACAGGCGAGATCCCGCCGCTGGCTCGGGCTCAACCGATTGGAGAGCAGCTGGGGCCAGTAATCAAAGAAACGCTGCAGGCCACCCTCCGCCCAGCGCTGTCGCTGCTTCCAGAGAGCCGGAACCGTTTCCACCGCCTCCTCCTGCACCGGCGGATCCCAGAGCAAACCGATTCGAGATCCCTCCGTCAGCAGGCGGAAACTCAGATCGAGGTCATCGGTGACCGTGTGCTCGTTGAAACCGCCGCAAGCCTCAAGATTGAGGCGCCGCAACAACTGACCGTTGCCGCGCAGCTCCATCACACCACCACCGAGCAGACGCCCCTGCTGGATCAGGGCATCCAGGGCCATCTCCATCGCCTGCACCCGGGTGAGCAGGCTCTGGCCCGCATTCACCACCGCCTTGCGCAGCTGCACCGCCGCCCATCCCCCCCGCACCGCATAGGGGAGCACTCGCTCGAGCACATCCTCCTGGAGCTGGGCATCGGCATCGAGCACCAGCAACCAGTCGCCGCGCAGCTGCTGAAGCACCGCATTCAACGCCCCCGATTTGCCACCACCAGCGCCCCGTGGTCGGTGCAGCACCCGCAGCTGGGGATGCTCCGCCTTGAGGGCATCGAGGATCGCCCCGGTGCGGTCCTGGCTGCCGTCATCCACCACCCAGAACGTCAGCTTCTCGGCCGGATAACGCAGAGCCGCAAGCCGCTCCACCAGTCGGGCCACCACCGCTTCCTCATCGCGGGCGCCCACCACCACATCCACGCTGGGCCAGGCGTCCAAAGCCTGGGTCGCCCCGGCAGACGCCGCATCGGCGCCGCCAGCAGGCCCACGGGCGCGCAGCACCGTGCGCAGGCCATAGCCGCCCAGCACCAGGGCGAGCGTGAGCGCTGGCAGAAGGCTGCGGATCGGATCCAGCCAGTGGGGAGCGGCCCCCGCACAGCCGCACGCCGCTAGAAACAGGGCTGTTTTGCCGCGTCGGTGATCGCCAGTCACTGCGGCCACGGCCATCCATCACCCCGGAATGCCCGGACTCTAAGGGGCCTGCCTGAGGGCGGACACAGGAACCAGGGTTGTGCCGGGATAGTAATGACGAAGAATTTGTTCGACAGACTGGCCGCGCCGGGCCAGATCGATTGCTCCCGCCTGGGACAAACCCGCCCCGTGGCCGAAGCCGCCGCCCTGGAAGCGCCAGAGCCCGGCGCCGGCAGGCTTCACCACAAACAGGGTGCTGGGCAGGCGCCGCAGCGTGCGCCGGATCCCATCCAAGCGCAAGACCTGGGGAGACCCCGGGCCATCACCCTTGATCTGCAGCGCCAGCACCCGGCCACTCGGGCCCCGCTCCAGCACCGACACCGCCTTCACCACGCCCAATCGAGGCGTCTGCGTGGCTAGGGCTGCCTGCAACTGGCTGGCGCTGTAGGTGCGCGACCAGCGGAAGCGGGGATGGCCGGCGCCGTAAGCCCCCTGGCGCTTGTTCAGTAAAGCCTCCACGGCCGCATCGTTCTGCAGCGGCAGCACCACCGCACCGCGCCAGCTCTGATCGCCATCGGCCTGGGCACGCAGATAGGGCGCCGGTTCCATCGCCCAGGCTTCCGTCGCCCCGGCCATCACACCACCGTTGGAGGCGTGATACACCGCACTGATCGGCGATCCCTGCCACTGCAGCACCTGGCCGGCGGTGGCCTGAATCGCCTGCCTTACGGCCGGTCCGGCTTGCCGCGGATCGCTGTACACCTGGCACTGGGTGTCGCTGCAGAGGTGGTAGCCATCCACCGCGAAGCGGTGGCTGTTCGCCAAGGCCCAGGTACGGGCGAGCACCGCCTGGGCCTGCAGGGCCGCAGCCGGTGAGCCGGCACCGATCTCATGGGGCACCACACCCTCGAGGTAGCGCTCCAACGGCACCTGCTCCAGCAGGGTCCAGCTGCCATAGGCATCGGCCTGGAGCCGGAACGGCCCACGCATCACCCCACCCTTCCAGCGCAAGCCATCCGGCGCCTCGATCAGCAGCGGGCCCTTCAGAGTGCGGCCACCCTTGGGCCCCTCCAGCACCGGCTGCACCGTGGCCTGCACCGTGGCGGTCCAGAGCCGGGTGGGCACGTTCGGCAGCGGCGCCGCCGATTCAGGCGCCCAGACCTGCCAATCCTTGGGATGGGCCACCAGAGCCTCCACACCCTGCGCGCGCCAGCGTTGCGCCACTCGATCGGCGGATTCAAAGCTGGCGAACGGCCCGGCCACCTGCCGCGCCAGCTCCACCGGCTTGGCCAGCGGCACCGCCCGCCAGCTGAAACGAAGACTGGCTCCCGTCGCCAAGGGCTTGGAGCCACCGCCGGGCGCCAGCAACCGCAGCGGAGCCGCCCCGGCACTGCGCAGGGTCAGCAGAGCAGCCGAATGATCACCGCCTGCGGCTTGGCCGAGATGGTCCGCCAGCGCCACCCAAAGAGCCTGGGCCGTCGCCGCCGGTGGCTTGGGCACCTGCCGGTGGGTGGGCCGCTGCAGGCTGATCTCCTCAGCTGCGGGCGGCACGGCGAGATCCTGGGCCCGACAACCACCGGTGAAGGCCGTGACCGCCACCAGGGCGGGCGCAATCCATCCCTTCATCACAACGGAGGAGAATCGGGTCATCCAAGGGTGGCAGTCGAAGGCGTATTGTTGTCGTTTGTGCCACGCGCAGCCAGAGACATGCCCAAGCTCAAGACCCGCAAAGCTGCCGCCAAGCGGTTCAAGGCGACGGCCACTGGCAAGTTCCTGCGTCGTCGCGCCTTCCGCAATCACCTGCTCGATCACAAGAGCCCGAAGCTGAAGCGTCACCTCGCCACCAAAGCAGTGGTGGACCGCACCGATGAAGAGCGTGTGGCCCTGATGATGCCCTACGCCTGAGTCCCAGGCCTGTTCGATCGAGCAGACACGGAACCGCGTTCAGATCGTCCTTTAACTAGTTCTCCCCACATCCATGGCTCGCGTCAAAAGAGGCAACGTCGCCCGCAAGCGCCGCAACAAGATTCTTCGCCTTGCCCGCGGTTTCCGCGGCAGCAACGGCACCCTCTTCCGCACCGCGAATCAGCGGGTGATGAAGGCCCTCTGCAACGCCTACCGCGACCGTCGTCGTCGCAAGCGCGATTTCCGTCGTCTCTGGATCGCCCGGATCAATGCTGCCGCTCGCCTCAATGGCATGAGCTACAGCCGCCTGATCGGTGGCCTCAAGAAGGCCGATGTGCGCATCAACCGCAAAATGCTCGCCCAGCTCGCCGTGGTCGATCCGGGCACCTTCACCACCGTGGTCTCCACCGCCAAGGCCTGAGGTCACACTGAGTCGAGGAGTCAGCGTTCATGGACATCCTCGTTCCCCAGACTTACCTGCTCGGTCTGATCGGCCTGTTGTCGATCGTGGCCGTGCTGGTAGGTCGGCAGTTATTGCGTGTGCGGCGTGACGAACTCTCACTCATTCGCCTTGAACAGGAGGGTGCAGCAGCCTCCCGCGACGCTGGACAGCTCTATGAACTGGCGTCGGTGCAACTGCGCAAACGCCTCTATCCCCAGGCCACAACCACCCTGCGTCAGGCGCTGAAACGTCTGTCCGGTGAGCCCGATGAAGCGCGGGCCCTCGTGGAAAATGCGCTTGGTTTCGCTCTCGCCGCCCAGAAAGATTTCGAGGGGGCGGTGAAGCACTACAGAGCGGCACTGCAGGCGAAGCCCGACTACCCCGTGGCCCTCAACAACCTGGCGTTCGCCAGGGAGCGACTTCTCGACCTGGATGGGGCGGCCGAGCTCTATCGCCAATCGCTCAAGCTGGAGCCCACGAACGCCACGGCCTCCCGTCGCCTGAAGCGTGTCGAGCAGCAGCTGCGCCGCAGTGCTGCTCGGAGCAACGCCTCACCAGAGGCCGCGGATCGGAAGGGCTTCTGAGCTCCCACACTCAGCGGCAAGGTTGAGGCGACCACCGGGATAGGTCATCCGCGGCGCGACCCAGCCAGCCAGGGTGGCACCCTGCAGGCCAAGGAAGGAACCACCGGGCTCGAGGCCCGCGGTGAGCGGATCCGCCAGGGGCAGCAGATCGAGTTGATCTGACTTGGCATTCAGGTTGCCCTGCACCGGCGTGCTGGTCTCGCCGATGCGCATGTCGCCGCGCAGCACCACCATCTGACCCATGGGCTGCACGCTGGCAAGCGTCACCTGCACGGGCTGCACCGCGCCGCCGGTGAAGGAGCGGTAAGAGCCGCACCATTGACGCGACATCGAAGAGGCCAGCGATGCGGCCCGTGCCACCGGATCAAAGGTGTCCACCGTTCCCTCCAGCACCATCGGCGTCGCCAGCTGGGAGGAATCCAACGGCAGAGGAGCCTCGAACACCACCGGAGACTGAACCGGCAGATCCACGGCGACTGGAACGGGCATGGATGGAAATGGATGATGGGCGCACGGTAGTGCCATCCCGAACGACGGGAGCGCCCCCTGATCCGGTTCTCACACCAATCCGCCGCACGCGCCATGGATCTCACCTCCAGCCCCGCAAGCCCGTCCGCCGCAGACGATCCGTTGCACATCGGCGGCCGTTGCTTCAGCAGTCGGCTCTTCACCGGCACAGGCAAATACCCCGACCTCAGCACGATGCAGGCCAGCCTCCAGCGTTCGCGCTGCGAGATGGTGACCGTGGCCGTGCGCCGCGTGCAGGCTGTGGCCGCCGGCCATGCCGGCTTGATGGAGGCGATCGACTGGACAAGGATCTTGATGTTGCCCAACACCGCCGGGTGCGCCACCGCTGAGGAGGCGGTTCGGGTTGCCCGCCTCGGCCGGGAGCTGGCCAAGCTGGCCGGACAGGAGGACAACACCTTCGTGAAGCTGGAGGTGATCCCCGACAGCCGCCATCTGCTCCCCGATCCCTTCGGCACCCTTGAAGCGGCGGAACAGCTGGTGAACGAGGGCTTCACCGTGCTGCCCTACATCAACGCTGATCCGCTGCTCGCCAAACGCCTGGAGGAGGTGGGCTGCGCCACGGTGATGCCCCTGGGCTCTCCGATCGGATCCGGTCAGGGGCTGCGCAATGCCGCCAATATCGCCCTGATCATCGAGAACGCCGGCGTGCCCGTGGTGGTGGATGCGGGCATCGGGGTGCCGAGTGAGGCTGCCCAGGCGCTGGAGATGGGTGCGGACGCTGTGCTGGTGAACAGCGCCATCGCCCTGGCGGGCGATCCAGCCACCATGGCAGAAGCGATGGCTGACGCCGTGCGGGCCGGACGCCTCGCCCATCGCGCCGGTCGCCTGCCCCTCCGTCAAGAGGCCTCCGCCAGCTCCCCCACCAGCGGCCGGGTGACGTAACGAAGGATCACCGGCCGTGAAGCTGCATGGCAGAAGCAGGCCACAGCTGAACGGACTCCATAAGGTCTGCGCAGATGCAGCTCAGGGCCATGCAGGTCACCCAGGAAGACGGCGGCCGTCTCAACGCCTTCGCCAAAGAGCCCCGGATGGAGGTGATGGACGCTTCCGCTAGCCGCAGCAACGGCTCCCGGCTGCTGATTCTCGGCGGGGCCGTGCTGGTGCTGAGCCTGATGGCCATCTCCGCAGCAATCAGCTGAAAAGCCTGTAGTAGCTTGCCTCAGATCAGCGGCTTGCACGCTTCGGCAGGAGTTTGGGGTGAAAGTTCTCGTTCTCGGCGGTGACGGCTTCTGCGGCTGGCCGTGTGCTGTGAACCTGGCGGATCAGGGCCATGAGGTGCTGATCGTCGACAATCTCAGCCGTCGCAAGATCGACATCGATCTGGAAGTGGAATCGCTCACCCCGATCACCAGCATCGGCGTGCGGCTGCAGGCCTGGGAGGAGATCGGTGGCAAGCCGATGCGCTTCGTGCACATGGACATTGCCCATGAGTACCAGCGCCTGCTCGATCTGCTGCTGGAGGAGCGCCCGGATTCGGTGGTGCACTTCGCCGAACAGCGCGCTGCGCCCTATTCGATGAAGAGCAGCGCCACCAAGCGCTACACCGTGGACAACAACGTCAACGGCACCCACAACCTGCTGGCCGCCATCGTCGAAAGCGGCCTCGACATCCACGTGGTGCACCTGGGCACCATGGGCGTGTATGGCTACGGCTCCCACCGCGGCGCCACGATCCCTGAGGGCTACCTGAAGGTGGAGGTGCCCCAGCCGGATGGCTCCCGCTTCGAGGAGGAAATTCTCCACCCGGCCAGCCCGGGCAGCGTCTATCACATGACCAAGACGCTGGATCAGCTGCTCTTCCTCTACTACAACAAAAACGATTTGGTACGCATCACCGATCTGCATCAAGGCATCGTCTGGGGCACCAACACCGAAGCCACCGACCGCGACCCGCGCCTCACCAACCGCTTCGACTACGACGGTGACTACGGCACGGTGCTGAACCGCTTCCTGATGCAGGCGGCGATCGGGTACCCGCTCACCGTGCACGGCACCGGCGGCCAGACCCGCGCCTTCATCCACATCCGCGACTCGGTGCGCTGCGTGCAGCTGGCCCTGGAGAACCCCCCACAGAAGGGTGAGCGGGTGAAAATCTTCAACCAGATGACCGAGAGCCATCAGGTGGGCGAACTGGCCAAAAAGGTGGCTGCCCTCACCGGCGCCGCCATCAACAACCTGCCCAACCCGCGCAACGAAGCGGTCGAGAACGATCTGATCGTGGACAACCGCTGCTTCATCGAACTGGGGCTCAACCCGACCACCCTCGATGACGGCCTGCTCAAGGAAGTGGTGGAGATCGCGACGCGCTACGCCGACCGCTGCGATCGGAAGCGGATCCCCTGCGTGTCAGCCTGGACCAACCAACAAGCTGAAGCGATCCGGGCCAAGGCCTGATTCCGCGTTCCCTGCCTGCTCTCCCACTCCGTGAAGATCGCCTTTTTCACTGAAACCTTTCTGCCGAAGGTGGATGGGATCGTCACCCGTCTCACCAAGACGGTGAAGCACCTGGTGGAGGCCGGCGATGAAGTGCTCGTGTTCTGTCCGGAAGGCGCTCCGAGCGAGTACATGGGCGCAGGGGTGATCGGTGTGCCAGCCATGCCGCTGCCGCTCTACCCGGAGCTCAAGCTCGCCCTGCCGCGGCCCGCTGTGTCGGAAGCGATTGACGCCTTCCAGCCGGATCTGGTGCACGTGGTGAATCCGGCCGTTCTTGGCCTCGGAGGAATCTGGCTGGCCAAAAACAAGTCGATCCCCCTGATCGCCAGCTATCACACCCATCTGCCGAAATACCTGGAGCATTACGGCATGGGGATGCTCGAGCCCCTGCTCTGGGAGTTGCTGAAGGCGGCCCACAACCAGGCCGAACTCAATCTCTGCACCTCCACCGCCATGGTGAAGGAACTGAGCGAAAAGGGCATCCAGCACACCGCCCTCTGGCAGCGAGGCGTCGACACCGAGCTGTTCCGGCCCGAGCTGCGCAGCGACGCCATGCGTCAGCGGCTGCTGGGTGCACACGACGACCGCGGCGCACTCCTGCTCTATGTGGGCCGCTTGTCAGCCGAAAAACAAATCGAGCGGATCCGTCCGGTGCTGGAAGCCCTCCCCGATGCCCGTCTCGCCCTGGTGGGGGACGGACCGCACCGCCAGCAACTCGAGCGCCATTTCGAGGGCACCGCCACCACCTTCGTGGGCTACCTCGCTGGCGAAGAGCTGGCCAGTGCCTACGCCAGTGGCGATGCCTTCCTCTTCCCCTCCAGCACCGAAACCCTCGGCCTGGTGCTGCTGGAGGCGATGGCTGCGGGGTGTCCCGTGGTGGGCGCCAACCGCGGTGGCATCCCTGACATCATCAGCGATGGCCTCAACGGCTGCCTTTACGAGCCGGATGGGGCCGATGGAGGCGCCGCCAGTCTGATCCAGGCCACGCAACGACTGCTGGGCAACGATCTCGAACGGCAGGCCCTGCGCCGGGCGGCCCGTACGGAAGCGGAGCGCTGGGGCTGGGCCGGAGCCACGGAACAGCTGCGCACCTACTACCGCAAGGTGCTGAAGCCGGAGCTGGCCCAGGTCGCCTGATCCTTACTTCGCCCGCTTGCGGTTCCACACCTCCATCACCTTCTTGGCCATCGGCAGGGCATGCACCGAGCCACCTCCGGGGGTGTTCTGGGCGAACGCCACGATCACGATCTCGCCTTCGGGGTAAGGGGCATAGGTGGCGAACCAGGCATGGTCAGGTCCACCGGTGCTGTCCTCTGCCGTGCCGGTTTTTCCTCCCGCCGAGGGGATACCGGGTCCATTGAGGCCGTAGCCGGTGCCATCGGAAACCACCTTGCGCAAGCCCTCCCTGATCTTGGCCAGCGTGGAGGGTTTCATGTCCACTTTGGTGCGCCGGGAGGGAGCGGTCCAGTCGAGTCCCTGATCGGCGAGATGGGGCGTCACCAACCAACCGCCGTTAGCGAAAACGGAATAGGCGCGCGCCAGCTGCAGCGGCGTGATCTGCACCACCGACTGACCGATGGACGCGCTCGCCATGTCTTCCGGAATCCAGGGGGTGGTGCCCGGCTGGGCCCAGCCCCGACCGGCGGCAGCCCAATCTTCATCGCCCACCAACCCCACACTCTCCTCCCAGCCGATCTCAATGCCGCTCTTGCCACCGAAACCGAGCTGCGTGGCTGCTTTCTTCAAGGCGCGGGAGCCCACCCCCACACCCACCTGATAGAAAAACGTGTTGCTGGAAAAGCGCAGAGCATCGGCATAACCGATCCGGCCGAAACCGGCACCGTTGTGATCCGGGAAGCAGTGGCCGCCGTAAGTGATGCATGCCATAGTGTTGAGCTTGGTGTCGGGCGGAAACTTGCCCGATTCCATCCCGGCCATCGCTGTCACCGGTTTCCAGGTGCTGCCGGGGTCGTAGGGGTTCATCGCCCGGCTGAGCAGAGGCTTGGCGGGGTTGGAGAACAGGGCGTCGTATTCCTTCTGGGTGGTGACCAGCTTGGAGAAGAAATTGGGATCGAAATTGGGTTTGCTCGCCAGAGCCAGCACCGCTCCGGTGCGGGGATCCATGGCCACGATCGCGCCACCGGGTTTATCCGCCAGCGCCTGTTCCGCTACCTCCTGCAGATCGAGGTCGAGGGTGAGGGTGAGGTCTTTGCCCGCCACCGACGGCCGATCGCCAAGGTTGCGCTGCACCTCGCCCATGGCATTCACCTCGAGCATCTGCCCGCCCCACTTGCCGCGCAGCCAGGACTCGTAGGCCGCCTCCACGCCGGTGCGGCCGATCCGATCCCGGATCTTGTATCCCTTCTCAGCCAGCTGCTTGTATTCCTCCTCCGTGATCGGCTGGGTGTAACCGAGGGCGTGAGACGCGAGCGATCCGTGGGGGTAAAAGCGGAGGATGTCTACATCCACTTGGGCACCCTTGAGCCCGAGGGCCTGTTCCCTGAAACGGAGCACCTGTTCGGGTTTCAGGTCGGTGGCCAGGGTGATCCGATAACCATCGCGATCAACGCCGCGACCGCGACGGGCATCAAGATCCTGCGCCGAAAGGTTGAGCAGACGGGCGAGGCGATCGCGCAGATCCGGCCAGCTGGCCTCATCCACCAGGCGCGGCTCAAGATAAAGCGAATAGGTGAGCTTGCTCGACGCCAGCACCTTGCCGTGGCGATCGAGCAGACGGCCACGAATCGGTGAGCGTGGCACCAAGCGGATGCGATTCTCGTCGGCCAGCTCCTTGTAATGGGCACCCTCCAGCACCTGCAACCAGGTGAGGCGGGTCAGCATCGCCCCGCAGAACAACAACACCACTCCCAGCAACACCAGTGGTTGCTGATGCATGCCGCTGTGGCGATGCCCGTCCCGACTGCTGATGGCGCGTGTCATGGCGGGGTCAGACCATGCCCTCAGGATGCAAGCTGCTGCCGCAGCTGCACAAGACGTTGCTCGATCCGGGTCAGGGCTTCCTGCAGGGCCAGCCGTTCGTCTTCCACCGTCACGGGCAACTCCTCCTTCACCTTCTCGTCGACCGTCTCCTCCACCTCCACAGCTACTTCCATCACCGGATTACCCAGACCAGGGCTCACCTGATCGAGGCGTTCGCGCAGCTCACGCGCCGCCGGCTCTCCCTCCGAGCGCAGATCACTGAACGGCTCGGGCGAGGTCGTGAAGCTCTCCACCACCCGGCCGGGACCACCACGCCGCGCCCGGTCCAGCAACGCCAGCCCCACCGGCAACACGTCCTGCATCAGGGCCAGCCGCATGGCGTCGAAGGGTCGGGAGTCGGCCATGGCCCGGGGCGATCAGCGCTCTCCAGTCTGCTCTGCGGGCAGCATCAATGTGGGGCAACTCGACTGTGAAGCCCCAAGGGTCCACCCCCCCACCGCCGCCAACACGATCAAAGCCAGCAGGGGAGCGATCGCCTGATGGGTGGTGTCGAGCGCCAGCCACTCCCGCCACCCCCGCAGGAAACGGTCGCGGGCGAAACGGCGCCGCTCCCGCACCTCCTGCTTGAAGCGCCGGCGATACGACTTCTCCACCCAGCGCTCAAACGAGCGCTTCTTGGTGACCGCCATCTTGCGCTCCACCTCCAGCAGCTGGCCGGAGGTGAGCTCGGGATGAAAGGTACTGATCAGCTCCAGGCTCTTGAGAAACATCTCCACGGCACCGTCCTTGATGCGGACGGCGTCCTCGTCGAGCAGATCCCAGGCCAGTTCGGGATAAAAGCGACCGCGGTTGCTACGGATCTGCTCTTCACCCAGCTGACCGGGCTCCCGCAACCAGCGATCGGTGTTGCTGTCGAAACGGCGCCAGTAGAGAAACGGATTGATGTAGATCGTCTTACCGGCCAGCTGAATGCTGTCCTGCTGCAGACGCCGCTGCAGCTGCTGGTCCTGCTGTTGGGCAGCGGTCACAACACAATCAGGCCGGGGGCTCAGGGTATCGATGATGGGCCTGGATCACCAGCCCCTGATCGGCCCTATTCCCACTCGATAGTCCAGTTCAGCACCCGTCCTGCTGGGGACTCGTGGATTCAACCCCAGTTTAGGTGGGGAAACGGGGGTGAAACCCAGAAGCACCTCTCACAGAGGGTTCTAGAGGGGTCTGACGACGCATCTATAGAGAAGTCGTGAAGCAGAAGGAACGTCTTCAGACGCAGAGAAATCGTGTCCCCGTCGGGTGAAACGCAGGTGAAACCCGTGCATTAGGCAGGGCCGCCTAAAAGTCTGTCCCTGTAGTCCTTGGCGGGCCTGTCACCATTGGGTTTCGTCAGCGGGTCTCACCGCTCCCGATGCCCGAAACCGCCTCCGTTGCAGCTGATCTGAGCGCACCGGATGATCTGATCAACTTTCTCAAGGCCATTCCCGACGGCCGCTACCGGCGTGGCGTGCGTTACCCGCAGTGGTTCCTGCTGTTGGTGGCGGTGCTTGGGATCCTGAGCGGCTGCAGGAGCTCTCGCGATCTGGAGGCTTTTGCCAAGCGGCACCGGGAGGCGCTGAACCAGGCCCTGGACCTGAACTTCAAGCGCTGGCCGTCAGATGCCACCTTCCTTTACCTGTTCAATAAGGCGCATCTTCAGCAGTTTGGCGAGGTGCTGCAGGCCTGGATGATCAGCCAGATCCCAGGTGGCGCCGAGGGTCTGGACCAACTGGTCTGCGACGGGAAAACCCTGCGGGGCTCCGCCATCGAGACAGATGACGGCAACCACCGGTTCGTTGCCCAGGTCACCGTCTACGCCCGAGCCCTTGGGGTGGCGTTGGCCCAGACGACCTATGACACCCACGAGTCCAGTGAGAAGGCAGCGCTCAAGGAGCTGCTCAGCACGCTTGATCTCAATGGCGTCCTGATCCAGGCCGACGCACTGCACACGACACAGGCGTTTTTCGCTGGTGCCTGGAGCAGGGGGCCGACCTCCTGTTGACCGTCAAATCCAACCAAAAGATCCTGTACCGGCAGATCGGCTGCCAGTTCGAGGGAAAGCGCAAGATCCCTTTTGCAGCAACGGATGTCGAGAAGCGGCACGGACGCCAGACACGCTGGGAACTCAAGGCCAAAGAGGCGCCAGAGCACATCAAGGCGAACTGGCCAGGCAGCGCCTGGATCGTGGAGGTGATCACCAGCAGCACGACCCTCAAAGGCAAGCGGGACATCGCCTGCCACAGATTCATCACCAGCCTGCGCACCACACCAGATGCTCTGCTGCGACTGGTCCGTCAGCGATGGAGCATTGAGAACGAGTGGCACTGGGTGCGCGATACGCAGCTCGGTGAGGACGCACACCGCTACACCAATCGGACCGGTGTCGGCGTGTTCTCCTTCCTGCGAACCGTGGTGATGAACCTGCTGCGCCGTGGTGGCTATCGCTCAATCCGCCAGGGCTTCCGGGAGCTGGCCTACGACATCAAAGGGATGCTGGCGTTGGGTGGGGTTCGGCTCGCGCAGGCGAATTCCGAATGACTTTCAGGCAGCCCTGGTGCATTAGGGACTGGTGCGGTCTCAGGGTTCTGCGTCAGGACCCCAGACAGCAGGGACCTTCTTCCACCCCTTACGCACCAGGTCCTTCCACATGGACTCTGCTTGCTCCCTTCGTATGTGCCGACGAGTCTTCAGCAGAGCAGCAGACCCATCGGACATCGGACGACCCATATCCACAAAGACCTTGGGGTCTCTCACCCAGGACTTGTCATCCCGATGGAACCGATAGGTCCAGGTCGTTTCGGGGTCCGACAACCACCCGTCTCCCATGATCACCCTCCACGAATACATGCGTATTAGTCATAGCAAGAGATCGGTGTTCGGTTGCTGTTCGGAGACTCAGGAGTTCCTCAGACAAAAACGAACAACCGACGGAACTAAGTTTTTTGGGTGCGATGTTGTTCGGAAAGGGTGTTCGGGTTGTAATTCTAGAAAGGCTCACTCTTTCCGAACAGATGGGACGGAAAATCGGTTACGCAAGGACATCCACGACCCACCAACAGCAGGGTCTGGATGCTCAGGTCCAAGAACTGAAGGAAGCAGGTTGCGAAGAGGTCTTCTCTGAGAAGGTCTCCAGCACCACGACCCTGGATCAACGACACCAACTCCGTGCTTGCTTGTCAGTCCTCCGCAAAGGAGATCTTCTCTGCGTTGCTAAGTTGGATCGACTGGGCAGGTCTCAGGTCGAAGTGATCAACCGACTGAACGACCTCCAACAGCAGGGGATCCATGTGAAGACCCTGGATGGTCTGATCGATACGCAAGCACTGGGAAAGATGGCACCCCTGGTCGTGGGACTGCTTACGGGACTTTCTGAGGTGGAGAGATCTCTGATCCAAGAGAGGAGCAGAGAGTCCGTGGAGCACCGCAGAAGAACAGGAGGGAACCTTGGTGGAAGACCCAAGACCACTGGGAAGAAGGAGTCCTTGGTGCTTCGTCTCCGTAAGGAAGGGGAGTCCTACAGGTCAATCAAGGAGCAGACAGGACTTGCTCTTGCAACCATTACCCGCATCATCAAGGAAGCATAGGCAGTCCGATGAAGAAAATCCTTTTGGCAACAGCAACAGCAGTTGTTGCAGCAGCAGGAGCAGTTGCTTACAAGACCCTCTCCGACAATCCACAAATCCTAATTAGTTGCACCAACGAAGAAACCTTTATCTACAGACCCAAGAAAAATGAATTGGTCTTCGTCAAGATAGGAAATCAAGTCTACAACGAAGTAATGCCATCAGCAGAGATAGACGAAATTGTCTACGCATCTATGGGCAACGACGCAATGGGAAGAGCAAGTTTCATTTACAATGCAAAAACAAACGAGTTGCTTGCAAATTTCGACAAGAAAGGGGAGGACATTGGGACAAAGGAGGCAAAATGCAAAACAAGCATCATGAACTAGATATCTTCTATCTCTTCTTTGGAATTCTCAGGCAATCTATTATTACTGTAGAACCGAAGATGAAAACCATCTTGCTTGACGCAAATCAAAGGGGAAAAATCAATCATTGAATTTTGGACGATAGTCTTTCTGCCGCATCATCTTTTCCCTCATGTATCTTTGATATACACAAGGGAATTTGTTTTCAAGAAATTTGTGAATACTCATAGACTGATTACACTTATTGCAACTAAATCTATAGGTATAACAACCTGTTACTGGGTAAATCCTCGCACACTTTTCTCTTTTCTTGGATGGTCTCTGCTTTCTATGACAGCAATATGGACAAGCAAACTTAAAACCTATCCCCCAACCATCTTTAATTGGGAAATCTTCTGGATAGACTGTTTTACCTTCGACAGAAATGACAAGGGCATCTTTGATCTGTTTAACGCAATCCGTGATATTCATTAGATTTAAGTGTGAAATGCATATTATTGACTCTTCAGTCATGAGTGAATTATGACACAAGACACCACATAAGTCAACACCCTACTGAGCCAAATAGACTTGACAAAGCATCAAATTTCAATTATAATGTAAACATAGTGAATTCAAGGCAAGAGTGCATCTTAAACTTCTAATTTGTCTATATAATACATAAGGGGTTTCAGGAAATTGTCCCTTTGGTCTTAACCATAAAGTCCCAAGAGAGTTCATGCCGCAGGCATTTTCACGAACCGAAGGTGAGTGAAAGCATTAAGAAAGTAATTTAGAATTGGTTTGAAGAAAGTATGTCTGGTGATCCTAGACTGAGACCAATAAAGTTACAGGATAATCTGAAAAACCCCACTTGAACATCAATACACCAAAAGGAGTCACAAAGAATGCCAGTATTAAACAAGAAACAAAATAGATTCCAGATGTCTTATAAGGAGAGAGAAGCAGGTGCTTTCTGGAATCTTGAAAAATCACTTATAGACGACTTATGCATACCTACTCGTTCTGATCTACACAAATATGCACTTAAGTATCTTTACAAAGTGCATCAGCAGCAGAAGGATCTGACTTTTATCTGATTAACAATGAAACAAATCAAGTTAAGCAACGTTCATTATCACATGCTTGTAGAGTTGTCTAAAAAGAGAAGAATCTCTATTGAGGATCTTCTGGAAGATCTAATCAGAGACTCTTACAACACTAAACACAAAAGGTAACGAGATTTAGAAATGCAAAAGACATATTCTATTCGTGAAATCGAAGAACGACTTGAGTTTTACTATTCAAAACTATATGCGTTGGACGAAGAGCAAAAGGAAGATTTATCATCAATAAACTATCTCAAAGAACAAATATCGCACTGGAAAAAAGAACACCTTCAAGCAGAAGAGAACAAATTGTTTGGAGAAAACATAGTCAATAGCAGTTTAAGAGAGTAAAACTGCTGTGCTGCTGTGCTGCTGTGCTGCTGTGCTGCCACAAAGCACATAATGCGAAAACTGCATAAAGCAGCAAAATGCAGTGCTGCAACTTGACATGCCTGCTTCTAACATGAGAGTTTGGTGTAGTGGTTAAAAACACATGAGAAGAATAACTCTTTTGGTGTCCGATGATTTACATCTTTCTCTTAAAAAACTTGCATTTATCGAAAATCGAACCATTTCTTCTGTAACCAGAGAAGCATTGTATACCTTTTGCAAAGAAAAACAAAGTTCAGATATTGAAATTTTAGATCATAGAGAAAATGAATCAGAGGAGGAAAGTGCATAAACCACTAATTCTCCTTGCTATTTTATTAACTTCATGCTCCTCGATAAATCAAAGCAAATCTCTTCCAGAGGCAAAAGACACAGAAAAAGTTGACAAATCTATTCGATCAGATGAAGAGAGATTACTTTTTGATGAAGATTATAGAAACAAAATTTTGAGCAGTTGCAACTCAGATGGAGAGATTGATGCTAAAACATCATATGGAATGTGGTCAAAATACAACTCATGCTACCTAAGATTGAACAATATTGAGATTGGCAAAACGGATATACTCATTCATAAAAGCAATCAGGGAGATGCAAATGCATTTAAGTTTATGATTTTCCCTGATACTGCATACGGGAAAAGCATATTGACCAGTCAATCAATTCATGAAGTAACTAAAAAGGGCAATATATGCATTCAATACTATCAGAACACTTTACCGATCCTAACAGTATCAAAAGACTCTCTCTGTGAAGCATTGCAATACAAGCAAATATGAATTGCATCGCAGAGGAAACAAATGATTTCTCATTGCTTTGAAGATCCAGGAGCACTTCTGTCTTTGTGAAATTGTTCAGTTGCTTATGCTTTAGCAATTTGCCAACTTTTATTAGTCCCATTTGACTTACATCCTAGGATCATAGTTCGAGTGCATAAGAGAATTTTCATTTTTGCACCATTTTCTGGAACTTCAATCTTTTTAAATTTGTCTTTACCTGTAAACTATGTACACGAATGAAGGTATTCGTGACATGGCAGATAATACGATAAAAATCAATGGGGCCTTTAGTGCTACAAAAGTATGCATCCTCAAACGAACTAAAAATCCATATGTCTAAAAAAATCCCCCAGGATTTTTGAGTTCCCAGGGGGTCAAGCAATCAAGGAGGAGGTATTATCTGATCCCCTATTAGATCAATCACCCGAGAGGGTTATATTCACCATTGTTCTCCAAGTCCAACAGGATATCTGCCTTGCAGTAGTTGGAAAGTCGTTCATGCTCGGGTGAGTTCAAAACCTGTCGAAGTGCTTTCTTAAGGGCATTCCGAGCATTATGAAGACATTGAGTTTTTGCCTTCATCGCATCAAGTTGTTCTGGTGTGTAATTCATAAGATTTTCTCCAATAGTAAGTGAATAAAAGGGGAGTTATTACCTTCTGTCTCCTGGTCCCCAAAACCAGGGTTTTACGAGGGTCAGAGGTCCTCGAAGAACTTATGTAGAGAGAACCTTTGTGCCTCCTCCAAAGGGAGAGACGACACGAACCGATTCAGGTTCCAGACCGCATACTTCTGGTAGTTCCCTCCAGGGGATGAGCAAAGGGTGAAAGATCTCTGTTCACCCCCATAGGAAGCAACACAGACAGGATGCCCTGTCTTCTTACGCATACGGAAGGTTCCTTCATCAGCAAGGTCCCGAAGGTAGTCCTCAATCCTGCGATTGACCTGTGCTGAGTTCATTTCAGAAACCACAAACCCCATACACCTCTTGACGGATTTGCCGACTTGCAGAATTAGCAGAGAGAAAGGTATCACCATCCCACGAAAATCCAATTTGATTGGACTCATCAGGACCCTCAAAACAACGATCATCAGAATCCCTTTCCTGATCATTCCAGTAAATCAGATCGGTAATGTCATCCATGAATGACTTAGCACTTCGAGCAGAATCAAACTTGATTGTGAGGGTTTTTGAATTAGACATAAGGAAATCTCCTTTGCTTTGTTTGACCCTTATATAATCCCACAATTTCTCTACGTTGTGTCGTAGAAATGTGCTCTTTGTCCTTGGGTCTTTTCTCTACAAAATCTCTACGTTCCGCAGTAGAGTGTCTCCATACGGAAGACGGGTGACGTGTCAGACCAACTGGAGAAAGGTTTTGCCACCTTCGTGCGACTGGCAGAAGAGAACCCATACACAGGCACCCCAGAGCAAATCGTGACCCTGTGCCTGGGGATAGATGCAACAGCAACACGTCTGAAGAGACCAACGTTCTCCCTCTTCAGGGAGGAGACAGGCATCAACGACAAGGTGTTCTCCAAGTTGCGGGTCATCGGCAAGACCCTGAAGCAACTGACCGACAAGGAACGTAGAGACGTGGTTAAGGGTCTCCCTGCCTCTTACTCAACCATCCACGTCCTCTGCTCCCTTACCCCTGCGGAACTGGTCACGGGCATCAGAAGCAAGAGCATCACTCCTGCTACTTCCGTCAGTGCAGCAAGGGCATATGCCAAGCAAGTCAGGTTCCCTGCACTTGCAGCAACAGATGGGGACAAAGGTCGTTGGGGTGCCAAGCAAGAACACCTCTGGAGTGTCTTCAGACCCGAAGAGACACCTCTGGCAGGGAAGGCATCCAAGGCACTCGAGGAGGCACTCAGAAGGGTGTGTCAGGAGCACGGAGTGGTCCTGAGGCAAGCAACCACAGCAGGCATTGCATCTCTGAGAGAAGAGGAGAGACGCAAACGTGCTGCCTTCTGGAGAGAAGTCCTGGAAGGAGAACTCACGCACAAGTGGTTCTTGCAACTTCCTGAGGACGTGAAGAAGCAGTTCAACCTCAAGACCATTGATGAGGTGCGAGACACACCCCTACGTCAATTCACAGGGTTCCTCATCAAGACAGATGGAGGCAGAGACAAGTTCTGGGAGACACACGGACAGGCATACGTCTCCAAAGTGCAATATCTAATGGCAAGCATAGAAGACAGAGCACAACGATACAACTACAAGTTGCGTTTAGAAGAGGTATTAGGCAAAAGAAAAGAGTTGGCAATCTGGAATAACACCATCCTCAAAAGAAGTGGTCTACTCTAATCAAGCATCACATCAGGAACGAGGAAATCTTCTCCTTCAGGAATAACCTTTCCACCAAGACCAATATCCTTATTCATCCTCATTAGGTCAGCAGTCGCAAGTCGGTTGAGGTAGTGGGAATAGTGCTTCCGCAGATAAGGTTCTGTACATCCCATATTTTCACAAAGTGCAGAACGAGACGTGCCGTTCTGCAAACGGATGGATGCATAAAAGTGTCTTAGTGCGTATGGAACCAGGTGCTTGCCAGTCCTCTCTTCCTCCTTTGTGAAAGCAATCATCCTTCGGAACTGAGTTCTGAACTGCTTGGTAGTGAATGGGGTTCCATCCAAATGGCAGAACAGAAAATCATCCATAGAACGATGCTGTGACTTATCCCAGACACGACGGGCAAAGAGACCACCCATCGCATTCACCTCACGGGCACCCGTTTTATTGGACTTATGAACCTGAACGAGGCAGCAAAGCATCGTTTCGTCCTCTCCATTCTTCCCAACGTTGCGTTGAAAAAACGTAAGGTCCTTCCTCTTGACCTTCACGAGTTCCCCAACACGCATCCCGCAGTTGGCAAGGAAAAACACCATCTGATAGGCAACCCAGGCATCCCAGAACTCCTCCTGGGGTAGTTGCTGCTGCTCTTTCAACCACTCACGGAGACGACGTCTAAAGGGTTTCCACTCATCGGGTTCCCAGGTGTCCCTCCTCACCTTGTCGTCAGTCACCAGGTTCTCGTCCTGGAAGGGGAGTTTTGGAGAGAGGGGCAGATGGGAGTTCTCCATCCCCCATTTCCAGCACTCCCTAATCATTCCCATCTCGTTTTGGAGGGTGATTGCTTTTGGCCTTCCACCAGTGCGGGTGTGCCTGCTCTCAACCCTCCACGTCTGCCACTCTTTCCACTTGGCATAGGGAATGCTGCGGGCATCTGACTTGGCACCAAGGAACGGAACCAAGTAGTTCCGCAGTTTCCCTGCAATCAGGGCATACCTCTCCTTGGTGATGCTTCTGCGTCCTGCGTCTTCCTTCCCCTCCCATTCCCCACGTATGAGGGCACGTTTGGTCTGGAGAAACTTTTCCACCAGGTCCTCCACAGACAAAGGCAGGACACTCCCTCCGTTCTTCAGAACGTACTTGAGTTCCAGAACCTCCTCTGCTGCTTTCTCTATGGCAGCAGACCTGTCAGAGGTCCTCAGAGACTTCCTAAGACCTTTGGTGTTGGGGACAGGGATGCGGAGTTGATAGGTGCGTTCCTCAACAGGGAGATGCACCTGCTTGTCCCTTCGTTTGTACAGGTAAGGCACCTGTGCTTCGGGACTAACCCGTAGGTGCATCAGTTCCTCATACAGGGCATAGGAGGTCTGATTGTTTCCTCTGCTTCCCACTTCAGTTCTCCCTTCCATGACGACATAGGTATTTTCCTACGTTTTCTCTACGTTGTGTCGTAGAAAAGTGCTGTTTAGGAAGGGACTTGTTCTCTACGAATTCTCTACACGTCGTAGAGACACACCCGTAGAGAAAACCAGAGTTGGACGACATCTCTGTAGAGACGGAGACAGGGCATTGGGTGAAACTCGGGTGAAACCGACCTTCCAAACCCCTTGTCCCCAGTCACCCCAAACACGGGGTGAAACGCAGGTGAAACCCCCTACAGGTAGTTGTAGTAAGGGATTAGACCCCCTGAACTACTCCCACTCGATTGTTCCGGGTGGCTTGCTGGTGATGTCGAGCACCACCCGGTTCACCCCCTTCACCTCATTGACGATCCGGTTGGAGATCCGCTCCATCAGCTCCGGCGGCAGACGCGACCAATCCGCGGTCATGCCGTCTTCGCTCGATACGCAACGCAACACAATCGGCCAGGCATAGGTGCGCTTATCGCCCATCACACCCACGGAGCGGACGGGCAGCAAGACGGCAAAGGCCTGCCAGATCTCGTGATAAAGGCCAGCCTCCTTGATCTCCTCACGCACGATCAGATCGGCATCGCGCAGGCAGTCGAGCTTCTCATCGGTGACCTCACCGAGGATGCGGATGGCCAGGCCCGGTCCGGGGAAGGGATGGCGACGCACGATCTCCTCCGGCAGACCGAGGCTGCGGCCCACCTTGCGCACCTCATCTTTGAACAGCTTGCGCAGCGGCTCCACCAACTTGAACTGCAGATCCTTCGGCAAACCGCCCACGTTGTGGTGGCTCTTGATCTTCACGGCCACCCGTTCGCCGGTCTTGGGATCAATGTTGGTGCCGGCACTCTCAATCACATCCGGATACAGGGTGCCCTGGGCGAGGTAATCGAAGGGGCCAAGGCGCTTGCTCTCCTCCTCGAACACCCGGATGAACTCCGTGCCGATGATCTTGCGCTTCTCCTCAGGATCGGTGATGCCGGCGAGTTTGTCGAGAAAACGCTTGCGCGCGTTGATGTACTCCACATGAATGTTGAACTTGCGATCGAAGAAATCCATGAGGAACTCGGGCTCCCCCTTTCGCATGAATCCCTGATCGATGAACATGCAGGTGAGCTGATCGCCGATCGCTTTCTTGAGCAGAAAGGCCAACGTGGAGGAGTCCACACCACCCGATAGGGCCAGCAGCACGCGCTTCTCACCCACCTGCTCCCGCACCAGCCTCACGGCCTCTTCAATGAAGGCCGCCGTGGTCCAGTCGGGTTCACAACCGCAGATGTGATACACGAAGTTGCGGATCAGGGCCATCCCGCAGGTGGAATGGACCACTTCGGGGTGAAACTGCACGCCGTAAAGCCGGCGTTGATGGTCGGCCACAGCCGCCATCGGCGTGTTGGCCGTGTGAGCGAGGCCCACGAAGCCTTCCGGCAACGCCTCAACGGAATCACCGTGGCTCATCCACATCGTCGAGCCGTCGTCCACATTCGTGAGCAGGTCGGTGGGGTCGTCCACCACCAGAGGGGCCTTGCCGTATTCCGCCTTGCCGGTGGCCGCCTCGACGCGGCCCCCCAGCTGCTGCACCATCAGCTGCATGCCGTAACAGACGCCGAGCACCGGGACCCCCAGGCTCCAGAGCGCCGGATCACAGAGGGGAGCTCCCTCCGCGTACACCGAACTGGGGCCCCCGCTGAGAATGATTCCCTTTGGCGCCAACTCGCGAAGCTCTTCGGCGGAGGTGCTGTAGCCCAACACCACCGAATACACCTCGGTTTCACGCACGCGCCGAGCAATCAGCTCGGAGTATTGGGAACCGAAATCAAGAATGACGATGGCCGGCTTGCGCTGGCCATCGGACTGGGTTGAGGACATCTCGGCAGGTGGGTCGAATCAGGACGACCGTCGTGATCTTCAGCGTAATGAAGGGCTCAGATCGGCCTCTGCAAACCGCTGCCCCAACGGTTCAGTAGGCGCAGGCCCTCGGGCCCGGCCCAGCGCAGGCAACGGGAACGATCGAACAGGGCGGCGCCGATCCGGAGCGGCCAACGGCCATAGCGCTCCAGGTAGGTGCGGCTGCGCTGCTCCACTGCGGCCGCGATCGCCTGCCACAAAGCGCCGGCCGCCTCGGGATCGCACTCCGACAAGGCCAGGAGAGCCGCCTCCAGTGATGGGAGTTGGAGCAGGGGCTGCAGCCGTTCCGAGGCCCAGCCCTCACGCACCGCCAGGGCAACTAACACCTCGAGGCGGCCATCGGCCAGGTGGTGATGGGTGTGGAAGATCCCACCGGCCAGTTTGATCAACTTGCCGTGATACCCGAGCAACAACAACTCCTGAACGCCCGCTTCCGCCGCCGCCACCAACACCGGACCGATCCAATTGCCCACCTTGAGCACGGGCAGCCGATCGGCCAGACCGCTGCTGCGGGCAAGATCGAGACCGTTTTCGCCGATCACCACCACCAGAGCGCCCTCAAAAGCGGCAGCCCGGGTGAGTTGCGTCAGTTGCTCGAGCGTCGCCTTGAGCTGGTCGGGTGAGGCGCTGGCCTGCACCTCGGCCTGGGTGCCGATCAGGGCCAGTCCATCCACCACCCCGAAGGCGGCATTGCTGGTGCGCTCCGCCAGGGCCCGGCCGGCCGGCAGGATCACCTCGAGCCTGAGGGCGCGGCCCCGGGGCAACAACGGCTGCAGATTCCGTTGCAGTAACTGGCGCGCGAAGGAGGAGATGCAGAGCCGCTGATCGGCCTCCATCCGCCCCACCCCTTCCCCGGCCACCAGCTCCAACCAGTCGTCGCCCTCCGTTTCGATCGGCGCCGGCAGTCGCCAACAGAGCCGCACCCAGATCTCCAGCCCACGGGTCAGGTCAAGCCCCTGACCGGGATCACACAGACTGATCGCCAGAGCCTGCTCACCCTGGGCGAGGGGAGCGACCGACTGCACCGGCACGCGCAGGGGCTCGCTGCGATCGGGCAGCGTCAACACCTGCGTCTCCTCTACCGGCATCCCCAGCAGGCACTGAAGAGCAGCCCGCGCCGCTGCCGCCACCCACACCGGGAGGGTCAGACCAGACGAATCCATGCGGGGGGCCTCGGCCATGGGTGTTCGCGTTGCAACAGGAGGCCTGTGGTCATTTTTTACAATGTCCGATTCCCGATCCGAGGCCCGTGCAGGACAAGCTCACCCTGATGATCCCCGGGCCGACCCCGGTGCCCGAGACGGTGCTCAAGGCGATGGGCCGGCATCCGATCGGACACCGCAGCGGTGAGTTCCAGGCCGTGGTGCAACGCACCACCGAGCAGTTGCGTTGGCTGCATCAGACCAGCGGCGATGTGCTCGTGATCACGGGCAGCGGCACCGCAGCGATGGAAGCGGGAATCATCAACACCCTCAGCCGCGGTGATCGGGTGCTCTGCGGTGACAACGGCAAGTTCGGGGAACGCTGGGTGAAAGTGGCCCGCGCCTATGGGCTCAACGTGGAGGTGATCAAGGCCGAATGGGGGCAGCCCCTCGATCCGGAGGCCTTCCGCAACGCCCTGGAAGCAGACACGCAGAAAGAGATCCGCGCCGTGATCCTCACCCATTCGGAAACCTCCACCGGGGTGATCAATGACCTGGAGGCGATCAGCGCCCACGTGAAGGCCCACGGCACAGCACTCACCATCGCCGACTGTGTCACCAGCCTGGGGGCCAGCAACGTGCCGATGGATGCCTGGGGCCTGGATGTGGTGGCCTCTGGCTCGCAGAAGGGCTACATGATGCCGCCGGGGTTGAGCTTTGTGGCCATGAGCGAGCGGGCCTGGCAGGCCTACGAGCGCTCCGATCTGCCCAAGTTCTATCTCGATCTGGGTCCGTATCGGAAAACGGCGGCGAAACACAGCAATCCATTCACACCGGCGGTCAACCTCTATTTCGCCCTAGAAGCGGCCCTGGAGATGATGCAGGCTGAAGGCCTGGAATCGATCTTTGCCCGTCATGCCCGCCACCGGGCCGCCGCCCAGGCCGGCATGAAAGCGATCGGTCTGCGCCTTTACGCCGCTGAAGGTCATGGCAGCCCGGCGATCACGGCGGTGGCCCCCGAAGGTCTCGACGCCGAACAACTGCGCAAGGCCGTGAAAGATCGCTTCGACATCCTCCTGGCCGGTGGCCAGGACCATCTCAAGGGCCAGGTGTTCCGGATCGGCCACCTCGGCTTCGTCTGCGATCGCGATGTGCTCACCGCCGTCTCGGCGATCGAAGCCACACTCCATGGGCTGGGTCTGCACAAGGGCAGCATGGGAGCCGGCGTTGCGGCGGCAGCTGAAGCGCTGCAAGGCTGAGCGCGACCAAAAATCCGGCGGCAGTGACATACACTGCCGCTCATGCGGGTGTAATTCAGTGGTAGAATGTCAGCTTCCCAAGCTGAACGTCGCCGGTTCGAGTCCGGTCACCCGCTTACGGAATTAATAGGAGTGTTCAACTGCGATCAACCGTGTTTACGACCTCGGTTTGATCAGTTGCAACACCTGTGGTCCAACGCTACCGGCACGCCGCTCCTGATCCAGGGCTTTGAGAATGCATGCAGCTGAGGCATCAATGCGCCCGGCATCGGCATGGGCACGGGCTTCCGCAAACAATGACTGTGCCTGGTTGAGATGCGACTGTCGCTGATCCGCCCCAGCCACAGACAGCGAACGCGCTGGCGTGGACTTCAGCAATGTGGAGGTCAATGCAAACAATCAATCTTCTGCAATCTTATCTCTGCTCAGCACAAAACAACCATCCGATGTGAGCCCCGCGGCATCGACGCTGCATCGATGCCGCAGCCAGAGATGTCAGGTTCCCGGCTCTTCGACATTGCCGCCGAGGGCTTCAATCTGCTCACGCAGCTGGGCGGAGCGGCCATCATCGCCGCGGCTCATCGCCACAGCGAGGGCGAATTCCAGTTTCTCCAACTGATGCCCACCCTCAACGAAACCTCGGCGGGCACAGGAGGGAGAAGCAATCCGAGCCGGGCGGAGGGAAGCACCCGGAGCACAAGAGAGGGAGTTGGTGTGTGCCATGGTTGGCTTTCTTTTTATTTTGACACCTCTGGCCAGGATGTGCTGGTGTTCCAAGGCCACTCAGCCTCAGGCAGCCAGGCTCTCCAGCGCCATGTCCTGATCACGACTGGATGGTTCCGTGATCGCTTCCGACTCGCGCAGCAGGTCCTGACACTCCTGCAGGATCAAATCCACACCATCGAGGCGCTCAAGCTCCTCGGCGGCCATCGTTCCGGCCTGCTGCTGCTGGCGCAGCTGAAGCTCCAGGCTCTCAAGCCGCTGCTCCAGTTTCACCAACCGTTGCGAAAGGGCATTGAGGGTCTGGGCCACATCCTCAGCGGTGCGGGTGATGCGAAAGGACACGGACTGGGTCATGGCCGCGGCGAGCCGGAAGGACTGAGCCGATGACAACACATGGCAGATCAGACTGGAAGGCTTCCTGATCGGAATCCCTTCCATGCCTGTTCCGGCAACGCCTCTGGTGTATCTGCTGGCTGGAGCAACCCTGGGCCTGCTGGCCCTGCGCACCGGCATTCCCGCCGCTCCCCTCGCCGGAGCTCTGCTTGGCGCCGGACTGGTCAGCATGAGCGGACGCCTGCCTGTGGCCGAATGGCCTCACGGCACGCGCACAGCCCTGGAGATCGGCATCGGCACCGTGATCGGCACAGGCCTGACCCGGGACGCCCTGCATCAGCTGCAACAGCTCTGGCGGCCTGCGGTGCTGATCACGCTCACCCTGGTGATGACCGGCCTCGTGGTGGGACTCTGGACCAGTCGCCTGCTCGGGGTTGATCCCGTGGTCGCCCTGCTCGGCGCCGCTCCGGGCGGCATCAGCGGCATGAGTCTGGTGGGCGCTGAATTCGGCGTCGGAGCTGCCGTGGCCGCGCTCCATGCCGTGCGCCTGATCACCGTGCTGTTAGTGCTGCCGTTGGTGGTGAAACTGCTCACCCCCCTCGGGATCGGTGAGTCCTGAAACAGACCTGGACAGAAACAGGTGAATCGATACGTTGGCGCAGATCGTCCTCAACGTCCAGCCATGGTCAGGATCCGTCACTGTCTCGCTGCTGCCCTCTCCCTGGCCGGACTGACCGGCACGGGACTGGGTGTCAGTGCCCAAGCGAATCAGGCCAGCACGGACCCGACCGCTGCCAAAGGCGCGCAGATCTACTGCTTCATGCGCAGCAACGGCAACAGCCACAGCGTCAGCTGGGAAGCCTCCTATGCCGTGATCAAACGGCAAGGCAACAGTCTGTTCAAAACGTCGCCGGAGCATGCATCGGTGATGATCACAGAAGCGGTGGTCAATTCACCCGGCAACTATCCCGATTGCGGCCGCTATCTCGGCGATCTGTTCGGGGCCTCCAGCGGCTCTGGTCAACTGCCTGAAAACCAGCCCAAAACCTCCAGCTACGGGTCCAACTCCTCCTCTTCCTACGGTGAACAGCGCTACAGCTACTGATCCCAGGCGCCTGCTGGGCGGCCTATTGATGGCAGGCCTTCTGATTGCAGGTCTGGGCAGCGCCGGGCGCTCCGAATCCAGCGCCCGACCCGATCAATCGGAACTCAACAGCCAGGCCTGCCTGGAGGAGCTTGACCTGAGCCAACTGGACCAGGCCTTGCAACGCTGCAATGCGGTGGTGCAGGCCCATCGCACCGACCCGGCACCGCTCACCGATCGCTCCCTGCTCTACATCCTGCTGGGCCGCATCGATCAGGCCTGCCGGGATGTGGATCGGGCCATGACGCTGATGAACAGCAAGGGCTCAGCGGTGGATCCGATGGTGCGCCATGAACTGAAGGTGCGTCAGGCGTCCTGCAGACAACGCGTCAGCAACGCCGGCAAGGGCTGACGCTGCAACGACAGACGGCGCGGGCCCAGCAGCACCTCAATCTGCTTCGCTTTGCTGGCCACCAGGCCATCCACCAATTGATCGGCTACGCCGAGCTGCAGCCAATGGCTGATCAGTTCTCCCTCCATGCCGATGCGGTGGCAGCGGTCTTCCGCCTGATCCACAGCACCAGGGGTCCAGGGACGCTCCAGCAAAATGATGTGCCGTGCTCGGTGCAGGGTGAATCCCAGGCCTCCGGTGCCGTAGGTGCTGAGCAACAGGTCTGTGCCACCGGCCTGGAAGCGATCCACCACCGCCTGGCGCTCGCTGGGCCGAAGACGACCGCTGAGCACAGCACCACCCAGCCGTTGCTGCAGCAGATGCAGCGGCTCCACGAACGTGCTGAACAGCACCACGGTGTCGGACTCGGCACGACATTTGCGAATGAGCTGCTCGGCTGCCGGCAGCTTGAATTCGGCAGCGATCTGTCGCAGGGCCGTGAGCAGGGCAAAGGCTTCGGCATCGGAGCGCACAAGACCGGCACGCACCCGCCGGCGGTAGTCGTCGATCACCTGATCGACGCGATGGTCCATGCCCCGAGCTTCCGGTTCCGACAGCACGAGAGGGTGCAGTCGCCGTCGCTTGGGAGCTAGACCCAGCAGCTGCTGTTTGCGTCGATGCAACACCAGGGGGCGAGTGAGACGGCGTAATTCCTCCAGATGGCTGGCTCCCCCCGACTGCCAACGGCGTTGACCACTCCGCTCACTCCAGTGACCCTGGCAATAGCGCTCTTCAAAACGACGCTGATCGCGAGCGATCGGATGGTCGATCGCAGCCAGCAGAGGGAAGAGCTGGTCGGGACGTCCGTTTTTCATCGGCGTTCCGGTGAGCAGCCAGATCGCCCGCAAGCGGGGGTGGCGAGCCAGGCGCAGCAGGGCCTGGGTGCGCTGCGCAGCCATGGACTGACCGAAATGCGCTTCGTCGACCAGCAACAGGGTGCCCGCCTCCGGCAGCTCCTGCGGAAGATTGGCCCAGCTGAGCAGGGTGGGATCCAGATCCAGACCACTGGCCTCCCGGCGCCAATGATCATGCAAACCCACCGGAGCGATCACCTGCAGGGCGAGAGGCTGGGCGCGCAGCATGGCCCGTGCTGCCAGCAGAGCGGTGAGCGTCTTGCCCAGGCCCATCTCATCTGCGAGCACGGCGCCACGCCGGGCCAGCAACCACCGCGCCCCAGAGCGCTGATGGGGCAAGGGCAGACGGCCATCCGGCAAGGGCGCCTCCAGATCAGCCAGCGCCACAAGCTGGCGGTGCGGCGGCAGTGGCGGCAGAGGATGGCGATGCCACTGCAGCCAGCGCGCCAGGTCGTCGCGCACAGGAAAGCGAGGGCCAAGCTGCTCCTGCAGGCTCTGAGCTGCGGCGAGGGGAAAGTCCCAACCCTGAGCGGCACCGCGCCAGATACCCCTCGGCCGAATGCGTCGCACCTGCGCGTGGGTCACGGCGTCAAAAGGATGCATCACCCGCACGAGGCCGGTGGGAGACAAACCGAGATAACAGCGCTGCGCCGTTGAAGCCGTGATCAATCCATCGGAAGCTATGAATTTAGCCCGCCTGGCGAAGGGCACCAGTCGACTGTGAGTGGGCGATGAATCGCAGCTGGCTCACAGCAACAGAAGGGCGGAAATGCAGTCTTCGACACATTGACGTCGGGGCTGGAGACGGCACACTGCGCCCAACCGAGGCACTCGGATGCACAGCAGGGATGCGGTTTTCCTTGAAGATCTCTGCCCGAAGTTACGTGTCCGACGATGGCGTCAATCGCTCCACACTTACACCGGAAAAAGTTGCATTTATTGCGGCAAACCCTCTGAATCGATTGATCATGTGCTGCCCCGCAGCCGTGGTGGCCTGAGCGTCACCGAAAATTGTGTTCCCGCCTGCCTCTCCTGCAACGGACACAAATCCGATGCGGATGCCTTCGATTGGTATCGTCGGCAGCGTTTTTACGACCCGCGACGCGCGATGGCAATCCGGGCCTGGATGGATGGCGATCTACGCCTGGCGCTCCGCCTGTTGCAGTGGGCCCAGCCGGATCTCGACACCGCACAGGTTGCCGATCTGGACAACCGCGATGCCGACGATGACCTCCACAGGGGCGGCTGGCAACTCCAACCGGCCTGATTGGCAAGGTATTAGAGCCAAACCTCACCAGACCCGACAGGCCGCCGCCGGCTGATGCCGTTCGCAGATCGCCGCCTGCTGCTGGGGCTGTTCCGGCGCCAGCAGAAACGCCCCGGTCACACAGGCGGCCGCCACAACACCGAGGCGAAGCGAGGCAAAAGGCTGGCGCCGCGGCGGAGCGATGATGGCGGGAGGCGCAACGAGGCTGAGGCAGGAATTCGCCACGGATGACCAACAACTAATACACTTGTACTGATGCTTTCGGATCTTGTCAACCGGTGCCGGCCCCTGCCCGCTGATGCGACTTTGTTGGTGCTGGGTGCGGGCTTCAGTGGTGGCCACCTCGCCGCCCTGGCCCGGCAGCTGGGAACGCGCGTACTCACCAGCGTGCGACTCCCCGCCGACAGCAGCGACCCCAGCACCCTGCGCTTCGACAGCCAGCTGAACCAACTGCCCGACCCGGCCCAGCTCCAGGGGGTGACCCATGTGCTCAGCACAATCCCACCCGAACGGGATGGCCAGGATCCCGTGATCCGCTGCCTGGGCGACACCCTGCAGCGCTTGCCCCTGCAGTGGGTGGGCTACCTCTCCACCACCGGCGTCTACGGCGACCGCCAGGGGGCCTGGGTGCGCGAATCCGATCCAGCCACTCCGATGCAGGAGCGCAGCCAACGCCGTCTGGCCTGCGAAGAGGCCTGGCAACGCTTCGATGGGCCTGTGCAGATCCTGCGACTTCCAGGCATCTACGGTCCTGGGCGATCACCGTTTCAGGCCATTCTTCGCGGCGATCTCCAACCGATCGACAAACCTGGCCAGGTGTTTTCTCGTGTGCACGTGGATGACATCGCCGGAGCCTGCTGGCACCTGATCCAGGAGGCGGCCCAAGGCAGGCGGCCGCCGATCGTGAACATCAGCGACGACGAACCGGCTCCCTCAGCGCAGATCCAGGGTTATGCGGCCGAGCTGCTCGGCATCACCCTGCCCCAACCGCGTCCCTACAGCGACGCGAGCCAGACCATGAGTGCCATGGCCCGCTCCTTCTGGGCGGAAAACCGGCGCGTCAGCAACGCTCTGCTCTGCGAGGAGCTTGGATACACCCTGCTCCATCCCACCTTCCGCAGCGGTCTACTCGACTGCTGGAAGGCGGAGGGCTTCAAGGCATCGGCTGCTTCAGCGTCGAAGGCTGCTTCGGAGAGGGCGTCGGCTTGAACAGGGGCAGCTCGTGGAGCTCGATCGGTTTGTCCGGATCGACGAAGGTGAGACCGGCGTCATGCAACAGACGATGCCACTGCACCTCCAGCCAACCATGACGCAGAGCCGTCCCGAGCCCATACAACAACAGCCCCAGAAGCAACCAGCGCAGCATCGCCATGTCGATTGAGTGCACCGACGCTAGTCAGACCCTGCTGATTGCCCTTGGCGATCCTGCGGGCATCGGCATGGAGGTGACCCTGAAAGCTCTGGCTTCAGAGGAACTTCCCCGCGACCTGACACCGTTATTGGTGGGCTGTCGCCGCAGCCTGGAAGCGGTCCACCGCGATCTGTGCGCGCGCGGCATCACCCCCCTGGCCGACCCGGAGCGGCTGCAGGTTCTCGATCGACCCGTGCCAGCCCCGATCCGACCTGGGGAGGCGTCGGCCCTCACCGGTGCGTGCAGTTTCCAATGGCTGACTGACGCCGTCAGGGCGGTGCTGGCCGGTCAGGGTCGCGCCCTCGTGACCGCACCGATCGCCAAACATGCCTGGCACGCCGCTGGCCATGACTATCCAGGCCAGACGGAACGGCTGGCGGAACTGTGCGGCACCGATCGCGCCGCCATGCTGTTCACCGCGCTCTCGCCCCTGAGCGGCTGGCGCCTGAACACCCTGCTGGCCACTACGCACATTCCACTGGCAGCCGTTCCCCAGGCACTCACGCCGGACCGGCTGCTGGAGAAGCTCAACCACCTGGCGGAGTTCTGCCGTCGCTTCAATCCCGCACCCCGCCTGCTGGTGGCTGGCCTCAACCCCCATGCCGGCGAACAAGGCAACCTTGGGAAGGAGGAGCGGGATTGGCTGATCCCCCTGTTGCGCCAATGGGCGTCAGAGCACCCGGAGGTTCAGCTAGAGGGGCCGCTGCCACCAGACACTTGCTGGCTTCCAGCTGCTCGAGCCTGGATGCAGGGACCGGAGCGCCACAGCCCGGACGGAATCCTGGCGCTCTATCACGACCAGGGTTTGATCCCGGTGAAACTGCTGGCCTTTGATCAGGCGGTGAACACCACTCTCGGCCTGCCTTTTCTGCGCACCTCACCGGATCACGGCACCGGTTTTGATATCGCCGGCCGTGGGATCGCTCGGAGCGACAGCATGGTGGCGGCACTGCGTGCCGCCTGGGATCTGTCTCAGCCGGGCTTGACCCGCATCAGCACCTGACCGAATTCCACCGGCGTACCGTTATCCACCAGGATCTCCACCACCTCACCGGAGACCTCCGACTCGAGCTCATTCATCAGCTTCATCGCCTCGAGGATGCACACGGTCTGACCGACGCCGATCCGCGTGCCCACTTCCACGAACGGATCCTCACCGGGAGCAGGTGCGCGATAGAAGGTGCCGACCATCGGGGCGGTCACATCCTGAAGGTCAGACCGGGTGGCCGCCACCGCCGGCGGTGGCGTGGCTGGAGCCGCTGCGGCGGTCTCGGGAGCGGCGGCGACCACGGAGGGCTGTACCGGTGCGGCAGCGGCAACAGGCACCACGGCCGAGGGCAGGTTGCGACGCACCTCGAGGCGGAAGTCATCGCCTTCCAGACGGAATTCCTGGATGTCGCTCTCACCAAGCGCCATAAGCAGGCGATGGAGCTGGTCGTGATCAAGCTGCATGGTCATCCGTTCTCGCGGCCGAGATAGGTGTCGTTGCGCGTGTCCACCTTGATCTTCTCGCCAATGGACAGGAACAGGGGCACCATCACCTGGGCACCGGTCTCAAGGATGGCGGGCTTGGTGCCTCCGGTGGCCGTGTCACCTTTCACACCCGGATCGGTCTGAGTGATCTCCAGCACCACGGAGTTGGGCAGCTCCACCTCCAGGGGTTTGCCGTTCCAGGAGACCACATTCACCTCCATCCCCTCCTTGAGATATTTGCGGCTGTCGCCGATCTGCTGCGCGGTGAGACGAGTCTCCTCATAGGACGACATGTCCATAAAGACGTAGTCCTCACCCTCCATATAGGTGTGCTGAAGCGTCGACTTCTCAAGCATGGCCTGGGGGAGCATCTCCCCGGCCCGAAAGGTTTTCTCCACAACGCTGCCGCTCTGCACCGCCTTGAGCTTCGTGCGCACGAAGGCTGAACCCTTGCCCGGCTTCACATGCAGGAATTCGACGACGCGCCAGACGGCACCGTCGAGCTCGATCGTGGTGCCGGTGCGAAAGTCGTTGCTGGAGATCATTCCCGCTGAACGGTTCAGGGGATCATACGGCTGTGCCAAAGTCCAGGCAGCACCTGGGTTCCCCATGGCACTTCAGCGTCTCTCCGCCCTGCTGGTTGCCCTGATCAGCGCCGTTGGGCTGGTCCTGGCTGAACCGGCCCATGCCGGCTTACCGCAGGGCAACGCCGTCAAAGACCCGGCGGCGATCTTGCGGGATGCCCTGCCCTTCGATCAGCCCGATCTGCGCGAGCTACAACATCGTCTGGAGGGAACCAGCGATGACCTGCGCGCCAAGCGCTGGAGTGCCCTGTCACGATCGCTCAGCCGCAGCCAGGCCCTGCTCGCCACGCGGCGCAGGGTCATCCTCGAGGCCATTCCCGAACCGGAGCAGGCCAGCGCTGAGCACCTGCTCGACACCGTTTCAGACGGCATCCATCAACTCCAGGAGGAGGTGGAGGCCCAGGACAAAGCCGACTTCCTGCAAACCCGCCGCAGCACCCTGAATCGCATCGGTGACCTGGAAGCGATGCTGATGCAGGACGCGATCCCCGAGATCCCTTCCGAATTCGACGCCCTGCCCCGCCTGCTGGGACGGGCCACCGTGACGATCAACACCACCCAGGGAGCAATGACGGCCGTGGTGGATGGCTACAACGCCCCTCTGACGGCGGGCGCCTTCATCGATCTCGCCCTCAAAGGCTTCTACGACGGCCTTCCCTTCACACGGGCCGAGGATTTCTACATCCTTCAGACGGGTGATCCGGAAGGTCCGGAAATCGGCTACATCGATCCGAGCACCAAGCAGGAACGCCACGTGCCACTGGAAATCCGGGTGCCCGGAGAGCCTGAAACGCTTTACAACCAGACCTTCGAGGATGTGGGGCTGTACAAAGCGACGCCGACCCTTCCCTTCGCCACCCTGGGCACCCTGGGATGGGCCCACTCCGATCAGGCGCTGGATGACGGATCGTCCCAGTTCTTCATGTTCCTGTATGAGGCCGAGCTCACCCCCGCCGGGCTCAACCTGGTGGATGGACGCAACGCCGCCTTCGGCTACGTGGTGGATGGCTTCGACGTGCTCGAAGAGCTCGGCGTGGACGACCGGGTGCTGACCATCACCGTGACGGACGGCGCCGATCGGCTGCAGGCCCACGCCTGAAAGCATGGCCCTGCCTGAGACCGCGGCCATAACGGAATGCCTGCGCGATCTGGGAGAAGCGGAGCTGATCCGCCGCCTGGCGCGCTTTGCCCCTCCAGGCCAGTTCGATGACGACACGGCAGCCGTGCAGGGCGACAACGACACCCTGCTGATCAACACCGATCTGCTGGTGGAGGGTGTTCACTTCAGCGACACCACCACCAGCCCACAAGATGTGGGTTGGCGGGCCGCCGCCGCCAACCTCTCCGATCTGGCTGCCAGCGGCGTGACCGAACCCGTGGGGCTCACCGTGGGCCTGGTGGCACCAGCGCAGACGCCATGGCGCTGGGTGGAAGGGGTCTATGAAGGACTCAGCGCAGCCCTGAGCCGCCATGGCGGCTCCTTACTGGGGGGCGACTGCACCGGAGGGCAGCAGCGCATGCTCGCGATCACCGCCCTGGGTCACTGCGGGCCGCTGCGACTGCATCGCAACCAGGCACAGGCCGGCGACTGGCTCGTGGTGAGTGGGCCCCATGGGCTCAGCCGGCTGGGGCTCGCTCTGTTGCGCGGGGAGGTCGACCTTCACCACCACTCAATCGATGACCAACTCCATGCAGCGGCGATCCTGCAGCATCAACGGCCTCAACCACGCTTCGCAGCCCTCCGTGACCTCCTGGCCTGCAAGCCATTGGATCTGCCCTGGCGCGCAGCTGGCACCGACAGCAGTGACGGACTGCTGAGAGCCGTGCAGGATCTATGCCGCAGCAGCGGCTGCAGCGCTGAACTGGATCCCACAACGCTGCCCCTGGCTCCAGGTTGGCCCCAGGAGCTGAACCGGGAGAGCTGGTGCCTCACCGGAGGGGAAGACTTCGAACTCGTGCTCAGCCTGCCGCCGGAGTGGGCCAAGCCATGGATCGCCCAGGCACCGGGTCGACAACGGATCGGCCGGATCACGACCAACACCAATGCAGGCATCCTCTGGAGTGACGGCCGTGGGGTCGTGTCAGCAGGCGGAGAATTTCAACATTTCCAGGCCTAATTCAAGGCTGGATTTTGGTCTTGAAACTAAAAAGCCCCCGACGCAGAGGGGGCCACAGTTGCTGATGCAGACTCAGCTCACTTCCAGTTCTTGGCCACGATCTCGGCGAGATCAACCACACGCTGGCTGTAACCCCACTCATTGTCGTACCAGGAAAGAATCTTCACCTGGTCACCGCCCATCACCTTGGTGAGTTCAGCATCAACGATGGTGGATTCATCGGTGCCGGCATGGTCAGTGGACACCAGGGGCAGTTCGCAGAATTTGATGATGCCCTTGGCGGAACCCTCAGATGCCGCCTTGAGAGCCGCATTCACTTCTTCCTTCGTGGTGTTCTTGCTCACGTTGAAGACCATGTCCACCAAGGACACATTGGGGGTGGGAACGCGCAAAGCGAGACCATCGAGCTTGCCCTTCACCTCGGGATAAACCAAGGCCACGGCCTTAGCGGCGCCGGTGGTGGTGGGGACGATGTTCATTGCTGCAGCACGAGCACGACGCAGGTCGCGATGGCTGGCGTCGAGAATGCGCTGGTCACCGGTGTAGCTGTGCACGGTCGTCATCGACCCTTTGACGATGCCGAATTCCTGGTCGATCACCTTCACGATCGGCGCCATGCAGTTAGTGGTGCAGCTGGCATTGGAGAGGATGTTGAAATCCTCGTGGCGATATTGGTCGGCGTTCACACCCACCACGAACGTGCCCACGCCATCACCCTTACCAGGAGCGGTGAGGATCACCTTCTTGGCGCCGGCCTGGAGGTGCATGCTGGCCTTCTCGTCGGTGTTGAAAACACCGGTGGATTCGATCACCAGATCGATGTCCCATTCCTTCCAGGGAAGATTCAGAGGGTTGCGGTCGGAATAGCACTGAATCGTTTTGCCATTCACGATCAGGGTGTCCTCGGTGTAACCGATCTCAGCTCCCTGAATCCGACCCAGCATGGTGTCGTAGGTGAGCAGGTGAGAATTGGTTTTGGGATCCGACGTGTCGTTCAGACCCACCACCTCGATGTCGGTGTTGGCACCACGGCTGATCCAGCAACGCATGAAGTTGCGACCAATTCGGCCGAATCCATTGATCGCAACGCGCAGGGTCATGGCAACAGCGGCTTACCGCATGGGGTGGTTTGGCCGCCGATCATACAGAAATCTTCTGAATTCCCTGATGCCACGGCTCCATTCCCCTCCTGGCGCCCGGTGCCACCACAGTCCGTAACACGGCGCAATCCCAGGCCGGAGAGGCGAATCAAAAGCAAGCCTTCTCGCGACGCCTGACTTATCTTTCGGACTCACGATCCAGCCCATTGGCCCGTTTGCTTAGCCGCCAGCAGCCCATTCACTTCATCGGCATCGGCGGCATCGGCATGTCGGCCCTCGCCCTGATCCTGGCGGAACGGGGCTACAGCGTCAGCGGCTCGGAGCCGCGCCACTCGGCCATCGTGCAACAGCTCATGGCGCGTGGCATCACCGTGATGGATGCCCAGCTGGCCAGCACCATCGACCGGCTGGTCGCGGGTGCAGCTTCCCTACCTCTGGTGGTGGTCAGCACCGCCATTCCAGAATCCAATCCCGAATTGATTGCAGCGCGGGCCCGGGGGCTCAGCATCTGGCACCGCTCCGACATCCTCGCCGCCCTGATCGCGGAACAACCGGCCATCGCCGTGGCGGGCAGCCACGGCAAAACCACCACTAGCACCGTGATCACCACGTTGCTGGCCGCTGCGGGAGAGGATCCCACCGCTGTGATCGGTGGCGTGGTGCCCTGCTACGGCAGCAATGGTCATGCGGGCAACGGCCGCTACCTGGTGGCGGAAGCGGATGAATCGGATGGGTCCCTGGTGAAATTCCAGGCCGAGCTGGGAGTGCTCACCAACCTGGAGCTCGACCACACCGACCATTACAACAGCCTCGATGACCTCGTGGCCACCCTGCAGCGCTTTGCCTCCGGCTGCGAGCGACTGCTGGCCAATCAGGACGACCCGATCCTGCGGGACCATTTCCAGGCGACCGCCTGGTGGTCGGTGGAACGCCGCGAAGGTGTTGACTTCGCGGCCCTCCCGGTGCGGCTCGATGGCGATCGCACCATCGCCGACTTCTACGAAAAGGGTGGGCTGGTGGGCCGTATCACCCTGCCGCTGCCGGGCCTGCACAACCTCAGCAACGTGACCGGCGCCCTTGCCGCCTGCCGTTTGGCTGGGGTGGAGTTCAGCCGACTGCAACGGGGACTGGAGCAGTTGCAGGCACCGGGTCGCCGTTTCGATTTCCGCGGTGACTGGCAAGGGCGTCAGATCGTGGATGATTACGCCCACCACCCCAGCGAAGTGAGTGCCACCCTCACCATGGCGCGATTGATGGTGAGCAGTGGCCGCAGCCCCCTGCCCCGCCAGCCCCAACGGCTCACCGTGGTGTTTCAACCTCACCGCTACAGCCGCACCCAGGAATTCCTGCATCAATTCGCCGCCGCTCTCACCGTGGCCGACCTGGTGTTGCTGGCACCCGTCTACAGCGCCGGTGAAGCGCCGATCGCCGAGGTCAGCAGCCATGCTCTCGCAGGTTCCATGCGGCATCTAGCGCCGGAACAAGCCGTGCTCGTGGCCGACAGCATGGACGAGCTGACCGCTCTGGTGCAGGAGCACAGTCGCCCGGATGATCTGGTGCTGGCCATGGGGGCCGGTGATGTGAACAGCCTGTGGACACGACTGACCGACGACAGCGTTTCCTCGCCCCAGCCCCAGCATTCCCCATTGGCGGCCTGATGCAGCTGGTGGAGTCCGGCCTGCTCAAGCGTCAGGTCTCGCTCGCTGACTACACCACCTGGCGGGTGGGTGGCCCAGCTGAATGGCTGGCGGAGCCCTCGAACGACGAGCAACTCGATGCCCTGCTCCAGTGGGCTCAGGACGAAGGCCTTCCCTGCCGCGTGATCGGTGCCGGCTCCAACCTGTTGATCCACGATGGCGGCCTGCCCGGACTGACGCTCTGCCTACGCAAACTGCAGGGCAGTGACCTCGATGCCGACAGCGGAACGGTGAGCGCCTGGGCCGGTGAACCGATTCCGACGCTGGCGCGGCGAGCGGCCCGCGCCGGCCTGCACGGCCTGGAATGGGCTGTGGGCATTCCTGGCACCGTGGGAGGAGCGGCTGTGATGAACGCCGGAGCCCAGGGGGGCTGCACCGCCGAGCGGTTGGTGGCTGTGGATGTGCTCAGTCTCGATGGCGAGACCTGCGGAGCCAGGCTCAGGCTTAAGCACAACGAGCTTGACTTCGACTATCGACACAGCCGTCTACAGAACGGCCACCATCTGGTGATCCGGGGTCACTTCCAGCTGGAACCCGGCCACGACCCAACAGCACTGACCCAGCGCACCAGCAGCAATCTCAGCCATCGCACCGGAACTCAGTCCTATCAGTGGCCAAGCTGCGGCAGTGTGTTTCGTAATCCGGAGCCGTTGAAAGCCGGACGACTGATCGAAGCGCTCGGGCTCAAAGGCCAGCGCATCGGTGATGCCCAGGTGTCACCAATGCATGCCAATTTCATTGTGAACCTGGGCCACGCCACGGCCGAACAGATCAGCGACCTGATCGAACTGGTGCAGACCACCGTGACCAAGCATCACGGCATCCATCTGCACCCGGAGGTGAAGCGACTCGGTTTCCCCGAAGCCACGCCGCTCTGACCGCGTAACCTTCCTGTTCTTCCCAACGCGTCATGGCAGGGTTCGGACTCCCCAATTTCGGTCAGCTCACGGAAGCCTTCCGGAAGGCCCAGCAAATCCAGCAGGACGCCCAGAAGCTCCAGGAAGAACTGGATGCCATGGAAATCGAGGGGAGCTCTGAGGATGGCAAGGCCAGCATCTGGCTCTCGGGCAATCAACAGCCCCTGCGGGTGCGTCTCGACCCCGCCTTGCTCGCCGAAGGCCAGGCCGCTGCCGAAGCCGCTGTGCTCGCCGCCCTGCAATCCGCCTACGAACGCTCCACCGGCACCATGAAAGAGCGCATGGAGGAGCTCACCGGTGGGCTCAACCTCAACCTCCCCGGGATGGGCGGCTGACAGCCAGCAGGTCCTCCACTGCACGCCGGTAGACGGGGTAGCGATCCCAGTCGCGATCCACACCACAACCGGGCTCATCCCGGTGGAGGCAATCACGGAAACGGCAGGGGTGCTGAGCGATCCGAGAGCGCAATTCCGGAAACAGCACCTCCAGGTTGTGCGCATCAGCTGGCAACTCCGGGCGGTTAAACCCGGGCGTGTCAGCCACCCGCGCTCCGGAAGCCAAGGGATGTAACTCCACGTGCCGGGTGGTGTGACGGCCCCGTTGCAGGCGACCAGACACCGCTCCGACCCGGAGTTCAAGCTGAGGAATCAGGGCATTGAGCAGGGAACTCTTGCCCACCCCCGAAGGCCCGCAGAGCACCGACAGCGGTTGGCACGCCAACCGGGAACGCAACGTATCCAAGCCCATGCCGGTCTGGCTCGACACCGGCAGCACGCCATAGCCCCAGCCCTGCAGACGCTGCACCAGCAAGCGCAACTGCTCCTCCGGGATCAGATCTGATTTGCTCAGCAACACCTGCACCGCCAATCCGGTCTGTTCGGCAGTGAGCAAAAACCGACTGGCCTGGTCGAGATCGAAAGCCGGTTGTTCCACCGCCAGCACCACCACCACCGCGGTGACGTTGGCCACCGGCGGTCGTGCCAACCAACTGCTGCGTGGTTCCACCGATGCCACAACCGCCCGGGCCTGGCGTCGATCGATCGCCTCCACCCAGACGTGATCTCCCACATGCACCGCCGCACCCCGATGGGCGAGTCGGGTGCGACGGGTGCAGAGAAGACGCAGCCCAGACTCAATCCTCTCCAACTCCACCTCGAGGTAATTGGCCTGAAGCGCCACCACCACACCGGGCTGGCGCTCAGGCCGGTCCACGGGTCACCACAATCCGCAACCAATCCGCATCGGTGTGAAGCACCGAGACGGCGTGACCGTCCTGCTGCAAACCAGGAAGCACCATCGCCTCCGGCTCACCCCGATCGAGCGTCACCTGCAGCTGAGCGCCGCAAGGAAGCGTCTCCAGGGCCAGGCGACAACGGATGAAATTCACGGGACAGGGCGTGCCGCGCAGATCGAGGTTTGGATCGGCCCCAGACGACTCCACGGTCAGCGTTGCCCGAACAACCGGGCGAACAGGCCGCTCTTGTGGTGATGGTGTTGCTCACCACGGGCCGAATGGTGTCCGGCCAGATCCTCAAGCAGACGGCGTTCATCGTCATTGAGCCGGGTGGGCAGCTGCACCGTGACGCTGATGCGTTGATTGCCGCGGGCCACCGGGTTGCCCAGTTTGGGAATTCCCTTGTTCTCGAGGGTGAGCACGGCATTGGGTTGGGTCCCTGCCGGAATCTCGAGATTGGCGGGCCCATCCACGGTGTCCACCTCGATCGTGTCGCCGAGAATCGCCTGCAGGTAGCTGACCTTCACCTCGGAGAGCACGGTGAGGCCATCCCGGCGCAGGCTGGGATGGGGTTTGACCGTGAGAAACACATAGAGATCGCCAGCGGGACCTCCCCGCAGGCCGGCATTACCTTCACCGGCAACCCGCAGGCGCGTGCCCGTGTCCACACCCGCAGGAATGTTGATGCGCAGCTTCTTGCGCACCTGCTGCACCCCCTGACCACCACAGGCGGTGCAGGGATCGGCGATCACCTGACCGCTGCCATTGCAGCTGGGGCATTCCGCCACCTGGGTGAAACTGCCGAAGGGGGTGCGGGTGGCGCGACGGACCTGGCCCACGCCACCACAGGTGGTGCAGGTGGTGGGACCACTGCCGCTTTTGGCACCGCTGCCATTGCAGGTGGTGCAGGTTTCGAGGTGGGGAATCCGGATCTCCCGCTCCTGCCCGAAAACAGCCTGCTCGAAATCAATCGTGAGGTCGTAACGCAGATCGTCGCCCTGCTGGGGCCCACGACGGCGCTGTCGGCCGCCACCACCTGCGCCGCCGAACCCACTGAAGAAGGTCTCGAACAAGTCGGCGAAGCCGCCCATATCGCCCATATCGGGCATGCCGGCAGCACCACCGAGCCCCGCTTCCCCGAACTGGTCGTAACGGGCACGGGTCTGGGGATCGCTGAGCACTTCGTAGGCCCGGCCGATCTCCTTGAAGCGATCCTCCGCACCGGGATCCTTGTTCACATCCGGGTGGTACTGGCGAGCCAGACGCCGATAGGCCCGCTTCAGCGTGTCGGCATCGGCGTCCCTACCGACGCCGAGCATGTCGTAATAATCGGCCATCAGCTCGTCATCCCTTCGTCACCCTAAGGGCCAACTTGTGCCCCTCAGGCCTGATCATGGTCGGGTTGTCCGCCCTCCGGCTCAGCGCTCTCGGCCGAGGCCTCCGTCGCCGGGGTTGCCCCGGCCTGATCCTGAGGACCCGGACCCATCGACACCTTCACCATGGCGTGACGAAGCACGCGGCCCTGCAGGTGGTAGCCGCGCTGAAGCTCCTCGATCACCACATCTTCGCCGTGCTCATCACTCGGTTCGCGGAGCACCGCTTCGTGCAGGGTCGGGTCAAACTCCTGACCCACCACCCGCATCGGGGCAACGCCCAGCTGCTTGAGCACATCCACCAGCTGTTTGTAGAGACCCTGATAGCTGCGATGCAGCGACTGGGCCTCCTCGCTTTCCGGGTTGAGTTGCTGGCGTGCCCGTTCGAAGTTGTCGACCACCGGCAGGATTTCGCTCAGGGTGCTGCAGGTGATCTGAAGCTTGAGATCGTCCTGATCCCGGCTCTGGCGCTTGCGGAAGTTGTCGAAATCGGCAGCGATGCGCATGTATTGACTGCGCAGGGTCTCGTGCTCATCGCGCAGAGTGCTGTGCTCGCGCTCCAGCTGTTCCAGCCTGGCCTCGTTGTCCGCAGCGGGTTGGCCCGCAGCAGGTTGGTCAACGGGGGATTGGTTCGCAGCGGGTTGATCCGCGGCCGCAGCATTGGCGTCGGCAGGCTCGACCACCGATGCCTGGACCTCGCCTTCAGGCGTCGCATCATGGACGGGCTCTTGCGCGGGGGAGGAGGGATCACCACTCATGCTGACCGAAAGCGGATTCACGTTTAAACATGTTGATGGGTGAGGCTCACCTCCCACAAGCGGCGGAAGCCCGCACCTGCCGCTCCAGAAACTGCCCCGGAGTGACGCTTGACCGTCCACGCACCTGCCGCCGCTGCACAGAACCCTTGGCACCAGCAACGACTGGAGCTGGAGCTGCTGCTCCAGGTACCAGTACCGGAGCGTCTCGACGCTGCCGCTGATGCGCAACTGCAGGAGGCGATGCGACGGAAGGATCTGACCCAGCAGCTGCAACCCCTCCTGGCCCGGCGCGACGACAGCCGCGACGACAGCCACGACGCCCCAGCCCCATCCCTGCTCGATGGGTTCAACCCGGAGGGAGTTCTTGAGGAGGACCCCGACGAGAACGCCCGACTGGCAGGCCTGCACGAAGATCTGGAGCAGAGCCTGAGGGACTCCGAAACCTCACCGGTGGTGAATCTGGTGAACCGGATCCTGCTGCAGGCCCTGCAACTGGGTGCCAGCGACATTCATGTGGAACCGCAGCAGGCAGGCCTGCAGGTGCGGTTCCGACAGGACGGCGTGCTGCAGAGCTACAGCGAACCGTTGCCGAGTCGGTTGGTGCCCGCCGTGACCTCCCGCTTCAAGATCATGGCCGACCTGGACATCGCCGAACGCCGCCAGGCACAGGACGGCCGCATCCGCAGGCGCTTCCAGGAGCGCACAGTGGATTTCCGGGTCAACAGCCTGCCAAGCCGCTTCGGCGAAAAGATTGTGCTGCGCCTGCTCGACAGCTCCGCCACCCAGCTGGGGCTGGACACCTTGATCACCGACCCGGCGGCCCTGGAGCTGGTGCGCAATCTCGGCGCCAAACCCTTCGGAATGATCCTGGTGACCGGGCCAACGGGCTCAGGAAAATCGACAACGCTGTATTCGCTGCTGGCGGAGCGCAACGATCCGGGCATCAACATCTCCACCGTTGAAGATCCGATCGAATACACCCTGCCGGGCATCACGCAGTGCCAGGTGAACCGCGACAAAGGCTTTGATTTCAGCACCGCCCTGCGCGCCTTCATGCGCCAGGACCCGGACGTGCTGCTGGTGGGCGAAACCCGCGACCTGGAGACCGCCAAGACAGCGATCGAAGCGGCGCTCACCGGTCACCTGGTGCTGACCACACTCCATTGCAACGATGCACCGAGTGCCATCGCCCGCCTGAGCGAGATGGGGGTGGAACCGTTCATGGTCAGCGCCTCCCTGATCGGCATCGTGTCGCAACGCCTGCTGCGCAAGGTGTGCAACCACTGCTGCGAGAGCTATCAGCCCGATGCCAGCGAACTGGGGCGGTTCGGACTGATGACCCACAACGAAGCGGATGTGCGCTTTGTGCGCGCCCATCACCACGATGGCGACGGCCAGGCCTGTCCCCACTGCCAGGGCAGTGGGTATCGGGGCCGGGTGGGGGTTTATGAAGTGCTGCGGATGAATGAGGAGCTGGCGACGGCGGTGGCCCGTGGCGCCACCACCGACGTGATCCGGCGGCTCGCTCTGGAAAGCGGCATGACGACGCTGCTGGGCTACAGCCTGGAACTGGTGCGCCGCGGCCAGACCACCCTGGAGGAGGTGGGCCGAATGATCCTCACCGATGCCGGTCTGGAATCGGAACGCCGCGCCCGAGCCCTGCACAGCCTCACCTGCGAGGGCTGCGGTGGCGGACTGCAGGAAGGCTGGCTGGAATGTCCGTACTGTCTGACCCCACGTCAGTGAGGCGCCCGCCATGGAGCTGATGATCGAAGACCTGATGGAGCAGCTGGTGCAGGGCAGCGGCAGCGACCTGCATCTGGCCAGCGGGCAGCCGCCCTACGGCCGCTTCAACGGACAGCTCCGCCCCCTCTCGGAAACGCCGCTCAGCGAAGAAAGCTGCAACCGGCTGATCTTTTCGATGCTCAACAACAGCCAGCGCAAGACCCTCGAACAAACCTGGGAGCTGGATTGCGCCTATGGCCTCAAGGGGGTGGCCCGCTTCCGCGTCAACGTGTATCGGCAGAAGGGGAGCTACGCCGCCTGCCTGCGGGCCCTGGGCAACACGATCCCCAGCATCGCCTCGCTGGAGCTGCCGCCGGTGGTGGTGGACACCTGCGCCCGACCGCGAGGCCTGGTGCTGGTGACCGGACCGACCGGATCAGGCAAAACCACCACCCTCGCCGCCCTGCTCGACCACATCAACCACAGCCGCAGCGAACACATCCTCACGATCGAAGACCCGATCGAATTCGTGTATCGCAGCGACCGCAGCATGGTGCACCAGCGCCAGCTCAATGAAGACACCCGCAGCTTTGCCAATGCGCTGCGCGCCGCCTTGCGCGAAGACCCGGACGTGATCCTGGTGGGTGAAATGCGCGATCTCGAAACGATCCAGCTGGCGATCACCGCAGCGGAAACCGGTCATCTGGTGTTTGGAACCCTGCACACCAGCTCCGCCGCCCAGACGGTGGATCGAATGGTGGATGTGTTCCCGCCCGGCCAGCAGACCCAGATCCGGGTGCAACTCTCCGGCAGCCTGGTGGCCGTTTTTGCCCAGACCCTCTGCCGTCGGCTCGATCCGAAACCGGGGCAGTTCGGCCGGGTGATGGCCCAGGAGATCCTGATCAACACTCCGGCGATCGCGAACCTGATCCGTGAAGGCAAAACCGCCCAGCTCTATTCCCAGCTGCAAACCGGTGCGGATCTGGGCATGCAGACCCTCGAACGGGCCCTGGCCGATCTGGTGACAGCCGGCAGCATCAGCCGGGATGAGGCCATGGCCAAAGCGGGTAAACCGGGTGAACTGGACCGCTTGCTGGGCGGATCCTGATCCGACTAAGCCATGGCCAGCTTCGTTGCCACCTACAGCGGTCCTGCCGGCGACAACCGCAGCATTCGCATTCAGGCCAAAGATGTCAGCAGCGCCCGCAAGCTGCTGCGCCGTCGCGGCATCCGCGCCAACAGCCTGGTGGCGGACCCGAGCACCACAGGCGATAAACCGCGCACTGGGGGGAGCTCACGCTCGTGGCTCTCCATCGATTGGAACGCAGCGCTGGAAAAAGCCCCGGGGGTGAAAGAGAAAGCGGTGTTTGCCAGCAAGCTGGCGGCCCTTGTGGATGCGGGGGTGCCGATCGTGCGCAGCCTCGATCTGATGGCCCGTCAGCAGCGCCTGCCGATGTTCAAACGAGCCTTGCTGCAGATCAGCCTTGAGGTCAACCAGGGCACAGCCATGGGGGCGGCCATGCGCCAGTGGCCCAAGGTGTTCGATCAGTTGAGCATCGCCATGGTGGAAGCCGGTGAAGCCGGTGGGGTGCTCGACGAATCCCTCAAACGGCTGGCCAAGCTTCTGGAGGACAACGCCCGACTCCAGAACCAGATCAAAGGAGCCCTGGGATACCCGGTGGCCGTGCTGGTGATCGCGATTCTCGTCTTCCTGGGGATGACGATCTTTCTGATTCCCACCTTTGCCGGCATTTTCAAGGACCTCGGGGCCGAACTGCCCCTGTTCACCCAGTTGATGGTGGATCTCAGCGAGCTGCTGCGTTCACCCGTGTCCCTGCTTCTGGCTGGCGGCCTACTGATGGCGGTGTGGATGCTGAGCCGGTATTACGCCACCGCCAAGGGGCGACGCGCAATCGACCGTCTGCTACTTCGCCTTCCCCTGTTCGGCGATCTGATCATGAAAACCGCCACAGCGCAGTTCTGCCGGATCTTCAGTTCCCTCACCCGAGCGGGTGTGCCCATCCTGATGTCGCTGGAGATTTCCAGTGACACAGCCGGCAATTCGATCATCTCCGATGCAATCCTCGCCTCCCGCGGCCTTGTGCAGGAAGGCGTGCTGCTCAGTGCTGCTCTGATTCGCCAGAACGTGCTGCCCGAGATGGCCCTGAGCATGCTCGCCATCGGCGAAGAAACGGGGGAGATGGATCAGATGCTCAGCAAAGTGGCCGACTTCTATGAAGACGAAGTCACCGCCTCGGTGAAAGCGCTCACCTCGATGCTCGAGCCGGCCATGATCGTGGTGGTGGGTGGCATTGTCGGCTCGATTCTGCTGGCGATGTATCTGCCGATGTTCACGGTCTTTGATCAGATCAAGTAGTAAGCGCTGCCGCGATCGCCTGACCCGCAAGCCAGCCACTGCTCCAGCAGTGCTGAAAATTGAAGCCACCGGTGACGCCATCCACATCGAGTAGCTCTCCAGCGAAATGCAGCCCGGGCACCAGCCGGCTTTCCATTGTGGCCAAATTCACCTCGCCCAGATCAACACCACCGGCTGTGACGAATTCTTCGCCGAATGGGCCACGACCACGGATGCTGTAGCTGCTGGCGGGGAGCGCCTGCGCCAGAGCCCGTTCCCAGGCGGCGGGACAATCCGCCCAACGGCGCTGAGGATCCGCCCCCACCTGCTCCAATAGAGCCAACCAGAGCCGACGGGGCAGGCGATCGGGACAGGGCCTGGCGGCGGCAAGAGTGCGTCTGGCCTGGTCATGGCGGAGCGCTCGCACAACCGCCACCCCCTGCTCGGGGCTCAACCCGTCGAGCCAGCGCACCGTGAGAACACCGCGATAACGCTCGGCATGGAGCGCCCGGGCCGCAAAAGCCGTGAGGCGCAACGTCGCCGGCCCACTCAGTCCCCAATGAGTGATCAAGACCCTGCCGCGCTGCTGCCAGCGTCCGCCAGGAAGGCTGAGCTCCAGCTCCACATCATCAAGGGCAACGCCGGAACAGGCCGTCAAACCGGGGGCGTCAAGGGCCAGCGTGAACAGGGAAGGCAGGGGCGCGATGATCCGGTGACCGAGGCCAGCAGCCAGCTTGCGGCCACTGGGATGCCCGCCGGTGGCGAGGAGCACGCGTCGGGCCTGCCAGGACGAACGGGGCAGGGACGGCCGACCGGAACCCTCCAGCTGAAACCCTTCGGCACAGCGCACCAGCCCCCGCACCGGTGATCCGGTGTGCAGCTGCACACCGGCATCCAGGGACGCCCGTTGCAGGCACTGAATCACCGCGTCCGAGCGGTTGGCGCGGGGAAACATCCGGCCGTCGGCCTCCTCCACCAGCTCGAGGCCGCGCTCAGAAAACCAGGCCACCGCATCACCACAGGCAAAACGACTGAACGGGCCCCGCAATGGCCGACTTCCGCGTGGGTAATGGCGCACCAGATCTGTGGGATCCCAGCAGGCATGGGTGACATTGCAGCGCCCACCACCGCTGAGACGCACCTTGGTGAGGGGCTCGGGCGTGGCCTCCAGCACCGCAACCCGCTCCAGCCCCTGCTCCGCCGCCGTGATCGCCGCCAGATAACCAGCGGGACCACCCCCAACCACGATCAGGTCATACAGCGGGCTGGAAACGCAGGGCAACGCCGTTGTTGCAGTAGCGCTTTCCTGTGGCCTTTGGGCCGTCATTGAACACATGACCCTGATGTCCGCCGCATCGACGACAGTGGTATTCGGTGCGCGGAATGATCAATTTGAAATCTACTTTTGTGGCAATCGCGCTGGTGAGCGGTGCCCAGAAGCTTGGCCAGCCGGTGCCGCTGTCGAATTTCGCCTTGGCGGAGAACAGGGGGAGATCACAACCGGCACAGTGATACGTACCGGAACGTTTTTCCGCATTGAGCGGACTGCTGAAGGGTCGCTCCGTTCCCTCCCGCCGCAACACCTGATAAGCCTCGGGAGACAAACGCTTCTTCCACTCCGCATCGGAGAGGTTCCAGGCAGAATCACCGGCCTTGGAGGCAGCGAGGACAGGCCTCGGCGCCGCGAGCCACGCCGCCACACCCGCCACACCGCTGAGCAGAAGCGACCGGCGGGGCAGAAGCCTGTCGGAGAGTCCCGATGACATCACTGGACCTACAACCCAATGACTCCGTTTTAAAGGAGGCGGGAGCCGGTGCGAGGCAGCATGGGGACATGGAGCCTCCGATCGAGCCCGAACGGGAACCCCCATGGCGTTTCAGCGTGGCGCCGATGCTCGATTGCACCGACCGCCATTTCCGAATCTTGATGCGGCAAATCAGCCGCCGGGCTCTGCTCTACAGCGAAATGGTGGTGGCGCAGGCCCTGCACCACAGCGAGCGGCGGGAGCGGCTGCTGGACTTCGATCCAATGGAGCATCCCCTGGCTCTGCAGGTGGGAGGCGACGATCCCGCCCTCCTGGCGGAGGCGACGCGAATGGCAGCCGACTGGGGCTACGACGAAATCAACCTCAATGTGGGCTGTCCAAGCCCAAGGGTGCAGGCGGGCAACTTCGGAGCTTGCCTGATGGCCGAACCCGACACCGTGGCCCGCTGCGTCGAGGCCATGGTCAGAGCCTCGCCTCTGCCGGTGACGGTGAAACACCGCGTGGGCATCGATGACCTCGATAGCGATGCTCTGCTGCAGGCCTTTGTGGATCGGCTGGCCGACGCTGGCGCCAGCCGCTTCGCCGTGCATGCCCGCAAGGCCTGGCTCGATGGTCTGGATCCGAAACAGAACCGCACGATTCCACCGCTTCAATATGACCGGGTGATCGCCCTGAAGCGACGCAGACCGGAGCTGTTGATCGAACTGAACGGAGGCCTGGAAACTCCAGACGATTGCCTTGAAGCTCTCCAGCACTGCGATGGCGCCATGGTGGGCCGCGCTGTGTACGCCCATCCGCTGCGATGGACGGCCATCGATGCGTTGATCTATGGCGATCAAGCCCGGAGGATCAGCGCCGCCGGCGTGGTGCGAGGGCTGCTTCCCCATGCCGAACGCCACCTGCAACGCGGCGGCCGCCTCTGGGATCTAGGCCGCCACCTGGTGCATCTGGTGGAAGGGGTGCCGGGAGCGCGGCACTGGCGCCGCGATCTTGGTCAGAACGCCCAGCGCAAGGGGGCCGACCTGAGCGTGTTCGAGGATGCCGCCCGACAACTGGAAGCTGCCGGGCTCTGAACACCCCTCCATCTGAACATCGCGCCAGAGATGGCGATCAGCGCTCAGCCTTCGGCACCGCCGTAATCGCCGTAGTCATCACTCTGAGGCGCGGGAGCAGCGCCACCGCGACGACGCCGGCTGCGGCCGTCGTCGTCACCGGCCTGAGGTGCGCCGCCGCCATAACTGCGGTCTTCCCAACCACGCGCTCCGGAGCCGGCACCATCGCCATAACCGCCACCGCCGTAGCCACCGCGGTCTGCGCCGCGACCACCACCGCCGTAGCCGCCTCCCCCGTAGCCGCCACCGCCATAACCACCGCCGCCGCGACGGGGTGCGCTGCCGCGCGGTTCGGCTTTGTTGATCCGCAACGGACGACCCATCAGCTCCGCACCCTGCAGAGCTTCAATGGCTGCGGATTCAGCCGCTTCATCTGCCATTTCAATGAAAGCGAAACCGCGCTTGCGTCCGGTATCGCGCTCAAGGGGAAGGGCACAATTGGTGACTTCGCCATAGGCGGCGAACAGTTCAATGACGTCTTCCTGCTCTGCGCGGAAGGGCAAATTGCCGACGAAAATGCTCACTTTCCTGGTGGACCGTTGTTGAAAGGGACCGATGGGACCTGACATGCCATCGGTGCATGGTCCTGGAAGGGATCAAGAGCCTCTGGCCTGCTCAGCGTAGACCCAGTCAGACGGTTCGTTCAGCCGGCCGTGACGGGCAATCGCTCCAACCAGAGCGCCAACTGCTCCTCCACCCGGACAAACGCCGTTCCACCCTCGCTGAGACGGGCCGCCACCACCTGACGCGGCACCAGAGCCTCCAACAGATCCGCCTCGATCACCGGGTGAAATGCGCGCCATTGCTCCAGGCTCAGATCCCGCAGCAATTGCCCCTCCTGTAAACACCGTTTCACCACGGCACCCACCAACTGATAAGCCTCTCGGAAGGGAACCCCTCGAGCCACGAGATAGTCGGCCACATCGGTGGCATTGGAAAAATCAGTGGCCACAGCCTGCTCAAGACGCTCCGGCTGGAAGACCACACCTTCCTCGAGCAGGATCGCCATCGCTTCGAGGCAATCCCCCGTGGTGCGCACCACATCAAAGAGCGCTTCCTTGTCTTCCTGAAAGTCTTTGTTGTAAGCGAGCGGCAGGCCTTTGATCATCGTCAGCAGACCCTGGAGGTGACCGAAGACCCGGCCACACTTGCCGCGCACCAGTTCGGGCACATCGGGATTTTTCTTCTGCGGCATCAGGCTGCTGCCTGTGGCGCAACGGTCGCTCAGGCGCACAAAGCCGCATTCTTCACTCGCCCAGAAAATCACCTCCTCCGCCAGTCGACTGAGGTGGACCATTACCAGGGAGGCGGCAGCACTGAACTCCACGGCGAAATCGCGGTCGCTCACGGCATCAAGACTGTTGGCATAGATCTGATCGAATCCGAGGGCCGCAGCGGTGCTGCGCCGGTTGATGGGTACCGGGGTTCCAGCCAGAGCAGCAGCACCGAGCGGACAGATGTTGACGCGAGTGCGCACATCAGCGAACCGCTGCCGATCGCGCTCGAGCATCTCCACGTAGGCCAGCAGGTGATGGGCCAGACACAGGGGTTGGGCCCGCTGCAGGTGGGTGTACCCAGGAATGAGGGTCTGACGATGGCGATCGGCCTGCACCAGCAGGGCACGCTGAAACCGCACGATCCCCTGCTCCAATTCCTCCATCCGCCGCCGCAACCAGAGGCGCAGATCCGTTCCCACCTGGTCATTACGGCTGCGACCGCTGTGCAGCTTCTTGCCCACCGGTCCGAGCAGGGCGATCAGGCGCCGTTCAACCGCGAAATGCACATCCTCATCAGCGAGCCCGGGCTGAAAGGTTCCCGCCGCAGCCTCGCTGCGAATCTGCTCCAGCCCGCTACAGAGCTGATCGGCCTCAGCGGCGCTGATCACACCACACTCCGCCAGCATCCTGGCGTGGGCGATCGACCCATCCAGATCCTCCTGTAGCAGCTGAATGTCGAACCCGATCGAGGCGTTGAAACGCTCAATCGCCGGATGCAGGCCCTGATCGAAACGATCACTCCAGGTCGTCGTTCCGCCGCCCGTCACCCCGCCTGTCATCGCTGCCGATCTCAGCACACAGCCTCAGCTTGTCAGAGGGACGCACGGGGGACGGACGGCAGCATCACCTCCTCGCGCACCTTGAGCACCACCATCGAGGCATCATCCTCCAGCTGCCGGTCCGCACCCACGAAACGATCCAATCGGGTGAAGAGCTGATCGAGGATTCCCTGGGATCCCATCCCGGATCGGCAAGCACCTTCCAGGGTGCGCATGAGCCTGGCCTCATCAAAGCGATCCCCGGTGATTCCCGGTGCCTCGGTGACCCCATCGGTGTAATAGAGGATCACATCACCCGGTTCGAGCACCACCTGACCACAGCCGTAATCCGCTTCCGGTTGCAATCCAATCAACAGACCAGGCGCATCCAGCCGCCCGATGCTGCGCTGCTGCGCCCGCCAGATCAACGGTGGATTGTGAGCCGCATTGGCAAAACGGAGCCGACGGGTGCGCGGATCGAAATCGGAATAGAACAGCGTCACAAACCGGTGCGACTGGGCCAGGTCTTCCTGGGCCAGTTGATTGAGATCGTGAAGAATCCGATCCGGCGGCAGGCCGCTCAGCACCTCCGCGCGCAGCATGCCGCGCAACATGGTCATCAACAGCCCAGCGGGAACACCCTTTCCCATCACATCGCCCATCACCAGAGCCCAACGCCCCCGCTCCCGGCGGCGACCGATCAGTTCCGGACGGGTGGGAATGAAGTCGTAGTAGTCGCCGCCCACCTGAAACGCAGGCCGGCACCGGGCCGAGAGTTCCACGCCTTCAATCACCGGGCAGTGATCCGGCAGCAACTGGGCCTGGATCTCGGCGCCGATGCTCAGCTGTCGATCGACCCGCTCATGCCGGCGCGCCTCCTGCAGCATGAGATCGTTCTCAATCGCCACGCCAGTGAGATCGGCGACGAGCTGCACATGGCGGCGGTGCACCTCACTCCACACCAGCGGCCCGGTGCTGTTGAAGACATACAGACGCCCACGCTGCCGCCCGCGCGCCACCAGGGAGGTGGCGAACAGATCGGAACGGCCGAGCTGGCGCTGCACAAGCTGATCCAGGGCCTGCACCTGAGCCTCTTCGGAGGCAAAACCAACCGCATGGCCGGGTCCAAAGGCCGCGATCTGGCGGAGCAATTCTTGCGAACGCTCCACAGGAAGCACCTGCAGTTGTTCCCGCCAGAGCCGACCATCAGGCTGAAAGGGCACCAGCAAGGCACCATCCACGCCCGCCAAACGGGAGGCGACCACCGGCACCAGTTCCAGAAACCGATGCAGATTGGTGAAGCTGCGCAGAGCGAATCCCAGCGAGACCAGAAGGTCTTGGTTGGTGCGTTGCTCGTTGGAAAGACTATCGAGCAGCTGACGCAGAGACGCCGTGGCCGTCAACGGCTGAACGCTGTTGCGTTGACGCGGAGTGGAATGGCGCCGTGGTGGCTTGCTGCTCACGGCCGACCATGGCAGGACCCGCAAGGTAGCAAGGGTTCAGCGGCCAGCCAGCAACGCCTCGACAAATTCAAAGCTGTTGAAGGGCCGGAGATCTCGAATCCCTTCGCCAGCCCCGATGAACCGGATCGGCAAGCCGGCTTCCGATGCCACCGCCAGAGCGACACCACCGCGGGCGGTGCCATCGAGTTTGGTGATCACCACACCGGTGAGATCAGCAGCCTTGGCAAAGGCCATCGCCTGCTTGAGGCCGTTCTGCCCCTGGCTGGCATCCAGCACCAGCAGCGACTCCACCCTGGCTTCCGGAGCCAATCGATCGACAATGCGCCGGATCTTCTGGAGCTCTTCCATCAGGTTGTGCTTGGTCTGCAGACGTCCGGCCGTGTCGACCAGGAGCAGATCCACACCCTTGGAGCGGGCTGCACCGATCGCATCGAACACCACAGCGGCAGGATCGGCGTTCGCTGATGGATTGGAGATCACCGGCACGTCGCTCCGCTCCGCCCACACCGCCACCTGCTGCACCGCAGCGGCCCTGAACGTGTCGGCCGCGGCCACCAGAGCGCTGTAGCCACTGCGCACGGCCAGATTGGCGAGCTTGCCCAGGGTGGTGGTCTTGCCAACACCGTTGACGCCCACCATCAACCAGATATTCAAACGACCCCGTTCCGGCGCCAGCAGTTCAACACCGCTGGCCTGAATCGGCTGCTCCAGCAGACCGCGAAGCTGCTCCTTGAGAAAACGGATCCCCTCACCGGGATCCACCACCTCTTCATTGAGGCGACGCCGCAGAGCCTCCATCACCTGATCGGTGGCCTGCACCCCGGCATCCGCCCGCAGCAGCAAGGCCTCGAGATCATCGACCACCTCGGGGGTGAGGGGGTCATCACCGAGAGTTTCGAGCAGGCTGGTGACAAAGCCCTGTCGGGTCTTCTCCAGACCGCGGCGCAGGCGACCGAGCCAATCGATCTCCTCCAGCGACACCTGATCCACCTGACGGCCCTGGGCGGCCAGAACCTCCGCTGACCAGGTGAAGGTGTCATCAAAGTCACCGAGCTGGGGCTCCTGACTGTCCTGAACCGTCTCCGAGGTCTGCGCAGTGCGAACGGGGGGAACCGGTGCGGGCTCCTCGACGCGGGAGGCCCGACTCTCGAGATCCTGCAGACGCTCCTGACGCTGCGCCGCCGCCTGCTCCAACAACGACAGGGGAGCCGACGGGGCTGGTGGGGGTGATGGAGGCGCAACCGGAGGGTCAGGATCAGGCGAGGAGTCAGGTTCGGCTGCGCGCTCCTGCTTCGGAGTGTCCTGAGCCGCCTGGGCCTGGGCCTTCTGCGCTTTCAGGCGGGCGTAAGCCTGACGGGCCCACTCCAGCGGATCCTCCTCCGTCGCTTCAGAAGCTGTTTGATCAGTCGCTTCAGCCGCAGCTTCACCAACCTCTGGGGTTGGTGGAGACGTTGCATCCTCACCGTTGGGAACGGACGAGCGGTTGAACCAGTCGTAAACCATCGAAGCGGCAGTGTGGTGACCAGAGGTCAGAAGACGGGGCTCAGAAGCTGGCGGCAGTCGTTGCCGCCTGCTGCAGTCGGCGCAGAACACCGTTGATCATGCGCCGGCCCTGATCATCGCTGTAACGGTGGGCCAGCTCCACAGCTTCATTGCAGGCCACCGCTGCCGGCGTGTGGAGAGCGGTGAGATCAACCACCGCCAAGCGGAGAATGTCGCGATCAATCCGTGGCAGACGGCTGAGGCGCCAGCCTTCCATCACCCCATCCAGACGGGCATCGATCGCGCTGCGTTGCTCCAGCACGAGAGCCACCCGCCGGCGGGCGTCATCACGCACCTGATCCTGATCAGCCAGCGCCAGCAAACGGGGCAGCTCCAGGCAGCCGGAGAGACCATTGAGCACCTGTTCGGCCGCGCCGATCGACGCCTGCAGCTGGTCACGCACAGCAACCTGTGTGCCGCCTCGATCGCCACCATCCTGTAGTTCGCTGTCAAGCAGATGCTGCTGGGCCTTCTCCAGATCAGCGGCACAGCCATCCAAGGTCTCCCGCCAGTGCTGCATCAGGGTGTCGAGCGCCTTCTGGAGCAGGCTCTCCAGGGAGACATCAGCCATCACCTGGCCATCACGGTCAGGAAGCTGACCGAGCACCAGGAGCGCCAGCTCACGGGCCAGGGAACGGGACTGCATGGAGGTCAAGCGAAGGTGGGCACAGGAAGATCAAGCTTCCGAAGCACGGGACGACGACGGGGAGGAGGCGCGCAACTGGGAGAGAAGACTGGAAAAACTGCGATTCACAGGGGCTTCCCGTTCATCCGGGTTGACGATCCCAGCGGAAATGATCGTGCGGAAAGCATCCTCCACCGAGAGATTGAGATCCCGCACCGATGACTCAGGCACCAGGGTGTACCAGCCGGTAGTGGGATTGGGAGCGGTGGGGATGAACACACTGAGCAGGGGCTCCTCAAGTTCGGCCTGCAACGAGGGCCCCACCACACCGGTCACAAAACCGACGCTGAACAGACCCTCGCGGGGATACTCCACCAAAACGACACGACGAAACCGCTGGGAATTGTCGCGAAGGAAGGTTTCAAGGAGCTGTTTCAGCGTTTTGTACACCGATCCCGCCAGGGGAATCCGTGACAAGGTGCCTTCGCCGAACTCCAGCAACCATCGGCCCACGATGTTGCGGGCCATCAAGCCGATCAGAAGAATCCCCAGCAGGGGAACCGTCAGGCCGAGGGCCAGATTGATCAGGTCCTGCAGCAGTGGGTTGAGCGTGATGAATGGGTTGAACTGCTTTGGAATCGACGTGAGAAACGCCAACACAAAGCGGCTCACCGTGGTCGCCAACCAGATCGTGGTGGCCAACGGAATGACCACCAGCAGACCAGCAATCAGATCATTTTTGAGATCCTGCTGAAGTCTGGCGCCGAGCGGCAGATCGGGTCTGGGGTTGGACTGCACCAAGAAAGGTCCCGGTCCTTGCGATGACGTGATCCAACCAACCTAACCAGCGATCAGAGAACAGCCGCGAATGCGAGCAACACAAAGGCAATGGCCAGCACCACCGCGCTGACAGTGCCACCGAAACGACGCTGATTCATCGCCAGATTGCGCTGGCGCTCTGCCTGCTGAATCTGGTCATTCATCTGTTGCAGCTGACCATCGATGAACTCCCGGGCCGCTTTGGCCTTGTCGTCATCGGTGGCGTCAGCAGGCAGTTGCCCGGCCTGGGCCAGCTGCTCGCCCAGCATCTTCACGTTGTCGGGATTCTTGCCCTGCTGTCGAGCCATCTCCAGCTGGCTGCGGCGCTGCTGCAGCGTCTGATCCGCCTGACCGGCGAGCGATTGATTGCCACTGATCGCCATCGGCACCACTGCGATCATGGCGATCGCCAGCAGAGCCGAAAGCACGCACACCACCCAACGAATCGGCAGCCGATCGGCAACGGGATGATCCAGGCGCGACCCAATCAACATCAGCAACAAGCCGACAAATCCCATCGGGGCCTGACTGACGAGCCGTTCGATCAGCAGCTGTTGAAACGACGCCTCGGCCCAGTCGGCACCACTGAGCACCACAGCGATCTGCAGAACCAGGAGCACCACCAGAGTGAGACCCAGCCAGCGCAGCACAGGGGCGAGACGCAGCGTGGACGAGGAACCTGGAGCAGAAGCGGACACGGCAGGATGCCTGAAGTCGCCCAACTGTACGGTCGCTTTCCGTGTCCGCTGACACCGATCTGGCAAGGCTGGCCGCGGCCCTGAAGCGGGAAGCGCGGCAGCAGGGCTTCGAGCCGGTGGGTCTCGCCCGGTTACCGGGCAGTCCCCGACTCCAACTGCGGACGGCAGCCCTGCAACGCTGGTTGGAGGCAGGACATCAAGCCGACATGGCCTGGATGGCCGCACCACGGCGGCTGGCGGCGGAACGGCTGCTCGACGGTGCCAGGAGCCTTCTGGCAGTGGGTCTGAACTATCACGTGGCGGCCAGGCGGAACCCGGGAACGCTGGCGATCGCCCGCTATGGCTGGGGGCGGGATTACCACCGCGTCGTCATGCAACGGCTGAAGCGGCTCGGACGCTGGCTGGAGCAGCAGCATCTGGGCGTGGGCTGGAGAGCCTGCGTGGATGCCGACCCCCTGCTCGACAAAGCCTGGGCGGAGGAAGCCGGTCTGGGTTGGATCGGCAAACACAGCAACCTGATCCACCGCCAACGGGGGTCCTGGATGGTGATCGGTCACCTGCTCACCAGCCTCGACCTGCCGCCGGATCAACCCGCCGAACCCCTCTGCGGACGCTGTCATCGCTGCATCGACGCCTGCCCCACGGACGCGATCCGGGAGCCGTTTGTGGTCGATGCCCGCCGCTGCCTCGCTTATCACACAATTGAAAACCGCAATCCACAACTACCTGAGGCGATCCAGGCTGCCCTGGGTCCATGGCTGGCGGGCTGCGATATCTGTCAGGAGGTCTGCCCCTGGAATGAAGGGCCCCTGCCCTGCAGTGAGGATCCCGATGTGCAGCCCCGGCCCTGGATCCTCAACCTGCAGCGCGACCAGGCCCTGAGCTGGGATGACGCCACCTGGCTGGAGAAACTGCGTGGTTCGGCGCTGCGCAGAATCAAGCCCTGGATGTGGAGACGCAACGCCGAAGCAACGCGTATGGAGAGCCCTCCTACCCTGGACGGATCAACAACAAAGTGATGGGTCGCAACGCGCGCTTCAAACCCGGTGCAACCAGGTGTGCAGCGACCCTGCTCGCCCTGGCGGGCGCAATTCTGCCCCTGCCTGCCAAGGCGCTCATTCCCACGGTGTTTGTGCCAAGCCAGCAGGAACTGGAGGGTTCCGGCATCGGCATCGGACGCACGGCGGCGCAGTTGCTCAAGCTGGGGCAGCCGGAAGAAGCCGCCCGGCTGGCGGCGCTGGCCGTGCGGCTCCAACCAGAGGATGAACGGCTCTGGTCAGTGCTGGCTGAGGCCCAACTCCGCAGCCAGCAATTGGATGCGGCCGCCCGCTCCCTGGCCAAGGCCAAGGAACTCAATCCCAACAAAGCCGGACTCTGGTTTGCCGAGGCCTCCCTGGCCCTGCGCGACAACCGGCCGGAGGATGCCATCCCTCTGCTTGATGAGGGGCTGAAGCTCGATCCCAACAACCCCGGCGCCTATTTCGACCTGGGCAACGCCAGGGTGATGCAGTCGCGCTATGGCGCCGCACTCAAGGCCTTTGAAAAAGCCGCCAGCCTCAAACCCACCTTCTGGGAAGCGGTGAACAACCAGGCGATCGTGCTGTTCGAAATGGGCAACACCCGTGAGGCGATTCAACGCTGGCGACGCGTGCTCACGATCCAACGCAACGCCGAACCCATGCTCGCCCTGGCCGCTGCACTGAACAGCCAATCTCCAGGTAATGAAGAGGCGCTGACCCTGGCGCGACAAGCCCTGGCCGAGGATCCGAATTACGTGCTCCCCGGGCATCAGAAACAGCAGCTGTGGGGGCTGAACCTGAGGCTGGCGACGCGAACATTGCTGGCGAACCCGGCCCTCCAGGATGCGGTGGAGCGTGCAGAAGCCAACGCCGATCCCAGCAGCGCCAGCTGACAGGACTGGTCATCCCAGGGGAGATCTGTAGGCTGAGCCCCTTCCGCCCTCAGAATTTCCGATCCGGATGGCCGAGGAGCGCGTTCAACCGATCGCCCTGCATCAGGAGATGCAGCGCTCCTACCTCGAGTACGCGATGAGCGTGATCGTGGGTCGGGCCCTGCCCGATGCCCGCGATGGCCTCAAGCCGGTGCAGCGCCGCATCCTCTATGCGATGCACGAACTGGGCCTGACACCGGATCGGCCTTACCGCAAGTGCGCCCGCGTCGTTGGCGATGTGCTGGGAAAATATCACCCGCACGGTGATCAGGCGGTCTACGACGCTCTGGTGCGGCTGGTGCAGACCTTCTCCAGCCGCCACCCCCTGCTGGATGGCCACGGCAACTTCGGATCCGTGGATGACGATCCGCCGGCTGCCATGCGGTACACCGAAACCCGCCTGGCTCCGATCGCCCATCAGGGACTGCTCGATGAAATCGGCGACGACACCGTTGATTTCGCTCCGAACTTCGACGGCTCCCAGCAGGAACCGACCGTGCTGCCGGCCCAGCTGCCCTTCCTGCTGCTCAACGGCTGTGCCGGGATTGCCGTGGGCATGGCCACCAACATCCCGCCTCACAATCTCGGCGAGGTGGTGGATGCCCTGGTGGCCCTGGTGCGCCAACCGGAGCTGAGCGATGACAAACTCCTGACCCTGATTCCCGGCCCGGATTTTCCAACTGGCGGCGAAGTGCTGTTAGGCACTGGCATCCGGGAGACCTACCTGTCCGGTCGCGGCAGCATCCCCATGCGGGGCGTGGCTCACATCGAGGAGGTGCAGCCCGGCAAAGGGCGCCACAAGCGCAATGCCGTGGTGATCACCGAACTGCCCTTTCAACTGAGCAAAGCGGGCTGGATCGAAAAGCTGGCGGAGCAGGTGAACGATGGGCGCATCGGTGGCATCGCTGACATCCGGGATGAGAGCGACCGCGACGGCATGCGGGTGGTGGTGGAACTGCGACGGGATTCCGATCCAGGCAAGGTTCTTGCCGACCTGCAGCGACGCACGTCGCTGCAGAGCAACTTCGGAGCCATCCTGCTCGCCTTAGTGAACGGTCAGCCCCAGCAGCTCTCCCTGCGCCAGCTGCTGCAGACCTTCCTCGACTATCGCGAGCAAACCCTGATCCGTCGGACCAGCCATGCCCTGCGCAAAACCGAGGATCGCCTCGAGGTGGTGGAGGGTCTCAACCGCGCCCTCGAGTCGCTGCAACAGGTGATCAGCATGATCCAGGAGGCGCGGGATGCGGCCAGCGCCAGGGCCAGCCTGATGGTGCACCTCGACCTGAGCGAACGACAGGCCGATGCCGTTCTGGCGATGCCGCTGCGTCGACTCACCGGGCTGGAGCAGGAGAGCCTGCGGAAGGAAGCCGAGGAACTTCGCCAGGAACGCAGTCGCCTGCAACGCCTGCTCGAGCAACGGGACGTTCTGCTAGCGGCTCTGGTGGATGAGCTGAAGCAGCTCAAGAAACGATTCGCCACGCCGCGACGCACCCGCCTGATCGAAGGCGGTGATCATCTAATGGCCGAACGGGCCGCCACCCAACGCCCGAATGCCGAATTGCAACGCAAGCAGGCCCTGGGCGCTCTCCCTGGCGATGCCCGTCTGCTGATCCAAGCCGATGGCCAGGTCAAGGTGATCAGCCCCCAGGTGCTGGGCCGGATGCATCTGCAAGACGCCGCCGCACTCGGCGATGAACCATCACCAGCCCGCCTGATCCTGCCGATCGCCCCACCACCCCGGTTGCTGGCCCTCACCGCCCAGGGCCGGGTTGCCCTGGTGCGCTGGGAATTCGCCGGACAACAACCAGGACCGCTCGAACGGTTTCTACCCACCGCCATGGAGGGTGAAACCGTTATCAACCTGTTGCCTCTCCCCAACACCGACGACGATCACGCCAACCGGACGCTGTCCCTCGGTCTGCTGAGCAGCGACGGTCGTTTCAAGCGTCTGCCATTGCAGGACCTGCAGGAACTGTCGGGGCGGGCCGCCAGCGTGCTGAAGCTCAAGGATGGCGTCAGCCTCCAGGCTGGAGTGATCTGCTCCGAAGGGGGAACGATCGCCCTGGTGACCAACATCGGCCGGGTGCTGAGGCTGCCGGTGGATGACACGGCGCTGCCGTTGATGGGAAAGCTGGCCCAGGGGCCGGTGGCGCTGCGCCTGCTGCCCGGAGAGCAGCCGGTCGGGGCGGTCAGCCTGCCTGGCGACGCTCCTGGCCAGTTGATCGCCGCCACGCATCAGGGTCGGTTGATCCGACGCCCGCTCGGCGATCTGAGACTGTGCCATCGCGGCGATCTGGGCGATCTGGCGATCGATCTGAATGCAGCGGCTGCACCGGACGATCGACTCGTGTCCATCTGCCTGGCGGCACCGCTCCTGGGCTTAATCACCAGCCAGGGGCGGCATGGACGGGTCGCCGGCACGGCGATCAGCAACGATCACAGCCTGGAGCTGCCGCTGCGAGAGAGCGAAACGCTTCAGGCTTTGGTGCCGCTGATCAACGGCACGAAGGACTCAGCGGAGTGAGGCCGCCACACCGGCCGGCTCGAGCATGAGCTTGCTGGAGCGCATCGCCTCATCCATCGGCACCGGATAAGCGCCATCAAAACAGGCGGTGCAGAACTGGGACGAACTGGCCCGCGCTGCTTCCACCATCCCTTCTTTGCTGAGATAGGCGAGGGAGTCGACCTTGAGATGCTCCTGAATCTCCGCTAACGTGAGACGGGCGGCGATGAGCTGATCCTGGGTGTCGGTATCGATGCCGTAAAAACAGGGATGGGTGACCGGTGGGGAACTGATCCGCATGTGCACTTCGGTGGCACCGGCATCGCGAAGGGCCTGCACCAGCTTGCGGCTGGTGGTACCGCGCACGATCGAGTCATCGATCACCACCACCCGCTGACCGGCCAGCACATCCGGCAACGGATTCAATTTCACCCGTATCCCCGCTTCCCGCATCGCCTGGGTCGGTTGGATGAAGGTGCGACCGACATAGCGGTTTTTGATCAGGCCATCGGCAAACGCCAATCCGCTCGCCTGGGCATAACCGATGGCGGCAGGAATACCCGAATCAGGCACACCGATCACCAGATCTGCTTCCACCGCCGATTCCTTCGCCAGGATCTGACCGATGCGCTGCCGGTAGCTGTACAGCGATTCTCCAAAGAAGCGGCTGTCTGGCCGGGCGAAATAGATCATTTCGAACACACACATCCGAGTGGAGGGCTCCACCCACCGCGCAATCGATGGCTCCGTTTCACCGCAATGAAACCGCACGATCTCGCCGGGTTGCACATCCGCCTCATAGCTGGCGCCGATGATGTCGAGCCCACAGGTTTCACTGCTCACCACCCAGTGCCCCTCGCTGGCCTCGCCAAGGCGGCCATACACCAGGGGTCTGATGCCGTAGCCGTCGCGAAGGGCATAGAGGGCGTCATTGGTGCCAATCACCAGACTGAAAGCACCACGACATAACGCCACGGCTTCCGTGATCGCCGGCTGCCAATCGAGGCCGCGCTCCACCGCCTGCTGAATCGCCAGCGCGATCAATTCAGAGTCGGTGGTGGAGGTGAATTCGGCCTGGCCATCATCAACACGCTGCCTCAGTTCCGCTGCGTTGACGAGATTGCCGTTATGGGCCAGGGCGAAAGGGCCGAGGCGCGTCATCAGCACCACCGGCTGGGCATTGCAGACCCTGCTGCTGCCGGTCGTGGAATAGCGATTGTGCCCCACGGCCAGATGGCCGGGCATGCGAGCCAGGACGTCCTGATCGAACACCTGGCTGACCAGACCCATATCTTTGTGCAGGCGCACTTTGCCCTGGTTGAAGACGGCGATTCCCGCCGACTCCTGGCCGCGATGCTGCAGGGAATAGAGACCGAAATAGGTGAGGTTCGCCACCGGCTGCTCGGCGGCAAGCACGGCGTAGACGCCGCACGCCTCCTCCATCCGGTCGGGGCGCTCCGTCTCGGACTGATGCACAGAGCGCCTCGACGTCATGAAGTCGTCACAATTTTGCATCATGCCTCCACACCACCTGCCGGCATCGAAGCGGCCATGCGTCGGGGCAGCGCCTGGTCGTAAGCCAGTCGCATGGCGGCGACCTCGAGATCCAGCAAGGCCTGATCTCCCGAGCGCATCGTCAGACGCCCCTGATTCGTGACGGTGCCAAGGGGCGTGGCCGGAACATCACGACCGAGCGCTCCAGCCAACAGCGCCTGCCAGGCCTCAAAGGCTTCCGCCTTCACCGACACGATGATCCTGGCGCCTCCCTCCGCAAACAACAGCTGCTCCGGACGGACCCCGCCGCTGCCTAGGTCAATCGCGGCACCCAGGCCCACCGCCAGGCAACTCTCCGCCAACGCCACCGCCAGGCCACCGTCGCTGCAATCGTGGGCGGACGCCAACAGACCTTTGGCAATCGCCGCCCGCACCAGGGCCTGCACCCTCGCCTCGAGATCCAGATCCGGACGAGGCGGTCGGCCGGTGAGGGCACCGTGGATCACACCCTGATAGGCACTGCCTGCCAGCCCAAGCCGGTCATCAGCCGGCCCAGCGATCGGCACCCCCAGCAGCACCACTGGATCAGCCGCCTGCCGCCACCCCAGACCGATCACCTTGGCGATGGACTCGACCACCCCGACCATGCCCACCACGGGCGTGGGATGGATCGGCACCGACGCGCCATCGTCACTGCGGGTCTCGTTATAGAGGGAGACATTGCCACCGGTCACGGGGGTGTTCAGTCGACGGCAGGCCTCAGCCAGACCACGACAGGCCATCGCCAGTTGCCAGTAGCCGCGATCGGTGTCGGGTGAGGGAAAGTTCAGGTTGTCGGTCACCGCGAGCGGTTCGGCGCCGACACAACTCAGGTTGCGGGCCGCTTCCGCCACCGCCGCCATCGCACCACGCTCGGGATCCAGCGCCACCCAGCGATTCGGGCAATCCACCGTGGCCGCCACACCGCGCTCGGTTCCCTGCAGGGACCCTTCCCCCTGCTGAGGACGGAGTCGCACGACCGCGGCGTCGGCGCCTCCAGCCGGAATCACGGTGTTGGCCAGCACCTGCTGGTCGTACTGGCGGTAAACCCAGCGCTTGCTGGCGATGGTCGGATCATCGAGCAGGGCGAGCAGGTCGGCACCCCAGTCGTGCTCCGACGCGGCAAGGGGAAACTCGGAGTCTTGCCATTGCCAATGCTGCTGGATGTCGAGGGGGGGATCGGCCAACAGGCTGTGCTGATTGATCGGCGTGTCTTCCGCCAGGGCGCGGGCGGGAATTTCAGCGGCCACCGCTCCGTGCTGCAACACCCGCACCACAGGCTCCGCCAACACCTGTCCCACCACGGCCGCCTGCAGCCCCCAGCGGCGGAAACGCTCCATCAGCGGCTGCTCACGACCAGCACGCACCACGAAGAGCATGCGCTCCTGCGACTCGGAGAGAAGAAATTCATAGGCGGTCATGCCCTCTTCCCGTGCTGGCACCCGATCCAGATCGAGCTCCACGCCCACATGCCCCTTGGCGGCCATTTCGGCACAGCTGCAGGTGAGACCGGCCGCTCCCATGTCCTGGGCGGCGATCACATCACCACTCTGGAAGGCCTCCAGACAGGCTTCAATCAACCCCTTTTCCAGGAAGGGATCACCCACCTGCACAGCGGGGCGGTCATCGAGGGAAGCGCCACTGAGTTCAGCGCTGGCAAAGCTGGCGCCCCCCATGCCGTCACGACCGGTGGTGCTTCCCACGTACACCACGGGATTGCCGACGCCGGAGGCTCCGGATTTGACGATCTCCTCCGTTTCCATCAGCCCCAGGGCCATGGCGTTCACCAGCGGGTTGCCGCTGTAGGAGGGATCAAAGGCGACTTCACCACCCACGGTGGGCACGCCAACGCAATTGCCGTAATGGGCAATGCCGGCTACCACGCCCTCCAGCAGTCCCCGATTGGAAGGCTCCTCCAGGGGGCCGAAACGCAGGGCATTCAGCAGGGCGATCGGACGGGCGCCCATGGTGAAGATGTCGCGCAGGATGCCACCGACACCGGTGGCCGCTCCCTGAAAGGGCTCCACCGCCGAGGGATGGTTGTGACTCTCGATCTTGAACGCGAGACGGTGCCCCTCGCCCAGATCCACCACCCCGGCGTTCTCCCCCGGTCCCACCAGGATGCGTGGCCCCTCCGTCGGAAAACCACGCAGGAGCGGCCTCGAGTTGCGGTAACAGCAGTGCTCCGACCACATCACCCCGAACATGCCGAGTTCGGCCCGGTTGGGATCACGACCGAGACGGCGCTGAATTTCGCGGTAGTCCTCCTCGGTGAGTCCCTCCTTGCGGAGAGCGGCCGTCACGTCAAACGACGGCGCCGAAGCGGGGGACTGGGCCACTGGAGGTTGATCAGCTATCTCCAGTGTTGCCGACAGCGGTTCAGATCCAGGGATCCGGATCGTCATCACCCCCATCAGAACGGGGGGAGCGGGATGGGCGATCAGGCCGCCTCGGACTGGCGTCTCCCCAGTCGTCGTCCCAGGCTTCCGGCCTCGCATCGTGAGGTTCGTCCCAGGGAGGCTCCTCCAACCAACCCTCCAGTCGCTCTCCGGCCCGATCACCGATCTGCTGCAGCTGCTCACGCCAGGAGCGGGAACGACGCAGCAGATCCTGTCGAACACTGGAGCGGGCCAGGGGCAGCTCATCCAGCTCGGTCAGCGCCGTGGACACCTGGCCGGGGCACTGATCGACGATGCGGTCGGGTGTGAGTCGCCAACGGCTGCTGCCGGGTAGGCGCGGATCGCTGCGCGAGACCAGATAGTGGAGGATCTGGCCTGTAGCCGGCACCACCGCCAGATCGGCGATGCTCCCCAGCCGTTCACCGTGTCGATCCAGAAGATCGGCCTCCAGAAGCGTGGGAAGCCGTTCCAATGTGACGAGATCAGCCTCAGCCGATGGTCCCTTCACAAACACCTCCTGCTCACTGAGCCCGCGCCACTGATCGAGACGCCAGACCGCGCGACGGGTGCGCAGCGCCGAAGGACGACTGACCCAACCGAGCAGACGATGCACAGGCGGATGCATCCAGGCCATGACGCCAGGACCATGGTCGAGCCCCTGATCGCAACGCACGCGATGGCGCAGCAGATCGCTCAGAAGGATCTGATCAGGACGGGACAAGGCCTCAGCTGCGGATCTGAACGGGCATCACCAGATACGTGAACCCGGAGTCATCATCGGCGGCGGTGAGCACGGCCGGCGTGGTGGGCGCATTGCAACGCAGCTTGATCCGGTCGGCTTCCATGGCCTTGAGGCCATCCAGCACGTAACGCACGTTGAAGGCGATCTGCACGGGCTCACCGCTGAGATCAGAAGCCAACGACTCAGAACCACTGCCGACATCCTGGGCATCAGCGCTGATCTGCACCAGCCCCGACTCGGGCTCGCTGCTGATCCGCACCACATTGTTGTGCTGATCCGCCAGCACCGCCACCCGCTCCAGGGCAGCGACGAAACCACGGCGATCCAGTTCAAACACCCGACTGAAGCTGTCGGGGATCAACTGGCGGTAGTTGGGATAAGTGCCCTCCAGGGTGCGACTGGTCACCATCTGATCGGCAGCGAGCACCACCACCTGACCACGGTCGTAGAACAAGGTGACTGGATCGTCGCCTTTCCAGCTGGTCACGAGGCGTTCCACCTCCCGCAGCGATCGAGCCGGCAGGGTGACGGATAGATCAGAGGCCTCCCCCTCGCTGGCTTCCCCACCCTCCAGTGTGGGGGCCTCGCGGAGGGCATCGGTCACGGCGAGTACCGCCAGGCGATGGCCATCCGTGGACGCTGCTTCCAGGTGAGAACCGGAAAAACGCAGATGCACACCCGTGAGGAGTTGCTTGGCCTCATCAGCGCTGCTGGCGAACAGGGTGGCGCGCAAGGCGCGAGCCAACGCAGCGGCCTCCACTTTCAGGGCCGTGCCGTTTTCCACCAGGGGCAGCTCGGGAAACTCATCGGCGGGCATGCCCCGCATCTGGTAACTGCCACTGAGGCTGGTGAGCTCCACCTGTTCGCCAGCGCCATCGCTGGCGAGGGTCACGGGTGAATCACTCGAAAGACGCGACACGATTTCCCCCAACAGACGCGCCGGCAAGGTGACGGCACCACTGCTCTCCACCGATGCGGGCAGGGACGTCTGGATCCCGAGGTTGAGGTCAAAACCGGTGAGGCTGAGCCGTCCGGTGCCGGCATCCGCGGTGAGCAGGACGTTGGCCAGCACCGGATGGGTGGGTCTGGACGCAACGGCCCGACTGACGAGCTGCAGAGCGGCGTTGAGTTCAGCCTGAGAACAGACCAGTTTCATGGCGTCAACGTCCGGGCAAACCAT